>OZ252017.1:0-3064122 GCA_965247485.1 Dehalococcoidia bacterium | reverse complement strand
GCTTACGCCGGGGGAAGAGACGAGCTCTTCGGCAGAGCCTACGCCGCCCTTAAACACGGCGGAGGAAAGCTCCCCGGAGAGCTAAGAGAAGCCGTGCAGATTATCAACCTTGGTGTCGCCATGAGCCTTCAGGACTTCTACGAGGCGCCCCAGCGGCTCAAGGACGAGATAGAGCTGATTCACCAGGCGTCTGACAAGGTGCGGCGCGAAGAGGCGGAGAGGAAAAAGAAGTGAGGGAGCTGTCGCTGATCCTGAAGGTCAAAGACGAGGTCTCCGCCACGCTAGACAAGCTCTCAAAGAAGGTTGGTGGCCCATGGAGATCCTGAGGCAGGGCTCTTACGTCGACGTACGCATCGGGCTCTCACCGGGCGAGCTCCTCGCCGCCATCCCGGAGTACAACGCCCTCGTCGTGCGGAGCGAGACGCGCGTAACAAGCGACGTGATCGACGCCGGCCACGAGCTCGCCGTCGTCGGACGCGCCGGTGTCGGCGTCGACAACATCGACGTCGACGCGGCGGAGCACACCATGGGCCTCATCCTCGCCCTGGCGCGCCACATTCCCGGCGCCAACCTCTCCCTGAGCGAAGGCCGCTGGGAGCGCGGGAAGTTCGTCGGCGTCGAGCTTCGCGGCAAGACGCTGGGCATAGCCGGCCTCGGCCGCATCGAGTCGAAGGTCGCCCGCCGCGCCCGCGCCTTCGAGATGCGCGTACTAGGCTACGACCTCTTCGTTTCGCCCGAGCGCTTTCAGGTCCTGGGGATCGAGGTCTGCACGAAAGAAGAGTTGCTCGCCGAGTCCGACTTCATCACGCTCCACCTGCCGCTCTACGACCCGACGCACAGCTCCCCCACGCATCACTTCCTCGGCGAGGCCGAGCTCCAGAGGCTGAAGGCCGGCGTGCGGGTGATAAACGTCGCCCGCGGCGAGCTGATCGACGCGGCCGCCCTGCTGGGTGCCCTCGATAGCGGCCGCGTCGCCGGCGCCGCCCTCGACGTCTTCGAGACCGAGCCGCCGGCCGGAGACGCCACCATCCTCAAGCACCCCAACGTCGTCCTCACGCCCCACCTCGGCGCATCCGCCGCCGAGGCGCAGGAGCGCGTCGCGATCGAAGTGGCGCAGCAGGTCGTCGCCGTTTTGCGCGGCGAGCCGGCTGCCTACGCCGTCAACCTGCCAGCCGTTGGTGCCGAAACCTTCAAGGTCATCGCGCCCTACCTGCAGGCCGCGAGCCAGGCTGCCTCCCTCGTCACTGAGCTCTCCACGGCCCAGTTCGAGAGCATTGAGATCGAATATCTCGGCGACCTTGCTGACCTCGACCACTCACCTCTGAAAGCGTCCGTCGTCAAAGGGCTCCTGGCGCCGATCAGCGAGGAGAACATCACCCTGGTCAACGCCGGCCTCGCCGCCGAGCAGCGTGGCCTGCTGATCACGGAGCGCTGGGCCGCTACAACGGCATCTATAAAGACCTGATCCGCGTCCACCTCAAGACCAACACCGGCAGGAGCAGCGTCTCCGCGACGGTGGCCCAGGACGGTCCTCACATCGTCAAAACCAACTACTTCTGGGTCGACGTCTCCCCCCCCGCGAGGGCTACCTGCTCTTCTGCGAGAACGAAGACCGGCCCGGCACCGTTGGCCGCGTCGGCACGTTCCTCGGCGCGAAAGACATAAACATCAGCTTCATGCGCGTCGGCCGCGAGAAGGTGCGTGGCCGCGCCCTCATGGTCCTCGGCCTCGACGACCAGCTTGACGCCGAGACGCTGGCGGACATCAGCCGCCTGCCCAACATCTCCACCGCTTGCGTCGCCCGCCTCTAGGCCGCGGTCTCGTTGACATCTCCCGCCGCCGCGCCTACGGTTTTCAAGACAGAGTCATGCTCATCTTCCTCCGACTCCTGGTGGTGACGCTGGCCGCCTTCGCCTTGAGCTACGCCCTAAGCCAGGCGCTAGAACTCGACTGGCCACGGATTGCCGCGCTGTTCTGGGAGCTGCTGATTGCCCTGCGCTGCATGGTGATCGTTGGCGTAGTCATGCTCGTACTGATCCTGTTTTTCAGCACAAACTTCCGCGGCCAGGCTCACTGATTCGCGCGCTCAGCAGCGCCAGCGTGCCAAGCTGACGCCGTAAGAGGCACTGACATCGCCACGAGCACGCCTGCCCAGGTTCTTGCACGTGCCGGCTTCCTCCGCGAGGCCGAGCCTGACGTCCTGGACCCCACTCCCGAAGCCGTTGAAGCGCACCTGCGCGCGGTAGCAGAGTTCCTCGCGTTCGCCGCCGAAACGGGAGGAACTCTGGAAGACGCCCCTTTTCGCTATCTACGCGAGGCAGCATCGAGGCAGGCCCGCCTGGCGCGGGCTCGTCTCGATCTTAGTCGCCACGCCTCGCTCGAGATTTCCAGCCGCCTCTTCCGCATGGGCGCGCTGCCCCGCCCGCACGGCCGCCACGAGGGCGAGCTCATCGCGATGTCCACCGGCCTGCTCTCTGATCCCTTCTTCGAGTGGTTGACCCGCATCTACCTGCCCTAGCTCGGCAAGACCTTCGAGGCAAGCAGCGAAACCGGCGACAACGTCTTCGTCGATAACGCCTGGTCGAAAGCGACCGGGAAGCTGGGCTGGCCCGAGTATCGCGTGCCGGGCGACGATGTCCCGGGCACGGTGCAGGTCTTCCCCTTTCGCACCTTCCCAGGGCGCGGGATCGAAGACCCGGATGTCGAGGTGCTCAAGCTCGACTACGCCAACTCACCCAACCCGCTGCCTATTCGTAGCATCGTCGACGAGATCGTCGAGCTGCCAGGCGGCTACATTCTCGGCAAGGCGCACATGCGCGGCCTGCGCGAGTTCCGCCGCGTCGCCTTCTTCGGGCTCCTCAAAAACGAGTAGGCGCCGATTCGCTTAAGCTCAGGTCGACGGCACGGACGGCAGACGCCGGGCCACTATAGTCGCCCTGTCGCACGCCGGCACGATGCGCCAGGCCAAAGAAACCGCCGGCGGGCGGTCACCATCGCCGCCCTGTAGCTGCAGCCAGCGCTCCGCGCGAGGTCAAGGAGTGGTGGGCCTAAGTGTACTGAACTGCGAACTTTTCGCTGGGAAGTCTCGTTGTAGACCAGAGGAGCCCAACCGGCCCGTAGGCCCGACCGAGCCGAATCCAAGATTATCCTACACCTTTGCCTTGAGTGTCCTGTCCTGCTCCGGGGTGAATCGCCATCGAACGACATAGACTCAGGACTTCCTGCTCCCCCGGCGTGCCATTTGACGGCCCCGACCTCCCGGAATCGGGTGCATCGCCCGCAGGCGCGAACACGCCGTAGCGTTCAAGTCCATGCTCAGGCGCAGGGGAGTCCACGTCGCCTTTGTCACCGAGCAGGCCGACGATACCCCGGCCGGCAAGATCATGGAGGCCATCATCGAGAGCGTGGACGAGTTTTAGTCGGAGAATTTGGCCCAGGAGGTCACCAGGCGGATGCGGGGGCAGCGTCCAGAGGCTTCTGGGTCTGCACGTCATGCAGAAGGCGCTGCTGGGGCATATGACGCATCGCGACACAGATAGACGAGTGAGGCGCAGGCTTACCTATTTGGTGTGCTGCGCCCCGCTCTTCATGGCTTGATGACGCTACAGCTTGAAGAACAGCGTTGTTGATGGGCACAAGTGTACCGTACTGCGAGCTTTCGAGTTGGTCGTGGCGCTATGAGTAACGGCCGCGGGATGTTCCTCAAGTGTCAGTCTTGACCGGGTGGCTGCTAAGACTTCTTCCCAGTCCTATCTCCGGCTACGTAGCACCACAATTATGATAACGACTCCGGCGACTACCCCAATCACTACCGCGACGATAACCCACCAGGGAAATCCTTCTTCTCCGCCGTCCGCCTCGGACGGCGCTGGCTCCGCTGTGGGTGTGGGTGTGGGTGTGGGTGCGGGTGCGGGTGTGTCCGTCGCCGTGGTCGTCGGTGTCGCCACCGGTTCGGGGAGTCCCTGGACCGGGTTGTTCAAGACGGCCTGTGCCTGCTTGCCCGAACCCTCGCCGTCAGCGTAAGACGCTGTGACCCGCAGATACTTGTCCCCGTCCCGGTCAACAGGGGTATAGGTGAAGGAAGACGCGCCGGCCATATCTTGCCAGTCCGTGCGATCTGAGGACCTCGCCCACTGCCAGGAGATGCCGGACAGCGAGCCGTCGGGATCGCTCAGGGAGACGACCAGCGCGGTCCCGACCTCCGGTTGTTCCAGGGACACCGACACCGTCCCGGCTTCATCCACGTTGCTGACGTCGATGCTCACTTCAATGAGGTCGTCGATCGTGGAGTCGTCGTCGCCGTAGACGCCCCTGCCATCGTGGACGGAGACGACGACCGTGTACCTCGTAGGCCCGGACTCGTAGTCGAGCAGGGTCCCGGAGCCGACGGTGATCTGACCGGTGGAGCCGTCTAGGACGAAGGAAGACGCGTCGATCCCCGACAGGGAGTAGGTCAGGACATCGCCGTCCCGATCCGTCGCGGTGATAGCGTCTCCCACCGGAGTGCCCGGGGAGGTGTTCTCTTCGACGGTGAACGTGACGTCGCCTTCGAAGGACGGACCTCTTTGGGCGGTCTGCCGTTCCATGACCGCGTGTGCGGACTTGCCCGGGCCGTGTCCGTCCGTATAGGAGGCCGTTGCCTGGAGGTAGATGCCCACATCGTCCGCGACCGGGGTGTAGGAGTCCGAGTTGGCCCCGAAGATGTCGCTCCAGTCGGAACCGTCCGAGGACCTCGCCCACTGCCAGGAGATGTCGGACAGCGAGCCGTCGGGATCGCTCAGGGAGACGACCAGCGCGGTCCCGACCTCCGGTTGTTCCAGGGACACCGACACCGTCCCGGCTTCATCCACGTTGCTGACGTCGATGCTCACTTCAATGAGGTCGTCGATCGTGGAGTCGTCGTCGCCGTAGACGCCCCTGCCATCGTGGACGGAGACGACGACCGTGTACCTCGTAGGCCCGGACTCGTAGTCGAGCAGGGTCCCGGAGCCGACGGTGATCTGACCGGTGGAGCCGTCTAGGACGAAGGAAGACGCGTCGATCCCCGACACGGAGTAGGTCAGGACATCGCCGTCCCGATCCGTCGCGGTGATAGCGTCTCCCACGGGAGTGCCCGGGGAGGTGTTCTCTTCGACGGTGAACGTGACGTCGCCTTCGAAGGACGGACCTCTTTGGGCGGTCTGCCGTTCCATGACCGCGTGTGCGGACTTGCCCGGGCCGTGTCCGTCCGTATAGGAGGCCGTTGCCTGGAGGTAGATGCCCACATCGTCCGCGACCGGGGTGTAGGAGTCCGAGTTGGCCCCGAAGATGTCGCTCCAGTCGGAACCGTCCGAGGACCTCGCCCACTGCCAGGAGATGTCGGACAGCGAGCCGTCGGGATCGCTCAGGGAGACGACCAGCGCGGTCCCGACCTCCGGTTGTTCCAGGGACACCGACACCGTCCCGGCTTCATCCACGTTGCTGACTTTGGGCGTGGCTCGAACGATGTCCGAGGGCAAGCCTTCACTTTCGTATTCGACAGCGCGGACCTGGAAAGCGTACTGCGCACCGTTGGTCAACCCTCTCACGGTGGCGGACGTGGTCTCTGCTCCGCTTGCCAAAAAGGCCCATTTCGGGATGTCCGACACGTAGACCGAACCGAAGCCATCGTTCCCCTCGGGTGCCCCGACCACCATGCTCTGGCCGTCCAGGGCGACGGAGTTTCCGAACTCGTCGCTCTTTTCTTCTTCGTCGGTGGGTAAGGTGAGCTTGCCCGACTCCGTTCTGTAGTCTTTGTTTGGATCGTTGGCCCAGTCAACGTTGGCCGGCTTGGTGAAGACGTAAGCCGCGCCGGAAAGAGCGCCATCATCCTCACGGTCGATATCGGCGGCGTACGCCCCGACCACGATGGTGCTACCTCGTATGGCAACGGAGGCTCCTAAATAATCACTTGCGCCGCGGTCGGAAGCGGCGAGTCTGGCCGTCTCAGTATTGTTGGCCCAGTTGTCCCCGGTGGGCTTGGTAAAGACGTAGGCTGAACCCCTTTTTCTGTCGCCTTGTTGGGCCCCGACTACGACGGTGTCACCGTCCACCGCTACCGATTGCCCAAACTGGTCGTCATCATCGGCGTTGGAGGCGGTGAGCTTGGCCTTCTGGCCCCACACACCGCCGACCTCGGTGAAGACGTAGGCCGCGCTAGGGCTGCTGTCGAGTCCCCGCGCCCCAACCACGATGGTGTCGCGGTTCACCGCAACGGAGTGACCGAAATAGTCGAATGTGGCGCCGCCAGTTGCGGTGAGCTTGGCCGTCTCTGTTCTGTGGGTTTCTGAGCCGTCCAGAGAGTTGCCCCACACGCCACCGACCTTGGTGAATACATAGGCCGCACCCGTCTTGCCGTTGTGTCCCCGCGCCCCAACCACGACGGTGTCCCCACCCACTGCCACGGAATACCCAAACCGGTCTTTCACCGCCCCGTCCGATGCCGTAAGCTTGGCTGCTTGGCTCCAAACACCGTCGACCTTGGTAAAAATGTACGCCGCACCAGGCTTCTCGACGGTGTTATTGACCCCCTGGTACTCAAGTTGATACGCCCCGACCACGATCGTATCCCCATCCACCGCAACGGAATACCCGAACAGGTCGTTCCGCGCGCCGTCAGAGCCGGCGGTGAGCTTGATCGGCTGGCCCCAACCACTGGAGTCTTTGGTGAATACGTAGGCCGCACCGGAATCAGTGATGGGGTTGCCTTCGGTGTCCGTGCCATCGTGTTCGGGCGCACCCACCACGGCGGTGCCACTATCCACCGCTACCGACTTCCCGAACTTGCCTTTCTCCCCGCCGTCGGAGCCGACCGTGAGCTTGGTTTGCTCGGGAGGCTTCAGTACCTGGTAGCCGTCTATGGACGAATCGAGAGGGTCATCCCAACTTAGCGTTACCCGCCGGTTTCCCGCCCTGGCGGACAGACCGGTGGGTTTGCCTGGCTTCGACAGCCTAGGCGTGGCCGCCACGGTTTCCGCAGACGGACTATTGCCGGCGTCGTTCACCGCGCGCACCCGGAAAGCGTACTCTTGGTCGTTGTCCAAACCGAGCACCCGGTAGACGTAAATTGGCCTTAAGTTAGAGCCGACATAGGACACGGTTAAATCTGTAGGCTTGAGGTCCACCCACTCCGCGACTACCATCTTGTCCTCGTTCGCGATTTCCAACAAGTAGGCTGCGCCGGGCCTTCTGATCGGCGTTCCGCCAACGAAGTACACTGGCTGGGGCACTCCTGCCAAGAGGGTGCCGCCGTCTAACGCAACAGAGTACCCGAACCGGTCGTATGGCGCGGCGTCGGGGGCGGCGAGATTGAGCGTTTCGCTCCACACACCTGACCGGTTGATGAACACGTAAACCGAACCCGAAGAAATAACGATGTCATCGGCGCGGCTGTCCAGGTACGCTCCAACTACGACGCTGTTGCCGTCCACCGCTACGGAAATTCCGAACTCGTCATTCGCCGCCCCGTCGGAGGCGGTGAGCTTGGCCTTCTGCTCCCAAGCACTGTTAGCCGAATCCCAGGTGAAGACGTAGGCGGCGCCCATGTTGCTGTCGCTCCCCGGGGCTCCAACCACTACAGTGCTACCGTCCAACGACAGCGAAATCCCGAAGTAGTCGTTCTCCGCTCCGTCTGAGGCGGTAAGTGTGGCCGTCCCAGTGCTGTCGGCCCAGCCGTCGGCAGGCTTGGTGAAGACGTAGGCCGCGCCCTTGTTGCTTTCGTGCCCTTTCGCTCCAACTACGACGGTGTTGCCGTCCACCGCTACGGAAATTCCGAACTCGTCATTCGCCGCCCCGTCGGAGGCGGTGAGCTTGGCCTTCTGCTCCCAAGCACTGTTAGCCGAATCCCAGGTGAAGACGTAGGCGGCGCCCATGTTGCTGTCGCTCCCCGGGGCTCCAACCACTACAGTGCTACCGTCCAACGACAGCGAAATCCCGAAGTAGTCGTTCTCCGCTCCGTCTGAGGCGGTAAGCGTGGCCGTCCCAGTGCTGTCGGCCCAGCCGTCGGCGGGCTTGGTGAAGACGTAGGCCGCGCCGGAATTCCCGACGGTGTTGCCGCCGATGGTTGCGTCGTGCTGGTGTGCTCCTACCACCACGGTTTCGCCGTACACCGCCACGGAAATCCCGAACTCGTCGTCCGCCGCGCCGTCGGAGGCGGTGAGCGTGGCGGCTTGGCTCCTTGCACCCTCCGAATCCTTGGTGAAGACGTAGGCTGCACCGGCATTGGCGACAGCGGTGCCTCCTCCTGAGGGAGTGACGTCGTGCTGGTGCGCCCCGACCACGGCGGTGTCGCCATCTATGGCTACGGAATACCCGAACTCGTCGTTAGTTCCGGGAACGCTGGCGGTCAGCTTGCTCTGGGGGACCTGCACTAGCTGGTACTTGTTTATGGGCTGGTTCGGGATTATGTTGGCCGGCCCATCCCAGTCGACCGTCACCTGGGTGTCGCCGGCGGTAGCGCTGAGCCCGGTGGGCCGCTGGGGCGTGGCGACTATTGTGACGAACCAGAGGTTGGATGGGTCGCTTTCGCCGAAGTTGTTGACGGCGCAGACCCAGCAGGCGTAAGTAACGCCTTGGGTCAAGCCAGTGACGGAGTGGGAGACGGTGCGAGAATCGCTCCCGGAGATGGTGGTCCAAGAGCCGTTGTCCTGTCTGAACTCGTAACCGGTGACGTTCAACGGGTTGGAACTCGCCTTCCGCGTCAACTCCACGTGGCCGATGCCGGTCTGTCTGGCGGCGAAGCCTTCGGGTTTGACAGGGTCCGAAGACGCCGTCGCCGGAGTCGCGGACTGCTCGCCGGACGTCTCGCTCTCCCCGGCCGCGTTCGCGGCGCGGACCTGGAAGGTGTAGGACGTGTCGTTGCTCAGGCCGGTCACGATATGGAAGGTGGTCCCGGATCTGCTCCCGGGGATTTTCTGCCAAACGCCGAAGGCGCCGGTGCCCTCCTTCTGCCGGTACTCGTACCCGGATATGGTGAAATCCGCGGGGCTTCTCCAGCCGAGCCACACCTGTTCGTCGCCCGCGACGGCGGTGAATGAGTCGGGCGCCGCCGGCTTTCCGATTATTGTTACGGACCTGGAGTCAGACTCAGTTGAACCGGCGCCGTTGACGGCGCGTACAGCGAAGGTGTACGTGGTGTCCTTGGTCAGGCCAGTGACGGTATGGGAATGGGTGCTGGAATCGCTCCCTGTGATGGCGTTCCAATCGCCACCGTCCTGGTTGTACTCATAACCCGTGACGGTCAGCGGGTAGCGGTGCGCGTCCCACGTCATCTCCACCTCACCGTCGCCAGTCTGCACGGCGGAAAAGTTTAAGAGTTTGACCGGAGGGTAGGAAGCCGCCTTCGGGGTTCCTGCCACGGAGTCGGACGGATCGGTGGCTTCGGCGCCGTCCACCGCGCGCAGCCGGAAGGTGTGGTCGATGTCGTTGGTCAGACCGGTCACGATGTGGGACGTGGTCGCCGCTCCGCTTCCGGCGATGTCTTCCCAGTCCACGATGTCGAACACGTAGGCCGTATCGTTGTTTTGCGCCCCAACCACGACGGTGTAACCGTCTATCGCGGCGGAAGAGCCGAACCTAGCGTTACCGTCGCGGTCGGAGGCGGTGAGCTGGGTCGTCTCAGTACCGTTGGCCCAGCTGGTGCCGGGCTTGGTGAAGGCGTATGCCGAACCCTTCGAGCTGGCCTCCCCGTAGGCCCCAACTACGACAGTGTCGCCGTCCAGCGCCACGGAAAACCCGAACCTGTCACCGCCGGAGCGGACGGAGGCGGTCAGTTTGGCCGTCTCAGTATTGTTGACCCAGCCGCCGCTAGGTTCGGCGAATACGAAAGCCGAACCCGTATTGGTGTCTTGCCCGTCGGCCCCAATCACGATGGTGTCACCGTCTATTGCTCCGGAACGGCCGAAGTAGTCTTGAGTCCCGCGGGTGCAGGCGATCAGCTTCGCCGCAGTGCTGGTCGAGACCCAGCCGGCGCTGCTGAGCTTGACGAACACGAAAGCCGAACCCATAAAGTCCAAGGTCTCGGACTGACCGTCATCACCGCTCGCTCCAACCACGATGGTGTTGCCGTCAACCGCTACGGAGCTGCCGAATTCGTCGCCCGCCGCGGCGCCGGAGGCGGTCAGCGTGGCCGCAGTGCTGGTGGAGACCCAGGCGTTGCCGGGCTTGGTAAATACGTAGGCCGAACCGGAATTAACGACGGTATTGCCGTCGGTGCCCGTGCTGTCATCCAAGTACGCCCCGACCACGACGGTGTTACCGTCCACCGCTACGGAGTCGCCGAACTCGTCCTCCACCGCAGCGTTGGGAGCGGTAAGATTGGCTGGGTTAGTCAGATCGACCGGGTCAGTGCCGTTCTGGTTGTCCCATCGGTCGTCAGGTTCGACGAAAAGGTATGCAGCGCCTTTTTTGCTGTCGTCGAAAGGCGCTCCAACCACTATGGTGTTACCGTCGAAGGTTATAGAGCTTCCGAACCCATCATCCTTAACAACACCGGCATCATCGCCGGTCCTGAGCCGGTACTTCTGGGTCCACACACCGTCAACCCTGCTGAATACGAGGGCCGCTCCAGAATCAGGGCCGCTTTCGTCATCATCGGGGATGCCGACCACGGCGATGTCGCCGGCCACCGCTACGGAATAGCCGAACTCATTGTTGATCCCATCGAGCGTTGCGCTTTCGGCAATCTGCCATAACTCGTACTTGTCTATCGTCGAATCGCCGGGGTCCTCCCAGCTCAACCTCACCTGGGTGTCGCCGGCCTCGGTGGACAGCCCGGACGGCTTGTCGGGAGGGGTCTCACTCTGCGCAGACGTAGTCAATAGGCTGGTGAACCCAGAGAGCAAGACCAAGACAGCGACCATCGCTGCCATGCCCAATCTTTGGGACCGGGAGCTAGGTCGCATCACAGTTGTGCCTTATAACTCGTACGTAAGCGGCGCATATCGCCGAACTAGCGTCAAACCATATGCGCAATACAGCTCACGCCACACAATTATCTGCTGAAAGTACAACCCTTTGAGTTCTATGCAAAGTCAATCTATGGTACTTCCAAGTCTCCCACCTAACAAGTGGGAGATTCTCTCGGCAGCAAGCGGCGCACCCTTCTCTCTGGGATAGAGCATCTCCTCGGATAAGGGCGGCGCTTGGACGTTATCTCCTAGGTCCTGGGGTCGAACACCTCTCTCCCCAAATGCAGCCGTCGGGATAGGCCAACAGCGTTTGCAGGTAGGTGGCCAGAAGTCTTTTGGAGCCGCTGGTGAACGCCTTCGACTCTGAGGTGGACCCGGAAAATCGGACAAGCAGCTAAGTGAGAGTCCTGCTCCCAAACTAAGGGCAGCGGTAGCTGTCGGGAAGGAGTGGGAGATTCGAAAGGACGCAGAAAGCACAGCCCGGCTTTCAAGACCAAAGTGACGCTTGAGGCGGTGAGGGGCGAGGAGACGGTGGCCCAACTGGCCGCCCGGTACGAAGTCCACCCCGGCCAGATTCAAGCTTGGAAGAAAGCCCTTGTGGAGGGGGCCTCCGGGGTCTTCGGCAACGGTAAGGAACAGCAGGGCAGGAACGACGTCGTCCTGGTCGCCCGGTGGTACCAGGAGATCGGCCAGCTGAAGGTGGAGTGGGATTTGTTGGCGGAGAGGTCCGGTCCATGAGTCCGAGCCGGCGGAAGATGGTGGACCGGGAACACCCGAAGTTGCCGATAGTGCGGCAGTGCGCCCTGCTGGGGGTGAGCCGTTCCAGCCTCTCTATCGTCCCAAGGGGGCTTCCGAAGCGGACCTGTCCCTGATGGGGAGATGGACCGTCAGTACCTGGAGACCCTCTTCTACGGGTCGAGGCGGATGAAGGCCTGGCTGGACCGGCAGGCGCCGCCTGCGCCCTGACCCTGGCTTCGGCAACCGTCCTGCCTCACCGTCAGCTAGCGCGAACGGCAAGGGACATCAAGAGGACGCCAAGCAGCCAGCCACAGACAATCCTGCCTGTCCTAACTGTGGCGGTGAGACCGAGTTCAAAACGGTAAGGCGAAGAACGGCAGCGCGTGGGCTGGCTACTTCTGTATCAAGACCGCGAACGCGCCTAAGAACCAGAGGCACACGCCAGTCTGGGCCTGATTAGCCGGCCGCAAGGCCGAGAGGAGGAATCCCCGCATGGTGACGACTGAGACAAGATGAGAGCTGATAAGGGACGGCGACCCGGACGAGCGCTACCCCGTCCGCGAGGGCGCCGGTGACTTCTGGGAAGCACCGGACCTTGAGCAGATCGCCTTGGCGCTCATCGACGCAAAGCTGCCCGACTGGCCGGAGGACGCTCAGGTCCGCTACCTCTGGAAGGCCCGCGGCGGTCGCTCAGGCGGCAAAGCGGTCTATGGAAAGTGCGTGAAGGTGAGCGGCCTCGCCGCTTTCCTGGCGGACGGTGCCGACTACATCGTCTGGCTCGGCGCCGACGTCGTCGACGCTGCCGGCCTGACCCGTTGGCAGGTCGAAGCGTACCAGTGAACAGCCTTGAGTCGCTCGACAACGGTGCCTACCTCTGGCGGCCGAAGGATTGGCCGCGCTCGAGGCTCTCGCAGAGATCGAGGACAAGGTCAGAGCCAGGGTAGAGGCGGCCAGAGTAGCCCGCGGTGAGCCTCCAGAGGGCGTCGCTGCCGGCGCCTACGATGCCTTACGACCTCGACTATGTTCTAAAACAAGGAATCCTCAAGTGGTCGGGCCCTGAGTATGACGACATGTCGCTCACCGACGCAAACCGCCGCACGCTCGACCCCGACACCGAGGACTTCCTGTTCAACGAAATAATGGACAAGCTCGCGAAGAATATCCAGACGTTTGGCCCGGTTCTCGCCAATGCGGGCTTCAGCATCGAAGAATCGGCAGCTCTCTTTGGCAAGTTGAACAAGGCTGGCGTCGACGCCTCCCGGGTCATGCCCGCGATCAATGCCGCGACCCGAAAGATGGCCGCTGAGGGGATAACCGACCTCAAAGGCGGCCTCTCGAAGACCATCGAGGCGATCAGGGGCGCAACCTCGACGACTGAGGCCCTCAACATCGCGACCAGGATATTCGGCGCAGAGGGCGCTCAGAGAATGACGAGCGCGATCCGTGAGGGTGGGCTTTCTATCGAGGGCCTAACTGAGGGGCTCCAGTTCGCGGCCGGCTCCATCGGCGCGACGGCCCGGGCTACCGAGACCATGGGTGAGAAGTTCTCGCGCATGAAGAACACGGTCCTAGTTTCCCTTGAGCCGCTTCTAACCGGCCTTTTCAACGGGATACTCGCCGGCCTGGACAAGCTGACGCCAATCGTGCGCAAGTTCTCCGACGAGCAGATGCCCAAGATCGTGGCGGCCGTCCAGGCGTTCGCCCGCGATGCCAAGCCAGTGGTCGAGGCCTTTCTCACTGCGTTTGTGTCCGGCTTAGAGGTACTCTTCCCTGTCGTCAAAGGCCTGTTCGATTTCGTGATCTCCAACAAGCCAGTCTTGATCATCGCAATTGCCGACATTGGTGCTGCGATCCTCCTTGCCTTTGGACCTGTCAGCCTGGCGGTCGCCGCGCTGGTCGGCATCATCGCCGTGATCGGCCTAGTGAAAGACAACTGGCAAGCGATTAAAGACAAGCTGGTAGGCATCGGAGATCAGATACTCGGCTTCTTCAAGAACAACTGGCCGGAGATCGCAACGTTGATCTCGGGCCCCTTCGCGCCACTAGTTCTTCTTGCGACTGACGCCTTTGGTATCCGCTCTGCGCTTGTTGATGCGTTTACCAAGTTGCCTGGCCAATTGCTCGGTGGGCTGGGAGATATGGCACATGCCGGGGTTTCGCTCGCCACGGCTCTAGGCAATGGGCTGATCTGGGGCGTTGAGAAAGCGATCAACCTTGCCATCGGCACCTTGAATTTCTTGATCACTAAGTTCAACGAGGCCGGTGCTTTCGGCCTGGACCTCAATCCCTTCACTACCAACACGGTTGAACGCCTGGACATTCCGCGCCTTGCCCAAGGCACAGTCAGCCACCGTGGCGGGCTTGCAATCGTTGGAGAGCGCGGGCCCGAGCTGGTGAATTTGCCGCGTGGCTCCAGGGTCTTCAGCAACGGTGCGAGCCAGCAAATGGGTGCGACCGTAGTCAACCAACATTTCACCTTCAACGGCCCGACTGACATGGACGCCGCGGAGTTCATCATCGAAACGATGGGTGAAGAGTTCCGGCGGGGCAGTTTCCCCTACTTGCAGAGGGCGACATGATTGGGCTGGATAGGGCCGGAATCAAAGCCTTGATTCGCGACGCGATCACCCTGGCTGGCTGCGTCTGCTTGGTGGCTGCTGCAGCGATTTTGTCGGCGCCGCTTGGCCTGGCTGTTGCCGGCGTCATGCTCATCGCTTTCGGCTTCATCCTCGCGTGGCTCAACCAAACGAGGGAACCAGAGGAAGGCCGCGAGGCGGCAGATGAAGGAGCAACCCCCAAGTGAGGAACCTAAAGCTAAAAGAAATCGATAGCTACTTCGTCCCTTCGCAAGTAAAACTCGCGGCGCACGTCTACGTTAGCCTTGGCTGCAGGTACTGGGGCATTGAAGATCCGGAAGTGCGGTACTTCAGCGCCGCCGGCGACGGCGCCGCAATCCACGTGGAAGCGATACCCTTTGCCTCTCCGCCGCAGCTTTGGCTGCGCTCAGACCTCGACTATCGAGAGGCGCGACGTGTCGCTCTGCATGAGGTCTATCACCACGCCGTCGCGCAGCTTCGGGTGCCGTCCAAGGACGATGCAGTGGAAGAGCTAGAGGCCGACTACTTCGCCAAACATTTCATGCAGCTGCGCCGCGAGGCGGGCTACCGGCCCGCCTTCTAAATGGGACCGATAAAGCAAAGGAGAAACGATGAACCCAGTCACAGTTAAGCCGGTAGGCGGAATTACCCGCAGGAGTACCCAGCGGAGCGCTGAAGAGATCGAAGCTAGTATCTCTAGCCTCGAGGCGCGACGCTCGGAGATCGAGAAGGAGCTCCCTCTGCTGAAGATGGCCATTCGCGACTTCCTGCCGCGGATTCAACGGGCTCAGGCTGCCCAGAACGAGGCGCACGGCAAACTACCTCGGGTGCCCGGCTTCAGCAAGGGCGAGTTCATCAGCTTTGGCGCCGACTCAGCCGAGCTCCAGATGGCGCAAGAGGAAGAGGACGGCGTTCGTAGCGAACGCGGCCAGGTCTTGGCCCGCCTCAGGTTGCTAACCCATGACCTAGCGCAGCTGAACATCACGATCCATACCGAGAACAAGGAGCTCAAGCGCGAAAGGCAGCGACAGGAGGACCTGAGCGCTCTCGCCGAAGGGCGTTTGATTCGTAAGCCAGCTCCTCAGCCAGTAGTGCTCGATGCAAAGGACCGTGAACTCGATCAGGGCCCTATGGTCCGGGTGCGGTTCCTGAATGGCCGGACGTTCCAATACCACGAGGGCCTTGCCGAGCGCGTCATCAAGACCAACCAAGGAGCGGAGATTTTGGCCCGGCCGGATAGGACTGTCTACAACCCCACTCCTATGGAGGTGGCATTGGGCGATACCAGCGGGCAAGCATGAGTGAGCTATTCAATCAGCCAGACAGCGCGGTTGTTCTCTGGCGGCACGATCCGAGTCGGCGTGGCCACTATCCGCCATCCGGTCAGAGAGGTGGGCGGTGCTGCGGCGGATTCTAAATCCACAAAGAAGGCCCCCTCTAGTTGGGTTTTAGGCGGAAGCTCGAAGATAGATACCAGGTCCCGCGGCCCTTCATAGTCGCCGCCGACGGAGATAGCGACGCTCTCACCATTGCTGGTGATGATCTCAAAGGCTGGTCGCCCACCAGTGCTGTTTGTGGGGTTTTCAATCAAGACCTTTAGGACGAGCGTTGGTCGCGGATCTGAGAGCCCTGGGGCGGGACTGAGAGTCTCAATTGTGAATGACAGAACGGTAACCAGCATATTCTCAGGCTCGGACTCAAAATCTCCGTTTGGGTAGAAGGCGAGCTCTCGGGCTTCACCGAGACGTGCAATGTCCTTGGCATCGTCGGCTTCTTGAGTAGCTGCGGCCGCTACCACGGCATCCTGTAGGGGTGAGTCCTTCTCAGTGCCGGCATTCTCGCTCGCGCCGCACGCAACGACCAGGACGCCGCCGACGCAGAGCGTGATCAGTAGGTATCGCATGGACCTGCAGCTTACGTCGCGCCCCAAGGGGGTGTCCAGGTGGCTATTCGGCGCCCAAATGCTAAAGCGCGTCAGCCTTAGCCACCTTCTACCACGGGTCACCCCTCTACAAGTCGCTGACGGGCTTCCTGTGGCCTCCAATGACTTCGGGTGCCTATTCTTCGTGTAGCTCTGGCCGGCTACCTTTCGGCCGCGGCGGGAGTAGCCACATGCCGATACCAAACAAGCTGGCACCCGCTAGGGCCAGGCCGACACCTACGCCGAGCAGGAGCCCGAAGACCTGGCCGGTCACAACGCCCGCGCCTGTACTCATGACGGCGAGGCCTCCGAAAACGTAGGTGTCCGTATCGTTGGAGATGCTAACCACTGATCGCCAAAGCGTCTTAGCGATTGACGTTGACCGGCGCTGACGCCGAGCCTGACGGGGTTTCCTACTCACCGACGAGCTCTTCTGGCGCCACGCCTAGGGCCTCGGCCAACTTGCGGATGGTTGTTGGTCTACCTTCCGCCTGGCTTCGCTCCAACTGAACGATAGTGCTTTTCGCAACATGAGCTTTGTCAGCGAGATCTTGCTGAGTGAGGACGCGTCTCTCGCGGAGCTCCTTGAGTCTACCGACCTTCGGCATCGTAGCCTCCTTAATGCCCCGCTCCCATAACTATACCGTAACGCGACCATAAGCCGAATACTTCTGGCCTTCAACCAGTTGACAATCCTACTACCAGACCATTAGCCTACCCATACGCTACTCAACCCCAGAGGCTCAGAACGCGGCAAGGAGGGACGCGATCCCGATTGCCCTCTACCTGGACGCTGGCCCAGCGATGGCCGATTGGATCAATGACTTCGAAGTCGCCATGTACGGTGCTTCGGTTCTCGTTGGCCTGGACTTCAGTAAGGCCGTCGCCACATTCCTGACGGAGGCGCTCAGCAGCGGTCACGCGGTCCTCCTGAAAGATGAGGCCTCTTTCGCCTGTACCCAGTTCCTTGGCCTTGGTCAGGATCGCCAGGCACTAATGCTGCCAGCTCTCCAGGGTCTTAAGCATGATAGGGATCAATACTTCGACCGCGAACACCCGGACAAGGACCCGTTCTTCGGCCTCAATGACAACTTGACCGCTCGTTGGAACGCCGGTAAAGGCGGTGCTGCATGACCCTTCCCTTAGAGCAAGACTTGGAACGACTGCGCGAGCTCGGCGGGCACGAAATCCGCATCCTGCTCCGCCTTGACATCAGCAGCGAGGAATATGTCCGCTCCGGTGAGAGAGGAAGTGACGTCGTTCTCGTTGTCGAGCCGGAACTATCGAGTGCTCTCTATCAGCGCATCCTCACGGCGGTTGAGGCTGGCGAAGCCCACGACTTGAACGACGAAGCTTCTCGCGGTCTGGCGCTCTTTATCAGCGTTGGCATTGACCGTCATGCATTCATGGCGCCACTGATGGAAGCCCTTGCCGGGGATACACACCGAGGCCGTGGCGGCTCGGAAGATCCGCTGCACGGCTATCCGGGCCGCGTCGATGCCCTGGAGAAAGGCAAGGAAGCGTCATGACCATCGGCCCTCTCGATGGCCCAGACGGCTAGATCCCAACCGAGTCTTGGCGCTGGGACTGTTAGCGTTCGTCGTGTTTTGCTGTCCTTCCTAGATTCATACCCCGTTGATTGGGGAGGAGTTGGAATCATCCAGGATGTCAAATTGCCAAAGCCTTGAAGGCCGCGAAGCCGCGGCCTAGTTGGCTTGGCCACCCCCCTCGCTGGGAAGTACAGCTATCTCGAGAGCGGCATGGATCACCATTACACAGACCTTATTGGACGCAGGTCTGGCGCGGGCCGGCTGCCTGGCCCAACTGGTCCGACTCGTTCTGCCAGAAACCAAGGATTACAGTTGCTATGCCAATCAGGGTCAGAATGGCGGCGACAAGAGCAATCCTCTGGAGCCTGGACATGGCTAGCTATGATACGCCCTCTGGGCACCGGTAGAGATGACGGCAGCAGGCTAGATTTTGCCGCGTTTGGCGAGGTAAGCAAGCCAGAGGAAACGGGCCGCCACGGCGCGCCATGGGCGCCAGCGCTCGGCAAATTGGTCCAGCTCTTCAAAACTTGGCCGGGCCGCAAGTTGATGGGTTTCGGCCAAGGAGGTCGCCAGCGCGATATCGCCGTGGGGCCAGACGTCCGGCCGGCGCAGGACCATGATCAGGTAGATGTCCGCGGTCCAATTGCCGATGCCCTTTAGCTTTAGCAACTCGGCTCGTACTTCCTGGTCGGGCATCTCGGCAAGGAGGGCGGGCTCGAAGCTTTTCTCATCGATTGCCAGGGCAAGGTGACGGGCGTAGCCGGCTTTCTGGCGGCTAAAGCCAATCGCTTTCAACTCGCCGTCATCGAGAGCGAGGAAAGTGCTGGGCAAGACCTCACCCTTGGCGCCTTTACCGATTGCCGCCTCCAACCGGTCAAAAGCCGCCTGGGCTGAGGCCAGCGACACCTGCTGTTCCAGGATCACGTGGACGAGGGTTGCGAAACCGGGATCGCGACTCCACATCGGCGGGACGCCATGCTGCTCCAAGACGGCCGCGAGCCGCGGGTCGCTTTGAGCGAGCTGGTTGGCGGCCTCCCCGAGCGATTTATCGGTTAAAGCTGGCGGAACTGGAATTGCCACGGTTCTAGTTGGTTGAAAGTCCTGGCCCATCCCGTTCATCCTACGCTGAGTTTGCGGCCGGCCCGGAAAACTGTCGAAATCCTGCTAATGAGCTGACCCCGCCAAGATCGACGGCAATCGGCTCGCTTGCCTATGAGTTCTGCAATACGCAGGCCAACAAGGGAGGCCCTGTAAAATTGACAGCGCTCCGTCGCGTCCGTATCGTATTTGGGTGACTCTGCACCCGGCTCCTTCCACCACCAAGTGATCTACCTCGACCACGCTGCTACTACAGCCTTGCACCCGGCGGTGTTGGAGGCGATGCTGCCGTACCTTTCAGGGCGCTTTGGCAATCCATCCGCCAGCTATTCGCTGGCCCGTGAGGCCCAAACAGCGATCGATGACGCACGCAAAGGCGTGGCGGCGGTCCTCAACTGCCGCGCCGCGGATACCGTATTCACCTCTGGCGGCACCGAGTCGATCAACGCGGCGCTGAAGGGCGTGGCTTTCGCCCAGAAGAAGGCCCGTGCCGGCAACCACATCGTCACAACGACGGTGGAACACCACGCGGTGATCAATACGAGCCACTACTTGGAACAATTCGGCTTTGACGTCACTTTCGTTGCGGTCGACAGCATGGGATTGGTCGATCCGGATGAGGTGGCCCGGGCGGTCACCGATCAGACTGTTATGGTTTCGGTCATGCTGGCCAATAACGAAGTCGGCACGCTACAGCCGGTCGAGGAAGCGGCCAAGCTGGTGGCGGAACGCGGGCGCGCTTTGCGCACGCGAATTCCGTTTCATACCGATGCCGTACAAGCGCCGGGTCTGCTGCCGGTCGATATCGAAACGCTGGGTGTTGACCTGCTGAGCCTCTCCGGGCACAAGTTCGGCGGGCCCAAGGGCTCCGGTTTGCTGTACATCCGGCGCGGCACGCCGTTTGTCTCCCAAAGTGCCGGCGGCGGCCAAGAGCGCCAACGCCGCGCCGGTACCGAAAACGTCGCCGGTAGTGTGGGACTCTCGACCGCTTTGGTGATCGCCGAGGAGAATCGCCAAAGCCAGGTTGAGACCTGTCTGCGGCTGCGCGAACGGCTTACCGACGGGATCCTGGAATCGGTGGCGGACTCGCGTCTGAACGGCGACCCGGTTCAGCGTCTGGCCAGCAACGTCAACATCAGTTTTCGTGGCCTACGCGGCGATGACCTGGTGCAGGCGTTAGACAAGGCTGGAATCGCGGCCAGCGCCGGTGCTGCCTGTGGGATGTCATCCTGGGAGCCATCTCATGTGCTCCTGGCGATGGGGCTATCGATGCCGGAAGCGGTCAGTGGTTTGCGGCTAACACTCTCGGGCGATAACACCGAGGCCGAGATCGACGAAGTGATCCGCGTCTTGCCGGCAGTGATCGAAAACCTGCGCACTCCGGCCGCCACCACGCCCTAGGCCCAAGCCAAGGCCCGCTATGATAGGCGGCATGAGCTTGACTTCTGAACCACTTCGTTCGGAACTCCGTGGGCCGGTTTTCGCATTATCGAATTTCGCTTGGCCTCGAGTCACCACGCTCGAATTGTCATTTGCCATCGCATTTGCCACACGGTCAGCAGCCGCTGGAGAGCTTGGTCCGTGAATGATTACCTAATCGCCGGGCTTGGCAATCCGGGGAAGGAGCACGCTGGTCAGAGGCACAATGTCGGGGCCTGGTGTGTGAACCGGCTTGCGCGGCGCTTTGGTATCAATCTGAAGGCCAGCCGTCGCGCCGCGACTGGAAGCGGCAGCATCGAGGGTGTTGACGTGCTGTTGGTTAAGCCACGGACCTTCATGAACCTAAGCGGTGAAGCGATCGGTCCTCTGATGAAGAAAGACGGCCTTTCGATCGAAAGGCTGATCGTAATTTACGACGAGCTGGATTTGCCGGAAGGGCGGATCCGCTTGCGGCCAAACGGGGGGGCCGGCAGCCACAACGGTCTGAGGTCAATCATCAAAGAATGCGGCGGCGACGGCTTCGGCCGGATCCGAGTCGGCATCGGCCGGCCGCACGATCGCGGCGTACCGACTTGGGATTCAGACATAGTGATGCGCCACGTGCTGTCTGACCCGCCAAAGGCGGAGCGTGAAGTTTTGGAAGAAGCCGTCGATCGAACCTGCGACGCCATTGCCGCGATCATGCGAGTCGGATGGGAGCGGGCAATGGATGTCTTTAACCAAAACCAAGCGGCTCCGCAAGCTGAAGCTAACCCGGCTCCGCAAGCTCCATCTGCGAAAGATAAGCCGGCTCCGCAAGCTCCATCTGCGAAAGATAAGCCGGCTCCGCAAGCTCCGCCGGCGCAAGAATAGCCAGCTGACTAGATCGGGACAAACGAGTGAGGTCAGGTAGGCGGTAAACTGACCTGGCAGGCTAGAATGGTTCCTGGCGTTCACATCGTGTAAACGCCAGCTTGAATTTGTCTATGGATCTGTCGGCGCTTCTGCCCGCAATTCGAGAAGCCACCGCCGCGCCAGGAGTACGTCCGGGCGCGCCTCTGCGTCTTGGCGCAAACGACGCGGTTAAACCGGCGATAATCGCGGCGCTGACCCAGGAGGCCGAATCACCAGTCCTGGTCATGGTCAGCCGCTCGTCTGACGCGCAGGACCTGCTGGAAGAACTCAGCGCTTGGCTAGGGCCGGAGAATGCGCCCAGGCTACGGTTGTACCCGCAGCGCGATATTCTGCCCTACGAACGCGCCACGGACGATCCATGGGATGTCCGGCTCAGGCTTGAGACAATCGCCTCCTTGCAGAGAGACGAGCCGCTGATAGTGATCGTCACGGTCGAGGGGCTGGCGCAACACACCTTATCGCCAGCGGCAATCAAAGATGTCGTGACTGATATCGCGGTTGGCGAGGTGATCTCGCCGGAGGATTTACTCCGCCGGTTGCTGAACTCCGGTTACGAAGTTGTTCCCCTGGTCGATACACCTGGTCAGGCCGCCCGCCGCGGCGGCATTATTGACGTTTTTGCCCCGCAAGCCGATTTACCGGTGCGAATCGAGTTTTTTGGCAGCAGGATCGAAAGCATCCGGTCCTTCGATGCAGTGACTCAACGCTCAAGCGATCGACTTGATGGGGTTCGGCTTGGCGTCGCTCACGAGTTCACGCCTGACCAGTCTCTGGCCAAGAAACTGCTCGCAGAAGTCGATTTCAGTTCTTGTGACGATGAAGCGGGGTCAGCAATACGCAAAGAGTTGATCGAGCTGGCGGACGGTCTCATGCCGGCTCCACCAGCCTTCTTGCCGGCGCTGTTTTCGCCATTCTCGCTTCTGGACCACTTGCCAAAAGATGCAATCGTGATTCTAGACGAGCCGCAGGACCTGGGCCGAACTCTTGATGAGTACGTCGCCGAGACATCGTCGATGCGGGTCGAACGTGAGAGCCGGGGCCTATTGCCGGCCGGACTGCCGCCGGCCCAAGAAAACTGGCCGCAGCTCCAGGCCCAATTCGCCAAAAGGCGGGTGCTTGAGCTAAAGCGGTTTGAAAGCAAAGAAAGCGGTGCCCTAAGGCCGGCATTCACCGCCGCGCCAGCCTTTGGCGGGCGGCTGCGGGCTTTAACCGGAGACCTCGACGCCGCGGCGAAACGCGGCGAGGCGATTGTCCTGCTCTCTCAGCAGGCATCAAGGCTGACCTCTCTCCTGAGCGATGAGGGCGTGGCGGTGCGGCCAGCGGATGCCACCGCCGAGGCACCAGAGCCCCATGTGATCCAAATGCTCAAGGGTTCACTGCCCCACGGTTGGGTACTGCAGTCTGAGCCCAACATTACCTTTCTGACCGATGCCGAGGTATTCGGCTTCGTCAAACAACGACGGACCCAAAGGCAGGCCGGTCCAGACCGCTCCAACCTAATCGCTGAACTGACACCGGGGGATTTTGTCGTCCATCTCGAGCATGGCATCGGCCGCTTTACTGGTCTGACCGTGCGCGGCGTGGATGGGGTCGAGAAAGAGTTTCTTGAGCTTGCTTATGCCGAGGGCGACCGGCTTTACGTTCCGGTCGATCAATCTGATCGTGTGGCGCGCTATGTTGGCCCCGGCGATTCTCGACCCTCGCTGACAAGGCTCGGCAGCGGCGAATGGACTCGTACCCGTGAGCGCGTGCGCCGTGCTGTCGCCGACGTGGCGCGGGAGCTGTTGGACCTCTACGCGGCGCGCGAAATCGTGGAGGGTCACGCATTTTTGCCGGACACGCCGTGGCAGCAGGAGTTGGAGGCGTCTTTCCCATTTGTGGAGACTCCAGACCAGCTGTCGGCAATCAACGCCGTGAAGGCGGACATGGAGAGCGTCCGGCCGATGGACAGACTGATCTGCGGCGATGTTGGCTACGGAAAGACCGAGGTCGCGGTGCGCGCGGCTTTTAAGGCGGTTATGGAGGGCTACCAGGTTGCCATGCTGGTGCCAACCACGGTTTTGGCTCAGCAGCACTACAACACCTTTAGAGAACGGTTGGCCAGCCTGCCGGCTCGGGTCGAAGTCTTGTCCCGTTTTCTCAATGACCGAGAACAGCGGGAGGTTGTCGCCGCGACGGCGGACGGGAGTGTCGATATCCTGATCGGCACTCATCGAATTCTGCAAAAAGACGTCACCTTCAAGCAGTTGGCGCTGATAATCATCGACGAGGAGCAGCGTTTCGGCGTGGCCCACAAGGAACGTCTCAAGCAAATTCGTCAACAGGTAGATGTCTTGACGCTTTCGGCCACGCCAATCCCGCGGACGCTGCACATGTCGCTGGCCGGTATCCGCGACCTCTCAAATATGACGACACCGCCAGAAGATCGGGTGCCGATCCGCACCTATGTCACCGAGTCTGACGACCAGATAATTCGTGAACCGATTTTGCGTGAGCTGGAGCGCGGCGGCCAGGTGTTCTTTGTCCACAACCGGGTTTACAACATTGAGATGATCGCGGCAAAGGTCCGCGAGTTGGTGCCGGAGGCGATTGTCGGGATCGGACACGGGCAAATGCACGAGGATCTATTGGAAAAGGCAATGTTGGATTTTGCCAGCGGCGAGGTTGATGTGCTGGTATGCACGACAATTATTGAGTCCGGTCTCGATATCCAGAACGCCAACACGATCATCATCAATCAAGCTGATCGGCTGGGGTTGTCACAACTCTACCAGCTGCGGGGGCGGGTCGGACGTGGGGCGGTTAGAGCCTATGCCTACCTGATTTACGATCGGAGTCAGGCGCTGACGGAAACGGCGCAGCACCGCCTACAGGCAATTTTTGAGGCGACAGAACTTGGTGCCGGGTTCCAAATCGCGATGCGGGACCTGGAGATACGCGGGGCCGGCAACTTGCTGGGCTCAGAGCAGAGCGGTCACATGGCCGCCGTCGGATTCGAACTCTACATCAAACTGCTGGGTGAGGCGGTGGAAAGGCTCAAGTCGCTGCAACGCGGTGAACCGGTCGCTGAACCAAGCTCGGCCCGGCCAGCGGTGACTTTGGATCTGCCGATCACGGCCTACCTCTCGGACAGCTACATTCCTGACCTCAATCTGAGGCTGGCCGTCTACCAGCGACTTGCTCAGTTCGAAACCCCGGAGGAAGTAGCGGGTATGGAGCAGGAATTGGCAGACCGGTTCGGAGCTCTACCTTCCGCCGCGCGAAACCTGATCTGGGTCGTGAGGCTACGGTTGCTGGCCAATGCCGCCGGCGTGGGAGGGATCCAGGCGGAAAACGATCAGTTCGTGATCAGACTGTTGCCAGGCGGGGAACTTGATCGCGCCGCGCTTGCCGGCCGGCTGCCAAACGGAGCCAGCGTAACCGCGCATCAGGTGCGGTTGAACCGGGAGGCCCTGGGCGAAGGCTGGCGAGAGGGCTTGGTAAGAGCCCTGGACGCCATAGTGCCGGTAGCCGCCGCGGCGCGTACGGGATGAGCGGTCAGAAAGTGATCCTGATAATGTTCGCCGGTGTTCTGGTCGTCACGGCGATTACTCTGGCCCTCTACCTAACAACCCGGCAGCTTGATAGCGAAGGCCTGGAGCAGACGCCTGAGTCCGGAGTTCAGCGAAATTATCAGAGGAAGACTCTGGTTTCGTTTGAAGGAGCCCCGGCCGCCAGTTTTGGCTGGCAGCCTGTCGAAGTTAGAAACTAGCCAACCAGACGGCGCTGGAGCAAGAACTGGACCATGGCGATGCCGCGGCGCAGGTGTTCCATACGATGAAAAAAGGTGTCCTTGGCGAGGGCGCTGTCCAGCGCTCCTTCAAAGTAAAGGGCCTCGGTCAGGACGACGCGTTTGAGTGGCAGACTGACGCCGTGAAAGTCAATGCCCATGCGGCTTAGCTCCAGACGCATATCCCACATGAGGTCGTTGGCCTGCCATTCGGGAAGTGCCACAAGACTCTCGGCTTGCTCCGACGTCGGCACAACCCGTGCCTCAAGCATCACTCTGTCCTCGTGGCCGGTTTGCTGGGAGATGATTATCCTGCGCTTGTGGCGGTCTTCAGCCATTAGCGCCCAGCTCAGGTTCTGGTTGGGACGCGCTTCTACGGTCCAGTTTTCGCGGGTCAGCCAGCGCTCGATTCGCGACTGGATGACTCCGGCGAAGGTCAGGTCAATGGGTGTTTCGTTGTCTTCGATTGGATCCGTCCTTTTGGATTTGGCAAAAGTCTAGCACCCAGCCCGGTGCTTCGGTCAACGAGGCTGCCTCGACTTAGCCCGGGCGCGCACCTAAAATCGCCGAAAGAGGCGAGCCAGAAGCGGTCAAGAAAGGGTAGCCGATGCCGAGAATTTGGGACATTCACGTTCACTTTCCACGCAATTTTGACAAGCCTGATCAGGATCCGCGCGAAGCGTTAGAGCATCTAGCAGAACGGCTGCAGGAGACCGGTGTCGTCAAGGCGAGCCTCCTTTGTCCAACCACACCTCGTGCTATTGCTAGTGGTGGCGGACCGGCGACGCCGGGCGCAAGATTAACCCACGAGGATTGCCTCGAGATGGCACAGCGCTATCCAGACTTGTTTGTGCCTCACGCCGTTGTCGACCCAGAGGTGACGACATACGAACGAATCAAAACCCTGCATGGTCTGGGTTTTCGAGGCCTGAAAATGATCGGTGTTCGACGCGCCTATGACACCAAGGACTACTTCCCGATCTACCGCGCGGCCGAGGAGCTGGAGATGCCAATCCTGTTTCACTGCGGTGTGGGTGGTGGGGGGGTTGATTGGCTGAACCGCCATCCGCGCCGGGACGCCGCGTCCGCCAAGCAGTTGGCCGAGATGGAGGAACGTGAGCGCACGGGTGGGCCAAGATGGAGCGGCCCCAGAGAGTCATCGGCCATGAATATGCGCCCATTTCATCTAGATACAATCGCCAACCGCTTCCCAGGTCTCAAGATAATCGGTGCGCATTTGGGCGGTACTGGCAACTACGACGAGGCCGCATCCGTGGCTCGTTGGCGGCGCTGGGTTTACCTAGACCTATCCGGCGTCCGGACAATCGAGCGCCAGGCGATCGAGCGAGACCTGATCGGCAAGGAGATCGCTCTTGAAAAGCTGATCTTTGGCTCTGATTGCGCGGCCGACGAGGTCCACGAGCACGTCGACCGATTCGAGCGGATCTTTGAGGACCTTGGCATGTCCGAGGAGGAGAAGGACCTGATTTGGTACCGAAATGCCGCTGAAATGTTCGGTGAGGAAGAATCGGTCTGGGCACAGGAATAAACTCACACGGATGATCGTCGTGCGCCAGGCGGGCCGCGTAGTACAATCCCTGAGCTACTGACGACGGCCTTTGGCTGATTGAGGTAGCGTTCAGGCCAATTGACTTACTGCGCCTCAAATCGCCGGGCCGATCCCCAGGATTCGTGATTATCAAAAGAAGAACACGGAGCAATGCAGGCAAAAGAGCCGATCAGAGGTAACGTGTCCCCGGGCGAACCCACGACGGGAGCCCAGACGGGATCGGTGACGCGGACGGCGTTTAGCACCTCGCGTGTGGTACTTCTGGTCGTGGCTTTTTCGCTCGGTTTGCTGCTGTTTCTTAGCATTGAGCCGACTGAGCCCTGGATCCTGCTGGTTGTGACCGCGGTGGTGGCAATTGGCGCCGACGGCATCCTTAGAGAGCACCCAATCGCGCCTTATGCGGACGACATTGCCTGGACGGCGCCATTTCTATTTCTACCGACGATGCTGGCGCTGGCATCCGGATTGTTCTTGGAAGATGCAATCTCAGGTTACTGGGTCGTTCCGGGAGTATTTATCGTTGCCTCGCTGATGGGAGCGGTGCTCTTTGCCAGCCAGGCTTCGGTGGATCCGGACAGTCCGCTATATCCAGCCAGCCGCTTCGTCTTGAACATCGGCACCTATCTGACCGCTTTTGGTTTTTACGCGGTGGTCTACGCCTTCGACATCTCCTTGGTTCCAGCGGCGATCACCGTCGGTCTTGTCAGCTTGCTGCTCTCGGTCGAGGTGTTGCGAGAGGCCGAGGCAAATCCGATGCGGGCCTTGGTGTACGCGAGCGTGGTCGGGCTTATCGTCGCGGAAGGGCGATGGGTCTTGTACTTCCTGCCGGTCGAAAGCTACTTGGCCGGCGTTTTCTTGCTCCTGGTGTTCTATCTCACGAGCGGGCTGGTTCAACACCACCTCAACGATGATTTGCAGCGGCCGGTTGTCATTGAATTTGGTGGTATCGCCCTTCTCGGCGCCGTCATCGTCACTTTGGGCCGGATCTTTGAGGCCGGCGCGGGCTAGCCCATTCGCTGCAGGCCGATATTGCTTCGCGTCTACCGCCGAGTTAACTTCTAAACGGTAAGGAAGGACGGGTTTTCGCATGACGAGCTCCGACCGTATCGGCCCCATGGTCCTGGCAGGCTCTGGAGAGTACACGACTGGCATGGACCTCGTAGATGAGCACTTTTCCAAGCAGGTTGGCGATCGGTCAGTGTTGGTGATCGCCACGGCCTGCGCCCCAGAAGGTGACGACATCATGGCCAACTGGGAACAGATGGGCATGGCTCATTTCAAGCGATTTGGTATTGACGCGACACCGGTGCGAATACGCGATCAGGCGGAGGCCAACATTGCCGAGAACGCCGAGAAGATTGCCGAGGCTGGGTTTATCTGGTTTTCCGGCGGGCGAGCTTTTTACCTGGCGCAGGCGTTTGAGAATACATTGGCCTGGGAAGCCCTTGAAGGGGCAAACAGGCGCGGAGCGATTGTGGCCGGCTCAAGCGGCGGACTGGGAGTCCTCAACATCAACATGGTCGACCGCGGCGCTGACATTCCTCAAGATCCGACTGGTTTGGGCCTGGCGGCTCCGGTCCGAGCCCTTGCCCACTTCGATCGAATGGAGGCGCGCCGGCCGGAATTCGTCCAAAGGACGGTTGCGCTGGCGGAACCCGGACAAAAAGTCGTTGGCGTGGATGAGGACACGGCGATCGTTTGGAGCGAGGGCGTCTGGCAGGTAATGGGCCGTCAGCGCGCCGTTGTTTTTGAATCCGACGGTCAGCGTCAGATTTATCACCACGGTGATCAGATCAACGAACTGCCAACACCGGCGCGAATTCCCGCCTCCAACTAGAGCGATACGTTGGCCGCGGGATGCGGCACGCGTTGGTGGCCAGGGACTTCGCCTTGAGGTACCCAGCCTTAGTCAGACAGACGTTTTTTTGATCGGCGAAACCAGGCCGGTTGCCGTTGTTCGGTCTGGCCGCATGGGGTTAGACTAAGCCGTGATACCAAGATATTCCCGCCCGGAAATGGCCCGAATCTGGTCCGAAGAAAACAAGTTCTCCGCCTGGCTCCAGGTTGAAATTGCCGCGGTCCAGGCTTGGGCCGACATGGGCGCGGTGCCGCGCGATGCGGCCGATAAGATCGCCCGGAACGCTAAATTTAACATCGAGGCTGTCGAGCGCTACGAGCGCGAAATGCACCACGACATGAACTCCTTTCTGCGTTCGGTGAACGACAGCCTTGGTGATGAGGCTCGTTGGGTCCACCTCGGGCTCACTTCATACGACACGGAGGATCCGGCGACAGCCCTGCGGCTGGTTGAAGCCGCGGACCTGCTTGCGGAAGATTTGGCCCAGCTGGAAGAGGCGATCGCCGCCCGCGCCCTGGAGTTCAAGGACACGATTTGCATGGGCCGTTCCCACGGCATGCATGCCGAGCCGATAACCTTTGGCCTAAAGCTGCTGAACTGGTTAGACGAAGTGCGACGTGATCAACAACGCCTGCGAGAGGCTCGGGCGGATATCGCCATCGGCAAGCTTAGCGGACCGGTCGGCAGCCATGCTACAGTACCGCCCGAGCTCGAAGAGCGGGTCTGTGAGAAGCTTGGCCTAGGTGTTGATGCGGTCAGCACCCAGATCGTCTCGCGTGACCGGCATGCGCATTTTCTTCAGACGCTAGCTTTGATCGGATCCTCATTGGAGCGTTTCGCGACGGAAATCCGACACTTGCAGCGGACCGAGGTTGGCGAGGCGGAGGAACCGTTTAGCACCGGAGAATTGGACTTACATCTGCGGCCGATCGAAGAAAAGTCGAGTTCTGGACTCCATCAACAGGGGTCTAGTTCGATGCCGCACAAGCGTAATCCGGAAAAATCGGAGCGGGTTTGCGGCCTGGCTCGGATACTGCGAGGTAACGCGACCGCGGCGCTCGAGAACGTTGCCCTGTGGCACGAACGAGACATCAGCCACTCTTCGGTTGAACGCGTGATCTTGCCGGACTCGTGCTTGGCCCTTGACTACATCACCACCCTCTTTACCGGCATCGTCCGAGGGTTGGTGGTGTACCCCGAGCGAATGATCGAGAACATGGAATTGACCCGCGGCGTTGTGTTTTCCCAACGGATACTGTTGGCGCTGGTGGAAAAAGGCATGCTGCGCCAGGAGGCTTATCCAATCGCGCAACGCGCCAGTCATGTTGCCCTGGCCGAGCGGCGACCTTTCCGCGAGACGGTTGTGGAAGAGGGTGAGGTCAGCTCACGCCTATCGCCCGGCGAGCTGGATGCGATCTTCGACTACAAGTATTTCACTCGCGAAGTGGACAAGAGCTTCGTCCGGATGGGACTGCTGGAGTCGTAGCCGGATTGAGATTATTGAGCGAAGTCGGTTCGATTCCTTCAAGGGCCCAGCCCAACCAGAATATTGCCCGCCTGGAAAAAACGGAATGCGGTCTATCGACATGAAAAGGCCATTTCACAAGGAGCAAAAATCATGACATCGGTCCTGTTAGATACGCCTCTGTCCAACCGCACCCATCGTGGCAAGGTGCGCGACACCTACGACCTCGGCGACGGACGCCTCTTGATCGTGGCCACGGACCGCCTTTCGGCCTTTGACGTCGTCCTGCCAACCGGGATTCCGGACAAAGGCGCAGTTCTGACTCAGATGGCGGCTTTCTGGTTTCAAATGACAGAAGGGGTGGTGCCAAACCACTTCCTGCGTTTGGCTGACGGCTCCGAAGCCGACAACATTAGCTTTGCTTTGCCGCCGGAATTGCTGGGCCGTAGCACGATCGTCAAAAAGGCGCAGCGTCTGGACGTCGAGTGCATCGCGCGTGGCTACATCACCGGCTCGGCGTGGTCCGAATACAAGGAGACCGGTAAGGTGTGCGGGGTCCGGATGCCTCCAGGGATGGTTGAATCAGAGGAATTCACCGAGCCGCTGTTTACGCCAACCACCAAGGCCGAAGTTGGTCACGACGCCAACATGAGCGCCGAGGAGCTTGTCGATCTAGTGGGTGTCGAGGTCGCTAACGCGATCCGCCTACGAACTCTGGCGATCTACAAGTACGCCGCCCAGTACGCGCTGGAGCGCGGCATCATTATTGCTGACACCAAACTCGAGTTTGGCATTGTCGACGGCGAGGCGATCATTATTGACGAAATGTTGACGCCGGACTCTTCGCGCTTCTGGCCGGCGGACCAGTACGAGGCTGGTGGAGGCCAGCCAAGCTTTGACAAGCAATTTGTCCGCGATTGGCTGCTAGAGGCTGGCTGGGACCGCGAGCCTCCAGCGCCCGCCCTGCCGGAGGACATCGCCGCCAAGACCGGCGAGCGCTACCACGAAGCCTTTCGGCAGCTCACCGGCCGCGAATTGATCCAGTACTAAGGTCTGCAATGCCAGCATTCCTTGCCCGCGTCTACGTCTCGCTTAAGCCCACGGTGAACGACCCCCAAGGCCTGACGATTGCCGACGGGCTGCGTTCATTGGGCTTTAGTCAGGTCGAGGACGTCCGAGCGGGCAAGTACATCGAAATCAAGCTAACGGCAGCGGACGCAGCCGCTGCGCGCACCGAATTGGATGCGATGTGCGACAAACTTTTGGCCAACCCGGTGATCGAGAGTTACCGCTTCGAAGTGGAAGCGCTCGCCTCGGCCTGAAAAGCGACCATCGAGTCTGAGATCCTAGCCCAGCGTCTCCTTGGTGCTTGGGGTTTGGCCGGCACGGCGCGGGTCTACCCGGGTTGCGGCCGATAGTGAGCGGCCAAGCGCCTTTGAAATCGCCTCAGCCTTGTGGTGATCGTTTACGCCAGCCAAAATTCGGGCGTGCAGATTGAACCGGCCCTCGTGCGCCATGGACTGCCAGAAGTGCTCGATCAGGTCGCATGGCAAAGCGCCAATCTGCTGGCCAGACCAGGATACGTTGAACGCGGCGTAGCCCCGGCCGGAGAGGTCAAGTGCGACCTGCGCCAAAGCTTCGTCAAGCGGCACCAGAGCGTCTCCCATCCGGACGATGCCCTTGGCATCGCCAAGGGCATCGAGCAAAGCTCGCCCCAGGGCGATGCCAACGTCTTCCACCGTGTGGTGAGCATCTATTTCGATGTCGCCGGTTGCTTTTAGTGTTATGTCAAATATCCCGTGACGGGCGATCTGCTGGACGAGGTGGTCGAGCATGCCGATGCCAGTTGAGACCTCGCCCTGCCCGGAACCATCGAGGTCCCAGGTCACATCGACCGAGGTTTCACGTGTCTCGCGGCTATAACGGCCGATCCGTCCACTCATCTGCAGTCTTCCTTCCACATATTTTCAACCCCGGAGCCGGGGAATGATCTCGGTTAGCGCCTCGACCAGGCGATCGGTTTGCTCCGGCCGCCCAGCGCTCAAACGCAGGTGATTCTGAAGCAAAGGCGTATCAAAGTATCGCACCATGATGCCTCTCTCCATCAACTCCGTTTGGACCAACTTGGCCGCAATGCCTTCGATTTGGCAGAGGACGAAGTTTGCCCGCGAAGGAAAGACGATTAGGCCGGGAACCTGCTCAAGCGCAACCGCCATTCGTTCTCTTTCGGCTCGGATTGTGGCGACGCGATCTTGAAGTAACGGCAGGTCATCAAAGCTCGCTACTGAGGCGATCTCAGCGGCCAGATTGACGCTGTAGGGCTGCTTTATTCTCATGGCGATTTCGACAACGGCCGGGTCGCAGACCAGGTATCCGACTCGCAAACCGGCGAGCCCGGCCCATTTGCTAAGAGTGCGGGTCACAACCAAATTTGGCTTCTCGCGGACCAAACCAACGTATCCTTCGCCATCGAACTCGCCGTAGGCCTCATCGACGACGACGGGGAGCCCGGTTTCAAGCAGAGCTTCGAGCTCGTCACGAGAGATCGAGTTGCCGGTTGGATTGTTCGGTGAGGCCACGAAAATCAAGTTGGCGCCAGCGGCGGCAGAAATCGCGGCATCCAAGTCGATAGAGAAGTCCTCGCGCCTGGTGACCTCAATTACGTTTTGACTGAAGGTTGAGGCCAGGAAAGAGTACATGCCGAAAGTCGGTGGGAAATTGAGGATTGCCCCGGCGTCAGGAACGAAAAGTCTGAGGGCGAGCTCGATGATCTCATCGCTGCCAGCGCCTGGCAGGATCCACTCAGGCCCATAACCGAGGTAATTTGCCAGGGATTCCCGCAGACGGCGCTGTACGGGGTCCGGATAGATGTGGTAGGAGCGGTAGTTGGCCAGGGCTTCAAGTGCCTTGGGCGACGGCCCAAAGGGATTTTCATTGGCGTCGAGCTTATCGATGCGATCGACCGGCAGACCGAGTTTCGCGGCCAGCAACTCCGGCGGCTGGACGGCGGCATACGGCGCCGCTCTGAGCAGGTGGGGCTGAACCTGGTCTAGGAGCCGATCGCCGCTCACTGTGGCAAACGCTGATCAATAGCTCGCGCGTGACCATGGAAACCCTCGGCGCGGGCGATTATGGCGCCAGCCGGGCCCAGCTCGTATACGCCATCCCTGGCTAAATCGACCACGGTGCTGAACTTGAGGAAGTCTTGGACGCTCAAGGGCGAGGCGAACCGCGCCGCGCCGCCGGTGGGCATCACGTGGCTGGGTCCGGCGGTGTAATCGCCAATCGCTTCGGGCGAGCCATCGCCTAGGAAAATTCCGCCCGCATTCTTGACCAGACCGGCCAACCGATGGGCGTCTGGCGAAAGGATGCAAAGGTGTTCGGGTGCAAACTCACTGGCCAGTTCAACCGCCTCTTCTATCGATGAAACCACGACCGCGCCGCCATTGTTCGCCAAAGCCGCATGGGCGATTTCGCCGCGCGGCAGTGTCGCCAGACGTTCTTCTACTTCTGTCATCACTTGTTTGGCCAAAGGCAGTGAGCTGGTGATGAAAATCGGCGTCGCCAGCTCGTCATGCTCGGCCTGGGCGATAAGGTCCACGGCGCAGAGCGCCGGGTCCGCTTCGGCGTCGGCGACGATCACGGTTTCGGTGGGGCCGTAGATGCCATCGATGCCAACATCGCCAAAAACGGCGCGTTTGGCCAGGGTGACGAATATGCTGCCAGGGCCACAGATCTTGTCCACTCGGGGAATGGTTTCGGTGCCATAGGCCAATGCCGCGACCGCTTGGGCGCCACTGGCGGCGAAGACGCGGTCGGCACCGGCAATCGCCGCGGCCGCCAGCTTGACCGCCGGGACATTTCCGTCCGGCCCGGCGGGACTGATCAGGAACAAATTCTCCACGCCCGCAACTTTGGCCGGCAGCAGAGTGTGGAGGACGGATGACGGGTAAACCGTGGCCGTGCCGGGGGCGTAAACTCCCACCGTTTCAATCGGTCTGACCTGAACGCCGAGACCGTTGTCCACATAGGACGAGAGAATACGGTGCATTTGGTCCTGGTGATAGTCGCGCACGCGTCCCGCGGCGAATTCCAGGGCGCCTCTCAACTCCGGGTCCAAATCGGCCAGCGCGGCATCGATCTCACCGCGTGGTATTTCTGAGCGCGCGTATTCCACGCCCTCGAACGCCTGGCAGTAGCGCCGGACGGCCGCGTCACCATCTTGGCGGACGTCGGCGATAATGCGGGCGACGCTCTGAGATGCGGTGAGGTCCTCGCCAAAAACCGACACTGTGCTCGAGCGGCCGGTGGAGCCTAGCTCAGTCTCGCTGGCACTTCGGCGGCGCAAGATTGTGGCGTGGCCAGCTTCGGCGCCCTCGACTATGCGCATGATCCGCCTGCTCTTCTGCTGGCCTTGGCGGCGGCGGGAAACGCTGCACGGAGTGAAGAAGGCATGATTTTCGACCTAATCGATGATCTTGCTCAGTGGAAATTCGACGATGCCGCGTGCACCAGCCTTCTTTAGCCTAGGCATGATATCTCGAACTACGTCTTCGTCGGCTATCGTGTTGACCGCCACCCAATCAGGGTCTGATAGGGATGAGATGGTCGGCTTATCTAACGCGGGCAGAATCGGCAGGACTTCATCGAGATTATCGCGATGTACATTCATCATCAGGCCGACTTTCCCTTCGGCGGCTATCGCGCCGCGTAGCATGAGGGAAATATCTTCGATTTTTTGGCGTTTCCAGCCGTCATCCCAAGCAGCCTTGCTGGCTATCAGGCGTGGCGTGCTTTCAATAATCGTCTCGACAATGCGTAAATTGTTGGCCCGGAGTGAGCTGCCGGTCTCGGTCGCATCGACAATGGCATCGGCGAGCAGGGGCGGCTTGACCTCAGTCGCACCGTATGAATACTCAACCCTTGCCGTAATCCCGCGCTGCTCCAAATAGTTGCGCGTTATGTTTACTAGCTCGGTGGCAATACGCTTGCCTTCGAGATCGCCTAGTTCATGAATTTCCGAGGCATCGGGCACGACCAGGACCCAGCGCGTGGGACGGCGCGAAACCTTGGAGTAGACCATGTTGAGGACTTCAACCACTTCGGAGTCGGTCTCGACAATCCAGTCATGTCCGGTTACACCCAGGTCGATTAGGCCGTCCTGAATGTAGCGCGGTTGTTCCTGGGGCCGGACCAGCATGCATTCGATTTCGGGATCGTCAACCTCGGGGTAATAAGAGCGGCCACCGATCGCCACTTTGTAGCCGGCTCTTGTGAACAAATCTACGGTTGCCTGCTGGAGATTGCCGTTGGGGATGGCCAACCGGAGTGACCTGGATTCCAATTTCGCGATCCTTCTGAAACAGATTCGGCCCACCGCGACGGCAGGCCGAATCACTACCTAGTGAAGAGATTATAGCAGCCAATTAGTCGCGAATCCGGTCCGTCAGTAACCCCGCCGCCAATCGACGACGTTTCTGAGCGGCTCGCCTTTGAGCAGCTTTTCGAGATTTTCGCAAAACAGGTCGATGCCAAAAGCGGGCCCTGCTTCCACGTGCCAGGAAATGTGAGGAGTAAAGACGACGTTTGGTAGGACGAGCAGTTCGCGATGGGGCGGGCTAGCGAAGTCATCGGGCCAGACATCGAGATATGCGCCGCCAAGATGACCAGACTGAAGTGAGTCGATGAGGGCCCTCTGATCGATAATTTCGCCACGGGCCACGTTGATGACGAATGCTCCCTGCTTCATGGCCGCGCAGGCAGCGGCATCTATCATGCCTTGAGTTTCGGGAGTCCACATCGCACAGATCGCTACAAAGTCGCAGGCCTCGAGCATGGAATGTAGTTGCGATGGCGGGAATAGCTCATCGACACCATCCACGTCCTGACGACGTTCTGTGGCCGAGTGTCTCGTGGCAACCACTCTCATTCCCAGTCCTCTACTGAGCTTTGCAATATTCGATCCGATTCCGCCGAGGCCGACGATTCCCATTGTCTTGCCGGCGATGCGCATCATCGAAGGCACGCGTGTCGGATCGAATTGCGGATTGCTGTTTGTGACCGCAATATCCAGCCGTTTTGCGTACATCATTGCGGCGGCGACCGACGTTTCGGCGATTGCTTCGGCGCCAATATCGCCGCGGGTGCTGGTTATCGGCATCGGCGCCTCCCACCAGTCAGTGCCGGCAAGATTTGAGGTACCGGCAAAGGCGAAGTGAGCCCAGCGGAGCTGGGAAGCTCTGGGCAGCAGATGAGCCGGGAATGGCACGCCGAGCAGCATCACATGGGTTGAGCGGACCAGTGCCTCCAATTCCTCTGGCGTGCGAGTTGGCGGTGGAGCGTGAGAAGTATTGCGCTGCATCATGCGCTCCGGCCACTCACGGGACATCTCGGGGACAAAGTCGGCGAAGGCGTCGATGAGGTTGATCCGGTTCGGATCGACGGATTGGATGCGTTGTAGCACGGCCTCACCGGCGCTGGCTATTACCATTACGTTTAACTTTTCCGGCAAGGCATCTGGCATGAGGCCTCCATTCGTTTCCAAAGGTTAGCGCATTGAAGCATGCCGGCAATGCAAGAATTCCGGTCTCGCAGCTGGTTGACGGTCTTAGCCAGAGAACATATCATGCCGCCAGTCGCGACTTTTAAAACCAAATAGAACATGCAAAGGGTGCCTTTGGCCGAGCCAGTTCGGCCCAGGGTAAATGCGAAGCCGGTCAAATTCCGGCGCTGTCCCGCAACTGTAGTCTCCCGTTCCGACGGAAGAGAGCCAGGTCGCCAGCCCTCTGCAAGATGTTCAGGAGCCTTCGCGGAAGAGGCCCGGACACTGGTCGCTTGGCGACCCCTGTAACCCCGGAATCTCCTCCTCGATCCGGGGTTTTTGATTCTGCCCCGGTTCTTCCAAGAAGCTCCTGTCTAGTGAAAGGAGCCGGAAATGAATCGGTTTGTGATTATTCTTTCCCTGCTTGGCGTCATGCTCGTGGCCGCCTGCAGCGGCGACGACGCTAGCAGTTCACCGATCAATAGTGCCGAATTCCCGTTGACGATTGAGCTTGTTGGCGGCGGTCAGCTAGTGCTGGACGCGCCATCGCAACGCATAGCTTCTCTTTCAGCCCACGCAACCGAGATTTTTTGCGCCATTGGCGCCGTGGACCAGTTGGTGGCGGTTGAGACCTACGCCAATTGCCCAGCGGGTTCGGACGCGTTACCAAGTCTTGATTCCTTCCAGCCAAACCTGGAGGCAATCGCTGGATTTGAGCCGGACCTGGTGATCACAGTCTTCAATCCGTCAGGATTGGTCGAGTCGCTGCAGCGAATTGGTATTCCTGTCCTCTATATCGATTTGCCGACGACATTGGAGGAGGTTCTCGAGCAAATTGAGCTCCTGGGTCAGATTTCCGGTCAGGACCAGGGCGCGGCGCAGTTGAGCGTGGCAATGCAGGTGCGAATTGATGCCGTAGCGGAGCGGCTGGACGGAATTGCCGAAGGGCCACGTGTGTTTCATGAATTAACGAATGACTATTTCACAGCGTCGCCGGAGAGTTTCATCGGCAGTTTTTACATTACTCTCAAGGCAACCAATATCGCGGCTGGGGCAGCCGTCGAATACCCACAGCTGTCCGCCGAGGTCATCGTCGATCGAAACCCGCAGGTAATCATTCTCGCGGACGAGGCCGCGGGAATTTCTGTCGCTGACGTTAAGGCACGGCCGGGCTGGGATGTGATTGACGCGGTCAAGAACGACAGCATTTGCGTCGTAGACCCGGACATCGTCAGCCGGCCAGGGCCGCGAATCGTTGACGCCTTGGAGGCGCTGGCCGCGTGCCTGTATCCGGAGCTGTTTCCGTGACCACGCCTGGGCTGAGATTACCGCCTCTCTTGCGACCGGATTCAGCCGCAAGAGAGGCGGCCCAGACGCGGCTAGACCAGCTGACGAAGCCGCCAGGAAGTCTCGGCCGTCTGGAAGAGCTCGCGGTTTGGCTGGCAGGAGTTCAGGGACGGTCGCTTCCTCAGGCCGAACACAACATCGTGTATGTTATCGCGGCCGATCACGGCGTTAGCAACCGTGGAGTTTCGGCCTACCCTCGCGAAGTTACAACTCAGATGGTCAGCAACTTCCTCAACGGCGGCGCCGCGATAAATGTGTTAGCGCGAGCGACCGCGGCTGAAGTCCGGGTCATCGATGCTGGCACCGCGGTCGACCTGGGCGAACAGCCTGGGCTGATTCGCCGCCGTATGGGCGAAGGCACACGAGATATGGTCCGCGAGCCAGCCATGACGCCGGCGCCGGCTATCGCCAGTATTGAAGCCGGAATCGGACTAATTGACAGAAAGAGCATTCCGGACGTCGTCGCGCTGGGTGAGATGGGCATCGGAAACACCACCGCCGCCAGTGCTATTGTCGCCGCGCTTTTGGAGGTTGAGCCGGAGATTGTGACTGGCACCGGCACTGGTATTAGTGAGCAGGGTCGGTTGCGAAAAGCAAGGCTGATCGAGGGGGCGCTGCACTTGCACGCCCCACGCGCAGACGACGCTCTCGATGTGCTCTCAAAAGTTGGAGGGTTCGAGATTGGAGTCCTCAGCGGCTTGATAATTGGAGCCGCCTCAAAACGCGTGGCAGTGGTTATCGATGGTTTCATTTGTGGTGCGGCGGCGTTGATTGCGGTTGGGCTGGCGCCGGCCGCGCGTGATTTCTTGGTGGCCGCCCATCAATCCGTGGAACCGGGACATCGGCATGTCCTTGAGCGGCTGGAGTTGCGTCCGTTGTTCGACTTTGAGTTGCGTCTGGGAGAAGGGACCGGGGCCGCGCTGGCGCTGCCAATCTTGGATGCGTCGGCTCGCCTTCTGAGCGAAATGGCGACTTTTGAAGAGGCGCGGGTCGGGAAAGCCACGGGCGAAGGCTCGCCAGTGTGATCGGTTTCGCGGCAACCCGCGAGAGAATCCGGGTTGCATTGATCGATGAACCGTTGGCGGCACTTGAACTGCTGACGATTCTGCGGTTGCGCCGGCCGCGGATTTTAAATGGCGAGACATTAGGGCGATCACAAGCGTACTTTCCGGCCGTTGGCCTACTTCTGGGGCTTATTGCGTACGGGGCAGACCAGCTTCTAAGCGCCGCTCTTGGGGCTCCCCTAACTGGCTGGATTTTGGTTGGGCTTCTGGCGCTGCTAAGCGGCTGCTTGCACCTGGACGGCTTGGCAGATTCAGTCGACGGATTCTTTGTTGGCCGCTCACCTGAGCGCCGTCTGGCAATCATGCGCGACAGTTCCATCGGCGTTTTTGGCGTGTGCGCGTTGGTTGTCGTCCTCGGCGTCAAGGCGGCGTCGATCTCTGGGATCGGCGGCTTAAGACTCGAAGCCCTGCTACTCGGCCCGGCATTGGCCCGATGGGCCGGAGTAGTAGCAATAGTTGCCTTTCCCTACGCGCGCGAGTCCGGCCTGGGTAAATCTTTTCATGCTGGCGCGTCGGTTCGGGCAAGCGCTTTAGCCGGCATGACGGCCTTAGGGGCATCAACCGTACTCCTCGGAATCACGGGTCTTTTAGCGTTCTCGATCACCAGCGCGGCGGCGCTGGGACTTGGTTTCTTTATTTCGCGCCAGATCGGCGGACTCACTGGTGATAGCTATGGCGCGACGATTGAAAGTGTAGAAACCGGCGTGCTTTTGGCGTTCGCAGCCGGAACGGGTACCTGATTCTTCAAACGGAGGATTTGCAGATGGGTGAGGTCATTTTTGTCAATGGCCCAGCACGCAGCGGAAAGAGCCGCTTTGCCGAGCGTCTGGCCGGAGCCTTTGGGCCGCGGGTGCTTTTTGTCGCCACGATGGAACCACTTGACCAAGAATCAAGAGAACGAGTTCAAGCGAATCGGAAATCCCGCCAATCGACCTGGTCGACTCGCGACGTTCCACTTGACTTGACGGCGGTTCTAGAAGCGGAAACCGGACATGACGCCTGCCTAATCGACTGTCTGACCCTGTGGGTAAGCAACCAGCTGGTTGAGGCTGAGGACATTGGTTTGTCATGGGAAGATTGCCAAGCCCGGGTTTTGACTGCGACAGAGCAGCTCCTAAGCACGCGGACCGCACACCCTGAGCCTCTGATAGTTGTCAGCAATGAGGTGGGTGCCGGCGTAGTCCCAGAGTATCGCTTGGGGAGACGCTTTCGTGATCTTTTGGGCGAAGCGAATCAGCGAGTGGCGCGGCGATCTGATCGGCTGTACGGGCTTTGGGCTGGTCATTACCTTGAATTGAAAAGCCTCGGCGCGCGGTCAATCGAGGACCTTCCGGATTAAATCTCGTGGTGTATTTTGTCCAGCGCTCATCTGCTAGAGTCGAACTAGCGTGATTGCGGGTTTTATAAAGTAGGGACAATCATGGTAAGGCTTTCATCGTTGCCACCCGAGGTGGCCGAAGGATATCGCAACCTTCCTCTGCCAAGTTTTGAATCGACACCATTTGCACAAGCGCCGGACCTCAAAAAGTCCCGTGTCGCGCTCGTATCCACCGCGGGACTGCATCGCCAGGCGGAGGCGAGATTTGTCGGCGGCGCCGTCGACTACCGCGTGATCCCGGGAGACATTGACCCCGGTGAGCTGATGGTGAGCCATGTCAGCATCAACTTCGACCGAACCGGCTTCCAGCAGGATGTCAACGTTGTGTTTCCGATGGACCTGCTGCGGCAAATGCAAACACAGGGCGAAATCGGCTCTCTGGCATCGTGGCACTACTCATTCATGGGCGCTACCGACCCGTCCCGCCTGACTGAAACCGGCCCTCAAGTTGGCCGACTGCTCAAGGAAGACGGTGTTGACGCTGTCCTCCTGGTACCTGTCTGACCAAACTGTACGCGCACCGTGGGTGCGCTCGCTCATCACATCGAGACAGAAGGCGTGGCGACGGCTCAAATTAGCCTAATCCGCGAACATACCGAACAAATCCGCCCACCGCGCGCCCTCTGGGTCCCATTTGAGTTGGGACGACCGTTTGGCCCACCCAACCACCCGGAATTTCAGACCGACGTGCTGCGGACGGTGCTCGACCTATTCAAGAAAGAAGCTGGCCCAGTTTTGGAGGACTATCCCCGCGAGTCACCGGAGCCTGCGGCCGATGCTGACGAATGGGCTTGTGCTCTGCCGCTGCCACCGCTGCAGGAAGGTGTAACTGCAGCCGAGCAAGCAACCCAGATGGTTCTGGCGGAGATGGCACAGCTCCGACCTTGGTACTACGAGGCCAGACAGCGCACGGGACGGACGGCTTTCAACTCCAGCGGTCTGGAGCTGGAGCACGCCGATGAGATGGCAGCCTTCCTGGCGGAGTTTTCCACTGGCGGTGCTGTCTCGCCCCCTGATGGCGTGCCGGAGCCGATGCCTGCGGCGGTGAGGGTTGTCGTCGATGATCTGAAGACGTTTTACCTCGAGGCGGCCGCGGCCCAGCCCGGTCAGATGGCGCCTGGATCGGCTAACTTGAACGGCTGGTTCTTCCATGAGACCAAGCTTGGCTCCGTGCTTTATGACATTCGTGACCGGCTGGTGGCAGAAGTGGCTGAAGGCCAAAGACCAGTGAATGTGATTCCCGGGGTCTACACCAAGCGACCTGAATAGCCCTTTCGCAAGGTCCTGATGAACAAAGCCCTTGCCGCGGGTCCTCCGCCAAATCGGCAGGAGACGGAGCACGCCACGGCGTGAGAGACGAGCGTTGAGGTAACTGGCCGGCAGCCTATAATGCGAGCTGATCGCCGAACAAACACGAGCACAGATTTCCGTTAGCAAAGGCACAGGAATGAAGGCAGCACGCATCGTCGGGCCGCGACGGTTTGAAGTTCTGGATGTTGATGCCCCCTTTGCCCAGCAAGGCGAGGTTTTGGTGCGGATGGAGCACCTCTCGATCTGCGGCAGCGATTTGCGAGCCTACGAGCGCGTTCTGCCCGAGCAAGATTATCCGGACCCAATAGGCTTCCCCTGCCACGAGTGCGCCGGCGTTATTGAAGAAAGCCACTCTGAAAACCTCAAGCCCGGTCAGCGCATTATTTCGCTCGCTTACTCTGGTGGGCTTTTTGAATATTCCGCCGTGCCATCCCAGCTCATCGTGCCGCTTCCAGACAGTTTGGATCCGTCGCTGGCGGTCCTCTGCCAGCCCGTGGGAACGGTAATTTACGCGCTGCAGAGGGCCGGCAATGTCCTGGGCAAACGCGTCGTCGTGCTCGGGCAGGGCCCAATCGGCCTAATTTTCACTGACTTACTGGTCCGCCAAGGTGCGAGCCAGGTCATCGTCACCGATGTCGTCGACAATCGGCTCGAAACCGCCAAAGGCTTGGGCGCAAGCGCGGTTATCAACGTGGGCCGTGAAAATATGGCTGAGGCGGTGACTGACTTGACCAAAGGCGCAATGGCAGACCTCGTGATTGAGGCTTGCGGCCTGCCAGAAACATCCAATCAGGCGTTCCAGGCGGTACGCAAAGAAGGATCCGTTCTGATCTTCGGTATGCCGCGGGTTCCGGGCCCCATAGAATTCGACTGGTCAGTTATGTATGACAAGTTGCCATCGATCCAGGTCATAAATAGCCGGCGGTCGAACAACGTCGTGCCGTCAGTCCAAGCCGCGGTGGATTTGGTTGCCAGCGGCGGCCTGGAAGTCGCCTACTTGGCGACTCATGACTTTTCCTTCGATCAAGTTGGAGAGGCGTTCGAGCTGTTTAGCAATCGGACCGACAACGTGCTCAAGGTAATAATCAACGTTTAGAAAGCTAACCGGAAGCATTGTGGCTGATAATACGAGCGGAGGAAATCGTGACGACGAATGGCAGCGAACTACAGGATGAGTTTCTCAAGGACCACCGTCTTGGCATCCTGGCGACAGGCCGCGGCGATGGGTCTCCACAGCAATCCCTGATCGCCTTCAATTACGATGGCATCGACATTGTTATTAGCACCGGTGCTCAAAGCGCAAAGGCTAAGAACCTGCGCCGAGGGTCGCGGGCATCGCTCGCGGTTTCGGATGGACCGAAGGTCGTGGTTGTATACGGCGAAACGCGAATCGCGACCGGAGCAGAGACGAAAGGCCTTGAGGATCGGTTGGAATGGCTGCGGGCCGCGGCTAGCGCTCCGGCCTCTGGCCGGACTCGGCCGGACCTGGGAGAGCGCGTCATGCTGGTAATGACGCCGGCGAAGGTTTTCTCAGCTCGACTCGACGGATAGTGCCCGGGATGCGGTCATTCGCTGATGGAATTTAGGGACGGCAGCCAAAGCAGAAAGAATTGCAATTAGAAGCCTGAGTCTGGAACCGGCGCAATGACCAAAAGCCCCGGCGAAGCGGGATCGCCAAATCCTGATTCAAGTCCACCAGGGACATCTTTAGACACGATAGCGACCAGGACAACCCTGCTCACGGCTTTGGCCGTGGGCCTTTCCAGCATGGCCTTCGGTGTTTGGTGGCCGTTTATGCCGCTGTATGTACTGGACCTTGGCGCCACCAGTGACGCCAACGCCCTTTTCTGGGTGGCTATTGCCACCGGTAGCCAGGGCGTTTCGCGTCTATTGACCAGCCCGATATGGGGCATGCTGGCGGACCGATTTGGCCGCAAGCTGATGTTTCTGCGCACCCTCTATCTCTCATCGATTACCTTCATTGTGGCTGCGGTTGTGCAAGAGCCCTGGCAACTGGCGCTGGCATTGGCGATCCAGGGCATATTCGCCGGCTTCGTTGGCCCATCAATCGCGCTAATTAGTGTCAGCGTGCCTGACGCCCGTCTGAGGAACAGCATAGGCAAGGTCACCGGAGCTCAGTACATCGGCGGAACTCTTGGACCGGCGCTCGGCGCGATTATGGCTATTGCGGTTGGCTTCCGCGGCTCGATGGCAGCCGCGGCATTCCTCCCGCTGCTGGCCGGAGCCCTGGTCCATCTGTTTGTACCCAGGGACCAAGTGAACGCTCCCAAACAGGACCCGACGGACGGAGACATTAGTAGGACAACCAGCGGGAAACTTGGTCTGGAGCCCTTGCGGCTAACCTTTCAATTCATGCTCGCGGTTGGGCTATTTACAGTGCTTTTCGCGATGAACCAACTGATTCGCTTCATCACGCCGATCGCCTTGAGGGCCATTGAGGGCGGTAGCAATGTTGAGGCGCTCTCCGGTCTGGCTTTCAGCCTGGCCGGGGCGGTTAGCGCTGTCAGCGTGCTCGTAATCGCCCCGAATTTCTTCAAGACTGGCCGCCTGCGCCTGGCTCTGGGTGTTAGCTGCGCAATTGCGGCGGTCGGCTTGCTCTTTCTGGCAATTGCCGGTTCGGCTCCGCTCTACATTGGTGGCTTCCTGCTAGTGGCCCTGGTTCTTTCAGCCATGGTGCCTGCAACAAATGCGCTAATAGCGGCTAACGTTACCAGATCTCGCCGCGGAACCGCCTTCGGTATCGCCTCAAGCGCCCAGGCGGTTGCATTGCTGATCGGTCCTTCGGGCGCGGCGATTTTCGCGGCGATTTCTCTGAACCTGGGGTTTGGTGTGCTGGCGGCAGGGATGATCTTGATCGGCACCGGTTTGTTTATCTTCTTGAGGGAGCCCGAAACCGAGGCTGTTTAGTCTTGGATCTCGGTTGGGGGGAACGCAGCCTAGATCAGCTCTTTCACTCCCTTGTCGACAAACGCGTCAGTCGGTTTGTCACCGAGATAGCCATCCTCTTCGAGCTGATCGATCATGCGCGCGGCACGAGGGTAGCCGATGCGCAGCCGGCGCTGGAGCATGGACGTTGAAACTTTCGAGTGCTCCTCGGTCAGAGCTTTGGCGCGTTCGTACATCGGGTCTTCTTTTTCGGCCTCCTGGATTTCTGTTTGGGCCCGGTCAAGCAGGTGATCGAACACCTGGGTTGAGTGGTTGACACGCTGCGACTCCCAGAAAGTTACTAACCGCTCGATCTCCTGGTCAGAAACATACACGCCTTGGACTCGCTTCGGTTTTGACGAGTCTGGCGCCATGTAGAGCATGTCACCGCGACCAAGGAGGCGTTCTGCCCCCGCCATGTCAAGGATCGTGCGTGAATCGACCTGGGAAGTCATTGCGAAAGCAATACGGGTGGGGAAGTTTGCCTTGATCAGGCCGGTAACGATGTCCACCGAGGGCCGCTGGGTGGCCACAATTAAATGAATTCCGGTGGCGCGAGCAAGTTGGGCCAGGCGGCAAATCTGCCGTTCAACCTCAAAGGGCGCGACCATCATCAAGTCAGCGAGTTCATCAATGATCACAACCCAGTACGGCAGCTTCTCCGTCACGCTGGGGTGCTTGTTATAAGAATCGATATTGCGCACTGCCAGCGAGGCGAACCGCTTGTAGCGGTCCTCCATCTCGTGCAGCACCGCGCCGAGGGTGCCAACAACCTTTTCGGCATCGACGACGATTGACGAAAAAGCGAGGTGGGGAATCATTGCGAAGCCGGACAATTCAACCCGCTTCGGGTCGATCATCACAAAGCGAACTTCCTCCGGCTTGGAGTGCATTAACACGCTGGCGACGACGGAGTTGATGCAGACGCTTTTGCCGCTGCCCGTGGCCCCAGCGATCAAGAGATGCGGCATCTTCGCCAGATCGGCGACGACCGGCTCACCCGAAACGCTCTTGCCGAGAGGCAGGGTTAGCTTGCCTCGAGCAGAAGCGCGCTGAAACGAAGATGTCTCGATCACGCTTCTCAAGGTCACCACCGATGCTGCCGTGTTCGGCACCTCAATGCCGACCACAGAACGGCCGGGAACCGGCGCTTCGATACGCAAGGATGGTGCCGCCAGTGCTAGCGCCAGATCATTGGCGAGACTGGTGATTTGGTTGACGCGGACCCGGGTCCGCGAAACTTCTTCGCTGTGAGTCTTGGGTTTGCCATCCTTACCAAGAATCGGTTTGTTGTCCTTGTCGCGTTCCTGGATCTGCTTATATTTGATTTCCCAACCAGGCTCGACATCGAATTGGGTTACGACCGGACCTTCGTGGAAGTCCGCGACGCGGGCATCCACGCCAAAGCTTGCCAGGGTTTCAACTATCAAACCGGAGCGCATGGCATTGTCGGGCCGGGCGCTTTCGTCCGGTGGAGGGGTGCCGATTAGCAGGTCCATCTGTGGCAGGTTCCAACCGTTTTGAGCGATAGTAGCGGCGGCGGCAGGTGTTTCAGTTGCTTCTTCCGGGCTCCAGGCTATCGGCAACTCGACCTGGGTTAAAGGAGCCTCAAAGACGGCCGCCTCAGGCTCGCTGGCGGCTGATTGGTCCTCTTCAAAGATTTCGTCCTCGTCTTGCTCTGCTGGCAACCAGTCTGGCGTCGCCTGTGAAGGCCGCTCATCTACGGGCGGTTTGGTTGGGAAGGCAAAATCCACCACAGCGAGGAGGGCGTGTAAGGCTCGTTTGTCCAGACGCCAGCTCCAAAATGTTGCCAGTGCTCCCGGAGTTCTGCGGAGAGCCGCGGCCACGGTTCTGGGCCAAACCAGGCTGACGAAGGCGATTCCACCAAGGAACCAGATTAGGATGCCGAGCGGCCCGGCAAAAAGGGCTAAACCGAGGCTGCCGCCGGCCGACTTCTCAGCCAGAGTCGCACCGCCAATGCTCCGGGACGGGCTAAAGATGCTGAGTAGGCCGGCGCTGAAGAGGAGCAGCGGTATGACTGCCGCCAGATAGCGCGGATAGCCCAGCACAACATCGAGCTGTCGTCGCCAAACACCGAAGCCGGTTGCGAGGAGAGCAACACTGAGGGTGAAGGAATGCAGGCCGACCGTGCGGGTTACCTGGTCGAGAAGACCAGGAACGCGTGTCACCGAGATCAGGGAAAGAAGGCCAAGAGCGCCCAGGGAGATAAGAAGAATGCCAAAGGTCTCAAGGCGGGTGAGCCAAGACCCAACCAGGGCCGCCTGTGACGGACCTTGCCGTTTGCGGCCGACGGATTGCCGTTTGGAGCGGGCTAAGCCAGATCCAGGGCGGGCTTTTGCATTGGTTCGAGCCATATACCTTTTTATCCTGGTAAGGCGCCGCCACGCGCGTTGCCAGGCGGGACGATTATAGCAGCAATGCGCCGGGATTTAATCATCGGGCGCCAAGATGGGGGTTTTCCCTACATCTGTCGTCTTAGGACACGCAGATGTTAGGCTAGAAAAGCCTCGTGGCCCCCATCGTCTAGAGGACTAGGACGCCACCCTTTCAAGGTGGAGACCGGGATTCGAATTCCCGTGGGGGCACCAACATTACGACTGCTGATTGGCGTAAAGCTCGCCCTCCCGGGATTTCAGTTTCGAAGCTAGCCATCCCCTGCCGAGCCCTTCCGCCGGCCTTGAAAATCGTCAGCTACCGCTAGTCGCCGACCTCGTCGGCATAGATTTTTCGCATTTCAACTGCACGTTCCAGAGACTCTTTGGGATTGCGTCCGGCTGGTCCAATCAGATAGTGACTCGCACCTAGCGCCTTCCAATTGCGTGCGCCTTCGACAAAGCTTTTCAGCTCCGGAAGTGGAGCGTTTGGTGAGGGCAGGCCGGCGGTCGGGAGCCTGGATCCGGTGCGAATTCTGCTACCGATAGCGCCCCCACGGGCATCGATACCGAAGGTCGCCGGGTCTTTGCCAAACTCACGCAGATAGTTGTGCAGACGCTCAACCGAAGGGCCGGGCTCCTCACCGCCAAGCAAGAGCGGCATCCAGCCATCGCAGAGCTGAGCAACGCGTTTGAGGACGACATCACGCCCGCTGCTGGCATACCAGATTTCCGGCATCACCGGCGGCAATGGATTGATGCCGACCTGGTCAAGATCGTGAAACTCGCCTTCAAAATCGACCAGGGGTTGCCCCCAGAGCAGACGCAAAACCTTGATCTGCTCTTCGATTCGCCGGGTTCGCGTGTGCCAGTCCATGCCGAGAGCTTCGTATTCGGTGAATTTCCAGCCGATACCGACGGCAAGCCGCAGCCTGTTGCCGCTGAGAATTTGAAGTTCCGCCACCTGTTTTGCGACCAGAACAGTCTGGCGCTGGGCGAGCAGCAAAACGCTGGTGACAAATTCGAGCTTTTCGGTCACGGCCATGAGGTGCGCGTAAAGCGTCAGCGGCTCGTGCCACGGTGTCTCGTAGGTATAGGTGGTGCCACTGCTCTCAGGCCGGAATTGAAAAGGCGGCGGGTTGAAGCGATCGGGATGGGCGCCGGTGACATGCTCGAAGGCGAGGACGTAGTCATAGCCCGCTCCTTCCAAAGTTTGGGCGTAGTCGCGGATCAGGACCGGATCGTTGCCGATCATGGTCTGAGGGAAGGTGGAGCCAATCTTCATGAGTTGAAACTACTAGCCCTGCGGGAGCGGGCGGCTAGCGTTTGTGGCGGGCGCCGCGTCGGCCGGATTTGTAGGATGACTCGGGCCGGCGGGCCGGCGTGGCACCAGTAGCGAAGGGCACTTTGCCGTCGCGCCCGGCTACGGCGGCCAGCTCCTCGAGAGCTTCGACATCACTAACTAGCGACTTTCGTAGATCAACTATTTGATCTCGCAGAACTGCGGCTTTTTCGAACTCAAGCGACTTGGCCGCGGTCTTCATCTGCTTTTCCAGTTCGATGATCATGCGAACCAGTTCTTCTTTTGGCATACTGCCGTCCGTGTTGTAGTCGGCCTTCTCCTCGGCCACTTTGCGGACGTGGTCAGTTATGTCACGTATCGATTTTTGAATACCGACCGGTGAGATGTCGTGACTTTCGTTATATTCGGTTTGAATTCGCCGGCGACGATCGGTTTCATCAAGGGCGAACCTCATCGAGGCCGTAATCTTGTCGGCATACATGACCACATGACCGTTCACGTGCCGCGCCGCGCGACCGATGGTCTGGATCAGCGAGCCGCTTGACCGCAAGTAGCCCTCCTTGTCGGCATCCATTATGACAACCAGGCTTACCTCGGGCAGGTCGAGACCCTCGCGGAGCAGGTTGATACCGACGACGACGTCATAGACGCCAAGTCGAAGGTCTCTGAGAATTTGGACCCGTTCCAAGGTCTCGATTTCGGAGTGCAGGTAGTGGGTGCGAACGCCCATTTCTTGCAGATAATCGGCCAAATCTTCAGCCATCTTCTTGGTGAGGGTCGTGACCAGGGTCCTCTCATCTCGGCCGATTCGCTGGCGGATCTCTTCAAGTAGGTCATCGATTTGGCCGCGGGTGGGCTTGACCTCAATCGAGGGGTCAACCAGGCCGGTCGGCCGAATGATCTGCTCGACAACTTGTTCGGCGTGCTCGGCCTCGTAGGGTCCAGGCGTGGCCGTTGTGAAGATTATTCGATCAGTGCGCTTTTCAAACTCACCGAAATTTAAAGGACGGTTGTCGAGGGCGGACGGCAGGCGGAAGCCGTAATCGACCAGGGTTTGTTTTCGAGCGAGGTCACCATGGTACATGCCTCTCACCTGAGGGACGGCCACGTGCGATTCGTCAATAAAGAGCAGCCACTCGTCCGGCAGGTAGTCAAGCAGGGTCCAGGGCGTGGAACCCGCCTCCCGGCGTGCGAGATGCCGCGAGTAGTTCTCAATGCCAGCGCAGTAACCGGCCTCGCGCATGCTCTCAACGTCGTAGCGGGTTCGTTCCTCTAAACGTGCGGCCTCGACGATGCGGCCCGCCTCCTTTAGCTCCGCAACCCGGATGACCAACTCGGCTTCGATATCGTCGACGGCCAATTCAAGCTTGTCCTTAGAAGTGACGAAGTGCTTGGCCGGGTAGATGTCCAGCGTGTCACGATCGGCGAGAAGCTCTCCCGTGAGCGGGTCGATCTCGATAATACGTTCGACCTCATCACCGAAGAAGTCGATCCGCACGGCCAACTCGTCATAGGCCGGCTGCAGCGTGAGGCTATCGCCGCGTAAGCGGAATTTGCCACGCACAAGGTTGTTGTCGTTGCGCTCGTATTGCATGTCAACCAGGCGGCGCATGATCCGGGAACGCGGCATCTTTTCACCCTTGGCAAAGTGGAGGACAAAGCTTTGATATTCCTCGGGCTCGCCCAGACCATAGATGCAGGAGACAGAAGCAACGATAATCACATCTTTGCGCTCAAAAAGGGCACGGGTGGAGGCGTGGCGCAGTTTGTCGATCTCTTCGTTTACGTCGGCGTCCTTGGCAATATAGGTGTCAGTGCGCGGAATGTAGGCCTCGGGCTGGTAGTAGTCGTAGTAAGAGACGAAGTACTCAACCGCGTTATTGGGAAAGAACTCCTTGAACTCGGCGCAGAGCTGGGCCGCGAGGGTGCGGTTTGGCGCCAGAACCAGGGTTGGCCGCTGCCAGCGTTGGATGATATGAGCCATGGCGAAGGTCTTGCCAGAGCCAGTGACGCCAAGCAAGGTCTGTTTGGTCTTGCCATCCTCCAAGCCCTTGACCAGCGCATCGATCGCATCAGGCTGGTCGCCGGTAGGCTCAAAATCGGAGATAACTTTGAATTCAGTCATCGTGCAATCGATTATCCCACATGATCCGGTTCGGCGGCGGCTAAAGGATTAGGTGGATCAACTCATTGACGATCCCGAAGGCACCGGTTAGTATCGTGGGCAGGAAAGGAGGTGATGCGGATGGATGATCAACGTTGTAAGGCTGATAGCCTAGCCATCCGCCTAGTGACTATGCGAGGAACCTCAGCCTAGTTTTTAGGCGCAGCTGGGCATCAGCCTAGCAACTTACCGCCCTAGTGCGGACAGACTTGACCGCCCCGGCAATGCCGGGGCGGTCAACTTATGATTTCAAGCTCTTTTCGCCAAATTCAGCTCCTAGATCGGGCAGGGAGTCGCCAGTGGCTGAGGCCAACTTCGAACGCTTTAGGCAAACGATGGACTCGATGCAATTCGAGACATTGCCGCTTTTTTCGAGGCCATACCTGTCCTGGAACCTGCAAACGGAGTTCGTCGGCCGGCGCTTGGTCTATCGGCCGGAGACTGAATCGACCATGGACGACGCGCGCCGTATGCTGGAGCGCTTTCGTCTTTCCTCCGGAGCTATCGTCTTGGCAGAAGTCCAGACCGCGGGGCGAGGCAGGTCCGATCGCTCTTGGATTTCACCGCCGGACGTAAATTTGCTATACACGCTGGTCCTGATGACGGACTCGCCGCCGCAGCGACGCTCGCTGGCTTACATCACGCCTCTGGCAACCGCCCTGGCGATTGAAGAGATCAGCGAGGCGCATGCCGATTCAGTTGAGACTGAATTGAAATGGCCAAATGACGTCCAGATCGGCGGCAAGAAGGTTGCAGGGACCTTGATTGAGACTACTCAAACCTCAAACGGACAATCAGTAGCCTTGGTTGGGGTTGGGATCAACGTCAACCAAGAGGTCCAGAGATTCCCGGAGATTGCCGAGATCGCTACCAGCGTTAAAGACGCCGCCGGAGCCGAGGTGCCGCGGGAGAGGCTTTTGGCCAGCTTCTGCAACCACTTTGAGTCCCTCTTGGCCGAGAGTAATTCGGGCAGCCGGGGTCCCTTCCAAGCCTGGCGCGCCCGCCTGGTGACTTTGGGACGTGAGGTAACCGCTTCCGGCACGGGAAGCCCGATTCAGGGCCTAGCGATTGACGTGGACAAGAATGGCGCGTTGCTGATTGAGCAGCCCGACGGCAGCCGGGTTCAGGTTGAAGCCGGTGACGTTACGCTGAGGGGCTCGGCTTAGAGGCGGAGTCAGCTTCGGCTACCTCCCTCAGGTTGTCGAGGGAGCGGCCAAAAACCCGGCGTAAATGAGGCCCGAGAAACAGCTTGAATGCCAACTCACCAACCGGCCCCAGCGGCGGCAGGAAATCTTCTCGCCACACCATAATCGTTCCGCCCTCGACACGGTCGAGCCTGAACTCCCCTGCGCCGCTAAATTGGCCCGTGTGCACGACCGTGTACCGAAGTGGCGGCTGCCAAGAATCGACCTCCATACGGTCACGGACGACGGGCAGCCCGAACAACTCACTAGTCACTTCAAGGGTTGTCCCGACACCCTGACCTATGTCGCTGGTGACCTGCAGGCGACGTACATCGGCCATCCAGCCTGCTTGGGCATCGAAGTCCGCGAGGATTGGCCAGATTCGTTCCGGATCGGCGCGAATCAGAATTCTTACCTCTAGGCTGGCCATTAATCCGGGGCTATCTCGGACGCGGCTTCAGGAAGGAGCTTGATAGAGGCCGGGTCACGCTTTACGGTCAAATGCAGCCCTTCGACCTGGGTAACAATTACCAGAGTGTCTTCTGCCAACGGCGGGTCCTCGGCGTTCGCATCCCAGCGCTCCCCGGTTATTATCACCACGCCTTTGGGCGCGAGGCGTGTTTTCACGGTGCCTTTCGCGCCAACCAGCGATGCGCGTCCAGGATGCGATGGCATGCGTCGAATCTTCAGCAGAGCGCCGGCCACGAACAGGGCAAAGAGCCCAAGCACGGCTCCGACGCCGACAACGAGCCAACGAGAGACTTGGAAACCGATCTCACCGCTGCCAGTGAGGATCAGTCCTCCGAAAACAATGGCAATTATTCCGCCGACACCAAATACGCCAAATCCACTGATGAAGACCTCTGCTACTAAGAGAGTGATGCCCAACACCACAAGGGCGACACCGGCGGCGTTTGTTGGCAGAGAGCCGAGCGCGAAGTAGGCAAGGATCAGCATGATTACGCCGAAGATGCCGACGCCAAAGCCGGGAGTGAGGATTTCGATGAAGAGAGCAAGGCCACCGAGGCTGAGCAGTAAGAAAGCGATATTGGGGTCAGCGATTATGTAAATGATGTCTTCTGAAAGGTTGGTGTCATTAAATGTAATGCTAGCCCCGGCGGTGTTGATCTTCGTCGGTTCTACCCGGCCGGACGCGGCTACGATTTCAGTCTCAAGCCCGTCGGACTGTTCCAAAAGGTCCTGGAGGCTGGTGGCGATGAAGTCAACGACGTTGAGCTCGACCGCTTCGTTTTCGGTTACGGCGACGGCGTCTCGGACGGCGCTTTCGGCCCAGTCGGCGTTGCGGCCGCGAAGCTCAGCGATGCCACGTATGTATGCGACGGCGTCATTTGTTACCTTGCGCCCGAGGGCACCCTCGATGTCCTCACCCGACGAATTAATCGGCGTGGCGGCGCCAATCGAGGTGTTGGGCGCCATGGCCGCGACATGGCCGGCCATCGTGATAAACGTGCCAGCAGAAGCGGCGCGCCCGCCGGCCGGAGAAACATAGACGAGAACCGGGACTTGGGATGCCTCGATGCGCTGGATAACGTCCCTCATAGACGAACTTAGCCCACCGGGCGTATCCAGCCGCAACACGACCGCCAGCGCGTCCGATTTCTCCGCGGTGCCTATCCCGCGGTCGATATAACGCTCCATTACCGGATTCACGGCGCCATCCCAGGTAAGAACATGGACCTGACCGGGTTCCCGGGCGGAAGAACAGGCTAGAGCCAGCACTCCCAGCAAGACGGCAGCGGCTCCAAGGACACCGAGTGGATGTTTTACGAGCAATCGCATGCTTCAATTATAGGCAGGCAATTGATGGCCTGGATTGTTTTACTAAAGTTGAAGCCACTGGGCTCACTGACTCAACCGTGGCTACCGATGTAAGATTCTCTGAAGGCGGGCATGATTAGAATTTCCGGGTGAACTCCGAGGTGAGCATTTGAACGACAATCAGTACCAAGAGTTGATTGAGCGCGACGTAGCACACTTGTTACATCCGCAAAACAGCGAAGCCGAGCATCAAACCGCGCTAATCATGGAAAAGGGCGAAGGGGCAATTCTCACTGACGTCCAGGGCAGAGAGTACATTGACGGTCTCTCTTCGCTGTGGAATGTAGCCGTCGGCCACGGTCGCAAGGAATTGGCGGATGCCGCCGCAAAGCAGATGGAGCAACTCGCATTCGCCAATGCCTACTCCGGCTACTCAAACAGGCCGGCGATCGAGCTGGCGGAGAAACTTTGCAACCTCAGCTATCCAAGCATGGATGCGGTCTTTTTTGCCAATAGCGGCTCTGAAGCCAACGAAGTGGCGTTCAAGCTGGCGCGTTATCACTGGTTCCTGCAGGGAAGATCGGAAAAGGTCAAAATTATCGCCCGCCGTCAGGCCTATCATGGCAGCACCCTGGCGACTACGGCTGCAACCGGGTTAGCGCCGTTTTGGCGCGGATTCGGGCCTTTAGACCCGAGTTTCATCCGCGTTGGCACCAACTCTTGCTATCACTGCGAATGGAACAAGACCTATCCAGGCTGCGATATCGACTGCGCGATGGCGATTGAGGAAACGATTCTCCGTGAGGGAGCGGACACCGTGGCCGCGGTTATCGCTGAGCCGGTGCACGGAGCCGGTGGCGTGATTCCGCCTGTCCCGGAGTATTTCCCTAAGGTGCGCGAGATCTGCGACCGTCATGACGTTCTGTTGATTGCTGACGAAGTGATCACCGGCTTTGGCCGCACTGGGCGCTGGTTCGCTTTGAGACACTGGGACGTGGAACCGGACATCGTGTCCTTTGCCAAGGCAGTGACAAGCGCCTACATTCCGCTCTCCGGCGCAATTATTTCCAAGACGATTCACGACACGATTAAACAGACTGACCCTAATCAACGGCTCATGATCGGTGCAACCAACTCCGCTCATCCCACGGCCTGCGCCGTAGCCTTGCGAAACCTACAGATCATCGAGGAAGAGGGCTTGATCGAGAACGCGGCGGCGATGGGTCAGCATCTACAGGACGGCCTGCAGTCGCTGTTGTCCGAGGACGGAGTCGGTGAGGTACGCGGGCTGGGATTGCTCGGCGGTGTTGAGCTGGTTGCCGACAAGGAAAACCGGCGTCCATTTCCGGTTGAGCTCGGTGTCGGTGCCAGATTGGTTGCGGCCTGCAAGGAGCGAGGCCTAATCAGTCGCAACATCGGTGACAGCTATCTGCTGGCGCCACCGCTGATCGTCGGCCCGGAGGAAATCGACCGCATTATCGATATCCTGCGCGAATCGATTCGCGAGGTGGTTGGCTGGGCCGGTCGCCAGAAGCAGGAGATCTAAGGCAAATTAACGGCTCAAGCCGGGTTGAGGCGGCGGAACACCGCCCGTAGCGCTTCCTCAACCGATTCGAGTTCGGCGCCGACTTCGACTTGCTGCACCAAGCGTTCGGCCTCCGGACGGCCGTATCCCAAGGCAGTCAAGGTTTCGATAGTGTCGCGGGCAATGTCGCTGGGACCGGCCGGGCGTGGCGATTCGGGCTTGTCGAATCCCTCATCGGCCAGGAGCGCTTCTTCGGTGACTTTGCCACGTAATTGGGCAACGATCGTCTCTGCCGTGCGCTTGCCGATCGCTGGCAGCCGCGTCAGCGCGGCCGTATCCCCGGCTTCGATCCAGCCGGCGATTGCGGAAACACTGAACACAAGTGCCTTGGTTGCACTGGTCGGCCCCACGCTGGGAACGGTGATCAACTTCTTGAAGAATTCGCGCTCTACCTCACGTTGAAAACCGATCAGGCGAGGTGTCGGCGCGTTGGCACTGACGAAGTAAAAAATCTCCAGGTCAACCTGCTCTCCGGGAGCGATGTCCTCGAGAGCACGCCAGACGAAGGCCGGTAGCTCCACCTCGTACCAGACGCCGCCGACATCAAGATCCACGCTGGACGAAACCTCATTCTTGCGAGCCAACTCGCCGTGCAGATGGGAAATCACCTGGCCGTGGCCTTTTCCAAGGCTCTGAAGCGCCGCTGGCCCAAGTGGCACATGGCGATCGCCAAGGCATCGGCAGCGTCCGCTGGTTCCGGAGCCGCATCTAATTTCAGCAGCATCTTGACCATCGACTGGACTTGCCGTTTGTCGCCCTGGCCAAAGCCGGTGACGGCCGCCTTAACCGCGGTCGGGGCGTAAAACTCTACTTCTCGGCCCTTGGATGCGGCAGCGATTACAGCGGCGGCTCTCGCCTGGCCGATAACCATTGCTGAGGCCGGCGAGACCGAGCCAACAAAGGGATCTTCGATAGCAACCTCATCCGGTGAGTATTCTTCGATTACGGCTTTGATTTGCGAAAAGAGAAAGTGCAAGCGCCGCGCCATGGGCTCGCGAGTCTTCGGCTTGATTACACCGCAAGCGACGAAGCTCGTCGGCTGAGCCGCGCGAACCAATCCCCAGCCGCAAATCCGTATGCCGGGATCGATCCCCAAGATGACAGGTGCGGCCGGGGTATCTGACATCCGCGGCTAGGCTGAGAATAAAGCCAGGACTTCGTCCGGGAAGTCGGCATTGGAGAAGACACGTTGGACATCGTCGAGGTCCTCGAGCCGGTCGAGAAGCTTCAAAGCTTGGATCGCTTCTTCCTCGTCCACCGGTACGGTCGCGTTGGGCACACGGGACAATTCAGCCGATTCTGATTCGACGCCGGCTTCAAGGATTGCTCGCCGCACGAGATCAAGGTCCTCGGGTTTGGTAAAAATTGAAACACCATCCTCATCCACGGAAACATCGTCCGCACCGGCGTCGATAGCAATCAGCACGACCTCGTCCGAGTCGCGCGTGCCGTCATTGCCGACGGTGATTACGCCTCGGCTTGTGAACATCCAGGCGACGGAGCCGCTTTCGCCAAGGTTGCCGCCGCCGCGGCCAAAAGTAGCGCGGATTTCAGCAACGGTTCGGTTTCGATTGTCGGTCAAAGCCTCGACCATAACCGACGTGCCGCCGGGACCAAAGCCCTCGTAAACAACTTCGTCCAATTGGCTGGCGTCGCTGTCGCCGACGGCCTTGGCGATGGCACGTTCGATAATGTCGCCTGGCATGTTGGCTTCGCGTGCCTTGAGTAGCGCCAATCGCAGCCTGGCGTTTCCGTCAGGGTCACCGCCGCCGACTCGGGCCGCGACTGTTATCTCACGGCCAAGCTTGGTGAAGACGCTGGCGCGCTTCGAGTCGGTGATCGCCTTGTCTCGCTTGATTTGTTTCCATTTTGAGTGTCCGGCCATGGTAAGAGGCTATTCTCCTGCGTTCGTGCTGAGCGAGTTCGGGTTATTTTAGCACCCCTGTTCGCGGCCGGAAGTAGACGGGGTTCTGTTCAACCCGGAAGTTGCTTCTCATAGAGAATCGCCTCAAAGCTCGCGGTCGCTTCCCGGCGTAGCTCGCGGAAGCCGTTGCGCTCGTAGAGGGCCTGAGCGGATAGCTGCATCACCGAAGTGTCCAAGTGCAACGTCGTGTAGCCGATCTCGATGGCGCGGCGCTCGAGCGCTTCGAGAATCGCCTGGCCGTAACCACGCCTCTGAAAGTCCGGAGCCACCCTCATTCGCTTGAGTTCGGCTCGCGAATCACCAGTCTTTTTTAACGCTCCCATGGCGACAATTCGATCGGCCACCAGGCCGACGAGGAATTCGCCATTGCCGTCGAGGTAGACTTGCTCGATCTTTGACATGTCGTCATCCCAGGGTCCAGGGCCCAGGTGAACGCCGGCATGATTCAGGCCTTCGTTGTGTAAGTCCCAGACGGCGGCATGGTCGGCCGCCGTGTAGCGGCGAATAAACAGCGGCTGGTTTGTTGCCACGGCTCGGTCTACTCGCCGAGCACCAGGTTGTCGATCAGACGGATGTCGCCGATGCGGACCGCCAGGGACACTAACGCCCGTCCCTTGATCCGCTGCAATTCCTCGAAGCTGTCGGGATGGGCGACGGACACGTAATCAATACTGGCGAGAGGCTGATCGGAAATGAACTCTTTTATCCGGCCGCGGATCGATTCGGCATCGCGAACGCCACGGGTCCACATCTCCTGGCTCAACAGCAGTGCCTGCCAGAGGACTGGAGCCGCCTCACGTTGCACCGGGGTTAAGTAGGTGTTGCGGGTGCTCATCGCTAACCCATCGGGGTCGCGTACGGTTGGCATTGCTACGATTTCAACCCGAAGGTCCAGATCGCGGACCAGGCGTCCGATCACGGCTAATTGCTGGCCGTCCTTGCGCCCGAAGTAGGCTCTGGTGGGTTGGATGAGGTTGAAAAGCTTGAGGACGACGGTTGCGACGCCTTGGAAGTGGCCGGGCCGAGCGATGCCCTCCAGAGGACCGGCCACCGGACCCACATCCACGCTGGTGCCAAATCCTTTGGGGTAGATCTCAGCTTCCGAGGGTATGAACACGGTATCGGTACCGATCTCACCCAGAAGCGATACGTCATGTTCGATATCGCGGGGATAGCGTGATAGGTCTTCACTGGGCCCGAACTGGGCCGGATTGATGAAGATACTGGCGATCACATGTTGGTTCTGCTTACGGGCGGCACGGACCAGTGAAAGATGACCCTCGTGCAGGTAGCCCATGGTCGGAACCAGGCCAACGCTGCCGGTGAGACTCGCCCTGACCTGGCGAATCGCCTCGCTGGTCTGGACTACCTCAATCAGGCGAAGGTCTCCGTCAGTTCAGCCAGGGCTGCCTTGGGCATGCGGAAGCTCTGGCGGGTCGTGGGGAAAGTGCCTCCGCGCACTTCGGCGGCGTACTCCTCGATCGCCTTTTGCATGTCTTCACCAACTTGGGCGTACTGCTTGACGTGTCGCGGCATGTGGTCTGGCAAGAACGTGGTCGAGTAAGACAGCAAGTCGTGCCAGACCTGCACTTGCCCATCGCAGCCAGCGCCCGCGCCGATGCCGATTGTGGGGATCTTCAGACGCTGGCTGATCAGCTCCGCCAGCGGAGCGGGGATAGTTTCCAGAACAACGCAGAACGCGCCGGCCCGTTCGAGTGCGATTGCATCCTCAACCAGGCGCTCGGCGGCTTCCGGCGTGCGGCCTTGGACCTTGTAGCCGCTGAGTTGATTTATCGATTGTGGTGTCAGGCCGATGTGGCCGGCCACCGGTATGCCAACCTGGGTGATGCGGCGCACGGTCTCGGCCATATGAACGCCGCCCTCAAGCTTGACGGCGTGAGCGCCACCTTCTTGCATAAGCCGGCCGGCGCTACGAAGCGCATCCTCCACTGATACCTGATAGGTCATAAACGGCAGATCGGCGACGACCAGCGCCCGGCTGGTACCCCGAGCAACAGCCTTGGTGTGGTGCAGCATGTCCTCGATTGTCACCGGCACAGTGCTCTCATAGCCCAGAACGACCATGCCAAGGCTGTCACCGACGAGAATCATGTCGACACCGGCTGCCTCGGCAATGCGGGCCGACGGGAAGTCGTAGGCCGTAAGCATCACGGCCTTTTGGCCGTTGGTCTTGATTTCCTGAATTTCGGCAACGCTAAGACGCGTCATTTGGTTGCCCTCCTTGTGCTGCTGATCGGCTTTGAACATCGATCCATGTTGACGATTGCGTCAAAATTAGCTTCATTTCTGGGCTGCCACCTGTCTTGCGTCGGCCGATTCCAGCCTGGCGGACCGCAACAACTGCCTCAGGGACTCGGCATCTTCGCTAGTGAGCCCGCTCTGCTCCAGAGCCAACGGAACTGTCTCGCCGGCCAAGATGCGATAAATTTCTTCGGTTTCAGGTGATTCCTCGGCCAAGGCGGCAAGATGAGATTCGATGGTGCCGAGATCGCCGCGGGCGACCGGCCCAGTTAGTGCGTCTTTTAATGGCGTGGTTTCTATATTGGCGACGGTTGCTTTTAAAAGCGGCAACAGTGCCTGAACGGCAGCGGCCTGGTCACGGTCCAAGCGTTGCCAGAGGTCGCTGGCCAGCTTTACCAGGGTTATGACATAGTTGCTAACCAAGACAGCCGACGCGTGATAGAGAACCCTGTCCTCTGGTCTCAACTCGATAACCGAGCCACCGAGAGCCTCCACCAACGCCAGGAGGGTATCTCGCAGCGCTGTCTTGGCCTCCAGAGCGAATACGATGCCTTTTAGGTTTTGCTCCGCGGCATTGCTAAATGCAGGGCCGGCAAAGGTTTGCAGTGGGTGAAGCGAGCCGGTCGCGGCTCCCTGCGCCTCTGCTGCCGCCAGAGCCTCTCGTGACAGAGCGCCGCTGGTGTGGACCACCGCGCCGCCGGCTTGCCAATTGATAGTGGCGGCCAAATCTCGGGTCGCATTGTCGGGGACGGTCAAGAACACAAGGTCACAGGTGTCGACCACGTCTTGAGCAGTGGCGACAGAGATGGCGCCTTGGAGCCGGCTAGCTAGCCTGGCGGAGGACATTTCGCTGCGGCTGGCGATGGCCGAGATCGTAAAACCGGCCAATTCAAGAGCCGGCGCCAAAGCATTCGCCACCCGGCCGGCGCCGATAAAGCCAATTCGCGTGTGAGCTGCGCTTTTCACAAAAGTGCCCTTCAGTTCAGGACCGAAGGCACATGAAAGCCACGTGGTGCTTTGCTATGTGCTGTCTCGGTCACGATTCCGGATCCGAGCAGTTTTTCCTTTTCTTACGCCGCGGGTGACATCCTGCTTGTCGCCACTTTAAGTGGTCGACTGCTTCTTAATTATAGCAGTGCGGTGCTGGAGCCGGTCAATTAAGGCCAGCCCTGATATTCAACAGCTGAGAAGCGTTTTCTAGAGTAGAAAGCACGATATCGGCTCCAGCCTGGCTGAGCTCCGCTTCCTCGACAACGCCGGTGCTGACGCCAACCGCGATCGCGCCGTTATCTTTGGCGGAGGTGACATCGTGGACCGTGTCTCCGATCACATAGACAGATGGGTGCCGGCCATATTTGCGGTTGGCGGAACGGATCGCGACGGCAATTAGCTCCGCCCGTCCTTCGGCCCGGTCACCGAAACCACCGAGTTCAAAATGGTGGTCGATGCCGTAGTACCTCAGTTTTATCCCGGCGGAGACACGAAAGTTGCCAGTGCCAAGCGCCAGGGTTGCCTGATCATCTGCCGCCAGCTTCTTTAGCAGCGTAGGCACTCCGGGCAAAACCTGACCGGTCTTGGCTCGCAGGGTTTCGGGTAGGCGGCGAAAGTAGGCGCGCTTGAAGCGGCGCAGTGAGTCCTCGAAGGGGGCACTCTCGCTCTGAAGCTTTGCTAACGCCTGCTTGAGCAACCATCGGTCGGTGCGGCCGTGGAATTCGATACCATCGAATGGCTCCTCGTCATGCCAAAGCGCGGTGAAGGCGGCTCGCATCGCCGTACCGCCAGCGCCTCCCGTTGTGATCAGGGTGCTGTCAATGTCGAAAAGATAGAGACGACGATCAGTCACCATGATTCGAGGGGGCGACCAGAGCCCGAAAGAGAGGAGAGTTCGCCAGTCTACTTGTCGACGGCGTGCCCAGCCTTGATCCAGCCTTTTGTGCCGCCCTCTACGTTATAGAGGTCTTTGAAACCGCTGGCGGCGGCAAACTCGCAGGCCAGGGCGCTGCGGGTGCCGGTCTCACAAATGAAAAGTATGGCCTGGTCAGGGGAGAGTTCGCTCTTACGGCCGACGACCGACATGTGAGGAATATTGAGGGCGTCCGGGACGTGGCCACCGATGTATTCGGTTCCCGACCGGCAATCAATCACCTGGACGTTACCGCCATCGATCTTCTCTTTGGCCTCCTCAACGCTGATGCGTGTAAAAGGCTCGCGTGGGTCCTTTGTCGCCATTCCTGTCCTCTCCTTCTCAAGATTATTAGGTTTTTTAGTATAGCAGCCGGGTCCAATTTGACTCCGAAACTGTCTCCACTACGCGCAGCGTTGGCTCGGCGAGCCTGTGCTAGGCTGAGGCCGGAGGTCCCGTGGCACAGCCTGAGCATCACCTATCCAACACCTGGCATTTGCGCGCTCCAGCGGAAGCGGTTTTTGATGTTGTCGCACGCCCAGCCAATCTACCTGTCTGGTGGCCCGCTGTCTTTCCTGAAGTTTTGGAACTGGAGCCCGGCGATGAGACCGGGGCCGGCCGCATCTTGCGCCTGGAGATCAGAGGCTGGCTGCCGTACGTTCTCAACTGCCATCTAAAAGTGCTTGGCATGGATCCTGGACGCAGCCTCAAATTTGAGATTTGGGGTGACGTGGTTGGAAGCGGGCGTTTGACGACAAATCAGCGCGGAGAGTGGACGGACCTCGAGTTTGAGGCGGCAGTCCGATTCCGGAAAAGCCCGGTCCGCTACCTGGCTCGCCTGGCGTGGCCGCTATTTGCGGCGAACCACTCCTGGGCGGGACTCCAGGGCCGAGAAGGCTTGATCGAGGAACTGCGAAAAGGCTCAGCAGAAAATGGGCTGGACATAGCTTTCTCAGACGTGCAGGCAGGCTACACGAGCAGGCCGGCGGATGGAACGATTATCGCCTTGTTGCTGGCCTCCTTCGCCGGCATTTTCTTGCTGAAACGGCGACGAAAGAAGAAAAACAGGCAATGAACACGGGGACTGTGCGTTTCTGACCGAGGCTAGCCTTGTTTACTCCGCGGACCCGTCCCGCCACTGAGTAATTTCGGCGTAGCACCGGCTTCGCTCCGGCATTGAGGCGACGTATTCGGCGTCGGGATAGCCCAGATAGACGATGCCGGCGATTTCATCCTCCGCCGACAAGCCAAAGGATTCCTTGACTGATGTGTCATAAGCACCGGCGCCGGTGCGCCATTGGGCCGCGAGACCCTGTGAATGAGCGGCCAGGAGTAAGTTCTGAATCGCCGCGGCGCAGGCCTGCAGGTCCTCGCTCGGTTCGAGTTTCTCCGATGGCGGATGTTTGACTCCGACGACAATCAGGGCCGGAGCCCGCAGGGGTTTGGCGCGCTCCGCAGCCAACACACCCTCCCGTCGAGTCTCATCGAGTTCGGCGAGACTTGGCTTCACGGCTTCCGCGACTACCTCGCCAAAGCTCACCCGGGCATCGCCAGTTAGAACGAAGAACCGCCAAGGCAGTGACTCGTGATGGTTAGGAGCCTGGACGGCGGCATCAAGCAGTTTTTCGATAATTTCGCGCGGGGGCTCTTCCGCTCCCATCCGTCCAATGCTTCTGCGACTGTGAATCGCCTCGATCACTTCCACGGAACCATCCTTTCAAAGTCTTGGTAGCAGCTAGGCTGCTCGGGTGTCACCCCCGCTGCAATTTTTTGCCGGGGCGGGTGCTTAACGAAGTTTGCGGACCTCCGGAATACGAAACAGAACCCCACTGACCATTAAGGCGAGCACGCCGAGGGCGACAAACAGGAAGCGGATATCGACCGCCGAAGCCAACGCTCCCATGGTTAGAAAGCCAAATGGCCGGACGCCCAGGGTGAATGTATAGTAAGCCGCCGAGACCCGGCCACGCTCTTCGTCTGTAGTTGAACTCTGGAGCATAGTCGTCTGTGCGACGTTCAAAGACCCGATGCAGCCTCCGGCGATGGCCATGGCAATGACGGGCGGCCAAATGGTCGGCGGCCAAGATGCGACACAGACCATGATTCCCAGAATCAGAGTGGCGCCGATAGTCATGCGCCCTAATCCGAATCTGCGAGCTGAGATTGGCGAAGTTAGCGAGCCTACTATTAGGCCAACAAGCAGTCCGGCAACCAATAGACCAAAGTAGGCCGGGCCGGCATCCTTGACGTCGCGTACAAATAGCGGCATCAGGACCTGAATCGGCGCGACGATGAGGTTGAGGCTGAAACCCAGGAGGACTGTCACCTGCAACAGCCGTTCCCGGCCGATGGCGGCGATTCCGGCTCGGGTTTGCTCCATGACTAGTTGGACAGAATGGCGCAAACCGTCGGACTGGACCAGCGTCCGGGCTGGCTGCCGCCAGCGAATAAAAAACACCATCAGGCCGGCGAGCAAGAAAGTGAACCCATCGAATAGCATGATCGATTCTGGTCCGAGTTGAGAAATCACCAGGGCTCCTGCGGGTGGAGCGATCAGGAAGCCGATGTGACGTGAAACTTCCATAAGGGAGTTTGCTGGCCGCAAGTTCTCCTCATCGACCAGGTTTGGCATCAGGGCGGCTCGCGCTGGATTAAAGAGGTTCGCCAGGGATGACTCAAGGAAGATGACGGCGTAAATGTGCTCCACCGAGAGTGAACCTAGATAGAAAATGGCCGCGATCGAAAGGAAGGCGAAGGCCCGAAGGGCATCAACCAGGACCATCGTCATGCGTCGATCCCAGCGGTCAACAAAGACCCCGCCAAGCAAACCGAACAGCAACATGGGCAAGAATTGGAAGAAGTAGGCGGTGCCAAGCTGGAAGGCTGACCCGGTTAGGTCAAGAATCAGCCAGGGGAGAGCTAACTGGACTGCACCGTTGCCGATTTCCGAGCCAATCTGGCCGCCGAAAAGGAGCTTAAAATCACGGCTAGCCAGGGCGCCACGATAGCTAGGCCCCGGGCTGGGAATGCCTAATCGGATGGTGTTTTCGGGAGTGGTCATCTAATCCGGTCGCCGCAGGCCAGAGACAGATTGGCTTCCTTCACTAAATCACGGTCGTGGTGGGGGGGGGGCACGACGAAATTATACGTTGAGATAGGCGCTAGCCAAACCCATCATCAACAAGCGTGGCGTCATTTCCGTCCGCTGCATATAGTTGATCAATCTCGCGTAAACAGGACAGCAAAAGAAGGGACTCAGCGTGGACCTTGGATTAGAAGGCAGGCCCGCGATTGTAACGGGTGGCAGCCGGGGCATCGGAAAGGCAACGGCGCTGGCCTTAGCGCGGGAAGGCTGCAATGTTGCGATTTGCGGCCGCAATGACGGACCGCTCCAGGAGACAGCAGCGGAACTGAGGAATGCGACCGGCCGACAGATCTTTGCTATGGTTTGCGATACGTTGAATCCAGATTCGATCAATCGCTTTATCGGCCGATCGGCGGAGGAATTCGGCGGAGTACAAATCCTGGTCAACAGCGCGGCCCGCGTCGGCGGCAGCGGCGGCACCATCGAAACGGTTCAGGACGCCGACATCTTGCGTGACTTCGAGGAGAAGGTTGTTGGCTACCTACGCGGTTCGCGGGCGGCTCTTTCGCACATGAAGATGGCGGGCTTCGGCCGGATAGTCAATATCAGCGTGGTGCCGAACGGTCTCCGGGCTCGCAGGTTAGCGCTGGACTGCGCAATATCGCCACCATCAACCTGACGAAATCGATGGCCAACGACCTAGGTGCGTTTGGGATCAACGTCAACGCCGTCTATCCGGGCATGACAATAACCGAGGACACGCTGGCCCGGAATCAGGAGCAGGCCAAACGCGAAGGGAAGACAGTAGATCAGGTAATGAGCGAAATGGTGGAGCGGTCGGTGATCAGGCACGTGGTAACAGCCGAAGAGGTCGCCAATGTGATTACGTTCCTTTGCTCGCCGTTGTCGATTGGCATCACCGGTGAGGCAATCTCTGTAATGGGTGGTGCTAGTCAGGATGTACACGCATAGAAACAGGTACACGCTCAGGGGGAATCGAGAGTGACCGATCTGATTGGCCAAAACCAGGCTATTGCGACGCTCGATTCAGGGCGCGCCGAAATAATGGCTTCGATCGACAAGCTGCCAGCGGGCAGTGGCAACTTTCCCGGTGTCGGCGGTGGCACCTGGTCGCCAAAGGATCTGCTGGGCCACCTGGAAAGCTGGCAGGAGCATGTCCTTGACGCCCTGGACGCCTGGTCACGGGCTGAAAGGGCGCCGGTGGATGTCGCGCTCTACGGCGAAGGGCTCAACGCTTTGAACGCCCGTGAGGTGGAACGCAAAGCCGGGCGTTCTTTTGAAGAGCAGCTCGCGGCCGCCGCCGCGACACATGACCGCCTCAGGGCCACGATACGGGCCATTGACGAGGAGGCGTGGAACTCGCCCGCGACTCGCCGGGCGCGACGGCCACTGGGACATCGGCTGGGCCAAATTCTGCTTGGGACCAAGGAGCCATTTGAACACGATGGGGCCATCTCAAGGCGCTACGCCAATTCCTTGTGAGCACCGGCGTCAAAGGTTAGCTCCAAACAGAGTCGAGACGATCAAGGAGAGGAGATGACGTTGGCCATCTCATCTTGATTTAATCCACAGGCAGAGCGCCTCTACTTGAACTGCGTCTCCACAGAGCCAATGTGCTGAAATTCGGCTCGGAAGACGCGGCCGGGCTTGGCGTCCACCATGGCGACGAGAGAACCGGGCATGATCACCTGACCGGCGTAGAGCTGATGGCCGTAGGGCGCCAAAACATTTACCAGCCAGGCCACCGCCTCCGCCGGATTGCCGAGAACAGCGGAGCTATCAGCGCTGCCGACCTTCTCGCCGTCAACGAAGAAGTCCATGCCGATTTTTGTCATGTCGATGCCGTCCGGAGGGGTTCGGCCTTTGCCAAGAACGTAGCGGCCACAAGAGGCATTGTCAGAAATCGTGTCGCAGAGTTTGATTTTCCAGTCACGCACGCGGCTGTCGACGATTTCGAGCGAAGCGATGAGATATTCGGTTGCCGCCATAACGTCCGCGGCGGTGACGCCGGGTCCTTTGAGATCAGCTTTGAGCTGGAAGGCAATCTCTGGCTCGGCGCGAGGTGCAATCATGTCGGAGGCAACGATTTCGGTGCCTTCGTCAATCCGCATGTTGCCGATAAGGTGACCAAAGTCAGGCTCATCGACACCGAGCATCTTCTGCACGGCTGTGCTGGTGAGGCCAACCTTCCAGCCCAAGATCGCCTTTGGGTCGCCGCCGGTGCGCAGCCGCACACCCTCGAGCTGAATCCCGTAAGCGTCAGAGACTTCAATCTCGGGATTGGTTTCGGTTAGCGGGGCAATTGCCACTTTGGTCTGTTCCGCCGTGTGCAAGTCGGCGGCGAGTTGGTTGATCGTGTCGGTAGATAATGCCACTGGAGTATTCCTCGCTATCAACTAAGAGGGTTCCAAACCCACGGGCCGGGGTTTCCGCCGTCAGGAATTATAAGGCCGGGTGAGCGCCAAAAAGCACCAATAGCCGGCCAAATGAAAATGATTCGCCGGGTTGAGCTAGTTCGCTACCCCGGCCGGGTCCCGCTTGCTCAGTTCAACGGCGATTTCAATCATCGTGTCCTCTTGGCCGCCAACCAGCTTTCGCCGACCACATTCGAGGAGGATTTCGCGGGCGTCGACGTTGAACCGCTTGGCGGCGCGCTCGGCGTGCAGCAGGAAGCTGGAGTAAACACCGGCGTAGCCGAGGGTCAGGGCCGGCCCGTCGATCGTCTGCGGCCGCGGCATAATCGGCCGCACGGTCTGGTCGGTGGCGTCTACAAGCTTGAACCAGTCCACCGCGCCTATATCGATACCCTCACGGTCGAAGACGGCGGCGATAATCTCGAGCGGAGCGTTGCCGGCGCCGGCGCCAAGACCGGCGCAGCAGCCGTCGACGTAGGTTGCACCGGCTTCGACAGCGGCCAAACTGTTGGGCACCGCTGAGCCGAGATTGTTGTGGGCGTGGACACCAACCGGAACGTCCAAACCCTCGCTGAGGAGCCCCACGCGCTCGCTAAATCCATCGGGCGTTAGGGCGCCGGCGGAGTCCGTAACGTAGACGCAGTCAGCGCCATAGCTTTGCATTAGACGGGCTTGAAATAATAGCTCCTGCGGCGAGATCATGTGGGCCATCATCAGGAAGCCAATCGCTTCCATCCCCATCTCCTTTGCCGCGGCGATGTGCTGGAGTGCAATGTCAGCCTCGGTGCAGTGGGTGGCGATGCGGGCGACTTTGACACCGTAGTCAGCGGCTTCCTTGAGGTCGTCTTTGGTGCCGATGCCGGGCAGAAGCAGGACCGCCAGCTTTGAGTTTTCAACCGTCTCAGCGGCTATCTTCAGCAGGCTCATCTCGGGCTCTTTGCTAAAGCCGTAGTTAAAGGAGCTACCACCAAGGCCGTCGCCGTGAGAAATCTCTAGGGTGTCGACGCCGGCGTTGTCCAGAGCTTTCACGATGTCACGCACCATCTCACCCGTGAACTGATGCGCCATCGCGTGGCTGCCATCCCTCAAGGTCGAATCGATCAAACGTACTTTTTTAGCCATGATTGTCTCTTTCTCTGCTCGGTGCCCTAGGTGGCAGAATCGACTGTCTGGCCGCGCTTTTCCAGGCATCGCTTTGCGAACTCCTGTGCAACTCGCACGCCTGCCGCGGTTTCGATATCCAGGTTGCCAGCGTACTTGGGCAGATAGGCGCCCGCTCCTTCAACTTCGACGAATACGGCGATTCTGTCGTCGTCGAAGATCGGGTCGGACTTGAGGCGATAGCCCGGGACATAGGCCTGAACACCGGCAACCGCGTCCTCGATCGATGCCAGGACCGCTTCACGATCTGGCTTGTCGACCTTGGCAAAAATCGTGTTTTTCATCATGATCGGTGGCTCGGCCGGGTTGAGAATGATGATCGCTTTGCTTTGCTCGGCCCCGCCCACCACGCTAAGTGTCCGCGCCGTTGTGTCCGTAAACTCATCGATGTTCTGGCGGGTGCCAGGACCGGCGCTCTTGCTGGCGATAGTCGCGACGATTTCTCCGTAGGGCACACTAGTGACGCGACTAATCGCGTACATGATCGGTGTCGTCGCCTGGGCGCCGCAGGTGCCAAGGTTTACGTTTGGTTGGTCAAGGACTTGATCCAGGTTCACATACGGCACGACGATCGGGCCGATCGCGGCTGGCGTGAGATCCACAGCGAACTTGCCGAGTTCCTTGTATTTGGGCGCATTCATGGCATGAATCTTGGCGCTGGTGGCCTCGAAAACTATGTCGATGCCCTCATGCATCTTGAGGAACCCGTCCATGGCCTCGTGGGTCGTCTCGTAGCCGTGACGCCGGGCGATTGCAAGTCCCTCGGAGTTCGGGTCGACACCTACCACCAGTTTGAGGTCGATATACGGGTCGTGACGAAGCTTGAACAGCAGGTCTGTTCCAATATTGCCTGAGCCTACAATCGCGGCGTTGATCTTCGTCAAATTAATCCCTCCTGCTCACCCAGCAGCTCATGTTGCTATATTCCCATCGACGCTTGGAACGGTCAACGAATGACGGTCTCAGCCCTTCTTGAGCAGCAGGAGACGGAGCATGGCGTCCAAAGCCTCAAGATTTGGCGCCTCAACACCGGTGAGATGCGCCATCTCGACAGTTGCGCCGGTCACGGCATCGATTTCCAGCGGTCTGCCGGCTTCAAAATCCTGCAGCATCGACGTCTTATGTTGACCAACTTCGCCGGCGCCAGCGATACGGGCGTCGATATCAACCGCCATCGTTTCACCTAGCGCCGCCGCGATTGCCTCTACTTCGAGCATGGCGCGCCGAGCGAAGTCACGCGTCGGCGCGTCGTTGCCGATGTCTTGTAGAGAGGCGCGGGTCAAAACACTCAACGGGTTGAAGACGGCGTTACCCCATAGTTTCAGCCAGATCTCATTGCGCAGCCTGGTCCGGACCGGAGCCCGCAAACCAGCATTTATTAACGCCTTGGCCAGGACAGTGACGCGTTCGGATCGTGAGCCATCTGGCTCGCCAAGGGCGAAGCGATCGCTGTCGATGTGACGAATGACGCCAGGATCAGCGATTTCACAGGCCGGGTAGACGACGCATCCGAGCGCGCGCTGCGGTCCAATTTCCTGCCAAATCCGGCCGCCCGGATCGACCATCTCGATCTGGTGGTCCTGCCACTGACCTGGGAGTTGAAAGAAATACCACCAGGGCAGGCCGTTTTGAGCGGCAAGGACCGGTGTCTCAGGCCCCAACAGGGGCGATAGATTATCGAGCGCTGCGGTTAGCTGGTGAGCCTTGAGCGCGGCGACGACGTAATCCTGCGGACCCGCCTCGCGGCTGTCACTCAGGCAGCGTGGCTGAACCACAAACTCGTCATCGTCCTCGATGACACGCAGTCCGTTGGCCTGCATTGCGGCCAAGTGAGGTCCACGGGCGATCAGGGTGACATCCTCCCCGGCCCGCGCCAGCTTGGCGCCCAGGTAACCGCCGATCGCGCCGGCGCCAAAGATTGCTATTTTCAATCGGTCGCCTCAGCCCTCAAAAGCGCTCACTTCGAGGTCAGTCCGAGCTTTTCCGCCAGACCAATGCGTTGGACCTTTCCAGTTGCCCCTTTGGGAATGTCCGTGAGGATGAGTAGCTTGCGAGGCACCTTGAAATCGGCCAGGTGACTCGCGGCGTGCTCGCGCAACTCGGACTCGTTGGCGTCTGAACCCTCGTTTAGCACGACAGCTGCAGCAACCTCCTCGCCAAGACGCTCATGCGGCATGCCGAAGGCCACGGCTTGGGCGACCGCGGGATGCTGCAGCAGCACTTCATCTATCTCCCTTGGGCTGACCTTTTCGCCGCCGCGGTTAATGATCTCCTTGAGTCTGCCGGTGAGGAAGACATAGCCGTCCTCGTCCTGATAGCCCTGATCGCCGGTGCGAAACCAGCCCTCGGTAAAGGCGGAGGCGTTGGCGTCGGGGTTGCTCTCGTAGCCTGTCGTGACATTGCCGCCCTGAATGACAATTTCGCCGGTATCTCCGAGATTGAGCAGGTTGCCGGCTTCGTCCATGACACTGACCTGAACACCAGCACCCTTACCTACCGAACCAGGTTTGCGCTGAGCCGGCGGCAGCGGGTTTGTTGCCATCTGATGAGTCGCCTCGGTCATGCCGTATGCCTCGATAACCGGGGCCGAGAAAGCTTGCTCCAGATCGGCCATAACAACCGGTGGTAGCGAGGCAGATGATGAGCGGATGAACCGCAGAGGATTGGCCTTGATTACTTCGGCCTGCCGGCCGGCGCGGCTCAGGACTAACTGGTGCATCGTCGGCACGGCGCTGTACCAGCTCGGCTTGAATTCATCGATCCAGGCAAAAAAGCGGAAAGCATCAAAGCCCGGCGTGCAGACAACCGCGGAGCCGGCGGCCATAGATGCCAGCAGAGCACCGATCAGGCCGTGGATGTGAAATAAAGGCATGACGTTTAAGCAGCGGTCGGCTGCTGTCAGTTCCAAGGCCTGGAGTATATTTCCGGCGGAAACGGCCAGATTTGACTGGGCTAAAGGGACTATTTTCGGCCGCGCGGTGGTGCCGGAGGTGTGCAATACCAAGGCAACATTATTTGATGAGGCAAATACGGGCGATGCAGTGGGCTCAACCTCGGCACCGTTGTGGTGCAGACTGAAAGCGCCAGCGATTCCAGTCCAGGCGAGTCGCAAAGTTGACGCGGAGGCAGCGGCATGAGCGGCCGGCACATCGTCGGGCAGGGTGATCAGAGCCTTGGCCCCGAGATCATCGAGATAAAAGCGGAATTCCTCTTGTTTGTAGCTGGAATTCAACGGAGCGGCGGTAGCGCAGCTGGCCACGGCGAGAAAGGCAATCGCGGCCTCTGGACCGTTGGGAAGCACGATTCCGACCCGGTCACCACGGCCAATGCCAAGGGAATTGAGCTGGCCGGCAAGGCGGTCGATTTGGCCGCGCAGTTCGGCAAAAGATAGGCTGATTCCATCAAGGGCGAGGATCGCAGTCGTATTGTCTTTGCCGGCGTTAAGAAGCTCTCGAACTGTGCCTGCCATCGTTGATTTATTCTCCTATGAAACTTTGCCAACCAACTTAGGACAGTAAGGATGCCGCTATGAGAAATGATAACGTCTTAAACGGCACGGTGGCAGATTCACAACATGCGTGAGCGCCGCGAATCAACCTGGCGGATACTTGAAGAGCCACGGTCTTGGAGGGTTGCCATGACAGAGAGTTGCGATGACTGAAGCTAACAAGCCGGCCAACCTTGGAGCGATGCCGGTCCCGGGGACCGAAAGTATGGCGGGAGTTGAAGCGCCACAACGAGGGCCCGTGTTTGGTTCACGCTTTGCCGTCGCCAGCGACCATTCACTCGCCTCCCTAGTGGCTATGAACGTGATGCAGAGCGGCGGCAACGCCGCCGATGCGACGGTGGCGGCGTCAGCCGTCAACGTGGTGACCAAGCCGCATCGCACCCACCTGGGCGGCGATGCCTTCGCTTTGGTTTGGCGGCGTCAGCACAATACGGTCGACTGTCTCAACGCCGGTGGCCTTGCGCCGAAAGGGGCCACCTCGGACCGCTTTGCCGACGGCATCCCCAACCAGGGTGCGGCGTCGAGCACGGTGCCCGGGCTGGTCGATGCTTGGGTAGAGCTAAACATCACCTACGGCACGACGCCGCTGGATAAATTGCTCGAACCCGCCATCCGGCTGGCCGAGGAAGGATTCCCGGTCTCACAACGCTTGTCCGGTGCAATGACGATGCTCTCGGATCTGCATGACCCAGCCGGTTCCGTGCTGCGATCGGTATTCCTCAAAAATGGCCGCACCGCGTACGCCGCGGGTGAAACGCTGCGTCAACCTGACTTGGCCGGTACTCTGCGCCGGATCGCCGATGAGGGCCGTGAAGGCCTCTACGAAGGCGAAGTCGCCGGACTAATCGCCAAAGCGATTAAAGATCAGGGTGGGTTGATCGACGAAACCGACCTCGCGGAGCAAACCGCGCATTGGCACGACCCGCTGGTGACGAGCTATCGAGACTGTCAGATCTACGAACAGGCGCTCCCTAGCCAGGGCATCATCTTGCTGGAAGCACTGAATATCGTCGAGCAGTTTCCACTGTCCGAATGGGGTTTGGGCAGTGCGAATGTGGTGCATGTCCTGGCAGAGGCGGCAAAGCTTGCCTTCGCCGACAGCCGCCGCTATGCGGCCGACCCGGCAGTTGAATCGGTCCAGGTCGAGGAACTGCTTTCGAAAGACTTCGCGCGCAAGCGCGCCAAGGAAATTGACCTGAACCAGGCGAAAGAACCGGGACCAGCGGCGATCAAAACCGACACAACGGAGTTCGTGGTCGGCGATGAAGACCTGGCGATTGCCTTTATCCAGAGCATCTATGCGCCATGGGGCAGCGGCTTGATGATTCCTGGGACGGGAATACTGATGAACAACCGCCTGCGCGGTTTTAGCAGCGACCCAGCTAGCCCGAATCAGGTCCAGCCGGGCAAACGCACGATCCACACGCTAAACACGTTTATGGCGATCCGGGACGACCAATTGGTGGTCGGCGGCGGCACCCCGGGCGGCGATTTTCAGGTGCAAACCAACTTGCAGACGCTGATCGGCGCGCTGGACTGGCAGCTTGACCTCCAGGCCGCGGTCGATGCGCCGCGCTGGGCGATGCTTGACCAGGGCAATTTGACCATGGAATCGCGTTTCACGCCCACGGTCAGAGACGAACTTGGGACCCGCGGGCACAATGTTCAGGTCGCCGCCGCTTGGGATGGAAACCTGGCGCGCAGCCAGGTCATCGCCTCCGGGACCGAAGGCGGTTGGGCGGTTGCATCTGACCTACGTGGCGAAGGTGTTGCCATGGGGATTTAGGGCTGGCTAGGTTATTTTGGGTTGACTGACGCTCACGGAATCGCCCGGCCGCACCACGCCCACGTCCAGAACAACGCCGAGCACTCCGCGCCGGTTTAACGCTTGTTTGACGAAATCGCCTTTGACCGAGCCACCATAGGCCGGGCTTAGCTCGGCGGCAGCGTGGAGGCAGGGGTCATTCTTGGACGACACCTGGAGGCGGGCTCCGCTGGGGAAGCTGAGGATCGAGCCATCGGCAAGGCCGGCGAGCTGCATACCACGCAGGCGGAGATTTTCTCCCATGGCGCCGAAGGCAAAAGGGGCCACTCCAAGGTCGGCGCAGATCGCCTCAACATCTTCGGTAGACACCGCTGACCATTGGCGGTCGTTGGGCACGGTCTGGCCGTTCATCGCAATCCGGGTTTCGCCGGAGTGGCGGTCGTCCTCAGGCCCCAGCGCTCCGAAGGTGATCGATTCACGCGGCTGCTTGGCGACCCGGACATCGGGCATGCTGGTGCACACAGCCTCGACGGCCAGGGAGAGTGAGCTCACGATGTCACTCCGGCGAGGCGGTTGGCCTGGGAAATAACTTCAAAGAGTCGTTGGTTGTAGGCGTCACGGTCGCCGGAGCTAAATACAGGGTGAACGATGATTTCGCCGGCACCCTCATTTAGTATTTGGCGCAGGCCAGATGCGACGGTGTCATCCGATCCCCAGATGACCAACGCCTCGAGAAAGGGATCGACATTTCCGTCAGCCGACGCGGCAAAGCCGGCGGCGTCCATCATGCCGCGATAGTTGGGTAGGCGGCCGTAACGGCCAATCATGCCGCGGCTGCGCTCCAGCATCTCCTCTTTGTTGCTGCCAAGGAAAACCGGCACGTGAGCAATCAAAGGCGGTGGCGTGCGTCCTGCGGAGGCGGCGCCATCCTGGAGCGCCGGCAAGGCGATATCGCGGAGATAGGCCCAGGGGGCGACCCAGCTAATCGCTCCGTCAGCAAGCTCCCCGCAAAGCCGGAAAGACGCCGGCCGCAGCGCGGAAGCCATCACCGGCACGTCGACGGGACCGGCGAGCTTGGCTTTGGTCTTGGCGAACTGCCCGTCAAATTCAACTTCGCCGTTGCGGAGCAACTCGGTTAGAACAGTCAGGTATTCGCGCAACTGGAGCAGAGGCCGTTTGTATTCGATTCCAAAGGTTGCCTCCATGGTGGCATCGTGGCTGGGCCCAATGCCCAGTCGAAAGCGACCGGGAGCGAGCGAGGCCATGGTCAAGGCTTGCTGGGCCAGCGCTACGGGATGATGCGGCCAGGTTGGAATAATCGACGTGCCGAGCTTTATATTCTCGGTCACCATCGCCGCAGCGGCAAACACCATCGCGGCGTCGGGAGCGGTACCGCCGACGGTCAACCAGAAGGCCGGGACACCGGCCGCATCGGCGGCGCGGATCGCGTCGACCATGCGAGTGGCCTCGGTTTCCTGGATGTAAACACCGATCATTTTTTTGTCTCCTCCGGGCCTCAGCCGGCGTAGGACCAGCCTAGAGCTCGGGAGCTCATTGGCTCGCCTTCGCGCAGGACCGTCGCCGCGACGACTTTGCCAAGCGCCAGGATGTGATCGCCGGCCTCGACGAACTGAGCGACCTCGCACTCAAGATAAGCCAAGGCATCGTCAAGAACCGGGCAGCCTGTCTGCTCGCCGGCTTGGTAAGGGACGTCGCGCAGCTTATCGTGAACAACCGGGGCGGAACCGCCGGACCGGCCAGCGATCTTTGACGCTTCGCGGGGTTGGGCGAACCGCCGTGCCAACTCCACGTCCTCGGACTCAAGCAAATTGACGCTAAACACATTTGTCTCACGGAGATTTCGCAACGTAGTGCTCTTGAGCTCAAGCGAGCAGGCCACGAGCCGGGGTTCGAACGAAACCTGCATCACCCAGTCCGCCATCATGCCATTGATGTTGTCCGAACCGCGCGATCCGATGATGTAGAGGCCGTACGGTAGCATCTCCAGGGTCTCAGTTGCTGGATCAATTTCCACCCGATGCGGAACATAGGGTAAGTCGTGCGGACGCTCTTGCATGGGGCCTCTTTTCGCTTTGTTACTAATTCCTCCAGTATCAAAGCGGGCCTTAAGGGTGTCAAACCAGGCGGCTAAATCAGATCAAGGAGGCCGCGGACGAGTATCCTATGGAGAATTAGGCAAACTCACAAAACGGGAGGCAGCGATGAAGGCAGGCGCTTCGATTGCAACCGGGTCGGACTGGCACGAGGCCCTTGCGGGTCTGATGGCAGATTTGCCTAGTCAAGACGGGGATGCTGATATTGACTTGGCGCTGCTTTTCGCCAGCGCGGCGTACGTCAGCGGTTTTGACGAACTGGTGGCCGAAGTCCGGCGGATTACCGGCGCGAAGGTCTTGCTTGGCTGTTCCGGCAACGGTATTATTGGCCCAGGCCGGGAAATAGAATCCGAGCCAGCCATCGCACTCCAACTTTTCTCCCTGCCGGGCGCGGAGCTGCACACGCTTCACCTCGAGACTGCAGACCTGGAGGACACTGAACAGGCCTGGCTCAAGAACGCGCCGGCAAGCGCTGACACCGACGTCTGGCTGTTCTTTGCCGACCCGTTCACGCTCGACGCTGAGAAGCTGCTGTCACACATTTCGGACGCCTACGAGGGCGTACCGATGATCGGCGGCCTGGCGTCCGGTGACCCACGCGGCGACGGCACCCACCTTTTTCTCAATGACAAGGTTTTGGAGGAAGGGGCTATCGGGTTGGCCTTGGGTGGAGCCTATACGGTAAGGACGGTGGTCTCACAAGGCTGCGCGCCGATTGGCGAAACCTGGACAATAACCGGTGTGCACGACAACGTTATTGAGACGATCGGCATGAGGCCGGCCCTCGATGTCCTTTCTGAGACCTTCAAGGGTTTGGCTCCAGAAATTCAAGCGCGTGCTCAACGCAACCTGCTGGTCGGGCTGGCGATGGACGAATACCGAGATGAATTTGGTCGCGGCGACTTCCTGATTCGCAACCTTTTGGGTATCGACGATCAAGACGGTTCAATCGCAATCGGCGCCTGGCCGCGCGAAAGTCAGACGTTGCAGTTTCAAATGCGCGATCCAGAGGCGGCGGACGAAGACCTGGATGTGCTGCTGACCCAGGCACGTCAGGCCTTGGCCGAAAAGGAACCGGTCGGTGCCCTGCTTTGTTGTTGCAACGGCCGCGGCTCTGGACTTTTCGGCAGTCCCGATCACGACATCAAAAAGATGGAGGAGGTGCTGGGACCGCTGCCGGTCGCCGGTTTCTTCTGCAACGGCGAGATCGGCCCAATTGGCGGCCGCAACTACCTGCACGGCTTTACCGCCAGTCTGGCGCTGATTGTACCGAAGGAAACTGGGGACTGATTCTAGGGAATAGCCGGCCGAGTTGGTCTAGTTCGCCTGACGGCGCTGACTACGCGATGATGTAGATGTAGAGGAACCAGCGGCCCGGGTGCGTCGAGGGCGCGGAGCTTCCGCGGCCTCGGCACGTGCCTCAACAAGCCTTCGACATCGGAGCGCAATTGTTGAACCTGCGCCCTTAATACTTCGACTTCGGAGCCGAGTTCTTCAACCGCGGTTTCTTTCTGGGCGGTTTCTTTCTGGCTGGTGGCCTTTTTTGCTACATGAGCTCGACGAGGGCGAACGTTGCCCCGGGTGCGCGGCGAAGAATCTGACTGCGACACATAGCGAAGGACTTCGATCTTGGCAGCTCCGTCCGGGTCAGTAACTTCTTCTTGATCTGGTGATGATTCCGTCGCTTCGGGTTCCTTCCTAGCAGCCAAACTAACGGCCGGCCGGCCGGCTGTCCGAGCCCGAGAGACAAATTCAGGAACCGCACTGCTTATCGAGGTCGGCCGAGAGGGCATTTCAAAAGGACCGCTGGCGAATGCCTCGGCGGCTAAGTGCTGGACATCAGATTCCGGCCTCAAGTTGAAGCCACTGGTAGATCGACGGGTGCGCTCGTGATGGACGTAATAAACCGCGTAAGCGACCGCGAGAATGAGCCAGAAGACGACTATCGTAATGATGATTTCCACTCGTCCGGACCCCTTCGGTTTTCCGGATCCTTTCGACTTTGTCGAATTATCCTAGGATCAGGAAAAAATGGCGCACATCGGGAGAACCCCTAGGTTTCTAATCCAAGGGCACCCCTAGTCTTCCCGTACAACGCGACGGTAGGGCGTTTCATTACAGACGGGCTAGGGTGCCGGCAGTGATCAGGGGCGATGTGTCGCAAGCCAAGCCCCCCTCTGAGAGCACATGAATCATCTCGTCGACATCGTCGGCCGCCACACTATGTGGATCCCTCAACCACTAGGGTTTTCAGATGCTGCGCACATGTTTTTCATGGAAAAGGTACCTGGTCATACGGTCAGGAATCTTCTGCGGGAATCCGGCACGATATAGACCAGTCGTATTTGCCGCTCATGCCGCAGCCCGACTGCATGCCTCAGAAATACGAGGCGCAACTCTCGGTACAGACAGACATTCTTTGATTGCACAGCGAGTCCGATGTCTCGTGGAAACCGCACCCCACCGGTCCGAGGAGATCGATCATGTGCTCCAGCGTGTTGAAGCCTCACGACAAGATCTGATCGATGCCGACCTGGCTCCAACCCATGGTGACTTTCATCCTGCCCAGATCCTGGTCGAGGACGGATATGCATTCTTGATCGATTTGACAGGGCTGACAATTGCCGATCCTACCGAGGACATAGGACGGTTTCTGTCGCACGTTGTCGAAGGGGAAAACCTGATAGACGTTGCGGGTGTGAAGAGCCGATTCCTCGAAGTTTATTTACGCTTCGCCAGGCCGGGCGTCGAGGCGCGAATACCAGCCTACGAGGCCCTCGGGTACTTATTCCGGGCCAGAATGGTCGAATTGCACCCGGATAGTGACCAAGCGGAGATTGACGCTTTGATAAGCCTGGCAGTGGAGACGGCCGCGAGCGATATTTAAAGACGAAGCTTAAACGGCAGCCGCTGTGGTCCGGAGTCTTTCTTCCAAGCGCCGGCAATGTCCGCCGCCCGAGATTCGCCCCGCTCGTACTCCGAGGTCGATCTGTCGGACGCAGCACGGTTGATTTCGCAGCGGTTGCTAGCGCACTCCGAAAAGTGACTCACCACGCCCCTCTTGCGCCAAGGACGCAGGAGGTTTAGAAATGTGCCGTGCTTACTGGGCCGAATGACGAGGTGATTCGCCGACGCGTTAAGAACGCGTTGATTTCCGATCTGCGTTCTCTCGTGGCCGCCCGCGGTGGCGCCGAGGGCGAGCGGGCGGCGTCACTGATCGACGCCCTCCAGGCTAAGAAGAAACCCACCGCTTAGATTGAGCGAACCTCACACCAGGTTTTCTTTTCAAAACCACTGAATTTCGAGCGCGGCCAATGTCGACTACGGCAGAACCGCCGTGGCCTCAACTTCAATCATTAGTTCGGGACGTGCCAATGCCTGAACACCGAGCAAGGTACTGACCGGCGGATTCGCCGGCAAAATGCGTTGACGGACTTCGTTGATTACCGAACGCATTTCGGGTTGAAAGTTCACCACGTAGGTCGTTAGCCGGGTGACATCGTTAAAGGTTGCGCCGGCGGCGGCGAGGCTGATGCCAACATTCTTGAAGACCTGCTGGGTTTGCGCCTCTAGATCGCCAACTCCAACTACCTGGCCGTCCGCGCTGGCCGCGGTTTGACCGGCGATAAAGACGACGCGGCTGCCCTGGGCAACCACGACATGGGAATACCCCGTTGGTTGGGGCGCGTCCTTTGGGTTGATGTGTTGATGGGCCATGAGTTTCTCCTTTTCGAGGCGCGAACGCTCTGCCGAACTCTATTCGATACTGCCAATTGTATTGAAGTGAGCGAGCCACGACGCGAGGACGCCGTAACCACGTTTCGATGATGCTGTTAGTAAACATAAGCTCCAAAATCAAGCTAACTCAGAGCCCAATTAGGAGCCGTAAGGTTCTATTCGCTGCACTGTGCTTAACCGCGACCGCTTGTGGCGCCAGCATCGATCCCGTTGCTGACGCAACGTCGGTGGCTCATGTAGCGCCGTCGGCTTTGATCGAACCTCGAAGCCAAAGGTTCGAGGTTCGATCAAAGCATCATAGTTGTAGCGAACAACGCTGAGATTACCGTCGTTCTCGACAATCATGACAGAGACACTCTGAACAACTTCTCGCTGTACACGGACAAGAAAACGAGGGAGAGGCTTCACCAGGGCGAGTTGTTCGCCGGGGTTGAAACCCGCGAAACAACCATCACTTCACCACCACCCGGCATCTACTTTTTCCGCTGCGATGTCCACCCGAACCTGGTCACAAAGTAGGCGGCCCTAGAGACGCATGGGCAAGCCCCGCTCAGCCATGTATTCCTTGACCTCACTCACGCGATAGGTACCGAAGTGGAAGATACTGGCGGCGAGCACGGCGTCGGCCTTGCCTTCAACGACCACATCGACCATGTGTTGTGGCGTGCCACAACCGCCCGAGGCGATGACCGGGACTTCGACAGCGTCGGAGATCACCCGGGTGAGCGCCAGGTCGTAACCATCCAGGTGTCCGTCGGCATCCATACTCGTGAGCAGGAGTTCACCGGCACCCAGTTTGACCACGCGCTTGGCCCATTCCACCGCGTCGAGCCCCGTTGACCGGCGACCGCCGTGGGTATAAACTTCCCAGCGGCCTTCGCCCACAGAGCGCGCGTCGATCGCGACGACGATGCACTGCGAGCCGAAGCGCTCCGCTGCCCTGCCGACGAGGTGAGGCTCGGCCACAGCGGCGCTGTTGAGTGACACTTTGTCCGCCCCTAGCTCCAGCATCAGCCGTGCGTCCGCTTCACTGCGGATGCCGCCGCCAACCGTGAACGGGATGAAGACTTTCTCCGCCGTCCGCTCAACCATTTCATAGGTCGTCCTCCGATCATCAGAAGACGCTGTTATGTCTAGAAATACCAGTTCATCGGCACCCTCGGCGTCGTAGAGCGGCGCCAACTCGACTGGATCGCCGGCGTCGCGCAGCTCGACAAAGGAGATACCTTTGACCACGCGGCCGTTTTCGACGTCGAAGCAGGGGATTATGCGCTTGGTGAGCATCGTAATTTGAGTATACCTGGCAGGGCCGGCCACCCTGCCGTGGCCGTGCGGTAGCTAGTCTGGGGCTTCGGCCGCGGGAAAGTTTATCTCCAGTTCGATACCGTCCGGATCGTCGATTAGCAATTGATAGACCCCGTGTTCGCTCATCGATCGCTCGCGAAAGCCGATCCCGAGATCCCTGAGGCTTCCCATGGTTTGGGAGAGGCCGGTAGCGCTAAACGCAACGTGCTCGAGATTGCCGGTGCCGCGTTCGGCTCCGGATCGGAAGGCGGGCGCGGGGCGATCCATGAAGGCGTCCAATTCGGCTCCGGTCTGGAGTAGGTGCAGCAAGGGGTGTCCGCCGACAAAAACCAGGCCTACGGGGAAAGCAAAATCGTTGTGAACCTCAAATTGGAGGCCAAGCGCCTCCTGGTAAAATCGGCGCGATCCTTCCAGGTCTGCGGCTCTAATCGTGAAATGGTCGAAGGCTTCTATCAGCATGCTGGCCCCCTTAGGCTGGTTTTAGGCCCTAACCGCGGCCAGTGCCTCGTCAAGCTTGACACGGCCTTCGTAGAGCGCCCTGCCGATGATCAAACCGGTTAGCGATGGCACTGCGGCGGCGTCAATTACGTGCTCAATGGTCCCCACACCGCCGGCCAGGATCACCGACGCACTCGTTCCTTTGAGGGCCTCGATCAGGGCCGAGACGCCTTCCATGTCGGGTCCTTCAAAAGTGCCATCGCGGGAAACATTTGTGTAGGTGAGGATCGCGGCGCCATCCTCGACGACGCGTTTGGCGAATTCGACTATGTCATCGCCAGAATCAGTCTGCCAGCCTCGCGTCGCCACGCGTCCACCGCGGGCGTCCGCGGCGACCGCGACCCGGCCGGGGAACTTTGCACAGGCTTGTTGAACCAGTTCTGGAGTTGTAACCGCGGCAGTCCCCAGGTAGACACGCTCCACGCCAGCTTCCAGCCAGCTGCTGACCGCGGCCAAATCTCGCACGCCGCCGCCAAGTTCGACCGGCACGTCCACCGACCGAACGATGTCACGCACCGCGGCCGCGTTTTGCGGGGCGCCACTTCGTGCTCCGTCTAGATCGACGACATGCAGGCGCTCGGCACCAAGCGAGCACCAGTGCTCGGCGATCGCGGTGGGCTCGGGCTCGTATACAGTCTCGCGATCGTAATCCCCCTGGTAGAGACGAACGCAACGACCGCCACGCAGATCGATTGCAGGAATGACCTGGAAGCCAGTGGCCTCACTCATCGCCCTGGTGGCGCATCTCTTCCTGAATCATCCGTTCCTCAGTTTCCCGGCTCCAAACCGAGGGGAATACGAAAACGTTGAAGGCCTGCCAAACCAGGAAGGCTCCCCAAATTCCCGCCACCCAGAGGACGAAGTCAGAAAGCCCACCGCCGGTGACAAGATCGATAAAAACGATAGCTGCCATTACAGCCGCGTAGGTGGCGACGTGACGAAAGAAACCGAGCCTTGCTCGCACCCGCCGCCGGGCGCGGGCGTATGCGTCGCTTTCGTTCACGCCGAGGTGCCAGCCCTTGGCCCCTCGACCGACACGGAAGGAACCAAACGGCAGATCGACACGGATTCCATCTGTTGAATCATCTTCATCGCGGTCAGAGGTCATGAGACAGCCTCTTTACTAGCCGGCATTGGCCGGCACTAGTGAACAAGGAAATTATAGGTCAGCCCTACCGCGCTTAGTTGCCGCCGCCAAACGCGAAGCGCAGGAAATTCGAGTAGAATCGCAGTCCTTGCTTGCCGCTTTTTTCCGGGTGAAACTGAGTCGCAACCATATTGTCACGCGCAAGGACACTGGCGAAACGAACTCCGTACTCGGTTTCACCGATCACGAACGCTTGATCGGACGGCGCCGGATAGTAACTGTGGACAAAGTAAAAAAAGCTTTCGTCTTCGATCCCTTCGAAAACCGGGTGCTTATGAATTTGCTCAACCCGGTTCCAGCCCATATGCGGCACTTTCAGCTCGGAAGCGGGAAAGCGCTTCACTCGTCCAGGAATCACATCGAGGCAGGGGTGCTCGCCGCCTTCTTCGCTAACGCTGAGCAAGGCCTGCTGGCCCATGCAAACACCGAGGAAGGGCCGCCCGCTGGCAATATACTCGCGCAGGGGCTCAACCAAGCCGCCTTCGGTCAAATTACGCATCGTGTCGGCCGCGGCGCCGACCCCCGGCAGAATCACAGCCTCAGCGTCGGTCACGGCCGGATATTCGCTGCTGACCAGGGGTTCATATCCCTGCTCCAACACCGCTCTGGCGACGCTGCGTAAGTTCCCAGCGCCGTAGTCAACGATGACGACCTGTTTCATCCTTTCCAGTCTATCAAGCGGGCAACGTAAGCTGCAGTGTCGTTAGATCGAGCCAACGGCCGAATTTGAAACCGACTTCGCGCTCGCGACCCGCCTCGACAAAGCCAACGGCCGCGTGCAAAGCGATGCTGGCCTCATTTTCATCGGCAATCTTAGCGACGATGACATGAAAGCCCGATTGCTTGGCGCGGTTCAGCAATTCCTCGATCAAAGCACGGCCAACGCCGCGACGCAGCCGGTCCTGATGCACATAAACCGTGTCCTCCACGGTGAAACGGTAGCCCGGCTTGGACCGATAGCGAGAGATTGATCCCCAGCCAATAACCTGGTCATTCTCGACGGCGACCACGGCGCAATAGGGCGCGCCGTGGTCCTGCAACCATACGAGTTGGTCCGCCCGGGACACTTCTTCAGTGTCCCAGGTCGCGTTGCCGGTTCTCACCTCACTGTTGTATATGTCAAAGATTGCGCTGAGGTCTGCTTCGGTGGCATCACGAATAGTCGGTGGTGTCAAAAGTCGGTCCTTTGGTTCAGGTCGGGCAGATAAGCCTCCTACTCAATCGGGAGCTTGGCCCCGGTCGCATGAATCGGCCCTGCAACCGTCAACTACTGTTCAGCGCATGGGGACAAGACTGGTATCATGGCACGCCGAGCACCAAGAGCGAGCTAAGAGCGCGAGATTAGCAGCAAAGCTGGGAAACGACAATAATGCCGGAACTCGATGACCTGACAGTACGCCGGGAGGTGGCGGAGAAAGCGGCACGTGCCGCTGGAGCGGCTCAGCGCCGTTTCACGGGCTCCAACGTCACCCAGGAGCCTAAAGGGGGCGACCCACGCAATCTGGTCACTGTCGTGGACCGTGAGGCTCAAGCGGCAGCGGTAGCCGAAATCCGCGACACATTTCCCGATGACGTCATCGTGGGTGAAGAGGACAGCCTCTCGGATACCGAGATTTCCGAGCGAATGTCCGCCTGCTGGCTGGTCGATGGACTGGACGGCACCTTCGCATTTGTTCGCGAGCAGCCGTTTTTTGGCACTGCCGTCGGCTATGCGGTCGGGGGCCGGCCGGTGGCCGGGTCCGTGTACTTAACAATGCACGATGAAGCCCTGTCGGCGGCCAGCGGCCTGGGAGCAACCGTAAACGGGCGGCCCCTGCGCGTATCAAACAATCGGCAACTCAGTGATGGCTTGATTAGCGTCATGGCCACGTCAAGATCGGACGCGGACAAGGCCAAGTCCTCAAGATCGCTGCGCGGCTTGCTTGCAAAGAGTCACGGCGTCCGGACGTTTGGGCCACCGGCGGTGGCCCTTGGTTACCTGGCCAGCGGCCGCATAGATGCCTTCATGACCTTGAGCGACGTGATGAACATGGGTCCGTGGGACCTTGCCGCCGCCACGGTCATCGTCGAGGAGGCCGGTGGCGTTGTCCGCGACCAAGGCGGGCAGCCGGTCAACTTGCTCTCAAAGCAGGTCGTTGCCGCGACCTGTCCCGAGATGCTGGAAGAGATCCTGTCGATTCTGGAGCCGGGAGATGACTAATGAGGCAGCCGATCTCGATGATTTGAGGCTGCGTCGTCAGGTTGCCGAGGAAGCAGTGAGGGCGGCCGGTGAAATCCAGCTGCGCCTGCTGGGCGGAGACATCAATCCAAAGAGCAAGGGCGGAAATCAACGTGACCTGCTAACCGAGGCTGACCTCGAGTCGGACGTGGCCGCGAAAAAAGTAATTAAAGAGGCGTTTCCGAAGGACGTTATCGTCAGCGAGGAGGACGAAGCGTCTAAGGCCGAGCTTTCGCAGGCGATTGAGGAATGCTGGCTCATTGACCCGTTGGACGCGACGCTCAACTTCGTGCACGGTTTCCCAATTTTCGGCCCAGCGATTGCGTTTGTAAGGCAAGCGAGGCCGGTCGCGGCCGCTGTCAATGTACCGGTGTTTGGCGAGATTTTTTCTGGCGCTCGGGGTTTGGGAGCGAGTTTGAACGGCGAGTCGATCCATGTGTCAGGCCCAAAAGCGTTGGAGCGAGCCTTTGTCGTTTCGCAAATCAACAACGTCGCGCAGCCCAGGCTGAATGAGTTTATGAGCCGCATTGAGTCCTGGCGTGCTCCCTCCATCCACGGCAGCCCGCTCATCGCCATGTGCTATTTGGCGGCCGGCCGCATCGATATTTTCGCGACATTGGCGCGGAATTCTCTTGGCCCTTGGGACATGGCGCCTGGGGTGCTAATGGTGGAGGAGGCCGGCGGTGTGGTTACCGGCCAGCTTGGTGCGCCGCTTGACCTGCTAGTGGGTGGCATGGCGGGCTCAGTCACAGCCGAACTGCTGGAAGAATTGTGGGCCGCTACCGGCGTGAAATGACGCCTGTTCTATACTCAGCCGATGGACGATCAGGAAGAAAACATCACCTCAGTCGATGCCGAGCGCAGCGCCCAAGAGGCGAAGCTGCGGGTCGAGGAACTGCGGGCACAGATCGGCTTTCACGACTACCGTTATTTCGTCCTGGACGACCCGGAGATTAGCGACGCCGAGTACGACTCCTTTATGTTGGAGTTGCGGAAACTGGAGGAGACTCATCCGCAGCTGATCACCCCGGACTCGCCCACACAGCGGGTCGGTGGTGAGCCGGTTGAAGCGCTGGGCATCGTTGAGCATCGCCTGCCGATGTTGAGCCTGGGCAACGCCTTTAGTGAGGATGAATTCCGGGCCTGGTATAAACGGCTGACCAATGAGGCCGAGCGTTTCGACATCCCACTAGTCTGCGAGCCGAAAATGGACGGGCTAGCCGTAGCTCTGGTTTTTGAAAATGGCACCTTTGTCCAGGGCGCGACACGCGGTGACGGCAGACGCGGCGAAAACATCACCCAGAATCTGCGCACGATTCGCAGTATCCCGCTCTCGATATCCAAGCCAACCCCGGAGCGCTTTGAGGTCCGTGGCGAGGTCTACATGACTAAGAAGGGGTTTGAGCGGCTCAACCAGGCTCGCGCCGAGCAAGAGCTGCCGCTGTTCGCCAGCCCGCGGAACTCAGCAGCCGGCTCGCTGCGGCAACTCGATTCGACGGTAACGGCCTCGCGTCCATTAGACATCTTCGTTTACCAACTGGGTTGGGCGGACGGGGAAGCGCCGTCTACGCATTGGGATCTGCTCAACTGGCTGGCAGAGCTAGGCTTTCGGGTCAATCCGTTGATAGAGAGATTCACCGACGTTGAGGAGGTGATTGAACACATCAAGAACTGGGAAGGCCGTCGCGATTCGCTGGATTACGAAATCGACGGTCTGGTAATCAAGGTGGATGAGATAGACTTGCAACGATCGCTCGGTTTTGTCGGCCGCGAGCCGCGTTGGGCTATCGCCTACAAGTACCCTCCGACCCAGGCGACGACAATCTTGCGAAACATCGAAATCAACGTCGGACGGACCGGCAGTCTGAACCCCTTTGCCGTGCTGGAGCCTGTTGTTGTGGCTCACGCGACGGTGAAGTTGGCCACGCTGCATAACGAAGATGACATCCGGCGCAAGGACCTCCGTATTGGCGATACGGTCATTGTCCAGCGGGCCGGGGACGTGATTCCGCAGGTAGTTGGCCCAGTGGTGAGCAAACGCACCGGCGATGAACGGGTTTTTGAAATGCCAGAGCGATGTCCGGTCTGCGACACGCCCGTCGTTCGGCCAGACGGCGAGGCGATGACCTACTGCCCAAATCAGGTTTGTCCAGCCCAGATATTTCGATTACTGACCCACTTCGCCGCTCGCGGCGCCATGGACATCGATGGGCTGGGCGAATCGCTAGCCGATCAGTTGCTAAAAAGCGGTCTCATAAACGATTTGGCCGATGTTTACAGCCTGACCACGGATGACCTGATGGCGTTGGAGCGGCTGGGCGAGAAAAGTGCCGCCAACATTGTCGCCGGTATCAGCGCCAGCAAAAACCGTCCGCTGGGAAGGCTGCTATTCGGGCTTGGCATCCGTCATGTTGGAGACGAGACGGCTGACCTGCTGGCGGGCCACTTTGGCAGCATCGAAGCGCTGGCAAATGCCACGATCGAGGAGCTTGAGGCCGTGGCGACCATTGGTCCGAAGATCGCCGCGAGCGTTTTCGAGTACTTCCAGGATGAGGCTAACCTTGAGCTAATCGCCAGGTTTCGGCAGGCCGGCGTGCGGCTGGAAGGCGAAAAGGCAGCTCGTGAAGGGGTCCTGCAAGGACTTTCATTTGTCGTCACCGGCAGCATGTCAGGCTGGAGCCGGAACGAGGCCGAATCAAGCATAAAAGGTCTTGGTGGCGCCGTCGGCTCGAGTGTCACGCGAAAAACCAACTACCTGATCGTCGGAGAGAATCCAGGCTCCAAGCTTGCGAAGGCACAAGAACTCGGAGTCGAAATTCTGGATGAAAAGTCCTTCGCTCGCCTGCTAAATCAAGAAACTACTTAGAATCAGCGGGCATGTTTCCTTGAGTCAGTAGAAAGGCTAACCCCTGCCTTTGACCTCAGCCAGAAGCTAGGCTATACTCGCTCTGGCTAAAAAAGCATTTTGAAGGCAGGGGTGGCATGGCCTTCAACCCGTTAAGTTCATTTCTTGGACTATTCTCACATGACGTTGGCATTGACTTAGGTACTGCCAATACTCTTGTCATGGTCAAAGGCCGCGGCATCATTATCGACGAACCAAGTGTCGTCGCGATTGACCGAGTCAGCAAAAAAGTCCTGGCGATTGGCGCCGAAGCCAAGCGGATGGTGGGCCGGACGCCGGCTAACATCATCGCGGTTCGGCCGCTAAAAGATGGCGTAATTTCCGACTTCCACGTCACAGAGCGCATGCTCCACTACTTCATTCGCTCGGTTCACGAACGGTATGGTTTTGGCATACCTCGGCCGCGGGTTGTGATTGGCATCCCCAGCGGCGTAACCGAAGTAGAAAAGCGTGCCGTCCATGACGCCGCGCTCAACGCCGGAGCCCGCGAAGCGTACCTGATTGAAGAGCCCATGGCAGCAGCCATAGGTGCCAGCCTGCCGATCATGGAGCCCGCCGGCTGCATGATCGTCGATATTGGTGGTGGCACAACTGAAGTTGCCGTGATTTCGCTTGGCGGCATCGTCGAGAGCCACTCGGTGCGGACCGCCGGCGATGAGATGGACCAAGAAATCATTACCTACGCCCGCCAGGTTCACAACATGGTGATTGGCGAGCGAACCGCCGAGGAAATCAAAATTAACGCTGGCTCGGCGTACCCGCTCGAGGAAGAGCACACGATCGAGATTCGAGGACGAGACCTCGCCACTGGTCTGCCCAAGGCAGTCGAGGTCAGTACGGTTGAGATCAGGGACGCGCTGGCTGGCACTGTTGGCGCAATCATCGACTCAGTACGGCTGGCAATCGAAGTCACACCACCGGAACTCGTTTCTGACCTCATGTTCCGGGGAATCTGTCTGGCCGGCGGCGGCGCGCTGTTGCGCGGTTTAGACCAACGCCTGCAGCAGGAGACCAAGTTTCCGGTTTACGTGGCCGACGACCCCCTAACCAGTGTGGTACGGGGCTGCGGAGATGTCTTGGAAGAGACACGCACGCTCGCTAAGGTTCATGCCATGCTTGCAACCCGCAAAGCGCCGCGCTAAGTCCATAAAACGCGGCCTGCCCTCGTCCTTGGGGCGGCTACCCCAAGGAGGTTTCGCTCCTGACAACGAGGACAGCCGCCTGGTTTGCTAGCGTTGTCGGGGTTGGGATCTTACTTCTCGCTCTTTCCGGCAGCGGTCTCCTCCGTCCAATCGAAGACGCCTCCTATGTGATTATCTCGCCGATTGAGGCCGGACTGCGGTCGATTGCGCGGCCGATCGCCGATACAGTAGCCAACCTTGGCGATGTCCGTGAGCTTACGCGCGAAAATGAGGCGCTGCGCGGTGAAAACGAGCGTCTTAACGCAGAAGTAGCACGACTCCAGGAAGAAGCGGTTCAACAGGAACAGCTGGGGCGACTGCTTGAAGTTACTTCGAGTCTGGCGGATCAAGAATTTCTCGTCGCCAAGATTTACGCCGGCTCACCAACAAACCTGCGTCAGCTGGTTGCAATTGATCTCGGCACCTCGGACGGCATCCAGGTGGGCATGCCTGTGCTCACGGAAGGAAACACCCTCGTAGGGACGGTGACCGCCGTGACCGCGACGCACTCTTGGGTAACGCTGGTCACTGATGTGAGCAGCGCAATTAGCAGCTTGATCCTGGAATCACGAGCGCAGGGCATTGTGTCCGGTGGCTACGATCGGCAGCTAACCATGGAATTCGTCACTCAGGATTCGCTTTTGAACGAAGGCGACACGGTAATCACTTCAGGCCTGGGGGGCACCTACCCGGCAGGCCTGGTAATCGGCCAGGTTACCAGGGTAAGCGGCAGTCCTCAGGAGCTCTTTCGCCAGGTCGGGGTAGAACCGTTTGCCAGCCTCTCGCGTCTCGAGACTGTACTTGTGATGATTAGCTTTACGCCGACGAGAGTCAGTGCGCCATGAGCTATTACGTTGGCATTCCACTGGTTTTTCTGGTCGCGCTTTCGGAAGCGTCAGTTCTACCGATGTTCCGCATCGCTGGACTACAACCAAATCCGACCCTAGTCCTTCTGGTCGCATGGCTGATGATTCGGGGGCCAGGGGAGGCATTTGTATTAATTCCGATAGGTGGATTGTCACTGGGATTGGTTGATTCGGCTCCGCTTGGAACTGCGTTGCTAGCTTTGGCGCCTCTGGCGCTCCTCCAGGAGATAAGAGGGGCCCAGTTGCGCGAAGGAGGGCTTGTTCTAACCGTTCTCTTCACTCTAGGTATGACGGCCGTCTTTAGTCTGATTTACCTGTCCGTGTATACCTTGAGCGCTGACAGTGGCAACTGGATCAGCGCCTTTACACGCGCCATCATTCCTGTCGCATTTCTCAACGTGATTCTGCTTCTGCCGGTGTATGGCTTACTCTGGATAACAAGTGGAAATCTGCGACGTGCCACCTATGTTTGAACCAGGAACAGTACGAAATGGGTAACTCTGGTAGCCGAAAACCCTGGAAATCTGAGCCCTGGCTCCCCCAGGAGTCTTCCGACTTTGCCGGGTCTGACTATTCTATCCGCCGCCGAATTACCCTTTTTGGCTTTGCGGTCTTCCTCCTTTTTGGCATCCTCACGCTTCAGCTGGCGCGCATGCAGCTTGCACACGGCAGCGAGTACAGACAGCGAGCAGAAACCAACCGCCTACGCGAAGTGCCGCTGATTCCGATCCGAGGCCTGATTTACGATCGCAATGGAGTGGCTCTTGTAGAAAATCGAGCCAGCTATTCGGCCGGGATCGTCGCCGCGGACGTGCCAAAGGACGAGCAAACCCAAATCACGATCGTCCTGCAGGAGTTGACCGGCATACCGGCGAGCGAGATCGATGCGCTAATCGAGGCGCGCCTCCGGTCCAACGACCCATTTGCGCCGGCAATCTTCAAGGAAAATCTGGGTGAGGAAAAAGCGTTCTTGTTGCGAGAGCAGCTCGCCAACCTGCCTGGTGCGCGCGTCGTTGTGGAGGCTCAGCGCGAATATACCAAGGGCGCTCTGGTGGCGCATGTGCTCGGTTTCGTCGGGCCGTTGGACGCCGACGATTACGCGGAGCTAGCCGAAGCCGGCTATCAGTTCAGCGACCAAATTGGCAAAACCGGCGTTGAAGCGGCCTACGAAGCGACCCTCCGAGGCATCCCGGGCAGCCGCCAGGTCGAGGCCGACGCGTCCGGACGGGAGCTGAGCGTAATCAACGAGCAGCCCGCGGTAGCCGGCGGCAACCTGATTATAACCATCGATCTCGAATTGCAAAGCAAGGTCGAGGAGTTCTTGCGAGACGCCATGGGCGAGTCACTCAACGCCGCGGCGGTAGTCATGGACGTCAAAACGGGCGAGATTCTAGCACTGGTCTCGCTGCCGGCCTACGACAATAATATTTTTTCCGGCGAGGTCGATGAGGAAGCCCTACTGGCGTTGCTGGAGGATCCGGGCAAACCGCTGCTCAATCATGCGATTGCGGAGATGTACCCGCCGGGCAGTACCTTCAAGCAAGTGACCGGACTGGCCGCGCTCGAGGAAGGCGTCGCCACGGCTGCCACCGAGATTACGAGCGAAGGCGTCATCTACGTCGAAAACGAGTTTGACCCGAGCATCCGCTATGCCTTCCGGGACTGGGCAGCCCTTGGAACCCTGAACTTCTACCGCGGAGTGGCCATGTCCTCTGACATCTACTTTTACTACCTTGCCGGTGGCTATTCTGAGGGAGGCGAGCAGATTTTCGAAGGTCTTGGCGCCAATTTGCTCTCTGACTGGGCTCGCCGCTTTGGCCTGGGCGAGCAGAGCGGAATTGACCTTCCCGGCGAGTCTGAAGGACTGGTTCCAGACCCAAACTGGAAGGAGCAGAAAATCGGTGAGCCCTGGGTCATCGGCGACACCTACTTTCTCGGTATAGGCCAGGGATACATGGCAGCCACGCCAATCCAGATGTTGCTGGTCACGGCGGCGATAGCCAATGGCGGTAACATCTTGGTTCCGCACCTGGTTACAGCGATTCAGACAGCAGAAGGCGAGGTCCTGGTGCTCCAGCGCCAGACGATAAAACGCAACCTGAATATTGACCTACAAAATTTGGATATCATGCGCGAGGGCATGCGCCAGGCCATCGACAGCGGTTCAGCTACCAGCGGTCAGTCCAGCAGTGTGGCAATCGCCGGTAAAAGCGGCACCGCGGAATTTGGCCTCGTGCGCCCGGATGGGTCGTTTCTGGAACACGGATGGTTTACGGGCTACGCGCCGTTCGGCAACCCTGAGATCGCAGTAGTAGTTTTCCTCGAGCAGGGTGGCGGAGCGCTAACGGCAGCGCCGGTCGCATCCAAGATTCTTTCCTTCTACTTTGACCGCCAAAACGCCGCCTTTTTGGGGCCGCAATGATTAGCTGGCGCGAGACGCGGCCCTTCGACTATGTGCTGTTTGTGGCGGCGCTTTCCTTGACCGCGTACGGACTTTTGTTGATCTACAGCGGCAGCTTGAACAGCTACGCGGGTTCCATTCTGGCCAGTCCAACCGGCAGACAGGCTGCTTTCGGCGTTGTCGGGGTACTGGGATGCCTGTTTGTCTCAAGGATGGACTATCACTTCCTGGCCCAAGGGTCGACGGTTTTGTATCTTGGCTTGATCGGCGCCCTTATTTTCGTCCTAACACTCGGTACGCAGATCTACGGATCAAGACGTTGGATTGATCTCGCCGGAACGCAGGTTCAGCCATCCGAAATCGGCAAACTGATCATCATCCTGATCCTGGCAAAGTACTTGACCGATCACCAAGCAGAGATCAGGGAATTACGGGTGTTCCTGGTCTCGCTAGCAATTGCGGCCGTGCCAGCCCTGCTGGTTTTTGCTGAACCCGACCTCGGCTCTGCCTCAATCTTTCTATTTATCTGGCTTGGCATGGTAATCATGGCAGGAGCCGAAATGCGGCATGTCCTGGGGCTAGTCGGCATGTTTGTGGCCATGGCTCCATTCGCCCTTGTTGCTCTGGTCACTGACTATCAGCGAGAGCGCGTTAGCCTGTTCCTCGATCCGGCCCAGGACTCACTTGGTTCCGGGTTTAACATCCTCCAGGCGGAGATCAGCGTCGGATCCGGTGGTCTTTTCGGCCAGGGATTTACCCAAGGGACTCAGACACAACTTGATTATCTGCGCACCCAGACTACCGACTACATTTTTAGCGTGCTGGGTGAGGAATTGGGCTTTATTGGTGCGATGATCCTGTTCGCCCTATACATCCTGTTGCTAATGAGAGGCCTTCGCGCCGCAGCAATTTCTCAGGATGGCTTTGGCCGGCTGCTAGCCGTGGGAGTTGTTATCTTTATTCTTTTCCAGGCGTTTATCAACGTGGGCGTCAACATCCGTCTCTTTCCGGTGACGGGCATCCCATTACCATTCATCAGCCAAGGGGGCAGCTCCCTGATCACCGTGTTCATCGCGGTGGGCCTACTTCAAAGCGTGATCATGCGTCATAGACAAGTCGTGCTCTAGAGTTCCAGTTAGTCGCGTCTAAGGCAGTCGCGTTGGAGCTTCTGCCGAGCGACAGAAAAGGGCCAGCCCCTCACAGGGCCGGCCCTTTTTTATGTCCTTTGTCGCGAAGTTAGGAGCTGGACGCCAACTCCGGAGTCTCCTGCGGAGTCTCTTGCTTGGTGAGAATAATCTCACCACCTTCGCAATCGATCACCACGGTGTCGGCAGCCTGGAACCGTCCATCGAGCAGAGCCTCTGAGAGCCTGTCTTCGATTTCGTTTTGGATCACGCGCCGCAGAGGACGAGCGCCAAAGATCGGATCATAGCCCTTCTCTCCGAGCCAGTCTCGCGCCGCATCGGTAGCTTCCATGCTGATACCTTTCAGCATCAGGTTGCGGGCCACCTCCTCCATGCGCAGGTCAACGATCGAGCGGATGTGTTCCTTGGACAAGGCGTGGAAGACAATCTGCGCGTCGATTCGGTTGAGGAACTCAGGGCGGAAGACCCGCTTGAGCTCATCCATAACTTTGTCCTTCATCTTCGTGTACTGCTGATCAGCGGACTTGGCCTCGTCGGTCTGAACCGAGAAACCAAGGGAGCTTTCGCGTCGGATCAGGTCAGACCCAACGTTTGAAGTCATGATAATGATCGTGTTGCGAAAGTCCACCTTGCGACCCTTGGCGTCCGCGAGGTGGCCATCATCAAAGACCTGCAGCAGAATGTTGAAGACGTCTGGGTGAGCCTTCTCAATCTCATCCAGAAGGATTAGACAGTATGACTTGCGACGAACGGTGTCGGTCAGCTGGCCGCCGTCGTCATAGCCCACGTAACCAGGAGGGGCGCCAACCAAACGTGACACGTTGTGCTTCTCCATGAATTCCGACATATCAAGCCGGATCATGGTGTCTTCACTGCCGAACATGAATTCCGCCAAGATGCGCGGCAGGTATGTCTTGCCGACGCCAGTGGGGCCCAAGAACAGGAACACGCCGATCGGCCGCTTGGGGTCCTTGAGACCGGCACGTGAACGGCGAACAGCCTTGCTTATGGCTGTAATCGACTCGTCTTGGCCGACAACCTTCGCGCGCAGGGCCTCCTCCATGTGGACGAGCCGCTCCGATTCTTCGCTTGCAATTCGCGTGACTGGAATTCCGGTCCACATCGCCACGACTTCGGCGATATCCTCGTCGGTGACGATCGGTCTGCCATCGTCCTCGCTGGATACTTCGGTCTCAGCGCCTTCTTCCATATTTTCGATGCGTTCCTGCAGCTTTAACTCACGATCACGGAGTTCAGCCGCGAACTCATACTGCTGCGAGCCGATTGCTTGATCTTTCTCCTTACGGAGGCTCTCAAGGCCACGCAAGGCTTCCTGCATCGATGGCGGAGTTGACGACTTGCGAATTCGCACGTGTGAGGCCGCCTCATCGACCAGGTCAATCGCCTTGTCGGGAAGGAAGCGGTCCGAAACATAGCGCGACGCGAGTTCAGCCGCCGCCTTTAGCGCATCATCGGAGATCGACAGCTTGTGGTGATCTTCGTAGCGCTCGCGAATTCCCTTGAGGATGTCGATTGTTTCCTCAACAGTCGGCTCTTCGACGGTAATCGGCTGGAGACGGCGTTCAAGAGCAGAATCACGCTCGATGTGCTTGCGGTAGTCATCGAGGGTGGTGGCTCCGACGCACTGCAACTCTCCTCGGGCCAATGAGGGCTTGAGGATGTTAGCCGCATCGACGGCACCTTCGGCGGCTCCGGCGCCAACCAGCATGTGCATTTCATCGATGAACAGCAGGCAGTTGCCGGAATTCTTGATTTCCTCGATAACCTTTTTGAGACGTTCTTCAAACTCACCGCGGTACTTTGTACCAGCGACGAGCGAGCCGACATCCAGGGTCAGCAGGCGTTTTCCCTGCAAGGTCTCGGGGACGTCGCCAGTGACGATGTGCTGGGCCAAACCCTCGACGATTGCAGTCTTGCCGACGCCAGGCTCTCCGATAAGAATCGGGTTGTTCTTGGTGCGGCGCGACAAAATCTGGATAACCCTGGCGAGTTCCCGGCTGCGGCCGATCATCGGGTCGAGCTTGCCGGCCCGCGCTGCGGCGGTCAGGTCTATTCCGAGCTGATCGACTGTTGGGGTTCGCGTACTGGTCCGGCCGCCGGTGCCAGCGCTGGCACTTTGGGGAGTGCTCTGGGAAAGAATTCGTGCCGTTTCGGTGCGGACCCGCTCCAAGCTGACGCCGAGAGATTCCAGGACACCAAAGGCAATGCCCTCACCCTCGCGGACCAGACCGAGAAGAAGATGCTCGGTTCCAATGTAGCTGTGATTAAGACGGCGCGCCTCTTCGACGGCGAGCTCAATTACCTTCTTGGCGCGCGGGGTGAGACCAATCTCACCGCTGACGGACTTCTCTCCCCGGCCGATGATGAACTCAACGGCGGAGCGAACCTTGGTTAGTTCTACGCCAAGGTTGTTGAGCACCTTGGCAGCTACGCCATCACCTTCCCGAACCAGGCCAAGAAGGAGATGCTCAGTTCCAATGTAGTTGTGATTGAAGCGCTGCGCTTCCTCTTGGGCAAGCGTCAGAACTCTGCGGGCTCTCTCCGTAAACTTGTCAAATCGGTCTGCCATAGCGTGCTAGCGCCCCCTATCGTAGATTCAGGTTAGCACAGGGGAATTGGCTCGTCCAACTCCAAACAGACCTCCAAAACGTTACGCTTTTGTTTCCTCCGGCGGGGTTTCGGAGGCCCGCAAATGGCCTTCAAAACACTATGCCTCGGTCTCTTCAGGCGGGGTTTCAGAGGCCAGCGGGTCCTGCTTTAAGGCCGCAAACGCGGCTGCCATTTGGGTCTGAGGCTCCTCCTCTACTACTTCCTGAGTTTCATCTCGTGCGGCTGGTGCAGCCGGCGCGGCGACGGGCTCAGGCTCTGCAGCGGCCGTGGTTGCAACCTCTACCTCCTCGGCAGGGTCGGAGTAAGTAAGAACATCAGCGCCAGCGCCTTCTTCGGCTTTCTCACGAACCTCGCTCAAGATAGCGACGATTTCGTCCTTGAACGTTTCCTTGATGTCGTCCGGCACCGATACTACCTCGCCATCAGCGCCAAATCCGAATCCCATTACCTCGCCGCGCTCACGGGCTTGTTTTAGAGAGAGCCCGAGGCGGTGCCGGTCACGTTCTATGCGAATAATCCGCAGCGGCAAAACGTCCCCTTCGCTCACGGCTTCCTGCGCGTGAGCTATGCGGCGCTCGACCAACTCTGAAACGTGGATCAGGCCTTCGACTGGCCCCTCGATACGAGCGAAAGCTCCGAAGGCCGCCAACTTGGTAACGATGCCGGGGACGACATCACCGACCTGGTACTTGTCAACGATTCCGTCCCAGTGGGCCGGTTGCGCTCTGCGAATGCTGAGGGCAATTTTCTTCTTCTCAGAATCGACCTTCATCACATAGACTTCGACTTCGTCGGCTACATTAAAAATCTCTTCCGGAGCCTTGCTGCGATCCCAGGAGATTTCGGAAAGATGAACCAGTCCGTCAGCGCCGCCGAGATCGACAAAGATACCGAAGCTGCGAATTGAACTGACTCGGCCTTTGCGGATCTCGCCTTCTTCGAGTTCGTCGAGCAAGCGTTCCTTTTGCTGGCTACGCCATTCTTGCAGCGCACCACGCTCCGAGAGGATTACACGGTTGCGGCGGCGGTTTAGTTCAATAACCTTGAGTCGCAGCGGCTTTCCCACTGCGTGAGCCAGGCTAGCGCCACTGGTGTCATTGCGGTCCGGTCGCAGAGCAACAAGCTGAGAAAGCGGCACGAAAGCGGCGACGCCTTCAACGTTAACCAGGAGACCACCCTTGTTAAATCCGGTGACCTCAGCCTCGAAGCTCTCGCCGCTTTCAAACAGCACCTGGAGTTCGCGCCAGCCCTTTTCGCCTCTGGCCCGATCGACGGAGAGGAGAACCTCACCTTCGTGAGTTTCGGGCTGGACGATGTAGGCGACGATTGGGTCTCCGACTTCGATGCGGCTTAGAGGGTCCGCGCCAAGCGAATGCATTTCATTAACCGGGATCAGGCCTTCGGATTTGGAGCCGATATCGACTATGACTCCATCGCGATTGACGCTGATAACCTTGCCTTCGACTACCTCGCCTCGCCGGAGGGAGCGGATCTGGCCGCGTTCCTCCATGTCAAGGAGAGCTCCCATGTCCATGGTCGCATCTTCGTCGAGGGCTGGATCTTCCACCATAGTTGGGCTGCCACCGGGCGCCCCCCCCTGCTCGTTGGGGTCATTTACCAATCCGATTCCTCCATTGAACTCGGCTTAGGCGCCGAATTCGTAGCATTCTAGCACAGGACCGTCTCAAACTCGGCCACAATAAAGCGTTCGGTCCGCGCACCGGCCATTATGTACCACTTATCGGCAATGAAGAAGGCCTCCACCATTAGGTGAAGACCTTCAAGTTGTCGGCAGCGGCCTATTTTCCACAGAGGCTTGCGCCCCCAGTATCGTTAGCGCTACGGCGTTTCACTTCCGTGTTCGGGATGGGAACGGGTGGTGCCACCGCGCTCTAGCAACCGACGAGCTTAGTATAGCAAAGGCAACGGTCCGGGCAAGCTTGCAAGCCCGCGGCTCATTCTAGCGATTCAGCAAGGCTAGCTGGACGTGACGCCGAGGTCGCTGCAGCTTACGCCCTGATTGATGACGCCAATGACGTTACCGTCCGGGTCCGTGAATTCGAGAGTCACGCCGCCGGGAGTGTCGTGGAAATCACGCGCGATCGTAGCACCGCCATCCAGAACCCTTTCGCGTACATTCTTAACGTCATCAACCGCGAAACTAGGCAACCATCCAGAGCGCGCATCACCAGCGCCACCGCTGTGCAAGCCGAGAATTGTGCCGTGGCCGATATCGAATTGGCTCCAGGCCGGGCTCTCCACCTGGAGCGGCAGACCGAGAACGTCTCGATAAAATCCTACGGCGCGGGTCATGTCCTGCACGCTAACCATGAGAGTTGAGATTTGTTTGAGCATGGCATTCCTCCTCAGTTTCCCGTCGAGACGGTTTGGTCTTCTGCCCGTCTTCGAGAAACGTAACCACGCATTTGAACGCTGTCAACTCGGTGGGCTCAATCCGCGCGACCCAAGGTTGGGCAGCCGAGATCCAGTTAGAGGGCTGCTAGAGGCGCTGGACTAACTCGTGTGTTTTGAGTCCGGAGCCGGTGTTGAACAGCACGGTGCTCTCTGCCGGATCTAGGCGCCCTTCCGCCAGCAGTTTCTTGTAGCCGGCATAGCCCGCCGCACCTTCCGGCGCAGCGAAGATGCCTTCCAGCCGCGCCATTTCTGACATTGCTTTAAGGATGTCCTCATCGGAGACGCTCACGGCGACACCGCCGCTTTCCCGGATTTCGTCCAAAATCAGATAGTCGGCGATCGCTGATGGAACCCTAATACCGGGGGCGATAGTGTGGGCATTCTGCCAGGGCTCCGCTTCGCGCACGCCGGCCTCGAACGCCCTTACGATCGGCGCGCAGCCATCAGCTTGGACCGAAATGATCCGCGGCCGCTCGGGGCCGATCCAGCCCAGAGCTTCCAGTTCCTCAAACGCCTTCCACATGCCGACGATGCCGGTGCCGCCACCAGTGGGGTAGACGATAACTTCGGGCAGGTGCCATTCGAATTGCTCCGCCAGCTCGAGGCCCATCGTCTTTTTGCCCTCGGCTCGATAGGGCTCGCGCAGGGTCGAAACATCGAACCAGCCCTCCGCCTCGGTGCGTTCGCGGACAATGCGGCCGGCGTCCGAGATCAGCCCATCGACCAGCTCAACATGAGCGCCGTAAACCTTGGACTCATTCTTCATCGCGTCGGGTGTGTCGGCAGGCATAAAGATCCAGGCCTCGATGCCGGCCTTGGCGGCGTAAGCAGCGAGCGCCGAGGCCGCATTACCAGCCGATGGAATCGCGAATTTGGTCACGCCCAGTTCCTTTGCCCTGGAGACAGCGGCGGACAGCCCACGAGCCTTGAAACTGCCGGTCGGGTTGAGTCCTTCTTCTTTTACAAAGATTTTACAAAGACCGATTTTGCCCCCAGCGCCGCCTCGATGCCCTTAGCCGGCAGGAGCGGCGTCCCACCCTCACCGAGGGTGACGATGTTAGCTTGATCGCGAACCGGCATTAGTTCTACCCAGCGCCACATCGTCGGCGGGCGCTGGAGCAGCATGTCGGGCTTAAGTTCGCGTTTGACCGCCTCGAGGTCATAGCGTGCGAAAAGGACCTTGCCACAAGCAGTGCAGGTGGTGTGCAGCTCCTCCGCCGAATAGGTGGCGCCGCAGTTGGTGCATTCGAGGTTGGTCAGCCAGCTTTTCATAGTGTCTGGATTTTAGCGCACGGACGCTGCCAGGCCGAACCCCCCCCCCCGCGTTGAGCTCTACGCCTTTGCGGCGATCTGGCTGACGGCTTCGGCGATTCGCTGCAAGTCCGACCCACGGTTCCACATGCCAATCGAAAGCCGCACGGCGTGCGGCTGGGTGACGACAATCGTCCGGCCAAAGATGAAATTCTCGCGCAACTGGTTGACGATATCTCCGGGCTCGACACCATCGATCGCGAAAGTAATCAGGCCCGCCTGACGCGGACCGGAGAGCATCTGAACTTTGGCGACGCTGCTCAGCGAGTCGTAGAGCTTCGCGTAGTTGTCTTCGGTCTGCCCAAAGGCGAAGTCCAAGCCGACATCGTCGGTGATCCAGCACAGAGCCGCAGTGGCGCCCATGATTACCGGAATCGGCCGGGTGCTGACCTCATAGCGTTGCGCGGTGTCCATGTAAACCAGCCTGCCACTGCCGCCGTGCTCGGCATCGGAGAAAACGCCGGAATAGGTCGGCAGGATGCGGTCGAAGACCGATTTGCGCACGAAAAGCGCTCCGCCGCCGTCTGGTCCGCAGAGGAATTTGTGACGCGCCAACGCGTAGCCGTCGACGCCGAGCTCCTGCACATCGACTGGATGCGTCCCGACCGCCTGGATGCCGTCGGCCACGACCAGGATGTTGTGAAGATGCGCCAGCTCGCAAATCCCCTTGAGGTCCACCCGGGCCCCGGTGGCGAATGAGACGTCTGAGATCAGGATCATGCGGGTCTTGGGCGTGATCTGCTCGCGGACCGCCGCCACAGAATCCTTTTCGCCGTTGCCGACATCGGCATAGCGCAGTTGCAGCTTGCGGCGCTCGGCGACGATCCACAGCGGCACGCCGGCCGCGGGGTTCTCCAGGCTGCCGGCGATGATTTCGTCGCTGGGTTCAAAGTCGTAACCCCAGAGGAAGTAGTTCAACGCCGTCGTAGATGAGTCCGCGAGGGCAACCTCATCTGGGGAGCAGTTTATAAACCGGGCCACTTCCGCCTTCGCTTCGTCGATCGGGCCTTGATAACGCACGAGGCCCATGGCGCCCGTGCTCATGCCCTCCGGGTCGTCGCCACGGGAGTTGGCCTCGTCCTCGATGCCCTGAGCCATGCCGTCGCGCGCTGCTTGAGACAAAGGGCCCCAGGAGCCGGCGTTGATCGCGACGATCTTGTCGGTCAGATGCAGTTGACGGCGGACTTCTTCAATTTGGTCCGTAACAGCCATGTCTGGCTCCTTTCAGGGGAAGGATGTTCGGTAGTTAAACCGCTCTCGCTCGCGCTCAAGCAGCGAATTCGCTTGCGTGAGAGCGAACATTATCACAAGTGACGTGAGCTGGAGCCTCAAGATTAGCCCAGAGAGCTTTTAATCAAGGCTCCACCCTACATTCGACCCGGTGCTTGCTGATGAAAGCAGCGGTGGTCAGCCTGAGGTCTTGGCGGAGTTGCTTGACCTCCGCCGCGACCGACTCGCGACCTTTGAAAGGAGCAGCGATCAAGGTCTGGTCACGCTTGAGCAGCAAACTCATTCCTGAATCGTCAGGTTCCGCTTTAACCTCGAGGTTCCTCGTGCCTGGACGCTGCAATTGCTTTGTGGAAAGAATAAGGTCCAGGACCATTACCTGTTTTAGGGGTGTCGCGTCGGGGAAGTCAGCCAAAATTGCTCTATCAAGCAGTTCAAGAATGGCCACCATTGCCTGGCGGCAGGCGATCGGTGAGCCGGTGTCAAAGCCAGAAATAATCGTTGCGATCGCCTCGCCCATTGCAAAGGTCGCCGGAAAGCGGGAGTTGACCTGGGCGAGGGCATCGCTGGCGTCGATCGGGCAAAAGGCGATAACCTCGGCGACGGTTCGTACGTTGGCCATGCCGGCATCAGATGTCGTCGGTGGCTCATCGGACTCCCAGCCGTTCATCTTGTGGATCTGCCTCGGCCATCTCTCAAGCGGAAGGTTGCGCTTTTTAGCCTCCGCATAGAGGACCGCGTGATTGGCGCAGTTCTGAATCAGGCTCCCGGCCGAGAAGTAACTTGAGCCGAGGCCGGTAACGACCCGAACGTGTGGGAACCAGTTTCGATCCATATAGGCGTGCAGGAGTTCGTGCGCCAGGGTCGCCTGATCGAAATCGTCACGCAGAAAGATCTCACCGGCTCCATCGCCGGTCGGGGAGCGATAGCCACCGTGGCCAGCATCCTCATCAACTTCCTCGCCACCGGCAGAACGGAATTCCAGGCGTGCGCCGGGGCGGAGAGCCTCTATTTCCTTATAAAGGCTCTCGATCTCGCTGGAAACCGGCTTGCCTAGAACATCCATTATTGATGCGTTCCTTTTGGTGCGGCTTGAAGCACCTTCGCCTGGCGGCGTGACCGGCGCAACTCGCTAGCACTTTACCGCAGAAGTAGCGACAGGCACCTCTTATTTAGAAGGGCTTTTCCGGTTGCAAACTTGGTCACGGTTCGTGTCGCCAGGACTCAAGCAGCACGCGTTCTGCTAAAAGATTCTTAAAGGATGCGCTGGGCGACGCGCCGGGTGGCATCAACCAGGGTGTCAACGTCTTCTTCGGTGGTCAGGGTGTTGAGAGCGCCGCCGGCGCCAGCCTGCAGCAGCACTCCCTCGTTGAGAAGTCCGGTGAACAGCGCCCTCTTCAGTTGCGCGTCGCCGCGGATGGCTGAGCGATAGTCTCTAACCTCCTCGCCCGTAAAGTGAACGCCGAACAAGGAGCCAATGCCGGTTATCTGTACGGGGACTTCGATCTCGTCGAATACTCCTCTCAGCTTCTGCCGCAGGAGATCGCCAAGCCGGTCGAGACGGGCGTAGGCCTCGGGGGTTAGGTGGGTCATCGTGACCTCACCGGCCACCATGGTCATTGGGTTGGCGTTGAAGGTGCCGGCGTGAGGCACGACGGCGGGCCCGCCGGTGGGGTCGTAAAGGGCCATTATGTCCTCGCGGCCGCCAAAAGCACCGGCCGCCATGCCGCCACCGATGATCTTGCCCAGCGCAGTGATGTCAGGGACGACCTCAAACCTTTCCTGAGCACCGCCGGCGGCCAGACGCAGGCTCTGGACCTCGTCGAAGATCAGCAGGATGCCAAGTTCTTCGGTCAACGATCGCATGCCGCGGAGAAAATCTAATTCAGCCGCCACGTAGCCAAAGGCCGAGGCCACGGGCTCCATGATCACACAGGCGAGCTGCTCATGGTGCTCCCGCAGGATGCGCCCGGAGCCCTCCAGGTCATTGAATGGTAAGACGACAACATCCTCAGCGACGCTGGGGGGCTGGCCGGGAAACTCAGGGATCGCGGTCGGGCCATCCGGATCGAGCTTTGACAGGGGCGGGCGGACGCTGACCGAGGCGTACTCATGCGAGCCGTGGTAGCCGCCTTCAAACTTGGCGATCTTGTGTTTGCCCATGAAGGCACGCGCAACCCGGATGGCGTTGAGGGTTGCCTCAGTACCCGAGTTGGCAAATCTGATCGTGTCCACCGAGGGCAGCCGGTCAGACAAAACCTTGGCCAGCCGGATTTGGGCCTCGGTTGGGCCGCTGAAGGCCGTACCTCGCGCTGCCTGCTGCTGCAGGGCGGCGACGGTGTCGGGATGGGCGTGGCCGATGATCAGGCTGGTGGCGTTGATCATGAAATCGAGGTAGGCATTGCCGTCAACATCGTGAATGTAATGTCCCTGAGCGTGGTCTATGAAGGCCGGATAGGGGTCGAAGTACGACGTGCCCCTGGAGCTCCCTCCCGGTAGATAGCGCGTCGCCTCCTCCTGCAGGGCCCGTGATTTGGGCGTGCGTTCCTGGTAGTGGTCGATCTCGTTTTGAAGCTGAGGTGAAGTCATTTTTCTCTCTCCTCGAAGTCTGCGCAGCTCTAACTGGCGCGGCCAAACTACATCGCCGTGCGGCGCTCGTCAATCGTGGGCTCGTCGACCACCTCCCCAGATCGCGTAACGGCACGGCGGCACAGGGTTTGATATTTCCAGGCCTCGCATTGCGGGCTGGATAGCGACGTGGCAAGCTCACGCTACTTGAACCCGGCGAGCCGGCGTTTAGGCTCGCGAGGGCGATCGGGATCAGTCGATGACAGGAGCACGCCATGCAGGATCAGCCACAATTCACCATCCTCCGTGCTGCCCGGCTGTTCGACGGCACGGGCGCGAAGCAGGTTGAGTCCGCCGCCCTTCTGATCGACGGCGAGAAGCTTAAGGCAATTGGCAGCGCCTCTGAGATTCGTCAGCCAGACGGCGCGACGGTTGAGGTGATCGACTACGGCGACGCGACGATCCTGCCCGGACTGGTCGACGTGCACACTCACATGATGGGCTATGGCGACGGCACCCTTGGCGATGACGTGGCCAAGGACGACGACGATCTGTTGTTGCTGCGCGCCGCAAAGAACGCCAGCCATGCCCTACACTCCGGCGTCACCACGGCCCGGGAAAACGGTGCCAAGAACCGGATCGGCTTCTCGCTCAAAGAAGGCATCAAGCGCGGCCTGGCCTCCGGACCGCAAATGGTGGTCTCCGGCCGGCCGCTGACAATTACCGGCGGACACATGTGGTACTGCGGCTCCGAGGCTGACGGCGAAGCGGAAGTCCGCAAAGAGGTACGGGAGCTAGTCAAAGAGGGTGCCGATTTTATCAAGATCATGGCGACCGGCGGCAGCACTCGCGGTTCATTCGCCAACCTGGCTTCTTACAGTGTGGCGGAGCTGCGCGCGGCACACGACGAGGCGCACCGTTTTGGCAAGATGACGGCCACGCACTGCGCCAGCGCGGCGGGCGTTGCCAACTCGCTCGAGGCCGGCATCGACATGATCATCCACTGCGTTTTTAATGATGAGTCGGGAAATTACGCCTGGCGCCAGGACCTGGCGGACCAACTGGCTGCGGCGGATGCCTGGGTGAATCCGACGTTGCACGTGGCTCGGGCTGGGGTTTGGGCAGCCGAGGCGCGGATCAAGCAGACCGGTGGTACGGAGGAGGAGCTCAGCCGGCTGGACGCCTCCAAACGCAGCCTCGAGAACCGCATGGAGACAACGGGCCGCCTGGCGAAGATGGGCGTACACGTGACCGCGGGTTCAGACTCGCCCTGGAGTCACTACGCGCCGGGCCAGTTTGTCCAGGAAATTCAGCTAATGGCCGAAGCCGGCCTTACCAACTCGGAAGCCCTGGTTTCAGCGATGTCGGCTGCCGCGGCATCGGTGGCCAGGGCTGAGAGCGCCGGGACCCTGGCCGAAGGCAGACAGGCCGACGTGCTCGTGGTCGATGGCGACCCGGTCAAGGACCTTTCCAAGCTCTGGCAGGTCCGCGACGTGTTTCAGGCCGGAGGGCGAGTGGAACGCGGCGTCTTTTAGGGGGTCGATGCTCAACCTTTAATCCTTTAGTTCCGGTCCGCTTCACGCCCGTGAGGTTGGGTTGCCAACTCTACGGCGGCTACTGAGCCGGTCCCGGAGAGAATCGGACTCATGATCCGTCGGGACTGGGTCCGAATTCCAGATGACCCACCACAAGCATTGCCAGTCGAGCGGGCACCGAATGAGATGTCAAGTTGTTGACTACCGGTGGTTCGAAGCAGCAGAATCAGCCAACGTTGGGCCCTGCGGACCAATGCCTCAAGGGCTAGCTTCCACTTGGCGCATCCTCGCAGAAAGCATGGCGAACGTTTTTTCGAGCAACTCTGCTTGTTGAAGGGAGCCCCACTATGACCCTCAAAGCTCGGACCTGGGCAGAGCTTAGGCCACTCAGCCCTCCTCGCTCGAGGAGGACTACGTTTAGCTAGAAACAGCACACGGAGAAGGACATAGACATGACAGCGACAACCGACTTTACGGAGGCCGGCACCAGCAAGTTTGCCGATAGCAAGCCCTGGCGCATGCACTACAACGAGGCTGGAGAGGGCCACCCGATCATCTTTATCCACGGTGGTGGGCCAGGTGCGACGGGTTGGAGTAACTTCAGCCAGAACATGCGCTACCTCGCCCCGAAGTACCGCTGTCTGGCGGTTGATATGCCAGGATGGGGCGAGTCTGACCCAACAGCGCCGGGCACTGCGAACGGGCCGCTGGCTCTCAAAGGCTTCATGGATGCCCTTGGCATCGAGAAGGCAGCCTTTGTCGGCAACTCGATGGGCGGCGCCGCGACCCTGGGCTTCGCCGTCGAATACCCGGAGCGCATCTCGCACATTATCGCCATGGGCTCGGCTCCCGTTGGCGGCTTATATACGATGCAGGCCGGCGGCGGAATGAACGAGGGTATGAAGGTGCTGGTGGAGACCGATGCGAATCCGACGCCGGAGAACTTTGGCCGCCTGATTCGGGTGATGGTCTATGACTCCGCATTTGCCACACCCGAACTGCTGGAGGAACGCTCGCGGTCGGCGCTTTCCCGGCCGGAACATCTTCAGAACTCGGTCGAGAACCGCCGCCGCATGGGGGCAACGGCTGGCCCGCCGGCGCCCACCGGCCCGACCGTGCTCCAACGCCTGACCCAGCTCGACACGCCGGCGCTGATCATCCAGGGCAGAGATGACCGGGCAACGCCGCTGGAGGCGAGTCTGCAGATCTGCACAGCGCTGAAGAACTCGCGCATGCTGATCTTTAATCGCTGCGGCCATTGGGCCCAACTGGAGCACGCTGACGAGTTCGCCAAGCAGGTGGAGCTGTTTCTGGAGAACAACTAGTAGAGTCGAGCGCTTCGTGCGGTTTTCAGTTACAAAGGGGGCGGACTGCCGGCATGAGCGCCCCATAAAAGGCAGCTTCTAATCCGCGATCATGACCTTGGCGGCAATGCTGGCTCTGCCTAAACAAGGTCCGATGTCGAGCGCCGCCTGCCGCGGCAGAGATTGTCTTTAAACATAGGAGGAACAGGTTCATGGCCGATTACGATCTCAGCGCGTTGTGGGACGAGCATTGCCGGCACGAGTTCGGTACGCGCGATGTCGACGCCACGATGGCGACGATGATCTCGGAGCCTTATGTTAACCACATTCCAACCATTACCGGCGGCGTCGGCCACGACCACCTCAAGCGCTTCTACAAGTACCACTTCATCGACTCCAACCCGGCCGACCTTGAACTGGTGCCGGTCAGCCGTACGGTCGGCACTGACCAGGTGGTCGATGAGCTGATAATCAAGTTCACCCACGACAGCGAGATCGACTGGATGCTGCCGGGAATCAAGCCGACCGGTAAGCCGGTTGAGATACCGCTGATTGCGGTCATCCATTTTGTCGACGGCAAGCTGGCGCACGAGCACATCTACTGGGACCAGGCCTCGGTGCTGGTCCAGATCGGCCTGCTCGACCCGACGGGCTTGCCGGTGGCCGGCGTCGAGACGGCGCAAAAGGTCGCCGACAACACGCGCCCCAGCAACGAACTCCTGACCCGCTGGTCAGAGAGCGAGGGCAAGCCGATTTAAGGATGAATCGGAGCGTTACACGCCTGGAAACACAGAAACGCCCCTCAAATGAGGGGCGTTTCTGGTTGCGACCTTGGTGGCGGGAGAGGGATTCGAACCCCCGACCTTCGGGTTATGAGTCCGTGGATCGGCGTTCCGTCACGTTTTGGCCAGTGCCGAAGGGTGTGATTTCGTATCTATATTCACTCAGTTATCAAGCTTCCTGTGCCCCCTGGGTTGTCTAGTTGTTGGCAGTTTGTTTGCAATCCGTTTGCATCGGCCAACTCCTAATCCGCCTACTCCTGAACCGGAAACCTGGTTCACTCCAGGATTCTGAAGGTACGCACCACGAAGTTGCATGTTTCTATGTCTTCTGGAGCCGGAGGGCCAATCGACACGGTACAGGTAACGATCCAGGAAGTCTTTTCGTCAACAGTGTACAAGCGGATGAGGCGAAACCTGCCGAGGTCGGTGTCAGACTCAAAATCCAGGATGATTGCTGCGCGGTTGCCAATGACAATTTCTTCAGTTTCATTGATCTCGACACCGGGGGGAACCGCGCAGCGTCTCTTGCGCAGTCTCGAAGACATCAGCAAGAGATGATTGGTCGGATAATCGTACCGAAACGATACCTACACTGGGAAAGAGTTTGTCTTCTGTCTGACGCCCAGCACGAAAAAGAACAGCCACATTTTGTGGCAGATACCGGTCTTCATCGGCCACCGGATCTAATTCCCAGTCTGGTGGGTACTCAATGCTGAAACTTGGAGCATCGCCATCAGCCGACATAGGTGATTCCAATCAAGAGATTCCCGATGGCGTTGCCAGGATTCCAATCATTCGCCTTAGCAATTACGCCAGCAAGACCCTGAGTCAGCACCGAGTGTTCGAGCGGTATTTCTTCTTCGGAGAACGTTGGAGGAGGCTTTTCCGGCGGCTCTTCAACGCGCCTCAGCAGCCTCTTCGTAATCTTCTGTCTTTTGTTCTTGAAAACCGGTCCCCAATCCTTCGCGCATTCGCCGCAGTCTGAAAAGCCGCTCGGTAAAGCCTCATAAAAATCAGCACGAGAAAGGAGAATGGATACACCGCAAAAGTGACAAGGCCACGCGAATTCTTCCTCGCTGCCAACCATTAGAGTCGCTTCCTTCCTTGCCTTGACGTGAACTTCGGCTCCGACTAGAGTCTTGGATGCATTCCTGGAAAACGTATCCAGATTCACTCATGGCTGTAATCTCAACCGAGGAGCAGGATGACAGAACTGCTCTCAATCGTCATCTCGGCGAGCATCTCGTTAGTCGCGCTGTTCGTTTAAGGAAAGCGAATCAGACATTTTTAGGATTGTGTCATGTTTTTTTCGAAAGGGGAAAATCAAGATTCAAGGGTCAGACGGACTGATGAGGTGGTTCGATTCACTAAAGACACCTTCAAATATTTCACGTCCAGGTGTCAATTATTTGGCTCTCCTTGGCAAGGACTCCTATATCCGACATGCATGCGTTCGAAGAATCGTCGCCTACGGTAAGAACGGTCCATCTGCTTCATCATCTTACGGAGCCGATCCAGTTCTGGCTGATATCGCCCACGCCAACCTGCAGCGTACGGTCGGAGAAAGGGCCTGGCCGGGTCACGCAGGACGAGGCGCTGGAGGTTGAGGGTCAGCCTTCGAGGCTGAGAACTGACTGATTGTACGGTGTCTTCTTCCTCGGCCACGTCACCGGCCTTCGCTTACAGAAGAAGTGTCCTCGGTGCTGGAAACTGCGACCAGGTGGCTCGCAAGGCGCTGTAAACAGGCCCAGAAGTCGATTGTGGGGGCCTCCTTTGCCGGCATAGACAGCGTCCACTGGTTCAACTCCGACTGTGTGTCGATTTTTAGGCCCGAACCGCGAGGCCAGCGCAGAGAGTCATCCGCATTCAGGCGATCAATCAGGCCCAAGCCAGCGTCATCACCACGCCATTCAACCTCCGCAAGCTCCACGTCCACCTCGCTCCACCAACCTCTTTGATAACTCAGGTGGACCCGTGGCACTTTCGTTGATCCCTCTGGAAAAGGAACGAAATAGTCCAGCGAAGTCTTTTCTTTGCCACCGGACAGCATTAGCAAGTCGAGGATCCCCCCCGAATTGTATTTCCTGACCCTTAGTGAACCGATAGGCCCACTCACAAAGACTATCGAACCTTCGGAAAGGTAGGCGTCTACTCCGATTTTCAACATGTGAGTGCGCATGCCCACGACGGATTCCACTCTCATTCCCTCATCCACTTGCCGCTCGACCCAGTGGTAGACGCGCCCAAGTCTGTCAAAGACCGGCTCTAATCTAGCCCCGGCCCTCCTCCATTGGACTGCTAACCAAGAACTCGGCCTGTCCGTATACCGCGCGAGAGGTTTGGCCAACATCTTTTCAGCGGCTGCTGTCCTAGCCGGATCAGGTGTCAGCATCCGTACCTCGAAGAGGCTCAAGTAGTGCTGTGCCCTTTCGCTATCCGGCTCGTACCCGATTACGACGTCAGCAAGCTCCTTGACCATATGCCAGTCTCTTCGGGCAACGCCCGCCTCAGCTTCTCGGAGCCTCCTCTCTGTGAATTTGATTCTGTGAGCGTCCATTGTTCGTAATTTCCCCGGCCCGTCAGGGAGTCGTAAGCGCCCTCCTGTTCCCGCCGTGACCAGAGCACGATCCCTGGATTCCGCCGGATTTACAGAATAGACCATCCCTGCATTGCATGACGTGGCCGCGACCGTTCCAGAAGTTGGCAATACACAGATTAGGGCCGGTGGAGAGGCATCGAATCCGTATGACTACGCAACTTTTCAATTGCCAGCCTCCTAATTCTTGGGTATTCCTACGGACAGCAGATCTATGGCGTTCCTTTAGGCAGATATATTTTGGGTTTGTTGAATATGAGGCTGGTCGGTTGGCGAGATCATTGACAGCAAGACCCTCGACTACAGGCCACAGCTTTCTCGCTCAGACTCGACTTCCAGCGCCGCGAACCACATCGGCAGTCCTGCTCTCCATCGGTACCGTCGCTGGAGCTTGACGGTCAACGACCTTAGGACTGTTGACGTCGATTTTCGTTCTTTGCTTTTTTGCCTCGTAGCCGGAGTTACTTACTTATTGCTCGTTCTTTTCATCAATGAGTTGGTTGAAGCCAAGTGGGAGACGAGGGTCGTCGCGCGCTGAACAAAACTCCGATTGGCGGTCAGGAAAGGCTCGGACATGCAACTATTGCAACAACCCTGGACATCTACTCTCATGTGACTCCTGGTCTCCAGGAAGCCGCGGCTCAGCGCTTTGACACCTTCTTGGAGCCGATTCCAACGGAATCGCCGATTACTGGTCGCTAATTAGGCCCCCAGGCACTACCCAGGGGATCAGGGCCTGATCCCTCACCGCGCCGAGACAGGTGCCCTGGCGGAGGAAGAAAACCACGCCGTGGCGATCAAATATCTTCTTGACCTCGGCCAAGAGCTTCTCGCCATCAGGAACGTTCATCGCCGGGATGGACCTCTCGAGTTGGTCGATCAAGCGCGCGTTTTCCGCGTTTTCAAGGTCACTTTTGTCCATTGGTCCTTCTGCTAAGCGTTCAATTGCGTCGATCGGCCAAAGCTGCGAATTCAGACAATACGATAAGTTTACGAAGAATGAAAAACACGTTATCGGTCGTGCCATCGCAGAAATACAGAAACGCCCCTCGAATGAGGGGCGTTTCTGGTTGCAACCTTGGTGGCGGGAGAGGGATTCGAACCCCCGACCTTCGGGTTATGAGCCCGACGAGCTACCGCTGCTCCATCCCGCGGCGTACTGAATAGATTGTTGAAGCTGATACTTCCTCTGCTTCTGTTGCATTTCAAGAGGAAGCGAGTCGATTGTGTGCGAGTTTTAATGTAGGTCAAGCCCTCGACCATTAGTACGGCTTAGCTGAAGACATTGCTGCCCTTACACCTGCCGCCTATCAAACGGGTGGTCTACCCGTGGTCTTACTCCTTTCGGATGGGAAATCTCATCTTGAGGGGGGCTTCGCACTTAGATGCTTTCAGCGCTTATCCCTTCCAGACTTGGCTACCCGGCGGTGCTTCTGGCGAAACAACCGGTACACCAGCGGTCTGTCCATCCCGGTCCTCTCGTACTAGGGACAGCTCCTCTCAAATTTCCTACGCCCACACCGGATAGAGGCCGAACTGTCTCACGACGTTCTGAACCCAGCTCGCGTGCCGCTTTAACCGGCGAACAGCCGGACCCTTGGGACCTGCTCCAGCCCCAGGATGCGACGAGCCGACATCGAGGTGCCAAACCTTGCCGTCGCTGTGAACGCTTGGGCAAGATAAGCCTGTTATCCCCGGGGTAACTTATATCCGTTAAGTCACGACCCTTCCACTCGGAATCGTAAGATCACTTTGCTCGACTTTCGTCCCTGCTCGGCTTGTTGGCCTCGCAGTCAAGCTCCCTTATGCCAATGCACTCAGCGGGTGATTTCCATCCACCCTGAGGGAACCTTTAGGCGCCTCCGTTACCTTTTAGGAGGCGGCCGCCCCAGTCAAACTGCCCACCAGCCACTGTCCCGCTGCTTGATCAGAGGTTAGAAAGTAAACCGGAGAAGAGTGGTATTTCAACGTTGACTCCCCTGAGCCCAAGAGCCCAAGTTCATAGTCTCCCACCTATCCTACGCATCACTGGCTCACGTTCAGTGGCAAGTTGCAGTAAAGCTCCACGGGGTCTATTTGTCCTGGTGCGGGTAACCCGCATCTTCACGGGTACTTCAATTTCGCCGGGTCCCTCGTTGAGACAGCGCCCAGATCGTTACGCCATTCGTGCGGGTCGGAACTTACCCGACAAGGAATTTCGCTACCTTAGGACCGTTATAGTTACGGCCGCCGTTCACTGGGGCTTCGGTTCAAGGCGTGAACCTCTCCCCTTAACCTTCCAGCACTGGGCAGGCGTCAGCCCCTATACATCCCCTTACGGGTTGGCAGAGACCTGTGTTTTTGGTAAACAGTCGCCTGGGCCGGCTCCCTGCGGCCCCAGTCAGCTTCACTCGCAAGGAGTTGCACCAACCGGGGCGCTCCTTATCCCGAAGTTACGGAGCTATTTTGCCGAGTTCCTTAACGAGGGTTATCCCGATCACCTAAGGGTACTTACCCCCGCCCACCAGTGTCGGTTTGCGGTACGGGCACCAACAGTGCTAGCAACGAGGCTTTTCTTGCCAGTGTGGACTCAACGAACTCGGATTTGACAAAAGTCTCCTCCTCGCCCCGACCCCTCCGCTTAACCTGGAGGTGGATTTTCCTGCCTCCAGACGCCTACGGGTCAGCGACGCACCATGTCCAATGGGCGCGATTCCCCTATCCTCCTGGGTCACCCCTTTACCTTAAAACGCCCTGTTAGTGGTGCTGGAATACTAACCAGCTGTCCATCGCCTACGACTTTCGTCCTCGGCTTAGGCCCGACTAACCCTACGCGGATTAACCTTCCGTAGGAAACCTTGGGCTTACGGTGGACTGATTTCTCGTCAGTCTTACGCTACTCATACCGGCATTCGCACTTCCGAACGCTCCAATGGGGTTTACACCCACACCTTCTCTGCTGAACGGAACGCTCCCCTACCCCTTACGATTAAAAATCATAAAGCCATGGCTTCGGTAACAGGCTTGAGCCCCGCTGAATTGTCGGCGCAGGACCACTCGACCAGTGAGCTATTACGCATTCTTTAAATGGTGGCTGCTTCTAAGCCAACATCCTGGTTGTTTTAGCAGTTCAACATCCTTTGACACTTAGCCTGTATTTAGGGACCTTAGCCGATGGTCTGGGCTTTTTCCCTTTCGACTACGAACGTTAGTGCCCGCAGTCTCACTCCCGGGTTAGTAACCTTGGCATTCGCGGTTTGGTTGGGTTTGGTAAGCGGTAAGCCCCCTAGCCCATCCAGAGCCCTACCTCCAAGGTCCAACACCCGAGGCTGCCCCTAAAGGCATTTCGGGGAGAACCAGCTATCTCCTAGTTCGATTGGCATTTCACCTCTACCCACAGCTCATCCGGTAGACTCGTAAATCTAATCGGTTCGCGCCTCCACTCCGAGATTATCGGAGCTTCACACTGGCCGTGGGTAGCTCACTAGGTTTCGGGTCTACTCCACGCAACTGAACGCCCTATTCAGACTCGCTTTCGCTCCGGCTCCGCAAATCACCTTGCTTAGCCTTGCTACATAGAGTAAGTCGCCGGCTCATTCTTCAATAGGCACGCCGTTATCCCTCTCGAAAGAAAGACTTCGACTGCTTGTAGGCACGCGGTTTCAGATCTATTTCACTCCCCTCCCGGGGTTCTTTTCACCTTTCCCTCACGGTACTGGTTCACTATCGGTCATCATGGGTATTTAGCCTTGGGAAGTGGTCTCCCCAGCTTCCCACGGGATTTCTCGTGTCCCGCAGTACTCAAGGTGTCAGCAGGAGACGTCAACCCTTTCAACTACGGGTCTCTCACCCTCTATGGCGGCCCATTCCAGGGACCTTCGTTTAGAGTGACGTTTTGTAACTCCTTGCGATCTCTGCAGATTTCGCAGCCAAACCTTACAACCCCAGTAATGCATAGGACTGCAGTCCACTAAGCAAGACTGGTTTGGGCTCCTCCCCGTTCGCTCGCCGCTACTAGGAGAATATTCTCTTTTCCTCGGGGTACTAAGATGTTTCAGTTCCCCCGGTTCCCGCCTCCGGACCTATGTGTTCAGTCCGGCGCAACCCGACATGACTCGGGCTGGGTTCCCCCATTCGGGCATCTCCGGCTAAGTTTGCAAGACAACAAACCGGAGCTTATCGCAGCCTTGCCACGCCCTTCTTCGGCCCATGACGCCAAGGCATCCCCCGCGCGCCCTTAGTAGCTTGACCTACATTAAGGCCCACACGCAATCGAGATAAAATCGATTTAAATTGAAGTACCAGCTTCAACTCTATTCAGTTTTGAAGGTGCGGCCAGGTTTTGGACTTACGTCCCTTTCCCGGCTACCAGGTTCTGGACCGAGGTCCATCCCGTGGCATCGGCTGAGCCACCGACGGGAGCCGACTTGGTTTACAAGTCTGCTTCCGTCCCCGGCTTAACCAGGTCCCTAGTCCGCTGACATGAAAATCGGCCTGCGGTTGAGCCCGATTCTTAACGGACTAGCAGCGCAGATGTTAGCGTTTGGGTTTTTCGTTGCGCTGTATCATTCAAACTCCGGTTTCAATATTAGTCTGCTGGACGACCAGGGCGCAAGGCCCGGTGATTTTCTGGTGGAGCCGAGGAGACTCGAACTCCTGACCCCCTCCTTGCAAAGGAGGTGCTCTCCCAACTGAGCTACGGCCCCCATGCGTTGTGAACTGACGCTGCTCTCCCAACTGAGCTCCGGCCGTGTGCTTTCGCACTGACCGATCGTGCCGGCAACTTTGCTTGGCTGGAGACGCTGGTGGGCCATGGTGGACTCGAACCACCGACCTCGGTCTTATCAGGACCGCGCTCTAACCAGCTGAGCTAATAGCCCTTGGAGCACGTCTCAGCCTCAAAGTTTATGGCCATGGGTTGCACCTTGACCGCTGAATAGTGAAAGGAAGAACGGGGTTTAGTCCAGTTTGAGCCTGGACAAGGCTCTAACGGCTGCCATTCCGAAGAATGGCTTACCGATCGACCTAGGATGCTCGAAACCACTCACGTCCGTGAGGGGTGGATGATTTCAGCAACTCCCTAGAAAGGAGGTGATCCAGCCGCAGCTTCCGCTACGGCTACCTTGTTACGACTTCGCTCCAGTTACCAGTCCCACCCTCGGCGCCTGCCTCCTTACGGTTAGCTCAGCGACTTCAGGTATTACCGACTTCCATAGCGTGACGGGCGGTGTGTACAAGGCCCGGGAACGTATTCACCGCCGTGTGCTGACCGGCAGTTACTAGCAACTCCGACTTCATGTAGGCGAGTTTCAGCCTACAATCTGAACTGAGGCCGGCTTTAGGGATTAGCTCCGGATCGCTCCATAGCAACCTGTTGTACCGACCATTGTAGCGTGCGAGTAGCCCAGGACGTAAGGGCCGTGCTGACTTGACGTCATCCCCGCCTTCCTCCCCGCTTTACGGGGCAGTCTCGCCAGAGAATATAACTGGCAACAGGGGTTGCGCTCGTTGCGGGACTTAACCCAACACCTCACGGCACGAGCTGACGACAGCCATGCAGCACCTGTGCTAGCTCCCCGAAGGGTCCCGCACCTTTCGGTTTGGTACCACTAGCATGTCAAGCCCTGGTAAGGTTCTTCGCGTTGCGACGAATTAAACCGCACGCTCCGCTGCTTGTGCGGGCCCCCGTCAATTCCTTTGAGTTTTAGCCTTGCGGCCGTACTCCCCAGGCGGAACACTTATTGCGTTAGCTGTGGCACGGAGGGGGTCGATACCCCCCACACCTAGTGTTCATCGTTTACAGCGTGGACTACCCGGGTATCTAATCCGGTTCGCTCCCCACGCTTTCGCGTCTCAGCGTCAGGAAAGGCCCAGAAAGCCGCCTTCGCCACTGGTGTTCCTCCCGATATCTACGCATATCACCACTACACCGGGAATTCCACTTTCCTCTACCTCCCTCAAGTCTGCCAGTATCCAAGGACCTCTCCCAGTTGAGCCGGGAGCTTTCACCCTAGACTTAGCAAACCGCCTGCACGCCCTTTACGCCCAGTAAATCCGGACAACGCTCGCCACCTACGTATTACCGCGGCTGCTGGCACGTAGTTAGCCGTGGCTTATTCGCAGGGTACCGTCATCATCGTCCCCTGCAAAAGGGCTTTACGACCCGAAAGCCTTCATCGCCCACGCGGCGTTGCTGGGTCAGGCTTTCGCCCATTCCCAATATTCCTAGCTGCTGCCTCCCGTAGGAGTTGGGGCCGTATCTCAGTCCCCATGTGGCTGACCGTCCTCTCAGACCAGCTACCGATCGGAGCCTTGGTAGGCCATTACCCCACCAACAAGCTAATCGGCCGCAAGCCCCTCCAGAAGCGACTTTCGCCTTTTGTAATCTCCCCGAAGGGAAACCACCACATGCGGAATTAGCTCACCTTTCGGCAAGTTATTCCCCACTTCTGGGCAGGTTACTTACGTGTTACTCACCCGTCCGCCACTATCGTTACCGGCGAACCGGTAACAATCGTTCGACTTGCATGCCTGATGCACGCCGCCAGCGTTTATCCTGAGCCAGGATCAAACTCTCCGTTAGAAAAATTCAAAACCTGGAAACTCGCAAAATGCGAGTCCGGATTGTACCCAATAAAAAAATTACGGGTTACCCGAGCTTCCTTTCACTATTCAGTTTTCAAGGTGCGTCGACGCCTTCAAGGCGCGCCCATCAGAATAACACGCAAGACCGCGCTCGTCAAAGAAAACTAGCGCGGTCACGGTGCGATGTGAACTGACTCCGAGAGGCATAATAACGAGTCTGGAGCGGCTCGGTCAAGGCTGACTCTAAACGGCCGCGGGACCGGCCGCCAACGGGCGTTTGCCCGGGTGGCCGGGACCGGTCCGGGCCCTGAAACCCTATAGATGGTGGTCTTGTCACGTAAGCCCATCCGCGCTAGGGTTGACCTGCACTGGAGGGCAAATTTGCAAAACGTTACATATAAAAACGCAGCGACCGTCGATGAAGCTATTGACCTGCTCGGTAAAGGCGGGGATACGGCCCGGGTTTTAGCCGGGGGCACAGACGTAATTGTTCAGGCGCGCGAACGACAGCGCAAGATAGAACTCTTCGTCGACATCAAGGCGATTGAAGAGGCACAGCAGCTCAGCTACAGCGCCGATACGGGGCTTGTAGTTGGTGCTGCTACGCCTTGTTACCGCATTTACGCTGACGAGACCGTTCAACGGCTGTACCCGGCGCTGGTTGAATCGACTACCATTATCGGCGGAATTGCGATTCAAGGCAGGGCCAGCCTTGGTGGCAACCTCTGCAATTCGTCGCCAGCGGCAGACACAATTCCGGCGCAAATCGTGCTTGAAGGAAAGGCCAATATCGCCGGACCTGCCGGCAGACGCCAGATCGCGGTGGAGGAGTTCTGCACCGGACCGGGGCGCAATCAATTGGCGCCGGGTGAGTTCGTTGTTTCGATTCAATTCCCTTCGCCAGCTGCCGTTAGCGGCAGCGCGTGGGAGCGGTTTATTCCCCGAAATGAGATGGATATCGCGGTGGCCAACGCCGCTTCTGGCATCCGGTTGGATGGAGATGTCGTGAGCTGGGCGCGGGTGTCGATTGGCGCCGTAGCACCGACGCCTCTGCTGGTGGCTGAGTCGGCGGCGGCCCTAGTTGGCAAGCCTTTGACGGAAGAGACAATCAAGGCCGCCGGCGCGGCGGCCAAGGCGGCAGCGAGCCCGATTGATGACATGCGAGGCTCGATCAAGCAGCGTAAGCACCTGTCCGCTGTACTGGTTGAGCGAACACTACGCGCAGCGGGCAGCCGGGCGCGAGGGGAATAGGGTTAAATTGAGCGAGAAGATTGTTATCTCAACGACGATTAACGGCGAGGGAGCCGAGTTTCTTGCCGACCAACGCGACAGCCTTTTGGATGCTCTGCGAGACCGAGTTGGCCTAACTGGCGCCAAGGAGGGCTGCAACAACGGTAACTGCGGCGCCTGCGCAGTGATGCTTGACGGCCGGCTGGTGAACTCGTGCTGTGTCATGGCCGCGGAGGTTCAAGGCTCAGAGGTTGACACGGTGGAAGGTATCGCCTCTGACTCCGGCCTTCATCCTCTGCAGCAGGCCTTCCTGGAAGAAGCGGCCCTGCAGTGTGGGATTTGTACGCCCGGGTTCTTGGTCGCCTCCAAAGCGCTATTGGACCAAAACCCGAATCCGACCGAATACGAGATTCGATTCTGGCTCGCTGGCAACCTCTGCCGTTGCACCGGATACGACAAGATTATCCGGGCCGTGCAGAAAGCAAGTGAGACGATGGCTGGATAGGCCGGTCATCAGGCCCAGAGAGGGATAATGCCCGAAGAACTGAGCCGATTTAACGATCCAATTCCAGTAAATCCACCAATACCAGGAGCTGGTGCCCAAGATGCGCGAGCCTTCTGATTAGGCAACACTAGAGTTATGTTCACTCTGCGATCAGGCCATTTGACGATGGCGTCGGAATTCGGAGGAAGTCAATGGTAGCCACCAAGGAATACTCAGTAATTGGCACTCGGCCGATTCGTCATGACGGTACCGACAAGGTAACCGGCCGCGCCCAATACGGCTCCGACATCCAAATGGCCGGGACGCTGCAGGGCCGCGTAAAGCGCAGTCCCTATGCCCACGCATTGATTAAGAAGATCGATGCCTCCAAGGCGTTGGCCCTTCCGGGCGTCAAAGCAGTGGTGACCGCGGCTGACTTTCCCAAAGAGACCGGCGGTGTTGCCGAAATCGGTGAGGGTGCGGTCCAGGCGCTGGAGTTTGTGGTTAGCAACTTTTTGGCAACAGACAAGGCGCTCTATAACGGGCATGCGGTGGCGGCGGTTTGCGCCATCGACTCCCATACGGCCGAGGACGCGCTGGAGCTGATTGAGGTTGAGTACGAAGTTTTGACGCCGGTGCTCGACGTTCAGGAAGCAATGCTCGAGAGCAGCCCAGTGCTGCATGACAACCTACGCACCAAGGACACGACCCCCTTAGCAGTTGACGTTTCTGACCGAAGGACAAACATCGCGGCTCACACGCAGTTGGCCGGCGGGGATCTAGAGAAGGGATTCGCCGAGGCGGATGTTGTCATCGAGCACGAGTATGTGACGCCAATGAGCCATCAGGGCTACATCGAGCCTCAGATGGGAATGGCGTACTGGAATAAGGACGGCCATCTTACCGTCTGGACCAGCACCCAGAATCCGTTCGGCTGCCGCAGCACTTTGTCGGACGTGCTCAAGAAGCCGGTCTCGGAGATTAGTGTCGTGCCGATGGAGATCGGCGGTGGTTTTGGTGGAAAAATCTCGATGTACCTGGAGCCGCTGGCGGCGATGCTTTCGCGGAAAACCGGCAAGCCGGTAAAAATGATTATGAGCCGAGAAGATGTATTTACGGCGACGGGGCCGACTTCAGGTGTTTTTAGCCGGGTCAAGCTGGGTGCTAAAAAAGACGGCACGATCGTTGCCGCCGACGTCTACATGGCCTATGAGGCGGGCGCCTTCCCCGGTGCGCCGGTTTTCGGCGGCATGAACGGGGTTTTGGCTCCGTACAACATTCCCAACTTCCGGATCGACGGCTACGACGTCGTCGTCAATAAGCCGAAGACTGCAGCTTACCGAGCGCCGGGCACGCCGGCGGGGATGTTCGGTCATGAATCGGTACTAAACGAGCTGGCCCACGAGCTTGACATGGATCCGATGGATCTGCGGCTGAAGAATGGGTCCAAACCCGGCGACGAAAGGCCAATGGGTGGCAGGTGGGGCCAGGTTGGCAACGTTGAGGTAATGGAAGCCATGCGTGACCACCCGCACTACAAATCGGAGTTGCAGGGTCCAAATCGGGGTCGCGGCGTAGCGATGGGGTACTGGGGTAACGCCGGCATGGAGACCAGCAGCAGCGGCAGCATCCTGGCCGATGGAACAGCCTCTCTGGTTCTGGGGTCGGTCGACATTGGCGGCACCCGCGCGGCGTTGTCGATGCAGCTGGCCGAGACGCTGGGAATCAGAGCGGAGGATGTCAAGCCAAAGGTCGTCGACACTGATTCGATCGGCTTCACTAACATGACAGCCGGCAGCAGAACAGCATTCGCCGGCGGCTGGGCGGCGTACGAACTTGGCATGAAAATGCGCGATGAGCTAATCCAGCGAGCTGCCAAGATTTGGGAATGCGATGCGGACAAGGTGACCTACGCCGACGATGGCGTGGTTCATGGGCCCAACGATGACGACGGCAAGCCGCGCAGCTTAACTTTCAAAGATCTGGCGGCACAGTTGCCTCGGACCGGCGGCACAATCGAGGTTGGCGTAAACATCAACAAGAGTTCCGTTGGTCCGGCGTTCGCCGGCCATATCGTCGACCTGGAAGTCGACCCGGAAACGGGCAAGGTGACAATTCTGCGCTATACGGCGGTCCAGGACGTCGGTACCGCGATTCACCCAAGCTATGTTGAGGGCCAAATTCAGGGTGGCGCCGCTCAGGGCGTGGGCATGGCGCTTAATGAGGAGTACTACTACGGTCCGGACGGGCGGATGCAGAACGCCAGCTTCCTCGACTACCGGATGCCAACGACCTTGGACATGCCAATGATCGATACCGTCCTGGTTGAGGTACCGAATCAGGGTCACCCATACGGGGTTAGAGGAGTCGGCGAGGTCTGCATCGTGCCACCACTGCCGGCGATCCAAGCTGCGATCGCCGAAGCGATCGGAATACGTTTCCAGGAGTTGCCGATGTCGCCACGCGCTGTCATCGACGCGATGCTAAAGGGCCAAGAGTAGACCGAGACCGTGGCCACAGTTTTCATACCCGTGGCGTTGCGTGACTACAGCAAGGGCCTGGATAAGGTAGACGTGCCCGGCGGCAGCCTACGGCGAGTGTTCGAAAATCTCGACAAGGAATGCCCCGGCATTGGCGCTCAGCTCGTTGTTGAAGATGCAATTCGGCCTGGTCTGGCAATCTTTATCGATGATGAGCTCACCTCGGAAGGTCTGATTCAGAGCGTGCCGGATGACGGGCGGGTGCATATTTTGCCGGCAATGGGCGGAGGCTAATTGGATGCCAGCTCAACGTTGTCTCTGGTGCACGGACCCGCCGTTTGAGGAGGTCGCGGTGCTTAAGTGGCGAGGCGAGGATAAGGACCGGCTCACGGTTGCCCTGTGTCGCAAACATCTCGACCGCCTGAAAAAGGCCGGCGAGAAGGGTCGCGAGATTAAAGGGTGGTCCTACAAGATCGGCTGGTGGTAGGCGGTTGCGAGCTGACCTGGAGCCCTACTGCTACGCCTCAGTCACCTGGCCGCTTGCAAGCTGCCCAGCTCGCAGAATTTTCTTAGCCCAAGCTCCTAGATTCTTGTAACAGGCACCGGTAGCCGCGTTTGTATTAGAGAGCGCATGGAATGCACTCCAAAAGAGCCTAAGGATAGGCGCCGGATACAAGCCGGGGTGCATTGATCCGACACCTGTAACTGGTTGCCACCAGATGTCGGGGAGCCTAATGGCAAAACCGACCGGCCTGCCTCCTCTTTTTTAAGAGGCAGGCTTTTTTTCGTCGACGCCGGCCGGTACCGGCCAAGATCTTAATAAGTCGGAAATGTCAACCGTAGGGGATACGAGAAGTGGCACGGTTTACCAAACATCTCGGGTTTTACAAAGAAGCCCTTACCATTGCCCTTTACTGGATAGTACTCATTCTTTTTGTCTTCAAACCACCGGCCTTGCCCGTTTCAGGAAACCTAGCTCTGGCGATCCTGCTGTTTGCCGGGTTACCGATTCAAATCTTTAGCGGACGGAGTCTCTGGCGCAACGCCAACGCCGAGGCTAATGAACTTGCATTTAAGGATGAATTGACCGGCCTGAAGAATCGTCGGGCCTTCATGAATCGCGCCGAGCCGCTGTTTGACAGGGCCGCGTCTGGAAGCCTATCCCTGCTCGTTTTGGACGTTGACGGTCTGAAAACGATTAACGACGAATGCGGCCATTTGGCCGGAGACGAAGCGCTGCGCCAAGTTGCATCGAAGTTGAAGGAGCTCAGTTTCGACGCGTTCCGCATTGGCGGGGATGAGTTTACGGTCCTCGTTGACCGGTCACGACATGAAAGCATGAGCCGGTTGCTTCAGCGTTTGAAGCCGATAGAGCACACATTCAATGCCTGCGGTCATGACCACGTGATCGAGTTTTGCTGCGGATTTGCCTCTCTCCAGCCAGAAGAATCCTTCGAAGCCGTCTTCCGTAGAGCGGACACCCAAATGCGACAGCGCAAAGCGCGTCTTTACGAATCGGGACAAATCAGGGAAAGGCGCGGCAGCAGCCGAATACTTGAGACCGAATTTTCCGAAGAGATTTCAGAGGCTTTGCCGGAGCAGATTGTCCCGATCACACGGGGCAAACCAGGTGGACTTGACAACAACGAAGAAACAGAGCGGTCCAGCGCCGAAGGCTGAGACAGACGCGGGCTGGCAGTTCGGTCACGGCGGCCTTGCAGCAGCCAATTGGTATCGCCCTAGATTCCAATGCCTGGGTAATTCCGCTCACAGTCGTGCGAGTTTATAATCGAAGCGCTATGACACAAGCTGAACCCACTTTTACATTCGAAGAAGCAATGCGGACAATGGGCATGACACCAGAGAAGCTGGAGCGGCTAATCGATGAAGGCGTGATCCGCGCGAGTCGTGAAGGACTTGGCACGCGGATCTCCAGGCAGGCGATTCTCGACTACATGGCTACAGTCACGGCGGTCGGCAAGGAACGCAAGAAGTCCTGATCCCAGGGCTGAAGTCGCCAAACCTCACGATTTGAGAATGGGTTAGCCACCCGGTCCACGACCCTCGAGCAGATCGCTCAGGGGTCGTTTCATATGTGCGCTAATCTGACGCTGATCAGGCGGCGCGTTGCCTACTTTGGGTTCACGGAATATGCTCGAAGAGAAGTTGAAGGGGAGGGCATCATGTGCAGGAGCATCAAAACGCTGCGTAAGGGCGAGGAGATTGCCACTCGGGAGGAGATCGAGGCCGCTGCGCTGAAGTTTGTCAGGAAGGTAAGCGGCTATCGACAGCCATCGCGGAAGAACGAAGCGGTCTTTTCGGGCGCGGTTCAAGAGATCGGCGATTCGGCGCAGAAGTTGCTTGATGCGATAGTCACGACAGGCGCGCCAGTCGCCTCAGGCTAAGATGGCCTCGATTAATCCAAGCCGGATCAGCCGCCGCAAGCTGATCGCCACGCTGCCACTTTTTCCGGTCGGCCTGGGATTGGCAATTGCCTGTGGCGACGACAGCGACAAGGACCGGGCGGTGTTAGAGGGCAGCCACACACCAACCCGATCTCCGACAACTCCAACCACGCAGCCGACTGTCCCAAGCGTGCCAACGGCAACCCCGGAGCCTCCGTTCGTCGTGCCGCTTGGCGAAGAGCGTCGCCTGCTGATGGCAGGCACGTCATACGAGACGCCGCTGTTTATTTTTGGCAGTGGCATGCCCGGCAATGTTCTGGTGTTCCTGGGCGGCGTGCACGGCAACGAGCCCGGGGGATGGTTGGCGGCTGAAAGAATCGCCGCTGAACTGCGGCCCACGACGGGCGCGCTGCTGGTGGTGCCGCGAGCAAATCGGCTGGCAACAGAGCTATTTGTGCGAACCACGGATGAGATGGGCGACCTAAACCGGCTTTATCCGGGCAGTCCAGAGGGGCTACCAATGGCCCGCATGGCATTTGAGATTGTCAGCGTCTTGCGCGAGTTTCATGCCAATCTGCTGATAGACCTGCATGAATCCTGGTCCTTCTACAAAGACAGGACCGAGAATGGCACCGCGTTCCTGGGGCAGACAGTGACAACCCTGCCCGGGGAGCCGGGAGCGAGCATCGCCAGAAACATCGTTGAAGCTGTCAACCAGCGGATTCTAGCACCACACGAAGAGCTATTCTTCCGCGATCGAAGCTTCTTCTCCCGCAGTGGCTTTTTCCAAAACGGTCGAGCCAGCTCATCCAGCCTGGGCATCCCGAGCTACGTGCCAGGTGTCAGCGCGATCCTGGTGGAGATGGGACAGCAGCAAGATTTGGAGCGCCGGGTGGCACTGCATGTCGAAGTCGCACAGGAAGCCATGCGGTTGGTGAGCGTCTAAAGCCACCCGGCTACTTCGTGTCTGAATCCCTCAGTGGCTGTGTCCGCCCGGGCCATGGCTGTGGCCGTGGTCGTGACCCAGTCCGGGCGAGGGCGGCGGTGATGCCGCTGCTGCATCGGCACCACCTGGCTTTACAAACGCCAATGGGCGGAAGACGCGAGTTGCTTCGGTTCCGTCCTGCGGACAATTCACCGGATTGGCGGCCTCACTGCGAGGCCGTGAAACCTCGAAGTCCAACCCGCAGTCAGGACAATGAAAATCATAAAGCGGCATAGCAATTCCCTTGATCATGCAGATGGCTCTGGTTCAACTCTACCAGTCAGATTGATCAGACACGACGTGGGCGCTGGTGGCAAGAGGCGATCGGGAAGCAAAGGCGCGGGGTGAGCATCGGTATAATGCGGACATGACCCCAGGGCTGGAAACCCAAGGTTTGCTGAAAGAGCTGCGAAAACACGGTTTTAAGATCACCGGGCCCAGGGTTCAGGTCGTTGAGCACGTTGCCAGACAGGACCAAAACTTTACGGCGGAAGGCCTGACCGCCGCCCTGGCACCGGTTGGACGAGCGACGGTCTACCGGACGCTAAAGTTGCTGATCGATGCTGACCTGGTCTGCCGGGTAGTGATGAACGACGGCTCGGTTGCCTACCGGCTGAGTCACGAGGCGCACCACCATCACCTGGTTTGCACCGGCTGTGGCGCCACCGAAGATATCCACCTCTCTGATGTTGAAGCAGTTTTGTCGAGGGTCAGGGGTGGAACGGAGTACGAAATCCTTAGCCATCGGATCGAGGTTTACGGTCTCTGTCCGCAGTGCAAAGCGACCAAGGCGCGCTAGCACCAACTCAGCCATCTGCAGGCTGAAGCCCTATGTCCAGCATCGATTGTTTACTGGCTACAACTGAGATAGCATCTCAGATAGCCGGATGAGATGCCAACCAGGTTTTTAAAGATCCCAGGGCTCGAAAGAACGCTATTCTTAGTGATTTTGGTTGCCGTCCTGGTGTCATCTTGCTTTGGCAGCGGGAACACCGGCGGCCAGCAGGCCAGCGCCGGGCTGGCGGTCGTGGTCACAACAACCCAGATCGGTGATTTCACTGCCGAAGTCGGCGGCGACTTGATTTCACTAACCGTACTACTGAGACCAAATCAAGACGCTCATGACTTTGAGCCGGAGCCAAGCGCTCTGCGGGCGCTCGCGGCGGCGGAATTGATTCTGCGCAACGGTTTGGAGCTGGACAACTTTGTCAGCAAAGCGATCGACCAAGCCGATGCGCCGATCGTCGTCGTGACCGGCGGCATCACGCTGCGCCGTTCACCGGAGGATACCGACGCGGACCCACATGTCTGGCATTCGGTCAGCAACGCGATTCGGATGGTCGAGAACATCCGCGATGCTCTTATAGAGGCGGACCAACGGAACGCCGCGACATATGAGACCAACGCTCGCCTCTACATCGGCGAGTTGGCAGCTCTAGAGGATGAGATCGAAACGGCGGTAGCTACTTTGCCGGCGACCTGCCGCAAGCTGATAAGCAACCACGATGTGTTCGGCTACTTTGCGGATGCCTACGGATTCGAGTTCGTAGCGTCGTTGATCCCCAGCACCTCCTCGGCAGCCCAGGCATCGGCGGCGGACGTGGCGAAACTGGTCGAGAAAATCCGGGAGTCAGGTGTACCAGCAATCTTCTCGGAAGCATCAGCCAACTCCGGACTGATTCGACAGGCGGCGAGAGAAGCACAGGTGGCGCTTATCGATGACCTGTACGGCGATTCGTTGGGTTTGGCCGAAAGCGGGGGGGCCACCTACGTGGGAATGATGCGCTGGAATACGACCCGGATCGTGGCGGCATTGGGGGCCTGCGACAATTGAGGCAACCGTGGTTTTTTCCGGTCTCGTTAATCCTAATCAATCGCCCTCTAGAGATACAATGAGACCATGTCTTACTACCCAATCTTTCTCGAATTAAAGGGCAGACAGTGCTTGGTGATCGGGGGAGGCGCCGTTTCTGAAGGAAAGGTTGCCGGCCTGTTGGCGGCGGAGGCAGACGTAACCATTGTTTCACCCACGTTATCGCTGCCGCTGAGCGAGCAACTGGCAGAGGGTCAACTCACCTGGATTGAGCGTGACTACCAAGAAGGTGACCTCCACGGCTACGAGCTATGTTTTGTCGCCACTGACGATGGATCTGCCAACGCGGAGGCGCGAGCCGAAGGGCAACGGATTGGCGTGCTGGTAAACGCGGCCGATGATCCGGTCAATTGCGACTTTATTCTGCCATCAGTGGTGCGGCAGGGGCAGGTCGTGGTGGCGGCATCGACCGGCGGAGCAAGTCCGGCGTTGGCCCGACGGCTGCGGGAAGAACTGACAGCATTTCTCAGCGAGGACTACGCCGAGCTGGCGACGATGCTCGCGGAGGTCCGGATGGAAGTCCGGGCGGCCGGCTTGAAAATTGATGGCGAGACCTGGCAGCAGGCGATCGACCCGCGGACACGAGCCCTGGTGGCGCAGCGCCGCGTCGACGCGGCCAAAGAGCGTTTCCTGGAGAACCTCGGCGTGACGAGCCCTCCTGGAGCCGACGGGCCGCAGAATTCGGACTCTAGCGAATGACTCGTGCTCTGGGTGCGGGCAGCCGGGGCAGCGCTCTGGCGCTACGACAAGTCGAGATCGTCTCTGACGCCCTTAAGGCGGTAATGACGGATTTATCGATTGAAACACAAGTGATACACACTGAAGGGGACCGGCGTACCGACGTATCGCTAAACCAGCTAGGCGGCCAGGGAGTGTTCGTCAAAGACATCGAATCTCGGCTGCTAGGCGACGAGATTGACCTGGCGATTCACAGCCTGAAGGACATGCCGGCTCGGATTCCGGCGGGTCTGGCGATTGGGGCGGTTTTGCCTCGTGGTGACGTTCGTGACGTTTTGGTGAGCCAGGGACGGGCAAAGCTGGCCGATTTGCCGGCAAACAGCCGAGTTGGAACCGACAGCCGTCGGCGCGTCGTGCAGTTGTTGGCGATGCGTCCCGACCTGAGGATTGAAGGCGTGCGCGGCAATGTCACGACTCGGATCGGCAAGGTTGAGTCAGGCGAGTACGATGCCGTGGCCCTAGCGGCGGCCGGGTTGGAGAGACTCTCTCTGCTGGATGCGGTGGGTCAGTTCTTTTCGATCGCTGAAGTAATGCCGGCGGTTGGCCAGGCAGTCCTGGCGGTCGAATGCCGCGAGAACGACCACGAGGTTCTCGATCTCTTGAACAAAATCGATGACCAGCCAACACGGTCGGCGATCAGCGCTGAGCGCAGCTTTTTGAACCGGTTAGGAGCGGGCTGCAGCCTGCCGGTTGGCGCCTATGGGACGCTGGAAGGCGATAATCTGAGGTTACGCGCGGTTGTGGCCTCGGAAGCGGGCCCGATCGCGCGCGGCGAGACCAGCGGTCCGGCCGGGGAGGCCGAGCGTTTGGGTGCCGACCTCGCCGAGCGTCTAGCGGCGGAAGCCGGTCTGGAATTGGAAATCGGCAAAGCATGAGCAAGGAAAGCCGTGGTTTTGTTTCGCTGGTGGGTGCTGGGCCGGGCGACCCGGGCCTGCTGACTTTGGCGGGACGCGACCGGCTAACCCGGGCTGACGTGGTTGTCTACGACCGCTTGGCAAATCCGGTTCTACTTGACTATGCGCCGGCTAGCGCTGAGCGGATTTTTGCCGGCAAGTCACCGGAGCGCAAAGCTCTGACCCAGGAGCAGATCAATGAGACGCTGATCGAGAAGGCCCTAGAGGGCCATCGCGTGGTGCGGCTCAAGGGTGGCGATCCTTTTGTCTTCGGCCGCGGTGGTGAAGAGGCTCTGGCGCTGCTGGAGGTCAATATTGCCTATGAGGTCGTACCCGGCGTGACCTCGGCGGTGGCGGCACCGGCTTACGCGGGTGTACCGGTGACCCACCGAGGCATTGCTTCATCATTTGCAGTTGTAACCGGTCACGAGGATGACGAGAAGGACGAGTCCAGCGTCGATTGGCGGCGCTTGGCAACAGCCGTCGACACGATTGTGGTGTTGATGGGTGGAGCCGCGTTGGCCTCCGTGTCGCAGGCTTTGATCGATGGCGGCAAGAGTGCCAGTACACCCGCGGTCAGCATCGAATGGGGCACGACTACCAGCCAGCGAAGTGTCGCGGCACGATTGGAGGATATCTCCGTGGCCGTCGAGGAGTCCGGGCTCAAGACGCCGCTGCTAACTGTCGTTGGCGAGGTCGGCAACCTGCGTGACCGCCTAGCCTGGTTCGAAGATCGGCCACTGTTTGGCAAACGGGTGCTTGTGACGCGAACTCGAGATCAAGCCAGCGTTCTCTCCGAACGGCTGCGCAACAGCGGAGCGGTGCCGGTCGAACTGTCGACGATGGAACTGGTGCCAGTGGCCGATGACGCTGAGCTCGAGACCATGGTCCAACGCCTGGCGGCCGAAAGGTATGACTGGTGCCTGTTTACCAGCACTAACGCGGTTGACGCGATTGTCTCCTACCTCGACAGAAGCGAACGTGATGTCAGAGTCTTTGCCGGCTGCAAGCTGGCGGCCTTGGGTTCGGCCACGGCCGATGCACTGCGCGGGCGCGGGCTGCGGCCAGAATCGCTTGCCCGCGAATTTAGCTCCAAGGGTCTGCTCGAAGCGCTTACTGCCGCGGGTCTGAAGTCGGCCAAGGTTTTGTTACCACGTGCCAGCGGTGCAAGTCAGGAATTCAAGGCGGGGCTTGAGCAACTTGGCGCGGAAATCGACGAGGTGATCCTTTACGAATCACGGCCGCCGGTTTCGCCGAATCTCGAGGCGATCGGGATGCTGCGAGCCGGAGAGATTGATGTCGCAACTTTCGCCTCGTCATCATCGATCCGAAACCTGGCGAAGGCGTTGAACGATGACTTTTCTAGCCTCGAGGGCGTAACGGTGGCCTGCATTGGGCCGATAACGGCCGAGACGGCTCGCGAGCATGATTTGACGGTCGAAATAGAGCCCGAGGAGCATACGATCGCGGCGTTGGTCGAGGGGCTTGAAGCTCATTTCGGGAGACAAAAGTGACGAGCGAAAGTACAAAGGGTGGTTATAGGGTGCCGGACTCGATTCGGCCGCTGGCCCTTTGCCTGTTCCGGCGCTATGACGGGGCGATCCTAGCCGGCGCGGGACACGACCCGGTAAAGGATCAGCGCTTTTACCGGCCATTGGGCGGCGGCATAGAGTTTGGCGAAAAGGCCGAGGATGCGGCGAGGCGGGAAATTCGCGAAGAGCTTGGGGCCGAAATCCACGACCTACGCTTGCTAGGAACATTTGAGAACATCTTTGTCTGTCAAGGCGAGACCGGCCACGAGTTGATTTGGCTCTACGAGGCGGCATTTGACGAGCCAGCCTTTTTCGAGAGCGATGTTGTGATGGCGGACGAAGGCGGTTCCGCCTTCGAAGCACACTGGGTCAAGATCGATAAGCTGGCCCGCGAAAAGACTCCACTGTATCCAGATGGCCTGGGTGAGATGCTCACCGGAAAGCCGAGCGGAGTATGATCTCCCGGTGACGGTCTCCAACCGCGGACAAACCGACTTCCAGCGCTTTCGGCGCCTGCGCGGCAATCCAGCCATTCGCCGGATGGTCGCCGAAACCCGGCTCCAGGCCAGCGATTTTATCTATCCGATATTTGTCACGCATGGCCGCGGGGTACGCAACGAAATCGCCTCGATGCCGGGTCAGTTTCAGGTTTCGATTGACCAACTGGCTGACGAGGCGCGCGAACTGAGACGGCTGGGTGTTGGTGGTGTGCTTCTGTTTGGTCTTCCATCTGAGAAAGACCCGCTTGGTAAGGAAGCATACGCCCCTGACGGCATCGTGCAAGACGCGGTTCGAGCTTTGAAAGATGCCGATCCCGCTCTGCTGGTGGTTTGTGATGTCTGTCTTTGTGAGTACACGGACCATGGGCACTGCGGTATTGTTTCCCAGTCGGGTGAGGTCGAGAACGACACGACGCTCGAGCTTTTGGCTCAGATCGCCGTGACCCAAGTTGAGGCTGGGGCCGACTTGGTGGCGCCCTCCGACATGATGGACGGTCACACGGTCACAATCCGCACCGCGCTTGACGATTCTGGCCACTTAAACGCGCCAATTATGGCCTATGCAGCCAAGTATGCCTCGGCGTTCTACGGACCCTTCCGGGTTGCGGCCGAGAGCACGGCGCAATTTGGCGACCGTCGCGGCTATCAAATGGACCCGCCAAACAGCCGCGAGGCAATCAGGGAGATCGCCGCCGAAATCGAAGAAGGCGCGGACATCGTCATGGTAAAGCCGGCGCTGCCCTATCTAGACGTTCTGTCTCAAGCGCGAGCAAGCTTTGACCTGCCGCTGGCGGCCTACAACGTCTCGGGCGAGTACGCCATGATCAAGGCCGCTGCGGCGAACGGCTGGATAGACGGACGCGCCGCGACGTTGGAAGCTTTGACGGGCATGAAACGAGCGGGCGCCAACATCCTAATTTCCTATCACGCTAAAGAAGCGGCGGCCTGGTTGGCCGAATAGCGGCATTCCAAGAACGGCCGGCCCAATATCCACGACCGAGCTTAGTAGCGCCCAACGACGTCGATTACGCCGGTGACGGATAGAATCACGGCCGTTGCGTTGTAGGCCGCATGCAAGCCGATTCCGGCCATAAAGAATTTGCGCGACGCTTTTGGCAGCGGAGCTCGACCGTTTGCCCAGTCGATCAAAGCGGTACTCAGACCCAGCCCGACCAGGAAGCTGGCGATCGTGTGCATGGCCGGCGTTACCGTTAGGCGAAATAGGACGAAGGTATCGCTGCCATCCGGGAAATAAACCATTATGTAAACTAAGCTCTCGATGTAGCCAAAGACCAGACCAGAGAGCGCGGTGAGAAACGCGGTGTGAAGCCGGCCTCGCAGGGCGTGCGGCCAGCGGACTAGAAGGATATAGATACCGGAAGGCTTGAGTACCTCCTCAATAATCGGGGCGCCGAGGACGACCAGAATCAAGCCCACCGAGACAACGGATTGGATCTCCTGGACCAGGGCACCGATGATGCCTAGGACGCCGCCAAAGAGCGCCAAGGTCAGGGCCCAAAGCTGGAGAGCCGGACTGTTTCGCTTGGGCTCTGCCGGCGTGGCGACGGGTTCGCCAACCGGTTGTTTGGGCGGCTCGATCATTTGTCTACGTCTGCATCAAGGCTATGTCCTCGGCAATTCTCAGACGAGGCTCAGTCCGCTCCTGGACGTATTCGGCGGAGATTCCGGGCGCGGTTTCTTTTAGCAAGAGGCCTTCGGGCGTGACCTCGATCAAGGCGAGATCGGTGACAATCTTGGTGGTGCAGCGCGCCGCGGTCAGCGGATAGGCACATTCGTTGAGGATCTTGAGCTCACCCTCGCGGGTCGTGTGCTCCATCAGCACAATCAACTCATCAATGTTGGCACAGAGGTCCATGGCTCCACCCATGCCGCCGGCGGCCATATGAGGGGCCCACCAGTTGGCGAGATCACCGGACTGGGAAACCTGCATACCGCCGAGCACGACGACATCGATCCGGCCGCCGCGAGCCATTGTGAAGGCATCGAGGCTGCTAAAAAACGAAGCTCCGGGTAGCACCGAGACCATCTGGCCCTGGGCGTTGTACTGATTCCAGTTTGCTTCGCTCTCGGACGGCTCAGGGCCGTAGCCGAGGACGCCATTTTCGGCATGCAGGGTAACCTGATCTTCTGGGCCAATGAAGTTTGCCACGAGCGTAGGCAGGCCCATCCCGAGGTTGACGACTTGGCCAGGCTTGAGAAGGTGAGCCACGCGTAGGGCCATAAGTTCACGGCTGAGCCCGGGCCGCTCCTCGTCCTGGCCCTGGCGGCGCTCGCGTGCGCGGCTTTGGACGGCGGCCAGATCCTCATCCATCGCGGTGTCGTGCAAGACTACGCGGTGGACGTGAATGCCGGGAATATCGACCTCGTTTGGTGGGATGGCGCCGACCGGGACTATCTCATCGGCTTCGGCGATCGTGATCCTGCTTGCGGCGGCCATTGTTGGGCTGAAGTTGAGCGACGAGCCGTGAGAAACCAGGTTTCCTGCCTCGTCGGCTTTTTCGACCCGAATGAAGCCGAAGTCGGGTCGAAGCGCCGTTTCCAAGATGTGTTCGCGTCCATCGAAGGTGCGGCGTTCTTTGCCGTCGGCGACCACGGTATCGACGCCAACGGGGGAGTAAAAGGCGGGAATGCCTGCGGCGCCGGCGCGCAGCCTTTCGACCAACATGCCTTGAGGGCAGGGTTCAAATTGGAGGTCGCCGCTGCGGATTAACTCTTCGATCGGGTCATCGCGACGATAGACCGATCCGCCGAAGGCGGCGATCATGTGCTTCATCTGTTTCTGGTTGGCGAGATCGTCAAAATGGAAGCTGTTGGCGACGATTGTGAGGTCATTGACCTCCGGCCGCGCCGCCAAAGCCCGGATCAACGCCATTGGCCGGTTTTTGATCGGGCCAAAGCCGCTAACACAAACACTGGCGCCGGCATATAGGTCTTCCACGGCAGCAGCGGCCGTGGGGAAGACTTTTTTATGGTTCATTCACTACCTCCAGGTTGGCTGTCATGATAGCCGACCTGGGCAATTGATGAGATGGCAAATGACGGCGGATTGACGGCAAGCGGGGCGGTAACTAGAGTTAGCCCGATTTGCCAAACCGGCGCAGCAAGGAGAACTTGAAGTGAGCGAGCCGCCGCCCAAATCCACGCCGCCGAAACCGGTGCCGCACCCGAGCATTGAAACTCAATTTTTCTGGGACAAATGCCTGGAGGATGAACTGTGGATTCAGCGCTGTAAGGACTGCGACAACGCGTACTTCTATCCAAGGTTTTTCTGTCCGCGGTGCCACAGCCGAAATGTCGAATGGATAAAGACATCCGGCCGGGGCAAGCTCCACACCTATATGATCAACCATCGCCCACCGCCGCCCTTTGCCGACGAGGCGCCGTACGCGATTGCAATTATCGAACTGGACGAGGGCGTCCGAATGATGAGCAACATTCATGGCATCGAGATTACGCCGGAGAACCTGGTCCTCGACATGGCGTTGCGAGTCACATTTGAGGAGATTAACCCTGGGTCCGGCATAAAGGTTCCCTTCTGGCTACCGGCCTAATGACGCGAAGTCCGGGAGAATCAAGGAGCCAAATATGAGCGTCAGGTATCAGACCGCAATCGTCGGCGCTGCCGAAACCAGCGATTTGGGAGAGATCCCGGAGATGTCGTCGATGATGCTGGCAGCGGATGCCGCGATGAATGCAATAGAGGACTGCGGCATCGACAAAGACCAGATTGATGGGGTGCTTTCAACCCACAACCCTCGCTTCTTGTCTCACTATCTGGGGATCAAGACACCGAAATACATCGACGGCACGGCCGTTGGCGGAACCTCCTTCGTGGTTCACCTGCGGCACGCGGCCGCGGCTCTCTCTGCCGGCCTGTGCGATTACGTGTTGGTGACGATGGGCGAAAGCGGCTACACCAGAGGCGACGGTATCGGCTTGCGGGAACGTCCTGTAGCCCAGCCGAATAATGAGATTCAAGCCCAATTTGAGGTGCCCTACGGCACTTTCGGCCCGACGACGATGTTTGGGATGGGTGTTCTGCGTTACATGCAGGAAACCGGGATGACCCGCGATCAACTAGCATCGGTCGCCGTGGCCCAGCGCAAGTGGTCCAACCAGGTGCCGCGAGCGATGATGCGGGACCTGATCACGTTGGATGACGTGTACAACAGCCGGATGATTTGCTATCCCTTTCACCGGCTGGAATGCTGTTTAGTCACTGACGGTGGCGGGGCTTACATCATGACGACGGCGGAACGAGCCAAGGACTTCCCAACCAAGCCGGTCTATGTCTTGGGCACCGGCGAGTCGGTCGAGAACCCGATGATCAGCACGATGGAGGATTTCACGTCATCGGCCGGATTTCGGGCCACCAGCCGGCAGGCATTTGAGGAAGCCCAGGTAACCCAGGCCGACATCGATCACCTGATGGTCTACGACGCGTTCGCGCACTTGCCGATTTACGCGCTGGAGGACCTGGGTTTCGTGGGGCGCGGTGAGGGTGGAGCCTTTATTGAGGAAGGCAACACGTCCCCGGGAGGGAAGTTGCCGCTGAACACCAACGGCGGTGGCCTGTCTTACACGCACAGCGGGATGTACGGGATGTACTTGCTGCAGGAAGCGTTCCGCCAACTGCGTGGGTCAGCGGCTCACCAGGTGCCAGAGGTCAAAGTGTCATTTGTCCAAGGAGTTGGCGGCATGTTTGGAGCCATGGCCTCGGCGGTCCTGACCAACGAGCCACCGCATTAGGCCAATGGCGTTCCCGGCCTAGCCGGGGTCACTCCGGCTAGGCCGGCGTGCGAGAATAGACCTAATGTCCCGAATCCGTGGTGGAAGCAAGAAGCGCCGCCGTTCACGGCCGCCGCACAGCAAGATCGCCCGTTTCTTAAACTCTGGCGTGATGCTGCTGCGGGTCTACGCGGGCTACCGAATAATCAGCCTGATGGAAAAACGGCGAGGATCGGAATGGGCCGAAAAGCGGCGCCGACGCCACAACCTATGGAGCGCCCATAAGTTTTACGACACGGCGATAGACGAGCAAGGACTTCTAATTAAGACCGGCCAATTTCTCAGCAGCCGGCCGGATATCGTGCCAGACGAATACGTTGACGTGCTCTCCGAACTACAGGACGAAGTGCCACCCGAACCTTTTGAAGTGATCCGGGAGATTGTTGAACGAGAACTGGGACAACCGCTTGCGGAGATCTTCAGCGAATTCGAGACCGAACCGATCGCCGCCGCTTCGCTGGCTCAGGTGCATCGCGCGGTGCTTCTGGACGGGCGGCAGGCAGCTGTAAAGGTCCAGTACCCAAATATCGAGCGAATCGTCGCCGGTGACCTCAGGAACCTGGAGATTTTCGCATCGATTCTCAAACGTCTCGACCGGCCCCTGGACTTTGGCTTCATCGCCGAGGAGATGGGCCGGATGATCCCCAAGGAGCTGGATTTCATCAATGAAGGGCACAACGCGGAGGCGATCGCGGCAAATTTTGCCGGGGTCGAGGACATCACGATCCCGGCAATCTTTTGGCAGCACACTACGCGCCGGGTACTAACCATGGAGTACGTGGAGGGTGTGAAGATAACCGACCTCGAGGCGATGGAGCGGATGGGGGTTCAGTCCGCGGACATCGCCAAGATTTTGGTCGTGGCATTTAGTGAAATGCTGCTAGAACACGGCTTGTTCCACGCCGATCCTCACCCGGGCAATCTGTTGGTGGCGCCGGGCCCGAAGCTGGTGCTGGTCGACTTTGGCCAGGTGAAGGAGGTGGGCGCGCCGTTTCGCCTGGTCTTCGCTCAGATGACCCGCGCCCTGGTTGCCGAGGACGACAGCGAGTTGGGACGCTCTTTCCGCGACTTGGGCTTCCGGATGAAGTTGGACACGGACCAGGGCTACGAAGATTTGGGCAACGCCTATGTCGGCAACATTTCCAAGCAGATGAACGGCAGCAACGCCGGCTGGGCCGACCAGAATATGTTTCACGACTCCTACCGCGACATGTTGCGGCTCATGCGCGCAAATCCGGTCATTAAAATTCCGCCGGACCTGCTTTTTGTCGGGAGGGTGATGGGGTTGCTCAACGGGCTGAGTATGACCTTGCGTTCACCGACCAATCTCTTGGCGGAAATGGCCTGGCTGCTGGATCAGCCGAAGGACACGACCGAGACGGCAAAGCCACGCCGGCGGCTGCTAGAAGCCGGCGTCAGCCGAGGCTGACTTAGGAAGATGGCGTCAGCCGAGGCTGACTTGGGAAATAGGTTTTAGCTCGAGCGTGAACCCCTCGTGGTCGGCGACGAATCCTTCTCGCTGGTAGAAACGATGGGCGTCGAGCCGGATTTTGTTGCTGGTCAGTCTCAGGCTACGGCAGCCCGCCTCACGCGCCATTTGGATCGTCCGCTGAATGAGCTGCTCACCGTAGCGTTTGCCGCGTGCCGCCGTGTCCATAACCATGCTCTCGACAATCGCGTAGGGTGCGCCCTGGTAGGCGAGGCTGGGCACGACGATGAAGCTGATCGTGCCAACTATTTTGCCGCCGCTTTCAGCAACCAACAATTTTTGGCGTGAGTCGGCTTGGACATCCTGGAATGCGAGGCGGTATTGGTCGAGATGGTCGAGACTCGCTGCCTCCCGTTGAGTGCCGAGCGAGAGTTGCGCCAGAAGCTCAATTACGGCGGTAAGGTCCTCTTCGCGGACGTCTGGGTCACAACAGAAGTCCGAAATGCGGAATCATCAGCGGCTTCGAAGATCCGGGCTGGTCATCGTTCGTCATCCTGGCCGATCGATGGGCGGGAAATTGGTTGGAAACCGGGGCTTAAACCTCGACTACGACGGGCAAGACCATTGGACGGCGATGGGTTTCTCGATAGAGATACTTGGCAGTGGCCTCGCGGACGGTCTGGTTGACCAGGGACCATTCGGCAAGGTGGTCGGCGCCCTCTAGCGAGGCTATGACCGCCTCCTGGGCACCGCTACGTAGCTCCTCGGAATCTTCGACACTGGTGAGGCCACGAGCAACAATTTCTGGGCGACCGATGAGTTTTCCGGTTTGCATGTCTACGGCAAGAATCACGACAACCATGCCATCGGTTGACAGGTGCTGACGGTCACGTAGAACCACGTGGTCGACATCGCCAACACCGAGACCATCGACGTAGAGATAGTCCGCCGGGATGTGTTCCTTGACCGCGGCAGTTTCGCCGTCGAGTTCAAGAACATCGCCGTCGATCATTACGATCGCGTTCTCGGCCGGAACGCCCATGACTTCAGCCAGACGGGCGTGGAGAACCAGGTGGCGATACTCGCCGTGAACCGGCACAAAAAATTGGGGCCGCACGAGCGCATGAACGATCTTGAGCTCCTCCTGGGCGGCGTGGCCGCGAACATGAACGTTCTCAACCCGGTTGTAGAGGACTTGGGCGCCCAACCGGAAAAGATTATCCACGGTGCGCGAGACGAGCGCCTCATTGCCTGGGATCGGTGAGGCCGAAAGAACCACGGTATCACCGGCGATGATCTGGACATGCTGATGGTCACCATTGGCCATGCGGGTCAGTGCGGAAGTGGGCTCACCCTGGCTGCCGGTGGTGACAATGGCGACTTGTTCTGGCGGCATGCTGCGAAGTTCATTGACGTTTAACGTGAGTTCGTGGGGGAAGTCCAGGTAACCCTTTTCGCGGGCCATTTGGACGTTGTCGATCATGCTGCGGCCGGTGACAAAGACCTTACGTCCACTAGTAGCGGCGGCATCAACGACTTGCTGGATCCGCGATATCAGGGAGGCAAAGGTCGCGACGACAACGCGGCCGGGAGAAGTGGTCATGATCTGAGTCAGGGAGTCGCCAACCATCTGCTCCGATGGCGTGTAGCCGGGAATCTCGACGTAAGTAGAGTCGCAGAGCAGCAAAAGGACACCGTCGCTGCCTAGCTCCGCCAGGCGCGCCAAGTCGGTTTGCTGGCCCATCACGGGCGTATGGTCGAGCTTGAAGTCGCCGGTGTGGACCACGGTGCCGACGGGTGTGTGTACGGCAAAGCCGAGAGCATCTGGAATGCTGTGTGCAACCTGAAACGGCTCCACCTCAAATGGGCCGACCTGCACGGTTTCGCCAGGCTGAATGATATTCACCTCGCTCTGGTCCAAGAGACGATTCTCTTTGAGCTTTACGGTGATCAGACCGGCGGTGAGTGGTGCGCAATAAATCGGCGCCTGAACTTTTTTCAACACAAATGGAAGACCGCCAGTGTGATCCTCGTGGCCATGTGTAATGAAGATTGCTTTGAGCTTGTGCTGATTCAGCTCGATGTAGGCGGTATTGGGTATGACGAGGTCAACGCCGAGCATGTCCTCTTTGGGGAACATGAGACCAGCGTCAATCGCGATCATGTCGTCGCCATATTCGAGGAGCAGCATATTCTTGCCGATCTCTCCGAGACCGCCAAGCGGGATGACGCGAAGTTTATGAGTTTGTGCCACTAGAGAAGTTTCATTTGGGCCGGCTCTGGCTCGACTGGCGCATCATCCTCCGGTCGCTGCCTGGCCGCCGTGGTTTCGATGGCCGCCTGCAAATAGGCTGGAATTCTGCGGAAATCATCCTCAATGGTGCGACGCAGACCGCCCTGATGCAGGGCAGCCGCCGGGTGGTACATTGGCACAACCGACAACTCTCCAACTGTCCTGATTTCACCGTGAATCTTGCCAATCGGCGTTCCGGGCAGAAATCGAGCCAGGGAATAGCGTCCCAGGGTCACAACCAGTTTCGGCCGCAGAATCTCCAGTTGGCTGGTGAGCCATTGCGAACAGGTGCTGATTTCTTCCGGTGAGGGATCACGGTTGCCAGGAGGGCGGCACTTGACGATATTGGCGATGAAAACATCGGTTCGTTTTAGCTCAATGCTGGCGAGAAGCTGCTCCAGAAAATGACCGGCGGCGCCGATAAACGGCCGGCCCTGCTGGTCCTCGTAGTAGCCTGGCGCCTCACCGATGAACACGATCTCCGCGCCGACGGGGCCCTCTCCGGGCACGGCGTGGGTTCGCTGAGCACCAAGAGGACAGGCCTGGCAGGCGTGGACTTGCCGATCCAGGTCGGCAAGGGCGTTTTGCCTGATTTCTATTTCTGCCATTACTCAAAAACAAAAGGAGGCGACTGGGCGCCTCCCATTAAAAAACATATGTGTAGGAGCGAGACCGTCAACTCATCCCCTCGAAATCGTGTAGGCGAATGTTAGCATTCAGGCCAGATCGCGTCAATTGAAAACCGATCATTCATCTATGCTAATGAGCCGTAAAAAGCGTTAAACGCCGCCTCAACCCTACTCATGGTCCGCGGCTGGAGCTTAGTCCGCGGCGCCGACGGCTAACCCTTGATAATCGGGTTCTTTTCGACTAGTTTGGCGAGGAAAATGCCGGCGAAGTAGAGGATGATCATCGGCACCGCGACCAGGGTCTGGGTGATCGGGTCAATCGACGGCGTAACTATCGCCGAAATCAGGAAGGCGCCAACGATAGCAAAACGCCACCAACGCAACAGCTTGGTGGAGTTTACGACCCCAACCTTGGCCAGGCCCATAACCACCAGTGGCGTCTGAAATACCAAACCCGTGACGAACATCAGGCGAGTCACGAAATCGACATAGCTTTTTACTGAAATCAAAGGGCGGGCAATATCACTGGGAGGAGCCAACAAGAATGACAGGGCGGGCGGCAGCTCAATGTAGTAGGCGAAGGCGCCGCCGGCGACAAACATTAGCGATGCGCCCATAATGATCGGGACCGTCCAGCGCCTTTCGGTCTTTGTGAGGCCTGGGCTGACGAAAGCCAAGCCTTGCCAGAGAAAGACCGGCATCGCCAGGGTTATGCCGAGAAGCAGCGAGACTCGAAAGAAAGTAGTCCAGAACTCAAGCGGCTGGGTAAAGATGAGCTCAAAGTCGTCTACGCGGCTTCGCGCCGGTTCCCGCATCCAATCCAGCACAATAGTTGTCAGCGGATAGAAGGAAATGGATACGCCGATGGCGAGCGCAGCCCCGCAGATCATCATGCGGTTTCTGAGTTCTTGAAGATGCTCTAGGAGGGTGAGAGTTTTCTCCCCCTCGATTTCCTCCGGGCCTTCAGGCTCCTGGACTACGGCGCTCATTTAGTGTCGGTTTCGCCGGCGGCCGGCCTGCTCTGGTTCGTACCAGGGTTTTTCTTCGTCATCAGCGTCATCGTCATCGGATGGTGATTCCGCGTCATCTTGACTTTCTTGCTGGTTTTCCAGGGTCACGGCCGGTTCAGCTGAAGCCGGCTCACTGGCTTCGATTGTGTCCGCGGGGCGGCCGGTAGCCTCCACCGCCTTGGCGGCATCCCGCTTGGCATCCTCCCGTTCGATTGCTTTCAGTTCGGCAGTCGTATCATCGAGTTCCTGGGTGACTTCTTTGGTCTGGGTGGATACGACGCTAGCGATTTCTTTCCAGTCTTCTTTGCTGGCGCCAACCTCTTCCTCCAGCTCAGATACGACTTCTTTGAAATCACTGGTTAGGTGCCGGGCGTAGGCGCGCCCGCGCCGGATCCATTGAGCCAATTCGGCGGAGACCTGCGGTAGCCTTTCCGGACCGACGACGAGGACGGCAAGAACGAGAATCACCATGATCTCAAGAATCCCGACACCAAACATCTGCATGTTTGTCGCTTACCTCCGAGATCTCACGCTAGTAGAGCTTTCGACCAGACGAAATCGCTAACGCTGAAATCAGGTTACCGCATCGACGAAACAGCCGCACGCCGAGCGGCTTTCTGGTGCCACGGGGAAGAGCGCCTTAATTGAATTGGAAAAAGGCCGGGCTTGCCCTCGATTGGACGCGAAAAAGGCCGGGCTTACCCGGCCTTTGGGCCGCTGGGTCTTGCTTTGGGCTAGGCGTCCTCGACGTCGAGATCTTTGAGGAAATCGATGGCGTCTTGCACCGTGACGATTTTCTCAGCGTCCTCATCTGAAATTTCGAGGGCCTTGCCTTCCTTGCTGAATTCCTCTTCGAGCGACATGATCAACTCGACGAGGTCAAGAGAGTCAGCATTGAGGTCCTCAATGAAATTCGCTGCTGGTACTACTTGCGCCTCATCCACGCCAAGCTGGTCGACAACGATTTTGCGGACGCGCTCATGAACTGTAGCCAAACCTATTGATCCTCCTGCGAAATTTGTCCTGCTGATCCAACTGACCCCAGGACGCCGTTGATGAATTTGCCGGAACTCTCGCTACCGTATCGCTTGGCCAAGACTACGGCCTCATTGATAGCGGCTCCGACCGGTGTCAGATTATCCACTAAGAATTCTCTTATCGCAATACGAAGGATGTTGCGGTCGACAGCGGAAAGTTGTTCTGTGGGCCACATTGGGGCCGTGCGCTCAATGATCGCGTCGAGTTCACCAAGATGCGAGAGCACGCCCTGGAGGAGTTCGCGGGCGAAGGTGGCGTATTCCTGGTCCAAGCGGGCATCATCGATTAGCCGATCGAGCGCCTCGGTCGGGGCATGATCCGCCACATCCATCTCATACATGGCTTGCAGGGTCAACTCACGGGCGCGGCGGCGGGAACCCGCCACGGGCTTAGGTAAAGCCGCCGTCAACGGCTAGAACTTGACCAGAGACGTAGGATGCCTCGTCTGAAGCAAGAAAGGTTACCGCGGCGGCAATTTCGGCCGGTGTGCCGTCACGAGCCATGGGAATGCGAGAGAGCAATTTTTCCCACTGCACTTCGTTGAGGTCCTCGGTCATCTTGGTTTTGACGACGCCGGGCGCGACCGAATTTACGGTAACGCCGCGGCTGGCGATTTCGCGTGAGAGCGACCGTGTGAAGCCAATGACGCCAGCTTTGGCGGCTGAATAGTTGGACTGACCGGCGTTGCCGACCAGACCGTCGATACTGGTTATGTTAATTATTCGGCCGTGGCGCTGGCGGATCATGGTTCGGAGCACCGCGCGGGTGAAGAGGAAGGTGCTGCGGAGGTTGGTCTCGATGACCTGATCCCACTGGTCATCGGACATTCGCAAAAGCAAGTTGTCGGCTGTTTTGCCGGCGTTATTTACGAGGATATCGATGCGGCCGAAGCGCTCGTTGGCCTGATCGGTAACGTTTTGAGCGGTCCCGGCCTGACCGACGTCACCGGGAACAAGCAAAACCTCGCTGCCCAACTCGGCCGCTTCCGTAGCCGTTGCCTCAGCCGATTTTTGGTCTGAGAGAAAGTTGAGGACGAGGTTGGCGCCGGCTTCGGCTAGCTGAAGCGAAACTGCCTTGCCGATTCCTCGGGTTCCGCCGGTGACAATCGCGACTCGGTCATCAAGTTTGAACACAGTCAGTCGTACTCCGCGAAGTTAGCTCTGATCGAGGTCCTTGAAGCTGCCAACGTTGACCAGGTTGGCGGCTGACGACAACCTTTTTACCAGACCGGTAAGAACGCGGCCAGGACCAAACTCGACAAAGGTCGAGACGCCGTTTGCCGCCATTAGTGTAACCGACTGGTGCCAGCGCACGGGCCGAGCGACTTGATCCTCGAGTTCCTGACGCACAAGAGCGGCATTGGTCAGGCGAATCGCGCTGGTATTGGCAACGACGGGCACCAGCGGGTCGCTAATGGAAGCGGAGCCCACGGCGGCGGCCAACCCAGTCGCGGCGGGCTGCATTAGCCGGCTGTGAAAAGCGCCGCCGACGTTCAACTCCAAGGCTCGGCGAGCACCGCGCTCGGTGGCGAGGTCAATCGCGGCGAGGATGCGGTCCGGCGCGCCACCGATTACGGACTGGTTTGGCAGGTTCATGTTGCAGACGTCAACATCGGCGTCCTGGCAAAGGGTTTCGACCACGTCCTCGTCCAGGCCAATGACGGCGGCCAGCGTTCCAGGCGTCGCCTGGCATGCGGCGGACATGAGCCTGGCGCGTTCGCCCACCAATTTGAGGCCTTCGGTGAGGCTGAGCGCGCCGGCGGCAACGAGGGCGCTGTACTCGCCAAGGCTATGCCCGGCCATGAAAGCCGGCCTGGCGGAGATGACACCGCACTCAACCGCCGCCGCGAGTGCGGCAAGGCTGGCGGTGAGGATGGCGGGCTGGGCGAATTCGGTATCGCGAAGGCGTTCTTCGGGTCCTTCAAAGCAAATTTGGCTGAGGCTATAACCGAGCACCTGGTCCGCCGCTTCGAAAACCTGCCGGGCGGCGGCGGATTGGCGCCAAAAATCTTGGCCCATGCCAATTTCTTGCGCACCCTGGCCGGGAAACAGCCAGGCCGTGTCCGGGGCGGTCGCGTCCGGCAGAAAGGCCGGTTGGCTACTCGTCAATGCTGGGGCCTTGGACCGAAACGGCCTCCCGGCCCTTGTATTGCCCGCAGACGGGACAAGCATGATGAGGGCGTCGCATGGTCCGGCATTGGGGGCAGCGCGTGAGACCGACCAGCTTTAGGGCAAGATGGCTGCGGCGCTTGCCCTGGCGAGCCTTTGGATAGCGTTTCTTTGGCAGTGGGGGCATGAATTATTCCTTCTCTTCCAGACTTCCGCCTTGAAGTGCGCTCAAAGTCGCCCATCGGCTATCAATCGGGCCGGCATCACAGCCGCAATCGCCGTTGTTGAGGTTGCTGCCACATCTGGGGCAGAGACCGCGACAGTCTGGCCGACAGAGCGGCTGCATGACCGCGGAGGCTTCGCGATACTGACGCACCGCCTCCGTGAGGTCAAGCACGTGGTTCGCATCAATCCTAAACGTGTCCGCATTGGACGGGTCTGGATGCTGATCCGGCAAAACGGCTTGCCCAGTATTTGGGTCAACCGTCGCCTGGAACTCCTCCTCGAAGTCAATGGCCAGATTTTCCTCCAACGGTTCAAGACAGCGGGCGCAACTCTCGCGGTCAACCAGGTCAAAGTGAGCCTGTACAAAGACTCCAGCTGGGGTCCGCATGAGCTTTACGGCGCCGGTTACGCGTTCCGACTGGCGGCCCTGGGTTTGGAGATGGCCGTCTACCTTGTGTGACCGCGTCGCTCCAATGCCCTCTAGCATCAGGCCAGAAACACTGAAAAGCATAACTATTTAAGCATAGGGTTTGGCTCCGAGGGGGTCAACGCGAAGCGATTGTCCTTGTTCCGGGTATGAGGCGGGGCCTATAATCCGCAGAGCATGCGGGCAGGGCACGCGATTATTTTACTGATTTTCTCGAATGACCCCGCAGCCGAGTGATGCCCTTTTATGACAAGTGCCGCCGACCTATTTGGCCTGCAAGAAATTGACCTGAAGCACGATTCACGCCGGGCTTTGCTGGCCGATATCAGTTCACGCCTATGTGAGACCGAAGAGCTGATCGAGGCAAGGGCCGAGAAAGCGTCTGCAGTGGAAACGGTGGCCGGCCTGCAGCAGGAGCAGAAGCAAATCGAGGTCCAGCTAGAGGACCTCGATGCAAAGGTGACGCCGCTGGAAACCAAGCTATATGACGGGTCAATTCGTAACCCCAAGGAACTCGGCGACATTCAGAAGGAAGTCGGTTTGCAAAAGGAGCGCCGCGGCGTTCTGGACGACGCGGGCCTGGCGACTTTGGAACGCATTGAGTTCGCGGGCGAGGAAATTAACCGAGCCAGCAACAGGCTGCGGCAAGTCGAAGCGGCATGGAACATGGACCAGGATCGGCTGCGGGCGGAACGCGCCGTGGCCGAGCAGGATAGCAACCGTCTGGAGCAGGACCGTGCAGCGCGTTCTCAGGGAATGGACGCCTCAAGCCTGGGGCTTTACGAGAAGCTGCGCGAGACGCGCCAAGGACGGGCAGTCGCGAGAATTGAGCGAGGCTCATGCCAAGGATGCCGCATTAGCCTCCCGACGCACGTCGTTCAGCGAGTTCGAGGCCAAGTCAAACTGGAGCAGTGCCCGAGTTGTGAACGCATCCTTGTTGCTGGCTAATGAATGCCGTCGGCTACTTTCGTGAGAGCAACGTCCCTGGCGGTCTCAGCATTGGCCGCCAAAATCGACAATTTCTCGACTTTTGTGAGGCCAGAGGATACGAGGTCGCCACAACCTTCTCGGAGGAGGTAAAGACGGGAACGGCAGCGTTTCTGCAGCTCCTGGAATATCTCAAGCGCCCAGAAAAGGGCTTCCTGGTTGTCGCAACCGGGCTGCCATCCAATCTAGCCGACACCGAAATCGTCGCCGCGGCGCGTTACTTGCAGATCGAGCGGCTTGGCGCCAACGTCCATTTTATTGAAAGGGCAGGCGAGCCCGGCGAGGAAATCGACGGCCTCGACGTCATTCTTGAGTCATTTTCCTCAGGCCAAAACGACGGGATGCGCGAGAAAGTTCGAACGGCGCTGCGGCGTAAGGCGGTCCGCGGCGAAGTGCTTGGCCGCCCGCCATACGGCTACCAGGTTGGTCCGCAGAACCGGCTGGAAGTCATAGATGACGAAGCCGTGGTCATCCGCTACATTTTTCGCCTCTATCTGCATGACCATCTCGGCATCCGCCTGATCGCCCGCCGGCTCAATGAAGAGGGTCTGAGAACGCGGCGCAACCGGCCGTGGAGCATGGTTAGTATCCGCGACATCCTGAGAAATCGTGTTTATCTAGGCACCTACCAGAGACTGGGAGTGAGGGTTCCGGGTACTCACGCGGCGCTCGTGTCTCCGGATGATTTCCGACGAGTTCAAGAACGCCTCACTGAAAGAAGGACAAACTACTCGCCCCGCAAGGTGACTGGTTTTCCGCTATCTGGCCTGCTGACCTGCGGCTATTGCGGCAATCGCTTGATCGGCGTCAGCCGAAAGCAATCTTGGACGAGGCAGCGTGACGGCAGCGAGCAGGTTGCTTCCTACCGCTACTACCAATGCGAATCGCGCACCAACCAGGGCATTTGCTCTTATCACACGCGCCGGGTGGATGAGCTTGAGCAGGCGGTACGACAGCAACTGACCGGGACTGAGCCGCAGCAGCTGGCCAGCGCTGGTGACGACAATGCCGTGATTGCGCAATGGCAAGCGGAGGCCAAAAGACTAAATGGGCGAATTCAACAAATCGACAAGCGGCTTAATCGGAGCCTCGATGACGCTACCGCCGGCAAACTGACGAAAGAAAAGCTAAGAAGTCAGGGTTTGGCGCTGGCGGAAGAGCGCCTTGGCGTTGAAGCGGAAGTGCATGACGCTGAGTGGCGGTCCGAACACTACGCCTCGGCGGCGGAGCGGCGACGCACGCGAAACGCGGCGCTTCAATTGCTGGTTGCCGATTGGGACACGCTGGACTTGACCAAACACCAACAGCTATTGCGGGAGCTGATTGACGACATTCACGTCACCGACGATGAAGTACGAATCGCTTTACGCCCATGACCAACAACGAATCAGATTTGAGTAAGGGCACCTGGGTTATCTACTCGGACGGCGCCTCGAGAGGCAATCCCGGCCCGGCGTCGCTGGGCGCGGTAGTCATTGATCCAGCGGGTGAGATAAGGCACGAGGCTTCCGAGATTGTGGGCATTACGACCAACAATGTCGCCGAATACAGAGGCGTGATTGCCGGTCTTGAAGCGGCCCTGGAATTGGGCGCCCGGCGGGTCGAGGTCAGAATGGATTCGGAACTCATCGTCCGACAGGTAGCCGGGCGCTACCGGGTGAAAAGCCCGGCTCTGCAGCCGTACTTCAAGCAGGTTCTCGGATTACGTGCCCGTTTCGATGCCGCCGTCTTCTTCCACGTGCCGCGCGAGCAAAACAAGCACGCGGACGCTTTGGCCAACCGCGCCCTGGACCAGGGAAGCGTTCTCTGAGACTGCGACGCCGATGATCGTGGCAATCCTCCTGGCGGCGGGAGCATCGACACGCATGGGACGGCTAAAGCAGCTTCTACCGTGGGCCGGAACAACCTTGATCGACTGGCAGGTCGGGCAACTGCGAGCCGGTGGGGCAGATGAGGTGATCATTGTCCTGGGAAAGGCGAGCGAGGAAATCAGCGCCTCGCTACGTGAAAGCGCCACCGACGCGCGAATCGTAGTGAATGACGCCTACCGCGAAGGAAGAGCCTCATCGGTTAGGCGCGGAGCAGAGGCTACGGAAGACCGGACAGAAGTTGAAGTCGTTATCGTCGCAAACGTCGATCAGCCCCGGCCGGCCTGGGTTTTACGCCGTCTGATTGAACAACAGCAAACCAGCCACTCTGGCATCGTGACGCCGCGGTTTGGCGGACGAGGTGGGCATCCACTTCTTCTGGCCGGCGGCTTTCTGGACCAGCTGAGAACCGTGACCGAGCGGGATTTGGGCCTACGCGCCGTGCTTGACCGGAATGCGGAAGAGATTGAGAGCCTTGAGTTTGAGGACGCGACAGTAAACGTCGATCTGAACACGCCAGCGGATTACCAAGCTGCGCTCGCCGCACTCGACCAGGGCCTGTGGAACGAGAAGGAGTCCTAAAGCCGCCACACTCGAAGGTGTCGTCAGCCGGGACGATAGGTTAACTTAGGACGGTGAAAACACAGTTGGCGTTCAAAATCCGATGACCAGGACGCCTCTAGATCTGACCTTTCTCGGTTCGGGTAATGCCTTTGGGGCGCAGGGACGGGCTTTTAGTTCTTTTCTGCTAAACCAGCGCCTTCTTTTTGACTGCGGTCCAACCGTGCTGCAGCAAATGCGAAAGGCGTCGCTGTCTTCAAATGACATCGATGTGGTTTTTATCAGTCACTTTCACGCCGACCACTTTTTCGGCCTGCCATTCCTGTTCCTCGACGCTTGGCGGAACCAGCGCACTGCCGAAATGACGATCGTAGGGCCGCCGGGGATCGAGGAACGTACCAGACGAATGTTGGACGTTGGCTACGAGCGGCTTTTGGGAAGAATCGACTTTCCTCTACTTTTCATCGATGTCAAAGATGGGTTCGAATCCGATGCAGGGGAGCTGAAATTCTCCGCTGCAATGGTGAGCCACGTCGAAGAACTGGAATGCTTCGCCTTCAAGGTCGAGCTGGACGGCAGATCGCTTGTCTACTCGGGCGACACAACGCTTTGCGATGGCCTGGTTGGTTTGGTTTCTGAAACCGATGTCGTGGTTTTGGAATGTTCCTGCGGCGATGAACCGGTCCACCTTAGCCCGGCCGCGGTTGACGAAGTCCGCCGGCACGCTGCCGCGGATACGCCATTTATCGTCACCCATTTGGATGGGTTCGACCATCCAGATGGATTTCGCGGGCTGATCGTTGCTTCAGACCTGGCGCATTATCGCTTCTGAGGGGCCGGAAGACTCGGATTCAGAGCAAGCCATTCCGTATAAACAGGACGCTCTATACAATCTTAGGTATGTACGGTATTGGATTGGTAAAAGGCCTGATGGTGACCTTCAGGCATTTCTTCAAACCACCAACAACGGTTCAGTTCCCCGAAGAGGTGCGCGACTTTCCCAGCCGTGCCCGTACGAACCTATTGTGGTTTGACGAGCGCTGCACCGGTTGCAGCACCTGCGCCCAGGCCTGTCCTGACGGCTGCATTCTGGTGGCGACGGAGCCGCGGGCAGACGGCAGCATGGAAAAACTGCGCTACGAAATCGATTTCCGGCTCTGCATGTACTGCGGGCTCTGTGTCGAGGCCTGTCCTTATGATGCAATTCAGTCGGGCGGAAGTTTCCGCGACGCGGTCTATTTCTTCGATGAGATGTCCCACGACAAGCACGAGTTGACCCGGCTGGCTCACGACCATCTACGCAAGAATGATTACTCCTATCCCAACGGGATGAAAGCGCCCCGATCTGTGATCGACTTTATCGAGACGGAAGCGAGTGGCAAGGATGCTTTGCCGCCTGAGGGCACGCACGCCCAAATCCCGGCGCAGCCGCAACAGGCAGATATGCCACGTGGCTAAGCTCTCGCTTGACGGTCTGGAGGTCGAGGCGCAAGAAGGCGCGCCGCTAGTAGAAGCGATCAAGCAAAGCGGCTCCTTTATCCCCAATCTTTGCTATGTAGATGGCATCCCGGCGTACGCCGGCTGTCGTACCTGCCTGGTGGAAATCGAAGGCGCGAGGGGCTTGCAGCTTGCCTGCACCAGCCGTGTGGCGGATGGCATGGTGGTTCGGACGGAGACGGCCGCGGTTTTGGACGCGCGACAAGGCGTGCTATCGATCATCAACGCCAATCACTCCGACCGCTGCCTCACCTGCCATCGGCGGGTACACTGCCAACCGGGAGACATCTGTTTGCGCGATGACAACGTCACTCACCGCTGCCTCACCTGCGCCAAAAATTTCCGCTGCGAACTGCAGGACACGAACGAGATGCTTCAGATGGCCAACTACGAGCCCTGGGTCGGCGAGGCGCGTACTTTTTATGAGACCGAGCAGCCGGAGGCTGACAGAACCAATCCGTTTCTCGAGTTCGACCCGCAGATGTGCATTCTCTGCACCCGTTGCGTGCGGGTTTGCGATGAGGTTCGCCACACCGGGGCGCTGACGTTGGCGGGGCGCGGATTTGAGACCCGCATCGCATTTGGTACCGGCGGGTCAATCGAAGAATCCAACTGCGATTTCTGCGGCTCCTGCATCGACGCCTGTCCGACGGCAACGTTGCTTGAGAAGCCCAACAAGTGGATCGCAAAAACCGAAACCTGGATTTCGACGACCTGCAATTCCTGCAGCGTTGGCTGCACGCTGAGCATGGGTGTGCGTAACGGCAAAGTGGTGATGGTGAAGCCAGACCACCTGAATCCGGTCAGTGACGACCAGATTTGTGTACGCGGGCGCTTCCACTACGACGCCCTTAAGCCGCGCGAGCGGTTGACGCGGCACCTGGTGCGTTCGGGCGAAGCCCAAACACCGTCGACGCTACAGACAGCGGCAGACGCCGCGGCCGCGAAACTTGCCGGCGTGATCAATGAGCACGGCGGGGACAGTGTCGGGCTCCTGGTTGGCCCCTGGGCCACCAACGAGGAGGCCTTTGCAGCTCAGAAACTGGCGCGTGGGCTTATTGGCACTGAAAACATCGATTCGACGGCCGGGCCTGTGGCTCGCGCTGTGAACAACGCATTGGCCGGAGCCTTCGGTTCCCGCGTTTTGAGATCCGATTTCGCCGACTTGGCCAAGGCCTCGACCATTGTGGTGATTGCCGACGACCTGGAGTCGAGCCATAACGTCGCGGCGCTGCGGGTCAAAGATGCCGTGGTCCAGAACGACGCGCGGCTGATAGTAATCAGCTCCCGCTATTCAGAGGTTTGCGACTTCATCGCACCGCCGCCGGCAGGCTCGATAATGCCCTCTCCGCAGCGCGTGCACTCCGCGGACCCAACCGGGGTGTGGCTGCGGCCGGAGGCCGGTACCGAGATCGCGGCCCTGGCGGCGATTGGTGGGGAGTTGGCAAAGCGTCTGGACACGAGGACCGAGGGTGCGGGGCAACTCCTCGCAGCGGCAGGCGCAGACGGCGGAGTGGACCAAGCCGACCTCGAGACGGCCATAACGATTCTCAGTGACGCCGCGAACTCTGAGCAGGGACTGGCGATTGTTTTCGCGCCAAACCCAAGCTCCGCGACTCTAGCGGGCGAAACCGCAAAAGCGGCTGCAAATCTGGCCGTGCTCTGTCGGGCCGAATTGGGCTCTGCCAGCTTGCATGTCTTGCCAGGCGAAGCAAACGTCAACGGCATCACCGACATGGGTGTTACACCTGGACCCGATGGCAAGACAATAGATGCGATGCTCAACGGCGGGGTTCGGGCGCTGGTAGCGGTTGGCGACAATCCGATCATGCATTCGCCCGGTCAGGCCGAGGTCGCCTCGGCTCTGGAAGCACTTGACTGTCTGATTAGCATTGATGGCCTTCCGACCGACACGGTGCGAATGGCCGACGTGGCGTTTGCAGACCTGCCTACCCAGGGCAAGGAAGGTACCTACACTAGCGGCGACCGGCGGTTGGTCCGGCTAGGAGAGGCGGAATCCGCAACCGGCGATCAGCGCCCAAGCCTAGAGATTCTCTCCGCTTTGGCGACGGCCCTAAGTGAGAAGCTTGGCAAGGACTACAAGGCGGCTGGAACCACGGCACAAGAGGTCATGACTGAAGCTTCGGCGGAGGTTGCCGGATACGGCTACGAATGGCTGCAGTCTGGGGTTACACGGGCGCTACCAGAGACAGAAACCATCGGACGCCTGCAGTCCATCACCGCTACCTCCCTGACGGGAAGCGGCCCGGGCCTGATTCTGACAACCGGACGCACGCTTTATACCAGCCTCGAAGGCGCATCGATTCACTCGGAAGAGGCTGACAAACTGCATCGAGAAGAGTTCCTTGAAATCAATCCGTCCGACGCTGCGGCGCTAAAAATTGAGCAGAACCACCCGGTTTTGGTCAGCAATGGAGACCAGACCCTGACCTTGCCGGCAGCACTGACCGATGCGGTGGCTCCGGGGTCGGTATTCATTCCCTGGTATTTCGATGGCGGCATCGTCAACCGGCTGTTGAGCCGCAACGACGACAGGTTGGTTCGAGTGAGCGTCCGACCCACCTAACCAGGTCTCGATTACCGGTTTACTGCCACGGCCCGTCAAGAATGGTAGCCGACTCGCGCCGAGCCTCGGGGCCAAACCAGCGCTCGATAATGTGGAGCGACAGATCGATGCCGGAACTGACTCCGCCGGCGGTAATCAGACCATCCAAATCTACGACTTTTTCTTTCACCGTTTCGACCAAGGGAAATTCCTCCCGAAATAGGTCAATCCGCCGCGTATGGGTGGTGGCACGGCGCTGGTCAAGCAGTCCGGCGCGGCCGGAAGGCACCGGTGCAAACGGAGTCGAGAATCTGCACAGCTTTGGTCCGGTCCTGGATGAACCACAGCAGTGGCGCCTGAGGCTCCGGCCAGCGTTCCCGAGCGCCGGCACCGCCGGGAACGATCAAGAGATCGCAGGGGGACAGTTGGCAAGGGTATGGTCGGCTAAAACCCGCAGACCACCGGTGCAGTTAACCTCGTTACTCTCGGCAACCGTGAAAACCTCGAAATAGGGTTGGTCAGCGGAGCGGCGGGCGGCGGTAAGGACCTCGTAAGGCCCGGCAAAGTCCAACACCTCCACGTCATCGAACAGAAGAAGAGCGGCCACCGGCTTACGAGATTCGGTCCACATTTTGGGCCTCCTGATTGGAATCCAGAGATTTGAGCTTTTTCTAGCGACCCGCGGGCCGCCAAGCCATTGATGACTGCTAGAATTGTCAGAGAAATATTGGAGCAGGTGAACCAGTTCAAGCCGATTCCCCGAGTCTGAAATGAGAAGACCACTTTTCCCACTCAACCTTGTCCTGTTTCCGGGAAAGACGCTGCCGTTACACATTTTCGAAGACCGCTACAAGAAGATGTTGCAGCACTGCCTGAGCGAGCAAATACCGTTTGGGCTGTTGCTGGTGAAGGAGAATAGCCGGTCGGGGCGCGGCACACCGCACTCGATCGGAACTTTCGCCGTGATCACTTCTTCTGACGAAGTGGAAGAGGGCCGCTGCGTGATTCCGGCCCCCCACAAGGGTGGCTGCTATCACATTGTTTGCCAAGGTGATGAGAGATTCCGGGTCGACACGATAGACCGTGATGCAGCCGACTATCTGGTGGGTGAGGTTGAGCTCTACCCGGACGAACCAGCGCCGGCACCGGCTTTGGCGATGGTCGCGGAGCGAGTTTCGTCGCTTTTTGATGATTACTACAGATATCAAATCGCCTTGATGGGTGGTTGGCAAAGAGAGTCAGCAGTGGACGAAACGACCGTGATGTTTGACATTGCAACCCTATTAAAAGAACAGACGCAGATCGAGAATTCCGAGCCGGGCGATAAGAGCGCTCGAACGATCCGCGCCCCTACTCTGCCGAAGGATCCGACTACTCTTTCAAACTCGGTGGCCTCAGAGCTGAATATCAAACCTCAGGTGAAGCAGGACCTGCTGGAGCTGCCGTCGGCTCTGGCACGTCTGCAGCGTGAAGCCGAGATTCTGGCTGAGGAGACACCGCAGCTTGAAGAACGGCTGAAACTCCAGAACCAGCGACACTATCGCGCCTTTGGGGTAAGTAGCTAGAAATCACGCGCCAGGTCTCGCAGCGCCGGCACGCCGGCGACGGAGGTGGCGGAGCGGATTGCGTTCAGAATCGCCCGTTCCATTGCCAGTCCGGACAACGCCTCTAGAGCTCTGATATCGGACTGGTCAGCCAACTCACGTTTCCCGGTCGCCAAAGCGAAAATTGTATCGCCATCCACCAGCGAGTGGGCGGGGCGTATGGCCCGGGCTATGCCGTCGTGAGCCACTGACGCGAGCCGATTGACCTGACCCTTGTTGAGACTGGCATTGGTTGCGATGACGCCGATTGTCGTGTTCTCGGGGACCATTGGGGCAGGCGGCCCGGCGCGGAGCAGGTCAACTGTATCGGCAAAGGACCCGTCTTTCGATCGGGGCCCGGCGATTACCTTGCCAGCCTGACCATCGAAAATCTCGCCGACGGCGTTGACGGCCACCAAAGCGCCTACGACTAGGCCGGATTTGGTGGCTTCGCTGGCGGTACCAATTCCGCCCTTGATTGTTCCCGCCGCACCCAACGCCTTGGCGACGGTCGCGCCGGTCCCGGCGCCAAGGCTGCCCCGCGTGATGCGGCCACCCTTGGCAGACGCGGCGGCGGCGTAGCCAGCGTCGGCATCTGGTCGAACATCAGACCGGCCGATTCTGAGGTCAAATAACACGGCGGCGGGGACGATTGGAATCGTGACGCGGGGGAAGTCAAAGAGGTTTAGACCAATGCGGTTTTCTTCGCACCAGCGCATGACGCCCCCGGCCGCATCAAGCCCAAAGGTACTGCCGCCGGTCAGAAGGACCGCGTGCACATCCTCCACGAGATTGCCGGGCCGGAGGAGGTCAGTCTCCCGGGTTCCGGGAGCAGCGCCACGGACATCGACGCCGCCGACGGCCCCGGCTGCACAGAGCACCACTGTGCAGCCGGTCGCGGCGCGCTTGTTGGTCCAGTGACCAACCTTAATCCCGGAAACATCCGTAATCGCGTCGTAGTTCAATTGCCGGACTCCGCTATGAAGTAGCGCAACTCCCCGGCGACCGGTTCATCGCCCTGGTTAAGCGCCTCAAGGGCAACACAGCCGCCGATGCTGGCGTTACCAGAGGCGCCGCTTACAACTTCAAAGCTGCTTTCATCTTGCTGGCCGAGGATTCTAACGCCGGCGGCGCGATCCACTTGCCAGCTAAACAGGAAAACAAAACGGGTACAGGGCGGCACGGTTCCGGCCTCTGCCGCGAGCGCTTGTGGATCGATGGTCTGCGCCTGACCCGGTTCGATACCCAACGTTAAAGTTCCCCGTCCATGCACTTGAAGGCGGGGGTCGACAGGTGGTGGTGAAAGCGTGGCTTGTTGCGGCGGTGGGCTGAAGCCACCGCAGGCCGCGGGGAGCAGAAGGAAGACAACGAGGGTGGCAAAGCTAATTAACCTCGGCGAGGCCGTCAAAGATTGTGGGTTTGGAGGTAAGCGAAAATCAGATTGGAGCCGGCTCGGGTCGCCGTGTCGATTGCGTCGATCACCTGACCCATCGAGTTTTCATCGGCGGTTAGACCCTGGACTGCCAGGCTGCGGCCGCGAGAATCGAGCACAAGCATCGCCACCTGATCCGGCGTTATATCCTTTCCGGCACCGTTGAGCCATTTGGCGTCGTTGGAGGGGACGACACTGCCGCCCTGGCCGGCCACCTGGGCTAGAGCCAGGGCGCTGGCTTTGTCCGTGGACTTGCGAAGATCCTGGACCAGGTGTTTGATAGCCACGGAAACCGAATAAGCCTCTTCCTGGTCCAGATGTCCGCACCTCTCGGCCACTTGGGCCGGTTGTGGCAGGTCCAAGTCAGCACAAATCTGGGCGTCGCTGGCAGACTGGACCGACTGAAAGAAATCCAACGCGGTGGCCGTATCAAGGCGGAAGTCCATGAAGGACTTCAAGATTGGCGCTTCACCACGTTTGCGAAAGGCGGAAAGGAGTCCAGCGAGATCGGTCATCGCCAGGACGTACTGCTCGAAGATGGTCATGGCCAGCACCTTACGGTGCTCTGGGGTGTCCAGAACCAGACCGCGCAGGCAGGTTTCAGCGACTACCAGCCGGCTGCGGCAGCCAAAGCGACGGTAGCTCTCCAGGAACCCGGCATCTAGATCGAAAAGGTAACGATCAAAGCAGGCCGGACACCGGGTGCCTTCGGAGTGAGCGTTGTCGTGAGCTTCAACGACATTGCCGCAGTCGCTACAAAGGTCGGTGGTTGGAAATGATTGCGAGTTCATAACTTAAATTCACTTACGGCGGGCGGCTAGTCCTCCCACCACTCGGCGTCCTCGCAGACGATGTCGAGCCGAGCGTCATCAGCCTTGATCCTAACACGCATCTTGTTGGATCCGGGGCTTGGCAGAAAGAAGAACAGCATGCTCCAGAGGGAGAAACGCCGGGCGGAGGCGACGCTTTCCAGGTGCAAGACGCTGCCCGGCGGTGGGGCTGCCGTAGCCTCCGAGTCTTTGACCCCACGGAAGCGCAGGGAGACAAGCTGACCTTCCGGCCGGCGAGCCTCGATCAGCAGGTGGGCTCCGTTTTCCTCAACCCGCGACCCTTCGTAAGCCGCCCCGTCAACCGCATTGCTGACGATGCGCCGCAGGCGTTCCTTCTGGTCGGTAAAGGCTAAATCTGACATTTTGGACAGAAATGAGTGCTGCGGCCGCCGAGTTTGACTCTTTCTATGGCCGTCTCGCAGGTGTAGCAAGGTGCACCGGTGCGGCGAAAGACTTTTACGTGTTTCTGCATGCTGCCGACGTTGCCGCCGGTGTTCCGGAAATCGCGAAAGCTGGCGCCGCCCTGCTCGACGCCGGCCAGCAAGACGTCTCGGATTGCGCGGTAGAGCGCGCTGATTTCGTCTTCGGTCAGAGTTTGAGCCAGACGGCGCGGATCGATGCCGGAAGCGAAGCAGGCTTCATCAGCATAGATGTTGCCAATTCCGGCCACACGCCGCTGGTCGAGGATCACCGACTTTACCGGCGAGCGCCGGCCGGCGAGTGCGGCTATCAGAACCGCTGGCGTGAAACCTTCGCTAAAGGGCTCAGGTCCGAGACCTGTGGTGACCTGGGAGATGTCATCTACCAACCAGAGGCCGCCGAATTTCCGGACATCGGTAAAGCGCATGGCGACGCCGTCATCGAAGCTAATCACGGCGCGGACGAAACGATCTTCTGGCGCTTCCAGGAACAGCAGGGCGCCGGTCATACGGAGATGAATGACCAATTTCGCGGCGGTGTCGAGTTCCAAAAGCAGGTATTTGCCGCGACGGTCGACCGCTTCGACCCGAGCTCCGACAATTCCCTCGCGAAACGTGGACTCGTCCATGTTTTTGATCACGGCGACCGGGCTGCCGGTTTCGGGCGAAATCGTCAGGCCGACGATACGCCGCCCGGCGAGACGAGCCTCGAGACCGCGGCGGATTGTTTCGACTTCGGGCAGTTCAGGCAATTCTATTTACCGGCTGGAGAAATTCTGGGAGCAGTGACAGAGGATGGTCGTTTAGCTGGCAACATCATAGCCGAGATCACAGCACCGGTCGGGACAGTCCTAATGCGGACGATAGCCGGCGTCGACAATTTAAGTAGCAATCATGAAACTCATAGACCGTTTTTCGCTTGTCCCGCTCCTGCTTGCCATCTCGGCCAACGTGGCTGTTCTGACGGCTTGCTCCAGCGGCAGTGCAACCCAGACAGTTGGGCCTCAGAGGTCAGTCGTCGCCTCCCCTGCCGCAACCGCCACTTCGATTGCACAAGCATTACAGGGGAAAGCGGAATCGCAGGTGCTGCCCCGGCTCAACACGGAGTTGGCGGAGTTGATTAGAGCGCAGCCCTGGTTTGAAGAGCTCTCGGAGGCGGAGTACGAGCTTCTGGAGGCGATCCGTGACGCCGAGCTCAGCGCCAAGCGACGCGGCGAAGATGACAGCATTGCAAAAGTAATTGAATTCGCGGCGGAACAGGCCTGGTATGCGGACGGCCTCGACAAGGGAGGTTCAGGGCTTGATGGGTCTGTTCCTGGCCTATTCCGAGTCTCTGTCTGACTTCCGCGCTCCGGCGATTGGGCCGGTGCTCTCGACAACTCTGCGTGGCTCTCTATTCGAGACAGTTAGCTTGGCGGAGTCAGGCGACGTGGTGCTATTGGTTGCGGCCGAGGACCCAGAATTGGGCGCCCAGGCGTTGGGCTTGGCGGTCGAGGCGCTGCCCTTGGTGGAGGAGATCACGGGACCGTTTCCATATCGATTCCTGTTTATAGAAGTCACAGCCGCGCTGCCGGAACTCTACGCAGGAGTTTCCTACGACGAATTTATCGCCCTGAGCACAAATTATGTTGACGAGGCCACCGTGATCCACGAGCTAGCCCATTCGACCATGTACGGTTTGTTCCCGATCTGGTTTGAAGAGGGCTTTGCACATTTCCTGGAACTGTATTTTACTGATTCATTAGCCGCCGGCGTCGCGGGTTACAGGGCAGAGCTCGCGTCATTGGACAAGGATCCGCGACTGGATCTGACCATCTTTCGGCTAAAGTCGTTTGATGACCTGTTGGCAGAGCGAGCCCAGGGACTGCTGTTCCTAAACGCCCTCTACGAAATTGAAGGGATCGAAGGGCTTAGCCAAATGGTCCGGGCGCTGCGTACCAAGACCTACAACGATCAGGCATTGCTGCGAGCGATCGTCCAGCAGGGTTCGCCCCACCACGAGAATGAACTAAGTGTACTGATTTGCGAGGGTGTCATCGGTGTCCGAAGCGGCTGCTGATCAAGTTTGCCGGGCGCAACCCACCAGGGTTCATGCTCACAAACCCGGACCCGGTCAGACGGCTGACTTTAGAAGTTAGCCGCCGAGCACCGCGGCGGCTGCGTTCGAGATGTCCTCGTCCTGCTGAGAGCTAGCACCACCGGCGCCGACAGCGCCGATCACCGAGCCATCACGGGTAACGGTAACGGCGCCCTGCTGATAAACCAGGGCTCCGTGATAAATGTTGTTGGTGGCCACCAGCATCGGTGTGGCTGCTCGCTCCGTGAGCGCGCCGCTGGCGGACTTCCAGACAACGCTGGCCATCGCCTTGCCCTGGGCCGCCTGGGGCAGGAATAGGTAATTCACATCACTCATGCGGATTGAGGCGACGAGGTCGGCGTGATCGTCGACGATGGCGATGGCCACCTTGACCCCGAGTTCATCGGCCTTGGCGACGGCCGCGTCCAGGGCTTTCAATGCGTCGATGTGGGAAATGCTCATGTCGATTCCTCCAGAAATTTAGATCAGCGGTTGAGAACGCCGATATCGTAGCAGTCCTCAAGGAATTAGACACAAGCTATGCTGAAGTTGACGCCAGACAGTATTACTTTTGTATATGCTCGAAAATCCGATAGACCCAGGGCGATTGCAAGAGATCTACAGCCGGACGGCGGCGTTTTATGACGACGTGGTCGCGGAGCATCAGGCTGCGGCGAAAGAACTGGCGATCGAGACTCTGAACCGGCGAACAGGAGAAAGCTTTCTCGAAGTTGGTTTCGGCACTGCCTGGGCACTGGTGCGGATCATTCGGGAATCGGGTGCGGAGCGGGTATTCGGCGTCGAAGCAGCTTTGGGGATGATTGACGTGGCGCGGACGCGTCTACGAAGCGAAGGTGCCGGTCAGCCGGAATTGGTTCTCGGAGACCTACGCGGTCTGCCATTCGCCGATCAAGAATTCGACTGTCTGCTGTGTACCTATACGCTGGAGGTGCTGCCTGAACCCGTGATTTATCAGGCTTTGGCTGAGATGCGCCGGGTTTTGCGAGCAGGAGGACGCCTGGTTATCGTGGACCTGACCGAAGGCGAGGGAGGGGACGCTGCGATGATCGAGAATTGGAAGCAGCGTTACGCGCGAGACCCAGAGTTCTTTGGCGGGGCGCGACCGCTGCGTCTTCTGCCATTGCTGGAGGCCAGCGGATTTTATCAGGCTGAGCGGAGGTACAGCGGTCATGGCGCCGGCTGGCCATCCGAAGTGGTCCTCGCCGCCAAGCAGACCTGATTGGGATTGGCTACGCTTGCTTGCGGCATTCGCTGCAAGTGCCAAAGATAGCGATGTGGTCGATGTCGGCTCGGAAACCGGTTTCGTGTTCGACTGCTGTAGCCAAGATATCGAGCTGACGCTCCTCTAAAGAACTAACGCTGCCGCAAGCGCGACAGATCAGGTGGTGGTGGCGCTCCGTATCGATCCATTCGAAGAGATTGTCGCCGCTGCCAAGGTTGGTCTCGCTGACCAGACGCAGGTCTTTGGCGACGGCAAGCGTGCGGTAGACAGTCGATGCATCGATGAAGGGATAGGAGATGCGAACGGTGTCGAGAATTTGTGTGGCTGTAATGTGCCCGCCAATGTGGCGAACACAGCCGAGAATAAGCATGCGCTGTGGCGTTACCTTTTGCCCAGCACCGCGCAACGCGGTTGCAATTTCGGCTTCGCAGCTCATCAGATATGGCTCCGCGTCATCGCATCGACCCTAAACGGCGGCTGCGCTGGCGTCAAGCTGTGAGCGACTAGAGGCGGGGGCTGGTAGAATCTGCGTAGATGACTCAGACACGCGTGGAACGTTATGACCCGGGACAAATTGAGGCTGGCTGGCAAAAGCGCTGGGAAGAGGAAGAGCTCTACAAAAGCGTCGAAGACCCAAACAAGCCAAAGTTCTACTGCCTGGATTTCTTCCCCTACCCAAGCGGAGATGGCCTCTCGGTGGGGCATTGCCGCAACTACATTCCGACGGATGTAATTAGCCGCTTCTACCGAATGCGCGGCCACAGCGTACTGCATCCGATGGGCTGGGATGCGTTTGGGCTGCCGGCTGAGAATCGGGCGATCGAGACCGGCATTCACCCGTCTAAGACGGTGCAGAACAACACCGACACCTACCGCAGGCAGTTGAGACTAATCGGCACTTCCTACGATTGGTCGCGGGAGATCAACTCCAGCGCCCCGGAGTACTACCGCTGGACACAGTGGTTCTTTCTCAAACTTTACGAACGCGGCCTGGCGTACCGGCGACTGTCATCGGCGTGGTGGTGTCCCTCTTGCGCTACGGTGCTCGCGAACGAAGAGGTGGAGGCCGGCACCTGCTGGCGATGTCACACTCCAGTTGAAAAGAAGGACATGCCGCAGTGGTTCTTCAAGATCACGGATTATGCCGACCGGCTGCTGAATGATCTTGATGGCCTGGACTGGCCGGAACCGATCAAGATTATGCAGCGCAACTGGATTGGCCGTAGCGAAGGGGTGGAGATAAGCTTTGGGCTTGATCTTCCAGATGTGGAGACTCGGGAAATCCGTGTGTTCACGACTCGGCCAGATACGATTTTCGGGGTGACCTTTATGGTTTTGGCGCCGGAACATCCCCTGGTGCAGCAAATTACGACGGCAGACCGCGAAACCGAGGTACACGCCTATGTCGAAGAAGCCCGGCGAACCTCCGAGATTGAGCGGTTATCCACAGAGCACGAGAAGACCGGTGTTTTCACCGGAGCCTACTGCACCAACCGCCTCAACGGTGAGTCAGTGCCAATCCTCATCGCCGACTACGCCCTGGCCACGTACGGCACCGGTGCGGTGATGGGGGTGCCGGCTCACGACCAACGCGACTTTGAGTTCGCCACCAAGTACAACTTGCCAATCAAGGTCGTGATCGCTCCCGCGGACTACTCGGGTGAACCTTTGAACGAGGCTTACATCGATAACGGGCCGATGATCGAATCGGGAAAATTCGATGGCACGATCAACACGGTGGGCGTCGCTTCGGTAGCCACTGAGATTGAGCGGGAAGGCTGGGGAGAGCGGACGGTATCCTACCGGCTGCGTGACTGGCTGATTTCACGGCAACGCTACTGGGGGGCGCCGATACCAATTGTTTATTGCCCCAAGGACGGCGAGGTACCGGTCCCGGAGGACCAGTTGCCGGTGTTGTTACCGGATGTGGATCAATACAAACCTTCGGGCTCGGGCAGCAGCCCGCTGGCAACGGTGCCCGACTTCGTTAACACCACCTGTCCAAAGTGCGGCGGTCCTGCAACCAGAGAAACGGACACAATGGGTGGCTTTGCCTGCTCATCCTGGTATTTCCTGCGCTTCGCCAGTCACAAAGAGGACGAGCAGCCGTTTGACGCAAAGGCGATGCGTTACTGGCTGCCGGTGGACCTATACGTTGGCGGAGCGGAGCACGCGGTCATGCACCTGCTCTACTCCCGTTTTTGGACCAAGGTTTTGTATGACGCTGAGATCCTGCCGTTTGAGGAGCCCTTCACCAAGTTAGCGAATCAGGGCGTGGTCCAAGCCGCCGATGGCGTGCGCATGTCCAAAAGCCGCGGCAACGTGATCACGCCGGACAGCGTGGTCGAGCGTTTTGGCGCCGATTCATTGCGAGCCTACGAGCTATTCATGGCGCCTTTCGACCAAAACGTGAGTTGGAGCGAAGAGGGTGTCCGCGGCGTGTATCGCTGGCTCAATCGAGTCTGGCAACTTGTCCTGGAAGAGCCTAGCTTTGGGGAGCAGAGCGCGGAAGCAATCAAAGAGACGCGACGCTGGACCCACCGTACGCTTAAAAAGGTGACGGAGGATCTGCGCCGCCTGCATTTCAATACGATGATTTCCGCATTGATGGAATTCACCAACTACCTGGGGCGGATGCGCGAGGACAACAGCGTGGATCGCGACTCCTGGCAAGAGGCTATCGATACGCTGCTGGTTATGCTGGCGCCGAGCGCGCCATACATAGCCGAGGAGATGTTTGGCCGCAGTGGCCGCGGCTACAGTGTCCACCAGCAAGCCTGGCCGGACTGGGATCAGGAGCTGGCCCAAGCAGAGACCTTCACGCTCGTGGTCCAAGTAAATGGCAAGTTGCGAGACCGCTTTGAAGCACCGATCGAAATCGACGAGGCGACGGCAAAGGAGCTGGCCCTGGCCAGCGAAAGGGTTTCTGCCCATACCGATGGCCACGAGATCGAGCGAGTGTTGTTCGTTCCGCGGCGGCTGGTCAACATCGTCCTCCGCTAACAAAGCCAAGTGAGCACGCTCTCGGTTTTTGGCCGGTGACAAGGAGAAGGGCTTGATGTGTGGAAGATCGCTTTTTGCTCTCTGTTTGTGTTTGTCCTGGCTTTGGCGTGCGGAGGTGATAGCGACAGCGACAGCGAAAGCGGCACCGCTACGCCGCAAGACAGCGCCTCGATAAAAGACACTCCTGCGCCTGACTCGACGGGCGATCCACCGGCAGGAACGGTGACTTCTGACTCGGTGGTGGTGACCGACGAGGAGGTGGCCTTTGACACACCCGACGGCCGCAGAATTCGCGGGCACTTTTACAGCATCCCGGGGCCCAAGCAGCAGGTAGTGATTTTCGCTCATGAGCTGCCAACCGACCAGACCGCATGGCGAGACTTTGCAATGGAGTTGGCTGCGCAGGGAATCGCTACGCTGACATTCGACTTTCGCGGTTATGGCGAATCCGTAGGGCCGTCGGATCTCGCCCACATCGATATAGACCTTGAAACCGCGGTTCGATTCATTAGGTCACGAGACTACCCGCTTATCTACGTCTACGGCGCGAGCATGGGTGGCACGGCGACGATGATCGTTGCCGCGAGACAAGAGCTTGCCGGTATTGTGGTGGTCTCAGCGCCGCCCAGCTTTAGAGGCCTCGATGCCACCGAAGTGGTGGCGGAGATCGGCGGGGCGAAACTTTTCATCGCCAGCGTGGGCGATGCTGGCGGAGCCTACGCCGATGCGATCGAGTCCTATATGCGGCAGGCCCAAGAGCCGAAGGAGAGCGTGCTGTTCGATGGGACGGCGCATGGCACCCAGCTGTTTGATGGTGCGAACTCGGCCCAATTCAGGGAAACCCTGCTCGATTTTCTCAAACGCTGACGATGGGAGCTTCTTGGCGGCGACTCAAACCAACGTGACTCCATGAAGCGCGGTGGAACCGGTTACAGTTGGTATTCGTGACGTAGTCTGTCGAGCGGGGCGCCGAATCTAGTTAGGCTCCTCAACGATATCTTCATCGACCAGCGCGGTGGAAGTACGGCTTTCGAGCGCTTTAATGCCGTTGTGAACAGTTGAGTTGAAGGCAGAGAACTGCTGCTCAAGGCGGCGCAGAAGCTCAAGGGCGTAACGGTCGGCCTCGTCCATCTGGTTTGTCCCGGCCTGCTCTGCTTGCTCCAGACGGGCTTGGGCCTGCTCGTGCGCCTCGTCGAGGATCTGTTGCGCACGCTCCTGACCTTGAGTAACGATTTGTTGAGCCTGGCGCTCGGCCCGCTCCAAAATCGCCTCGTCCTCCACCTTCTCCTGGGCTTCGAGTTCGGCCCTGTGGATGACACCTTCGGCTTCGCGGCGCGCCTCTTCAACAATTGCGTCCTTGTTGGCGGTAATTTCCTCGGCGTCACGCACTTCCCACGGCACAGTTGAACGCATGTTGTCGATCAATTCCAGGATTCGGCGGCGATCAACAACGACACCTTGACCGATCGGCATGCGCCGCGCCTCGGTCATGACCTCCTCTAGCCGGTCGATGAGATGGAGCATGTCCATTCCCTAGGATCCTCCGAGCTTCTTGGCCAACGCTGTGGCGACGTGCGCGGGCACGAAAGAAGCAACGTCAGAGCCCAGGAAGGCAACTTCTCGAATCCGCGTGCCGCTGATAAAAAGGTTTTCAAGCCGAGAAATCAGATAAACCGATTCAATTTCCGGTGCCATGCTTCGGTTCATTAGGGCCATGTCGAACTCGTCCTCGAAGTCTGTCGTGCCACGCATGCTGCGAATCAGGACGGTCGCACTTTGGCCACGCGCGAAGTCTACAGTAAGTCCGCCGTAGGGCAAGACGGATACATGGGAGTGTTCCTTGACGGCCTCTTGGAAAAGCTCAACTCGCTCCTCGGTGCTGAACAACGTGGACCCAGACTCAGCCACACCGACGACGAGATGCTCAAACAACGCGGCGGCGCGGCGGGCAATATCAAGGTGCCCATTTGTCACCGGATCAAAGCGCCCAGCGAAAAGTGCGGTACTCATCTCACCACCTCTAGGTCTGCAAAAGTGGGAATCGACTGGCGGTTCGGCCAGCGGGGAGAACATCCTTCAGTGCGAGTTCTGTGCAAGTCGTATCCCCCTTATGGTAACTTATAGAAGGAAACATTGGCGTCACCATAGCGGCGACTTAGAAATCGGTTAAGCCCAGCTAACTCGTGCGGCCAGTCGCGACGTTTCGAATGTTCAACCACGACGATGCCTTCGCGTTCCAGGAGGCCTTTTTCAACAATATCCTCCAGTTCGCTCTCCGCTCGATCATACTCATAGGGCGGGTCTGCCACCACTAGATCGTAGGAACCGGTCAATCGCCCGAGGGCGCGGTTGACCGGTTCCTCAAAGAGTTTGGCCTGGTCCAACAGCCGGGTCAGGATCAAATTTTGCTTGATCACCTGGCAAACCTTGGCGTTTGCCTCAACAAAGTCGCAGTGAGCCGCGCCGCGGCTGAGCGCTTCGATACCCATGGCTCCGCTTCCACTGTAGAGGTCTAACACCCGGGCAATATTTACGATTCTGGAGGACAGTATCTCGAAAATCGCCTCACGCACGCGGTCGGAAGTAGGTCTTACACCGGCAGCCGGAGGGCTTTTCAGGATTCTGCCGCCGGCACTTCCGGAGATCACTCTCAGGGGCATCGGCCTTAGGGATCGGAATCGGCGGCATCGTCCGCCAGCAGAACCTCGAGCACGATTTTTTGCTGGGCTCTGATTACGCCGTCGCTAACGACGAGGGAGATTTCGTAGGTCCCGGCCTGATCCGGAGCAGTCCAGACGATGTTGCCTTTGGAGCCAGCATCGCCTCTGCCGGCTTCGATCTGCCAGATGGGCCGCAGCATTACGTCGTTTGGTGCGATGAGGTCGATCTTCAAAGTGTCGGCATAAGCATCGAGGACGGCCCAGATATCGGGCGCGGCCGGGTCCAAGGAGATGTCATCCACCGCGATACCTCCCAGGCCGTAGCGTTGGGCAAGGTCAATGCGAAAGGCGAGGCTGAGAATATTTTCCAGCCATACGGTTCGTTGACCGCCAACGTCTGGATAGGAGAACGACACGGCGAAGGCAGTTTCGTCCCAGCGCAGGCCGGTGGCGCCATCGTCCTCGAAAATATTCTTGCCGACGAGGACGACCCGTGTGCCAGACGTAATCTCGGATGCGGTTTGCACCTCGATAGTGCTGGCAATTGCCAGTCCTTCGAAAAGTGACCTCTGGACCAGATCACCGCCGCTTTTTTCAGTGCTGGCACGCGAGACGATCAATAGAACCTTGTTCATATCGACCGAGGGCTGCAGGAATTCCAAAACCGCTTCCATCTTTTCGTAGTAGAGCGAGGGGTCTGGCTCAGGCACGAGCTTGATCGTGTCAACCAGTGCCGCCAAGCGTTCCCAGTCATAGGCACCGGTGTCCCAGGCAATACCCGCCTTTATTGGTGCCGGCAGTGTGAGACTGAGGCTACGATTGGACTGATGCAGCCGATCAGCAAGAACGGTCAGGAAGGTTCCAAGATCGGCCCTGCGGGCGGGATTTACGTCACGGTAGTCCAATTCAATGCCGGCGTTTGTGGCCTGAAGGGAGAGTTGGACCAGGGCGTTGATGTGAATTTCCCTAAGGCTCGGCGACTCAAGGATCGTGTTGACGGCGGCGATTTGATCTTCAGAGCGCGCCCGAATGGCGGGGACAACCAGGGCATTGCCATCGGGGACTTGGGCCTGGGCGCCGACCAGGCTGCCATCGGCGGCTGGAGAGAATCCGGCCGGGTTGACCGTGGTTAAAACCGCGAGAGCTTTTGGATCGGCGCGAGCCGCGGACGGGAGCCAGCCGCTAATCTGAATAGCGATCGTGATGCGTCGCAGGACGGCGATGTTGCTGGGGATCTCCGCTACTTCGCCTTGAACGGCGTTGCCCTCATGGACCAGCGTGCCGTCCGAGAGACGGACCCATTGGCCTCCTTGGAAGCTATACAGACCGAGGCCACGGCTATCGGAGATTGGCCGGACCAGTCTCACCGTGAGCGAGTAGAGTTGAGCTTTGTCCTTGGGTTCACTGAGGTCTTCATATTGCCGGCTGAGAGCTTCGAAGCCTTCCGGCACACGAGGCAGGCTGACGCCATCGATCGTCGTCTTGTCCGAGCCGGCGGTGAATTCACCATCGGAATCGCCGTTGCTGAAGGGAGAGATTGGTGACAGTACTAGCAGAATCAGGACGAGCCCGATCAGGCCCATGCCAATCAGGATCGGGCGGGTACTGCGATCTCCGCGGGTGGCAGAATCGGTTGAGCGGTCAAAAGGTCCACGTTGACTCATCGGGGCGTTAGCTCAACCGTGAGCGCCACGAGGCGCCCACTACGCCAGACTTTGACCTCAATCGTCTGATCGATGCCGAATCCGGAGAGCGCGTTGATAAAAGGTGTCGCGTCGGTTATCTCGGTCTCATCCAAGCTCAGGAGAATGTCACCTGCAAGAATGCCGGCGGCGGCGGCAGGCCCGGAGCTAAACACGCGGGTGACGAGGGCGCCTTCATTCACTCCGAGGTTCGCCTGCCGTACTAGCTCAAGGTCAATATTCTGGTGGTCGATGCCGAAGTAAGGCCGTGGAAATTCACCCTGATCGATTATCGATTGGATGATAGGCTCCATCGTCTTGCTGGAGATGGCGAAAGCAACTCCAAGCACCGTATCTATCGAACCAAGGCGCCGGACAACGTTGGTGGTAATACCAACCACCTCACCATTGAGCGTTACCAGAGGCCCGCCGCTGTTGCCGGCGTTAACAGCCGCATCGGTCTGGATTAAGTCCTCCGTGAAAACGCCCAGGCGCAGCCAGCGGCGTTGGAGGCCGCTTACAACCCCAACGGTAACACTGTTGCGATATTCAAAAAGCGCCGTGCCAGCGGCTATGACCGTCTGGCCGAGCTGGAGCTGATCTGAATCACCAAACCGTATCGGCGTAAGCTCACCCGGGGCGATCTTGAGCACCGCCAGGTCAGTAAACGGCGCATCGTGAGAAACAAGTTCGGCCTCGCGCTCCTCACCGGTACTGAGGACAACGGTAAGTCTTCCTGGTTCGTGGATTACGTGCTCGTTGGTCACGATGTAGCCACGCTCATCAACAATGAAGCCTGAACCGACGGCAATGCTGCCGATTATGCGCCCAAGTTCATCAGTACGTTCAGGTTGCCGATTAACGACGGTTACCACAGAAGGCAGAACAAAAGCCACGGTTTCGGCGATCTGCTGGCCGGACGGGTCTGGTCTGACCGCGGAAGTTTCGCCGTCCTGGGGCTGGCTGGCTAAATCGGAGCCAGATCGTGAGCTGTCCACGACGACGCCGACTATAGCTCCGGAAATAGTCCCGGCGACGACACCGACGATGAGAAACGGAAGCAGCCAGGCTAGTGGGCGCTGGCGCCGCGAAGAATCCTCTTGCAACCCCACCTCAGCCTCAGACACTGTCAAGGTTTTCGCTATAGATTGGCTTCTACTTTAGCATGACCGCTAAAAGGCAAGGCCGCGCCAAATTCAAGCCTGCCGGCCGGGACAGCCAACAGGAGATTACTCCTGGTGAAAAATTGACTGGAACCGGCTCGGAAACCTAGAATGTCATGTTGCGAGGCATTTTCAGACCCGTGTACGCGGGCTATTTTGATTGGGAGATTGACTTGGCCGCAGGTTTGCGTAACTACGAACTTACCGTCATCCTCAGCCCGGAGATCAGCGACGATTCCATTCAAGGCAATATCGACACATTACAAGAATCGATCACTGGCCGCGGCGGTGAGATTGTAGAGTTAAATCACTGGGGCAGACGGCGGTTGGCCTATCCGATCAAGCGTCATCTCGAAGGAAACTACGTCAATACACAAATCCGCCTTGATCCGACTCATATTGTCGAGATTGAAAGCGGCTTTCGTATCTCCGAAGAGATTCTGCGTCACCTTTTTGTGAGGACAGACGACTAGCTGCGACACCTGACTCGGAGCCGGGGGTTAGCAGAAGGAGACGGCGATGGCAGACGGCCTGAATAAGGTAATGCTAATCGGGAACCTCGGGGCGGACCCCGAGATGCGGTACACCGCTAACGGCAGCGCCGTGACCACCTTCCGCCTCGCGGTCGGCAGAAGTTTCGGCAGCGAGGGTGAGCGGCGAGAAGAAACGGAGTGGTTCACGATTGTCACGTGGAACAAGCTCGCAGAGTTGTTGGGCCAGCACCTACAGAAAGGCCGCAAGGTCTACGCGGAGGGGCGGCTGACGACCAGAAGCTGGGATGGGCCTGATGGCCAGAAGAAATACAAAACCGAAGTAGTGGCGAACCAAGTTCTCTTCCTTGACCGCCAAGCCGGAGCGGCAATGCCCGACACCGGCGGCGAAGTTGGAATAGATCCCGGCGGTGACGTCAATCCTGACGATTTACCATTCGATCAATAGCAGTCTGAGACGGTAACGAGGCAAAAGTGAGCGAAACAAACGCGGAACCAGAAGTAGAACGTAGCGCAGAAGTGAGTACACCAAGCGCCGCGGAAGCGCCGGCTGAACGCCCCGAAGGCGGTACGCCGAGCACCGGCGAGGCGCCTGCATCACGCCCGGATCGAGGCGGCGAACGCCCACGCCGACGTTCAGGTGGCGGTGGCGGCGGTGGTGGCCGTTTTGGCAGACGCCGCGTTTGTTCATTCTGTGTCGACAAGGTGCAGAGCATCGATTACAAGGATCCGGCAAAGCTGCGGCGCTATGTGTCTGACCGGGCCAAGATTGAGCCACGCCGAAAGACCGGCACTTGTACGCGCCACCAGAGAATGCTGACGACAGCATTGAAGCGGGCGCGACATCTGGCGCTTTTGCCTTTCACAGCACAACACATCCACGTGTCGGGCGCATTCCCGGTCCGGCCGGACCGGCCTGACCGTTCAGATCGCTACGATCGGTCAGACCGCCCCGATCGCCGGCAAGACTAAAACCGCAATCATCGTAATGGTGTCAAGGGGGATTCTCCGCGTTGATCCAGCGTGTGCGGGGGCTGATTAGAAACATCTTTCACTGGTCCGACCTGGACCCGGATCGTCGAGGGGCGATTCTGCTGATCGGCGGAGTCAGCCTGATGATAATTTTCGCGCTGCTGGCCGTGGGTTACGGCTACTACGTGGACCGCATCGCATTTAAGCAGGAATCCGTCCTTCAAGTTGGCGACCGCAACTTCGATTACGGTCAGTTGGAGAGGCGGCTGAAAGCCGAGTTGGGCCCCAATTCCGGCATTAATTCGACCCAATTCGGCCAAGCTGTCGGTGCGACTCTCAGTCTGCTTGAAGGAGAGGAGCTGGTTAGCTTGGTGGCGGCGGAGCGCAATATTCGCGTGACCGACGAAGAAATCGATGCACAAATCCGCGACGAGCTCAATCTTAGTTCGGATGTACCGCGAGACCAGCTCGCTCGCCAGTTGAGAAACGAATTGTTGGCGACTGGCTTAAGACTGGAAGACTTCCGAGACACTGCCCGTGCCCGAGCGCTGGCGCTGAAGTTGAGGCAGGCCCTGGATGATACGGTGCCGGCTGAAGCAGAGCAGATCGACGTTCGCCTGTTGCAGGTGCGCACAAAGGCTGAGGCGCTGGACGCCAGGAGCCGGATCGAAGGCGGCGAAACCTTAGCCGCATTGGCCGCGCTTGAATCGATTCATTCTTCTCGATCATCGGCTGGAGAGTTGATCTGGATACCTCGTGGTGCGCTGCCCGAAGCGGTTGAGGAAATCGCGTTCTCGATTGAGATCGGCGAACTAAGCGAGATCATTGAGGCTCCAGACGGCTTTTACATCATCGAAGTTCGAGGTCGCGAAGTGCGAATGGTCGAGGAGGACGGACGCAACCAGGTTGTTAATTACACTCTAAGTGTAATTCTGGAGGAGATGAGCGAGCGGGTTGGCTCCGAGATCATGCTGACGTCGGACCAGCTTAGCCGCCTGGCTGGGAGTATTCAGGCCAGTTTCAGCAGCGGTGGCTAGGTCCAAGCCGCTCAGGCTTGCTCTGCTTGGTGCCGGGAACGTCGGCGGTGGGATTGCCCGGATTCTGCTCGAAAAAACGGATATCTATGCGCGTCAGCTTGGCTGTCCGATTGAGCTAGCCGGAGTGCTGGTCCGGGACACGAAAAAGCCGCGCGAAAATCTTGGTGTGACAAATCCAAGTGACCTAATAACGGATGACCCCAAGCTGGCCACCGCGCCCGATATTGACATCGTTGTGGAAGTAATTGGTGGCGAGCAACCGGCGCTTGACCTGGTCAAAAGCGCTCTCGCCGCGGGTAAGTATGTCGTCACGGCCAACAAAGAAGTAATGGCGAAGCACGGCCCTAAGCTGCTAGCTCTGGCTCGTGAGCACGATGTTGACCTCCTGTTTGAAGCCAGTGTGGGCGGTGGAATCCCAATTATTTCGCCACTGCAACGTGACCTGACGGCAAACCGGATCCTATCGATCTCGGCCATCGTTAATGGCACGACAAACTACATCCTGACCGCCATGAGCCAAGAGGGATCCGACTACGAAAGCGCACTGAAAAGGGCTCAGGAGTTGGGCTACGCCGAAGCGGACCCAGCTAACGACGTCCAGGGCGAAGACGCGCGTTACAAACTGGCAATTCTCGCCAGCTTGGCGTTTCGCACGCCGGTTCGCCCGGAAGACATTCACCGAGAGGGTATAACCCGGCTCACGGCAAATGATTTCCGCTACGCGGCTGAATTGGGTTACGCGATCAAGCTCCTGGCTTTGGCCAGAGCCGAAAATGCAGGCATCCAGGCCAGGGTTCACCCAGCTCTCTTGCCTTTGGAAGCTCCTCTGGCAAAGGTCGATGGAGTAGTGAATGCGGTTCAATTGGAAGGTGACCTAACCGGCCGAGTTCAATTCCAGGGTCAAGGGGCAGGCAGCTTCCCGACCACGAGCGCGGTGATCGCTGACATTCTCGATGCGGCTCAGAGCATCATTGGCGGCAGACGCCAAGTTGAGGCAGGGTCAACAGAACCCCGCGCCGTGACGAATATGAATGAGCTGATAACACGCTATTACATTCGGTTAACCGTTTCCGACCGGCCGGGAGTTTTGGCACAGATCACGACGCTACTGGGAGCAGCAGAAATCAGCATCGCTTCGGTGATTCAAAAGGAAGCCAACGCCGATGCTGGTACCGCTGAATTGGTTATCATGACTCACGAGGCGCGGGAAGAATCAATGCAAAGAGCACTTGCGGCGGTCGCAAAACTAGATGCCGTTCCGGAAATCAGCAATTTCATCCGCGTAGAAGAGCAATGACGGCGAAACGAGAAATACCGATCTCCGGAGACTCCCTGGGATGGGTTCACAACGAGATTTCAGAGCTTAAGAGCAGGCTTTCCTTAACTCAGGAAGCGGCTGAGCGGAGCCGAATTCTGGCTACGGATGCAGCTGACCGCACCCAGCAACTCCGCGATCAGTTGGATATTCTCGAAGCCCAGGACAATAGCATCCATCAAACCAAGGATGCCGTCGCCACGTTACACGAGCAGCTGGTCCGCGCCCAGGAGGACATCCAGTCTCTGCGACAGAGCCGTGATGAAAGCCAACGGCGCGCCGTGGACGAATCCAAGAAGGCGCGGCTGGACAAAAATGAAAACACTCGCAGTCTAAGTGAATTGGAACGAGAGCTTACCAACCTGACTGAGCGTTTGAACTCGGGTGAGGAGCTAAGCCGGCGCCAAGTGGACGCGAGCGCTCGGTTTGCCCAACGGCTGGATGCTAGTGAGGCAGGTCAAGCTGATGCCGATTCCTGGCGCGCGCGAACGCAGAGTACGCTAAGCCGTATGGACCAGGACATGCAACAGCTCGCTAACGCTGTTGCAGGACTGGGTCACGAAAGTGAGGCCCAGCGGGAGCGAACCGGCAGCGTCTTTGAAAACTTGCGGCGGTTGGAATTCGAGACGGAGGCAGCACGTACGACCGTGAGCCGAATGAGTCAGTTGGACGATCGACTGGAGCTCGTGCAAGCGGAACGGACCCGACACAACGAACGAATCAATGAACTGACATTGGCGATGGAAGCCGTGGGCGAGCAGGTTGGAGAGCAGAAGGAACGGGCGTCTCTGCTGGACGCGCGTATGGCTGGTTATCAGAACGGGCTCGACGGGCTGAGAGAGAAAACACGGTCAGACCTGGAAACTCTGAGTTCATATTTGAGCGGAATTACCGACATGAACGCGGACTTGCGCAAGCGTCAGATTGTGGCTCTTGAGAAGGAAATTCGAGAAATCAAGGGACAAGGCCTGGACTTTGCCCAAGAATGACCGGCGCACCGGCGTCATCGACCGCTATTCAGCTTACCTGCCAGTCACCGAGGCAACACCGCGCATAGATTTGGGCGAGGGGAGCACACCTCTAGTGCGTTCACGTCAAATCGGGCCGTCTCTGGGAATCGAAAATTTGTACTTCAAGCTCGAGACCTGCAATCCATCTGGGTCATTCAAGGACCGGGGGATGGTTGTCGCGGTCGCGAAGGCGATCGAAAGCGGTGCGAAGGCGGTGCTGTGCGCCTCCACCGGCAACACCGCGGCCTCGGCCGCCGCTTATGCGGCGGCGTGCGGGATAGGATGCATTGTGTTTCTGCCCAAGGGGGCCATCGCTCCAGGAAAGCTGTCGCAGAGCATCGCCTACGGAGCCCACATCGTGGCAATCGACGGCATTTTTGACGATACGCTGAGGCTAGCGCGAGAGTTCTGCGATAAGCACCACGAGGTCGCTTTGGTCAACTCGGTGAATCCGAATCGGATCCAAGGCCAAAAAACAGCAGCCTTTGAAATCGTCGATCAGCTCGGCGATGCGCCAAGCAACGTGTTCATACCCGTGGGCAACGCCGGCAACATTACGGCATATTGGGTCGGATTCAGGGAATACGCTGAAGGCGGCCTGTCAAAAACCTTGCCTCGAATGATGGGATACCAGGCGGCTGGGGCAGCGCCGATCGTTAAGGGCGAGATTATTGAGGACCCTCAAACGATTGCCTCGGCAATTCGCATCGGCAATCCGGCTAGCTGGCAAAGCGCCGTGGCCGCACGCGATGATTCGGGTGGGCGAATTGACTCCGTGACCGATGAAGAAATTCTCGAAGCATACCGGCGCCTGGCCCGGGACGAGGGCATTTTCTGCGAGCCGGCTTCCGCCGCTAGCGTTGCTGGCGTAATCAAAGCGGGGCGCGAAGGCACCCTCAGTGACAAAAGCTGTGTCTGCATCCTGACCGGAAACGGCCTGAAAGACCCGGACACGGCTCAGAGCTTTGAAACCAATCAGACTGACGCGGGGGCCAGCCTTCAGGAAATTGAGGCGGCGCTGGCCCTTTAGGAGGCGGCAAGCCGCTCGAGGTATCTGGGCCAGCAGCTAACGATCTACCGATTCCGTGTTTTTTGCCCATTTGTTGTCCTAGCGGAAGCCCAAGGGATCAGTCTGCTCGATATTGAACTGGTACCAGCAACTAAAGACGAACCGATGCTGCGCTTCGCTCGAAGCCCCCGGCCGGCCCTGCTTTAGATTCCGGTCCAACCAGGTTAGGTATTCCTGTCTGACTAGGCCGGCATGAACGAGTGGTTGGAGACACTTTCGTGGCGCTACGGCACAAAAGTGGTAGGTTCTAAGCTTTTTCGGTCTTGAGCGCCGCGACGCGAAGAGTCCAGGTCCCGCTACGCGACGCTGCTGGCGTCAGATATACTGATCACTAGCTTCCAGTTCACGAATCCAAAGGCACGGAAAGGCCGGCGTGCAGGCAGCAGGCGCAAGCGTAATTGATCTTGACGCGGAGATGGGGCGGCTCCTGGCGGCGCGGGAGGAGCGACCGGTCTTTCTGAATCCGACCTGGCTGCGGAGTTGGCTCTCCGAGTTTGGTGACACTGGCGCCGCTTGCGAGCCGGTCATTCTTCTTGCTGACGGCAACGAACCAAACGGTGTGGCGCCGCTGATGCGGGTGGATGAACGTCTGACTTTTATTGGTGACCCGTCAATTTGCGATTTCATGGATTTCCTGGTCTCGCCCGAGCAGGCTTCGGAAGCCTATGCTGACCTCTGGCAGCAAATAGATGCCGAGGATTGGCCGGTGCTGGACCTCTGGGGTCTGCCGGCCGCTTCGGCCACGCGAGAGCAGATCTCAACCTTTGCGCGCGAGGCCGGTTATGCGGTTCGAGAAGAACTCGAGGCGGTTGCACCTCGTATCGACTTGCCGGCGACTTGGGATGATTACCTGGCTGGGCTCGGTAAAAAGGATCGGCACGAACTGCGACGCAAGATGCGGCGTTTGTTCGAGAGTGGCGCCGAAGTCAGCTTCGAGGTTCTGAGCGAGCAGAGCGAGATCGTGCCGGCAATGGACACGTTCATCAAACTTCACATCAACAGCCGCATGGACAAAACCGAGTTTATGACCGACAGCATGGCGCTTTTCTTTCGGCGCATGGCATCAGCAATCTCAGCCGAAGGCCTTGTAAGGCTATTCATGCTAAACATCAACTCCCGGCCAGCCGCATCTGTGCTGTGTTTTGACGCGGGAAGCCAGCTTTACATGTACAACTCCGGCTATGAGCCGGAGTTTTCTTCGCTGGCCGTGGGTCTGGTTTCCAAGGCACTATGTCTGCGATGGGCCATAGGAGACGGTAAGTCCGGCCTGGATTTCCTGCGCGGCGATGAGCCGTACAAATACGACCTCGGCGCCACCAATCGGGAGATTTATCGCTTGATCGTGACACGAAACGCATGAGCCAGTTAAGAATCGCGATGATCAGTGCTCACACATCACCTTTGGCGTCGCCGGGCGGAGCCAAAGCCGGCGGGCTCAATGTGTACGTGCTGGAGCTATCACGCCAACTAACGGAAAACGGCTGCCTAATAGACATTTTCAGCCGCGCAACCGACCCGGATACCCCGGAGGTCACAGACCTGGGCCCAGGGCTGCGTGCCATTCACTTGCACGCGGGCCCAGCGCGCTATCTCTCGCCGGAGAGCATTTACAAGCACATCGACCGCTTCGGCGAGGCAGTGCTGGAGTTCAGCGCCCGAGAGCAGGTAGGCTACGACCTGATTCACAGCCATTACTGGCTCTCCGGCATAGTGGGTCAGACGCTCAAGGCCGCCTGGGATGTACCGCACGTGACGATGTTCCACACGCTTGGAGAAATCAAGAACCGCGCCAGCTCGCTGGAAAATGAGACCGACCTGCGCATACAGTCGGAATCTCAAGTCATCGATGGCGTGGACCGGGTAATTTGCGCCACCGAGCAGGAACGGGGCCTAATCAGACAACTCTACGGGTCGCCAGCGGACAAGATAAGTGTGGTTCCACTGGGTGTAGACCTCGACCGTTTCCAGCCGCAAGACCAGGATGCGGCGCGAGCCGAACTGGGGCTCGAAGGGCAACGCATAGTGCTATTCGTCGGCCGGATCGAGCCGTTGAAAGGCATCGACATTCTGATCAACGCGACGGCGATGCTGGACAGCGATGTCGACTGCAGCGTTCTGATAGTCGGTGGCGATGACGAGTCAGATGGCGAATTGGACCAACTACGAGACCTGACCAAAGACCAGGGGATCGAAAATCGAGTGGCATTTGTCGGCGCCATCGACCGCGACAAGCTGCCGCTGTACTACAACGCGGCCGATGTCTGCGTCGTCCCGTCCCACTACGAGAGCTTTGGCTTGGTGGCGGTTGAGGCGATGGCAAGCGGTATCCCGGTTGTCGCATCGCGAGTTGGCGGGCTCACGGGCACAGTGAAAGACGGAGAGACTGGTTATCTGGTGCCATGGCTATGCCCGGAACCGTTTGCCGAGCGAATTGAGCTGCTTTTGGATAACGAGCCGCTGCGGCGCAATCTCGGGGAGTCGGCGAGAGAAGCGGTGGGAATGTACCGCTGGGAGAACGTCTCCAATCGAATACTGGAGGTTTATGAGGATCTTTTGGGAAACTCGAGGAACCTTCAAGCGACGGGAACAAACGGGGACTAGGAGAGCAATAATGAACCTGCCAGCGTGGCTTTCGCGACGCAATTCGCCGGGCGGTTTCGGCGGTGGTGGCGATCGCAGCGAGAAGCTGCCGCCCTTGGATGCTGATGGGCCCAAGACCTTGATGGCGATAATGGCCCACCCAGACGACATCGACTTTGGCTCGGCGGGCAGTATCGCCAAGTGGTGCTCCGAGGGCTGGACGGTTTACTACGTCCTGGCGACCAGCGGCGATAAAGGCACGCATGACCCGGAGATGACGGCTCAGGAACTGTCGGCGATCCGCGAAGAGGAGCAACGGGCGGCGGCGCGGGTTTTGGGGGTGAAGGATGTCTTCTTCCTCGGCTACCCGGACGGTTTTGTCATGCCAACTGGCGAGCTACGTGGTCAGATCGTGCGGCTGTTCCGGGTTTACAAACCAGACGTTGTGCTGACTTGGGATGGGTTTAGGAACAATTTCAACCACATCGACCATCGCAACATCGGCATCGCCGTGAGAGACGCGGTCTACCCGGCGGTGAGGGATCGGCTCTATTATCCCGAGCATTCCGAGGATGGCCTCGATGAGCACAAGGTAAACGAAATGCTGCTGGTGGGGGCCGACAAACCGGATTACTTTGTCGAGATCGACGGCTTTCTCGAGAAGAAGGTTGATTCAATGCTGTCTCACCATAGCCAGGTCCAGACCCACGACCGCGACGAAATGCTGGAGACCCTGCGTAAGAGGGGCAGACAGCGCGCCCGTCGTGGCATGGTCGAGAGCTTCAAGAGAGTCCGGGTCGGTCGGCCGGCTCAGCCAAAACCGAAAACCGAAGAAGCATCACCAGCTTCGCCGGGAGCAAGCCGATAGAGGACCTCTCCTACCACTCGTTCCTGGCGGGGTTTGTGACGGCGGTGGTGGCCGCGGCTGCCGCCGGATTCGCCGCAATCGGCGGGCTTACAACCTACCGACAAGCAGCCACCAGCGCCAGTGCCGTCAACCTGCCGGTTGAGATCAGTCTGCCAAGCGGCGGCGCCACGGCCGGACGGGTAGGACATTACCTAGCCTTGGCGTTTCTGACTGCATCGATCGTTTTCCGCACAATCGAAGCAGAGCGGCCCCCAGTCGGCAACTTATGGGAGTACACGATTGCTTTGGCCTGGGGGATACTCCTGTTCACGGCTATCTTCGAGACGGCGTTCAAGGAGCGATCCTTGGGCCTGGTGATGCTGCCGGGTGCAGTCGTGATGATGGCAGTTGCCCTGGCCTTTTTCCCTTCCGAACTCAAACCGCTCGTGCCGGCGCTGCAGGCGAACCGGATTCTGGGAATTCATGTCACGACCATGACTCTGGCTTACAGCGCACTTTCGGTTTCATTTGGCGCTTCCCTCCTCTACTTGGCCCAAACGGGCGAGTCGGGAAAGCGATTCTCGCGATTGCCGGACCGGGAGACCACGGGCGAAATTGCCTATTGGTCGGTTCTGGTGGGCTTTCCGTTGCTAACCTTTGGCATTGCGCTCGGTGCCTACTGGGCGAACACGGCCTGGGGGCGCTACTGGGGCTGGGACCCCAAGGAGACGGCGGCGCTTGTAACCTGGCTGGTTTACGCGGGATACCTGCACGCCCATGGTCTGCATGGCTGGGAAGGTAACCGGTCCGCCTGGCTGCTGATCGGCGGTTTCGGAGCGATTCTGTTTACTTACTTCGCGGTAAATTTTGTTTTCTCGGGACTCCACAGCTATGCCGGGGTTTAAGAAGCACAAGCGCGCCTATTACGTGGGCGGCAGTCTGTTTACAGCAGTCCTGCTATTCCTATTTGCAACCTGTAGCAGCGCCGAACCAATAGCCAGCTGTCCGCCGCCAGAGGAGGGCTCCGCAGCCGCGGCGGAATTGACTCGGGCAGAAGAGAGCGCCCGGTTCAAAGTGGTTTACCCGTGCATCCTGCCGGCGGCCGAAAGGCTCGAAAACGTGACGATTGTCGGAGAGGCAGGGCGTCAGCAGGTGGAGTTGATTTTCGACGGGCCTTTCGATATGACGATACGCCAATCACAGTTCCCGCCATTGGTAACCGCGGACCCGGCCGGAGCTTCGCGAATCCGCATCGATCTATTCCCGAACGTGCGCGCCAGCCTGGTCGAACGCAACGACGGCTCGAGCCAGGCGCTGTACCACCTGTTTTGGGAGCAGGGCGGAGTGTATTACGAGCTCCAGGCTTTTGGGCCGCCACTGCAACGGCGAACGATTCTGGAAGTGGCGCGGTCTTTAGAGTAGAGAGCCGAGCAGCAGCCGTAGGCCGACGAAGCCCAGGGCGCCGCTGAGCAATCGTGCTACCAATTCTTGACGGCCCACAAGCCGGCCGGAGACCAGGGCACCAATCTGAGCGCCCCCGAATACGCCAATCAGCAATGCCATTTCTTGCCCTCCGACGCCGCCATAGTGCCCGGAGATCAGGTGAACCAGCGAGCCGCTTCCGGCGGTGAAGATCAGGACAAAGGTTGAGGTTGCCACAGCGATGTGGGCTGGAAAACGCATGACTAGGACCATCACCGGAACGTAGAAAATTCCACCGCCAAAACCAAAGAGGGCGGCGATGAAGCCAAGTCCGAAACCGACCAGAAGTGCCAATAGCGGGTCAAACGCGTAGCTATAGGTGTCGCCGTTGGCGTCCTTTAGCAGGCGGCGTAAGTAGCGCCCCGGCGGCGGGGAGGTCACCAGCCGCGAGGGGCTTGGCAAGATTAACCAGATGGCGACGGCGGCGAGCAGACCGCCCACGGCGATTTCGAACAGGTCGCGCGGGAAGAGTCCGGTTGCCAGCGCGCCCAAAGCGCCAGCTGGGATGGTCGCCACGGAAAACAGCGCGCCGGCCGAATAATCGATGCGCTTCTGGTGTCGATACGCCAGACCGCCGGAGAGCCCGGTGGCGGTAGCGACACCAAGAGACATGGCGGTCACGGTTTCGGGTGCGAAGCTCGGGTAGATCAGCAACAAAACCGGTGTGAGCAGAAAGCCACCACCGGAGCCGATCAATGCGCCGTAGGTGCCAACTGCAATTCCAAGGCAGACCAGACCGAAAACGAGCAGGATATCTACAGAGCACCTCCGGGGAGAACACCTCGGGGGAACGCCTCCGGGGACACACCTCGCTGACAAGCTGCTTCGCGGCCATCTTGCCAAAGTTGACTCCATCGCTCAACAATCGCGAGTTTCCTTAACGATTTCTGGGGCGACGCCGGCCCATAAGTGCAGACTGCCGATGCTATGATCGAGGCGTGATCGTCGATTTTCATACCCACATTTTCCCACCCAACGTTATCGAAAAACGCAACGAATTCGTGGCCGAGGATCAAACGTTCGCCGCTCTGTACGGTGACCGCGAGGCTCAGCTGGCCTCGGCCGAGGACCTACTGCGCAGCATGGATCAGTCCGGGATCGATGTTTCGGTGGCGCTGGGCTTTGCCTGGCGCGACGAAGCAACGGTACGAGCCCACAACGACTACCTCCTAGCGGCAGCGGCGGCTAGCGAAGGGCGAATCGTGGCGTTTTGCAGCCTGCCGTTGGCGGCTAACTCAGCGGCGATCGATGATGAGGCGCGGCGATGCCTGAGATTGGGCGCCCCTGGGTTTGGGGAGTTGAGACCGGACAATTTGAACTTTGACCTTGCGGGGACCGACGGTGAGATGCTGGGCCGGTTGGCGAGTGAAACCGGCGCAATTCTGCTGTTTCACGCCTCTGAGCCGGTGGGCCACGCCTACCCCGGCAAGCACGGCCTCGAGCTGGAATTGCTCTACCAATTTATTCTGCAGAACCAGAATGCCCGTATTGTGGCGGCCCATTGGGGCGGTGGTTTGCCGTTCTATTCCTTGATGCCGGAGGTGAGTGCCGCCCTGGGCAACGTCAGTTTTGATAGCGCCGGCACCAGCCTGCTTTATGCTCCCGCGATCTATGCCGCGGTCGCTGAGTTAGCCGGCGTGGGCAGGATCATATTTGGCAGCGACTTTCCCTTGCTCAAGCAGAAGCGCAGCAAGCAGCGGATTGAAGCAGCAGAGTTGACGGTCGCCCAGAAGGAGATGGTGCTCGGCGGCAACGCGAGCGTGCTACTAGGGCTGGAATGAAGGACGAAGCGAGGCCGGCCGGCACGATGCGGCTTTTCGTGGCGATTGACCTGCCACCAGCCTGGAAAGACGCGCTGGTGGAGCTTCAAGAACGCATGCGCCGGGCGTTGGCAGGGGAAGAGGGCGCCAACTCTGAGAAAATTCGCTGGGTGCGCCCGGACGGCATCCATCTGACGCTAAAATTTCTCGGCGAGGTTGAGACTGCAAGGGTTGAGGGCATCCGGGAGGCGCTCGCTTCGGCGGTGCCAAAGGCTCCGGCTTTGCGTCTTTCGCTGGGTGGCGCCGGGGCGTTTCGGGACCGAAGCGCGCCACGGGTGCTTTTGGCGACGATTGGCGGCGACACGGCGCGGCTCCAGGAGCTGGCCGAGCGGATCGATTTAGGAATGCATTCGGCCGGCTTTGATCGAGAAAGGGGCAGCTTTCAGCCTCATCTGACCTTGGCGAGGCTTAATCAGTCAGCGGCGCCAGAGATTCGAGAGCTAATCGGCGGCCTAACCGGACGCGTGAAGCCAAGCCAAGTAGAAGACTTTGCCGTCCCAGAAGTTCATTTGATTCGCAGTCACTTGGGTCGGGAAGGCGCTCGCTACGAGAAAATTGCAATGTTTCCAGGTGGATCAGGGCCTTAATTTCAGGTTTACAGGTCCTTGAACAGAGGATATGCTGGCTCTGTCTGACGGGACGTGAACGGGCTGAGGCGATGAAACGCGTCTCAGTTTCTTTTTTGCTTTGGGCAAAGAATGCGGCAAACGGGGGCAGGAAATGGCCGAAAAAGCGGTACCGATGACCAAAGACGGATTTGAGCGACTGGAAAAGGAACTCGAGGAGCTAAGGGCCGTGCGCCGTCCGGAAGCGGCCGGGCGGATCCACGAGGCGAAAGAGCTTTCGAGCGCCCAGAACAACTCGGAATACGAAGAGGCGAAGAACGAGCAGGCCTTTGTCGAAGGACGCATTCTAACCCTGGAGCGCACGCTCGAGAACGCGACCCTGATCGATGAGGAAGCAGCGCACCACGCAAACAAGGTGCAAATCGGTTCCAAGGTCAAGCTCGATACGAGTGACGGCAAAGAAATGGAATACACGATCGTCGGCGCCGCCGAAGCGCGGCCGACCGAGGGCTTGATCAGCAACGTCTCACCGGTCGGCCAGGCATTGCTGGGCAAGCGGGTTGGCGATCAAGTCCAGTTGCAGGTGCCGAAGGGCCTCCTGAAACTAACGGTGAGGCTCATCCACTAATCGCTGTGCGGCTCATCCACTAGGCGCTGGCAAATGGAGAATTGAGGGCAGGCCGCCGGTGCGACCCGCTTTTTTGTGATTTGGGCATTTGGTGAAGGCAGAAGAAGAGCACTACGGCTGGGATGTTTTCATCGGCACATTCCTGGGAGCGATCCTCACGGTTGGCGCGCTGGCGGCGGCGGTTGGGGCGATTTGGGGCTGGGCGCTTGGCACCGGCTTGGTTCTGGGACTGGCGGCTGGGGCCGCCGCGGGAGGGTCAGTCGGCTTTCTCTTGGGTCACGTGCCGGCATCTCAGCGCAGTCAAGCCAAGAGACAGCAGATGGCATTTGTCATGGCTGGTTTGATTAGTGTCCCATTCGCAGTAGTCGCGCTGCTAGGTCTCGCGGTCGGCGTGGTCCGGGAGCTAGTCTAGGGCGGCGTAAATCGCAACCAGGGACGGCCCAGGCGCCAGCCTGGCTGCCCTCGACCGGGCAATGAGGCGTCTGTATGCTGAAACCATGGCAAGCAAAGAAGAGGAACTCTTTCAAGAACGGTTAGTGAATCTGAACCGCCTGCGCGAGCGTGGGGTTGAGCCCTACCCGAATAGGTTTCGACGCAGTCACACTTCGACGGCCGCAATCAAGGCGTTTTTGGCTTGGGAGGCCGACGAGAAGGGCGACGCGCCAGTCGTAACGATTGCCGGGCGGGTTTCGGCGATGCGTGCAATGGGGAAGGTCACCTTCGTCGACTTACGCGATGGTACCGGACGGATTCAGGCATTTCTACGGCGTGACAATCTAGACGAAGAGACCTTTGCAAACCTAAAGGACACCGACCTGGGCGACTTTCTCGGTGTTCAGGGTCCGCTATTTCGGACCAAGGCCGGCGAGATCACGGTGGAAGCCAGCAGCATGACGATGCTTTCGAAAGCGCTGCAAACGCCCCCGGAAAAATGGCACGGCCTGACCGATACGGAACAGCGCTATCGTCAGCGCTACCGGGACCTGATCGCCAACCAGGAAGCACGTGACATCTTCACGCTGCGCAGCAAGATGGTGAGTGCGATCCGGCGATTCCTGGATGGCCGCGACTTTATCGAGGTCGAGACGCCGGTGCTGACCGACCACTGGGGCGGCGCGACGGCGAAGCCGTTTGTCACCCACCACAACACTCTGGACCGTGACCTCTACCTGCGCGTGGCGCTGGAGCTTTACCTCAAGCGGCTGATTGTCGGCGGCTTTGACAAGGTTTACGAGATTGGCCGTATTTTTCGCAATGAGGGGATCGGCTTTAAGTGGAATCCCGAGTTCACGATGCTGGAAAGCTACGAGGCCTACGCCGACTACAAAGACGTCATGGCTATGACCGAGCAGATGGTCGCGTTTACTGCCGAAGAGGTGCTCGGCAGGACTCACCTCCTCTGGGAACACGGCTCGACCTCGGAAGAGATCGACTTCGCGCCGCCCTGGCGGCGTTTGAGCATGCGTCAGGCGCTGATCGACTTCGCCGGTGTCGACCCAGAGCAATTTGGCGACGTGGAATCGCTGAAAACCAGAATGCACGAACTGAAAATCGCTCCTGAACCGGGAGCCGGCTGGGGAAAGCTTCTCGATCAGGTGTTTAGCGAACTGGTTGAGCCCAAGTTAATCCAGCCGACCTTTCTGGTCGACTATCCGGTCGCGCTATCGCCGCTGGCCAAGCGCAAGCCGGATAATGAGCGTTATGTCGAGCGATTTGAGCCCTTCGCCGGCGGTTTTGAGTTTGGCAACGCCTACACGGAGCTAAACGACCCGTTGGAGCAGCGCCAACGCTTTGAGGAGCAGGCGCGGCTACGGGCCGGCGGCGACGATGAGGCCGAACAGATCGATGAGGACTACCTCGTGGCCCTGGAGCACGGCATGCCACCGACCGGCGGGCTCGGCATCGGCATCGACCGGCTGGTGATGTTGTTCTCCGGCAAGCGGTCGATTCGAGAGGTAATCCTGTTCCCTACCCTGCGAGAGCGACGCTAGGAGCCGGTGGCTCTCCCTCCCTTCAAGTCAGACGGCGCAGTTAGAGAGCGCAGAGCAAATGTCTGAGCGTCTGTACGAAGCGGTGGTTTTTGACATGGATGGCGTGCTGGCCGACAGCGAGCCGGTGTATTTCATTTCGGTCAATGCGGTTTTGGCGAGCTACGGCCGGGAGATCAGCGAAGAGCAACATTCGACGGTTATGGCGCTGGGGCCGGAGGAAGTGATCGCCCGGATTCTGGGGATGGCGGGGCTTATTTTGCCGGTGAGCGAATTCATGGAAGCCTACAGCCGTGACCTGCTTGAGCGTTTACCCAAGCTCTCACGGCCGCTACCGGGTGTTGTGGAGACGATTGAGGCGCTTAAGCGGCGCGGAACGCCGCTGGCATTGGCGTCATCGTCGAAACCGGATTGGATCGAAGCAGTGCTGGGTGGTATCGGCCTGACCGCTGCGTTCGACGCAGTGGTATCCGGATCGATGGTCGCACACCCGAAACCGGCGCCGGATATTTATCTGCTGGCTGCTGAGCGGATAGGGATCGCGCCGGAGGCCTGCATCGCGATCGAGGACACGCCAACCGGGCTGGCATCGGCGAAAGCGGCCGGGATGCTCACGGTGCAAGTGCGGTCGTCTAGCACGGCTTTCCCACCGCAGCCGGCGGCGGATCTGGTTCTGCCGAGCCTGGAGGAGTTTGACCACGGGCTGGTTCGAAATCACAAATAACAGTCCGTAGGCCGCATGCGACTCAGCTAGACGGGAGTTCATCGTGACATTCCGAGTCCGTGAAGCCTCCGAATTGAGTGCGAGCGAGTCAGCATCCCTTCGGCGCTTGGATGCCGAGGCGTTCGTGTCGGAGGACGAGATCGATCTGTTGGGCCGGAAAATGGAGTGGGCCCCGCCCCGGTGGCACTTAGCCTGTTGGAACAATGATGAAGCCATATGCCATGTCGGAATCATCCTCAGAACAGGCACGCTGAACGGAGTTGAAGTAGCCATTGGCGGTGTCGGAGGAGTTGCGACATCGCCGGCTTCCCAAGGCAAAGGCCTCTCCTCCGAAGGCCTCGAGGGCACTCGACTTCTTGAAAGAACTCTCCGTCGATTTCGGCTTGCTGATCTGCCGAGAAGAACTTATTCCGTTCTATCGCAAAAGGGGTTGGAACTTGTACACCGATCCTGTCGCAATAATTCAAAGCGGAAAGAGGCCATTCTTCTCCCTGAGCAGTGTAATGGTCTGTCCCATTGGTATCGCCTCGAAAATTGAAGGCACAATCGACTTGAACGGGCCGCCGTGGTGACGCTGTGCCGGATGCTGAATAGGGATTGCTCGACGCAGATTCGGGCGCCGACTAGAATCGGGAAATGGAAGAGCGCCACCTTACGGTTGACGGGTTTGTGGTTCATGAGGGCCGGGTGGCGCTGCACTGGCACCGCAAAAACGGCATGTGGCTGCCGGCCGGCGGGCATTTGGAGCCGGGCGAAGACCCGCTGAGCGCCGCGCTGCGGGAGATTCACGAGGAGTTCGACGTCGACGCCGAAGTTTTGCGGCTGGCCCCGCGGGTCGATTACGAGGGTGGGCCCGGGCAGATTGAACCGCCGTTTACGATTCTGGATTGTTTGCCGGAATCGCACATCTCCCTGGTTTACTTCTGCCGCCTGACCGCCGGGTTCCCGGGCCGGAGTTACGATCCGGATTACCCAATCGTCTGGTTTGACAAGGCCGGACTGGAGACTGGTTCGGCCATTGTGGACGGCCGGGCTGTCGCCTTTCCGCCGGACGTGCTTAGCCTGAGCCTCGAGGCGATCCGCCAAGCCCAAATGATCGAAGGAAAGGCCGTGGTGGGCTAGGAAATGCTGGCGCTGCAGTTTATCCGTGAAAACGCCGACCTGGTACGCCGGGCCGTGGCTGACCGCAATTCCACCGCGCCAATCGACCGCATCGTCGAACTCGACCTCGAACGTCGCGAGTACATAAAGCAGGCCGACGAACTCAAGGCTGAACGCAACACGCTAACCCGCGGCATCGGCTCCGCCTCTCCGGAGAAGCGGCCCAAGCTCCTGGAGGGTAACCGCGAGCTTAGCGAGCAAATTGACGCGCTGGACGCCAAATACGGCGAAATCGAGGGCGAGCTGGACACCCTGCTCCTGGAGGTGCCGAACCTGGTGGCGCCAGGCGTACCGATTGGGCCGGACGAATCGTTTAACGTCGTGAGGCGGACCGAAGGCGAGCCTGTAGACCTCGGTTTCGAAGGCAAGCCGCACTGGGATCTGGGTGAGTCATTGAGAATTATCGATTTTGAACGTGGGACGAAGCTGGCAGGTTCGCGTTTCTACATCCTGCGCGGCGCCGGCGCGAGGCTGCAGCGGGCATTAATCGCCTTCATGCTGGACCTGCACACACGCGAGCATGGCTACACGGAGATTTATTTGCCCTACGTGATGCGCGAGGAGAACTTTTACCGCTCCGGCCACCTGCCGAAGTTTCGCGACACCATGTACCACGACGCCGAGGATGACTTCTGGTTTATTCCCACGGCGGAGGCGCCGCTGGCGGTGATGCATGCCGATGAGATCCTTGAGCCGGACACGTTACCCATCCGTTATGTCTCGCAGACTGCCTGTTTCCGGCGCGAAAAGGCCAGCGCTGGGCGCGACGTGCGCGGTATCAAACGCGGCCACCAGTTCGACAAGGTGGAGATGTTTACCTACTGCCTGCCGGAGGAGTCCGAGGGGTATCTGAATTCGATGGTCGGCGATGCCGAGGACGTTCTGCGCCGACTGGGGCTGACCTACCGGCTCCTAGAGCTCGCCAGCGGCGACATCGACTTCAAATCGACCAAAACATTCGACCTAGAGGTCTGGGCTCCAGGCGCCGAAGAGTGGCTCGAGGTAAGCAGCGCATCCAACTGCACCGACTTCCAGTCGCGGCGCGCCAACGTGCGTTTTCGCCGTGAACGCGGCGCCTCGGTGGAGTTTCCCCACATGCTTAATGCTTCGGGAGTGGCGCTGCCGCGCCTGGTGGCGGCGGTGATCGAGACCTATCAACAGGCGGACGGCAGCATTCTAGTGCCGGAGGCGTTGCGGCCATTTTACGGGCCGGACCCGGTTATCAGGGCAGAAGGTTAACCGGCGCAAGAAGAAGATCTAGCCCTGTTGCATCATCTTTTCGATGGCGCGGACGTTGGGCTGCCAGAAGCGCTTGGCGCGGTTGGTTGCTACGGGACCGTATTCGGCAACATTGAGGCCGACCTGTGGTCCGGCCTTTGCCGCCCATTCATCGAAGCCTTTTAGATCGGCGACGAGTGTGTCGGCCGCCTCGCGGGCCGCGGCGAGCATGGCCGCCGTATCCATGTCCTCAGCTTCATAGATGGCGACCAGTCGCTCTTCGAATTGGAGCAGTAACGGCGCCAGTTCAACGCTGGGGCGAACCGCGAAGTGCTCGCGGTTGCGTTTGAGGTAGCTATCGCACATGGTGCGGACCTCTTGCCAGGCGGTCAGCCAGTCGTCGAGCATGGCCTGGACGTCTTCGACCGAAGGCTTGCCGGCGTTGAGACTTTTCAAGACAGGCTCGTAAACTTCAGCCATGCAGGAGGAGGCAACCCGGGAGGCATCCAGGGCGCGCTTTAGCAGCTCCTGTTGAATTTTAATTTCCGGCGCGTAATCGCGTGTCATATCTCAGCCGTCCTAGCGGACCGGCCCGACATCGATGGTCTGCATGCCTGCGTTGTTGCGCCAGGTACGGAGACCAACGCCTTTGATCTTGTTGCGTTTGAGGAGTTTCTTGGCCTCAGCAGCGTGCCCGGCCGGAACGTAGAGGTAAAAGCGCACCCCATCGAGCCGAGCTTCGACCGCCCAGACGTCCTTGGCGAGATCGTCGCGCAGCATATCCGCGGTGATGACTTCCGCGACGATGACCGGGGTTTTTTCCGGCCATTCCAAAACGACGATGTCGGGAGCCAGTTCGTTGCCGTAGTTGGTGAAGATCTTCTGCTGTTGCTCAGGTTCGTTGACAAAGGTTCTGAGGTGAGGCGATTGAGGGGTTGGGAAACCAAATAGCTGAGCGGCTATATTCTGGACCGCCGCCAGATGAGCTTCCTGTTGCGACTTCGAGTTTGGGTTGAGCAGAACGTTGCCCAGTTCGCGCTCGTCAACAGTTTCCTTAACCACCCTTACCTCCGATTATTCTAAATACCGGGAATGGCCATGGGCCTTCCCGGGTCCGACAGCAGCGTTATTCTCCGAGACGGACCCACCTTTTTTGAAATACCGGCAATGAGGGCGGCAGACCGCCAACTTGCCGGGTCCGACAGCAGCGTTATTCTCCGAGATGGACCCACCTTTTATTCTAAATGCCGGGAATGCGGCTTTGCTTGGTCGCCGTGGGCCTTCCCGGGTCCGACAGCAGAATAATTCTCCGAGATGGACCCACCTTTTTTGAAATACCGGGAATGAAGGCGACAAACCGGCAATTTGGCTTTGCTCGTGTGGCTCAGCCCCCAGCTTCGCTGGCGTCTTTGCTTTTCAACCTGAAATATAGCGAAGCGCGGGCAAAGGGTCTAGCTTGTGGCTCTGCAGCCCACATCGCGGGCGTCTTTGCTTCCGGACTAACCGGTGGTCACAGGTTGACGGCCGGAAGCTTTGTGGGCACAGGCGTGGCTCAGCAGCCCGCTTCGCGGGCGGTCTTCGCTTCTCGCCTCACCACGGGCTCCCACGAGAAGTGCATCGATTCAGCGAGCGGCAGCAGGCTGACGGCCAGGCAGTTTGGTCGGCACCGGCGGCTTGAGGGCGCCAGGCTCTGCCGGTTTCTGGGGCAGGCCGTCGATGTAGAGGATGCCTTTTCCGGGAACCGCGGGAACCTTGGTGCCGGCGACGACGATACCGACCAGGTTGGCGGCGTCCAGGGCGCTAACCCAGACGCTTTCCTCGCTCTTTTCGGTGCGGCGCACCAGACGCAGGGCATCGACGGCCTCGGGCAGGGCGTACTGCTCGCCGGCAAAGCCGGAGACGAAGCGGCCGCCGCGCACCAAGCCGCGGGCTTCCAGACGACGCAAGGCGCGCAGGATATCGCGCCAGGGTAGGCTAATGCTCTCGCGTGAATTCAGGTCACGGAAGAGAACACCATAGCGCTGTAGGAGCACGCCAGCTACGGCTTCGAGGAAGTCATCGCGGTCGGCGTCTTCCGGCTGAGGCGATTGGACTAGCGACCAGCGGCCGGAGGGGCCGGCATTTTGAAGCCCGCCGGCAGAGGTAAAGGCGGAGCCTTGAGAGCGGCGGCGGCCGGAGTGAGCGCCACGGCCGAATAACTGACGCAGACCCTGGAAACCATCGGCGGTCACCAAACCGCGAGCTATCAGATCCCGCATACCGCGCTCGACATCAGAACGCAGACGCCGGGTGCCGCTGACGACCTCATCGAAGAACAAGGCGCCGCGATTGCTGAGCAGTTCGTGAATTTCAGCCGCCGCACCGGCCCGCGGCGTGGGACCAGATTCGCCTTCAACACCTCTGACGCTGGCCAGCAACATTGGCAAGGCGGAACGCAGAGTCAGCGAAATCGGCGTGACACGACTTGTTGTGGCGCCAGACCCATTGCCGGAAGTCTTGCGCGGCGTGAGCCGGGCCCAGGAGATCTCCCCGGCCAGGCAAAGCTCGTCCAGCCAGCTGGGGCGGTAATCCTTGACTCGCGCGGCCAGCAACTCGGGCTCCCAGCCGGAGCCAGCGGCCTCGTACCCCTGAAGGCGGGCCACGGCCTGGCGAACACCGGCCTTTCCATTTAGCTTGCTATTGGGCGTCAGGTGCTGCCAGCGCAGCAGAAAGCGCATGAAGTCCTGCGCGGAAGCCGGGTCGATCTCGCGGCGCAGGCGGTCGAGTGTGTAGCGATGGATGCGAGATAGGAGGCGCCGGTCGCAAAATTCGTTGTCGCTGACGCCGGGTGAGAAGCGGCCGCGCAGGACAAAGCCGCCGGCTTCGAGCATGCGCAGGCCGCGCTCGACGTCCTCGCCGCTAAGGCCGAGACGAGCACCGAGAAGCGCCGGTTGAACCGGGCCGATGGCCTCGCTCCAGCCGCGCAGCAGGCGCGCACGGGCTTCATCACGGTCTTCCACCCGCTGGAGGGCGTCCCCCGGTGGCTGGGCTGAAATATTTATCTCGGTCTCGGGATAGAGAGCTTGGATTAGAAACAGGTTCTCGGCGGCAAAAACCAGGCGTAGCGAGTCCTGGGGCAGCATCATGCTGCCGGCACGGCCATCAGCCATGAGCTGCTCCAACCAGGGTTGCCAGGGTTTAACCTCCGTCGCAGGGATTACAACCAGACTGAACAGGGCCTCGTGGACCTCCTCCGGATCGCGCGGGTCGGGCCAGGCTTCCTCGCGAACGCGCTCGATGGCGTCGGCATCGAGGCTGCCAAGCTCGCGGGCGTTCTCGGGCAGGGCGCGACGCAGGGTGACGGCGCGGGTGCGGCGTTCTTCGAGCGGCGCATCATCGAGGAAGGTGTAGGGTTTGCCGGCGATGATCTCGTGCGCCATCGGCGAGGGCTCCAGCGTATCGACGGCATGGAGCCTGACCTTGCCGGACTCGATCCGCTCCAAGACTGTTATCAGGCCATCGATGTCGTTGGCCTCTCGCAGGCAATCTTCGACTGTCTGACGGATTAGGGGATGGTCGGGCAGGGTCAGCGGGCCGCCGACGTTCTCCTGACAGCCGACGTGGGCGGGGAAGACGGCGGCGAGCAGATCATCGGCGCGCATGCGTTGGATCGGCGGCGGAACCTTGCGGGCGCCCTGAAAGCGGGGCACGGCCAGGGCGCGGCCGGCATCCCAGCGCCAGCGAATCGGGAAGACCGGCGCGTAGAGGACGGCCTGGCGCAGCGATTCCTCGACATTGCTCGATGTGACATAGGCAAAGCTTTCCTCGATCGGGAAACTGTGCTGCGGTCCCAGCGAAAGGACGATGGAGTCGTCGCTGGCAGCGGCCTGGAGTTCGAAATCAAAGCGCACGCAGAAGCGCTTGCGCAGGGTTAGGCCCCAGGCGCGGTTGATGCGAGCGCCAAAGGGGGCGTGGACCACGAGCTGCATGCCGCCGGTTTCGTCAAAAAAGCGCTCAAAGACCACGTCGGTGTCGGTCGGCACCAGGCCAAGGGCCTCGCGGGTGGCGCGCAGGTAATCGATTATCTGGATGGCGCCGAGCTGGTCAAGGCTGCACTCCTCGGTGAGCAAAGCGGTCATCTTTTCCGAGTCCTCGATCTCCGCCTCGAGGTCACGCCGCAGCCGGCCGACCTCCTGAGAAAGCTCTAGGCTGCGGCCGGGCGATTCGCCGAGCCAGAAGGGGATTGTCGGTGGCGCGCCGCGGGCATCCTCAACCCGGACTTCGCCGGCGCCAACCCGCTTGATGCGCCAGGAGTGGGTGCCAAGCAGGAAAATGTCGCCGGCCATGCTTTCGATCGCCCAGTCCTCGTTGACGGTGCCAACCAGGGTGTCATCGGGCTCGGCCACGACCCGGTAATCGGCCATCTCAGGGATGGCGCCGCCGTTGAGAATCGCAGTTATGCGAGCGCCGCGACGGCCGTGGAGCGTGGAGTTGATCCGGTCGCGGTGGATGTGGGCCGGGGAGCGGCCGGCGCCTTCACCAACACCTTCACTGACCATCTCAACGATATCGTCGAAGTCGTCGCGGCTCAGATCCCGGAAGGGCCGGGCGCGACGGACTAAGGCGAACATATCGTCTTCCTGCCAGTCCTCGCAGGCGCATTCGGCGACGATCTGCTGGGCCAGAATATCTAGTGGCGCGCGTGGCTGGGAGATACGGTCGAGGCGGCCGCCGCGCACGGCGCGGATCAGGGCGGCGCATTCGATCAGCTCGTCGCGGCTGGTGGGAAACAAGCGGCCTTGAGGCCGCAGGCCGAGGGCGTGGCCGGAGCGGCCGACGCGCTGGAGGAAGGTGGAGATGCCGCGCGGGGAACCCACCTGGCAGACGAGGTCGATGCTGCCGATATCGATACCGAGTTCGAGCGATGCGGTGGCAACCAGGGCTTTTAGCTCGCCATTTTTGAGGCGTTCTTCGACACGATGACGGCGCTCTTTGGAGAGGCTGCCGTGGTGACTGGCGACGGCGTCCTCGCCGAGGCGTTCGCGCAGGTTATGGGCGACCCGCTCCGAAAGGCGCCGAGTGTTGACGAAAATCAAGGTCGTGTGATGGGCGCGGATTAGGCCGGCGATGCGGTCATAAATTTCCGACCACTGCTCACGCGGCGCCACGGCCTCGAGGTCAGCCGGCGGCACCTCGACGTGGAGCTCAATGTCGCGCTGGTGGCCAAGATCGACGATGGCGCAGGCGGAAGGACTGGGCGCCTTGAAACCTGGGGACACCCCAGACCCCGCTAAAGCGAGATCAACCAACACCGGGTCCGGAGCTTCTGGTGAGCCGACTAGATACGCGGCGATTTCCTCGATTGGGCGCTGGGTGGCGGAGAGGCCGATTCGTGCCGGGCGGATCTCACAGACGTGGTCTAGGCGGGCCAGGGTCAGAGAGAGGTGGCTGCCACGCCTGTCACAGACCAGGGCGTGAATTTCGTCGACGATCACAGTTTGAACCCCGCGCAAGGTTTCGCGGGCCCGCTGAGCGGTAAGCATGAGATAGAGCGACTCCGGGGTGGTGATCAGGATATGTGGCGGATTCTTGATAAAGGCCTGACGGTCTTTCTGCGGCGTGTCACCGGTGCGCACGCCGGCGCGAATCGGCGGCAGGTTCAGACCCATGTCGTGGGCCAACTCACTAATCTCAGCCAGCGGGCCTTCGAGGTTGCGTTGAATGTCGTTGCTCAGGGCCTTGAGCGGCGAGACGTAGACGATCTGGGTTTGATTTGGGAACCTGGCCTCCCCGGCCGACAGAGGAGAAAGGCCCTCGGGTAGCGCTTCCGCCGCGGTTGTTTCATTGAGAGACGCGGCTTCCGCCTGACGTAAAAGGCTATCGATGCCGGCGAGAAAGGCGGCGAAGGTTTTGCCGGAACCGGTAGGCGCGGCAATCAGGACATCGCGGCGGTCGCGAATTAGGGGCCAGCCGGCGGCCTGGGCGTCGGTCGGTGCATCGAAGCGCTGTTTGAACCAGGCCTGGATTACGGGGTGGAAGGCGTCTAGGGGGTCAGCGCCCGTTTTTCTAACTCTATCCAGCGTGGTTCTCGTCACCGATTCTTAACCCCTATGCGAACGTCTGTACGAGTGATTCTACACCGCCTGCCCGCCGCTGAAAATAGCGCCGTGGCAGAGTTTTAATGGACCCAGAGCCGTGGCAGAGTTTTAATGGATCCAGAAAGGAATAAGGAACCGGGCAGGATGGGCCGCCGACGGCCGGAGAACCGACTACACGCGTGGGCTCGTATAATCTATATAGACGAGAAGCAAAATCCGCACGGTTTCTCCCTTCGGTATCGGTTTTGAGACGCGACTGCCGCGGAGTCATGTTGAGAGCCTCGCTGGGGCGGCGCTAGCCAAGATCGGATTTGGGACGCGATGAAACGACACCGGCTCAGTTTGATCTTTTTCGGCCTTGCGCTTGCCGTAGTGGCGCTTGGATGTTCGAGCACAGGGGACTCCGATGCCGAGCAACCAGCCACTGGTGAAACGATTGAATTTACGGTCTCCGAGGTGATAGCCGCTGTCGACAGCTGGCCAAGCGGCTGGCCGGGAGCCGGCAGCGTAAGCACCGCGATCATCGCAGTGTGCCAGGGCGCGGCCGTTGAGGGTAGCGAAATAAAAGTCCACCCCTTCGAGGCATCGCGGCTGGATTCGGGGCGCTGGCAAGTGACAACTGGTTGCGACTACCCAAGCAACGAGACGGAAGGCGGCAGTTTTACTTTCGAGTGGATATTCTTCGAGCAAGGCCCGCGTCTTGAGCCATCTGGTGGCAGAGCTGCTGACGTTACCGGGAATTAGCAAAAACAAGACGCCAATCCGGCGTGGCTAGCCAATGCCGGCATCTGCCCAGTCGGTGGGGCGGGCAAGGTTTCTAGCCGCCCGTGGTGATCAAGATCAGCGCGACCGTCAACAGGCCGACGCCGGCCAGTTCGACGCGGCCGAGGCGCTCGCGGAACAGGCGGTGGGCGGCGGCGATACTGAAGAGAAGCTCGAATAGGCCGAGGGTGCGAACGTGCGCCACCGGCTCAATCGCCATGGCGGTGAACCAACCGACGGAGGCGGCGGCGCCCATAAAGCCGGCGGCCAGCGAAAACCGCCAGGCGCGAAACAGGCTGAGGAAAACGGCGGCGTTGCGCCAGAGGAGATAGCCGCCGAGCAAGGCGGACTGAATCGTCTGGGCCCAAACCAGGGTGTAGGCGGCGGCGAGAGTAAAGGGAGAGCCGTCCAGCTCCAGCGAGGCGCCGCGGTAGCCAACGGCGGCCAGGGCGAAGCCAGCGCCGGAGAGCGCTCCCATGATCGCCGTTTTGCTGGTCCAGCCCCGCAGCATGCCTTTGAGGCGATTGCCGGACTCACCGGGAGAGAGCATCAATACGCCAACCGTGGCCGAGGCAATAGCGACGACCGTGAGCAGCGAAGCCGGGTCGCCTAGGAAGACGGTGGCGAAGACGCCGACCTGAACCAGCTCGGTTTTGGAGTAGGCGACGCCGATGGCGAAGTTGCGGTCAGCCATCACACGCAGTAGCAGCGCGGTTGCGGCGATCTGGCTGAGGCCGGCCTCGAAAACCCAGAAAACGAAGGTGGGCGTGATTGACGGCAGACCGGAATCGCTAACCGCTATGACAATGGCGAACCAGATCAAGGCGAAGGGCAGGCCAAAGAGAAACCGTGTCAGGGTGGCGCCGAGGGCGCCAGCCTCGGCCACGAGCGAGCGCTGGGCGGCGTTTCGTATGGTCTGAGCGAAGCTCGCCCCGATCGAGAGCACGATCCATAGCCAGCCAGGAGCCATCGGGACTAAGAGTTACATGGGCGGGGGTTAGCGGGCTAGGGAGGTGGAAGAGGCGTGGTGGTCGCAGATGTGGCGGTGGTGTCGGTGGTCAGTGGTCAGGGGTTGTTCGGCCTTTAGCCGCACTTGGTGTAGCCGCAGGAGCGGCAGGTTAGACAGCCTTCTGCGAATATCAGGTTGCCGCCGCAGTCGGGGCAGGCGGCGCGTGCCTCGACCTCTGAGAAGGGCAGGGCGGGGCTTGGCGGGACGTAGCGGCTTCTACCACGGCTGCGCCCACCGGCAGCCGCTGCGCTTCGCCGGCGCGGCGCTGATGCCTGGCCGGGGACTTGGAGGGTGAGTGCCTCGGCCGGCGTGCCGTTTTCGCTAGCCGCCGAGCCTGCCGTGTCTGATTCCAGCTCAATACCCTCACCGTCGGCGACGTGGGAGAGGACCTGGCCGGCGCGGGAGCCATCGCGGTAGATCGTGATGCCCTTGCAGCCCTGGTCAAAGGCTAACCGGTAGGCGGCGGCGACTTCCTCGACGGTTGCCGAGCGCGGGAAGTTTATTGTCTTGCTGACGGCATTATCGATGCAGGCTTGGAACGCGGCCTGCATGCGCACGTGCCACTCGGGGGCTATGTCGTGAGCCGTGACGAATCTGCGCTTGGCCGCATCCGGCACATCTTCGCGATCACGGAGATCGCCGCCCTGAGCCAGAAAGTCGATCAAATCATCGGAATAGAAGCCGGCCCCGCGTGCGGCGGCGGCGAAGATTGGGTTGACCTCGTTTAGTTTTAGGGTTTGGTCCGGCTGCTTTGGGTCGAGAAAGTGCTGGCGGGTAAAGGCCAGCGCGAAAGCGGGCTCGATGCCACCGCTACAGCCAGCGATGATGCTCAGAGTACCGGTGGGGGCCACAGTGGTGCGGGTGGAGTTGCGCAGAGGCCGATTGGCGCCTTGCGGACCATAGATAGACTGCTCCCAGGCCGGGAAGACGCCGCGCTCGGCGGCGAGAGCTTCGGAAGCGGCATCGGCGTGCTGGCGAATAAGAGCCATCAGCTTGCCGGCCAAGTCCAGAGCCGCTTCGGAGTCGTAAGCGATATCGAGTTGGAAGAGCAGGTCGGCAAAGCCCATGACGCCGAGACCGATTTTGCGGGTGGTCTTGGTCATCGAGTCGATCGCCTCGACCGGGTAGTTATTGATCTCTATCACGTCATCAAGGAAACGCACCGCGAGGGCAATTGCCTGCGCCAGGCCGTCCCAGTCGATGCCGGCGCCGTCCCCAGCGCCTGTTTTCGATGCCAAGGCGAAGCGGGCGAGATTTAGCGAGCCGAGGTTACAGCTTTCGTATGGCAGCAGCGGCTGCTCGCCGCAGGGGTTGGTGGACTCCATAGGACCAAGCGCCGGCGTCGGGTTGTCGCGGTTTATGCGGTCGAGGAAGACCAGACCAGGGTCACCATTCTGCCAGGCGTTGGCGACGATACTGTTGAACACTTCGCGGGCGTTGAGTTCTCCGGCCGGCTGACCGGTGCGCGGGTTGACCAGCTCGTAGGACTCATCGGCCGCGACGGCGCGCATGAACTCGTCATCTACCGCCACGGAGATGTTGAAGTTGGTCAGCGTGACCATATCGGTCTTGACGTCGATAAAGGACTCGATATCGGGATGGCGCGCATCGAGGATCGCCATGTTGGCGCCGCGGCGAGCGCCGCCCTGCTTGATCGCCTCGGTGGCGGCATCGAACACCTTCATGAACGAGACCGGGCCGGAGGCGACCCCCCCAGTTGAGGCAACAGTGTCGCCTGAAGGCCGCAGATGGCTGAAGCTGAAGCCGGTACCGCCGCCGCTCTGGTGAATCAGGGCGGTTTGCTTGACGGTTTCGAAAATCTCGGACATTGAGTCCTCCACCGGCAATACGAAGCAGGCGGAGAGTTGCTGGAGGAGCCGGCCGGCGTTGCCGAGGGTTGGTGAGTTGGGCAGAAATCGCAGCGAGGCCATGAGGTCAAAGAAGCGATCGCTGAGATTTTGATGAGAGGTCTGAGTATCGGTGGAATCGGACGCAAACTCCGCCTCGGCGATGCTATCCGCGACACGGCGGAACAGCTCCTCCGGAGTCTCGATCAGGCGGCCTTGGTCGTCCTTGGCCAGATAGCGGCGCTCGAGGACGACGCGAGCATTATCACCGAGTTCGATTTGGGGATCGAGGCCTTTGTTCTTCGTCATGGTAGAGGAATTTTAGCACTTTTGAATCATTTGTTCTAGGTTAAAGAAGGATTTATGACGATTAGCTGTCCTTCCTTGTTATAGTCGGCCTAAGTGAGAGACGAAACTACCAATTCGGAGCCCAAAGTCGCGTCGTTGCTGCGGCGAGTCGCGGCGCTATTCGTCGATGGATTTGCTCAGTCGGTGCTGTTTTTGGCCTTGAGAGAGGCGATTGGCGACCCAGATGTGGAAGAGACTTCAACCGTGGTTATTGTCTTGGTGGCTGGCGCTCTTTACAACATCGGATTCCTTTCAACGATGAGCGCCACACCGGGGAAGCTGGCGTGGCGGATCTGGGTCAGCGACGGCGAGGGCGGGCGGATACGACCCGATCAGGCGATCCTGCGGCACCTGATTGTTGCCGCGGCGGCGGTGTCAGTAATCGACATCAACATCATCTATTTTTTCTACTTCCTGCTTTTGGTGAGCATCGTCATGGTGCTGGTGGACCCCAAACGGCGGGCGCTGCACGACCGGATCGCGGGGACGCTGGTCGTGAGTGGCCGGCCACCGCAACGTGTGGATGAGTTCGGCCGAGTTTTGTAGACGGGATAGCCAGGGCCCCGAGTTGGGCCTAGCCGCAGGTTAGTTTCTTTCAAAGTCAAACGAGGAAGGCGGCGCTCGGAGGGGACGAGCGCCGCCTTCTAGGAATGTCGGCGGTGACGGGGCAGGTGTACCGCCGACGGGAATAGACTGGTTAAACTAACTCCTCCGCTAGCTGCACCCCGAGGTGCTGCCGCAATTCTCACAGCGATAACAGGTTCCCGAGCGTGACATGATCCAGCCGCAGTTGGCGCAGGACGGCGCGTCTTGCTGGACGCGGGGACCGTTGTAAGTGGCCGGGATGCTCGCGCCTGCCGTGCTGCTTCCGCTGCTGGTGCTGCTTCCGCTGCTGGCGCCAATTGCCGGGGCGGACCCGTGGCCGTTTGTCGCCGGGCTGGTAGCGGTCACAACCGGCAGGGGCTCTTCGACCGCTGCGCCGGCCTCATCTGTGCCACCAGCGGCTGGGGTCATAACCTCGGCGATCGGCTGAACCGGCGCCTCCACCAGTTCGGGCTGGACACCGGAGTACTGCGCCTCAAGCCGGGCACGCTCGGCCGCGGTGAGGATCCCGAGATCGCGCTTGTCGTCTTCCTCAAGGAACTGGGAGGCGAGCCAGCGGAAGATGTAGTCGATGATCGACTGGGCCATGGGAATTTCGCGGTTCTCGGTGCGGCCCATGGGCTCGAAGCGCATGTGGCTGAACTTCTGCACCAAGTCGCGCAGCGGCACACCATACTGGAGCATGATTGAGATTGAGGTTGCAAAGGCGTCAACCATGCCGGAGATCGTGCTGCCCTCTTTCGCCATGGTCATGAACAGCTCGCCGGGAGCTCCGTCCTCGTACATGCCAACATTGATGTAGCCTTCGTGCCCTTCGATATTGAACTTATGGGTGATCGAGGGCCGCGTGTCGGGCAGACGGCGGCGCACGGGACCGGCGACGCTTTTGGTGGCTTCGGCGGCCTTGTCTTCTGTCTTACTGGTGCTGAGCGGCTGAACCGCCTTGGAGCCGTCGCGGTAAATTGCGATCGCCTTGACACCTTCGCGCCAGGACGCGATGTAGGTGTCCATGACCTGTTCGACGGTGGCGTCGTTGGGGACGTTGACGGTCTTGGATATAGCGCCGGAGATGAAGGGCTGGATTGCTCCCATCATTTTGACGTGTCCCGATGGGGCGATCGAGCGGACGCCGTTGTCGGCGCGGAAGGCGCAGTCGAATACCTCCAGGTCCTGGTCCTTGATGCCGGGGGCGCCCTCGATCGTGCCCTCGGTGTCGATATAGGCAACGATGGCCTCGACTTGCTCGGCGGAGTAGCCGAGGCGGCTGAGAGCACTGGGCACGGTCTGGTTGACGATTCGCAGCAGGCCGCCGCCGACCAGCTTCTTGTACTTGATCAGGGCGATGTCCGGTTCAACGCCGGTGGTGTCGCAGTCCATCATGAAAGCGATGGTGCCGGTGGGCGCCAGGACGCTGGCCTGGGCGTTGCGGAAGCCATGCTCACGGCCAAACTCCAGCGCCTGATCCCAGGCGACGGCGGCAGCCGAGGCCAACGCCGGGTCATCGATCAGCGAGGCGTCGATCTTGGTAGAGGCTTCGCGGTGTTTCTCGATGACGCGAATCATCGGCTCCTGATTGAGCTCATAGGCGGAGAAGGGGCCGACGCGAGCGGCGATGTTGGCCGACTGGGCGTAGGCACGGCCGGTCATGACGGCGGAAACCGAGGCAGCGTAAGCGCGACCGGCATCGGAGTCGTAGGGCAGGCCGAGGCTCATGAGCATTGCTCCGAGGTTGGCAAAGCCGATGCCGAGCTGGCGCATGGCGAGGGCGTTGGCCTCGATCGCCGGGGTCGGGTAACCGGAATGACCGACGACGATTTCCTGAGCCATGATGATTATGTCGGCAACGTGCTGGAAGGACTCGACGTCGAAGTACTGCTTGCCTTCCTCGTCCTCTTTGAGGAAACGGAGCAGGTTGATGCTGGCGAGGTTGCAGGCCGAGTTATCGACATGCATGTACTCAGAGCAGGGGTTGGAGCCGTTTATGCGGCCGGAGTTGGAGCAGGTGTGCCAGTCATTGATCGGCGTGTCGAACTGCATGCCGGGGTCACCGCACTCCCAGGCGGCCAGGGAGATTGAACGCAGCAAGTCGCGGGCATTGACCTCCTCGATCACGTCGCCGCTGGTGACGGCACGCAGTTGCCACATGCGGTTTTCAACCGCGGCGATCATGAAGTCGTCGGTGGCGCGCACCGAGTTGTTGGCGTTCTGAAACTGGACCGAGGCCCAGGCCTCGCCGTTGAGCGACATATCCCAGCCGGCGCTGCCGAGATCGTAGGCCTTCTTCTCCTCGCGCGCCTTGCTCTCGATGAAGTCCATGAGGTCAGGGTGGCCGGCGTCGAGGATCACCATCTTGGCGGCGCGGCGGGTGGTGCCGCCGGATTTGATCGAGCCGGCGATGGCGTCGGCGCCGCGCATGAACGACACCGGGCCGGAGGCGATGCCGCCGCCGGAGAGATGCTCACGTGAGGAGCGGATGTTGGAGAGGTTGATACCGGAGCCAGAGCCGCCCTTGAAGATCATGCCTTCGGTCCGGCACCAGTCGAGAATCGATTCCATATCATCTTCGACCGAGAGGATGAAACAGGCAGAGCATTGCGGCTTTTCGCGCACGCCAACGTTGAACCAGACCGGGCTGTTGAAGCAGGCGAGCTGGTTGATCAGGATGTGGCGCAGCTCGTTTTCAAAGGTCTGAGCCTCGTCCTCGCTGGCGAAGTAGGGTGTGTGTCCTTCGGGAGCGGCCGGCAGGCGTCCCCAGGTGCCCATAACCGTGACGATGCGGTCTATTAGCTGCTTGGCGCTGGTCTCGCGTTCCGGCGTGTCGATGCGGCCGCGAAAGTACTTCGAGGCGACAACCTGAGTCGCGGTCTGTGACCAAAAGGACGGTATTTCGATATCGGATTGCTCGAAAACCAGCTTGCCGGATTCATCAGCGATGGCGGCGGATCGTTGCTCCCAGGTAATCAGGTCGTAGGGGCTGATTCCGGGTGTGGTGAAGTGCCGGTGTAGGCGCAGGCTGGGCCGGTCCTGAGATTGGGCACCACGGCTTGGATCTACGGTTGTGGTCATGGGCGGGGGTCTCCTTGTCGCCTAGGACATTTCCGGGGTTCGGGCGAGGGCGAGGCGGTCACGATGTCGCGCTTTCGGTTGGCGGCTGGCTGGGTTGGTCGGCGAAGTAGAGCCGGTAGGCGGGGCCTGGCGCTACACCAGGGACGTTGAGTTTGAAGCGGATTAGGCGGTCGGCCAGCTGCAGTTCGCTGCCATCATCGAGGCTGAGTCGCATGGCGCCGCGCTCACGAGCCAAATTCGGCGTGTCGCGAATCGGCCGCAGGGTGACGCTACCGAGCTCGTCATCTATCTGGCAGTGTCCTTCCGCGAGCAGCTCATTGCCCTGGTTGTACAACTTTCCGAAACCTTCTCTGGCCAATTTATTTCCTCAAAGACTAGGAGCGGACCCGGCGGGGGCGGCGCTTTTCAATCTCAATAGGAGCTGGAGCGGAATCCGCGTCAAGCGCTTCGGGTGGCAAAAGTGACGGCTGGGCGGCCCCGGAGCGGCGCGGCGAGCGTCGTGGTGCGGTGGCCAACCTCTCGAACTCCTCTTGGAAATCCTCCAGGGTGCGAAAGTCCTTGTAGTGCGAGGCATAGCGGACGTAGGCGACGTGGCTGAGCTCGCGCAGCCGCTCCATCACCAGATCACCGAGCTCGCTGGAGGGAACCTCGGCGCTGCCGCTGGCATTGAGGACAGTCTCGATATCGTCAACGATGGCATCGATATCGGCGGAGCCTACCGGCAGTTTGGCGCAGGACCTCACAATGCCGGAGCGCACTTTTTGCCGGGAGAATTCCTCGCGGCGGCCGTCTTTCTTGACGATCATCACCGGGGCGAGCTGGACACGCTCGTAGGTAGTGAAGCGGCGTTTGCAATCGAGGCACTCGCGGCGGCGGCGGATACCGTCCTCCGACTCACGAGAGTCGGTGACCTTGGTATCGACGTAGCCGCAGTAAGGACAGCGCATGGGCGGGGGCTTTCGAGAACGCTGACTGGATAACTGGCCATAAAACGCACCTACTAGAAGAGGTGCGAGGCGTACCGTAACACACTACATCTAGAGGCTGTCAATACGTCTGAGTACAATATTTGGTGTCTTTTGCTTAAACTTCGCTGATCATAAGACGACAGCTTATGGTTAGTCGGAGGGTGATTGGTATTTCACGAGGAATTGGCCCTATCACCCGCCCTCGGAGGCGAGCAGGGCGAGGGCTTCGCCGGTGAGCCGGAAGGTGGTCCATTGGTCCATAGGCTCGGCGCCAAGCGAGCGGTAGAAGTCGACCGCCGGTTGGTTCCAGTCCAGCACCGGGACCATTCGAATCGGCTGTAGCCGCGCTCCTGAGCAACGCGGGCCAGGTAGCGGAGCAGTTCACGGCCGATGCCGTTGCGGCGAAAGGCGGGCCGGACGAAGAGATCCTCCAGCCAGAGGCCGGCGTGGCAGGTCCAGGTTGAGAAGTTCTGAAACCAGAGGGCGAGAGCAGCCGGTTCGCCGTCGTAACAGGCGATAACGCATTCGGCAGCCGGATTTTCGCCAAAAAGAGCTCTATGAATCTGATCCGGCCGGGCGCGGGCGGCGTCCGGTTCCTTTTCGTAATCGGCAAGCTCCTGTGCCAGTTCCAGGATCAAGCCGACATCCGCCGGCCGGGCCGGGGTTATTTCGAGCGAGGTCACAGGATCTTGACTACCGGATCCGACGCCTAGCGGGCCTGAACATTGCGCCTCAGAAACGCCGGTAGTTCCGTGTCGAGGCCGGGAAGCTCGCGGAACGGGCTGTTGCTTCGCTTCAGCTGAGTGCTGTTGCTTCGCTTCAGCCCGCGCACGCTATCGTGCCTGAACATTGCGCCTCAGAAACGCCGGTAGTTCCGTGTCGAGGCCGGGAAGCTCGTGGAACGGGCTGGTCTCTTCAAAGCGGCCTTCGGTGTCCAGGGAGGCAGTGTCAGACTGTTGTGCTCCTGAGGTTACCGGCACGCCTTCGTCGGTGGTGGCCGGCGTCCGCTCCTGCTCCTCGACCTCGATGCGGTTGCCGGTGCTGTCACCCGGTTCGAAACCGGTGGCGATTATCGTCAGCTTTAGCTCATCGCCAAGAGTCTCATCGATGGCGGCGCCAAAGACGATTTCCGCGTCCGGGTGGACAACTTCCTGAATTGCTTGCGCGGCCTGGCTAACTTCTTGCAGGCCGAGGTTTTTACCGCTGACAACGTTGAACAGCACACCGCGGGCGCCGCGAATGCTGATATCGAGCAAGGGGCTGGTTATGGCGGCCCTGGCGGCATCTATGGCGCGGTTTTCGCCGCGGCCGCGGCCAATCGAGAGTAAGGCCGGTCCGGCCTCGCACATGATGCGGCGAACATCGGCAAAGTCGAGGTTGACGATGCCCGGCAGGGTGATTACCTCTGAGATGCCCTGGATACCCTGGCGCAGGACCTCATCGGCGGTGCGGAAGGAGTCCTCGAGTGAGACGTTGGGCTCGCAGAGCGAGAGCAGGCGGTCGTTGGGGATGACGATTAGAGTGTCAACCTTCTCCTGCAGGGCGATGATGCCCTCTTCGGCACGCTGGGCACGCTTGGTGCCCTCAAAACCGAAGGGTCTGGTGACTACGCCAATCGTCAGGATTCCGGCCTGGCGGGCAACCTCGGCAACGATCGGCGACGCGCCGGTGCCGGTGCCGCCGCCCATGCCGGCTGTGACGAAGACCATCTCGGCGCCACGCACGGCCTCGCTGAGCTCATCGCGGCTCTCTTCGGCAGCGCGCTGGCCGCGGACAGGATCACCGCCGGCCCCGAGGCTCTTCGTAAGCTTATCGCCGATGCGGATCTGAACATCGGCATCGGTTTGAACCAGCGCCTGTCCGTCGGTGTTCACGGCGACAAGCTCCACTCCGGGGATCTTCTCAGCCACCATGCGGGTTACCGCGTTGCAGCCACCGCCACCAACGCCGATGACCTTGATCGGCGGCAGACCGCTAAAGTAGTTGGTCGGTTTCATAGGTTAGGCTCCTTTCCCTCGCGGGGGTCTGTTGGGAAATGGTCAAAGCAGGGTCCAGAGAACCCGTTAGAAGTCGAATTTGGTGTGTACCGCGGCTCGGTCTTGGGAAAATTGTCATTGCTTACTCCGGCAACAAGATGCGGACCAGACCGCTGATCCGCTTAAACAGGCCATCGAGCGCGCCCGGATGGCGGGTGGCGTGACGGACCGGCATCATCTCCTGCTCACCGACGGCCCACTGCAGCAGGCCAACGCCGGTGGCGAAGGCCGGGTCATGAAGCTCATCAACCAGGCCAAAGATATGGCCGGGGGTGCCAATTCGCGCCGGCAGACCGGTGACCTGCTCGGCGAGCAGATCAAAGCCGGGCAGGCGGGCAGTACCACCGGTGAGAACCATGCCGGCGGATATCAGATCGGTATCGGTTTCGCGGCGCACTACCGTGACGATCATCTCGAGGATTTCCTCGCAACGGGCCTGGATGATCTCGCTGACTCGCCGGCGGGGAAATGTGCGCTCGCGCTCGGCGCCAAAAGCCTCGATCATGACTTCGTCGCCGGCCGGTACGCGGCTGGGTAACGCGTGGCCAAAGGCCTCCTTGGCCTCCTCGGCGCTGTGATAAGGACAGCGCAGACCAACAACGAGGTCACGGGTTATGTGATTGCCGCCAAGCGGCAGCGACGCGGTGTATTGAATCGACCCTTCGATAAAAACGCTGATCTCGGTGCAACCGGCGCCGACATCGGCGAGGATCACACCCTGGCGCTTTTCTTCGCGGTTGAGCACAGCTTCAGCGCTGGCCAGCGGCTGCAGGATCAGCTCATCAACCTGGACGCCGGCCGCCTCCACCACCTTGGTGACGTTGGCAACGGCGTTGGTGGCGACGGTGATGATGTGGGCCTCAACGTCCAATCTTTGGCCAAACATGCCCAGCGGGTCGCTGACGTTATCTTGGCCATCGACGACGTAGTAGCGCGGCAAGACGTGAAGAATCTCACGATTGCTCGGTACGCTGATGATCTTTGCCCCCTCGAGGGCACGCTGGATGTCTTCAGCCAAGATTGGGCGGCTGCTGTCGGGCACGGCGACGATGCCGCGGTTGTTGAGGCTTTCGGCGTGAGCACCGCTAAGCCCCACGTAGGCGGAGAGAATGCGGGTGCCGCTGGAGCGCTCAGCCTTATCGACCGAGGCCCGGATCGACTCAGTTGCCTCGCGGACGTTGTCGACCATGCCACGGCTCAAGCCGGATGAAAGCGCGGTACCGACGCCAAGGATGCGGGTTTCACCGTTGCTGGCGACCTCACCAACGATAGTGGCGACTTTGGCGGTGCCAACATCGATAGCGGCAAAAGTGCCGCTCTTGGCGCTCATCGCCAAACCCCATTCGGCCGGTATCGCCTATTCATAGGTCACCCTGGAGCCAGAGCGTAGGTCGACCTCTTGCGGCACTATGCCCTGGGCCGACAAGTCATCGAGCAGTTCCGAGAGCACGGCCAGTTTGTATTCGTAAGAACGAATATCACCAAAGGTGGCGCGGAGTCCGCTGCTGAAGACCACGGTAATGCCGATGCTTTCGCGGTAGGTTAGCTCCACGACTTGGCTGCCGGCTAGCACCAACGACTCTTGCGAAATGCGCAGCGCCAGTTCAACAGCGTCGGGGTGGACTCGGTCGCCAAGGTCAAGCAAGCGGTCGCTACCGAGTTCGACGATGCGCGGCGAAGACGGGGGAGGCACGCCGGCGGTGAGAACTACGCCATCGATATCGATCACGTAGTCGAGACCGTTGATCGACCAGAAGGCGACGGGGTGGCGTTCTTCGACTTCAAAGAGGAGGGTGTTAGGCCAGGATCGAGAGATCGTAACCGAGCGTAGCAACGGATCCTCGAGCAGCCGGGCACGCGCCTCCGCCTTGGGCAGGCGCAGCATGCTCTCACCCATGAGGCCGCTTTTGGCGACCAGACTGGCCGGATCGAGAACTTCGGTTCCATCGACACGAACCTCTTGCACGGTCAGAAATGACGAGCGCAAGGCACCATAAGTGACCGAGGCCACAATGGCGATCGGAAGCAACGCAAGAAGTACGCGCCAGTGGCCAAGGATTCCTCGGATTGGCAACGGACTGCTTGTCTTCTTTTTGGGCCGCCGACGGGGGCTGCGGTCCTTAGACAATAGGCTTCTCCTGATGCCGCGCTAAGGCTAATTCGACTAGGCGCGTTATCAACTCGGTATAGGATACTCCTAATATCTGCCAAAGTCTCGGGAACATGCTGGCCGGCGTGAATCCAGGAATCGTGTTGATCTCCGACAGGACCAACGAGCCATCGGGTCGGAGGAAGAAGTCGACGCGACTCATACCGGATCCGCCGATGGCATGGAAGGCGCGCAAAGACAGTTCCTGCACCTTGCCAACGGTTTCAGGCGGCAGGTCAGCCGGTGCGATGACTTGAGAGCGCGGGTCGAGGTATTTGGCCTCGTAGTCGTAGAATTCGCGCGCGTAACGCACCTCGCCGACAGTCGAAGCCTCGGCTTCCTGGTTGCCGATCACAGCGCATTCGATCTCACGACCCTCAACTTCACACTCGACCACGAGCTTGCGGTCGATGTTGCGGGCTTCAAGCAACGCGGTTGCCAACTGCTCACGGCCGTGGACTTTGTGGACGCCAACGCTAGAACCGCCATTGGCCGGCTTTACGAATACGGGCAGGCCGAGCTCAGTCTCAATCTCACGCGCCTGGACCAATGCCTCGGCTTCGCGGTCGGATGGATAGACAACGGTGCTTTCCGCCATGGCGAAGCCGGCGTCGCGGAACACGGCCTTCATCAGGCCCTTGTCCATGCCGATTGAGCTTGCGGCAACGCCGCAGCCGACGTAGGGCAGTCCGGCCAATTCGAGCAGGCCCTGGAGAGTGCCATCCTCGCCCTGGGGGCCATGAATCAAGGGGAAAACGGCCTCTAGCTGGGAAAGAGTCTCCGAAACACCTGCCAAGGGCGCCTCGGATGCGGCGGCGGGGTTTTCAAGGGTTTTATGGAAGAGCTGGTCATCCCGATCCAGTTGACGTCTGGTCTCCGCATGCGAAAGCCAGACCCCAGTTTTGGTCACACCGATCGGAACAACCTCGAATCGGTCACTGTCGACCGAGGCGATGACATCGATAGCAGAGGCGACCGAGACTTCATGCTCGACCGAGCGGCCGCCGAAGATCAGGCCGAGTTTTAGAGGATCAGCCATCAGCGTTCGCCTGATCCTCGAATCCCTCGCCGACCAAGGTTACCTCGCTTTCGAGGTCGATACCAAATTGATCGTGGACCCGGGCTTCTGCCAGACGTTTGAGGGCGGCAATGTCGGCGGCGCTGGCATCGCCGGTGTTTATCAGGAAATTGCAGTGCCGTTCGGAGAACTCGGCGCCGCCAATGCGATGGCCGCGCAGGCCGGCGCCTTCCAGCAGCTTCCAGGCCGGTTGACCGTCCGGGTTCTTGAAAAAGGAGCCGGCGTTGCGGCCGCGGGGCTGTGCTTTGAGGCGTCTCTGATCGTAATCAGCCACTCGGGAACGTAGGGCCTTTTCCTCGCCACTCCAAAGGTCGAATTCGGCCCAGAGGACGGCTCGATTCTGCATTAGACCGCGCGTGAAAGTGCTGCCGCGGTAGACGAGGCCAAGATCGGCGGCCTCAATTATGTTTTCGCCGCCTTCGCCAGAGATTGCGACACGTTGGAGAACGTCGCCAAGGCAGCCGCCGTACGCTCCAGCGTTGTAGACGACGGCACCGCCAATGGTGCCCGGGATGCCGCAGGCCCACTCCAAGCCGGCGTTGCCACCGAAGGCCAGCTGCCGAGCAATGGCCGCGAAGCTGCAGCCCGACTCTGCCCGGACCCGGAAGCGTTGCGGCGCCGGAGCGCCGGCCGCAATGGCGGCCACGGGCAGCGGTTCAGTTTTGGCCGTGGCGTTGTTTTCGATAACCACGCCGCGGACGCCGCGGTCGCCGACGACAATGTTGCTGCCGGAGCCGAGGACGAAGAAGGGCAGGGAAGCCTGCAGGCAAAGGGTTGTGACCGCGGCCAGCTGACCGGCATCCGAGATCGCCACGTAGGCATCGGCAGGGCCGCCAACGCCGATCGTCGTATGGCGTGAAAGCGGCTCATCGGCTCGAACCGTTGTTACTGATTCGAGAGAGCGCAAGAATCCTGGCTTTAAGGTCATCGTGCCTGCCTCCCTGGTTGATTGCCGACCTGTTGGGCGGAGACCAACCTTTCGAGGACCAATCGGCCGACGGCGTCGACATCGCCGGCGCCGGCGGTGAAAAAGACGTCACCGGGTCGCAGGTCGGCGGTGATGATTTCCACCGCTTCGGCCGGGTTGGCAGCGTAGGTTGGCGGCGGGTCGACAAGCTCAGCCGCCAGCTGCTGCGCGGTCATGCCATCGGCTATCGCTTCGCGAGCAGCGTAGGTCTCGAGCAGGAACAGCCGATCGAAGCCATGGAAGCAGTCGCGAAAACCGTCCAGAAGGTAACGGGTGCGGGCATAGGTGTGGGGCTGAAAACAGACGGCGATGCGCTGGTTTGGAAAGCGAGACCGGGCGGCCTGAGCTAGAGCGGCCAACTCCGTGGGATGATGGGCGTAATCGTCGATGATTTGGATGCCGCCGGCCTCACCGACGCTTTCGAAGCGGCGCCGGACACCGGTGTACTGGGCCAGGGCTCGAGCGATTTCGGCGGCGTCGAGGCCAAGACCGGCGACCATGGCGATGGCGCCGAGGGCGTTCTGCAGGTTGTGGGCGCCGGGCAGAGCAAGGGTGAATTCGCCAAAGGGCTCACCTGCCTGGACGACAGTAAAGGTCTGATTGCCTTCATCGATCTTGAGGTCCGTGACTTGCCAATCGGCCTGGCAATGGTCTGAAGTCAGCCCGTAGGTAAGCACCTGAACACTTTGGACGGCGTGTGAGCGCAGATTGAGAGCCTCGGCGTTGTCGGCGCAGAGCAGCAGGCTGCCGCCGGGCTGAACGTTGGCGACGAAGCCCTGGAAGGCTTCTTGGACCGCTTCCCAGGTTCCGTAGTAATCGAGATGGTCGGGCTCAACGTTGGTTACGAGCGCCAACTCAGGGTGATAACTAAGAAAAGCGCGGTCATATTCGTCGGCCTCGACCACGACTTGCGGGCCGGCACCGGGCGCGGCGTTGTTGCCCAGAGCGGTGACCTCAGCCCCAATCAGATAGGTTGGATCGAGGCCGGCTTGTTTGAGAATAAAGGCTACGAGGCCGCTGGTGGTGCTCTTACCGTGGCAGCCGGCGACGCAAACGCCGACCTTTCCCTGCATCAAGCGGGCGACCATTTCTGCCCGTTTGATTACCGTCAGGCCACGGCGGTGCGCCTCTTCCAATTCCGGGTTTTCGGCCGCCGCGGCGGAGGTCGTGACCACGAACTCAGCTTCGCCGATACTGGCCGCGTCATGCGGGCCAATTCCAATTTGGGCGCCAAGCGCGCTCAAGGCCTCAGTCAACGGCGAAGCGGTCAGGTCTGAGCCAGACACGAAATGGCCGCGGCTCAGCAAGATGCGGGCGATGGCCGACATGTGCATGCCACCGATACCGACCAGGTGAACCCGGTGCGGGATAACGCTATCGCGGCTTTCGCGGCTTTCGTTACAGTCGTTCACGCCGCCACCACCATCTGCACCCCGGCAACTTTGGCCACCAGGTGGGCAAGACGATCGGCAGCATAGGGGCGCGCCAGACCGGCTAAAGCCTTTTTCATCCCTTGGCGGCGTCGGCTATCGTCGAGCAAATCCACGACGGTGGTCTGAAGCTTATTGATTCGTGCTTGCGACAATGTGACCGTGCCGCCGCTTTCCTCAAGGAATCGGGCGTTATCGCGTTGGTTGGAGCCGCCGTCGAATTCGCCGGGGATCAGGATGGCGGGGAGCCCGGCGGCCGGCAGTTCGCCCAGAGTTGAAGCGCCGGCGCGCATGATACCCAGATCAGCGGCCGCTAGCGCCAGTGGCATTTCTTCGTACAGGAAGCCGTGCAGGTGATAGCGCTCTTGCAGGTCCTCAGGCAAGCCACCCCGCTGAGCCTCGATTTTCGGCTGATCTCGGGTTCCGCAGATGTGAACAACCTGACCGATCCGCAGGAAATCGCCGATCCACTCGCCGACGGCGTCGTTGATCCGGCTGGCGCCGGTGCTGCCACCGGCAATCAGCAAGGTGGGCAGCGAGGGGTGCAGGCCCAGTTTCTGGCGGGCATCGTCAGGTTCAGCGTCAAAAAAGCTGCCGCGCACAGGGTAGCCAATCAACTCAGCTTTGTCCTTTGGAACAACTTCCAAGGCCGGCGGAACGGTGACGGCTATACGGCGGGCAAACCGAGTTAAAAGGCGCACGGCGATCCCGGCTTCCACGTCCGGCAAAAATAGCAGCAGGGGCTTGCGCCGCAGCCAGGCCGCCAGACCGACACCAACGCTGCCGTAGCCGCCGGTGGCGAATACGACATCGGGGTGAAACTGGCCGAGAATCCGATAAGCCTGCAGGGTCCCGACCGACAATTTAAATAAGCCGCCGATGATCGAAAGCGGGCTACTCGCGCGTAGCGGGCCGGCCAAAACCGAGCGGAACGCAATCGCCTCTCGTGTAACCAACCCGCGATCGTTTTTGCCGCGTACGCCGATATAGAGCAGCTCCAGCGAGCCGCCATAGTGCTTGCGCAGTGCGCTGGCCACGGTCAGGGCGGGGAAAACATGTCCGCCAGTGCCGCCGCCGCAAAAGGCAACCCTCAAGTCGGCACCGCCCGAGGTTCGGTCCGGCGGCGCCGAACTGATTTTTCAGTCACGGAGCGGTCCTTGCTGTAGCGAGAAACGTTTAGCAGCACACCAGTCCCCGCCATGATCATAATCAATGAGGAGCCCCCGTAGCTAATAAACGGCAGCGGTATGCCAGTCAGAGGGATCGACCGGGTGATGCCGCCGATGTTGATCAGGGCTTGGAAGCCGATCCAGCAAACGACGCCCATCGCCAAGTAGAAGCCAAATTCGTCACGGGCGTTGAGGGCTACGCGGAAGCCACGGTAAATCAGGTAGGCGAAGAGGCCGATGACGATCATGGCACCGATGAAGCCGGCTTCCTCGCCAATAATGGCGAAAATTCCATCGGTGTGAGCGCCAGGAATATAGAAGAACTTCTGCCGGCTGACGCCGAGACCGAGCCCTTCGATGCCGCCACTGCCCAAGGCGATCAGCAATTGGCGCACTTGAAAGCCGAGACCGAGCGGATCCTCTTCGGCGGAAAGGAAGGCAAAGATGCGATCGGAGCGATACTCGCCGCCGAGCACCAGGAGCACGCCGGCCACGATGACGATACCAGCCAACGCACCGACATGTGCCAGATTGGCGCCAGAGAGAAAGAATAAGGCGGCCGTGGTTAAAACGATAATCGCGGCCGTCCCGGTATCTGGTTCCATTATGATCAGGGCGGAAACAACACCGACCAGGAAAACAAAGGGAACGACGCCAAGGGCAACGCTTCTGACTTCGCGGCCACGGGTGGCAAGCCAGGCGGAGATATAGATGATCAGCGCTAGCTTGGCGAATTCGCTGGGCTGAAAGGGAGGCAGGGCACCAAGGCTAATCCAGCGACGGGCACCGTAGTTGTCGTCGCCGACAACCAGGACGGCGGCCAAGCCAAGCACCGCGACCAACATGAACAGCGGGCTGACGACGCGCAGATAGTGGTAATCAAAGCGCATGAGAGCAAACATCAGCGCAAGGCCAATCAGCGCCGCGCCGACCTGGCGGACTAGAAAGTAGTTGACATCATCGTAGGCAGCCAGGGCGATAGCGAAGCTGGAGCTGTAGACGAATATCAAACCGATAACGACCAGAGCGACCGCGGTCGCAAGAATCGCATAATCAGGCCGGCCGGCGCGCATGCGGCTGGTTTGACTGGTCATCTGGCCTCTCCCTTGGACAACATGGCGACGAGTTCGCGGAAATCGGCGCCGCGCTGTTCGAAGTTTTGATGGGCGTCAAAGCTAGTACAGGCGGGTGACAGAAGGACGACATCGCCGGGCTGTGCCGCGTTGGCGGCGGCTTCCACAGCCGTGGAAAGGGCATCGGCGCGTATAACGGTTACGCCGGTCTGCTCGGCGGCGTGCGCCATGACCGGGCCGGACTCGCCAAAAGTGACAACGGCGCGGCAACGGCTGCCGACCTCACGCATCAGGCTATCGACAGGCAGCTGCTTGTCACGTCCGCCCAGCAAGAGGACGCTCGGTTGGTCGAATGACCTCAGCGCTGCTAACGCCCGTTCTGGTGTCGTGGCGATGCTGTCGTTGAAGAAATCGACGCCGCTGAGGCTGGCGACAAATTCGAGACGATGCGGCGGCGGCTTGAAGGCGCGAACGGCGCGGCCGACATCCTCTGGCTCGATGTCACAGGCCGCCGCAATGGCGGTGGCGGCGGCGACGTTGGCCAGGTTATGGACGCCGCGCAGCGGCACATCGTCAATTCTGACGACGGCTTCAATGCGGTCGCCACGGCGCCACCAGACAGCGTCATCGCGTAGGAAGGCACCGGAAGCGCCATGGTCGGTCTCGATGCTGAAGAGAAAGACATCTGCGCCCGTGTCCAGATTGGCGCGCAGTTGATTAGAAATCTCGTCGTCGGCGTTGAAGACTACCGTGTCTCCGGTCTGCTGGAAGGCGAAAATCTTGCGCTTGAGCTCGATGTACTCTTGCCAACTGAACTGGTCCAGGTGATTTGGCGTTACACCAAGTAAGGCGGCAAATTGCGGGCTGCGCTCGGTCAGAACCAGCTGAGTGTGACTGATCTCGACCACGGCCCAGGTTGCCGCGGATGCGCCTTCCAGCAGAGACATAAGGCCCTGGCCAATGTTGCCACCGAGGACGTGCTCGCGGCCGGCGGCCGTAAAGATCGCGTCCACCAATGAGGTGGTTGTGGTCTTGCCGCTGGAGCCGGTAATGCCAACTATCGGTCCAGGGAATTGCTTGAAGAACAGGGTGGTTCCGCTTTCAACCGGCTTGCTGAAATCCCGCGCGGCAACGACGGCAGGGTTGGACTGGGGCACGCCTTGGGAGAGGCACACGAGGTCGGCATCGATGATGTCGGCCGGGTCGTTTCCGCCAAGGCGGAAACGCACACCGAGACCATCCAGGGCACTGATGCGCTGAGCCAAAGCTTCAGCGTCCTTGGTGTCGCTAACGGTCACCACGGCACCCTGTCCGGCGAAGTAGCGCGCCAGGTCCTCGCCTTCGATTCCCAGACCGATGACAGCAACCTTTTTGTCTTGCCACTCTGACACGTCTTCAATCCACCTGCGACAGGGCGATGCCTATGGCCGCGCCCAGCATGCCAACTAACCAAAATCGCGTAACCACCTGAGTCTCGGTCCAGCCGCCGAGTTGGAAGTGGTAGTGAATCGGCGCCATGCGCAGAATGCCCCGGCCGCCGGTGCGCTTGAAGTAGACGATCTGGACTACATCCGAGAGACCCTCGATGAAGAAGACCACGGCTATCACCGGCAGCAGCAGCCACCAGCCGGTCATGAATGCCAGGGGAACCAGGCCAACCGCCAGGGCTTGGGCACCGAGGTCACCCATAAACACCTGGGCTGGATTGGAGTTGAACCAGAGAAACGCGGCGCAGCCACCGGAAACGGCGAAGGCGAATGCACCGAGCTCGTCCTGACCCTGCGCCAGGGCGATTGTGCCGTAGGCAGCGTAGGCAAAGGCGCTGACACCAGCCATGAGGCCGTCCATGCCGTCTGTAATCACCGCTCCGCTGGTGGCAGCGACAAAGACCAGCACGAAGATTGGCAGATAGAGAGCGCCGAGGCTATAGGAGCCAAAATGGGGCACCAGCACGGACTCAAAGTCGAGCCGGAAATAGAGCTCGGCGGCGAGGACGGCGCCGATGGCGAGGAGCACAGCCCATTTAACGAAGAAAAACCAGGTCTCGTGACCGCTGATTTTTTCCGATCCGAAGAGAGTTTGCAGATCGTCGTAGGTACCGAGGGCGCCGCCAGCCAGCATCGCCAGGAACGGAAGCAGGACATCGGTTTCTCGCAGGAAGGCAAACGGCGTGGCAGCGACGGTTATGCCAATCAAGAAGATGATGCCACCCATGGTGGGGGTGCCGGCCTTTGTGGCGTAGGCCTCGGGCTCATCACCAGAGTAGGCCTTGCCGAGCTTGCGCTGGCGCAGGGCGGCGAGCAAAGGGTGCCCAACCGCGAAGGTCACGGCCATTGCCAGGGCGGCGGCGAGCATTGCTTCGAGCATTTAGGCGCAGAGCTCCTCTACCACGCGGTCCAGGGCGAGGCCATGCGAGGCTTTGACCAGGAGAATATCGCCGGGGCCAATCACGGTTCTCAGCACCGTAAGAGCCTCCTCCTTTGAGTCAAAATGGGTTACGTCGATGCCGCCTACGGCTCGGGCGGCGGCCGCAATCTGCTCGCCACGCGGGCCGACGCTGAAAAGCTGGTCGCAAACCCGGGCGGCTTCCTCGCCGACGGCGCGGTGCGACTCGGCCTCAGCGCTTCCCAGCTCGAGCATGTCGCCGAGCAGGGCCAGGCGGCGGCCGGTCATTTCGCTCAATAACTCCAGGGCGGCGAACATCGAAGCCGGGTTGGCGTTGTAGGTGTCATCGAGGATCGTGGCGCCACCGCTGCTGGTCCTGACCAGCATGCGGAGCGGCGCCTCGGCCGCTGACAGAGCTACACTCGCCTCCTCGATGCTTTGGCCATCGGCGAAGGCCACGGCAACGGCGGCCAGGGCGTTGCTAACCAGGCGGGTGCCGGGCAGCGGGCTGTGCGCCTTGAGCTCGCGCCCGAGACAGCTCAGGGTGAAATCGACGCCGGCCAGACCGCGGCCGCGGAGGTTTGTGGCGCGGACAGCGGCGTGCTGTTCGACACCAAAGGTCAAAACCCGGGCGCGGGTTTTATCTTCCATCGCCGCGACGTAGGGGTCATCGGCGTTGAGAATCGCGGTGCCGGTGCTGGGCAGCGCCTGCACCGCTTCAGATTTGGCCTCGGCGATCGCCTCAATGCTGCCGACGCGCTCGAGGTGAGTCGGGCCGACGTTTAGGACCACGGCGATATCCGGCGCCGCGATTTCACAAAGCCGGCGGATTTCACCCAGTTCAAACATGCCTACCTCCACCACCACACGGTCGTGGGTCTCGTTGAGTTGGAACAGGCTCATCGCCAAGCCGACCTCATCGTTAAAGTTGGCGGGGCTCTTGAGCACGGTGCGATGAGCGGAAAGGACGGCGCTGGTTAGCTCTTTGGTGGTGGTCTTGCCGACGTTGCCGGCGATGGCCACTGTTCTGACCGGAAAACGCTTGCGCCAGTGGGTCGCCAGGTCGCCGATCGCGCGCCGAGTGTCAGACACACGAAAGGCCCAGGTGGCATCGGGCAAAAGCAGGTCATCGCTTTGGACGATGACGCCGGTTGCGCCATTGGCGATCGCATCGGCGACAAAGTCGTGGCCGTCGCGAACCTCGGTCTTGAGGGCGACGAAGAGCTCTCCCGGTTTGGTGACGCGTGAATCGTTGCTAACGGCGCGAAAGCCACCCGTGGCATCGCCGGAGCGTTCGCCCGTGAGTAAATCTCCCAGCGCTTCTCGCACTTGCTCAACCGTGAACATGTTTGAGTTCGACATCAAAACCTCAGCGACGGCTCTGTGTCTGTTGGTTTGTAGGCTGGATGTTGAGGTAGGCGAGGATTAGCGGCGCCAGGCGGCCGAAAACCGGTGCGGCGACAACGCCACCGAGCGGGTCATCCTGGGGCTGGTCAATCTTCACCAGCATGATAAAGGCGGGCTGATCCAGCGGCGCGAAGCCGACGAAGGAGGCGATTGTTGAATCGAGCGCGTAACCGGTTGGAACCGAGACCAGGGTCGTACCAGTCTTGCCACCAACTTGGTAGCCCTCCACCTTTGCGCCGTGGAACAAGACACCGTCAACAACGGCGTTCATCATCATCGTGATTGTTGCGGAGGTCTCAGGAGAAACTGTTTGGCGGACCACGACCGGCTCGAAGATGCGGCGGCCGCTGGGACCGTTGATCTCCTGGACGATATAGGGGCGCATCAAATTGCCGCCGTTGATCAACGACGAAAGCGCGGTGACCACCTGTAGCGGGGTCACGGCGATGCCCTGGCCGTAGCTGTTGGTGGCAAGGTCGGCTTCGTACCAGTCCGCGTCCTGGTTGGTCCTCAGCAGGCCGGTCGACTCACCAGCCAGACCGGAGTGGGTGGATTCGCCAAAGCCAAAGCGCTGGAGCGAGGCGTAGAGGCGGTCGGCACCGATCTGGTCGCTAAGCCAGATCGCGCCGGTGTTTAGCGACTTCTGGAGCAACTCAGTCATCGCGGTTTCGCCGTTGGCACTAAAGTCCCAGTTGGCGAAGGTAAAGCCACCGCGTTCCACCGTGCCGGTGTCCACGTAGGTCGTTTTGGGGTTGACCAGGCCGAGGTCGAGCGCCGTTGCCATCGTCACGACTTTGAGCACCGAGCCGGGTTCGTAGAGATCGGTCACGGCGCGGTTGCGGAAGCTCTCAAGATTAGGGTCTTCCAGGGAGAGCTCGGATATCCGGATACTGGGGCGGCTGGCCATGCCAAGGATCGCACCGGTCTTTGGGTCCATGACCAGAATCGTGCCGCCGCTAGCCTCGTGTTGCTCAATCTGATAGTCGAGTTCAATTTCAATCAGTCGTTGGATGTAGCGATCGATCGTCAGACTCACGTCGGCGCCGGGACGGCCAGGCTCGATGCGACTCTGGCCAGCGGCGATCGGGTCGCCGCCGCCGTCGCGCTCGAAGTAAATGGCGCCGGCCGTGCCGCCGAGAATCTCCTCCAGATCGGCCTCCAGCCCCGCCAGTCCAATGTGATCGCGACCGAGAAAGCCTAGCAACGCCGTTCCAACATCGCCTTCGGGGTAAGAGCGCTCGGTGGCGCCGGCCAAAGTCAGACCAGGCAGAAAGAGACTCTCTATATCGAGGCCTATGCCAAACTCGATTCCCGCCGCTAAGAGTTCAACCGGGCCGGCGCTGTCATCGATTAGCCGTGCGAGCAGCTGATCCGGGTCTTCTCCGAGCAACGGAGCAATTTTACGGGCGATGCTGGCTGCCAATTCAGCGTCATCCTTCCAGGCGCGGCGGTCGATGTACAAATCAAAAACGTCGAGCGAAGTGGCAAGCGGAAAACCGTTTCGATCAAGGATAGCCCCGCGTTCGGCACGGAGCGGTCGCTTATCAAGATGTTCTTCTTTGGCCTGAATCTGGTAGCTCTGATGATCGATGATCTGGATCTGCACCAGACGGCCAACGATTCCCAGGGTGGACAGTACAAACACCGCACCGAGGAGAGCGACCCGCCAGGTAAAGCGACTGCCGGTCCGCGCCAAATTTCACTCCCAATGGGACTGAACGTCCCCACCACTAGCTCAAGGTTTGGGTAAAGCCCTCACCAGCGCTTGCCACCAAGATTCTGAATCTGAACCGGTTGTCTCTGAATCCAGAGCTACCGGGGACAGAGGGCGCGGCAGCAAGAGGCCTGCAGGCGCCGGGACCGAAACCGACAGGTAAGTGACGTTTTCGGCCGGCGTCATGCCTAGCCGGTCGCGGGCGGACCGCTCGATGCGATCGAGCGAAGAGAGCACCGCGATATCGGCCTCAAGCTGATGAATTTCCGCTTGCAAGATCGATTTCCGCAACTCCAGTAGTCGCATGCCCTGAGCCGAGTGAGCGATGCTACTGCTCTGCAAGACCTGGATCAGCGCAATAGCCGCCACAAGTGTTAGAGCGACGGCTATTGCGCGGCGGGGCGTCCAGGCCGGCGCTATCGGCGCCGAAACAGGGGGAGAGAGACGATCTAATGTAGCCAAAGGCCATTCCTTAAGCCGCGATGCGCTCAGCAACCCGTAGCTTGGCGCTGCGGCTGCGAGGGTTGGCGGCAACTTCCCTTGGCGATGGCTTGAGGACTCTACGAGTAATCGGCTTTAGCGTGGCCGTGTGGCCGCAAGTGCAGACCGGCTGCCGTGGCGGGCAAACACAGTCGCGCGATTCGCGAGTGATGAACTGTTTGACAATGCGATCCTCTAGCGAGTGATAACTGATCACTGCAAGCCGGGATCCAAAGCCGAGCAGGCCATGAGCCCTAGGCAACGCTTCAACCAAGCTGGCTAATTCCTGGTTAACAGCGATACGGAGGGCCTGGAAGGTCTTGGTGGCGGGGTGGGATTGACTTCCCGGTCTCCGGCCCACGGCCTGCTCGACGGCTTTGGCTAATTCGGTTGTCGTCGACAATGGACGACGACGGACAATTTCTGCGGCTATACGGCGGCTTTCGCGGTCTTCGCCGAAACGCCAGATCAGGTCTGCGAGATCAAACTCGCTGGCATCGTTTACCCAATAGGAGGCGGTCTCCTCCTGGTCGGCGCTAAAGCGCATGTCCAGAGGCGATTCGATGCGAAAGCTAAAGCCACGTGTGACACTCGCCAACTGGTGGCTGGAAAGCCCAAGGTCAAAAAGAATGCCGTTGACGGGCTCAAAACCGCGCTCGCGGCAGATGTCGTCCAGTTCGCGGAAGTTGCCGCGCACAAGAATCGCCGCGGCGCCGAAGCGAACCAGACGGCTACCGGCCATTTCGAGTATGCCGGCGTCGGCATCGATGCCCAGAAGGCTGCCGCCTGGAAAGCTGGCTTCGAGAATAGCCTCGGCGTGCCCGGCTCCATCGACCGTGCAATCGACATAGCGGCCGCCCGGCCGGACGTCAAGGGCAGCCAGCACCTCTTCCAGCATTACGGAATCGTGCGTGACCGGAGTTTCATTTATCAAAGTCATTTCGAGTCCAGAGCCTGGCGGAATTCGTTCTCCTCGTCAGTCAGCGCCGACTCGAAGTCGTTTGCGTTCCAGATCTCGATGCCCTCACCAATACCGACAATAACTACGGGGCCTTCAAGGTTGGCCCACTGTCGCAAGACCGGCGGGATCAAAACACGGCCTTGGCGGTCGAGTTCTGACTGATAAGCGGCGCTAAAGAAGGCACGCCTGTGCACGCGGCCGGTGCGTGTGGTGCCCGGCTCATTTGTGTAAAGGGCGGCTTGCTGTTCGAAGGCCTCAGTTGGGTAGGCTCGGATGCAGTGGTCGGGTGTTCCTTGGGTAAGGATGATCCCTTGCATCAGCGCCTCTCTGTAGCGGGGCGGCAGCGGCACTCGGCCGCGTTCGTCCATTGCGTAATCGTGCTTGCCAAGAAAAAGCATATTTGAGGGCCCCGCATCCCCCACGAAACTGGCATTTTCATCCCAACTCCGCCATACTCCCCCATAAGCTCCCACATACTACCATTCGCGATCGCTCTGTCAAGCGATCAGGACGGATTTTCCGAAAAAAGATTTGTCACCAGTGTTAAAAATCCCCGATTGGCTCGAAACCGGGGCGATTGGCTCGGCCTCAACCTGGGGCCCTATACTTTTTCCAGGAGTTTGGCGGTCAATGAGAGTCGGAATCCTGACAGTCAGCGATAAGGGGTCGATTGGCGAGCGCGTCGATACGGCGGGTCCCGTTGTGGCCGAGTTGGTCTTGAGCCTCAATGCGGACGTCGTGGAGCGGCAGGTGATCGCCGATGAGCGTGGCGAGATCGCTGCGCTGCTGCGTGTCTGGGCCGATGACTCGAAGCTGGACCTGATCTTGACCACGGGCGGCACGGGGCTGACGCCTCGCGACGTCACGCCGGAGGCGACTTTAGATGTGGCGGAAAGAACAGTGCCGGGAATTGCCGAGGCGATGCGACAGGTGGGCCGTGAGAGCACGCCGCTGGCGTCGCTCTCACGCGCGGTGGTGGGCAGCCGGGGGCGATGCTTGATCGTCAATCTGCCCGGCAGTGAGAAGGGCACCAGGGAGAGCCTGGCCGCGATCTTGGAATTGCTGCCTCACGCCATCCAGATGCTGAGTGACGACTTTGAACATGGTCCGCCGACTTTTGAAGACGGTCCGCCCCCTGTGGGCGGTCCAGGCTAACCGAGACCAATATGCGTATTGATGTCCTGACCCTGTTTCCCGAGGCGTTCAGCGGGCCGCTGCAGGCCAGTATCCTTGGTCGCGCCCTCAGCAGCGGTTTAGCCGAGGTTGAGCTGCACGACATTCGAGAGTACGCGCATGACAAGCATCAGGTTGTCGATGATTACGCCTACGGTGGCGGACCCGGCATGGTGATGAAACCGGAGCCGCTGGCGGAGGCTATCGAGATTGTCCGCGGTTTGCAGAACGAGAGTAACTCTGAAAGCCTGGCAGACTCTGAAAGCCTGGCAGGGGCCGGTACGCCTGGGGGCCGGGTTGTGCTGCTGACGCCGCAGGGACGGCTTTTGAATCAGGCGCTGGTGGATGAGCTTTCCAGCGAGGAACGGCTGATTCTGGTTTGCGGCCACTATGAAGGGGTTGACGAGCGAGTCCGAGAGCATCTGGTCGATGATGAGGTCAGCATCGGCGACTACGTCTTGTCGGGCGGCGAATTCGCCGCGCTTGTCTTGATCGACGCGGTGATTCGACGGCAGCCGGGCACTTTGGGATCGGCAGATTCGCTGCTGGAGGAATCGCATTCGGACGGCTTGCTGGAGTATCCGCAGTACACGCGGCCGGCGGAGTTTCGCGAATGGCGGGTTCCAGATATACTGCTTTCCGGTAACCATGCTGAAATCGCCCGTTGGCGCCGCAAGCAGCGGATCATACGAACGGCGGAGCGGCGGCCCGAGTTACTCGAAGAGGCCAAGCTAAGCGAAGCAGAGTCGCGGCTCGCGGCTGAGCTACGTTTCGGCGCCGCCGCCAATAATGTTGACGAGGATGGGGACGATGGACTTAAGCACGGTTTCTAACTTTCAGGTCAACCCGAACATTGCCGAATTCGGACCCGGCGACCGGGTCAAGGTCAGCGCCAAGGTGGTCGAGGGCGACCGGGAGCGGATCCAGGTTTTCGAGGGTGATGTGATCCGGGTGCGCAACGGCGGCCCGGCGTCCACCTTCACGGTGCGAAAGATTTCCGCCGGCATCGGCGTCGAGCGCACCTTCCCAACCCACTCGCCGCGAGTCGATAAGGTTGAGGTTGTGCGGCGCGGTAAGGTGCGACGCGCAAGACTCTACTATCTGCGCAACCTGCGCGGCCGCGCCGCCAGAATCAAGGAAAAAGAACGCCCCCGGGGTTAGATGCGGTTCCGCTCCCCAGTGGCCTCAACACCTAAGTTCCTGACCCCGAAGGCTATTCACGTTCGACTGGCGTCTGAGGCTCGTATCAATGGCGGAGAACTGGCAGGTCCTTTCTAGCGAGGTCGTCTACGAAGGAAGATTCCGCGTCGTTAAGGATCTCCTGAGGCGGCCTGACGGCGGAAACCAAGAATACACCTGGATTCCCTCTGATGGCGCCGTCGCAGTGCTTGCTTTCGATGCTGAAGGACGAGTGGTCCTCACGCGGCAGTACCGTCACCCTTTGGGTCTGACGATTTTTGACCTCCCGGCCGGCGGCATCAAACCTGGCGAGTCTGAGCAAGAAGCGGCGCGGCGAGAGCTCCGCGAGGAGACGGGCTACCTCGCGGAAAAACTCACCAGAATTGGAGCCTTCTACCATGCCCCGGGGCGCCTGGCTACTGCGGTTACCGTCTTCGTAGCCGAGGGCCTTGAGGCCGGGCCGACAGAGCTTGACGATGAAGAGCTCATCGAAGTCGTGCCCACGGGATGGCCCGAGGTGCTCGACCTCGTTCGCACCAGCGAACAGCCCGTTGACAGCTCTAGCCTACGCTGTCCTTCTCTGGCACGCGACTGGCGGCAAAGCAGAGTAGCGAGAGGTCTCATAGTCAGCGTGACGCACTTGCAAAACAACCGGCCCATGGGGCCGCTTTTCTTGGTCTTGTCCAGCGATCTTCTGTAGCCCAGGCCGTATTCTAAGAGCGAAAATTCATGGCGTTTGTAGAAGTCGCGGTCAACTCCAAGCTGCCGCATCGCGGCACGTTTAGCTACGCGGTGCCAGAGGGCATGACGCTGGGTTTGGGCGATGGGGTTTTTGTCCCCTTTGGCCGGCGCTGGCTGCAGGGCATCGTCATGGACGTAGTCGAGGTGCCGGCCTTTGCCGATCCGAAGCCGGTGCAGGCGCGGATCGGCGACCGGCCGCAGATCAGCCCGGAGCGGGTTCGGCTGGCGCACTGGATCAGCGACTTCTACCTGGCGCCGCTGTTTAGCGCAGTCGCCCTGATGCTGCCGCCCGGCTTTGAGCGCACACCACAAACCTTCTTTCGGCCGCTATTTAGTTTGGAAGAGGCAGAGAAGTTAACCCTGCCGCCACGCCAACGGGCGGTTCTGACTCACTTAATCGAGCACGAGGGCGCGGAGGCCAAGGAGCTGGACCGCGACTTAAAGGTCGCCGGTCTGACCAACAGCATTTCTCAGCTGGCGGTGCGCGGGCTGGTGGAGCGGACCTACGGGCTGGCGAGGCCGACGGTTCGAGCCAAGACTGTGCGTTATGTAAGGTTAGCTGTGCCTGTTCCGCAGGCGTCGGAGGCGGCCGATGAGCTGGCGACGCAGCGCAAAGGCCGGGCGTCAGCCGCGCTGCGCCTTTTGCTGGACGAAGGCGGCACCTTGCCTGCCTCTGAGCTACGGCTGCGAGCCAACGCCGACCTGTCGGTTCTGCGTCAGCTGACCAAATCAGGCCTGGTCGAACTGCGTGACGAAACCGTGGAGCGAGATCCGCTGTCCGGACGGGACTATGGAGAGCGTGAGGCGCCGCCGCTGACGCCAGAGCAAGCGCAGGCCTTTGCGGCGGTCTCAGCCTCGCTAACCGCCGGGCAGGCGCGCACCTTTCTCTTACACGGCGTCACCGGCAGCGGCAAGACCGAGGTCTATTTGCGGGCGCTGGAGCAGACGATCGCCCAGGGCAAGCGCGGCATCGTGTTGGTTCCCGAGATCGCCCTGACACCGCAAACGGTGCGGCACTTCGCCGAGCGCTTCCCCGGCCAGGTGGCGGTTTTGCACAGCGGCCTCTCCCAGGGCGAGTCGTTCGACCAGTGGCATGGTATCCAGGCGGGGCGGTTTGCGGTCGTGATCGGCAGCCGCTCGGCCCTGTTCGCGCCGCAGCCGGACCTCGGGCTGATCGTGATCGACGAAGAGCACGAATGGACCTACAAGCAGCAGGATCCGGTGCCGCGCTACCACGCGCGGGAGGCGGCCGAGCAACTGGGCCAGTCGCTAAATCTGGTGACGATTTTGGGCAGCGCCACGCCGGACGTGGAGAGCCACCAGCGCGCACTTTGGGGCCGCTATCAGTTACTCGAGCTTCTGGAGCGGGTTCGGCCGATTTTATCGGCCGATGGCGCAGTGCAGGGGACCAGCAGCTCCACGGCTTTGCCGCCGGTCGAAGTTGTCGACATGCGGGAGGAGCTAAAGTCCGGCAACCGGACGATTTTCAGTCGGCCTTTGCAGCTTGGGCTGAACGAGACCCTGGAGCGCGGCGAGCAGGCGATCCTGTTTCTCAACCGGCGCGGCACCGCCGGCTTCTTCCAGTGCCGCGATTGCGGCTTTGTGCCGCAGTGCTCGGCCTGCGCCATCGCCCTGAGCTATCACAAGCACCTCGACAGCAACAGCCAAGAGGTTGAGAGCCTGCTTTGCCACCAGTGCAATCGCCGGCGGCGGCTATTCAAGACCTGTCCGATGTGCGGCAGTGCCCGCCTGCGGCCGATGGGACTCGGGGTGGAGCGGGTTGAGGACTCGGTGCGCGAGGTCTTCCCCTTCGCGCGGACCTTGCGCTGGGACCGCGACGTGACCAAGGGCAAGGGTGCGCACGAACAGATCCTGGCCAGCTTTATGAACGGCGAGGCGGACATCCTAATCGGCACCCAAATGGTGGCCAAAGGCCTGGACCTGCCGGCGGTGACCCTAGTCGGCGTGATCAGCGCCGATGTCGGGCTGCACATTCCCGACTTCCGCTCGGCAGAGCGGACCTTTCAGCTTCTGACCCAGGTCGCGGGCCGGGCCGGCCGCACTTTGAGTGAAGATGGTGGCCCGCCGAGGGGGCAGGTGGTGATCCAGACTTACACGCCGGACAACTACGCGATCACGGCGGCGGCCCAGCACGACTACGAGGCCTTCTTTGCCAAGGAGATCGAACTGCGTCAAGCGGAAGCTTATCCGCCGTTCACGCGGCTGGCACGGCTGGTGTTCTCGCACACCAATCCGGAGTATGGCGAGCGGCAGGCAGAGCAGATGGTGCGGCAGCTACGGGCGGATGCCGCCAGCAGAGGCCTGCCCTCGGTTGAGGTGTTGGGCCCGGCGCCGCCGCACGTGCCGAAATGGCACGGGCGTTTTCGCTGGCAGGTCACCGTGCGCTCGCCAAACCCGGCCGAGCTGCTTGGGGAGGTAACGCTGGCGGAAAACTGGATTATTGATATTGACCCGGCGTCGTTGGCGTAGCGAGGCGAGTTTCGGGGCCGCAGCCGCTGGACAAGGAAGGCATACGTCCCGTCGTATTGCTACTGAGTCGCATTAGAAGTACCGATAATAACGCCACTATGGGCACGATTAATAGCGCCACAATGGCCGCGCTCCGCCGTCTGGTAAAACCGTTTGCCGAGTCTCGCCTAGCCGAGTTGACGTTTGCCCTCGCGATCGGATTGGCTCTCTACTTCTTCGTTGGCGGACTGACCAGCGGCCTGATTCTACCCGTCGCAAGCGTGCTACTCGACTTCGATCCCGACGCAACGATTGAACTCGGTAGTGATTTCCAGTTCATGGGCCGCGGCCAAACGATTTTGCTAGGAGGAATCCTCTACCATGGTGTCGCTCTCTTGCTCACACGGGTTGGTTTCTCTGTTTTTGCCTCGTATCTGGGCCGGTGACGAGGCGGCGAAACTGGAGTGTCCCTATTGCTTAAGCTTGGTTCCGTTTGAGGCAACCAAGTGCGCTTTCTGCGCTTCGGAACTACCAGATCCGGAGTACGAGGACATTTCAGAGGACGAAGAACCCAGCTAGGCTTCGTCGAGGCTGAGGTCCGGGGCGAGATGGGTCCCAAAGCAGACGTACGGATCAATCATCCCAGGCGATCCTACTTTTGACTGGAGCGGCCGGCGGAGGACGCAACCTCCTAGGTCGGAGCGGCTGCGCTGTGCGCAGTCCCTACGGGCTGACGGAAGACGCATGCTCCTCGGACGGACCTAAAGGGCCGTCCCTACGGACTGACAAGCGGCTGCGCTGAGCGCCGTCCCTGCGGACTGACGGTGCGCTGGGCCCACCAAACGCCCCAAGGATGGCTTCAAGCATCAACAAAGAGGGGGGAAGTGTCCGGTATGTACTGGACAAGTACGTTAGCTTCCGGCTAACGGAGCGGCTGCGCTAGAATAATCCTCGCTGGGTTTGTCTGAATTTCGCCGAGGATCACGCCATGGCCTTAATGCCGATCGTCCAGGTGCCGGACCCTGTCCTGCGCAAGAAGACCAAGAAAATCAAGAAAATCGACGATTCAACCCAGAAACTGATCGACGACATGATCGAGACGATGTACGACGCGCCCGGGGTCGGCTTGGCGGCGAACCAGCTTGGCGTTTCGCTGCGGCTCTGCGTGATCGATGCCCGCGACGAAGGTCCAGGCCTGGTTGTTTTGATCAACCCGGAGATCGTGCGGCGCAGCGGTATTCGCGAATGCGATGAGGGCTGCCTCTCGCTGCCCGGCTACCGAGGCAGGATTCCACGGTCGGAGAAAGTTGTCGTCAAAGCCCAGAACCGCGATGGACGCCCGGTGCGCTATCACGCCACCGACCTCTTCGCCGAGGTTATCGAACACGAGGTCGATCACCTAAACGGCTCTCTCTACTTCGATCTGCTGGACAGCATCGACGATCTGGTGGAGATGACGGCCGAAGATGAGGCCGAGGCTGAGTCCTCTGAAGCGGCCGAGCCGGCCGACGACAAAGGGACAGAGGAGGAAGTCGCGGCGCAGGGTTCCTGAGAACCCTGACTAGGCCAGAATGGTAGTCGCCGACGAGCAGACTTACGTGCGCCCGAACCCTGAGACTCTGAACCCGGCCATGCGCAGCCTTTTAAAGGCAATCGCGGACTGTTTGCCGGGCGCGTTTTTGGTCGGCGGCGCGTTACGCGACTTGTTGAGCGACTCCAGCCGGTTGAACCGCGCCAGCCTCAGGGATGTTGATCTGCTGGTGCCAAACGCTGCCGCCGCAGGGGCAGACTCCCTGGCCGAGGCGCTGGGCGGCCATGCCTTCGTACTCGATAGCGAGCGCGGCCAGCACCGGGTTGCGCTTGAGCCCGGCGCGGCGGCCAGAAACATCGATATTTCGGCTTTTGAGGATTCCGTCGGCGAAAACCTCAGGGGCCGCGACTTTAGTGTCAACGCGATGGCGGCGCCGATCGAAACTGGCGGCGCGCTGGGCGAGGTAATCGACCCCTGCGGCGGCCTCGCCGACTTGGAAGCTAAACGGCTGCGCATGGTGAGCGAGGAAGCCCTAGCCGAGGACCCGCTGCGGCTGATGCGCGCCGCGCGGCAGGCGACGGAGCTCGAGTTTGAGATCGAGCCGGAAACCGCGGCGGCGATCCGGCGTCGAGCGCCGGGCGTTACCCAGGCCGCGGGGGAGCGTCAGCGGGATGAGTTTTTCCGGATTCTGGCGACACCACACTCGGCGGCGGGGGTCCGGCTGCTGGATGAGTTGAGCCTTTTGACCGAAATCCTGCCGGAGTTGGCGCCAGCGCGTGGCGTGAGCCAGCCGGGACCGCATCATTATTGGGACGTCTTCAACCACTCGGTTCAGGCGCTGGCCAATTTAGACATGATGCTGGGCAAATCGGAGGAGGTTGAGCCGGAGTCACAGGCGATGCGGGAGATATTCGACCAAACTTTGCTCCCCTTCGAGCTAGACGCTTACTTTGCGGAGAAAGTCCAGGGCGAAAGCCGGCTGGTGCTGCTTAAGCTGGCCGGCCTGCTGCACGACGTGTCCAAGCCAGAGACCAAGACGCTTGATGACGACGGCAATGCCCATTTCTATGGTCACTCGGAGCTCGGCGCCACCAAGGTGGCGGTTATCTGCCGGCGTCTGCGGCTGGGCAAAGAGGAAACCGGCTTTGTCGCCCTGCTGGTGGAGGAACACTTGCGACCCACCCAGCTCTCCAGCCGCGGCCAACCGCCCAGCCAACGCGCTCTGTATCGCTTCTTCCGGGACCTCGACTCGGCTGCCACCGCCTGCCTAATTCTGCTGCTGGCGGATGGCGCAGCATCGGCAGGACCGCGACTCAAGCGCGACGGCTGGATCCGCAGCGTGGGTTTTGTAAGATACCTGCTTGAGCGTCACCAGGGTCAGATCGAAACTGTTGAGAAGCAACCTCGCTTGATCACCGGCGAAGACCTGATGAAAGAGCTATTGATCGAACAGGGGCCGCTGGTCGGCAGGCTGATGCGCTCACTAGATGAAGCGATCGGCGCCGGTGAGATTTCCAGCCGCGAAGCGGGGTTGGAATTTGCGCGGAGTGAGTTTGAAACCTTGAAGATTGAAGATTCGCAAGGGGAGGCGCTTTCGTGAGCGACGCCACTCTGATTTCCGCCGTATTCATGGGCGTAATCGCCGGCTTCTACATCATGTTCATGAGGCCGATTCAAAAAGAGCAAAAGATGCACAAGCAGCAGATCCGTGACCTGCGGATTGGCGACCGGGTGCTGACGACTTCTAACTTCATTGCCACGGTAAGGGAGATCCAGATACAGGAGTCTGGTGAGACGCACATTTCCCTGGAACTGGCAGACGGCGTAGTGTTCACAGCCATGGCAAGCGCAATTTCCAAGCTGCTGAAAGAGGGTAACGGCTCCGTCCCGGACAATCCCGACGGGCCGCAATGAGACAGGGCTCAACCCGGCTCCTGCTGGCGCTGGTCGCGGTTCTGACCACGTTTTCGATCTTGGTGACCTGGCCATCGAACCCAAACCGTTACCTGCCGGATTTTGTTCCGTGGCCGGTAGAAGAGTGCGTCGGACCGGTATGCATCGGGAAAGGCATCGACGTTTTTGGTTTCGAACGGCGCGAGATGCGGTTGGGCCTTGACCTGCTTGGTGGCACCCGTTTGGTGCTGGAAGCGGATATTTCCAGTCAGCCTGACATCGACCTCGATCAAGCGCTAAACATCGCGGTTGAGGTGGTCGAACGCCGGGTCAACGCCTTTGGCGTTGCCGAATCGATCACCGAGCGGGTTGGCAGCAACCGGATTGCAGTTCAGCTGCCGGGTATCTCGAGCGAAGAAGCGGTGGCCAAGATTGGCCGCACCGCCCAACTCCAGTTCATGGAGATGTCAGTGGATGAAAACGGTGATTATCTGATCCGAGGCGAGGACGGCAGCATCACGCCGGTGCCGGCGTCCGTGGTTCTGACCTCCGGACTTTTGGTCCAGCAGGCCATTTTCGTTCCAGTTACGGCAGTCGATGAGGATGGCATAGAACGGGAAATCAACGGCAGCTTCCTGGACCGCGGCGAGATTTTCCTTAACCGCGACATCTTGGGGTCGCCAGTCCTCAATTTCGGTATGAACAGCACCGGTTCCCAGCTCCTAAGCCAGGCCACGCTACGGCTCTCAAATCCGCCACAGCCGATGGCTTTTTTCCTGGACGGCGAGCCAATTCTGGGCGAAGACGGCTTCATCCTGGCGCCATTTGTCAACGGATCTATCGGTGACCGAGGGACGATAACCGGCCTCAGCGCCAACGACGCCCAAACTCTGTCGACGCTGCTAACAACTGGAGCCTTCCCGGTGCCGTTGAAGGTCGTCCAGCAAGAAGACGTTGACGCGACCCTGGGCGACAAGGCAGTCGTCAATTCGGTTCAGGCCGGGTTGATCGGCGTCCTTGTGGTCATGGGCTTTATGATCCTCTACTACCGCTTGCCGGGACTGCTGGCGGCGGCATCGCTCGCGGTCTACGTCTTGATGGCGATGATGGTCTACAAGCTCCTGCCGATCACGATCACCTCAGCCGGCATGGCGGCGTTTGTGCTCTCGATTGGTATGGCCGTGGACGCCAACATCTTGATCTTTGAGCGTATGAAGGAGGAGCTGCGGCTGGGCCGCAGCCTGACCGGCGCGGTTGACGCCGGCTTCCGGCGAGCCTGGACCTCGATTCGTGACAGCAACGTGGCGACGCTGATCACCTGCGCCATCCTGTATTGGTTTGGCGACCAGTTCGCCGCCAGCCTGGTTAAGGGCTTTGCCCTTACCCTGTCGCTTGGTGTGCTGGTGAGCATGTTCTCGGCGATTATGGTGACCCGCACCTTCCTCCAAGCCTTGATTGGCACGTCGGTGATGCAGCACCTTTGGTTGTTTGGCTCCGATGTCGTCGACGCGCGCGCCGAGCCGGCCGGCGGTTTGGCGACGGAAGGCGACCTGCAGACTAGGGATGCGACTACTGAGGACGCAACGTGATCGATTTCGCCGGCCGGCGCAACTGGTTTTACCTGTTCTCATTCCTGGTAATCCTGCCCGGCGTGATCTCCTTGGTTTCACCAAACGGACTGCGGGGCGGAATCGAATTTAGCAGCGGCACAACCTTCAGCGCTCGCTTTAGTCAAGAGGTCAGCACGAGCGAAGTGCGGGCCGCGCTGGCCGACTTGGGCCACCCAGATTCCCGGGTGCAGAAGACGAAAGACGGCCGATTGCTGGTGCGAACCGGCCTGCTTCAGGGGGCTGCCCAACAGCCGGCTATAGGCGCAGCGCCACCCTCAGAGCGGGAAGTCATTGAATCCGGCTTGGAAGAACGCTTTGGCCCGCTGGTTGACGACGATGGCACCGAGGTCAACCGCTTCCTGGAGTTCTCCTCGGTCTCACCTTCGGTCTCGGCCGACATCGGCCGAGATGCGGCGATCGCCGTCGCCGTGGCCTCTATTGCGATTTTGGCCTACGTGACAATCTCCTTCATGTCGATGCCGAGCCCAATCCGCTACGGCGCCAGCGCCATCGTCGGGCTAGGTCACGACGTGCTGGTGGTCATGGGGGCAACCTCGATCATAGGCCGATTTGTCGACTTCGAAGTTGACACGCTGTTTATCACGGCGATGCTGACGATCGTCGGCTTTAGCGTCCACGACACAATCGTCGTCTTTGACCGCATCCGCGAGAATGTGCAGCGGGCGGCTAACGCCGGAGTAGTGACCAGCCTGACAGACGCGGTGAACGCTAGCCTTAACCAGACCTTGAGCCGTTCGCTAAACACCTCGATCACCCTGCTGCTGGTGATGGTTTCGCTTATCCTGCTGGGCGGAGACACGATCCGTGACTTCTTGATCGTCATGCTTATCGGTCTGGTCAGCGGTACTTACAGCTCAATCTTTATCGCCAGTCAGGTGCTCGTTTCTTGGGACGAAGGTGACATTCCGCTGCTGGAAGGTGGCAGCGACCAAGTAGAGGTCGCTTAGCCTCGAGTTAGGGCTTTGACCGGCTGCCACGCACACGTTCGTCGCCTCGCCGCACCGTGACCTGTAGGCCATCGAAGTGCTCCAGCAACGCCTGAGCGTAACGCCGCGACGTGCCGAAGCGATCGCGCACCTGAGCCAGGCTCACCGAGCCGGCGTCATCGATTAGCTCCAAGACACCGGCAAGCATCTCTGCGTAGGCTTCCTGGCTAAAAACGACACCATCGCCGGCGTCGACAACTTCGCCGTTGGCGGTGAGGAAAGCGCGCACATCTTCATTTGGCTGATTGTCGGTCGGCGGTGAATAAGGCGAGCCGCGTAGCCCAGCCAAGTAAGCGTCCGCGGCAGCGCGCTGAGCCGGGTTGAGACTGGCGGACCAACCAGGCGTAGAAACGGCCGGGCCGGCCTCCGCCAGGATTTTGGAGGAAACGAGTGCGGCTACGATGGGGGGGAACATGCGCTGGTCCAGTTTGAGGCGGTTGCGCAGCTCCTCGCGCGGCATGCCCGGGCGCAAGGGATTTTCACGCTGATAGGCACTGACGGCAAGGAGCGCGCGGTCTTGTAGGGCGTCAAAAGTCTGGCGCTGATAGGCCAAGCGCGCGTCGCCAATCGGCAGGAGGATCAGACGGTTGGTTTCAACCAGCTCCTGCATACCGGTCGCCGCGGCTTCGGAAGAAAGTTCCGTGTGGCGCGCCGCGACAGCTGGTTCCACCGGTTCGGCGGCGGCGATAGCGGCGAGCATGGTCTCGGCCGGTGAGGCGACGAGCCGAGATTCGAGCTCGGCGATGACGCCGGGGCGGCGGCGCGGGTGGCGGCGCGGTTGGGTCTCTACGACCACGCCACCGCCAAGCGTGGCGTTGGCATCGCGGATCACAAAGCGGTCGCCGTTGACCAGGGCGGTAGGTTTTAGCAGGCGTAGCTGGGCCCAAACCTCGCTGCCCGGTGGCGCTTCATCGTCTTCAAGCAGCCGCAGACGAGCCGGCACTTCAGATGAATAGCAGTGAAAGGTAACCGTGAGGTTGTGTCGCAGCGGGCGAGACAGCGAACTCAAAGTGCTGAGACGCACATCGACGGCAACGGACGGGCGCAGCCACCCTGAAGTTGTCACCACCTGACCGCGTGAGAGCTGTTCCGGCGCCAGGCCGGCTAGATTAACGGCGGTACGGGTGCCGGGCAGAGCTTGCTCGATACCGCTGCCGTGAGTTTGCAGGCCACGGATCCGGCTGGAGAGGATTGTGGCATGCCCGGATGCGATAGCCGGCAGCACCGACACCTCTTGGCCCAGGCTGAAAGCGCCATCGACCAGGGTGCCGGTTACCACGGTGCCAAAACCGGCCACGGTGAAGACCCGGTCGATTGGCAGGCGCGGGCGGCCCAGATCGCGTTTTGGTGGCAGGTCATCGAGCGCGGTTTCGATCGCGCTTACCAGTTCGTCGAGCGCCTCGCCGGTTATCGCCGAACAAGCGACCAGCGGCGAGCCCTCCAGGGTTGTGCCACCGACCGCCTCCCTAACCTCTTCAGACACCAGTTCGAGAAAATCGGGCTCAACCAGGTCGCTCTTGGCGACGACGAGGATGCCGCGTTCGATGCCCAGCAGATCGAGAATCGCCAGGTGCTCGCGGGTCTGCGGCATGACACCCTCGTCGGCGGCCACAACCAAGAGAGCAAGGTCAATGCCGCCGACGCCGGCCAGCATGTTCTTGATAAAGCGCTCGTGACCGGGGACATCGACGATTCCAGCCACCTCGCCGCCGGCCAGCTTTAGCCAGCCGAAACCGAGGTCGATGGTCATGCCCCGGTCTTTTTCCTCTTGCAGGCGGTCGGGGTCGACGCCGGTGAGGGCGCGCACCAGGGCGGACTTGCCGTGGTCGATATGGCCGGCGGTGCCAATTACGTACATTTCAATTTAAGTACCGGGAATGGCGGTGCGCCTTCCCGGGAGCGTCGGCCGCGTTTGCACTTTTTCTTCGGCCCTTCTATTTGATGACACCATCACAACGTTGAGGCAAGAGTTGCTTAGAAAGCAAGGATAGCTCGCGCCGCGGAAGCCCGCTCAGCGCGGCCTTGGGACTATCGGGTTGCGGCTATCATGGGACTGTGGCTGGCAGCATGATTCAAGAGCGGATTCGGGACCTTGACCTGCGGTTCGCGACCCAGCCAGGGGTGTTCGCGCACCGCGGCTTGGACCTGGGCACACGTCTGCTGATCGAGGCAATGCAGGTTTCGCCAAAGGCAAAGGTCCTGGACCTGGGCTGCGGCTATGGGGCGATTGGAATCGTGGCAGCCAGGCTAGCCGCCAACGGCGAGGCGATACTGGTCGATTCCGACATCCGGGCGACGCGGCTGGCCCAGCGCAACCTGGAGCTGAACTCGGTGACCAACGCCAGCGTGGTGCTGAGCGACGGCACGCACGACCTGCCGCCAAAGGCACGTTTTGATATCGTCGCCAGCAACCCGCCGACCCACAGCGGGCGCGAAGTGCTGGACGAAATGGTGGCAGAAGCGCATCGGGTATTGAAAGCGCGAGGCCGCCTCTACCTGGTCGTCAACCGGCTCCTGAGCTTGCGCCGCGAGGTGGACAAGGTTTTTGGCAATTCGAAGATCGTTGCCCGTTCCAAAGGCTTTGTCGTGATTCGTGCCGTGAAGGCGCCGAAGACGCCGGAAGACGAGAGTGCATACAACGAGAGCGCTAACCACGAGGCTGACTACACGAGGCTGACTAAATGGTACTGACTTTGGAGCTTTGGCCGCTGCACGACGCCTTGCAGAAATATCACGTCGGGTTGACCGGTGGCGTGCAGCGGCCAAACGCGGATGCCGGCAGCAGCAGGCGGATTGTCAAAGCACTAGAGTCCGAACCGCGAATCACGCTGCTAGTCCGAGACGGCAGCACGGCGGTTGGGACTGGGATGGGGCGCTTGAGGGAGGGCGGCTGGTCGGGGGGGAGGGCGGCTGGTCGGGGCAGGAACCGGTTGGCGTCCTAAGCAACTTTTACATCCAGCCGGAGTCACGCGGTACAACCGTGATTCTGGAGATGCATCGCCGCATCGAAGCCTGGTTGCGTGAGAGCGGGCAGCGCCTAGCAGAACGGGGCGTGCTTGCTCCCAACAAACGGACACTTAGACTCTGGACCCACCTGGGTTTTGAACCTTACCTCGAAACGCTGCGCCGTGATGTCTCAGAAGCGCGACGCGGTCCACGCTTTGACCCAGGCGTGCTCGATAGCGGCGGTTTCTCAGTCGTCAAGGTTACAGACCTGGGCCTGGACTGGCCGAGAATCTGGCCGTTGCTGGATCAGCTCGACCGGGAGTGGAGGGTGATTGAGCCTTGCGAGCTGCCGGCAAACCGAGAACAATTCCGCCGCCAGGAAATCGAGAAGGCCATGTCCGGCAAAGCCCGGCTGCTGCTGGCCGAGCACGACGGCAAGCCCTGCGGCATCGCTATGGCTCGCCTGATCAAAAATCCGGCAATATTTGTCGAGCGAGTGGGTCGAATCAGCAACTTCTTCATCGAAAAGCCACAGCGCGGCACCGCCCTGTTCTGGAGTCTGCTGGACCAACTGGAAGGCTGGCTGGAAAAGAAGGGCGCGGACACCTTCGAAACCGATGTGCTGGTGAAGAACCAACGAGTCAGCCGCCTCTGGAGCGAGATTGGCTACGAGCCCTACATGGTCGGTCTGCGAAAGGAACTCCTCGGTTGAAGTGCGCCGCGTGGCCGTCGCGGAACGGTTGGAGTTGCCGCTGTTATGTTGAGTAATGTCGCCCTCTACTACGATGACCTGTTCCTAGGGCACGACACGCTGGAGCATCCCGAGCACGCCGGCCGGCTGACGGCCTGTCTGGAATTGTTTGAGCAATCAGGCTTGATCGGCCGTCTCGAGCGACGCAGCGGCCGTGACGCCACGACGGCGGAGTTGGAGCGCGTCCACACAACCTGGCACATCGAGCAGATGCAGCAGACTGCGGGCCAAGGGCCACAGAAGTTGGACGCGGACACAATCGTAAACGCCCGCAGCTTCGACGCGGCGGTGCGGGCGGCCGGAGTTTGCCTGGCGGCGACCGAGGCGGTCGTTCAGGGCGAGCACGATGCAGCATTTTGCCTGACGCGGCCACCGGGACACCACGCGACGCCGGCGATGGCGAAAGGCTTCTGCATTTTCAACTCGATCGCGGTCGCCGCCGACCACGCGTTGGCGGCATTGGGGCTAAAGCGGGTGGCGGTCGTCGACTTCGACCTGCATCACGGCAACGGCACCCAGGACGCGTTTTACGACGACGGCCGCGTCCTCTACATCTCAACTCATCAGTTCCCGTTCTACCCCGGCAGTGGCGACTGGAACCAAGCCGGCAGCGGCGAGGGGCTGGGAGCGACCATGAACCTGCCCTTGCGCCCGGGCTGCGGCGATGCTGAGTTTGCTTTCTTGCTCGACCAAGTAATTGCGCGCAAGCTGCGGGCGTTTCAGCCCGAGCTGATTCTGGTCTCGGCCGGCTACGACGCCCACTTCGCCGACAGCATCAGCGGTGCCGCCCAGCGCTTAACCTGCGGCGGCTACCACACGCTGGTTAGCAGGCTAAGAGACTTAGCGGCCGAGCTATGTCAGGGCCGCATCGTCCTGGCGCTGGAAGGCGGCTACGATCTGACGGCGCTGGCCTGGAGCGTGCGCAATAGCATCGAGGCGCTGCTCGGTGACGCACCGACGCCCGACCCAGTCGGCCTGCCGCCGGCGATGACGCGAACACCGGACCTTGGCGAACTGGTAGAGCGGGTCAAGGGTTTGCACGGGCTGGGGTGAGTCGGCGGCCTCGCCGCCAGACTCCAAGGGCGCGAGGGCCAGAGCGGGCGCCTGGAACGTTCTGAATCAGGGTAGAAGAGCCGAACGCACACTATCATTCGGGGAGGAAATTAGACCTAAAACACGGCCTGAGACCCACTTTACGGGCTTGCCGGGTTCACTATTAGGAAATTCACTGGCCTTTCGATCCAGTAGCATCTTGCAAATAACCAACGTAGAAGCCTTCGCCTGTGTAATATTTCTCTCGAGATTCAGTCACCTGCTGGAGCTCGAAATCGTTAAGAATATCGTGTACACCTTCCTCTTTGAGTCTGCTTATGATATCGAGGGCGTCTCGCATCGCGAGAATGTTCCCGACGGAACCGGGCGTGAAACTAAATGCGAACCCCTGCTTTTCCCATAGATGCAGAAATGACTTGATGTCGGGAGCAATTCTGAACACCTGTTCTGTCCATTCCTCCTTTGAATGGAGCTTTTCGTAGTATCGATGCAGCGCGGCTAAGTGATGTCGGGTCGCAAAGAGGGTTGATGTGGCTCCAGGCTCGTTGCCGAAACCACCGTCCTCGTTTCGGCAGGCATGGAGCGCACGAATGCTTCGGCTTATCTGCTTTTCATCCAGGAATTCGTGCTGTTCGTTTAAAGTTGCGACATATCGATGGCATGTACCCTGCGGCGGTCCCGCTGGGTTATTTGCGAACATCAGCCCGTAATCCTCTTCTCTCCCGCATTTCTCGACAAACTGGGTCATCGCATCAGGGTCGAGGCTGGTGCTTCCCCTGCCAAGAGAAGTGAGGATAAAATCAGCGGCGTCAGAAGTTATCAAACCTGGAGGACCGCCCGGGTACTCGCCGAATACCCCCTCTTTAGTTCTGCAAGCCTGAACGAAGTCTGCAATGCGGTCTGGCCACTCCTCACCGACGAGCTCGCTTAATGAAGAAGATACTTCGATTGGCTTCCTTCTATCGGCGAATTCACCGTTTATAAGCTTAATCATACCGAGCCCGTAGAAGGTCGAATACAGGTCAGGCCACGCCAGCGAATCGGTCGTCTTGAACGCCCCAAGCTTTCTCTTCTTGCCGGCGTACACATCCTCGGCCAGACCCCGAATTAACTTACGATGTGCGGTTGAGTACTCCTTGGCGGACTCCAGGACCTCCGTTGCGGAGCCATACCGAAGCATAGCCTCGTGCCAGTGAGCTTCGAAACCTAGAACAGTGGTGTCGAGTCCGAAGTGGTGCCAACGTAAGAAGTGCTGCCTCAGCTTTGCTTCGCCTACGGAAAAGCGCGAGCGTCCCTCGTTGAGTTCAACGATCTCCGTTAAGGCAACCTCCGTTGTCTTCTCCGAAACGGCTAGCTCAGCTTCCTTAAATAGGGAGTCAACTCTTGCCTCATGGGAGCTAATCAGCCCGTCAATTGTCTTCTGATAAGTCAGGCGTTTCCGGAAAGTCAGGGAAACAATAGTCAGGACTAATATCCAGGCAAGTGATGCCAGAAACCACGTAGCCATTTATGGACGCTTACGGGAAATCAAGATTTGAATGAGGTCGGTAAGCCTCTCGAATTGTCTATTGAGTTGAGCATAGATCGTACGGGACTGTCGACTGCCATAGAGGTGCTCGATGGCGAAGAAAAGAAAATACAACCAACCAAGAGCCGCCCCAGTAAATTGAGCAAAGTCTGCTATCGTCACGCTTCCAACCAGCTGATCAACTGAGCTTCGGCTCGCTTCCGGAACTCGATCCCGAGTGTAGATTCCTAAGCTGCTGAAGGCCTTCTCGGAGGTCTTCCTTGACCCCTTCTTCCATAACATTCAAAAAATCAAAGTCTTCCCGCAGACCAGTCTCCTGGCTCATAAGAAAAACGCTCCGGCGAATTCTGGCAACCAGTGCACCTTCAAGAAGTAATTCAATACGGATCGTTTCACTGAGGCTCAACGAAGACAACTCCCAAAAACATTGGGTCGAATGCTAGCACGGGGCCGACTAACCGGCAAGAAGCCTGGCTGGCCTTGTTGGGTAACTAGCCCTGGATGCTTGGGCGGCTGCATTGCGATGGCGCATCCTTTCAGGCGTAGGCCTTCACCAGCAGGCGCAGCGCCGCCGCCGCCGGCTCATCGCTCTGGTCAGTTCCCACTAACCGTCCCGATTGGTCGATCATGGCCAGCCCGAGTTTTTTGTCGACTTCGGAAAGTCCGAGGCCTGAACGGCGGCGCCGTCCCAATCGGCGAGTATGACCACGTGATCCTCGGGGTCCTGTCCGGAGTCGAGGGCGGCAACGGCCTTTTTGTACTCTGACTCGAGCGTGTTTTCGGCGACTTTTCGGAACATCCCGGGCAGCTTGTGCAGGTCGATTAAGTGAGCGACCAGGAGTTTGGACACGTCAGGAAATTGTTCACGGACGGTCATCTCCAGCGGCTCGGCGCCGGCTTCGGTCTCCTGCGTGTAGCAGATAAGCAAGGTCACGAGTCCGGGAGAGTCGAACTCTATCTCGCGGCCGGTCCCGATGGCGCTGAGCTTGATGTTGGTGTCCATAGTGCGGCTCACTTTTTGGCGGCTCACTTTTTAAAAGTCACGGGCGCCAAACATGATATCTCAGGGCATGCCAGAGAGGGCCAGCAGCGGCGTTGGGTCGCCGGCGCCCCACGGCCACAGCAAGCGCGACTCACGTGCGGCGAGTATGGCGCTTCAGACACGCCATACTCATAATTGAATAGCAAGAATCTGCAGCAGCCGCTGCAACGAAAATAATCGTTCTCAAGGGGAGAGAAATGGTTTCTAACACGGAAAAAGATTTCAGCCTGACCTGGGATGACCCCAAGGACGCCGAGGACACCTGGATGTATGACGCCATGCATTTCCCACGGCCGGCGGTGCCACTGGCACTCGACCTCCTGCGCGAGCTGCATATTAGGTCGCTGAGCGCGCGCACGGTTTTTGTCAACAACTACATGCTCATGACGATGCCGCCGCCGCCAACCGAGGCAATTATCAAGCGCGGTGTGCTCGATGTTTGGCAGAAGGATTTCCAGCCCGAGGTTCAGAAGCAGTACGACAAGATGCGGACCACGGACTTTGACGCCATGGGGCTGGAAGAACTGGGCGACGCGGCGGCGGGGATCATCGACGATTCGGCTGAGGCGTTTACCTTTACGATGAAGCCTATAAGCGGCTTTATGGGGCCAACCTTTGGTCTAGTTGGCTTTCTGCAGGGCGAGTTTGGACCAGAGGGCGCTCAAATGGCGGCCTCTCTGCTGCAGGGGTTTGAAAACGGTACTGCTGCCGCAGGAGCCGGACTCAGTGACATGGCCGAAGAGGCGGCGCGGCACCCGGCCGTGGTGACGGCGCTGCGTGATGGTAAATACGAGGGTCTCGAGTCGGTCTAGGGTCCGCGGCACTGCTCAGCCTCGCGTCACTGACCCGGTCCAGGCCATCTCCGAACCCGGCCGGCTCAGCGGAAGCGCCGGACGACCTGAAGGCTGGCAACTTTTATATCAATGCCCCTGGCAGGACCGCCTCGTCACGCTGTCAGGCCTCGAGTCCGGCGAGCAGGGACTAGAGGAAATTAGTCGTTTTTTCTAGCTCCCCTGGGGATCGACTCGATCATCGTCGAGCCCGGCGGGCTTTGGCGAGGCATTCAGCCGTCCGAATGCTCCGGACCTGCTCAACCAGCTAGTGAAATTTAGCGGTTGCTGCAGCTGCCACCGCTTAGCCTGGTTGCCATTGGGGCAGGAAACGCAGGAAAGCTTCGTCCCCTAGCAGGACTGCCTCGTCTCGCAGGCGTAGGTGGCCATCGGCGATCTCCACCAGGCCCAGCGACAACGTCTCTTCCAAGTTGGGTGCGAAAGCGTCTTCTACTGTCTGACCATAGCGCTGCTCAAAAGCGGCCAGGTTTAGCCCCCGACGTAGCCGCAGGGCGAGCACGACGGTTTCTGACATCTCACGCTGCTGGTCCTCAGGCTCGCGGAAGGTCACCTGGCGCATCGCCTCGAGGAGATTTTCTCCGGCCGCGGAACCGGCAGGTTGAGGGGTTTCGTTTACCGTCTTAATGTAGCGCGAGGGGCTGGCGGCGTCAGCGAAGCGCCAGTCGAAGAGGTGGGAATGGGCGCCGGCGCCGAGGCCCAGCCATTCGGCGTTGTGCCAATAAGCCAGGTTGTGGCGGCACTCTTGGCCCGGCCTAGCCCAGTTTGAGACTTCATAGTGTTCGAAGCCTACGCCTTGCAGGTGCTCACGCGACCACTCAAACATGTCGGCCTGCAGATCAAGGTCTGGCCCGGGTGTACGGCCGCGGGCGACATCGCGGGTGAGCGGGGTTCCCTCTTCCAGCGTCAGGGCGTAGAGCGATAGATGCTCGGGGCCAAGGGCCAATGCGGTTTCCAGGTTAAGCTGCCAGCCCTGCAGGCTTTGGTCCACCAGGCCGTAGATCAGGTCCAGATTGACGCGTTCGAAGCCAGCGGAGCGCGCCCAGCGATAGGCGTTCTCGACCTCCTCGGCGTCGTGAATCCGCTCAAGGCTGCGCAGCTCGTCCTGATGGAAGCTTTGCACGCCAAAACTGATCCGATTGAAGCCCAGCGAGCGCAGCCCGGCAATGTGCTCAGCGTTCACAGTACCAGGGTTGGCCTCGAGGCTGATTTCGGCATCGGCGGCGATTTGGAACGCGGCGCGCAGGCTATCGACAATCGTCCCCATCTCCGCCAATGGCATCAGGCTGGGTGTGCCGCCGCCAAAAAATATGGTTTCAACCGGCCGACCGGCCAGGTGCGGGGCCCAGAGTGCGGCTTCCTGCGCAACAGCCTCCGCGTAGGGCGCGAACAGCGAATCTTGGCCGGCATAGGAATTGAAATCGCAATACGTGCATTTGGCGCTGCAAAAAGGGATATGGACGTAAAGCGAGAGCGGTTGCTTTGTGGTCACAGGCTAATTCTAGCGCCGTTTGGCGGCGGCAGTTTGAAAGCTGCTAGGCCGCGCCAGATATTCTGGCAAGGTGTTTTGGCTTGTAGTAAAATTCTGCTTGTTAATCCCCGACCAGAGATGGAGGCGAACTCATGAAGAAGATCCCCTTAATCGGCCTTTTGATCGGCGCAATCGCCGCGATGTTTGCGATGAAGAAGGGCAAGCAACACGACGAGGCGGAGGCGCCAGCAGAGGACTCCTCGGACTAGAGGAACAGCCAAAAGCGGGCTCTGCTGCAAGATGCCGCGTCCCCGTGTTTGACCGCGGGGGCTGATTGACCATCAGCTTGGCTGATGCAAGACTTCTAACGTGACCTCGATTGCCGGGGTCACGTTTCTTTTTCGCAAAAACACTGGAGGACGCCATGCTCAAAAGCCACTTCTGCGGTGAACTGAGGCAAGAGCATGCCGGACAGGACGTGACGCTGGCCGGCTGGGTGCATCGCCGCCGCGACCACGGCGGTTTAATCTTCCTTGATCTGCGTGACAGCAGCGGTCTAGTGCAGGTCGTCGTCAACCCTCAAACCGCGCCGGAGGCGCACGCCACCGCCAGCGAGGCTCGCGGTGAATACGTTCTGCAGGTCAAAGGCAAAGTTGCCGCGAGACGGGCCGGTTCGGAAAACCCGGAGATGCCCAGTGGTGAAATTGAGGTTATGGCGGACGAAATAACGATCTTCAGTCCGGCGAAAACGCCACCCTTTTACATCAATGAAGAATCTGCCGTGGACGACTTGTTGCGGCTGCAGTACCGCTATCTGGACTTGCGCCGCGACCGTATGCACAACAACCTGCTGCTGCGGCATCGCGCCACCCAGTTTGTGCGCAACTTTCTCTCCGGCAAGGGCTTCGTCGAGATCGAAACGCCGGTTCTGGCCAACTCGACGCCGGAGGGCGCCCGTGACTACCTGGTCCCGAGCCGCGTCAGCCCGGGGAATTTCTACGCGCTGCCGCAATCGCCACAGCAGTTCAAACAGATCCTGATGGTCGCCGGGCTGGAGCGATACTTCCAAATCGCCCACTGCTTCCGCGATGAGGACCTGCGCGCGGACCGCCAGCCGGAACACACCCAAATTGACTTGGAGTGGAGCTTTATCGAGCGTGAGGACATCCTCCAATTGATGGAGGAGTTGTATACCTCGCTGACCGAAGCGATTCGCCCTGACGCCAAGATGATTCGCCCCTTCCCGCGCCTGGCTTACGCCGAATCGGTTGAGCGCTTTGGCACGGATAAGCCGGACCTGCGCTATGGGCTTGAGCTGGGCTCGATTTCAGACTTGGTCGCGGCCAGCGAGTTTGGCGTGTTCAAATCTGCCATCGCCGATGGCGGCGAAGTCCGCGGGTTGGCGGTACCAGGCGGCGCCGAGTTCAGCCGCAAGCAGATCGACGAACTCACCGCCCTGGTCCAGCAGCATGGCGCAAAGGGGCTGGTGTCCTTCGCCCTTAGCTCCGGCGGTGACATGGCCAGTTTGGCCGCGGAAGATATCCGCTCACCGGTCGCGAGATTTTTTAGTCCGGACGAGATTCGTTCTTTCGCCGAGCGAACCGGCGCCGGGCGGGGCGACTTGATGCTGTTTGTGGCCGGACCGGCCCAGACGGTCAACGCCAGCCTGGACGCGCTGCGGCGCGAAGTGGCGGCTCGGCTTGAGCTGGCCGATCCAAACACCTTTGCCTTTTGCTTTGTCTTGGACTTTCCTTTATTGGCCTGGAACGGGGAGACGGAGTGGTGGGAGCCGGAGCACCACATGTTCACGGCGCCGTTTGATGAGGACATCCCGCTTTTGGAGACCGACCCCGGCTCTGCTCGGGCCCAACACTACGACCTGGCTTGCAACGGTCAGGAGTTGGGCTCAGGCAGCATTCGGATTCATGACCGCGAACTACAAGAGACGATGCTGCGTTTTCTCAAGGTTTCGCCCGAGGAGGCGCGAGCGCGCTATGGCCACATGCTGGACGCGTTTGAATTTGGCGCGCCGCCACACGGCGGCTTTGGCCATGGCCTCGACCGTATCGTCGCCTTGCTGGCTGACGAGCGCGACATTCGCGAGGTGATCGCCTTTCCGAAGACCAAGAGCGCCGCCGACCCGATGACCGGCTCGCCGCGGCCGGCGGAAGCCGCCCATCTCGATCTGCTGGGGATCGCGGTCACGGCGGAAGAGTCTGACTCCGCTGCCGAAAAGCCTTAGCTTCGCCTACGACACGGTTTTCGTTTCTCTCTTAAGCGGGAAAAAATCGCTGGCTTAAGTTTGTAAAGCGAAACCACTCCTTGATACCATTCGTAGCTAACAGTAGGCTGCAATCGGCAGCTTGACGGTTGGTTCATGGCGGGGCTGGAGGGTGTTGATGATTGGTGGCAGCCGGCGATTTCTATTCCTGATTCTGGTTTTTTCCGCGCTGGCCTTTGGGCTTGCTTGTGGCGGTGGCGATGGTTCCTCCGGAGACTCTGACTCTGGCTCTGATGGCGACTCTGGCTCTGAAGATGGCGGTTCCAGCAGTGGTGGCTCGGTCGACGCCGACCTGCGACTGCTGGGCGCTGACCCGCTAACCCTGGACCCGGCCCTGGTATTTGAGACCACCTCTGCCCGCTATGTGCTGGAGATCTTTGGTGGGCTGGTTACGATCGACCGCAACCTGCAGATTGTGCCGGACATCGGCGAAACCTGGACGGTGAGCGATGACGGAACGGTTTACACCTTCACGCTTCGCCGCGATGCCCTGTTCCACGACGGACGGCCGGTGACGGCGCAGGACTTTGTCTACTCCCTAAACCGGACCGCTCTTCTGGGCCGCACTCAGTCGCTTGTAGCCGAAGCCTTCCTCGGCGACATTGTTGGCGCCAAGGACGTGATCCGCGGACGAGCGGAGACGATCTCCGGCGTCCAGGCGATCGACTCCAGCACCCTGCAGATCACGATCGATGAGCCTAAGAGCTTCTTCATCGCTAAATTGACCTATTCCACCGCGTTTGTCGTCGACCAGCAGCAGGTTGAGGCCAACCCGCGCAACTGGACCCGCAAGCCCAACGGCACCGGCCCTTTCAAGCTGGTGGAGTGGCGAGTAAACGAGCGGATCATTTTGGAGGCAAACGAGCGTTATCACCTCGGTGCGCCGGGCGTGCACCGCATATTCTTTAACCTCGCGGGCGGCTCGGCTCTGACTCAGTACGAGAACAATGAGCTTGACGTTTCCGGCATTAGCACGAGCGATATTGAACGAGTCCTCAGCAACAGGGATGTCTTGAGCGCCGATTACCGGACCGGACCCAATCTTTCGCTTTCCTACATCGCCTTTAATACTGATTTCCCACCCTTCGACGACCCCAAGGTAAGGCTGGCGTTTGCGCTGGCGATCGACCGCGAGCAAATTTCCCGGGTGGTAATCAAGGGCATGCAAGACCCGGCCACCAGCTTTATGATGCCGGGCCTGCCGGGTTTTAATAACGAGACGGCGCTGCCAACTTTCGACCCGGAGGCCGCCAGACAGGCGTTGGCTGAATCCACTTACGGGTCGGCAGAAAACCTGCCCATCATTACCCTGACCGAGTCTGGAGGCGGCGCCAGCGTTGGCTTCGAAACCCAGGCGATCATCGAAATGTGGCGCACCAACCTCGGCGTCGAGGTCAGTATTGAGCAGGCGGAAGCCGCGACCTTCTACGACGACATCGACCGTGGGCGTCTGCAGATGTGGACCTTAGGCTGGATCATGGACTATCCGGACCCGGAGAACCTGCTGGACCTGTTGTTCCATAGTGCCAGCCGAAAAAACGATACGAGCTACTCCAATCCCGCGTTTGACGCGCTAATCGAGCAAGCACGCACGGAGCAGGATGTGGAAAAGCGCTTGCGGCTCTATCAAGAGGCGGAGCTGATCCTGATTGAGGATCTGCCCTGGATCCCGATGATGGTTGGCAGGGACCACTTTGTCGTCAAACCCTACGTCATCGGCTATGAGCCGCTGCCGATGCTGATTCCTTCGCTGCGTTACGTTTCTATCGAAAAGTAAGGCCGAAAGCTAAGGGCAAAGGACAAGCGCCAGGGATTCATGGATAGTACCCTCTCCTACTTAATCCGGCGTCTGCTCTGGGTGGGTCCGATCCTGCTACTCGTGACCTTTGCGACTTTTTTCATAGCCCGAGCCGGGCCGGGTGACCCAATCAGCGTTGCCGCCGGTCAGTTTCGCGACGAAGAGGCATTCGAGCGGGTTCGCGCCGCGCGCGGCCTCGATAAGCCAATATACGAGCAGTACTTCATCTATATGAAAGGGTTTCTGACCCGCGGTGACCTGGGAGAGAGCTTCCGTTACCAGGACATCGGCGTGCGCGACGTGCTGCTGCCGGCCTTGTGGCGTTCGATGCAGTACAACAGCGTGGCGCTGACGATCACCCTGGTGCTGGGCATACCCCTGGGGATTTTCGCCGCTAGACGCCAGGGAACTTGGGCGGACCCAACCTCTATTAGCTCTTTCCTGCTGCTGCAATCAATTCCGGGCATCGTTTTGGTGCCGTTTATGCTGCTTCTGTTCTCGCTACAGCTAGGCTGGCTGCCGGCGCGTGGTTGGCCGCAGCCGCAGGACTGCAATCTGACGCTGAGCTTTTTGGGGCAGAGCTACGAGTGCATTGGTGTATTAAGCAAAGAGGCGATCATCCCGATCGTCGCCTTGTCAATCCCGGCGGTGGCATCCTGGGGCCGGTTTACGCGCGCCTTTACCCTGGACGTTTTGAAGGAAGACTACATTCGGACCGCCAGGTCGAAGGGCATCAGCGAGCGCCAGGTGATCACTCGGCACGTGATGCGCAACGCCCTGCTGCCGCTGAGCACGCTGATCGCCTTCGCCATGATCGGGCTGCTGGAGGGCTCTTTCTTTATTGAGACCCTAACCGGGGTACCGGGGGTTGGGCGTTTGGCCTTTGAATCGGTCGGCAGCCGTGATTACGACATGATCATGGCGATCACGATCATCGGCGCGACCGCATTTGTGATGATGAGCATTGCCGTTGACATCATCTATATTTTTATAGACCCGAGGATCCGCTATGGCGCGCGCCGCAATTGACCTAAGCGCCGCGGGCGGCCCCAAGGAGGGCACCAAGGTCATCAGCCCAACCGGGCTGGCCCTGCGGCGGCTGTTGCGCAAGAAGCTGGCGCTGATAGGCATTGTTTTCATTCTGATTTTCTACGCCGCCGGGCTTTCAGCGCCACTGCTGGGCGCACTAGGTTTCATCCCTTCCTACACCGCTATCGACCTGGAGGGGACCCGGCAGGGCCCATCCTGGGATCATCCCTTTGGTACCGACTTCTTGGGACGCGACATGCTGAGCCGGGTAATCTGGGCATCGCAGACTACGGTTATCGTCACCCTGGCCACTCTGCTGACCGGCGGTTTGATTCTTACCGTCGGTCTGGGGCTGCTGTCGGGCTATGTCGGCGGCTGGGTCGACACCCTGATCATGCGAGTCGGCGATGTCTTCGCCGCTTTGCCGGGCTTGCTGATGCTGATCCTGATTAATGCAACCTTGGGAGGACGGGTGACTGATCTGGCGCGCGATCTCGAAGGACTCACCGGCATTGACGGCATCGTCAGTTCGGGGGCGCCGGATTATGTCCTGATTTTTGGCGCACTTTCGTTGTTCAGCTGGGTCGGCGGCGCGCGCGTGATCCGGGCCCAAATCCTCTCGCTGCGCGAAACCGAGTTTGTCCTTGCGGCTCGCTCGGTGGGAGCCACAACCCCACGGATTCTTTTCCGCCACCTGCTGCCTAATATCAGCAACATCATCATCGTCAGCATGTCTCTGGGCTTAGCCGGGATTGCGGGGTCCGAAATTGTCCTGACCTGGTTCGGTGTTGGCATTCAGCCACCGCATCCCAGCTTTGGCGCCCTGATCTTCGACGCCAGCAGCGTGCGAACCGTAAACACCTATCCGCACTTGTTGTTTTTCCCAGGAATAATCGTGGCGGCGCTGTTTTTCTCTTTCAACCTCCTGGGCGATGCGCTGACCGATGTTTTCACGCCGAAGGCGCGATAGGCAGCGCATCAGGCACGAACCGGGCTCAGGGAACCCGCTTTTCACGTCTGGGTTCTTCGCTCAAAGGCTCAGATTGGTATAATCAGCGCTAAACGCGTAACAAGGCCGGAACGAGCCAGAGCCGGGCAGATCTGCCCCAGAGAAGATTAATTGAAAGTAACAACCGAAGAACTGCCCGATCGCCAGGTCAAGATTGAAATCGAAGTTGATGAGCCACGCCATGAACAGGCGATGGAACAAGCTTTTAAGAAGCTGGCACCCCAAGTAAAGATCAAAGGCTTTCGGGCCGGTAAGGCACCAAAACATCTGATCAAGAAAGAGATCGGGCATCATCGCTTGCTGGACGAGGCGATGGACATCCTGGTCCCGGAAACCTACCAAGAGGCGATAGAGCAGGAATCGATCACGCCGGTGTCACAGCCGGCGGTTGAGCTGGTAAGTCACGAGCCACTGGTCTTCACGGCAATGATTCCACTGGAGCCGATCGTGGATTTGGGTGACTACAACGCGTTGCGGGTGCCGCGCGAGTTCACGCTGGTTACGGACGAGCAAATCGACGCGGCGATGATGGAGTTGCGGCGCCGCCACGGCACACTGGAGCCGGTTGATCGGGCCGCCGTCGCGGGTGACGTTCTCAGCGGCTCGCTCAAGGCTGAGGCTGAGGGTGTAGACCTGGTCAATCAGGAGGACATCGAGTTTCGCCTGTCGGAGGAGACGTTCGCGTCCTTGCCGGAGCTTTTCAGCCTGGTTGTCGGCATGAAAAAAGGCGAGGAGCTGGAGAAGACGGTCACGGCACCGGAAGATTTCGCCGACGCCAAACTGGCCGGTAACCCAATTGCTTACAACGTTGTCATAAAAGAGGTCAAAGAAGAGATTTTGGCCGAAGAGAACGACGAATTCGCCAAGTCGGTCGAAGAGGACATTGAGGACTTGGCCGCACTCAAGGAGAAGGTCCGAGCCGAGTCACAAAAGACCGTCGATGACGAGGCCTTGAAAGTCTATGAAACTGCCTGCCTGGAAGCGCTGACCGAGCTGGCCAAGTCGCAATACCCGCCGGTCATGGTCGACAGCGAGATCGCCCACCTGCTCGAAGATCAGGCCGGGCTGGACCCGCGCGATCCCCGTGCCCAAGAACTCTATCTGTCGCGGGCTGGCAAAGATGAGGACGAGGTACAGGAGCTGGTGCGGCCGGAAGCTGAGCTGCGGCTGCGCCGTTCTCTGGTTCTGAGCCACTTCGCCGAGGCCGAAGATATTGCGGTCGAAGAAAGCGACATCGACGCCGAGGTCGAAACCATGGCGGGTACCGCCGGTGAGCAATCCGACGCGATCCGGCTGATTTTTGGTGGCGAACAAGGCCGCGACAACCTGCGCCGTTCGCTGCTGACTAGAAAAACCTTCGCGAGGATGGTGGAGATTACCGGCGCCGATTCAAAGCCTGCCGCCGCGCCAAAAAAGAAGACAAAAGCCAAGGCTTCCGCCAAGGAGCCAGCGGCGGGAAAGTCGGGAAAGGCCGAAAAACCGGCGAAAACACGACGGACCAGCCCAAGAAAAACCGAATAGGGGCTGTCATTCCCAATCGTTTCGGACGATGATTCAAAGGGAGTAAACGTTGGATCCAAATTACCCTCAGGCAATCGTACCGGCTGTAGTGGAGACTACGCCTCGTGGAGAGCGCGTATATGACATTTATTCCATGCTGCTCAAGGAGCGCATTATCTTCCTCGGTTCGCCGGTCGATGACCAGGTGGCCAACAGCATAATTGCCCAGATGTTGCACCTCGAACGCGAGGAGCCGGAACGCGACATCTCCTTCTACATCAACTCACCCGGTGGCTCTGTGCACGCCGGGCTGGCGATATTGGACGCCATGACCCTCAACCGTTGCGAAGTCGCCACCTACTGCGTTGGCCTCTGCGCCAGCATGGCAACGGTTCTGCTCAGCGCTGGGACGCCAGGCAAGCGCTTTGTAATGCCAAACTCAACGATTCACATGCACCAGGTGATGGGCGGCACGCGCGGCCAAGCATCTGATATTGAAATTGAGGCGCGGGAAACCCTGCGAGTTAACGATCTTCTGCGTGACATTCTGGCCAAGAACACGGGTCAGGACCCGGAGCGCATCACGCGTGACTTCGACCGCAACTTCTACATGGACGCCGAACAGGCAAAAGACTACGGCATGATCGACGAGATCTTGTCAAAGTCGAGTTCGTAAGAGCTTAGGAGGTTTCATTGGCAACAACAAAGGGCAGCCGCCTCCAATACCAGTGCTCTTTCTGTGCAAAGAGCCAGGATCAGGTGAAGAAGCTGATTGCCGGGCCCGGCGCCGTCTACATCTGTGACGAGTGCGTGAACCTGTGCCGCGACATCATCGAGGAAGAGGGCGGCCCGGCGAAGCCGGTCAAGAGTGACAAGGTTCCGCCGCCAAAGGCGTTGCATGACCAGCTCAGCGACTACGTAATCGGCCAGGAGCAGGCCAAGAAAATCCTCTCGGTGGCGGTTTACAACCACTACAAGCGGATCAACGCCAACACGGGCTCTTCATCCGATATTGAACTTGAGAAGAGCAACATCCTAATGGTGGGACCGACCGGTGTCGGCAAAACCCATCTGGCCCGCACCCTGGCCAAAATCCTCGACGTTCCGTTTACAATCGCCGACGCAACGGCGCTGACTGAGGCTGGCTACGTTGGTGAGGACGTTGAGAACATCCTGCTGCACCTGATCCAGGCGGCCGATATGGACGTGAGCCGCGCCGAGCGGGGCATCATCTACATCGATGAGATCGACAAGATTTCGCGCAAAGGCGACAACCCTTCAATCACCCGCGATGTGTCGGGTGAGGGCGTTCAGCAGGCTCTGCTGAAGATTATCGAAGGTACGGTTGCCAACGTACCGCCGCAGGGCGGCCGCAAGCATCCGAACCAGGACTTTATCCAGATCAACACCCAGAACATTCTCTTTATCTGTGGCGGTGCCTTTGAAGGCATCGAAACCGTGATCGAGAAGCGGCTGGGGCGTGACCGGCGCTCCCTTGGCTTCAACGCCAGCGCTTTGGACACTAAGAAGGGCCAGGAGCGGGTCGACGAGCTGACCAAGCAGATTACTCAAGACGATTTGCTGACCTACGGGCTGATTCCGGAATTTGTCGGACGGTTGCCGATGGTGGTTGGTTTGGAGTCTCTCTCGAAAGAAACGCTAATCCGGATTCTTACCGAGCCCAAGAACGCGGTTCTGCGGCAGTTCCAGCGCTTCTTCTCCCTGGATGGCGTCGAGCTGACCTTTACCGACGACGCGATGGTAGCTTGCGCCGACGAGGCGATCGAACACCGCACCGGTGCCAGAGGCCTGCGTACGGTGCTGGAAGACATGCTGATGGACGTGATGTACGAGGTGCCCTCGCGCTCCGACGTGCAGCAGTGCATCGTCAACGGCGAAACGGTCCGCGATCGCCGCCCGCCGCTGCTGGTGACCGGTACCGGACAGGAAAGCGAGCCGATTGAGGCCGAGGATCAGGCCAGCGAGGACCAGCTCAAGGACGTCTCAGCCTAAAAAGACTGGAGACAGACCTTCGCGAAGAGACCAGGCAACCAGCCTGGTTTCTTTGTTTTTGGGCGGGCGTTCCAGGGCGTGTATGAAGCTGCCAAGAGGTTTTGGGACAATTAATTGTCGCGCTCGGCCCGGATCAATGGCCACAAAGCCCGTGAAACATGGTATTATCGATGCGATTGAACAGTCCTAGCCGCGTCTCAGTGCGGCGTCATCGGCGACAGCAGCTTACCCGACCTGCATTAAGGTCGGGTTTTGTTTTGGCTGAAGAACCTGTTGAACCAACGCAAGCACCGGAATCGATCCAAAGGGGCGCCTACAAGCGTATCTAGCTACGATATGGCAAAAAAGGCTGGTTGCGAGGTGGAACGGCAAATGGACCTTGTTCGGAAGCTCCGACTGGCATTCGTCCTGGGAACTCTTGCATTTACCCTTGGATTCACTTGTGATGCCAGCACATCTGTCACCGCCATAAACGAGACTTCGGAGGAGGTCAGGCTGTTTTATGGCAAGGGGCCAAACGCGAACTTACATTTTACCTTGGCGGCCGGTGAAACGGTGAGGTACCTTATCGTCTACGAAATGCAATGGGAGGGCAGCCTTGTCGCGAGAAATGGCTCCGAAGAGATTATTTTTGAGTTGGAATTGACCTGGGAAGAGCTACAGGAGCTGGAGCAAATCGTAATAAAGTAGCCCAGATCGAGTCACCCCACTGCGCCAATCGAGACTACCGTTGCCAACGCCAAGCGGTCGCTTGACTCGCGCTGCCCTCGGTCGCAAGATTGAAATGCGGGCCTGGCAGCTTGGAGAGTCGATTTTCGAGCCCTACTGGTCAGGCTTGACCCTAACTCGATAGCAAACCCTCAAGGGAGGGGCCAGGCAGCTAACGCGGGCCTGGGCGCGCCCAGGTTCACCTACTTCGGGTGCGTCAGCATGGAAGCAAAAGCCACCCGGGACCCGTGGGCTCCTGGAGCCGGCAAGACCTACGGCCGAGTGGCGAGTTCTCGTGCCCCGGGCTCCAGGTAGCACTCTTTGTCACAGAATCACGACCGCGATTGTCAGCCACCTACCCGGAAAAGCTCATTGCGACCGTCTGAGTTGAGGAGAGCCGATGTCGGTTGAAACAGCAGCGCTGTGGCTGGGCTTTTCCGGACTGATAGCCTTTCTGCTGCTGATCGACCTCAAGCTGATCAGCAACCGCAGCACGGAAATGACGGTGCGTGCTGCGTTGGGCTGGAGCAGCATGTGGATCGGCGCGGCGCTCCTATTTAGCAGCGGCGTCTTCGTCTTCGGCGGCACCGAAAAGGGATTCCAATTTCTCACCGGCTACGTGATCGAGAAATCGCTCAGCATCGACAACCTGTTCGTCTTCCTGGTGATTTTCAGCTACTTCTCGGTGCCGCAGACGATCCGGCCCAAGGCCTTAACCTGGGGCATCATTGGCGCCCTGTTCATGCGGCTGGCTTTCATCTTGGCCGGGGCCGCCCTGCTGGATGCTTTCCATTGGGTGATTTTTGTTTTTGGCGGCTTCTTGCTGCTCACCGCCTTCAAGCTGGCGCGTGAGGCCGACGGTGAGGTCCATCCGGACAAGAACCTGCTGTTGCGCGGCCTGCGCCGGGTAATGCCGGTCAGCTCTGAATTTCACGGTACTGACTTCTTCCTCAAACAGGACGGCAGGCTCTGGGCGACGCCATTTTTGGTGACGATGGCCGTCATAGCCTCCACGGACCTGGTCTTCGCCCTGGACTCGATACCGGCGATCTTCGCGATTACCGAGGATCCTTTCATCGTCTACACGTCCAATGCTTTTGCAATTCTCGGCATGAGAGCTTTGTTTTTCGCCCTGGCCGGCGTCATGGGGTACTTTGTCTACCTGCGCCAGGCCCTGGTTCTGATCCTCGGTTTCGTCGGCCTCAAGATGATTGCCTCGGAGTGGTACGAAGTCTCGATCGGGGTCTCCCTGGGCTACGTTTTTGGCGTTCTCGCGGTCGCGATCGTGGCATCGTTTCTGGTCCAGAGACGCGGCAGCGCAGCATCAGAGAAGGCCCGCGGCGAAAGTGCAGATTAAGTCAACACAGCTCTAATAAGCCTGAAAGCAGAGCTTGTCGGCGCTCGCTAGCACACCTCAGGTGGCTTTAGCCATCCAGTTTCGAAGATATTGGAGACGGGATGCGAACTTCCAGGACTTGCCCGCCGCCGGCGATTTCTGATCGCGCGATGCAATCGATTAAAATTGACAAGCAGCGAGGGTCCAGACATGCACTCCCGTTGTACCGGCGCCGGGTGTTGAAGCACCTGGCGCCTTTTCTGGTCTCTGCCTTATGGCATTGCTTTGACTAACGTGAGCGCCAGGCGATCTGTTAGTTTCGTTTGCGACTCACTCCTAGGTTGATCCTAGACTGAAATAAGTTTCTGGCTTTCATGGCCCTTTCTGAGGGTTAGATCTTGGGTTTTGGGCGCGAAAAGAGGACGTTTGATAGGAGATCGCTCAGGAGCGAACCACTCCTAAATGCCCGTGGCGTTGGCGGAACTGTTCAGGAAATCCAATTCTTGAAACAAGCTTTGATGGACAGGCCACCAAATATCACCTAATCTTCAGTAGCACTTAGGCCGAGTCCTTCTCCGGTGAGAGGGAACGGGGGAACCAATTTCTGGGGTGTAGTCACTTCGGTGGCAGGGCAGCAACTCTTTCAGCCCTAACCCGTCAGCTAACCTCGTAGGCCACTGAAAGAGGATGGGTTTCGGCTGCACGCCGGTGAGTATCCGGCTGCTTCTTACCTCCTTGCTCCGCAGCCGAATAACCACAAGCTTCATGGCCGAAGCCCTTCCTCCCCAATCTCGCGGCGTCTCGCTTTGCCGCGCGGGAGGAAATTATGCTCGATCAGCAAGATCTAAAAGCCGTTTCGAATAACCTGGCATTGAGTAGCGGCGCTCGGCTAATCATTGTTAGCAACCGTGGTGGTGTTGAGCACTCAATCGACGACTTTGGGCGTCTGAGACGGCATGACGCCGGCGGCGGTGTTGCCGTAGCCCTGAACTCAATCGCAAAGACTGAGCCCCTAACCTGGATCGCCGCGGCATCGAGCTTTGCCGACCACGTGGTCTCGATCGCCGGGGGTGAGGTTGAAATTGGTAACGAGAGCAACCTGAGGCTGATCGATATCCCCGAGACGACCTACGAGGCGCATTACTCCTTGTTCTGCAACCCTTTGCTCTGGTTCATCCAGCACTCGATGACCGATTTTCTCCAGGACCGCGATGTAGAAGCGGAGGCGGTGGCGTCTTGGCACAGCGGCTACGTGCCAACAAATCGTCTGTTTGCCGATGCGGTGATCGAGGAGATCGACCGCACCGGCGGCGGCCGGGTAATGCTGCACGACTACCACCTCTACCTGGCGCCGCGATTTATTCGCAACGCCCGGCCACAGGCAACGCTGCAGCACTTTGTCCACATCCCCTGGCCTCAGCCTGAAGTCTGGCGTGCTCTGCCCGACGGGCTGGTGAGGGAGATTTGTGGCGGTCTGCTGGCCAATGACAGCATTGTCTTCCAGACTGACGAGTCGGTTAACAACTTCCTCGCCACCTGCCGGGCCTACCTCGGCTCACGGGCGCAAGTTTCGGAGCGCCGTGGTGAAGTTGAATATCTTGGCCACACTGCCACCGCTTGGGCCAACCCAATATCGGTCGATATTGAGGAGTTGCAAGCTACGGCCCGGTCGACCAAAGTACGGTCCCACCTGCCGGCGTTAGGAGCCGGTAAGGAGAAGCTGATCGTTCGGGTTGACCGGCTGGACCCCAGCAAGAACGTTCTCGGCGGCTTCCAAGCCTATGAGCGTCTTCTGGAGCGCAGCCCGAAGCTTCACGGCAAGGTTCGCTTCCTGGCGTTCATGGTCCCGTCCAGAGATGCAATCGAGGAGTATGGCGATTACGCCTCGGCAACTTTTGACCTTATCGAACGGATCAACTCCCGCTTCGGCGATCAGAATTGGCAGCCGATCACGGTCTTCTACGAGCAGAATCGGTCCCAGGCTCTGGCCGGGCTGATGAGCTACGACGTGCTTCTGGTCAACTCGCTCGCGGACGGCATGAACCTAATTTCTAAAGAAGGTCCAGTGATCAATCAGAGGGACGGCGCAATCGTCCTCTCTGAGACGGCCGGCTCCTTCGAGCAGCTTCGCCCCGGCGTGGTCGGTGTCGACCCATTCGACATCGACGCGGTAGCGGACGGCCTCGAGCAGGCTCTGGCACTGGACGCCACGGAGCGCGAGGAAAAGGCCGATGTCGTCCGGCGGGCGATAGAAAGTCATCAGCTGCAGGACTGGCTGCGGATTCAGCTCAAAGACCTGGCGATTCACGAGTACGTGAAGGGTCTGACAAAAGCGACGGCCTAAGCGGGCCCGCCCACAAGACTTATTCGCACCCCCTCGAAGAGACCGCTCCCGGAGTCCCAGCCGGGAGCGGTCTTTGTATTGATCTAAATACCGGTAATGGCCACGGGCCTTACCGGTCGGCAAATATACCTCCTCCGGCTTGATGCAGCGTGATTGATTTAAATACCGGTAATGGCTATGGGCCTTGCCGGACGGCAAATATGCGCCCTCACGCTTGATGCGGCGTGATTGATTTAAATACCGGGTATGCGACTTGGCTTTCGCCTCGGGCCGCCCGCATTTGCGGGCTACACTTCGGGGCCTGCCCGGGTTCGCTGTTCATGGCCGCTCGCCGCACACTTGCTGTGAGCGCTAAAGCATCCCTAGTTTTTCAGACACCGAACGCACTGACGCTGAATGGAAGCTTGGGCGTCCGGCCCATGGCGAACAGCGAAGCAGCATATCCGGTATTTAAAATATTGGTTGCAGGCCTCTTTCTTCCCGTAAATCTCCCAACCAAAAGCTAAACAAAGTTTCACTATTTCCGGTGCAAGCGGCTACAATTTGATTTGAATGACAATGGATAACGCAGAAACCCGCCCTTCCTGGTCGCTGGTCACAAGCCACGGCCTTGTTCTTTTCTATATCGCAAACCATGGCTCGGCCACGATCCGCGAGGTCGCCGCCGAAGTCGGCCTGACTGAACGGCGAGTGCTGGAGATTCTCAAGGATCTGAGAGATGTGGACCTGATCACAATCGAACGATCCGGCCGGCGTAACATCTATTCGCTCAAGTCAGGAGCGACGTTTCGCCATCCTCACCTGGCCAATCTCTCAGTGGAGTCGTTCCTGGCCCTGGTCGAAGAATCCAACCGTGAGGCTCCCGACCCCACCGGCCTGGCGAGTACTTAAAAAGATTGATTGGAAAACCGGATATGATGGTGCCGTTGGCACTGCTTGCCAGCGCGAAATAGACCGTTTCTGGCTTACAGTAGCGGTTGGATGAAAATCCCGGTCGATACTCTCTACCAAACCAATGTTGTGGTCAAAGACGCCAAAGCCTCGGCGCGGGAGTATGCCGAGTTCTACGGCATCACCAGATGGAAGGTGTTGCGACTCACGGGTAACCGGCTGCGCAATCGCATCCTCTACGGTCAGTCGGCGGCTATCACATCGATGGTAACGGACCCGGCGACCGGCGACCTGCAAGTTGAGCCACTCTCCGGCGATTTCGAATACCTGACCGCGACCGGTTCAAACCTCTCCCAGGGCCTGACTTTTCAGCTAATCGAGCCGCTCTCGGGCCACAGCACGTTTAGCGATTTCCTGGCGCGACGCGGCGCTGGCATCCACAGCATTTGGCTGACACTCCTGGAAGCCGAGAAGTTGCCTGATCTGAAGAAATGGCTGGCCTCTGAGGGCGTTGCCGTGGGCCAATCAGCGACGGTGGACGAAGTGCTCGATGTCTACTACTTCGATACTCGCGCCGCGCTCGGCGGTTTCTACCTTCAGGTCTCTGTGCCGCGGAAGCCGACTTGGGAGCGTTTGATCGCCATCGACGAAGAGTGGGACTTTACGCGAGAGGTGAGCCGGCCGGCGGCGGTTGAATTTGTCAGTCATACGCCGGGGCTGAATCACTATGGTGTGATCGTCAACGACCTGGAAGCGCGATTAGCGGTGTAGGCACGTCTGTTCGGCGTAGACCGCTGGCGTGGGTACGATTGGCATACCGGTCCCGATTCTTTGGAGGAGACCAGGAACCACGGTGAGATGGTTGAACACGGTTTTCGCACCGGCCGCGCCAACATCGGCGCTGATCGCTTTGGCCGGGGTTTTGGCTTCGAGGTGATTGAGCCCAAATACGGACCTTGCAGCTTTAAGGACGACTTCCTCGACCCCTACGGGCCAGGCATTCATCACGTCTCGCTCAATCTGCAGCCTAAGGATGCGATTGAGTGGGTGGATTTTAGCCAGTGGATCGAAACTTTGGGGCCGACTTGCATGAGCGGCTGGCTACGCGAACGCACAGCTATGTACAACTACTCCGACTTGACCGCGCGTCTTGGACACGTGGTTGAATCCGGCATCCGCAGGGCGGCGGCCGCGAACCGGACTTTTGGCACGAATTTATTGTTTGAATTGCGAATGGCCATGGCCTTCGCGGGCGGCAAAATAGACCCCCTTTTGGTCATAGACCGACGTTTGATTGAAATACCGCGAATGCTGCTTCGCTGTTCGCCATGGGCCGCCGCTGTAGCGGGACCCCGTGACCTCAGAAGGCAGTAAAAGCCTCTTTTCACTTCAATCGCCCCGGTTTCATTGAATACCACGAACCCCTAGAGAAACGCTCCGCACGGTCGATCTTGTTATTAATGCGGGGATCCCCGAATGAGCTATAAGGATTTCCCTTATGAATGTCGACAATCTGGAGTGGAACAAATGAAATTGACGGATCCAACTCGCAAAAATGAATCCGTCGAAGACCGATCCGATGTCGAAAAGCTGACACGGTGGAGCCGTCGGGCGCTCGCGGGCTTCTGGACCTCAGCCGTGATTACCTGGCTTTGGGTCATGCCAGGTATTCCCTTTGGCCTTTCGCGGGCCGACTACACCGAAGGAGTTCTGACCATTGTCCTGTTCAACGCGGTTGCCTTTGCGACCGGAGCAACCGCTCTCTACCTAAGGTCGCGGGCGAGCGGGTCTGGCCTGACCTGGAGAAGGCTGGCGCTGCATGACCCGCTGACCGGCCTGGCCAATCGCACACTGCTAGAGCAGCGCTGGAAAGAAATTCAAGCCAGCCAGCCAACTAATGGAGCCCAGCTTGGCCTGCTGTTTGTCGATCTTGACCACTTCAAGGAGGTCAATGATCAGCACGGCCACATCGTCGGTGACAAAATCCTCATCGCCCTGGCTGACCGGTTAGGTCGCGGCGTGGGTGCCAGCGCCATGATCGCCCGATACGGTGGCGACGAATTCGTCGCTCTTCTGGAGATAAAAAAGGACAAAAGTCAGGCGAAAGCCGTGGCCGAACGCATCCTGGAAGAGGTTCGCGAACCTTTCCGGACCGAAGGCCTCGAGATTATCATTTCAGCCAGCATTGGGGTGGCGATGTCCAAAGACCGCGATGGCAGCCTTGAAGACCTGGTTGAGGCCGCCGATCGGGCGGCCTACCAAGCCAAGATGCTGGGCAAGGGCCGCTATGTCGTCTCCGCCTCCGGCGATGCTTCATCCGAGGCTGCCTGAGATATAGCTCTGGCAGGAGCCGGGGGCCGTGGCAATAAAGCCGCCGGTCAGCGAAGATGAGACCGAACGAAATCGTGAAGGCTGGAGGTGGGAGGAAATCCGGTGACGTCGGAGGAAAACAAGGCGGTTGTACGCCGTCTCTGGGAGATTGCCAGCGCCGGTGACCTTGCCGCGTTTAGCGAGGTCTACGCCGCCGCCGTGGTCTACCACGAAGGCTCGGGCACTGACCGTGACGGTCTTGAAGATTTGAAAGCCTACTTACAGGCCTATTTCACCGCGTTTCCCGACCTGCAGGTGACAGTTGAGGACATGGTTGCCGAGGGTGACAAAGTTTTTAGCCGGGTTCGGTTACAGGGGACCAACACCGGTGAGATGATGGGTATGCCGCCCACTAGCAAGCCGATCGACATCCAGTGGCTGATGAGCATCAGCCGCATTGCCGACGGCAAGATTGCCGAAGAGTGGGAGATATTCAATCAACTCGACATGTTGCAGCAGCTCGGTCTGACCGACTAACCGGCGCGACCTCGCCGATAGTAGAAATGCCGAGCAGCGGGCTGCTTCATGCCTGACGGGGGCTGTCGACTAGTATCGACCGCTTTTGAGTTGTGGAAGTGACGCAGGAAGGGGCGGAGCTCGACCTTGCTCCGTCCCCTCCAGGTTCGCCAAAGCGCCGCCGGTCACGGCGCGAAAGGCTGAAGCGGGGAAATAGGTGGGGGGCCTTATAGCCCGACCCACGCGTCTCTCTTAACTTTATGAGTGCGGGCGCGGATGACCAGCGGTCCCTTCGTATTCGCTCCTCCTTGAGCCGGAGAGGCCTTTGGCTTCGCCCCGCACCACAAATACTAGAGAAATGCCCCTAGGCTCCGACATTAGGGAACACCCTAGTTCGGGGCGTTTTTGTTGGTGGTTGAAACCGCCACCGGCAGGTGGCACCAGACCAGCCGCGAAGTGAGGCGATTTAGGAGTCTCGTTCTCTGAGATAAATGATCAGGTCCAGATCGCCGGGCGACAGGCCCAGCTGGGTGAGCCTGACCGCGGCCTCGGCTCGGAATTGGGTGCCGTGGTTGACCAAATGGGAGATGAGCTGTTCCAGGGGTTGGACGTTAGGTTCACCAAATTGCGTCTGGTACTCCAGTGAGCCGGCAGCCGATTCATCGGTTAGGGACGCCGCGTAGGAGGCCTGCTTGGCCAATTCCTGCCTCCAAAGCGTCTCGACGGCATCAAAAGTCCGGATCTCAGTCTCAGCCAAAAGATCCGCCTCACGAGCGTCCTTTAATGCCTCAGCCGGCATTCCGCCATGCCAGCGGGCCAACCAAACCAATTCAGCGACGACGATGTGTACCAAGGTCGCGTGCAAGTTTGCAAAGCTGAGTCCGGGTGCCGTCGCGAAATACTCGGATTCTGGAACCGCGACCGCCCGATCGAAAACGCGGATGTTAGCCCAGGTGTTGTAATCGAGGAGGGTACGCAAGAATTCAGCTGACATCGTTTGGCTCCTTCAAAACAAATAAACGCCGCCATATTTGGCGGCGTTAGCTGATTCACGGTCCTTAATTCCCGAAACGGCTCAGGTGGCGGGCTGGCGTTTGCGGGCGCGATAGGCGCGCGATTTGTTTTGAGAGCCGCACCTCGCCATGGTGCACCAGACGGCGGAGCGGTTCTTGGATTTGTCATAGAAGGCATGGCCGCAATGCTGGCAGATTTTGAAGCGTGATAGGTCACCTTCGGCGCCTGCCTGGTAGGCAATTGCTAGAAGCTTGGCCAGCGCGGCGCAAATGCCCTGTCCGGCCGGCTGCAGTCCTAGACTGTCGGGCCCATCCATGGTGACGCACAGGGGCAGGACCTGAGCCACGGCGCGGAGTTGAGCCTGGGCCTCTTCGTTTGCTTCACCATCGCTATGGGCGGCGAAGAGAGCCATGAGGGCCGAGTGAAGACGACCGGCGTCGCGCAGGTCCGATGGCGTGACATCAACGTCGTGCTCCAGAAGACCGTGATCGGTCAGCCAGGCGCCGAGCCGTTCCGGCGTGCCGCGTTGATCGGCCGGCCAATCGCTGTGGAGGAACGAAATTAGCACGTCGCGCTCCGCATCGTTCATAACGGGCTTAGTATAACCCATTCCCAAGAAAATCACCAGCTAATGCTCTTGACAGGTGTCCCGTCACCTGCTAAAGTACTTTACAGGTAGCAAGGAAGGAGAACAAATGCTAGCCAACAATCGACGAGTACTTAGCAGTTGAGCGGATGGCCAACATCCGGCGGGAGGTCGCCGAAGCGCGATTACAGTCCGGCAGACGCCCAGCGCCCCAGCGCCCAGGACCCGCGCAAAATCGAGGCGAAGGTCGCTGAGATATCGGATGAAGCGTTCCGTAACGCCGCCTAAGCGGCATAGGACCCGCGGGAGAGGGAGCGAATTTCAGCCGAAATTCGTTTCGGTCTCTTGATCAGCCGGCTGAGCCGAAAGGCAGTTCAGCCGGCTGATTCTTTTTCCTGCTGATTCAAGGCCGGGCCAGCTGCCGGGGCCTCTTCCGTAAAACAACCGTATTCCTGGGGCGTCGCGGCCTAGATTGGCAGCCCGGCCAATCCTTTCATGCCACGTAGGACAGAAATCTCACCCAGGTGGCTGAGGATGTGATTGCTAACTACAACCCTGAGCATCCAACCGCTGCGCCGTGGGCTGCCGAACGCTTCGATGTCCTTGTCGAGCAGCGCCGGGTCAAGGGTCGCGAGGAAGGCGTCCATGCTCTGCTGAACCTCTTGGCGGTAGCTATCGAAGGCCTCAACGTTTAGGCTCCAGTTGGCTTGCCAAATTTCGTTATTCCCAGCAGGGATGCCGGTTTTCACCGACCAACCGCCGCTGTCAAACAGTGACTCGCCAGACTTAAACATCTGGTTGACAACCCGGTCCTCACCAACAATCGTGTGCGCCAAGAGGGCGGCTATCGAGTTGGCCGTGCCTCCAGGCTGCCACTGGGCAACCTCGCTGGTGAGATCTGACAAGGCCGAGCCGACCATCCGGTGACCATCGGCGAGTTCTTCAATCAGGAATTCGCGTTCGTCCATCATCTCGTGCCTCCGTTCTAGCTGCGTACGGCAGCCTGCTTAGAGATAAAAAGGTTGTAAGCGCCGGGACTTGTGCCGCGGCAAATTAAATCGGTAATCCTGCCAATCCTTTCATGCCCCGCAGGACGGAAATCTCACCAAGATGGCCAAGGATGTGATTGCTGCCGGAAATTCTCAACAGGTCTCCGCCGCGCCTGGTGCTGCCAAAGGCGTCCATTTCTTGATCTAGCGAGGCTGGATCAAGTCCGGCCATGAGCGCGTCCATGCCGGCCTGGACCTCCTGACGATACTGGTCGAAGGCGGCGACGTTTAGCGTCCAACCGAGCTGCCAAATCTCGCGGGGCTTGGCCGGGATACCGGTTTTCTCGGCCCATTCGCCGGTCTCGAATAGCGATCTGCCGCCGCCGAACAATCGGTTGACGATCATGTCTTCGACCACGATCGCGTGGGCCAACAGACCGGCGATCGAGTTGGCGGTACCGCCGGGTTGCCAGTTGGCAACCTCCTCGGTCAGGTCCGACAAGGCGGACCCGACCATTCGGTGCCCATCGGCGAGTTCTTCGATCAGGAATTCACGTTCGTCCATTGTCGGCTGACTCCGTTCTAGCTGCTCACGACAGCCTGCATTGGATCAAGAAGGCCGCCGTAGCGGCGAGACTGGCTGAATTGTAACCGGGCCGTTGGCATCGCTCCACCACGTGCCGCTCCGCTGAAGGCAGCGGAGCCAAAGTCCAGAGTAGCAAGGACACCAATGAAAATCAGCTGCAAATCAGTCCCTGGGCAACCTGCTGGGGGGACGTTTATGCCACAGCTGCGAGGGCTCAGCGCCCGCCTGGGACGGTCTTGCGGGGGTTAGGCAACCTTCGGCCGCGCCTCGGACCCGGATGGAGCGAGCTTGCGGGGGAAGTCGGAGTCTAGTTTCTCAAACCCATCACGGTCGTCGCCCAGAAATGCCTCGGTTCCGCCGATAAACAGCACTCCACCCGGCTTGAGCGCCTTGTGGAAGCGGCGGATCAGATTGGCCTTGACCTCTTTGCCAAAATAGATCATGACGTTGCGGCACACTATCAAATCAAAGTCAGCTTCAAAAGGGTCCGCCAGCAGGTTGTGCACGAGGAACTTGATCCGTTTCGGGAGTGGCGGAGAAACTTTATAGCGTCCGCCGGACGCTATAAAGTACTTCTTGCGACGCCAGGCCGGAAGGTCTTTAATCTCGGATTCCGAGTAGGGTCCGCCTTCAGAGGCGCGTTTGACGTCCTTGGCATCGAGATCGGTGGCCATAATTCGATGATTGGTTGGGTTTGGCAACTCATCCAGGAGCATCGCCAGCGAGTATGGTTCCTGTCCGCTCGAACAGGCCGCTGACCAGATCTTGAGCTGGCGGCCTCCCTTGGTCATTTCCGGCAGCAGTGTGGACCGCAGGTATTCATACTGCTTGGCGTCACGAAAGAAGCCGGAGACATTTACTGCGAGAACATCGATCAGCTTTGGAGCCAAATCTGGGTCTTTCCCCATCACGTCGAAGGGAATTGAGCCGTCTTTTGACCTGTAGCGGTTGACGAATATTTCCAGGCGGCGCCGTACGTGCTCGCCGTGGTAGGCTTCAAGATCAAGATTCAGGACCTTAGCCACCATTTTTTTGAATTCCGAGTATTCCTGATCGTTCATTTCGTGGCTCTTACTGGCGCTTTCCGCGCCGAGCATAATGCAACCATTTCCGGGACAATCCCTGAAAGTGGAAGCTCAAGATCGGCATAGCCCGACTCAACCACGCTTTTAGACATGCCATAAACAACGCAGGTAGACTCATTCTCGACAATTACCTCGCCCCCAGCTTCTTTGATCAAGCGGCAGCCCTCGGTGCCATCCCTGCCCATGCCAGTTAGCACAAGGCCGAGCACGGATGAGCCGTAAACGTCAGCCGCCGACGCCATCAATGGATCAGCCGATGGGCGGACGCCATTCTCCCGTTCGGTGAGGCTTAGCTTTACGGAGCGCTCATCGCTGACCAGCATGTGAACACCGCCGGGGGCGATGATTACCCGCCCGGGAAGCAGCGGCATGTTGGGTTGACCCTCCTCAACCGACACGGCAGAAATCTCATCGAGTCCTTGAGCCATTTGGGCCGTGAAGCCCGGCGGCAGGTGCTGGACAATCATGACCGGCAGCGGGAAATCGGCGGGCAAGGCTGGGACTACGCTGCGCAGAGCCTTCGGCCCGCCGGTGGAACTGGCAATTACAACCACGCGCGGCCGCCAAGATCGCGGCCGTTCACGCGGCGGTGGGCTGGGGTCAGGCTTCTGATTTGTCGCCGCCCCGCCGTGGACCTTCGCCCCGACCGCGTGACGCAATTTGGCCCGTAGCTCACTCAGAAGGCTCTCAACCGATGCCTTGCCGCCCGAGCCGTCCTTGAGCACGAAATCGACGGCGCGTAGCTCCAAGGCCCGCACTGTGACCTCAGCCCCTTTGCGGCTGATGCTGCTGACCAACACCACGGGCGTCGGCCGCTCTTGCATGATTCTCTCCAAGGCCTGGATGCCGTTCATGCCTGGCATTTCCAGGTCCAGCGTCACAACATCGGGATTGAGAGCCAATACTTTCTTGACCGCATCGGCGCCGTCACGAGCGCTACCGACCACGGCAATTTCGGGATCCTCCTCAAGGCCGGTTGTCAGGGCGCGGCGAACCGCCGCCGAGTCATCCACCACCAGGACTTTGATCTTTTTATCCAACCTTGCGCTCCAACGCCGCTCCAACGCCGCGCCGCTGGTCCCTATTACTTTGTTGACGACTTCATTAAACTTTTCCGCCTCGAACGGTTTGGTCATGAAGTCTATGGCTCCCGCCTTCAGGGCCTCAACAATGATTCCCTTTTGGTTGAGGGCGGCAAGCATCACAAGTTTGGCTTTTGGGTCAAAATTGATGATCTCTTTGACCGCCGTGAGTCCATCCATTCCGGGCATCGTGATGTCCATCAGGACCAGCTGCGGCCGGCTCTTCTTATAGGTAGCGATCGCTTGATCGCCATCGCCAGCTTCGACGCTGTCGTAACCCAGTTGCTTTATGAACTGAGTACAGCGGGAGCGCATGAACGCTGAATCATCTACTACTAGAACTGTGCCAAGAGGCTCACCTCCAACTTCGCTAGGGCTCAACGCAAAATTAATCGCTAGAGCTCCACGATGTCGCCTTTTAGACGGGACACGACGAGCTTGCCGGTTTCGACGTAGAGGCGGACCGAGCGCCCCTGGGTGCCGCCGATATCGGCGGCACGGATTGGCAGACCCATCTTGCCCAGGATTTCGGTCGCGGCATCAATATTTCGCTTGCCCAAATCTAGCAGAGGATTTCCGGAGGATGCGGTGACGGCCGCCCCGCCGACAAGCTTGACTTTGAGCCGTGTCTTAATGGCGCCGATTTTTTCCATACTTCCAACCAGCATCGGCGCGGCGCAGTCAACGAATCGCGCGCGCTGCTCGTCGGAGACACCCTCCCTATGCTCGGGTAAGACCATATGGGCCATGCCTCCGATTTTCGCGACCGGGTCGTACACACAAAGCGCTACGCACGAACCCAGCCCCAGGCAGGTCAGCACCGCCTCTGGCTTGTTCTCGGCGGCCATTTGCCCGAGGCTTAAGTGAATTTCTTTGAGTTCCAACCAGCCCTCCTAATTGCGCGGCAGCGCGGCTCGTGAGCCGTTGCAGCAGTTCCGGCACCTCGAATTTGCGAATCACCCCTTTTCATTGTTGCGGCTGCCTTCTTCGTCCTCAGATTTTCCGCTCTCACATCGTCCTGAAGGGGATGAAAACAAAGCCAGCTTCTTGTCATTTGGATAGCGTTACCATCGGCAAAGATGCCGACTAAGACGATGCCCGCCTCTACTGATCTCGACATGATCGGCGTCTCCTAATCTCGCCGGCATCAGGCCTCCCCTGATCTTCTCCGCGCCGCTCAAGACGCTTCCTTTTGTGCCGCGTTTGCAGCCGAAGTCTCCGACGCGGCGTGCCAAGGATCCACGCCGGTCACATAGATGTCCTGAATCGCCAGAGCGGCGCGCCGGATTGTGGCCGCATCCTCAAAAGTCGTCAACAGCACCCGCAGCTGGGCGCCGCCGGTCTCCGCTTCGATCTCTTGTTCCGACGGAATTGAGCAGATGATCATCGACTGATCGGAGAGCTCACTAATCACCTGAAGCGCACGCACTGAAGCACGAGCGCCATCCTGATCGGTTGTCGTCTGGATCGTGAAGGCCGTTTGTCCGGCCGCTAGTCCAGAATACAAGCGCCGCGAAGCGTCTGCATCTCCCGCCAAAGCCTGATCAAAGGAACCTGCCAATCCGGCGGCGGCAACTTCTGCCTGCGGTATTGGGGCTCCACGCAGGGACTCAACCAGGGCGGCTATCTCGTAATCATCCTCGCCTGAAGCCTGTACTTTGTCTCTGATAGCTTTCAGCGCTACCAGGCATTCAGTGAGTTGGGCGATCAAATCGGCGCTGACGTTTAGCGAGCCGGACTGTACGCGGTCCAAGGCTTCCTCCATGGCGTGGCTCAACTCGGAAAACGTCCTGAAGCCCAGCATGCCCGAGGATCCCTTGAGCGTATGTGCCGACCGGAACATTTGGCGAAGCAGTTCAGCATCGTCCGCTCCGGACTCGAGACGGCCGATATCTTCGTTCAGCAGTTCGAACTGCTCATGTGCCTCTTCCAGGAAGATTTCGAGGTCTTCAGGGTGGACAAAATTCGGAGCCATGTTTTTCCTCCGATCAATTAGTCAGATGGTCGGGCCCGGGCCGGCAGCGCCGGTCAAGAAACTCGTAAAGCGCTTCGCCTAATTAGTTGCCAGATTTTGGGAGGCGCAGAACTCCGTTGGGCCGGCAGTTTGCCGGCCCAACCAGAATCTCGGCGCAATGAATCCTATTTTTTGCTTGGGATGGGAACTTACTGACTATTCTCACAAATTAGTATCGGCTCTGGGCGAAAACGTAGTAGTACCCCTAAAAGTCGCATAGCAAATAAGGCCGGCCAGACGGGGGTCTTACCAGGGGTTTTGAAGCTAGAACCATCAGGGAGAAAGCTGCGCTGAAAAAAAATGCGGCACCTCGGTCAAGGAATTCTGAGGTGCCACAAATGCAGGGTCTTATGGTTGGCTAAGGCTGCGTTCACAGCACTAGCGCTGGCGTTGCTGGGGTGTTTACTGTTGAGACTTTCCTGACAGTACATCGAGATCAGCTTCGTTCAGAATGAACTTTGCAATTTGCTCCTTCATGACATTCATGAGCCACGCTGGAAGCGCAGCAGGAAAGCCCGGCTAACAAATGGCTGAGCCGGCTGACTGTACCTAAACAGCGTTTGCCAGTTCGGTTCGCGGCAAGGCTCGGGGCTGTACGCTTGAACGGGCGATTTCAATCAGGTCCTTGGCGTTATCAGCGCCGTTAGGAAAGATCGCCAGGCCAAAGCTGCACTCATAGGGAAGCAGTGAGTCCTGCAGTCTGCTGATCAGACCTTCCGCCCCGGCGTGGTCACAATGCAACAGGCAGATGGCGAATTCGAGCGGGCTTAGGGCGGTGGATAGATCGACGGCGCGAATGGTACTGGCTGCTGGGATTCCGGCATTTGAAGGGTCTTCCGGACCCAGTTTCTCCAGCGATTCGGCCTGATCCGGAGGCCGCACTTTGAGCACCACCAAGGCCATTGAGAATCCATTGCGGCGACAGCGCTCCGCTTTCTCTTTTACTCGGAGATCGAAATACCAGGGATGATAGAGTCCAAAGCCTCCGTCACGTATCGAGATTGGCCGTACGCCTCTGATCTTGCGCTGATATCTCACCCTAAAATCGCGGGGCTTTTCTGGTCTAAGGATTATGAGCAGTGATGCCGCAACTATGCCCAGTTCTGCGAAAACCAGAGGCCAGAGCGGCAGGATGGCGGCTGCTACGCCGGCCAGTGCCAAGGCCAAGACCCCAGACGCAATTTTGATCGGACTTTGAGATTGCATGAACTTTAGCGTCTGCATCAACAGCCTCCTGCTGTCTAGGTTTCCGTCCTTTTGACTCCTAATTAATTCTTAATCGCCCATTCGGGACCGATGCTTATAGCTTTTTAGTGCGTTTAAAGGCAAATACAGGCTAAAGAGGGAGAGGATAAGGTCTGGCCCGTAAGCAGAAGTCCTTAGAAGCCAGTATTTTAGCCGGAGGTTGTGCCGATAGCTTTAGCAACAATTTGACGTTTAAAGTAGGCATCGATCTTGTGATTAAAAGGTACAGCCCAAATGCCGACCGCTCTCGACTCAATTGCCAAGAGTTGCAGCCGAGGGGTGAAATCAACTCGGAGTCCGGGACAAGGTACCTGCGCTGGACGAAGAGCCGCGGCTGCCGCGGCGAAGTCTACCTGGGCCTGAGTCGCTTTTGAATGAAGGCTTGAATGAAAGCGCGGCCGAGCTTGATGCTATTGGCACGGCGCATGAACAGGTCTTTGCTGATGCCGTCGTAGTAAACCGACTTGCGAATCGAGATATTTTCGATCGGCGGCCGGATAGCACTCATCTCAAACTCCCGGCCGGTCAATTCCATCACCAGGTCGAGGAAAACGTCAACTTGGTCGTCCTTTGACATGGCGGCGAGTTCGTCTCGAGAGGTCTCACCAATGTCGATGATTGATTCCAGCACCACTTCGTCAACACGGTCTGGCTTCATGAACACGCGGACCGTGTGTCCGGCCTCTTCGGCGGCAAGATACCAGGTCAGTTCGCTGGATTCTCCCTGTGAAACCTTCCAGCCATCTTCCTGAAACCAATCCTGAATCCGCAGCATCAGGCGTTCCTGTAGCGTGTCATTGTCTTGACTGTTAACCATGAGCTGGCACTCCGATCCGAGATCTACCCCTCTGATTAATCCTCGGCGTGTTCCCCTAGGAGAACACCCCCTGAGATGAAGAAAAGGGTCCTTATGACTAACGCTAAGGAAAGCCAGATCATTACGGAACCTCAGGCTTGGGCCCGAGCATTAGATTGACCTTGGCATGGAGATTTGTCCGAAAGAACGGGTGGGGCTCTGAGGGTCTATGCCACCGAGCTAGAGACCTACTGAAGTCCTGATCTCAGACGCTGGCCAGCCAAACGCCGATCATGCAGGTTGTTACACCGCTAGCCGTGACCAGGGTGATTCTTTCGTTGAGAAAGAAATGGGCCAGGGGTACCGCGAATATCGGTGAGGTTGAGGTGAGCACCGCCACGCCGCCGACACTGCCCTCCTTGACCGCGACCAGAAACAATAACGTCGCGCCGGCCATAAGGGCGCCGTTCAAGAAGATTGGTATTAGGTCCTGGCGTTTCCATTGCCGCCGGTGTTCGCCACGCATCCCGGCGATCGATGCCAGGAAAACAGCGGTGAACGGCATTCTGAGCGCGTTCGCCGCCAGGGCATCGATCGATTCCATTGCGTCGGCCAAAATTAGCAGGCCAATTGACCAGAGAATCGCCGCGAAGATCGCTAGCAGCAACGCTGGCATCGGTTGGCGGGCCCGGAGGACCACCGGGCTGGCGGCACCGGCCTGTCTCTGAACCACGAGCCGCGCACCGACCAGGACAGCGACGCCGGCAATTACGAGCCGGACAGAGAAGTCTTCGCCGGCGAAGACGATGCTGCCGGAAACGCTGGCCAGGATGTAGAGGCCGGTGGAGGTTGTAAACACGCGTGAGACATCTTCGAAGGCCATGGCCCGCACAAAGGCGGTATCGCCGAGCGAAAGTAGCAGCGCGGTGCCGAGCAGAAGGGCGATAGTGGAACTTGGCATGTGGATCAGCGCATCGTAGGGTCCAACCACCGCGAAGATCAGCAGAGCGATCAGGGCGGCGACGCTAGTGCGGATTGCCGTGATATAAAAGGCGCTCAAGCGCCCGGCCACGTCCCGGAGGACCACACCACCGAGCGCCCAGAGGGCGGCGGAGCCGAGGGCGGCTGCTACTCCAACCACCGGTTCTCCTTCCGTGGCTTCTTCATTATTAAAGGTTTGTCACAGGCATCGGCCTGCAACCTTTGACGGGACGAGGGCGCGAATCTGTTGAATGTCTTCTTGGCGACGGTATTAGCGTAAGCGACAGCCAGTCTCGAAGGAATGGGCCAAGCACGAGCGCCGCGATGCCATTAACTTGACAAACTTAAGTGCCATTTCACGGCCGAATCCTATGATCAGCCTGACAATCCTGGGACAATCCGGAAATGCTTACGACCCTGACCTCCTGGCTCCGCGCTAGCCTTGCCAAGGTCAACCTGGTGTCTTCCCGGCGGCCGCCATTTCTGTTCAAGCTCTACCCATTCCGAAACCAGGCGCAAATGGAGCGGGTGCTCGGCGATGACCTTGGCGCCGGCACAATATGGTCAGCAACCGACGGTCCCATGCCTTCTGGGGAGTTGGCGAACATCTTCGAGACTACGGTCGGCGTGCACAAGTGGGTGCACTACCTGGCGATTCACGAGAGAGTCCTGGCTCCCTACCGCCAGCGCCCAATCCACATGCTGGAAATCGGCGTCGCCCACGGTGGTTCGCTCAAGATTTGGCGGCGCTTTCTGCACTCGGAAAGCACGATTGTCGGGATCGATATCGACCCGGCCTGCGCCAAATCGGAGGACGCGGAGTCCCGCGTCTATGTCCGGATCGGAGCCCAACAAGACGAGGCCTTCTTGCGCCGGGTCATCGATGAGTTCGGCCCATTCGACGTCATCCTCGATGATGGCATCCACATGGCGTCGCATACGGTTAAGAGCTTTCGTTTCCTTTTCCTCAACGCCCTGGCATCGGGCGGGACTTACCTGGTCGAAGACCTGCACACCAGTTACTGGACCGAGTACCGCGATTCGCCGCTGACCTTTATCGACTTCACAAAGTGGCTAATCGATGCCCTTCATGCCCACTACCCCCAGACGACCTCGGAACCTGAGTTTCGGGTAGGCTCGCCAGAGCGCCGGGCCGAGGTCACCGTGCCATTGGCGATGCTGCTGATCGAGAACATCGAAATTCACGACTCGCTAGCAGTAATTCGCCGCGCTAACGGGCAGCGGGAGCTGCCGCGTTCACAAATGAATCACGAGTCTTCGCGCCGCCCAAAGCGCGGTTCAGGCGCCCAACGAGATTAGCGCCGGTCTTGCTCAGTGGCTCCAGGGCAGTGATGCGACCTGGAATCCAGACGCGTTGCGATGACCGCCGCCGCCGAAGCTGGCGGCGATCACTGAGACGTCCTCACGTTCGTCGGTGCTGCGCAGGGAGAAGCGCCAGTTGCCGTCGGCGGCCTGGGAGTATGTCGCGGCAAATGGCGCACTGGGAAAGCGTTCCAATAGCAGGGCTCCGCAGTCTGAGGCGCTGGCCGAGGGAACGTTCAAGACCGGCACAAGCTGACCGGTGATTTCGCGCTGGTGCGCCTGCCTCAAGGCGTTTTCGTTGTAGGTATTTACGTACTGGGTAATCGCCGAACCGGCGCTCACGGCGGCTGCTTTGCCATCGCCGAAGACTCTTTCCCATTGGTCAAAGTCATAAGGCTGGGAGACGAGATAGGCCATCGCCTCGTTGGTGCCTTCGAGCTTGAAGCGCCAGAGATCTCGGTCCTCCACGGTATCGACCAGCCAGGGACGTTCAATACCGCCACCTGGTTTCGCAACCAGTTCGTCCCAGGCGAGTCCGGCGCCGGATTTCTCCATGTCGAACAGACAGAATGGCAGCCCTTCCAGGTCAGCCTCGGCCGTCTTGTGATGATCCAAGACCCGCAAGCTTCGGGCCCGCCGCTCCAAGTCCAGCAGTGTTTCGCGAGGGTAGCTGAAGTCGACGATTAGCACATCCTTCCCGGATGTATCGGGAGTCGCTTCATTAAAGGCGGCGGCGAAAAAGTCCGCGTCCGCCCAACCCTCGACACGGGTTTTGATCACCCACGCGGCAGTGAAGCCGTCAGAACAGCCGCCATGAAAAATCACTAATTTAGCCGCGTCCATGCCAAAATCCCTTCGCAATTAGGAGCACGCGGGACCTAGGTCCCTCTCTCTCTATGCTACGCCGCGGGGGCGTGTGGTTGGAGTCTGGCAACTTCAATCTGGGCTGACGGCGAGTTGATGATTGAGCAGATTCGTGAGCGCCGCCCACCCTTCGACGCTACCTGGCAGAAATGGCACCTCGAAGCGGCCTGGCGAACACCAGCGATCGCCGACGGGTGGGAGCTGTTGGAGTCGTCTACATTGGCGGAGCAGGCTAGCTCAATTCGGACTGAATGCGAGCGAATGATTGAGCTCATTCTTGAGTGCCGTGCGGTCTTCGACGACACATGGCAGTAATTGCAGCCGATCCAAACCTGGAAGACGTCGCCGATACCCGACTGATGGGAGCAGTCGATTCCTTAAACGAGCAGGCCTACTACGATGCCGGCGTCGAGGCCGAAGACGAAGAGGAAGCCGATCACAAGACGGCGCTCCCAGGCTGAGCGCATATTTACGCGGCGGTGCATTCGGTGCACTTGAGCATCGAGCATTGCGACTCACCCTTCATCTAATCTAGACCGGTTGGCGGTCCAGCTGTGCCTGACCAGAGTACCGCCTTTTCTCAAGGATGACACATTTGCCTCCTGTCTAGCCGCCGGCTACTGTTCCCAATTCCGACCACCAGTTGGTCAGGTCTTGCGCAACTGCCGAAGCGACTGCGGCCAGCAGGGCGCTTACGGCGACCGCCACCTTTGGGTGACCCGCAATCCAAGCGGTGGCATAGTTGATAACTTCATTCATCTCAGTCCCCTTTCGTGATCAGCAGGGCCAGGCCAAAGCCGGCCAGAAAACCGGCGGCCAAGTGCTTGGCGATACGTTTGTGATCATGGCGGTCGATGTTGCGCATGAGCTGGCGCCAAACTTGTTCCTTTTGCGCCTGATTCATCGCGTCGCCTTTCTACTTCTAAATGCCGGCCTTACGGCCGGGGCCGACTCGGTCCGTCATCGCGTCGGCCTCAACTGGGTTTGGCAATGCCGGCCTTACGGCCGGGGCCGACTCGGTCCGTCATCGCGTCGGCCTCAACTGGGTTTGGCAATGCCGGCCTTACGGCCGGGGCCGACTCGGTCCGTCATCGCATCGGCCTCAACTTGGTTTGGAAATGCCGGCCTCACGGCCGGGGCCGGCTCGGTTCGTCATCTCCTTGCGTCGCGGCCATTTATGCAAACGGCCAGATTGCCAAGCCAATCGTGGTCGTCGAGGGCAAAGTTGCAAAGAAAGCAGCGGCCGGTTATTTCTTCCGACATCTGGCCCTTGGTGTTGAACTGGCCGCATTGGCACTGGAGGGCGAACTCGCCGGTCTCAAGCACTCCCCATTGAGCAATGCCACAGTTGCGGCAGGTAAGGACGATGATTTTCATTTAATTAATTACCGGGAATGGCGGTGCACCTTCCCGGGACCGTCGGCCGCGTTTTGCACTTTTAGCTCCAGCCCTTTTTTGAATACCGAGAATGAAGGCGGCTTGCCGCCAGCTTCCTTTGAGCGCCGGGTCCCGTTACTTTCCATCTGCGGCGTTCTGGCTGGGCAGCCAAGGCCCGATTTGTAGCGCCCGGCAAGTGTCGTTGCGGCCGAGGCGCTTGTTGGCGCCGTTTTCGATGTTTACGCAGGGGATCTCGTTGGGTCGCAGCAGGGCGTCGACGTGCCAGCCCTGGCAGTGATCGGTCGCCGCCGGTGCGTGGACGCCGGTCCAGCGGTAGCCTTTTGTCAGGATGTTATAGGCCAGGATGGCGACGTGGGTCGCGTTCGGATCGGTGTTGCACCAGAAGACATAGTTACCGCCGCCGTTGAAGCCGGTGCCGGTGAACTTTGCCTTTGGCAGGCCGTGAAATATCGCCCAGGTTTGTAGGTCAAAGGGTTTGAGCGTTAGGGCGTGGCCGATGCCACAGCTCATCACAGTTGTGGGGTCGCCGTTGCAGAAAATCCCGCCGCCGGTGTGGATGTACTGCTCGCCGGCGTCGGCCATGGCATGACCGAGCTCGTGGAGCGCGACGCCAACCTGGCTACGCGCGAAGTAGGTGGCCATCAGCTGGGCGTCGTACCAAATGTCGACATCGCGGCCATAGGCGTTGAGGCAGGCGGTGGCGCCAGGACAGCCGACCCGGAGGCCGTTGCCATAGGTGAACTCACGCGACGTGGCGGCGTACTGTAGATTGCTGCTGATCGAGGGGTCATAAATCAGGCGGATACCGGTTTGTTCAGCCCACTCGCCAATCGCCTGTTAGATTGGCTGGCGGATCGATGGCGCGCCGGGTGCCTGCTGGTAGCGCCAACGCCAAACGCCGCTTTGGCGCAGTTCTGCTTGCTCGGCTAAGGGCGCCGGCGGCGGGCAGAAGTCACCAGAACCTTGTGGGCAGCGCAGAAAACGCCGGTCATCGGCCCGCACAGACAGCGCAAGGATCAAGAACACGGCGATTGCCAGCAAGGCCGCAGTCAAAACGATAATTGTTATGTGAAGTAGTTTGTATCTCATCCGTCAACGGCCAAGAGACATTCCAGCGACTTGGAATCGACCGGTAGAAACTCGGTGTGGGAATAACGGCCATCGATTTTGCCATCACGGCCGTCCTCGGTCCGATCGTCGGTATCCTGCTCGATGTAGATCGAGAATTGTTGGCGCGGCCGGCCAGCTTCGTCCAAGGTTAGAACCAGACTATAAAAGGTAGCGCCGGAGTCGTCGCCAAAGGTTTGCGTGGCGCGATAGCCGACGGTCGCGGACTCGCGGCGCACGACCTCGACCGTACCGTCACAGGCGATCGTGGCGGCGGTGACCTCCCCGGGAGAGCGGGGCACCTCAAAGCTGATCTGGTTGTTGTCGCCCCTGACCTCAATGCCGGTGTTGGTGAGCTTTAGCGAGGCGAGGTTGATAATCGCCCCGGCGCCGAGCAGGGTTAAGCCGGCGGCCAAAACCGTTAGGTAGAGTCTCAGCGTCCTACTATTAAAGGGGCGAAACAGCCGGCAAGGTCTGTGGGAGTTCACGACGATGGACCTTGAAGGCACGGGCGGCCGAGCGTTTCACGCGGCTGCGCCCTGAGGGGAAAGTCATGCTGGCCGAGCGTTTGGGGCTGGCGCAGCCTGGGGGATGAAGCCCGTGTCCTGGTTATCGATTTGGTGAGCGATGGAGACAAACAAAAACCCGACCTATCTGCAGGTCGGGTAAGCTGCTGGCGCCGATGGGGCCCGTGTTGGCCGCGCTATTGAATTAAGTACCCGTGTATTTTAGCACATTCCGCGGGGTTTTAGGGCTGTTTGAGGATTTTTCGATTATGAAATTTTTGCGTTTCAGCGGCGGCGGCGAATGCGGCGCCGCTTTGGGGGCTCGTCCGGCGTATCGGAATCGTCCTGGTCGGAGTCTTCGCTTGCTGGCGACCTAAAGTTGGCCATCCTGCCGGGTACAAACCGATCTTCGAGCCTGTGCAAAACAGCTTGTAGGACGGCTTTGACCAGCCAGGCGATCAACGCAGCCAGCGCCAACCCCGCGGTCCCGTCACCAAACACCGCCCCACCAACAATCAGGCCGATGACAATCGCGGCAGACCAAACAGCAACCAAGCGGGTAATGCGGCTCATTTATTTAAATACCGGCAATGGCCATGGGCCGTGCCGGGAGCGCTGGCAACGTCTTACACATTTATTAGCAGCCGTTCTATTTAAATACCGGCAATGAACGCGGCTTGCCGCCAACTTCCCTGGAGCACCGGCAACGTCTTGCACTTAGCTCCAGCCATTCTTCTTAAATACCAGGAACGAAGGCGGCTTGCCGCCAACTTCCCGGGAGCGCCGGCCGCGTTTTGCACTTTTAGCTCCAGCCATTCTATTTAAATACAGCGAATGAAGGCGGCTTGCCGCCAACTTCCCGGGAGCACCGGCAGCGTCTTGCACTTTTAGCTCCAGCCATTTATTTAAATACAGCGAATGAAGGCGGCTTGCCGCCAACTTCCCGGGAGCGCCGGCAACGTCTTGCACTTAGCTCCAGCCATTCTTTGATTCTCCCGGATCGGTTTGGGCTTACGCAGCCATCGTAGCCTACGCGAGGACGGAGCGGGACGAAAGCCATAGGCCTGGAAGGAAGAGGACCAGCTTGCCAAATCTGATCTGTAGTGACAATATCAGCCGCGATGGAATGCCCAAACTGCCACCGACAGAACTTGGCTGGGGCGCAGTTCTGCACTTCTTGCGGCGCGTCTTTAGCGGCCTCGTCTCCTCCGGCGGAAACTCCTCAAACAGAAACACCACCGCCCGCGCCGCCGGTTGTTCCCGTTCCGCCACCCGCACCACCACCGGTTGCTCCGGCACCACCGATCGCGGCCACCCCTCCGCCGGTTTCAGCACCACCACCGCCTGCCTCAGCACCACCGCCCGTGCCACCAGCACCACCGCCCACCGGTCCCTACGCCGGCGGTGGCGGCACTTCCGGAAGCAGCGCCCTCAAGCCATTACTGCTTGGACTGGCGGCCGCGGCCGTTGTTGGGTTGCTGATTGGCGGCGGCTACATCCTCGGAACATCAGGTGGCGATGACGAAAGCTCGCGGGCGGCCGTGGCTGCGGCATCTACCGACACTCCCCAGCCAACGGCCACACCGATTCCAGTGGCCCCAACCACGGTACCGACCCTCACACCCCGGCCTACCGCCACGCCACGACCGCCGGACCGCTTCAATTGTTCCGCGATCAAAGGTACGGACTACCGCAGCCTCGCGGAGCGCGAGTGGTATTTGGCAAATTGTGTGCCAACGCCGGTACCGGTTCCCCAGGTAGTCAACTTTGGCGAAATAGGACCTGGAGATTGCTACAACCGAGATACAGCCGAAACATTGGTCAACGTAACACCAGTCTCTTGCGATGGATCTCACCAATACCAACTCATCGCGGAGTTCATCGCAACGAGCCCATCCAATCAATGGCCCGGCGCGGAGTTCCTTCATACCCAGGGGCTGGATCGTTGCCCACCAGAAACAACTCAGGTGATTTATCCCCTTGAGCAGCGGCGACCATACGATCAGATGTGAGCAGTGCAACATCTGCGACGGATCGCTGGCACCTGAGGCCATTCGCCCGACCTCAGCCTTGCTGAATTCCTGAGTCCTTAACGTCCTTGCGATCGGGCCAGCCGTTGGCAAGGTGCCGGTCACCGAGCCCTGGGGTCCTGCCAACACGAGACCAAGTTTTAATCATCACCTAGTCAGCGGCTCCCGAAAAGAGCAATATCTGCCGCGATGAAATGCCAAAACTGCCAACGCGAAAACCAGGCCGGCGCGCGATTCTGCGTTCACTGCGGCGCGACTATACCAGTCGAAAACCCGGCTGCAGTAGCGCCGCCACCAGCCACATGCCAGGCGCCCAATGCTAGGAGTTACGAGACGCGAGAACCGGACAAAACCCCAACCAGCAACGCTAGTGCTTTGAAGCCACTTCTGGGCGGCCTAGCCGCTGCCGCGATTGTTGGAGCATTGATCGGCGGTGGCTTCCTGCTCGGAACCTCAGACCGAGATAACGGCAGCGGAGCCAAGTCTGGCGATGACAGTTCAGCAGTAGCCGTGGTTGAGCCGCCTGGTGCTTCGACCGAGGCAACCCCGACAGCTACCGCTCCGCCATTGCCCACGGCAACCGTGGTCCTGGCCGACCGCGCAAGTTGCGGCGAAATTCAGGGGACCGCCTACCGCAGCGAAGCTGAACGCCTCTGGTACGAGGAGAACTGTCTGGCAACCGCGACGCCAACCACACGCGTGACCCCTGCGACCCTTTTGCTGACTGGCGACTGCTACAACGGTCCAAGTACGGGACTGATGGGCTTCGTTACGATCGTTCCATGCCATGGCCCCTACGATTTCATCATCCTCTACCAGTTCAGAGTGCCCACTGATTCAGACGATTATCCAGGCTCCGACTACTTGCAAGAGCAAGGCCGCCAGCACTGTCCGTCTGGAACCGACCTATACGTTCGTCCCAGCGAAGCCAACTGGAACAAGGGCCATCGCACCCTTAGCTGTTCGCAGTGCAACCTTTGCGAGAGCTCACAGTCGAGACCCTTCGGCAGCCGACGCTTGATTGCCGTTGTCTCCTAGGCATTTGGGCGTCTAATTAACCTGCCCGACCGCTAGGTCAACCTGGTTTTGCCGCTCGGGTTGTCAAATTGATTCGAAAGTGCCAATATCACCTGCGATGAAGTGTCCACACTGCCAACGTGAGAACGAAGCAGACTCGCAGTTCTGCATGCACTGTGGTGCGAGAATGGCAGTCGAGCCGGCGCCAGCAGTGCCTGTCGCGGCACCAGAGCAAGTCACACCGCCACCGGTCGAACCCACGGCTCCTGCGCAAACCACACCCCCCGTGGCGCCCGCAGCCCAAGCGGCACCTCCACCAGTACCAGCGCCGCCGCCGGCCGTCGCGCCCCCAGCGCAGGCCACACCTCCGCCAGCACCACCTCCGCCTTTAGCGCCCGAAGCGCAGGCCGCATCACCACCGCCCGTCGCGCCCCCAGCGCAAGCTACTCCACCGCCTGTCGCGCCCCCAGTACAAGCCGCACCTCCGCCTCCACCACCGCCCGTCGCGGCTCCAATACCCGTTTACAATCCGACCCGCGCCGATTTCGAGGCCACGGGCGACGTATCAGAAGAAAACGAGAAAGCCGGTCTTCAGAGCTTCCTGATTGGCCTCGGCGCCGGTGTGGTTGTCGCCGGAATCATCGGCGCCGCATACCTCCTGACCTAGGCGGAGGCCAAAGGACAACCCACCGACTCGTTCTCCGCCGGATGCGGCAAATTCACCACGCAGCGAAACTTGAGGGAGCGTTGGCCGCGCTCAGGCTAAATTCGCCTGAAAACTTGTCAAATATTCTGGAAGGTGACAATATCTGGCGCGATGGAATGCCCAAGCTGCCAGCGCAAGAACCTCGAGAACGCCCGCTTCTGCGTCAACTGTGGCGCGGCAATGACTCCTGCGCGACCACTGACTCCCGAGCCGCCGCCCTTGCCGGTCGAACCGGTTCCCGCGGACGATCTTGCTGCCCAGCCAGAATCAGACTTTTCCCCGTCTGAACACCACCCGAGTCCAGCGGCGGCGAAGCCAAGCATGACGGGTGCCAAGGCACTGAGTTTGGGCCTCGTGGCTGCCCTGCTGCTGGGATTGCCGGTAGCCGGTGCTTTCCTGCTGCTAAATTCCGGCGGCAACGATGGCCAAGTATCCGCAACAGCACACTTGCAGGCCGGCACCGTGCTGCGGGAGGCGGAGGATTACGAAGCGGCGATCGCCGAATTCGACCAAGCGCTGGAGCTAGAGCCAGACTCCACCGACGCCTTGCTTGGCCGCGGCCGAGCATTCCTGTCGCTCGGTGAGCTTCGACTTGGAGCCATCGATCTAGACCGGGCGATAGCGATCGATCCAAGGCTGGTTGAAGCACTCAACTTTCGCGGCCGAGTTGCCTCAGACCAAGGCGAACTGGAAGAATCAATCGATTTTTTCAGCCGGGCGATCGACGTCAATCCAGACTTTGCCGTCGCGCACGGTAATCGCGGCAAAGCCTACTCCGATCTCGGCGAGTTCGAAAAAGCCCTCGTTGACTTGAACCGAGCCATCGAGCTGGACCCCGCATACGCGGTGGCTTTTAACAATCGTGGCTTTGCGTACCTCAAACTCGGGGAATTCGAGCACGCGATCGACGACCTCAACCGATCGATTGAGCTGGATCCAGACAACGCCACGCCACACATCAACCTTGGGCTCGCCTACGATAAGTTGAAGGATTTAGAGCGCGCGATCAGCGCCTACGACAAGGCGATCGCCCTCAATCCAAATGAGGCGATCACCTACTACAATCGCAGCTTTGCTCATAGCGATCTAGGAAACTACGAGGCGGCGATTGCCGACCTCAATAAGGCGCTCGAACTCGATCCGGAATACGCCGCGGCTTACATCACCCGCGGCAACGTCTACCTCGACATCGGCGAGTACATCCGTGCGGTTGAGGACCTCACTCAAGGGCTGGTGCTCTTGCCGGAGGAGTACCTGACCTACGGCGACCGCGGCTTGGCCTACCTGGGATTGGAAGATTTTGCCGCCGCGGTAGCGGACTTCAGCTCTTTAATCGGTCTCGAGCCCGAAGAGGGCTTTTTCTATGGCCAGAGGGGCTTAGCCTATCTAGGGCTGGCTCAGTATGAAGAAGCGCTGGTCGATTTCGAGACGGCGTTGGAACTGAACGAGCTGAACTGGTTCATCATCGGCCTAGAGCGGGCGCGGGTGTTGGTGTTGGATGGACAATACGAGGAAGCGATCAACACTTCCAACAACCTGGGCCAGATCAGCAGCCGACCATGGCGCATTGCCTACGCCCGCCTCAACACCAGCCTGGCCTTTGAGCGCCAGGGCGACCTGGCGCAGGCAAGCACCGACTTGGAGCTAGCGATCGAAATCTATTGGAATAAAGTCAGCACGGCGGAGGCGATCAAGTACCTGGAGGAAATTCGGCCGCTGTACTCCAACTCAGAGCTGATCGCGCGGGTGGACCAAGTCCTGGGCGAGCTAAAGAGCCGCTAGGTGTAAATGCCTCCGTTCCTTTGCGCACCCGCGAACAAGAAGCTCGCGACGACGACGATAAGGACTAAACGAATCCCAGTCGTGCTGATTCTTGCCGCACTGCTGGCCAGCGCCTGCATTAGCTTCAGAAGCGAGGCCAAGGAGCACCACGACGCAGGCGTTGCATTTTACGACCAGGGCAAGTTCGAAGAGGCAGTTGCAGAGTTCAACTTGTCTATCGAACTTGACCCTGACTTCATCTCGGCCTACAACAATCTCGGCCTCGCCTACGATAAATTGGAAGATTTCGACCGCGCGATTGGCGCGTACACCAAGGCCATTGCCCTCGGCCCGAAAGAGCCCACCGGCTATTACAACCGCAGCTTCGCATACAACACCTTGGCGATTACGCTGCGGCGCTTGAAGACCTCGACAGAGCCATAGAGCTGGACCCGAAACATGGCGCGGCTTTTCTAGGCCGCGGCGTCATCTACATCGAGACCGGCGAGTACCAGCGCGCCGTGGACGACCTTACCGTATCCCTGATGCTGCTGCCCGACGAATATCTGACCTACGGTGACCGCGGCCTAGCATATCTGAAACTAGAAGATTTTGAAGCCGCGGTGGCCGATTTCACCTCTGTAGTCGGTTTTCTTCCCGAAGAGGCCTTTTTCTATGGCCAAAGAGGCCTCGCCTATCTGGGGCTGGCTGAGTATGACAAGGCGCTGGTCGATTTCGAGACCGCCGTGGAGCTGAACGACTTGAACTGGTTCGAAATTGGGCTGGAGCGGGCGCGCGTATTGGTCTTGGTTGGACAGTACGAGCAAGCGATCAGCACGTCCAGAAGCCTGGGCTCAAGCACCATCCGCCCATTGCGCATTGCCTACGCCCAGCTCAACACCAGCCTGGCCTACGAACACCAGGGCGACCTCGAACAGGCAAGCGCCCACTTGGAGCTAGCCATCGACCTTTATTGGAATGAAGTCAGCACGGCGGAGACGATCAGGTACCTGGAGGAAATTCGCCTGCTGTACTCCAACTCAGATCTGATCGCGCGGGTGGGCCAAGTCCTGAGCGAGCTAAGGAGCCGCTAGGCGGAACGGTTGCGCTCTTCTTTAGCATTGACCGCCGTGGTCAGAAGCAAAGACCGCAGCACCCAAGCCATCTGTGACATTCGCCCTTGAAGTGCCCTTCCCGCGCTGGTACAAAAGCGTAAGATCAGATCGAAATTCCCTGAGCTACCGGCCGGGCGAAAGGACAAGCCTGAATGCGCCGCAACCTAGTAATCGGCCTGCTGATCCTAGCGTTTTTGCTGCTGGCGGCGGCCTGCAGCTCCGGCAGCAAGGTCGAAAGTCATACGCGGCCGGACTGGAATTGGTTGAACAGGGTGAGTTCGGCGCCGCCCTGGCTGAATTCGATCTGGCGATTGAGCTCAATCCTGACTTCGCCTAGGCCTATGACAATCGCGGCCTGGCGCGGCCGGAGCTTGGCGATCTCGATCTAGCCCTAGCCGATTTCGACCGGGCGCTAGAGCTCGATTCCACGCTTGCTTCGGCCTACAACCACCGCGGTAAGGTCTTCATCGAGCAAGATGAATCCGCGCAGGCGGTCGGCGAGTTTGACCGGGCAATCGCGCTCGACCCGGAATTTGGCCAGGCTTTTAACAACCGCGGCCGCGCCTACGCCAACCTTGGCAATTTCGACCGGGCAATCGCTGACTACGGCATCGCTATCAACCTCAACTCGGATTTCGCCGAGGCATTGGCCAATCGCGGCGCCGCCTTTCGCGTCCTGGGCGAGTACGAGCTGGCGATAACTGACCTGAGCCGGGCCTTGACCCTCGACCGGACCTTGGCGCCGGCTTACGAAAACCGTGGGTTTGCCTATCTTGGGCTGGGTGAGTTTGAACTAGCGTTGGATGACCACCGCCGGGCGCTCCAGTTCAACCCCAACGACGAGACCGCGCATCGCAATCGCGGCTTCGCCTTTCTCAATCTGGGCCAGTTTGGTCCAGCGATCGACGAATACAGTCAGGCAATCGAGCTCGACCCGAACCATGCCGCCAACTTTCGCAATCGCGGCTTTGCCCTGCTGCGTGTCGGCGAATACGATGCCGCAATCGAAGACCTCACGCACTCGATTGATCTGGATCCGGAGGATGCGGTCAGCTACCTCGATCGGGGCTTTGCCTATTTCAGCCTCAGGGAGTTTGACCTGGTGATCGCTGACCTGACCAAGTCGATAGAGTTGGAGCCCAATCAGGCGGCCGGCTACAACTTCCGCGGCGCCGCCTACCGCGAGCAGGGGGAGTTCGAACTGGCCCTGGCCGATTTTGAAAGAGCGGTGGCGGAGGAGCCCGAGGACATTAGTGTTCACCTGGAGCGCGGCCGGGTCCAGGTGTTGATGGGAAATTATGAACTCGCGATTGCAGATTCGGACTGGGCCTTTGTGCCGGAAAGCAATGCCGAACTTGTCGCCTTCGCCCTGCTCACGCGCGCCCTGGCCTTCGAGGGTTTGGGGGATTTGGAATCGGCCAGCATCGAATTGGAGGATGCTATAGCGATCTACCCGGACAGTGGCATTGAGTTGGAAGGCATTGCTCAGCTGGAGCAGGTTCAACCGTTCTTCAATGATTCAGCACTGCTGACGCTGGTCGCGGCGGCGCTGCGGGAGTTTAGGACCAGTTAGAGTCGGACTGAATCTGACGCCGCTTCTGCAGGTACTCCACGTCAGTAATCAAGCCGTCTTCCCTCAGACTTTCCAGCTGGCGCAGGCGGGCCGCAACATCGAGCACCGGGGTGGCCGGCGTCGCCGCTGTTGCCGTTTCAAGTCCAGCCGGCGCATAGATAACGGCGGTCCCGGGAAACAAATCCCACAGGGCACGGCGATCGGCGTTGAACAGGATCCAGGCGCCGCTGGTGAGCGCGTATAGCTGGAGGATGCTGTAGCCAAGGTCGGGCGAGACTAGGAGCCCTAACCCGATGCCGAGCAGCAGAACAGCCACATACTTGTCGCCGATCTCTCGCATCCAGACCTGACGGGTTGACGCGAGCCGTCCGCTTTTATGGTCAATGATATAGACGTTCAAGAGTTGCTTGGCCGGGGTCTGACCACCAGGAGCGACGATGGCGAACCAGATCAACCAGCCGATGAAAAGAGTGACAATCTGAAGCACGCTTTCCAACATGCTATCGCCGAAGAAGCGACGCGTGAAGGTGACGCGTTTACCGCGCACTACTGGATTAGTGCTGGCCATCGGCTTTGTCTCCACCGCTAAGGGATGACGGCTTCACCGGGCCGGGCGGCCGCCTGTATCTTAGGTCGCGTACGCGCCCGGCTAGGCGATCTCGAAGCGGCGCGTATCTTTTTCTTGTCTTTAGAAATGCGCAGCCCGCTGCTTAGTCGGCGGGCTTCCAGGCCGAGGGGGAGTTGAGCTCTGGGATGCGGGCCGTCAGATCGGCCCACTCGGCGCCCGTTGTCGTCTCAATCAGAGCCCTCATTTGAGCGAAAACCGGCACCGGCATTAGCTGCATCCAGATCCGGGCGATTACCTCCCGGTCATCGAATGACAGCAGGGGGAAGAGCCAGCCGACGGTATCGGACGCCCTGTCCGGCGGCGACTTCAGGGCCATGGCCATGATAATCGCATCTTGTTCTGCGGCGGAGCTGCGCTGACGCAGAATCGGATAGATGTGCTCGTCCTCTTTATCGAGGTGGATCCGCAAAACCTCGGTCAGCGCCGCGGTGGACCGGGCGGCTACCACCGGGCTGGAGGCAGCGGTGATTTTTGCTAGGCCCTCGGTCATCGTGTCGAACTCGCGATGGTCCAAGAAGTAGCTTCGAGCAACCTGCGGCGCTACATCGTCTAACTTGGGGAATACGATCTCATCCTCACCGTCGGCGTGCCACTTGAGGATTTCACTAAAAAATCGTAGCCGCTCGACCACGCCGGACAGATCACCATCGCCGTCGGCGGCGAGGTAGGCCAGCTCATCAATCTCCGCCATGTCGCGGCGGAAAGCCCGGTGGATCGAGTCGATGAAGTCAAGCGGTGTGATCAAACAAATGTCCCTTTCTGATAGATTGAGGTTAAAGCCAAGTGTAGCCTAAGGAAAGTGGCACTTGCGGATTTAGCACGGCCTCGGCCTGGGCGAAGCCGCGTAACGACCAAACATCACTCGATCCCGACCGCAGCCAAAACCAGCAACAACCAGGGCAGCAGCGTTATTAGCCGTTTGAAAGCCGGTCTCATCGGTATCCCGATAGCGCTTCCGCGTGATCGTTTAGCAGGACGTTGCAAATGCCTGTGGATGCCTAGGAGCGAGTCGCGTTACACTGAGGCTTATGAAGCCAAGGCCCGAAATTTCGCCGAAAAGCCAGCCGTGACCAACGCCAGCGGGCCCAACCTCTTCCCAGACCTGGTGAGCGAGCAGCGCTCATTTAAGCGCGGTGTCCTGCCGTTTCAGGCGATCAAGAAGCTGGCCGAAGCCGGCAACCTGATCTCTGCAGACTGGCAGGATGACCAATTTCAGCCCGCCAGCCTCGATTTGAGACTCGGACTGGTTGCCTATCAGGTACGCGCCAGCTTCCTGCCGGGGAAAAACGAGCGCGTCCTGGATGCGCTGGCCGATCTACAGATTCAACAGATTGACCTCTCGCAAGGCGCCGTTTTACAGAACGGCGGTGTGTACATCATCCCTCTGCTGGAATCCGTCAGCTTGCCCGAGAAGACCAGGGCGAAGGCGAATCCCAAAAGCACCACAGGACGTTTGGACGTTTTTGCCCGATTGATCACCGACTACGCTGAGCAGTTTGACAGCGTGGACTGGGGCTACAAAGGCCCCCTTTTTGTCGAAATCGCCCCGAAGACATTTAGCATCCTGGTGCGGCCGGGCACAAAACTCAATCAGCTTCGCTTCTTGCGCAGCGTCCCACCCAACGCGGACATGACCCGGCAGGCTCTGAAGGATAGCGGCGATCTGGTTTACGGCAAGGATGGCCAGCCAATTCATTCGACCGTTTTTAGCGGCCAGTGGCTCTCGGTCGATCTAAAGGCCGCGGCGGCCGCGGACCCGACTGCCGGCAGCCCGGGCGACCTGATCGGCTGGAAGGCGATTGCCGATGCACGGGTAATCGACGTTGAAAAGATTGACTATTATGAGCCGGCTGAATTTTGGGAGCCGGTTTTGCAGCAGGCCAACTTGCAGTTGATTCTACGGCCGGGGGAGTTTTACATCCTCGGCTCCAAGGAGCGGGTTCGGGTACCGCCGGCCTACGCCGCGGCAATGGTACCCTACGACCCCTCCTGGGGTGAGGTTCGGGTTCACTATGCCGGCTTTTTTGACCCCGGCTTTGGCCATGACACCGGCGAACTAAAGGGAACCCGCGCGATTCTGGAAGTTCGCTCTCACGAGTTGCCCTACGCTTTACGCGACGGGCAACCGCTGGTTCGACTGGTCTATGAACGGCTGTTGACCGTGCCAACCAAGCTTTACGGAGCCGAGTCCAGCTCTTCCTATCAATTACAGGACCTTGGTCTGAGCAAGCAGTTTCGCCAGCCGAAATCCGCGACGAATGCGCAGCCGAAGCCAACTTCGGCGCCGATCAGCACCGCTTAGGCGTTCCAACCCATTACCTTCGCTTAACCTTATCGATAATTAGCCGCCACAAGGTGCAAAACCTTGCGGACTCGGCCAGCTCGCGACGAATCTAGCGCTGACAAGCGTTGCTCTCACGGCAGACCACTCAGCTCAGACGAAAGGATAAAAAATGAACCTTACACGACCGCGACACCTATCCGCAGACCCCTCCCCGGCTCAAGAAATTTTGGTCACCGGTCGATGACTAGATCAGCGCGATTTTGCTTTGGTGCCCACTAGCCCATCCGAGTGATATCTGCCAAGCGCCGCGCGCCGAACCCAAAACTATGCCGGCTTCGATCGAACGAAGCCTGGCGAACGAAGCCTGGAATTGAGGACGGACCATGAGGAGTACCCGCTCACGCAGCCTCTCTGTGCTTGCCGCCGGCCTGGCCAGCGTTTTGCTGCTGGCGTGCAGCGCTGGTGGTGGTTCCATCAGTTCCAGCGCGGGGGAGTCTGGATCGGAAAACATCGGGGCGGCGGACGGCGTCTTTTTCGTCCTCGACCGCGCCGATTTGACCGCTCATGCGGCACTGATCGAGCTTGGCGACCTGCCCGGCGTTGGTTGGACTGTGACATCGCGCGACGACCCGGGAAGCGACGACGGGGCAGCCTACGATCTGCTGGCCGAAGCTGAGCCGTCCTGCGCTCAGCTGGTCAGGATGAGCGGCCAGGCCGGCGGCATCCTCAATATCGGCGGCGGCATTAACGGCGAACCCGTGGCCTGGTCGCAGATCGTTTTTGAGCGGGTTAGCGCCGACCAGACTTCGACTTCAACCTCGATCGAGGTTGGCATCGAGATCGGCGAGACCGTGGCCGAGATTCAAAGCAAATGGGCGGCGGTCAAGGAGTTGTTCGAGGCCGACAGCACCGAGGAATGTCTGGTCAAGGTTTTCACCTCCGCCTTCGCTGAATCGGGAGTGGCGCTGACCATGAGCGCCACGGACTCCTCCACGGCAACCCCACAAGATGGCGCCAGCATGGCCTACCTGATGACCTTTACTGTCTCAGACGACGTTGTCGTTGATATGGTGCTGGAAATGCACGTCTGGCCCTACGCAAACGCCGCGGTGTCTGTATCGTTCATGAGCGCCGAAGGCGACCTTAGCGCTGCGATGGTGGGAGATTTGTTGGCTGCCGTGGACCAGAAAATTATTGCCGCCGAGCAGGCCCAGTAGGCGTCCCACTTCCGTCTGTTTCGCGCCTCTAGATCAGGGGAGAACGGATGACATGAGCCTGTTCGATCTCGAGCTCGACGCTGGTGCCAGAGGACAATGGCTCGGACCTCTCGCTATCGTCCAAAGCCGCTCCCGGGCCGAACCGGCGGTCTAGCAACCGGTACCACTCCAAAATTCGCTGCCAGCGCCCGGCAGTAGGAGAACCGTGAACAGGCCCGGCCAAACTCCGCTGCCGGCCCAAACCGTACTTCAGCAAGGGGCTTAATCGCATCCGGGCCGGCCCACGGCCAGGTACACTGGCGGCCTGCGCCCGCGAGTGAGACAGGCAGAGTCCACGTGCGTTTTTCTGCCGCCGACAACCCTGGACGAAGCAGAGGTCAAATTGGCTCCGGAAGTCGGCTTCGCAGCCTGTCGAACAGAAGTTGTCGCGTTTGACACGCCGATGGCCCGTCGCCACAGCAAACAGCTTGCCGCAGTGCAAACAGGGACGACCGCTGCCTCTAGTCATTTTTCCGTGATCAGACTGCCGGAACATCGCTGCCAGTCTAGAGACCAGCTCCCGGGCTGGCAAGCGCCAGATAGCCGGCTTCAAACCAATATCTATCCCGACGGGAATCGGCCTGGGGCCCAGTTTTCGCGTACCATGGGCGCGAAAGGATGCGAATCGTAACCGATCGCCTGGTGCTGAGAGAGTTCGTCAGCGACGATTGGCGCGCCGTGCAGACTTATCTTGCCGATGAGCGCTATTGGCGCTATTACGAGCCAGCCAATGTTGGAGATGCTCATGAGGACGCGGCAAACGCCTCAGCCGACGACCGGCAACGGCTGATCGACCACTTCATCAACTGGCAGGAGGCCACGCCGCGGCGCAACTATCAGCTGGCGATTGTTTTAAATGATCAAGAGGCCGACGCGGCGCCGGCCCCTGGCGATGGTCAGCTGATTGGCAACGCGGGCTTACGTCTGCGGCGCCTATTCGATTTCGGACGCCCTGAGGCCACATTCGAGGCCGACCTCGGCTACGAACTCGATCCAGAATTTTGGGGCCAAGGCTTCGCCACCGAAGCGGTTCGCGGTCTGCTTGAATTCGGCTTTGGTGAGCTGGACCTGCACCGGGTTTGGGCCTACTGTCTCGCCGAAAATCAGCCATCCTGGCGTCTGCTGCAGCGCCTCGGCTTCCGCCTTGAAGGCACGGTGCGTGAAAACGAATTCATGCGCGGCCGGTGGTGGGACAGCAAGCTTTACGGCCTGCTCGCTTCGGAATGGCCGCCACGACAAGGCTGATCACAGCGAAAGAATACCCTAGAGCCCCCTTGGTCCTACCGTCGCACCCGAGCGTCGCTAAAGATTCGCCCGGTCCGGTCGATCAATAGATCGACAGGGATTTTCGCTGACGAAGGATTCGTCGGCGACAAGGGGATTATAAATGAGCGGACAAAACGGACAACGCGTGCCGCCGGGGCCGGTTACTACTGAGGAGGCGAGTCCCGACGGCTTTGAAGAGCGGCTGGGAGCAAGAATCCAGCAGCTGGAGCCCGGGGCTGGTAGCCTACTGGTGGTCCGCCTACCGGAAGAGCCGGTGATGTCAGTCAGCGCCGCCGACCAGGTTACCGAGGCTCTGAAATCGGCCAAGGCACTGCTGCGCGGCGGCGACCTGCTTGGCCGCCACGGCAAAAACAGCCTCTGCGTGTTCCTTGACCATGTCGACCGCGAAATCGCCGAAAAGGTGTGCGTGCGCTTGCACAACTGGATGCAGTCCTTCCAGCCGGAGGTTGGCACTGCCGTCTATCCCGAGGACGGCAGCGAGCCGGCCGAGCTGATAGCCATCTCCGAGTCCAACGCCTACTAGCCCCGGCAGCGCCAGCAGAGACGCGGCCGCAGTGTCATTCCGGCCCCAAAATCTGATTCTCGTTGGCAAGCTTCGTAGCCGCCGCCGGGCCAGTTAGGTATGTAAGATCTCTTTTGTGAAACAATTGGCGCGACAGGCCTTCGCCGTCAGGGAGGACGTGCGTGGGAGATGACAGCGATTCGAAAATGACTTTCGCGCTTATGTCCGGGCCGGAAGTCGTGTCTGTAGACTGTCTTTATGAACGAGCTGACCCGACAAGCCATCGCCGTCAATCAAGCCAACCTGGCGCTGGGCAGCGAGGTTTTTCAAGCCGAAGGCGCGACCTTTGTGCGCAATCGCGCCTGCCCCGGAGTTCACGACGCCAATTACGTGACCCAGGTTGAGGCCGAAAGTCCAGAGGAAATTGAACGGCTGCTGCGCCGGGTGGAGCTGGAGTTCGTGGCGACGAAAGTTACCAAATTCAATCTCGACTTCGATTCCTCGCCGCCATTCGAAGCCCGCCTGCTGCTCGAGGGCTACGAAAACCGTCGGGCTGATCTGATCATGGTGCTGAACGGCCCGTTGCAGGCGGCGAGCCCCAGCTTCGAGATTGCCCAGATCGACGATAACACCGGTTGGCAGGCGTTCACCGAGTTGAAACGTCTCGATTTTCAAGAGTACTTGCGAAATTCGGGGCAAGCTGACGAGCCCGTCGCTGATCAACTAGCGATCATTGCTATGGCCAAGGCGCCACCAGTGCGCTACTGGCTTGCCTACGTGGACGGCATCGCCCGCGGCTTCTTTTCCTCCTGGTCCGGTCTGAATGGCATGGGGCAGGTCGAAGACCTCTTCGTCCACCCTGACTTTCGTCATCGTGGCATCGCCACGGCGCTGATGCAGCGCTGCGTCGCCGACTGCCGCGATTCAGGTGCGGAATCCATAGCAATAGTCTGTGACGCGGACGACACGCCGAAAGACATGTACGCGGCAATGGGATTCCAGCCGGTGGCGGTCAAGCGAGGCTACACGAAGAGCAAGCCCACCGGCTTTTAGCCAGACATTGAGGTAGCGCGCTCAACCCGCCTGATAGGACGCAACCCCCCCTCTTCCTTGAGCAGGTCGTAGAAGACCTCATCGGCCTGGCCGGGCGAAGCGATGCTGCCGCAACAGACCCTCCCGTCTGAAGCCCAGTTTTTCCAGGACGCGAATCGACCTCGTGTTGCGTGAGTCGGCCCTTAGCTGGCTCGAATGGCGTGTAGACTTTGACCCATGAACCAGCTTGCTCGGCTGGCCTTCGCGGTCAATCAGGCCAACCTGGCGGTCGGCTGCGACGTTTTTCAGGCCGATGGCGCCACTTTTGTTCGCAACCGCGACTTTGCCAGGGTTCGCGATGCGAATTTCGTCACCCATGTTGAAGCTGAGAGCCAGGCGGACATCGAGCGGTTGCTCCGGCGAGTCGAAATCGAGTTCGCCGATCTGAACTTTCGCATTTTTCGGCTCAATTTCGAGACTCCGCCAGCGTTTGAGGCGCGCCTACTGCTTGATGGCTTTGAGCATGGACGCAACGACTTGATTATGATTCTTGACGGTCCACTGCCCGAACAGAGAGGCGCTATCGAAATCAAGCCAATCCAAGACCGGGCGGACTGGAAGGCCTACGCTGAAATGAAGCAGATCGCCTTTGGCGAGTACCAGCGACAGGTTGGTACCAACGAAGATCCAGCTATTGTTGCCCAGTTGGTGAAGCTCAGCGTGGCTAAAGCGCCGCCAGTTCGCTATTGGATGGCATACGTGGAGGGCATTGCTTCTGGGTTCTTCTCTTCCTACGTCCCCTCTCTGCCCGGCCTTGGCGAGATCGGCCAGGTCGAAGATCTCTTCGTCCACCCTGCTTTCCGTCACCGTGGTATCGCCACGGCGTTAGTCGAGCGCTGCGTGGCCGACTGCCGCGAGCAAGGCGCCGAACAGGTCATGCTGGTCTGCGACCCGGGCGACGCTCCTAAGCAGATGTACGCGGCGATGGGGTTCCAGCCCGTAGCGCTTCAGAGAGCCTACCGCAAGTTTCTCTAGTCAGAAGCCGCCGGGTGAGCCGCAACCCACTCGTCTTTCAAGACGCCGAACAGAACTTCATCGGTCTGGCCATCGCGGGCGAAGCGATGCTGGCGCAGCAGCCCTTCCGGCTGGAGGCCCAGTTTTTCCAGCACGCGAATCGACCTATCGTTACGCGAATCGGCAAGCGCAAAGACTTTTACGACATCGTAGTTGTTGAAGGTCCAGTCGATGACGGCGCTGACTGCTTCGACCGCCAAACCCTTGCCCCAGACCGAGCGCGCCAGACCGTAGCCAATCTCGGCTATTCGATCCTCGGCTCGCAGCTCCAGAGTAATCACGCCGACCACCTTGCCCGCGAGTTCCAGGACAAGATGCGGTCCCAAATCCGAAGAGCGTTGGGCCGCGCCGTCAATAAACTCCTCGCCGTCCTGGCGCGAGTAAGGCCAGGGGAAGAGACGACGGACATACTTGGCCCACTCTTCGTCGTTGAATACCCCGACAACGCCCTCCAGGTCAGCGAGACTGGGCAGACGAAGGATCAGCCGTTCGGTCTGGAGTTGAATCGGGTCTTCCATCAGGGCTCCCTGCCTAGCTTTGCGCCATCTCCAAGATGAAGAAATTGGCGCCTTGTGGGTCGGTCAGCAGGGCAAAGCGGCCTAGGTCAGGGATCTCCGCGGCGGGCAGGACCAACGACCCTTTCAGGTCGATCGCTTTTCTAATGGTAGCCTCGCAGTCTTGGACCGCGAAATAGACCAGCCAGCTCGGTGACACCGCGCCCCATTCCTCCAGAATAGTCATCATGCCGGCCGCGTTGCGTCCGCCGCTTTGGAACAGCATGTACGGCAAGCCGCCGGCGCCGATCGTGTCCATTCGTGACCAGCCAAACAGCCCGCCGTAAAACCCGGCCTCAGCCTCCGGCAGGGTGGTAAACAGCTCACTCCAGACCAGGGCGCCGGGCTCGGCGAAGACCTCGGCGCCGATCCCATCTTTCGGCTGCCAGACGGCAAACGTGGCGCCCTCCGGGTCTCTGATCTCAGCGTGACGGCCGGCGTTGAAGACATCATGCGGCTCCTGAATCGTGCTTGCGCCCAGCTCTTTCGCCTTGGTGACTGTTTGATCGACGTCTTCAACCGTGAAGAAGGCGCTCCAGTGAACCTGCACACGGTGGGTCTTTAGCGCGCCGGTCAGATCAAACAGGGCACAAACCGCTTTGCCGTCCTTGAGCAGGATGCGGTAAAAGGTGCCGTTGTCATCGACCGGCAGGTCGGGCGCGGTCAGACCCAGTAGCTCCTTGTAGAAGGCGGCGGCGGCCACGGAGTCGGTGGTCGCCAGCTCCGCCCAGCTGAACATGCCGGGCTCGTGTTTGGTTACGTGCGGCATCAGGGGTTCCTCAAGCTTCCGTCTCTCGAAAGTAGCAGGCCCGCGATTCGGGGGCAATCGCGGGCGGTTGCCAGCTGGGACCTTAGCCTAAAATCGCCGCTGACGCTGAATTGAAGCTTGCGCCGCCCTCAAGTTCGCGGCTTGACGCCTAGACGAGCGAAGCGGCATTGCTGGTATTTCAAATAATGGCTCAGGCCACCGCGATAGCTTCAGCCGCCGTCCGCGCCTGCCGGTGCCGAAAGCAAGCCGGGTTGGAGCAAACCGGCACCGGGTAAGTGTGGCGATGGGCGCTGGCCGATGGGTCTTCGCGACGGCGTGCCCCTGTGGCCAGGAAGATGCCGGATTCCAGCCGGCGCCAGAAGTTGATTTTCTCCAGGCCGGGGTTGAGGTAGTTGGTGACCACACAGTAGTTGGTGTCTTTGAGCAACTGGTGATGCTTGGCGTGGTGGGCGCGAGACTGCAACAGACCGAGTCCCTGGAAGAAGGCGATGACTCTGCCGTTTTCCGCTTTGGATCGATGGGCAAACTTATGGATCTCGTTGGCGTTGGCGCTGATCAAGGCCAGCAGGATTACCGGCCAGCTCAAAACGCCGGCGAAGAAGGCGATCACCAGGGCCAGCCCGGCGACGATTAACGGCCCGACCGCGCTGGAGAACCAGGAGTGGTGCACCATGTGACGCGGGTCAAAGTGGTGAAGAACGTTGGCCTGCACCACGATCGTCGTTATCGCCGTCGTGGTCGTCGCCGATTTGCAATCGCTGGCCTGATAGTTATCACGCTTGGAGTGGCGGCGACTTCGACATCCGTATTCGCGGTCCAATGGAGTACCTACCACTGGCCTTCGGACGTCAATCAGCTCGACGTCGACGACAACACCAACAGTGATTTCACGGCTGATGTTGCGACTGCCGTCAGTCAGTGGAACGATGTCATGCCCGGCGCCGGCCCGCAGATGAACATTAACGGTGGCGCGGACATCGAGATTCGCTCGAAGAACATGAGCGCCTTTTATCTGGGTGTTGCTGAAATCCTGGTAGAAGTCGACACCGGACATATCCTAGAAGGACGGGTTACCCTCAACCTACGCTACCTTAAAGATGGCAATCTCTATGGGTATACCCCCGCCGACAGGCTGCACGTCGCCTGCCAGGAAATCGGGCACATCCTCGGCCTCGACCATCACAACGGCGCTTCTGCATGAACGCTGACAATTCAACGCTGGGCGATTACACGGAGCCTGATGGCGAAGACTTTCTTACGCTAGTCGCCATGTATGTTGAGCACGCTGATGATGAGGTAACGCCGCCACCACCGCCGGACGAAGAGGGAGACAAGGGTGGCCCGCCCTGCTCCAAGAACCCTAACCACCCGAACTGTGTGCCACAAAACGCCGTTTGATCGTCGTCCACGTGGTCCCAGCACCGCAGCGCTAGGAGCCGGGCGCGCCGCCGGATTAACCTTGATTAAGGCCTGAATCGCCGAGACCAAGAAGACGGCCGTTCAGTTAAGCTGGCCACATGCAGTGGCCAGCCTCATGCCGGGCCACAATCTCGGCATGACAGTTGTTGGGAAATGGGGATAGAGGCGGCTTAATCGCCACCCTACCCCAGTTCATGACTGAATCTCCCGCAGGAAGGAGGTAAATCATGAAAAAGCTAAAGTTTCTCCTCATCGGAGCGGTCGCGGCGTTCGCGCTCTCGAGCGGCGTCGGGGTTGTCTCTGCAGGCGGACCCCCTGGTTTTGTTGGCGGTGGAACACCACCAGAAACTCCCTCGAATATGACCGGGGCCGTAGGAATTGCATGCGAACATGCAGGCGCCACGAGCACGCTCTGCCCACTTTAGGGAGATCTAACTATCGATTTGAAGAAAGGGGCCTTTCCAGGCCCCTTTCTCCTGTCGCCTTGTAGACGAACCTTCGCTCTCTCACCTAGCGCAGCTTCCAGCAGTCTTCCTAAAAACCCCACCACATTGGCGAATAATCCGCCTGCCCGTTAAGATTTAGCGCATGACTCGACAGGTCTTCATCGATGGCGAGGCCGGCACCACCGGGCTGCAAATCGCCGATCGGCTGGCTCAGCGCGGTGACATTGAGCTGCTGCATCTCGACGACACCGACCGTAAGAACGCGGCGCGGCGGTCGGAGATGCTTAATGCCGCCGAGGTTTCGATCCTTTGCCTGCCGGACGATGCTGCTCGGGAAGCCGTGGCGATGGTCGAAAACCCGCGCGCGCGGCTGATCGACGCCTCCACCGCGCATCGCACCTCCGAGGGCTGGACCTACGGCTTCCCCGAGTTCGACGCCGCCCGGCCGCTGAAGATCGCCGAGTCAACCCGGGTTAGCAACCCCGGCTGCTACGCCTGCGGCGCCGTTTCAATGCTGCACCCGCTGATCGACCGCGGCCTGATGTCGGCCGACCAGCCGGTAACGATCAACGCCGTTTCGGGCTACTCCGGCGGCGGCAAGAAGCTGATCGCGGCTTTTGAGGACCCTGATTCGCCCCAGGCCACCGGCACGAATTTCTACCTCTACGGACTGGACCTTAAGCACAAGCATGTACCGGAGATCCACAGGCGCGCCGCGCTGACCCACCGGCCCCTGTTTGTGCCCAGCGTCGGCCGGTTTGCCCAGGGCATGATCGTCTCGCTGCCGCTGCAGCTCTGGTCGCTGCCGGGCACGCCGTCACCGGCCGATCTGCACGCCGCCCTGGCGGAGCATTACGGCGATGAACCCGCCGCCCAGGGTGTGCGCGTGGCGCCGCTGGATGAATCGGCCTCGCTGCGCGAACGCCTCGACCCTGAAGGCCTCAATGCTACCGACGGCCTGACTATCCACATTTTCGCCGACGATGCCGGCGAGCAGGCCGTGGTCTGCGCCGTGCTCGATAACCTCGGCAAAGGCGCCGCCGGCCAAGCGATCCAAAACCTGGAGCTGATGCTGGGGCTATAGGAAAAGACCGGCCCGAAGGCCGGTCCTTTATTTCTCAGGATTCCGTCAAGTTTTAAGGTGCGGTGACGGCCATATCCTCGTAGCTGAAGGTCATCGTCACCGTGGTGTTCGTGGCGGCCTCGGTGATCACCATTTGCCGCAGGATACCAGAATCCTCGTCCAGACAGAAGGTCGCGTTGCCCGGTTCGCTGTCGATTGTCATCGTGTAGGCATGACAGGTGCCGCCCGGGACGTCCACTGTGCCGGCATCGGCGCCGAAAGCACCCTAGTTGGCGTCGTGACAGAAGCCGGCCAGATAGCCACCGTGCCCTGCGGCACGCCGCACGATAGCGAAGTCTTCTCCTTAGTTCAGGTCCCAGATCAGGACGAGTAGCCGGGCCATGCTTTCTTGGAATCGCTTGCCTTGGACCAATGCACCCTTTCATTCGAGTCCTACGTCGGCGGCGCCTTCGCGACTTCGTTCCTCGGTGTCGGCTACTCCTGGCCCGGCGAGCGAAGCTGGAATGAAATCGATGACCGGGACGGTTCCTGGAAACAACCGCCGATCAGGCCTGCCTGGCTCGCTTCGAAGCCTACGTGGGCCGCGATTACGCCACCTCCCGCCTCGATTTTTACTATTTCGGGCCGAGCCAGCTCAGTTGGGAACGGTTGGGCGACCGCGAGATCGTTTGTATTTTGTACGATTTCGATTTGGAGCCGTTGCTCGACTCGATGCGCGACAGCGGCGAGTAAGCAGAGCTCCGCTGGCCGCTCTCGACCTGCTTGGGCATTTCACTGCGCAGACACAACGGCTGTCGCCTACCACAGTCGGGCGCAACCCTCGCGCACTGAAGAACCAAAGACGTATATTCGCGCCCAAGCCGCAACTACTTCCAGAGCGGACTTTCCTGCAGCAAATTGGCGCCACGCCACCGGCCCCGCCGGCGCAGCTGCTCCAGGTGCGGCCGGTGACATCAGAATTAGAACTAGTAAAGTCCGGCTAGAGCTAGGTCAGATCGGCCCAAACTTCTGCTGATCGATGTCGATGACCTGGTCATTCTCAGCGCCTGGCTTTCCAAGCACACGACCACCCGATACCCCGCCCTCGGCGCCGGCCTGGAATCCCTTTTCGCCAATTAACACCGTAAGCCATCGAACAGCGAAGCCGCCGCGCTGCTAGCCACTTTCCAAGCTATCCTTAGCCCATGACCCCACCCCGTCCCAACCGCGTGCTCGCCGTTTACCTCGACGGCTACGAGCCCAGCCTCGGCGATCGCTTCATGGACGAGGGCCGGCTCCCGGCGCTTGCCGGGTTACGCCAAACCAGCGCCCGCTTCCAGCTCGATCACGGCTCCGCCCAACACACCGGCCTGGCCGGCGAGCACTTTAGCACCGGCCTCTCGCCCGATGACGCCCAGCGCTGGGCCGCGGTCAGTTTTGATAAGCAGACCTACGAGGTCTGGCAGGACGGCACCACCCGCAGGCCCTTCCTCGCCGGCCGCGACATAGGTAGCGTCGTCTTTGACCCGACCTATTTCGACCTCGATCAGGCCGGCGAAGCGGTCCAGGGTCTGGTCAACTGGGGCGCCCACGACCCCGGTATCGCGGCGCACTCCCGCCCAGACGATCTGCTGGCCGAACTCACCGAGCGCTTCGGCCCTTACCCGGCCACGCCCTGGCTTTACGGCCACGTCTGGCCCTCGCCACGGCGCACCGCAAAAATGGCCGACAGCTTGGTGCAAGCCGCCCAGCTTCGCGCCCGAGCCAGCACCTGGTTACTCAATGACCGCTTGCCAAACTGGCAGCTCGGCATCGTCGTAAGAAGTGAGCTGCACTCGGCCACCGAAGCCCTCTGGCACGGTATCGATTCCAGCCATCCGCTCAACAACGCCCCCTCCGCCGCCGCCCCCGGCCAGGGCTTGACCGAGGTCTACCAGGCGGTGGACGGCCTGGTCGGCGCTTTGAAAGATTCGTTTCCCGATGCGACCCTGCTGGTCTTCACCCTGGGCGGCATGGGGCCAAACCGCTCCGATCTGGCCTCAATGGCGCTGCTCCCCGAGCTGCTCTATCGACGAACCTTTGGCGGCGAACATCTCCAGCCCCAACCGGAGTGGCAAACCGCTGCGGACGGCGTCCCGTTTCTTGAAGAAGACCAGTTCGGGGCCCGCGCCATGATCGATGCGGTCCCCAGAACCGCCGCTGAGCAACTCGACAAGAAGGCCCGCAAGAAACGACGCAGCCAGCAAGCGGCAGCGACTAGCCGCGAAGGAATGCGGCTCACGCTGGATTGGATGCCCGCCGCCCGCTACGGCCGCTTTTGGCCGCAAATGGACGCCTTTGCCCTGCCGTCTTTCTACGACGGCCGCGTCCCGATTAACTTGGCCGGACGCGAGCGCGAGGGCCAGGTACCGCTGGCAGCCTATGAAGCCAAGGTTCAGGAGATCGAAGACCTGGTACGTGACTGCATCGACCCGCTCAGCGGCGAAAGCGCCGTCGATTATGTCGAGAAGTTGGCACCCGAGCAGGCGCTAAACGTCGACCCCACCGCTTCCGACCTGACCATCATCTGGCGCGGCACGGCCCAGGCTTTGACCCATCCCACGCTCGGCAAGATCGGCCGCTGCCCTTCAACCGCACAGGCGGCCACACCGGACCTTACGGCTTGGCCTACCTGCACGGTGCGGAACTCGCCAGTGGCTTTTTTGGCACCCGCTCGTCCTTCGATCTGGCCCGAAAGAGATACCAAGGTTTGACTCGTAGTGATAGCTCAGAGAAAGATCGCCGAAGCGCTCTTCAATCCGATCGAAAACCGCCCGCGTATCATCGGTCGATGCATTATCGATCACGGCAACCTCAAACTGCCTGGCCGCCAGCGTCTGCTCGAGCAGGCTATCCAGCGCCTTCTCCAGAAGAGCCGAACGATTGCGCGTTGCCAGCACGACGGCGATCTTCTTTTTCGCGGGTCTCGCCATTCGGCTCCTTAATCAAATCCAAGCGCCCGTGGCGCTCAACCGCAATCCGGCCCGCGTTTATATTACATCGGCCTGCTACAAAGTCGCCCGTTTATCAAAACCGGTCCGACTTCACTAGCGGCAGCGAGCCGGCAAACCAAAGGACGGCCCAACCTGGGCCGCCCTTAAAGGCCAAAATCAGCTCGCAAATAGGGCCGCCTTTGTTGCCGGCCCTCAAACCTCGATATACTTCGCGGTTTCGGCCTGGCCTCAGAAGCAAGGAGCGTTAGCCCTAGGAGCCTTCCTTAGTTTCCAACTTCTGCGCCGCGGCGCTGATGTGCGCGTGGGTGATTTCGCTCAAACTATCGACAATGTCCTCACTGCATAGGCGCTGCAATTCGGCACGCAGCGCTATCGATTGCACCGAAGTTGCTCCCTTGTTGGCTGCCGTGTTGGTTTCCCACACGGACACGCGCCCCAGTGGTCCCTCACTATCGCCGCCCTCGCCGAATTCAAAACCCATGAGCAGCGATGGGTCATCGGAAAAGAGGTGCTCGATTTTCTGGAGCACCTCGCGGGCTTTGTCACGCTGACCCGGGAGCGGGCGTATGACCGTCAATCTCACATAAGGCATTTGTATCCCCTCTCTCCTGCAGACCTCGGCGAAGTTTTTTCTGGACCAGAGCCGGCTACGTGCAGATTATAAACGTCTTTCAGATCCAATGCAGCGCTGCGTCAGGGCCAACAACCCTAACAGGCCGGCCCAGCCCACAACCCAATCCCGGAACCCCGCCTCTCCGTCAGACAAGCTTGATGAAGCAACCGGGCCCAGCCATTGGACAAAAGCAGAGGGCGGCCCAAATTGGGCCGCCCTCTTAAGACGGAAGCAGCTCTCAAAAAGAGCCAAAGTCCTCGCTAAAGCCTAGGCCTCGACGTACCGCGGGTTGACCGCTCGCCGGTCGGAGACACCGGCCCGCTTGGCCGTTGCCTTGCCGACCTTGCCATCGCGGAAGAACTCCAGGAAGGTCTGGTTGAAGACCTCCGGCTGGTCGGTCTGACCCTGGTGGCCGCACTCCTCGGTGTAGAAGAACTGAATGTTGTCCAGCGCGTCTTCCTGCTGGAAGCCGTTCTCCACCGGAATCAGGACGTCGGCCTTGCCGTACATGTAGATCATCGGGATCGTGATCTTGGGCAGGCGGTCCTTGGTCGTGAACACCTGCTCGTCGTTGGGGTCAGAAGCGGCACTGAAGTCGTAGGGCTTCAAACCCGCCGCCTCACGCGCCTTGCGGTGGCGCTGGGCCGCGGAAACCCGCATCTCGATTAGCTCCGGCCAAATCGCCGATTGAGCGTAGATGATGCCTTCCATCAGGATCCGCATGCTGTCGTTGGTGCCATCGAAGCCCGGCGACACGTAGCCCGGGTTCGGCGTAAACTTGCCGTCCTTCGGCGCAACCCGATTGGCCGGGTCGGTGATGTCACCGAGGAAGCCGGCGATGAAGGCAACGCTCAAAATCCGCTCCGGGTGCGAGACCAGGAAGTTGCAGGCGTTGATACAGCCCATCGAGTTGCCAGAGATGTGGAACTTGTCGACGCAGATCGCGTCGGCGAACAAGCGGATGAAGTCAACGTGCGCCTTACGGTCACGCTTGAGGTACTCCGGCTTGCTGACGTCCGAAAGGCCAAAGCCTGGCATATCGGGGCAAAAAACCCGGAAGCCGTTGGCGCCCAGGAACGGGGCCATGAAGCGCCAGCCGGCGGTGCCGGAAGAACCTTCGATGCCGCCGTGCAGCAAGATCACGGCCGGGCCGGATTCGCCGGAGGTCATGTAGTGGGCCATTGACCCGTCGCCCAGTCGCACCCAGCGGCTCAGCAGGCCGGGAACGCTGACAATGTTCTCCTCTGTTAACGGGTGCTCTGATACTGCAGTTGTTGCCATTAGCTAAACCTTTCTCTAGACACAACGGGGTCTGGGTGCTTGCCGCGAGTAACCGGATTATATGCCATTAAAACAATCTAAAGGCCGCTATATTACAGTCTTTTCCCAGCCTGGTGATTCGTTGCCTCAGCCGCTGCCCGCGCCAGCACCTCAAAGGCCTGCAGGCGCTGGATCGAGAGGCCGACGGCTTGGCGGATTTCGAAACCCCTAGTCGTCGTGCTGCAGGAAGTCCAGCACCAGCCGGTTGAAGTAGGAGGCGTGCTCGTACTGCACCCAATGGCCGCACTGGTTGAACACGTGCAGTTGGGAGTTGGGCAGCATCGCCAGCAGCGAAACGCTGCCCTCCATCGGCACAACCCGATCGTCACGGCCGTGGGTGATCAAGGTTGGCGTCTTGACATCTGGCAGGTCCAAAACCAGGTTGCGCTGGAACGCGGCGCCGGCCGATTCTCTAAACGCCTTGAGGTGATTCTGATTCACCGAGGCGATCCGCGCCCGCAGAACCTCATCCGGAACCGTGGAACCGTCATAGAGCATCAGGTCGAACATCTTGCGGAAATTCTCGAAAGACTGGTCCTGAAACACCGCCATCAGCGCCTTGATCCCCTCGGTCGGGTTCTGGGAGAACATTGGCGTGCCGCCGCCGGCGCTGCCCATGAGGATCATCTTCTCCAGCCGCTCCGGGTAATCGACGGCAAAGGTCAGCGCCGTGCCGCCGCCCATCGAATTGCCAACCAAGCTCGCTTTTTCGATTCCGAGGTTGTCCATCAGGTCTTTGACGGCGCGGGCGTTGACCGAGGTGCGCGGTTCAGTGGCCACGTACGAGTCCGACTTGCCATAGCTCGGGGCGTCCACCGCCAGCACTCTAAAGTGCTCGGCGAAAACCGGAATGTTGAGGACAAAGTTGCTCCAGGAGCTGGCGCCCAAACCGCCACCGTGCAACAGAATCACCGGCGGGTCGCCGCTGCCCGCCTCGTTGTAATGAATCTTGATCCAGCCCAGATCGGCGTATTTGCTGGTCGCTTCTTCGGTTATTTCTTGGATCGTCGCCATCTTCGGCTACTCCTCGTGCTAAAACCTGCTCGCGGGGTAGCCAGATTATAAGCCAGGTTGGCTCCGGTCTATTTCAATCGCTGGCCGCACCGGCCTCGGCAACCAGCACCGCCGCCAGGCCCTCAAACGCCTGCCAGCGTGCCAAAGTCAGGCCAGCGGCGAGATCGGCAAAGTCGCTGTCCGCCTCGGTCCGAAAGGAAATACTCCAGGCGCCCGCCGCCGGGTGACTGCGAACCTCCACCAGATCGCCTTGTGCGAGCAGAGCGTTACCCGCCTCGATCAGGGCCTCCAGGGTTCCGGCCCGCGCGCGCGATTGCAGATACTCGCCGGACCCCTCCTGCCAGGGGCCGAGCTGCCGGGTCGATTCCGCCGCGTCGAGCAGCCCGGGTGGCCGCGTCAAAATTCTCACCCGCGCCGCCGCCGCGCTGAGCCGTGGATCCGCCAGCAAGCATTCAAAGGTCTGAATCGGCCCGCGCTTCGCGCCCAGCGGCTCGCCCCACAGCGCTTCGGCGACCGACAGGACCTTGGCCAAGCGGCGCTTTCTCGCGGCGACCTCAACCAGGTTGAGCCAGCGGACTGGGCTCTTCTCAATCAGAATCAGCCCCAGAGAGGCCGCACCCTTGCTGGCCGCGTAAGCGCCGATTCGCTCCTCGGCGCAGCCCGGTTTTACCAGGTCCGCCTCGGGGCCGATCGTCAGCAGCTGGGCCAGCAGCTTGTCCCGGCGATCGCCGCGAGTGCTTTCAGCGATCCGCTGCTCTCTGGTCCGCGATGCCTGGGCGACGCCAAGTTCGCTCAGACTCGAGACCTGCCGCTGCAGCCGCGAGGCGCCATCGGGAATCTTGCTTTTGCATTGCGGGCAGATCGCCCGGCGCGGCAAGGCATAGAGCCGGGCGATAACCCAGTTGCCAAAGCTCGGACATAGCCTCTCGTCTACATCCATTCGCCCACCATCCGGCGTCCACGATAGCTTACGACCGTTTGAGGCACCTTGCTGGCAGCGGGTTCGGCCTGGTTAGAAAAATGCTAGTCCGTAACGCCGGCAGAGACATCCTCGTGTCCGGGCAAACAGTGCTCCACGCTGCCGCCAACCATCGTCATCAGCACCTCGATATCGACGATCGCGTCCGGGTCAATGCTCAATGGGTTCTGCGACAGCACGATAAGATCGGCGAACTTGCCGGCCTTTAGGCTGCCCACCTTGTCCTCCATAAACAGCGCATAGGCGCCGTTAATGGTCATCATTCGCAACGCATCCTCGACGCCGATAGCCTCGGCTGCGTACCAGGCAGGCGGCTGGCAAACGCTGCCATCCGAGCCGTTGATCGCTTTGCGGGTCACAAAGTCAAACAGATCGCGAATCGGCCTGCGTCCGGCCTGGGCCACGTCGCTGTGCCAGGCAATCGGCAGCCCCGGGTTTGCCTCCAGCAGCGATCGAATCGGATAGAACCAGGTATTGGTCTCCTCTCCGAACCCGTGGTTACCACAGGTGAGGCCGAGGAAGCAAGCAAAAGGCCTCCCGCGCATGACAGGCAGTGCGCCGATCTCGCCGTAACGGGCCAGCAGCTCCGGCCGGATGAAATCATTGTGTTCGACGCGGTGGCGGAAGCTATTGGGCTCTCCCGCCAGAGCCATTTCGATCGCGTTGAGCACCGTCTCAGTCGTGACATCACCACGCGTGTGGATCGCCACTTGATAGCCCAGGGCCTGATATTTTGTGATTACCTCAGCCATCTCCGCCGCCGTGAATAGATCCTGGCCAAACGGCTCGGCGTTGCGCTGCTCGGCAAACACCGGTGGTAATAGCACGCTCATCTCCGCCCAGCCACAGCTCGTCGTAGGCCCGGCCGGGTCGGCGAAGATCTTGATCCCCGGAATCCGCAGCATCTCCGCCGGGTCGAGAATCGGTGGGTGGTCCAGAATCCAATCCTCGGTCTGGAGACCGTTGCACTTGCTGTTGTACGACAGGTACAAGCTGACCCGAACCCGGAGCTCGGTCACCTCCAAAGCCACCATCACGTTCGCCAATTTGTCAGCGCTCACCGCCGCGTCACCGATCGTCGTCGTTCCGCCTGCCAAGAGGTATTGTTGGTCCTGCTGCAGCGATTCAAATCTGCCGAAAGGGTGGGTATGGGCATCAACAAAGCCCGGCATCAGCGTCCGGCCCGCTAAATCTATTGTTTGAGTCCCGGGTCCGGCCAAGGCCATGACCTCCGCGTTGCTCCCAACCAGAAGGATGTCCTCGCCAAGCACGGCCAGCGCTTCCGCCGAGGGCTGGTCCGCCTCCATGGTGATGATCTGCCCGTTGATAAAGATGACGTCCGCCCGGGGTCCCGGTCTTGCGGTAGGGTCTGAAGTTGCGGTTGAAACCGCCGTCGCGGCTGGCGCCGCGGTGCTGGTCGCCAGCTCACCCAGTGGCGCGCCCGGGCCGCTATCATCGGACGCGTCCGAGTCTGAATCCGAGTCGCCGCTGCAAGCAGTCAAGGCGAGGCCTAATGCGATAGCTGTTAGGCTCAGAGCCAAATGCGCCGGCAACGGCACCCTGATCAGCGCTGACTTCATGGCGCCGATTGTATTCTTTATCTTGCGACCGCGTCAGTATCCCCGGCATCGGCTGCGGCGATACCGATGGTCGTCGCCGCCTTCCCCAGCCATCGTCTCAAAAACCCCAACGCCACAACCCGGCTGACCGCTCGATCCACCTGCGAGTCGGAGAGGTTGTGCCCGGCCGACAGCGTCAGCCGAAACTGATTCGTGCCAGGCAGATGGCGGGCGCTTTCCACACCCGCCAGCCCGGCGAGGGAGCCGCGAACCCTTTGAACGCAGATCTGCTCGCAGACCAGGCCACTCACCTCAACCAGGACAGCTTCATGGTGCTCCGTGCTACCGAGTAAACGGCCACGCGGCGACACAAACAGATTGCTCCAGTTCAGCCTCGTTATCCTCAATTCAGATACACACTGCAATGAACATCTGCCCACCGGCAGTCGAGAATCAGGACCCTAGGAGTCGCCCCCACCATCACCGGAGCCAGCCGGCAGTTCTTGCGCTTCGACATGGATCACTGGCAACAAGCGGTCCAGCCAGGCAGGCAACCACCAATTGCGGCGCCCCAGCAGCTCCATTGTGGCAGGCACCAGCAGCATGCGGACCACGGTGGCATCCAGCAGGACGGCCACTGCGAGCCCAAGACCAAACAGCTTTATGATGCGATCGTCCTCGAAGACAAAGCTGCCAAAAATTACGACCATGATCGCCGCGGCGGCTGTGATCACGCGGGCCGTGGACGCCAAGCCGTCGGCGACCGAGCCAACCGGGTCTCCGGTGCGATCAAACGCTTCCTTGACACGCGAGAGCAAGAAAATCTCGTAGTCCATCGAAAGCCCAAACACGATGGCGAACATCATCATTGGGATAAACGGCTCGATCGGCGCGGCTTCAATACCAAATACGGAACCCAGCCAGCCGTTCTGAAAGATCGCGACAACAATGCCGTAGGCGGCGCCAATCGACAGCAGGTTCATGATCACTGCCTTGATCGGCACCAGAATTGAGCGGAAGACCATCATCAACAACAGGAAGGAGAGCGTTAGCACGGCGCCAAAAAAGATCACAATCCGGCCGCTTAGATAGCCGGTGAAGTCGACGTTGGCAGCAGCCGTACCGGTAACGTTAATCGCCAAAGTCGAGCCCGAAATAGCCGGTGGGATCACGTCGTCGCGCAAGGATTCGACCAGTCTGGTGGTCTCCTCATCCTGCGGCGCGGTCTCCGGCACCAGCTGAACCACGTAAGCCGGCGAGCTCTCCGGATTGGCAGGGTCGCTGCCAATTGGCACGCCCACGGAAGCAACCCCGTCTGCGCTTGCCAGAGCAGCAACCAGCTCGGCGAACACCGCCTGATCTGAGTCCTCGCCAATCTCGGCAGTGATCAGCAGCGGGCCGTTGAAACCGGGGCCAAAGCCGGTCGCCAGCAGATCGTAGGCCCGGCGGGTCGTGCTTTCTTCGGAACGGTTGCCTTCGTCAGAGAAACCGAGCCGCAAGGACAAAACTGGCGAGGCGAGCAAAAGCAGCAACGCGCTGCCGGCCAGCAGCGAAAACCAGGGATGACCCTGAACCAGCCGGCTCCAGCGGTAAGACATCGTTTCCTCTACGGGCGCCGGCTCGCCCCGCGGCACGATTTTTCGCAGCAAGGGAACAAACCGGCCGAAGATAAAGACGAGGACGGCGAGAGGTAATCCGAGGATCAGAATCGGCTGCCCCAGGCCGATGCCAAGCAGGGCGGCCGAAATAAGACCGGCGGCCACCAGTCCGTACCACCGAGTAACCTCTATACTCTCACGGGAAATTCCCAAGAAGGCCGGCAGCAGGGTTACCGCGGCCAGCATGGTCACCGCCACTGTGATCGCGACGCTAATACCCATTCCCGAGATGAATGCCAGACCGATGATCAACATTCCCATTAGAGAGATCACGACTGTGATACCGGCAAAGATTACGGCGCGACCGGCGCTGTCCAAGGCGGCGATGGTTGCGTCTTCCGGCGACTTGCCGGCGTGCAGCCCCTCGCGGTATCGCGTGACGATGAACAGCGCGTAGTCGATGCCGACGCCAAGGCCGATCATGATGGCGATGAAGGTTGCGAAGTCCGGCATTGCCACGATATTCGAGATCAGAGCGGTAAGTCCGAAGCCGACACCAACCCCAGTGATCGCCGTGCCGATTGGCAGACCCATCGCCAAAACCGATCCAAAAGCAATGATCAAGACCACGACCGCGAAAGACAGCCCGATGAACTCGGTTTCGGGTGTCACGAACTCGGCCAGCGCCTCGCCGCCGATCTCAATCTGGAGCCCATCGACTTGCGGCAACAGGTCTTTGATCTCAGCACCAACGTCCGCTGTCTCAGTGAAATCAAGGTCAGAAGACAGGCTGATCTCGGCGAAGGCAACTCTGCCGTCGGCGCTAACCTGGCTGGCGTCAAACGGGCGCTGGTACGGACTGGAGACCGAAACACCATCAATGGTTGCAACTTCTGCCAGCAGCTCCTCAATCGGGCCTTTGACGGCAGGGTCATCGATGCCGTCGGCATAGCTAAAGACGATGGAACCGCGCTGGCCGCTGCCAAAGCCGCCAAAGTGATCGTCGAGCGCGTCAAAGCCGCGACGGCTCTCCGAATCGGGAATCTCAAAACTTGAATCGAAGGCCGGACCGACGGCCCCAACGGCGCCAAAGATGCCTACCAGCGCCAAAACCCAGCCGGCGACGACCTTCCACGGGTTACGAAAACACCATCTCGCAAGAGTACTGAGCAAAGTAGGCTCCTCTACTGATTACCAACGGCTGCACGAAGCAGACCGGCAGATGCTGAAGATCACGACCCGCGGAAACGCGAGCTCGACACTCTAAACCACGAATTCAAACGCTGAGAGGACCAAAACCGAAAAGCACATTATCGGCTGCCCCAGTTAGTTAAAGTGGTCTTAGCGCCACTCCACCATAGGGCTGAATCGCGAGGTCGGTCAATTCTCCGCTGACCACGGCGAACAGTTGTAGTTCGCAGCAAAGAGGCCGGTGCCTACAGCACTGCCAACAACAGCTCGCCGCCTTCGCCCCGCCGCATCAGGAGACGACCCCGCGGGGCAACAAGCAGATTCCGCCAAATATGTTAATAGCCAGATCTTAAGCTGAAACGCACAACCTTGATCAGCACTGGCCCCCTCAAGTGGGCTCGTCCAGTTCAGCCGCTTCAGTCATCTTGGGTTCCTCGGGCTGCAGAGACCTGACGATCGGGCGAAATACCTCTACCCAGCTTTCAATTGCTCCAGAAAACCAGTCGTTCAGTTCCGGCCAAGTGAGCTGATCGGTCGGAGTTGTCGAGCGCCTCAGCACTATCTGGCTCTCCTTGGCATTTGGAAGTTCTCGCCAATCCAGCGGGCCGAGCACCCCTTCGATGGGATCATGATGTTGCTCATGGATCTGATGAAAGTATGTCTTTGCCTGAGGTCCGGAGATGGCTAAGTGAAGTTGGCTGAATCCGTCGCGTATGCCGTTTGTCACGATGAGCGCGAAATACGATTTCCCAACTGAGATACTTATCCAAGAGTCCTTAGAGGGTTTTGGAACTCGGATCGGCGATTCTCGTTCCTCCATGAAACACTGAAACTGGGTCCAGTATTCGAGATGAAGCCTCTGCTTATCAGTCAATACGCCAATAGTATCCGCCGCCACCTGTTGCGCCACCGTTCCGGCCCAATCGTTTGGCTGCGATACGACGTTGAACTTCGGCGCAACGGGCGAGTCCGCAATCTGCCATAACTCGATCTCCAGTCCGAAGAAGTTGACGGACTCGACTGTCATCCGGTTGAGCCAGTCGAGCGCCGCTCGATGCTCATCCGTAAACCTTGGCGATACCCAAACGATGCTCACTGCATCCAATCCGGCTGCGTATGTCAGCAGCTGGCCGAGGTGTAGATGATCGGTTCTCTCCAATTGGTTCTCGATCAAAACATAGTGTCCGCTGAGAGTGTCCTTGCAGAGGATGTCAGCCCGAAACGGCCCGACATTCCTTTCCTGGCCGATGACCTCAAGATCGATGTCGATAGCCTCTCTGAGAAGCGTGATGTTGTCAGCGGAGGCCAGCCAAGGTGTGAAGTCCAGCGCCTCCCCGGCCCAATACTCACGAATATCGCGAATCCGCTCCAAACGCCCTAACACTGGCTTACCTTCCAAAAGACACTTCCTTACTAACTGAGAAGTTCAAAGCTATCACTCGAATCCGATCTTTCTGGAAAACTGTCAGCGGGAGCCGTTTTACGGCTCCAAAACCTCCGGCGATGAGCCGAGCAAGACCGGCAGTATCAGGCCGATGATTGCCACCAACGCCCAAACGGCCGACGCCGATGTCAGCAACTGCTCGGTTCGGCGAGCGCTGGCCTTTGCCTCCATCTCGCTAAGCGGGATCCACCATGGGCTGAAGCGCGCCTCAAAGTGGTGGAAGGTCAGCCCGATGGCCGCCCCATAGGCGACGTGGCCCACGAAGCTCGCGTTGAGCGCTGCCGCGCCGCTTGCGCTCCAGTCCGGCGCCATTCCCAAAAAGATCGGCATGAGTGTATTCGGGCCCAACAGCCAAACGAAGACAGCAAAGGAAACCCCCCAGCCCACAGCTGACGCTGCATCGAAGCTCTGACGGCGGAAGAGCAGCCCATACGATGCTCCCCAGGTGACAGCGATCAGAAAGTGCACCAACAGGCCGACGAACCTCGATTCCGCGCCCACCAAACCCGAAACGCCTTCGAGCGCGCCGATCTCCCACATCACGTAGGTAAAGATCAGGCCGCCGGCGATTCCCGCTATGGAGCCCATTCCGACGGCGCGAAGGCCCTGGGTTCCCGTCCCTTCATCGTCCAGCTCTAAGTGATCGTCAGCGAACAGCGTTCGCCAGATCCCGCCGAGCCATTGGTAACCCAATGCCATTGCACCGCCAAAGAGCAGGTAGGCGATCAGAGAAGCAAAGTCTTCACGCGTATCGACTAAACTCCACGCCAAACCGTCGCCCGCCACCAAGGGCACCAAGGAACGCGGAATGATGATCCATAAGAGAAAGGCGAACACGCCGCCTCGAATCAGTGCCGTGCCGGAGCTATTTGTCGGTCGGGGCACTGCCAACGAATACAGCAGCCCAATTGCTGCCCCGACGGCCAGGGCGGCCGCCCAAGCGTACGAAGAGCTATCCGAGATGCCAGAGAAGGAGCCCAAGCGACCCTGCTCGCTTAGCAGCACAGCGACAACAGACGCTGCCAATAGGCCTGCAAACACGCCGCGAGTCGCCGCCCCGGCAGAAGGGCGCATCGGCCACTGGCGTTTTATCAGAAGCAAGACCAACGCCGTTGTGGCGCCGAACAAAAAGTGACCCAAAAGCGGCTCGAAACCCGCCTGCCTGATGGCACATCCCAGGCCAAACCACGTCCTTCCAGCAAAGGACGCAGGCTAAGCGGGCCCAGGAACCACCAGCCGGCTCCGTAACTCACACCCCAGAACAGAGTCTCGCCAGTCCCGTGCCCCTGCCCCCAACTGACAGCACCCAGCCCGGCGCCAGCCAGCGCGGCGATGATCATGTGGACCGGAAGACTGATAAAGAACGAGTCGTCAGCTCGCACTACCGACGCGACCGAATCGAGGTCGCCAAGCTCCAGCATGGCCAAGCCAAAACCCAGCGCGCCCGCTTGGCCGGCGACTGCGCCAGCCAGCATCCAACCAATCAATCCTTCACTAGACCAGCGCGCCTTCATTGGTCCAAATCCCACGAGGCTGGCTTTGCGTCCCTTTTGGCGGTCTCCGCCTTCGACGTGCTGTCCCGTTCTGCCTGAGCACCGGGAGGCTCCGGCGTTGATGTAAGCACAATGTCTCTTGGGAAAAAGAGGTCTAGCAGCCAGTCCAAGCCCACCCGCACTTTTCTCTCCATGCCGGGCAGCTTTCCTAAGTAGATGCTGCGCCAGAGCAACCAGTCCAGCAAGCCCGAGAACCGCCAGCCACGGATCTCCGCCGCTGCCGTGCGATGGCCAAGCCCTACCAACGAGCCAATCGGCCGGAAGGAAAAGTTCTTCGTGGGCTGGCCTCGAAACGCCGCGGTGATGTTTTCTGCCACTAGCCTTCCTTCGCGCAGGGCGTGCTGAGCTGTCGGTGGATAGAACCGACCCTCCTCGCTAGGGTCGGGAACCTGGGCGCAGTCGCCGATTGCCCAAACGTCTTCGAGCCCACTGACGCGAAGCGCGCCATCCACGACCACCTGACCGCCACGATTCTTATCAGCCTCTAGCGGACCCAAGAGCGGATTCGGCTGGTTGCCGGCTGTCCAAACAAAGGTGCGGGTTGAAAGCTCGCGACCGTCGTCCAGAGTGATTGCCTCGCTTGTCGCCGAAGCCACGCGTCGCTGGAGGATTATCTCGACGCCACGAGATTCGAGTTTCCTCTGGGCATATTCGCCGAGTTTGGAGCTGAGCTCCTGGAGAATCCTTTCACCTGAATGGACCAGTACGAAGCGTACGTCGCCGCTGCCGAGGTTCGGGTAGTACTTGCCCACGCTCCGCACCAAATCGATAAGCTCGGCAATCATTTCAGCACCAGCGAAGCCGCCACCGACGACGACAAAGGTACAAAGGCGTTGGCGAGCCTCCGGGTCACTCTCTACATCGGCCTGCTCTAGCGAGAAGAGCACCCTGTTACGCAGCGTGACAGCATCGTCTAGAGACTTCAGAGTGAACGCATTTGCTTCCAGCCCGGGCAGTCCGTAAAAATTCGGCACGGAGCCAAGCGCTAGAACCAACTGGTCATAAGCTATGAGCGTTTCCGAAGCAGATAGGCCGGCTCGGAGCCGGACTTGCTTAGATTGTGGCTCGATCGATTCGATCTCCGCGTGGTAGAAACGGGTGCGTGGCGTGGCAGCTCGTATGGGAGCACTGATGTGCTGGGGCTCGAGGCCGCTTGAAGCGACCTCCGCCAGCATCGGTGTAAACAAGAGATAGTTGCTCTGACTGACCAAGGAAATCTCGATGTTCGGGTTACGCAGGTGAAGTCGCTCCAAGCGTTGGGCGATGGCAAGGCCGCCAAAGCCCGATCCCAGAATCAGGACTCGGGCCGGTTGGCGCTGATCTGGCGGTTTACTCAGCAACCCTGGATTCAACCGGCGATCGAGGGACGCTATCAGGTGAAGGCCCAACCCCACCACCCCGCCAAAAAGCATGTGGCCCACCAGACTCGGAAAAGCATTTGTCGCAGCGCTGACAGACCAAGTCGGGCTTTCGCCATCGAAGAGTGCTTTAATGGTCAGGGGACCGATAATCCAAGCCAAAAAGCCGTAGAGAACGCCCGCCGACATCGCGGCCGAATGACCGGTCGCCTCATAGCGATTCGTGGAAGCGAAGGCGGCGCCAAGCAGCCCGGCCAGAGCCAGATGGAGCAGAAGACCCGGGCCTGTCGAGGACAAGCCAGCGATCCCGGTCACTGGCACGCTCATGCGCTGCTCTTGCATCGCGCCCGCGAACACGAGACCCGCTAGAACCCCAGTCAGGACTCCGGCCGCGATATGTCGACTGCGGGAACGTCGCGCCTCCGCCGGGGGCCGGTTTCATGGCCAGGATTATACTATTACAACGGAACGGGCTACATACGGGTCCGGGAGCGCGGCCACGAGGCGCTAATGGCCTCCGCTCTTGGACCCTCGGTATCGACTTGGTCCGCGAACGCCGTCAGGCGCACCCGTCAGGGTGTAGCCAGCGGCAAAGCCGTGGCATCACATCTGCGGCATTTAGGAATATATATTCATGACAAGAATCACCGGGGAAAACGCCTCGATCCTCAAACAACTGGAAAAGTTCCCCCGTCGCCGCATCGCCCATCTGCCCACGCCGCTGGAGGCGATGGAGAACCTCTCGAAGCAATTCGAAGACGTGTCGCTGTTCGTCAAGCGCGACGACTGCACCGGCCTCGGCTTTGGCGGCAACAAGGTTCGCCAGCTCGAGTTTTACTTCGGCCAGGCCATTGAGGAAGGCGCCGACACAATCCTGATCACCGGCGCCGTGCAGTCCAACTTCGTCCGCACCGCCGCTGCCGGCGCCCGCAAGCTCGGCATGGACTGCCACCTCCAGCTTGAGGAACGCGTCCCGGACGTCGATGACCTGCACCGCAGCTCAGGCAACGTCCTGCTCGATAACCTTCTCGGCGCCACTCTGCATTTCTACCCGGCCGGCGAGGACGAGAGCGGCGCCGACGCCAATATGGAGCGCATCGCCGCCGAGCTGCGCGCGACCGGCGCCCGGCCCTACGTTATTCCCCTGGGCCCGGGCCACGACCCGCTCGGCGCTTTGGGCTACGTCGACGCCGCCGCCGAGCTGCTGGTTCAGCTCAAAGAGCAAAACCTAAACCTCGACCAGATCTTCGTTGCCTCTGGCAGCGGCGCCACTCACGCCGGCCTGCTCTTCGGTCTGCGAACCCTGGGCAGCCAAATCCCCGTGATCGGCGTCTGCCCGCGCCGCAACGCCGTCTCCCAAGCCGGCCGCATTCAGGGCCACGTCGCCCGGCTGGCAGCGATGCTCGAACTCGAGCCGCAAGTCTCCGACGCGGACATCCACCTAACCGACGTATCGCTGGCGCCCGGCTACGGCCGCCTCAACGATGCCACCCACGAGGCCCTGGAACTAACCGCCCGCTCAGAAGGCCTGTTCCTCGACCCGGTCTACACGGCCAAGACCATGGCCGGTCTGATCCATATGGTCAGAGCCAAAGAGGTGTCAGGAAACCTGCTGTTCTGGCACACCGGCGGCCAACCCGCCCTCTTCGCCTACGCCAACGATCTGCAAGGCGCAGACGGGAGCGTCGGCAAGGTTGCCGCCCGCTAGGGCTATTTGGCCGAGACCGACTCTTTGCCTTCGAGGAAGTAGGATAGCAACGCCTCGGCGTACTCGTCCGGCTTCTCCCACTGCGGCCAGTGGCCGGAGTCCTTGACCTCGTAAAACTTGGCGCCGATCAGGTCGGCGCAGTAGTCGCCATAATCCGGGCCGCGGCCCGGATTATGGGTGCCGTACATCACCAAAGCGTCGGTCTTCCAGCGCGCCTTAACCTCGTCCTCGGTGTAGAGCGTGCCCACCACCCGTGGGGACCCATCTAGGCCGAACATCCGCTGCATTGAGGCGTTGACCTCGGGGTCCTGGTAGAGACGCTGGCGGATGCGGATCATCTCGTCATCGATCGCGTCGTCGTTGTGCACCAACCACAGCAGCCGCTGCTGAATGTTCTCGTAGGTCGGGTCGAGAACCTCCGTGCGCGACAGCTCGAACAGGTTACCCTTCCAGGGCTGCTCTTTGAAGTCGGTGCGTTTGGTTTCGACGTTGCCAAAGCCGTTGAGCACCATCTTGTCGACCGTTTCGGGATGGCTCATGCCCAGCTCAAAACCGATCGCCGCGCCCATTGACTCGCCCTCGAAGTTGGCCTTCTCGTAGCCGAGCGCGTGGATCAGGTCGATATAGGCCTCAGCCTGCAGCGGCGTGCGCCGTTCCGGCTCCCAGGGCTCGCGAGAGCTGTAACCGTGGTAGAGAGCGTCCACCGCGAAGGTGCGGAAGTGCTTCGCCAAAGCCGGCAGGGTGCGCGCGTAGGTATCGATGTGGCCGCCGATGCCGTGATAGAGAAATAGCGGCGGGCCCTCACCCTTCTCCACCACGCGGTGGTGCCAGCGTTCGCCCTTGATGATGTGCGTCTGCGATCCCAAAAGCTCGACGGCAATGCTGCGCCAGTGCGATAGCGGCCGCTCCAAAACTCGATTTCGCAGTTGCAGTTTCTCTGCCATGACTACCTCCAAACACCAAATAGCGAGGCCTTCGGTGGCGGGATTATAACCGTGTGCTCGAAATTCGTCACGGCGTCCGCAGCGCTCTACCCGCGCGCTGGCTTTTCAATCAAATTTGACAGCGTATTGCCGCGACGGTATGTTCCATCCACCCAAACCGGCGACAGACAAATTGCCGCCCGGCCAGTGAGGCTCCGCCGAGCAAGATCAGGCTCAAATTCAGGAGGAGACATGGTACTTGGCATCGACCACATCGAATTAATCGTGCGCGACGTCGACGAGTTCGTCGAGTTTTACGAAAAGCTGGGATTCAAGCTGCTGTTGCGAACCGAGCACCACGGCGGCTCGGCTGAGCTGCAGCTGCCGGGCGAAAACCAACCGGGCCTGGAAATTCACACCATCAGCGGCGAAGAGGTCATCGGCGTCAACCACATGGCCTTCAAGGTTGCCAGCGCTCAGGAAGCCAACGACGACGTCGTCAGTAAAGGCATCGAGCCCGAGCGCGGCCCTCACCTGGTCGAATCGACCGGTCGCACCAACGTCAACTTGCGTGACCCGGACGGCTGGCGTCTCCAGTTGGTCGACCAGGACCGCGGAGCGCCCAAGGTCATCTGAGACCGGCGCATCGATGGCCGACGGGCCTTGAATCCCAGATCAACTGCCCGCGTCTCCTAAGAGGCTGTTTTAGACTCCTCGGCGGCTGGATAAGGTCGCCTACTATCGCCTGCTCTACGATCTCGTCTCTTGACCCCAGCGGTGGCCTCTTGCGCATGCTCTCGTATTGACATGTGACCATGGAGTCACGTATTATTGCTCCAGAGGTTTATGGAAGACGTTTTTCGAGCCCTTAGCGACCCTGGCAGGCGAAAACTGCTGGACAGTCTCTTCGTCCGTGACGGCCAATCCCTAAGCGAGCTGCTGCCCTGTCTTGAGATCAGCCGCTTCGGCGTAATGAAGCATCTTCGAGTACTGGAAGCGGCAGGGCTGCTCACGACCAGACGGGCCGGACGGGAGAAGCTTCACTATCTCAATCCAGTGCCAATCCAACAGATCCACGAACGCTGGATCAGCAAGTACGAGTCTCGCTGGCTCTCGAACCTGACTGGCCTGAAGCAATTCTTGGAGGAGGAGATAACCATGCCGAAGCCAAATCGGGTGTTTCAGATCTATATTCAGACCAACCCGGAAAAGCTCTGGCAGGCGCTGACCGACCCGGACCTAACCCAGCACTTTTATCACGGAACCCGGGTCGACGTGCAAAACTGGCAGGCTGGAGAAAAGCATCGTTACACCTCCGCCGATGGCAAGACGGTAGTGGCGGACGGTGAGCTTTTAGAAGTTGAGCCGCCGGTGCTCCTGGTGCTGACCTTTCATCCCCTCTGGGAGCCAACCATCGCCGCCGAGGAGCCGGTTCAGATTACCTGGGAAATCGAACCTGCCGGCGAAGCCTGCCGGCTTACGGTCACTTTGGAAGCCTCCGACGCGGAAGCGAAAATGTTGCACCAGGCCAATGACGGTATGCCGCTTCACCTCAGCCGTCTCAAGACCCTTCTCGAAACCGGCTCTCCTTTGCGATTCAGTTCGCCAATCAACCCTGAACCGCGCGATCGATGAGGCGGGCTTCGATCAGTCGCCGCTGGCGTTGAAAGACGCTACCGGCTCAACTTCTCCGCCCCAGACGGGCACGACCTGGAAATGCTCGTGCCGCCACAACCTGAACCGAGGAATATCATGGCCAGGATGAGATACATAGTTAATGACGTGGCGGCGGCAATCGACTTCTATACCGGTCTGCTTGGCTTCGAGCTTAAACAGGATTTCCGCCCCGCCGTGGGCATCATCGGCAAGGACGACCTTGAGTTGGTCCTGGCCGGCGGCGGCGCCTCGGCCTCACGCCCAATGCCGGACGGCAGGCAGCCCGAGCCCGGCGGCTGGAACCGGATCATGCTGGATGTTGAAGACATTGCGGCGACGGTGGCTACTTTGACCGAGGCCGGTGCCAAGTTCCGCAACCAAATCATCTCAGGCCCGGGCGGCCAGCAGATCGTTCTGGACGATCCGTCCGGTAACGCCATCGAGATCTTCCAGCCGGCCTAGCCTTCGGCAAACACAGGGCCCGTGTCGTGCGGTGTCCAGCTTCGGCTTCTCGAAGAGGTCATAAGACCACCGACCTGACTACGGCCCTTGGCTAGGGCAGAGGGCCTCGCTACCCGCCAGGCAATACTCAACCCGCCCGCCTACCATGGTCATTAGAACCTCGATATCGAGAATCGTGTCCGGGTCGATGGTCAGCGGATTCCGAAGCAGCACGATCAGATCGGCGAACTTACCCGCCTCCAGGCTGCCGATTTTCTCATCCATCAACAGCGCAAAGGCGGCATCGATCGTCATCATCCGCCGCGCTTCTTCAACCGAAACGCCGCCCGCCGCCAGCCAGCCGGGCGCCGCGCAAAGGCTGCCATCGTCCCTCAACTCCTGGCGCGTGACTAGCGACCAGAGATGCGAGATTGGCTCGAGCGGGAAGAACGGGAAATCGGAGTGCCAAGCGACCGGCAACCCCGGGTTGGCGTCGAGCAGCGCCCGCCAGGGGTCGAACCAAGGCCGCAAGCCAGCCGACGGGCTATCGTCGACGATCAGGCCCGACCCGGCACCCCCATCCAACATGCTGCAGGTCGGCGGCTCGCCGAACACCACCGGGACCACCCCCAACTCGCCGTAGCGCTGCAACTGATCCGGGCGGATCACTCGATTGTGCTCGATACGCGGCCGGGGGCCCTTGGACCCAGCCGCCCGCACCCGCTCCAGGGCGTCCAGCGCCGTTTCCAAACCCCGGTCACCCAGGGCATGAATCGCCACCTGGTAGCCGGCAGCTTGCACGTCGATCACCGCCAAGGCCAGCTCCTCCGCGCTAATCCACAGGTCCCCGAGCGGGTTGTCCGCCGGGAAGCTGAACGCCATCGCCCCGCACGACCCACCGTCGGTGAAGAACTTGATCCCCGTTATGCGGAACATCGCCGCTGTATCAATAATCGGCGGGTGCTCCAGGTACCAACCCTCCGGCAGTAGATCGCCGCTGGCGGTATTGAAGGCCAGGTAGACGCTGGTCCGCACACGCAGCCCGCCGCTGTCCACGAAAGGAAGAAAGTCCTCCAGCCGGTCCGGTGAGACGTTCCCGTTGGCTACCGTTGTCGTGCCCGCTGCCAGCAAACGCTGCTGCGCCTCGCCATAGGTCGCCCCTATGGTCTCCTGAAGCTGGCCGCGATAGATCTGGTTATAGATGTGGTTGTGTGGATCGACGAAGCCGGGCAGAAGGGCCCGTCCGCCCAAATCGATTGTCTGCGTATCGGGCCCGGCCAAGGCCAGGATGTCAGCGTTCGTTCCCACGAGCAGGATGTCCCCGCCCAGCACGGCCCTTCGGCCACCGGCAAGTCCGGTTCCATTGTGATTACGCGGCCGTTCGTAAAAATGATGTCAGCCCAGGGTGCAGCGATCGGCGTCGCCTGCGGTACAATAGTCGACTCCGGCTCCGCTGGCGGATCTCCTGTCGCGGTCGGCGAGCCAGTCGGGAAGATGCCGTGTGAATCCTCAGCAAGGGAACCCTCGGTCGAGTCGGAGTCGCCGCTGCAACCCGTCAGGGCGATAGCCAACAAGGCTCCCAAGAATCCAACCTGTAGCACGTACTTGTTCAAACCTTCACCCCGGAGACCGACGGATGGCAAAGCACCGCCTTTAGCTCAGTCGAAAACACCACCAGTCCGCTTTCGCGGTTCTCGTAGTAGTAGAACAGGTTGTTGCCTAGGCGATCGGTGCTGAGGTGAAGAGTTCTCGCACGCCGGTCCCAAAGGAAAAGGCTAAAGAAGCCGTCCAGTGCCCTGGGAAATGGCTCCGAATCGTTCTCAAAGCTGGCAATGGCCGCACCCGCCGTGGCACTGGCAAAGTCAGACGCGCGGCCTTGGATTTTAGCCACGGCGTCGTAGATATCGCCGTCCACGCCCGCGACGAAGGCCTCGTCCTCGTGCCAGGCCGGATCATTCTGGCCAAAGGTCGCCGTGTGGCCGTAGGCCAGGGCCACGCCCGCCCCCGCGTCAACGAAGGTTTCGCTGCCCGTCCCGCCCCTGGTGCGGCGAAACCGCTAGCATCGCCTTCAGCTCCGCGGCCAGGTCTCTGGCGGGCGGTGCCGGTTCACCACGCATGCCGCAAATCAGACTCATCTAGGCCGCCGCTCTCTTCTCAAAGCCGGATCTGCCGCGGCATCACGCTCCCAAACGTCCCAAAAACCAAGAGGGGTGAAGCCTAAGCCTCACCCCTCTTCAAGCTTTGCTAAGCCGCGAGGCTTCTTCTAGCTCTTGGCGGCCGCAGGTTCCTTTTCCGGCTCCGGCTGGCCGTGACCCCAAATGCTGGCTTCCTTGTAGTACGCCACTTCCCACTGCTCGTCGTCGACCTCGCGGCCGCCAAACCCGTACTCGACGTTGAAGCCGGAAGGGTTCTGCATGTAGAACGAGAACATGTGGTCGTTGGTGTGACGCCCCAGCTTGCCGGTGCGAATGCCACGCTCCTCAACCTCGTTGAAGGTCAGACCGACCGAGTCCAACTCGGTAACCTGAAGCATGAAGTGGTTGATCCGCTTCTTCGGTCCCGGCAACGGCGGCGCGTCCGGAGCAGCGTTCTTCGGCCCGCCAAAGGCGATCGAGTGGTGCCTCGGGTTGGCGTGGAAGAAGCAGATACGGAACTCGGCCGGACCGAACTTCAGGTCGATGTAGTCGCTGATCCTCAGACCCATGACGTCACGGTAGAAGGTCAGGCACTGCTGCAGGTCCGGCACCGCCACAACCATGTGGCCGAATCCCATGCTGCCGTTGGGCCCGGTCTCAAACTTGATGCCGCGCGGCGAGACAAACGGCTTCACCTTCTCCAGGTGGGGCCCGTAGAAAATCTCGACCGCCAGCCCGGCCGGGTCCTGAAACTTGATCATGCCGATTACGTCTCGTTCTTCGAGATCGTCCCGCGATGCGTCTTCGACCGTAACTCCCTCGGCCCGCAGACGCTCGGCCATGTCGAGCAAGTTCGCCTCGTCCTTGACTTCCCATCCGGCAAAGATCAGGTCATCCTCGCCACTGGGATGAAGGAGGATACGGTAGGAGTATTGGTCCATGCGCAAGCGCAGCGAACCATCCTCATCGCGGCCGTTTACCTGCAGGCCAAGCACGTCGGTCGCGTATTCCTCCCAGGCACCGATGTCACTGACACCGATGCCGATGTAGCCGAACTGCGTTACTCCCATTTGCTACCTCCTAAGGTAACTGCTTCAACCAATGGTCCAGCCAAGATATACCAAAAGCGCCACTTAGACTATGTCGCGCGGCACCGATGAGTGCCTCTGCCGCAGCTCATCCCAATTATCCGCCGCCATCCACTCCGCCCAGGCCCGATACAGCCAAAGCTGGGCGTGCTCGTTGACGTTCGTTTCGATGTAAGGCGGCAGGCCTTCTTCATCGATGACCTCACCCAGCCCCTGATTCATCTGGTAGTTTAGCGGCACCCGCTTGCCGATAACGCCTCGCATAGCTCTGGTGCTCTCGCCCCAGTTCTCGCCGTCCTCTTGCTCCAAAAAGCCGGCCGGACCGAAGGTATGGGTGGCGCGGGCCGCGACCTGCTGCTGCAGCGCCGGGTCCTGGGTCTTGGAAAGGAGTGTAAACCACCAAACTTCGGTCACGCCCGGTCCCTTGGGGTGGCGCAGGCTAATCTGGTTGCCAGTGATCCACATGGTCGGGAAAATGTTCGGGTGCCCGCGTGACTTCAGGCCAACCGGACCGAGGAATTTCTCCGCTTCCGGCCGCTTGCGCCAGGATTCGTCCTGGAAAGCCACCTGCTGCGGGTCATTCTCTTGGTAGCGGGGCCCGCTGATCGCGTGGCCATACTCACCCAACATCACCAGCTGCGTCTGCTGAAACGGCGTCCGGGCCACCGGCCGGGCGGCCGCTCCCTTGTCTCCCGCTGCCGCCGCGGCGTCCGCTGCTGCCTGGCGCTGTTGCCGCAGGTAACCGGACTGGAAAGCGGACGCGTGGCTGATGTTGGCGTGATACCAGTCCCAAACGTTGTCGACCGCCAGCTTCCAGTTGCACTGAATGTTGTATTTCTGCACCCCGGGGATCATCACCATCTCATCGCCCTTCTGCGCCAACAGATCGAGGCTGATGCGGCCGACTTCACCCAGGTACTCGTGCAGGTCCGGCGCTTCCGGGTCCATATTGGCAAAGATGAACCCGTGGTAGCTTTCCACCTGGGCCGCCTTGATCAGCCCCCAGTTCTCGCGGTCCAGCTCCTCGTGATAAACCTCTTTGAAGCCGGGCACACCCACCAGGGCGCCCTTTAGATCGTAGGTCCAGCCGTGGTAGGTGCACATGAAGGAGGTGGCGTGCCCCTCCTCCGCCCGGCAGATCGCGTTGCCGCGGTGCCGGCAGGTGTTTACCAGAACCTGTGGGTTGCCATCGTTATCACGGACGCAGATCACCCGGTCCTCACCCATGAAGGTCATGAAGAAGTCACCCGAGTTGGGGATCTGTGAATCGTGGGCCATAAACAGCCAGGAGCGAGCGAAGATCCGCTCCAGCTCCAACTGGTAGATCTCCTGCTCGGAAAACATCCGCCGGTCCACGGTCCCCGCCTGCGGGTCAACCATCCCGAGCATCTCATCGTTGCGGTATGCGATCGTCATTTCTTCAGGCCTCCGTCTCGTCGACTCGTCAGCAACGTTGCCGTGCTACCTATACAGTTAGACATCGGCACCATTTAGCCCTTGCTAAACAGCGTAATCTTACACCAGAACTTGAAATCCTTGTTTCGTGAAAAGACAACCTTCAAGTTGGCTAGGTGGCGTGCGTCATTACCCCCGCCGGCGCGGCCTCAGCCGCAAAGCCCACCTGCCCTTGAACACCGGCGACCGCCAGATACCGACCGTCCGCAGACTCGACCACATCGACGACTCGCTCCGGCAGAACCAGCCGCTACTCAAAGGTTTCGATATCGAGGATAGCCCCCGGCCCGAACGCATCGACTCCCAAATGCCCGTCCGGCGTCAGCTCAACCCAAAAGCCCGCATCCAGCTCGGTGAGTTCACGAGTCTGGCGGTCGAAGATAAAAGTCCGGCCACGCTCTGGGCCGCAGTAAGAGTCGGTCCAGATCACGTGGTTCTGGTTGGCACTGAGCGGCCAGCTGCTCGGCGAGATCACGGTGTTCGACACGAAGTTGGCCGTCGCGACGAATTCGGCGACGCCGGTCGCTATATCCACTATAGATATGTTGCTGGTGCCGTTGACATATCGGACATTCCCCTCCTCGATATCATCAGCACGAAACTCCGCGATCAGTTCCTCGCACCAGACAAGAGTGCCGCCATCATCGCGGCAAACCGGGCTGGTCGCCACGACGAGCTCACCGGGACCAACCAGCCGGACCTGATACGCCCGCAACTCAAGAACTGCGCGGCCCGTAGCAACTTCTTCAATAGTCCACTGCTCGAACGCTTCTGCATCGCAGCGCTTGCGTTCCTCAAAAGTCCCGCCGCGGCACTGGTCTTCGGGGCTGGAGGACAGCCGCTGCAGACGATAACGCCCATCAGCGGTGAGCAAGCCACCGCCCCCTGCCTTGATCTCCAGCTTCGCTACCAACAGTGGATCATTCACCTGACTAGCTGTCATCACCTCACCATTGCGGATGTTCAGCGCACTTCGTTCGCCGGGGCCCGGCAAGTAAAGGTGGTTTTCGTCTACAAAACTAGCCACGCCTCCGCTGATGTCGAACTCGCGGCTCGCCATCGTTTCCAAGTCGATCTCAACCACAGTTGTTGGCCTCACCTGCCCGGACGACAACGGATTCATCGCCAGCATCGATCCATCCGGGCTAAAGGAAACTCGCAAACCCTTGCCGAGGTTGGTCTCGGTCATGGCCCAAGTGTCGTAGAGCACCACCGATTCGCGGTCCCACGCCATGAACGGCGAGGCCGGCCGTGCAGGCACGGCGACGACTCGATCGACTTCACGAAGCTGAGGCTGAAGCGAGAGGCCGCCGACACCGGGTGCGGGTGTCCGCGTCGGGGATGCGGTTGTGGTGGGCTCGGGCGTTCGCGCCGCCGCCGCTGTGGCGGTCGCCAACACTGTTTGCGTCGGCATCGGGCTCCCGGGAATGGGCTGCAACTGAAATGCGGTGGCGGTGGCCGCGGGCCTGCCATCGTCGCCGGAGCAGGCCGCGAAGATTAGCGCCAGCAGCAGGAAAGGAAGCATTCTTCGTAGCAAAGCATTGGAAAATCTTAAGTTGGCGGCCACTTCCTCCGCTCCTTTAACCCGGACATCAACGGTCTCCTTTAGTATCGTTGATTTGAAGCGTATCCGAATACTTCCGGCCTTGGATCGGATAAACAGCCATATCTACTAATGGTCCCGGTGTGAGACGGTGAACCGTGTAACCTAGCGAAATACCAGCCTCCGCGCCGGCGCAGTGGCGAAGATGGCATTGGAGACAACCATGAAGATCGTCGATGGGCAGGTCCACATATGGGCCGCCGATAGCCCCGAGAGCCCCTGGCCGGCCAGGCGACACCGCCTCAGAAGCCATACCCGGTGACCAAGGAGTTGATCATTAACACACTAATTGCTTTGCTTATGGGCCGCGCTGTGACTCGGTTTATATGGGGGTTGTCGGGATATGCAAGTGGAAGAGTACACGGCGCTGGAGGCGGAGGCGCGGGAACAGCATCTGGAGGCGCTCTCAGCGCAGGAGCTGCTGCAGCTGGGCGTGGAGTTGTACAACGCGGCCGCGTACTGGCATGCGCATGAAGCTTGGGAGGCGGTGTGGCTGGAAGCGGAGAGGGAGCTGCGCTACTTCTACCAGGGGCTGATCCAGGTGGCGGCGGCGTTTGTCCACCTGACGCGGGGCGAGTATCCGGGGACGATTTCGTTGCTGGACGCCGGCAGCGAAAAGCTGGAGCTCTATCCGGAATCGTTTCAGGGCGTGGCGCTGGGTCGGCTGCTTTCGGGCGTAAAGGCGGCGCGGGCGGAGGTTAGTACGCTGGGGGCGAAGCGACTGGCCGAGTTTGATCGGGCGCTTATACCGCGGATTGAGGTCTTTTAAGGAGCGCATAAGCTGCGTTTCGCCTGACGTATCTCAAACGATCCCCGATTAGAGAGGCCAACCAGGGTAATCTAGCGAAATGCCGGTACCTTCGATGGCGCTGAGGCGGAGCTGGAATTGGAGACAACCATGAAGATCGTCGATGCGCAGGTCCACATATGGGCCGCCGATAGCCCCGAGCGCCCTGGCCCGGCCGGGCGACACCGCCTCAGAAGCCATACCCGGTGACCAAGGAGTTGATCATCGAAGGCATGGACGAAGCAGGCATCGACCGTGCCATTTTGGTACCGCCGTCTTGGGACGGAGACCGCAACGACGTTGCCATCGCCGCCGTCCGGACCTATCCAGATCGGTTCGCGATCATGGGCAGGCTAGCGGTGGAGTCGGCTGACGCCGCCGGCCTCTCAGCTTTGAAGGCCGAGCCGGGTATGTTGGGGGCGCGCTTCACCTTTCACACCGACCTCATGCGTCCCTGGTTGACCGACGGCACGGCAGACTGGCTTTGGACCGCCGCTGAGGAGGCTGACATCCCTTTGATGGTCCACGTGCCCGGGTCCGTACCGGCTCTGGAGGCTATCGCCGAGCAACACCCCGGGCTGCGTCTCATAGTGGACCACCTGGCGCTGCTGCCAGGAAAGGATGATGTGGCATTCTCGACCCTGGACCAGGTGCTGCGGCTGGGCAGACTACCGAATGTCGCGGTGAAAGCGTCAGCTATGCCGTTTTTTACCGAAGAAACCTACCCGTTTCCCGGGCTTTATAAGTACATTCGCCAGGTATACGACGCGTTCGGCCCGCGACGGATGTTCTGGGGTACCGACTGGACGCGGCTACCATGGCCCTGGCGTGAGGCAGCGGATCTTTTCACCGAGGAATTACCCTGGCTCACGGCGCAAGACAAGGAGCTGATCATGGGCCGGGCGATCTGCGAATGGTTGGATTGGCGGTAGCCCCGAGAACGTTGTTTTGCCGCCTGGCAAGCGTCACACGCATTGCCAGTATTTGGAAGCTGGATTGGCCCCTGCCCGCTGAGGCTAATGCATAAACGGTCAGGCGGCGGCGGTCGATATCCTCAGCGGCCGCCGTGTCAGCCTGGGTATCGGCGCCGGTCTGGAGCTTGCCGAGAGAACCTCGATTCTGCCGACTGGCAAGTTGGCGGTAAACGCCTTGAACAGCGAAGTTGGCGGTAGACCGCCTTCATCGCCAGTATTCAGAAATTAGGACTAGCGTTAGCCGCGAGAAGGTTGTTTAGCCGTCTGGCAAGCGTCACACGGAATAGGCGAAGCCGGCATTGCCAGTGTTTAGATCAATAGCTCAGGCCGGTCTCCTCTCGCGTGCGGGTCAGCGTGTCGATGATCGCGTAGAGCATCGTCTGGGATGCCTTCACCAAGTTTGGAGCGTAGGCACCCGACATGGTGAACCCCTTGGCGAGGTCGGCGGGCAGTTCCGGATTGGTGGCCCCGCCGCCGATGCGGGCCGTGGGCAGGCCCCAGGTCCGTAGTACGCCGGCCTCGGTCTGGCCCGCGCCCATCGCTTCGTAGGTGTCGCTGGTGTCGCCGTCCACCATCTGCGCACCGCGAATCGTCGACTGGATGATCCAGTTTGCCGGGTCGGTGCGACCGCCCGGCATGGCCGTATACATCTCCCATTCCGCGTCCATGCCGGGGTACTTCTTGAGAATCCCTTCCATCAGATCATTAAAGATGTACTTCGCCTCCATCGGCGACATCCAGGGCCCTGGCCGCATGTCGAGAAATATTTCGCTGATCGCCGGCGACCAGTTTGGCTTGTCGGGACGACCGGCACGAATGCCGTTGGCCGAAATGCCTGGCGAGAATTTTGCCGCCGCGTACTTTTCACGGTAGGTCTGCGACCACTTGTCTATCTCTTGTAAAATGCGGGCCGTGTCCTGGACCGCGCGATAGGGCCGCTGCTGGTTGCTCTCGTTTCCCATGTAGTTGGGGTCGTCCTTGACCCGGATCCGGAAATACAACATTCCCGGCTCTTCCCATGACACACCGTAGCCCGGCTTGTGAAAGAGGCAATAGTCGCCGGTGATGCCGCGAGTCAGGGCGTAGAGGGCACCGGCGCAGAGGCTGATGTTCTTGCGGGCCTCGTCGTCGGCCGAAGTGGCGGGCGCGCCGCCGGCCAAGATCGCCGCGTTCAAATTCCCCTTGAGCGGCACGCCGGCCTTCTGCAGCGCCTCAACCGCCATCATGATCGAGACAGCCAGGCCTTTGTCGTTCGAGGAGCCGAGCCCGATTATGGTCTGCCCTTCGACCTGGGCCGGGCGCAGGTTGTCGCGTCGCATCGGGTCGCCCCACTGCAGGCCATCGTCGGCGATGGTGCCCTTCCAATGGGTGTCCACTGGGCAGCAAAGGAGGATCGAGGGCCCGTCGCCGCTGCCCTTGAAGCGGCCGATTGCGTTGCCCTGCTCGGGGTCCATTTCCTGGTAGAAAGCGTCCACACCCAGCTGCTTCCAGAAATCGACGATGTGGGTGTTGACCTCTTTTTCGTAGCCGGTCGGGCTATAGATGTTGGTCAACTCGACATCGAGCTCGATCGCCTTGTTGACGTCGAGATAGGACCAGGCCTGCTCGATCCAGCCGCGCTGCTCAGATGACAGCGGCACCTTCTGAACCTGGACGCTTTTTGGCGCGTCGGGCCAGTGTTCGAGGTAGGCGTTGTGATTGTTTGCTTGCATCGATGACGGCAGCTTTGTTCCGGTCCTAGTAGTCATCTGCTTGCTCCTTCTAAATGCTGGCAATGCCGGCTTCGCCTATTCCGTGTGACGCTTGCCAGTCGGCAAAACAACGTTCTTGCGGCTAACGCCAATCCTATCTTGAAATGCTGTCAATGCGTGTGACGCTTGCCAGTCGGCAAAAACGACGTCTCTCGCGGCTAACGCCAGCCGTTAGTTTTGGCGATGGACAGGCCGGTTGCCCGAGTAGACCCTGCCGCAGAATCGTCCATCCAGCGGCTGGGACGGATTATACAGGCCCAGCGAAGTCTTGATTTCTTTTGGGAAATATCGCAGGCTAACGCCGACGAGCTAAATTAAATTGCTCAGAAAGACAAGTCGAGGAAAGACATGCTTCAGACACCTACCGCCCCCGATGTCCAGGCGCCGCCGCGCACCCGCGAGAAGGGTGCCTACGAGGAGGCCACTCTGGGCTTCCGAAACTACTGGTACCCGATTTTCTCCTCCCATGAAATCAAGACGGACCCGAGGCGCTTCACGATCTGCGGCGACAACATCGTCCTGCTGCGCCGCAACGGGAAAGCTTATGCAATTGCTGAGCACTGCCCGCACCGGGGGACTTCCCTGGCTCTGTACCCCGGCAAGACCTATCCATTCAAGGGTTCCAACACGATCACCTGTCCGTATCATGGCTGGACTTTCGACGTGACTGACGGCAAATGCGTCGCCGACGTCTGTGAAGGCCCGGACAGCCGGATGCCGGGCATGGTGGGGACCAAGACCTATCCGCTGCAAGAGAGCCAAGGCATAGTCTGGATCTGGATGGGCGACATGGAGCCAGTGGCCCTGGACGAGGACTGGCCGCATTTCTTCTTCCGCGAGGGCAGGATGGTGAAATTGGTCAACCGGGTGAAAAAGGGCAACTGGCGCTGGCACGCCGAGAACGGGCCAGACGGACATGCGCCCATGGTGCACATGAACTCGCCGCGCATGTGGTTGCAGCCATCGGGTCCTCAGAACCGCCGCGGCGTGCAGATCTCGTTTGACGAGGAGGGCATGAAGGGCGTGCGTACAGAGGTAGGGGACCACCACTGGGACCCCTACCCCATGTTCCCCGGCTTGGGCCGCTGGCCCAATTTTCCCATGTGGCGCAAAATACTGTTTTTCTGGGCCGGCAAGCCGCGCGATGGCCTTGGCCGGCGCCGTAAGAAGATTCCCGGCGCGGTCCGGGGTGGGATGTGCCTTCCCGGCTACTTTTCCCTCTCAACCGGGTTCTGGCCGGTTTCGGGCTGGCTGTCGTTCGAGGCCTACGTCCCGCTGGACGAGGAACACTACGAATACGTACAGATCTCGACGATCGAAAAGAAGAACCCCCTTCAGGTACTGCTGCGCAACCTGCAGTACTACTTCTGGGCCAAGCCGATTTCTCAGGTCATGTTCAATAATGGCGACTCCGAACTGGTGCCGGAAACGACTCGCCACCAGCAACGTAGCGGTTGGGTGGACATCGCCCGGCCCAGCTGGAACGACGAGCTGCTCGACGCCTGGCGCAAGTACTGCGATGAGAATGCCCGCGGGGTCGGAACCAAGTACCAGAATGGCGGTTCACCGGAAGCAGCGGGCGTGAAAGAATAAACGAAGGAAGCCGCTGCTGGGGCACCCGGCCGAGTTCTTGGCGAGGCTAGGAATGACGTTGGCCGCGAGAGCGCCGCAGCTACCATCCGGCAAGTTGGCGGTAAACCGCCTTGAACAGCGAAGCCGCGTTGACAGTATTTAAAAAAACAACTGGCGGTAGCCACGATGACGTCGTTTTTGCCGACTGGCAAGCGTCACACGGAAGAGGCGGAGCCGGCATTGACAGTATTCAAAGGATAAAGACATGTTAATGAAGGGTGAGATCAAGTGGCTGCTGGCCTACTTGCTGATCTTGGTGGCCGCCGTGATCACATCGGTCGCGGATTCATGGGCAATCTGGCAGAGCGTCCTGCTAGTGCTTGCCGGTTTACCTGTCATCCTGTTTGGCTGGCTCTGGCAGGTCGGCAGATGGGGCTAAGTGATCGTATGTCTTCCTACAGAGTGTCAACACCAGAACAAGGAAGGTAGCCGAAGTCATGGATCTTAGCTCGTCGGAGCTGTGGACTATATTTGCTGGATTCTCGCTAGGCGTCCTGATTGTGGCCGGGCTTTGGAATCACTGGGACGAAGTGCACAAACGCTGAAGTTTTGTCAGATGCCAAGCTCTTGGACCGTGGATCGGTTAGTCCGGGGGAAGCTTCATAGCGACAGATAAGGCACTCGAAAGGTTCACACCGGCGATGCGGAAACTGCTCGGGTTCGCCCGGATTTGCCGCATCGCATCCACTGGACCGAAGGGCGCGCATGTCGCTCCGCTCTGTCCGGCCTTCGACGGCGAAGGGACTGTCTACATTGAGACGGCGCCGACCCGGCTCACGATCCGCAACCTGGCCCACTCGGCCGAAGTCGTGATCCTAGTCGATGAGTACATGGAGGACTGGTCGCGGCTCTGGATGCTCTCGCTGACCGGCAGGGCACGCACCCTGACCGAAGGCCACGAGTTCGATAAGGCCGTTGGCCTCCTACGGCAAAAGTTCTCCCAATTCGAGGCTTTTGAGCAAGAGATTCATTTCATCCTTGCTATCGACATTACCGGCGTGCGCCATTGGGAGGGCGTGAAGCCCTGACCTGAACCTCTTAGTATGCAGCCATCGCTGTCGCGGGTTGGTAAGAACTGCGCTCATCCGGGCAGTGGTCAGGCGAAGCTCCGCTAGCTGCAAACGCCTGAGCGCGATCTCAGGGCGAAAGCGTACTTTCCGGCAGACCTCCCAGAGCCCGGCCCATCCTGCCTCCCGCTAGTGGCTCTGAAAGTACCAAGACATGGCTCACGAGAGCCTTAATTGCGTTGATCGGTGTTTTGGTTGGACGGGTGTTGACCTCTGCCGTCCATTCGACGCTGCACAAAGCTTGCCGTGACCCTCAGCTCCCACGTTATCTGCAAAATATGAAAACTTTTTCTCTGGGCTACGGATAAGGGGTTCAGTTCGATCGATGGCGTGCCGACTATCTTACATTAGGGAATTATGGAGGATGTCAATGTTCCACGTTTCTAAGAGCCTTAGCCGGCTTCTGATCACTTGCGTCCTCGCGGGGGTACTTGGTGTGGGCATGTACGCCTATACAGCCGCGAACGTCGTGCCGGCATCCAAAGCTGGCGATGGCGCCGAAGCGATCACCGGTTATACGATCACCAACGTTGATTACGTTTTGAACGGCACAAACCCCCAGAACATAGATTCAGTGACTTTTGACCTGGATTCGACGCCAACCGTTGGGTCGGATATCGAAATCAAGCTCGTAGCGGCTGGTACCGACTGGTATAGCTGCACGAACATCCTTGCAGCGATTGCCTGCGTGACTACCGCGCCTCAGGCTACGGTAGCCCCTGCGGACGAGCTGCGTGTCGTGGTTGCCGACTAGTTTGAAGCTGCTAATGTAGCCAACGCCTAAGGCGCAAGGATGCCCACAAGAAAATTACGTTATCTCTCAGCGGCTATTACCGTACTTGCGGTAATAGCCGCTTGGTTTTTTTTTGGCACCCACCTCCGTCGGAGGTAGAGTCTCCTATTTAATCGCCACGGGTTCCAGCATGGAACCCGGTATCCACACCTCATCCTGGCGCGCGCTCCAGATGACTACCGAATCGGCGATATAGCGGCCTACCAAAACAAATCAGTAGGCAAAGTAGTCTTGCACCGCATCATCAGCCGCGACGCTGATCTATTTACACTCAAGGGCGACAATAACTCGTTTATCGATGAATATCGGCCGACGCGTTTGGACCTTATTGGTGTGCCATGGGTTCTTATTCCAGGAGCAGGAAACATCCTCCTGTGGCTGGCTACCCCTCTGCATGCAGCACTTGTCGTTGGCGCTTTCTTCTTCGTCATGCTTGGCGGTCTCGCGTTTTTCGTAAAGAAAAGACGCAGACTCGGTAGTTCCGAATGAACAGTCCTCGATGGGCTGGGGACAGGAAACCGGAGCTGTTTCTTGGCCGGAAGACGCCTTGGGGTCCCTGGCCGTGTTTGCTCTTGCCGTTGGCTTTGCCTGGTTTGCTAGCACACGGCCGGCCATGAAAACTGAGTTCACGAACGTCCAATACGAGCAGCGCGCCGGGTTCCATTACTCAGCCGAGGTTGAACCGGGGCCCATATACGACAATCCTCAAATCAGCACCGGAGACCCAGTGTTTCTCCGTCTGGTACGTGAGCTAGTGGTTGAATTCAATTACGAATTGGACTCGCAATTCCCTCACGGAATATCCGGCACGGGTCGATTGATCCTGGAAATAAGCGACACCAATGGCTGGATACGCCAGCGCGCCTTACAAACTGAAACGTCCTTCGTCGGCGACACTCTTAGCCTCAGCGGCACAATTGATCTAGCCGAGCTTGAGAAGGTGTTCGAGGATTTCGTGGATCTAACGGGCTTGAATCGTCAATCATTTGTGCTTCGCGTTATCGCCGAAGTTCAGGCTGACGGCCTGGTCGCTGGTCAGCCTTGCTGCGACGTTTTCGCACCAGACCCGCAGCTTGTCTTTTCTCTCGATCCTTTACAACTAATTCTGACACCCGGATCGGCGGACCAAGTAGAAGTGGTACAGCCAGGCACCGTCAAGGTCGCCCGTTTAGAGCCTAACTATCTACGCTTTCTGGTTGCCGACCTGGAGGTTGACTCTGCCCGCAAGTATGCCGTACTTACGGTTCCGTTTCTTATGGCACTGATTGCCACATCCTTTTTCTACCGGCTTCCACCCGAGGATGAGCCATCTCGCATTGAACAGGATTACGGGCATCTGCTGGTGTTGGCGGAACGGCTTGACTTTCCCCAGCACCACTTTCGGCTACGGCAGATGAAAAGTCTTGTGCGGTTGGCTGAGCGGTTCGACTGTGTGATCCTTCACAGCGCCGAAGGCCGGGTTCATACCTATCTCATTTACGAAGGCAGCACCGCTTATATCTATCAAGCGGCGGGCAGAAATGAAGGGGGTAGCTTCGAGAGTGATGACTCAGAAAATATGGCAGCTTAGCCTGCTCCGCCTAACCGGACTTGTATTGACTAGCCTTGTAAGCGCCTTCGCATCGGCGAATACGGTGGCCACGAGTAGTACTGCCGTTGATGTACGCCCGATTGGCGCTGACGACCTCAAGCCGTCTGATTGTGCAGCGATTACGCTGACTAATGTCGTTGTCGGTTCCGTAAACGTCAGTGGAACAAACGCAAACGACCTCGTTTTGGGAAGTGCTGTCGCCGATGTAATGAATGGTGCCGCAGGCAACGACTGCATACTCGGCGGCGGCGGAGACGACGAGCTTGCAGGCGCCGGAGGTCAGGACGTTTGTATAGGCGGGCCAGGCACCGACAAATTCAAGGGAACCTGCAACACGAAGATTCAATAAGAGATTCGCGTTTGCTGGCAGATCGCCCTTTCCTGACCCCAGAGGGCAGCGTCATGCCCAGGACGAAGGACGTGATGCAGACATGCCAAACCTCGACCGCGCCTGAAATGGCCAAGATGCCCGGGGCCAAAGTGCCAAGCACCTGGGGGTTGCCTTCGGGTTGGGTCTGCGCGGATGTTACTTTGCCCGCGTCATAAAGGCGTGTGAGGAGTCTCGGTCCGGGGTCGCGCCGAAATTGACCAACCGGGCTATAATTCCAGCAACTTTGCCGATTAAACGAAGCCGAATAAGAGAAATCAGAGGAGAGCCCAATGACCATCGCCTACCGCAACGAAGAGATGATCAGCATGGTCGACCCGGAAGCTGGGACAGTCGACCGCCGGATCTTCTCGGACCAGGACATCTACGAAATGGAGTTGGAGCGCATCTTCGCCCGCGCCTGGAACTTCATGTGCCACGACTCGCATATCCCCAACCCGGGCGATTTCTTTATGACCTTCATCGGTGAAGACCGGGTGATCTGCGTCCGCGATAACGATGGCAACCCCCAGGTCCTCGTCAATACCTGCCGCCACCGCGGCAACGCTGTCTGTCGGGCCGAGGAAGGCCACGCAACTTCGTTCATGTGCACCTACCACGGCTGGACCTACGACTTAAAAGGTGCGCTTGTGGGCGTACCCGGCTTCAAAGAGGTCTATCACGAGGAGCTCGACCGCGAGAACTGGGGCCTGATAAAGGCGGCCCAGGTGGACACCTACAACGGCTTCATCTTTGCCTGCATGGACCGCCGGAACTGGACGAATATCTAGGGACAGTCGGGCGGGCGGGCGTGGGTCTGCTGGCCGCAAGAGGTGAACTAACCGCGATATCCGGCGTCCAGAAGTACACCATCGGCTGCAACTGGAAGCTCGCCGTCGACAACCTTTTCGACTGGTACCATCCCGGCTTGACCCATTCCTCAGCCTTGATGTCCGGTATGTTCACACCGCCGCCTAACGTACCGCCAGAGGTGGCCGAAAAGACCAAGAAGGTAATGGCCGAGCTCAACAAGCTTTCTTCAAAGCACGTCGTTGCGCTGGGAGAATACGGCCATGCGATTGGCGGCCCGGCTGTAGTCCCGGAGCTGGACTTCGGTGACATCAACCCCGCCTTTAAGGAAACTTGGCGGGACACCTCGGAGGGCCAAGCTATCCTGGGAGCGCTGGGGCGCAAGACAAGAGGCCACCCAAACATTTTCCCCAACTCCTGGATCACAAATAATCAGCTCAGCCTGCGGATTCCCAAAGGCCCGCACGCCACCGAGATTTGGTGGTTCACCTTCGTCGACAAGAACCAGGCGCCAGAACTGAAAATGATGGGTCGCGGCATGGCAAACCACGTTTTTGGCCCGGCAGGCATGCTGGAGCAAGATGACGGCGAAAACTGGGGCGAGAGCACGAAGGGGGCGAAGGGCCTAATTAGCCGCCAGTACCCGATTCACTTCGCGATGAACATTGGACGAGGCGAAACCAACACCGAGATCGAGGGTGCCGCCTACATTGAAACCCACGTCAGCGAACACGCTCAGCTCTGGACCTACTGTGCCTGGTCGGAGTGGATGGCGGCGGAAAGCTGGGCCGACCTAAAGAGCAACCATAGCCCCTTGCCGACGGATAACGTCTAATCGGCAGTCAAATGTAAGAAAAATTGTCGCGCTTAGCGGTTTTATCAGACTGCAGCCAAAAACCCAGCACCTGAATATGCTGGGTTTTTGCTTTGTTGTCTGGCTGCTGATGCCTAATCCTCGAGCGCCAGCTCCTCGCCAAGTTGGATCTCGCCCGCAGCCAGCGGCACCAGCGCAACCGCTAAGGTCGGCTCCTCCTGGCCCAGGCTGCGAGTCAATGTGGTTAGGATCGGCTGGTCACGTTCCCCGGTCTCGGGGTTGGCGTGGGTGGCGAGACATCGCCGGATCGGCGTCTCAACTCGAAAGCGGGTCGAGCCGATTCGCAGCGTCTTCCCGATCCAGTCCTGCTCTTCGAACGGCTGAAGGCCTTCGATCGCTACATTTGAACGGAAGCGAAGCTCGCTCAACTCCGTGCTCAACGCCTCGCCCAGCGCTATTACGCTGGCACGACCGTGCAGCGTCACATAGCCATCCGGCCGATCGTGAAACCGAGGCGTTACGCCGTCGCCGATTAGCCGAAGCGGCATTCGCTCCGGGTGACCGGCAAGAGGAGTTTCGGCCAATCCGGCGGCGAAAGCCGCCACCGCCTCGCTGATCCGGCGGCGGCCTTGAGAATCCAACGAGTCATCCACCAGGGGCTCTCCGTCAGAGGTGATCCTCAGACGCCCGGCCTCCTCGTCATAAGCCAACCGCAGGCGTGCCAAACCCGGGGTGTTCATCAGCACCAGCATGCCGGTCTTTTGGCCCCAGGCATCGTCCGCCTCCGCCGTGTCGGCAAAGCGGAAGCCCAGGACACGGTCGCCAGCGATCCGGCCCTCGGCCGTGACGCTTAGCGACTCGCGAGACTCGGGTGTGAAGCCCTTAACCGGGTAGCGATAGAGCGCGGCTACGTGTGGCATGGCAGCTAGTCTCCGGTGCTTACTACCTGACCGTCAATATCAATTAATTACCTGGCAGTTTCAGGACTCGGCAAGGCCATCAGGGTCGTGATTTCGCTCACGTTCGATTGATCTGCCAGCGCCCAAACCCGGCGCGCGACTTCATCCGTCATTTGACCGGAAAGTCCGCCCCATTCGGCACATTTCCGGAACTTGCCTTCGAGCTCCTCATCCGTCATCGGATTGACCGGACTGCCCTTGCCAAAGTCGGCACGGCCGGAGATCACCTTGCCGTCCGTAAGCTCAATCTCAAGAATCGTTGTCATCTTTTCGTAACCCGCGGCCTCCGCCACCGGATCGACACCGAAGTCCACCTTCTCAATCATTGCGACCACGTCCGGCCGATTCACCACCTCGTCGGTGAACTCTGCCAGACCGGCTCGCCTCTCCAGTAGCAGGATCGCCATGCAGAACTCCATGCTGAACTTCGCGTTCAACTCTGTCTTGGGCCGGTGGTGGATCAGCGCGTTGGGCATGTTCTGGTTGGTACCGACCCGGACCCGCCGCACCTGCTCCGGCCTGATGTCATGCTCACCAATAAGGTCCAGCATCAGGCCCATCCCAGGGTGCGTTAGCGAGCCCGATGGATGCGGCTTGATCGAGACACCGGGAAAGTCGAACGCCCACGGATCGCCGAGCTTGTCTTGGATCGCCGCGGCATCGTAGCCGCCGCCGGCCGCGGAGAAAAAGCCTCGGTCAGCCTCCAGAATCGTCGGCGCCGCCGTCCAGCCGCGTTTCGCCAGGTCAGCAGCCACCACGCCGTTTTCGGCTGCCCGTCCGGCGTGAAACGGCTTGGTCATGGTGCCAAAGTTCTCCCGCAAACCGGCCGACTGACTGGCGGCGATGCTCAGGGCTCGTTGCGTGGTTTCGACATCGAACCGCAGCAGCCGCGCCGTACCGGCAGCCGCACCGATCGGGCCAACCGTACCGGTGCTATGAAACCCGTCCTGATAGTGCCTCGGGTTGATCGCCTCAGATATCTTGCACTCGACTTCGAGGCCGATCAGGTACGCGTCCAGCAAGTCGGCGCCGGAGCGGCCGTCACGCTCGGCAAGAGCAAGAACGGCAGGCAGGACCGGCGCGGTCGGATGAGTCAACAAGCCGTAAACCCGGTCCGGGGCCACGGCCAGCTGGGTATCGTCGAAATCGTCGGCGTGCAAAGCCGCGCCGTTGGCGAATGCCGCGAAGCGCGGCGCCGTTTTGATCTCAGAACCCAGCACGCTGCTCGGGCCCTGGCTGGCTAAATCGACCAGGTAGTCGCGCAGAATATGCCCCGATTCGGCGCGCTGTCCCGCCAACGTCAGACCCATTCCGTCCAGGATCGAGCGGATTCCTAGCTTGCGAACCGAAGGCGGAATCGCGTCCGCCGGCGCTCCAACGATGAACTCGGCAACGTACCGCGTAAGTGAATCGGAGGCTAAATCCTGAGTCATCACTTTCACCTCAAGTTAGCGGGCTATTTACTCTGCACCGAACCTTAGTTATAAGCCGTGACCGCGCGATCTCAGGGCGTTCGCCCAGCGCGGCCTACGTCATTGTGGCAGGTCTCCATCGGGAATTGATCGCTGCCCTCAAAGTACTTGATCAAATGCGAAACTAGAATACGCTCAGTCGCCGACGTGGTCAGAGACACCCTCCGCCCCTGCGTCCGAGTCCTCCAGGCTGGCAGCGGCCGCGACATCCGCCGGATGCACCGGTTTTGGTGTTCCCAAGAGCAGCAGGGTGCAGATGACCAGGCCGAAGCAGGCGATAACCCAAGGGACAATAAAGCTGCCGGTACTGTCCTTGACCAAGCCGGTTAGAGGGGCGCTCACCGCGCTCAGACTGAGGCCAAGCGGCAGGGCAAAGCCGCGGCTCTTGCCGATGTTCTCGGCGCCAAAGTACTGAGGCCACAAGGCGCCCTGGCTGACCGCAAAACCCTGCGCGCCAACGCCAAACATCGAAGCCGCCAGGAACGCCTGCAAAGTTGTGTCGGCGCCGACAGTAACCGCAAAGGTCAGGATCATCGCCACGGTGGCAATTGCCGAGATAAATCGGGCTGGGTAGCGATCGACCAACCAGCCGGCGGCGAGCCCGGAGATCGCCGCGACCACAGCCTCGCATGAGAGCGCGAAGGCGACCGCCTGCGCGCTGACCCCCTGGTCGATCAAATACGGGATCCGGAACAGGCCCAGGGTGCCCATCGCCCCCATTCGCAAGCCGTCCACAAACGCAATCCGCCAGAACGCCGACGACCGCATCGCCTCTTCTCGCGTCCAGGAGCGTTCCACGCTGATCGGAGCAGGCGCAGGCGACGAACCCGGAGCAGTCGACGGAGCCGTCTGGCAGCAGGCCCGTCATCTGGCTGGCGCCGAATGATCAGGACCGCAACCAGAATCGTCACGATCGTCCCCATCACCGCCATGATCAGCCAGGTATCTCGCCAACCAACGTTGTCAATCAGAAATTGGCTTAGCGGTGAGAGCACAAATATGCCGACCGAAATGCCAAGGAAGGTGAGCGAGAACGCCTTGCCGCGCTTGCGCTGGAACCAGCGCGCTATCGGCACGGTCGAGTAGAGGTTCGCACCCTGTCCCTGCAGCCCGGTCATGCCGCCGATCAGAAACAGCACCACCATCTGCCAGCCAGCGTCGATTAGCGACACGGCAGCAACGCTGAAACCCATGATCAGCCCGGCAACAATCAGTGGCAGACGGGCTCCAAACCGGTCCAAATAGCGGCCGACCAGCCAGCCGGTAACGCTAAAACCAACCAGCCGCGCCGTCTGCGCCAGGCCAAAAACCGTTTGGCCAAAGCCCAGGTCATCCTTCATCGGGGGCACAAAGAGGCCCAGGTTGACGCCGCCCATCCCCGTCATCACGGCGCTCACCAGCGCCAGACCAACGACGATCCACCAGCCTTAGAAGATGCGTCGCAAGCGCGGGTTCCTTTTGGGTGTCAACTAACCTCCGAAAGACTTCGGTCTACATCTCTTCCCCCTGCAGACTTGAGCATGAGTGGTGCGAAGGACTCGATCAACTCTCGGGCATGTGGTACACGCGACCGGCAACGATCAGATAATCATCAATTGGTGCTCATCGATTCGCGCCCGCAATTCGCCGCGTAGTGGCCGGCCTCATTGACATTCTTAAAACTACTCGAAGTCTTCGAGCACCTACCATCCAGGACCCCTACGACCGCAAGACAAAAAGAAGGCCTAAGGGCGCGGCCAGCCCTTGGGGTCTCGCCGATCCGTTTAGCCACCGTGAGCTCCTTCGGCGACCGATGAGCCCGCTGCCGCTCTCTGGAGTCCAATCGTTCTCCTCCGAGAAGGAGAAGCCCATGGCGAAAACGTAGCCGGCGTTCGCGAAAGAGTAGAGGTGGGTTCGAACCCACCTCTACTCTCTAATCCGACAGCATGACCTGAGAAGCTAATCTGCGTACGCAGTTGCTCCAGCCGGCTCAGCAGCCTCACCTCGAAGGTCCGACAGCCAGCGGAGGAAGTTGGGTAGGTACCAGTTCCAGTCGCCCAGGAGCTTCATGCTGGCCGGCAGCAGCACTGAGCGGATAATCGTGGCGTCGATTAGCACAGCCACGCCCAGGCCTACGCCGAACTGCTGCATGCCCACGTCCCGCATCAGGGCGAAGGTGCCGAAGACCCCCACCATGATGGCCGCGGCGCTGGTGATCTGCCCCGCGGTCAGCCTGATTCCTACCGACACAGACTCGTCATTTCCGTGCCCCTCGTCATAGACTTCCTTGATCCGGTTCAGCAGCATGTGGTAGTCCATGGAAAGGCCCAACAGGATGGCGAACAGGAACAGGGGTAGCCACGACGCGATGACCCCCGGTGCCTCGGAGCCCAACAGGCTCACCCCCCAGCCCCACTGGAAGACCATCACCAACACCCCGTAGGCCGCGGCCACGGAGAGGAGGTTCAGGACGATCGCCTTCAACGGGATCACGATGGAGCGGAACATGACCAGCAGCAGCAGGAAGGCGAGCCCGAGCACGAAGCCGAAGACATAGGGCGTCGACCGGTACATGGCGCCGGTGAAGTCCATGCTCCCCGCGGTCATGCCCGTGACATAGACCTGGGCTGCGTTGCCGTCAAAGGCCTCGCGGATGATCTCGCCCCGGAGGAGATTCACGCCCGTCTCCGCTTCCTGGTCCTCGGCAAAAGCGATTCGGACGAAGAGCAGGTCACCGGCAGGGTTCACCACGGTCTCGAAGGGGCCGAGGAAGGCGCCGTCCTGGCCGACCCGCTCGACGAGCCTGGCCACCGATTCCTGGACTTCCGGAGCAGTCACGTCAGGCGCGTCCACGACGACCATCGCGGGAGTGGCGAGGCCGCCGCTGAAGTGCTCCTCCAGGAGCACGACGGCCTGCTTGGCATCCACGGCATCATGGAGGGCTCGGGAGCCATCGGGAAAGCCGAGGTTCAGGGAGGTCACCGGCATCGCCAGGCCGACCAGGGCGCCGGCGGCGACCGTGGCGAAGACGACGGGCCGTGCCAGGACCCGCTTGGTGATGGCGACCCAGACGCCGCCGCTGCCGTTGGCCCTGCCCAAAATTGGGACCCGCAGCCGGTTTACGTTGTCGCCCAGCACGGCAAGGATCGCCGGCAGGAAGGTGAGCGAGCCGACGATGGCGACGAGCACCACAAAGATGGCGCCCAGGGCCAGGGAGCTGAAGAGGGGGTTGTTCGTCAGGGCCAACCCAGCCAGCGAGAGCACTACCGTGACGCCGGCGTAGAAGACCGCACGGCCCGTGGTGTTGCTGGCGACGGTGATGGCCTCCAGCTTTTCCCTGCCGGCCTGCCGTTCGTGGCGGAACCTGCTGGTGATGAACAGCGAGTAGTCGATGCCGACGGCAAGACCCAGCAGGCTGATCATCGCACCATAGGTCTCAAACAGAGGGTACGCTTGGCTTACCAGCGCTGCGATCGCCAAGGCGATCGTGATCGACCCCATGGCCAGCGCCAGGGGAATCAACGACGCGACAACTGCCCGGAAGACCAGCAGCATAATGACCAGTGCGAGCACCAGCGTGACCATGACGACGCGGGCGAAGTCCTCCTCTGACAGATCCGCTGCCTGCTTCTCGATGGAGAGGTCGCCGGCCATGCCTATATAGAAACCGCTGGCGCCGGCCTCAGGGCGGGCGGCGAAGACGGTATCGAGGATTGCGTCGATCTTGTCGTTATCGGAGCCTGCGATATCTGCAATCTCCAGTTGGGCCCGCTGCACGTGCCGGTCCGCCGACACCAGCCGCGGGTCCTCCGTCTCGTAGTAGCTCACGACGGACGCGACCTCTGGCAGGGCCCTGAGCGCTTGGACCAGCTCCTGAACCGTCGAAGGGTAAACTGGGTCGTCTACGCCCAAGGAGGGATGGCTGAAGACCAGCTGCTCGGTGGGCGCCCCGCCCTCATCGAACCGCTCTTCCAGGAGCCGGCCCGCCACGCCCGACTCGCCTTCCCCGATCTCACTCTCATCCAGCAGCTTCGTTTCCACTGCCCCGGAGACAAAGATGGCCATTACCAAGACAAGGACGGATGCCGCCAACACCCACCAGCGGTGCTTCGCGCTCCAGGCAGCGATTCGTCCCGTGAAAGAGAGCGCGGTTATGTCCCTTGGAGAGTAGTTGTCGGGGGAAGCCTCGCGGTTGGATTCGGTTTGAGACCTCCTGGAATGTCGGAAGGTGAACTTGCGTATTGCGTCTAACATGTCGTGCTCCTTTCTAAGTCTCGCTAGTTGCTCGATGGTCCTGCCGGAGCGGGTGGCGCCGGCCCTCGCTGAACGACCCTGCTAGGTACTGCTCTGCGGCTCGAGGGCTGGCATGACTGACAGCAAAGGCAGGCCTAGGTCACGGATTCGGGCGATCACGCCATGCAGCGCCGCTTGGTCGGCGATCGGTCCGGCCAGCAGGGTCACGCCATCCTCTTCAAGGTTTATGGCCAAGCCGCCAAACCAATCCGACCAGCGGCCGTCGAGGTGCCCCTTGATCCGAAATTCGTAGGTATCAGCCATCGCACAACCCCAGATGCTCGCTACGACGATCGTCATATCGACAATCTACGGACGCCGGAAGCGCGTCGAATCATCCAAAGGTCGTAGACGGGGTCGTATCTTTGGGGTCGTAGAGGAAGTGAGGTCTAGGGGGAGATCGGAGGGCAGAACAGACGCGCTTGTGGTGACAGCGGCCGGCTCGCTCGATTCACTACAGGAGGTCCAGCTCGTTCGCCCGGGCAGTGGCCTGGGTGCGGTGACTCACGCCCAGTTTGCCGTAGATGTCTGTGATGTGCCGCTTCACGGTGGCCACGCTGATGACGAGCTGGCCAGCGATCTCCTGGTTGGTCATTCCGACAGAGATTAGGCGAAGGATTTCAGCTTCCCGCTCGGTCAGAGGCTCAGCAAGGCCGGGAACGCCAGGGTGCCCAGAAGGAGTGGGGGAGGGCTGAACTGGCTGCACGAAAGCAGACAGCAGTCGCTGGGTATAGGGGGCCGTTATGCCGCCAGCCGCGGCGTGGCGAAGGAGGTTGCGCATCGGCTCCCCTTCGTCCACAAAGATTCGCACGTAGCCCTCCGGCTCCGCCAGGGTCAGGGCACGCTCCAACGGCACGAGAGCAAGAGGGACGTCGCCCTGCGCCTGGTGAGCAAGCGCCTGCAGCAGCAGAATTTCGATGACGCTTTCAGGAGGCTCGCCAATAGTCCCATAGCCTCATCAACGGGGCGGATCTCCCCTTCGCTTTCATACCGGGCTATGAGCAGCTTCGCCAGGGTGATGTGCTCGAACTCGCGCAGCTAGCTGAGGTCGTCATCAACGGCCAGGCCTCGCTCACGCACCCAGCCCATGGGTTCAGCCAGCCTGCCCTGCGCAACCCGCACCCGCGTCTTCAACGCCGCGACGGGACGCACGTCGGGGTCGGTGCCACTGATGTACAGGCGCTCCGCCTCCTCGAGCAGGTCGAAAGCGCCGTCCAGGTCTCCCTGGGCCTCCTTTACTCGCGCCATAGCCACGTACCAGCGATGCCGCGTTTCCGGTAACCCGGCGTGCTCGCCAAGCTCCTTGCTCGTCACCAATTGCTGTGTGGCGGCTTCCAGATCGTCGCGCTCACGCTGCAGCTCACTGATCCCGACATACAGGTCCGCCGTTCCCCAAACCGGGTCGCCCTGCTCTGTCGCAAGCTGCAATGACTGCTCATATACTCTTACCGCATCGTGGAGACGGCCTTGCGCCACTCTTATATCGGCCAGGACATGTGTGCCCATAATTACCCAAGGGATGTTATCGGCCGTCCGCAGTTTCGCCATGCCGTCGGCAAAGGTCCGGTGGGCCGCCTCTAGGTCTCCGCTCGTCCAGTAGGCGGTCCCGAGGAGAGCGGCCGCGGTTCCCCGCGAGAGATAGTCATCCTCAGGCAAGAGGTCAAGTGCCCGCCGAGCGTATTTCACGGTGCCGGGCACATCGCCCAGAGCCCCGGCATGATAGGCGCGAGCCATGGGTATAGCTCCGGGTAGAGACCGAAATGCCTCTTCGTCCACGACTACCATCCCGGCCGATGCGGCTTCCCGTCTCTCGCTCGTATCTGCCGTAGCGTCGAGCCACCGTTCGGCGTCCCGCAGGCGGGCCTCGGCGGTATCCGTCCCGACGCCAGATGTAAAGGCGTAGTACAGGCTGAGCACCGGCCTTCCGCGGAACAGCTCGTCCGGTAGCGCCTGAAGCCATCCAAGCAGCGTGGGCTCCTGGCTACTGCCCAGCATGGCTCGCGCTGTCAGCTCGATCAGGCCCGCCGCTCGCTCGAAATCCTCGGCGGCAAGAGCGTGGCGGACCGCATCGGACAGCAGCCCGTTGTGCGCGTACCACTCGCTCGCCCGTCGATGCCGGACAGGTATTTGATCAGGCTGCTCCTCCATCGAGTGTGCTTGGAGAACGTCTCCGAAGAGGCGGTGATACCGGTACCACTGGCGCTTATCATCGAGCGGGACGACAAACAGGTTGCCTCGCTCCAGGCTCTCAAACAGCCCTTTGCCATCTTTCTGGCCGGTTACGGCATCGCACAAGGGGCCACTCAGACCGTCGAGGATCGAGGTCTGCAGCAAGAAGTTCCGGACCGGTTCGGGCTGACGCTGCAGGACCTCTTCGACCAGATAGTCCACGATGTACCGGTCATCGCCGGCGAAGGCTTTTATGAACCCGGGAACGTCCTCTCGCCCCTGCATCGACAGCGCTGCCAGCTGGAGTCCCGCGATCCAGCCTTCGGTCCGCCTCTCCAGGGCTGCCACATCTCCTGCCGACAGGTCCAGACTCATGACTTCCTTGAGGAAAGCAGCGACCTCGTCCGGGCTGAAACGCAGATCGGCGGCCCGTAGCTCGGTCACCTCGCCGCGACCCCGCAGGCGAGCAAGCGGCAATGCTGCGTCGGAACGGCTGGCAATGACCAGGTGCATCCGAGGCGGCAGATGGTCGAGAAGAAAGGCGATGGCACTGTGGACCGGCTGGGCATCGATAACGTGAAAGTCGTCGAGGATGAGGGCGAAGTCGTCCTCAAGCGTATTGATTTCATTGATCAAGGTCGTCAGGACGGACTCGATCGGTGGAGGCTGACGCAAATGCAGCAGAGAGCGCGCGTTCTCGCCAACACGGGGCCGCACGGTCTGCAGTGCGGCGATCAAGTAGGCCCAGAAGAGGCCGGGGGCGTTGTCGCCCTGATCGAGTGAGACCCAGGCCGCGGGCCGTCCGCTGGGCGGAGTAGCTGCCAGCCATTCAGCCAGCAGAGTAGTCTTGCCGAAACCGGCCGGCGCGGACACGAGGGTCAGCTTGCGGTCGATCCCTCGGTCCAGGCGTTCGATCAGTCTCGGACGCGAGACCAGACCGGCACGCCGCTTGGGGACGTAGAGCTTGGTCTCGAGTAGTGGGCTTTCAGCGACCGCATTTTGTGTCGAATCAACCATAGAGGAATTATGCTCCAAGGCCGCTCATCGTGTCGGGAGAATCAAACTGACGCTAGAGACCCTAGGTAGTCGCAGTCGAAGCAGCTCGAGCAGCCAATACTGCCGTTCCCTCGCTCGAACGGCTCGCCGCGGTCGGGCCGGGGCCCGTTGGCTCTTTAGCCGGCTCAGTTTGGCTGCTACTGGTTAGTGATTTGCGTGGTAACACGATGAGTTGATAGTCGGCGTACACGATGGCGGGAATCACCTTGCACCCGAGGCCATCCTCGATCATCATCTCGGTCCAGTTACCAAGTCGTAGCTCGTGTGAATCAAGGCCAGCGCCTGGTCAAGCGACGCCTCATCGTCGATCGCAATACTGACCCAGCCGTGACGGCCGATGTAGGACGCAACGCTGATATGCGGCAACTGCACCAATACCGAGGCGTCTTCCGGAGTCGCCTTGACCGTTACCGCCAGCGGCGATTGCGCGCCCAAAGCCGCGAACATCTTCGTAGCCACTTTGTATACGACGTCACCCCAAGGGTAATCCTCCCAAGCCTTCGGCAGGTCGAGACAGTAGCGTTGGACATCAGGCGCGAAGGGAGAGTCAGGAAGCGCAACGGGCAGGAAGCGCGACTCCTTCACGGACGAGCTTCCCCCGGCTTCAGCGCTCGGAAGCGAATCGCCGACCAGTTATCGTCGACAGCAATCTGGCTAATAGGTCGCATTTCGTACTCGGCAAGGATTGGCCACATGCTATCTCGGTTGATGTCGGCACCATTTGCCTTCGGATAAGCAACCCACAAAGCATTCGGCCTGAGCAGATTCTGTTTCTGTTTCTTCAAGTGCCTCCCGGCGGGAGCGAGCATCGGCGGCGAATATCAGACCCGTCGTTGCTTCCGCCAACCGTCCACCGGAGTCTCGCGAGTCGTTAAGCGTCAGGGCGGATGGCCGGATCGCCGGCGTATCCACGAACCGGAAGCCCGGGACACGGTCACCGGGAGTGAAGCCCTTGACGGGGTAGCGGTAGATCGCGGCTACGCTTGGCATGGGAGCTAGTCTCGGTTGCCGAATACCCGGCCGTCAATCTTGACCAGCACAAGGACTGTTTCGCCACGCAATCACCCGCCGCCGTCAGGGCTAGTCGCCGACCGCCTCCGAGTCCAGGTCCGCCTGCCTGGCAGCGGCCTCGGCGTCGGCCGGGTGCACCGGTTTCGGCGTTCCCAACAGCAGAAGCGTGCAGATCGCCAGGCCAAAGCAGGCGACGATCCAGGGAAGGATAAAGCTGCCAGTGCTGTCCTTGACCAGGCCAGTCAGCGGCGCGCCCACCGCGCTCAGGCTGAGCCCCAAAGGCAGGGCGATGCCGCGGATCTTGCCGATGTTCTCGGCGCCAAAGTAGGCCGGCCACAGCGTGCCCTGGCTGACCGCAAAGCTCTGGGCGCTGATGCCAAACATCGATGCCGCCAGGAACACCTCCCAGGTTGTATTCGCGCCGACGGTCAGCCCGAAGGTCAGAATCAGGATCACCGTCGCCATCGCCGAAATAAAACGCGCCGGGTAGCGGTCCACCATCCAACCGACCACCAGACCGGCTAGCGCCGCGAAAAATGCGTCGCTGGAGAGCGCGAAGCCCACCACCTGAGCGCTCACGCCCTGCTCGATGTAGTAAGGGATCCGGAACAGCCCCAGCGTGCTCATCGAACCCATCCGCAAACCGTCCACCAGCGCCAGCCGCCAAAAGGCCGAGGACCGCATCGCCTCTTCCCGCGTCCAGGAGCGCTCCATTGTCGCTTGCGTATGCCGTTCTCCAGCACGCCTGGGGCCGGTCTCCTCATCGCCATCCGGCCGCAAACCCATGTCTTGCGGTTGGCGCCGGATGATCAGCACGGCGACCAGAATCGTCACCATCGTACCCAATGCCGACAGGATCAGCCAGCTGTCGCGCCAGCCAACGTTATCGATCAGATATTGGGTTAGCGGCGCCAGCAAGAAAATGCCAACCGGGATGCCAAGAAAAGTGATCGAGAACGCCCGCCCGCGCTGGCGCTGAAACCAGCGCGAGATCGGCACCGTCGAATACAAATTCGCGCCCTGTCCCTGCAGACCGGTCATACCGCCGATTAGAAACAGCAAAATCATCTGCCAGCCGGCCTCGACCAGCGAAACGGCGGCAACGGTCACACCCATGATCAGCCCGGCGACGATCAGCGGCAGCCGCGCCCCATAGCGGTCCAAATAGTGTCCCACCAGCCAGCCAGAAACGCTAAAACCCACCAACCGCGCCGTCTGCGCCAGACCGAAAATCGATTGGCCGAACCCCAGGTCCTCCTTCATCGGGTCGACGAAAAACCCCAGGTTGATCCCGCCCATCGCCGTCATCACAGCGCTGACCATCGCCAGCCCAAAGACAATCCACCAGCCGTAGAAGACCTTACGCGACCGCAGCCGAGTCAGTTTGAGTTTCAATTAACCTCCGATGGCATGCCCAGTCGCCCTGATCACACCATTAAACGTTCCGGTTGATCCACTGACCTAGATCACGTCAGTTGACTGAACAGCCTGGGATGGTCTCTACTGAGACTCCTCCGCCAGTACGATCTTGTCTTGGATGATGCCCAGCAGGGTGTCAACAAACTCTGGCGTCATTCTTGTCGTTGGGCCGAACCACACTACCTGGACAACCGCATTTGCATAGTCCGAAATGTGAAGCCCAAAATTGAAATCCACATTGCCAACTTGTACTGCGAGAAGTACAACTGCACCGCCGACGCGTTCTAGCGCTGCTTGATCCCCAGGTTCGACAAACCAGCCTGACTCTTGGACGCCGTCCACGCGGCAAGGCATTCTTGGCTGACTTTGGCTCCAAACAGAGGCTCAATCCGGTCAATCGTTGTGCGAGCCCGATCTGTGGATTCCTCGATTTCAATTTGTACGTCGACAAACATTCGATTTAAGCCCGTCGAACGAGCCACTTCGATGCCCGTTCTGGCAACCGGAGTATGGTCGGGGTCCGTACCAAAAAAGAAATCTCCGAGAATTGCATCCAACCCAATCTGGCGCAGAAACGTCGAGCAGATTGGCAGTAGCGACATTTCCTCGAAAGCTTCCGCGTCAATATTGTCCACGTTCTCTTCGCTGAAGCGGGAATTTACCGTCCAACCATCGAGCGGAGGTCGTCCACGTCAATCAGGGCCGCTTCTGCCAGTTCAACTGCCGAATCCAGGTCGAAGAAAATCTCGTCCCGCGAGCCTTCACTCTCGCCGGAGCACGCCCCGGCCAAAAGTGCCAAACCCACCGCTAGAAGACCCCATCGCATCTCCAGATAGTACAACGCAGATTAGGTAAGCTTGCGCCATTTAGCTTCGTCGCGAAATCTGGCAGGGCGAAGCCAAGAGCAAGAGCGTGCATAAGGCCAGGCCGATCCAGGCGACAATTCGGGTATGATAAAGTTGCCGGTACTGTCCTTCACCACGCCGTTAGTCAGCCTGTATTTGGCTTTGTTGACATGCAGGGTAAACAGAGCGACCCTCCACACATCAGCTCGAAGAAGATACTCGATGGAGGCGGAGAAGACCGATGGCAGGCTCTATTTTTCTGGAGTCCATGCCGGGCTTATTGAGATGAGAGAGGAGCCGTGGGAAGCCGAAGCACGGCTCCAAGAGCTCCTCGCCCAGTACCCCAATATGCTGGCAGGGGAGCAAATGAACGAGGCTGCACCGCGCCGGTGGGTCTTAGTATCACGTGAATTCGGGATCCCAGACGAGATCGAGGCAGCGGGCCGATGGTCGCTGGACCACCTCTTTCTGGACCAGGACGCCATTCCGACACTGGTTGAGGTGAAAAGGAGTACCGACACCCGCATCCGTCGCGAGGTGGTCGGCCAAATGTTCGACTATGCATCACACCTTGTTACCAACGTTAGCGCCGAAAGAATCCGCCAGAATTTTGAGCACAACGTAGCCGACGATGAGGACCCGGCGGCGGCTTTGACGGCTGCCCTCGGCCAAGAAATCGAGCCAGAGTCCTACTGGCAAAAGCTGCAGGACAATATAGCTGCGAATAAGCTGAGACTGGTCTTTGTAGCAGATGAATTCCCACCGGAATTACGCAGAATCGTCGAGTTCTTGAACCGGCAGATGCAGCTCACTGACGTGTATGCCGTTGAAGTGCGCCAGTACGTAAGTCCAGACAAAACACATAGGACGTTGGTGCCCCGCCTCATAGGAAAGGTCGAAAGCAAGTCATCAGGCTCAGCAGGGGGTGGACCCGGGCAACGCTGGGATCGAAGCCGATTTGAGGCAAGCCTTGGAGTTGAGTCCCCTGACCTAGTCTCCCACGTCGAAAAGCTAGTCAACTTCGGGACGACAATTACAGGTCGTGACGTTGAGTTGGGGATGGGCAGGGGCCGAGGGTCATTTACAGCGCGGCTGGTCGAAGATGGACATCGCTTCAGCTTGTTCTCTGTTTACACCACGGGAGAGGTCAGCATTAACATCGGCTGGTCCTCAGAAGACCTGGCAAACCTCGATTCCTCCTACAGCGAATCGGTTCGTCTGCACGTTAACGATTTGTTTAGCCTAAGCATCAGCGAGAGCACATGGCAACGAGGCTGGGTGATGATGCCGCTCCGTCTTGTGGCTGACGACTTAAGTAAGTTTGAAAGCTTCATTTCGACCTGCACAACCAGCCTGCGCGAGTTAGCAGCCTCTTCCGGGAGAGATTGATTTTTCGGTGCGTTCAGGGACTACATCCCTTGGCCATCGACGATGTCCGAGCGCTGGTCATGGCCCCCCTTTTGGCGCACTAGAGGGCTTCCGCCGACGTTTTCTTCCAGCAGACCTCGGCGCTGTGCTTTGCATGCCGGTTTACCACTTCCTAACGAGGGGTCCCGACGAAAGAATGTCCGCTGGATTAGCAAACAGTGGGGTTGTTATTTTCGTTCTTCTCGCTCTGATCGCGAGTTGCACTGGCGTTTTTACGGCTGGTGGAGTGTCTTTCGCCTGGCGCTGATTTTTTCTATTCCTTTCCAAGGACCACACAGCACGTGCCGGTGGTTGGCGAGGCAGACTTACACCATTAAAGGTCCACGTTGATCCACTGACCCGGATGTTCAGACATCCCCTCCTCTGAGCTAGCTCCGACACCTTGCTAGGCTGGCGTGATGCCAGACGACGAACCCGTGACAAGAGACCCCGGCCGATCTCGCTTTGCGAAGGATCCTTTGGTGGCGTTCTCCCACACCGGATTCACGGTCCTCTGGCTGTCAACGGATCTGTTCGCCTTCGCGATGTCGTTGGAGATGGTCGCGGTTGGCTGGCTGATCCTGGATGAGACCGGATCGGCGTTTCTAACATCGGTGGCTTTCGCGGTGCAGGTCGGCCCCAATATCGTGTTCGGGCCGATCGCCGGCGCGCTGGCGGACCGCTACCCCCGCTCTCGGGTTCTCGCGATAGCCTCGCTGCTGAAGGCGCTGTTGATGGCCTTAGCGTTTGGTCTCGTTTCGCTGGACAGCGGCGCCATAGCCGCATTGCTGGTTCTGGTTGCCGTCAGCGGATCTCGACAACACTGAGGACAACGACTTTTGGCGCCATAATCCCCGATGTCGTTCGTCAGGCAGACGCTCTCAGCGCGACCAGCCTGGGCAACCTTGCTCAGCGCGGCGTCGGCATCGCTGGTGGTCTATCCGCCGGTTTCTTGATCGCCTGGGCCAGCCCAGCGGCCGTGTTTCTGCTGGCGATTGTGGTGGCGCTCTTGTCGGGCTGGGGATTCTTGCGCATGCCCTCGCGGCAGCCGGAAGCTGCCGTCAAACAGTCCGTGTGGTCCGAGGTCAGGGCCGGCCTGGGGCTGCTCGTCAGCCTGCCGATCGTCAGAGCCCTACTCGGCCTGATGGTGGTCATCGAGATCCTCGGATTCTCCTACCTTGGACAGATGCCGGTGCTGGCGGAAGAAGCCCTGAACGTCGGTCCGAAGGGATTGGGCGCCCTGACCTCGGCCAACGCGGCGGGTGGCTTGATTGGCATGGCGGCACTGGCTTTTATCGGCGACTACCGTCGCAAGGGTGCGTTGCTGCTCGGGGTTGGTTTCAGCTTCGGCATTCTGCTGTTCTTTTTGGGCTTGTCGGACATTTTCCTGGTGTCTTTGCAGATGGTGGCCGGCGTTGGGGCGGCGGCGGCAATGGTGGACACGCTGGAGTGGGTGCTTTTGCAATCCAGCGTGGACCGGGAGCTGCGTGGCCGTGTGATGGGCGCCTGGAGTGCGGCGATCGGAACCGGTTGGGTCGGCACGCTGGCGCTGGGACTGGCCGCGGAGGTGTGGGGCGTGCAGGCGGCGCTGATTGCCTTCGGCGCCACGCTGACGCTGGCCGCCGTAGTTTTCGCGGCGATGGCGCCGTTGCTGCGTCGCGCCTAGCTGAAGCAGTGTCGGCGCTTACGGCGGCTCCAGGAATGTTGTGACAGTCGCGCCTGACCGAAAATATCGTCGCATTGTAGAGTTGGACTATCGCGGCAAACATCTGCATGCGTCTTTTGAGCGACTGAATAATCAGAGAGGCAATGTGGTGGAAGTAGACCCTGAGGTCCTGAGTTTCGTGAAAGACCATCGCTGGCTGGTACTTGCTACCGAGGGCAAGTCCGGCCGGCCGCAGCAGACCATGGTCACCTACGCCTTCGATGGCGAGAGTTTCTTCATCCTGGCTCCCGGCGACACGCTGAAGGTGCGCAACATACGCCGGCATCCCGAAGTCTCCCTGGCCATCGTCGATGGCCGCGAGCAGGTCATCGCCTACGGCACGGCGCGCTTGATCGAGGATGTCGATCAGGTCGCCGAGATCGTGCCGCGGCTCCGCGAGAACCCGCCCGAGAATCCCAGCCTGGAGGAGACGCGAGACTGGGTTAAGAGTGGTCAGCGCGTCATCATCGTGCTCACACCGGCGAGCTTCTATCCGCGCACCATGCCTCGGTGAGCGGAACGGGCGCGCCTCAGCCTGATCAATTGAGCAAGCTCTCGGCCCACACTAAGATCAGCTGTACGTGACGCCATTCCCGTAAACCCCGCAACCATCACCCCTAGGAGGTCACCTTGACCACTGCCGACCCAACCCAGCTGTCTCTAACTGAGGCCTCAGCCCTAATCGCTAGCGGCGAAATGTCGCCGCTGGAACTTACCGAGGCCTGCATCGCCCGCTCCGAGGCCCTCGACCCCACCCTTCAGGCCTACATCACGCGGACGTTCGAGTCGGCACGCCAGGAAGCCAAGGCCGCCAGCGACGATGCCGACACCGGCCGGCGCCGCGGCCCGCTGCACGGCATCCCCTTCGGCCTCAAGGACCTTTACGAGACCGCCGGCTTGCTGACCACCGCCGCCTCGCCTTTGCGCAAGGATTTCGTCCCAACCGAGGACGCCCACGTCGTAACCCGGCTCAAGGAAGCCGGCGCCATCTTTCTCGGCAAGCTAACCATGCACGAATGGGCTTTAGGCGCGACAGGAATCAACGAGGTCTATCCAACCTCCCGCAACCCGTGGGACACCGACCGGATCACCGGCGGCTCCAGCAGCGGCTCCGCCGCGGCGATCAGCGCCGGCCTCTGCATCGGTTCGCTCGGCAGCGATACGCGCGGCTCAATTCGCATGCCGGCCTCCTTCTGCGGCATCACCGGCCTCAAGCCCACCTACGGCCGCGTCAGCCTGCGCGGCGTCGTGCCGCTGATCTGGTCGCTTGACCACGCCGGGCCCATGGCCCGCACCGCCAGCGACTGCGCGCTGATCCTCCAGGCGATCGCCGGCTACGACGACGACGACCCCACCAGCATCGAAATGCTGGTGCCGGACTACTCCGCATCCTTAAATCAGGGGATCAAAGGCCTGCGCATCGGCCTGCCGACAAACTTCTTCTTCGACACCGAAGCCGTGGTCCCGGAAGTCACCGCGGCCGTGAAGGCGACGCTTGCCGTCTTCACCTCTCTCGGCGCTGAGGTCAAGGAGATAACCTTCCCCAGCCTAGAGGCCTTCGGGGTAGCCGACCCGCTCCTGGCCGACGCCGCCGCCTACCATGAGGAGCACCTGCGTGAAAATCGCGAGGCCTTTAGCAAGGTGATCGGCGACCGCCTCGCCGACGCCGCCAAGGAACTGCGCGCCGTCGATTACTCGCGCACCCGCTTTTGCCAGCTAGAGTATAAGCTTGCCCTGCGCAAGCTTTTCCGCGAGGTCGACATACTGGTCACACCCACCGAGCCGATCACGGCGCCGACCATAGAGGAGGCCGCTCCATTGCGACCCTTGATCGCGCGCAACACCGGGCCCTTCAACGTCGCCGGCATCCCAGTGATAACCGTGCCCTGCGGTTTTGGCGAAGGCGGCCTGCCGATCGGCCTCTCGCTCTCGGGCCGGCCTTGGGAGGAAGAAACCGTCCTGCGCGCCGCCCACGCCTATCAGGGCGCCACCGACTGGCACACGCGCCGGCCGCCGCTCGACTGAGGCCCTAGCGGGCGGCAACCTGCCTAACCGGCGCCCGCGGGTTGGGGGTCGGAGCATTGGGGCCAATCGGCTTACGAAGGGCCTGTGATGTCCTGTCACGGTCAAGCGGTGGCGACCATGCCTGCGGCAACAGTGCGCCACACGTCGCCGTTCGATCCACCAGATCAGGCTGCTTAACCACCCGGTGACCGCTCGGCGGTGCGGCACCTGCCCGCCGCGCCGAAAGCATAAAGTTCGCCACACGGAGCAACAGCATCGACGCAGTGAGGTTAATCCAGTTCCGGCACCAGGCAGGCGATGATGCCATCGCAGGGCAGGGGAATTTCTATTGCTTCAGAGCCAACGCTGAAATGACGATATTCGAGTACTTGAAGAGCGGAAGCGCCTCCAGGAGTTGCTGTACTTGATCTTGGGATGAACAATTCCAAACCGCCCAGAAAGTGGACTCGGTTGACTGGTCGCCGGTAGAGTAGCCCTGAAAACAGCCTTGTTTCGGCGAGGAGCCAAACGTATCAGTACTATTGACCTCGGCGGCCGGCGAAATCAAAGACGTTGCACAGGCTCAGAACCCGCCCTTCGCCCCTAGTGAATCGTGTAGCCGCCGTCGATGAGGAGGTTCTCGCCCTGCATAAATGTCGCCGCCGTCGAGGCTAGGAAAAAGGCAGCCTCGGCGATCTCCTCCGGCCGGCCGTAACGGGCGGCGGGGACGTAATCGCGAATCCGCTTGCGGGCTGCGTCCGGGTCGGCGGTCTCGCGGTCGATGATCGGCTGCGTGTAGACCGGGCCCGGGCTGATCGCGTTGACCTGAATGTTATCCTTCGCCAGCTCAAAAGCCATCGACTTTGTCAGGTGGATCAGCGCCGCCTTGGTTAGTCCGTAAATCGCCCGCGTCTCCTGCGCGACGATGCCTAGCTGGCTGGCGGTATGAATGATGCGTCCGCCACCCTGGGACCGCATGATCGGCACCACGGCCTGGCTGGCGAAGAACGGCGCCCGCAGATTCACGGCCACCGAGTTGTCGAAATCCTCATAATCGAACTCGCCAAACGGCTGGTTGCGGCGGACGGCCGCGTTATTGCAGAGGATATCGACCCGGCCGAAGCCGGCCGCCGCCGTTTCGATCATCGCCTCCGGCTCGCCCGGCTGCGAGAGGTCATGCTGGGCGACCTCGACCCTCGCGCCCGCCTCAATCAACTGCTCGAGCTCAGCCTTGCGTTCCTCCAGCGCGGCCCCGTCGATATCGACCAAAAACAGCGCGGCGCCGGCCGCGGCAAATCGGCGCGCCAGCGCCAAGCCGATGCCGCGCGGCGAAGCGGCACCGGTAATCACCGCAACCTTGTCCGTCAGTTCTGTCATATCAATCCTCTCGGTCGTACTTGCGAAACGTCTGGCTGGGCTTCCTCAAGCCATGGCCTGCCCAACGCACAGACGAAGCCGACGCTCCTGGATAGGCCCATGGCGAATAGGGGCAGCCGTCATACCCAGTATTTCAAATCAATTAGAATGCACATCTAGCTAGGAGGAAAGAGCTTTGACAACCACCGCGGCCAAACTGACAGAAGAGGGCACAAGCAAGTTTATCCAGACCGAAAAGTGGAAGATCCACTACAACGAGGCCGGAACCGGCCACCCGGTGATCTTTATCCATGGCGGTGGCCCCGGCGCCACCGGCTGGAGCAACTTCAATCAGAACATTCAGGTGTTATCGCAAAAGTACCGCTGTCTTGCCGTCGACATGCCCGGCTACGGCGGTTCTGATCCCGTCGCACCGCACGAGCCAAACAACGCCCTCGCCCTCAAGCTTTTCATGGACGCGCTTGGCATCGACAAAGCGGCGTTTGTCGGCAACTCGATGGGCGGGGCCGCGACCTTGACCTTCACGGTCGAATTTAACGATCGCATTTCTCACATCGTAACCATGGGTCACGCGCCGGTGGGAAACATCGCTTCCAGCTGGCCCGGCGGCCCTGGTTTCGGTTCGACGACCGAGGGACTCAAAGTGCGAAACGCGTCGCGATCCGACACGGGAAAACTTCCGCCGTCTGATCAAAGTGATGGTCCACGACGATTCTTTTGTCAGTGATGAACTTTTGGAGCAGCGAACTCGCGCGGCTCAGGCCCATCCAGAGACGATCGGGCCCAATGCCGTCGCCGCCACGCCGACGCCGCTATGGGAGGCACCGAGCGTCCTGCATCGCCTCATGCAGGTCGATACGCCAGCGCTGATCATCCACGGGCGCGACGACCGGGCTGTGCCGCTGGAAACCAGCCTTCAGACCCTTACCGTCCTGAAGAACTCGCGGCTGTTGGTCTTCAACCGCTGCGGCCACTGGGCCCAACTCGAGCACGCCGAAGAGTTCAATAAGCAGATCGACCTCTTCATCTCCGGCAACTGAGGGTTGGCTGCGCAAAGAAGCCAGCTCAGGTCTGCCCTATCCTAGACTCATGGAGGAACAGCTCCGCCGCCTTAGAGAATAGGCAATTCCCTGAGCTCAGCGGCTCCACCGGAACGCCTCCGCCAGCGTGATGGGGAGGTCTTCCGGTCTGGCGTCAGACTGCCCGGTGGACGGGACGTCAGTGATCAGGCGCACTTGCCAGAATCGAAATTCTCCATGTTGCAGATGGTAAGGAAGTAAAGGCGGTCGGGACCAAGGTGACGGTCGGCTCTCCTGGTCCGAAGGCGTACGGCGTGCCCGCGATGAGAAAATTTTCGTCATTAACGCTGGCGGACCAGGTGTTGCGCGCCTCTCAATTAACCTGCTTCTCGACCTCGCGCAGGCTCGGCCGCCGGCGTAGTAGACGGTGAGAACTATCAACCCCGGCGGCGGGCGGGACACCCACGGTTTAGCTGGTGACGGAACTCGCAAGACGCCAAAACTATGTTCCTCGGTTGATGTAGCGTGACCGCAGTATTAGAATGAAAACTCATGCCGATCAGAAAGTTAGCGATACTAATTGCGCCGATCGCCACGGTTTTCGCAATGGCCTGTGGCGGAGGAGAACCAACCGCAGTTGGTTCCGGCAACGGCACGGGCAGGCTTGCTATTACTATCTTTACGGAAGATAACGGCGCCGAGATATATGTCGTCAACGCTGATGGTTCTGGCTTAGAGAACCTTGCAAATCACCCTTCCAACGATTTCCAGCCGGCGTGGTCACCAGATGGAAATCGGATCGCATTCATTTCGGCGCGGAGTGGCGAGGAGCAGCTTCATGTAATGAACGCGGACGGCACAAACGTTGCTCAGATCGCGAGCCTTCCGGGCTTAGAAGGTTTGCCAGCCTGGTCTCCGGACGGAGGCCGCATCGCGTTTAGTTCTGATCGCTTTGGCGACATAGAGATTTTTGTAGTGAACCTCGATGGTTCCAATCTAACTCGACTTACTACCAGCACTGGCAATGACGTTGGGCCCGGGTGGTCACCGGATGGCAGCAAACTGATGTTCACCTCATTCCGCCATGGCGCCGCCGAAATTTACATAATGGATACAGCTGGCAGCGGACAAATCAACTTGACCAACAATCCTGCTGAAGACGACTCTCCAAGGTGGTCACCGGACGGGAACCGGATTATTTTCCATTCTGACCGGAACGGCAGCCGGGATATCTACGTCATGGATATTGATGGTGCCAATGTCAGCCAGCTAACCAAGCAAGCGCTGTCTGAGGTATCAGTTGATTGGTCACCAGACGGCCAGCGAATTGTCTTTGTTTCTTCTCGTGATGGTGTCTTCAGCCTCTACGTGATGAACGCTGATGGCAGCGATGTCACCCGGGTGCCGATCGACGCTAACCTTGTCATCTCGGTGGACTGGTCGCCGGTGGAATAGCAGGCGCCGCGATTTAACGCGTCGTCCTCGGCGAAAGCACCTTACCCGACCTGTTGAGGTCGGGTAAGGTTTGATGTAGCGTGACCGCAGTATTAGAATGAAAACTCATGCCGATCAGAAAGTTCGCGTCACTAGTTTCGACGATCGCCACGGTTTTTGCAGTGGCCTGTGGCGGAGGTGATCCGACCTCGGCTGGGTCTGGCAACGGCACAGGCAGGATTGCTTTTACTATCTTAACGGCAGATAACACCGGCGAGATATATGTCGCCAACGCTGATGGTTCTGGCTTGACTAACCTTACAAATCACCCTTCTGAGGATTTCCAGCCGGCGTGGTCGCCGGCTGGAAATCGGCTCGCATTTGTTTCGGAGCGGGATGGCGAGTCGAAGATTTATGTAATGAACGCGGATGGCACGAACGTGGTTCAGATCACCAGCGTTCCGGGGGCTGAGGGATCCCCTGCTTGGTCTCCGGATGGAAGCCGCATTGTGTTTGATTCTGACCCCTATGGCGACGCAGAGATTTTCGTAGTGAACCTCGATGGTTCCAATCTGACTCGACTTACTACCAGCCCGGGCAATGACGTTGGGCCCGTGTGGTCACCAGATGGCAGCAAACTGATGTTCACCGCACTCCGCGACGGCGACCATGAGATTTACATAATGGATGCGGAGGGCAGAAATCAAATAAATTTGACCAACAATCCTGCTGAGGACCTTGCTGCACAGTGGTCACCGGACGGCCAGCGTATTGTCTTCACCTCAGACCGGGACGGCAGTTGGGATATTTACGTCATGGACGCCGATGGAGGCAGTCCTAGCCAGCTAACCACGGACCCTGGCAAAGAGGTTTTGGCTGATTGGTCACCGGACGGCCAGCGTATTGTCTTTATCTCTTACTCTGACCAGGCCGATGGGGTGAGCCTCTACATCATGAATGCCGATGGCAGCGATGTCACCCGCCTGCCAATCGACTCTAACCGCGTCTTCACGGTGGACTGGTCGCGGGTGGAATAACTGCGGACACAGTTGTCTCCTCCTGCTGGACCAATACCAACCAAATCTACATCACAGCAACGCGGTGAAATAGAAAGCGATTGAATGTAATGAATGCTGAAGGTTCTAGTGTCTTCCGTCTTTCCCAAGATGGCGGCAGCCATCTTGCTTGGGTCTCAGGAGACTAAGGCTAATGGCCCCGCGACGGGGGACGATGAAGATTCCGCTGGCGAAGAGGTGGACTGGGCCACCTTACGATGGCTGAAAACACCGGCCTCGACAATTCCCTCTGAAAACCGCCCCGAGCCGGCAAACATCTTGCGAAAATTCCGTGACAAATCACCTCAGATCGTGGTAACGTGATCTTAAAGTCTAATCGCTTACGAGCGGGGGAACCAACTACCGGGGTGAATCCTCTTTGAGGAAGAGCAGCCCTTACAGGCTCTAACCCGTCAGCTAACCCCGTCGACCTCCTGAAGGGACAATCCGTTTGGATGTGTCCTTTTCTTTTGCCCGGCAAGTGGCAGGAAACGGACACCTAATGAAAGGTGCGTCGCTGCCATGTGGGAATCCCTTCAAGCCTCCACGTCACCCTCTTTCTCGGCTGCTGCACCCTCGTGTTGGCACGATGCGCATAGTTCGTTTATGTCAACCAAGGCCAGCGTCTCGCGATCGGCTTCGCGAGTCCACGGTTTTTTTAGTTGAGTGAACCGGGATCTTCTTGAGACCCGCCAAAAAAGGGAAAGGGACCTAAAAATGCAGGAATGGCGCGTCGGGAAAAAGTTCAATTACGAAGGCGTTGCGGGCGCGAAAGCCCAAATGTGCCTTAGCATCGGCGACACCGACTTCTTGCTGGTCTACGCCAGCACAGGCAGACCGGCACCGGCCGAGCTTCTGTACGAGATAGCTTATGAGCATGACGTCACATCGCAGTCTTCGTCCCAATCAGCTGCCGGGCCGGCCGGCGTCCCTACCCTCGGGCGACCGGCCGCGGCCGAAACTGAGTCGGGCGAGGACAACGTAGCTTGAACGTTTTGGGCCCAACGCCTGGTTAGCAAAAGCGTGGCGCTACCCCGCTAACCTGACAGCGGTTTTGGCCGGGAGGGACGCTGGACGTTAGCGACCAAGTGTCACCGACTTCCGCTCGTCGGTGACACTCAAAGACGATAGCAAGACTCGCCGATTCGAAGCAGGTCAGCCCCGCAAAGAGCACCCATTGCAGGTCGCGTGCCAGGCACAACCAGCGGCAACGGGAAGCGCCCATTACCGAGTTTCTGCTTCTAAACCTAAAAACTCACCACGTTGCCAGGCATTGACGCTCCATGCCTGAGGAACGGCTAACATATACATTCAGGCTGAGAACCCCGGTTCCGGCTGGTCGAAGTAAGGGAGCAACTCGTGACGCTAGAGACGTACAAGCCTCAAGAATTACTCGATCTGGTCGACGAGAAACGGGGAATGGTAGACCGCCGGATCTTCTCCGACAAGGCGATCTATCATCTGGAGCTTGAGCAGATCTTCGCCCGGGCCTGGAACTTCATGGCCCACGACTCTCAGATCCCCAACCCCGGGGACTTCTTCATGAACTACATTGGTGAAGACCGGGTGATCTGCGTGCGGGATAACGACGGCAACCCCCAGGTCCTGGTTAACTCCTGCCGTCACCGCGGCAACGCCGTCTGCCGGGCAGAGGAAGGGCACGCCACTTCCTTCATGTGCACCTACCATGGCTGGACCTACGATTTAAAAGGTTCACTTGTAGGGGTGCCTGGCTTCAAAGAGGTCTACCACGAGGAGTTGGACCGCGAGAGCTGGGGGCTGATCAAGGCCGCCCAGGTCGACACCTATCACGGTTTCATCTTCGCCAACATGGACCCCGAAGCTCCCAGCCTGGACGAATATCTGGGCGACGCGGGCCGTCTGTCCATCGACATGATTGCCCTAAAGGGCAACATGCGGGTGGTGCAAGGCGTGCAAAAGTACATCCTAGGTTGCAACTGGAAGTTTGCCGCCGACAACATTTGTGACTTTTATCACGTTCCGGTTGCTCATGCCTCGATACTCATGAACCGCTCTTTTGCCGCACTCCCACGAGGTACACCCTCGGGCAAGGGTATGGACAAACCGCAATGGACCTGGCTTGGCCCGTATGGCCATGCGTTAACCGGTGGCGTTGTTCCCGAGCCACGGCGTGGCAAGAAAAACAAACCCAAAGATAGGCGGCCTGAGAGATGGCGGGAAAATCCCGCGGCCAAAGAGGCTCTGGGCGAAGCCATCCACTCTTTCGGTAATTCAGTGGTGTTCCCGAGTTTATTGATCGGGGGCCAGCAAGCGGTCTTCAGGCTACCGAAGGGCGCGCACAAGACAGAAAGCTGGTGGTTCAATTTTGTCGACAAAGATCTTCCGGCCGAGCAGGGCCTGGATATCCTCAGGAACACTGGTGAACTGGCCGGTCCCGCCGGCCTCCTCGAACAGGATGATGGTGAGAACTTGGAGTGGAGCACGCTGGGCGCGCAGAGCCATGCCGGCCGGCGTTACCCGTTTCACTATGGTATGGGCCTCGGACGCGGTGCTGTGATCGAGGCCGAAGGCGGTCCGCCGCGAATCGAATCGTCAGTCAGTGAAGTTGGTCAGCTGTGGCTCTACCGCTCCTGGGCACACTGGATGGGGGCTGAGAGCTGGGATGATCTGAAGGCAAACCATCCGACGCTCGAAGAGGGCTACGTCGAGCCAGGCTCCCAAACAGGTCAACCAATCGCTGATGTCTAAAGACCGCCCCTATCGCGTTCGCGCAACGCGCTGCACTGGGGGGTGAGGCACTGAATGCCTGTAAATCCCAAGAAGCCAGTTGTCCAGGATCATAGTTGCTGTCGCCTCGCTGTCTTTGTTTTGACTGCGGCACGGACTGCATCACATTCCGTGAGTGCCGTGGAACCTTCACAAACCCTGCGGCGTCTAAGCGATTAAGGAGGATGAGACGATGAACAAACGACCGCTACTCTTGATTGGCTTGACCACCGTGATCGCCGTTGTGGCGCTAATCATCGGATTTGCCTTTGGAATTGGCGGTTCGGATGACGAAGTTAGCTACGAACTGGTCGTAGAGTTGCGTGCCGGTGAGAATGCGCCTACAAGTTTTGGCTTTGAGCCTGGTGAAGCCCTAGCGGGAGTCAAGGTTAAACTGGAGCTGTCCGAAGGCGGCAACGCTCGGCCGGCCGAGCACTCCGGCACCACCGGCAACGACGGCCGGCTCACGTTAATTGTCGAAGGCGGCTCCTACTATATCTTCGTGGCCGCTGACACAACAGACCCACTATGCGTCTGGCTAGGAAGTACAGAAGTCACAGTGTCCGCGAGTCCCACAATCGTCACCCTTCACGACCTGGCTGTCGCCTTCCAGTGACACGTGCAGCGGCCCGCGTCGTGCATTCGAAACCCAGGCTGCCTCGCAGCTCACGAATTGGTAGTCTGTCGATCTCAGCTGAGGACGCGTGCTCTCGGCCTTACCTCTTTGCATTCGATCCGCTTTCCGGCCGGAGGGTTAAAATTCGGTCGTGCAGAAGTGTACGTCGCCGTGTCAGTCGTTGGAGGTCCGCATTCCTGCGTTGCCTGTACTCGGAGGCACGAACTGCCCCTTGCCTGGAACCTGCTCAGTCGCTTGACACAGGCGGATAAGGCACCGCGCAAACTTGAGTTCATATGAACGGGTGACATATGCAATATAGGGCCTTTCGTCAGCGTCTAGAAAGACCGGGGCGGGCTCATATCCATCATGATCGAGAATAATGACGTCGCTGGAAGAACATAGCTTGTCCTCACATAAGAGGAGCCTGTTGTCCCAGTCTGCGCGAAGGCTAATTATTGGGCGATCTTGATGGTCCAGGACTAGGGATCCGAGGTGGCCCGAAGCCCAGGCGGAGAGTATGGAGATTTGATTCGATCGAGTGCACACGCGATCGCCGCAGCGAAGTAGGCGCCATTCGACGGGATTCTCGTTCCTGTAGGCAACAACTGGATGACCGTTGCTATCTAGCGCAAGACTGATGCCGCCTCCGCCATCAACCGTCTCGTCCACCGTCGTCTGAGTCCGTGTCTCACAACTCGGATTGCCACATCGGACCAGATCGAGATGACTGCTATTTCTGTTGAAATATGCGATAACCGGATTGCCACCTTCGTCCAAAACGAAGTCCAGCCAAGGAGATACTTCGCCATCCCTGGATAGGCGTGACACGATCACGCTCCCACAGTCGGAATCCTCACATCGCACCAGGCGCAGACTAAGGTCTCTATCTGCAGCCAGCACTATGACGGGTAACCCGGCTTTACTGATTTCCAAACTAGCGATATCAGCATCTTCAAAGACAGAGGTTCTGTGCCTCAGTTCAGAGCATCTCCGGTCTGAGCAAAAGAGCAACTCGACCTTATCGAGTTCACGCTGGTCAGCAGTCAGGCTGGGATCCGGGAGGAGCGTCCTGCTAATGGCCATGATCACCGGCCGACCTTGCCCATCAAGCGCCATGTCAAGTGAGCCGTAGCCTTCAGACTCAGTCAACGTTCGATGCAGATTATTCTCGCTGCACGTTGAATCGCCACAGCTGATAAGGTCGATGGTGTCGGTTTCCGCATTGCGATAGACGATGATAGGCCCACCGTTTGGTCCAGGGAGGATGCACGCGGAGAGCAACCAGTCATTTCCCTCTGCGAGCGTCGAAAACTCAACCCTCGCTGGCTCGTCTGCCCCGTCGACTACTCCGACCATCAGCATCGCGACCGGCGCCAAGCCGAGTAACGACCGTTGTACGAATCGAGAAAAACTTAGAAGCGTTGTTGGCACTCCGCCTCCGCAATCGGGAAAGCATGGAAGGTCTCACCTATTTATATTATCGTCCTCGACATGGTGGACTGAAGATGGTTTTTTTAACGATGAGCCCGGCGACAATCTGCCTGCACAGATACCTTTCAGGCAGAGCAGAAGAGTTGGTTGCACAATCGAATAGCGTCAGTTCGAATAGCGTCAGTTGCCTAATCGAACCTACTCAGGCAGTATCCGGGCCGTTATGACTTCAGGAGACTTTTAATCCGTTCGCCGCGAGGCAGCCCGGGTTCGAATCCAGAGGGCCCGCGGCATTTGAGTCTGTCTCCTCCATTTAAAGCTAAGACTGTCAGCATTTGGTGACAATCTAGTAGCAGGATGTATCAGACCCATCGCAGTAGTTCATCCTGCCACCAAAAAGCCAACCGCCTCGGGCTATCGTCCTCCGCTCGGACCGTGCAAAATAGCGGCATCACGCTGTCGGGCATCGAGCCCGGACAAGGAGTCGCAGATGTCCCAAGAGTTGCTTTCGCTCAGCATCGCCGAGCTCGCCCCCTTGATTGAGCGGCGAGAAGTCTCTCCGGTCGAGGTGACGCGTGCGGCGCTCGACCGCGCTGCAGTCCTCGGCCCCCAACTCGCGTCGATCATCACCCTGCTGGAGGACCAGGCGCTGGCACAGGCCAAGGCGCGCGAGGCCGACATCCTGGGCGGCGGCTACCGCGGACCCATGGACGGCATACCGGTAAGCATTAAGGACAACATTCAGACCGGTGGCATCCGCACCACCGCCGGCACGAAGGTGTTCGACGCCTTCGTACCGGACGAGGATGCCTTCGCGGTCGCCGGGCTAAAGCAGGCCGGCGCCATCATCCTTTCTAAGGACAACCTGCACGAGCTGGCCAGCGGCAACACCACTAACAACCCCTGGTTTGGTCAAGCGCGAAACCCCTGGAACCTGGAGTGCAGCCCGGGCGGCTCGTCTGGCGGCACCGGCGCCAATGTCTCCGCCCGCATCAGCTTCGCCGGCATCGGCACCGACGCCGGCGGCTCCGTGCGCAACCCCTCCGCCCAGTGCGGTCTCTTCGGCATCAAGTCAACAGCCGGCCGTGTCAGCACGCGCGGCATCATGGCCTCGGCCAACATTCACGACTACGTCGGGCCGATCGCCCGCACACCGCGCGACCTCGCCTTTATGCTGCAGGCACTCTCCGGCTACGACATGCTCGACCCCAACAGCGTCCCGGTACCGGTTCCCGACTTCGAAGCCAAGATTGGCCAGCCGCTCAGCGGCCTTCGCACGGCGATCCCGACCAACTTCTACTTCGATTATTGCGATGACGAAGTCGAGGCCAACTTCTGGAAGGCGGCAGAGGAACTGGAAAAGCTCGGCGTCGAAACCACGCGGATTACCCTGCCAACCCTAGACCACGCCGACATCATGCGGGTGATCGGTACGGCGGAAGCGGCCGTGACGCTTGAGCCCTACCTTCGCGAAGAGCGCGAAAACATCAGCGTCGAAGCGCGCCACCGCTTCCTGGCCGGACAGTTCGTCCTGGCACGCGATTACGTCAAGGCGGGGCGGATCCAGCACCTCGTGCGCCAGGAGTACCTGCGGACGCTTCAGGAGTTCGACTTTATCGTGGCGCCCTCGCGTAACGTGCCGGCAACACCGCCCGGGGCCAAGGTGACGATAAAGGGCGTGGAGTACGACCCCACGGTGCCGGGCAAGGTGGTGATCGGTCACAACCTCTTCATCTGCAACATGACCGGCCTGCCCTCGCTGGCGGCGCCGACCGGCTTCACAAAGCTCGCCCTGCCAACCGGGCTGCTCTTGATCGGCCGGCCCTTCGAAGAGCCCGCGCTGCTGCAGATCGCGGCGGCCTGGGACGAGGTAAGGCCCGACCGGGACCTGCTGCCACCTATCCTTGGCGAGGAGCTCGCGGCCGCAAGCGCTAGCTGAGAGATACCGCGCCGTCGCGCGGCAGAAGGAGATATACGCGATGCCTGTTACCGCAGAGGTCCTAAAAGCGATGCTGGAGGCGTATGGCGGCATCCCAATGAGCGACGAGGAACTCGAGGCCGCCGTCAGCACCGTCAACGGTTATCTGACGCAGGCAGAGACGGCAAAGGACGTCGACACCGCCGCCGTCTACTCCGGCCGGGTGATCCAAATCGAGCATCAAGGGCAGAACCCCGGCTAGAGACGCGAACGCGGATGCTTCAACACGGCCCCGTCAGGCCCACGACGGGGCCTTTCACCGGTAACGAGTATGAGGGAGAAGATGATGGCAGAGCTTGCGAAGCGGCAACTAGGACGGACCGGCTTGCTGGTTACTGAGCTGGGATTTGGCGCCAGCGAGCTGCGCGGCGGCAAGATGTGGGGACCGGACATCCCAGACTCGCAGGCCGGTGACATCCTGAACTCGGTACTCGATGCCGGCATCAACTTCATCGACACCGCCCTGGACTACGGTCGCAGCGAGGAGTTGATCGGTACCTTCATCAGCCACCGTCGCTCGGAGTACTTTCTCGCCTCCAAGTGTGGCTGTATTCCCGGAGAGATGGACAACGTTCCGCACCTGTTCAACGCGGCCAACGTCCGAGCCGGTGTCGAGCACAGCCTGCGGACACTGAACACCGACTACATCGACCTCGTGCAGTTTCACCACAGTCTGAACCAAACCGAGCTGGAAGCCGAGGGCGCCCTGGAAGAGCTGCTGAAGATCCGGGATGAGGGCAAAACCCGATTCGTCGGAATGTCCGGGGCACTACCCAAGATCGCTGAGCTGCTGGATTGGGGCGTCTTCGACGCCTACCAAATTCCCTACTCGGCGGTCGAGCGGGAACACGAAGAGGTCATGGCGAAGGCAGCCGGGAACGGCGCGGGGGTCATCGTTCGCGGTGGGGTGGCGCGCGGCGGACCATCGGACTGGTCGTTGGAACGCCCCTACGATTGGTCGTTCTCGCAACGCGCTAAGAACGGGGCTATCTGGGAGCAGGCGGGTATCGACGAGCTGCTCGATGGAATGAGCCGCATGGAGTTCGTCCTCCGGTTTACGCTCTCGAACCCCGGTCTCAGCACGGCGATCGTCGGCACCAGCAACCTCGACCATCTGCGCGAAAACGTCGTCGCCGCGGCGAAAGGGCCGCTGCCAGACGACGTCGTCCGTGCGGCAAAAGAGCGGCTAGCTCGCGCCGGGTCGGAACCGACCTCGATCTAGTCTGTACCGAGAGGTTCCGTCATCGAATCTCGGAGGAGCTCACCGTTCGACTAAGCCACCGTAGGGACGGCGCTTTAGCTCCGTCCGGCTAAGTCCTCGAAGTAAAGACCACCTGACAACCTATATTCGCCCGGCTCCTCCACTAGACCAGCTTTCACCGGATTCGCAAAGACGTACTCCGCGACGATTTCGAGGTCATTCTTTCCACGCAGCACTCGATCGAAAAAGCTCTGCTGCCAGAGGCTTTCCCCGGTCGTCCGCTTGTGGCGATACCCTGTCGCCTGCTTGAACCGCCGGACGAACTTGATCAGATCAGACGCATCGTTCTGACCCTGAACCATCACGTGCACGTGGTCCGGCATGAAACAGTAGGCGAGCAATTCGAACCTCGAGAGGCTGGCTGCGCGGATTAACTGCTGCTCGGCTGCCGCAAATAGGGCCGAAGCGGACACGAACACGTTTGCTCCTAGGGTCGATAGTGTCACGTGATACGCGAACTGGCCACGATAGTCGAAACCGTCTAACCGCGGCCGACGCCGGATGGGGTGGCCGGCGGAAGGCGCGCCCTCCTCGGACGGAGCTAAAGCGCCGTCCCTACGGACAGAATGTTCCCTTCGTGAGTTCACTGAGCCCCCTTCGTCGTCCAGACGAGATCTTTGCCGACCAGAATCATAACTTCGGCCTCACTGGCCCTTGAGACGCAGCGTTTATCCCCTCCACCATCTTTGACCTCGACGGAGCTCTTAGAATAATTGCGCCCACTCTACATTCACGGCGCGTTGGACACGCTAAGATGTCACGCTGGTTAATCAACTTCAGGACAACACCAGGTCACGAAGACTATTGATAGACAAAGGCCCAGATCAGCCGGATATCGTGAAAGGAAGCATCGGTGAGCACGTTTAGAATAGCCACGATACCCGGAGACGGAATTGGCAAAGAGGTCGTTCCCGAGGGCATTCGTGTGCTCGAAGCTGTTGGCAAGAAGTTCGACATCAGTTTCGAATGGGACAGTGTCGACTGGAGTTGCGAGTACTACACCAAGCACGGGCGCATGATGCCGGAAGATGGGCTGGACCAGATTCGCAATCACGACGCCATCTTCCTGGGTGCGGTTGGCTTCCCCGGCGTGCCGGATCATGTCTCTTTATGGGGTCTTTTGATCCCAATCCGCCGCCAATTCCACCAATACATCAATCTCCGCCCGGTTAGGCTGATGCCTGGGGTGCCCTCCCCGCTGGCTAACCGTGAGCCAGGCGATATCGATTTCTATGTCGTCAGGGAGAACAACGAGGGTGAGTACTCTTCAATCGGCGGTCGGATCTACGAAGGAACCGAGCAGGAATTCGCCGTCCAAGAGACGGTCTTCACCCGCAAGGGTGTCGATCGGGTCTTGCGTTACGCCTTCGAGCTGGCGAAATCCCGGCCCGAGAAGCACCTGACCTCTGCCACCAAATCGAACGGCATCACGATCACCATGCCCTTTTGGGACGAACGGGTCAAGGCCATGGCAGAGCAGTTCGATGAGGTCAGCGTCGACCAGTACCATATAGATATTCTCACGGCGCACTTCGTGCAGCATCCGGACTGGTTTGACGTGGTCGTCGGTTCCAACCTGTTTGGCGACATTCTTTCTGACCTGGGTCCAGCCTGTACTGGGACCATCGGTATCGCGCCATCAGCGAATCTTAATCCTGAGCGCGACTTCCCTTCGATGTTCGAGCCGGTACACGGTTCGGCGCCCGACATCGCCGGCAAAGGCATCGCCAATCCGATCGGTCAGATCTGGTCGGGCGCAATGATGCTCGATCACCTTGGCCATCCTAAAGCAGCGGCAGCCGTGGTCGCGGCCATCGAAACCGTCCTCATTGACGGGCCTCGCACTCCAGACATGGGCGGGGAGGCGACGACAGAGGTCCTGGGCAAGGCGATCGCGGCCGCGGTCTGAGTTTATGAAGACGGTACTCGGATTACACGCCGAAATTGATTGAGGAGCGTTACCTATGACCAGTGTCTTGATCAAAGGCGGACACGCGGGCCGGACAGAGGTCCGCCAAGGCCAACTTCTAGAGGTGGTCAATGTCGAGGGGAACCAGGTCTGCGACTTCTTTGCCTTCAACCTGGCCAATATCCGCGAAACCCTGTCCCCCAGCCACATGCGGTCGGTGTTGCGACGCATCTTCTTACAGGAAGGCGACCAGCTCTGGACGGTGCTGCGTAATCCGATGTTTGAGTTGGTGGAGGACCCGGTCGGGGTCCATGACTTCTCCGTCCCGGCGTGTGACCCGAAGCGGTATGAGCTGGACTTTGGCATCAGTAAGCACCGCAGCTGTCGCGAGAACCTGGCCGGCATCGTGTCCGAGCTGGACATTCCTTACGAATACCTTCCCGACCCGCTGAACCTCTTTCAGCCGACCCCAATGCAGGACGGAGAGATCGGCGTCGCCATGTCTCCAGCCAAGCCAGGCGACCGTGTCGTATTGCGAGCACTTATGGACATCGTCGCGGTCGGATCTGCCTGCCCCCAGGATCAGACCGAATTGAACAACTTTAAGCCAACCGACATCAGATTCGTCCTCGGTTAGCCCAGTAATATGCCACCGCCACAGTCAAAGTGCTTGATAGCCTAGGCGGGTGTCCTATAGCGAGCAAGCCTAACCGGAGAGCGCGAACACCTCGAATAAGTATCCGTCGCTGTCAGTGAAAAATGCGTACGGCTCCCCCGGAGCATGCTCGCCTCCATTCACGAAGGTTCCACCCGCTGTCTCGACCTCTCGAAGTGCCGTGTCCAACTCTTTCTTGTCCTGGACGACAAAACCGAAGTGAGTAACTCCCCCACCGGGTCCCACCGCTTCTTCCGCTGCCACTTGCTGCAGCGTGAGTATATCGGAGGCGCCGGGAGTGTTTAGGAACGCTATTTTGTCCCCTGCCCAGCTTTGGACTTCCATTCCGAAGGCCTTCTGGTAGAAGTCGATCGATTTTTGCACGTCACGAACGGTCAGATTGAGATGCGTTAGACCTTTTGTCTTGATCATCAAATGGTCCCTTCTGTTACAGGCGAACTTACTTGTAATTCAAACCATTCTAGTTCTGGATAGGCGTTTTTCTATCTTCCTCCAGACCGGCCGAGTACCCGAGTCAACTAAAACTGAGACAACGGGTAGGGAATGCAACTGCCTGGACCTTCTAGCGGTCGGGGATGCCGGCGGTGACAGTAATCTCAATCAGCATGTCTGCAGAAGCGAGCCCGGCCGTCACACTGGTACGGGCGGGCTTGTCCTCCGGGAAGTAGCGGGCGTACTCCTCGTTGTAAGCCGGCCAGTCTTCACGGTTGGTGAGGTGGGTCGTGACCGTCAGTACGTTCTCGAGCGATGTACCCGCGGCCTCGAGAATGATCTTGATGCGGTCCAGGACGTTGCGAGTCTGCTCTCGCAAATCCTTGCCCAACTCACCCGTCTCAGGGTGCCTGCCAACCTGACCCGCGACGAACACCAGGTCGCCAAAGCGGGTGGCTGACGACAGGTTGGGGTTAGCTCCGCCGATCTCGACCGGGACGATTTCCTTCTTTGGCATGGTTTTCCCTCCTGGCGCGAATCATTACATTGTTCGTGGGTTACTCACACGAATCCTGTCGCGCCGGTTAGGGGTGTTGCTGTAGGGTGCCGTGTGGCGCCATTCGTGTTGGGAAGGTCGACGATCCTCCCGAGCGATACCTAGCAGAGGCCGGCTTCGGCAACTCGAACCAGGGCTACTCTCAGTTAGCCGCTGCGATAGGCGGCGAGAGCCCGATCTTGCCTGAGGTCAGCTCGCTGCCGTACCCGCCATCTGCGCGGCCTGCGGTTCGTACTCTTCGTATCCCTTCAGGAAGGAGAGAACTTGCGCAGTGTATTCCGCCGGTCGCTCGAATGGCACCCAGTGCCCCGTGTCCTTCAGAATCACCAGGCGGGAGTCCTTCGTCACGTTCAGAGCAGCGATCCCGATCTCGACGTAACAGACGTGGTCGTCACGTCCCCAGACAATAAGCGTCGGTGCGGTGATTTTCTCCATCTCCCTCATGTTGTCGGGATAGGGGTCCGAGTTGCGCGTAACCTTGCCGCGCGCCTCGGCCATACCCGGCTGGTCATGCATCCGCAGCAAGTAATCGACTAGCTCGTCGGTAATCAGTGAGTGGTCGACGATGTGAAGCTCTAGATACTTGCGCATCGTCTCCTGGGTCGGGTTCCTGTCAACATCCATGGAGGCCCGAATACCTTCTTCGGGAAACATGTTTCCCAGCAGGTACATGCCTGTGCCGACGTTAATGTGGCCGGAACCCCAGACCAGCTTGTTGATCCGGTCCGGGAACATGTAAGCAAACTCCATCGCCGTCTGGCCGCCCTGGGAGTTACCGACGAGGTGGGCTTTGTCGATACCCAGCGAGTCCATGAGGGCGATTACCGTCTCCGCCTGGAACTTGTGGACTGAGCCTTGAACCTCATAAACCACGGGGCCGGTTTTGGCAAAGTTGGGCAGGTCCATCGCGATGCAGCGGAAGTGCTTCGCGAATGCCGGCAACACCTTGTGCCAGGTAATCCAGGCAGTGGTCCCGGGACCATAGGAGTGCAGGAAGATAATTGGCTCGCCCTGGCCGACTTCGTGGTAGTGAATCGTCGTCCCGAGTCCTTGTACCGTCCGGCTCGTGCTTTCTTCTGTATAGGCTTCCGTTGTCATCGCTTCTTCCTTTCCTCAGATCCGAAGGTCCACCGGCCGGGCCCGCCAAGCGTGCCTCAGACTAGCAGTGCCCCAGGAAATGTCAACGGGCGGACTCGCCCCAGCAGGGAGCTTGCCGCTTCTTCAGAAGGGAATTTCCGCAAACCCAATGACGGCAGACAGGCGAAGACTGGGTGCGCGACTCGACCTCGCAGATCCCAGCCCCGGGTGCTTCGGCCCTCGGCTAGCCCCTGCGCATCGAGAAGCCAAGGCCGAGACGGAAGTTACCGCCGCGCGCGTAGTTAGCGGAATTGTTCGATCCCATGTGCTTCGAGACCATGTGAACATCACGGAAGCAGCGCTCCAGAGGACTACTTTCGTAGACGCCGCTACCACCGGCGCCCTCTTGCAGGATTTCAACCGCCTCATTGCAATTCTGGGCTGCAAACGCCGACGCATAGTAGCACTGGACGGCAATCTCCTCGGAGTCGCCCTCTCCCCTGAGCATCGCCGGCCAAAGCGTCTCGCACATTACCGAGTGCAGGAAGGCGTGAGCCGCGTTGATCTTGGCCTCGGCCCGGCCGATCATATTGGCAACGGTTTCGAACTCAAACAGCATCTTGCTGGATCGGTTTAGCTTCTTCTTTCCTGCCAGCTCAATAAACGCGGCCAACGCCTCGCGGGCGACGCCAATCGCCACCGGCGCGAAGGTCGGCCCCAGCAGCAGCCCTGGCCGGGTCTGGAAAAGTGTGCCGCTCTGATATTCCGACTTGGTCACCTGGGCCGCGACAAAACGATCGTCCGGCACAAAGACGTCCTTGACCTCGAAATCACCGCTGCCGCTGGCGCGCAGACCCATCGTGTGCCAGGTGTCGACCAGCGTGTACTGGTCCGAGTTGAAAAACAGCATGTGGGACACCGGATTGCCATCCTCGCCCATGCGGGTTTCGCCATCGTCCTGGAACGTGCAGCTGCCGCACATCCAACGCGTGTGGTTGCTGCCGCTGCCAAAGCCCCAGCGCCCCGAAACCCGGTAGCCACCCTCGACCGGCACGGCGACGCCGCCCGGCTGGCCGGAACCACCCAGGCTCACCATCGGGTCGTCAGCCATCATCTCAACCACGATGTGCTCCGGCATGAAACCCAGCAGACCGCTGGTCTGGAGGCCGATCATGAAGTTCCACGCCGCGGAGCCGTCGAACGTCGCCAGCAGCTCTGTAATCTCCAGCGCCGTGTGGATGTCGATTTCATCACCACCGAGCACCTTCGGCTGCCAAAGCTTGAACAGGCCGAGGTCTCGTATCGCCTCGTAAACTGGCTTCGCCAGGAAGCGCTGGTTCTCGCTCTCATCGCGATGCTCGGCGATCAGCGGCGCCAACCCGCGCACCTTCTCAAGCCATGCTTCGGTTACAGCGGTCGTTTCCACAGCAGTCATATATGGTCCCCTTCCAGCGCGTATGCTAGGCCGTCGGAGGACTGGCGTAAAGTGCCATTGGTTCGGGGCAAATTGCGCCGTACGCTCCAGCGTCCTGCCCGCTGGTGGAGCCGGTACCAGCCGCCGCGGCGCCGTCAACTCCGTTACGAATAGCCCCCTTCGCCATATTGCAACCCTCTGTTTATGCATTGAGGTTTAAGATATGTTGATTGACTTTTTGGGTTAGCAGTGTCATCCTCCGCCCACAATTGACAGCGTAAAGAGTGTATTTAGGGGGAAATCATGCCAGCGAGCTATTGGGAAAAGGTAACCTCGAATCGCGTGGCCAGAAGGCGGCTGCTTCGCTCTGGCGCAGCCCTATCTGTGGGCGCCGCCGCGCTGGCGTTGGTGGGGTGCGGCGACGACGATGAGGCCGCGCCCAGCGCCACAAGCGCGCCGGCCGCGACGACCGCACCAGGCGCGCCCGACCCGACGGCGACGGTGGAAGAGGGCGTGACCACGCTGGGTGAGTTCACGCCAAGCGAGGGTGAGCCACAACCCGGCGGCCGCTACCGGCGCCACCGGACCACAAGCGCGAACTTCAATGTCGTCTCCAACTGGGCCGAGGGAACCTGGATGGGCGGCACTATTGTTTACGACCGGCCCCTGACTTCGCGCGAGGACGAGCGGCGCTTCGTGCTGGAGGCAATGGAATCGATTGAGACGCCTGACCCAACGACCGTGATTATGAAGCTCAAACCGAATCAGTTCTTTCACGACATTGCACCGGTCAACGGCCGTCCACTCGTTGCGCAAGATGTCGTCGCCAGCCAGGAGTACGAGCGCGACGCGGCTGCCAACTTCGACCGCACCTTCGTCGACGACTTCCTGGAGATGGCGGAAGCGCCGGACGACCTGACTGTGATCTATCACCTCAAGAAGCCCAACGCTTACCTTTACAGCCAGAGCATGCTGGGCTCCGGTACGGGGCAACCGATCATGCCGCACGAGACGTTTGAGACGCTTGACAGCGCCACGCAGGTCGGCAGCGGCCCCTATCAGGTGCAGAGCGCGACGTTAGGGGTCAACTACGTTTATGAGAAGCACCCCAAGTTTCGCGAAGCCGCAAAGGGACTGCCCTACATCGCGGAACGCGAGATCAAGATGATACCGGACTCGCAGGCCTCTGAGGCCGCCTTCCGCGGCGGCCAGCTTGATCGCTGGAACGGAACGACCACGCAAGAGGACGCCATCGAGAATGATCTTGCGGACGAGATCCGCAAGATCGAGTTTCTCAGCTTCAGTCCGTTTTTCTGGCACATGAATATGTTTCGCGGCTACCCGTGGGAGACGGACGTGCGCGTGCGCGAAGCCTTCATGCGCCTCACCAACCGCCAGCAATTTATTGACCTGGCTTATAACGGCAAGGCGGTGCTGCCGTTCGGGATGATACCCGCATCTTTGAAGGTCTATCAGCTGGACCCGGCCGACCCGAAGGTAGCTGACTTCTACACTGAGGACATGCAAAAGGCCAACCAACTGCTGGACGCCGCTAACTTCCCGCGGGAGACGGAGTTCGACATGATGGCTGGCAGCGCGGGTAGCGAGCAAGATTCCGCCGGGCAGGTCTGGCAACAGCAACTGCTGCGCGGCGGCATCAAGACCGTGATCTCCAACATCACTGGCACCGCCCAGCTGTTCCAGCGCTGGCGCGACAATGACTGGGAGATCATGGTCCAGGGCTCGCCGGGAACCTCCACGCCGGGGCAGGCCTTACGCAACCAGCACTCCAAGGGGTGGTCGGACACCTACTTTCGCTTCGGTACGCGCGACCCTGAGGTCGACAGATTGATCGAGGAGTCAGAGGCGGCGCTCGACTTCGAGGAGAACCTGGCACTGGTGACCGCGGCGCAGATGCGGTGCATTGAGGTATGGACACCCTCGCCGCTGTTGCTCACGTCGTTCAGCAACCTCTACCTCACCAATCGAATGCAAAACTACGAAGTCACTCAGGTTTCGCCCGCCTACCACCTTTCCATGTGGATCAAGCAGGATTAGGGGACGCGACTATCGGGTAAGAGCGACCCGGGCGTGATCCAAAAGCGCCATCACCGATCCTGAAGGCTCCGCCCGGTCATTGTGAATCGATCCTATAGCGCGTCGAGAGCAGCGGACTCTTAATCCCTCCGGCCCGGCATACGAACGCTAACCGCGAGTCAAGAACCCCTACAGTTCCTCCAGGCTCCACAAGAGGTCTGGCTCGAAGCCGCGCTCGGTCCAGGCGTCGTATTCGCCGTGCTGCATTGGCACGGTCTCGATTTCGGTGGCGTTTTTTGAGACCAGCCACTGCTCCATGCGGCCGAGCAGCGCCTCGGCGACTTCGCTGTCCTCGCCGGCGTCCACCACCAGATCCGTCACCAAACCGACACGCTCGACGAAGTACAGCGGGTTGACCATGATGCGGCCGATAATCACCCCGGCCGGCTCCTCTCCTGACATGAACACCGCCCCCCGCTTTGCCAGATCGGCCTCAATTTGTGTCCTTGTTTCCGCCTCCGTAACCTTCGCTGAAGGCTGCAGCAGACGCCAAATGCCGGCCCAGTCCTTGTCCAGGTCTTTGACGCGGCGAACTGACGCTGGCGGCACGGGTTCTGGGGCTTGCAGAGGCCTTCGCAGGCTGGCGCCCCAGGATCTGCCGCTCCAAAACTCCAGGGCCTGGGCGTTGGCGGCAAACATCGCGTCTTCCTTTAGAGCAATGCCGTGATGCCGGAGCGTCTCTTCGCGCACATCGCGCATGCGGCCGCTTAGGCGCTGGCCGCGCGCGGACTCTTTGATAAAGACGTCACCCGTCTCACCCATCCGTCCCGGCTGTGTCCGGCCATTGGCGGTGATGCTTGCGGTGCCAACCGCCACGATTTAGCCATCCTCCTCAACGATTAGAAGCCAGAAATCATCATTCTCCATGCCGGAGAACGCATGCTTGTAGAAGCGCTCCTCCCGGCCCGGACGTAGCTCCCGCTTAAGGAAGCCGGCGTAGTGGGTCTGGAGCGCATCCAGCAGCGGCCATATCTCCGCCCAGCGGGCTTCCAGGTCACCGACGCCATCGATGTATCGCAGCGTGATCGTCACAGAAAGACCTCCCGGAGTCGGTTCGTGCAGCCGCAGGCTCTCGTTCTTGTCGGACTGGAAAAACCTTTGCAAGGGACCGATTGTCTACGTCTATCAGTTCGTCTTCCAAGAGCTAGCTAAGTTTTGCGAGCCACCGTCCCGCGCGTTTTGTTGAGCTGGTCGGCGTCGGCATGGGTCATCTGCTCAACGTTCTTATCAGTCCCCTTAATTTCCCACAGAATGAAGTAGCGGATTCCCTGCTCATCCTCAAAGATCTCCAGGGAGTCCCAGCGCAAAAAAGTCGCCGACGAGAACACCGCACGTTCCCGCGAGCCACTTTCCTGGTGGCCTGGCATCTTCGCCTAGCAGCCACTGGAAAGGGCTTTCGGAATATCTCCAATCATTGCCCTGTTTCTGAGGCGTGGGTCCCGGAGACTGGGTGTTAGGGCCGGCTTGGATGCTCCGACCGCCTCACTCTAAGAAAAGCTCGAATTTTAAGACAGTAATCCCGCCGGCCTTTACCTCTACCTGAGTTGCGGAGAGGCTCTCATAGCCGGGGGCTGAGGTGGTTAGCGTGTAGAAACCGTGAGGCACGTTTGCTATGACATAATCTCCGCTGCCGTCCGTAGTAGTGGAGAGGCCTGTGCCCTCAACCGTTACCGTGGCCCCACTGATCGGCTCCTCGCTGACCTCATCGAGCACTGTTCCTTCAATGGCGCCGGCGACCGAAATAAGCTCGAATTTTAAGACGGTAATCCCGCCGGCCTTTACCTCTACCGGCGTTTTAGAGAGGCTTTCATAGCCGGGGGCTGAGGCGGTTAGCAGGTAGAAACCGGGAGGCACGTTTGCTATGACATAATTTCCGCTGCTGTCCGTAGGAGTGGAGAGGCCGGTGCCCTCAACCGTTACCGTGGCCCCACTGATCGGCTCCTCGCTGACCTCATCGAGCACTGTTCCTTCAATGGCGCCGGCGACCGAAATAAGCTCGAATTTTAAGACGGTAATCCCGCCGGCCTTTACCTCTACCGGCGTTTTAGAGAGGCTTTCATAGCCGGGGGCTGAGGCGGTTAGCAGGTAGAAACCGGGAGGCACGTTTGCTATGACATAATTTCCGCTGCTGTCCGTAGGAGTGGAGAGGCCGGTGCCCTGAACCGTTACCGTAACTCCACTGATCGGCTCCTCGCTGACCTCGTCGAGCACCGTTCCTTCAATGGTGCCACCGACCGGGGTCGCGGTAGGCAAAGGGGTCTGGGTAGTGGTCGGGACTGGCGCCGCGGTAGGCAAAGGGGTCTGGGTAGCGGTCGGGACCGGCGTCGCGGTAGGCAAAGGGGTCTGCGGGTCGGTCGGGACCAGCGTCGCGGTAGGCGCGGGGGTCTGCGGGTCGGTCGGGACCAGCGTCGCGGTAGGCGCGGGGGTCTGCGGGTCGGTCGGGACCAGCGTCGCGGTAGGCGCGGGGGTCTGCGGGTCGGTCGGGACCAGCGTCGCGGTAGGCGCGGCAGTCGCGCCGGGACGTGGTGTCGCGCTGGGGCCGGGCGTTGGCGACGGTGAGTCTGGCACGGCTGGGGTCCTGGTCCCCGCCGGCGGCAGGCTCGGTGTCGGCGTGGACACGTCTTCGGTAGGGCTAGCCGTTAACGTCGCGGGCGTTGATGTCTCGACCGGGGCCGCCGGCGGCAGGGGCGGCTCTGTCGACCCTTCCCCTCTTCGTGAGCGACGGGCACTCGCTCCGCGGCGCCGCCCTGGCCGGTCACAGCTTCCTGATCATCTTGGACCGCCTCCCTGACCAATGGATCGAGGGGTGGCAGGCTAACGCGTAGCTCAGCCGAGTAGTCGGCGCGAAGCATCGAGCGCGTATCCACCCCCACGCGCGCGAGGGCGGGCCGATCCAGCGCCAGCCAGGCGCCGATGGGTGACAGGAAGAAGCTGACTGCGAGGATGAGGGTGAGAAGAGCCGGCCAACGCAGGTGAGCGCGCACCTAGGCCACCTCCGCCTGGCGCGTCGTGAGCTCGAACCCCTTCAGGCTGGTGTCGGTTCGCAAGCGCTCCGCCCAGCGGGGCAAGGCACGCTCGAGTTCAGCGACGACCGCCGAGTCGAGCTCGCCGTCAACGGCCATACGCCGCAGCATATCTACTGCATCCCCGGTGGGGAACGCAGCACGATAGGGTCGATCCGTGGTCAAGGCATCGAAGATGTCAGACACGGCGCCGATGCGCGGGTACAGCGTCAGCAGTTCGGCACCAATCTTGTAGGGGTAGCCACCGCCGTTCAGCTTCTCGTGATGGCCGGCGATGAACTCTAGGACCTCCGGTGCGAGCTCAACCGCGGAGACGATGTCCAGACCGATACGCGGGTGCTCCTCGACCAGCGCGCGCTCCTCAGACGTCAGGGCGCCCGGCTTCAGGAGGACGTTATCGCGGACGCCGATCTTGCCGATGTCATGCAGGTAGCCGCCGATCTCCAGGTGCTGAAGCTCCGACTCGGCCAGCCCCATGCCGGAGCCGATCTCGACCGCTAGCTGACCGACGCGAATCGAGTGGCCGAGGGTGTAAGGGTCGCGTGCGTCGATTGCAGACGTCAGCGCCTTGATCGTCGACAGGTGCTGCCGCTGGATCCGGTCGGCCATATAGTCGAAGGTCGTGGCCAGCGTGCCGAGCTCATCGGCGCTGTCGACCTCGGACCGGGCGGTCAGGTCGCCTGACGAGAGCGTCTGGGCCGCCTTGACAAGCTTAAGCAGCGGTCTCGTGATCGTCCGGGCGAGGAAAAGGCCACTGATTAGGACCGCCGCCGTGGCGATACCGAAAAGGAGGCCCATCCTTAGCGTGGTTCCGACCGTCGCGCCTGTGATGAATGACGACGGCAGGGCGACCGAGTAGACGCCCACCACCTGATCGCGGACCGTGAGCTCCCCGTAGAGCAGGTCGAAGTCGCGGCCGAACAGCGACTTGCGCTCCCGTATCGCGTAAGGCGCGCCGATCTCGGCCAGCACCGCCGCTGCCGGGACGAGATCCGCTTCCTCACTGTCGCCATCCGGGAAGGTGCTCGCCAGCGGCGAACCGTCGAAGTCGTAGATAGTTATGTCCCCCAAAGCCGCCGTTTTCGCGATCGGCAGGAAGCTCTCGAGAAAGCTGCCCACCAGCACGATGCCCACGAGACGATCACCGTCGTAGATCGGCCCGGCCGTGTAGAGGGCGTAGCCGGCGGTAGTCTCGATGATCTGGGCGAACTTGTCTCCGAGGGAGTCGCTCTCGCCCTCGAGGATGGCGCGCACGCTGGTCCAGGCGCCGCGGTCGCCGGCGTCCTCTAGCTCCTCATAGAGAAACTTGCTCGGGTCGCTGAGGCGCAGACCCAGGATGCGCCGGCCGTCGGCGTCGAGAACCTCGACGAGCTCGGCACCGGCGTTGGCGGCGAGTGGCCCTACGAAGGTGGCCAACTCGTCACGATCGCCGGCTTCGGTGGCTGCGCCCACCCCCTGCGTGAAGGCGACGCTGCGGATCAGCTCGAGATGCTGCCGTTCGCGCCGCACGACCGAGTCCGCCATCACACGCGCCGTCTCGCCTAGGTGGCTGTCGAAGCGTTCCTCCAAGGAACCGGTGACGATGCGAGTCGCAAGGTAGGTTCCTGCGACAGCGAGGATAATGGTCAGCAGGACGTAAGGAGCAATGATGCGCCAGCGAATCTGCCGGCCGGGAAGTCGAATTGCCCCCCAGAGCCAGTCTGAGAGTTTGATCAGGATCCTCACGACTGAATAATCGTCACGAGAAGCCAAGTTCTAAACACCAGCCCGTTATGTAAAGGTGACGGTCCTCGCCCGAGAGCCGCGCCGATACAGAGGCCAAGGGGATGACATCCTAAACTTCGAGCCCAGCGTGCGCACAACTGCGGGCTCAATGTCCCGAGAGCCGCTGCATTTTCTAGCTCGGCGCGTCGAGGAAGCGTAGAAACACGATGGCTAGATCTTGTTACCAGACATAACGTCCAAACCTTTGATGCGTGCTTTTCGAACGCGCAGATTCCTTTTGATGAGCGCTGGGGCCCCCAGTCACGACACACCCGCCAGACGCCAAATGCCGGCCCAGTCCTTGTCCACGTCTTTGACCCGGCGAACTGACGCTGGCGGCACGGGTTCTGGGCCTCGCAGAGGCCTTCGCAGGCTGGCGCCCCAGAATCTGCCCGTCCATAGCTCCAGGGTCTCGGCGTTGGCGGCAAAAACCGCAGCCTCCTTATGGCTGACTCCATGCTGTCGTAGCGTTTCTTCGCGCACATCGCGCATGCGGCCGCTTAGGCGCTGGCCGCGCGCGGACTCTTTGATAAAGACATCACCCGTCTCACCCATCCGTCCGGCTGTGTCCGGCCATTGGCGGTGATGCCTGCGATGCCAACCGCCACGATTTCGCCATCCTGCTCGGCGATGAGAAGCCAATGGTCACCATTCTCCATACCGGAGACGACATCCTTGTGAAATCGCTCCTCCCGGCCCGGACGTAACTCTCGCTTGAGGAAGCGGCATAGTGGGCCTGAAGAGCGTCCATCAGAGGCCAGATCTCCGCCCAGCGGGCTTCCAGGTCACCGACGCCATCGATGTATCGCAGCGTGATCGTCACAGAAAGACCTCCCGGAGTCGGTTCGTGCAGCCGCATACGTCAGGCCACTGGCACGCTGGCCTTGCCCAGGAACGCCGGCATCACCTCTTTGGCAAACCACTTCAACTGCTCCGAAATAACGCTCAGCGGCGTCCCCACCGGCTGGCTGACAGTCACCCGCCGCAAGCCAGGGTACTTCTCGCCCAAGTCGGTCAGCTTTTCGATCATGCGCTCCGGCGGGCCGCACATAAACGCCCCGGCCTCGACCGCTTTTTCAATTGTAGGAAGGCCCGCGTTGGGAGCCAGCGCTGGGTCGCTGATGTCGCGGATCTGCTCCTCGCTGAGGCGACCGGTCAGCCGCAGCGGTCCAAACATCTTGAGGTTCTCCTCAAAGATCGGCCTTGCCTGCCGTATCGCCTCCTCCTCGGTGTCTGCCAGGTAGAAGTGCTGACCGATGCTGAGGTCCTCACCCAACTCCGTGTCGCGGCCGGCCCGCTGTAACGCCTCTTGGTAAGCCTCAACCACCGTGTCCAGCGCCCCACCCTCGGCAACGCCACCGCCGATCGTGCCCTTGATGCCGTGCTTGGCCATGAAGTCGAGCCCGCGCGGCGTGGCGCTTTGGATCGGCTGCCAAGTCTCCACCGGCAGCCTCAAGGGCCGCGGCACCAACGTCAGCTTTTCCAGCTCGTAGCCCCGATACTCCACTTTCGGCGGCAGGTCATAGTACTTGCCGTGGTGCGAGAACGACTCCTCGTTGAACGCCTTGAAGATTATGTCGACTTGCTCCTCGAACAGATCGCGGTTGGCGGCTTGGTCCAGCAATGGCGCGCCAAAGCTATCGACCTCCCGGGTGTGGTAGCCGCGCCCGACGCCAAAAACCATGCGGCCCCCCGTGAGGCTGTCCGCGGTAGCGTAGTCCTCGGCCAGCCGCAGCGGATGCCACATCGGCGCAATGTTGAAGGCGCAGCCCAGGCGGATGTTCTTGGTCAGGCTTGCCAGGTGGGTACCAAGCAGCATGATATTGGGGATGCACTCGTAGCCCTCGGGCTGGAAGTGGTGCTCCGCCATCCAGAAAGTGTCGTAGCCCAGACCGTCCATCAACTGAGCGATAGCCCGCGACTTCTCGAACACCCCTACCAGGTCCTCATTGCCAAACCGCCGATCGTTAACCGCCGTCCCGCCATAGCCGATGTCGCCCATATCGATATGCCCGGCAAACATGCTGTCAAATTTCTCGATCATCGTTCACCCCTCGGCCAGCAGGCCATGTGCCGCGATCTTGCCGCTTGGCCGCTTAGAGTGTCAATCGAATCTGGCGTGAGGCGAAGACCAGATCACAGGCCTGTAGCCCAGGCTGCAGGAATCCGCGTGTTTTGCAAGCACACGTCAAAGGCGGGACATTATGTCTGGTGACAAGATCAGGAGATGGTGTCACTCCAATCCCAATGCAAAGGACAGGTTGACGTCGCACGGTTCCCGACGCATTCTCCCACCTGGATGGCCAGCAATCGATGATGAATAATTTCGGCAAGATTGGCGATGTCTGGAAGCACTTGGCCTTAGCTGAGTTGCCAATCCGGAATCCAAGTGAGGTCAACCGGAAGCGTAGCCGATGAAGCGAAATGAAGGTGAATGCCAACTGCTTGAAGCGGACGCAACGCTGAAAAAGGGCACGATCCGACAGTTGGGTCTTGGGCGTTTGTGTCTGACCACTGAGCGGCTCATCTGGGAAGCAAGGATGGACAATATCCTTTTACTCTTCCTGTTTCGGATTCCACGAAGGGTTGCAATTGACTTGGACAGCATTCGCCATGTCGGCCTCGTCACGGTACTTTGGCGGTCATGGCTGGTGCTAATCACGGATGATACGTTCTACTCGGTTCGCCCTGGGCGCGCTTCGCGGTGGTTTCTGAGGGATAATCCTGAGACGACGGAGGAGTGGCACAAGGCACTTAAAGCAGCAATGGAAACCACAAAGAATCAGTAGTGAGACTTCTACAACAGCGAGACGGAGACCTTCACATCGGACGTGGCGCTGCCGATAGCTCAAGTATTGGACGACGGCGACCTCAGATGTTCTTGCGGGATCGGCCACCGACGTAACCCACCACTACCAAGCGGACGGCAAAACTCGACGATGACACACCCTGATAGTGCGTGTGATGTGGTTAATAGCTTTGAAAGAACAGCTTTGGTGCCGTGAGCGCTGGAATGGTGAGGAGGCTCGCGAGGAATGGTGTCTACAGAGGCGATCATCGACGGCTTCGACTGGCGCCTTGCCTGGGTCGTTTCCGGCCTGCTAGTTCTGGTCCTGGCCGTCCCGGCCTGTGCTTTCCTCATGCGCAAGGACCCCGAATCCATGGGATTAGCCGTCGACGGCGGCAGCAGCCCACCCAACGCTGCAGACGCACCTGAGAAGGCCCATGGCCATTCAGGGCATTTAAAAAATAGCCTGAGCCCCGATAACGATGCCGACGCCGCTCGAGAGCTTGCGGCACCTGGGAAGTTGGCGGCCAGCCGCCCTCATTCCCAATATTCAACCGCTGCCGGCGTTAGCCCCAAAGACGCTGCCGACGCTGAACCAGAGCTTGCGGCCCCTGGGAAGTTGGCGGCCGGCCGCCCTCATTCCCAGTTTTCAACCGCTGCCGGCGTGAGCCCCAAAGACGCTGCCGACGCCCCTGGGAAGGCCCATGGCCATTCCCAGTATTTAGAACAAACCGACTGGACCCTCAGACAGGCGCTGCGCACCGGCGCCTTTTGGCGGCTGCTCGGCTATGTCGGGCTCAGCGGTCTGATGATCCAGGGAGCCTTGGTTTACCGCACCGTCTATTGGGAGGATATCGGCATCTCCTCCAACCAAATCGCCCTCGGTACTACGGCCGACCCGCTGATGGTTGTCTTCTCAGGCCTGTTCTTCGGGCTGATGGCGGAGCGCTTCAAAGTGCGCTACATCGGCTGGGTCGGGCTAACCGGCGTGGCCTGTTCGATGATCCCGCTGTTTCTGGCCCAGAATAACTTCTTGGTTCTCCTGTCCCATTATTTTATTTGGGGCACTTTCATGGGCGCTAACATCACCGCCAACAATGTCGTCTGGCCCGACTACTTCGGCCGGCGCCATCTTGGCACGATCCGCGGTGTCATGTTTCTGGTCGCGGTCGGCACCGCCGCGATCAGTCCGCCGTTCTTCGCCCTCTTGGCCAGCCTTATCGACCCGTTGAAATTTATCTGGCTGATTTCGTTCCTCGGCTTTGCACTCTCAGGCCTGCTGGTGCTCAGCGCTCGGCCGCCGCGGCTGCGTCAGAACAGCGCCTGATCCAGCTGGCAGCGAAACCCCGCCTGCGCCTACCTGATCTGCCACCTGCTAGAATCAGAACCACGAAATCAGCCTCACCGCGACCACAGAGGAGAAAGCGTTGAACGACGGCAATATCGATCTATTCGAGGCGATCTACACAACCCGCGCAATCCGCCGCTTCAAGACCGACCCGGTCCCGGACGCCCTGCTGCGTTGCGTTCTCGAAGCCGGCGGCCAAGCCCCCAGCGGCGGTAACCGCCAGCCCTGGCGCTTCTTTGTCATCCGCCGTCCCGAAGCCCGCGAGGAGCTGCGGACGTTGCTGGGCCAGGCGGCGGCCAACTCCGGCGCCGATTCGGCTGCCATCCAGGCCTTTGCTGACGCGCCGGTTGTGATCATCGTCTGTGCCACTCGCGGAACCGTCACCGGCGCCGGCTCGGTCGGACCGTTCGGCCAAACCTACCCCGCGGTCGAAAACATCCTGCTCGCCGCCCGCGCTGTGGGTCTCGGCAGCTGCATCACAACCTCATTCCGCGAGGCCAACGATGCCATCCGCGAGTGGCTTCAGTTGCCGGAAAACCTCGAGACCACCTGCCTGATGCCGCTCGGCTATCCCCTCGGCACCAAAGACCAGCGGCACGGCAAGAAGACACGCAGCCCGATCGAGGAATTGACCTTTGAAGAAAAAATGGGCAACCACATAGCCCTCTCGTGACAAGAGCATGATTCGTGCGAAGCACTGAAAGCAGCCGCGAACTCACTAACTAAGGGGCATCAATGGCCAAGATGACTAAAGACGAAGCTTATGCATATCTCGATAGCAAGCCGGGCTGGCTGATTCTGACAACCATTGATAGCCACGGCTTCCCGCACTCGATTCCGGCTGCTTACTTCCGCATGGGGGACGAGATCTACACCGGTGGTCACGGCGCAAAAAGCCGGATCAAGAATCTTCAGCGCAACCCCAAGGTCAGCGCCCTGATCGAATCTGGGGTCGAGGTGGAGGACCTCAAGGGCCTAATGATCCAGGGTGACGCGGACGTTATCACCGATCGGCAGGAGGTACTCGCCCTGGTAAGAGAGGACGAGAAACAGCAGGGGACTCCTGAAGACCAGCTTTCCCCCCAAGTCTCTGACGAACTCGCCTACACCCGCATCAGACCTCGCCGCTTTGTGTCCTGGGACAACACGCGCCTAGGTTAGTGGAGACAAGAGCTTTTGCAGGAGTGCAAGCGTAGCAGCCCGGTGGAATTTGGACGGCTTAAGTTATTTGAAACAACCGCCTAAGAGATTACTAGGCCAGACGCCTGCCAACACGCAAACGTGGAATCAGATCGAACTTTAAACTTCCCTGGTCGATCAACCCTAGCGCCCCCGGCCAGATCATCCGGCGTGTTTGAGCAAGATAACGGCAAGCTCTCCAACCAGCCAAATGCTAGGCTAGGTGTTGCCGCATTCTTCTCCCGAGTGCGCCCCCGCAATGTCGTCAGACGCACTGCGGTAGGGCACCGCTTCATACCGGCCAGAATCATCAGCGCATCCCGCGCCCGATGTCAGCACAGATCTGAGTGACAGGATTAAGAAGAAGATATTTTTCGGGTGGTGGCTGGTCGCCGCCACGATCAACATGGCCCTGGTCAGCGGTATCTCATTCTGGTCTTACGGTCTCTACATTAGACCGCTCGAGGACGAGTTCGGCTGGTCGCGCGCTGAAGCCTCGCTCGGCTTCTCCTCCGCCCTGCTGTTTGGCGGCCTTTTCGCCCCGGCCATCGGCAAGCTAATCGATCTGCGTGGGCCCCGCTTTTCGATCATCCTCGGCTCGCTTCTGACCATAGGCGGCTACCTGCTGCTCGCCACCACCAACTCCCTCTGGCAGTGGTACCTGTTCAACGGCGTCCTCTCCGTGGTTACCATGATGATGTTCTTCATACCCTTCCAGGCCCTGGTTTCCCGCTGGTTCGAGGCGCGCCGCGGCCTCGCCTTTAGCCTGGTTGATATCGGCTTCTTGCTCGGCGGCGCCTTCGTTGTACCGCTCATGCGTTTCGTGATCGATAACCATGGCTGGCAAGGCGGTCTGATCTTCTCAGCTATCGTCGTCGCCACCACCTCATTGCCGGTCGGGATCTTTGTTGTGCGTGACTCGCCTCACCACGCCGGTCACCAGGTCGATGGCCGGGCCAAAGCCACACCTGCCACCCAGGTGAAAGCCCGGGCAGATGTGCCCGCCTCAGCTGCAATCCGCCTGCCCGTCTTCTGGCTGATCGCTTTAGGTTTCGGATTCATGTTTTACGGCATCGTTGGCTGGGCCGTACACCAGGTACCGTTCTGGGAGTCACACGGCTACTCGCGCTCGACCGCGACCCTGATTATCGCGCTAGCCTCCGGCCTCGGGATCGGCTTTCGGATCGCCTTCGGGCTCCTCGCCCACCGCATCCAGCGTTACGAAAACGCCGCGATGGCCTTTAGCCTGGTCCTCGCTTTCAGCATGGTCGTGATCCTGGTCGACACGCGAACGGCGGGAATCGGGCTCTTCATCCTCTTTTGGATCATCGGCTCCGGCGGCGGTCTGGTTGAACCGCTGCTGATCGCCCGATCCTTCGGCATCTCGACCTTCGCCACGATCCTGGGCACAATCATCTTTATCGAGACCGCAACTCAGATCGCCAGCCCAACCTTAACCGGCCTGATTTTCGATTCCACCGGCTCCTATGACCTGGCGCTGGTGATGTTCAGCCTGACGTTCCTGCTCGGCGCCGCGCTGTTCGCCATCGCGGCGCGCATGCGCAGCCCGCTGGACCACTACGCGACGGGCAGCGAAAGCGGTGTCACCTCAGGCTAGACCAACCCTGCATCGCCCGCCCTAAAGCAGTTCCGCTACCATCGATGCGCAGCCCCAGCCCAGCGTCCAGCCGCTGCCGCCATGGCCGTAGTTATGCAAAACACGCTTGCCGCCGATATCTTCCGCCTCAACCCGCGGCCCGCCGACCCGATATGGCCGCAGCCCCGTGTTGACGCCAATGATATCGTCAGAAGTAAGGCTGGGAGCGATCCGGCGGTTACCTTCGAGGATTTCGGCCGTAACTATCGCGCTCGGCGTCAGATCATCCTGCCGATGATCGTTGGTGCCGCCCAACAACATGCTGTCCCCTCTGGGGAAAATGTAGAAGCGGCCATGCACAATCGATGTGTCTAGGTCTACCGGCTTGGTGTAAACCAACTGGCCTCTCACCGGGTAGACCTGCTCATCATTAAAGAGCTTAGCCGCCCCCAAACTGCTGCAGTTGGCGATCGCCTCGTGCGGCAGTGCTAGGATCTCTTCCGCACTGCCAAACCGCCTCACCACAACCTCGCCGCCGCCGCCCTGAATTCTACCCATCAGATATGGCATGAACAGCCGCGAATCGATGAAGTAGGTCGACATCGACCAGCCGTACTCGTAGCCGCCAGGGATTTCGACGCGCTTGAGCTCCTCAAAATCGCTGAACAGCGAGCCAAAAGCCACAATCGACGCCTCGCCGGCGGCCCGATCATTGTCGAGTTCGTAGTGGGTCTGTTTGCGCAGCCCAACGCTGGCGCCGTTCGCCAGGCCGGCGTAGAACTCAAAGGTTCGGCGCGCCGACTCCATCACCAACTCGTTTGCTTCGGTCGCGTGCGGGAAGAAAACCGCCGGCGCCACGTTGGAGGTCGTCTCCGGGCTGAGCTTTTCGGCATAGACCGTGACCTTATGCCGCTGTTCGACCAAGTTCACCGCGGTACTGAGACCAACAATCCCAGCCCCGACCACACCGATGTCCATATAGCGCTCTCCTTGCCCCGCCAGGCCCAGCCGGCGAAAACGGGCACACCAAGCTTATGGCCGCTGCCGTCTAAAGAGCTACCGCCCTTCGGCCTATTCCAGACTGGTGAGAAGAATTGGCTCCGATGTCGGTGCGCTGCTGCCAGACTCCGGCTCGACGCTTAGGGCAATCGCTATTCGGTTTCTCAGGTCGCCATCCAGCACGACCCGCCCTTGATTGACCGGCAGAACACCGAGGCTGGCCGCCGAACCAGACGAATCGATCGCCCAGGCTTGGTAGGCGCGACCGGCCGGCAGAACCACGAGGTCAACCTCGATCACGCCGAGGCCTTCGGCCGTGAAATAGGTCAGCTGAATCGTCCCGTCCGGCCCTCGCGTCGTCGGGGTCAGCACGTCTCCATCTGAACCGCGCGATGCGCCCCAAATGCCCAGACCGATCGCCACCAGCAGCAGCGAAGCGGCCAGCACGTCCGGCGCCCACATCGCCCCGCTGATCATCGGCACCACGGCGGACGCCAACACCGAGGCCATGACCTTCGGGCCGTTGTTGACGGCCCTGAATGAGGACAGGGACACCTGGGCGCCGAACTAGGTTCTCTGCGGTTACTTAACGCGACGGCCACCAAAGGCCGCCGAGCGAGCGAAATCGTCTGATGGCCAGATTGCCGTTTTTACGGAGCAGGTAAATTGACAGCCGAAAAAGCATATCCTGACCAAAGCACTGAGCAAAAGGAGATAGAAATGGCAGCGAAGGATCCGGAAGAGGCAGTTCGCATGGTGGCGGAGGCGATTAACGCCGGCAGGATTGATGACATCGATGATCTCTACGAGCCGGACGCCGTTCTCGTCGTGGAGCCCGGCAAAACGGTTACCGGCATCGCCGCCGTGCGCGAGGGCTTCGCCGCCTTCATGGCTCTAAAGCCGGCCCTGAACACTGAGCATAACTTCATAGTTTCGGCGCCAGACCGGCGCTGATTTCCAGCAAGTGGAGTCTCAGCGGCACCGACCCTGAAGGCAAGCCGGTCGCGATGAACGCGACCAGCATGGATGTAGTACGGCGTCAGGCGGACGGCAGCTGGAAGGTCGCTATCGACAACCCATTTGGAGCTTAGGGGCAGCAAACACAGACTTCAGAAGGCGACCAGCCCACCTAGCTCAGTCGCTACAAACCTGGCTCGATGCTAGAACAACGCAACCGCTACTGAACCAAAACGGGCCGTGCTTGAGCCAAACGGGCTCAGGCGCACGCCGAATCCGTGAAGCCGTCATTCCCGGTATCCAAGCAATCCAGACCCCGCCGCCGTCGAGGCTTGAGTTGAAGCGCGCAGCGCGCGTGAGTGTCGTGCTAACGTGGATCTAAGAAACCTGGCTGAACGAGAACCTAGACCACGCTGTGAGGTACCCGAAATGACCGAAGCTATGCAGCCCGAAACAGCGGAAACCCGTCGGATTGAGACGGCCTGGAAGAGCCGCCCGGCCATCGAGGGCGCCGGTGTCCACCTCAAGCGTGCCTTTGGCAACGGCGAGGGCCTTGACCTCGACCCGTTTCTCCTGCTCGACGACTTCCGTGGTGACCGCCCGGAGCTCTATCTGCCGGGATTCCCCTCGCACCCGCACCGCGGCACAGAGACGATAACCTACGTCCTCGACGGCCAGGTCGAGCACACCGACAGCCTGGGCAACGGCGGCGTGATCGGCGCCGGCGACGTCCAATGGATGACGGCGGGCTCCGGTATAATCCACCAGGAGATGCCGAAGGGCGACTCACGCGGCCGCATGGACGGCTTCCAGCTTTGGGCCAACCTGCCACGGGCTCACAAGATGAGCGATCCGGGCTATCGCGAGGTGCCGGTAACCACGATCCCAGTCGTCAGGCAGGCATCCGGCGCAGTGGTCCGGGTTATCGCCGGCGATGTCGAAGGCACGTTGGGCCCGGTGAAAGACATCGTCACCGGCGCCGAATACCTCGATGTCTCACTGCCCGCCGGAACCCAGTTTGTCCATGAAGTGCAAGATGGTCACTCACTTTTTGCTTACGTCATTGAAGGCGAGGGCTACTTCGAACCCAAAGGCGGCAGCGCCAGCGACGCCGGTAGCTCTGAAATCATCTGCGACAACGGCACCTTGGTCGCCTACGCGCGTGATGGCAAACTTGTCACGGTCAGTGCCGAAGCAAAGTCGGTGCGCTTTCTGCTCGTATCCGGCAAACCGCTAGGCGAGCCTGTCGCCTGGCAAGGGCCGATCGTCATGAACACCCAGGCGGAGCTGCAAACTGCCTTTGAGGAACTGCAAAGCGGCGCCTTTCTCAAGCACGCCAGAGCCTAGTCGGGCCTACACTTCAGACGTCGCGGGTTCGCGCTCCTGGGTTACAAATGATCACAGACTTAATCGTGGCGGCGACTCGAGGCGACGAGATGGCGGTCAGCCATCTACTCGAGGGCGGCGCAGGCGCCGATTTGCAGGACAACCTTGGTGAAACGGCGCTCCACAAAGCAGTATCGGGCGGCCACGCGTCCGTCGCCGCACAGCTTCTGGCCCGCGGGGCCAGCCACACCCTGGCCGCTGCCAACGACAGCACGCCACTCGACGCCGACATCTGCCCACTCGAAACCCTCCACACGATTCGCCAGCATTACCAACGTTTCAGGCTCGAGGACGCCAGCTCTGACGCTTCGGACAAGTCGCGAAGCTGGGCTGCCGATCTGGAGAGAGACGGCATCGTCCGCGCCCGCGGCCTGATCACACCGCAACAGCTCAGCACCCTACGCGACGAATTCGCCAAATTCGCCGATCGAATGGCCCGCAGAGTCGCCCGTGGCAAAGGCCTCTTTAAGCGCTACGACCAGGAGGAGCACTTCTGGTCCAAAGACCAGGCCTTTATCACCAATAACGCCTTCAAGTATTCGCCCCAGCTGGCGCGATTCTGCTGCAACCCCAAACTGGTCGCGACCGCGAATCTCTATCTCGGCAAGCCCGCCTTTATCCAGCGCGCCCTCGCCATGCGTTATCTGCCCAGCCCGCCCTCCGACGATTCCCAGTTTGGCTGGCACCACGATATGGAAGACAAGCGATTCAAGATCATGATCCTGCTCACCGATGTTGGCGAGGATGACCAATGCATGAGCTACGTCCGCGGCTCGCACAAGCTGTTTCACCCCTACTCCATGTTCTTCAACAATCAATGCAGCCCGGACTACTGCCGGGCAAATCTCACCCAGCCGGGTGAGCCAGTTGAGTTAGAAATCTTCAACGCCAGCGGCCAGGCCGGCGATGTCATTTTCTTCGACTCCAACGGCGCCCACCGCGGCAATCATCGCGAGCTGGCACAAACCAGAGATGTCTTCGTGGCGGAATACACGGCCGATAACAGCAACTTCTGGGGCGCCGACATCGGTGAAACCGCCTTGGAAGGACTGCCGCCAGAAGCAACCAAGCCCTTCGAGCGCATCCTAACCGCGCCCAAGAAGTGGGATCAGAAACTCACCCGCAAGCTACCGCACTGGGTCGAAACCCTCCCTAGAGTCGAGACCTGGCTGTAAGTCCGATTCAGCCCGAAGCGCGCTTGGGACGCGCCGGCGTCTGTCTACCAAAAAAGTCGAGGTTCACCGAACCAGGTTGCCCGGCTCAGCCGGGGGATTAGAAGGACTTGCCGCGGGCGGTTATTGGCCAGAGGGATTCGACCTTGCCGTTGCGCACGCCGACGTACCAATCGTGCAGGTTGCAGGTCGGGTCGCAGTGCCCCGGTACGAGCCGCAGCTTCTGGTTGACCTGCAACCTGCTGTCCGGGTCCTCGATCACGCCATGCTCGTCCGAGCATTTGATGTACTTCACGTCGGTTCGGCCAAAGACGATGGGCAGGCCGGAATCGATCGACTGCACCTTGAGCCCGGCGTCGCAGATCGCCGTTTGCGGCTTAACGTGGCTCATCACACTGGTCAGGATAAAGAGCGCGTTCTCAAACTCGCCCTGGTCCAGGCGGCGGCCTTCCGCGTCGAGGATGCGGCCGTAGTCGGCGTCCATAAAGGCGTAAGACCCGCACTGGAGCTCGTTGTAGACCCCGGAATTTCCCTCGAAATAGAAGCTGCCGGTGCCGCCGCCGGTGACGAGCTCAGGCTCCAGCCCCACGGCCTTCAGCGCGGTGACCGCGTCCTCGACCATCGCCAGTGCGACATCGAACTTCGTGCCGCGGTCCTCGTAGTTTTCCAAGTGCTGCATCGATCCCTGGTAAGCCTGCAGACCGCCGAACTGCAACCCCGGCGCGGCGTCGATCGCCTTGGCGATCTCGACCACCTCCGCCGCCGTCGTCACACCGCAGCGGCCGCCGCCACAGTCGATCTCCACCAGACACTCGATTTTGGTGCCCTGCTTCTGGGCCGCCGCGCTGAGATCGGCCACATTGGCGATGGCATCAACGCAAACACTAGTCCGCGCCCGCAGCTTTGGCAGGCGAGCCAGACGGTCGATTTTCGCCAGGTCCGTCACCTCGTTTGAGATCAGCACGTCCTGAATCCCGCCGCGGGCGAATGCTTCCGCCTCGCTGACCTTTTGGCAACAAACGCCGGCCGAGCCTCCAAGCCTCTGCTGCAGCCTGGCAACGTCTACCGACTTGTGCATCTTGCCGTGCACGCGATGGCGAACCCCCATCTGCTTGGCGAAGTCCCCAAGCTTCTTGACGTTTCGCTCCAGCGCGTCCAGGTCAAGGATCAGACAAGGCGTCTGAACGTCAGCCTCATCCATGCCAACCGCCGCCGGAATGTCGTAGCCGACTTCGAGTTCGTCGATGGTTTCGTGCTTCGTCATGGTCTCCCTCCCATCGCGGCCGGACCGGGCCCTTATGTCACCAAGCGTTTCCCGGCCGGAAACGCTTGAATGGAATTTATGAGAACTGGATTAAGTCTCGCAAGCTGAGTCAAACCAGTTTCATTGTCGCCGGTACTCCTGAGCTTAGACCTGTGCTTTGAAGCCGGCGACCGTAGCCGGTTCAGCCTGACTATGCATCCGTGACACCTTGCAGAGGCGGTTGCCCTTCAAGAGGTCCGTCGATGTTTGCTTTCTCGGGGTCAGCAAGGTGATATACCCGAGTGCGTGTCCGCCCTTCAGCAACAAACCATCCTTTCGCAACCAGGTTTGCAGAACTCTTTTGAGCTGAACCGTGGCGACCGCGCTTCTTGAGAGTGGGAGGGACTCGCTCATGTGATGCTCATCTCGATGCCAAGAGTGGCTTGCCACGGAAGGATAACAAAAACAGCGTTAGCGAATCAGTACTCATGACGTTTCCCAAGGCTGGCTAATTTTGCCGTGCTTGCTTACGCCTGTCCATCAATGCCAACTTGCCGCGGCACGAAACCACCTTGACAACCTGGTAAGCACTCACTTACCATATGGTAAGTTATGGCTTACCAGGAAATATTCACCGCATTGGCCGACCCCACCCGCCGCCACATCTTCGAGGCGCTGCGCGAGCAGCCCAAGACCGTGGGTGAGCTGGCGGCAGGCGAGCCGGTTAGCCGGCCCGCCGTGTCGCAGCACCTCCGGGTGCTAGAGATTGCCCACCTGGTAAACGTCGAGCTGCAAGGCAATCGCCACCTCTACTCGATCAAGCGCGACGGCCTGGAGGAACTGCGCGACTACCTCGACAACTTCTGGTCCAACGCCCTAACCGCCTACAGCGCCGAAATCGCCCGCCGAGTCGAAAAGGAGCGTGACTGATGCGAGGGAACGCGCCACCGACGCTGAATGGAGCCAGGCCGCACGGCGCTGGCGTAGCCTGGAAAGTTGGTGCCTGGCAGCACCTACCTTCCCGGTACTTTAAAAACCCGCTTGTGCCCAACGCACAGACGATGCCGACGCTCCCGCCAAGGCCCGTGGCCATTGGCGGTACTTAGAACAATAGGAGAATCATGCTCGAACCACTGATCAAGACAATCGAAGTCCCCTGCAGCCAGGAAAAGGCCTTCCGCGTGTTTATCAATGAGATGGACACCTGGTGGCCGCTGGGCCAGTTCACAACCTCGGCTATGAGCAGCGGCCAGCCGGCCGATGCAATCCGCGTCGACGCCACGCCAGGCGGCAAAATAATCGAGGTTTGGCCTAACGGCACCGAGTACGAGTGGGGCACGATCAAGGCCTACGACCCCAACGACTTCCTCAGCATGGACTTCCACATCCCCCGGCCCGGCGAGCAGCCCGGCTCCCGAACGATGATGCCTGGCGAGCGCGAAGACTCCCGAACCTTGGTTGAAGTGCGTTTCACCGCCCTAAGCGAGGCCCAAACCCGGGTCGAACTCACCCAGACCAATTGGGAAGACGCCTTCGGCGACAGCGCCACCGACATTCGCGAAGGGTACGACTTCGGGCTGGCGATGATCTTCGAGCAGGGCTACAAGGCGGCTTTGGGCGGCTAAGCGAGGCCGAGGCACTGCCGACATTTAGATTACGCTGGTGGCTTAAACGCGAACCAGGCTGCCGACGCTCCGGGAAGGCGCACCGCCATTCCCGGTCTTTCAAACAATCTTGCGGCTTGAGCCCACCAACGCCCCGACGCTGACCGGAAGCTTGCGGCGCCTGGGAAGACGGCTAACGCCTTTTCGCGCACCGTGAACAACGAAGCAGCATTGACGGCACTTAGAATAATCGCTTGAGCCCCACCAACGTAGTCGATGCCCCCGACAAGGCCCACGGCCATTGTCGGCATTTAGATCAAACCCTATTTCTTAACCCTCTCAAAGGCATCGACGCCGGCCTGGGCAACCTCCAGGTCCTGGCCGCCGCTGCCACCGCTGGCCGCCACCGCCCCGACCACCTCGGCGTCATCGCCGTCGCCGGCCTTGAGCGGCAAGCCCCCGCCGAGAAACAGCAGCCGGTGGCCGTAGGCGTTCTGCGCGTGCTCGCGAATCTCACCGTTGCGCGACAGGCGCTCTTCCGTTTCGCCGCTGGGCACGCCCCAGATCGCCGCTACCGCCGCCTTCCCCTGGCAGGCCAACGAGGTCGTGCCGCGGCGGGCACCGCTCATCCGCACCAGCGCCACCGGGTTCGCCATTTCATCAACAACCGCGATCGAGAGCCGAACCCCCAGCTCCTCCGCCTTGCTGATGCCAGCCCTGAGCACAACCTCAGCGTCTTCGTAGCTAAGCGACATCACCAATCACCTTTCGCGCACTGGCGACATTCAGAAACACTGGCGGCTTGAGCCCTGACAGCGCTGCCGACGCTGAATAGAGCCAGCGCTATAGGCGCTGGCGACACCTGCCAAGTTGGTGCCTCTGGCAGCCTCATTGGCGGTGCTTCAAACAATCTGGCGGCACCCGTCAAGACTCTCCCGCTCACTCGCCCGACCCGTTTACGATGGCGAAGCAGAAGTAGTGCCACGGGTTTTCAACCACCGGAGTGTCTCTCTGCTCCCGGAACGACTCTACCGGACCCTTGGAATCCACGTAGGTCTCCGGCACCCAAATCAAGTACTCGTCAGTGACTTGCCGATGGCACCAGTGGCATAGATGTTCCGTCGTCATACGTCGTGGCACCTCATCTTCTTCTCACCAGCTGGCCGGCGGCCCAGCCTGTGAATCAGCGATTTCAAGATAGCCATGTTTTGGCTTTTTAGGATGTCGTCTTCGGCGCGTCGGTTTGCACGTCCCCAAAGGTCTTGCCGGCCACCGGGATGCCCTGGTGCAGTTGCGCGGCGGCGCCGGTGCCTTTGACGTTCATCCGCCAACCCTCGGGAAACTCGGTCGGCTTCTCAACCACGCTCCACTGCTCCTGGACACCGTCCTGCAGCTCCTGGCGCCAGCTTGGCAAATCGATGCTTTTGAGCGTTTCGATAAACGAAGTTTTGAGAATGCCGCCCGAGGCGCGGGCGTTGACCGGACAAACTTGGAGGCAAATGCCGCAGGCCGAATAGCTGCCCCAATAGGGCGCGCAGGCCTCCGTATCGACAACCCACTTGCTTACACCGCGGACATCCTGCTTCTCGTGGCTGATCGCATCGCCCGGGCAGTAATCCACGCAGATCTTGCAGTTCAGGCAGATCGCCTCGAGTCCTTCGTCCTTGGGTGAATCCAGCAACAGCGGCAGGTCCGTGGTCACGGCCGAAACCCGCATCACCGAGCCCAGCGTCAGGTTGATCAGCGAACCGTGCTTGCCCAGCTCGCCCAGACCGGCGGCGCGGGCGTGCGGCAGCATATTGATCTCCTCAAAACGAAGAGTGTGGGCCCGCGCCGGGTAGCCGCGTGAGCGGATAAACTTGGCAAGGTCCGTGGCGATGTGCCCCACCTTGTTGTAGAGCCGGCCGATCTCCGAGTTGGAGCTGTGGATCGCGCCGACCTCTTCCGGATTCTCCGGGTCCCACTGGTCCTCGGGCGTGTACTTGAGCACGTTGTAATCCATCTCGCAGCCGGAGATGATCACATATTTGTGCGGCACGTCCATACCTTTGAATACATGGCGCTGATCAACCTCTGTGACGCCGACCAGCCGGGCACCCAAGTCCATGGCCATCTGCTTAATCGCAGCGGTTGCCGTCTCGAGGTCCGGATAGTCGACCCGTTCCTCGGCCAGCGGCCCATCGGCCTCCTCCACCATGTCCAGCGTGTCCTGGCCCATGGCCGCCGAGCCCGGTTTGCGAACCCGCTGGATGGCCTGCCCGGTATAGCCAAAACTCTTGACCACCTGAGTCGGCTCCACGTAAACCAGGTCCTCGCCGCTCCACTCCGGAATAACTCTCTGAGTCATAACACCCTCCATTTGTTTGAAATACCGGCTATGACGGCTGACGCCTATTCGCCGTGGGCCTATCCGGGAGCGTCGGCCGCCTTTTCTTCAGTGTTGGTCTGCTCCTATTTTTCAATACCGGCTATGGCCGCGGGCCTATCCAGGAGCGTCGGCTGCCTTTTCTGTAGTGCTGGTCTGCTCCTATTTTTCAATTCCGGCTATGGCCGTGCGCCTTACCGGGAGCGTCGGCCGCGTTTTCATCTTTTCTAAATACCGGTAATAGCGGTGCGCCTTACCGGGAGCGTCGGCTGCCTTTTCTGCTCTTCTAATACCAGCAATGGCGGAAACCGTCGCTCAGCGCCTTTCTACGACATGCGGCAAGAGCCCTGCCACCCTCTCCGCCGTGACCGCCAAAGGCGGTCACGCTGGAGCGTGCGGAGCACGCGCAAGCGTTTGGGCCGAAGTTTATCCCCGCCTGATAGACCCGTCAATCAAGCCCACGCTGGCGGCGTGAGCCCAATCACGCTGCCGACGCCGAACTGAAGCTTGCGGCGCCTGGCAAGGCCCCAAAGGTATAGCTGGCAACGCGGGTTCCACCTGAACCAAGGGGGCTCAGGCACTTGGCGAATAGGCGTCAGCCGTCATTGCCAGCCTTTCAATTAATCAAAAAGGACCCGTCTCAGGCTCGCTGCCAGATCCGCCATCGCCAGCTTCGCGGCATCATACTCCGCCGTCTGGCCCAAGAAGCCGTGGATCAGACCATCGTAACGCTTGAGCTCAACCGCCACGCCCGCTTGTTGCAGCCGAGCGGCATAGGCCTCGCCTTCGTCGAGCAGCGGGTCGAATTCGGCCGTCATCACCAGTGCCGGCGGCAGGCCGCTGAGGTCGGGCGTGTCCAGCGGCGAGGCCAGCGGGTTTGCGCGATCAGCCTTATTCGGCACGTACTGGTCCCAGTACCAGGCCATGGTCTGTGCCGTCAGGCCAAAACCGGCGGCGTTCTTCGTGTAGGACGTCAGCCTCATGCTGCCGTCCAGAATTGGACAACCCAAGTACTGAAAGACGAAGTGGGGCGCGCCCCGCTCTCGCGCAAGCAAGGTTACGGCCGCGGCCAGGTTGCCGCCGGCACTATCGCCGCCGACCGCGATCCGGGCCGGGTCGGCCCCCAAACCGGCGGCGTTCTCCTCAACCCAGAGGGCGCCCTCGTAGGCATCGTCCAGCGCCGCCGGGAAGACGTGTTCCGGAGCGTGCCGGTAGTTGACGTGGACGATCAGGCAGCCAGCCCAACGCGATAGAAGCCGGCACTGAAAATCGCTAACCTCCAGGTCCCCGGTGACCCAGCCGCCGCCATGAAAATAAACCAGCACTGGCCGCGGCGCCGCCGCCGCCGGCGGAGTGTAGATTCGCACGGGAATCTCGCCGCCCTGCGAAACGATTCTCCGGTCATCGACGCGTACCGCCATCTGCTCCGCTCGCTGCAAGCGCATCTCCGAAGGCTCCACCGGCGCCGGGCCCGCCGCTGCCTGGGCTTCGAGATAGCGGACAACTTCTGGATTCAAAGGCATCAAAGTCCTCCTGGCGGCATCTGAACAAATATCGCCTGAACCTCGTCCTCGCCCAGCACCCGCGTCACGTGGCCCTTGCCAACCGTGTCCTCCAACAGCACCGCCGCGCCGGGCTCGATCTGGCGAATCTCGCCGTCGGAAACCTCGGCTTCCAGCCGGCCTGAGAGCAGAAAGAAGTATTGATGGGCCGGCGATGGATGCCAGTCGCCAAACCAACCGCTGGAGAAGGACATAAAGATCAGATTCTTGGCATTGAGCGGCTCCGAGACCAGAAAGGGCGGCGCCGGCGGCGCAAAATTGGCCTCCTCGAGCGGCACCTCAACCTCATCGAAGTGCGATTCGCCGTCATCGTCCGCGTAAATCCTCAAACAGTGCATGGCTGGTTAAATCACGACACGGCTAAACCGGCTGCAGGGAGTGATGCGGCACCGCCGGCTCCACAACCCGGATCGCATCACCCGGAGCCACGTCACCGCTCGCGGTGACCACCGCCATGATCCCGGCTTTTCGCACCAGCTCGCCATCCTCGTCACTCTCCAAGGTAGCCGCCATCAGCCCGGGTCTCAGCTCGTCCAGTTGCCAGCAGGGGTCGCGCAGACCGGTTACCTCGATAATCGCGCTTCCGCCAATATGCAGTCTGCTTCCGGCCGGCAGGGCCAGAATGTCCAGTCCTCTGGTCGTGATGTTCTCGCCCATTAGCCCGGGAGAAACGTCGAAGCCGGCGGCGTTGAGCTCATCATGCAATTCGGCGTGGATCAGGTGCACCTGATGCAGGTTGGGCTTGGAAGCGTCCTTTTTTATCCGCGATAGGTGCTGCACCCTGGCGCCGCCCGTCGCCCTCGACGCCAAAGCCCTCAACCAACCGGATGCTGGTTGCGCCAAATTTGGTCCGCGTATGGGATTCGCTGCGATTTACCGCGACAACGCTGCCATCCAAAGATTTTGAAAATCCTTACTAATGCGGTTCAAAGCTGGGGGTTGACGCCCCGAGTTGTGGAGATTGTAAGCGAGAGGACGGTTAGCTGCGCCGGGCGACTTTGAAAATTTCTTGCTAAAGGGGGTTACAAGCGTCAGGCACCGCTTCTCTTGTGGAGATTGCAACCGGGGTCAAACAGCAAAATTTGCCCTCCGTATTTCTACCCACCCTGCACCAAATCCCGGCCGCAAATTTGGGCATTTACCCGGAAGGCGGAGGCGCCCTCAAAAACTACGATCCAATTACTGGAGGTTCGCCACTAAGGCGCCCGGGGCCCAGTCAGCCTCCAGACCAGAAACCAAACCCGGCAGCACGAAGGAGTGAGAAATGAGCAGCACGATCGTCTCTAAACCCCGCACGGGCCTGTTTGGCTGGCCCTCCGTTGAAATGCAGCAAGTGGCTCTGGCCGGCTCCGTGCTATTGGGCTTGTTTGCCGCTTGGCGAGGCTTCGCTTATGCGATTTCCTGTCTGCCGGCTGAGATTCACTCCAGCGGCGTGGCAATCTTCCTCCTCGGTATCAGCACCATCGCCATGGCGCTGTACGCCGGCTGGAAGACCCGCTGGCTGACCCGCACCACAAACGAGCCACTGGCTCTGGTCGCCGGGCGCATCGCTCTGTTCTTCGCGCTGGTCATCGGAGTGCTGATCTTCATCGCCGCGATGATCGGCAAGACCACTGCCGAAGTCTGTGGAAACTAGTCCCCGCCCGGGAGCCACACTGGGCTGATGCTTCGCATCAGCCCAGTGTGGCTCCCGGGCCGAGCTCAGAGCCCGCCGCGCACCCATTCCAACTCCAATCCGGCCGACACCACTTCCAGATCCCGCGCTGCCGGCTAGCCAATCCCCACGCCAAGTGGCGATTGCTCGCGTCTGGCGTCTGCAAGAAATCGCCTACGGGAAAACCCCGATTCATTTTTAAAGCATTGGTTCGATAACCAGATGACTCTCGAAAGCCTTGCGGCCTTGGCGATTAGTGGGGTGAACAGCCAGTGTTCTGCACGCAGTGCGGCGCCAACAACCCTGACAACGCGCACTTCTGCACCGCCTGTGGGCGTCCCATGCCCGCGGCCCAGCAGCCTCCAGCGTCGGAAGAACCGCCGCCGGCCCAGCAGCCGCCTCCAGCTGCAGCCCCACCACCGTCTGTCTCGCAGACTGCCGCCACAGCGGCCGCGAGCTCGTTGTTTCTCGCTTTCTTTGGCGCCCTTGTCCTCGGTGGCGCCGCCGTCGGCGCCGTCCTCTATTTCTTCGTTCTCAGCGCCGATGATCGGCAGCTTTCTTTTCTCGATTCGATAACCGGTGACCAGGCCGGCGATAGCACGCCAACGGCAGCGTCCACAAAAACCGCATCCGAAGACTCCAACTCAACCTCCGAGGGCGGCGCCGCATCTGCTGGCGACACAACTTCCGGGGGCAACTCGGCATCATCAGACGCCGGCAATTCGGGCTCGGGCTCTGGTTCCGGCGCCAAGCCGCCGGCCAGCGAACTAATACCACCGCCGATCGTGTTGGCGGACATCCCCCCGGTTCCGGTCCCTTTGACCGGCTCCACCACCGACGACCTGATCGGCGGCTCCAACGACGCGGCCGCCGAAGCCTTGGCCCAGGCGCTGCAGGACGCCGGCCTCAATCTCGCCGGCGTTGACGTCTTTGTCTTCCCGATCAGCGGCACAAACACCGGCCTGCTGGTGCTCAACATCAACGAGGGCCAGGCCTTCCTTGGCGAAGACCCGACTCCTTTCGTCGCCATGCTCACGGCGCCGGAGATCGCAGCCAACAACATCGACCGGATCGTGATCAACTTTAGCGGCGTTGATGGTGACCTGACCCTGACGGTTCCCGTCAGTACACTCCTAGCCGCATTTTTGGAAACGATTTCGCCGGAGCAACTCCTGACCGAGTTGCTATTGGAGGCGAGATGACCATCCAGCGGCCCGGAAAGGGCTTATTTGCGATCACAAGCCTGGTGCTGCTGCTGTTCGTGTCTGCGGGCTGCAGCGAGTACTTTGACTTGCTTCCGCCGCCGATCAACCTCTCCCAACACCCCGATCCGGCGGTGCAAGCCGCGGCCGCCGCCAAAGAGGCCGCCGATAAGGAGCAGCGGGCCAAGCAGCTGGCCGCCGACGCCCGCGACACCGCATCGATCGCGCTCATAGACGAGGCAATTATCGAAAGACCGCGCAATCCAACCTACCGCTGGGGCAAGGCGGCGATCGCGGTCGCGAATGGGGAAATTCAGGTGGAGCGCGATAGCATCGCTGCCGCCAAAGGCCTCCAAACCGGCAGCGGTAACGATCAAGCCGAAAGCTACATCGACGAGTTGTTCAGGGTGCGCAGCAGCCTGGGTCTACAGGAAGGTCACAGCTACGACCAAGACTTCGAAACGGACCCACCCAGCGAGGAGTGGCAACGCGTAAACGCGCGCTACTGTGATGTCCTGGGAAACTTCGACTTCAGCGAAGAGGGACGCCGCAAATTTGAGTTTTGGGACCGCAACGGCGGCCGATTTTGCGACTAGGCGCCATCAAAGAACCAAAGCCGTGTAGCCTGATCCCGCTGATTCATTAAAGAAGGCCCCGGCAGCACCTGCAACGTCGCCAATGTGCGCCAAGTCACACAAGCAAAGACCACAAGATGCTAGCTTGACTCGACTCGCCGCGGCCTCCGCGCCGCCGGCCAGAGGCTGGCTATACCAGTACCAAGAGAGGGATTACAACCATGACTACATCACCGGAAATCTCAGCCGCCTTTCCTTTTGAATCGCACTTCGTCGAAGTCAAGGGCTCTCAGGTCCACTACGTGGAGGAGGGCAGCGGCGACCCGATCCTCTTCATCCACGGCCAACCGACTTCCTCCTACCTCTGGCGCAACATCATCCCCCATCTTTCCTCTCAGGGCCGCTGCGTAGCGCTTGACCTGATCGGCTTTGGCAAGTCCGACAAGCCGGACATCGAGTATCGCTTCCCGGACACGTCGAGTACGTCGAGGGCTTTATCGAGAAGCTCGGGCTCAAAAACATCACCTTTGTGATCCACGATTGGGGCTCAGCCCTGGGCTTCCACTACGCCTCGCGTCACGAAAGCAACGTCAAAGGCCTCGCCTTTATGGAGGCGATCCTCAAGACCTACCCCAGTTGGGACGATTTCCCTCCCGGTTTCCGGCCCGTGTTTGAGGGATTTCGCAACCCGGAGGTCAACTGGGACATGCTAGTCACGCGGCACATGTTTATGGAGCAGATCCTGCCCGGCGCCATCGTCCGCAAGCTCACCGACGAGGAGATGAACACCTACCGCGAGCCGTTTACCGATCCGGCCAGCCGCAAGCCGATCTGGCGCTTTCCCAACGAGATCGCGCTGGGAGGCGAGCCGGCCGATAACGTGGTGACCATAGACGCCTATAGCCAGTGGCTGCAAAAGACGGAGCTGCCCAAAATCCTGCTCCACGCCGAACCGGTCGGCATCATCGCCGAGCCGATGTTGGATTGGAGCAAGCAAAACCTCAAGAACCTCAAAACCGTCCACATCGGCCACCTGCTGTCGCAGAACCGACTCGGGAACAACTCGCGCGTGGCCGCCCAGCACTTCGAGAAATGGCAGGTAGGGTGGCATCCCCTCCAGGTTGGAGGCGCCGCCGCGCAGAACCGTCGCCCCAGCTGTTATGGAAAGTTGGGCGGCCTCATCGAGCAGCCGCGTCTTGCCGATCCCCGGCTCGCCCGCCAGCAGCACAACGCCGCCACCGCCCTGGCGGGCGCCCGCCAGCCGCTCGGCCAAGAAGGCCAACTCCCGCTCGCGCCCAACAAACTGCGCGACTTTCGGCGAAAGTCTAAAACCAGAGTCACTCACCACGAAGGCCGATAACCCGCCCCTCCTCGCCCCGCTGACCTTGGTCTCTTTTTTCACGACAGCCCCCAGCCGACTTGCGGAGGCATTATCCGGCCCCAATCCTAGCCCGGCAAGCCCAGCGACCGCCAAAAGGGGCTGAACTGTATTTTCTTACCTCCCAACAAGCGCTAACCTCTCCCCAGGAGGTCGCGCATTAAAATGATTACTTTCGAAGAGAGCACTCGCACCATTAAAGTACTCGGCAGGCCGGCCCACTACAACGAGGCCGGCAGCGGCCCTGCCCTGCTCGGATTCCACGGCGGCGGACCCGGCGCCAACGGCTGGGACAACACCAAGTGGAACATCGACGCCTTGACCGTGCATCATCAAGTTCTTTTGATCGACTTGCCGGGCTACGGCGACTCGCCGCCGATGGAGGCGCTGCCCGGCGAAACTCAGGACGCGATGTACGCCCGCTTTATCGAGGCCTTTCTCAACGCCAAGGGCCTTGAGACCGCCTTCCTCTACGGCACCTCGATGAGCGCCAGCCCGGCGGTCACTTTCGCCCACAACAATCCCCAGCGGGTGCCAAAACTAGTCCTCAAGTCCCCCTCCACCGGCGCCAACCTCCTCTCGACCTCGCCACCGGACGGCATCAAGGCGCTCGGTGTCTTCCGCCAGGAGCCGACCCTCGAAAACATGCAAAAGATGATGGAGCTGTTCATCCCCAAGCCCGGCCTGCTGACCGACGAAATCGTCGAGGCCCGCTTTCAGTCCGCCCTCAAGGCCAACGCCATGCCGCCGGCAACTCAGAAGCCAAGCGGCAACGCCGAACCGCGCGCCCTACTGGCCGGCCTGAAAATGCCGGTACTCGTCCTCTGGGGCAATCAGGACCGCATGGTCCCGCTCGACGGTGCCTTAATCTCCCTAGCCGAGATCCCCGACGTCCGCGTAATGCTCTGGGGCGGCGGCACCGGCCACTTCATCGAGTTCGAACACCCCGAGGAGTTCTCCGCCGCGCTGCTCGAGTTTCTGAAAGATTAGCTGAGGGTGCCGCCGATAGGTGGCGAAGCTGCGCAGCACCACAGGAGTGCAGCACCACAGGCCACTTCATCGAATACGAACACCCGGAGGAGTTCTCCACCACGCTGCTCGAGTTTCTGAAAGATTAGCTGAGGGTGCCGCCGATGGGTGGCGAAGCTGCGCAGCAGCTGAGGAGCGAAGCACTAGCGGCCACTTCATCGAATTCGAGCACCCGGAGGAGTGGCCCACCGCGCTCCAGGCTCGGTCGCTTTATTGGGACCTGTCTTCTGGCAGCCCCGGTCCGACAAAGTGACGTCCGGAGTCGATCCGGATTGTCTCACCGGTGATCGTTTCGCTCCTCAGCAGCGTGACGATCATCTCGGCTATGTCATCGACCGATGAGGCGCGGTGAAGCGGCGCCAGGGCCAAGGCCTCGCTCCACTCGGCGTCTGTCACCTCGGGCGGCCGGGCAGTTGGGCCTGGCAAAATTGCGTTAACAAGGATGCCCCGCGGCGCCAGCTCTAAGGCAAAGGCACGGGTCATAAAGTGTATGGCGGCTTTGGCCGTGAGGTAGGGCAGGTAATCTCGGTACGGTGTGTCCTCAGCAGCCCAATCGCCAAAAAATACTAGGTGGCCGCGAATATCGCCCTCTTGCGTAGTCATTGCCTGGGCGGCACGCACCGCCAGAAGGTAGTTGCCCTTGGCAATCGCCATGCCTCGCTCCCAGGCGTCTGCATCGAGTTCGTCCAGCGTATGGCTCGGATAGTCAGCCGCCAAATTGATGCAGATCGAAAGGTCGCCCAGCTGGGCTTTGGCTTCGTCAACCACACGTTGAACATCGCTTTCGACCGCGAGATCTGCCTGGAGGATAAGAGACCGCCCAGCCTCTGGTTTGACCGCATCCAGGAGTTGCTGGGCCTCGTCCTTGGAGCGGCGATAGACAATAGCCAGGTTTACACCCTCGGCCGCGAGGCGCTGGGCCACGCTGGCTCCGATCCGCTTGGCTCCGACAACGATCGCCCCTCTGCCATCTAACTTAAGACTCACATCTCTCCGTCCGTTTCATGGCATAGGGAGAATAATCGATGAATCCCCATCGTACATCCAGGGACCCTGCGTTAGGGATACGGCCCGGCTACCGCAAGGGCCCTAGATCGGTAGCCCCGCCAGCCCCTTGATGCCGCGCAGAACCGAGATCTCGCCCAGGTGGCTGAGGATGTGGTTGGGCGCCTCGATTCGCAGCAGCCAGCCGCCGCGGCGCGGCGCGCCAAAGGCCTCGATGTCCAGATCGAGGGTGGCAGGGTCGAGTTCAGCGAGAAATTGGTCGCTGCTCTGTTTGACCGCCTCGCGGTAGGCATCAAAGCCGGCGAAATTCAGGCTCCAACCCGGCTTCCAGATCGCTTCCATATCGTTGGGAATCCCGGTTTTGGAGCTCCAACCAGCGTTTTCGAACAGCGTCTTGCCGCCCTGGAACCACTGTTTGACCACCTCATCCTCGACGATCACCGTGTGCGCCAAAATACTGGCGATCGAGTTCGCCGTGCCGCCAGGCTGCCAGTCGGCAATCTCGCTGGTCAGGTCCGACATCGCCGCATCCAGCATGCGATGCCCGTCGGCCATTTCTTCGATTATGACTTCGCGCTCATCCATGATTTTCTGTCTCCGTTCTAGTTGCTCGGCCCTACAGGGTAGCCCGTTGGCGCTTGCCTCGGTTCTGGTGATTCAGTCCAGTCAGGCTGGCGGGATACTTGGCTCGATTCTAGCGGCCCTCTGGATCTGGCTCAATCAACCGGCGAGTTCCTCAAGCACTCCACACGGCAGATCGTTCAGCCGCGTAGCTGGCGCTGGCGACCGAGGGTGCCAGCGCCATTCAGAAGATGCTCGCAGCGAAGAACGCGGCCGTAACCCCCTAGAGACTGCTTCCGTAGCGTCTGGCTAAACCCTGGCGGCTAGTAGAGAATCGAAGTCAGGTACGGCCCCTTGGGCTCGTTGTAGAGCCCGATGCTCATCAGCGTCATCGCCTTGCCCATACGGAGGCCGTTTTCATAGCACCAGCGCAGCAGTTCCGCGTTGTTGTTTGGCACGTGAAACCCGGGGGCCTCGTACTCAGGTGTCGCCGCGATCAGCGCCTTCAGGTCGTCGTTGGTCTCACCGGCCGTGTGGCCGAAGAACGCCACGCCGGTCGTGTAGCCGCTGACGCGGCCGTGATGCTCAACCACCAGAGCCACGCCCTGGGCGATCGCGTCGCGCAGCTCGCCCGCCCGGTCATGGCCATGAACTGCCCGGCAAACCTGACTACAGGAGTCGAGGTCGCTCTCGCTCGCCGGGCGCACCACGTGGCCGGGGATCTGCAGTTTGACTCCGGCTCCCTGCATCACAGAGGTTGTAGCGCGCATCTCGAAACCAAGCTTCGTATACAGCGCAAATGAACGAAAGTGAAAGGCATCTTGCAGCATCCGCACGCCCGCCGCCTGACGCTGCTTCGCTTCGGATAGCACGTCCTGCATGAGTTGGCGTCCGATGCTCGAGTCCTGCGCGGCCGGCGCGACCGTTATGGGTCCAACGCCGAAGATCGTCGATCGCTCATCCATGAAATTGCTGCCGACAACCTTCCCGTCGCGTTCGGCTATCACGGAGTAAAACCCCGAGTTCGAAAGCATGCCAGAGGCCATCCCGCTCCCCATTTCTGGCGAAGGGATGTCTTTGGGAAAGTTGTGTTTTTCATTGATTACCGCGAAGGCGCCATGGATGATCTGTCCGCAAGCGTCGGCGTCCTCTACGCTCCCCGGCCGAAGCGAGACGTTTGTTGCTGCCATCGTGACCCCTCTCTTCCCTACTTGCAGTTGTTTCTCCCCGCCTGCACGCGGGATGTTGAGCGCTCATGTTACAAAAGAATCGCGTCCCCGTAACCCGCCTGCCAAAAAGTGATGGCTTGCGGCTCGGGCGATCGCCTGAGTAATCTCTCCATATCCCGCCTGGCTTCGCGCCGCGATGATCGACAGCATTAATTCCAGATCAAACAGCGAGATCCCTTCGCCGCACTCTGACCGGCGCGGCTCGATCCGGTTCCAAAGCGGGTCAGAGGCAACCGGCAGCTCTTTACTAAAACCTGAGGGTTGCCCTCGCTGTCACGAACGACAATCACCCGGTACGCCAACAAAGGTCAGGCGCGCCTACCACCCGCCAATCTCGAAGCGATCGCTCATTCCGGAAGGGAACCAATCGGCCCTGACCGCCGTCATGTTTAGTATCCAAAACTACGGAGGGAAACTGAGCGATGCGAAAATTCCTTATACAAGGCCTTACATTTCTTGTTGTGGCACTCTTTGCCACACCCCAACTCGTCGCCGCCTGCGCCGGCCTAATTGGCTCGAACGGCGCGGTTAACCTGGGCCGGACCACCACGCTGGTGGCCTATCACAACGGTGTTGAACACTACGTGACCTCGTTCGAGTTTCTCGGTGGCGGCGGCGAATTTGGCACCCTGATTCCCTTGCCGGGCGTCCCTACGAAAGTTGAACGCGGCGGCGCCTGGAGCCTGCAGAGACTGGCACTCGAAACCGAACCACCGCCACCGAGGCTGGCTCTAGAATCGGCCGACTCCGCCGCCGCCGTCGAGGTTCTGCTTGAAGTGCGCATCGATGCCCTCGACATCACGGTCTTAAAAGGAGGCGCTGAGTCGGTCGCCAAGTGGGCGACTAAGAACGGCTTTCGCCTCTCGCCGGACGCACCCGAGGTGCTTGATTTCTACGCCCAACGCAGCCCAATCTTCCTGGCCGCCGTCTTTAACGCCGAAGCCGCCGCCGAGCGCGGCCAGCAGATCGGTGACGGCACCCCGGTCCACCTGACAATCCCAACCACAAACCCCTGGGTGCCGCTGCGCATCCTGGCGCTAGGCAAGCAAGCGACCGACATTGTTGAAGCCGATGTTTACCTCTTGACTGACGAGCTGCCGGCATTTCTACCTCTGCCCAACCCGGGCATGTCCTTGCTACACAGCGCCCCGGCCACCGATTCTTTGCTGGACGACCTGCGAGCCGACGACGGCATGGCCTGGGTGCCCGCCTCCGCCTGGCTGACAAAACTGCGGATTGACGCGCCGGCTTCAGAAATCACTTACGACCTGGCAATCGATGCCAGCGGCCAGGGCCAACCGTCCCGCCTTGCCGCCGGCTTCCCAGCGTCAGTTGGCACCGGCGGCGGCATCTCCTGGGAACTGGCCCTGGTCGGCGCAGCGGCATTCGCTGGCTCCACGGCGCTCTTCGCCATCGGCTCCCGGAGTCGGCAATGAGAGGCTTACTGCTGTTCCTCGTCCTCGGCGGGGCCCTGGCGATCGCGGTTCGGTCCGAAGCCGGGACTGAGCCGCGCCGCATCGAAATCAGATTTTCCCACTTTGAGACAGCGGTGATAACCGTAAGGGCCGGCGAGCCCCTGACCTTAGTCCTGCAAAACAATGACCCGATCGAGCATGAATGGGTCGTCGGCACCGAAGACCTGCACCAGCGCCACCGTCTCGGCCCCGAGGCAGTCCACGATCAGCTGCCAACCGAGGTCACAATCCCTGCCCTGAGCACCAGGACCACGAAGGTGACCTTTGATCAGCCCGGCGAATACGCCTTCATTTGCCACCTGCCGGGCCATGAGGCTTACGGGATGATTGGGAAGATCATCGTGTTGCCGTGAGCGGCCTGGTCTAGTCCGGCCAGCCTGGATGCTCTAAAATGCCTTTGGCGCTTTCATCCGCTCTGCTTTAAGCAACCCGGCCCTTCATGTCTGGCTTTGCGCCAAACAGCGCCACATTGCCCCTGGCACGCCGGTGCCAAAGCCGCAGAATCGGAGCCTGCACGGAAGGCATCAATGAAAGCTCGCTTCTTCATCTTTGCCGCCATTCTGCCGCTGCTGCTCTGGGCCTGCGGCGGCAATGGCGATACTGGTAAAATCAGATTGATCAAAACCGCACCAGGGACACCACAGAGGTCGATGTAAATTAGGAGTTAACAAGAATGCCCGGTGCAGAACTAAGCCTGTTACGGCGTCTTACCCTAGGCGTTGGCACCCTGGCCTCTCTCCTTATCGTTGCCTGCAGCGGCGGCGGCAGCCAGCCAGAAGGCGTGCTGATCTCGGCCCAGCTAGGCGGCAACGTCAGCAGCGCTGACGGCAAACTCAGGCTCGAGATTCCGCCCGGCGCCCTGACTGAGGACACGACGATCACCGTACCTGCCGTGGCCTTCGACGACCTGCCATCGCACCTACAGGAACAGACAGGCGGTGGACCCGCCTTTCGGATTAGAGTTCAATGAGCCAATAGAGGTTGCGCTGCAGGTCAGTCAAACGGCGAGCCAAGACGGTGGTGTTAGCGCCATCAGGCTAATCACGCGGGCCGGTGACGATGATTCGGAGTCACTCACAGACCTGATGACCGAGGTGATACTGGGGGAGGAACTAATCACCGTCCGAGGAAAGCTCAACCACTTCAGCTGGGTTTGGGCCGTATCGGAAGAAGGTCTGGAGGTTGCCATGGAGAAAGTCGCTCCAGTTCAGCTGGTGGGCACGCTCTTTCAAGTGCGGTTAGTCATGGTTAACCGGGGCAGCGCCGATTTGCAGGACATCTTGGTGGTTTGGCGACCGCTAACGCCGGTTGAATTCGTGTCTATGGGCGTGCTCGACCCCGGCGAACCCCTTCGCGACGCGGCAAACCTCGACCCTGATGAAACGAGGGAAGGCTTCAAGGTACTAACGCTAACTACGAATAGAACGCTTTTTTTCACTGACGACTTTTCGATGCAAAGAGCGCGGAACCGGCAGCTATTTCGCCACGATCAGCGGACCTGGCATCAGCGGCAATCTCTTTGTCAGTTTCTGGGTGGAATGTGTGACAACCTTGCCGGGTCCAACTCCAACTTCAACTAACACTCCAACACCAACCCCAACCGCCAGCCCAACGGCGACTAGTACCCCCACGCCAACCCCGCCGCTGCCGCCAACTGCCACGCCGAGCCCGACCCCAACCTTCACCCCCATCCCGGAAAAAACCGCCTGCGATCCCCAAACTCACCAAGGGGACACCACCGACGCTTTCCTGATCGATGGCGGCGGCAACTTCGTCGCCGATGCGGCGACGGGAACAGAAGTCGCTCCGGGAGAGATCACCAAGGTCGAAGTCCGCTGTGATCCGGATGGCCTCAGAGTTTGGGTAGACCGCTCCGTCACCAAGGAGTTCTTTAGCTCCGCCGTCATCCTTCACATCGGCGACAAAACCTACACCTGGGAGTTTCACAATAACCAACAGACCAAGGACGAAAGCGAAGAATTCGCGGCCGATGGCAGCCGGGTTTGCTTCTTTATCAATGCCGAGGATCTCAAAGAACTGCTGGGGGATAAAGACATCAAAGACCTCACCCTCACAATCGACTCCTTCTTCCTGGAAAATCAGGGTGATCAAAACCGCACCAGGGACACCACAGAGGTCAATGTAAATTAGGAAGGCCTGACCCTCGCGCTTTGGGCACCGACGCGCTCTGACTTGCAAGCATGGCGGCGCTCAGCTAATCTCTGCCCAACACCCCGCTGGTAGCGATTGCTGCTGCCTTTTGTACCAACGCCTCGGTTCAGGCTCAAGTTCGGAGAAAAAGCATGCCTCTTGGTTTAGGACTCGCTGTCTCTCATTCGCCTTTGCTCTACCGGCCCCGCGACCAGTGGGAAGACATCTACCAGAAAATGATCGGCGAAATCGCCCAGGACCCCCGCTCCGAAGTTGAGACGCCGGAAACCCTCGATTCCTTTCGCCAGCGGGTCGAAGGCTCCTTTGACCAGTTACACGCAATGCTGGACGACTATCGGCCGGCCGCTGTCGTCATCGCCATGTCCGACACGGGCCGCGTTTTCGGCCAAGGTCACGTGCCTCAGCTCAGCGTCCTGGTTGGCGAGGACATCTGGGGCACCACCCACTACGCCGACCTTGGCGAGAAGCCGGACGAAAACAAAAAACTCACCATTAATGTTCATCAGAAGCTCGCGGCCTGGTTGGTCGACGAGTTAACCGAGGAAGGCTTCGACATGAACGTCAACCGGGTGTTCAAGCCGCTCGGCGACCCCGATAATGGCGCCCCCCACTCGCTGACCGACCCCTACGCCCGCATCGTCGGCTCCCTTGGCATCCCGGTCATACCGCTGTTTATCAACGCCCATCAGGACCCCTGCATCACCGGCCACCGCATGCCGCCGCTGGGCGCCGCAATCGCCAAGGTGCTCTCCGAGCGTGACGAGAAGATCGCCATTCTTGGTGTCGGCGGCCTCTCCGGCGACCCATTCGGTTACGTGGCCGGCTGGGTCGACGAGCTACTCGACGATTGGATCCTCACCCGGCTCTCCCGCGGCCGCTCGCAGCAACTCGCAACCCTCTGGGACATCGAGTCGATTACCCTGCGCGGCCAAACCCGCGGCGTCCGCAACTGGGTCGTCGCCGGCGCTGCGATGGAGGCGATGGGCGCCAAGGCGGAGATCCTGGACTACATCCGTTTCCACCACGCCGCCGTCGGCACCGCCTTTGCATCCTGGAAACCGGCGTAGGCGACAAAACAGAAGGGTGACGAGCCTGATTATGTTATGTCACCTACTGGCCTGCCCTGAGCGCAAGGTAACCGAAACAACCCACACCTTGGCAAGGAACCGCCGATAATACTAGGAGAGTTGGATGCCTTAGCGCTTCGGATATTTACAATAATCAGCCGCGGTTTCATACTGAATCGCGAGCTGATAATTTCGGCATAGCGCCAAAAGGAGCAAAAAATTGTCTATTCAGATGGCGGCAGCTTCCTCGCACGCACCGAGTCTTTTCTTCAGCACCTACGAAGGCTGGGAGAAAATGCACCACCGCCTTAACGATGACCACCCCCAGCCACCCGAGACCGAACTGGAGGACGAGGCCCTGATCGCCAAGCGCGTGCCTCAGATCAAGGGCAACTTTGCCCGGCTCAAGGACGCCTACACCAAATTCAAGCCAGACGTGATCATCGCCGTCCTCGGCGACCAGCGCGAATGGTTTGACGCTTCAAACATCCCGAATTTGCTGGTCTACACCGGCCCAGACACCTGGACCGTGCACAACACCGGCCTTATGGATGAGGAACCAACGCCGGACCCCTACAGCGAGCAGTTCCGCTACCCGGTCAAGACCGACCAGGATCTGGCTAAGAAAATCCTCGCTGGGCTGCTGGAGCAAGGCTTTGACGCCGCCTACACCACCGAAATGCAGCCACAGTCGCAGCCCAAGCGCGGCGTCCCCCACGGCGTCGGCAACATCATGCCCCACGCCCACCCGGACCTCGATGTACCGGTCGTGCCGCTCTTCGTCAACGTCGACGACGGACCGCCTGTGATCATGAACGGCGAGCGCTGCGTTGAACTCGGCCGGGCAATCGCCAAGATTTGCCTCAACTCCGACAAGCGCATTCTCATAACCGGCTCCGGCGGCATGTCGCACGACCCGCGCGGCCTGCGCTCCGGCTGGGTGGATGAGCCCCAAGACGAGTGGTTCCTGCGCCAAATGCGTGAGGGCAACGTTGAAGCCCTCAAGTCAATGTTCAGCTTCCGCTCGGAACTGTTCCGTGGTGGTGGCGGTGAGCTGCGCACCTGGATCGTCGCCGCCGCCGCGCTGGACTTCATGAAGCCCGGCCACAAGGCCGAGTGGTCCGATTACATCCCGGCCCGCAAAGTTACCACGGGAAGCGGCTGGGTTTACTACCCATCGATCAGCAACGAAGAGGCCAAAGCCCGCCGCAGCGAGGTGCTAGCCGTCGTCTAGGCCAAGCTTATTCAGCAAAAAGGAGCCTCCGCTTGGGAGGCTCCTTCCTTTTAGGTGCTGTCCCTTGAGTTGCTGGCAGCTGGCGCAGCCAGCTGAGGTGCAGCAAAGCGGAACCGTCGCCGGCTGAAACTGAAGCGTGTGAAACAGGCGCAAGCATTTTGTCAGACGAAGAAGGGCCTCCGGATTGGAGGCCCTGTTCTTTCTTGTGGTTGCGTTTGATTTGTGTGCGGCCACCCCAGGTGACCGAGATGGTGCGCGAGTAGCGCGCGTAGCCAGCAGACTTCGGCAGCGGAACAATCCAAATTCGGCTACAATAAGCAACAATGCAGCGTGTATTCAGGCCAATCGCGATTCAGCGTTTCGGCATCAGACACAGAGGAGAAAAATATGTCTATTCAAATGGCGGCAGCTTCCTCACACGCACCCAGCCTGTTCTTTAGCACCTACGGTGGCTGGCAGCGCACCCACGAGCGGCTCAACAAGGACCATCCCCAGCCACCCGAGACCGAGCTGGAGAACGAAGAGCTGCTGGCAACGCGCATACCGCGGATTTGGTCCAACTGGGCCAAAATGAAGGAGGCCTACACCGCCTTCAAGCCCGACGTGATCATCGCCGTCCTCGGCGACCAGCGTGAATGGTTCGACGGCGGCAACATCCCAAACCTGCTGGTCTACACCGGACCCGACACCTGGACCACCCACAACACCGGCCTCATGGACGAGGATCCGCCGCCGGACCGCTTCGACGAGCAATTTCGCTACCCGATGAAGACCGACCAGGACCTGGCCAAAACCGTTCTCGAAAGCCTCCTGATCCAGGGCTTCGACGCCAGCTACACCAACGACATGCAGCCGCAAAAGCAACCGCTGCGCGGCGTTCCCCACGGCGTCGGCAACGTCATGCCACATACCCACCCCGACCTCGAGGTGCCGGTCGTGCCGATCTTCGTCAACGTCGACGATGGACCGCCCGTGATCATGAACGGCGACCGCTGCGTCGACCTCGGTCACGCCATCGCCAAGGCTACGCTCAAGTCCGACAAGCGCATCCTCATCACCGGTTCCGGCGGCATGTCGCACGATCCGGGCAGCACCCGCTCCGGCTGGGTCGACGAGCCCCAGGACGAATGGTTCCTGCGCCAACTGCACGAAGGCAACGCCGAGGCGCTGCGCTCCATGTTCAGCTTCCGCTCCGAGCTTTTCCGAGGCGGCGGTGGCGAGCTGCGTACCTGGATCGTCGCGGCCGCGGCGATGGACTTTATGAAGCCCGGCCACAAGGCCGAGTGGTCCGACTACTTCCCAGCCCGCAAAGTCACCACCGGCAGCGGCTGGGTCTACTACCCGTCGATCAGCAACGAAGAGGCCGCGGCTCGCCGCGACGAGGCGCTCGCGACCGTCTAAACGCCGCGTTCCTTACGAGATCAAGAGAGCCTCCGGTTTGGAGGCTCTCTTTCCTTTTACTTTGTCCACCATGCCAGCCACCGCAGGTGCCTGAGGTGTAGCGAAGCGGAACCAACTCTTCTTTTTTTACCGCCTGGGACAGCCTAGGGCTGCGTTGGCAGCTCTTCACCCATGCGGTCCAGGTCAAACAACCCACCGATCGAATGGTAGAGCACGCTCGTCGGGTCTTGGCTGGAGAGGAAGCCAAAGTGAAACAAGCCCACGTACTTCGTCGTCATCTTCCATAGTCTGGATTCAAGCAGCGGCCTATCCGGAGGGTTGCCCCACGATTTTTCACGCATCCGGAAGTACGAAACTACACCAGCGTCCGTACCGACGAACAAGAATTCACAAACGGCGAAGGCATAAATGACTGTTGGCCGCAGGAGCTGAGTGATATCGAGCGGTGTGATGCCAATGAGCGTAACATTCTCATCATCGTCCAACTCTCGATAATGAATTTTCATCAGTTCCAAGAGTTGATCGCCGTCGAACTGCTCGCGCCTCTCATCAAAGTACTCGCGGTTTTCATGAATCGCGGTCTGGGAGATTAACATCCCCGGCAGGACTCGAACATCGATACTTAGGTCCTCCGAGTAGCGCTCAGCCAGGTACCCCAAGAGCTCGGGGTCCACGGCCCCCATCGGCACCAAGCAGAGACGCGGAGCATCACCTTCACAGTTGCTGCGACTCAGGTTTGGTTCGAGTAGCTCATCAGGCGGAATCAGGCAGGCGTCAAGGTTACGACCCTTGCAGGGCAAATCGTACTTGCTGCATTCCGGCAGGGTCGTCGGGTCGGGAAATTGCGGCGCCACCTTCAGTTGAGAGAGTTCTGACTCACTTTGAATTCTGGCTACCGTCGTCCCGTCCGGAAGCTCGTACGCCAGATCGACAAAGTAGCGGATGACTTGGAAATCGTGCTTGCTCACATGGAATTCGATCTTTGCTTCGCCGTTGGTGATCGAATCCGGAAGAGAGTCCAGAAGTCCGTGGGCCCCAAGCAAGGCCGCGACTTCATCGTGGTAGGTCACGGCGCTCATCTCAAGACTCACCACGTAGACAACCTCGTTATCCGCCCTGTAGCTACTATCCAAACGAACCTGGCTGAGCCGCGTCAGGTAAACCTCCTCCGAAAGGTCAGGGAAAGTCAGACCGAGGCGCTTGGCGTTTGCCCCGTTGTTGAGCACTTCAATGCAGCTCCATTCCGAATCGGCGCGGTTGTAATCTGGGTCCCGAACAATAACGCTGCCAGACGACTGGTGGAATTCGACCGTGGGACCGATTCCCATTTGCATCGTGCCAATGACCAATCCGGGAAACTCAATATCGAAGTCCATTTCCCGCGAAAAGGTAGCCACGCCTATCGAAGCTGACAGGAGTTCGCGTATGTGCACGCTCGTGAGGCCCCGCATCTGATTCTGAGCCTCCAATAGCAGATCGCGCCCGGACAGCGGTGGCAAATCGTCGACCTCACCGTTAATCGCCGCCACCACCCGCGAGTCCAGGAGCGCCGCAAGTTGTTGGGGCCGGAGACGTTCGCTTTGGTCACCGTTCAAAACTAGAAGCACGGTCGTAATCACGTTCTGACGGCGCACGAGCACGCGGCTCCAAGTCACTTTCGTGCCAAGCTGAAACGATTCCACGACGGTCACGTACTGGACGTACGCGGCGTCACCAATGCTGTCGAAGCTGAAGTTTTCATGGTCGGCCACCACGGTCTCAGGCAGGCGCCCGAATTCAGCCTCGCCAAGCGGTTCTTCGAGCAATCTCTTCAGGGCCTGCGTGGCGTGGAGCTCATCGACGAAAACTTCCAGGCTGCTGCCGATCACCCAAGGATTGCTTGGACCCTGGCGTTCTGTAGTGTAGTAGCGCCCGTAGCCACTAATCCGGCCCGCCTCGATCGGCCCACCAGCCCCATCCTCAGCCATCGGCCCCGACCCGGGCGTCAGGTGGTAATCGCTATAATCCCCGCCGAGCTCGTCATGCCTGAGGAGTACCGCCGCCAGCTCCCCCGGTCCGAGTTTACTCAAGGTCCCGCGCGGCTCGAGTTCACCGACGGGTGTGCCCGTCTCGGATCCGCTAATGAGTGCATCTGACGCTTTGCCAACGCATCCAACGATCGCGGCGGAAAACAGGAGCAGGATTAGCAAAAGACGCGCCCGCCAGCGTCTGGTTCTTAACATCTCATCGTTAATATCGGACGCGGAGACGATAGGCTTAATAGCCCGCGCGGTGCTCGCCGATCACTCCGGGGCCAAGACGAGCCGGTTCTTCTGCCACACCGCTTCCATGTGCCGCGGATGATTGGCCAGCGCCCGCCCGGGCGCCATCGTCCTCTACGCTTGGAACGCCTGGCGTCGCCTGGCCAAGAGACACCCGCACCCGCTTGATGAAACAAAGAGAACTGACGCGGCCGCCCTTAGCGGCCGAGCTGAAGCGCAGCGAAACCATTTGGCGCTCACCCAGTGACGCTGCCGAGCCGGCTGTTTGAGGCCAACTGCACTCGCCGCTCGAGTGTCGCGGCCGCTGAAAGCGGCCGAGCTGAAGCTTACTGCGATAGCAGTAGGCGTAAGCGTCCTGGCAATCGCCTGCGGTGGCTTGTCCGATGCCGAGCGGCACTACAACAACGGCGTCGACCTCAGCGACCAAGGGCTCCATGAGCAAGCCATCGGGGAGTACACCCAGGCAATCGAGCTTGACGACGAGTTTTTCGACGCTTTTTTCAACCGCGGTGTCGCCTATATAAACCTCGGCCAATATGAAAACGCGATCGCCGACTTTGGCCAGGCGATCCACCTGGACCACGAACACTCACTCGCCTTCGTCAACCGCGCTGCCGCCCAAATCAGGTTGGGAAACCTGGTCGCCGGCAGCGCTGATTTGCGCACGGCGGTCGACCTTGACCCCAGCCTCTGCCTCACCTTCCCCGCCGATCGAGCCGCCCTCGCCTCCTGCCCTGCAGCCCACATCCTGGCCCAGCTCGACGACGACCCCAACCTGCCGGGCGAGTACTTCCCTCCCCACCTCGGTCCCGACGGCATCGCCGACACCCGCGACGACCGCATTCACGTCGCCCCCGGAGTGGATGTACCGATCTGCACCGAAGAGCAGATCGAGGCCAACCAAGGTTCCAGCCCAGCGGAGCATCTCTGCTACACCAGCAACCCGCCCACCTCCGGCCCCCACGGCAACGCGCCGATGCCATTTACGGTTCTGCAAAACCCGGCGCCAAAAGAAAACCTGGTGCACAACATGGAGCACGGCGCCGTCATCGTTTGGTACAACACCACCGACCAGAGCGTGATCGACCAACTCGCCGACATCGTCAACGCCCACATCAACCGACGCCATCTCCTGGTCATGAGCCTGTACACCGGCATGGAACCAGACACCATAGCCCTAACCGCCTGGACCCGACTCGATAAGTTCTCGGTCGAAGACTTCACCGCCAAGCGAGTAGAAGACTTCATAGCCGAACACCACAAACGCTTCAACCCCGAAGGCTTCTAGCGCCCATTGATCCCGCGGCGGCCGCCGAAGGCGGCCGAGGTGAAGCAGCCTTTGGCTGCGTAAGCGTCATCAAACGCTTCAACCCAGAGGGTTTCTAGTAGACGCCTTCAGAACAAGGCGCTAGACTCAGCGCCTACGAGCGAATCCGGAACTGCTAGCAAATTGCCATGTCAGACAGATACTGGCCTCTAATTTTCATCTTCGTCCTCATCGGCGGGATGCTCGCCGCCGGCGCCTACCTGATCCTGGTCGGAAACGGCTCGGATGAGCCTGAGCCCGAGGAAGTTCAGCAGATCGAGACGGTCCAACCGACGATTCCACCGACGCTCCCACCATCCAGTCCCACGCCAACCGCCGTCCTCAACCGGCTCGACTGTGATTCGATTCGCGGCACCGAGTATATTTCCAGCGACGAGCGCACCTGGTTCCTGGCCAACTGCGTCACGAGAACCTCTTGCGCCGAAATCGAAGGCACCGATTTCCGCACAGCCGAGGAACGCGTCTGGTATCAGGCGAACTGTGTGCCCGCCACCGCAACACCAGACTCAACCTAGGCAATTTTTAACGTAGCCACTCGGCCAGCGGAACGCTCTGATTGATGTTGCAGCGGAAGCAGCAATTGAAATATAAGTACGGCCGCCTTTGGCGGCGGAGGTGTAGCAGCCTTTGGCTGCGTAACCAGCAGTTGCGGACGCCAACCGCCAACGACTAAGATGCCAAAACATCATGGCCGCCAAGCTCCCCGCTAACATCAAACCCATGCTCGGGCGCCTCACGCGTGAGCCGTTCGATTCCGCTGACCACATCTTTGAACTCAAGTGGGACGGTATGCGCGCGCTGGCCTTCATCGAGGCCGGCCAACTGCGGCTGACCAGCCGCACCGGCCGCGATATCACTAGCCAGTTCCCCGAACTCGCCGACCTTCCAAGCCTGGTCAAAAACGACTCGGTGGTTATCGATGGCGAAATCGTCTGTCTGGACTCGAACAGCCGCCCCAGCTTCCCGCTCTTGCAGCAGCGCATCCAATCAAAGAAAACCGGCCACCCCCGCGCCAACCCAGCCCACTTCATCGCCTTTGACCTGCTCTACGTCCAGGGCCGCTCGCTAATGAAAGAATCCCTGATCCAACGGAAAGCCCGCCTCCAAGACCTGTTGACCCCCACCGAACTGGTCCAACCCTGCGAATTCATCGAAGCCGATGGCAAGGCATTCTTCCAGGCCACCTGCGACCTCGGTCTCGAGGGCATCATGGCCAAGGCAAAATCCGGCCTTTATCACCCCGGCCAGCGCAGCCCGGACTGGCAGAAGATCAAACGCATACGCGAGAGCGAGTTCGTGATCGGCGGCTACTCCTTAACCGGAACCCGTAAGGAGCTTTTTAGCTCGCTGCTTCTGGGCCTCTACGACGAAGATCAAAACCTGACTTACGTCGGCAGCGTCGGCACCGGCTTTAGCCAGTCTGAGACTAAGCAGGTCTACGCCGAACTCAGCTCCCGCCACAGCGACGAGCGCCCCTTTAGCAGCCAGCCGGACGTCAAACGCCTGCTCTATTGGTGCCGCCCGGAGCTGGTCTGCCAGGTGGAATACGGCGAATTCACCCTCGGTGGCAAGCTGCGTTATCCGATCTATCTGCGCCAAAGAGACGATAAAACCCCTATAGACTGCACCTGCAGCGATGCCCCAGGATGGCCGAGGGGCGATGCCATTCTCGCTTGACCTGACATAAGAGCGGGCTTATGATCGCACCCCGGTCTTACTCTGGAGGTATCCGCATGGCACGGCGATCAATCTGGAATGGCTCGATCAGCTTCGGCATGGTCGTCATCCCGGTAAAACTCTACCCGGCGACCGAAAACAAGGATTTCAGCTTCGTAAACCTGCACAGCACCTGCAACACCCGCATCAAGCAGCCGCGTTTTTGTCCTTACCACGAAGTCATGGTGGAATCCTCTGAGATCGTCAAGGCCTACGAGTATGCCAAGGAGCAGTACGTGGTCATGGAAGATTCCGACTTCGATGATCTGCCGGTTTCCTCCAAGCGCACAATTGAAATCACGCGCTTTGTTGACTTGGCCAGCGTCGACCCGATCTTCTTCGAGCGCAGCTACTCGCTCGAGCCCCAGGACATGGGCGTCAAGCCCTACTACCTGCTCAAGCAGGCCCTAGAGACCACCCAGAGGGTGGCCGTGGCCAAGGTATCGCTGCGCCAGAAGGAAAACCTCTGTCTCCTGCGCCCCTTCGAGGATGGCATCATGCTGGAGACGATGAACTACGCCGACGAAATTCGCGGCATGAACGAGCTAAACCTGCCGGCCGATACCGTCTCCTTTAGCGAACCGGAGATCAGCATGGCGGTAGCCCTGATCGACCAGCTCACCGGCCCCTTCGAGCCCGACCTGGTGACCGATGACTACCGCGCCGCTCTCGAAGCGGTGATCGAGGTAAAAATGAGCGGCGGCCAACCTGCAGCGCCGGCACCGGTCGCCGCCCAGGGCAAGGTTGGCGACCTCATGGAGGCCCTCAAAGCCAGCATCGAAGCCACCAAAACCGAGCGCGCCAACGGCTCCAAGCCCAAGGCCGAAACCAAGCCAAAAGCCGAGTCCCCGGCCGCGAAAAAGGCGCCCGAGAAGGCAAAACCAAAGGCCAAGGCGAAAGCCAAGGTTTAGGGTTTACAGCCTCTCGAACTTAAGAATCCGCCAAGGCGGATTCTTTTTACTTTTAAAGCGCTCTTTTGCCTTAGATCAATCTTCTCGCTTCAAAACTTCAAACGCTGCCCTTGAAGCACCCCGGCGGCCGCATCCCCCATCTGCTCCAGCCGCGTCGGCAGGTTCTTGATGTTGAACTGCCTTGGTTCGACCCCGGCCTCAACCTCTTCCCAAGTAACCGGTGCCGATACCGGCGCGCCGGCGTAAGGCCGCACGCTGAAGATCGAAGCCGTGGTCCGGCCAAAGCCGATCTGTTTGTGGTCCAGCAAGACCCGGTCGGTGCGGCGATTTCGCGTGTAGTCCATCGTAAACAGGTCCGGCCGGCGTTCGGCCAGCACCCGGTCGATGCCGATCGCCCAGGAATGCGCCGCTTCGAAATCGATCTCCGGTTCGATCCCCACCAGCACATGCAACCCGTTGGCACCGCTGGTCTTGGCCCAGCATTCGACCCCCAGCGTCAGAAGCGCCTCGCGCAAAACAGTCGCCGCCTCGCAGAGCCGCTCAAACGCTATCTTTGGCCCCGGATCCAGGTCGAACAGCAGCAGGTCCGGCTTGTCCAGCGCCTCGCGACGCGATAGCCAAGGGTGAAGCTCAATCGAATCCAGGTTCACAACCCAGAGCAGGTCGGCCAGGTTCTCAACAACCGGCGCGAAGCCGTCCTCCAACTCCACCCGGCTCAGCCAATCTGGCGCAGTCGCGGCCAGCCGCCGCCGATAGTAGGGCCGCTCATGAATCCCGTTGGGAAACGCCTTCAGCGTCAACGGCCGCCCACGGATCTGCGGCAACAAATACGGCGCCACCGTCCGGTAATAAAGCAGCAGCTCCGCCTTGGTGATGCCATCCTCGGGAAACATCACCTTGTCCAGATGGGTCAGACGTACCGTCTTGCCCTCGACTTCAACATAGGTCGCCTCGTCCGGTTCAGCCATGCCAGCAATCTAGTGCCAGCACAGCTCCGGGGCAAGGGCGGCGCGGGATGATGCGCCGTGCAGCCCTCGCTACTTACTCCGTCGCCGGCGACCAGAAAGGTCCTTGGTCAGCGCCGGGACTGTTGGTCAGGTTGGTTTGGTTGGAACGGTCGGCATCGATGACGTAGATCTCCTTGTTACCATCGCGATCGGATTGGAAGGCGATGCGGTCACCATCCGGTGACCAGGCCGGAGACTGGTCACCGGCCTGGTTGCTGGTCAAGCGCCGGAGGCCGGAACCGTCGGCGTTGACAATGTGAAGCTCGCTGTGAAACTCGAGAATGCCGTCCAACTGCTCACCAAGCACAACCACGGAAAGAAAGGCGACCTGGCTGCCGGCGGGCGACCATATCGGCTGGCCACCAACGTCCAGGTCGCCGCTGATCCGTCTCAGGTCGGTTCTACCCGGACTGATCAGGAAGATTCCCGTGCCACCTGGTCCGCCAGATATGAAGGCAATACTCAGGCCATCCAGCGACCAGGCCGCGCCGAATTCATCCACAGCATCGCCGGTCAGGCGGACTAAGCCGGAGCCGTCCGCGTTGATGACGTACAGATCACTGTTCGTCCCACCGTTCGCGTCCGGCGCACCGCGGCCGTTGGACGTGAAAACTATGCGGTTGCCGTCCGGCGACCAGGAGGGAACCATGTCCACAGCGGGGGAATTGGTAAGCCGGGTCTGGTTCGAACCATCGGCGTTCATGACGTAGATTTCCCAGTTGCCGTCGCGATCCGACATGAAGGCGATCCGCTCCCCACTCGGCGACCAGACGGCAAAAACCTCATCAGCCGGATTTCTTGTCAGGTTGATCTGCTTGGACCCGTCCGCGTCCATCAGGTAAATCTCCCGATCGCCGTCGCGGTCGGAAACAAAAGCGATGCGGCGGCCATCCGGCGACCAGGCGAGCAGGAAGTCGTCGGCCGGATTGTTCGTCAGGTTGGTTTGACCAGACCCATCCGCGTTCATCACGTAGATTTCCAGGTTGCCATCGCGGTCCGACATGAAGGCAATCCGGCCTGGCGCGGCGCCATAGCCGCCGCAAGCCACCAAAAGACCGGCAAAGATAACCAGGAGCGTCAGCGGCCAACGCATGCCGCCCATTCTAGCGTCTCCGACTATCCGCAGCATCAAGCCCGGGCTCGAGTAGCGGGGGTCTAGTCAGTTTTCTCTTTCGAACGCTCACAGCCCGCTACGAACTGGCCAGCGGACTAGAAGATGGCTCGATATCGAATTCCAGGTGAACTCGGGCGGCTGCTCGCCGAGCGCGTCTTTCATCACCACGCTTTCAATACCGGAGCCAACATCGAAAATCACGATCTCGTACCGCTTGAGAATGTCCGCGCCACTGCCGAAAAATTTGATCTCCCCGGTCACACCGGTGTGCCGGGCCAGCGCGATTCTTGAGCCGTCAGGCGAGATCTGAGCCCCAAAAGCGTCGGCAAAGCAGGCAATCTGCCTCCCGCCGAGGTACACGGTGGTGCCAAAACAAGTCTCGGCGTGTTCCAGGGCGACAACGATGCCGTGCTCTGATTTCACAACCGTCTCGTACAGTCGCTAGAAGTGCAGGAACGGTGGCGCGCCGCTAAGAACCATCAACACCTCGCCAGATTCGGCATCGGCGACCCTGGTCTCCACCCCCGCACCAGCACTGAAGACGAAGCCCGGCGAGAAAACGTAGTCGCCCGATGAGTCGAACCTCACAGGCCAGTCGAAATCCGGAAACTCCTGCCCGGTTCCGGCCACCAAATCCTCCCGCACCACCAGACCCTCCGCAGTCGGCCACCAGAGGATGTCCGCGTTCGGTGACCACTGCGGCGCATCGTCAGACCCGTTGCCGCTGCTAAGGAGGCGCGTCGTGCGGTTTGCCAGGTCGCTGAGAAACACACGGCGCTCTGTACCGCTCTCGGTAAACACCAGGTAATTGCCGGACGGCGACCAGCCGCCAGCGATGAAGGAATCGCAGCCACCGCAATGTCGCAACCCGTCCTGGAGCAGAAAACGCTCGCCTGTACGCCTGTCTTCAGCCCAAGCCGCGTACTCAAGAGGTTCCTCCCCATCCACTCCATAAACAATCCACTCACTTTTCGGAAGCCCGTGCCGGCAATGCCGAGCCTCGAACGACCCCGGGGCCTGCTCCTGCCCGCCGTCAAGCCGGGCGCAGAATCCCTCCTCCGGACCTCGGTGCAACTCCACTCCAGCCAAAGAGTACTCAATGTCTTCCACGAGCCCGACGACGTAAACCGCAAGCCCGTCGGCACCGAAGAACGCCCACCAGGTCGGCAAATCGAAGTCTTGGACTAACGTGGTGGTGCGGCCCGACTCCGCGTCAATCAGCCAGACGGTTAGAGCCACCCTCTCCACGCTCTGAGGCGTCTTCTCCGGCTAATTTTTTCGGATTGAGCCGTTGCGAGCCCAAAAGGAGGTACGCTCTACTACCTGAAGCTTACGACGCCGACAGTCGAAAAAACGTTCCGGGCATTCTCATCTCGGCCTGCAAACTACAGTATGATCCGCAAAATATGACAAAAACGGCCCACGAGACCGATGTGGAAACAGGCCGTCGAGACCGGCATGAGGGAGCGAAAAATACGATGTCAGAGGAAAACAAGGCGACTGTTCGCGGCGCCTACGTGGCGATAAATTCAGGGAATCTTGATGGTCTGGTGGACGCTCTGGCCGAAAACCTCGTCGAGCACGACGTGGTACCCGGCATGCCGCCGACCAAGGCCGGCGTTCACCAATTCTTCACCGACCTCCGGAAGTCGTTTCCCGACCTCAACATCACCATCGACGACATCTTTTCCGAAGGCGAAACGGGCATAGCCCGCGCAGCCGTTATCACCGCCGGGATCGCAACCATCGTTCCCAGCCAGCTCAGGATCATTATCGAGCTCAGCAGCAACCCGACAATCACGTATGGGATCAGCGATGAGAAGATCAGCGGCACAAAGCCCAGCGCGATCACGAGCGCGTTCCGGGTGATCGCCCGGCCCGGCTCCTCATACATCTGACGCAGCGCCTCCGCCGCCGACATTTCCTTGGCGAACTCGCGAAAGCGCTGGATGAAATGGATCGCGAAGTCCACGCCGATCCCGAGAACCAGGGTGGATAGCACCGCTGTCGGCATGTCGTAGTCCCGCCCGCTGTAGCCGATGAATCCGTAAACCACGAGGATCGTCGCCAGCATCGGCAGCGTCCCCAGCAGCGCCCAGATCACAGATCGGAACAAGAAAAACAACAGCACAAGCACAACCGCCAACGTGCTGGCGAAGGCCAGCGTCATGCCGTTGACCATCTTGTCCTGCCAAACCAGGTTGAGATAGGTCTCGCCGCCCCAGGTTGCCCGCACACCTTCCGGCAGCGGGTTCGCAAGCAGATAATCATCGGTTCGATCCAGCACCATCTGCATCGATTGGTTGTCGCCGTCGCGCAACAGCAGTTGCAGGTTGGCGCGCTGTCGCTTCTCGTTGATCAGCGTGCCCACCACGCCCCCGGAGGGCGAGGCAGCCATGGCCGTCAGATGGCTCTCGACCTCGGCCGCGCCGGCTGGCGGCTCGGCCGAATCGAGGCCGGCCAGGTCGGCGTACGAGAGCGAGGTTCCGACCACCGCCACATCGTCCCAAGCGTTTTGCAATCCGGCAACCGCTTCCACCACCTCCAGCTCCGTGAGCCGGCCCGGCTCATCGGCTTCGATTACCAGGCTGGCGCTAAACGCGCCGGAAAACTGACTGCCAAACACCTCTGTCGCTTGACGGATTTCGTTGCGCCGCGGAACCAGCGAACCGGGTTGTCGTTGACGTTGATCTTGGTCAGGCCGGGGGCAGCCGCCAATGCCACGCCGATCAGCAGGACGACAATCAGCCAGGCGCGGCTGCGAGCCAGCGAGCCCACCCGGCGCACACCCGCCGCCAGGACCAGGCTGGGAACACTAAAGATTCCCGTGGACGCCTGCGCCAGCCGATCGGAAGGTATCAACCCGGCCGCCGCTGGCAGCATGGTCAGAGTCAGCAGCCAGGCGATGATCACGCCCAAGGCGATAAACAGCCCAAAGACCTGAACCGGCGGAATCGGCGCCAGCGCCAGCGACGCGAAGGCAACCGCGGTCGTGATCGTCGTGAACGTAATCGGCGGAAACAGCTCCTTGAGAACCAAACGAATTGTGGCTTTCTTACCCAATTCCTCGGTGTAGCGGTCGGAGACCTCGCTCATGACGTGAACCGTGTCCAGGATCGCGATCGGCATCAGAAAGATCGGGATCATCGAGCTCATGATGTGAACCGGGAACCCGGCCGCGATCAACAGGCCCATCGACCAGATCACGGTCACCATAGCCAGGGCCAGCGCCACCAGCGTCAACAAAAGCCGGCGGAACAGGAACAACAGCAGCAGAAAGATGGCAAAACCGGAGAGCGGCGCCAGCCTGCGCCAGAGCGTCAGCCAGGAAGGCATGCGCGCCGCGTTCGAGTTCCATGACAGCTTCGACGCCAGTTCGCGACTAACCAAGGTCCGCGCCCCAACCCTGGTCATCCACCGCACCCAGATCGAGTGGCTGCCGCCCGCCATAGGGCTGAACCTCGCCGCCGAAATCGCCAACAGCGAGTTCGTCAGTCTGGAGGGCGAATACTTGGCGCCCTACATGGGTAACCAAGAACAAGCCGCCGCCGTCATCGAGCGCTTTCTCTCAGCAAAACCGCCGGCCGCCGCCCGCGCAGCCTCCGCGCCAGCCCAACCCGCGTCAGCAAGCTTGCCGCCACCCAACGACCTGACCGAGCGCGAAGCCCAGGTTCTCGTCCTGGTCGCGCGCGGCCTAACAAACCGGGAATTTGCCGAACAACTCGTCCTCAGCCATCGCACCGTGGAGCATCACCTCAGCAACCTCTACGCCAAGATCGGCGCCCGCCACAAAGCCGAAGCCACCGCCTTCGCCCTCACCCACGACCTGGTCTAGCGCCAATGGCGCAGGTTCTTCGCGCTTTAGCAAGCCAGGCAGTGTCCCCCAACTAGGTAGCAGCTCTTTAAACTAGATAAGAGCTCTTAAGATAGGTAACATCACCCATACGCCGGAGCGGCCAGCACACCAATCCGGCGCCAAAGATGGGTGATATCTCCGTCGTAACGCCCCCAGCCCGGGCCTAACCTGGGTTTACAAAGGTTTAGTAAGATTTGGAGGTAACCATGACAACGACAGTAGAAAACACGATCAACCGCCACAGCGTCGACGAAATCCTCGATGAGTACCGCAACGCCGGCTGCGAGCCCGATTTCGGCCCTGAGGGCTCACGCCTGCTGGTCCGGCTGTATCGCTTGCTGGCTTCGACCGGCCAGCCAATTCCACTCGAGCAAGTGGTTTCCCTGGCTGGCGAAATCGGCATGAGCCGCAATGACGCGCTCAAGTTCCTCGAGAACACCGCCGAACAAGGCGACGATGGCGAAGTTCGCGGTCTGGTCGGGCTCTCGCTCAACGACCACCCCCACCGTCTGACTGTTCAGGGCAACGCCCTCCATACCTGGTGCGCTCTGGACCCGCTGTTCATCGTGCCGGCGCTTGGACAGGCGGCCGTGGTCGAATCACAGGACCCGAAGACGGAGGAACCAGTTAAGGTAATGATTTCCGCCGAGGGTGGAATCGTCGTAGAGCCGACTAATGCTCTGCTCTCCCTGTTGGTTCCCGCAGGTGGCGAGACCGCCCTGGACAGCGTCGAAGACATCTGGATGCAGTTCTGCCAGCATGTTCACTTCTTCGTTAGCGCCGCCAACGCCGAGAGCTTCCTCTCTGAGCGCCAGGGCAACTTCGAGCTGGTGTCGGTCGCCGATGGCTTCGAAATCGGCCGCAGTCTGATGGCCAAGATTTATGCGTAGAGCGAGGCGCGTGGGGGCACCTTTTGTCCCCACGCCATTTTCCAAGTCAAACGTCTTTTACCACCGGGCGAAGGGCGGACTTTCCAAGTTTTTAGCCCTGTACGAAGCGCGTATTTTGGAAGTCAGAGCGGCCTTTTACCCACGCGCCAGCGCGTCTTTCGATCTAACAGGACCCTATCCATGACTAAACAGCGGGCGATTCGTAAGTGGGGCACACTCGGCCGGATCAGCCTCGGCGCACTCTTTCTGATTCTCGCGTTCTCCAATTTTACCCTCAGCGAATTTTCAACCCCTCCGTCACGCGCCTTGATCTTCGGCCTAGTTGTCTTCCCCGGGGCACTCCTCGCCCTTCAGTGGCTCCGTCTGAGATTTTCCCGTAGCCAACTAAACGCGATTGGCGCGGCCTGATACCTAGCCAACTGCGCAATCGGCTTCGCGGCCGTTCTGATTTCCCTCGAAGGGGCGCTTATTTTCTACGGGTTGTCGCTTCTGTTGGCGGCAGCACGAGGCTACGCCGGTTGCGAAGTTCTGGCGATCTCCAACTGGCTGCTGCGGCGCGATGACCAGGTCGGCTGCGTCGTCTTTTCACCAATCGATGCCGCCGAAGCGCGGTTTAGCCCGGAGGCCAAGGTCTAGTCCGGCCATCACCACCAGCCCACTCACTAGAGCGGCTGGCACCGCCGCCGAGCTCAAAATCAGGATTATCTAGAAAAGAGGCTGCGCCTTGAAAAGCCAGACGCGCCCTCTTCTTGTTTCAAAAAGTCTTGCCCAAACCCCAGGCCGCGACCGCCGCAGGCGGTTTTTACGAAGCGGAAGCGCAGCAACTGCGGAGCCGTTACCCCTCAAGGCTTCCTCGGCCTCCAGGCCGTGACCCCGCAGGTGGTTGAGGTGAAGCAGCCATTGGCTGCGTAACCATTACTTCTCTTCGAAGGTCAGCAGCGCATGGGCGCCGGCGATAACCCCGACGATTGCCAACCAAATCAAAAGTTCAAGCCCGAACATGAAGCCCTCCCCTCGGCTCTCAAACCAGGTTCGGACGTTTGGGCGGTCGGGGATAGAAGGGTAAACCCGACTGATCTGATCAGGAGACCCCAGCCGGCGGAGGTCTCGTTTCCGCTGCTACGGCTACCGCTTCTCCGCAGAAATCAGGGCGCTGGCCAGCCCCTCGTGCTCGGAAACATCGGTTAAAGCGTCGGCACGGGGGCTCTTGAAGCCGGCTGCGCCGAGGCTCGCCAGCAGGTCAGAAACGCTTACGGCGCCAGCGATGCAGCCGGCCCACTCCTCCAGCGTTCCGGCGCCTTCCGGGCGCTGATTGCGCCAGACCAGGTCGGAGATCCGCAAACGGCCACCGGGCCGGAGGACCCGGAAGGCCTCGCGCAGCGTCTGGTCTTTATCAGTCGAAAGGTTGACGACGCAGTTGGAGATGATCAGGTCCACCGTCGCGTCCGCCACCGGCAGCGCCTCAATCTCGCCCTCGCGGAATTCGACGTTGCTCACGCCCAGTTCGCTGGCGTTGCGCCGCGCCAGATCCAGCATCGCGCGTGTCATGTCAACACCGATCACCCTGCCCTGAGGCCCGGTCTGCGCGGCAGCCAGAAAGCAATCGATGGCGCCACCCGAACCGAGGTCGAGCAAAGTTTCGCCCGGCTGGATCTCGGCAATCGCGGTCGGGTTGCCGCAACCGGCCGCAGCCTCAACCGCGGCCTCGGCAGACCTTCGACCTGGTCCTGGGCGTAAATCCCCTTGATAAGATTCCTATCGCCATCGGCCAGGCCCTGCGGCACACAGCAATCATCGCCGCAGCAGCCGCGCCATCGGCGGCATCGCCGCCAACCATCTCGAGTTGTACCAGGCCGGTGTCTCCGTCAGGACCAACCGCGGGCTCGCCGCCGGCCCGTTTGGCGCGGGCGCCGTACTGGTCCTGAATCGCCTGCCGCACTTGGTCACGGTCCGTGGTCATGGTTTTGCCTCCCAGCTCGATGCTCTCAACAAATGATTGGCGGCGGGCAATGCGCCTCACCTCTCAGCCCGCCGTTCGTTGGCCGAATTATTGTTCCCAAACGTTGAAGCGCAGCCCAAAAGGATCTTCGATGTAGCAGTCCTGACCCTTGCCTCTCCAGCGCAGGACTTTGCAACCGTTGGCTACCAGAATCTCGCGAGCCTCTTCCAGATCGTCGACGAAGAGCTCCATGACCGGGCCTTGCAGTTCCGGATCATCGATTACAAAGAGGTTTATTGGATCAGCATCAAGGTCAGCCAGATTGGCGTCATTCGAGCGATTGGTGAAACCGAGAACGTTGGTGTAAAACGCGGTGGCCTCCGATAGCTGATTATGAGTCCTCACGGCAATATTGGGGCTCATCCTAAAAGTCATCGCCGGTTTCCCTTTTTGGCTAGTACGGCGCCCGTGCAAAGCTGACAGGCGGCATACGATCATCCGCTTGAATCACAGGATAACCAACTATATAGATATCAGTCAATATAGACAGGGATCTATTTACCTGCTAATCTTTCCCCATGAACAACCTTGCCGAAGCTGACCTGCTGCCGCTAGCTGATTCCAGCGGTTTCAGCTTCCCGCCAATCCTGAGCGCGGAACTCTCGCAAGAACATGCCGTACAAGCAGCCCAAATCTTCAAGGCGCTGGCCGAGCCGGCGCGGGTGCGCCTCCTGTCGCGGATTGCCGTCGGCGGACCCGAAGGTGTCTGTGTTTGTGAGTTGGTTGAACCACTGGGATTGTCCCAACCAACTGTCAGCCACCATCTAAAAGTGCTAAACGCCGCCGGCCTGCTTGGCCGCGAGCGACGCGGAACCTGGATTTTCTACAACCTGCGGTCTGAGGCGATGGCGATAGTGGCGCGGGCGCTGCATACGCCCTGAGACCGGGCGCGTTTGAGTTTAGGCTGCCTTGACTGCGCGTGCTTGAGTTGCCCCTTCGCCTACCCCCGGGCCATGCCAGCCAGACGCGAACTGGTGCTCTTTGGCTGTGTCACGGGGTCCGTTTGACCCTGCCGCATAAGAACCGAAAGCGGCAATATACCAACTGCCTACTTTAGAAATATGGGCGCCGAAACCAGACCAGGATTGAAGGAGTTTACCGCTGGGTTTTGCCCTGGCTCCACGAGAAGGCCACTGCCTCCGTCGTCCGCGGCGCCCTCGCTTCAGCCGTGGCCGCTGCCTCCGTCGTCGCCGCCTGGTTCGCCTGGATCTCCACCGATGTTGAGATTTGGCTCGTCGCTGCACTGATCTCCGTCCTGGCCCTTGCTGCTCTCGGCCTGAGAAAGCTAGGCAGTAGAGCAGCCCGCGCCAGCTGAGGAACTTTTGCGGCGCCACCGGCGTCCATATAGAAGTCCCTCATTAGAAAGGAAACTCGAAAAATGAAACTCTCATCCCTAATGCTGCCTCTAGTAGGCGTAACCGCACTATTCGCGGTCGCCTGCACCGATGGTGATACCATCGTTCAGCCCGCCGGTCAGGGCCAAACTGGCATCAGCGTCAGTCGCACCGGCATCGCCATCGGCGAGCCGGATGTCGCCATCATCACCGTTGGCGTCAACGTTGAACGCGATAGCGTCGAGCAGGCGCGCGAGGACGCCGCCAATGCCCAGCAGGCGATCATCGACTCGCTAAAGGCCAATGGTGTCGACGATGCCGATATCCAAACCGTCCGCTTCTCGGTGCAGCCGCGCTACAACTTCAGCCGCGGCGATGAGAAGCCCGAGATCACCGGCTACATCGTCAACAACGTCATCTCGGTCAAGATCCGCGACATCGACAGCACCGGCAAGGCGATCGACGACGCTGTTATCGCCGGCGGCAACGACGCCGTGGTCCAGGGCCTCTCCTTTACCATCGACGACCCGGCGGAGCTACGAGCCGAGGCCCGCAAGCTCGCCGTCGATGCGGCAATCGATCAGGCCGAGCAGCTGGCTGACGCCGCCGGCGTTGACCTCGGCCGCCTAATCTCAATCTCAGAGTTCGGCGGCAGCGTGCCGTCCGCCCGCAGCGAGAACTTGGCGCTGTCCGCAGACAGCGGCGCCTCACCAATCCAGGCCGGAGAGCTGCAAATCAGCATCACGGTCAACCTGCTTTACGCCCTGGATTAGCAAATCTGAAGAGCGTCATGACTCTTGGCAATTCCGCGGCTCGAGAATTGCCGAGAGTCTATGGCACCGGCAAGAAGATTGAGCGACATGCCGACGTTCATCAACACATCCTCGTTCAAGTCCTACATGGAGCTTGGCCGCTAGGCGAAACCCCTCGGAGCGTGGCAGCACTTCGGAGCGTGGCAGCCGCTTTAGGCCGCCGAATCGCCTTCCTCGTCGTCGTACACCGATGTAAAGGCGAGCAGCCGCAAGCCCGACTGGGTGCGACGTGACTCAGCCTTTTCCTCAACCGCCGCCTGCCAGCGCTCGCCACTCTGCAGGCCAAATTCGCCCATACCGTTCCTGGCTTCAGCGGTTCCGAATTCACGTTTCTTGCTGATATCTTTGATTCGCGAGCGACGCCTCATGCTGCCTCCTCCAGGCCCGAGAGGAACTGCTCAACCGGCTCCGGCCGGCCAAAGTGAAAGCCTTGACCAGATTCGATACCCATTGCCCCCAGCAGAGTGCCCATAATAGTTCCAGATAATTTCTCGACAAATTCCATCCCAACGAGATACTTTCCAAAAAATAACGAGTATTATCCCTAAGCCCCCTTCCCTGCCTGCCGAGAACACTTAATGAAGCAAATTTCCTCCTCCGTTGAAATCAATGCCTCCGCCGACTGCGTTTGGCAGATCCTCACCGATTCCCCTCGTTTGTCCGAATGGAATACCTTCCTGGTCCGGCTCGAGGGCACCATTCAGCCCGGCAAGAAACTCAAGGTCAGTCTCAAGTTGCCCGGCGGCAAGCCGATGACCTTTCGGCCCAAGGTTTTGACGGCGGAGACCAATCAGGAACTAAGCTGGCTTGGCCACTTCGGCTTTGGCGGCTTCTTCAAAGGCCAGCATCGTTTCACTATTGAGCCCCTAGACGAAAGCACCGTCCGCTTCACCCAGGAAGAGACTTTCTCCGGCTTGTTTCGGCCCCTGCTTGATTCGCTGCTACGTAAGACGGGCGGCGCCTTTGAGGATATGAACCGCGGGCTCAAGGCCAGAGCTGAGGCCACGGAACGCCGCGCTGCCACGGCCGCGAAAGCACGTCAACCCGCTTAAAACCCGCCGCCGAGCTTTCAGCTTGCCAAGCTAACTGTTGTTCCGCTCATCTAGCGATTGGGAAGACCCCGGGTCGTCCGGCGGGCCACCGCCGTTTCCGTTTCCCGGCTTTCCGCCACATATAAGACCGCCATCGAAGCCCTTCGAGAAGTACTGAATCACTGATCCGTGACCGGTGACCAGTCAGGAAACCCATCGACACCGGCGGCCTTGGTGAGGCGGATCAGGTTTGTGCCATCCGCATCCATGATGTAAATCTCATCGTTGTCGTCACGATTGATACAAAGGCTATGTGGCTGCCATCCGCGGACCAGGTCGGGAATCCATCGATGGTTCCTTCTTTCGGTAAGCGGACCCGCTCGGTGCCACCGACGTCAATGACATTGATTTCCACACCACCGCCGCGGAAGGATGTATACGCCAGCCGGCTGCCGTCCGGCGACCAAACCGGCTTCTCATTTGCCGCCGGGTCACTTGTTATCCGGATTGGATTGCCGCCATCGGCGTCCATCACGTAAATCTCAAAGTTGCCATCCCGGTCGGAGGCAAAGGCGATACTGCTGCCATCCGGCGACCAGTCAGGGAAGCCATCCCCAGCCGGGTCATCGGTCAAGCGGACCAGGTTGCTGCCGTCAGCATCCATCACATAAACCTCAAAGTTGCCGTCCTGATCGGACTGGAAGGCAATGCGGCTGCCGTCCGGCGACCAGGTTGGGAATCCATCCTTCCCTGGATCGTTGGTCAGCCGGACCATCTCAGTGCCGTTGGCATTCATGACGTAGATCTCGGGATTTCCGTCACGCATGGAAACAAACGCAATTTTGCTGCCGTCCGGCGACCAGGAGGGCGTCTCGTCGTCGGCCCGGTCCGAGGTTAGTTTGATTAATTGAGAGCCGTCGGCATTAATGATGAAAATGTCGTCGTTGCCGTCACGGTCCGATGTAAAAGCAATCGTCCCTCCGGCGTCGCTCGGCCCTCCTCCAGCATCATCGCCGTCGCCACAGGCCAGCAGTAATATCGCCAGCCCTGCTATCGGAACCAGAAACGGTCGTGCAATTCTTCCGATGACCGTACCTCCGTGTCATCTGGCCGAGACTTATCTTACCAACGGACACCGCCGCTGGCTCACACGGCGGTCCGCTATCTGCGGCCTGCATCACCCAGTGCACGCCAGTAGGACTTACCAGTCAAGGCCTCGGACACAAGACGCGCGTGCAGAATGGGCGGCAAAGCACACTGCTGAGACGTGGTCAGTTAATCGAAGCCTATCGGGCGTCGGTTTAGTTCGCCGGCTGGTAAACACCCTTCACGGCAAGCCAGGCACCGGTCACAACCAACCAGAGCAAACCCAGAGCAGCACTTGCCACGAAGGTCCACCAGAATGGTGCCTCACCGGCCGCCGATCCGATCAAAGCCAAGCCCAGGGCCAGGCCGCTTGCGGCACCGATCCAGCCAACCCACCGTGGCACCGCACCCTTGGCAGAAATTAGCCCGCCAAATACCGCCAGGCTGCCAATCAAGAAGAAAGCGGAGGTGAAGCCTAAACCTTCATGGATCTTGGCAACGTGGTGCGCCGAAGCCCAAACACCGTCGTTGATCACCGCGCCACGCGCGGTCCATTCTTCGGCAAGGTCGATCAGCAGGACGCCGGCCGTTACCGAGGCGACCATCGCCAGACCGGCCACAACCAGAAGAGCCGCGCCTAGCGACGCCATCAACGGTTGATAGGGCCTAAAGGTCCAAAACAGGGCGCCGGCACCGAACACCGCGGCAAAAGCGAGTACGCCGCCAACCACCATGCCAAGGCTGCCGCGTCCGGCTTCACCGGCGAATTTCGGGAAATCATCGCGGAAATATTCGCCAGTGCCGATCCCGAAATTGGCTGCAACCAAGCCAATCAACGAGGCAACAATCACCAAAAGCGCCACGCCCCCCGCCCGGACGAAAATGTCCTGGGAAACCATTCGCGGCTCTCCCTTTAAACTGAAGCGCCAGAAGATGTCCGCCGTGATACCACGCAGCCAGCGGCTCAGCATCTCCCGCACCGTTTGAGCCGCGTCGCCGTCCGAGTGTGATGCCGACATGTGCTCCCACAAGTCGGCATCGATTTCAGCTCGCCTGGCTTCACGCGCCTCGTGAGCAAGACCGGCGGTGTACAGGAGCACCCAACTGCGGACGGCGCCAGTAGCCAGGTCCGAGTACGAAAGGCTCATGGTGTTACCGCCTTTCCTTGCAGCTTTACAACTGGCGAAACTTCGGGACGATTTTTGGCCAGTCCCTGTTGGCCAGCAGCTGTGACCGAGTAAAGCCGGCGACGCGGCCGCTCAGCCTGGGCAGCAATTTCCGGCGCCTCCCAGCGGCTGGCCAAAAGCCCGGCTTTTTCCATGCGCTCCAGGGCCCGGTAGAGAGTGCCGTGCGCGGTGAGCCGCCGCGCTTCGTCCCGTTCCTTCATCTCTTTGGCGATCATGAAGCCGTGAAACTCCCCCGTGCCAGCCAGCAAAAGCTCGACACTAGCTTCAAGGATCGCCAGTTCAATTGGCAGGATGACACCTGATTTTCGTCTCATGGCGAGAGAATAAGCAGATACCTGTTGTTAGTCAAGGCCCGAGCGCGAAAAAATCTCAGCCAGCTGTATTGACAATGCTTATTCTTTCGCCATAAAGACAAAACTGACGATTACCGCGAGTGTTTTGCTGCTAAGCATGTTCTCAATCGCCTGCGGCGGTGAGTCAGAAATCAACCTGGAGGACTACTTCCAGCAGGTCGAAGCGATCCTCATCGAGTCCGATCAGGAGGAGGCGGCGCTGGAGGGCCGCTTCCCCGGCGCTTTCGAGGAGGGACCGGCAACCGCCGATTTCTTCAACGCCGTCGTTGATGTCCGCCGCGAGGCCAACGCCAGACTGGCGGATATTGACCCGCCGGCCGAGGCCAAGGGAGCCCACGAACAGCTTATTTTCGATACAAACCATCTCTTGGAGGTAGCATCGAACTTTGCCGATCTGGTCCAAGCAGCGCAGACAACCTCTGACCTTGAGGCAATCTTCGAAGCTGAAACGCCGGCCTTCGATGCCGCCCAGACGCGAATGGAGGATGCCTGCGGCGCCCTCCAGGCAATTGCCGATCGCAGCGCAATCGACGTCGACCTCGGCGGGGAGCAGCGCGAATGTGAATCAGACGTACGCGCCAGCGAGCTGGCTCCGGTCAACGAGACGCCGGTCCCAAATCTGCCGCGCCGCACACCACCGCCAGAATTGAGGGTCGCCGGCAATCAAATCCTCAATGCCTTCGACGAGGTAGTTGTCTTGCGCGGAGTCGCGCTTAGCGACCCCGCCTTCCCTTCTTTCCGCGGCCCCTACTCGGCGATAGACTTCGCGGCTCTGGTTGAGGAGTGGGGTGTCAACATCATCCGCGTGCCGATTCACCCTCCACCGTGGGCGCGCGACCCACAACGATATCTGGAGACCTATCTCGATCCGCTGGTTCAGCTCGGCGCCGAGTATGGGATCTACGTCTTCCTTGGTTGGCACGCCCACGGCAACCCAATTACCGGCGAGGTCGAGCAACCAGACTCCGGACCGGTTCCCAACCATCTCAACCCTTACAACCCGGACCTCAGCCTGGCAAAATCGGCCTTGACTGCGATGGCTCAAAGGTACAAAGACAAGCCATGGGTCCTCTATGGGACCTTCAATGAACCATCGCACATAACCTGGCGGGCTTGGCGCCCGGTAGCAGAGCAACTCGTGGATGTCATCCACGCGGTTAACCCCAAGGCCGTGGTCTTCGTATCCGGTGTCGACTGGGGCTATGACCTGTCTGGGGCGCTAAGAAACCCCGTAGAGCGAGACAACATCATCTACGAAACTCATCCCTATCCGGGCAAGGGCGAGGACTGGAAACTAACCCTGGACCAACTGCGGCAGACATCCGCAGTCTTCATCGGCGAGTGGGGCTTCACTCCCAACAGTCCCTCAAGCAACCTCAGGGGAACAACCAGCGAATACGGGCTGCCATTGGTCCAGTATGCCGAAGCTCGCAATATCGGCTGGACGGCATGGTGGTGGAACCCCAGTGGCGAGGTAACCATGCTGGATTCCTGGCAGAACTACAAACCAACCGAGTTCGGCCAACTGGTCAAAGATAGCTTGACCAAAGGCTAACCCGCCAAAACTTCCCAGCGCAGAAAAATTAGCGAGCAGTAAGGCTCTGGCTCGACCTCGCCTGCTCTCCGCGGATGTACTGCGGAGTCAACCACCTGCGAGTAAGGTTCAGCAGAATGGCAACAAGGGAGGCATTCACGAAAATGACCCAGCCCGCATCTGGGAGAGCCGGCGGCAGCGTAAACGCCCGTCCGGCCAGTCAACTCGCCTTTGTAGAATTCCTGGCTGCAGCTAACTTTCTCTGCAGCGGCGGATTATCTCCGTCGTCGAGATGCTCGCCGTGTAAGGGACGGTGCGAAAAATTCCCATCGCCAACGGCGCGCCATAGTGGAGCTCCACCTGCTCGGCGCTGAAATCGTCACCATGGACGACCAGGCCAATGTCGTGCTGCTCGATCCACTCTCGGGTGACTACCAGCGGCGCGTTTGGCAAAACCTCATCGACATGGCGGCAGCCGGCCACGGAAGCCACCCGCTCATCCATGCTCAGTATCGCTTTGCGCTTGTAGCTCTCCAAAACCTCATCGGCGTGGACGCCAACCACCAGCTCGTCCCCCAGCTCGCTGGCCTGCCTCAAGAACTCAACGTGGCCATAGTGAAACAGATCGGCCACCATATCGGCGTAAACTCGTATCATCATCATCCACCTTGTTGCAACCGGCCCCTTAGCACCCAGACTTAAGTCATGCTTTCGTGCCACAGGTCTGATCCTGCTTCGACCTCTACCGCGGGCCAATTAAGCCAACTCTACCGTTCAATTCGCATGCCGGGCTAAGGGGACAGCCCCGCAAGAACCGACAGGAACGAGCACTCGCGCCGCTGATTCTATCCGAGAAGTCCCAAAAGAAGCCATTTAAGCGTGGCCACGAGCACGCTCAGCACCGCACCCGGGGCTCGGCTCAGTGCATGCCATTGAGCCGAAGGCCCGGGATAGCTGCCCAGAACTCCGCCAGTAACCCAAACAGGCGCCGCGCAGCGTATTAATACGTAACGGATGTCCGGGGTTTACCAGCTCACGGCCCAAATCGAAACGCGTTAGCCAGCGAAAGGACGAAACAAATGCTCAAGCCACCGCGACTACTCCGCATTTCTGCGATTTCCGCCGCCATGGTTTTGTTCGCGGCGGCCTGCGGCGGTGGCGATGACGCGGCGCCGGCCCCGGATGCGCAGACTGAGATCATCCTGGTGGCGCAAAATATCACCTTCGACCAAGACATCCTAACCGTACCCGTCGGCGAAGAAGTAACCGTCACCCACGAGCACCTGGACTCTGGCGTTAGCCATAATCTCCATGTGATCGTTAGCTCGGAGAGAAACTTCAGCACCGTGATCACGAGCGGCCCGGTCACTCAGACCCTGACCTTCACGATAAACGAAGCCGGCACCTACACTTTCCAGTGTGACGTGCATCCAGACGTCATGAACGGGACACTTACCGTCCAATAATCGGTTCAGGAAACCCAAGTCCGCTAAGCGGAGGCTCCACCTCTTTATCCAGTCACAAACCGTCAAGTACTGTGTGTCCAGTTTCCCTAGCTCCAACCCGTTCGGCGCCCGCGCGAAATGAGCCCAGCCGGAGAAGCCCCTGGTTATTTCCACCCCGTCCGCTGCCGAATCCAATCGCGGGCCACCACGCCTTGCGCCGCCTGAAACGCCCGCACCGTCGGTATCCCGCGAGGCGGTGGCAGAAGAGAACGCTGAGTGAAGTAGCCTGCTACTGCCGTCACCGCCGCGGTCACCGCTTCTGGATCCGCGGCAGCGTATGCCGGGTGCCGGACGATTAGCTCCTCCGGCGGCGGCCCGCCCTGCATGTGAACGCTGGGCAAGAAGCCGACAAAATCATCCCAAGCCGCGCCGACGCGAGCGGACGGCCAGTCAAAAAAACCAAACCTTCTCCGGCGTCAGCAGCATGTTGTCGGCGCGCACATCATGCTGCAGCAGCGTGTTCCCCTCAACCGCCGACGGAGCGGTTGCCTCGATCTGCGCCAGCTCTGAAAGATGGCTCGCAGCCCAGGTATCGAGGCCGGCCAGTTGCCGGCGTAACTCTTCCGGACCGTTCAGTATCAGCTGCCAGCCGCGGTGATCCTCGCGATAGACATCAGCCAGGCTGCCAGCCTCCTTCAACGAAAATGGCGACGGCGTTAACGACTTTGACAAGCGGAACAACTCTCGCAAAACTCGCTCCAGCTCATCGGCTCGCCAGGGCTGCTCTGGATGCTTGCCATCAACATCCTCAAATAGCAGCACTACCCAGCCGTCACCGTCGGCGGAGCCGGAAGCGTCAGCATTTTCATCGTGCGACCAGAGCAGCCGCGGCACCGGCGCCGATTCCGGCAGCTGGGCGACGCTCCGGGCTTCGCGCCGATGCATGTCCGGAGCGTCGGGGTTTAGCTGCGCCGAAGCCGCCTTGACGAATACACGTCGCCCGTCGGCGCAACGCGCCCGGGCTGCGACCCCCGGCGAAAAGCCCGTCGGCTGGCTAATCGCTTCGACAACCGGGCTGCCGAGGAAGCCATCGACTAGCGAACGAACCCGCTCCGGCACCGCCCACCAATCGAAACGCACGCCCTCCGGCGGCGGTGGTGGGTCATTCATCGAATCGCTTGTCATGCGCTCAAGTCTACGCCGGCGAAAATTGCCCCTATGTGGCCCTGGCCATGATGATTTGATGGCTTTCGCCACCGCTCTCGTCGATCTCATCGAGAGTGACCTTAAAGCGGCACGCTTCGATCAAGCTTCTATTCTTTTCTGGCCCGAAGTGGCTCCAGAACATCGTTGTACCGTAAAAGTCCTTCTCGCTCCCCTCCCATTCCGACGCACCCATCGATACTAGGATGACTCCGCCTTTCGGAAGGAACGAACGCAGCTTCTGAAAGAGCCCTTGATGGGTTTCTCGGGGCGTGTGAAATATGGCGTAAATGGAGACGACGCCGTCCACGCTGTATTCGCTGTCTTGCAACTCCTGAATGTCCTTGGCTTCATGTCGCGGCTGGATTGTTTCTCCGGGCCAGAGCGACCTGATTGCCGGAGATGTCCAGTCCTACAATTTTGTGCCCCTTGCCAATGAGGTAGCGATCGATTGGCACCCCCGTGCCACAGCCCAGATCGAGAACGTTCGCACCTCGGGGAAGCTTCCGGCTGAATCGCCCCAGGTAGCGCTTACTGGGCCAGCGATCTCTATCGCTGGCATAGCGTCCGCCGATCTCATCGTAGCCATGCTTGACCAGTTCGTTCGTCATGCGCTCAAATCTACGCCTGCCCAACCGCGGATCGTTTACACTACTGCATGCTAGATTTGTTCGCTATCGTAATCGATTCCGAGCGCCTCAGACTGATCCCCATTTCGCACGTCTATTCCCAAGAAATCTTCACCGAGTTCACGCCGGGGATCACAACTTTCATGTTTCCCAAGCCGCCGGACGTGATTGATGAGACATTGGAATTCATCCGCTCGGCACGCGAAGAGATGAACCAGCAGTCGAGTCTTCAGATCGTGGTATTGAGCAAACCGACCGGCGAGTTCCTTGGTTGCGGAGGAATTCACCGGATCGACGGCGAAACGCCAGAGTTGGGCATCTAGATTAAGGCCAGCGCTCACGGCAACAAATTTGGGCGCGAGGCAGTCGCCGCGTTGACCGGCTGGGCTCGCGCCAACCTAGCCTTTGATTACCTGACTTATCCCGTAGACCGGCGCAACTTCGCCAGCCGGCAAATCCCTGAGTCACCCGGTGGCCTGGTTGAGGCAGAGTACGAAAAGACCAACCAGAGCGGCACAATCCTCGACATTCTTGAGTACCGCATCTACTCCTCCGAGACCCAATCACAGAGTACGGGCTTCAGTTAGGCATCCATGTAATGTCCGAACTGCTTTTGGTCAGGCACTGCGAGTCCACGGATCCAGCCCCCGATTCACACCTGACAGAGGCCGGTTTCGGCCAAGCTGAGCAGCTCGCGAGCTATTTCGCTAAGTTTCCGATAGACGCCATCATCTGCAGCCCCTATCGCCGCGCCCAAGAAACGATTGCGCCGTTCGCAGGTTCAAGTGAGATCGCGGTCGAAACCGACGACCGCCTCGCCGAACGCCGGCTTTCGTTCCAGCCCAGGAAGCATTACCGGGAACTGGTGCGAATGGCTTTCGAAGAGCCCCAAGCCATCGTTCCCGAAGGCGAGGCGGCCGGCGACGCGCTAATACGAGGTTGGGCGGCGCTCGAAGATGCCTTCGCCGCCGCCTCCCGCCTACCCGTCCTCGTTTCCCATGGCCAACTAATTAGCCTGATCCTGCACAAAATCGACCCCAGCTTCGGCTTTAGCGCTTGGGAGGCGCTTTCAGCGCCCGATGTCTTTCGGCTGACCGACCGCGGAGCCGGCCTATACGACTTCAAAAGGGTATCGGCGTGAGTAGACAGTGCGTCAGCGTCTTTCCTAAGGGATCGGGCTTCGAAGTCCTGCGCGGCGGGGTCATGCCGAAATGAACCGTCCCCAGTATCAGGCCGTTAGGGCGATCGTCCTCCGAGATAGCCGCGTGCTGCTTGGCAAAAGCACGCTGCGGCCAGTTTGGAGCACTTTTGGCGGCAAGTCCGAGGCGGGCGAGACGGTAGAGGCCACCCTGTTCCGTGAGATCGAAGAAGAACTCGGCATCACGCCGGCCTCAATTCAGCGTCTCGGCGATCGAACCCAGTCCGGGGACGGAGGATCGGCGCTGATCGCCGTCTTCGCGGTTCTGGACTACGAAGGCATCCCGGCCAATTGCGCTCCACACGAGCTTGAGTCGATTGAATGGTTCAATGCCGAGCAGATAAAAGGACTACCCATGGCCGAACTTGCCAGGACGGAGGTACTCAGCCTGCTAGGTCGGGAACCGTCGTCCTGAGGTACTCATGAACGTCGCCCGCGCTTAACTCCCTGTACTTCCCTTATTCCTCCCCAAGACACAACATAGCCATGAACTTAATCTCTTAATCCGAACCAGGAGCGACCTCATGGCCTCATCCATCACCCCGGAACGTTTCGCCCAGGGCATGACTTTCGACCAGTACATTGCCTACCTCGGCTCGCCGGAAAACTTGGCGCGCGAACCAGCCACTGAAACGCCTCCAACTGGTTGGCGCTGGGCCGGCGCTTTTCGAACGCCGCTTGCAGCGCCGCGCTGAGGTCGGCTCTGGTTCCGACGTGCGGTTGCCCAACCCAACGGTCCCGCCAAGATGCTGGCAATCTCTGAGTAATGGTCCTCGGACTGCCGCCGCGATCTGCCAACTTTTGGCCGCATCGCCGCCGAGACCGGCATGGAACTGCAAATTTTCACGCGTGACGGACAGAAATTCTCCGGTGCCGCAGCATCGGACCCGTCCCAATCACCTAACGCCGACCTCGTCAATCAGTTCCTCTTCCACAAGGACGGCGAGACCTTCCAATCCATACCGGTCTGTGTCTTTTACGACCGCGATTTCAACTACCTCTACCACTACACCGAGTACCCAGCGATCTACGACAAGGAGCGTCTGGTCGTGCAGCACATGCGCGGCACCCGTCCCGGCGAGACCGAGGAGCAACGGGTCAAACGCTCCGGACAGGAGTTCACCGATTTGCAGAACTCGGCCTTCTTCGGCATGTGGGCTGCAGCCGCCGTCGATGAGATGATCAGGGCTCTGCACCGCAAGGCCGTGATCGGCGAGGTCTAGCCGACCCGACTTCGCAGCAATTCGGGACCTTATGTCTACAACCCTCGGCCAACGCATCTGCGTCGTCGGCACCAGCGGCTGCGGCAAGACCCACGTCGCCGAAGCCCTAGCCACCCGCCTCGGCATCCCCTACATCTGCAACGACGCCATCATCTGGCGCCCCAACTGGCAGCCAACGCCGGACAAAGAGCGACTGGCCGATATGAAGGCCGCCACGGCTCAGCCTGCCTGGACCTTCGACGGCAACCTTGGTGCCTCGCCCGATGACCAGATCGCGCTGGCAAACTGCGACACCATCGTCTGGCTCGATCTGCCGCGCTGGAAGGTACACTCTCAGGTCTTGTTCCGCACCCTCAAACGCCTGGTCAGCCGAGAGCCGCTGTGGCACAACAACATCGAAACCTGGCGGATGCTGTTCTCCTCTGACTCCATCGTCTGGTGGTCCCTCAAGACGTTTGGCAAACGCCGTCGACTCTACAAGGCTTTATTTGCTAACCCAGACTTTGAAAACAAAGCCCGCATTCGCCTCACCAGCCGCCGCGAGGTTACCCGGTGGCTGGCCAGCCTTCCTCAGCAGATGGTCGAGCCGGAAGCGCCAACAGCGCCGTAGGCATTGCCGCTGGCTGGGCGACGTGCCGCGACTGAGTGACGGCGAGGCGCTACCCAAAGAATGAAACTCTTGGGATTTTCGCCTAAGCGCTTAAGATGGCTCCAGGGCCGTGCGAATCTGAGCTGCTACCGCATCCAACTCAGCCCGGCTTGGCTTGACCGACCAATCCGCGGAGATTCTGAACTCGTCGCCCTGGTATCGCGGGAAGACGTGCAGGTGGAAGTGGAACACCTCCTGGGAAGCCGCCTCCCCGTCCGCGAGGAACATGTTGATACCTTCACATTTGAGGCCGGAACCGCGAATCGCTGCCGCCAGTCTCTGGCCAACGGCGAAGCAGTGGCTTCCGACAGCCTCGGGCAGGTCAGCCAGATAAGGATAGTGCTGTTTTGGAACTACAAGAATGTGGCCCGGATTCACCGGACCGATCGTCATGAAGGCGATAGTGATGTCGTCCTCGTAGACTGAACTCGCGGTGTCACCGGCGACAATTTCACAAAAAACGCAGGAGTCGTTGCTCATGACCTCGCCCTCAAAAATTCTTCAGTGCCACAGCATCAATCCCGGCGGCAGCCCATGTCAACGCAGCCGCACCTCCTGGGTCTGGAAGATGCAGAGAGGATTAACCGCCAGTGGTGGTTGACCGGCGACCGGTCACCCATCAACCTCATGTCAACCTCATGAGCATTCGCGCAAATTCTAAAGGAGAACCTGATGGAACTCGCCGAACCCTTCGCATCCAAATTCGCCGCCGACACCCTAACTCTGTTCAAGACCGAGCACTGGTCGGTCCTGGTGCGAAAAGGCCAGTCCACCCTCGGCTCGCTGGTTTTAGCACAGAACCGCAACACGCTGAGCGGCGCCGAACTGACCCCAGAAGAGCTGGCGGAATACCCCAAAGTCATCTCCCGCCTCGAGACCGCCCTGGCAAGCGCCTTCCAATTCGACCGGATTAACTACCTCTGCCTGATGATGGTCGACCGCCACTATCACTTCCACATCTTTCCTCGCTACGAAGCCGAGCGCCGGTTCGGCGGCCGCGACTGGAAGGATGAGACCTGGCCCGGCCTGCCGGTTGTCGGCGCTCCGGCCGAATCAGAGGAATTCCTGCAGGAACTGCGAGACCACCTGGCCGCGCACTTGCCGGACTAGTTCTTAAGGGGTCCAACCTGTTCGCCAATGGTCGAGCGCAGCGGCCAGCCGTCTTGAACAGCTCGACCTCATCTCCGATATCCAAAAAGAGTTACACTGGCGGCGTGAGCAAACAATCTAGAAAACTCGGGCTGATCACGATCAGCCAAGCGCCGCGGGAGGATGTCCGTCAGCTCTTCGCCGATCAGTCACCGCCGGGCATCGATATCACGATGGTTGGCTGTCTCGACGGTATGTCGAGGGTTGAAATCGACGCGATACCGCCGCTAAACGACGCCGATTCCCTCTATAGCCGTCTGCCCGACAACAGTGACGTCAAATTCTCGAAAGCAGCCGTCATCGAGAGGGCGCCGGCGGCGCTGGCCAAGCTGCGCTCGCAAAACATGGACACCATCGTCTTCGCCTGCACCGGCGAATTCCCGCCGGAAATGGCCGCAGGCCCGGTTGTGATGCCATCGCGCCTGCTAAACGGCATGGTCGCCGGACTCCTGCCTCAAGGCCGGCTCGGCCTCTTGGTGCCAATCGCCGAACAGGTCGAGCACTTGCCAAAGAAACGCGCCCGGGAGGGGCTAGAGGTGTTCGCCGATTGCCTGGCGCCCAGCGCCGGCCCGGCCGAGGCCGCCGCGGCGGCAGAGCGGCTCAAAGCACGCCAGCCCGATCTAGTGGTGATGGATTGCATCAGCTACGGCCCCGAAACCAAGGCCGCGGTTAAGGAGGTCCTCGGCGTCCCGGTGCTACTGGCCATAACCGCCACCAGCCGCATGGTCGCAGAGATGCTGGCTTAAAAGTACGCTGGCGGCGTGAGCTGAGATAACGCGGCCGACGCGAGTAAGCGAAGCAGGGCTGAGCCATCCTGGCAAGTTGGCGGCCTTGCCGCCTTGAACAGCGAAACAGCATTGCCGGTATTTCAAACAATCCGCCGGCGCCCGCATGAATACACCCGCGCCTATTAGCGCACCGAAGTCACGCTAGCGGCGTTAGCCCGAAAGGCGCGGCCGACGCGAATAAGCGAAGCAAGGCTGAGCCATCCTGGCAAATTGGCGGCCTTGCTGCCTTGAACAGCGCACCGCCATTCCTAGTATTTCAAACAATCCGCGAACGCCTCGTGAAGACGCCTGCGCTGTATTCGCGCACTCAAAACACGTTGGCGGCGCTAGCCCGAATAACGCTGCCGACGCGAATAGGCGAAGCAAGGCTGAGCCATCCTGGCAAGTTGGCGGCTTTGCCGCCTTGAACAGCGAAGCAGCATTGCCGGTATTTCAAACAATCCCCCCTAGCTCTCAATGCACGCGATAACCGTGATCTCCACCAGCAGTTCGGGCGAATTGAGCATGACCTCCACCGTCGTCCGGGCCGGTTTGTTGGTGGGAAAGTAGAGCGCATACTCCTCGTTGTAGGCCGCCAGGTCCTCGCGCTTGGTCAGATGAGTGGTAGCCGTCAAAACATTGTCGAGCGAGCTGCCGGACGCTTCCAGGATGGCCTTGATCCGTTCGATCGTATTTCGAGTCTGCTCGCGGACATCTTTGCCCAGCTCCCCGGTAGCCGGATGTCTGCCCGTCTGCCCAGCAACAAACACCAGGTCACCGAACCGCGTGGCGAGCGACAGGTTGGGATTGGCCTCGGCAATCTTTTCGACAGTAATGATCTCTTTTTTAGGCATGACTAGCCCTCCTCCACCGCATTCTTTCATTACCCGAAGCGGGTGGCAAAAGGCGCGGCCCGGCACACGGCCTATGATGGATCGGCAGCTTGATATCGTCCTACCAAAGCTTTTGGAGGCAATGGCCCAAATCATGACCACCTGGGACATTCAAGACGGATTCGACACGCGCTTCGACTGGGGACCTGGCGGCGTTCTGCGTCTGGCGCCGCACGTCAGCACAATCGTCATAGTCGATGTGCTGCGCTTCAGCACCGCGGTCGAGAACGCCGTCTCCGCCGGTATTACGATCTATCCCTATCGCTGGGGTGACACCTCGGCGGCAGAATTCGCCCGGTCCGTCAGCGCCAGACTCGCCGGCGAGCAGCCTGGCAGCCCCTCGCCTTCGTCCCAGTCCATCCTGAGCGTAGAACGAGGCTCATCTCTGGTCTTGCCCTCACAAAACGGCGCCCCATCTGCCCTGCTGGCGGCCGAAGTCAACCCTGATGTAGAGGTCGTCGCCGGCTGCCTGCGCAACGCCGCGGCTGTCTCCCTCTGGCTGCAAACTCGCCCGCCTCCGATCGCTGTCATCGCCTGCGGCGAGATCGCGGACGACGGCTCCCTTCGGCCGGCGGTCGAGGACCTCTTGGCCTCGGGAGCCATCCTCAGCCCACTCGGCGGCAGCCGCTCGCCCGAGGCGGCGGCCGCTAAAGGCGCGTTCCTGGACGCGAACAGCAATCTCGAGGCCGCGCTGATATTGTCGGCCTCCGGCCGTGAGCTAATCGGCCGCAGCTTAGCCACAGATGTGTCCTGGGCCGCCAATATCAATGTGAGCCAAACCGTGCCCGTGCTGCGCGATGGCGCCTTCAGAGCCTAGTGGGGAAAATGGCGCTGCGACGTGAATAGACGCAAACACACGCGTTGCCGGCACTTAAAGCTACACTAGCGCCGCGAGCCAACACATCGCTACCGATGCTCCCGCTATGGCACACCGCCATTGGCGGTATTTAAAACAATAAGGAGGCCTAGTCATGAAGCTTCGATGAGTATCAGCTAGCCGCCCTGATGACGGCCGCCGATCGCGACCAGAAAAACGTCCTTTTCTCCCTCGTCCTTGGCCTTGTCGGCGAGTCCGGTGAGATCGCCGAGAAATTCAAGAAATGGATTCGCGACAACAATTCAGATCCAGATGCTATCGACCGCGACGATCTGAAAAAGGAATTCGGTGATGTCCTCTGGTATATCGCAGTTTTGGCCGACTACTTCGACATCCAGCTCAGCGACATAGCCGCGACCAACATCTCAAAGCTTGGCGATCGCCAGCTGCGAGGCAAGCTCGGCGGCAGCGGCGATAGCCGCTAGGTAGGCGGGGTTAGCCCGAACCACTCAGCTGAACTCTGTCCCTCAAGGAATGTCCTTGATGATCACGATACGGGAGATCCAAGTCCAGGCTTACGCTGCTTATGGATAGGCAGGCATCGACCATCAGCCCGCGTGCCAAATGGTGTGGAGCGGGGCGGGGTCGCCACGGCCAGTGGTTCGCGTCAGCAGACAAGTGTCGAGCAGGAATTCGATCAGCGTCTGGCCGAGAAAATCAGGGGGCGGGCCTTCCCACTTGCGCTCAGATTCGGCCACGAACGCGGCTCTGACCTCTTCAATCCGTGAGAGATCTTCGACGACCCATGCTCTACCGGTCGCGTAAAAAGCGTCTTCGTTTTCAGGCTTCGGATAGGAATGCAAAGAATATCGGCCGTCTCGAATTAGGTCGTTGAGCTTCGGCGAGGGCACGAGAAAGCCATACAAACCTTGACCGGCGAGCTGCGGCGCTATCGGGTGTAGTCGTGGCCCACCGTCCTTTGCCACCGTAGCCAGAAACGCCAGACCGACACCAAATTGGTAAAACAGGCCTCGGCCGGACTCTGCAAGATCGGGTCGCACCTGTTGGAACTCGCCCCAGGTCAGCATCGGTTTAGCGAACCTCTGAGCCGCTTGTCTGTCAACTTCCATCGCCCAAGAGCCGCATTGTGATGATGTCGGGAGCTTCTCATCCAGGTCAAACCGTCCCTCAGCTTTTCCCAAACGCATCGGATGCTAGACTCCAAAGGTGAGTGGCATTTGCGGCATCTTTTCCCCAAATGACCCATCCCAGGCCAGTCCCGAAATTCTCTCTCAGCTCATGGCGGCAATCAGCCATCGCGGCGGCGATGGTAACGCGACCTTCCTGGATCCAACCAACGGCCTCGCCATCGGACACCTCTTCCGCAACACTTTCTCTCGGCCCGGCGACGAGCCCCATCCGGCGCTCGCCGAGGACGGACCGTTGGTCGCCACGATCGAAGGGTCGATCTCCAACCTTGGCGAGTTCCCCAATGCCACTTATACGCCGCCGGGCAACAGAGACGCCCAGGCACTTCTGAGGTTCTACCAGACGAACAAGACCGATTTCACCGGCGGCCTCTGGGGCTACTTCGCCCTGGCACTGTGGGACGGCCTCGACAAGAGCCTAACCCTGGCGGAAGATCCAATGGGCCGGAGCCCTCTGTACTACTATCAGGCTCCAACCGGCGTCCTGCTGGTATTCGCCTCTGAGCTCAAGGGCGTGCTCGCCCATCCGGCTGTGCCGCGCCACCTCGATCACGAAGCCCTCTCGATTTTCCTCACGCTCGGCTACGTGCAGGCACCTTATTCAATGCTACGAGGAGTCAGAAAGCTCATAAGCGGTCAGAGCCTGACCTTCGACGGCAGCCGTGAACCACTCGATTCGCGCTTCTCTCCATTCCAGCCCCAGGAAAAGGGTCCAGATTCAATCGATTATTGGTTGCCCAGGTCCGCGAGGAGATCGGCAAGTCCGTTGCGCGCATCACCGCATCCACCCCGCGCCTGGCCATCTTCCTTAGCGGCGGCATAGATTCGTCAATCCTCGCCGCGGCGCTAAAGGAGCAGGGCGTCAGCGAGTTCAAGGCTTTTACGATCGCCACCACCAGCGGTCCCAGCATCTACGACCTGCCTTGGGCCGAAATGGCAGCCGCCGCAGTCGGATGCGAGGAGGAAGTCCTCACGCTCGATGAAAGCGATATCAGCGCCGATCTGGTCGCCGGTCTCCTCCGGCAGATGGACGACCCAATCGATTCCACCATGCGAGGCGTCACCCAGCACTTTCTCCTGCAAGCGGCGAAGCGATCGGGTTATGACTCTCTCCTCGTCGGCTCCGGCGCCGAACTGCATTTCAGCAACCTGCGCCACGGGCGCTCGTTCAAGGACCGCAACTCCCCGGACCTGGATTGGCGTGAAACCCTGACCTCATTGATCGCCAAACCCAGGTTCTTTTCCTTCGCCGATCAAAACCAGTTGCTCACTCACCGGGTCTCTCAAGATCCTCTGCTCAGGCACACGGCGGAGGCCGACCTACAACGTCTGACCGGCTTCGAACTCCTAGACGCATTTTCGCTCAATGACCTGATGCGCAACTGGGTCAGCCGTTATGCATTGTTCAACGTCCTGATTCCACCGCTGAGCGGTCAGCAGATCCGCAGCCCGTTTTACGAAGAAGGTCTAACCCAACTTGGCTTACGGGTACCTCCCAACCTTAAGGGTTCGGCCAGCGCCGCCAATGCCAAAATCCTGCTCAAGCGTGCCTATGACCCTCTGCTCAACCTGCCCCTCGATCAGCGGGAGAAGCGCGCCTTACCCGGCGCGCCGCGGCAGGCTTGGCTGAATCAGGCTCTGCTAGCCGGGCTACAGCGGCTGGGTGAGTCCGGCATCTTCAAGAGAACGTTTACGGATCAGATGACAAAACGCTATCAGCGCGGAAAGGATCAACAGGCCGCGATGCTGCTCTTCATCTTGCATTGCTGGTTGGAGCAATACCTCTTCCAAAGAGAACCCTTTGCCGAATTCCTCAGCTGACTCTTAGGTAAGATGAACAGGCCCTTTTCCGGCTAGCTGACCCCGGTCGGCACCGGCGATTAGCAAGCCTTCATCCCGCGGGCGTCAGTCGTCGCGGCACCATGACAATTAGAACTTATAAAGCTGCCAAACAAACACCATAGGATCAAGTGTAAGATGCATCTTGGAGGACCGATAGAAATGGCGACTTTTCACGACCAGATAACGCCAGAGCAAACAACTCTGATTCAGCAAGCCAGCATCTTCTTTGTTGCCAGCGTTACCCCCGACTTGAGCTTGAGTGATCAGGGACAGGGTCCGGTCAATCTGTCGCCAAAAGGCGGCACGCCGCTCCACATCATCAGCGATCAGCGCGTGGCTTACCTTGACTACTTCGGCAGCGGCAACGAAACAGCTCGCCACGCGGCATCCGGCGGACCGATCACGATCATGGTCATGGCGATGGGTGCCGAGGACGCCGCCGTGGTGCGCCTCTTCGGCCACGCCACAGTGATGCCGGTGGACCAATCGCCGCTGGCCGACCGCCTGTTAGCGCAGCCGGCCGAAAGTCTGGAATTAGCACCGCGCCAGGTAATCGATGTCGCGGTCGACAGCACAGTCACCAGTTGCGGCTACGGCGTGCCCGTATTCAGCTTCGCTTCGCAACGCGTTCGCTCCCAGCGCGGCCGCAAATTCAAAGAGCCGGTTTAGCGCTCAGCGTTGGCCGAGCCACGCTCTTAGCCGAATCTGACCCCAAGCCAACGAATACCTAAGCCGGAAGCGCGCCAACAGCCAAATTTGCTAGGCCAAGGGCGGCAACACTGGCGACAAACAGAAAGTCCACGTTTGAATCCGTGGTTAGGCAAATTCGCGACGTCCAGCCAATCACGGCCGCCGCAACCAAAAAGTAACCTTTCGGCAGCATCGCGGCAACAAATCCCACGAGCAGCATTGTTGGGAGCACGACATCATCATAGTTCGGCTGACTTCGCCGAGCGGTGAAGCCTCTTACATAGCGGCTAGAATGCTATCGGGAGACCGGGCATGACCGATGAAGTTCTCGCTCTAATGCAACAGGCGGCCGAAGTTGCCATCATGCCGCGATTCCGCAACCTGCAAACCAGCGATATCGAAGAGAAATCGCCCGGCGAGGTCGTTACCGGGGCAGATCGCGAAGCCGAGTTGATCATCAGCCAGGTCCTGCAAAAACTGCGGCCCGACGCCGTTTTTGTCGGTGAAGAAGCCACCGCCGCCAATCCCGGCCTGCTTAAGGCTGTCAGCCAGCAAGAAACCGTGTCGCTGGTCGACCCGCTGGACGGCACCGCCAACTTCGTCGCCGGCCACGAGGACTTCGCCGTAATGGTGGCACTGGTCGAGCAGGGCCAGACCACGGCGGCCTGGATTTGGCATCCCGTGGCGGCGCAGTCCTGGGTCGCCCGCCGTGAGCCGCGTCTCGCCGCCACAGCGAATCGACCGCTGCGTGGCTCCATCCACTCCCGCTTCTTCGATGCGGCCCACAAAGAGCATGTCGCCCAAGCCGGCCCCGAGTTCGCCGAAGTAATCCCCGGCCGCAACTGCTCCGGCGTCGAGTACCCCGAGGTAGCTCGCGGCAATCACGACTTCTCCGTTTTCCGCCGCACCCTGCCCTGGGACCACGCCCCCGGTGCCTTGATCCTCCAGGAGTCCGGCGGCGTCGCCCGCCGCTGGAACGGCAGCGACTACCGGCCCGGCGACGACGGCGAGGGCCTAATCGTCGCCGCCGACCCAACAACCTGGCAGCGCGTCGCCGATGCTCTGCTGCTCAAAAACCAGGCGCCATGATGAGAGAAGGCGACGGCGACGTTCTAAACGAGATGGTCGACTACTACCGCGCCAGAGCGGCCGAGTACGACCAGTGGTTCTACCGCAAGGGGCGCTACGACCGCGGCGGCGCGACAAATTCCCGCTGGTTCGCCGAATCGGACGAACTCTTCAGCTTCTTCGATTCACTGCCGCTAACCGGCCACGCGTTAGAACTCGCCCCAGGCACCGGAATTTGGACCGAGCGGCTCATTCGCTTGGCTGACCACATCACCGCGGTTGACGCCTCCGCCGAGATGCTGGCGATCAATCGAACAAAGTTGGGCGCTAACCAGGAACACGTGACGTACGTCGTAGCCAACTTGTTTGAGTGGCAGCCAGAACCGGTCTACGACTGTCTCCTCTTTTGCTTCTGGCTATCACACCTCCCCGAGCGGCGACTTGACAGTTTCCTGCGCCAGGTGGCATCCGCCCTCCGTCCAGGCGGCAAACTTTTCTTTGTCGATAGCAAGAGAGAGGAGACCGGTTCGTCGCCAGATCAGCCTCTGCCGCCTACCGGAGATGAAATCGCAACCCGGCAGCTCAACGATGGCCGTCAATTCCAGATCGTCAAGAACTTCTAAGATCCCGCTGACCTTTCCGACCGATTTCGAGCCGCCGGTCTATCGATCGACGTGCGCGAAACTGAAACATACTTCACCTATGGATTCGGGCAACGGGCTTAGACTTGGCATCCTCTCGCCAAAGCCCGGCTTCTCGAATTTGCGGCTAAGAAAGTGACGTCATGACCATGACAGCTTCAGAAGTGCGGGAGAGCCTGGTCTCCTCCCGCACCCAACTCGTTGGGACGGTTCACCACCTCTCTCACAATACGGTGTCGACACGGCCCGAGCCTCAGGATTGGTCGATTCTGGAGGTTCCCATGATGACAACCACCGGGAACAGATTATTGGGATCTTGGCGGGTCTGGAGAACGACGCTCAGCCAACTCGGCAGTGCCGCGCTCCCCAGCTAAACTCCGACATCCACCGGCTCACCCGGAATCTCGCCGCGTAGCACCGGCCCAAGTAGTCTTCCCAGCGTGCGTGGCGCGAACAGGTCTAAGGAAGCCTCGATCTCGTCCGCACTCCACCATTTGTAGCCAACCACGTTCGCCACGTCGACTTGGGCGGCTCCGTCAATTTCAAAATGATCCACCCGACAAACGAAATAGCGCTCCTGCTTGGCATAGCGCACACCATCGCGCGCAAATGGAAAGGTGCGTAGCCAGATGCACGGCCCCAGTGCAACGTGATCAAGAGCCACCTCTTCAACCAACTCGCGTAGCGCGGCCTCTTCGTACGATTCTCCGGACTCCACGCCCCCACCCGGGGTCAACCACACGTTTGGCAGCCCAATACCCGACATCTCACCATCGGTATAAATCAAGAAGATGCGGTCTTCCTCGTCCAGAAGAAGCACCCGCGCCGTTGGCCGAGGAATCGGTAGGTTGGTCATTGGTTCTCTGATTGTATGCCGGTGCCCGGCCTGCATAGGCGACAATTCCATCGTCTGAAATTACTGCTGGCCTAACTTTCCCGCCGCCCGTGGCAGGTCGCGCACAACGACCGGCTCCGCCGGTATCTCGCCAGCCAAAACCGGTCTCAACAGACGGCCGAGGTCGCGTGGCGCGAAGGATTCGGACGACGCCTCGATTTCGTCCGCCGTCCACCATTGCCGATTAGCGATGATCAGTCGCCCCTCTTCGTCCCGTTTGACATGATCTCTCATCTCAAACGCCTCGACCCGGCAGAGGAAGTAGCGCTCCTCAACCCGATAGTCTTCGCCAAAGAACGCGAACTGGTTGTGCCGCTGCCAGACGCAGGGCCCCAGCGCCACACCCTCCAGCCCAACCTCTTCCCGCAGCTCGCGCAGCGCCGCATCCTCAAACGACTCATCCTCCTCCAGTCCGCCGCCGGCCGGAACCCACACCGCTTCCGTATCGCGCTCCGGGTGCAAAAGGACGTGCTCCAGGAGCAGCAGCCGGTCCACCGGGTCCAAAAGCAGCACCCGCGCCGCCGGCCGCGACCGTAAGACTACTGCGCCCTCTTCTTCGCTCATCTCAATAACCAATCCTAAGCAACATCCCTCGAAGTGTGCCAACCTTTTAGCACCATGACCACTCAACCCTGGAGGGCGTCTAGCGGTTCGATCAACCTAGCCGGACACCAAGCTCAGCACCGAATCGAGCCCCCGCTCCTCGAAATCAGCCGCCGCTGGCAAGATCAGCGTCTGGATCCCAACCGCAACGGCGCCACCGTCACGCTCGGTCCGGTCACCGACCATCAGCGCTTCCTCAGCCTCAAGCTTCAGCATCCGCAAGGCAGTGAGAAACGCCTCCGGCTCCGGCTTAACCCAGCCATGCTCAAAAGAAAGCGCCCAGGCATCGATGTATCCGTCCAGATTGTGATGGCGGAACAGAGGCCGCAGGTCGTAGTGAATGTCGCTGACGACAGCGATGCGGCAACCCTTGTCTTTTAGCTGGCTCAGTACCCGCCGCGTATGTGGGTAGGGAAAGCTGGCATCAATCGCGCCGTCTCGCTCGTAGACCGCCAGCGCCAGCTCGTCATCCAGCCCCACCTTGTTGAAGTGGAATAGCATCGCGGCCCGGTGAGCTTCTGAGGATGCGTCCGCCCGAAACCTTCCAGCCTCGACATCGGCGTCGCCCTCAACCCTGGCAATCGACTCGTTGATCCCCTCGACTTCGGAGTCTGAGAGCTTGCGGCCAATCGCTTCGGCGCTGGTTCTAACCCACTCCCCATCGCTGAGATCGTGGAAAAGCGTGCCCCGCCAATCGAAAAGAACGCCGCGGATAGGCATTCGCAAACCTACAGGATTCCCAGCTCAACCAGGCAATCGAACAACAGGACGCGTTTGATTCGCATAAGACCACTTTTGCCTTGTATTCCTGATCTAGACAAGGCAAACCGCACCCAACATCTGCAACGCCCTTAGTATGAATCTTTCAAAGTCCTGGGTGTAAAATCTTCGCGACCGATAAAGACGGAAGGCCCAACGGCAGAGGACTGAATTGCCGACAGAATCCCGAAAGTATGGTCTCGCCATCTTCGATTGCGATGGTGTTTTGGTGGATGGCGAGGATCTTTCCGTCGGCATCATCATCCGCCTGATGTCCGAACTTGGCGTCAAAATGACTGCAAAGGACGTTAATCGACTTTCACAAGGCCTTACAGACAGGGATATGTGGCGGAAGTTCGAGCATGAATATGAGGTCACCATTCCCCACGAACTCACCACCCGGTACAACCGAGAGGAGTTGGCGCTGCTGCGAACGGGCGTTCACGCCGTGGAGGGTGTCGAATCGGCCATTCGGTCCTTCGGGCACCATGATCAGCCGATCTGTGTCGCCTCCAGCGGCCCGCAAGCAAAGTTGGCCGTAACCCTCGGGGTCACCGGCCTAGGGTCTTATTTTCACGGCGACGTATTTAGTGCCAGCCAGGTAGAAAACGGCAAGCCTGCACCGGACCTTTTCTCATTCGCCGCGCGAAGCATGGGTGTAACCCCTGAGCGATGCGTTGTGATTGAGGATAGTCGAAACGGAATCCTAGCCGGTTTGGCAGCAGGCATGACCGTTCTGGCGTTCGCGCCGGACAATTCTATAGCTCAGGTTGACGACCTTGGCGTGCCCCTCTTTGGCTCCATGTCCGAGCTACCCCGGCTACTGGGCCACTAGCTCGTTCACCGGGAGCCATTAGTTTTTGGTTCGCCGGTGTAGTCAGTCCAACAGGGGCCTCAGCTCACCCGGGTAGTCACCAATGCTGTGTCCTAGAGATACTCTCGCGGAAGCAATCTCGCCAAGGTGAAAATAGTGATGGGCCGCTATCCTGGCTAGCGCATAACCTAACGAAATACCGCCAGAGTGCAACTCGGGAACGTCTAACCCGCCCCGATAGTCCTTACGCTCCTGGAGGTCCTCGTCACGAATTACCTCCAAGAAAGGTTTGGCACTTCCACGCACCTGATTCACCGAGTGAGCAATTGTTTCGACCGGTTCAGATAATCCCGCGCTACCGATTGAGAACTTTGTGTCGCTCAGGGCTGCGTTAGGTTCCAATCCTAGGAACAGCACATTAATCCAACTGTCCAGCTGTTGAGTCACGTGCCCCAGGGACCAGGCTATCGCCGAAGCCGCGCCAATTCTTCTCGTTGCATCCGAAGGCTCAAGCGCATCAAGGGCGCGGTCAAAGTCTTCCCACGAGGCAATGACCAACCCGGCAAGTGCATTCATTGGAATAAACCCTCCTTCGCGATTAGAATTAAGAGGGCGCAAACGAGTTACGATCGGCGAAGCACTCCTTGAGGCCGCGAGAGTCTTTCGTAGATCGTAGCGATCTTAGTCCTGCACGAGAACGGCGGCAACAGGGTGGCGAGAGTGAAACAGACTACAACGGCTGATCGGTGGCCACGGCGAAAGGCCCAACCTAATGCCGCTTAGCTCCTTCCACGGCGGCCACTCCCGGTTTGGCGACTCCGATGGCGAAGTCAGTGAGATCGCCGAGGCAGCGGCGGCCCAAAACTTTGCTGCTTACGGCTTCACCGAGCACTTCCAGATCCCACCGATGGCCCTGTCGCCGGATATGGCTCTCCACGACCAGTTCACGCGATTCGACGACTACTCCGCAGCTGTCCAAGACGCGAAACAGAGCCATTCCTTCGTCCTCCTCGGCACCGAATTCGAGTACATCCGCGGCGCACTGGATTGGACCCGCGAGCAGGTCGTGCGCTGGCCGTTCGACTACCTGGTCGGCTCGGTCCACTACGTCCGGCTCGGTGAGACCGACATCTTGATCGACTGGCAGCGAAGCAACGTCGACAAGGCGATTGAAATCGCCGGCGGCCCCGAGCGCCTCCAGCTCACCTACTACGAGCACCTTCAAGAGCTGATCTCCTGGAATCTTGCGAACGTGATTGGCCATCTCGATCTGATCAAGATGCTGCTGACCCCGGAAGAGGCCGCGCGTACGCCAAAGATCGAAACGGCGCAGCGGGCCGTCCTCGAAGCGATCCGCGATGCCGGCGGCGCCATGGACGTCAACGCCCGCGGCCTGCTCAAGCCCTGCAAGAGTATCTACCCGGACGACTGGATTTTGGCCGAACCGCATCGGTGTGCCCGTAACCCTGGGCGACGACTCCCACGGCCCGGCCGATGTCGGCTTAAACCTCGGAGTCGCGGTCGAAGCCATCGCCCGCGCCGGCTACGACCATGTCTGGCTGGTCCGGCCCGGCGGCGGGCTTCAGCCTTCGCCGTTGCCGTCTCAATAGGCGTCTGCAACACCCTGCGGCCGTGATATACTCCCGGACATTCAACTTCTGGAGCCTTTCTACCTTTTTGAGGAAGACATCCAATGCGGAGAGCCAACGCCATAGAGCACCATGTCACCGACTTCGAGGCGGAGCTTCAATTCTTCCGCGAAGTCCTCGAGTGTCCGGAAATCATCTACCGTCCTAACGCGCTGGCGTCATTCAAGCTCGCCGACAACCTCGCGGTGCTAGTGCTGCCCAGGGATGAGGTCCACCCTGAGTACACGAATCTGAGGGGCGAGACCATCGACATTTCGGTGGACCTGGCAGAAGTCGATCTGATCTACGAAAGAATCAAAGCAAAGGGCGTTTTGATCCGCCAGCCACCCCTGACGCAGCCCTCCGGCATTCGCAACTTCTATTTTGAAACGCCGGGCGGGCTAACGATTGAATACGAAGCACCGGCCACGGATGATGCGGCCCAGCTACTCAAGAAAATTTTTGGCCAGGACTGAACCTCATTCCGGTGAGCTGTCTCTAAGCTCCGCTCAGCCGCTAGGCCACGGGAGAGGTCTTCCTCCAACCCTGCTCATTCTTTAGTTCTCTGGCTTAGTCTTGGATTTCCTTAAGCGTGACCAAGAACTCCACTCCTTGAAAAGAAGCCAGAAATACCCTTCCAGCTGGCCCGACCGCAGGTCCCGTTTATCCGAGGCGGTGCTCCCACTTTACCCCCAAAGGTTCTTCCTCTCGATCAGACCGGGCAGCTCCGTCAAACTGCTAATCGTCGCGTCTGGCAGGATGCTGGCCGGGGCTGGATGGCCACTGGGATTGAACCACACGCCCTTCATGCCGGCCTGCTGGGCGCCGCGGATGTCCAATCGGAGATCGTCGCCAATGAAGATCGCATCGTGGGGCTCCACGCCGAGATTCTTCATCGCAATCTGGAAAATCTCCGACTCCGGCTTCTGATGTCCAGCGGCACCACTCGAAACAAAGTCACGGAAATGCTCCGACAAACCAAGCGCCGCCAGTTTTCTTCTCTGAATCGAGTCCTCACCATTAGTGATGACACCAAGATCGTATTCGCTGCTAAGACCAGCCACAGCTGCGGCTCCGCCTGGAAAGCCGGCAATGAGATGTTCGCAGCCCTCGAAATACCACCGGCCGATGGCCTCTCGTCCGATGCCGGTATCAGAGAGCCCCAATTCTTGCACTAGCGGTCTGGCGCCCCGCGGCCAACCGGTTTCGGGCATCTGCTCCAGAACGCGGGCGATGAGGTCCTCCTGGGTTAACAATGGCGAATGCTCAACCAGAACTTGCGCCACCAGCCGCGCCCGCTCGAATCGGCTGACGCTCGTGTTGCAGAGCGTGTCGTCCAGATCGAAGAAAACGGCGCGTGGTTGTTTCAATGTCTTTTAAGAGTACATGCTCTCGCAAGACCCTTCGTCTGAGATAAACTTTCCCCTGTGCAGCGTTTTAAACACATCTTCCTCGACGACGGCGGCGTCATGAACGACAACTCCTTGCGCTCCCCAGTGGCAGGCACTGGTCGGCGAGTTTTTTGTGCCCCGCCTCGGTGGCAGCCACGAGGCATGGGCCGAGGCCAATCGCGCGGTGTTTGGCGAGGTGTTCGCCTGGCTGGAAGCTCAGTTGGAGCTTGATAGCAGCGAGGGCTGGTCCTACGAGAGCGTCAATCGCGAGTACGAACTACGCTGGCTGCGCGGGATGATGACGCATGCCGCGATCAACTCCACCCTGACCGACGATCAATGCGCCGCGCTGGCGCACGAAGCCCAGGACTATATCTCCCGCCGCGTCACGTCCGCCTTCCCCGGCGCGGCCGACACGCTAAGGAGCCTCAGCTCCGAGTACGAGCTGTTTACCGCCTCGATGGGTCCCTCCTTTTGGCTCGAGGGTTCTTTAGAAGCCATGGGGGTCACCGACCTGTTCACCCGCCTCTACGGCCCCGACTTGATAAACGCCACCAAGCAAGGCGTCACCTTCTACCCGCGCATGTTCGAGCACGCCGGTGTAGAGCCGGGCAACGCGATCGTCCTCGATGACACCCCGGCCTTCTTGCCCAAAATCAAGTCCGCCGGCGCCACACCGGTCCTGGTCGGCAATCGCGATGCGGGGCCAGCCAACCAGGACGTTCTCCAAATAGCTGCTCTGTCCGAGCTGCCCGATCTGCTGGCCCGGCTCGACCCTTGATCGCCGTCTAGCCGTGACTAGGCGTCAGCCTACCCCGGCCGCCGTTTCTTCCTCCGGCCGCAGGTTGCGAAACATCAGCAGCAGCAGGTCGTAGGCAATCTTGATCGCGCCAGCGATAATCAGCGGCCAGCCAAACGAGGTTTGGGTCAGCAGCAACCCGCCCAGCGCCGGCGATATCGCCGCCACCAGGCTGCGAGGGATGTTGGTCACGCTGGCCGCCGCCGCACGCTCCTCCGGCGGTACCATCGCCATCACGTAGGATTGGCGCGCCGGTATGTCCATCTGGGAGAGCGCCATCCGCATCAAGAGGAAGGTCGTCGCCAGTTCGACGTTGGGCATCAGCGCCGCCAGGATCATAAACACGTTGGCCGGGATGTGGGTGTAGGCCATCGTGCGGATTAGGCCGATGCGGTTGGCCAGCCAGGGCGATGCCAGCTGCGAGGCCGCCGAAAGCACACCGGCCACAAAGAAAATCGCCCCCGCCGTCTCCACCGAGAGCCCGTAGCGCTGAAACAGCCACAGCGCCACTAGCGCTTGCACCGATAGGCCGGAGCCGAGCGAATCCAGGCTGAACACCGCCGCCAAACGCAGAACAAAGCGCTTCGATGTCGCCAGGGTGGCCTGGCCGGTTCGCGGCCCTGGGTCCAGTTCTGCCGAGAGGCCACGATAGAGCAGCGCCGCGGCAACCGCGACCAGCGGGTAGACCAGAAACGCCAGCCGCTGGGCCAAAAGCAGGTCCCAATCCTGCCCAGCCGCCAGGACCACCGGGATACCACTGGCCAGCGCACCAAAAGCGCCGGCAAAGGTGCCGAACAGACTGTAACGCGCAAACAACGCCGTCCGCCCCGCCGCGGCGATCGTCCTCGGCAGCACGGCTTGCTCAGTCGGGATAAAGACGCTGACATCGCCGGACGACGGGTTGAGAGTCCCGCAAATCGCCACCAGCAGCAGCGGCCAATAGGCGGTGATGCTGGCGAAGCCGATACCGGTTAGCAGCATCAAAACACAGGCGCCGAGCAAAATCAGCCGCGGGCTCAGCCGGCCGCCTCGCAAACCGACCGCCAGGGTCAGCGCCGCCGAACCCAGCAGTGTCGCCGTAATCAAGATGCCGATCTGCGCCGGCGAAAAGCCCAGGTCTGATAGATAACTGGCCAGCAGCACGCTGAGCATGCCATCGGCAAACCCGCGCAGGCCGCGCGCCAAAACTATGCGACGCGCGTCCTCGCTTGCTCCGGCTGGTGTCAGCCGGCTAAGCAGGATCGACATCAGAAGCGAAAAACAAGACCCAAGGCGGGGCATGCCTAAGATTAGATCGTCTTGGTTTTTGCTGTCACACCGATGTCCGAACAGCGTCCGCAACACTCCCGGCTGATAGTAGGTCAAGGAGCGCCCGCCTGGCAGTAGGTTGCACGAGACTGGCTAACGGCAGGTGGCGAGCCACCGCCTGACAGTACGCTGCGGAGCGACCGCCTCTCAACTTCGCTAAAGGCTCAAGCATTAAGCCCGATAGGGTTTAGACCAGCGAGTCCTTGTCGGCGTTAGGGTTGAGTGCAAACGCGCTTGGCGCCGTTGTCTTGTAAGTGCAGCCAAAGCCGGCCAGGATGCTCTTGGACTCTTCATCCGGCTCGCCAAAGCAGCGGGCGGCCATTCGCTGACGCCAGGCGCCGGATACTCGACGTGATAGGCGATAACGCCTGGATGCTCGGTCATCACCGCGCAGAGCTTCTCCTGGTTCGCCTTGAACCCGGCCTCCTCGCCGTCCTTGATGTCCCACCTGATCTTCAGCATGAACGCCATGTTGTCCTCCTCGCTGCGGGCGCTAGCGCCCATGCAAAAACTAACCGATTTTCCTCGACGGCTCCGACTCTACAGGATTTGACTCGCAAGTTTAATTCGCACGCAGCCTTTGAGACTCACGAGTCCTGAGTTGGCCATTTAGAAAATCCGCCTCTAGAAATCGGGTGGGTCACGCGGTCTTAAGCAGGATGAGAATCACCCGGCCTGACCCTGTACCAATACTGGTACACCGTCTCAAAGCCGAGCTTTGCGTAAGCCGCCAGCGCCGGACCATTTTCATCCAGGACGATGAGCCAACCATGCTCGGCGCCACGTTCCTTCGCCCAACTCAAAAGCAGCCCGTTTAGCGCGGTCGCGATGCCTTTACCACGCTGCTCTTCAACCGTAAAAACGCCAAAAAGCCCCGCCAGGTTCTCGAAGATCGTCGCCCGGCCACAGGCGACCAAATCGGTTCCGGCGAACGCCAATATTCCCTCACTAGGCAGGCCCGTCCAGCGCAAGCGGCGCGCCTCCCCCTCGCACTGTTGTATTGACCTGCCGCGCAGCCTACCGGCCGGCTCCACCCATTGCTCGAACGGCAGAAACTCGAATCGGACTCCGGGCGACACAGTTTCTTGCGGATCGATCAAAGGGGCAGCTTGAACCAGCGACGGCTCGAAGACAACGTAACCTCGCCGCGCCAGCGCTTGATCCAAGCCAGCCGGTTTGGAGAAGCCGGTGAGGCGAAACACGGGCGAGAGGCCTTCGTCAGCAAAAAGCTGCTCGCAGTGGTCGATTTTCTCGGCCAGCGGCAGTGTCGAGCCGTGATTCGCGTTTACCGAACAGGCACGCTTGATGTCATCGCGGGCTCGCCGCACCAGCCAGCCGTCGTAGACCAACTCCTCAGCCGGTGCGGTGCTTCGCAGCAACACGTCTTCAAGCCTGCCTGGTGAAGGTTGAGCAGAAGCCATTTGGCAGGTGGCCTTCCTTGGTTAAAAATTTCATCCCGCTAGCGCTACTATTACATGGCCTCAACCCATTCGACGTTTGAGCCAGCAATGCCAGCGTAAACAAGATCTACCGAAAGCCTGAGCGTTGACCGTGACCACAATCCGGCCCGAAAGACCGCGAGACGAGGACGCCGTCCGCGAGGTCGTGCGCCTCGCTTTTGGCGAGGAGGCCGAAGTTCGGCTGGTGGACGCTCTACGCCGCAACCGGCACATCGTCTTCTCGCTGGTCGCCGAAGACCAGAATCGGCTCGTGGGCCACATCGCCTTTTCAATGATGACGATCGGCGAAAGCCAGGCGATAGCCCTGGCGCCGCTGGCTGTCGTGCCCCAAAGACAGCGCCAGGGCATCGGCAGCCAACTGGTTGTGGCGGGTCTGGCGGAATGCCGCCGCCTTGGCCATGACTGCGTCTTCGTTCTCGGCTCGACCAAATACTATCCCCGCTTCGGTTTTCAGCCGGCGCGGCCCTTCGGCATCATCTATAAGGATGGGAGCGATTTCTTCATGGTAACGGAGCTCGCCAAAGACGCCGTCCGGCGCTTTAGCGGCGAAGCGCGCTATCTTCCTGAGTTTGACCAGGCCTCTAAGGGCCAACTGGAGGAACGCTGACATTCATGAGCATGGCAGCAGCCGTGGCCATTGGCGTCGGGATCGGTGCTGCTATGTTTGCCGCAACCGGCCAACCGTTCTGGATCGCGATCGGCGTCGGGATCGGCACCGCCATCGGAGCCGGTGCCCAGGAGCGTCACTAGCGCCCGCCGGCGGCGGACTCCTTAATCCGACGCGAAATGGTGTCTACAAAGGCAAAACGAACAAAAGCAACCAGCCAAAAAACACCCACTTGATCACGCTCACCGCCGATCCCGGCGTACGGGCGACCACCATGCGCACGGAGGAGAGTTCCGGGTAGCTGCTCCAGAAGGAGGTCAGCAGCGGTGAGCCCACGGCGACCACAATAAACGCCGCGCCCGTGACTAACCATTCCCAGGAATCGGCCAGCTCCAGAATCTGCCAACCGATCATGAAAAAGACCAGGACGCCGATCACATCGCGGATTATGTCGCCGGCGCTGATGTTGGCGAATCGTGGATCGAGCGGCTAGTCCGGGTTATGCGGGCTCTGGAGCGGCTTCTCCGTCTTGCGGGCGCGCTCCCGATAAGCTGCCATGCCCGCGCTCTTTGGAGCTGGATCCGGTTTCTGGATTCGCCTCCTGGCGATAGGATAGCGGTCCCGCGAGCCGGCCATCCACGGGCCCTTTTCAGGCCCATCCTGCTCCTTCGGAGCCCCAGGACCCGCGACCTCGCCGGAGTCAAATCCCTTTGGCGTTTCAAAATCTGGTTGATTCATCCGCTGCCGTCTCCGAACCCTTCCAGCCGTCCGGCTGGCGCGTCTACGAACGACGGGCGCAAGCTAGGCTCAGCACTGGCGTTTGTCAACGCTCTCGCCGCGATTGGCTATCTACCCTTGCCCCGTCCCAGCGCCCGAAACATGCCTACCGGTACCACGATCAGGACCAAAATCAGGGCAATTGAGCTGCCGCCGATCAGGTAGCCCACCAACGCGGCCGCCGTCGATACGCCGGCGACGTAACCTACCGCTGAAATCATCTGCGTCTCGTTCATGACAAATCTTCCTTTCTCGGCTTTTGTTGACCAAAGCCTCACGGTCGCCGCCGGCTCTGGACCCCCCAGGGCCGGCTTTTCCAAGTGGCGGGCTCAAGCGCATCCTCATCCTTAACAAGAGATTAGATTTAGCGGCGATTCTTAACGTCCGAAGGAATACCCAAGTTAGCCGGCGAACCTGACTGCTGAACCGGCCGCCCGCTGGGTAGTTCTACCCAGCGGGGGCCCAGCAGCGGCAGGTTCCGCTCGCCCGACCCTGCGTTCTTCCAAAGTCGGGGTAGCTTGCCGGACCCGATGTTCTTTCGAAGTCCCGCTAGCTTGCCGGACCCGATGTTCTTTCGAAGTCCCGCTAGCTTGCCGGACCCGATGTTCTTTCAAAGTCGGGGTAGCTTGCCGGACCCGATGTTCTTTCAAAGTCGGGGTAGCTTGCCGGACTCGATGTTCTTTCAAAGTCGGGGTAGCTTGCCGGACCCGATGTTCTTTCAAAGTCCCGCTAGCTTGCCGGACCCGATGTTCTTTCAAAGTCCCGCTAGCTTGCCGGACCCGATGTTCTTTCAAAGTCCCGCCGGCGCTTCGATCACAACCTGGCCGTGTCCGGCTCGGCCGACGCCTAGTCAAGATTCGCGGCCTCTCCCAGGAAGTAGTCCGGCTCTTCCCCGTGGATTTCTTTGACGCCGTCTACATCGATGGCGGCCATGCCAGCCCGGCCGTGAGCCAGGATGCCGTGCTGGCACTGCTGGTAATCAAACCCAACGGCCTGATCATCTTCGATGACTATCTCTGGGACGGCGGCGCGACCGAACTCGACCGGCCAAAGCTGGCTATCGACAGCTTCCTCAACTTATACGAAGGAAAAATCGAGCTTCTGCACCAGAAACATCAGGTTGTTGTCCGCAAGCTCTAGTCCGATTACTGACGGCAGGGTTTACTCCGGCTTCAGTCCTAAAGGCTCGCTAGACCCCTTAGTGAGCCGCCGCGCCGGAAACGGCGATGACTTCGGCCCGCACGATTAGGCGTTTGTCGTACTCCGGGACATCACGGTTGAAGGCGCCGGCGCAGGTGATCATGGTCAGGGTCGCCGTCTTCGTCGGGCCGACAATCTCCGCCACCGGCGCCGTCGCTTCGTCGACCAACTCAGAACTCGTGACCTCGTAGGTGACGTTGGCGCCATTGGCCAGGGTCACAATCACCAGGTCCCCCGCCTGCAAGTCCTTGAGGCGAAAGAACACGGCGGCGCCATAGTTTACGTAATCCACGTGCCCAGAAAAGACCGCGCTGCCAATCACTCCCGGCTGGGCCGAGAAACTGTACCAACCCACGTCCGCCGGCGAATAGGGCGACTCCATGAGGCCGTCCGGCAACACACCCAGCGTGACAACGCCGGCATCAACCTCAATGCTGGGAATCTGAATCCGCGCCACCGCTGACGCATCCGTCCCCACGCCGCCCGCGGGAGTCTCCGTCGCCGGAGGAGTAGTTGCCTCAGACGTGACCGCCGTGGCCGCCGCCTCGCGAATAGGCCCCGGGAATCCCGGGCCGGCCGGTCGGCTACGATCCATCGCTGCTTAAGGCCAGAAAGACAATCAGCGCCACTCCGGCCGCGGCCAGGATGGTGCCAGTTGGGATCAATATGCGGGACATGATCGAATTATCGCCCTGGTTTATTACAAGCCCGCGCCACCGCCGCGGCGGTGATCAAGGTCACATGTCCTAGGGGATGTTGGAGACGGTCTCGCAGGAACCATCGGTCGTATCGGTTTCGGTGCCACCATCGCAAATGTCGGTGTCACCGTCGCCGGCCAAGCTGTCCTCGTCCTGAGCTCCGAACAGATCATCGTCGCCAGGACCGCCGTGCAAATCATCGTCGCCGGTACCACCGTCCAACTCGTCGTTACCCGGGCCGCCGTCGATGAAGTCGTCGCCGGCGCCGCCATCCAGCGCGAATGCTGCTCCATTCTTCGCGTCGTCACCGGGGCCGCCAAAGATGAAGTCGTTGCCGTTGTTGCCATTGATCTTGTCCGCGCCTTCGCCGCCAACCAGGCACTCACTGGTGTTGTTGCCGTTGAGCGTGTCGTCGCCATCAAAGCCGAAGATGATTAGCGGGCCGGAAACGGAGCCACCAGCAATCACTTCGCCAAAGTTGGTGCCAAAAATCACCGTCACGTCGCCGATGAGGACTCCCATCAATGCCAGACAGCCGTCGATGTTCGGGTAGCCGGTCTCAGTGTTCTCAAAGGTGCAGATGATGTCCTTGTCGGCGGCCAAAATAATCGTCACGCTGCTGTCGCCGGGGTCAAAGTCGCCATCATCGTCGGCTCCGTTGATCGTGATCGTGGAGCTTGTGGCGCCGGTGCAGGAAATGTCCGTAATCACGAAGTCGCTGGGCACGGTCTCGGTCACGCTGTAGGAGCCGCCAGCCAGCAGACTGGAGAAGACCTCGGTGTTGGACAGCGCGTTGCCGTTGTTGCCGTCGTCGTCGAGGCTGAAGCCTGAGAGACCGGCGCCGCTGGTCGTGTAGACGAAGTCCTGGTCGTCTATGCCATCGGCAACGTCCTTAATGATCGTTATCGAACCCGTTTCCGGTTCCGGCTCGTTGGTGAAGGTGCAGTTGACGGCGTCTCCACCGGCCAAAGTCACCTCAATCGTGTCTTCGCCGGCCTCAAACGTGGCATTATCCGAAACGCCCTGGATCGCGTAGGTTGAGCCGTTGCTGCCAACCACGTTGCAGCTGATCCCGGTGATCTCGTAACCGCTCTCCGCCAGCTCGACAAAGGTATAAACGCCGGCATCCAGGTCGCTAAAGGTTCGCAGCTTGACGTCACCGTCGCCCTCATCACCATCGTCTTCTAGCTCAAAGCTGGTCGGTGAGATTGTGCCGCCGGCGGCAGTGAAATCGAAGTTCGTGTCGTCGTTTGGATCCGTGTCTTTTGTGATCGAGATGTCACCGATCCAGAAACCGGCCGCGACCGAACCGGAGATCTGGTCGGTGTCCGTGAACGGCGCATAGGAGCCGTTTAGGCGGGCGCCCACGGTAATCAGCAGCGCCATCGCGGTCAGCCGCGATCAAGAAGCGGCGACGATTCACGACCGCACGCCCTCCTCTTCCATTCCTGAGGAGCGCCGCGCGGCGCCACGCATGTCTGCACCAACGCTCCACAGCTCATTGACGATCAAAAGCAGCGCCGGTATACCGACGATCAGGTAGAACATGGAGCGGTCCTTCAACCCATCGACCAGGCTGCCGATGTAAGGAAGATCGAATACAACCCGGCCGACCACGTTGGACGCCGGAATCAACTCCAGATCGGCCGCCTCGTTAGCGTCACCCTTGGTGCGGAAGGCAAGACCATCCGGACCATCGATTCTCTCGACCACGCGGTGGGTGATCAGGGTGTCGCTGTTGGGGTTGGGACGATGGGTCAGGATGTCGTTAACTTGAATTTCGCTCGCCGCCATCGGCTTGACGAAAGCCAGGCCGCCGGTCGGCAGCTCCGGTTCCATGCTGCCGGAGAGCACGATCACGCCCTGCCATCAAAATCTTGGGCCCGGCAATCAGACTTGCAACGGCGACCAGCGCCAGCAGCGCCAGCCCCATTTCGCCAAAGTTTAGGGCTGCCAGACGGTCGACAGCGTCAGCCGCCTTACCGGAGGCGTCACGCCCCCACCGAGGAAGGCCGGGGCATCAGCTCGGTCGCGGCGAGCAAGTCTTGACCTTATGTCAAGGCCGGCCACGGCGAACAGCGCGGCGAATACAAGCCCGACCAGGGCAAGGTTAGAGGCAGGCCACGCTGCAGCCATGTCCTCGGCCAGCCGGTCCGGGAACTTGATCACGCCCTGCCAGCTCATGCTGCTGAACTCAACTACGAGGCCAAGCGCCGCCAGCGGCGCGATTAGCGCCAGCAGCGGGAGGACCCGCTTAACCAGCCGGCGGCCGGCAATCATCAAATCCTCAAAACTCTGTCGCCCGGCTTCGGTTTCGGTCCCGGAGCGCCTGGGGAGGAAAATCATTGTTCCTCCCGCCTTCTCTGTGAGTAGAGACCCGCGGCTATTAGCAGCAGACCAGCCGCCAAGAGCCCGCAGCCAAGCAGAATCAGCGCCACGACACCGGCGACATCATCGGCAAAGTCACCCTGGCCGGTCACCGGGAAGCGGCTTGGCAACGTCTCCGAAATCAGATCGTCAGGGTCATCAACCACACCGGCAACTTCCGACACCGGCGTGGGAGTGGTGGTGATCACGGCCGTACAGACTACATCGCTAGCGACGCAGTCCGCGGTAATCGTGATTGAGATCTCCGCCCCGCGGCCCTGGCAGGAATTGGGGGTATCAAAATCAAGCTCAACCAAAACCTCAAAGGTCTCGGTCTCACCGGCCGCGACGATGTCACCACCGGCGTAAGAAACGTTCTGCAGCGCAACGTCAAACCAGCCGCCACCACCACAGGTGGTCAGGCCGCCGCCCACGTCCATATCAGGCGCCGACATTGTGACGGCAAAGTCGCCGGTGTTTTGCACTGAAAGCAGCGCCAGGCAGGTGTCATTGGGCGCCAGTGCATCGGCGTCACAATCGATCGCCCCGGCAAATTGCAGGGTTCCGCCGGTGCCGGTAATTTCGATCGCGATGTTGTGGGCCTGGATCCGGCCCACGTTTTGAGGGTTGATGCTGCGGTTTAGACCAATAGCCCCAACCGCGACGATGACAAAAAGCAGGACGGAGAGACGCAACATGATTGCGGCCATGCTTCGTCCCTCCGTTCTCTTCATCTTATTCAAACCCTCTTGCCTATCCTCAACAACCTCGGCGTCGACCCCGGCTACCCGACGGTGATGCCAATCCACAACACGATCGCCGGCTGGCTGTTCAGAACCTCCTGCCTTAGCCGCAAAGAGTAGCTGACCTAGCCATCAACCCGAAGAGTAGCTGTCTTAGACAGCGGCTCATTTCCAAAAGTCCCAGGGCCGGTTCAGGCTCATTGTTATGTTGACTCCCGGCATTTGCTCCCAGCCTTCCGGCACCTTGGGCAGCGGCCGCCCCGCCAGCGATTCGTCTTGCCAGTTGCTCCAAACCTCGTCGAACGGCGCCAGGCGGCGCTTGATCATCTCCTCCGCCTCGCGGCCCGCCGCCAGAAAGCTCTCGATCTCACCCGGCTGGTAGGCTCCCTTTTTCCGCCACTGCCGCATGTCCTCCTCATCCTTCCAGTACCAGGTAAGGTCGGGCTTGACGACGATATCGACGAAATGGTCGGTGGTGTCAAAACCAATTGGCGTCCGACGGAAGGCCGCCTCCATGTTCACCTTCCAGCCACGGAAGCGCCCCTCACCTTCGAAAATCGAGTAAGGAGGCGTGCCCTTCCCGGCATCGAAGAACAGCTCAATGGCGTACATGCGGCCGGGGAACATCAGCCGTAGCATGTCCATGCGCGTGACCGGCATCTCGACAAATTCCTGACGTTCCATCTGCCAGATCTGGGTTTGCACACCTTCCGGCCGGAACAGCACCACCAGGTCAGGCGTTTCCTGAACCAGGACGTGCGGCGTACACCAGGCATCACCCATGAAAAAGCCGCAGTTGCGCAGCATGACGGGGTCGCCCGGCGAATTAGTCATTGCGTCTCTTTCGTTCCGGCGTAAGCCAAGAAAACGCCGCCGACGCTCCCAGATAAGCCCACGGCCATAGCCGGTATTTCAAAAAATCCTCCCGGCAACTTTGTCAATTCATCCTCAACCAACCCATTGCCCATCGAGCACCGCGAGAAACTCTGATGAACTGACCTGCAGCTCGCCGCGATCCGACAGCGGGCCAACAGCGATGAAGCCAATCTCCAGGCTCTCCGCCGCCGCCGCGTCAGCCGCCGCATCGCCGATAAACACGAACTGGTTCTCCCCAGCGTTGCAGCGCACCACCGTCGCGGCCAGGATCTGGGTCTTGTTCTCGCCGTCCTCCGCAAACGCGCCCACGCTTAGTAAGCGGCCGAAGCCCTCGTTCTCGAGCCGCGCTTCCGCCGCCTGCTTGGGTCCGCGAGTGGCCAACGCCAGGCCGTGGTCGTCTCTTGCACTCAGGGTCTGGAGCGTCCGTAGTACCGCGGCCGCGTGCGCTTTCTCGAAAGCGCCGGCGTCGTCCAGGTCGCCGGCGAACTGCGGTTTCACGAGCGTTCCCTCGAGGTCAAATATGCAGATCTTCATCGCCAACCAATTTACAACTTTCTTGGCCGGCAGCAGGAACTTGATCAAATCCTCCCACCACCGGCCAAGCGCTAAGATGGCTTCGATGACCAATTCAAACAGCACCCTGGACGAAGCACTTGAAGCCCTGAGCGGCGCCGCGGCCAACTTCGCCAACGGCAACACCAATCACGCGCCGATGGTGGTCGAAACTCTCACCGTCCTGGGCCACGATCAAGCCATCCTGCCCTGGATCGATAACTACCGCCCCATGCTCGGTGATCGCCCCTCCTCCCGGCCGGCGCTGCAAGGCGATTGGCGCGAAGCGCTGGGCAAACGCGACCTCTGGCCGGAGTGGGTGGCTCTGTTCCAAGCCGAGCTAGCAGAGCGCCCCTGGCCGGAAGTACTCAACCTCTGGATCGAACACCTGGCGCCTGGCTTCTCCGGCGAGGCCACCCACGGCATAATCCGCACTGCCCACGCCGTCCGCGCCCTAGGCGCTCGCGAAACGAAGCCCCGGCTCAACGAGCTTGCCGACGCCCTGGCTTACTGGGCCGCGACCTTCCACGACTTCAAAATGGTAGCGCCCTCTAGCTACCGCTTTGGCATCAAGCAAGCACTGGCCCAGGTACCACCGCTTGAGGTCTCGCGCGCCGGCAACATCACCGAAACCCTAGGCCGGGTCGACATGCTGCCGCCTTTCGCCCCCGTTACAAACCTCTATCAGGGCGGCGCCAAACCGCTCGACGATCTCTCGGTTCTCACCGAGCACTTCGCCGGGCTCTATCTGGCCAACGCCCACGACCCGGGCCGCGTCTTCGCCCTGCTTCACGCTTTAACCGGCCCCTCCGCACTGAGGCTTTTGGCGCCCCACATCTCCCAGGCCAACACCGAACTCCTGATGCGCTTTGCCTGGCAAACCGCCGCCGCCGTCCAGGGCATCTGGTCCCGCGACAAGGCAACCCAGATCGAAGATGGCGCCGAGACCGACGCGGCTGAGGATCTAATCGATGCCGCCGTGAACAGCGGCGCTGCCCATGCAATCAAGTTCACCGAAGCTTGCTTGCGCGAGCATGCCTTAAACCCACAACCTGTCTACTTGGCGGCCGCCAAAGATGCTATCGGGCGGTTGGACGGGTAGTTCGGCTCCCGAGTCAAATTCGCCGAAGCGCAGCTCGGCGTGTAGGTCGCGTAGCGACCGGCTCACCGAAGCCTGCTTACGTGAACACGCCTTGAACCCGCGACCGGTCTACCTCACCGCCGCGAAAGACGCGATCGGCCAGCTGGACGGGTAACAGCAAGAACTTGGCAAGTAGGCGCGCGGCAAGCTCAGCAATACAATCTCGTCAAACCGCGAAAGAGAGTGTATGTCGCCAAACTACTTCGAGGCCCTGTTACACCACCACTCATGGGCTGTTAAGCGCCTTCTGGACAAGGCCGCTCTCGCAACATCCGCTGAACTCGGAGCGGACACACTCGGTCAGGGCTCCATCCTCGCATCGCTGCAACATCTGGCCGATGCAGACCAATCCTGGGGACGGGTCGCTCAAGGAATCCAAATCCTCGACCTGGAGGAGATGACCTCGAAGTGCGTGGACTTGTCATCGCTGCGCGCATTTTGGTTGCCCGAAAGTAACAGGCTCATCGATTTTATTAAGTCTCTCGCGCCTGACGATTTCGAGCGTGAGGTGCAACCGCCTTGGAGGCGGCAGCCTAGTAAGATCTGGCAGATCCTGCTCCACATCACCAACCACCGGACTGAGCATGGCAACCAAATCGGCTGGCAGTTGACTGAGCTCGGCCACTCACCTGGTGAAATGGGATTCATGGAGTTTGTCGACTTTCAGCACAGTGGCTGAAACGCCACCAGCCCGCAATAACGCTTGCAGAGTTTCCGTTTCTGCTTAATATCCTTTGGTGGAGTCCAGACTAGCCCCGGGTGATCAGGCTGTCGTCCGAAATATCTTCGGGTCCCAGCTTTGGCACGCTATGCCTTGCCTGGTTGTCGAGGACGGCGACGATCTGACCGCGCTCTGGATCCCGCCCGAGACCCGCTGGCTGGCATATTGCGACAATGCCGGCATGCCGCAAAAGCTGCCCTGGCGGCCCGGAAAGCTGCAGGAACTATCCTGGTGGCCTCCCGGCCTTCTACTTCTTTTGCCGGCTAGAAAGCCTTACTCCGTCCGCGTCCGGCGAAATCGCGACCTCAGCTTCAAGGACTGGTACATCAATCTTGAACAGCCCGTCCGCCGTTCGGGGAAATTCTTCGACACCTGCGACCTGCAGCTAGACGTTATCGTCGCTCCCGATCGTAAGTCCTTCCATTGGAAGGACGAAGACGAACTCGAGCTGGCTGTATCGGAAGGTTTTCAAACCCGAGAAGCGGCGGATGCCCTTCGAGCCTCCGCAGACGTAGCCCTAGCCGACGCCTTATCCGGTTCGTTCCCCTTCGAAGATCGCTGGGCGGCGTGGCAGCCTGACCTCAGCGTTGACCTGCCCAGCCTACCTGAAGGAGCGCAGAATATTGCTCAGTAGAATCCGGGGGCTCGGGTATCTCAGCCAAGGCCCAGCGACCACTCCGGCGTCTCGATCATCAGCACATCCGAGCCCACCGGCTTGAAACCAGCCGCCAAGAAGGCGCGCAGCGAGGTCGCGTTGCCGGGGGCGACCTCGGCTATTAGGACCTCGCCCGGTTCAACCAACGATCGTGCTGCCAGCGGCACCTAACCACCCGGCGGGCGGTAGGTCGTGCTCTTCTTGGCGGCGGCGTCCATCTCCTCAACCGTGATCAGTGGGGTGGTCTTGATCGACACCGCGCCAGATGTTGCACCGGTCAAGGACACTGCCGCGGCGCTTCCATTGTCCGGAAGGTCGGCGATGATAATCAGGTCGGCATCACCGAAAGCGTAGTAGAAGGCATCAATCTTGCCGCCAACCGACTCCGCCAGTGGTCGGCCGCGGCGCGGCGCGAAGAGCCGCCTTCTTTCTGAAGGCCCTTGCTGCCCTCAACCGAATAGGAGACCTGAAGCAGATATTTCGCTATGACTTAACCTCCACCTTTGCTGGCCGGGGCTTTTCCACTGGCGGGGGTGCGCCAAATCTAGTCGCGCCCAATCGCCTTGTCAACGCCGGCTTATCCGCCGTCCCGGCCCCAGCGCTTCGTGAAATAGGCGCTCATAGAGCGCCATGTGACCCGTCGGTTAGCCAAATTTTGCTCTTCGCGATCATCATTTGGCCCTATCTGGCGCTGGCGAAGTCTGAGAAGCGCTGAGCCATGAAGACCACCGACCTTTGAATCCACCGAGTTTTCACCCTCGATTAGCAGATTCACGAATTCGTTCTAGTAGCCGCGCTCATCGCGCCAGCGGCGGATCCAGACGGCGTGCTCCTCGTCGTGTTGAGTTGCGAGGCCAGCCTCACCGTACGTGGACGGGTCGAGGCCGCGTGGGGTGGCTGCTGCAATCGCCTCCATTAGCCGCTGGTGTGACTGCTCAAACTCCCATTTCGCTTGAGCGAGCGACAGATTTCCCCGAAGGTCGTGCGCATGTTGTTGTACGATTCATCCTCGGAGTCGCTCATCTTCCACGCCGAGTTGAAACGGAGATTCGCGCGACCTCGGTGGCCCGGAGGTCGTCCCACAGCGCGATGTGCAGGAGATGGTCCTTCACCGACCACCCGTCAATAGAGGGCTCGGACATCTGCGCGTCCGTCAGGCCGCCGATCGCCGCGATCATCCCCTGACGCAGGCTGCGATAGCGCTCCAAGAGGGCTTGCTTGCCTTCTGGCATTAGTACCTCCTTATCGCCGTGACTTCTAGTGGAGCCACCTTAAAACTTCCGGAGCTGGAGCGTAAGCCCAAACGGATGCCGATTGACCGGCGCGTTATGGTGACGGGATGATTAGCAACCAATCGATCCTCGAAACCGTGGACGCATACACGCGCCGCTTCCCCGCAGAGGCCGCGGCGCTGGCCGAGCTGCGCGAGCTGGTCGGGGCCGGCGGCCCTGTCACGTCCCGCAAGCACACGCCCGGTCATATAACCGCGGGCGCGTTATTGATCCGCGATGACCGGCTGCTGGTGGTGCGCCACAAGGTGTTCGACATCTGGGTGATGCCCGGCGGTCACATCGACGAAACCAACGAATCGCTTCGCGCCGCGGCGCAACGGGAGCTGATCGAGGAGGCCGGCGTCGCCGAAGCCGATCTCTTCCTCCTATCTCAATGGCCCGGCGACCTGCCGCTGGACATCGGCCGGCACTCCATTTCGCCGCGGCCAGAAAAGAATGAGCCCGCCCATATTCATTGGGGCATCCGCTACGTCTTCGGCACAAATGTCAGCGATGTCAGGCCGCAACTCTCCGAGGTGACAGAACCCGAGTGGCGAGAACTCGGGTTGGTGCCCGACAACCTTGGCCCCAAACTTCTGGCGACCGTCGCGAGCAGAGGCTAGCCTTTAGCTATCGGCACCTAGCCACGGCCCAATCCGGCCGCTAATTGACAAGCCTGAGGGCCGGTCCTATCTTGCCCAAAGCGCTCAACCGAGTCGCGGCGCCCAGCGATCGGAGGTAAGCATGGCTGGCAAAAAGCCCGAACCGGAACCGAAAAGATGGCTGGGGCTGCAGCTGTTCTCGATCACGCTTTCGATCACCATGGTAGCCGTCTTCCTCGCGCCGAAAATCGGCCCGGTCGACTCGGTCCCGGACTGGGTGCCGCTGGTCGCCTACCTAACCGGCCTCGGCACCGTGATTGTAGTCGGCAAAAGGCTGCCGGAAGTGGCACTCGATTCCGACATCTCGCCGACCCTACGTTTTAACGCCTGCCTGATCCTCAGCTTCGCCGGCGCGCTAACGCTGGCTGTTCTTGGCCTCTCAGCGATTCTGGTCGGCGAGGGCTGGGTAGCCCTGCCCTTTGGCCTAACCGGCATGGCCGGCTGGGTGTCGCTCAGCCGCTACGCCCGAATCAAGATCGAAAGCGCACCCTGAGCTAGACTTGCACGCAAGCACCACGCCGGCAAACTCTCCGTGAAGCTCGCGATGCGGAGCCGTCGGCGAAGCCGGCGAGTAGCTCGCGAAGCGAGCGGCTCTCCTCTCCGCGGCTGCCCTAAAATACTGGCTCATGAACTTTGCGGACCTGACCTACGAGGAAATTCGCGACCTGGTACCGGAGACCGCGGCGGTCTTCATCCCGCTTGGCTGCACCGAACAACAGGGCCCGCACCTGCCGGTCGATTTCGACAGTTGGATGATCGACCGCATCTGCCAAGACGTGGCGGAACGCTTCCAAACCCAGAGCAGGCGAAAGATCCTGGTGATGCCAACCCTGCCCTTCGGTCCAACTCCGGAGCACACCGGCTTCAAATCGGGCTTCGTCAACCTGCGCCAGTCCACCCACGAGGCGATCGTTGAGGATTTGCTCGATAGCCTCGCCACCCAGGGCTTCCGGCTGCTTCTGCTCTGGCGCGGCTGCGGCCAACACGACCTTGAAAAGGTGGTCGAGGCCTTCAACACCAGCCACGAAGGCTGTCAAGCCTTTCAGCCGGTGCTCGACTACGGCGCGATCTGCGAAATCGCCTTCGATCGCGACGTCCCTGGTGGCCACGCCGATTCCTTCGCCACCTCGCTCCGTCTCCACCTCGACCGGACTTCGGTACGCGAGGATCTCATACGTATGCCAAAGCTAGAGCCGATCGAGTGGTCGGAAAACATGGATTTCTCCGCCATTTCGGACACCGGTGTCATCGGCGACCCCACCCAGGCTAGCGCCGATGTCGGCGCCAAGCTCTGGGAACTCATCATCCAAGGTGGCGCCGAAGCCACGAAAAGCTGGCCGCGGGCCGAGCCGGCGAAGTGCGCCAGCGCTGGCACCACCTGCCCGACAGCCAATGACCAGCGAACCGCCTTCTTCCCACGGCTATTAGGTGAATAGCCCGAGTAGGTCCGCCTGCGGCTCTTATCCCGACGCTTTCTTGCTGGCCGCGTCCATCTGCTCGACCGTGATCAGCGGCGTGGTCTGCAGCACCACCCCACCGGAGGCGCCGGCGATCAGCGAGGCGGCAACCGCGCTCTCGTTGTCGGGCAGGTCGGCGATCAAATAGGCATCGACATCGCCAAAAGCGTAGTAGAACGACTTGACCGTGCCGCCGACCGACTGCACCAGCCCCTCCGCCACATCGCGCCCCATCGTCCCGCCCTCTGCCGCCGCTACCTTCCACCGAATAAGAAACCGCAAACAAATACTTCGCCATAGAAAAACCTCCAGGTTGCTTAGGAGGTCAGACCTCATAAGACCGACCGGAGAGCCGCTGGCTACGCATTCGGCTTCGCGGCCGGCGAGGGGACTAAAACAGCAAAGTGACGATCAGCAGCAGCGTGCAAACGATTAGCACCGTGACCCAGATCCGATTGTCCAGCCACCGCGGCCGCTTCGTCAGCAACTGGCTCTGCAAGTCCTCCTTGGGCAAAAGTGTCACCCAGTGGATCCCAATCAGAATCACCACCACGACAATCGGCAGCTCGGCCAGAAACCCCAGCCCGACCAGAATCAGGCTGCCAACCACGCCAATGATCACTTTATTGCGAGGGCTCCGCGTCGGCTGTCCAAACACTCTAGATCCTCCGCGGATAGGCAAAGCCATTAATAGGCCCAACTGCTCTCCGGAGTCTGAGCCTAACTCCGCGTTAGCGCTCCCACCCGCGTCCCAACCTGACGATAACCAATCAGACAGTCCTCGAAACCTTCGATGCCCCCCCACCGGTCGGATCCTGGCTGGGATTCGTCCCGTAGGGCGAAGGTTTCGGCAAGAGTTTACTAACTTCAAAAGATGGAGGTAGCAGTGTTAGGAGACCAAGCCGAACCCAAGCCGAAAAACTGGTTGGGCAAACAAGTGCTCGCCGTCACTCTCGTGCTAACCAGCTTCTCCCTGATCTTCGCCTCCAGGAGCGGGCCTTTCGACTCGATCCCACCCTGGTTCCCAGCACTGCTCTTCTTCATCGGCCTGATCATGATCGCCCAGTTTCGCTGGCTAATTCTGCCGCAAATGGCCTATTCTCAATTCTCTCAAGCCCTGCGTCTTAACAACTGCCTGCTGACCAGCACCGCTGCGGCCCAATCCTTCAGCATCTTCGGCTTAATAGCAGCGATCGCCGCCGGCCAAGGCTGGGTAGCCCTGCCCTTCGCCGCCGCCGGCCTGCTGACCTGGATACTCCTCAGCCGGTACTCAAGAACCCAAATCGAAAGCAACCCCGGCTAAGATTGGCCGTCAGGCGACTAGCGACCGGCGAGTAGCTGGCTGCGCCAGCGATTCAGCGAAACCAGACGGATGGAGGTAACCCCGATGGTAGAGGACGCCCCGACGGAAGCAGACCTCAAGCTGCCGCGGCGCCTAGGACTGGTACTGGTCGTCGTCACGGCACTGTTCACGATCACCTCGTTCAGAATCGCCGAGCGCGACCTTATCGACCTGGACAAATCGGTATTTATCTTTCTTCCGCCATTGCTTTTCGTGATCGGCCTTTCCACCGTGGCGCTATTTCGCGGGATAGTTCTGCCCGAAATGGCCCGCAATTCCCAAATCTCGCAACCCCTTCGCTTTAAGAACTGCATGTACCTCAGCTACGCCGCCGCCCAGGCCATGGGCGTGTACGAGATAACATCATCGGTTTATCTCAGTGAAGGCTGGGTATCGCTGCCCTTCGCGGCCACCGCTTTACCGATCTGGGTGTTCCTCAGCCGTTTTTCCGCCAGCCAAATCAAAAGCCACTCGAGTTAGGATCGAGCAACCCGCGAGCCTAGCGGCATGTAAGCTGCAACGCGAACGGCACATCAGAATTATCGTAGGCGTGACGATAAACAATCAGACAGACCTCAAAGTCTTCGCTGCCCTCATCAGGCGATTCTCGGCTCTAATCTGCCCTTCCTGGCGAAGGCGATGGTTTACGAAATTCGACGGCGGGAGGTAGCAATGACAGAAGACGAAGCCGAACCCAAGCCGATAAGCTGGCTAGGCACGCTGGTGTTGGTCGCCATTCTCGTGATAACCAGCATCTCCTTCATCCTCTCCCCCGTGAACGGCCCGATTGACGCGGTCCCAACCTGGACGCCAGCGCTTCTCTTCGTCATCGGCCTTATTTCTATCGCCATGTTTCGCTGGCTGGTTCTGCCCGAGGTTGCCAGCAATTCCGAATTCTCTCTGGCCTCGCGTCTTAACAACTACCTGCTGACCAGCGCCTTCGCGGCCATATTATTTAGCGGCTTCAGCCTACCAGCAGCAATGCTGAGCGGCGAAGGCTGGATAGCCCTGCCCTTTGCCGCCACCGGCTTGCTGACCTGGCTATTCCTCAGCAACTACTCAAAAACCCAGATGGAAAACACCCCCGGCGAAGATTGGTCGCCGAGCGCCTAGCGCCGATATGGACCCAGCCGCCGATAGACCTACCGCACGATTCAAGCCTACGACCACGCCGGCATCTTTCAACTCGCGCTCGAGCCCTCCGAGGAGCGTGCTCTTGCCGATTTGTGTTTCGCCGCTGAGAACTGTCAGGCTCGAGCGCTTGCGCAACGCCCGATCAAGGAGAATGTTGATCTCTTCGCTTCTTCGCCAATATGTCTCGTTCGACATAGCGGTTCAATTCTACAACTCATAACGATTCCAGGCGTTTCCCCATCGCGGAAATGCCTTCCACTTTTGACTTCCAACACCACCGGCATCACGCCACGACCCAATAGGTCACCTCCCCGCAGGCGTCATGCCTCACGATGCGGATGATACCCAAAGGCCCGCGGATGCGACGGAAGCAGCGCGGGTCATCTGGGTCGGCCGGGCTGAACTCACTTGCCGGGCGCTCGCCGCAGTTCGGGCAGCGGAGTACCTCGCTTTTCGGCTGAGCAGGTGCTGCCTTTGCCCTCACTGACCGATAACCTCGATTGAGATCCCCGAGACGAAATCGCAAACTTCACCCGTCCTCGCGTAGAGGGTGGCGTCGCCGCTGCAGAGCCAGGTGATCGCCGACTCCGAGAGGTCGGCGTGGTTGGCGCCGCAGCCGGGGCAGGAATCGACCCGCGTTACCTCGATGCAGCGCTGTGTAGCGACTCCGTCGCCCTCAGCCTCGAGCACGAGGCAAAGGCGCAACCGGGTGCCGCAGGGCCACTCCGAGCATCTCGACGGCGGGGCGGCGAGAATTGTGGGGTCGTCGGAGTGGTACAACCCGTCTTGGTAGACGGAATCGGCGGCGCCAAACCCGCAGCCCAGCGGCAGGCCGTTGAAGTCGATCTCGTGGCTGCCATCGGCCTTCAACCGGCCGTCGCCGTAGCGGGTGGCGACCAAGCAGCCGCCGGCCCCGCAGCGGGTTTCGCCGGCTGGCTCCGCGGTCGCCGTTTGCTCCGCCTCAGCGGTGTCGGCCGATTCCGGCGCAGCCTCGCTGCCAACCCAAAGGCCGGTTTCGCGGCTCGGTTCCGGTCCCTCGACACCCCAGCCAGCGAAAGTAGCGTGGCCCTCGACAACGCCGTGGTTCGTCCGTTCTCTGCGTTCCGGCGTGGTAACCAGGCTGGCAAGGCCACCGCCAGCGTCGCTTTGCGCCTCTCCAACCAGCAACGCAACCAGAACCAGGACACCAGCCGCCATCATCCCCAGGGAGCGCCGCACATCCCGGAAAATGCTCAGCCCTAAAATGATCGCGTTCGTTTGCAACACCCCTTTAGGGGGGTGTTGCAACAAAAATGATCGTAAAAATGATCTCCTGATCATTTTAAGTACCATGAATGGCCATGCACCGCCGGAAGCGTCTCCGCCTCTTGCAAGGTCAGATCCCGAAACGAAAACTCGCTTATCACATCCATCCATTTAGAAGCGGCTTTTGGTTTGAAGGCGGTGCACCGAAGGCACAGCCGGAAAGCGTCTCCGCCTGCCGCAGCGTCAGATCACGAAAGGATGCGATCTCAGGGCTGGAGACATCACTCGCCGCCGTAGCCGACTCCTTCAACGAACTTATGTAAACAAACAGCTCAGACCTGTCGCCTTGCGGCTGATCTGGTGAGCAAGCAAAAGGCCGGCGGCGCCACTGCTCTCAATTGGCTCAAGTCAGCAAGACCCACGGATATTGCTCGAGACCGGCCGCCTTGCGGCCGGTTAGCTCAGATTGGTGGGCGAGGGCCGGCTGTGTCGTTCCACGACACAGCCGATTAGCAAAGAAACGCCCCCGGCGTTTCTTTGCGGTTTTACCACCGCTCCCGCCCCGGGCGTGGCGCGAAGACCTTCAAACCCGGCTCCGGCCCAGCCTTCGCTGCGTCAGGCACGTCCCCTCTGTTGCTATCGTCCGCCGGCGAACCCTGGCTGGCATCGCCAACGCTCGAATCCAATTCGGCGCCGATGACGTCGGCGCCAAAAGTCGGGTCCAATGCGCCGCCGGCCGAATCGAGATCGAATGGCTCTCCCTGGGTGTCAGTCGAAGGGTCGAAAACCTCGACGCTCGCCTCCGCCACCGCCTCGAACAGTCGATCGAGCCCCTTCCGGCTCCTGTCACCACCCCGCAGCGGTGTCTCCTCAAACTCGAAGACATTGTTGTGCAGCTTCTCGTCGCCGCATCCCCGGCAAACCCCAATCGGCGGCCCCACATCCGGCGCTGGGATCACGTAGTGATGGGTATGAGGAAGACGCGCCGCGTCCTCCTCACCACCTCGCTGCTGCTCCGCAGCAGTCTCGACTCGTCCAGCAGCCGCCGTCTTAGGCGGCTGCGGTGATTGCGCTTTTAGCGCCTGAACCGTCTCCGCCTTCCCTTCATCTCGCGACTTCGTCGCGCCATGCCTTTCATGCGCAGATGCCGCGACCGCATCTGCAGCCGCCGTTTTAGGCGGCTGAGGTGATGGCGCTTTCAGCGCCTGAACCAGCTTCGCCCGCGGAACCGTCCGAGGTAATGGCGCTTTCAGCCTCGGAACAATCCGTTCGTGCATTGAAAACCTCCCTGCTCACAAATGAGCCCTATCAGCCGCAGCGCCGGTCCTTCAGCCGACGCTGAACGAAAGCGAGTGCCAAAGGCACTCGCGGCGTCTGCGAAGTAGGCGGCAGGCCGCCATCATTCCCGTTATTCCAAATAATCGATTCAAAATCCGGGCCAACTCCGATACCAAACCTGGCCCGCAACGCTGAAAATTGATTCATTCCGCCTACCTCTCTTATGGGGTACATATGACGGGACAGGGGACGGCTGCCACGGAGCATCGCTGGCCAAGCCAGTAGTTGGTTCCAACGGGCTGTCGCCGTATGCCAAGCACCTCGCTGAGTAAGGACGCCGCCCGGCAGGCGGCGGGCTTCATCGAATAGGTCTCCGGACGCCCCTGATACGTGATCGGTGGCTGGAAACCACGGCGAAGACGGTCCCGGGACGCATGGCCGCAAGGCAAAGAGCCCGGGGAGAGCCTTACAGCTGGAGGTCGGCCGGGCGGTAAAGCGGCCCGGCCCCGATTCGGCGGCGGCTGAATCGAGCACTGCTAGCCGTGCGATCGCACGATGGGGAAGAAACCCCCGCCAAGGGTAGGACTCCAGATGGCGGCGCCGGCGCCAATTTGGGCAAAAGGAGAGGCATCTCCCAAGCCCGGTATCGCGGCTTTTATTGTTTGAAATACTGGCTATGGCCATGGGCCTATCCAGGAGCGTCTTCCGGCCAAAGCTCGCCCGACGACCGCAGCCAGTCCTCGATGCCCTGGTGGAGTCGAGTACCAAAATCCGATCCTTTTATCGAAGGAGCCTCCGCTTGCTCGATCAGCCGAGCAGCGTAATCGGCGTCCGGCTCGCCTTCCAGCCGAGGCAGCGCCAGCGCCGCCGAGACCAGCTGATTACGCTTCCAAGCGTCGATGCCCGGTTTCGCCAGCCCGCCGAGGATGTTGGTCACCGAAGGCAACAACCCCAAGCGCTTGGCGTCGCGCACATCGGTCGGCCGCATCCCCTCGCCACTGGCCCGCGGCACCTCATGCATCGGCACACCCTCCCGCGTGTACCAGTGGCTGTTGGTTTGATCCCGTACAAACTTAGTCCTTGTCATGATTCCCCTGGCAGCCGCATTTTGCGGCTGAGCTGAAGGCGTCGTAGGGGCCGGAAGCAGCATTCTTTTTAAGTTCTTCTTTCATTTTTCTTTTTTTGACCCTGGATTTTGCCAGCGCCAGTTTTGGAATCGGCATCCTCTTTTGCGGCGCAGTCGAAAAGGCCAGGGGCGTTTTCGGCTGAGGCGCAGGGGCCGGAAACATCGGAACTTGGATCGTCGCCGCAGCCGCCCTCGGCGGCTGAGCTGGACGCATTGCAGATGCAGGAAGCGTCCTCATTCAAAAATGCGTCGACTCGCCCCTTTAAAGTCTCAATGTGCTCCAGAGGAACGATGACGTTGGCTTCGGATTGCACCCGGGCAATCTCTATTTCTACTGCCAATCGACGCGAAACATCCGCAAGCCAGGCCTCAGCCCGCGCCAACCGCAATTGAACCTGGTCGTAGCTCAGCTCCTGAAGCGCCCGATAGCGCCGCTCCCGCTCGCGCCGTGCAATCGATGCCGCCGCGGAAGGCTCAAGCTGCGTCATCGGTACCCGGGCAGCCGTAGGGTCCAGGTGACCGCTCCTCCCGCCCGGCCTCAGAGCGAAAGCCGTCGGAGGTACGGCCGGAGGCGGTTTCGGCTGAGGCGCAGGGCCGAAGGTCCCGAGCAAGCTGAGTTGTAGGCGTCGTAGACGCCCGAAACATGCCCACGGGCAGCGGGAGGACAGACCAAAGCCCGTCCATCCCGCAACCCTCCCCGAAGCCACCCCCTCGTTGAGCGGCCTTATCGGCTCGCTCACCCAAACGCGCGTCCGGCGCGGTAAGGCTCTCAAAATCGTCGCTGCGACCACCCTCATCTCGCGCTTCGCCGCAATCCGATCTGCTCCCCTCTGCGTACCCGCGGGCGCCGGTTGCATCGTGCTCAAAGACCAAAACCATCAGCCCCGCTAGCGCCAAAAACAACACCAGGCTCGCTGACAGCAGGCCAAAATCAACCATCATCACCAGCCCCTGCCGTCGAAAGCGCCGAATGTTCTTTTGACCCTTGCGGTAACTAACTGTGTCTGCCAGACACTATTTGTGGCTCTTGATTGTAAAAAAAGGGGCGCCTTCCCAGTCCTCAGCATGGCGAATCCAACACCTCGTAACACTATTTGTGTCTTTCTACCTCAGATTGTAGCATACTCCCGCATCCGGTAGACCTTGTCAAGGCCTTAATCAATCAAAATAACCTGGCAGATCTAACCTGGATATCTTGGCTGCATCTCAGCTATGGTCTGCTTAAACGCCCGAAAGCCAAACAGGAACCGCGCATGCCGGAAAACAAGCTAGATTTCGAGGATGACCAGGTCATCGATGGTGATCAGCTGATCGTCATGGCCCTGCAGCCGCTCGAATCGCTCTGGACCCAAAAACCGGCAAAACCGATACCAACGCCAGATTTGCGCCGCTGGCGAATCAGCGAGGATCTGGTTGAGGTGATTCCGCGCCGGTCGATTGGACGCAACTTCGTCTTCGACCGCACACGGGGCGTCGCCGCCAACTGTTGTTTGGTTGGAGCTTCGATAAACAAGAGCGCCCGTTCCAGACCAGCTCGCTCCGCATCCTGGTCCAACCCTACTTTGGCCCGGAGCTGCGCGGCCTAAAAGCGTTGGAAAATCTGCTGCCCGATGTTTCCCTGGTCCTGGTCGACGATGGCGACGGCGCGCCGATCTGGTTTGGCCGCTGGATCATCTCGGATAGCGGCCTCGAATTCGTTTACGAAGAGCTCGAGGCCCTCGCCGCCGCGATCAAATGGCTCGGCATCAGCATCGATAAACCCCAAATCCTTCCCGCCAAGTACAAAGCGCCGGGGTAGCAAGAAGCCCATTCCCCACACGGCTCGCGACAGCCTTCTTCCACTCCTGCGTATTTCTCGCCAATTACCCCTAATGTTTGCACTCGTTTCTCCTGATACATACATAGGGGAAATCACCTAAGGGGACCAAACCGTCCATCTAAGGCAACCGACTCCCCAGCGCATTTTAATGAGGAGCCGGAGATGAATTTCATGCCAATTTGGGCAGCCGCGGCCAAAGTTGGCCTTCGCGAGGCCGCGATTGCGCTGGCCATCCTGGCGGTCCTGGTCGCGGCCTGCGGTGGCGGCCCCAACCGTGACGCCAGCGGCGAGGTCATCCGCTCGTTTGACCTGGACGTGTTCGCGCTTCAGGTAGGCGATTGCTACCAGAACGGCGAAGGTGCGAAGTTTCAACAAGTCAGGGTGGTCCCTTGTAACCAGTCTCACGACTTCGAAGCCTTCTCACTGCTTGGATTCACCAACAAAGACCAAGCCTGGCCCGGCGCCGATGCCCTGGCGCACACCGCGCTGGTCCACTGCTCCGCCACGTTTGAGATCTACGTCTGGCAGCGGCTCTACGTTTCCGATCTTGACTTCGGCTGGATCTACCCCTCCGAAGCCACCTGGAACTCCGAAGAAGAGCGCACCATCGTTTGCTATCTCTTCGGCGAAGACAGGCAAGCGCTCACCGGCTCCATGTTTAGCAGCCAGGAATAGGCCTCCTGAAAAGCTTGTTCCCTGGCGACAATATCGTATGACATTAACCGATGAGCAAGCCCCAGAACCTAACGCGCCATCACGCCAGCCAGCCACCCCCAAACCTTACGAGATTGAAGGAGCGATAGTCGCCCGACTCGGCGTTGCCTTGACGATTCTGCTCGCGCTCTTCCTTTTGGCCTGCGGTGGGGCCGGCCAGGCCGTCGACTCATCCACCGCCGATGCGAACCCGCCCGCCGCCGCCGTGGAGCCAACCACTAACGGTACCGTCCCGGCGGACGCCACTCCCGCCAATCCAGAGGAAGAAGACCCAGACCTCAGAGAGCTTCTCGATCGCACCGTTTTGAACATGTCCGAACTGCCAAGCCTAACCGCCACAACCGCGACCGAGACCCGCGCGAAGGGCGCAACCATTCGCCAGCAGCAAGAGATTACCGCTGAAGCGCCGGGCCGCGCCTATCTGCTGCAGACCGGCTACGGCGGCACTGTAGAGGTCTATCTCAACGGCACCCAAATCTACTTCCGCCAACCCGGTGGCGATTGGATCGCCCGCTCTGCCGAAGAGCTTGGCATCAACCCGGATAGCCTCACCCAGACCCTATCGGTGGCAACAATCGCAACCAATATTGAAATGCTGGCACCGGTTAGCGAAAACGGCGAAACTCTGACCCATCTCCACTTTGAGATCAGCGGCGATGACTTCCTGAGAGTTGCCGGCGCGGCCTTCCTGGCCGGCTCCCCGGCCGCCGACGAGCTCGCAAGCATAGAGTTCCAGAAGTTCGAGTTCGACTACTTTATCCTGGCCGATCAAGCGCTGCTCAGACGCGGCAACATGACCATGGAGTACTCGTTACACAGCAGCGACTTTCTAGTCACCGTCGAGTTTAGCTACGCCAACCTCGGCCAGCCGGTAACCTTCCCCGCCGACCTGCCAGACGCTGCGCCCTCGGCGCCTCGACTACAACCAAACGCGCGGAACCATCCTTCGTTCGGAATCGGCATCTTCCCTACCTTAGCCACCTGGGGCACCGGCAGGTGCGGTCAACCGTAAATACCCACCTGGCCGAAGACGCCACAACTTCAAATCGCGTACGATAGTGCGCAATAATTCCTTGAATTCTGCTTCCAGCGCTCTGTGCGCTTGCAGCTCGACTGCAGCTCGACTTTCGGCCCTTTAGCTCAATTGACGCCAGCCTTACTGGGTCCGGTTCGATCGAAACTGAGGTAGTCGTGAAAGTCTCCGCCAATCTCAAAGGTGAAGACTCTGAGCAGATAACTCTAACCCTGCCCGGCGGCCGAGTTGGCGACCTGGAGCAGTTCGAAGGTGGTGTTCCCTCATTTCTAATCGGAGAGACCGTGTTGGTGTTCCTCAGAGAAAGCAGCGGATCCGCGAGCCTGACCAGCCTCTGGCAGAGCAAATACACCCTCGTCGGTGAAGAAGCCATTCAGGTAGAGACCGGTAAGCGCCTCGGCCTCAGCGAAATGGAAGACAAGGTCGGCCGGGGTGTGGGCGAACACGTCACCATTCCCGATGCCGCCGAAGTTCTCTCGGCGCCCTTTGTTGTCTGGACCAACTGCTCCTGGAACACCGCCGACCTGCCGCTGGAGTTCTACGTTAACCCGGCCAATCCAGGTACCGGAGGTTCTACCGGTACCGACTTCATTCGCTTCGCCGTCCAGTCATACATCGCCTGGCAACAACTATCCGATAGTCACTTCACTGCGGTTTACATGGGCACAACCACCAGGAGCGGAACGTTTTCAGTCGGCGACGGCCTCAACGATTTCCGCTGGGCCGACCTTGATGCCTTTGGCACCGGCGTTTTGGGGGTCAACACTTGTTGGGTCTCATCCGGATTCAGAACCGACTCAGACAGCCGCCTCGACAACAAGTAGTCGCGGAGGTTCCGATGGCCGCGAAGACCGGTGAGTCTGAGCAGAGGCTAGGTGCGCGTCAAAGCCCTTGGTGTAGGTGGGGATTCCGCATTCTCGTCATTGCTTGACCTGCCACCAGTGGACGTCGACCCGCCAACAAATCCGGTGCCAGTGTCCTCCAGCCACACGGTCAGTGTGAGCTCGGCCAACCGAACCATCGCGACCACCTGGCCGGAAGTCGATGAGACCGATGGGGCTTCCGATGACCTGAGCGGCGTTAGCGGATATTCCTGGAGCTTCAGCCAATCAAGTGACTGACACGACCGCCGACGGTAATGCGGCCGTGGTCACAACCGATAGCCCTTTGCTCTTCGATGGCACCTGGTGGTTCCACATCCGAACCGTCGACACCGAAGGCAACTGGTCAGCCGCCAGTCACCTCGGGCCGTTCCCAATCGACGGCGCTGAGGGCACGCTTTGGCACTTCGCCGAGGGCTACACCGGAGACGATTGGGAGACCAGAACCTTTCTCCTCAATGACGGAGGCAGCACCGCGAACGTTTCTGTTACTTACCTACTGGAAGGCGGAGGTACCGTCACCAAGGATTTTGTCCTCGCCCCCGAATCGCGAACCGAACTCCTGGCAAACAATGCCGGCGAGGGACCCGGTAACGATGCCGCCTTCGGCATGCGCATCGTCTCTGACCAACCGATAACCGCGCAACAAAGCTTGCTCGACACCGGCGCCGGCTTTAGCCACGGTTCCGCCGGTTCCAAAGTGCTTTCGACCAATTGGTATTTCGCTGAAGGTTTCACCGGGCCCGGTTGGCTGACCTTTTACCTCCGCCACAAACCCCAACGACACCGACGCCAATGTCACCGTTAACTACCATCTCACCGATGGCAGCACGGTCGTCCAAAACCAAACCCTGCCGGCGAATTCCAGAGTGACTTTCTTTGGCCACGATGACGTGCCCAATGAAGCATTCAGCGTTGAACTGATCTCGACTCTGCCGATCGTTTCTCAGGAAGTACTGATCGATGTCGGCGGTCTCTTGGCTCACGGCACCCTGGGCACCACCTCTCTTACCACCACTGCTTACTTCGCCGAAGGCTTCACGGGCGATTCTTGGCTGACCTTTATTTCTGTGGGAAATCTGGGTACAGACCCGGCGACGGTCACGGCCACATATAGCCTCTTCGGCGGCGATCCGGTCGTGCGCCAGATCGTCGTGGCCCCGGGCGCCCGCGAGACTTTTGTCGCTCACGAAATCGCAACCGGAGTCGGGCCGGGCTTTTCGTTTGGAGTTTCAATCTCCTCCGATCTTCCTATAGTTGTCCAGGAGGTCCTGATCGACCCCAAGCCAGGCGTAGCCCTGGCCCACAATGTCATGGTCAGCGAAGCCCTGGGCACATCCTTCAGCTTTGCTGGCGGCAGCGCCGAGACCGGCTGGCTCACCTTTATCTCCGTCACCAACCCTGGTTCTAGCGGCGGCAGCGTCACCGCCACCTACTACTTTGATAGCGGACCACCTGTCGTACGCGTCGAGGCTATTGCCGCCAACCAGAGGATTACATTTGCCAGCAACGCGTCAAACGGCCCCGGGTCCGCGCTCCCCTTCGCCGTCAAGATCACCGCGACCGTGCCCGTGGTTGCCCAGGAAGTAGTAATCAGCCTGGATAACTTTGCCGCTTTCGGCGCGATTGGGATCGCTAACTAATGGCAGATATGTACCTCGATACTCCCCGGCCAAACGCCGCACTGGCAGGCTTCCGACTAAAAGTTGCTGTACTAATAGCGGCCATGGCCGTTCTTGGAGCCTGGTTTCTCTTTACGTTGGCGGGCAATTTGCCCTCATTGGCACCTCAGGCGCTACGAATCCAATCAGCCACGGACACCAAACTCTACCTCGACGACTTCGTCGTCTTCTACGCGGCCGGTAGCATGGCAACCGCGAATTCAGCCGGCATCTATAGCCCGGCTGAAATCTCCCAGGTCGAGGCCAAACTGACCGGCCAAGAGACTGAAAAAATTCTCTTCTTGCCTTTCTTCAACCCCCCTTCCAGCTTGCGGCCACTCGCGGCTCTTGCCGTGCTGCCCTTGGGGATTGCGGCGGTGATCTGGTCGGCGCTGGGCCTTGGTGCTATGACCGCGTCGCTGGTTCGCATCGCCGGAGACCGGCTCATGGCCCTCCCTTCATATACCGGCCTGCTCTGGATACCGGCCATCCTCTCATCGGCACCCTTATATCACGCGGTTGTTCACGGACAGATGACCCTCTTCCTGGTAGCCGGCTTTGCCCTGGTCTGGGCCGGGGCCTTCGAGAGCAGACGGCCGCTGCTTTTAGCTGCCGGGCTGCTGCTGATCTCGTTCAAACCGGCGCTGCTGGTTGGAGCCATTGCTTGGATAATCGCCCGCGGAAACTGGCGGCCAATCCACTTCTTTCTGGCAGCCAAAGCTGCCCTCGTTTTGGCGGCGCTGGCAATCTTCGGTTTCGGCCTGGCCTCGACCTACTTTGACCTCTCCCTGCAGGCATTCGGCTGGGATGACGTCAACGGCATCTCCTCCTACGGCATGTTTGGCTGGAACGGCCTCCTGCGCGGCATTATTGGGCCAGAACCGCAGCTACTGCGCACTGCGCTGATGGCTGGCCTCTCCATCGCTACCGTCGCTTGGCTGGTGATGGTTGCCTTCGACCCGGGCTCGCTTACAAAGGAGGAAAGATTTGGCGGCATCGTCGCCGTGACCCTACTTGTCAGCCCCCACTCCTACTCACAGGATCTTCTACTGCTTCTGCCGCCCCTCCTGGTGCTGGCAACCGGTCCGCGCAACCGCTCGGCCTGGGCCCTGGCGGCCCTAGCGGTCTGGTTCGCATCCTTTTTCCACTTTGATGTTCTGGCCGCGACCGGCGTCGGCCCGATGAACCTCCTGCTGATCGCCTCCCTCGGGGTCTTCACCTATCTCAGAGGCAAGGACCTGACCAGCGAACAACCCGCCGGCTTCAATCCGGAAGGCGCGGCCGCGGCCGCCAGCGGCAACAGGCGTCGCTGGCTGCGCAGCCTCCTGCGGCCAAAACTCCATCTCGCGGCCGGCATAGCCACGGGAGCTCTCCTCCTGGCCGGCTTTATGGTCTTCGCCAGCAACGGCTTGCCGTTTAGCAATGACGCCGCTTATTTCTACGCGGATCCGGCGTCCGAGGCCGAAGAGCGATAGCAAGTCCGGTTCGGATCCGGGTTGCCGGCCACAAAACCCGGCGGGACCCCGCATGGCTAATTCTGCGTTCGCAGAGCCCGGCCCAGCCTCGCGCCGTCTACTATGCAATCCCAACCGAGGAAGAGCCACGGTTTTGATCGCTCTGTCTCAGAGGCCGGCAATGTTTTTAGCCGGCCCTGGGACGCTTTGTCGATCAGCTAGACGTCTGGAGCTCAGAGGCAGTGCATAAGGCGAACCAAAGCAGGCTTCCAGCACAAAACTGGGTAGCATTGCCAACGTGGGTGAACGAGAGCAGCAGCGAGCCAGGCTGGAAAAGGCCTTCGCCAATCGCGATCTGATCTGGTTTGGGGCCTACGGAATTGATGCGGGGCCCCTGCTTCAGTTCTCCGGGCTGAGAGCGGTCTATTCGCTGGTCTGTCCCCTGAACAGCGCACGGGTCCAAGAGGAAATTTGTCTCGAGGAACTCGAAGGAGTGAGAGACACGTCGAGGTTCGATCTCGACGGTCCTCCCTCACCTGAGTTGGCCGAGCTGCGATCGGCCCTCGGAGCCGCATTGAGCACTCCGTCGGTTTTGTTCGCTAACCGTCCCTCGCGATTCCCGATCTCCTGCGTGATCCCAATCTGGCAACTGTTGAGTACCTCGGCCTGTCATATGAGCAGTATTTCCTCTTCGAACAGAAAAACTGGGTAGAAACCCAGCTCCGGCAGGCTGGCGTCTCGGTAATGCCCTGGCAGTATGTGGCCGACGGAGATCTGGCCACCATCGAGCAGGCGCTGAGAGCCGGGCCCATTGTCAGGCGCCGCAACAAATCCCGCGGCGGCGGCTTTGAGCTTTTGGAGCAATTGCCGTTGCCGGGCGGCAAGCTGCGCCGCAATCGAGACGGTTTTTTCGCTATCTCCCCCTACCTCAAGGACAGCCTGCCACTGAACGTCAACGCCTGCGTCTTCCCCGACGGTAGCGTCACGCTTCACTCTCCTTCAGTCCAGCTCATTGGCGTGCCGGAGTGCACCTCCCTACCCTTCGGATACGTCGGCAACGATTTCGCCGCGATTCGTCAGTTGAAGGATCGACAGCTCGACGAGCTTGAAGAGATGGTCACCCAAGTCGGCCGCTGGCTGAACCGCAACAATTATGTTGGCCGCGTTGACGCCCTTCTGGATGCGGGAAAGCTCTACTTCGTTGAGCTGAACGCCCGCTTCCAGGGCTCATCACTGGTCGCGACTCAATTGGATGAGGCACTGGGACTGCCGGACATCTATCTCGACCACGCAGCGGCCTTTTTGGCGGACGGACCACTGCAACGGCCGTCGCTGCGGCAGATGGCACATGAGCAGCCGGCACTCTCCCACGCGGCATGATTTAACCTTCAGGACTATGCCGTCAGGTTCGATTCTGAACTACTCACCCCCGATTGGGTCAAAATCTCAGACCTGCCTGCCAGGCAGGTCGAGGTCGCGCCGGAGGCTCTCATGTTCACCCTAAAGGCGTGGCGCCAGGTGAGCACGGACGGCCGACACCTGGACCTCGAATTCGCCTCTCAAATCCGCGAAATGAAAGCGCACTTCTTCCCTGCCGCGGACGAAAGCGTCCCGGGCTGAGCCGAAATTCGCAGTCCTGAAAAGCTCGCCGGCCTAGCGGCTGCCAATGGCTCACCATTGGCTGAGCTGTAAGCGCGCAGCGCGGAAAGCAGAGACGTACAATGATGCTCTGAAGATCCGCCCACCGATGCCGCTGGTTGGAAACGAGGAGATTGCGATGACGACGCAGGAATATACCGAAACCGGTACCAGCAAGACCATCGAGGCTATGGGAACGACGATCCACTACCACGATGTCGGCCAGGGCGACCCCATTCTTATGCTCCACAGCTTCGGCCCCGGCACCACTGCCTGGATTACCTGGTCCAAGGTGCTGCCAATCCTGTCGCGGCACTTCCGCTGCATCGCCATGGACCTGCCCAACTTCACCAAGACCGGACCGGTGTTCTATGAGGAGCCGGTCCACAACATGCAGGCCCGCACCGGCCTCTCCCTGCTCGACGCGCTCGGCATCGAAAAGGCCCACGTCGTCGGCAACTCGCAGGGCGGCCAAAGCTCGATGTCGTTTGGCTACCACTACCCGGACCGGCTCAACAAGCTGGTCTGGGGCGCCGGCCACATCGGCACCGGCGGCGCCTACCCCAATGAATACCTGATCTCCAACCGCTCCGAAGAAGGCGTCCGCGCCTCCGACAAGGCCCGCCGCGACCCGACGGTCGAGAACTTCCGCGACTACCTCGAGCTGCAGATCGTCGACAAGTCGCTAATCACCGACGAGCTGATCGACTATCTAATAGACGCCCACACGGCGCGGCCCGACGTCCTCGAGGGACGCTACAAATCAAAGGGGCTGCCCTACGACCACAGCAGCGACATGCGAAATATTACGGCGCCAACCCTGCTGATCTGGGGCCGCAACGACCGCACCTGCCCCTTCGAAATCGGCATCAACGCCCTCAACCTGATCCCAAACTCCCGCCTGGTGCTGCTACGCGACACCGGCCACTGGGCCCCGTTTGAGCGCCCGGCGGAGTACGCCGGCCACGTGCTCAACTTCCTCCAGGCCGACTGGGCCTAAGCGCGGCAGGCCTTTTTCGCGCCCCGATATGCCAATTTCTGACGAAATCTTGCCCCTCAATCTCGCAGACGTTGTTTTTCCGCAAGATCACCCGCTAAAGGGGCAGACGGGCGCCGTTCTCGCTTTTCTGATTCGCAGCGATTATGCGATACTGTTGTTTGACACCGGTATAGGTGAGAGCAACCAAGGCCTGGATGAGCAGTACAACGTGGTTCGCCGTTCCCTGCCAGCGGCGCTTGCGCAGCACGGTGTTTCGCCGGAAGACGTAAGCGCCATCGTCAACTCCCACCTCCATTTCGACCACTGCGGCAACAACCGTCTGTTTCCTGGAGTGACCATTTATGCGCAGGCCTCGGAGTTCGAGGCCGCGACCCAACCTGGGTATACGATTGCTGATTGGGTCGGCCCGCCCAATGCGCAGTACTTCCGGCTTGACGGAGACCATCAACTGTCTGACAGCCTGCGGATCATCTCGACACCGGGCCATACCCTGGGACATCAATCACTCCTGGTAAAGACGAAGAGGGGGTTAGAGCTAATTGCAGGTCAGGCCATCTACTCTAGCCTTGAGTACGATCAGATCAGGGAAACAGGCTTGATCCCACCCGAGGCCCAGATGTCCGACCTCGAAGCTCGATCTGCGCTGGGCCTCATCGGCTTCCAGGCCCAGAGGGTCCACTTCAGCCACGATGTCAATTCATGGGAATTGACCAAGTAGGATGCTGCGCCAGTCAGGGCGATCGTCCGTGCCCCACTTGGTGGGGCAGAAATGAAAGTCAGCCGCCTAAATCTGATTCTGACCACAGACCGAGCCAATGATCTGTTTTCCTTCTACCGCGATGTCATCGGCCTGCCAGAGGCGTTCGATTCCGGTCCCGGCGAGGGCTTGGCCGGCGGCGCCGTCGACCTTAACCACACCATCCTGATCATCGAAGAGCACAGCGAGACCAGCGGCAAAGCCGAGGAGCCGCAGCGTCACTTTCTCGACCTCCACGTCGATGACGCCGCGGCGGAGCAGCAGCGGCTGCAGAAGCAGGGCGTCGAGTTCATCCGCGAGGCCGAGCGTGAAGACTGGGGCGGCGTGATCGCCACCTTCCTCGATCTGGACGGCAACTACGTGCAGCTGGTCCAGCAAGCGCAGGACTGACGCCGCGGCACTGGCACAGAATCCGTTAGACCAGAGCGTTTTGCAGTGTGCGCCGGTTTCGATAGATCCAGGCGGCGGCGCGAGAACGCCAGGCGAAAGACCAGAGGTAAACGCGCTCGATCGAAGCTAGGTCGGTCTCGTTCGTAATATCAGCCTCGTCTCCTTGCTCGGCCACGTCGTGGATGACAAACTCGATGATCTTGTCGACGAAGCCTCGACGTTGTTTTTTTGTAAGCCCGTAGGCATCCACAATTGCTCGCAGCTGAACCGCCCGATCCGACAGGGATGGGAGGCCTTCTCGTTCCGCCACTTCGTCGTCGTGGAGCTTGGCGTTGAGCCAGCAGGTTTGAGCCAACTCCACCAGAGGATCAACCGGGCCAGCGCGCTCCCAATCGATCAGCGCTATGGGCAAGCCATCACGGGCCACGATATTCCAGGGGGCGGTGTCACAGTGGCCGATGACCCGCTCGCCACCACCGAGAGCGCGGCCAAACCAGGGCCACCAAACCGCGTCCGACGCTGGCCGGAAGGAAGCGGTTGCCGAGTGTAAATCACGAACCAGCTGGCCAACCGCGGCCGCGCCCTCGAGCGACCACGGACCTGGCTGCATGAACTCCCCTTCAATATAAGTCAGGGTCTCGCGGCCGTCTGAGTCCAGCCCACTACCTGCTAGGCGTGAGGCGCCTTCAAAGCCAACCTCCTCGAGATGGCGCAGCAGCGAGTGAACCGCGGCTGTCCACGGTCCACCTTCCTTGATGATGACGTTTCCCTCGCGCTGAACAGAAGATCGATGAAACTGACTTTTTACCCGAAGGACCTCATGGTCAGGATCGGCGTCGAGGTCTTTCATTCAATCCTCCTCGCTGCATTATCAACGCTGAGCACTAATCTGAGTCACCCTCCAGCCCCTCTAGAGCTCTCTCTACGCCAATTCTTGATCATCGTCGCTAAGCGCTTCGGGCTGACCCTTCCGGCCCTCGACGGTAACTACGTGCAGTTGGTCCAGGAACTGGCAGACTAACCTCAAGCCGGGCAACGCGGCGGCTCCGGGCTCTTGGTCACTCCCGCATCTTCTGGGCAGCCGCTCCGAGGGAAGCCCCGATGATGATCCCAATGGCAATCCAAAACGCTTCGCCGGTTAGCGCGAAAATGACTGTGCCAATAATTATTCCGAAGCCCACCGCCAACCCCATGGTTTTCGAGTCTTTCATTCCGGTCTGAGCTCCTAGCCCCACCCCAAAGCCTGGCGCAGACGCGGCACCGTGATGTTGGCACGGCTTAGCACCACCGCCACCTTGCGGCCGCGCAGACGCTCGCGGTCCTTGATCGCCCCGGCCAAAGCCGCGGCGCCGGCGTGCTCGGCGATCGCGTGGCAGGATTCGGCGTAAACCGCGATCGCTGACTCTATCTCGCTGTCGTCTACCAAGATGAAATCGTCCAGCGACTCGCGCAGCATCGCTTGCGGCATTTCGTAGCCCGATGCCGTCGCCAACCCCTCCGCCATGGTCGACATCGCCGCCGTGAGCAGCTCCCCCGCCCGCCAGGATTCGTGGCCGGCCGGCGCCTGGGCCGACTGCACCGCGACAACCCGAGTTTCCGGCCGTTTCGCTTTAATCACAATGCCCAGCAAAGCGTTCAGCGCCGGATAAGACAACAGCGGCGTCGGCTGCAGGTAGGGACGAATCGTCTCGCGAGCCGCCAACACGTCGGAGTATTCCGGGGCGTTAATAGCGATCGACACTCTGGTAACCTCGCGCCGCCGTCCAGGACTCGATAACCATGTGGTCGTTGGTCCCCGCCACCCGCGAGAGCACCGCCTCATTGATCTCAATCCGAAACAGCACGCCACCGTCGGCAGCGGTCTCAGCTTCTCCCGGTGTCTGCTCGGGGTCGGCGCCAGCATCGTCGCCTGTCGCCATCGCCCGCAGGCGGCGCGGGTCATCGACAACAACCGCCCTGCCGGAGAGCCGCGCGTCACCGGCCCAAACGCTGGGATTCTTCGGATCCGGGTCCTCGGACGTTGCCTGAACCGAAAGCCTGGAGTCGCGCGCCAGGTCGACTCCCTTGCGCGACCCTGGCATCGAGCCGATCCAGGCCTCGCCGTCGGCGATGCTAAGCTCGATGCCGCTGAGCCGCGGCGAGCCGTCCCGGCGCAAAGTCGCCAGCACCTTATGCCGCCGCGAATCAAACAGCGCCCGCACCCGCTCGGCAAACTCCGGCTCCGCCTCTTGCAACTCCGCCCAGCGCACCAAACCGGTTCCCTTTTTCATTCCTTGGTTTCACCTGGGCTGGCATTTTCAGCCGCGCCCCAGTCCGTCACTCGCCCCTGCCTACAACCCGTAAAACCGCACCGGATTGTCGTAGAAAATCTTGCGTTTGAGCTGCTCCGAAACGTCGTCGCGCTCGGTCAGCTCCGTGACCGAGTTTGGAAAGCCACAGTCCCAATGCGGGTAGTCGGACGGAAACAGGATGTGGTCCTCGCCCAGCCACTCCGCCACATAGGGCAGCGTCCGCTCCTCGGGCTCACAGGACACGTAAACCCGGCCGGATTTCATGTACTCCGAAGGCGGCGCCTTTAGGAGCGGCGCATCAAATTTTCGCTTGCCCCACTCGCCGTCCATGTGCTCCATCCAGTACGGCACCCAGCCGGCGCCGGCTTCCAGAAAGGCGACCCGCAATTTGGGCAGCGCCTCCAGCACACCGCTGTAAATAATCGCGGTGCAGGCGATCAACTGCTCCGGCGCGTGCGACATCGTGTGCATCGCCAGCAGGTTGTCAAAGTGGCCGATTGGGTCGATTGTGTCGCCGCCACGCGAGTGAAAGCTAACCGCGACGCCCTTGGCAGCACAGGCTTCGTAAAAGGGCCAGAAGTCGCGATGGGCCACGTTGCGGCCCCACATGAACGTGTTGACCATGACGCCGACCATCCCCAGCTGGTCCACGCCGCGTTCCATCTCGCGGATCGCCGCCGGCACGTCGACGTGCAGCGGCACAATTGCCACACCTTTGAGCTTCTCCGGGCTGGCGGAACAGAACTCATGCAGGAAATCGTTGTAAGTCTCGGCGAAGGCAACCGCGTAGTCGGGCTCCCGGATTCGCGAATGGGTCAGGCCGCCGGTCGGATAGATTACCTGGACGTCGATGCCCTGGGTCTCGTTGTCCGCCAGCTGCATCTCAACCGTCTCGCCGCGCCGCACGATGCCGCCGTTCTGAGTGCGGTCAAAGGCGTCATCAGCGCCCATGATCTTTTCCCGCTTCTTAAACGCCTCCGGCAGTCGCTGCCGGTACACCGCCTCCCAGTCCAGCACATGCCCGTCGGCATCGATAATCGTCATCCCGTCTTTCATCGCTGACCCCGCTCACTAGATTTTGCCTTTGCGTTCACGCGCTCTGTTATCTGAATAGTCGCTGAACGTATCTTATGGCTCCCTGGTCTCGGTGTCAGGCACCGGCCATTGGCCGGTCTCAAGCACCTTCTTACGTCGCCTTTTAGCTTGGATCGGGCCCCATCTGTCACACCCAAAGCCGGAGTCTGGAAACCCACGATCTATTCAATTAGACGACGAATGATCATATTGACATTTACGTCCGTTCTGTCATCCTTTGCGTCGAGTGCCCTTTGGGCATATTCAAGTTCAAAAAAACGGAAGGGGGCAGGCAATGGCAGGAAATTACTGGGACAAGGTAACCAACAATCGGGTGGCGCGTCGCCGCCTTTTGCGCTCCGGTGCGGCCCTTTCGGTTGGTGCCGCCGCGCTGGCGTTGGTCGGCTGCGGCAGCGATGACGATGACGACGGTGGCGACGGTGGTGGTGGCACAAACGGCGATACAATGACCGGCAATATTGACAACCCACCGGAGGGCATATTCTCGCCCAGCTCCGGTGACCCGGTGGAGGGTGGCCGATTCGTCGTAACCCGTGCAACCAGCGCGAACTTCAATCCGCTGTCAAACTGGCCCTCGGGCACCACCCTGAGCGGCGTCTGGATCTATGACCGGCCGATCACGTCGCGCGAGGACAGCCGCAGCTTTGTGCTTGAGGCGCTCGAGTCGCTAGAGCAGCCCGACCCCTTGACCCTGGTCATGAACCTCAGGCCCGGCATGGTGTTCCAGGACATCGCGCCGGTAAACGGCCGGGCTGTAAAAGCCTCGGACATCGTCGCGACCCAGGAAGCGATTGTCGGCCTCGAGGATGCCTTCGATAAGACCTTTGTCAACGACTTCCTCGAAAGCGCCGAGGCGCCGGATGACACCACGGTGGTCTATCACCTGAAAAAGCCGGCCGCCTACCTCTTCTCCCAGCAACTACTGGGTTCCGGCACCGGCCAGCCGATTGTTGCCGAAGAGACCCTTGGCGCTCAGCTCGATACGGCAACGCCAGTCGGCAGCGGGCCTTACCAGCAGGCCAGCGCGCGGCTCAACGTTAACTATCTCTATGAGCAGAGCCCTACGTACTGGCAGCGGGCAAATGGCCTACCCTACGTCGGCGAAATTGAAATAAAATTCATCCCGGACCGTGCCGCGGTGGAAGCAGCCTGGTACGGCAACGACCTTGACCGCTGGGTCGCGGAGGGTCCCACGCCGTTTAATACCTCCAAAGCCCGCAGAACAGATGCCCACCACTTTGAGACGCTGGGTTTCAACAACACCAACTTCTCCTTCAACCTGTATGAGGAGCGCAGCCTGCCCTGGCGGGACGAGCGCGTCCGCCAGGCGATCTGGCGCGTGACTGACAAAGAGGAACTGCTGGTCCGCGGTTACGAGAACGGTGGCGTTGTTACAACCGGCCTGGTGCCGGAGGTGTTGTTCCCGGTCTACGGCGTCGACCCCGATGAAGTAGCGCCGTTCACCAAGCAGGATGCGTCCGAAGCTCGCAAGCTGCTTGAGGCTGCGAACTACGACTTCGACCAGGTCTACGGTATCGCCATGCGCGGCGCCGGTGACATCCTCGAGTCGGTTGCCATCGTCGAGCAGAATAACCTGGCTAAGGCCGGAATGAAGACCGAGCTACAAGCCTTCGGTACCGCCGGCGGAAGCTTCTTCGAGCGTCTCCAGCGACGTGACTGGGACATGATGTTCGAGACCCCTCCTGGCAACGACAAGCCTGGCCAGATGCTGCGCGTACAACACTCTGCCAGTTGGTCTGACATCTATAAGGGCTTCGGTCTCAACCTGACCGGCGAGTACCCTGAGCTTGATGCGATCATCGAGAAGTCGGAGGAGACCATCGACCAGGAGGAGAACATCCGGCTGGTCAAGGAGGCACAGGTTATCGCCATGTCGCACTACTCCGCGGCCTACTTGGTGGTCTCTCACTTCACCCACCTCGGCATCGGTCCTCGGGTTCACAACTACGAACTTACTCAGGCGGCTCCCGCTTACCGCCACACAATGTGGGTCAAGGACTAAAGCTCGGCAAGGTAAGTCGGCCTGAGCAAGAAGCTTCAGGAGTTCAAAAGGGGTGCGTCGCAGCTTTTTGCGCCGCACCCCTTTTTGGGTGCCAGCAGGATAGTTGGCGGACGACCCTACACCGAATTCAACGTTATAGAGCGACTACCCCTGGATGTCCTGCAGTTGTTTGACGTGCTCCCAGGTGTGATTGGGGGCGGACTGCAGCCGTTCGCCAATCGATCTGGGCCCTCGTGGCCCGATTGCCGTCTTGGCCAGGTCGGCGTCGGTGAGAAATTCCAAAACCGGGTCCAGCTTTTCGCCGATGCTGCGCAGCGCCGCTGCCGTCTCGCGCGGACCCGGCAGCTCCAGCGCGCCCTTTTGCTCGCGCTCCAGCCGCGCCCAGAACACGGCCGCCTCGTCCGCGGCCAACTGCATCGACCGGCTCGCGTCTGCATTGATCAGCTCGATGCACATCCGCGCCAAGCCGTCGATCATAAACCACTCGCCGTAGACCATATGCTGGGCCACGTCGTACGGGCTCCAGCCCAGCTCGCCCTCACCCTCGGCCGGCGTGTCATGCCAGCTTGCTTCCAGCATCGCTGAATTTTCTAGCGCCTCAAAGGCCGCCTCGCGGCTGGCTTTGAGCTCATCGCGTAGCTCTAGGACTGTTTTCATCGCTTTTGCAACACCTCTCTTTTCGCTTCCCGTTTCGGACTGTACCACTTTCAACTCGCTGAGGTTGTGCCGGTGATCTAAACTCCGCCGCGATTAAGTGCCAATCCTGCCCTGCCTCTCCGGCAGAGGAGCGATTTGAAAAGCCGCCTCCTTAGCACAGGAATTCTTGAAGGACTCAGCCCCACCGTTCCAAGTACAATCAAACACCACGCGGAAGGTTAGAAATGCTTAGAACCGCGTTGACCGAAAGCTGGCAGCTCAAACATCCGTTGGTCCTGGCCTCCATGGCCGGCTCCGCCGGCGGCGCGCTGGCTCGAGCCGTCTCCGAGGCCGGCGGCCTGGGCATGCTCGGTCTCGGCGCCGCCGATAGCGCCGAGTGGCTCAGCCGCGAAGCCGAAGAAGCGCGCCAAGCGGAGCGTTTTGGTGTCGGTATCCAGCTTTGGACCTTGAAGGATCGCCCCGATCTGATCGACATCACCCTCGCGGAAAAACCGTTCGCCGTCTGCCTCTCCTTTGGCGACCCGGCACCCTTTTCCGGTCGCATCCACGCCGCTGGAGCGCTGTTGATCGCCCAGGTCCAGACGGCTGAGCTGGCCGAACAGGCAATCTCTGCCGGTGTCGACGCGCTGGTCGCCCAGGGCACCGAGGCCGGCGGCCACACCGGCAGCGTCGGCACCTTGCCGCTGCTGCAACGAGTTCTCCAATTGGCAACGCCGCGTGGGATACCCGTAATCGCCGCCGGCGGCATCGCTAGCGGCGCTGGCATCGCCGGTGTCCTGGCCATGGGCGCCGATGGCGTCTGGATTGGCACCCGCTTCGTCGCCACCGACGAGTCGCTATCGTCGCTAGCCGTCAAGCTCCAGATCGAAGAAGCCAGCGAAGCCGACACGGTCCACACCCACGTCTTTGACATCGTCCAGAACTTCGATTGGCCCGACGAATTTCCCGGCCGAGCCCTGCGAAACGATTTCACCCAACGCTGGCACGGCCGCGAAAACGAACTCCGCGACCGCCTCAGCGAGGCCGCGGCCGAATTCGACGCTGCCAAGCGCGACGGCGATCAATCCAAAGCCGCCGTCTACGCCGGCCAGGCCGTCGGCCTGATCGGCAAATCCCTGCCGGCCGCCACCGTGGTTGAGCAGCTTATGAGCGACGCCGAAGCGGTTCTGCGTAATCGCTCCGAATCAATCCTGCGCGACTAGGCGCCCGCCGCCGAGCCAAGCTACCTAGAGCTCGATAACGTAGCCTTCCGGATCGGCCACGTAAGCGAAGGTCACGCCCGGCGCGTGCTCGCCTCGCTCGATCAGCCTGCCGCCATGTTCGACAATCGTCTCGATAGCCCCATCGAGATCGTCCCGCGTCTTGAGGCGGAAGCCAAAGTGGTCCACTCCGCCGCCGGACCCGACGACCTCATCGTCCTCGGCCTGTCGCAGCGTGAGCGTGTCGGCGGCGCCCGGCGTCTGCAGGAAAACCATGCCTTCTTCGCCGTGCGGCATTACTTCCATCCCGAAGACGCTTTTGTAAAACGCCGCGGCGCTATCCAGATTCCTCACGGCCAAGTGAATGTGTGTAAGTCCCTGAGTCTCGATCATTGCTACCTCCAGAAAACCTAACGCGCTCTTGTCGGCCGCTTCACTGGATTGCCTTCTGGTACGTCTTTGGATTCGATCCTAATCCTGCCGCATCTCTAAAAGTTGCGGTAGCTCAAGAAGTGAGCCGATCTCGTGGTCGGGCTTCGCTGAATCCGCCGGTCTGACGTTGTTCGCGCGATTGAGGTGCACGGCGGTTAGACCGGCGCTCAAGGCGCCGGCAACATCGCTGGTCAGGCTGTCGCCAACGTGCCAGGCTGCATCGGCGCCGAGGTCGAGACGGTCGAGGCCGATGCGAAAGATCCGCGGATCAGGTTTGACCACGCCAACCTCGCCGGAAACCAGGACGACGCTGCAAAACGAATCCAGGCCGAGCTGGCGAACTTTCTCCCACTGAGTGTCGGTCGAACCGTTGGTGACTACACCAATCGCAAATTTGTCGCTCAGGCTTTCGAGAATTGAGCCGGCGTCATCAAACAGCGAATAAGTTTCGAGCCGGTGACGCGAATAAGACTCCAATGCCTGGCTGGCAGCCGCCTCGTCGCTGCAACCGTGCTCTAACAATGCGCGGCGCCAACCTTCCCGCCGGACCGACTGGCCATCGAGTTGACCGGCCATGACCTGGTCGCCGACATCGACCCAAAAAGCGGCGCTCTGCCTGCGGTAGCTAGCGAACAGGTTAGAGAAGGCAAACTTCGGAAACGCCGTCTCCAGCTCGGCGCAGGTTCGCCGAATCGATTCGTCGAACGAAGCGTTGTCACTCAACAGCGTCTCGTCCAGGTCAAAAAAGATCGCCCGCGGCTTCATATTTCTCATTCTGGATCCACCCAGCAGAGGCTCCGCCATAAACAGGCTGCCACATCAGACAAACTCAATCGAGCCATCCCGGCGCCCAGCGTCGGCCATGCGATCGATCAGGGCGACCGCCACGCCGAACCAGACAGCCGCGATCAGTAGGCCCTTGCCGATTTGTTCTAACACGTCGCCTGCCGGCGCGCCATCGAACAAAAGCCGGACCGCCGCAAGTTCGTAGGTAAGGGGAAGTATGTTCGCCACGGCCTGCACGGCGTCCGGCCAGTAAGACACCGGCACGCTGACGCCCGAGATCGTCAGAAGGAGGACAAACAAGGAGCGATGAACGATGTTTCGCAGCCGCGGCTTCCGCGTGACGATCGTGCCCAAGAACAACGCCGGGGCGTAGACGATGGCCACGCCCAGGAAGAGGAGCGGCACCAGCAGCAGTGCTTCCGGCCAGGGCATGTCGATGCCGAAGATTAGCTCGGCCAGGAGCAGTGTCAGCATCGAGGTGGCGGTACCGGTGATCAGGTGAATCGACGTGCGCCCGATGGTTGCCGGCAGCAGGCCAGTCGGCGCCACCACCAGAAGAGGATAAGTGCCGTCGTTTCGATCCCACTGAGCCACGGCGATGATTCCGTTGGCAAAGAAACAGCCGGCCGCCACGGCGTTGCCAATCAGCAGGTAACGCAGGTGATCCGGCGCGTTGACTAGCTCGGCTAGCAGCGCGAAGAACACGACCTGAGCAAAGGCATTGACCAACCAGCCACCAAAGTAAGTGAGCAAACTAAACTGGACCCGAAGGTCGGCCCAACCGACACGCCAGCCCTGGAACAGCACATTCAGCGTGATCACAGCCCTAGTGTCCCTTCTTGTTTCAGATGCGTAAGCATCCGATTGATCAGCAGTGTGCCAAGCACACCGGCCAGGACCGCCAGCCCGGCAAGTGCCGTCAGGTTGAGGGCAACATCCGCCGGCGCTCCGCTCTGCATCGAGTCTCGCAGCAGGTTTGCGGACCAGTAAAGGAAGATGATTCGGCTCAAGGGCTCCAGCCAATCCGGCAGGAATGTGACCGGTACCAGCACTCCGGAAATCAGAAATAACGGGAAGGCTATGCTGTTCTGCAGCGTCCGCGTCGACCGGCTGAAGCAGATCACCGCCGAGGCGATTAGGGCAGTCGTTGTCGCGGCGGCGATTGTCAGGACCAGGGCAATGATCAACAAAAGTGGATGGTGAATCGTAATATTTGCCCCGAACAGAAGGGTCGCCAGCAGCCAGCTTTCCAAGAATCCAACCAATCCAAGCACCGACAGGGCGCCGATTCTGGAGATTATGATCACGGCAAACGGAGCCGGTGACGCCACCATCATCTCCAGGGTTTGGCCGGCACGTTCTCTGACGATCATCTCACGCGACAAAGATGCCCATTTGACCGATTGTCAGTAGCAGCGGCGCCACGATTGCGAAACTGCTCAAGTCCTTGCGGCCCAAAAAGTCGAGAATCGCCATAAAGATCAGCGTGAACAGCGGCATCGTCAGCAGCGGCAATAGGTCCTCGATGTCGCGCCTGGTTTGCTGAACCTGCACGGTAATGGCCGCGGCGATGATTCGTACCATTTCCATCTCAGACCTCCAGCCCGCGGTCGCCGATGATGTGGACGTAAACTTCTTCGAGGCTGGGTCGTGAAGTCGAGATCGTCATCACGCCGGCTTCGACCAGTGCCGCCAGTGCGCCGCGCGTGCCGAGGTCATTGCTGACTTCGATGCGAAAACCTTCGCCACTCTGCGGCGTCACCGATTCAACCCCTGCTAACTCCAACAAGTCTGCCGCCAACTCGGCCGGCCCTCCGACGAAATCGATGCGCTCATGGCTAGCGATCACTGCCCAGGGTGCGCGGCGTTTCCATCGCCAGGATTCGGCCATGGTCGATCAGCGAGACCCGATCGCAGACCTCCTCCGCTTCGGCCATATCGTGCGTGGTTATCAGAATCGTGCGTCCCTCGGCACGCAGCTCAAGGATCAGTGGCGAAACTCTCGCGCCGCCACCGGGTCGAGGCCGGTCGTCGGTTCGTCCAGAAACAGCACTTTCGCATCGGCGACAAGGCCACGCGCCAGGTGCAGGCGCTGTTTCATGCCGCGTGAGTAGGTCTCGACCAGATCATCTGCACGATCAGCCATGCCCACCCGGTCCAGAAGCTCGGAAACGCGGCGTTTACCCGTCGATGTGGGCACCCTGTAGAGCGCCGCCCAATATTCCAGGTTCTGCCGGCCGGTCAGACGCGCATACAAGCCACGATCGCCGCCAAATACGATGCCGATCAGCTGACGTACCGTCTTGGTTTCGCGCACCACATCATGCCCCGATCCTGCCGTGGGTAGAAGAACGGTCGAAAGCACCTTGACCAGCGTTGTCTTGCCGGCCCCGTTGGGGCCCAGGAGCCCCTGGACTTCTCCTTCATCAATGCTCAGATTGACGTCATCCAACGCCGTAACGCTGGGGCGTTTGTTTTGCCCCTTGTACAAGCGTCTCAGGTTCTCAGTTTGGACAGCAACCATGAAAATACCTTCATCAATAGTCCCGGCTTAAGCCGGTCTCGGTTACCAAAGAAAGTTGAACCAGAACGTCACAGTGCTACATTGGCTGGCCGCGGGCGTAAACCGAAACGTGAAACTTGGAGTCGTCCTTGAACGGCTCTTTGTCCCAACCCGCCCAGCGGTCGAGAAGTTCAAGGCCCGCGAGCTTTGCCATCAGGTCCAGCTCGGAAGGCCAGGCGAAACGAATCTGGACTGGCAGCAGACGCGCCTGGTCACCAGACATGATTAGGTGCTGCGACTTCACGACCTGCCTCACCGCATCGAGGCGCCCAACATCCAGTTCAAAAGAGTCAGTCTCGATGTCGACCGCGGAAACGCTTTGCCCTCGCGTAAACCGGGTCAGGTCCGGCACGAAAGCCTCGATCAGAAAGACGCCATCCGGCTCAAGATGCTGCGCCACGTTGCGGAAACAGCGCACCTGCTCTTCCTGGCTCAGCAGGCCGAAGAACGTGTTGAAGACGACGAAAACCAGCGAAAACCGTCCCCCCACCGCAACATCGGCAAAATCGCCAATTGCAACCGCAATCTCATCGCCACCCGGCTTGGCCCGCAGCTCGGCAACCATGGCGTTCGAGGCATCGATGCCCTGGACCTCAATGCCGAGGTCATGCATCGGCAGAGCAACCCGGCCGGTGCCGATGCCCAATTCCAAAACCCGGCCCTCGCCCGCCAGCTCCATCAGCCTGCCGACCATGCCCGGCGCCGTGTCCGGGTAAAGCCGATCGTAATAATCCGCCACCCGGTCGCCGTAAGTACCGATCTCGTACCGCGCCATCGCTCTCTCCCTCGTAGCGCCTCAAAACAAAAAAACCTCCCAGTTGGGAGGCTCTGATGATTCGGCTAAATAACCTACAAATAAACCGTCACCTGGTCTCCCTTGAATGGAACCTCCCCTTATCATGGCCAAAGCCAAAATAAGTGGCGCCAAAGCTACGCGTGAATCCAGTTCCCGGGGTTTTCAACTGCATGAGGCGCCTAATGTATCACGCGCGAGGAAAGCTAGCAACACTACGCTCCGAAAATAGCTCAGTTCGAGTAGCGCGACGTGATCAATTCGATACCAGGTCGCATTCGTTCACGCCACTCCCGCTCTACATCGGGGGTCCACGCTTGATCCATTTGCTTCACCGTTTCGCAAAGGCTATTTAGCCACAGTTCTGACTGTCTTATAGCAGAACGCTCAGAGGGGCTTAGCTTTGCCCACAATCTAAGACCCGCTGCCAACCTCCCGCAACAAAGCCCGCAAATACCCGGCCGTGGTCTCCTCCCAGGATCGCCTTTCGGACTCGGAAAGTTCGCCACGGGCCTTGTCAAACTCGACTGGACCCTGCAGGCTGCTCATTGGCCATCCGGGAACACGAATACTCGAAGTCGGAGAATAGAAACGGACCGAGTAGTCGTGGACTGTGGTTGTCAGCGTTCCATCCGGCGAGGCGATTCAGTAGGCGATGTGCCAATGGCCGGTTCGCTGCTCTTCCGGGACCCGCGCAACCACATTTTCCCAGTGCGCCAGGAGCGCGTCATCGTCGGCCTCATCGACCCCCTCAATGCGCCCCACGTGGACACCCGGTTGCTGTTCGGCAGGCAGAAAATCGACGTAGAGCGCCTCATCTTCAGCGAACGCGTCAAGGCCGGTCTGGGCTGCATAAAACCGCGCCTTTAGCGCCGCGTTCTCCTCGGCCGTGAGGCCGCTTTCATGGGGCCTGCCATCGATGCTGAAGTCACCAAGGCCCAGCGACTCGACGCCCATTGTGCCCAGCAACCGGCCGTATAGCGCATGCTTCGCCTGATTGCGCGTCCCGATGACCAGACAGCTTGGCTTCTCCACGGCGAAATTATATTCGCAGGTGGCCTCAGCCGTCGCTGCTTCGAATGGCGCGCTACAAGAGCTTAAGTTTCACGATGGTCGAACGGAGTTGCTCGAGTCCCTTAACCTGATGGGCATCAATGCCAAGATCTCGCGCAGCCGCAACGTTTTCCTCGACATCGTCAAAGAAGATGGTTTCTCCGGCCGGAACCCCGAGCTCGCTTAGTGCGTATTCGTACGCCTTATGGTCAGGCTTACTAAGGCCGATCTCGTGCGAGGAGAAGGCGCGCTCGAACAGCGCCGCAACGCCGATCACTTCGTTGTTGCGGCGCCAGTGAACCTCATTCGAATTGCTCAGAGCCGCCAATCGATAGCGAGGACGTAGGCTGTTCAAGAGATCGGCTGCACCTGGATAGAGGCGCTTGGTCCAAGACTCAAATTCATTGAGGAAGTCGCTGCTGGAAATTTTCAATTTCCATTTGCTGACAAACGCATCGGCGAACTCCGCGGCGCTGATCTTCCCAAGTTGAAACTCCGCCAGGAGCTGCGGATCAGACCGCATGTCCCTGAATCGGCCCGCTGGCATATGACTCAAGTAAAAGCGTTCGATGTGGTCCGGTGTCGCGACATCCACCAGGACGGTACCTATATCGAATAGCAGGACGGACCGTTCAGTCATGAGCCTGATTCTAGACCACTAGGCGCCAATGCCGCGTCTAACTCAACGCAATGAATCCACTTGCCGGCCAAACGAAGCTGGCTGTGTCACTTCCGCCCGGACGCTGAAAGTGCCGGAGTACTCGACCGAGGTTTAGCTCCCCGGCCATCCTAAACCCGAGCGCCGATGGCGCCCTCTTCGCGCAGCGCCGCGATCTCGTCCCACTCGAAGCCCGATTCCAGCAGAACCTCCTCCGTGTGCTGGCCGAACTCCGGCGCCATGCCGTGGATGTAGCCCGGCGTCTTGCCGAAAATCACCGGCAGCCCCACCATCGGCAGCGGCTCACCGCCGTCGGGGCGCTCGACGTAGTTGATGTAGTTCTGCTTGACCTGCTCGTCCTCCGCCAGGTCCTGGTAGTCGTTGACCGGCGTTACCAGCAGGTCCGCCTCGGCGAAAAGCCGGATCCACTCGCCACGTGGTTTGGTTGAGAAGATCGTCTGCAGTTCGTCGTAGAGCTGGTCGGCGTTGTCCCGGCGGCTTTCCAGGCTGGCGAAGCGCTCGTCCGTGAGCCACTCCGGGCGCTCCACCACCTCGCAGATTCCCGGCCAATACACGTGGCGGTTCATGCCGAGCGTGAGCCACTTGCCGTCTGACGCCGTGTAGGTGTTCCAGGTGGCGGTCGGCAGGCGGGGCCGCCGCGGCGGGACTATGCCGCTCCACCAGCTCGAAGTGATGTTGTGCGATTGGATGCAGAGTTGACCGCCAAGCAAGGAGGCATCGACCTCCTGCCCCTCACCGGTGCGTTCGCGGTGCATCAGCGCGGTCGACAGGCCAAAGGCCATCGTCAAGGCACCAACGTGGTCGGCAATGGGGGCGCCGGCCGAGCGTGGCGGGCCATCCGGGGGACCGGTAACACTCATCAGGCCGCCACGCGACTGGCCGAGGATATCCATGCTGGCCAAACCGGCGTCCGGTCCCGCCGGTCCGTAGCCGGAGCCGCGACCATAGATTATGCGCGGGTTTATCTTGCTCAGCACCGGGTAATCCGCCTTGAGGCGCTGCAGGGCACCGAGCCTGAGGTTGGACACGAAGACATCGGCCGTTTCCACCAGCTTGTAGAAGACGTCACGGGCTGTATCCTGCTTGAGGTCCAGACAGATCGCCCGTTTGCCCCGGTTTAGAGTGTGGAAGTAGGCGTTGAACTCGGTTCCAGTGAAATTCAGCACTTGGCGGCCCGGGTCAGGCGAATCCGGACCCTCGATCTTAATCACGTCGGCGCCCAGGTCGGCGAGCATCGCGCCTGGGTAAGTGCCCTGCTGAAAAACGGTCATCTCCAGAACCCGGATGCCCTCAAAAGGAAGACTCATCTCCAACCCCCTGCAAACTGTGGCCCCTCAAAAAGTTTATGGCGTCATTATGGCGGCTTGGGCGCGGCTTGCCGAGAGGCAGGCATGGGTTACCTGAGCTCGACCTCATGGATCAGAGTCGAATCAGGGTCAACGCCGCCAAGCTAACGGCCTCCGGCTCTACCCTAAACGCGGGCGCCGATCGCTTTGTCCTCGCGCAGCGTGGCTTGAGCCGCGCACTACCTCCCGTCCAACTGAAACAGAATGGACGGCAGCTCCCGGAAGTCGGTGAATGTCGCGTCGGGTTTGGGACGAGAGCCCGAAGGAACACGGCCCCGGTGATCGAGCCAGATTGCGGATATACCTGCTTCTTGGGCACCGATTACATCCACATCGAGTCGGTCACCGATGAATACGGCTTCGGACGGACCCACGCCGGCCTGGGCTAACCCAAGTTCAAATATTTCTCGAGCGGGCTTTTCCACGCCAGCTGTTTCGCTCGAAATGAAGACGTCAAAAAGTTGGTGAATGCCAGGCTTTCAAACTTTGCTTGCTGCCGGTACTCCAAGCCATTCGTGATCACGCCAAGCTTGTAGACCTGGCTTAGTTCAAGGAGCGCCGGTTCCGTATCCAGGAAGGTCCGCGCGAGGTCGAGGCAGCCTTGGAAGAACCACAGCTCGACAATCTCGTGCCCTAACGAGGTGCCATCGAGGCAGAACTCACCTACTAGGGCTCGCAACGTTCCTGGATTTGATAAGAAACGATCGACAAAGGATTGCCCGTCTAACTCCGGTCGCTCTCGCTTCAGCGCTGTCGCGATGCGCTCCCACGTTCAAGACTGGTCCCGCTTGTGTTGAGGAGGGTTTCGTCGAGGTCGAAGAAGACAGCTCGGAGAGCCATGAAATTATTCTAACCTCGTATTACCGCATTTAGGCCGGTCAGCTAAGGCAGCAGGAGGCCCGTGTTGAGATGGTAATTCCACAGAGGTGGTGCAGCATGTTCGCCGCTACGGTTCTCGCTTGCGATGCTTTAAAGTAACCTCATCCCGACCGGCTTGGTTGGGAGTTGAGGGACTCTCGTTTCTGGGGCAGGTCTTGTGAGCATTCTCCAAGAGGTTCGGGACTCAGCAGCTTTCGTGGCCCAAGAAAGCACCTGGGTCCGAATCGATTTTGATCGTTTGATGGAGTACGCGGCCAGCCTGGCGGAGAAGGATCTCACGCAAAGGGGCCGGGCTGGGCCCTCCCACTTCATCGGAAGTGTCCAGGACACTGTCGCCTTTATCCTGACGTCGACCTCGGTCAATTTCGGCTCTGGCTGGCATCCAGTCCTACAGAAGCTGCCGGGGGCATCTGGAGCGATCACAATGAGAACCCACCTGGTACAGAGGTTCCTGAACCGAGGTCCACTGACCGCCATCGAGCTGAGCAGTCTGACACGCGAAAGCTGTGCAGAGCTCTTCGGACAAGATCCGCTTTCCCCGGCTGGCGAACTCATGGAGCTGTTCGCACGGTCCCTCAGCGACCTGGGACGATTCCTGTCTGAGAACTTCAACCAAAGCTTTGTTGAGCTGGTAAAGGCGGCGGATCATTCCGCGGACGCTCTGGCCGAGCACCTCATTGAAATGCCTCTTTTCGATGACGCGGAACAGTATCGTGGCCGTAGGGTTCCATTTCTGAAGAGGGCGCAAATCGCGAGTTCCGATCTTGCCCACGCTCTCGGCGGCGAAAGCATTGGCACTTTCAACGACCTGGACAGGCTGACCATTTTCTCCGACAACCTTGTACCTCACGTCTTGAGAATCGAGGGTATCCTGCAGTTTGACTCGGGGCTAGTCGAGCGAATCGAGCGTGAGGAACTACTACAACGTGGGTCCGAGGAAGAGGTCGAGATCAGGTCAGTCGCAATCCATGCGGCGGAGTGCATCATCAGGGAGATGAGGAAAGTAGGCTCCACAGCCACAGCAGCTGACCTCGACGCCTATCTATGGGCAATTGGCCAAGACTCCCGCTACAAGGCTTACCCTCGCCATCGCTGTAGGTCGCCTTTCTATTAGAGCACTTGGCTAAAGCCCGCTACGCATTCAGAGTCGGCTATCAGCGCCGAGTCCTTGAAGCCGGTGGACGAGCGGTGAACCCTGAGACGGCTTTGTCGCGAACCCTTATGGATTAGCCTAGCCTTCTGGCTAAGAATTAAACCCGGGCCCCGATGGCGCCTTCCTCGCGCAATGCCGCGATCTCGTCCCACTCGAAGCCGGCCTCCAGGAGGACCTCCTCGGTGTGCTGGCCAAACTCCGGCGCCATGCCGTGCACCCAGCCCGGCGTCTTGCCGAAGATCACCGGCAATGCGACCATCGGCAGCGGTTCGCCGCCGTCGGGGCGCTCGACGTAGTTGATGTAGTTCTCTTTGACCTGCACGTCTTCAGCCAGGTCATGGTAGTCATTGATCGGCGTCGCCAGCAGGTCCGCCTTGGCGAAGATTTGGATCCACTCGCCGCGAGTTTTTCTTAAGAAGATCGACTGTAGTTCGTCGTAAAGCTCGTCGGCGTGCTCCAGCCGGCTTTCCAGGCTCTCGAAACGCTCATCGGTCAGCCACTCCGGCCGCTCCAGGACCCGGCAGATCGGCGGCCAGTACATCTGGCGGTTCATGCCGATGCTAAACCACTTGCCATCCGAAGCTTCGTAGGAGTTCCAGGTCGCGCTGGGCAAACGCGGGCGTCGCGGCGGCACCTTGCCGCTCCACCAGCTGTAGGTGATGTTGTGCGTCTGAATGCAGAGTTGGCCGCCGAGCAGCGAGGCGTCGACCTCCTGCCCCTCGCCGGTGCGCTCGCGGTGCAGCAGCGCGGTCGTCAGGCCGAAGGCCATCGTCAGGGCGCCGGTGTGGTCAGCGATGTCGGCGCCGGCCGAGCGCGGCGGGCCCTCGGGAGGACCGGTGACGCTCATGATGCCGCCACGCGATTGGCCAAGGATGTCCATGCTGCCAAGGCCGGCGTCTGGCCCCGCTGGGCCATAACCGGAGGCGCGGCCGTAGATCAGGCGCGGGTTGATCTGGCTGAGGACCGGGTAATCCACCTTCAGGCGTTCGAGCGCACCGAGCCGCAAATTTGAGACAAAGACGTCCGCAGTTTCCACCAGCTTGTAGAACGCTTCGCGCGCCGATTCCTGCTTCAGGTCAAGGCAGATCGCCCGCTTGCCCCGGTTTAAGGTGTGGAAGTAGGCGTTGTAGTCGGTGTCGGCGAAGTTCAGCAATTCGCGACCCGGGTCCGGCGATTCCGGACCTTCGATCTTGATTACATCGGCGCCAAGATCAGCAAGCATCACGCCCGGGTAAGTACCCTGCTGAAATATCGTCATCTCCAGAACCCGGATGCCTTCAAAAGGAAGACCCATTACAACCCCCTGCGAACTCTGACGCGCTGAAATTCGTCTGGCGTCATTATCGCTGATCAAACCGGTCCTGCCGAGGAGCGCGCTGATCGATATTCCTGGCGAAAGAGTCACTTCCCGCCTACTGCTCGGCGGGCTACATTACAAACACACAGGGAGGCGATATGTTCAAACAAATCAGCGCCGCGGAACTTGCCACAATGCTCGCCAGCCACGCCGCTGACATCGCCCTTCTCGACGTACGCGAGCCGGCGGAGTACAACCTGGCCCACATCGCCGGTTCCTGCTCACTGCCCCGCCGTCACCTAGAGCTCCGCGCCGGCAGCCTTGTCCCCTGGCGCGGCGCCCGTGTCGTCGTCTGCGATGATGATGGCGTCCGAGCCGAGCTGGCAGCCCAGACGCTGGAATTCATCGGATTTAAGGATGTCTGGACGCTGATTGGCGGTTTAAACCGCTGGGTGACGGAGGGCCACAACACGGAGTGGGGCCTCAACGTACCTAGTAAGGACTTTGGCGAAAAGGTGCTGGTTGAGCAGGAAGTCGCAGAGCTGGAGCCCGATCAGCTGGCAGCGTGGTTCTCTGAGGGTAAGCGCCCGATCCTGCTCGACTCCAGAACCCCGGAGGAGCACCAGCGCTCCTGTATTCCCGGCAGCCGCTCGATGCCGGGCGCTGAGCTCGGCCTGCGCATTTGGGACCTGGCCCAAAACCCGGATACCCCGGTCGTCGTCCACTGCGCCGGGCGCACGCGCAGCATTGTCGGCGCCGGAACCCTAAAGCGCCTCGGCGTCCCCAACGTCTTTGCACTCAAGAACGGCACCATGGGCTGGCAGCTCGCCGGTCTCGAGCTCGAGACCGGCTCCGACCGCCTTGACCTGCCGCCGCCGACCGCCGAGAGCCAGCAGCGGGCCGAAACGGCCGCCCGCAGAGTTGCCGAGGCTGAAGGCGTGCAATTTATCGACCCCGCCGCGGCTGGCAAGATTCTGGCCGCCGCCGACACCGAAAACGTCTACGCTTTTGACGTTCGCGGCCGCGAGGAATACGCCGCCGGTCACATTGACGGATTCTCCTGGGCGCCCGGTGGTCAGTGTGTCCAGGCTACCGATAACTACGTCGCGATCCGCTCCGCAACCATGCTCTTCGCCTGCGACGGCATCGTCCGCGCGGCGATGACCGCCTCCTGGTTCCGTCAGATGGGCTTCCCCAACGTCAAAGTGCTCGATGGCGGCAGCACGGCCTGGCAAGCCGCCGGCCGCCGGCTCGAAGCCGGCCCGCCAAACGATGCCCCCTTCGGTCTCGACGCCGCGCGAGCCGAAGCAGCCTGGCTGACGCCGGCTCAGCTCAACGCGCGCCTGAACAAGGCTGACATCGCCGTCCTCCACGTCGGCGCCAGCGACGAATTTAGCCGGGCCCACCTCCCCGGCTCTCGCTGGCTATCGCGCAGCTGGCTTGAGCCCCGCATCGCCGATCTGGTTCCGTCGCGCTCGACGCCGGTCGTACTCACCTGCGCCGATGGCGTCAGCAGTGCTTTTGCCGCCGGAACCCTTGACCGACTTGGTTACGAAAGTGTGGCAGCGCTAGATGGTGGCATGGCAGCCTGGGCCAATGCCGGACTGGCGACAGAAACGGGCCTCACGGCAGTAGCCGAGCCACCCAACGATGTTCTGCCGGTCCGCCGTTCCTACGCCGAGATGCTCAACTACCTGCGTTGGGAGGAAGAACTCGGCGAGAAGTACGCCAAGCCGGACTAAGTTCACAGTTCCTCTGTTCTAATCCGCTGGTTCGACTAGGTCGTTGACCTGACGCGACATTCTCCTTTGCAGTAACCCAGGTGGCCCTTCGCCGATGGCCCTGATCTACGATTGCCCTTCGCCGATGGGCCCTGGCGACCGGACATCAGGCCTACGCAGAGCTTCGGCTTTAGTGCCAAGCTCGACCACCGCTCGTATCACATCGAAATAAAGCTGCGTGACGCGGAAGGAAACTACCCGCCCCGTGACGCGGACGGGGATTATGCACTGAGTTTCGAGTATGACGGCGACAGTATCATCCAGGTCCGGAATAAGGACGTGGGTCCCTTCCAGCTGTTTCTCACAGCCAATTCCAGTCTGGACTCTGAGCCTCGGTTCCCCTCCTGGGTGCCGCCGGGGCTAGGTGCCTGGCGTCGCGTGATCGTCGACACCAGCGGAGCAATCTGGCTTGAATCCCGCCCCAGAGCAGGTTCAGGAGGCTTAATCGCCGCGACCACGGGCGAGGCAATATCGATTGCGCCGCTGGAGAGCGTCGGGTTAGCGTTTTGGGCCTGGGGAACAAACAGCGACCAACAGGCAGCCTTGCGCACAAGAATGAGGGACGTTGTTACGTGCACTCGCGTAGTCTTTTGACCGTCGCCTTACCACCGTTGATCGACGGCCGCCTGACCTGCCGGCTTGACCCGGACCCCCAGCTCCCGCGACGCTTCTTTATCGTTTCGCTGGAAACTCCTAAATGGACCCTGGAGCTCTCTTGGGTGTCGTGGATTTCTTGGGCGACGACTTAGACGCTTGTCCCGACCTGGCTGAGTCGCTACACGGTGGCTTACCGATACCGCTCAAGGGCCGGGCAATACGCGCACGCGATGCCGACGGAAACTTGGCAGATCTCGTCGTCACTCTGGACGGCCGCCTATTCGTCGGCAATGCCGAAACCAGCCTCACCTGTCCCCCTTGTCTTCACGAACCCAATAATTGGAGCAGCATAATCTACTGAGCCAAGACCTTCGCTTGAAAATCCTTAGCCAGTTTCGACCGTGGTCAACTGCGGTGGATCGAACTCGCATGGGCCGTCCTTTGCCGCTGGCACCGCGAGCACCACGTAGCGCCCATCCGGCGACCAGGACCGCTCGACCGCTCTGGAGTCGGTTGAGTGTCCAAGGTACGGGAGCGACGCCGCGCCCGTTTGGAACCGCTCCTCCTCTCCGGTCGCCACTGAGACTATGCGAAGGAAGCGCGTTCCTAACGTCCTATTCAGCTCGCTCAAGGCAATCCAGAGGCCGTCTGGGGTGGCATGGGGTGAGGCCACGAACTCCAGTGGAGCGGCGAGTCTCCGCTGATCCGACCCGTCCGCGTTTAGGGTGAAAACATCATTCGTGCCGCAGACGTTGCCCATGAAGTACAGCGTATCGGCGTCCAGCCAGCCGCCGAACCAGGCCCCGGTCACTTTGACACTTGTGCCTCTTGCCAGGTCAAAGACGCTGAAGCTAGCGGGAGCATCGGCGGTGATGGTCAGAAAGCGGCCGTCCGGCGACCAAGTGATGCCGTCGCCCCTGCCGACGGCCCTCTCGATGCCGGATTCGAGATCGAGCAGCTGGATTTCGCGCGGGGCCACACACTCCTCGTCGGTGCGTGCCCGAACGTAGGCCAGAGAAAGGCCCGCCGGTGACCAAACCCCGAACTTGGCGCCCTGAATCTCCTCCACCATGCCGGCGGTGAGGCTCCAAATGCCGAGTTTGGCCCGGCCGCCGCAATCGCCGCCCGTGGTGAGAGCCACGAACTCACCGTCGGCGGACCAGCTACCCGGGTACCAGGGAGGACCAGGCAACTCGGCCAATTCAGCACCAGATGCCAAATCAAGCAGGAAGCTGCGGTCGTCGTTCCGCACCGTCAGCAGCCCCGGGCCGGCCGGGGTGAGCCGACCACCGTCGGCGGGGATAATCGGTACCAGAACCCTGAAGGGCTCAAAGGGCCGTCCCGCGTAGAGTGCAACGCCGCGATCGCCGGCGCTGGAGAGTTGGCCCTGGACCCTAAGCAGCATCTCGCCATCCGCCGTCCAGGCCATAACGGCCACCCTCCCGCTTTCCAGGCTGAGCGGCGTGGCCGTAAGGCGATAAGTTTGGCCGGTGTCCGTGTCGAGGACGTAGGTGCTGAGCTGCGGGGCTTCCATTAGCTCAGACAGGTCGATCGGCGTCCAAGCAATCTCCGGGAAGCTGGCGGCGGTCGGCGGAAGGGACCCGCTTGGCGTTGGCGATAGCTATATGGCAGTGGCGAAGGAAGTCGCCATGGAACTCGGCACCGGCGTACCCCGTGGGCCGTCCTCATCCGAACAGCCGCCGGCCAGCACGAGCACGATTGTCAGAATCAGCACGGCGAACGCTAGCCTATTCCCTTTTTTCACTTTCATCCGTTTACCGCGATAAAAGGTTTCCCGATTGCTCAGCGATTCAAAAGGAGAGGCGAAACGTGGCGCGATCGATACGTGCTTTGTCGCCCCATCCAACCACTGGATGACCTAACGGGGAGCTTGATACTCGGCGTTGGCCGGCCATCTCGCCGCGAAGCCCGTTTTTGGTCAAGTAAGTGAGATTGTAGCCGAGCGCCACTGGCTCGAGGCTCCAATCGTAACCGGGGACGAGGTGAACCATGATCGAAAGAGCGAAACCGACCGAAAAACAGATCCTCTCCTGGCACAAGAGCCTCAGCAATTGGGGCCGCTGGGGGCCGGACGATGAACGCGGCACCCTCAATCTCATTACCGAGAGAAAGCGAGCCGAGGCCGCCCGGCGGGTCGGCATCGTCGTCTCCTGCTCCCGGCCGATCGATTACGAGCCCTCGCGCGATGCGCCGTTGCCGACCCGCCGATTCATGCTAAAGAGCGGCGAAGGCGAGCCACCGGAGCAAATCGGCCGTACCAACGCGATGGACGCATTTCTTATCGCATCGCACGGCTACACGATCACCCACCTCCGTCCCACACCTTCTTTCGCACCGACCCCGCTGAACCCTGGACCATGTACAACGGTATGCCGCGCGAGAGCGTAACCACGACCCTGGGCGCCACCGCCGGCGCCGTCGATCTGGCCGGTGGCGGCATCGTCAGCCGCGGCGTCCTGCTCGATATTGCCCGCCTGCGCGGCGTCGACTGGCTGGAACCGGACGCTCCGGTCTTCCCCGAGGACCTCGATGCTGCTGAGGCCGCCGCCGGGGTCCAGGTCGAAGCCGGCGACATCCTCTTTTTCCGCACCGGCTGGGCGGTAAGACGAAGTCGTCTCGGCCCCACTGCGCCCAGAGAGGGCATGGTGGCGCTTCAAGCCGCCTGCCTGCCCTGGCTGCGCGAAAGAGACGTCCCATTCTGGCCAGCGACACCTCCAATGAGGTCGACCCGGCCGAGTACCCCGGCCTCGGCATCCACGGCGCCATCCACGGCATCGCAATGGGGGCGATGGGCATGTGGCTGTTGGACAACGCCGATCTGGAAGAGCTAGCCAGCGTCTGCAACCTGCTGGGCCGCTGGGAGTTTCAGGCCGTGATCGCTCCGCTCAAGCTGCAGGGCGGCACCGCCAGCCCGGTAAACCCTCTGGCCCTATTTTGAGGCAACGAAATTAGAGGAGGTTGCTGCGTGCTTAAGCTCCGGAGACGAAGGCCCAGTCGGAACCCCTGATGGCGATTTTCGAAGCAAGAAACCCCGCCAATGGTTCATGTTTCGCCAGACAAACAGCCCAGTCCGGAACTTCATCTCGGACTGGGCTGTTCTCACTTTTAGGTCTCGAGCGAGTACAAGCTGGCCTGCCCTACATCTCAACGGCGGCAATCGTAAGCAATGCCGCCGCGCCTAGTGCCGCGGCCGTCCGCACGTGGTTCCAGGCAGTCCACTCCCCGAGATAGCGTCGCCAGGGGCCGGCACTTTCGGCCTTGTCGGGGTTGATACCTGCCAGTGCGTTGTTGCGCGGGATGTTGAACGCCGCCGTCACCAAGACCGTGCCGAAAATGTAGAGGGCGCTACCGGCCAGCTGATACGGCATTGCCGGTTCGTCCGGCTCCAAAGCGGCGAAGGCGCCTCGCGAGCAAGTCAGCGAACACTACGAGATCATCCAGCACGGCGGCGGCGGCGCGGCCACGAGGATGGTGTGCGGCGTTGTTCGTTTTGACCACCCGGCGGCGCACCAACTCATCAAGCTGCTCCCTAAGACGATCCGTATCGAAGCCTCGTCCTCCCCCGAGATGGAATGGATGCAGACCACGTTGCGGCTCATGGCCGCTGAAGCCAAGGATCTCCGGCCCGGAGGAGAAACAGTCATTACGCGTCTGGCCGACATCCTCATAATCCAGGCCATTCGCTCTTGGATCGCCCAGGATCCCGCGGCGCAGACAGGCTGGCTCGGCGCACTCCAGGATGGGCAGATCGGCGGTGCAATAACGCTTATCCATCGCGACCCCGGGCGCGACTGGACGGTGGCGTCGCTGGCGGCAGAGGTCGCCATGTCACGTTCGGCGTTCGCGGCCCGCTTCACGGAGCTCGTGGGTGAGCCGGTGATGCACTACGTCGAGCGCTGGAGAATGCACGTCGCGCTGATGTGGCTCAGGGATGACGACACTCCGCTAGCGGATCTGGCGAATCGAGTCGGCTACCAATCCGAGGCGGCGTTCAGCCGTGCCTTCAAACGCGTCATCGGCCTCTCGCCTGGAGCGGCCCGGCGTAATCGAGACAGAGTCACCGCCTAACGGGAGGTAGATGCGTTTTAGCTGAGTAGGCCCCGCCGGCCAGCACATTGGCTGAACCCGGAGCCGCTCTCCGCGGGCTAGCCCTGGATCATGCCCACAACCGGCATGATCTGCGGCTGGCCAGGATCGATGCCAAACTCGCTCAGGACCGGCATCATGATTGGAAAGAACGCCTCGAGCTCCTCCGGCGAGTTCCAGACATTGAAGACAGTCATGCCTTCAGGCCCGTCAAGGGCAATGTGATACATCCGCCCCTTCGGAGCGCCGTGGCCCTCCGCCTCCAGCTTATTCATCGCCTTTTCGTAAGTCTCAGGTGTCAGTCCCGTCGGCTGAAAGTAAGCCCCGATTGCCAATCTAAATTCCCTCAGATCTATTGCCCGCCACCCTGGCGAGGTCCCAATCCTGTTCCTAGAGTATAAGCCAGTGCCCCATTCTCAGGCCGGGCCCGCAAGGGTGATGTGATCCAAATCACGGTGGTGCTTCCAGGCCGGTGACGAACGCCGAAGGATCATCGAGCCAGCCGGCTGTTCTCTCGGCAAGCCACCGCTTCAGCCAGAAGCCGACCCGACCTAGCGAGACAGGTCGGGGCCGTCCAGGACTACGTGCACGTTTCCGCTCACCTCAACCGTCTGGATTATCTGTTTCTCTGGAGTCTGCGCACCTGGTATGAAGATACCAGCATCAAGGACATATTCGCCCTCGGGAAGGATTGCCGTGGGTCCGGCATCGCCACACGGGTCGTCGCCTTCTGGAAATTCGCTCATCGCGGTCTCAAAGACCGGATACGAGTCAGTGCTGATGACTATGCAAAGGCGAGCCAGGGGGCCGCCCTGCGCCTCAGGTGACAACACGAACACAAGCAGGATCGTGCCGGCTCGACCGCTGATTGTTGTGGAACTAATACTGATTTCGCCCGGGCCTGAGCTAACAATCGCTGCCGGTGGACTAACCTGCGACGCGGTTGGTTCACCGTCGGAGCTGCCGCCGCAGCCGATTAGTACCGCGGCGACAGCAAGCGCAAGGCCTAGAAAGGCCAGCTAAACCAACTGATTTGCTGAGCATATCTCGAATTAATCACCCTAACCTCCTGGGAGAATCTCTAGATGCTGAGGCTTCTGCGCCTTCGTCGCGGCTGAGCCGCAATGCAGGATCTGATCGCAGTCGCCTCATAAGCATCGACAAATTCGCCGCAAATGATCAGCCCCTGCCCGGAGCAGGCGCATTTCAAGCTGCGCCGCTCTGTTTCGCGCCCCGCTCGCTAAGCCTTCTCGTCCACTGAACTATGCAGGCGTTGTGACAAACGCCCTGCCTTCCTATACTCTCGCAATGACAATCCCCAAGTTCGGCCTCAATCGCTTCGACAACCGCTCCGTCGCCGACTTCGCCGCCGACGTCAAGCGCGCCGAAGCCCTCGGCTGGGACGTTGCCTTCCAGAACGACGCCGCCCTCGGTCGTCGCGATGCTTTTGTCATGCTGGCCGCCGCCGCGCTCAACGCCGAACACATCCTCTTGGGTCCGTTAATCGTCAACCCGGTCACCCGCCATCCCGCCGTGCTGGCCTCTTCAATCGCCACGGTGGATGAGCTGGCGCCGGGTCGCACCCTGCTCGGCCTCGGTTCCGGCGACAACGCCGTCCGTCAACTAGGTCTGCGTCCCTCCAAAGTCGCCGATTTCGAGGCCGCCACCCGTCTAATCACGGGCCTTCTCAGCGGAGAGTCGGTTGAAGTCGGCGCGCCGCGCCCGGCCTTTCTCCAGCACCACCAGCCGGTTCCCCTTTGAATTACCGCCGGCGGACCGCGAACCCTGAAAATGGCCGGCGCCTATGCCGATGGCGTCTTCGTCCGCGTCGGCACATCGGCGCGCAGCATTGGCGCCGCCCTGAAGGATATCCGCGCTGGCGCTACGAGTGTCGGGCGCGATCCGGCCAGCGTACGCCTGGGACTGATCGTCGATACGGTTCTGGTCGATGACCACGACCAGGCCCTACTCATGGCGAAATCGATGACCGCCGGCTACCACGAGCTTACGCCCGGCTCTTTCGAGCGCGCCGGTATTGAGTGGACTGGGCCGCCGCCGGAACAACTCAAGCAGGAACACGGCATCTTCCCGGACTTCCACCATCACAAAGACCTGGCGGCCGGTGGCAAAGTCTTGAACTTCCTGCCCGACGAAGCCGCCGGCCTGTTCACCCTCTGGGGAGGCCCAGAGCAGATTATCGAGCAGGCGCTGGCCTTTATCCGCGCCGCGCCGGTCGCGCTGGACTTCGTCGTCCTGGCGCCGATTCCCGAGCCGGTCTGGCCCGACGGTGGCGAAAAGGGCTACACCGCCCGCATGGCCACCGAGGTTTTGCCCGCTCTGCGCAAAGAACTGACGGCCTCCGAAGCCGGCAAGGATTAGCTAGCCTCTCAAAAGTCTCCTTCTCCGGTCCGAGCCGGCACCCAGGGCCAGTACTTGGCGATGGCGCCCGCGTCCACCCGCAGGTCAAAGCCGGTAATCATCTCGGCGTCGTCCGAGGCCAGGAACACGGCTGCCTTGCCGTAGTGCCGCGGCGACGGCAGCTCGCCCATCGGGCTGAACCTGACGAAATCGTTGCTGCCCGGGTCTCCGCTCGTGGTGCGAGCCGGCGGTGCCACCGCCTCTCGGCCCCAGTCCGCCGCTCGAGCCTGGCTTTCGGCCCGATCAGTCGCGGTCGGCGTCAGGCTGTTGACCCGGATGCCATACTGGGCCAGGTCCATGGCGGCGGCGCGGGTGAAATTGAGCAACCCGCCCTTGGTGGTCGAATAGCCTATGTTGCCGGCCTGACCCTGGTGGCCGGCGGTCGAGATGGTGTTGATCACGTTGCCATGCCGCTTCTGCTCGACCATGAGCTTGGCCGCGTGCTTGGTGCAGAGGAAAGCCCCGGTCAAGTTGACGTCAATCTGCTGCCGCCAGCGCTCCAACGGCATCTCGATAACGCTTTGCCCGCCCAGAAGGCCGGCGTTGTTGACCAGAATATCGATGCCGCCAAATTCCACCTTGGCGCGCTCAATCATCGCTTGAACCTGGCCTTCATCCGTCGTATCGCAGACAACGCCGATCGCCCGTCCTCCCTTGCCCTCAAGCCATTCGGCGCACTGGTTGGCGTTATCCGGCTCAATGTCGACACAAACCACGCTGGCGCCCTCGTCGGCAAAAGCACCAGCAATACCGGAGCCAATGTTGGGGCTGGTCCCAGTGACGATCGCGACTTTGCCTGCCAGTTTCATTTCCAACTCCGATCAAGCTCTAGCGTCAGCCCTCAGGGTTCGAACCGAAAAAATGAACCCAAAGGTATCTTCCTATTCGATGCCCCGTGACGGCTGGCATCTAGCCTGGACCGACGCGGTCTACCCCTTCCAGGTAAACACCTTGTCGATCGCGATCCCGGCCACGATGGCCGACTCCCAACCGTGCAAAGCCTTCTCGGCTGCCTGAACCCGGCGCAGCTCATCGCTGTCCGGCGCCACGAAACGGGCCGATCCCTGGATTAGGACGTGGTACTTCCAGGGCGGCTCCATCAGGCCCATCGCCAATTCGCTGTTCTCTGAAAGGTTGCGGTAGAGGGCGGAGTGGCTGTCGAGGCCAAAATAGAGGACGCCGTCAACCAGGACGAGCCCCACCCCGGTCATGTGCGGCGCTCCCGAGGCGGCGACGCTGGAAATCATGCCAACCTTGGTGCGTTCGACCAATCCCTCTACATCCTCCGCCGACATGGCATTTTCGCCGCCAAAGATTCTTTTAGTTCTCGGCGTCGCCTGCTCCAGCGACTGGCGCAGCGCGGTTTTCAGGTCGGTCTCCTGCATCGCAAATTCCTCCAGGTCCAGTCAGCGATCTGTCCGTCGCATACAGGTTACCCCGAAACGGTGAGCGGCCAGCGGCGCCTTGGCGCCGGGCGGTGCGCTGCTATACTCCGGCGATGCCGGTTCCCAAGTTCGGCCTCAACCGCTTCGATGCTCGCTCGGTGGCCGCCTTCGCCGAGGATGCCAGACGCGCCGAGTCGCTCGGCTGGGACGCCGTGTTACAGGCCGACTCTCAGCTGCGCCGCCGCGACACCTACGTCCTGCTGGCCGCCGCCGCCAGCGCCACCGAGCGCGTGCATCTGGGCCCGTTTATCGCCAACCCGGTCAACCGCCACCCGACCGCAGGATCTATTGCCACGATCGATGAACTGGCGCCCGGCCGCACCATCCTGACGCTCTGCGCCGGCGACACGGCCGTGCGCCTGGCAGGCCTGCGCCCGGCCCGGGTAACCGAGTTAGCCGCCGCTACTCGTTCGATAGCCTGGCTCTTGGCCGGCGAAGCACTGGATGTCGGCGCCGAACGGCGTGTACGTTTGCCGCATTTCCGGCCGGTCCCGGTCTGGATCGCCGCCGGCGGACCCAAAACCCTGCGCATGGCCGGCTCCGTTGCCGATGGTATCTTCATCCGGGCCGCCACCGCCACGGCCAACATTGAACGAGCCGTGGACCTGATCCACGAGGGAGCCGCCCAGGCCGGCCGCAAGCCGGACTCCATAAAGCTGGGGCTCGTCCTTCACACCGTCCTGGTCGACGATCCAGCTCTCGCCCTGCCCATGGCGAAGTCGATGGCCGCCGGCTATTACGAGTACACGCCATCCCTGTTCGAAACCGCCGGCATCGAGTGGCAGGGCCCGCCGCCGGAACAACTCAAGCGTGAGCACAACGTCTGGCCCGACTTCCATCACAACCGCTATCTGGCATCCAGCGGCCAAGCCGTCGACTTCCTCCCCCGGGAGGCAGCCGACAAATTCAGCCTCTGGGGCACGCCAGACCAGATCAGCGAGCAACTAATCAGCCTGCTACTCTCGGGGCTGGCCCAGTTCGAGTACGTCGTCCTCCAGCCAATCCCGGACCCGATCTGGCCCGACGCCAGCGGCGAGTCTGGCTTTACCGCCCGCATGGCCACCGAGGTCTTGCCGCGGGTCAGAGCCGCGCTATCCGGCTAGCCCCAGCTGGCGCATGATGTCCGCCGGGTCGTAGTAGCGGCGCTCCTCAGTTATCTCACCCGCGTCGCTGAAGCGCCAGGTCGCGACCGCACTCTGCCGGAAGGACCGATTCGATGCCGGTCGATCGCCGATCGTGCCGGTTTGAGTTCCCGACATCACCAATTCGGCAGACGCGCCTGCCTCGCTCACCCAGAGCCGTTCGATGACCATTTCCACGTCAGGCGCGGATCCAAACCAATCCGCCGCCTCGCGCTCGATGGCGCCCCGGCCCTTCAACGGCTCAGTGTGTCCAGGGTCGGCCACTTTAGAGTCCTCGGCGTGTAGCAGCCCGGTGGCGACGGCATCATGCCGTTTGAACGCCTGAACCAGCCTCTGAATCGTTTCGCTGTTTCTTTCAGTCGTCGTCATTTGCTCTCACCTTCCGATTCATTGCTCTGCGCTTCCCAATAGCTCAGCCGGCGCCCGCCTCCCTCAAAGACGTGGAGGCGTGACCTGAGGCGGCTCCGCGGAACCCTCAGGTTGGCCATTCAGAGGCCTGCTCAACCGAATCTCGCACCGGCGCCGCCGGCTTCGGCGTCAGCAAGAGGATAAGCGTGCCCACTGCCAGCCCAACCGCCGCCACGGTCCAGGCAATTTCGAAGTCGCCGGTGCTATCTCGGATAAACCCGGTTAGCGGTGCGCTGACGGCACTGAGGCTGAGGCCGATCGGCAGCGCCAGCCCGCGGATCTTGCCAAGGTTGGCGCCACCAAAGTAGTGCGGCCAGATCGCCGCCTGGCTGACCTGGAACATGGACAGAGCCAGGCCAAATATGGTGCTTACTAGAAACAAATCTAGCGTTGTACTCGCCCGGAAAATGACGATAAAGCCCAAAAGCATTCCGCCCGTCGAAACCGCGGCGATGAACCGCGGCTGGAAGCGGTCATTGGCCCAGCCGGTCGGAAAGGCGATCACCGCCGAACAGGCAGCCTCGTAGGAAAGAGCGAAGGCGACCGTCTGAGCATCGATACCCTGATCGATGAAATAGGGTATGCGGAAGATGCCAATTGTTCCCATAGCTCCCATGCGCAGCGCGTCCACCGATGCCAGACGCCAAAAGGCGGAGGAGCGTATCGCTTCCTCTCTGGTCCAGGAAACTTCCGCCACACTTTTTGGCGGCCCTCTACCTGCTTGGCTCTCGGCCTCGCTTGGCTCTGCGATGCCGTCAGCCACCAGACCCATGTCCTGCGGCCGCCGTCGCATGATCAGCACGGCAACCAGGACCACTATCACCATCCCCGCCGCACCCATGATCAGCCACGCACTCCGCCAACCGGCCGAGTCGATCAGCGCCTGCGTGACCGGCGGAGTAATGAAAATGCCAATCGGTAGGCCCATAAAGGCCATCGAGAGCGCTTTGCCCCGGTTGCGCTGGAACCAACGCGCGACCGGCACCGTGGCGTAGAGTGTGCCGCCAATCCCTTGCAAGCCGGTGAGGCCGCTGATGAACAGCAAGAACACCAACTGCCAACCCTCGGTGATGATGGCGAGGGTCATAACCGAGGCGCCGGCAACCAGTCCGGCGATCACCAGCGGCAGCCGGGCCCCGTGGCGGTCCAGGTAGCGGCCGATTAGCCAGCTGGTAGCGATAAAACCAAGAAGACGCGCGGTCTGGGCCAGGCCAAAGAACGATTGTCCAATATCGAGCTCCTCACCCATAGGCTTGATAAACAGGCCCATGTTGATACCGCCCATGCCCGTCGCCGCGGCGCTGACCGCTGCCAAGCCGGCGACAATAATCCAGCCATAGAAAATACGCGGGCGACGCGGTTTCCGCGCGGTTGCCGTAGGATCCTGCGCGGGATCATCGTCCAACGCCTGTAACCCCCTTTAGTAAAAAATCTTTCAAAGTCAAAGCGCTGACCGCTGCCAAGCCGGCGACAATAATCCAGCCATAGAAAATACGCGGGCGACGCGGTTTCCGTGCGGTTGCCGTAGGATCCTGCGCGGGATCATCGTCCAACGCCCGTAACCCCCTTTAGTAAAAGAGCTTTCAAAGTCAGAGCACGGACCGCTGCTACGCCTGCGACGATTATCCAGCCATAGAAAATACGCGGCAGCCGCGTTTTCGTGCCGGGAGGCGGACCTTGAGCCCGATCGTCAGCCAACACCGGTAACCTCCTTTAGCGAAGACCTTTCAAAGTCAGACACGGCGAATCGGGCTCTTTAGCCTCGATCTGCCGGCCCCCAACTCCACACCGTGGCGGCTGGTACACGCTGATCTTCGAGTCCGGCGCGGTTGCGTCGAGCATCACGACGTTTGGGCGGGCTTCCCACAACAGCCTTAGGACAGACCTTGCTTCCAGCCGTAATGCTTAGCTCTAGCCTAAATTAGCTGTTCTCCGCTGTCTTTGGTACGACGATATCGATCGTCCGATCTCCGGTCACCGCGGCGCCGGCCGGCGGAGACTGAGCCAGGATTGTGCCGGAAGCATCATCGGACTCCTCTTCAGTAATGCGGCCTATCGCCAAGCCGCGCCCGCGCAGAATCGCTGCCGCCTCGTCCACACCGCGGCCCTTGACACCAGGCACCGTTGCACCTGATTCGACCCGAAAGATCCGGTTGACCCTCGCATCCAGCCATACAAAGACCTGGTGCGAACCGTATCCCGCCAGGCCACCGATGCCAAAGGCGGAGAAAGTAGACAGTGAATTTCCGTCCACCGTCACACCGCCGCTCAACGCACCAATTCCGGTCCGCAGCAAGACATAGATCAGCAGGGCGAGAACCGCGCCCAGCCAGGGCAGACTTAAATATTTCCAGATAAACCGCCGGCCGAAAGATCCTTGCTCGGAGTGAAAATTGATCAAGCCGCGCAGACCGCTGATCGACCCACCGAGCCCGCCGCCGAGAACCGTGTAGGCAAAGAGGCTAAACAGCGCCGAGTCCAGCCGGTCGCCCTCGTAACCGAGCCAATCTAGGATCGTGAACTCCCCCAGCCAGAAATCAAAGAGCATCCAGGAAAGGAATCCCAAGCTGAAAAGCAGATACAGGCCGCAAAACCAGGCCGCCAGCGTGTCCCAGAATTTCTCCGGCGCCTGTGTATAAACCTGGCCGGTTTGTTCGTCGACTGAAATTTTGTCCATCTTGAGAAGACTCCCTTATTCGGCAAGGTGGCTTGCATTATATGCGGAGCCAGGCCCCCACCGCGGTGTCATACGAGCGGCTCCCGCGCCAAGGTGATCGCCCTGTTGATTCGCATGTTCAAGCCGCTTCTCTTGTCACCCTTCAGCCGTCCGAGCCTGAAACGATATCTTTCCACGCCAAAGCATCAAGACCTCGTTCTCCTCAAAGACTTGGCCGAAACCGAAAAGCTCATGCCGGTGATCGACAAGACCTTTCCGCTGGCAGAAACCCCGGACGCGCTGCGTCATCTCGAAACCGGACACGCTGCGGGCAAAGTCGTCATCACCATCTAAAGAGCAGCAACTATAACGGACGAGTTTCGCTGTTATCCTCCGCCGAGTTGCGTCCCATGGTGGATCAGCCGCATTCCTGGTGGCAGCAAAAACGGCTGGCAAGCCGCAGCCTTACTTCAAGTGGTGAACCTCCGGCCGCATCCTGGACCAGATCACCACGGCACAAAGCCCCAGCGTGGCGTTGGCCATCACCGCGGCCTGGGGACCAAACGCCTGCGCCGCCGTGCCCAAGAGCAGCATGGCCAAGGGACCGACGCCGATTGCCATGCTCACGAGCCCCAGGGCGCGTCCGCGCATGCGCGCATCAACGTTGGTCAGGACCAACCCGCCCTGCATCGTCGCGAAACAGGCGTTGCCAAGCCCGGCGAAGAACAATGCCACCAGCGCCGCCGCGTACCAGGGCACCGCCGCGAACACCAGCAGCGAGGCCAGCGCCAGCGCCGGACCCACCGAATAGATAAAACCTCTGCTAAACGGCACCCGGCGGGTGAAAACCACGTTGCCGGAGATTGAGCCGACCGATAGCGCGCTGGCCAGGAAACTCGTGAGGATGGCTCCGACTTCGAGCCGCTCGGCGAACACGGGGATCAAGGGCGTGAAGGAGAAATAAAACAGATTGTAGATAACGGTTACGCCGAGAATGCCGATCAGCACCGGGTGCCGCCGCGCGTAACGGAAGCTTTGCAGAAAGTCGCGCAAAGTCGTGGAAGCTCGCCGGCGTGTCTGCGTCACCACGGCTGGCAGCTTAGAAAGTATCAGAAAGGCGGCCACATAGCAGGCCGTGATTACCAGAAAGACCGGGCCAAACCCTACCAGCGCGATCAACGCGCCGCCCAGCAGCGTCCCGGCCAGATTGCCGCTGACGTTGCCAAGCGATTCGAAGGCCAGGGCACGGGTCAGCCGCGCCTCGCCAACCAGATCGAGGATCAACGCCCGCCGGATCGTCATATCGAGAACGCCACCCAGGCCGATGAACAGCATGTAGGGATAGACCATCCAAACTTCGAGGTGGTCGCTGAGCAGCAGAAGCGCCAGCAACAGGGCTACGGGCATAAGAACGACGAACTGGACCAGTAGCGTGCGGCGTCGATCGAACTTGTCGGAGATCACCCCACCGAGCAACCCGCCAAAGAACATCGGCGCCCAAACCGAGGCGCCGACCAGCTGAACCAAAATCGGTGAGCCGGTCAACTCGTTCACCATGAACGTGTTGACGAAGATGCTCATCCAGCGGCTGAAATTCCACAGAAAACCGATGGCCCAGACCAGCCGGTACTCCGGCGGCAGGCGCCTGGACGTTTCGACCGTCACCTGAGCATCAGTAAGTTCTCTCCCTCGGCATCCTCATCCTGAATCATTATGATTGCACCTGAGCAGCGGATATAGGTCGCTGGCAGCCCAAGGTTTCTAGTCAGCGCGGAGGACTCCCAAATGCAGCTCGGAATCTGCCTACCCCACTACGGAAAAGCCATGCAGCCCGCCGGCATGCGAATCTTCGCCGAGCGGGCCGAGGAGCTCGGCTTCGATTCGCTCTTGGTCACCGACCACATCCTTGTGCCGAAGGCCCGAGACATGCTCTACAAGGAGAACATGCTGGAGTCGCTCTCGGCGCTCAACTACCTGGCCGGTGTCACCTCGCGGATCAAAATCGGCACCAGCGTCATCGTTCTGCCCTACCGCAATCCGATCCAGGTCGCCAAGGCACTGGCGACCGCCGACGTGCTCAGTGGCGGCCGCGTCATCTTCGGCGCCGGCGTTGGCGCCCTCGAAGCCGAGTTCCGCGCCCTCAACGCCAACTTTGAAGAGCGCGGCCAGGTTGCCGACGAGTACCTGCGCCTGATCCGCGGCCTCTGGACCGAACCCGCGGCCGATTTCCAAGGCAAGTACATCGCCTTCAAGGACATGTTCTTTTCGCCCCAGCCAATCCAGCAGCCTCATCCGCCGATCTGGATCGGCGGCAGCACCAGACGCTCCGGCCGCCGGGCGGTCGAGTTGGGCGACGCCTGGCACGGCACTAGCATCACGGTCGAGCAATTCGCCAATGTTGCCGGCTACATCCGAACCCTGTCCGAGCGAACCGGCCGAGCCGAGCCGCCCGCCGTAAACGTCCGCTTGCCGGTCGATTTCGACCAGCCTCCGCCCGAAGGCCGCGTCGGCGGAGTGGCCGGTGACGACGCCGCGGTCATCGATCAAACCACCGCCTACATCGAAGCCGGCGCCGAACAAGTCATCTTCGGCCTGCCCGACCTGCGGTTCGACGAGGCTATGCAGCAGATCGAGCGCCTAGCCAGCCAGGTAAACCCCCGGCTGCGTTAGCTTTTCGCAGCTTTAACCAACTCCCCGCTTCGCCATCGGCTTATTCAATCCGCCGGAATGTAGTAATTTGGCCCGTGGTTGGCAAAATCTAGGTCCGCGAATAGGCGAGAGCCGTGAACAGCGAAACAGCATTGCCGGTATTTAAAAAAGGGCCCGGGAGGAGCCCGCTATAGTGCAACGCAAAGACGTTGCCTTCGCTGAATGGAGCTGGCGCCTCTGGCGTCTGCGGCACCCGGCAAGTGGGCGGCATGCCGCCATCATTGCCGGTATTTCAAAAGGGCCCGGGCGAAGCCCGCTATAGTGCAACGCAAAAACGTTGCCTTCGCTCCCGGCAAGGCGCACCGCGAATAAGCGTAGCCGTCATTGCCAGTATTTCAAAATGAATTCGTTACCGTGTCAGCTCGATTCGTTCTCCTGGTCCATCCGGGACTGCTCAAAGATTTCAGTGGAAGACACGAGAGGCGCGCTCGGATGATTGATGCCTTCACATGCTTTAGCGGCTTCTTCCCAGCTCGCTTGATCGCGAATATTGCTAAGCCACCAGGGATAGGTGCGGCATTGAGTGGGGCGGGCCTCGTAGACGCTACAGCTCCCGGCAGTCAGGAAAACGCAATCACGTGAAGCAGCCCCATCTATCAGTACACGCTGACCCTTGCGCACCCGGGTGTACTTACGGGCGAAGGCACCCACGGTTAATCGAAAAAGGTTGGCGAGGCGCTCAAGGTCGGGCTGCGAAAGATAGACCGAGCCGGAAGAGCCGGTGCAGCACTTGCCACAACCGGTACATCTGAATCGGAGCCCAGCTGCAAACCAATGCTCATCCAGCGCTGGCCCGGAACTGTCACTGATATCCATTTCCCTTTATCCTACGCCGCCGTTCCAGGGCACGCGAGTCACGCCATAATTCAATAGCGTCGTTGACGTATGTTCATTGACAAGCATCTTCGACCCAGCCTGACGGTACCGAGCTCTATGCTCGAACACGCTCCTGAGGCGGCCGTACTCCTTTATATCTTTGTGTTTACGGGACTCTGAGTTTTCTGGCGCAACTACGGGTCAGCAGCCAGGTCAAGCACCGGCTGCTCTAGACTTTTTCAGCTTTGCACTGCTCCTAAAGTCGCTACCGGCCGGCTTTGGCTTCGAAAAGTGGCAATTTTGCCCCGCTCCTGGCAAAATTTAGGCGAAACTCGCCGCCACCCGATTTTGTGCGCTATTTATTCAGGAGTCCCCGATGACATCAACCCAAATTCGGCCCGAGGACATGCTCCAAGCGGTGGACCGGGAAAAGGGACTCGTCGACCGCCGCATCTTCGTCGACCAGGATATCTACGAAGTCGAGCTCGAGCGCATCTTCGCCCGCGCCTGGAACTTCATGGCCCACGACTCCCAGATCCCCAACCCGGGCGATTTCTTCATGACCTACATCGGTGAAGACCGGGTCATCGCTGTGCGCGATAGCGATGGCAATCCTCAGGTGCTGGTCAACACCTGCCGCCACCGCGGCAACGCCATCTGCCGTGCTGATGAGGGCCACGCCACCTCATTCATGTGCACCTATCATGGCTGGACCTACGACTTGAAAGGCGCCCTCGTGGGGGTCCCCGGTTTCAAGGAGGTCTACCACGAGGAACTCGACCGCGAAAACTGGGGCTTAATCAAAGCCGCCCAAGTCGACAGCTACCACGGCTTCATCTTCGCCACCATGGACCCGGAAGCCATTGGCCTGAACGACTACCTAGGCGACGCCGGCCGCCTCGGCATCGACCTGGCCGCCGTTCGCGGCAATATCGTCATGGCAGCCGGGGTGCAGAAGTGGATCGTCCCTTGCAACTGGAAGATCGCCGTCGATAACGTTTGGGACTTCTACCACGCCGGGCCCACCCACTCGTCCGCCTATCAGAGCGGTTGGCAGGGCCGCCTCGGTGTGCCGTCACTGAAACCACAATCGGTTCGCAGCTTCAAGATGCCGATGCGGGTGGTGCTGGGCGAGTACGGGCATGCCCACGCCGGCCTCCTGACCAGCGAGGAACAGATCGCCACACCGGCTGGTCACCTGGAGGACCAGAGCTGGCGTGACAGCCCCGAGGCCCAGGCAACCCTGGGATGGGTCGGTTCGCGAGTTGGCGGCCATCCCCACATCTTCCCCAACCTCTGGTTCATGCCCTACATGAATCAGATCAGCCTGCGGCTGCCCAAGGGCCCGCTCAGCACCGAAATCTGGTGGTTTACTTTTTATTACGAACATCAAACTCCAGGCGAGCGCTACGAGACCGTGCGCCGCAGCATCCGCCACAACGGACCCTCCGGCATGTTCGAGCTCGAAGACGGCGAGAACTGGGGTGATAGCACCTGGGCCAGCCGTGGCCGCGAAGCCATACGCCACCCGCTCAACTACTCACTCAACATCGGTCGCGGTGAAATCGTCGAGGAGGAAATGGCCCCGGCCTACATCGACTCGCTCACCAGCGAGCATGGCCAAATGTGGCACTACACCGCCTGGGCCGAATGGATGGCCGCCGAAAGCTGGCCCGCCCTGCAAGCCTCCCACTCCAAACCAACCGGGACGATCTAGCCGGAAGAGGACGATTAGGTCCGGACAGGCTCGCAGTCGTTCTCTACATCAATAGTTAACTCGGCATCGGCCTGATGCCTCGGCGTGCCGGTGGAATCGACGACTATAAGCCACCCGCCTGGCTTGAGCATTCCGCCAAGGTTCACCTCGAGCCGGAAATTGCCGTCCTCATCTGTATTCGCCAGGGGACCCATAGAAAAGGAGTTAAAACCGTCGTCTCGCTGGACCAGAGTTGAACCTGAAACGGTTAAGGCGCTCTGGGGTGCGAAGCCTTCTCCCGTTATCACCACGGGCACACAAGCCAAACCCAGCGATCGGGACTCAATTTGATTTTCGGCTTTGGACTAGAGCCACCAAAACACGCGGCGAGGAACAGACAAAGGACTCCGAGAACCGCTAGCTTGCCCATCCACTCCTCCGAGGCGGCGTCGGGTGCCAGAAGAGTAAGCGTCCCCGATCAGCGGGTCAACGAGTCCTTGGTTTTATTTTCTCGGAGTGCTGGAGTTTTACTTCTCCGCGCTAGAGAGTTTCGGGCTGTCCCGGCGCCGGCGTCACGGTCGCGACCGGCCAGCCAGGACGGCAGCTCGAATCGCTGCAATCTGGTCCAGATGGTCGTGGGTGTGAACATGATGCGAATACAGCGACCACTGGAGCCAGTTGAACGGCCCGAATTCACCGTGACTCGCCGTCAGCTCGAGTCCGCGCCGCGGGTCCGCCGTCTCGATTACGTCCAGAATCGCCTTCATGCCCTCGCGATAATTACTGCGCAGCTCATCGAAGAAGGCATACTCAGCCGTGCCAGCCCCACCCGCCCCGCCACCGGCCGAAGCCGGAATTACAGGGCTTTCGTATGGCTGCCCTGAGGACAGGGTCTCAAGGCGCTCTCGGCTACGCTCGATGCTGTTGGCGAGGTGTTGCATCGCGCGAAAGACTGACCACTCGTCCACCGGCGTGACGGCACGCCCCTCTTCTTCAGACAGGTCATCGAGCATCGCCATTAGCTTCTGGATATCGGCCGCGACCAAGGAAGCCACGTGATCACGGCCCTTCGCGACATTCTCATCTATGTAAGCGCGAACCGCGTCACGCCCCTCATTGATTCTTACCACCATCGCCAAGCTACTCCGGCCTTGTTCTCGGACCGTCTTCAAGCCCTACGTTGATCGCCGCTGCGACCTCACGGGCGTGCTCCAACTCCGGCTGCAGCGCCAGATCGCCGGCCTCGGGGTCGTATTCGCCCGTCGCCGCGGCGTGCAGGATATCCTCCAGCGTCAGATCACCCAGGTACCGCGCGATTCGCTGATTGTTCTCAGCCTCACCCTGAATTCCTGTCATTTCTGCCCTCCTGGCTTGCCGAGTCCGCAATGGTAGCAGACGAAATGCGACCGCCGCCACTTCTGGGTCTTATCGCGGATCAAAGGGCGTTTGCAGACCGGGCATAGTTGCGGCGGCTTTGTCGTCGTGGCGGGGGGCTCGATTCCGCGGCCATCATCCTTCTACGCGGCTGCGGGCGCCGTAGCCTATGCCGCCGTCCACGCCCTACAAAACTGCGTACGCCTCGATTTCGATCAAGAAGTCGGGGCTGCCCAGGGCTTGCACGCCGATCGTTGTCTGGGCCGGCGGGTTGACCGACGGCAGGTGCTTCTCTTGCAACGCCTGCAAGACCGGCCGCATCTCCGGGTTGAGACCGACGATCAGGAGTGTCATTTTTGTGACGTTGGCCATCGTCGCGCCGGCCGCCTCCAGACAGTTGTTAAGGTTCGCGAACGCCTGGTCCGCCTGCGCCGCCAGGTCACCCTTACCGACGATCGCGCCGTCGACCAGCGCCACCTGCCCGGAGATAAATACTAGCTTCGACCCCTCAGCCGCGACGACATGTGTGTAAAACCGCGGCGTTCCGTTGGGATTAAGGTGTTCTAAGGTCACAGTCTTCTCCTATCTTTCGCGCAATAACTCGATATCATCCGTGCCATCCGGCGTGTGAAGCCCTTTTGCACCCTTGACTCACGAGCTTAACCGGCCCTCTGGCGGTCAGACCAGCCAACGCCTGCCGCCAGGCTGAAGCACACCCAGGTCTGGCAGCGGCCCACAGCCACCAAAAGCGCTATGATTGCCGCCGAATATTAGAAAGGCAATCTCATGCCCACTCCCGGCGGCGGCCACCCTGCAAACAACGTACCCGAGCCGGTTGCCCGCGTCAGTGACCTGATGGCCGGCTACGCTGCGGCCTGGTGCCTCTGCGGCGGCTGGGGCGTGGACGCCTGGCTGGGTCGAGTGACGCGCGACCACGCCGATGTTGATATCGTCGTGTTTCAGGCTGACCTGCCCGCCCTCTTCGATCACCTCGAAGGCTGGCAGCTCATCGCCCACGACTCACAGATAGAAGACGACACTACCGAGCCCTGGGACGGCCGCCCGCTGGCAGTTCCCGCCCACATCCACGCCCGCCTTCCCGCCGCCGGCGACAGCCCCCCGCCCGACCGCCTCAACGCACCGCTGGAGTCCGGATTCCACCTCGATATTCAGGTCAACGAGGTCTCTGGCGACGACTGGCTGCTGGCCCGCGCACCCGACATCGCTGTGTCGCTTCGCGACTCGATCAGCAGTTCCAGCTGGGATCTGCCCACGCTAGTTCCCGAAGTCATCCTCTTCTTTAAAGCTTCGGATGCTCGTAGCCAAGACGAACTGGACTTGAATGCACTCCTCCCTCACCTCACGGCCAAGCAGGGCACTTGGCTTGTAGACGCCGTCTCGCGCATCCAGCCCGGCCACTCCTGGCTGAATCGTCTCTCGTAGCGCCACGCGTGGCGAATCGGCGAGCGATGTTAGTCGACCGCCCGTGGAAGCTTCGATTACCAACCGCTTGATCGCCTTCTCCGTCGTCGCACCCGGCCAAAGACGCTATGATAACCACCATTCAGGGAGTTTGACATGCCCCTACCACCCAACCGCGTTGACTATCTGCCTTTAGTCGACCGCCCGCGGATCACATGGCCCAACGCGCCCGCCTTGCGTTTTGGGTTTCGCCCAACGTCGAGCACTACGAATACACGCCGGTGGTCGATAGCCCGCGCAACCCCTGGCCGCGCACACCCTTCCCGGATGTCCAATCCTACGCCCTGCGCGACTACGGCAACCGCGTCGGCTTCTGGCGCATGGTCGAGGTTCTCGACAAGCACGGCCTCACCGCCACCGTCTCGCTCAACCTCGCCGTCCTCGAGCACTATCCCGAGATTGCTAAAGCCATGGTCGACCGCGACTACGACTTCATGTATCACGGCATCTACAACACTCGCTATTTGCTCAGCCAGACCGAGGCCGAGGAGCGCGAGTTCTACCGCGATGGCATTGACACCCTAAAGCGTCTCACCGGCAAGACGATGAAGGGCATGCTCGGCCCGGCCGTCACCAACACGCCAAACACGCCCGACCTGATGGCCGAAGCCGGCCTGATTTATCACACGGACTGGTTCACGATGATCAGCCAGTGCCGATCAAGGTCAAGCAGGGCAAGCTGGTCTCGGTGCCCTACTCGCTGCTGCTGAACGACGCGCCCCTGGCCCGCAGCCCCTGGGAGGCCGACACCTTCGCCGACATGTGCAAACGCCAGTTCGATGTGCTCTTTCGCGAGGGTGAGCAGAGCGGCCGGGTGATGTGCATCGCCCTGCACCCCTTTGTCATGGGCGCGCCGCATCGCATCCGCCAGCTGGACGAGATTTTGGGCTACATAAAAGGTCATCCCGACGTCTGGTTCACCACCGCCGACCAGATCGCCGAATATTACATCGCCAACCACTACGAAGATGCCGTTGTGCACGCCCAAAAGCTGGCCGAAAGCAGCGCCCGCTGATGCCCGCCCAACGCTGCCCCGGCATGGACCATGACCACTACCCCTGGTCGCCGCTGCCGGACCGAAAACCCTTGCAATGGCCCAACGGCGCCCGCGTCGCCCTCGGTGCAATCCTGGTGCTGGAGCATCACGAATGGGACCCGCCGCAGGGCGCCCAGCGCGCGGCTAACGTAAACCTGCCCGACCTCAGCATCGCCCAGCACTCTATGCGCGAGTACGGCCACCGCGTCGGCATCTTTCGGCTGATCGAGCTGTTCGAGAAGCATGGCCTCAAGCCAACCATCGCCATCGACAAGCTAACGGCCGAGAACTATCCCTCTCTGGTGAACTACGTCCAGGACAAAAAGTTGGAAGTCATCGCCCATGGCATCGCTCGCACCCGGATGATCAGCAGCGCGATGACCGAGGCCGAGGAAGCATCCTATATCAAGGAGTCGATCGAAACGGTGCGTAGCATCACCGGCGACCAGCCAGCCGGCTGGTTTGGCCCCGATTACGGTGAGTCGGAGCGCACTCCACGTCTCCTCGCCGAAGCCGGCATCAGCTACGTCTGCGACTGGCCCAACGACGACCAGCCCTACCGCATGACCACGCCAACCGGCGAGCTCTTTGCCCTGCCACCGCTCTACGACCTCGACGACCACGTCGCGATCGTCGAGCACCAGATGACCCCCGAGCTTTACGCCCGCGAACTGCGCTACGCCGCCGAGCAGCTCAGCCAGGATGCTGATAGCGGCGGCCGCCTGATGCTCATGGTGCTCCGCCCCTGGATCAGCGGCCAGCCCTTCCGCTCCTCCTATTTAGACGATGCCTTCGCCGAAATCACCAAACAGCCCGGCATCTGGCCCGCCACCGGCCGCGAGATAATCGACGCCGTACGGGCTATGCCCGCCCGATAAGGTTCGTCGGCCGCTCCAGCCGACATGAGAATCGATGCCGCGGTTGCCACAAAACTAGAGCGTTGGTTTCCCACCCTCGACCTGGAGCTAGTCGAGATCAAGACAACGGGTCCGGTCTGCTGATTTGTCGCAGCGGTTCTCCGTCAAGGCGCACTCACCTTCAAGCCCTGTGTCTTCTTTGGCCGCCATACTTACGACCAGGGAAGCCTAAACTCGGTCGCGCTGCTCGCGCATGAACTCAAACATATCGAACAGTACCAGCAGTTCGGCCACTTCGGTTTTCTGCGACGGTACTACTGGGACATGGCGCACAATGGCTTCCGTTATCGGCGCGACCTGCCTCTCGAAGCAATCGCGTATGCTCTCCAAGATGAAGTGAAGCGGGAGCTGAGAGGAGACTTCGCCTAGCCAAAGCCTTGTAGCGCCCGTATACTCGTGAACGAGATGGAAACTCTCCTCAGATCCCTCCATCGTCGGTTCTTGTCAGGTAGCTTCTTTGTTCTTCTCACAGCTGCCCTCCTCGGCGGTTCCTGGTTCCTCATTCCCACCGCCATCAGCCGCAGAATTTCCAGTTCGCGTGCGGTCAACGACTCTGTCAAACCCTCCCCGGCCTGTACCGGGCTGGAAGCAGACTGTGCCGGCTCGTCCAAGACAATGAGCAGCCGGCGGCTATAAGAACCGCCGATGCCAGCTGCCGCCGCTTGGCGAAGCAGGTCGCGCATTGGCTTCCCTTCATCCAAGAAGATTCGCAAATAGCCCCGCGGCTCACCCAGCGTCAGGCCGCTCTCCAGGGCCGTGAGAGCAAGACTGAGGTTGCCTTGGGCCGCGTGGGCGAGGGCCAGCATTACCAGGATCTCAATCGTGCTGCCGGTTCTTTCACCTTCCCCCGCCGCCTTCAGAAGCCGATCCAACAGACCAACCTCCTCCTGGATCAGGCGGCCTTCCCCTTCGCTCTTGTAGCCGGCGATGATCACCCCCGCCAGGGTGATGTGCTCGAACTCACCCAGGTAGCTGATGTCGTCTTCAATGGACAGGCCGCGCTTCCTCGCCCAGGCCAGGGCCAACTCCAGCCTGCCGTCCAAAACCATCAGCCGCGCCTTCAAGGCAGCCACCGGACGCACATCCGGGATCACACCGGTTGTAAACACGCGCTCAGCATCGTCTAACAGATCGAGAGCAGAACCCAGGTCTCCCTCGACCTCCTTTATCCGTGCCCAGGCGACTCGCGAACGATACTGGTATGCGTCCTGCGCGGCTTGCTCGCCCACATCCTGGCTCCGGCGCATGTCCTGGATCGCGCCCTGCAGGTCGCCCTGCTCGAGGTGTAGTTCACTTAGCCCGACATAGAGGTCGGCCGTTCCCAGCATTGCGGGCTCGCCTTGCTCCGCCGCGATCTGCAACGACTGCTCGTATGCATCCTTCGCCTCATTGAGACGACCCTGAGCCGTCAGTATGTAAGCCAGGAGCGACGTGCCGCTGATCGCGTTGATCGCGCTGCCGGCCAGCCGCATACCCGCCATGCTGTCGGCGAGCAAGCGGGAAGCCTGCGCCAATTCTCCGCTACCCCAGTACGCCAGCGCCAGAATCCCGGCGGGCATCGCCCGCCGGAAATAATTGCTCTCAGGCAATAGATCAAGAGCTCGTTGAGCATATGCCTCAACCCCAGCCACATCGCCGATGGCTTGGGCCTGAAAAGCACGGGCCGACGCGATTGCCGCCGGTAGCGATTCAAACTCCTCCTGGTCCGCCACAACCATCTCCGCCAAAGAAGAATGCGGCTGCCCAGCCGTGCCGGCGGCAATCTCTAGCCAGCGTTCGGCGTTTTGCAGGTGGGCCTCGTTGGCCTCCAGATCGCCGCCAATCAACAACGCCCAGGCGTACCAAACACTGAGGACTGGCCGTACGTGGAGGATCTCTTCCGGCAGTTCCTTAATCCAGTCAAACACGGTGGCTTCCTGTCCGGCGGCGATAATCGCGAATGCCGCCGGCTCCACCAGATCCGCCACACGCTCGAAGTCGTCCGAGGCAAAGGCGTGGCCGACAGCATCAGCCAACAGCCCGTCATGCTCGTACCACTCACTTGCCCGCCGATGCAGAAACGCCGCTTGATCGGGCTGCTTCTGAATCAAGTCCGCCTTGAGAACCTCAGCAAATAGGTGGTGAAAGCGATACCAGTGGCGCTTTTCATCCAGCGGCACGACAAACAAGTTGTCTCGTTCCAGGGTCTCCAACATCGCCTTGCCAGTTTCCTGACCGGTGACGGCATCGCACAATGGGCCGCTTAGCCGGTCAAGAATTGAGGTCTGGAGCAGAAAGCTCCGCACCCGTTCTGGTTGGCGCTGCAACACTCTTCCATCAGGTAGTCGACTATGTACCGGTCATCGCCGGCGAAGGCCCTGATGAACTCGGGAATGTCCTCTCTCCCCCGCATCGAGAGCGCCGCCAGTTGGAGTCCCGCGATCCAGCCTTCGGTCCGCGTCTCCAGCGCGGCAACATCAGACGGCGCAAGCTCCAGTCCCATCATCTCGTTGAGGAAAGCAGCCGCCTCGCCTGCGCTAAAACGCAAATCGGCGGCCCGTAGCTCGGTCATCTCACCACGACCCCGCAGGCGAGCCAGCGGCAACACCGGGTCGGACCGGCTGGCAATGACGACGTGCATCCGTGGCGGCAGGGCATCGATGACGTGAAAGTCATCGAGGATAAGAGTGAAGTCCCCCTCTATCGAATTGATTTCGTTGATCAACGCCGTCAGGACCGACTCAATCGGCGCTGGCTGTGGCGAATGCAGCAGCGAAAGTGCCCGCACTCCAGTTTCGCGGCGCAAAGTCTGCAGCGCGGCAATGACATAGGCCCAAAAAAGCGCCGGGTCGTTGTCGCTCTGATCTAGCGAAAGCCAAGCCGCGGGGCGTTCGCCGTCCGGCATAGTTGCCAACCATTCGGCCAAAAGCGTGCTTTTGCCGGACCCTGCCGGCGCCGACACAAGGGTTAGCTTGCGATCGGCGGCCTGATTCAGGCGTTCGATAAGTCGCGGACGGGAGACAGACCCGGACCGCAGCCTGGGACTAAAAAGCTTGGTCTCAAGTAGCGGGCTTGGACCGGCCGGCTGCCCTGGCGAATCAACCATAGGCGAATTATGCTTCTCGGCTGGCCCACCGTGTCAGAAACAAAGCTGGTACTCACGACCACACCGAATCCCAGTCCGGGCCATTCCAGCAACTCACAATCGTGTCGAAGCGCTTGCAGCGCTGCACTTTCGCGCTTGACGGACAATTAGCGACCCTGAGTAAGGGCCGCAACCGCTGGCCGGCTCGAATAGATCTCCTACCGGCGCCCGGCCACGTGGCGCAAGGTCACAGATACGCCGGTCTTGACTATCTCCAGTCGGGCAGTTCGGTTGCGCCGCTCGTGATAGTTAGCCCGCAAGGCGTCGGAGTCGCGTTCGATCGTGTCGAGGACACCTTCAAAACGGGCGCAATAGAGATGACCCGCCATCTTGCAGCGCCAGACCTCAAGTCCATCGAGATAGCGCTTGCCTTTGCGGAAATACGCCCGTGCCTGCTCAACTCGGCCCCGGACCCAGGCGTGGTAGGCGGGGCTATTCAGATCTTCAGGGCCGATGTCGTGGGCTTCCAGATACTCCCGAGGAATGTTGAAAAAGCCATTTTCCGTGTCTTCCACCGTATCGCGTAGCAGATGAGTGACGTGGGCCCCAGTCGCCGCCAGGTATTGGTTCTCGCCGCGCGGATAAGCCTGCCTGTTGCCGATGAAATACTGGATACCATCCGTAACGGCTTTGCCCAAAGCCTCTGAATACCAGTCGAGCTCTTGTTGACTGATCAGCCGCCCTTTGCGGTTAGCATCGAACTCGATGATCGCAAAAATGCCGCGAATAAAAGACTGAAGGCCGCTGTCGTCTCCCCGGTCATGCCTGACTAGATCGGCGAGGATCTGCTCCTCCGCTACCAGGCCGACTGGCGTTTTTCCCGCGTACAGGGAAGCAATTAACTCGCGCTGCCTTTTGACGAAAGCGATGCGATCATCGTCCGACTGCGCCGACTCGTCTACGACGTCATCGGCCCAGCGCAAATAGGCGTAGGCCCGGCAGAAATCGTCTACCAGACTCTTATCCACCAAGAGGCGGGCCGTGTAATATGCCTGTTTGCTGCCGGCACTGGTAATAGAGCGACCTAGCCTCGCGGTCGTAGCATCCGAACCAGAGAGGGCCCGGCCAGTCCCGGGCATGTCAGCTGCAAAGCTCAGAAACATGCGAATCAACCATAGGCGAATTATGCTCCTCGCCAGCCCACCATGTCAGAAGCTAAGCTGTTACGCTCTGATTGCCCGGCTCGTCGTCTGCCGCTGGCCAGCGAATTCGCCGTGAGGAGTCTCGCTCTCAAACTATTTCGCCCACCCGACCGAGCTTCAGCCCCTGCTTCGCGAGCTGAGCTAGCGCCGAAGTGGTGCCTCCGGCAGGCAAAACCCAGAGCGTCAATCAAGAAAACGCCACCGACCGCTCCCGGGTAGTTGGTGCCTCCTGCACGCGCATACCCGGTACTTCAAACAATTAGGCAACGCTCCGTAATACCGCCCGCGGTTCGTTATCTGGCTATACGTTCATGCCGGCAGGCCCTCGAACCGCACCGTGATCGGCTCGATTGGCACGTCAGACCAGCTGTCGGCGTTCATAAACTCTATCCAGCGGTCGTAGAAGCCGCGCTGGTTATTCTCTGAGATGTAGCGGTCCGAGACGACGCCGGGCCACTCCTCGTTCCGGCTTGGCGTGGCCGGCCCCCATGGCGACAACCGCGCGGCTGCGTCGGCCGATAAAGCTATCACCGGCGTGGGTCACCTGACCCCAGTTATCCATATCGTCCTGCTCGTTGAGCCCGGCCGCGCCGTTGTTGGAGCCACTGGCGATCGAGTAAGCCCGCTTCACCTCTTTCGGAGCGTCAGCTTCGACCATGCCGAAATGCCAAAACTCGGTCTTGTAGGGGCCGCGCGGCAAGGCCAGGCGGAAGCCCAGCACACCGTTGGGGAACAGGCTGTGGTTGCCCAAACGCAGCCGCTTCGCGCGGTAGGTTCCCAAACGCCGTTCAACCTCGGCTTCCTTCGACTCCTCAAACTCCATCGCCACCGCCTGGGCCGGCCCGCGCAGGCGCCGTGCGTCGATCACGCTCGGGCTTACCGCTGGCTCCCCCTCATCTACAACTGTAAAAGTCAGACCGTGGCCGTTGACCTGGACGTGATGGTTCTGGTTCGGTTCCTGCAGCAATTCCGTGAGCGATCGCATCGGCGCCCCCAGGATCTCGTGCCGCGCCAGGGTGTTCGACATGTGGGTGACCGGCAGATGATAGTTGTCCGAGCAGTTGTCTACCGGTGTCTTCCAGTTGCAGTTCTCGATCCACTTCTGCGGGCCGAGGGCGATCAAACCGGCCTCGTTGTAGTTGAAGGTCGTGTCCAGGTACCAACGGGCGTCACCCAGAAACGCCTCCAGCGATGGCGAGTCGTGGTCCCAGGTCGCGAAGATGATCCCGGCATAAGTGTCGACCTTGGCTTCGATCAGGCCGAGTTCTGACTTGTTTAGCTCACCGTAATAAGCTTCCTGTTCTCCGGGCACGTCTGACAGGCGGCCGTCGTTGTTGAAGTTCCAGCCATGGTAAGTACACATAAAGCTCTTGGCGTTGCCGTCATCGGCCCGCGTCAGCCGGTTGCCGCGGTGCCGGCACATGTTGAGCATGACGTGGATCTTGTCGTCGGCGTCACGTGTCACTAAGACCGGGTCTTGGCCGATATAGGACAAGAAAAAGTCGTTAGGATTGGGAATCAGGCTCACATGCGCAACCATGTTCCAGGCCCGCCCAAAGATCTTTTCCATCTCATCGTCATAGACCTGCTGGTCAACGAAGATCCGCCGATCCAGCTTGCCCGTCCCGGGTTCGATGATGTCGTACTTCTTACTCTTGGCAACCATAGTCCTGCCCTCCTATCGGAGTAATTTTATGAGCCTATCCCGCCGCCGTATATATCAAACCGGCGAGCTACGGCTCGAGATTCAGGCTCTGGCCCGGAGGGTACTTGCTCGTCAACAAAAAGCCGCTGACGGCCGCTACGGGCGCCACTTTCGCGCGATCAACCCTAATAAATCGGGCCCGGCTTTTCTGTTGCCCCATCGCCACGGAACCAGGGCTTCAAGTCACGCCAGTCTGTTCCTGCTGGCAGGAATCCGCCAATCGATCTTAGCCCGTGGAATTCCTCGCCGGTTGCCAGAGGATTGCCACCGTCTTCGACCACCCGAATCTGTTGGAGTAGCAGTCGCCGGACTGCGATAAGGGCCTGGTCCGCGGTCCCTAAATGCTCGCGCCAGCGAGGCGCGATTGTCTGCATCGTGTCCTGAATCATCCGGTCCTGCGTATTCACCCCGGGAACTCCGGTGAAGGACTTCGTCCGTTGGACCGACCGGTCGATGAGATACTGGTTGCTCATATTGCCAACCGACTTGAACGTCTCCCGGTCAATATCGATGCCGAAAGTGTTTCCGGGAATTGGTGTCGCACGTTCCTCCTCGGAGAGTGGCTCGTCACCCCAGACGTAGTGGTAGTTCCAGACCATCGTGTGTTCGTCGTCGATCGGCACCCACATATGCCCAGCACAAAGCGGTCGCCACGGACCATCCGACATCCGTTGCTGGGACGCCCGGATCGAGACGAAAGGCATCACAAAGTGGTGCAGGGTGAGGAAGTCCAGGGCTGGCTCCTCGTCCTCAATGATCCTGTGAAAAGCGGTCGTTGCTCCGAAATCCGTCGTCTCAGTCTCGATATCAACCACGCGCTGACGGGCGCGAGGAGAGATCGTGTCCGAAAGATCGTTGTTGTGAAGGAAGGACGCGTGTGCCTCATCGAAGCCGCCATCCAACGCCTGAACCCAGTTGCATTCCTGAATTACCTTGGTGAATCCCCTGTGCGTCTCCGGCACAGTTGCAAACTCAAATCGTGGTGGCGGCGGTGTGTTTTCCGGCGGACCCATGTAGATCCAAATAATGTTTCCCAACTCGTGCGTCGCGTAGGATTGCGCCTGGATCTTCTCCTTGAAATTCGATTTCTCCGGTTCTGACGGCATATCAACGCACTGGCCGGTGACGTCGAACTTCCAGCCATGATGGACGCACCTAAGTCCATTGTTCTCATTGCACCCCCAAAACAGGTGGGCCAGGCGATGAGGACACCACGCCTCCAGGACTCCGACTCGTCCGTCCGTGTCGCGGAACGCCACAAGATCTTCGCCGAGGACCCGGACCGATACGGGAGCGCAGTCGGGCTCAGGGATCTCCCAATCGAATACCAAGGGGATCCAATATCGTCGCAGCAGGTTTCCCATTGGCGTGCCGGGGCCGACTTTAGTTATGAGCTCGTTTTCAGCTGGAGATAACATCTCGCTCCCCCAATCTACCTTCGCTCTAACCTTCGCTGCGGAGACTTGCATTGGCCGCTTCGAAGAAGCTGTCATGAATCTTAATCTAGTGACTCGTCACCACAACGCTGCATGACTCTGGGAGCCGCACTTGCCGACATCTGCCGCGAAAGCCCCTGGAAGGTAGCGCTTGTTGCCTCTTCAGGCTGGTCACACGCCTTTCTGACCAAGAAGCACAATCTGCTCTACCCGGACGTCGATCAGGATCGGCGCCGCTATGAGGCATTGGCCGCTGGCGATTTCGATTTCTGGCGCAGCGTCACTACTCCTGAGGTTGAGGATTCTGGCGATCAAGAGGCGCTGAATTGGTGGGTTCTCATGGGAGCGATGGAGGCGTTAGGCCTCAAGACTCCTGACTATCGCGGCTACCTGGAATCCTATGTCTTCAATTCCAACAAGTGCTTCGCCGTTTGGAAGCCGAGTTAGCCGGACCTAACAAATTGCCGGTTCAGAAGCTGAGCTATGGCTCCGAGCCCGAGCAGCGCGGTGATCTCTGGCTACCGGCCGGCCCTGGGCCATTTCCAGTCGTGGTCAACCTGCATGGCGGCTACTGGCGAGAGCGCTTCGCCATGGTTCGGGACGATGCCAGACTCAAAAGCCTGGTTGAGCAGGGCTTCGCGGGCTGGAACATCGAGTTCCGCAGGTCCAACGCCTCCGAGGGCCGGCCGGCTTGGCCCAACATCCTCCACGACGTTGCACAAGGCGTCGACTACCTTGCCAGAATTTTCGAACAGCACAACCTTGACCTGGGCCGAGTTGTTGTGATGGGCTATTCGGCCGGCGGTCAGCTAGCCTTGTGGGCGGCGGCGCCTGCTCAGTTTGAACCAGGCGCCGTTGGGGCTGAGCCCAGGGTTTTGCCGATTGGTGCCGTTTGCTTGGCCGGTGTCACCGACATGGTGGGCCTCGACGATGGGCATTGGGGCGAGGATGCCGTGGCTGAATTTTTCCATGGAGTTCCGGGTTACGGCGCCCACCGGGAAGAGTGCTCGCCCCTGGGGTTGCTTCCCTTGGGCATCCCGCAGCTCTTCGTGCACGGTGCCCAGGATGAGCGCGTGCCGCTGGTGCATACACTCGCCTATGAGTCGAAGGCCCGAGCACTCGGAGATCAGGTCACGATGCTGATCCTCCCAGACGTTAGCCATTTCACCTTTCCCGACACGGATTCGACCGTGTGGGGTTTTATTTCAGACTGGATCCACCAGTTGGCTGGAACACGCAAGGATGGCTAGACAATCGTGAACCCGGCCACCCCAGTGAAGATATCGTTACCGCTGCTGAACGGAGCGGGTGCATTTGGCACATGCGGCGCCTGGCAAGACGGCTGCGCCTATTCGCTCACGGGTATTCCAGGTATTTGTAAACACTTCAGAACATCAGGGAAAATAACGCTGCCGACGCTCCTGGCAAGGCGCACCGCCATTGCCAGCATTTCAAATAATAAAATAACGCTGAACAAGAGCGGGTGCCTCAGGCACACACGGCGCCTGGCAAGTGGGCGGCATGCCGCCAGCATTGCCAGTATTTCAATTAATAAAGGCCTGCCATGCTGATTGATATGCACGCCCACGTGATTCCCGAGAGCTTTCCGATTCGAGAAACGAATCCCCAGTGGCCCAGCATGGACCACTTCGAAGCCGGAAGGGCCAAGGTAATGATCGCCGGCAAGCTCTATCGCACCGTGCACTCCGGCAACTGGGACTTCGAACGGCGGCTGAGCGACATGGAAGCGGCTGGTGTCGATGCCGAAGTAATTTCGCCAATGCCCGAGCTACTCGCTTACTGGTATGACCAGGACGATGGTCTGGACTTCTGCCGCTATCTAAACAATTTCATTCGGCGCTTGTGTGATTCAGTTCCGGATAGATTCTGGGGCCTCGGCGCGGTGCCTCTGCAGAATCCCGAACTAGCGACAAATGAACTGACCGCCATCAAGGCGCTGGGTCTGTCCGGTGTCGAGCTGGGAACCCACGTCAACGGACGCTCCTTGGGAATGCCCGAGTTTCAGGCCTTTTTCGCCGAAGCGGAGCGGCTCGGACTCTCGGTCTTTGTCCACGCTCTGCGGCCGACCATGCAGGATCGATTTCCGACTCCAAGCATTACCAATCCAATCGGCTTCCCAATCGAAAACGCGCTGGCAATTGCCAGTCTGATCAACGGCGGCATAGCCGAAGCCTGCCCAGACCTGCGCCTGGCGTTTAGCCACGGCGGCGGCGGATTCCCCTTCATGCTGCCGCGTTACTCGCACGCCTGGGACGTGGCCTGGAATGAGGAGCAGCCCGCGGCCCTGATCACCGCTGGAATGCGGTACTCGCGGGCGATTAGCGCCGCGTGCTGAAACACCGCCCCCTGGTCCAGAACCAACCCTCCCAGCAACGGAAACACCGATGTCCAGTCCTGGCCCACGTTTACCGCAACCATTACGTCGCCGCGCTGCCAACGCCCGACCGGCGTTTCCGCCGTCACGATCCGCGCCGGCCCGGTCGCCTTCCCACCCGAAGCCGAAGTACCCCTGATTTTGTCAGGGTCCACCGGTTCCGCCTCGGCAACCTGCGCCTCGCGCCGAACCGGAGCCGCGGCGCCAAGTGTCATTGGCGGGTCCAAAAGCTTGCGCGTTTCTCTCTCGAAACGCCGTTCCTCGACCACGGCTCGCACGTCTCCCGTAGTTTTGCCTCTGGCGAAACTACGAAGCTCTTCAAGCGAAAAGTAAAGCACGTCCTTCCGCAGATCGAGCAAGCCGAGCTTTACCATCGCCGCGCCGGTCAGATAAATCGATTCTTGCAAGTGACCCACGGTGCACTGCTCCATGAGATGGTTGTGGTCTTCCATAAGCCAAACTTCATCCTGGGCCCGAATTAACGCCAGGTTGAAGGCCTCCAAACCGGCCGGACCCGCGGCAAGCTTGCGTCGCACCCGTCTGGTCGCATTGACCCGCTCGCGCAGAGCCTCCGCGTCGCGCCTGGTCATCTCATCCAGGTCCTGCTCCGCGTAGGAGGCGATGATGCCAAGCGGTCTGCCGGGGTCCATGTTCCAGGTCGGTGTCTCAAACCCGGAGTGGGAGCCAAAGCTCCAACCGGTACGGAAGCCGTAAATCCGCATCATGCTCTGAAGCCGCCGCCGGAATTTGACCACGTTCGGCCGCCCCTGAAGCCGCGGGGACTTTAGCTCGTCGTATCTTCCCTCGGCGAAGATCGCTCAGGATCGTCCTGTACGATGCAGGCCAGCCCTCTAAGTCTGCCGACCAGCCGAGTCGACCGGTTGGGCAGCGCCTGGAGAAATACCAGCGAATCCTCGGCCGGCTCTCCGGTGAGGTCGTGAAAAATCTCGCCCCACTCCGGCCGCTCGGCGAAGCCCCTCATGCACCAGTGCAGGTGCCCCATGACCAGCCCGTAGGCGTCAATAGCGCTGGCTAAATACTCAACCCGGGCCGAAAGCTTCGAACCGGCGCGCCGCAGCCGCCCGAGGTCATCGACTATCAAACCCATGGCCGGCGCCACATTCTCCAGGTAGTTGGATGTTCCGCGATCCTGCAACTCCTCGCAAAAGGCGGTGTGTACCCGGCGGCGTTCGGCCGCGACCTCTTCTGGCAGGTCAAGCGCCCGGCGGTAGACCTGGCCCTGGACAAACTCGACGACACACGGTTGCGAACGCTGCACCCCGGTCAGCTCGAAGCACTGCTTGGCCCCGCGTACAAACGACTCAACGATGTCCTGCTGCAGTCGAAAATGCGGCCCCATGTGGACCGACATCCTATCAAGCTGCCAATGGTGCTTTGGATCGACGGCGGCCTCCCAATCGACCTGGTCGCCGCCGCCAAGCCCGGTGATCGGCCTCGACTGCAGCAGCAAAATCTGGCCCTGCGCCACCACAAACTCCACATCCTGGGGCGCGCTAAACAGATCAACCAATCTCCGCCCCTGGCCAGACAGGTCAGTCAATTGGTCTTGGCTCAGCACCGGTTCGCTACCGCGGTCCGTTGGCGCGTCGACGAGACCGACACCACCGTCCTTGGAAGCGCCGATCATCGTCGACTTGGCGACGATTTCTGAGGTTAGAATCGCGCCGCTTTTCGGCTCCAGCACAAAGTGGTCGCTCTCCACCGTGCCGTCGACCACGCCCTCGCCCAGGCCAAGGGCGGCGTTGACAATGTATTCCGCTCCGCCGCTCAGCGGGTCGCGCGTGAACATCACCCCGGCGGCATCCGCCGCGACCTGCTCTTGGACCAAAACCGCCATCTGGACGTCGCCATGGGGCCGGCGGTTCGCCAGCCGATAGGCAATCGCGCGTAGCGAATAGGTTGAGGCCCAGATCTTCCGCAGCCCGTCCACCAACTGGTCGAAGCTGAGCAGGTTGAGATAAGTCTCGTAAAGTCCGGCAAAACTCGCCTCCGCCAGGTCCTCGTCCGTCGCCGATGAGCGGGCGGCGACGGCGTTGGCTCCCAGCTCTACGTGCGCAGCTCTCAACAGGTCCAAAGTCGCGGCCGGCAATTCGAGGTCTTGGAACAGCTTGCCAATGGCCTCAGACGCTTCACCGATCGCCGGCAAATCTTCAGCCGACAGACCGCCCACCAGCGGCCTGATCTGACCGGAAATCTTCGCCACCGCGTTGGAATAAACCGCCGTAGTTACGACAAATCCGGCTGGGACCGGAAACCGGCCCAGCGCCATGCGAGCCAGTGGCGCCGCCTTACCCCCGCTAAACGCCGCATTGACCGCGTCCGGATCGCTCAACTTCAAAACCAGCGTTGACATGGTCTGAGATTATACGTGATTCGCTAAATCAGGCTTCAGCCATCTTGGGCCCGGGCAAAGCCCGCTACGTGCAACGCAAAAACGTGACCGACGCTCCCCTGAAGGCCCATGGCCATTCAGGATCTTTCAATCAACCGGCTTTGTCCAGGTTTCACTCCAGGCCAGGCAGCAACTCGATGTCTGGCGCTCATCGCGCATCTGCGGCCAGGGCGACCCCGCCGCCAAGCGACCGTCAATCTCCACCTGAGCCTCACGCGCCGGAAACATCGTGCTAAACACGCCAATCGGCCGCTCCGGCGGCGTTCCCGGCGGATTCGAGATCACGAAGGAATCGATGCAGTCGTGCCAGGTCATGATGATCGTCTCGCTGGCGCCGACGATGGTTTCGGTTACGGCGCTACGCGGATCGCCGTCGCGCATGAAATCCGCAGCGACAACGGGAGTGGTCGGGTCGGCGAATTCGGCGAACAGATAGGTCTCGATCTCGCGCTGCAGCCAGCGGGCCACCGCCACGTTGTCAGAGTAGATGCGCACCTGGTCGTCGGTGAGATCAGACTGGATAAACAGCACGTGGCCCGCGCCAGCCGGGCACCACAGCACCCGCCAGTGACTGAGCCGCGAGGACAGGGTCGCGCCACCATCCTCGCTGAGACGGATAAACGAGTTCTCTCCGGTCATCATGACTTCGTTTGTGTCTACACCTGGCAAGAGCTGCTCCTTTCGCAAGCGGCGCGTTGTTCAGCAACCGCGAGCTCCGCCGGCGCTGGCTACTTTGAGCCGGCGCCTCGTTTCCATGACCCCTTCGGCAGCGGCGAGCCGCCAGCAGGCGCGTCTAAGCCGGCGTTACCGGCGCCCGCTCGTGACCCCAAATGTTGGCTTTATCGTAGGTGTTGACCTGCCAAACGCTGTCATCGATTAGACGGCCGCCCCAGCCATACTCGACTCCGAAACCGGACGGGTTCTTCATGTAGAAAGAAACCATGTGGTCGTTGGTGTGCTTGCCCAGCGAGCTGGTAATCTCCACACCCTTCCGCTTGCAGATGTCCAGACAGATTCCGACATCGTCAATTGAGTTGGTCTCCACCATGAAATGGCCGACCTTGCGCGTGGCGTTCGGGTCGCGCTTAGGCGGGAAGGTCAGCGTGTGCTCGCGCGGGTTTACGTGGAAGAACGGCGTTGGGCCGATCCAGTCGCTCATTTTGAAACCCATCACTTCCGTGAAGATCCGCGTAGCCTCGGGGATCTCATCCATCTCCAAGGCGAAGCCGATGTGGCCCAGCCCCATGTCGCCGGTCTTGAAGCCGCTGATCGGCCGGCCCGGCTTGAACGGCTGCTCGAATAGCACCTTGAGGCCGTGGTAAACCTCGTAGGGCACGCCGGTCACCTCGAACTTGACCAGGTCCCGGACCATCCGATTTTCGATCTCGTCCCTGCCGCCCTGGACGTATTCGATGCCGCCCTCGAACATTGCTGCCTTTACCTGGTCGAATTCTTCCTCGCTGGGCACCTGCCAGCCGACGTAAGCGATATCGTCGGCGCCGTTGGGGTACAGAGCGAAGCGATGATGGTACTCATCCATGCGCACGTACATGGTGCCATCGTCCGCGCGCTCCGAGATCTCCATGCCGAGAACCTCGGTAAGATACTCCTCCCAGGCGTCCAGGTCGCTCACACCTATGCCAACGTATCCAAGCTGCGAAATACCCACGTCTGTCTCCTTTCTTCCTTCCGAAGGACCCTCCGCGATCAGAAGTGGACCCATTCTAGGCCTCGAGCCACGAATCGAACAGTGTCGATTGGACTTCGATGAGCCAGCGGCGACTGGTGCCCTCCGCGGCGCGAGCTATTCACAAAAGCCCGCTATCCTGGAACCCAACGACGTCACCTGCGCTGAATGAGAGCGTATGCCTGTGGCACATGCGGCACGTCGGCAAGACGGCATTTCAAAAGGGCCCGGGCGAAGCCCGCTACGTGCAACGCAAAAAACGTGGCCGGCGCTGAATGAGACCTAGCGCCTAAGGCGCCTGCGGCACCTGGGAAGGCGCACCGCGAATAGGCGACAGCCGTCATTCCCTGTATTTCAAACAATCAAAACGCCCAAGGCACTAAAGAGAGACCGGTTACTGTAAGCACCCAACCCGGGCCCGGGCGAAGCCCGCTACGTGCAACCCAGAAACGCGGCCGACGCTCCTGGGAAGTTGGTGCCGTAGGCACACTCATTCACAGTATTTCAAAAAATCCCGCCTCTTAACCTCGGGGCGTGTACTCATCCGGCGCCCCCGGCGGAATCGGCGGGTGCGCCTTCAGGCTCTCCTGGAACTCGTGCTGCAGATGCCTAATCGGCGTGCGCGCCCAGCCCATCGTCATGTTGACGTCGGTCTCCTCTTTGGGGTCCTGCAGCAGGTTGAAGAGGTAGGGCGCTTCCAGCCGGTTGGTGCCTTCGTTGGGCTCGCGCTCCCAGATAAAGTGCATCTTCCAGTCGCGCCACTTCACCGCTCGCAGCTCGTTTTTGATGTAGTAAACGAAGCCTTCCCGGTTCGACTTCTCCTGCTTGCCGAGGAAGAAATCGAGCTGGTCGACGCCGTCGATAATCCGATCCTCCGGCACGGCCGCGCCGCCGAGTAGCGCCAGGGTTGGGAACAGGTCGGCGACGTGGACAATCTGGTTCGATTCAGAACCTGCCGGTATTTTGCCCGGCCAGCTCAAAATGCACGGCGCCCGCAGACCCCCCTCCATCGCCGTGTGATAGGTGCCGACCCAGGGGCCGGCGCTGCCGCGCCAGGGCCGGCGAAACTCCGGCCCATTATCAGAGGCGAAGATAAACAGCGTGTTCTCGGCGATGCCCAGCGTCTCAAGCTCGTCCATCACCAGCCCGGCGCGATAGTCCATCTCGACCAGCGAATCGGCAAAGTCGCCGGTCTGGGTTTTGCCTGCAAAATCCGGATGCGGCCGGGTTGGAAAGTGCAGCTGGGTAATTGGCACGTAGGCGAAAAACGGCGTGTTAGCTTTCTGCCGGCGAATAAATTCAATTGTCCGCCGCGTGATCTCGGCATCGATCAGCCGCCGCATCTCCATGTCGAACGGGCCGATGCCCCTGACCGGCTCGCCGCCGCGGCCCTCCATGATCTCCGGCAGCGGCACGACATCGGGGTCGTAGCCCGGCGTGCTAGTAAACATGCTCTCGTTCGTCGTCCGCGGGATGCCGTACCACTCGTCAAAGCCGCGCTCGGTCGGCAGCCGGCTCGGCTGGTCGCCCAGGTGCCATTTGCCAAAAATCCCGGTCGCGTAACCCTGGTCCGAGAGCAACTGGCTCAGCGTCACTTCCCAGGGATGAATCCCCTGCGGCAACCCCGCCGGCACCGACTGCGACCCGCCGGTGCGGATCGGATGCCGGCCCGTCAGCAGCGCCGACCGCGTTGGCACGCAGTCAGACTCGACGTTGAAGTTGAGCAGCCGCAGTCCTTCCGTCGCCAGTTGATCAAGCCTCGGCGTCAGCGCCCCGCGCACCATCCCCCCGCCATAAGACCCCAACTCCCCCCACCCCAGGTTGTCCGCCAGGATCAAAACGATGTTTGGCCGTTCAGGGTTGGCGTTCAATGCATTTATCCCCTTTGTGCCCGTTTACCAATCGGTGGTCGGAGCCCCTCGGGATTCTACACTGCCGTTTGGCGCGCCGGTACGGAAAGGCGGGAATGATGGCACCTACACTCCTACGAATGAGACCTCCACCAGTAACCAGCCAGTCTGACCATCCGAGGTTGATACCAGCACCCAAACGCCGTTGAGGGCAAGGTCGGCACATTCTCTCGACCCTTCGGTCAGGAGCCTCATACGCTGGCAGTGCTCGGCGTGCCCGGCCTGCTCAGGCTGCACCCGTATAAGCTCTACGCGTTGAATGCTTACCTCTAGATTCTGCAGGCTGCCCACGACGTTAACGCCTTCCGGCCCATCAAATAGCTGTGCGCCCAATCCGGCATCCCTCAGTCTCAGCACAGGCGGGCCACTGTAGGGCTCCAGCTCGATGTATGGTCGAATAAGGCTTAGGTTGATTCCGGGGCCGTGGCCACCACCGATGGTCATGATGAAACGAATCTCAGAGCCAGTCGTACCCCAGGGCGATACGAAGAAGCGTGCCTTGGCCCACGCTGGAGCGGCCGCGATAACCGTGCCCGCCGCATCCACGACCGCCGGTCCGCCCTCGACCGAAGAACTAATCGCGAATAACGAGGTGGATGCCGGCGAAGGGAGGCCTACGAACGGCAAGAAATTTCCGTCACTCATGGCCATGGCGAAGACAAATTCTGGAGAGCTAACCATGATGCCAGATCCGTCCGCCAGCCAGCGGTTGGTGCCTGCGGAGGCACCGCTGTTCAGAACTCCGACAACACGAAACAGGGGCCTGCCATCTTTGGTGTCAAAAACGTTGATTGCATACCAGGGAACTACCCCGGAAATCTCATCCCTCAGGATCGGCTCCGCCTGCGCCACCAGTTCACCGCTCGGCGACGGGTAGACCCCATCCTGACCAAACCCTGCCGCCAGCAGGTCTCCTTTCCAGCCGAAGTGCCACCAGCCTGAGTCCGACCCGTGCTCGACCTTGTTCGGGCTTATCAGCAGCAGGAACCCTTCGCCCTCTAGGCTGTTCTGCAGCGAGACCCGGCCCTCCAAATCTATGCCGCCACCGAGCTGATGGGCGATGGTTCTCACTGCTCCGCTGCTCAGATCTACTAGGGAAAGGCGGCCATCGCCGAAAACCACCGCCGCATCGCCTTCGTTCGATAGTAGGGCCCATACGCCCTCGGCCTGAAAGGTAGACTCTATGTCTCCGGAATCAAGATCGACGAGCGCGAACCAGTCAGGTTCCTCATCAGCGGCGATTCGGAACATCACCAGGCCGTCGCGAGAAGCAAGCCGGTTGCTGGTATGCGGGGTCTCCGCCAGCACCAACTCCGCCTCGCCCTGCCAGCGATAAACTCTTTCGCTCACCCGGTCTGCGAGCAGGAATCCGGCTCGATAGGCCACGCCCCCGCTGACAAGCCCCTCCCGGCGTTCGAACGCCACCAGGCGGTTGTCACCAGAAAAGGCATGGAAGCTCAAACCTCCCAAACTGTCGATCCAGCCATCCATCGCACTAGTTTCGATATCGAGAAACCAAACGCTCAGGGCCTCCGGTGGCGCTTGGCTCGGAGCGCCTTCAACGAACTCGACCTCGACCGCGGCTATCTCCAGCCGAAAGTCTGAAAAGGGGTTGGAGCTCGGCAGTCCGTTCCTCGGCAGGGGCGTGGGGATTGCGGTAGGCACCGCTGTCGGCGCGGCCGTGGGGATAGCGGTGGGCGGTGCTGTAGCCGTCGCCGCCGGCACTGAAAAAGTGGGGCTCGATAGCGCCGCAACGCTGAACGCATCGTCCGAATCGCCACCCGCCAGAGCAACCAACGCCGCAACCTCAAGCAGGGCAACAGTGCCGCCTACGGAGATCAATCTTCGAAGTTTAGGCGAAAGCATCCGATTTCCTTCCTCATATAGAAGGTCGGATCGGATATTGCAATAATTAGCGCCTAGCGGCTGAAAAAACTCAAAGCCGAAATCTGCTATCTAGCCCCCGCCAGCGCGGCACGAGCTCATGGATGGCTAGAGTGGCGCTGTCACACTTATGATAGAAGCTCACAGATTCAGATCAAGACTTAGCCCTAGCTCTTTGGAGCTCGCGGTAGTGCTGCGGCTACGAAAGCCTTTTAAGGTTCAACACAGCCTCGTTTGCCGATTCAAGGTCGGGCTCGTTGCCAAAGATGAACCAGTAGCGCAAGTTCTGCTCCACCCACATGAAGCTGAAGCCGCGCTTCGAAGTGAACCGCAAGCCTAGCGTGGGAGTAAAGGAGACTTTTTCGGGGGGTTGTATATTTCGCACGCCATTTACGGACGGTTTGACCGGCGGCCAAACTGGATAAGGAGTGTGTACATCCGCGGCGATAGCAAGGTAGATGGCTGTCACCCACTTGTCCAGGTTGGTGTTGAATTGTTCGTAAATAACGTACACGCGGTGAATCTCACCCGAAGGGTGCCGAACAATTTGGATCTTCCCTTCCCGTATCCCGGGAAGCAGGTAGCTCAAGGCGTACACGGGGAAAGCAAGGCCTACAACGGATGAGCCTGCAAGCGGTAAGTCTTCAACAATGCCTGGCCGGGGCCGCCATCTGGTAGGAGGGATTACGAAGGACGGAAGCGGTTCTCCATATTGGAGAAGCAAGAACCCGCCGTACCTCTCGCCTCCGCTGAACGTGGGTGTCGCGGTCGGCGCCGGAGAGGTCGCGGTCGTGGTCGCCGCTGGCCCAGGAGCCGTCGCGGTCGGTACTGGGTCGGTGGGGCTTACTAGGGCAGCGCCGCTGTTCGCATTGTCTGAATCGCCACCCGTCAGTGCCAGCAGCGCTGCGATCTCGAGAACGGCAACAGCGCTGCCTACCGCGAGCAGTCTCCTGAATTTGAGCGAAAGCATCCGATTTCCTTCCTTCATATAGAAGGTCGGATCGGATATTGCAATAATTAGGGCCGAGCGGCTGAAAAAACTAACAGCCCGAGATCTGCTATCTAGCCCTAAACCCCCTACTCCCCCGCCTGCCGCTCAACGATGACCGTCGGCGTGATCGGCAAACTGTTGAAGCGCTGGCCGGTGGCGTTGTAGATCGCCGTCTGGATCGCCGCTAGCGGCGGCACGATTGGCGCCTCGCCGGCGCCGCGTACGCCGTAGGGGTGGCCCGGGTTCGGCACCTCGACCAGGATCGTGTCGATCATCGGCAGGTCTAGCGAGGTCGGGATCCGGTAGTCGAGGAAACTAGCATTGACCATCTCCCCGCTATCGTTCAAAAAGTACTCCTCGGTCAGCGCCATGCCGACCCCCTGGGAGACGCCGCCCTGAACCTGGCCCTCGACGTAGCCGGGGTGGATCGCCGTGCCGACGTCCTGGACCGCCGTGTAGCGCAGGATGTCAGTCTTGCCGGTCTCCGGGTCGACCTCGAGATCGACGATGTGGCCGGAAAACGCCGCCCCGTGCGTGCTGTAGTTGACGTTGACGCTCGTGTCGATCGTGCCGCCGGTCCCCGGCAACCGCGCCGCCAACTCCTCGAAGGCGATGCTGCGTTCGTTGCCGGCGCCATCGGCCGGGCCGCGGATTACACCGTCGTCGCCGTAGACCACCTCGCCAACCTCGCACTCCCAGATCCGCGACGCCCGCTCCGCCATTTGGGCCCGGATCTGCATGCCCAGCTCGTACGCCGCCCAGCCGCCGGCAAAAGCCGTGCGGCTGCCTCCTGTCGAGCCGGTAAAGCCAACCGAATCAGTATCGACCACCTTGGGGTGGACGTTGTCGACCTCAATCCCCAGCGCTTCGGCAAGCTGCATCGCAATCGCCGCCCGCGTGCCGCCGATGTCCATCGAACCCAGCACCAGGCTGACACTGCCGTCCGAGTTGACGCTGGCGCTGGAACTCGACTCGCCGCCGACGTTGCCGCAGAAGCCCAGGGCAATGCCGCGGCCGCGATTGGGCCCCTGCAGCTCGGATTTGTAATGCGCCGACTGCTGCATCGCCTCCATGACTTCCACGTTTCCGATAACGCCGAAATACTGGCCGTTGGCCCGTTCTGTCCCCGTGTCGGAGGCGTTTTGCCGGCGCAGTTCCATCGGGTCCATACCGAGCTGCTCGGCCAGGTCGTTGATCAGCACCTCGCTGCCAAACATCCCCGCCGGTGCGCCCGGCGCCCGGTAAGGCGCCGTCTTCGACATGTTCACCACGACGTCGTAGCCATCGATCGTCACGTTGGGAATGTTGTAAGGCGAAAAGATCGCGTTCATGCCGCCGCTGATCGGCGACCCCGGGTAGGCTCCCGACTCAAACGCCAGCGAGGCCGTTGCCGCTACCAGCGTCCCGTCCTTCTTGGCGCCGATTTTGAATCGGCCATACGACGCCGAGGTCGGGCCGGTGGCCTCGAACACCTCATCGCGTCTCATGGTCATCTTCACCGGCCGGCCGGCCTTTTTCGACAGCAGCGCCGCCAGCGGCTCCAGATAGACGATCAACTTGCCGCCGAAGCCGCCGCCGATTTCTACCGGCATGACCGTGATCTTCGAGACCGGCAGATCCAAAATCTCGGCCAGCGAAGTACGCACGCCAAAGTGCCCCTGGGTGCTGGCCCAAACCGTCAGGTGCCCGTCCTTGTTCCAGAACGCGGTCGCGTTGTGCGGCTCGATGTAACCCTGATGGTAGCGCGCCGTCTCGTACTCGCCCTCGAGGATCAGATCAGCCTCGGCAAAGCCCTGCTCCGCGTCGCCCTTGAGCAATTGCCGGTGCGAGGCGATGTTCGTCTGGTTGTCCGATTCCGGCGAACCTATCGTCGTAAATTCTCGTGTCCTTAGATCATCGTGCAGGATTGGCGCACTCGCCGCCATCGCCTCGCGCACATCCGTCACCGACGGCAGCTCCTCGTACTCGACTTCGATCAGCTCCAGGGCATCCTCTACCGTGTGCTGGTCGGTGGCGCAGACCGCCGCCACTGCGTGGCCGCGAAACAACGCCTTTTCCGACGCCATCACCCGGTCGACAACCTGGGGCAGCGGCGTGCCATAGCCCTCGACAACCTCGGCCAGCCCGCCACCGACGGCAGGAAAGTCTTCGCGCGTGATCACTGCCTTGACCCCGGCCAGCGCCAGCGCCTTGGAAGCATCGATGCGCTTGATCCGCGCGTGGGCATGGGGGCTGCGCTTCACCGCGCCAAACAGCATCCCCGTAAGCTGAAAATCAGCCCCGTACTGCGCCCGCCCCGTAACCTTATCGGTCCCATCCGGCCGAATCGGCCGCGTCCCAACTACCTCATACTCCGGCTTCTTAGCCTCAACCATGGGACCGCTCCTCCGTTTTTTTTGTTCCTTTGGGCCTTAGCGCTTCGAATATAGCACCCTGGCCTGAAGCTGTCCGCCTGCGTTGCTAATCCAGTCGCATTGACAACCTGATTCGCCCGCGACATGATCGCCCCAGAATGACAGCAACATCGTGACCAGCGAGCGGGTTCAGCGGCGCATCGATGCGCTGCTCGACGAGGCGATGGTCGCGATTCGTGAGAAGGGATGGAGAACCTCTGCCAACGTGTTGGATCTAATGAATCAGCTTACCTCCCGACAAAACAGAACCTAGCCGCGCCCGACAAACGGCATCTTCGTCGCCATTACGGTGATGAACTGCACGTTGGCGTCCAAAGGCAGCCCCGCCATGTGAACGATCGAGTCTGCCACCGCTTTAACGTCCATCACCGGCTCGACCATGAGCTCGCCGTTCGCCTGCGCAATGCCCTCCGACATGCGAGACGCCATCGGCGTCATGGCGTTGCCAATGTCGATTTGGCCACAGGCGATGTCATACTTGCGCCCGTCTAAGGATGTCGACTTTGTCAGACCCGTGATTGCATGCTTCGTTGCCGTGTACGCTACGGAGTTGGGCCTCGGCGCATTCGCCGCGATCGAACCGTTGTTGATGATCCGGCCGCCACGCGGCTCCTGGTCCTTCATGATCCGGAACGCCTCCTGCGTACAGACGAAAGGACCCGTCAGATTGGTGTCCACAGAGAGCTTCCAGCGCTCGATCTCCAAGTCCTCAATCGGCCCGCCACCGCCGATGCCGGCGTTGTTAAATAGCAGGTCCAGCCGACCGAAACACTCTTTCGTGGCCGAGAACAGAGCCCGGATCTGGTCCACGTCGGTCACGTCCGTTGGCACCGCCAGGTTCTGAGTCCCAACTGGCAGCATTTCGGCCGTCTCCTGCAACGCGTCCTCGCGCCGGCCCGCTAGCACCACTGACCAGCCATGCTCCGCCAGCGCCTCCGCTGATGCCCGGCCGATGCCGCTACCCGCTCCCGTAATCAGTGCGATCTTGCTAGTAGTCTCCACCGCCCACCTCCAGCCCAATTTGATTGGCCCGTAGCTTAGCACCGCGAGCTGGCGTATCCGGCCCGCCCGGCGATGCCGTGCTCGTACCCATTCCATAACAATTGGACCTGAATAGCCCTCCCCGTGTCCTAGCTTCGCCGGACCCTTCGGCAGTCAAATCTCTCGCTGCTTTGCGACGCGTCCGGCACCCCATTCCCAATCAACTTAGATTGACAATTTGCTTCGCCCTCGACATGATCGCCCCCAGAATGACAGCAACATTTTGACCAGCGAACGGGTTCAGCGCCGTATCGACGCGCTACTCGACGAAGTGATCGGCATTTGAGACCCCTGAAACCTCGGCGCGGAGGACTGTGCGATGAGAAGTCGAGGCGATGATTCATTTCAGACATTCAGAAGGTCACCAGCGCTGAGGCGCCGCAGCGCCGCTTCGCGCAGGCCGCAGGCTGACCATTTGGAACTGGCTTGTGATCTCCGAAGTTCTGCAGGTATGTCGCCGGCAGCTCCGCGTATTCTTCCTGGCCTCACTGCTTGTTTTCCTGGCCTGGACAGCAGTGTTTCGCTTTGTGTTGGCCGATGACTTCCCTAACCTACTGCTCGGTATCCCAATCAGCATTGTGATCTCCGGGTGGTTTGACGCCGTCGTTTTGGGGGCGATCAAACTGGACAGAGAAGGTCACACGGGAGTTTCCATTGCGGCGATCATGAGGGTCGTGCGCGCACGCCTAGTCCCCCTCATTTTGGCAGGCCTGATTCCGACCATGGCGCTCGTGGTTCTAGGGGGGCTATTCTTTGCTGCCGGAGCGTTGATTTTGGTCATTTTCGCGTCAGGTATACCCACGGTAAGGACAACCGCATTTTTATTTTTTCTCACGAGTATCCCAGGCCTCTTCCTCACCATTCGCTGGGCGCTGGTAGCCCCGGCTGTCCTAATCGAGAACCACGGCCCTCTGCAATGCCTCGGCAGGAGCAACGAGCTCGTAAAGGGAAACAGCTGGCGGGTTTTCCTCCTGCTATTGTTCGCCCGCGTACTGGGGAGAATGACCGCAATTCTCGGGTATACATTAAGCGCTAATCTGGTGACTGAGGTGGGGATTCGGCTTGCCTTCGGCGTCATCAGCACGCTGGGTGTCGTCGCCCTAGCAATCATGTTCTTCGAGTTGAGACGCTTGGCAGAGATCCGCCAGGAAGACGAACTGGCCTACCTACAGTAAGACCATCTAACTGGCGGGCGCCACCTCCGAGGCGCCCGCGGCTAAACTAGATCCCAAACCGCGCCTCTAGCTCTTCCAGGAGGACGACTCATGCTGGTAATCGCAAGCGCCAACGGACGTGACGGGTTCAGCGCCGTATCGACGCGCTACTCGACGAGGCCGACCAAGCCATTGGCATTTGAGACTGCCGAAACCCGGCGCGGAGGACAACGCGATGAGCGGATTTAACGATTACGAAAACTTCGACGCCCTGGGGCTTGCCGATCTCGTGCACCGCAACGAAGTCACGCCGGACGAACTACTCAAGGCCGCGATTGAGCGCGTCGAGGCGCGCAATCCCGCGGTCAATGCGGTCACCATGAAGCTTTACGATTACGGCAAGCAAGCCATCGCCGGCGGGTTACCGGACGGCCCGCTTCGCGGCGTGCCGTTCCTGATCAAAGACCTCACTTCAGCCGTTGCCGGCGTAAAGATGACCCGGGGTTCGAAGTTCTTCGCCGATACGCCGCCCTCCACTATCGATAGCGAACACGTCAAGCGCCTCAAGCGCGCCGGCCTGGTGCTTTTTGGTCGCACCAACACCTGTGAACTCGGCTTGTCGCTGACCTGCGAACCGCAACTTCACGGACCGACGCGTAATCCCTGGAACCTTGACCACATCTCCGGCGGCTCCAGTGGCGGCGCCGCCGCCGCGGTTGCCAGCCGAATGCTGCCGATTGCCGACGCCACCGACGGGTTTGGCTCGATTCGCGCGCCCGCGGCCTGCTGCGGTCTGGTCGGCCTCAAGCCGACCCGCGGCCGCAACACCTTATCGCCGACAACCGGCGAAGGACTCGGCGGCATCTCAACCCAACACGCGGTCAGCCTCACGATGCGCGACTCGGCCGCGCTGCTGGATGCCACCCGCGGTGCCGGACCAGGTGACCCCTACGTCGCCCCGGCGCCCGCCCGCCCTTACCTCGACGAAGTCAGCCAGCTGCCTGGCAGGCTCAAAATCGCCTGGACCAGCAAAGCCGCGGATAGCGCCGCTATCGATCCCGAATGTCTGCAGCTACTTGAACAAACCGTGCAACTCTGCGCCGATCTCGGTCATCAGGTCGAGGAAATCAGCCCCGAAGTCGATGCAGCGGATATCGTGCCGGCTTTCCTCACGCTGACCGCGGCAAACACCGCCGTCAATCTAGCCAGCCATCCAACCGCCGGCCGGCCGGCGCGAGAAGATCAAGTGGAGCGCGTAACCTGGCTCACCGCCAAGATCGGCGAAAAGATCAGCGCCGAGGATTACGTTCGCGCCACGCAAGCCGCACATCGGCTCGGCCGCCAAATGGCGGCATTTCACACGGAATGGGACCTGTTGCTGACACCAGGGCTGGCCTCGCCCGCCGCCAAGCTCGGCTGGATCGACATGACGATGGACGATTTCGACGAGTACTGGCGGCGTGTATTCCAGTTCTCGCCCTTCACCGTCCTGTTCAACCTCACCGGCCAGCCGGCGATGATGCTGCCGCTCGGCCAAAGCGCCGGCGGGCTGCCGCTCCCGGTCCAACTCGTCGCGCCCTACGGCGACGAGGCCACGCTGTTCCGCCTTGGCGCCCAACTCGAAGCCGCACGGCCCTGGTCCGGCCGCAAGCCCGCGTTGGTCTCCTAGGCGAATCAGGAAAAGGAACTGACTGATGCCTGACCAATCGGGCTTTGGCGCAATTTCCCAAACCTTCCGCTTTCCAGATGCGACGCTGGACGGCCTGGTGCCGGTCCTTGCCAACGCCCTTCTGACTGGCCAGGCGAGAACTGCTGAGGGCTTGAGAAAGCGTAATCACTGATGGACAAACAACAAGCGGCCGCCACCCTGGCGGAACACATGCAGAACTACCGAGCCAAGCCTTACGAGGCTCTACGGCAGTTAGTTGGCGACGTCGACGCCTACGAAGTCACCGGCCCGGACGGCCACGACTACCAAATCGAAATCCAAGTCATCTGGGACGGCAAACCCGAGGGAAACATTCTAGTAACCGGAGCCATCGATGACGGTGGCTGGAGTGCCTTTGCGCCCCTGAGCGAGAATTTCTTCGTGACTCCCGACAGCGCGATTCCGCGAGATGAAGATCCATAGGAGCCTTTCGGCCAAAGGAGGAATCAGGATGCCAACCGAAATAGTCGAGAACGAACTCAAGTCGAGCGAGGTTCCGATCAACTACGCGCAGGTGGCCGGTTCCGGCCCGCCAATTGTGCTTCTGCACTGGGCCAGCGGCAGCCGGCAGCGCTGGCAAACGCATTTGGAGCCACTCAGCGCCATCGGTCACCTCTACGCACCGGACGCGCGCGGCCACCGAAAGTCGGGCCGGGCGCCGGGACGCTATCGCTTCATCGACCACGCCGGCGATGTCGAGGCGCTGCTGAGTGACGTGGTGCGCCAACCCGCCGTCTTGATTGGCCATTCGCTGGGCGGAATGGTGGCAGGCGTCACGGCGGCTCGTAGCCCAGATCTGGTGCGAAGGCTGGTCCTGGTCGAACCCTCCCTGTTTGTGCCGGAGCGTGGTCTCGATCCTCGCAGCAGCGAGGGCTTTGCGCGCACCGGGGACAACGCCGGCCGGAAAATAGAAGACTAGCCTGACAACTTTCCCCGGACGGTAGCCGAAAACCAGGCTGGAGCCAGAGGCCTTGGCAACCTGGCTTGATCGCACAGGCAGCGAAGGCTGCAACTCCGAGAAGCTACTAGAGGCTATCCAGTGTCCGGTGCACCAGCAGTGAGACCATCTAATCGGCCTGCGCCGCCTCCGAGGCGACCCAGGGCTAAACTAGATCCCTACCCGCGCCTCAAGCTCTCCTAGGAGGACGACCCATGCTCGTAATCGCAAGCGCCAACGGACGTGTGGGAATTGGGGCCGCCATGGACATGTTGTGCGGCGGCGGCAGCGCCCTCGATGCGGTCGAAGCCGGCACCCGGCTGGTCGAAAGCAACCCCGATGACCACACCGTCGGCTTTGGCGGCCTGCCAAATCTCCTCGGCGAAGTCGAGCTCGACGCATCGATAATGGACGGCTCAACCCTCGCCGCTGGAGCCGTCGCCGCCCTCAAGGGCTTCGAGCATCCGGTCTCGCTGGCGCGGCGGGTCATGACTGAACTGCCACACGTCCTGCTGGCCGCTGAAGGCGCCGCCCGTTTTGCCGATGAGCTTGGTTTCGAGCGCAAGGAGCTTCTCACCGATGAGGCTCGCGAGATCTGGCAGGCCCGAATGCGGGAACTAGACGACAAGAATCAGAACCCAGACACCCCCCGCTTACCTCCAAACCTTAGCTCGCTGGGTTCACGAAGGTCCCGAGGCAAAAGCCCAGGCCGGCACGGTGGACTTCATCGCCATTGACGGACAAAACAATATCGCCAGCGCCGTGAGCACCAGCGGCATCGCCCTGCACTATCCGGGCCGGGTCGGCGATTCGCCGATCATCGGCGCCGGCAACTATGCCGACACCCGCCACGGCGCCTGTGCCTTCACCGGTCGTGGAGAAATGTCAATCAGAACTGCAACCGCTCATACCGTCGTCACCCACATGCGGGCTGGAATGTCCTCACTCGAAGCCTGTCACGAGGCCGCCAAGGACCTGAAAAATCTCGATGACGCCTACCGCGGCGCGACCAGCTTCATCGCCGTCGACCGGCACGGCAATCATGCGGCGTGTCCAATCGCGATGCTACTTATGTCTACCAGGACGAGTCTATGGCAGTCTTCGCTGAAGTCGAGAGGACCAGAATCGACGCTTGAGACCGATCAGCCTGAAGAAGTGGCCCCCGGGCGAATCACGGCCCTCTGTAGGATCAAAAAGGCCGAGGCGCCGCGTAGCACCTCGGCCTTTAATTCGATCCTTGACTTAGCTCCCTGCTAGCTGTGCATCCCGGCAGTGCCTTCGAAGTCCATGGTTATTGGGTCGATGTGGATGTCGTTCCAGCTATTAGCGTTCATGAACTCCTGCCAGCGCGCGTAATAGCCGCGCTGGTTGTTTTCGGAAATATAGCGTTCAGACACTTCGCCTGGCCATTCCTCGTTGCGTCCGGCGTGACCGGTTCCCATTTTTAGCATTTGCGGAAAGCGGCGGCCGATCGTACTCTTTGCCGATTGGCTCACCTGACCCCAGTTGTCCATGTCATCCTGCTCGAAGACGCCGGCAGCGCCGTTCTGATTCGAGCTGGCAACACCGAGGCCGACCCGGGCTTCCATCGGCGCGTCAGCTTCGACCAGCGTGAAATGCCAGAACTCGGTCTTGAATGGGCCACGCGGCAGCGCGAAGCGGAAGCCCAGCACGTGGTTGGGGAAGACGCTGTGGTTCCCCATGTTCACCTGCTTCGCCCGGTAGCTGCCAAGACGCCGCTCCACCTCGGGCTTCTTAGCTTCTCGCCATTCATCCAGCTCGGTTTGAAACTTGCTGTTCGCACCGCGAATATTTCTAAAGCGATTGTCTGGCTCTTCCGAGATCCTGAACGTTAGACCGTGACCGTTGACGAAAGCGTGATGGTTCTCGCTGTTAGTGAGCTGCTGCTTCATCGTCAGGACTTTCTCACCACTAATCTCGTGGCGGGCAAGGACGCTGGCCATGTGGGTGATTGGCACATGGTAGTTGTCCGAGCAGTTGTCCACTGGCGTCTTCCAATTGCAATCCTCGATCCACTTCTGCGGGCCGAGGGCGATCATACCGGCATCGCTGCGGTTAAACACCGTGTCCAAATACCAGCGCGCGTCACCGAGAAACGCTTCTAACGACGGCGAATCGTGGTCCCAAGTGGCAAAGATGATACCAGCGTAGGTGTCGACCTTGGCCTGGATCAGGCAAAGGTCTTCCTTGTTGAGGTCGCCGTAGTAGGCTTCCTGCTCGCCGGGCACATCGCTGAGCTGGCCGTCATTGTTGAAATTCCAGCCATGGTAAGTACACATGAAGCTCTTGGTATTGCCATCATCGGCGCGTGTCAGGCGGTTGCCCCGGTGCCGGCACATGTTGAGCATGACGTGGATTTCGTTGTTCGGGTCACGCGTGACGATTACCGGGTCCTGGCCGATGTAAGAAAGGAAGAAGTCGTTCACGTTATGGATCAAGCTCGTATGAGCGACCATGACCCAAGAACGCCCGAAAATCTTCTCCATCTCGTCATCGTAGACATCCTGATCATAGAAGATGCGGCGATCGAGCTTGCCGGTCTCCTGGTCGAAAACTTCGTACTTCTTGCCTGTCATCGTCATGGCCTCTACCTCCACGCATATGATCTCAGGTACTGAGCGAACATACTCTGACCGTCGCGAGTAATCAACCTATTTAGATTATCGACTCAAATCGTAAGAGAACCAGTTCCTGGCTCCTTCAGCGACTCAGCGTCACGGGTTCGTGAGCTTTGAGGAAGCTCCGCACCTGCTCGACTGCCTGGGCTTTGAGTTCGCTGGTTTCCTTCCAAGGATAGATTGTCACCCCGGAATTTGGGGCGAGATCGACGACATCCTTCGAGGTGGCGTAGGGGTGCGCCGGCACGTCGTCCGGCATCACCATCATTGGTGTCTGGCAGGCGCGTACGAAGTCTCGCGTCACGCTGTAGACAAAATCCGGCTGTACCCGATAGAGGTTATGTAGATACTCCTCAATTGTCTCCATTGTCAAATCGGAACGTCTCTCTAGCAGCACCGGGCTCCAGGAGTCGCGACCGCTGTTGTACATCACGTCTGGGTCCTCGGGTCGGTGGCCAACTGGCTGGCACAGCACACCGGCGACAACCCGGTCCGGCGCCTTCTCGATCATCTTGAGAACGAAAGGCCCGCCAATGCAGTAACCCATGAAGAAAAATTCCTCGATGCCCAGGTGGTCCATCAGCCCGAGCTGGTCGGCGGCGAAAGCATCCCACGGATTCTCCACTTGCACGGGGCCGGTGGATTCCCCACCGTTAGCGTTACGCTGATCCATGGTGATGCAGCGAAAGTCGTTCTTGAACGTCTCCATGGCATTGAAAACCGCGCCGCCCCAGTTGCTGATGCGAGAGTTCAGGCCGCCGCCCGGTACTACCAATAGAGGGAAGCCTTCACCGGCTTCCTCGTAGCGGATGCGCACATCTCCGTTTTCGTAGAACGGCATCTGTCTTTCTCCTTGCGAATCGTAGAATCCTCGCTACTCTAGCCGATCCCTCAACTAAATGGCATGGCAACGGAGTGCGACTCATGGGCGAGGAAATTGCCCGGGAAGCACCCTGCAGACGCCGACTCAAAGCAAAGGCTATCCAACACCTCGATAGCAGGCTATTGTTGGCGCAAACGCTGAGCGAGGAGAGAAACAATGGCCATTCAAATGGGAGGAGCTTCCTCACACGGACCCAGTCTTTTCTTCAGCACCTATTCCGGCTGGGAAAAGATGCACCACAGGCTAAACGACGACCACCCGCAGCCACCCGAAACTGAACTCGAAACCGAGGATGTAATCACGCAGCGCGTGCCACGCATCCAGGCCAACTTCGCCCGCCAGAAGCAGGCCTACACCGACTTCAAACCAGATGCCATCATTACCGTGCTCGGCGACCAGCGGGAGTGGTTCGACGCCACCAACATCCCCAACCTGCTGGTCTATACCGGCCCGGACACCTGGAGCGTGCACAACACCGGTCTCCAGGACGAGGAGCCGACCCCGGACCCCTTTAGCGAGCGGTTCCGCTTCCCGATCCGCACCGACCAGGACCTGGCCAAAACCGTCCTCGCCAGCCTGATCGAGCAAGGGTTCGACGCCGCTCATACCGCCGAAATGCAGCCCCAATCCCAGCCCAAGCGGGGCATGCCCCATGGTGTTGGCAACGTCATGCCTCACACTCACCCCGACCTCGAATTGCCAATCGTGCCCATTTTCGTCAACGTCGATGACGGCCCGCCGGCGATCATGAACGGCCAGCGTTGCCTAGAGTTGGGCCGGTCGATCGCCAGGGCCTGTCTGGGGAACAAAAAGCGCATCCTCATCACCGGCTCCGGCGGCATGTCACACAACCCGCGCGGCCTGCGCTCCGGTTGGGTTGACCAACCCCAGGACGAGTGGTTCCTGCAACAGATGCGCGATGGCAACGCCGCTGCCCTGGGTTCCATGTTCAGCTTCCGCTCAGAGCTGTTTAACAGCGGCGCCGGCGAAATGCGCACCTGGATCGTCGCCGCGGCCGCGATGGACTTTATGAAGCCCGGTCACAAAGCGGAGTGGTCCGACTACATCCCGACTCGCAAACTGACCAACGGCAGCGGCTGGGTCCTGTACCCACCGATCAGTGACGCGGACGTCAAAGCAAGGCGCAGCGAGCTTCTAGCCGCCGTCTAGCAACGGTAAAAACGGGACCGTGTGGAGCCCGTTAACCCCGCAAGCAAAGTTCGCCAAATGCGCTGCCGGCAAGGCCCACGGCGAAAAGCGAAGCCGCATTGCCGGCATTTAGTAAAATCGGGCACGGCCGGAGCCCGCCAACCCCGAAGGCAAAGTTCGCCTCATGCGCACCCGGCAAGGCCCACGGCGAACAGCGAAGCAACATTGCCAGCATTTAGTAAAACCGGGCCCGGGCGGAGCCCGCCAACCCCGAAGGCAAAGTTCGCCTCATGCGCACCCGGGAGGGCCCATGCCGTACAGCGAAGCAACATTCCAGGCATTTAGTAAAATCGGGCCCGGGCGGAGCCCGCCAACCCCAAAGGCAAAGTTCGCCTCATGCGCACCCGGGAAGGCCCACGGCGAACAGCGATGCAACATTGCCGGCATTCAGAAAGATAAATAAAACATGGCCTTTGTCACACCAAGCGGACTAACCGAAGAAGGCACCAACAAGACCATCGAAGTCGATGGCATGAAAGTTCACTACCACGACATCGGTGCGGGCGACCCGATCCTCTTCTTCTCACACTCCTACGGTCCCGGCACTACCGCCTGGATCCTGGCACAAAGTGGTCGACGAGTTCGCCAAGCATTTTCGCTGCATCCTCTGGGACATGCCAAACTTCGCCAAGACCGGACCAACGGTCTTCGACGAGGGCATTCATTCGATGCAGGCTCGGGTTGGCACCGAGCTATTGGACGCGCTTGGCATCGAGAGCGCCTTTTGGGTCGGCAACTCCCAGGGCGGCCAGTCCAGCATGGTTGCAGCGCTGAAGTACCCGGCGCGTGTACGCAAAGTCTTGATCGGCGGCGGCCATATCGGCACCGGCGGTGACCGCTATCTGATGGGGAACCGTCCATCCGAAGGCATCCGCGCCACCCGAGAGGTCATGCAGAACCCGACCAAGGAGAATGTGCGGCGCTACCTTGGCGTTCACCTCGATAACCAGGAATTGGTCACCGATGAGCTGGTCGACTACATCCACTACTGGCACACCTGGTCACCGGAGTTCGTCGAGGCGCGGGCCAAATCACGCAGTCCTGCCCACGACTACACCGCCGAACTGGACACGGTCGAAGTGCCGGCGATGATCCTCTGGGGCCGCTATGACCGCATGGTTGTGTTCGAGGTAGGCATCAACATGCTCAATCACCTGCAGGACGCGCGTATGCTTCTACTCGATGGTGTTGGCCACTGGGCGCCGTTCGAGAAGCCGGCAGAATACACGGCACGCGTGCTCACCTTCCTGCGCGGCTACGAAGCCTACGAGCCGGCCTAAGTGCCTGTTTCGTCCGCTTTCAGTCTCTCCAGGCAGGGCATTCGCCTGTGTCCCAGCTATCGAGACTACCATTCGCCATTACCCACTCAACATTGGCAAGCTAAAATCGGAGTTGGAGAAACCGGCCAAAGCCGCGTCGCGAGAGAGAGGAGATTAGGGAGCAATGAGCGAAGCACAGTCAGCCATTGCCGGAATACGCAATATCATTGCTGTGGGCAGCGGCAAGGGCGGCGTCGGCAAGTCTACCGTGGCCCTGAATCTGGCCGTGGCGCTGAGCCTCTCCGGAGGCAAGGTGGGCCTCATGGATGGTGACATCTATGGCCCTTCAATTCCCATCATGATGGGAATGAGAGACCAAGAGATGGAATCCAAGGGCGGCGCTTTCATACCCCACCGCGCTCATGGCGTGAGCTTCGTCTCCATGGGTTTCATGATTCAGGGTGAAAAACCGCTGATTTGGCGCGGCCCTATGGCGACAAAAGCTCTCCAGCAGTGCCTTCTAGGCACCGAGTGGGGCGATCTAGATTATCTGCTAATTGACCTTCCGCCTGGCACCGGCGACGTTCATCTCACTCTCACACAATCGGTTCCGCTGACCGGCGCTGTTCTCGTATCCACGCCCCAGGACGTCGGGCTCACCATCTCACTCAAGACGCTCCATATGTTCGAACAAACCAAAGTGCATCCTCTGGGAATCATCGAAAATATGAGCTATTATCTCTGCCCCCATTGCGGCCAGCGGGAAGACATTTTTGGCCATGGTGGAGCTGCAAACAAGAGTGAGGAACTGGGCATCCCGTTTCTTGGCGAAATCCCGCTGGACACTCGCATCCGAGTCCAGGGCGATCTCGGAGTACCCATTGTTATCGCTGATCCAATGGCGCCGTCATCCATGGTCTACCGACGTATCGCTGAACTTCTGGCCGCTGAAGTGAGCGTTCGAAATTTCCAGGCAACTGGCGAGGGCGCGCGCACCATAGCACGGGAGACTAAGCAACTCAGTGAGACAGAGCTTGCCATCACTTGGGAAGATGACCACTTGAGCTCATTTTCGGCTCGCTTCCTCCGACAGCAATGCCCCTGCGCTATGTGCGTCGACGAGTGGACCCGCGAAAAGCGTCTGGACGCGGAGGCCATTCCCCAAAATATTCGTATTCTCAGCACTTACCCGGTCGGCAATTATGCGGTGAGATTCGATTTCAGCGACGGTCATAATACTGGCATCTACGCCTTTGACCGGCTGCGCGAGCTCTGCCAGTGCCAGATTTGTATTTCCCAGAGCGGGGGCACATAACGGGCACGGGTCGCCATTTCGTGCGGGGCTACGCGGCTTACGAGCCGCGGGGAGCCCAGGCTTCGACCACAACGCCGGCCTAAATGCTAGCCAAAGACGGGGAATCAAGCCGATGACCAGAGATTTGTTAGTCGGACTTTGGCATCTGGTTAGCGTCGAGGCGAAGCTTGACGATGGCGAAGTTGGCTTGCCCTTCGGCAGCGAGCCTCGAGGCCGCCTAATCTACGACGCGGCCGGCAACGTGGCCGTGCAGATCATGACCTCCGGCCGGGCTGAATTCACCTCCGGCGACCGCGGTGTCGCCGCTCCGGAAGAGGTCTGGCAGGCCTTCGACGGTTTCATCGCCTACTGGGGAACCTACGCGGTAGACGAAACGAACCTCACGGTTACCCACCATGTCGAAGGCAGTCTCTTCCCCAACGACCTCGGCAAGAACCAGCGGCGGCACTATGAGTTGATCGAGAATCGGCTCACATTGCGAACCGAGCCGACCGTGCGATACGGAAAGCAGCGCACCGTCGACTTGGTTTGGCAGCGGCCTTTGTAGGCAGGCCCCATTCGGGCTGGGACCGGATGACAATCAGCTTCGAGCTCTCGGCTCCTCTGCTGACCTTCTTTAAATCCAGCGACGAACCTTGGCCTTGTAGTCGCTGTAATCTTGGCCGAACCATCGCGTCAGGTACTCTTCCTCCCTCTGGATAACCCCGAATTGGAGATAGAGCACCAGGAAGGGCAGCACCAGAAGCGAAACGGCTGAATTGATTCCCAGCATTATTCCCAGGGTTATCAGCACCAAGCCGACATACATCGGATTCCGGGACCGGCTCAACACACCATCCTGAACAATGCTTGAGGTCGCACTGGCGAATCGATCGTCCGTGCCAACCTTATGGAAAGCAACGTTCGCCGCCATCGCAAACGCCATCCCGCCAATGGCAATTGGCACTCCGATGAACTGGACCCCACCCTCGGGCAAGGCATGCACGGGCAGGATAAAATGAACCGCCACTCCAACGGCGACTAGAAGGAACCAGACGATGGGGGGCTTGATTCCGAACCATGGTTGCACTGCTTGCCGTGGACCCGGCTCCTCTGCCATGCCTGCCTCCACACCGAATTTCACCCGCTACAATCACCGAATGTGATCTCACTCGATGGCCGGAGTATACGCTTCCACTATCCTCCAGCGCCGATCTTGGCTAGCCTATGGCTCCAAGAAGAGGACTTTGCCTGAGGAGGCCTGCTGAACGTGAAGGTTGCCGCCGGTCGGCTATTTTTCGAGCGCTATGGCGCCGCCGCGCGGGAAATCGCCGGCGACATGGGCTGGGCGCTACTAAATGCTAACGGGTCGTGGTCAGATTCCCCGCTGGACTGTGATTTGATTGTCTACGCCGCCGATGCTTACGAACCGGCATTTGTTGATTCGGTCATTCAAATCCCAGCGCCCTCCTGGGCCCACACCGAGGACGCCGGCACCGATGGCCTGTTTTACGACGTGATGCGCCAGAAAGGCGTGACCGTGACGCATTCCCCCGGTGCCAACGCGCCGGAGGTGGCGGAAATGGCCTTTAGCTCCGTGCTCTGGTCAGCAAAAAACCTCGGTGAACTTCGTGATCAGCAGCGCGCTCATCACTGGCAGAAGCTGCCCCTGGAAAGTCTCAGCGACAAGACCATCTTGATCGTCGGGCTCGGCGCCATCGGCAGCCGCGTCGCCGCTCTTAGCAAAGCCTTCGGCATGCGTGTTTTCGGTCTACGCCGGTCCTCGGAACCCGTGACCAACATCGACCTTCAGGGCACCGTGGCCGATCTGCCGGTCTTCCTGGCCGAGGCCGATTTCGTCGTGCTGGCGCTGCCGCTTAGCCCGGAAACGCTCGGCCTTCTCGGTCGCGACGCGCTCGCGCAAATGAAACCCACCGCTACCCTGGTTAACATCGGCCGCGGCGCCTTGATCGACATCCCGGCTCTAAAGCAGACGCTCCGCTCCGGACACCTGCGTCACGTCTGCCTCGATGTCCTGCCCACCGAGCCCTGGCCCGCCGACGACGACCTCTGGGATTTTCCCAACGTCCTGATCACTCCTCACAACGCCTCGGTTTCGCCGCTCTACATCCAGCGGGTCGGCGATCTCTGGCTCGAGAACCTGCGCCACTTTGTTGCCGGCGAGCCCATGCGCAATCGTGCGTTTTGAGCCACCAAGCGGCCGAAATTTCAGCGCGCTCAAAAGAAAGAAACTTCACAGGGAGCCGTCAGCCACAGGCGCGGTCGGCAGGCTAGGGTTTCGGCGAACTAGCTCGGCTCGACCAGCGTCAAGATTCGCCTGGGATTTTCCACCATCAGCTTGTTTGCCTGGTGCTCAGTGACACCCTGCGATATTAAGAACGGCAGGAATCTCTCGAGAACATAGGAGTAGCCGCTGCCGCCGTAGGCCTTGAGATGGATTTTCATGCAGCAGTCCTGCGCCAGAACAATCTTGTCTTCGTAGCCCGCTTCTATGAGCCGCGGTATGGCGTCCGCGACCACGGCTGTCGTGGCTCGGACCGGCTCCGTAGGTGCCGCCGGCAGTTCGCCCTTCCGAGTAAGGGGCACATTGACCCGGCCCAGCAGGTCGAACTCGATGTAAGCACCGAGGCGAAGCAGACCGAGCATCAACTCCATGTTGCCGGCGATGCCGTCACTGTGACCGAAGACGGTGCGGGTTAAATCGCCGCCAGCCTCCGCGACGGCGCTGGCGACTTCCAGCTTTTCTTTTCCCCAGCCGCCGTGATGAAAGGTGATTGCCGCCCCGGTCGCCCTGCTCGCCTCCGCCGAAGCGCGGACACTTTTCATCTCGTTGGGCGTAAGCGGATTGACGTTGATGCCGACCTCGCCGATGATGCCTGACCTAACGCCGGTGCCACCGACGCCGACGGCAATATCGCCGATGATCTCATCTCTGAGGTCCTCCACAGTGCGCTGGTCCATGTCATCGGGGTGGTAGAACTTTTGATACCAGCCCGCACCCATAACGATATTCAGGCCGGTGGCGTCGGCAACCTGCTGCAGGGCCATGGGGTCGCGGCCCAGACCGATGCTGGTAACGTCAACGATCGTGTTGCCGCCGGCCCTCTTGAACTCCATCGCCTCCTTGACGGCCACGTTCTCGTCGGTCAGGAGGTAGTTATCCTTGATTCGCTTCCTGTCCCGGGCAAAATGCAGGTTCTCAAGCGTGAGCTTCTGGTCCCATAAACCGGCCAAGGTGGCCGGAGCATTGAAGTCAGGCTGCTTGTCCCGCCAGAAGTCTATGAAGAGATGCTCGTGCATGATCGTGCGGCCAAGCTCCTCAGGGTCGATGGGGCCTTTGACCGTCATGGCCTTGCCCGCAAAGTTGGGAACATCAGACATGGACATGCGCCCTCCAATCACTCTCCACTGCCGGAGCTGCTCGCAGGGGGCCAAGGTAAACTTTCGCTAAGTGCATCGTCAATAAGGGCAGTCGTGACCGCGGCCGCCGCCAGACATCGCTCCGCTCTTGCTTGCGATGGTGGTTATCGGTGGGATAATACTTTCCCGTAAGCTGCGCTAGCCAGGAGGACTGTTATGCCAGTCGTCGATCTCGAGATTCGCAGCCGCGAGCCCTACGCCGCTGGACAGGAGTTTGGCGAGACCGGAGCCTACGAAAAGATCGACGGGCTCGCGACCTTCGCCGTCGATCCTGCCAACGAAGCCAACCGATTGATCGTCGACCTCGACCTGGCGCCAAAGGATTCCGACGCCAACGTCCGCTTCAGGTCCGACTTTTCGCTGCTGATTCCCCAGGCCAAAGATCGTGGCAACGGGCGGCTGCTCTCGGTGCTAGTCAATCGCGGCCGCAAGCTCACCGGACGTCTCAACCGGGCGCCGGCTCAGCCCTTGGATGCTCCGGGTGATGGCTTCCTCTTCCGGCGCGGCTGGTCGGTCCTATCTCTTGGCTGGCAGTGGGACGTCCTGCGCGACAGCACTCTGCTTGGCTTTGACCCGCCACCTGTGCTCGAGAACGGCCTGCCGGTTAGCGGTCAAAATATTGTCGAAATTCGCCCCAACTACAGGGAAAGCACCTTTGTCCTCGCCAACCGAGTCCATCAGCCCTACCCGGCTGCGAGACTCGACGACCCCGAAGCCGCCCTCATCGTCAGGGATTATGAGGACGGCGAGGCCACATCGATCCCGCGTGACCAGTGGCGCTTCGCGCGAGAAACGGCGGACGGAACCATCCTGCCAAGTCGCGAGCATGTCTATATGGAAAGCGGCTTCGAGCCCGGCAAATGCTATTACCTCACCTACCAAGCCGAGGCAGCAAAGGTCGTGGGCACGAGTCTCCTCGCGTTCCGAGACATCGCCACCTTCCTGCGAAACCCCTCCGATGTCTCGCCCGGTTTCGAACGTGTTTTTGGCTTCGGCATCTCCCAAACCGGCCGCATGCTGCGCCATTTTCTTCATCTCGGGCTAAACCTCGATCAAACACGGCAGCAGGCTTACGACGGCCTGCTGGTCCACGTCGCCGGCGGTCGCCGCGGCGAGTTCAATCACCGCTTCGCCCAACCCTCGGTCCAGCCGACGACCGGCTTTGGTCACCTGTTCCCCTTCGCCGACGACGAAGCGATCGACCCCTTTAGCGAAAAGAAAGATGGCCTGCTCAAGCGGCAACGAGAAATCGGCGGCATGCCCAAAGTCTTCTACACCAATACCTCGGCCGAGTACTGGCGCGGCGATGGCGCCCTCGCCCACACCGACGCCAGCGGCGAGAGCGACCTTGAAGACCCGCCGGAAACACGGACCTATCACTTCGCCGGCACCCAACATGTGGCCGGGGCGCTGCCCCAGGTCGACCGAAACCTCACCGAAGGCAGCCGTGGCCGCTACGGCTTCAACCTGATCGATTACACGCCGCTGCTGCGCTCAGCCTTGGTCAATCTGGACCTCTGGGTCAGCGACGGCGTCGAGCCGCCGGCCAGTAAGCACCCGCGCCTCGCCGACGGAACCCTGGTTTCACCGCAGGAAACGCTCGAAATCATGCGCCGCCTTCCCGGTCTGGAGACGCCCGACCCCGATCGGCTCTGGCGACTAAGGGAAGTCGACCTCGGACCTGGAGCGAACCTGGGCATTGGCCGCTATCCAGTCAAAGAAGGCCCCGCCTACCCAGTGCTCATTCCAGCCGTGAACGATGACGGCAACGAGTTGGGAGGAATCCGGCTGCCTGACCTTAGCGTTCCGGTGGCAACTCACGCCGGCTGGAACCTGCGACACCCGGAAACTGGCGCACCGGAACAGATCATATCAATGATGGGCTTCACCAATTTCTTCCCCGCGACCAGCGAGCAAAGAGAGCGCACTTCCGACCCGCGCCAATCGATCGCCGAGCGCTATCCAACCAAAGCTGCGTTTCTTGACCGGGTACGAGAAAAAGCCCTGCGATTAGCCGCCGAGCGCTACATAGCAGACGAGGATGTCGAGGTCCTGGTCGGCGACTCCAGCGCCCGCTACGCCGCCGCCGTCAAAGAGCCTGAGCCCGCACCTGCCGGCCGAAGCTAACGGCTAGCCGGCCCGGCCCTACTCAGTCGCCATCCGGCCCCAAAAGCATCGGCTGGACCAGGTTCTCGTCCGCCCAGTTGGAGCACTTTACGCCAACCAATCTGAACCGCCGCTCGTCTGACTCGAGTTTATCGAGCAAGGTCATCGCCGCCTCTAAAACCCCTTCGGCCGACTCCACCGCTGGGACAACAGCCATTTGGCGAGTGACGGTCTTGAAGTTGCTAAACCGCAGCTTCAGGGTTACGGTTCGCGCCTTCATCCCCTTGCTTTGCAGGTAGCCGCCAACTTCCTCGCTGAGTTGTTTAATCGCCTTCTCGAGCTCCGTCCCCAACCCCAAGTCCGTGGCGAACGTGGTCTCCGAGCTCACCGACTTTCGCTCTTGGTGGGTGGTTAGTGTGCCTTCATCGATGCCCTGGGCGGTTCTGACCAGAGATGAGGCACGCGAGCCAATCAGCTGCTCAATCATGCCGATATCGGCGCTCGCCAGGTCGCCGATCGTTTTGATGCCGCTTTGCAGCAGCGCCGCCTCGGCCTTGGGCCCGACCCCGGAAAGCCGTCTGGCCGGCAGAGGCTCCAAAAACGCCCGCTCGGTCCCCGGTTCGTCTATCGTGAAGCCATCCGGATTATCCATGTCCGATGCGATCTCGGCGACCGACTTGCTCGTGCCAACGCCGACCGAGACCGTAAGCCCCGTCTTGTCTTTGACCTCAGCCTTGATCGATTGGGCAATGTCAGCCGCAGCCTCGATCGTTCCGGCCGTCTCGCTGACGTCAAGATATGCTTCGTCCAGCGATAGCGGCTCAACCAGAGGCGTAACCGAGCGAAAGATGCTCATCACCTCTTGCGAGACTTCGCGATAGCGGTCGAACCGCGGCGAGATCCGCGTCGCCTTGGGGCAAAGTCGCAGTGCCCGGCTCATCGGCATCGCCGAGCGGACACCAAACTTGCGGGCCTCGTACGAGGCGGCCGCGACCACACCGCGAGACTCCGGCGAGCCTCCCACCACCACTGGTTTACCGCGCAACTCCGGATTGTCGAGCTGCTCAACCGAGGCGTAAAAGGCGTCAAGGTCGGCGTGCAGGATGAAACGACCCTTTACAGACACTTCGCCAACCTACTGCAAACAGTTACATACGACCAGGTGTCATAGCAGCGAAAGACCGGCCTCTGTTAGAGCCCAGCCTCAGGGACGGGCCGATCCATCCCCCAGGAAACTGCCTGCTCAACCGCAATCCTTATTACTGGACTCGCGTCGATGTCCATGGCCGCGTATTGGCGGTATTTCGCGCGCAACAGGCGAATCGCTTGCCCGTGCTCGTCGCCAGCTGCCAGGATCGTCGCCTTGCCGCGCAGCTGCATGTAAGCAAGGCGCTCCCAGTTCTCCTCGTAACGGTCGATCAGCAGCTGGACGGCTGGATGGGAGCGCAGGTTACGCACGCGCCGTAGTTGTGCTGGCGGCACACGCTTGGGCTTCGCATCGATAACTGAGTAGACAATACTGTCGGCGTAAACGAAGCAGACCGGCACGATGTGAGGCGAGCCAGCATCATCGACCGTCGCCAGGTGTCCGACGCGATGGTCCCTAACGAATCTGTCTTCATCGGTCGAAAGCATCCAAGGCTCCCATCTACGAACCGGTCACCGCAGCCCAAACTTCGCAAGAATGCGACCTAGCGACGCAGTGTGGCGACCATCCTCCCCGGGTTGAGAAGCAGGTCGAGCGCTTGCTCGATGCTGGTCACCACGATCACTGCTTCGCTAAGTGCGGCACCCGCCACTCCCTCCGGTCCAAGAATCGCCAGGCTGAGCGCTGCCGAGCGAAGCATCAAGACGTCGTTGGCGCCATTACCTATAGCCACGACGCTCTGCGCTCCCAGCCCGTTTACATAGGCTGCCTTCTGCTCCGCCTCAGACTCGCCGCTCTGAAGTACGACACCTTCAAGACCCAAGATAGCGTCAATTTCCGCCTGGCGGCCAAACGTGTCGGCGGTCAGGAGGTGCACCGTGAGGAATCCGGAAAGCTGCTCTAAACGCGCGGCAACACCCGGCAGGAGCTGGCCGTCGAGCGCTAGTGTGCCGTTGACGTCGAAGACGGCATGCTGGAGAGCAAGCCGCCGGAAACCAGGAATCTCAACCTCTAACATGGCCAAATATCAAAGCAAGACCTCTAAAGTTAGTAATAATAGTGTACGTAGACCTGCAAGCGTTCCTGCCCGAGGCCTGCCAGAGCCAGGCCGCAATATGATCCGAGAACTGATACTCCTTTGAAACAGAGGACTCCTATGATCGAAAGGCTAAGCGCCATCACGCTCGCAACCCACGACATGGCGAGTGCCGTTCGGTTCTATACGGCGCTGGGGTTCAAAATCAGGTTTGGCGGCCAAACGGCATCGTTCACAAGCCTCGGCGCCGGTCAGTGTTTTTTGAATCTAGCGCTTCGAGCCAATTATGCGGCCGGTACGCCCTGGGGCAGGATCATCTTCTATGTCAATGATGTCGACCGATTCTACCAATGCGCACTCGATAGTGGCCTGACACCATCTACAGCACCGCGCGACGCCGAGTGGGGCGAGCGATATTTCCACATCAACGATCTCGACGGGCATGAATTGAGTTTCGCCAGGCCACTGAGTAGTGGCGCAGACCTTGCGCCGCACCCTTAATAGGACAGATGTCCGCAGAAGGCCTGGAGAGCTACGAAGGCTGGATCTGCTCTCCTCGGTCGTTTACAAATCACTGGTGGTGGCCAAAGACGGTCCGGAGCCAGAGACTGTTACCGGTTCTGAAGGTCTTCCGCAGTCTCCTGATGCAGTCTGAGAGCCTGCCTCCAGAGGAGTGGTCTAGGCAGTTCATCGCCGAAACCGCCCGTCGTTCAGAAACAGCTGCGTAGTCGATAGACGCCCTTGAGAATTAGTCAGGCCACCTAAAACCTGGTTATGACTCCGCGACCCAATGAACCGGCGTCCAGATCGGCATAGGCCTCGTTGATCTGGTCCAGCGAGTAACTCTTGCCAACCAGGCTGTCGAGATCGAGCTTGCCGGACTGGTAGAGGTCGACCATCGTCAGCATGTCGAGGTTTGGCCGGGCGGAGCCATAGTAGGTTCCTTTGAGCGTCTTCTCCTGCCTTACCAGCTCGATCAGATCGATTTCCGCGTGGTCTCCCACCGGTGCCAAGCCGGCCACAACCACGGTGCCGCCCTTACGAACCGCCTTGTAGGCCTGACGCACCGTCTCGGTCGAACCAAAGGCCTCAAAGGTAAAGTCCGCGCCGCGGCCGTCCGTCAAAGCCTTGATCGCCTCAACCGGGTCTTCGTTAGCCGCGTTAACGAAATGCGTGGCGCCAAACTTGCGTGCAAAGCCCAGGCGGCCTTCGTCCACCTCGACAGCGATGATTTTTGTGGCGTCCTGGAGCTGGGCGCCAAGCAGAATATTGAGGCCAACACCGCCGCAACCAAACACGGCGACACTGCTTCCCGGCCGAACGTTGGCCGCGAACACCGCCGCGCCAACCCCTGTGGTTGTGCAACAGCCGATAAACGCCGCCTGTGGCCACGGCAAGTCGTCGGGAGCCGGAACGCAGGCCACATCCGGGACCACGGTTTGCTCGGCAAAGCAGGCCACCTTACCCATGTGCGCGATTCGCTGATCGCCCTTGTGCAACCGGGTGGTGCCGTCCAGCAGATACGGCCCAGTGGCCGCGTGGTTGTCACAGAGATAGCTTCGCCCGTCAACGCAGTAGTCACAGCGTCCGCAGGTCGAGACGAAAGAGAAAATCACGTGGTCGCCCGGATTGACGTTGCTGACGCCGGCGCCAACCTCTTCGACAACGCCAGCACCCTCATGCCCGAGGACAACCGGCATCGGCAGAACGTTCTCCCCCTTCATATAGTGCAGGTCGCTGCGGCAAATCCCAGCCGCTTGCACTCGCACCCGCACTTCGTGCGCCTGTGGCCGGTCGAGCTCTACCTCTTCAATCACCAGCGGCTGATGCGCCTCATACAGGATGGCTGCCTTCATTTCACATCTCTCTCGCTAAAATGCGCGCGTCCATTAGACTATGAACCTGCATTCTCCGGCCTGATACGACTTTCGACAACCTCCCCGGACCGCCTGGACTTTGCCGATGCCAAGTTGGACCACCTGCCTCTGGTCATATACGACCAGGTAATCGACAATTGCGGTCCAGCCTCGGCTTGGGCCTACGCATAAAATTGGCGTAACCAAGAAAGGAGCCACGGCATGGCCACGCTGTTAGAAACAAACACCTGGCTCGAGAAGGCGCGGACGCTGGCTCCAGTCATCGAGCAGTACCGCGACGAGAGCGAGAAGCAACGTCACCTGGCGAAGCCCCTGTACGAAGCGATACGCGAGCTGGACCTCTTCAAGCTCTGGGTCCCGCGCTCGCTGGGCGGCGAGGAATTGGACTTCCGAACGGGAGTCGAGGTGGCGGAAACCATCGCAACCATGGACGGCAGCGCTGCCTGGAACCTCGTTATCGCCCTCCAGAGTGGCTGGATGTTGGGCCATCTCGATCAGGACGCCGCGGCGGAGATGCTGTCCGAAGACCAAAACCTAACCATGGGTGGCTCCGCCCAGCCCAACGGCATTGCGACACCGGTTGAGGGTGGCTATCGAGTATCCGGCCAGTGGTCGTTCGCGAGCGGCAGTAACCACACGCACTGGCTCTGCGGCGTTTGCCGGATCAAGGACGGTGAAGACTTTAGAATCAGCACTGAGGGCGCGCCCGTAACTCGGCTCCTCTTCTTCCGGCATGATCAGTACGAGATCATCGATACCTGGTACACAACCGGCCTGCGAGCCACCGGCAGCCACGACATGAAAGTTGATGACGTCTTCGTCCCGGAAGGCCGCATAATTGACCTCACGGACAAGAAGTCTCCCTTCAAGTCCAGCACCCTCTACCGGCTCCCCTTTTTGCAAATCTTCGGCTGGCCGCTTGCCTTCGTCGGTCTCGGTGTGGCGGCAGAGGCAATCGACTCCTTCACCGAGCTCGCCGTCAACAAGACGCCCTCCCGTGGCACCAAAAGCCTGGCCGAAAACGACAACATCCAGATGACTCTGGGCCGGGCGATAGCAAAGCTCAATTCCGGCCGCAGCTACCTCTACGAGATGTGCGACCGCCTCTGGGCGGCGATGGATGCGGGTCAGGCCGACAACGACGCGCTGGAGCTGGAGGTCTCGCTAGCCAGCGCGAACGCCGCCGAGAGCGCCGCGGCCGCCGTGGACCTGGTCCGCTCGGCCTCGGGCACCTCTGGAGTCTACGAGGGAAACAAGATCGAGCGCTGCTGGCGAGACGTGAACATGGTCACGCAGCACATCGGGGCCTCGCCCACAAACTACGCCCGCACCGGAGCCTTCCATCTCGGCCACGGCTTCGGGTCCGGGCGCTGAGGCTCTAACCGCCGGACAGCCAGAGCGGCCCTACCTAAGAAACGGGCTCACTTTCCGCTCAGGTTAGCTGTCGGGCAATAAAAGACTTCGCCAACGCGAAGGCCCGCGTCTGATTCGAGCCTGGCTCGCGCATGAACCCGTGCGGCGCCCCGGGGTACTTCGCCAGTTCGATGACTCCTCCGGAAAGACTGTAGAGCTCGGCAAATTCCTCCGCCATCCCCTGAGGCAGTGCTTCATCGGCGGCGCCCTGCAGCAGAAGCGCCGGCGGCAATTCCACCGGCTCGCCCCGCAGCAATATCTGGGGAGGACCGGCCTCCTCCATGCCTGCCTCGTCGCCAAAATAGGCGTTGTGCCGGCCCATGAGTTCCTGATTGCCGCGCTCCTGCGCCAGCCGATATCGGGCCAACGGATCGATTACCGGCCAGCCCATAATCGTGTATGCGAGTTCGCCGTCCACATCCGTTGCTTCCGGCAGCGCTATATCCGCGTAGTGACGCGGCCGCATCGCGCTGAGCATTATCTGGTGGCCGCCACTGGACCAGCCGATGCCGCCAACCTGGTTAGGATCGATATTCAACGCCGCTGCGTTCGCCTTGAGCCAGCGGGTTGCGTAGTTGATGTCCTGCATCGCCGCCGGGTGCGGCGCATCAACCGAGCTGCGAAACTGAATCGCCGCGACAACCAGGCCGCCCTCGGCCAAGGCCTTGTGAGCGGGCTCGTTTTGAAGCCATTCCTTGCCAGACCAGGCACCGCCATGCACGGCGATCATTGCCGGGAAGGTTCCCTGAGCCCGCGGCTGGTAGATTCGCATCATCAAGCTGGTAGCGCCATCATTCAGAAACTCGACGTCGCGGGAAGTGACCTCATGGGTCGCCTCGGGGTCGTAGTGGCGGGTCGTTTGAACATTAGTCATGGTTCACCTCGCGAGGAGGGTGCCACCAGAAATCTAACGCGTCAAGGCAGGGATTCCGCGGCCGGGGCTTCCCCGTCTCCTCCCCGGACTCAAAGTCACTCCAGGGCACGCAACCGCGGCGACAGAGCTAGCGTGGCAACCGTCACGGCGATAAAGATCACAGCAATTACACCCATCCCGGCAGGCGGGCCGATTTCAGACATCAGAATGCTCAATGGCAACACGCCGACCGGCATTGCGCTCCAGCTCAAGGCGGTAATGCTCATCACCCGGCCGCGATAGTTGGGGTCAACATATTCCATCACCAGCGAGTTCTGCATCGCCATTCGCCCCGATTGGACAATCCCCATCACCACCAGCAGCAGTAATGCGAGGACCAGCCAGGGCAGGAACTCACCGGCCAGCGAGAAACAAAGCACCACGCCACCCGAAGCCAGACCGCTGAAGCCGAGAATCAGACCGCGGCGAGGCACGTTTCTCAGCGATGCCATGACCAAAGAACCGCCCAGGCTACCAACCCCCATCGCCCCCAACAGTAATCCCAGGCCCTCCGGCCCGGTGTCGAAGACATCTCTGGCAAAGATTGGCATGACGAAGCGGATCGGCACCATCATCGTCATCTGAACGAAGCCCAGCATAAGCAGTAGCAGGACCACCACGTTGCCGCGGATGTAGCGCAAGCCGCTGACAATATCCTGGAGGATCGGCGGGTGCTGTTCCGGCCGAGGTTCGCGCTGCTTGGGCAGACGGGCCACTAAAATCGCGGCGCCCAGATGGAGGGCGCCAATCACGTAGAAAACGCTGTCGATGCCAAATACGGCGATGATGATGCCACCCAGCGCCGGCCCAACCATGGTCATCATTCCCAACGCCATCGAATTTAGGGCCACGGCGTTCATCACCAGTTCCCGCGGGACAACCTGAGGAATCAGAGCCTGGCGCACCGGCCAGAAGATCGTCAGCAGCGAGCCGCATACCAGCGCAACCACCACCAGGTACTCCCAGGTAACGACGCCGGCCTGGATCGAAATCGCCACGACTACGCCAAGCAGCGCCAGCAGCGCCTGACAAACCTGGAGGATGGTTTTCTTCTCCATTCGGTCTCCCAGCGCCCCACCATAGAGAGACAGAATCAACCCCGGCAGTCCGGTCGCCGCGATCACCGTTCCCAGCGCGGCCTCCGACCCTGTGAGGTCGTAAACGTAGTAGCCCAGCGCAATCGTGTGCATGTGCTGCCCAGCCGACTGCAGCAGCATCGAAATCCAAAGATTACGGAAGTTCCGCTGGCCTAAAGACTGGAAAGTGCGCCGTGCAGCGCCGCGAGCCCTGGCCCGGACTCCCTCAGGAGCTCCGGGCGGCTGAGCGGTTTGCCTATCGTCTACAGACGTCATTTCTGCCGTCGATATTATGCTTTCCGCTTTGGAATCGGTAGTCCTCGAAGAGAGTCTGCATGGACACCAGTATTTCAAAGCCGGGCCCGGGCAGAGCCCACTACCGTGAAACGCAAGAACGCTGCCGACGCTCCTGGGAAGGCGCATCGCCATTCCCAGTACTTCAACCAATCCCGCTATCATGCAAACGCAATAAGGTTGTCGACGCACCTGGGAAGGCGCATCGCCATTCCCAGTACTTCAAACGATAAGATGGGCCCGGGCGGAGCCCGCTACCGTGGGAACGCAAAAACGCTGCCGACGCACCTGGCAAGGCGCACCGCCATTGCCAGTACTTCAAATAATCAGGAGATTATGAAATGGCACCACTCAAACTCAAACTTGCCGGCTACCCTTGGGATCATCTAACCCCATTAGTCACCGGCGATGTCGTCCCCGAAGGAATCGATCTCACCTACGACGTCCACCATGGCCTGGCGGTCAGCGATGACCAGACCTGCGATGGTGGCGAGGCGTCGGTAGGAAAGTTCATGATCGACACCTCACGCGGCGACCGAACATTTATCGCCACACCGATCTTTCCAATGGTCGCTTTTCGGCACCGCAGCTTCCTGGTCAAACGCGGCACCAGCATCGGCAACCTTACCGAGCTGGAGGGAAAGCGCGTCGGCATCGACGCCTGGCCCAACAGCGGCAACACCTGGACCCGGGTGACGCTCGGCCAGGCCGGGGTCGATATCTGGAAGATCACCTGGGTCATCGCGCCGGTTGAAGGACCAGCGGATGCCACCCATGGCAACGCCCCACCGGACGCCCCCAAAAACGTTCAAGCTGGTCCCACGGGCAAGTCACTGGTCGACCTGCTGCTTTCGGGTGAAATCGATGTTCTGGTCGCGGCCTTCATGCCGGCCGGCTTCTTTGCCCCCGACAGCCCAATCGTGCCGATGATCCCGGATTATCGCGCCGCGGAGCGCGCCTACTTCCAAAAGCATGGCTACGTGCCGGCTCACCACCTGCTCAAGCTGCACCGCGAAATAGTGGAGCGTGAGCCCTGGATTCTCAAAAGCCTGATGACCGCGTTCAGCGATTCCAAGCGCCTCTGGCTTGAGAACCGCCGCCACCTGGCAGACACCACGCCCTGGCTGCTCTCCGAACTATCCGAGATGGCCTCGATATTTGGCGAAGACTGGCCGCCCTACGGCCTCGAACCCAACCTCAAGATGCTCACCGACTTTACCCAGGACCAGTTCGCCCAGAAGCTGGTCGCCGCCCCGGTCGATCCGGCAGAAGCCTTTGGCGACTACACACGCCTCACCTCATAACGGAGGTTCAGCCATGACCAGCCGTCCACTAGAAACGACATGTCTTTTCTAACTCAAGACCAAAGCGCACTGGCCAACGAAATCGCCGCGCTCCTGACCAAGCACGGACAGACGGTCTGCGTCGCGGAGGGAACCACGGGCGGGCTGGTCTCCGCCGCCCTGCTCTCGGTCGCGGGAGCGTCGCGCTACTATGCCGGTGGCGGTGTGCTCTACACCTTGAACTCCCGGATCCAGCTAGCAGGCGCCGACCTTGAGCTTTTCGTCGATTACCACGGCACAAGCGCCGAAATGCTGGCTTCCGTTGCCACGGCGATGCGCCGGCGGCTCGACGCCACCTGGTGCATCGCTGAATCGGGCCTCGCAGGCCCGACCGGCGGACGGTTTAGTACGGAACCTGGCAGAACAACTCTCGCAATGGCCGGCCCTATCGACCGCACAGACGTCAGCGAAACCGGCCTGGCCGACCGCGAAGCCAACATGGTTGAGTTCACCACCCTCAGCCTGCGCTTCCTGCGAGATGTCCTGCTCGAGGCCCATCCCTAGTCGCCGTGAGAGACGAGATTCTGACTTACTGGGACATGTGTGCGAGGGAGCACATGTCACTCCAACGCGGCATGAACTTTCGCGGTCTATCCAATATTTCGGTAGTCCTCATGTCACGTCGCGCAAGCGCACCCTATGATGACTCGCTTTCTGAGGACGGCGCAGAGCTCAGTTACGAGGGCCACGATGTTCGCCGAGAGCCTGGAGTGGACCCGAAGACATTAGACCAACCCTGGACTCTTCCATCTGGAAAGGCCACCGAAAACGGGCAATTGCACATGCAGCCTCTGAAACAGAAAGTCCGCTGGTCCGAGCTTACGAAAAGCTGCGTCCAGGTACCTGGTCTGATCGAGGCCTGTTCTGCCTCACGGGCCATGAATATTTGCGAGTCGCCGGGAGAATGGTTTTCAAGTTTCGAATGCGCCTTTCCGACGTGTCGGATGAAATGGTCCCTCAGGACAGCCCAGAAGAGTTCAAGCGAGTTATTCCTTCATGGGTTAAACACGTTGTGTACAAACGCGACAACGGGCGCTGCGTCATTTGCGGTTCATCTGATCAGCTTCACTTCGACCACGAGCTCCCTTTTTCACGAGGAGGCACTGGCCTGACCCCAGAAAACATCAGGGTTCTTTGTGCACGGCACAATCTTGAAAAGGGAGCCCGGATTGAATAGTCCGTTCCGAGTCGGTGCGCCGCCGCTGAAGTAACATTCAGCTTCCCAAGTACGTCGTCGGCCCAATCAGCCGGCCAAAGGGTAACACTCGTGCATACAAACTTCGTTCAGGCCGGTGAAGTAAAGCTCCAATACTTCGAACAGGGCACAGGCCCCGAACTGCTGGTGTTGATTCACGGCTACGCGGCCTCCGGACGCATCTGGCGCCTGACCCAAGAGGCCTTTCCGGACGATCAGTTCCGGACCTTAGCATTTAGCAATCGTGGCGCTCGCGACTCCGATCACACGGAGTCCGAGGACGGCTACAGCATTCCGTCTCTCGCCAATGACCTGCATGAGGCGGTCGCCACCCTCGGACTCGGCCCTTTCACCCTGGTCGGCCATTCGATGGGCGGCGCCACGGTGGTGCAATACGCTCTCGATCACCCTCAACTGGTAAAGGCCTTGGTCCTGCTCGATTCGACATCGCTGGACGGCGGTCCAATGCAGCCTGGCTGGGAGGAAGAAATCAGGCAAGCATATGGCAAAGATGCCGCCCCCCGGACGCCGCGAACGGCCTCGATGGAGCAACCAGCGCCGGATGAGTTTCGCCAAGCCATGAGAGACGATGTCGCCCGCAACCCGCTCGCGCGTCTGATCGGCAGCCAGCGTTCGATGGGCGAGCTCCGCCTGCGCCACAGGCTTGCGCATTTACGGATGCCCGTCCTCGCCGTTGGCGGCGACCAGGACGCGACTATCGGCATCGAAACCATCCTCACAGACTTCCTCGCCCTTTCCCCGCGCTACAGGTCGCTCCACATCTTTCACGGCGTCGGCCACTCACCCAACGTCGGCGCCGCGCCCGCTCTTGTGGAGGTGCTCAAGGCCTTCATTATCAAGCCTTAGCTCACTCGCTCGCCTGGCCATGCTAGAATCCGACCGGCTTGAATACCTGGTTTTTTACAGCAAGCAATGCAAGCCATCGAAGGCTGACTCAAAGGAGCATCGGCAGACTAAGTGAACAACGGGGACGCCCTCTTCACCGACCTCTACGAGCTCACCATGCTTCAGGCCTACTTCAATGAAGGCATGGCAGACGAAGCCGTCTTCGACCTCTCCGTTCGCAGCCTTCCTCCGGGCCGCAACTTCCTGGTCGCCTGCGGCCTCGAACAGGTCCTCAGCTACCTCGAGGATCTCAGCTTTTCGGCCAAATCTCTCGAATATCTCGATTCCCTAAACCTATTTACGACGCCCTTCCTCGAATACCTCTCAGAATTCCGCTTCCAAGGCGATCTCCGTGCCGTTCCCGAAGGCAGCGTGGTATTCCCCTCCGAGCCGCTGCTCGAGATCAGTGCGCCGATGCCTCAGGCCCAACTGGTCGAGACCTTTCTGCTAAACCAGCTCACCTTTCAGACCGTAATCGCCTCCAAAGCTGCCCGCGCCGTTCTGGCGGCTAACGGCCGCACACTGGTCGATTTCGGCTCCCGCCGCGCCCACGGCAGCGATGCCGCGCTCAACGCGGCGCGAGCCCTTTACATCGCCGGCTACGACTCAACCTCAAACGTCCTCGCCGGTAAGCTTTATGGCATCCCGGTCTCCGGCACCCAGGCGCACAGCTATATCGAGGCCCACGACAGCGAAATCGCTGCCTTCCGCGCCTTTCTTGCAACCTTTCCCGAAACCGTGCTGCTGATCGACACCTACGACACCGAAGCCGCCCTAAAGTCACTGGCCCACCTGCAGTCGGAAGACGGCGATCTGCGCTTGCGTGCCGTACGGCTCGACTCCGGCGACCTCGCCAGCCAATCAGAAATGGCTCGTGCGGCCCTCGATGACGCTGGCTTGCACTCGGTACACGTCTTCGCCAGCGGTGACCTCGACGAGCACCAGATCGAGGCCCTACTACAAGCAAACGCCCCGATCGACGCCTTTGGTGTCGGTACCGCGGCTGTGGTTTCGTCCGACGCGCCGACCCTGGATTCGGTCTATAAGCTGGCCTCCTACAACGGCAAGCCGCGCATGAAGCTGTCCACCGCCAAAGCGACTCTACCGGGCAAAAAACAGGTGTTCCGCCGCCAAAACCAGGGAAAGGTCACCGGCGATGTAATTGCCCTGGCCGGCGAAAGCCTTGAAGGCGAGCCGCTACTCCAAGCCGTCATGCAGTCTGGCCGCCGGACCGATCTCGGCCGCGCCACCCTAAACCAAAGCCGTGAGCGAACCCGGCGGCAACTAAAAAGCCTGCCCGATCAGCTGCTTAGCCTCGCAAGCCCAACCCATCCCTATCCGGTAGATGTGAGCCCAGCCCTCGAGGCGGAGCGGGTAAAGCTGCGCCGGCAGCTGACCTCGAATTGAGATACTAAGGTCGCAAGCGGAACCGAGCTAGCAATGGACGATTTCAAAATCGCACTTCTTGGCGACACGCATTTTGGTCAGAACTACCACGAGGCACTCCAACTCGCTGGCAAAGAGAACGTCATCAAAACCAAAGGGCGTGCCCATTCGCTGGTGGGAGTTCCAGCACTGCTCCAGGACTCGGACCTCGTCATCGCCAATCTCGAATCACCGCTTGCCAGCAGGGAAACCTCACCATTCACCGGCGTCAAGAAGTTCGCCCACTGGCTCTTTCCGATCCTCTCCGACAACCGCCAAACCGGCTACCAGCCACGAATTGTAGACGCCGCCGAACTACGGACGGTACGAGAGCTGCTAGAGGAAAAGAGCGCACCTCTTCCGTCCGCAACCTTCTTCACAAGCAGCGATCAGATCGGCAGTTTCTTCGAGCTCAGTCTGGACTAGACGGCAGTTTGCTTCGGCTGTAGTCAAAGACACTGTAGGCTCTAACCAAAGGGAGCCGATCATCTACCACGCCAGTCCAATCGTCCCCAACGGCTCCGGCCGCTTTCAGGTCATCCGCCAGGATGGCGGCGGCGGCTGGAGCGATTTTCCCCAAATGCTCAGCGATCTCAAACGATACCTTCGGGTCGATGAGATTTTCGAGCTCGGCCAGGGCGCCCTGCCCGATGGCCTGCTAGATATCCGCGGCCAAATCGAAAATGAGCCGCCGCGCGTGATCGGCTACATCGACCACCGCGCCTTCGTCGATCTCCCCATGTACTTCGGCATCACCGACGACAGCGACTCCCATCGAGACTAGCTCCGGACTGGCCGCTTCAACTTCGAACCGGGCGCTCGTTGCCTTCCAATTGACCCCAAGAGGGTTCCGCCAATCTCTGGCCGCCATTCAGCCGGCCTCGAATTCCCAGAAACACCCTCGCAACCAGGCCGCTCAGCGTAATGCCGATCACAATCTGCTTCGCCCCGGAGCCGCAACATAGGGAAGGATCACCTATGCCACAAAGAGGTATCGATGATCCCAAGCGGCCCGACTTTCATCAGTCAACAATTTTCGGCTCAAGAAGCAATGGTCGGCCCTTTACATCTTCAACATTCGGGGACATGATCGCGGCAAACACCAAATGCGGAGGAAGGGGGTCTGTGACCATGAAAATCGCTCTCGTAGCAAAAAATGTGAGCAGCATGGGAGGCGTCCCCCAATATGTCCTACGCATCGGCCTGGCACTGTCCGGACAACACGATGTCACCATCTTCAGCCCAGACTTTGAGGGATCAGAGAGCCCTCCCATCGGCCACAAAAGGGTTTGGTCCCCGGATGGTGACGGGCTAATTCAAAGAGTCTCATTCTCGCTGGCGAGTTCAGTTCGAATGATCCTCGCGGGCCACGAGAACGACGAATTCGACATCATCAATGCTCACGGCGATTACTCAGCCTTCGCCAACGTGACCACGTCCCACTACTGCGAGGCTGAGTCAGTGAAGCGGCTGGCCGGAGTGCAGACCAGCAACACGCTCAACCTCCATTTAGGCGGCAAAGGCAAAGCCATCCTGGAGGGAATCGAGGAAAGGTTGGCCGCAAAGCGGCCGCTAATCGTTGTCTCCGAGGGCATGAAGAGAGAGTGGCTGGCCAATTACGATGTTCGGGCCGAGAGGATTTTTGTCGTTCCCGGTGGCGTTGACTGCGAGACGTTTAGCCCAGCCAACCGCCTCCTTTTTAGAACCGACGTCCGCGATAGGCATCGCTTGGCGCGGAGACCAAAGTCATCCTATTTCTCGGCGGAGATTGGCAACGTAAAGGCTTGGCTCAAACTATCAGATCCTTGTCTCGGCCCGGCCTTTCCGAAGCCGTACTCCTGGTCGCCGGTACCGGCGATGTCCGGCGCTACGCCGAAATGGCGAGGCTGATTGGCGTCAGAGAACGGGTAATCTTTGTCGGCCGCTGCCAGGAACGCTGGGCCTACTACGCCGCCAGCGACATCTTTGTCCTGGCATCCTCCTACGAGACTTTTGGGCTTACAGTTCTTGAGGCGATGGCCTCTGGCCTGCCAGTCGTCGTCAGCCGCAAGGCCGGCGTGGCAGAGTTGATTTCGGACGGCGGAGACGGGTTGCTCTTGGAAAACCCCAAAGATACCGATGAAATTGCCGCCAAGCTGGCACTCCTGTTGGCGAAACCGGAATTGGTGAAACAGCTCGCGGCCAGGGCCCGGCAGGTGGCTCAGGCCTACTCCTGGGCTGACGTCGCCAAGCGCACTTTGGCGGTTTACGAGCAGGTCATCGGACGGGGAGTAGCGGCGAGTGCCCTGCACGCGTAACCCTGGATTTGCCCTCCGGGGGCGATCGGTATGACTCGTGATTTGCCGCTTGGCAACGGCAATCTTCTCGTAACTTTTGATTCGGATTACAACCTCAGGGACATCTACTACCCCCATGTCGGCAAAGCAAACCAGAGCAGTGCCTACGGGTCGCGTACCGGCGTTTGGGTGGACGGCAAGTTCTCTTGGCTGCAAGACTCTTCCTGGCAAAAAAGCCTTGACTACGTGCTGGACACCCTCGCTACCAGAGTAGTGCTGACCAACGAGGAATTGGGGCTGAGGCTCCAGTTTAACGACGCGGTTGATTTCAGCCGCGATATATTCCTGCGTCGCGTCGAAGTTTTTAACCTTGAACCGCGGCCGCGTGAAGTGCGGCTCTTCTTCCACTACGAATTTCTCTTCTGGGAAGTCGGCCGCGGTGACACGATCTACTACGATCCCGAAGGCAATAATCTGGTCGCCTACAAGGACGATTGCTACTTCCTGCTAAACGGAGCGCTCGGTGACCAGATTGGCGTGGTTGACTGGACTACCGGCCACAAGGACGGTGGTGAAGGCGAGGCCTGGCTCGATCCCGATGCCGGCATTCTCAAACGCGAGGGAATTTCCTTCGGTACTGTCGAAGGGGTTGTCGCCGTTCACGAACCGGTGCTGCCCGCGAACGGCAGTAGTGCCATCTATGCCTGGATTGCCGCCGGACGCAGCCTGGATGAATGCCAAAGCCAAAATCGGTTCGTCACCGAACGCAAGCCCCAGTACCTCCTGACCCGCACCATGAACTATTGGCGAGCCTGGTTGAACAAGGAAGAGACCGATATGCACGATCTGTCTCCGGAATTCGTGCGTCTCTACCAACGCAGTCTGTTGATCATCCGCAGTCAAGTGGACAACGGCGGCGGAATTATTGCCGCCGGTGAATCGGGGCTGACCGCAATTGCTCATGGTCAGGAAAGCTATGCCTACGTTTGGCCTCGAGATGGTGCCTACACCGCCAATGCTTTGGACAAGGCTGGCTACGCTTTTTTGGCCTCGCGCTTTTACGATTTCTGCCGCAATGTCATATCCCATCAGCCGGTTGAATCCGACTCGCAGAACGCCTATGAGGAATCGACCTTCATGCTCCATAAATACACGCCTGACGGACGCATGGCTAGCAGTTGGATGTCCTTGGTGGATGAATCCGGCCAGCCTCAACTGCCGATCCAGGAAGACGGCACCGCCCTTCTGCCTTATGCCTTGTGGCGTCATTACCGGAAATTTCGTGATATTGAGCTGTTCAGGCCTCTTTTTCGTCCCCTGGTTTTAAGCACCGGAAACTTCATGGTTGACTTTCGTGAGCCAAAAACCGGCTTGCCGGCTCCTTCATATGACCTTTGGGAAGAGAAACGCGGCATCTATTCATATACCGTGGCGACTGTGTGGGCAGGTCTCACGGCTGCCGCGAACCTGGCGAATCTTTTCGGCGAGAAGTTCTACGTGGAAAAGTTCCAGACCGCGGCCGCCGAGATCAAGCAGGCCTGTGAGACCCACCTCTATGATGACGCGGAGGGCCGGTTTCTCAAGAGCGTCTCAATCGGCCCAGGCGTGAATATACAAAAGGACCCAACCGTTGACGCCAGCCTCTATGCCCTCTGGTACTTCGGCATGTTCGATCCGAAAGATCCGCGAATCGAACGTACCATGCAGGCCGTAACTGACCGGCTGTCATGTCAAACCCAGATCGGCGGCATTGCCCGCTACGAAGGAGACGCCTATCACTGGGATGAAACTCTGCAGGTCGACCGCGCAAAGATCCCTGGCAATCCCTGGTTTATTACCACCATTTGGCAAGCCCAGTATCAGATTGCCAAGGCCGAAAGCCTGGACGAGCTAACGCTCGCCATCCCATTCCTGCAGTGGGCCTGCGAAAGGGCGCTGACGAGCGGCGTCATGGCAGAGCAACTCCACCCGCTGACCGGCGAACCGGTCAGCGTTTCACCGCTGACCTGGAGCCACGCCACCTTTGTCGCCGCTGTCCAGGAGTACCTGGAAAAATTTGAACACCTGAGCCGCACACTCGACGCGTAGGGTCCCGCCACGGAAGGCTTATCGGCTTTGCCACAAGACCTCAACCCAGCCACACGGCCGCATCTTCGGGCCCCCGCGGCAGCGGTGGCAGCGGCGCCCCATCTGGCTCCCCAGAGGCAACACAGAATACCTCCGTCTCCCGGCGAACGCCTCCGTCCAGGAAGTTCAGCTTTACCTCGAGCGCCTCGATCGTCTCCCCTCCCGCACAAGTAAACGGCAGGGGCGGGAAGGCCAGCGTCTGCGGGTCGAGATTGGAACAAAAGCTGCGGTCCAGATAGGAAAAGGCTTCCAGATAGGGCCGGTGGAACGCCGTGATGCTGACCAGACCGGAGCCACAAACCGCCGGCTCAACGCTAAAGATCTCCATCACCCGGGTTCCGATACCAGGAATCTGGTTGTAAAGATATGACTCGGGCGGGCCCACCAGACAGTTTTCAAAGAACCAATCCTTTTCAACCAGACTGATGAAGTATTGGGACTCGACAATCGCGCCGCAGTCCGATCGGTCGGGCTTGGGCGTCGGCGTCGGAAATGGCGTGGCGGCTGCGCTCGGTTTGGCGCCGGCCGGCGTCGCCTGCTCCAGATCGATCGTGCCCCGGCAACCGTCGACGACGAACACGCAGAGCGCCACGGCGATTGGCAGCCACTTGGAACGGCGATTTGCGGTCCCGACCACATCAAGTCCCCAAACCCGCCACGGCTCTGTTGGCCAAACAGCTAGCTCAGTTTGCCTGGACGGCTACAGCGTTCCTTCCGGCGTAGAATGGTCCCGGGCCAGCTCCTCATGGTAGACCTCTTTGAAGCCGGGTACGCCGACTAGATCGCGCTTCAAATCGTAGGTCCCGCCGTGATAGGCGCACATAAATGAGCCCTTGTAAGTCTCAACCTGCGCCGCCTTGATTAGGCCCCGACTCTACTGCCGGCCAACTTTAACCAGATAGTCCAGCAGCTTGGGAGCCTCCTGATCCGTTCCATCTCCAGGTCGTAGATCTCCTGGTCCGTGAATATGCGGCGGTCCACAGTCCCCGCTTCGATATCCACCAGGCCCAGCATCTCTTCACTGCGGAGCGCGATCGTCATTGCCATTTGCCTTCAGTTTTCGGAATGTTCAGTTCCTCTGCGGTATTAAGCTTGTCGACGAGATTACCTGCAGGACGCCTCGAAAGAGCCTTCAGCAGTACCCGAACCGTCTGCACCCTGAAACGACCCCTCACCTGAGATTGAAATCGCTCCCACTCGGACAACAAAGCCTTCATTGATTGCCGCCCATGAAGGACTATCGCCAGCGCCTTTAACAGTCAAAGTTAGACCGGTATCTCTCGGGTCGAACTCGATCACAATGGCGATTGACTCGTCGCCCTCGGCGTGACCGGCAATGGTGACCAGAGTCAACGGTGAGGCAGTCTCGCTCGACTCAACCGTGGCCGTCGGGTCCGGAGCCGTGCCCTCAGACGACTCCGCGGTACTGGTTGGGTCCGCGACGCTGGTATCAGCTGACGGTTCGCTATCCCCACCGCACGCCGCCGCGAAAAACAACACCCCGAATACCAGCGGCCGCAATCGTCCTTATGTTTTTTTCAAGTGGACTTCTCCGATACGTGGGTCAAATATCAAACCAAGATAAGGCCTATGCCACGCGCTCGAATCCTAACAGAAGATTGGGGCGTTTGGCTGCCAAATTCACACCGAAAAGCTCGGCATTGATCAGGGATTTTTAGCCGCCGCCTCCGGCGCGTCAAAGGCAACCCCCAGCTCCTGGCAGATCGTTTCAAACCAGGCAACAACCTCGGTATGCAGAGGAATGCCCTCGACAGATCGCTCGGCCTCCATCTCCTCCTCCTCCTGACCCGGCGTCATCACCCGCTCATAGCCCGGCGCCGGTGGCGTCGCCTCCATCTCGGCCAGATACCAGTCCATGTGGTCCTTAAACTCTTCGACATCGGTGAAGGCGGCGATGTTATAGGCGGCGACAAAGTGATTGCCGGGGCCGCGCTGGCTAAAGCCGGTCGGCGTGGCGCCGGCCAGGACGCTGCACATTATGTCGATAAACATCGACAGGCCGTAGCTCTTATGCGAGCCCAACTCGCGAGTCCCGCCATAGGTCAGCAGCTGATACTCGTCCGGCACCGGCCCCGGTTCGTCGATCACTCGGCCGTCCATGTCGGCGATAAAGTTGGCCGGGATCGTGGTTCCGAGACGCTTGGCCAGTTGCATCTTGTTTTCGGCCACCACGCTAGTTGCCGCGTCGAAGACAAAGGGGTGCATGTTCCGCGCTGGAACCGCCACGGCGATTGGGTTTGTCCCCAGCCGTTGCTCCGCCCCATGCGTCGGCAGCACTCGCGGCCCGGCAGCAGTCAAACACATGCCGATCATGTCATGAGGCAGCGCCAGCATGGCGTGGTACGCTGCCATGCCGCTGTGGTTTGCATTTCGCATCGTAACGGCGCCCAGGCCGGTCTCTTTGGCCTTTTCGATGGCAATGGCCATGGCCTTGGGCGCGATCATGACTCCGAATCCGGTGTCGCAATCAATCGTCGCCGTGGCCGCCCGCTCTTCGACGATCCGCCACTCCGGCCGTGCCTTGACGATGCCGTCGCGGATGCGCTGCACGTAAGCCCGCAGCATGTTTGAGACGCCATGACTATCGACACCCCTGACGTCGGCAGTAACCAGGACATCGGCTGAAAGCCGGGCATCGGATTCTTCTACCCCTACCTTCTCAAGAATCGCCTGCACAACCCGCCGTAAATCGTCCGGCATGACCCGCACGGCATCGTCTTCCGCGACACGAAAAATCTCCAGCATTCACTCTCTCCTCTTATCCGCCCGGCCAGTCCCTAGACGATTTAGCTGCCCTCGACCATGGGCAGAATCGCCGCCGCCGTCGCGAACATGCCAGCGTCCTCGTTCTGGAAGCCCATGACTTGCAGGCCGAGCGGTAAGTTCTGGTCGCGAAGCACCGGAAGCGTCAACGCCGGAACACCCAGCAGGCTACCCGCGGCCAAAAAGGCCGGGTCGCCGGAGGACTCCGAGCCAACCGGCGCCGCCCCGCTCGCGGCTAGGGTGATACAAACGTCAAACCGCTCGGCCAGTCCTTCATAGACGCCGCGGACCCGGGCGCGTTCGCCAATCGCCGCCTGGTATTCCTCCTGCGTCATCGCTTCGGCCTGAGCCAGCCGGTCTCTGGATGGCTGGCTAAGCAGCGTAGAATCGAGGTCGCGGGAGTAAGTGTTGAGCGGCCATCGACCCTCCCATGCGTTAATCACTCTGATCAGCGCCTGAGCGTCGCCGATCGCCAACTCGGATGCGGCGATCGCCGCATCCGAGCCGCGGTCGGCGATTTCAATGCCGGCGGCCGCCAATTTCCCGGCAGCTTCCCCAAGCGCCTGCTTGGCCACCTCACTGGCGCTCTGCCAGCCGCCGGTCTCGAGCAACGCAATCCGCCGTGGTATCGCGGCGTCGGGCATTTCCAGCGGACCCAACAAGCCGACGTACCCGGGATCGCCGCCGATGCGGGCCGAGATCGCTCGGGCAACACTCCAGCTTTCGTCCAAGCTTGCCGCGAGGACGCCAGTGCAACTCTGGCTGAATTCGTCGAAGCTGCCGCCGCGATTTATGCCACCCACGCTGGGCTTGAATCCAAAGCAGCCGCAAAAGCTTGCTGGACGCAGAATTGAGCCGACAACCTGAGTGCCCAACGCCGCCGCCAGCATCCCGGCCCCCACGGCCGCCCCGGAGCCGCTGCTTGAGCCGCCCGGCGTACGTTCCAAATCCCAGGGGTTTCGAGTACCGCGAGGTTGGCTGGACGCAAACTCCGTGGTCACCGTTTTGCCAACGATGACAGCACCGGCTTCCCGCAGCGCAACCACTGCGGCGGCGTCACGCCCGCCCCGCCAGCCGGCAAACAACGGTGAACCTTGTTCGGTCACCATGTCGGCGGTTTCCATGATGTCCTTGATCCCAATCGGCATACCGTCGATTAGCGAGAGCTCGGACCCAGCTTTACGGCGCTCGGTCGCCGCGTCTGCCACCTCACGGGCCGCGGACAGATTGGTCTCGACAAACGCGCCGACACTCGGTTCCAACTCTTCGATCGACTTGATACAGCGTTCCAGGAACGCGCGCGGCGTGTCGCTGCCGTCTCTAAACCCAGCCATCGCCTCAGAAAAAGAACGTAGAGAGTGCATGGATTCAGACAAATGAGCCTCCCAGCTTCAGATTGCGTGCGAACGGCGGATATCCGAGGATGCAATAAAGAATGAGCCGCGATGCGGTATTTGCCATCGGAATCGGCTTGATCCTGGTGGCAATCCTGGGGGGCTGGCGTCGGAGCGTTCTCCACGAAAGCCTCTAGTGCTTCGGCCGAAGCCTGCTCCGGCCTATCCCGGCTAAGAATGCCGCAAATCCGACTCAACTCAAGGCTTCGTAGCTCTCCGCTACCTCTGCTCTAGCTCCCCCAACCGCGGCAGGACCATTTTTGCCGCCGCCTCCCGCGTGCCCTCGCTGGTAAACCGAATGCGCAGGTGATTAACTCCGCGCGATTCCATATCAGCCAGCTGACCAAGACACTCATCGGGCGTGCCAACCACCTCCTCCCGCAGAAAGTCGGCAAAAGTCGGAGGCGCGAAGATCGCCTCGGTTTCCTTAAGCGATTCGTAGTCCTTTTCAGCCAGCTCAACCGCCGTGGCACGGTCATTCGCCACCAGAATGTGACTGCGCTGGTGAATAGTCATCGGCCGGTCCGGTCAATCGCCGGTATCGGTGAACCTCTTGAGCACGTCGGGGTTGTTGTGCGAAGGCATGTTCATCCAGCCGTCACAAAGCTCCTTGACCGTCTGCAGCGACGCGTCGGACTCACCGCCAAACCAGATCGGCGGGTGAGGTTTCTGCACCGGCTCCGGGTTGAAAGGCAGGTCTTTGACCTGCACGTACTTGCCTTCGAAAGTCGTCAGCTCGGGCGCCGGATGCGTCCAGAGCTGTTTGAACAGCTGAATCACCTCACGTGCGTAGGCGGAGCGCTCGCCGTGATCCTCTTTCACCGGCAGGTTGTAGGCATGCCATTCGGGAAGGTTCCAACCCGACCCAAAGGTAGCGATGAACCGCCCGTTGGTTATCTGGTCCAGGCTGGCCAGAGATTTAGCCAGCAGAGCTGGCGGGCGCAAGGTAATGTTCAGTGACCCCCAGGCTAGGCGTGTCCGCTTGGTCACGGCACCCACCGCGGTGGCCAGGGTCATCATCTCCAGCGGCTCGTCCGCCGTGTCATTCCCCCGGCCATGAAACAGATGTCGCTGAGCCAGACCGAGTCGTAGCCCTGATCATCGGCACTTCGAGCCTCCTCGAGGACTGCATCAACACCGCGACGAGGATGGAGTTCTATACCGATTTTCAACGGGGCCTCCTGTGGCTATAAAAGCAGTAGTGCAAAATCCGTCTCTATCGTACCTGACCATCGCCCAGGGGACTCAAGAGCCATTTAGCCGGTGTTGCTGTCGCCGGTGCGCGGCACCGGCGTTTCAAGATCGGGCGATGGCGCCGGCCTCCTGGACAAAGCGACCGGCCGCCTCGTAATCGCGAACTCCCCCCTTGAGGATCGGAGGGATCAAATAGAACCCCTCCACTTTGACTCCCTGGAGCTGAGTATAGGTTTCCAGAGCTATCTCAACACCATCGCGTCCGGCTTCCAGGTCACGCCGTGGGCCGTCCGGGACGTTGCTAAAGATCAGCCCCCCCTCGGCCAGGATCTGCAGGCCCCAGAAGACCGGCTGCTGTAGCGTGGCGCCCGCCGCCCGTTCGTAGGCGGCGGTGAACTCGGCTACCTGCCTAACATCAAAAATCGGCTGAGTCACAAAGAACTCTGCTCCCGCTTCCACCTTGCGATGCGCCAGCCTGGCCTCCTGCTCGATGCCCTTACCCAGGTCTATAGCAGCGCCGACGCAGAAGTCGCAGGCATTACGCAACTTCGATCCGCGGAAATCGATCCCATTGTTCAAATCGCGGATCGCCGTGATCAGTCCGGTGGTCGTGTAATCGCCGGCCGCCGTCAAACCATCCTTGTCGGTGAATGCATCGCCCTGGATCACGATTACGTTCTGGACACCGAGCAGCTCGGCGCCGAGTAGGCGGGATTCAATCGCGAGCCGATTCATATCCCGCGGCGAGAGGTTGAAGATTACGTCGCGACCCGTGGCGTTCTTCACCGCGAACGCGGCCGAGATCGAATCAACCCTCACCGCTTTGCCGGGGTTGTAGGCGACGCAGATGAAGTCAGACTTAAGCTGGCGCGCGCCGTCCAGCAGGTCGGGGCGCGTGCCCCGGGGCGGCGAGAAGTCACAGATGAAGACGGAGCCATTGCCTTCAGATAGAGCTGCGGTGACCTTTCCCATCCCTCACCTCAACGCTGGATTGGAATGGCCGTAGCTTAGCACCGCTAGCGGCACGATTGGGCAGATCATTCCTGGCTGAAGGAAGCTCGGCCTGGCTCACGTGAGCTGTATATACCGAAGATGGCGCTCATTGGCCAATGCTGGACGCTTCAGATCCCAAATACAAGTTCAGCCACGGCGATCAAATGGCACACGACAGCGCGCCTTGACTACCCCAACCCCCAAGCGCCATTCATGCTAAAATCCGTCCGGTTTGGATACCCGGTTTTTCCTCGACCTGCACTCCCACTCCACCGACGCCTCGGACGATGCTGGCGGCACCGTGGAGGGCTACCTCAAATGGATAATTGGACGCCGGCGACGAGGTTTTCGAGTCGACGGCTTTGTCCTCACCGAGCACCGCAACTACGACCCCACCCTCCGTTATGATCAGCTAGCCCAACAATACAACGTCGTCGTGCTCAAGGGGGCGGAGCTTGAAACCGAGATCGGCCACGTTCTAGTCTACGGCATCGACCAGCGCCTCAGCCGCGAATTCGATTTCAGCCGCGTCGATATACCTTCAGCGGACCTGTTCAACGCGGTTCACGACTTCGGCGGCTTCGCCGTCGCCGCCCACGCCGGCCGCCAACGCATCGGGCTCTGGGATTACGCCGAGCAGGGCGTCCCTACCGCCCACGTCCGGGCTATTGAGGAACTGAATGGCGGCAGCTCGGCCGAGGAGAATCGCCGCGCCGAGAACCTCACTGAGCGACACGGCTTCTCTCGCGTCGGTGGCAGCGACGCCCACTACGTCAGCGCCATCGGCCGTTGCCTAACCGCGTTCAACCAGCCGATCCACAGCATGGAAGCCCTGGTTGAGCAGCTAAATGGTGGCGATTACTTCCCGGTTCGGATCGAGGAAACTTTGGCGAGCAGCGCCGGTTTGGCCGAGAAGCAGCAGGAGGAGTCGACGTGACTTCAAGCGAGCTTGAATACGACCAAAGCGTCCTCGGCGTCGAAGTCGAGCTCGGCCAGTTCGAAGTGACCAAGGAGCAGATCTTCGAGTTCTGCAGCGCCATTGGCGAGACAAATCCGCTTTATATCGACGAAGCGGCCGCCGCCTCCGGCCCCAACGGTGGCATCATCGCCCCGCCTTCCTTTTACGTCACCGGCACTAGCGGCGGCCGCGGCCTCGACCCCAAGGTGACATTCGGCAACACCAGCTTCAATGCCGCTCAGCACTGCGAATTTCATCAGCCAATGAGGCCCGGCGATGTCATCAGCGTCACCGGTTCAGTCCACGAGGTCTACGAGAAAACCGGCCGCTCGGGACGCATGCTCTTCGTCGTGCGCCGCACCACTTTGAAAAATCAACGCGGGCAACTCGTGGCGGTCATAGACAGCTCCACAGTTCACCGGCAGGTCGAACGTGAGTGAACAAATTTTTGGTGATCAGGTCGACCCCGGCGACGAGATTGGCCCCCTGCTCAAGCATCCCGACCTCGAGCAGGTCCAGCGCTACCTCGGCGCCTGGAACCTGGCCAACGCCGCCGCCATCGGCCGGTTTACCGACAAAACCGCGGCTGAGCGCGATGGCTTCGCCGGCGCGATCGTCCCCGGCCCCATGAGCCAGGCCTTTCTGGGCCAGCTGCTCACCGACTGGGCCGGGCCCCTGGGACGGATCAAGAGCCTCGACGTCAACTTTCGCCGCCCCGCGCACCACGGTGAGGACCTCAAGTGCATCGGCCTGATCACCGACAAACAGGCTGAAGACGGTCAAACCTTGGTCAAGATCGACGTCTTCATCGAAGACCCGCGCGGCGACCGCCCCACCCAGGGCGTCGCCGAGGTCATCGTCCCCTCTAGCCCCTAACGGCGGCTAATCAGGCGCCGGATCGAGCAAGCCTAGCTCACAGCCGCCGCGGCAGTCGCCCCGGTTCGCTCTGTCTCCACGGCCTCGTAGCCACGCAGGAAGGAAAGCACGTGCGCCGTGTACTCGGTTGGCTGCTCGAATGGCGGCCAGTGTCCCGTGTCCTTTAGCACCACCAGCCGGGCGTCCGGCGTAACGTTGAGAGCCATAATCCCCAGTTCAAAGGTGCAGGTGCGGTCGTCTCTGCCCCAAAGGATCAGCGTTGGCACCGCGATGTCGCGCATCGCCATGGCGTTGTCCGGGTAGGGGTCCGTGCTGCGGGTAATCTTGCTGCGTGCTTCGGTCAGGTCGGGCCGGCCAGTGTGAGCCTGTACCAGATAGTCAACCAGCTCATCAGTAACCAAATCCTGGTCGACCAAATGCAGCCGCAGGTAGCGGCGCATGTTGTCCGCATTCGGGTCCTGGTTGAATTCACCAGAGGCGCGGATGCCCTCCTCCCGCAGGTTCGACATTAGATATGAGCCCGGGCCGCCGTTTATGTGGCCGGCGCCCCAAACCAGCTTGTTAATCCGCGTCGGATGCATGTAGGCGAATTCCATCGCGGTCTGGCCGCCCTGGGAATTGCCGACGATGTGGGCCTTATCGATTCCCAGCGCATCCATCAGCGCGATTGTCATCTCCGCCTGGAACTTGTGCGGCGATCCCTCCATCTTGTAGACGATCGGGCCCGTCTTGGCGAAATTTGGCAGGTCCATGGCGATGCAGCGGTAGTACTTGGAAAAAGCCGCCAGCACCTTGTGCCAGGTAATCCACGCCGTCGTGCCGGGTCCGTAAGAGTGCAAAAAGATGATCGGCTCGCCTTCGCCGATGTCGTGATAGTGGATGGTTGTGCCCATGGCCTGGAGGGTCTTGCTCGTGCCCTCTTCGGTCATCCCGTTTGCGGCAATAAAAGCCATCTGTTTCCCCCTTTGCTTCGTGCGCTTGCTTTACAAAACCAGCCTCTGGCTGCCGTCCAGGAACTGCTCAAGTACGGTGCGGGGTTGACCAGGGCTCAAATTGTACTCCTCCATCAGCCGGTCGGCCGCAAAATCGCTTTGCCAATTCCCTTTAGCAGGGGGTGCCCCCAGCTTCCAAGCAACGGCGCCTATTACCCCCTTCAGCGGGGTCTGGGGTGCCCCCAGCTTCCAATCCAGATCCCCAGCTTCTAAGTACTTAGAAAGACCTTTGCCAGCTCGTTGAATTCATTGGCCTTTTCGTATTGCACCCAAAAGCCACACTGGCTAAAGACGTGCAGCTCAGCATTTGGCAGGCGCGCAATCATGAACAGGGCGCTATCCCAAGAGTCGCGGTTTTCGCGGCCATAGACGACCAACGTTTTGTGCTCGACCTTGTGGATGTCCTGCCAGATTGGCTCCGGCGTCTGCCTGATACCTGGCCGGCCTTCCGGCGCCTGAACCATGAACTCGGGCACGATGCTCTCGGCGTAGCGCTCCTCGACCAGTTCGTCAGTAATCAGCGATTTGTCGTGGAAACAGGAGCCCAGGTAGGCGCGCATCTTGTCTCGCGAAGGTCCCGGATCGGCATAGTAATCGGTAATCAGGCGGGAGATCGCCGGATTATACACGGGGAAAAGCGGGATTCCGGCGCCGCCGCTGACGGCGATCACACGGTCGATTTTGTCCGGGTGGTCCATCGCCATTCGTAGAACGGTGCTGGCGCCGGTGGCGATGCCGACGGCGTGCGCCTTCTCTATGCCCAGGACATCAAACATCTCGCCAAAGACACGCGAGTAGAGCGTCTGGCGGCGACCGTCCGGAACCTCAGGCTTGTCGGAGAGCCCGTAGCCCGGCAGGTCAACCACGATTGTGCGGAATTTCTCCGACAAAGACTCCATGTTACGGCCGAAGTTGCCCCAGCCAAAAGCTCCTGGAGCGCCACCGTGGACGCAGAACAGCACCGGCCCCTCGCCGGCCTCGTGATAGTGAACCTTAATATCGCCAACCTGGGCGAACTTACTTGTCGATTCTCGAGTGATCATCAAAACCCCTTTCGATACTGCTCTAGAATTGGTCTCGCCTAGGTTCTAACCTAGGTCCTTGGCGTAGTGCACCAGCTCAAACCTGCCGTTCTCATTCTCGAGCACCGAGTGCTCGGTCACTGCATAGCCCTGCGCTTCATAAAGCCGCTGAGCCCCCGTCTGCCACGAGGCGGTGTTCAGCACCATGCGTCTGGCTCCCAAAGACAGAGCTCTCTGCTCCACCGCAGCAACAATCTGACGCCCAAACCCCCGCCGCTGTTGGCCGTGGTCGATCCGAACGTAATTCATCTCAAAGCTGCCAGCTCCCGCGGGTCGAATCGCCGCCATCGCCACGATGCTATCTTCAGCCAATCCAACCAGAAACGCACCATCCACAAATACGGTCCTCGCGTCCAACAGGTCGCGATAGGCCCGCGCCGTCAGCTCGCGAAAGTTGCTGAGTTCGATGCTGGGACCCTCAGCCTCAACATTCAACCGCAGGACGGCGGCAAGGTCCCGATCTTCAAGGTCACGGATCTTAAGCATCATGCCGAGAGCATTCTATGCGTTCTCGGCGGCAAAGGCTCAAACCCTCGATGCAGCCGCGCGTCCTGTTGGACCCTGGCATCGACGCGGCTCGGTTACAATCTTGTCACTCAACCCAAAACCGCATAAACGGCCACGAAGCGAGGGGAAAATGACTATTCTCGGACTGGATCACATCATCTTCGCCGCGCCGGATTTGCAGCTCGGTCTTGACCAGATCAGAGCTCTCACCGGCGTCGAGCCTGAGCCCAGCGGCAACCATCCCGGCCGCGGGACCCGCAACGCCCTCTTTGCCCTGGGCCCCGACACCTATATCGAGGTTCTAGCGCCCGACCCGGCTCAATCCGCCGAAGCTCTTGCCCAGGCGGCCCCGCGGATTCCAACCATAGCCCGAATCACCACCTGGGCCGCCAAGTGCGACGAACTCGAAGCAGCTACCAAGAGCGCGGGCCAGGGAGGCTTGGACCTGGGACGCATCGAACCCGGATCCCGCACCCTGCCGAATAATGATTAACTCAACTGGCGGTCGGCACGTGGCGAGCTGCCCGGCGACGGCCTCATCCCGTTTCTCCTCGATTGGACCGGCTCGGTCAACCCGGCACCCAGCCTCCCCTCCGGCTGCACCCTGCGCTACCTTCGCGCCCAGCACCCCGAGCCCGACCGGATCAGACAGTACCTGGCACTGCTCAGCATTCAAGACCTGCTGGAAGTCACGCCCGGTCCGCAACCGCGCTTGGTGGCCGGCCTCTCCACCCCAAACGGTGAGGTCGAGCTCAGCTAACCCACGGGCTAGCCACACTGCGCCCAAGGCCTCCTCGGTGCCCTTAATCGGTGCCGTACTTCGTGTCAGCCGGCCGCAAATTCGCGTAGACTGGACTCTGCGAACTCGCTAGACCAACCTAAATTTCACTTCCTAAGGCCCAATGTAAATGACCCTCGAACAACAACCCGAATCGAAGTGGATAGAGGCCAATGGCGTGCGATTGCACTACCTCGATTGGGGCGGCGCCGGACGCCAACCGCTGCTTTTGCTGCACGGCCTCCAGGACTGCGCTCGGCTCTGGGACTTCTTTGCTCGCCAGGTAAGTGACCGCTTTCAGGTCATCGCCCTCGACCACCGCGGCCACGGCGATAGCGGCTGGGCGCGCTCCTACGGCTTGGAAGACTACCTCAACGAATTGAACGCTGTCGTCGAGGGTCTCGATCTGCGCGATCTCCTGCTCATGGGCCACTCCGCCGGCGGCAAGAACGCCTTCATCTTTGCCGCGCGGCATCCGGAACGGCTAGCCAAGCTGATCATCAACGATATGGACCCGGACGCCCACAATCCGGCCTCCGCGGCGATGTTTGAGCGCTACAAAACCGAAAGCGATGTATACGCCGACCTCGACGCCGTTATCGAGCGGCTGCGAACCCGTCAGCCCGGCACTTCGGACGAGATCCTGCTCCACAGCGCGATCCAAATGACTAAACGAGCGCCAAACGGCGGCCTGGTCTGGAAGCGCGACCGAGATCTGGTGATCAAGTACGAACGTCCCGACGCCTGGGCCTACCTGCCAGGAATCTCCGTCCCAACCCTTGTCATCCGAGGCAGCGAAAGCAGCCTCCTCAACGCCGAGGTCGCCCAAAAAATGCAAGAAAACATCCCCAATAGCTGTCTGGCAATAGTCGGCGGCGGCGGCCACTGGTCCTACCTCGAACAACCCGCGGCATTTTTGCAGACAGTCAGCGAGTTCATCGAGGCGCAACGGTGACATCAGAGAATCAAACCAAGGCGCCTGCCGTGGAAGCCATCAATCTGGTCAAAACCTACGAGGCGGATGGACTCGAGGTCGAGGCGCTGAGAGGCGTCTCGCTTGCCGTGCCCAAGGCCGACATGGTAGCGATCATGGGCCCCTCCGGCTGCGGCAAGACCACCCTGCTCAACTGTCTGAGCGGCATCGATGACGTCACGGGAGGCGTGGTCAAGGTTGGCGGCATTGACATCGCCGGCCTCACGGACGACGCCAAATCCGAGTTTCGTGCCCGCTCCATGGGTTTCATTTTCCAGTTCTATAACCTGCTGCCGGTGCTCAGCGCCGTCGAAAACGTTGAAATGCCGCTGCTGATCAGCGGCGTCGCCGCCAAACAGGCACGGCAGCGGGCTATGGACGCCCTGGATCTGGTTCATTTGACCGATTGGTCCGCCCACCGGCCGGCCCAACTCTCCGGCGGCCAGCGCCAGCGTGTCACCATCGCCCGCGCCCTGGTCAACGAACCGGAGATCGTCTGGGCCGACGAGCCCACCGGCGACCTTGACTCCAAGAACGCCGACGAGATCATGGAGCTCATCGTCAGCCTCAACCAGAAGAACGGCCAAACCTTCGTTCTAGTAACTCACGACCAACGCATCGCCCAGTCAACCAACCGCATCATCACAATGCTCGACGGCCTGATCGTTGAGGAAACCAAGCTAAGAGATGCGAGCGGCAACAAAATCACCAGCAGCGGAGCGACAGCGTCCGCCCCGCTCACCTAAGGCAGCGTCAGGCTCTTGGATAACCTGTTTGGTATCGCGCTCAGCAGCATCCTGATCGCCCTCACCCTGCTCGTAAGCTTGATCTTTGGTTTCCTCGCCTGGATTTGGTATCGCAACCCCGTGCTGGTCCGCATCGGACTGCGCAACATCGTGCGGCGCAAGACCCAAACCGTCCTCATCGTCATCGGCATGATGCTTGCAACCCTGATCGTCAGCGCCGCCTTCGCCACCGGCGATACGGTTGGTTTCTCTGTCACCAACGACATGTATCGCCAGTTCAGCGAGGCCGACATCGTCATCGCCATCGACCGCAACAAGGCGCCGCCGGGCGTCGCGGACCTGACCGATGCCAACGTCCAGACTCTTGCGGCTGAGCTGGCCGACGATCCCGACGTCGACGGTGTCATGGGAATAGTCCAAACCCGCGTCCCGGCGATCAATCTCGCCGACATGCGGGCTGAACCACTGGCAACCTTTGCCGGAGTCGACCCCGCTTCTATCACTGCGTTTGGCGGCCTGGTCACCCGCGACGGCGAGGCGCTTGATCCTCTGCTGCTTGGCGAGGACCGCGTCTACGTCACCGAACGCCTGAGCGAGAAAATCGGCGTTGAAAGCGGTGATCGCTTTACGATCTTTTTTGCCAACCAGGCTTACGAATTTGTCGTCGCCGGAATCGTCCTCGACAATGCCATGACCGCCAACACCGATGGCGGTGACGCCAGCACCGCCGGCGGCGTTGTGACATCCCTGGAGCGCTGGCGCGAAATCACCGGCGAGGGCGACCGCATCGACCTGATCGCTGTCTCTGCCGTGGGTGGGGTACGCGACTCGCTTGACCTCATCGATCCACTCGAAGTGCGTATCGATGCGTTTCTCGAATCCTCCGATGAGCCGATGCAAGTTATCTTCACCAAAAAGGATTTCATCGAGCTCGCCGAACTGATCGGCGCCTTGTTTGTAACAATATTCATCGTCTTCGGCCTGTTCTCAATCGCCGCCGGCGTGATGCTGATCTTCCTCACCTTTGTCATGCTCGCGGCGGAGCGCCGGCCGGAAATGGGCATCTCCCGCGCCGTTGGCATGAAACGCTTGCACCTCATCGAATCGTTCATCGCCGAAGGCATGGCCTACAACCTCGGCTCAGCCCTGGTGGGCGCCATCCTCGGCCTCGGCGTCGCCTTCATCCTCGTCTGGGTCATCCGTGGCATCGTCGATGAGTTCGGCCTGGACATAACCTTCCACGTCAACCAGCAAGGATTCGCAATCGCCTACCTGCTTGGCCTGGTAGTCACCTTCGCCACCGTCCTGTTCTCCTCCGCGCGCGCCGCCAATCTGCGCATCGTCGAAGCGATCCGCGACCTGCCGGAGGCCGCACGCGTCCGCTCCGCCGATCGCTCCCTGGGTAATCTGGCACGCTCATTTGTCGCCGTCGGCTGGACCCTGGCCTGGATTGGCCTGGTTTTCTTCTGGGCAGTCGTCGCGTTCGCCTTCTTTATCGCCGGCCTATCAACCTACGGCGCCGGCATGGCGGCAGGAGGGTTGATCATCGGTGGCTACGTCTGGGGTGCGATGAGTTTGAACCGGCCATGGCACTCCAAGTCGACGGTGGCCAAGCTAGCGCAGCTTTCCTGGGCGCTCGCTTATAGCGTACTGGCGCTCTTCACCTGGATTTTGCTACGCACCCAATCCTGGGCGGCCCGATTTCGCACCGGTGGCGGTTGGGCGATCTGGATGCTCCTGATCGGCATCCTCGCGACCTGGTGGGGTGGCTGGCCCGGTAGCATGGCCTTCGCCTACACGGCCGGCACCACTCTGGTCCTCTTCGCCGTCGCCCTGCTAGCGGTCTTCTTTGGCGCCAAAACCAGACCGGCGTTCACAATCGCCAGCCTGCTGATCCTCTGGTACTGGCTACTGCCCTTGCCATTCTCACTCTTCGTCGACAAGGCCGGCGATTTCGCCGACCCCTTGTTTCAGTTGGCCAAGCTCTTCGGCCTCGCACCGGCAGAAGAGGTGGTTGGTGATATCGAGATGTTCTTTATCTCCGGCATCGCCATGACCAGCGCCGCGACCGTGCTGATCGTTTTCAACGCCGAGCGGCTCCTCGGCCTCACCCAGGTCTTTAGCCGCGCCCTCGGCGGCCTGGCGCCGGCCGTGCGAATGGCGGTCGCCTACCCCTTGGCCGCGCGCTCACGTACCGGCATGACCCTGGCCATGTTTGGTCTTGTCGTTTTCAGCCTGGTGGTCATGGCGACCCTCAACACAAACTTCACCCAGCTCTTCCTCGGCGAAGAGGCAAAGGGCGGCTTTGATGTCCGGGTGCAGCCCAACGTATCCAATCGCATCAGCGACCTGCGTCAAACCCTCGGCGAGAACGGTTACGACGTAGATGCCAACATCGATGGTGCCGGACGGCTGATAACCGCCTTCCCTCAGATCAAGCCCACCAACTCCCGCCAGGACTTTGAGACCTACCCGGTCCAAGGCGTGGATCAAGAGTTTCTTAACCTGGCGAACTTCCCGCTTGCCGCCCGCGCTATCGGCTACGAATCAGACGAAGCGGTGCTAGACGCACTGCGCACCGACCCAACCGTGGCCATCGTCGATGAGTCGAGAGTGGGACAAGCCGATACATTCGCTTCAGACGATAGCGACTTCCGCCTGGGCCGCAGCATCGACGACCTGCGGGCCGCTCCTTGGCAACCAATCTCAATCAGCGTCCGCGACCGCGAAACCGGCGAGATCGTTGAGTTGCGCGTGATCGGCATTCTCGAACCGCAGGTGACGGCGGTGAACTTCGCCTGGTTCGCAGTCTTTGTCAACCAATCGGTTGTGTTCGACCATCTAAGTGGCGGCAAAACCGAGAGCTTCTTCCTCACCACCTTCGATCAGTCAAAGGGCGGCACGATCGAGGTCGCCTCCGGCATCGAGGCTGCACTGCTGCAGCAGGGCGTCGTGGCCCAGTCAATCGAAGAATCGATCAGCGACGCGGCCGGCCAGTCCACCGCGTTTCAGTTCCTTTTCGAGGGTTTCATGGGTCTCGGGCTGATCGTCGGCATCGCCGCCCTCGGCGTCATCTCCTTCCGGACCGTGGCGGAGCGCCGCCAGCAGATCGGCATGCTGCGCGCCATCGGTTACACTCGCCGCTTAATCGCCCTGACCTTTTTCTTCGAATCCTCGTTTATCGCCATCACCGGCATCCTCATGGGCGTCCTGCTCGGCACCGCGCTGTCCTACAACCTGCTCTCCAGCCCCGAGCTGATTGGCGAAGGCGGCACCGAGATCGATTTCGCCCTGCCCTGGGTACGGCTGCTTGTCATCATCGCCATCGCCTACGGAGCCAGCTCCTTGATGACCCTGATTCCCGCCCGCAAAGCCGCCAGCGTCCCCGTGGCCGAGGCCATGCGCTACGAGTAAAGCCGCTGCGCCACTAACTAACCTTGCTATTCCAGTAAGCAAAATCGGCTGCGCCACCACGGCCCAGCACCAGCATGAGCACTAGTGCCAGGGCCAGCGCCACCGCGAGCAGCAACATCTTCTGCTTCGTGATTATGGAGCGGATCTTTTCTTGGTCAGGAATCACCGGCATGTTGACCTCGCCGCACCAAGACTCAAGGCGCGACCGCCCGTGGCGGTCGAGGCGAAGCACCCGGAGGTTGAGGTGGAGCGGAGCGTAACCGCTATGGCGACCAGCTCGGCCCCAATTCGGATGTGTGTGGGCTGTTTGTCAGGTTTGTCAGACCTGTCCCATCGGCATTCACCACGAAAATATCAGACGTCCCATCAAGAAACGACGAGAAGACAATGCGGCCTTCCGGCGTCCAGGATGCGCTACCGGACCTTTCCAGCTCATTCGTCAGCCGCACTGGATCGGAGCCATCCGCCTTCATCACGAAGACATGGCCCCCGGAGCTGAATGTGATCCAGCGACCGTCCGGCGACCATTGCGGATACCACTGCGCACCGGGAAGAGCCAATAACAGCGTTTCGTCGGTGCCGTCGACGTTGATAACGTAGATATCATCGAAAGTGTCCTGGAATTGGAAGGACCTGTAAGCGATGTAGCGGCCGTCCGGCGACCAAGCCGGCATGGTTTGGGCGAATTCCCTTGACGTAACACGAACAACATTCGAGCCGTCTCTGTCCATCAAATAAATGCTGGGAGCTCTGTCGCGATCAGATTGAAAGGCGATGCGGCGGCCGTCCGGCGACCAGATCGGCAACTCATCCTCCGCTTCATTTGAGGTCAGCCGGCGAACGTCTGAACCGTCCTCGTTCATCACGTAGATCTCTTTGTTGCCATCACGGTCCGAGACAAAAGCGATGCGCCGGCCATCCGGCGACCAGGCCGGTGAGAGGTCATCGGCTGGATGGTTGGTCAGGTTGATCTCACCAGTCCCGTCGGTGTTCATCACGAGAATGTCGTAGTTGTCATCGCGGACCGCTACAAAAACAACCTGTTCCGCGCCGCCGCCACTGCAGCCAACGCTCAACACTAGGCTCATCAACGCTATATGGCCGAGGGCCGCGGCAAGCAGCTTCGGCGCCAGGCGACTACCAGGCTTTGAATCTGCAATCATCCCGCTTGAACTGCTCGAGTTGTTCTTGGCGCTGTTCAAGGCGCTCGCGTTCGCGCTGCAGGTCGTAAGCCTCAAGTTGCTCTTGCTCCAACAGGGGCACGAAATCCTGATTGAACTGCTGCTGCGCCGCCATCGCGTCCAGGATCGCCTCCTGGCTCAGCATTGCCGGTGCACCACCACCAAACACAACTTGATCCGCCGGCGTGACTCCAAGAGCCACATCCAGCGCCGCTTGGCTGTGCACCGCCTGAGGAGACGTGAACCCGGCAGTCTCGATCGGGTTGAACCCAACCAGGGCGCCCGCTAGCGCGTCTTGGTTCACAAGCCCAGGACCAGCCAAAAACGCCTGCTCTTGCGCCGGCGTCAGGCCCATCACCTCGTTGATCACCGCCGGACTATACGCGGCTGGGCCGCTGCTGAAGCCCGCGAGCTGCTGGCGTGTGAACCCGTGGTTCTGATTAGGTGACGTTGGCGCCGGTGATGCTGGCGCAGGCTGCGGTGGTGCTGCCGCCTTTGGCGGGAAGCCGAAGCCGGCGAGCTGTTGGGGCGTAAACCCGTGGTTCTGGTTTGCTGCCGCTGGCCGCGGTGGTCGTGGTGCATTCGTCGGGGGGAAGCCGAAGCCAGCAAGCTCCTGCGGTGTAAAACCGTGGTTTTGAGTGGGTGGTGCTGGCGTGGGTGACGTTGACGCTGGTGCTGCTGGGCTCCTGAGCCTTAAACCCAGCTACCTTATTACGATTTGCTCCAGCTCCTCTAGCTCTTCCCATGCCAATTCCAGCTCAAAAATAATCTCGCCTGCGCTATTCCTCGCGACAAGGCTGCCTTCCCACTGCCTTTCAAGGATGAAAAGGTCCCTCACAGATTCACCCGCTGCCAAGGTGTAGTCCGGCTCGGTCTGGCCGGTAGGTGACGTAAGACGCGTAACGTTCGAGCCGTCGCTGTCCATTACATAAATACTGGTTGATTTCTCGCGCTCAGATTGAAAGGCGATGCGCCGGCCGTCCGGCGACCGGGTGGGATGCGTATCTCTTCCTTCATTCGTGGTAAGCCGGCGGACGTCTGAACCGTCGGCGTTCATCACGTAGATTTCCCAGTTGCCATCACGGTCGGAGACAAAGGCGATGCGGCGGCCGTCCGGCGACCAGGCCGGACGCCAGTCATCAGCTGGATGGTTGGTCAGATTGATCTCGCCAGAGCCGTCAAGGTTGATCACGTAGATGTCGTAGCCGGCATCGCGGATCGAAATGAAGGCAATCTGCTCCCTGCGGCTTTCGCCGCCGCCGCAGGCAACCCCCAACAGTAGGGTCAGTAGTGCGGCGAGGCCAAGAGACGAGACCCACAGCTTTGGTTCCAGGCGAAGACCAAGCTTTGAACCCTTAATCACCCAACCATTTTAATCACACGTAGGCGATATATCAAACATGGCCGCCAGCCTAAGCGCTCCTTCCCGCCTAGTTACTAGCGAGGAAGGAACGAACCCTCGCGTCCAGTGCGTCTACTTGCTGACTCAAATGCTCCGGCGGAACACCAGGACGCTCCAAAATGTAGTTGAACAGGTGCGCTTCCTGATCTGTCCCGCCACGGTCTGCAAATATCTCGGCGAACTCTCTTACGGCAGGATCAATGGAGGTTAGGTCCCGGCAGGCCAGCTCAGCAACCCCCCCGACCGGGCATGGACGTTCATTAGGCGTGCCCCGATCGAGCGTAATGGTTGTATTTCCAGCTGCGCCGCCCTCTCCGTGTTCGAGTAGCTCCAAGGCCTCGGGCATTCTTGTTTTGAGGAACTCTCTAACCCCATGAGTTAATTCATGAGCAGGTACACCATTAATCGCGCTATCGGCTCCGACCGGCTTAACATTGCGAAGATCGCGGGCCGGCTGCAGAAACGACGTTTCGTCGTAATAGATCCGATTGCTTACCGGATCGTATTGCGGGCCCTCAGCTCTCTTGTTATTTGGCATAGCCTCGAATTCGATTTCCAAAACCACGGCGAGATCTGCGAACCCGTCCCAGCCGTGGCGCCGGATTGCATTGAGGCCCTGCTTCAAGTATTCCTCGTGTGTGCCGGGTATCACCGGGAAGTAGCTGGATCCAGTGTTTGGAAAGGCTTCTGGAAATTCGTGACGAGCGAGCACACTCAACTCGGCAAGTTCTTCGGCGTGCAACTCTGGGAACTCCTTCCGGAACTGCTCTAGTTGCCCCCGTTGCAGCCGTTCCTTGGCGAGCCTCTCCTGCGCTGCCTCGGCCTCTAGCCCGCCAAAGTCCTTTTCAAACTGCTCGCGCTGCTGTCGCTGTGCCGCCTCAAGCTGCTCTTGCGCGACAATCGGCCCGAAATCGCGCTCAAATGCGAGGCGCTCTGCCTCGGCCACAGCCAGCGCCAATCTGATGTCCGTCTTGTCGAGAGAGGCTAGTTCGCTATCGGTGAACTGCTCCACCTGGACCGAGCTGAACTCGCTGCCCGGAACCGCATGAGGCTCGGCGGCTGCAAGCTGCGGAGCAGGAGCAAGAAGCGGCATACCCCAGAGAGCTGCTTGCTCCGCCGACATTTGTGACGGAAATGGCGCGGCCGGCGTAATCGGCGCCGGCTGAGGCGCAGCAGGTGCGTGGGGCGTCTGCGTGATTCCCCAGAGCGCCGCCCGTTCAGCCGAGATCTATGCCGGAGTTGGCGCGGCCAGCGTAATCGGCGCCGGCTAAGGCGCAGCAGCGGCGGGCTGAGGCTGCGTGACTCCCCAGAGCGCCGCCCGTTCAGCCGAGATCTGTGCCGGAGTCGGCGCGGACGGCACAATCGGCGCCGGCTGAGGCGCAGCAGCAGCGGGCTGAGGCTGCGTGGCTCCCCAGAGCGCCGCCTGTTCAGCCGAGATCTGTGCCGGAGTTGGGGCGGACGGCACAATCGGCGCCGGCTGAGGCGCAGCAGCAGCGGCCTGAGGCTGCGTGGCTCCTCAGAGCGCCGCCTGCCCAACTGAGATTGGCGCGGGCGGTGCAGTGGGTGTAACAACGGGCGCTGCAGGAGGACTTGTCGTTGCCGGAATCGCCGGTATCTCGGCGACTGGAATTGTCGCCTTTGGCGGAGGAGGTGCTGACGGTGGCGCGGTTGCCATCGGAGAGCTCGGCGCTGGCGAAATGGGATCGACGCCAAACCCGGCGATTTCCTGCTCGTTGAAGCCGAAGTTCATTGCTCCACCCGCCGCAAAACTCGGCAGAGATCTGATGGGCTGGGGCACAAACCGCCGCCGCCGCCCGGTATTGTAATAGGTCCCCGGCGGCAACAGCCTATTGATCAACGCATTGAACTTCTCCGGCGTCATCGCCGCTTCCGCCTCCGCCTTCTTTCGCGCTACATAGGCTTTCATCCCAGGTGTCTTGGGCATTTGCTTCTCCTATTAGTTGAAATACTGACAATGCTGCTTCGCTGTTCGCCATGGGCCTTACCAGGAGCGTCAGGAGCGTTCTTGCGTTCGGCACGAAAGAATTTCAAATGCCAGCCAGCGGCCGGCTCGCCGGCCGAGGCGAAGGTGCCCACGGCGCCGCAGCCAGCGCCGCAAGCTTCAGTTCAGGGTCGGCAGCGTCTGTGCGTTGCACAAGATGCACTGAAATGCCGGCAATAACCCGGTCAACCACGGCCGCCGCCCCTAGCGGCGCGTACGTGCGCGTCCTCGAGCATTTTGGTGCGGCTCTCGTGGTCGCCCAAAGACAGCCACTCTGACATCGGCATCGCATCAATCTGTGCCAGTGTCAGAGCCTTGCCCGTCCGGCCCTTGGTGCCGAATGTATCCGGATTGTCCGGCGGCGCGTTTGCGGCCTTGAAGCCGTCCACCGCCTGCTTGCGTTCATCGGCTAGTAGCCGCGCAAACTCCCGCGAGTCCAGCCCGGTTGCCGAATTGACCGATTGACCGGCCCGAAAAGCTGCCGAGTACAGCTCCATCAGCAGGCCGGTTGTATCCAGGGGTTCGATTGCCCGGCGCAGTTCACCGCTATCGCCGACCGCCTCGACCAGCGCATCACGAATCGTGCGGTCCATCAACGCCGTGTTTATCGCCTTGGCCTGCGCATCGTAATCCGCCAGTGCCCTGCGGTTCGCTTCTTCGACCAGCTCAGCGTTGGGGCCGGGCTCGAGCCGGCCGCTGTTGGCCGCCAGCGCCGAATCGCGAATCAAGCGCGCCTCCTCTAAGTGCCCGGCTTCCTCGGCCTCGTGTGCGAGGAACTGCTGCCGGTCGCCCTCTTCCCGGAAGATGCGATCCTGCTCCGCTTCGATTAACCGCTCCCGGCGATCGACCAGGGCCCGATCCCTCAGCTCCCCGCGCCGATAGAGATCGTCCAGCTCCCACTGCTCGTAACTCTCCGGCGATCGCAGCGGCGCGTCTACGGGCTCGTCGTCCGAGAGCTCCTCGCCCTCGCCGGCTAAATCTGAGCCATAATTTGGGTCCTCAAATGGCTCAGGTTCCTGAAGCCCAGCGGTCTCTGCAGGTAGGTCTGAAACCGGCATGCCGGCCTGCGTTTCGGGTGTTTGACTGAATTCGGTGGGTTTGAACAAAAGAAAAAGCCCCCAGTGCTATGAATTGCACTTAAGGGCCTGTTGTGCCTGGCGGCCTCGAATATTCAGTTACGAGGAATTAACCTCTCTGCCAAGCATTATACACCATCGCTAACGCTTTTCAAGCTGGCCGCACTGTCTCCCTACCCCGGAATAACCGGCAACACCACCCGTGACGGACGCTTGGTGTCCTGAAAAATCGTGTTGCGCGCCACCACCGTGCTCGTGTGGCGGTTCAGCGGCTCACCGGTGTTCGGGTTGACGTCGAAGCGCGGGAAGTTGCTGCTGGATACGTCGAGCCGGATCCGATGCCCTTTCTTGAACACGTTGGACGTCGGATACAACTTGATCTTGAACTCGTAGGCCTCGCCCGGCTTGAGCAGCGTCTCCTGCTTGAGCGAGTCACGGAAGCGGCCGCGAATGATGCCGTCCTCAATTTGCAGGTAGAAGCCCTCCGGGAAGTCCTCGCTTGGTGGGTGGACGTCGATCAGCTTGGCCGTGAAGTCGGTGTCGACCGCCGATGACGCGGCCCATAGGCTCACTTCGACCTGCCCCGTCACCTCAAGGTCATCGGCCAGCTGCTCGGTCTGAAAGACCAGGACATCGTCTCGCGATGACAGCGGCGCTGGGTCCTGACCGTTCCAAAACTGCTCACCGCCGCGCTGGTCGTAAGCCCCTTGGATCAGAATTCCCTCCGCCGAGGAGACGTTGCCGCCGATGCTGGGCACCGGGTTGTTGGGGTCGAAATCATATTCCGTCGCCGGCTCTTCTTCCGCCGGCAGGTCCAACGAAAGCGAGCCGTCCGCCCGCAGGTAGTAGGTCGACGGCCGCGTCCGGGCCAAGGGCCATTCCTGCTCCTCGCGCCAAAAGCCACCATGGTTGAGCAGTCCGTCCTTCGTCTTGCGGCCATCTCCTGTACCCATGACAAAAATCCGCACCTTGGTCGCAAACGGCGCGCTCTTGCCTACCGAGTTGTCAGCATCCTTGAGCCAGCGGTCGAACCACTCGTGACGCCAGGTCATCGGGTCGGCAATCGCAGCCTCCTCGCCAAACTCCACCTGCCCGTGCGAGTGGAAGACGTGCTGCCCATGAACCCAGGGGCCCATGATCAGGTACACATCACTTTTAAGCTGGGCCGTAAGCTTCTGAAAGTTGGCGCTGGTGCTGGAGCCCCAGGAGTCATACCAGCCACCGACCAAATAAACCGGGATGTCGGCGTAACGTTCCGGGAAGTCGATGATATCGATCTCGTCCCAAAACCCGTCGTTGGCGGGATGATCCATGGCGTCAACCAGCCATCTCTCATATTCCGGCGCGTTCGTTAGCGGCGTCTCACCGGCGCGCAACGGCAGCCGCTGCAAGTAATCCAGCCGATCCTCGCTCATCTTCAGCAGTTCGGCGTTGCCCTTGAGGTGGCGACCCTCCCAGGTGACGTTGTTGCCGCCGGTGAAGACCCAGTTCCAAAACCGCAGCTCGAAGGCGCCGTTATGACGCATGCCGTGATAGCCCATGTTGGAAACCGCATCCACCGGTATCACCGTCGCCAACTCCGGAGCGCCGGCCATGGCGATGGCATGCTGAGCACCGCCCGGGTAAGACGTGCCCCACATGCCCACTTTGCCGTTGGACCAGGACTGCGACCCTATCCAGGCGCAGGCATCCACGCCATCATCCGTGTCTTCCAGGAAACCCCAAACCCCATCCGAGGCGTAGCGCCCGCGTACGTCCTGGACGATGACGGCATAGCCGTGCGCCGCGAAATAATAGCCGAAATCGAACATCGCGATTCGCCCGGGCCGCGCCGCTGCGGATTTGTCGTACGGCGTGCGAGTCATCAGCGCCGGCAGGCTGACGCCTTCGCGCGAACGCGGCAGGTAAACATCCGTCGCCAGCCCCACACCATCGCGCATCGGCATCATCACGTCGTGTAACACTTCGACTTCGGCTTCATATTCGGCGCTGCTATCGCTCACGGAAATCCCTTTCACTCTGGAGGTTATGGGGCGTCGTGCTGTCTCCAACCTGGACCGAAGCGGTGCCAGGCCCCGAACGCAGCCATCTTTACAATTTGCGATCGGCTTTGTCGATCGGCACGTCGTTAGCGCTCATGTCACGCCTTCGCATCAGTCCGCTGTCCTCAAACTCCCCGTGTTCATTGCCGTGGGTGCGAAACCACTGGCCCGCGTCATCGTGCCACTCGTACTCGAACCGAACCGAGATGTGGTTGCCGGTAAAGGCCCACAACTCCTTCATCAGCTTGTAGTCGAGCTCCTTGGCCTATTTCCGGGTCAGAAACTCCTTGATCGCCTCTCTGCCGGTAAAGAACTCATCGCGATTTCGCCACTGCGAGTCCTCCGTGTAGGCCCTGGCCACTACTTCAGGGTCGCGCGTGTTCCAGGCATTTTCGGCTGCCTTGACCTTCGCCAGCGCCGTCTCCTCGGTGAATGGCGGCACAGGCGGTTTGATTTCTGCAACCATGTTCGGATTCCTTCCTGGTGATCAGTGGGGATCGGCAGTCGCCAGGTCAAAAAAATCGTGGATTCTGCCTGGTCCGGAATTCGAGAGAAAATCTAGGCTGAGTCACGGATCCTGTCAACTCAGACCCATCGCCTCCTAAAGATTGACAGCCCGCCACCCCGGCGACAAGATCGCGCCACCATAGTCGCACCACGAGAATAGCAACACGAGAATAGCAATATGGCCGGAGCAAGGAGTATCGGATGTCAGAGACCAAATCGTCAGCGCAACATCTAACTGGTTCAATCGAAGCAGCCAGCAAAGCCGCCCTCGCCCAAACCGCCGGCCAAATTCAGCTGCCCGGGCTGGAACAGCCGGTCGAGGTGCTGCGCGATACTTGGGGCGTCCCCCACATCTTTGCCAAGAATCAGCGCGACCTCTTCTTCGCTCAAGGTTTTGTTCAGGCCCAGGACCGCCTCTGGCAAATGGAGGTTTGGCGCCGCCAAGCCAACGGCAGCCTCTCGGAAATCGGCGGCCCGGAGTTCGCCGAACGCGACAAACTCGCCCGGTTGGTCCGCTATCGCGGCGACTGGGACACCGAGTGGGCCGCCTACGGCCCCGACACAAAGCAGATCGTCGGCTCCTTCGTCGCCGGCGTAAACGCGTTTATCGACCAGTGTGGCGACAACCTGCCGATCGAGTTCAAGCTCACGGGCACCCGTCCCCAACCGTGGACGCCGGAAGTCTGCCTCGGCCGCATGGCCGGCTTCGTCATGAGCCGTAACGCGGCGGTCGAAGTGCTGCGGTCCCTTCTCGTAAAGGAGGTCGGCGTGCAAGAGACCTCGCGCCTGCTGCCAACCAGCCCCGACCGGCCGATACCAGATGTTGACCTCACCGGCATCAGCGACGAACTCCTCCAACTGTTTCGTTCACTCCCTCTCCCCGTGCGCATCGACCTCGATGGCTTGCAGAACACCGGCTCCGAAAACGGCGCTCAGGCGGCCGGCGAAGCAAGCGCCGGCAGCAACAATTGGGCCCTCTCCGGCCGCCTAACGGCAACTGGCCAGCCAATCCTGGCCAACGACCCGCATCGACCAATCACGGTTCCCTCACTGCGCTACATCGTTCACCTTATCTGCCCGCCCGGCGAAGACGGCCCAGGCTGGAACGTGATCGGCGCCAGCGAGCCCGCCGTCCCCGGCGTGACCACCGGTCACAATGACCGAATGGCCTGGGGCGTCACCATCGTCAACACCGATCAGCAGGACTTTTTTATTGAAGAGACTAACCCGGACGATCCGCTGCTCTACCGCGCCGGCGACGAGTGGCGTCGGATGGAGGTTGAAACCCAGCAAATTGCGGTACACGGCGAGAGTCTGCCACGGCAAGTCGAGCTCAAGTACACACGCCACGGTCCCGTAGTCCACGAGGATCGGGCTGCCAACCGGGCCATCTCAATCCGCTGGTCCGGCAGCGAGCCCGGCGGCGCCGGCTATCTCGGCTCACTGACCGTCGATCGCGCCCGCGATTGGCCGCAGTTCCTCGAAGGAGCGGCCCGCTGGAAGACCCCGAGCATCAACCTGGTCTACGCCGATGTTGAAGGCCACATCGGCTGGATCGCCGCCGCCCTAACACCGATTCGCAAGGGCTGGGACGGCATCCTGCCCTCCGCCGGATCGTCTCCTGAGAACGACTGGTCCGGCTGGTTGCCAACCAGCGACCTGCCCCAGAAGTTCGATCCGCCGGAGGGCTACATAGCCACGGCCAACCAGTACAACCTCCCGCCCGACTACCAGCACGACATCGCTTTCGACTGGTCGCCCGCGTTTCGCTTCGAGCGCATCGATGAAGTTCTCAAGGACACCGCGGACGGGGCCCACGACCTCAACGCCTCGGTCGATCTGCAGCAGGACGCAACCAGCCACCCCGCCCGCCGGATGATCGCACTCCTCGGCCAAATCAAGCTTGACCAGCCGGCGCTCAAGTCCGCGGCCGAGCTGCTGCAAGGGTGGGACTGTGTTTTGGCCCGCGATTCTGCCGCCGCCGCTCTTTATAAGGTCTGGGAGGCTGAGCTGGTCCAAACCGTGATTCGGCCTCGCGTGCCCGAACGCTTTTGGGGCGTCTTCTCCGTGCGGCCGTTCGCCCACGTCTTGCTCGGTTATCTGGAGAACCCGGACCCAAAGTTTGGCGCCGACCCGCTGGCCGGCCGCGATTCCATGCTAATCGAAGCCCTTGAAACGGCTACAAAGCGCCTTGAGGACCAGTTCGGCAAAGACCCCTCGGCCTGGGGCTGGGGCGACCTGCACCGCGCTACCTTCCGCCACATGCTCTCGCCCTCGGGGCCAAACCTCACCGAGTCGCAGAAAGACCTGACAGCGACCTTCGATCCGCCACCCGTCTCGCGCGACGGCGACGGCCAGACGCCGCTCGCCACCGGACCCGGCTTCGACCAGACCGCCGGCGCCAGCTTTAGCCACATCAGCGACATCAGCGACTGGGACCGCTCCCTCGCCCTCAACGCCCCCGGCCAATCCGGCCAGCCCGGCAGCAAGCACTACAGCGACCTGCTGAAACGATGGGAAAACGCCGACTACTTCCCGCTCCTCTTCAGCCGCCCGGCAATCGACGCGGCCACCGACGAAGCACTGCTGCTGGAACCTTAGCGTCCCGGACCGTCCCCAGCACAGACGCCCCGGCGAAGCCGCCCTAGCGCGAAGCACTGGTATTTCCAAGTCACCACCCACATCGGGATACGATGTGGTACAATAGATCGCAATTGAATAGTCCGCGCCGCGTCTAATCGTGGCGACATCGGCGTCCGCAGATTACCCGGCCTGCATTAAGGTCGGGTTTTTGTTTTGGTTTTGGCAGCAGAAATCGTCGCCTGTGTTGCAAAAATACGTCCTGTGCCCAACACAAAGACGCTGCCGCCGCTCCCGACAAGGCCCATGGCCATTGGCGGTACTGAAAACAATATAGGGTTTTGTTTTGTCTGCACAGCTTATTAAATTCACCCAAACACCGGATTCGATGGCTGGCACGCCTGTTTCTGAATCTGAGCCCCAAGAAAATCAGGCAGCTGAGCCTCCTCAGCCTGAGGATGATCGAGCGGATACGCTCAGCACCGGAAACGGCCCGCAGCCGCGCGAATCGTCAGAAGCCCAATACCTGCTGGTGGCGCGAACGAGAACCACCCCGCCGCCGCTGAACTGAGCCTTGGCGGCGCTGGCCGCGGCGCCTTTGACGCAGGCGCCGAAGGCGTACACCTCGGCCGGCAAGCCGGCCGCTGGCGCATAGCGAACGGCCGTCAGCCGTGAACAGCGAAGCAGCATACTCAGCATTTCAAACAAACCCGTGCCGTGCCCAACGCAAAGACGCTGCCGACGCTCCCGGGAAGGCGCACCGCCATTCCCGGTATTCCAAACAATAGGAGGACGAAATGCCCAAGAGGCAGAGTGTTGAGGAGTATATAGCCGAACAGCAGGAGGCGGCGAAGCGGATCATCACGCCGTCGACGTTCCGGCGCTTTCTGGAGCTGACTATACCGCGGAGTGTCCGCGGCCCAAGCCGGCGGTCCTTGCCGAGTTTTAAATACAGCGGAGCCGGCGGGCTCACGGCGCGGGAGAAGCGGTTGGCCGCCGGGATTGAAGAGCCGGTCAACTGGGAGGTGCTGGATGAGCTGGTGGCGGCGGTGCGAGCGGAGGAAGATGAGATGCTGGCACGGCACCAGGCAGAGATGAAGCGGCAGCGGCAAGAGCAACAGGCGAGGGCGTACTCAGATCGGCTGATAGCTTCGATTGAAGCTGAACGCGCGGCCGTGGGTACGGGTGGGGCGTTGCCGTATGGCAACGACGGCAGGCTGCCGAGCTTTGCGGGTGGCGGAACCTTTGGTTTCACGCCGCAGGAGATAGAGCAGTTTGGCGGCGGAGCGCCCGCCACACCGCCGCCGGCGGTGCCAGATGTGCCGGCGATACCGGCGACTACGCCGGTGACACCAATCGTCCCATTGAACACCCAGGCACAGGCAACGCCAGCGCCAGTCCAAGTGGCGGACGTTCCGGCGATACCAGCAACGACAGCGGCCACACCAATCGTTCCATTGAACAGGCAGGCACAGGCATCGCCAGCATCGCCCGCTCCAAAAAATCAGAACCACGGCTTTACGCAGCAGCAGATTGCCGGATTTGGCTTCCCTCAACCCGCAAAACGAGCGCCAGTACGTCCCCCGCCTGTGTCTTCAGCCTCAGCAGCACCGCCAGCGCAGCAGCATGGCTTCACGCCGCAACAGCTCGCCGGCTTCGGCTTCCCTCAGGCGACGCCAGCGTCAGCGTCTCCGCCACCACCTCCAGCATCGCCCGCACCAGCACCTGCGAATACGAACCACGGGCTCACGCCGCAACAGCTTGCCGGCTTCGGCTTCCCTCAGGCTACGGCAGCACCAGCACCAACATCACGGCCGCCAGCACGTCCCACTCAAAACCACGGTTTTACGCCACAGGAGCTTGCCGGCTTCGGCTTCCCACCGGAAGCCGCTCCGCGGCCGCAACCAACACCCGGCAGCGAGTTCACGACGGCCGAAGTGCAGCAATTTGGCGATAACAGCCTCGCTTCTATGAGCGATATAGACATCCAAAGAGCGTTTGCCCAATCCGAGGCCGAGAGACTTGCCTTTGAGCGCGACTTTGGCCCAATCGTCGAGCAAGAGCAGCTCGATATGGCACAGCGGCAGTTCCACCAGGACTTCGCGCCGCTTGTCGAACAAGAGATCGCGGATACCCGGAACCGCCAGCGGGCGCAGTTTGAGCAGGCCTTTGGCAGGTTTGAGGCCGAGGCCGAGCAACAGCGGCTCGCGGAGGAACGGCTGGCGCGCGAGCGCTTCGAGAGGGACTTTGCCGGCGGGCGTGACCAGGTCCTAAGTGACGCGGAACTCGCCCAGCAGCGGGCGGACGCCGAGGCGTTTGGCCCGAACGACACCAATGGCGTAGATCGCTCTGGTCTATCGGACTCGGACTGGGCGATTTTGTTAAACAGCACTGGCTACAACTTCGAAGGGCCCATGGAAGGGACTTTGGGGGGGGTTGTGGACAGGGCCGGTGATACCGTCGGCGGGGCTATTGATACCCTGGCGGCAGCGGCTGAAGGGGTCTTCGACACCTTAGTTGAAGGGGCGGAAGGGGCTCTTGACAACTTGGCGGCAGCGGCTGAAGCGGCCATTGATAGCTTGGCCGAAGGGGCTGGAGGGGCTTTTGATGCCGCACTAGATGCTACTTACTCTAGTAGAGCTCGGGGGACGACCAGACTTGAAAGAACTCTGACCGCACATTCCGGAGGCGACGTCCGCACCATAGAAGGCGGCGTGACACTCGTTGAAAACTGCACGGGTGCCTGCGAAATCATCTTGACCGAACTCTTCCCTGGGACCCCTGCCTTTACTGTAGGGCACACGATTTTCGCAATCGGACCGGTTGAAGACGACTCTGCGCTCTTAAACCACGAATTAGGCCACGTTGGCCAGTATGAGCTGCTGGGTGATTTCTTCTGGCCAGTGTATTTCGGTTTCGGAAATTCAGTTGCACTGGCTAGGTGTGTCATAGCTGGATCAATTGATTTCGACTGCTTGCACGATGAAAATCCGCTAGAAGAACTAGCAGATTAAGGTGACGTCAATAGCCAGACAAGTGACCTAAAATCAGGCTGCGACAAAAACCCATGCAGAGCCAACGAGCGTATCCATTTACGATACGTCAAATGGGCCGCTTGAAAGGTGACATAGGAAATGAGTGGCGTTATGAAACTCCGCCTGGGAATCTTAATGGGAGCCCTTCCATTGGTTCTCTGGGCTTGCGATCCAGGCACAGGGGTTACTTTTGTAAACGAGACTTCAATGGAGGTAACAGTCCTTCTGGGCAAGGAGCCAGACGCAGGGTTGATAACGACCTTAGCAGCTGGCGAAACTCGGAAGAACGTTGGTGTCCTTAAAACGCATTGGCAGGACATCATCGTCGTAAGAAACAGTGCAGACGCGGTTATTCTTCAACTCGAATTGTCCTGGGAAGAACTCCAGGACCTCGAACAAATCGTAATCCGGTAGCAATGAGTAGCGTCGCGAAACTCAAATAGGGCTGATTGAAAGGCAGTGACACAGACATCCAAAGAGCGTTTGCCCAAGCCGAAGCCGAGAGGCTGGCTTTTGAGCGCGATTTCGGTCCGATCGTCGAGCAAGAGCAGCTCGCTGCGGCGCAACGCCAGTTCAACCAGGACTTTTGCCCACTTGTCGAACAAGAAATCGCGGATACCCGGAACCGCCAGCGGGCGCAGTTTGAGCAGGACTTTGGCAGACAAGAAGCCGAGGCCGAGCAAGAGAGGCTGACCGAGGAACGTCTGGCCCGCGAGCAATTCGAGAAGGAGTTTGGCGGCGGGCGTGACCAAGTCCTAAGTGGCGCCGAACTCGCCCGGCAGCGGGCGGACGCCGAGGCGTTTAGCGTGATCGACGCCAATGGCGTGGACCGGTCTGGGCTATCGGAATCGGACTGGGCGATCTTGCTAAACGCTCAATCCCACGGTGTCCACGACCCTAATTCTACATTTGCGACAGAAGAGCCTTTGGGTCTGGAGGGACTCATAGCACGCACTAACGAAGTGCTAAACCAAATGCGTGACGAGACGACGTTTGTGTCCGCGGAAGCTGTCGAGAAGGCAGCCAGAGATTTTGGAGACTTGATCGGCAGTGCACCGGTAGGCCTCAATCCCGCTTGGCTTGTTAGCGAAATACTGGACGAACTCGGAGTCATCGACGACAATCCACTGCCTTTAACACTGGATGACTTGCTCAACGTCCCGGATGACCTTGGTTTAACCAGTTTCATCGATGAAGGGGCGTCAACCGTGGGAGAGGTGTTAGCTAGTCGTATCGAGTCAGTCCCAATTGATATAGAGCTCAAAGGAGTCAGCATGAAGCAACTCGCCGCTGACCTGACCCGTGAATTTGGCGAGTTGCCGCCTGCTGATGTTCCAAGTGTGGCAGACATAAGCGCCGAACTCGCCAAATACGTTGTTCCTCGCGATGCGTTTCAAGTTGCAGCCGTTGTCTTCTTAGTCGTGGGCCTAAGGACGTTTTGGGCGGCTCCAACTGCGTTCGGCGGATTTGGGATTCTTAGGCAACTGAGAGGTATCGTCAACTCTGCTCTAGAAAAGCAAGAGAGAGAACGGCAGGAGCAGAAAGATTAAGAAACCAGCGAATCGGCATAGCTAGAAGGTAATCGCGGCAAGCAATGAGGCGGCTTAGTCACGCTTAAGCCTTCGGATGCAACCAGCGTTGTCATGGTGAATTGAACAAATATTCCAAAGCGTGGAAGGGGTCCGGCGGTAGTCGTTTAGGCTGCGGTTAGCGCGAGAAAATGCTGAAGAGTTGGAAGAAATCCGAAAGGACTTGTCCGATTTGCGAAAGAACCCGAACAGGGCCGGAGGCTGGCTTCGCGCCCTTCTTCTCAGGTGCAGGTGGCGTGCGGCGCTCCGCCTTTGGCAGAGGGGTTTCGCACTTCTCGCAGAATGAGAAGATATCACGGTTATGGTGGTGGCAGTTTGGGCATTCCATCGTAGTCGATATTGTAAGACTTGCCCTCAAAGGCGGCAAGGTGACTTCGGTGGAGATGTGACGAGAGCGACGCACCCAAGCGGGGGGAGGGGTACGATCAACCCTAGGGTCCAGCAGGAATTCCTGCCGAGCTGATGATGACGACACGGATCCAATGAGTGCCTACGAGCCTCTCTTGATACGATATGCAAATCAGGCTGCGAGAAAGGTGACTACGCCACTGGTGACACACGTGGAGACCTCTACGTGGGCGAACTAATCGCTTTTAGCCTCGATCGCGATGGCAATCGCGATATCTATTCGATAAGGGCCCTCGCCTCCAGGGAAAAACGTCTCACTAGAGATTTGGCTAACGACAGCAATCCCGCTTGGTCACCAGATGGCAGTCGCATTGCCTTTGATTCAGACCGCGCGAGGCTTGTCGAAAGCCCGGAGCGCAGGTTGACTTGTGAAGAAGCACTTGAGTCCCATTGAGAAGGCTGGGCTGGTTTTGCTGCTGGCGGCGGTGGCGGCCGTGTTACTGTTGCCGGCGCTCAAAGGGGACTGTGCCATCACTGGAGGGAGCGAGCCAGACCCTGGGAAATTTGCCCTGACAGCCTATGGCGACCACAGCCTCGAGATATTTACAGTGAATGCCGACGGATCCTGCCTGACTCAGCTCACCACGCATTTCGCGGACGACAGTGATCCCTCCTGGTCGCCAGATGGCCGGCGCATCGCTTTCACCTCGGATCGCGATCCTGGGGGCGACACGGATATCTACGTTATCGACGCTGACGGCTCGAATCCAACCAGACTCACCACGCACCGGGCTTCGGATTCCAAGCCCGCCTGGTCGCCGGATGGCAGACACATAGCCTTTGTTTCGCGTCGTGCTGGATATCCCAACATTTTTGTCATGAACGCAGACGGCAGCAGCCAGATCAATCTTACGCCGGACCCTGGCAATAAGACCGACCCAGCCTGGTCTCCCGATGGCAGCCGCATCGTCTCCGCCTGGCAGCGCAACGGCGACTTGGATATTTATTCAATGAGCGCTGCCGGCTCGAACGTCACCCGACTCACCGATGACGAATATAGAGATTGGCATCCGTCCTGGTCGCCGGATGGCAGCCGAATTGCCTACGAATCCCTCCGCGGCGGCAGCACCGAGATTTATGTGGTTAACGCGGACGGGACCGGACAGACCCGCCTAACCAACAACAACTCATATGACACGTCTCCAGCCTGGTCGTCGGACGGCAGCTTGGTCATCTTCGCGTCGCTGCGCGGCGGCCCGAATCAGCTTTATGCGATCGACGTGGAGAGCTCCTACGTAATTCGCCTTTCAATCAAGCAGGATGTCGATTCTGTTTGGTGGCCGGCCCTGGACTAAGGCTTTGTCTTCTTTGACGACTCTCGGCGCCGGTGGGCTGCCTGAGCGACCGCGCCGGGACGCATAACCTCGCGCCAATCCTTCAAATTAAGCCAATCGCCTCGCCGCCCAGCGCCGCCAAGACGACCACAACCCAGGGCGGCGCTCGCCAAAACGCCAACAGACCAAACGCCGCCAGCGCCAGGCTGAAGTCGGCCGCCTCGTGAACCGAGCTGGTCCAAACCGGCTGATAAAGGGCCGCCGCCAGCAACCCGACCACGGCCGCGTTGACGCCGCGCAACGCCGCCCGAAACACGGCGTTTTCTCGCAGCAGACTCCAGATCGGCAACCCGCCCCAGATTAATAGGAACGATGGCAGGAAGATCGCCGCAAGCGCGATCGCGGCACCCGCCACCCCGTTTGGCGCCGGCAGCGCGGCCGCACCCAGGAACGCCGAGAAGGTGAACAATGGCCCCGGTACGGCCTGGGCTGCGCCGTAGCCGGCCAGGAAGTCCTCCCCAGTAACCCAGCCTGGATTGACCACCTCCCGCTCCAGCAGCGGCAGCACCACGTGCCCACCGCCAAAAACCAGCGAACCCGTCCGATAGAAGCTGTCAAACAGCGCCAGCGCCTGGCTCTCGATCAAGCCACTGGCGACCGGCAGACCAATCAACAGCGCGAAGAACAGCACCCAGGCGCCGACCGTCAGCGCTCGCCGCGGCGGAACCGAGAAGCGCGAAGCAGCATCATCGCCATCGCCACTTGCAGGCAGTAACCGCCAGCCAATGACCCCGGCCGCCACGATGATCGCCACCGGCGCCAGAACGCTCTGCCAGGCCAGCGTGCCGATTGTCGCCAGGATGGCAATCGTGGCCCGGGTCCGGTCAGAGGCCAAGCTCCGCGCCATGCCCCAGACCGCAAAAGCCACGATTGCTACCGCCGCAAGCTTCAGCCCGTGCAGCCAGCCGTCGTTCTCGACCGAGCCAAACCCATCCAACCCGTAGGCAAACAGCACCAATGCGATGGCCGAGGGCAACGTGAAGCCAAGCCAGGCCAGCAGGGAGCCCAGCGGCCCGGCGCGGATCATGCCGATCGCGATGCCAACCTGGCTGCTCGCCGGCCCCGGCAGCGCCTGGCTGAGGGCGACTATCGAGGCAAAACTCTCGTGGTCGAGCCAGCGGCGGCGTTCGACGTACTCGGCGTGGAAGTAGCCGATGTGAGCAACCGGCCCGCCAAAGGACGTAAGGCCAAGACGGCTGCAGACCAGAAATATTTCTAGAAGGCGGCCGCTTCGCCGCTCGGTGTCAGACGCCATTCACCCGCCTCCAATGCTCCCCTGCTGCCGGCGGGCCTCATCAACGGCTGAATTGTAGCGCAGCGGCAGTGACGGCGACCGCACGGCCAGCCCTGTCCCTGAACTGGTCGTCACACGCGCCCCAAAATCTACAGTGCTGTAACCTTTACCTAATCTAATGCTTGGTAAACCCCGCAACCGTGTCTCCCTGGAAGCGACCGCACCTATTGACTGACGAGCTCTCGGAAGTCGGACAGCCTCCGGAGCCAGAGCCGCATCCTGAGGCGCCTGAGTCCTTCCTCACCTCCACCTTCAAAGCCCTCGCCGGGCGCGATTACGCCTGGTTCTTCGCCAGCAACCTTGCCTTTTCAATGGCAATTTCCATGCAGTTCATCCTCTACGGCTTCCTGGCTTTCGACATCACCGGCTCCGCCAAAGCCCTGGGCGCCGTCGCCGCCGGCAACGCCGTGCCGGCCCTGCTCGCCGCGCCCTTCACCGGCGCCATTGCCGATCGGGTCCACAAGCGGCTGATCCTCGCGCTTTCTCAGGCCGCGGCGATCGGTTCCAGCACCACGCTCGGAATCCTGGTGATCAGCAGCCAGGTGCAGCTCTGGCACGTTGTCGCCGTCTCCATGGTCCTCGGCCTGGTTTTGGCATTTAACATGCCCACGCGTCAGGCTCTAGTGCCTCAACTGGTACCGCGCCAGAAACTGATGAACGCCATTTCGCTGCAAATGGGCCAGATGAATCTCAGCCGCATCATCGCCCCGGCCGTTGCCGGCCTTCTGGTCTCCCCTCTCGGCCTCGGCTGGGTTTTCATCGTCAGTTCCGGCCTCTTCTTTGGCGCCACCCTGTTCGAAATCAAATTGCCCAAACACGGCATGACCGGGCATGAGGCCAGCAGCAGCCTCCTGGCCGAGGTAAAAGATGGGTTTCGTTACATCCTCCGCAACAAGACGCTGCGTCTTCTGCTCGCCGCCAACATCTTTCTGCCGATGTTTGCCTTCCCGGTCCAGCAGACGCTGCCCGTCTTCGCCAGAGAGGTTTTCGACAAGGGCCCTGCCGGGCTTGGCCTCATGGCGGCAATGACCGGCGTCGGCGGCCTGGTTGGGGCGCTAATCGCCGCCAATATGGATCGCCAACCGAAGAAAGGCCGCTTGATGTTTGCCGGTGCCGCGGTCATGGGCGCCTTTTACTTCGCCTTCGCCCTCTCGCCCTCCTTTGTTGTTGGCCTGCCGTTGCTGGCCGTGGCCGCCTCCGGGCAGATGCTGTTCATGACCACCAACAGCACCGTAATCCAGGGCACGATCTCCGCCGATATGCGCGGTCGGGTCATGGCGATCATGTCGATGTCAATCGGCCTTACGCCCGTCGGCGTGGTACCGGTGACAATCGGCGTCGACGAATTCGGCGCACCTTGGTCAATTGCCGTCACCAGCCTGATCTTGCTCACACTGCTGGCTTTAACCTTCTGGCGCCTCCCCGCCCTGCGCCAAATGCGGCTGGAGGCGCCCAAGGCCGTGAAACTGTCCCCAGTCCAGGCCGCCGAAATGGTTGCCGACGGCCGGCTCTCCGAGGCCGAAGCCGCCCGGCTCTCAGGAGCCCGCGACCACGAATTCTAGCCGCACCCTGACGTCCGGTCGGCGGCCCGGAAGCCAATTCAGCCTGCTCGGCCAGCCGGCCTATCGCTTGCTCTGGATCAACTGTCTGCTGATGCAGGCGGGCTTCCATCTTGCTTTCACCACCCAGGCCGTCGTCGCCTTCGACATCACCGGCGATAGTCGGGCCGTCGGCTTTGTCGCCTTTGCCCAGGGTGCCGCGCTGCTAATTACCACCCCATTGGCCGGTGTCCTCGCCGATCGCTCCGCCAAACGCCTGCTGATCGCCAGCGAACTGATGCTAGCCCTCTCCGCCGTATCGCTTAGCACTCTGATCTTTGCCGGCGCGATCAACATCGTTTTCGTCGCCGGCGGCGGCCTCATGCTCGGCGTCGGCATCTCCACCTTTTGGCCGGCGATCACGGCCAGCATGGGCGACGCCACCCAACCGGAACAACGGGCCACCGGCGCCGGCCTCCTCCAGGTCGCAGTTCAGATCACCCGCTCCAGCGCCCCTTTTCTGGCCGCCGCCCTACTGTCCTGGGAAACGGTCGGCAGCGGCGGCACCTATCTAATCGTCGCCCTGGTCTACGCCACGGTTTTGCTAACCGCTAGCTTCACCCCGTCCTCACGGCCAACCGCGGAGACAAGGCCTTCAATATTGCGGGAGGTTCGGCTTGGCGTCAGCTACATCACCTCAAACCGTCCACTGTTTGAGGTAATGTTTTCGTTTGTCGTCATCATCACCCTGGGCTTCTCGATCCTGGTGATTCTGCCGGCTTTTACAAAGGACGTGCTCGGGGCCGGCACCGCCGGATTCGGTATCATCTTCGGCTTCAATGCGATCGGCGCCCTGCTGGCCAGCCTGTTCACCGCCTCCCTCGGCGGCTCGAAAAAGGTTTGGTCCTTGCTCCTTGCGCTCGGCGTCGGCTTCGGCATCTCAATCGCGCTCACCGGCCTGATGCCCTCGTTCCTTTTTGCCGTCGCCACCATGCTGCTGGCCGGCTTCTTCGGCGGAGGTTTCCAGACCCTGATCACGGCCCGCATGCTGCATCTATCCGAACCGGCCTACTTTGGCCGCGTCATGGCCATCACTTCGATCGGCTGGAGCCTAACAAACCTCTCCAGCCTGTTCGTCGGCCTATCTGCCGACCTGGCCGGTGAGAGAGTGGTCCTGGTCTTTATCGGTCTGGCGCTGGTGCTGGCCTCATTGCTCCTGGCCTTTTGGACCCGGACTAAGCCGAACAAGGGCACCGCCCTTGACGAAACTCAAACCGGGTAGCCAGACTATCGCAGCCGCCATCTCCGCATCTTCGATTCGAATCTTGGAGGAATGCTCCCATGAGTACTACAACCGGCATCGGCCAGGAAGTCGCCGCCCTCAAGGACAAGCTGGTCGAGCTGCGCCGCGACCTTCACGCCCACCCCGAACTCGCCTTCGAGGAAACCTGGACCGCAGCGACCCTATCTGGCAAGCTCCGCGGCCTCGGCCTGAACGTGACCGAGGGCATCGGCGGCACCGGCGTCCTGGGCATCCTCGAGGGCGCCAAACCCGGGAAAACGGTGCTGCTCCGCGCGGAAATGGACGCGGTCGATATGGACGAGACTACCGGCGCGGCCTACGCATCGCAAAACGTCGGCCGCAACCACTGCTGCGGCCACGACATCGACTCCGCGGTGGTCGCCACGGCGGCCGAGGTCCTCAGCCAGCACAAGGACGAAATCGCCGGCAACATCGCGTTTCTCTTCCAGCCCGCCGATGAGCCGATGCGTGGCGTCAAACGCATGATCGATGACGGCCTCTGGGACCACGTCCAGCCCGACGCGGCCCTTGCCCTTCACGTCGAACCTCACATCGATGCCGGCCAGGCGGTGGTGATGAGCGGACCGATCTGGTCCAGCCGCGATGCCATCGTTTTTAAGCTAGCCGTTCCCATGCCGTCGTTCATCCCCGGCGGCCCCAGACCCAAGACCAAGGACACGGTGGAGTTAGCCACCGAGCTCGTCGCCGCCCTCAATGACTTGGTGGCCCAAGAGGCCCAATCCGACGCACCGGTCAACTTCCGCATCCGCAAACTGACCGCCGAGCAAGGCGGCTTTGGCAAGCCGGGCAGTCTTGAATTCGAGGTCAATCTCGGTCTCTACGACAACCGCCTACGCACAAGGCTCCTGAGCTCAATCGACGCAAAGGTGCGCGAGCACGCCGCCGCCGCCGAGGCCACGGTCGAAGCGGAGGTCGATTACGCGCTGCCAACCGTCGAAAACGACCCCCGAGTCGCCGCCGCCCTGGAACGAGCCGCGAACCAGACCATCGGTTCCGCCAATGTCATCCGTGATTGGCGCAACCCTTTCGCCGATGACATCAGCCTGATCTTTGACCGCGCCCCCGGCTGCATGATGCTTCTCGGCACGCGGAATGAGGCCAAGGGCATCAAGGAGATCTGGCACACCCCGGCTTTCGATGTCGACGAGGACGCCATGCCTTTGGCTGTCCAGATGCTCTCCACCGCCGCGCTCGACCTGCTGCGCGACTAGAAGGAAGAATCGACCGATGGTCCAGAAAAACTTCATCGGCACCCTCCGTGACACCGGCGAAGAGGTGGCGTTCCCGGTTGAGTTTTCCAACGCCGCTGACGCCGAGCAACCCTGGCGCTGGGATGCCGAGCACAGCCCCTTCCCCTTGACCCCTCTGTCTCAGGAATTCGGCCGTGGTATGGGCGGCCCGGCAATTGCCCTGGCATCGCTCGGCGCCACCCCGGCACCACCCCCGGGCCGCGTCGTCGCCAACGGCTATCGCTATACAGAAGCTCGCGGCGGTGGCGGCGGATTTACCTCGCAAGAGCCGGCCTATCTCGAAACCGTGGCGTCAATGGCGCCACGCGTCGAGGAGCTTTGGGACCGCGGCTGGCGGCTCGAAATCGAGGCCAGGGGCCGCGAAATCGCCGCTTTCGACTACGACTCTCTGACTCTGCCAGAACTCGCCCAACGCCTCGAATCGATGGCTGAAGGAGTCGGCCAGAACATGGTCCTCATGTTCCGCGCCAGCCACTTGGTGGGGTTCAGCCGCGGCCAACTTTTGGATTTTTGCGCCAGCCACATTGGCGAGGCGGCCGAGAGCTTTGTCACCGACCTCCTTCAGGGCACACCCACCGAGAGCCTGGAATCCGGCGCCGCCCTCTGGGAAGTTGCCCAAGTTCTGGGCCAAAACCCCGCTGCCCTGGACCGTCTTCGCCAAAATCCTGATGCCGAAGGGCTCGCCGGCCTGACTGATATCAGCGACACTGGCGACTTCCGGACTCGATTCAACCAATGGCTCGATAAGTACGGTCACCGCAACGGCAGCTTTGGCGAACTGGCGGAACCAACCTGGTTCGAGGACCCCAGCGTCGCCGTCGGTCTAGTCCTGCAGTACGTCGCCGCCCAGGACCCGCGGCTCGGTCAGAAGAAAGCGATCCAGGTTCGAGAACAGATCCAACAGGAATTTGAAAAACGCCTGCGTGACCCTGAGCTCATCGAACCTTTCCGGCAATTGCTGGCGACGGCTGAACCCTACCTGGGCGTCCGAGAGAGCCGGGACCACGCCACCAATATGGCGCTCACCGCAATCAGGCTGCCGGCGCTGGCCTTGGGCCGGCGTTTAGCGGAGCGCGGCGTCATCACTAACCCAGACGATGTCTTTTTCCTCACCTTTCGCGAACTTAATGAAGCCGCCGCCGATCTCACTTCTGAAGCCGCGGCACCGGATTTGCGAACCCTGGTCGCAGAGCGACGCGCCCTCTACGGGTATTGGCGCAGCGTCGCGCCGCCGCCGACGATCGGCGCCACCGCGCAGCGCGAGCTGGACCCAAAATACGTGCGTGGCGTCGCCGCCAGCCCCGGCGCCGTGACCGGCACCGCCCACGTAATCATGTCCTTGGCCGATGCCAATACGCTTGGTTTGGGTGAAATCCTGGTGACGCGCGGCACGACACCGGCCTGGACACCGCTGTTTGGTACCGCCGCCGGCGTCGTCACCGAGGGCGGCGGAACCTTGTCGCATTGCGCGATCATGGCACGGGAGTACGGCATACCGGCAGTGGTCGGAGCAGCCGGCGCCACCGTCCGCATCCGCGACGGCTCAACAATTACCGTGGACGGAACCAAGGCCCGCGTGCTCATTGAGCAGGCGGCTCAAGAGGTTTCGGCTCAAAAAGAAGGTTAAGGCGGCAACGAAAGCGGACGCTAAAGGCGTCCTGGCGGCCCTTTAAAGACCCGCGACCTGCGCCAACCAATGCCTCAGAGGAAGGCCTCCGGACGCCGCCGGCTCCTTTGCGAAACATTGGTACTCTTCGCCGCCTGAGCTACGTCGCGGGCAACGGCGCGAGCCACATTGCGGTTGAAGACGCTGGGGATGATGTATTCCTCGGATAACTCGCTTTTGCTGACCACGCTGGCAATCGCTTTTGCCGCCGCCAGCTTCATCGGCTCGTTCACCTCGGATGCGCGAACGTCCAGCGCACCTTTGAACAATCCCGGGAAGCAGAGCACGTTATTGATCTGGTTGGGATAGTCGGACCGGCCCGTGGCGATAACCCGGGCGATGCCCTCAATTTCCTCCGGGCGACACTCGGGATCAGGGTTGGCCAGGGCAAAGACAATCGGGTCTTGGTTCATCTGCCTGACATCCTCGGGGCCGATAACATCCGGCGCCGAGACGCCAATGAAAACATCGGTGCCGATGATCGCGTCGTGAACTGTACCCTCGACCCCATTCGGGTTGAATTCCGATGCAAAGCGCTCCAAATCCGGACTCATACCGTCTGGCCGGCCGGGATAAACAATGCCGTGGAGGTCGACACCGACAATGCTGCGGACGCCAGAGGCTTTGAGAATCTGAGCACAAGCGGTGCCCGCGGCTCCGACGCCGGAGATGCAGACGCTGATGCTGCCAATTTTCTTTCCCACGACCCGTAGGGCGTTGATCAGCGCGGCCAGAACAACGACGGCGGTCCCGTGCTGATCGTCATGAAACACGAGGATATCAAGTTCTGCCCGCAGCCGTTCTTCCACCTCAAAGCAGCGCGGCGCCGATATATCTTCCAGGTTGATCGCACCAAAGCCGGGAGCAATTGCCTTTACGATCGCGACGATTTCGTCCGGATCCTTTGTATCCAGACAGAGCGGCCAAGCGTCAACACCGGCCAGCTCCTTCAAGAGCATTGCCTTGCCCTCCATTACCGGCAGAGCTGCCTTTGGCCCGAGGTCGCCAAGGCCGAGAACGGCCGTGCCATCGGTGACAATTGCGACCGTGTTCTTCTTGCTTGTCAGATTCCAGGCGAGATCCGGGTCGGCCGCGATCGCGTTGCAAACGCGGGCGACCCCGGGTGTATAGACCGTGGACAGGTCACGCCGGGTTTTGACCGGGATCTTGTTGTGAACCTCAATCTTGCCACCCAGGTGGGCGAGGAAGACAAGGTCGGAGGCGCTGCGAACCGTCAGGCCATCAAGCTTCTTTAGCGCCGCGATGATCTCACCGGCATGGTCTGAGTTATCGGCTTCCACGGTAAAGTCTCGCACCATCCGCTTGCCGCGGACCTCCACGAGGTCGATTGAGCTAATGTCGCCGCCCACTTCGCCGATCACCGAGGCCACTCGCCCGAGCATGCCCGGTTGGTTGGAGTATTCAGCGCGAATTGTTGCGGTGTAAGTACCGCCTGGAACGATACTCTCGACAGATGATTTCCTGCTGGCCATGGGGTGCTGCTCCTTACAAGGCAAGACGCTTCTTGGGACCAGGTACGCACGCCGGGGTGGATGCCGACCGCCAAATCGGCTTTGACGCCGGCTTATTCCGGTGGCTATGCAGCTTAAGGCCCAGACTTTTATCTTACGCCCTGGCCGCTAAGCTAGTACTCCGAAGCCTCCAACCCTTGTTCACCAGACGCCCCGGCGCAGCCCCCCAAGCCGCAGGCTTGTTTCTCCCAAACCCCTCCAACTCCAGTCCACCAAACGCCCTGGCGGAGCCGCCCAAGCGGCTAGGCCGCTTGTTACTTTCAAAGTCATTGACACGGCGACGCCTCGCGGCTACGTTCAGTGCCACCGGTAGTACTTAGTCAAAGCCCAGGGGTTGGGAGGGCACAATGACAACTCTTCAAGAAATCAGCTCGGTAACAGACGAAAACAGCGGCAAGACGGTCACCGTCAACGGCCTCAAGATTCACTACAACGATATTGGCAGCGGCGACCCGATTATTTGCGTCCACGGCGGCGGACCAGGCGCCAGCGGCTGGAGCAACTTTCGCGGCAATCTCCAGGACATCGTCCTAAACAACCGGGTTCTGCTTTTCGATATGCCTGGTTGGGGCCGGTCGGAATTCAACGGCTCCGATGAGCCCTGGCACGATTTCATCTCCGGAATGATCGGCGGCTTTATGGATCAGCTCGGCATCGACGCCGCCGATTTCATCGGCAACTCAATGGGAGGGCAATCGATCATCAAGCTGGCAATCAACTCTCCAGAGCGGGTCAAGCACCAGGTGATGATAGGCAGTCAGCCCACCCGGGCAATTTCGATCCAAGCCCAGCCCCTGGAAGCTCTCAACAACATCGCCAAGTACTATCGTGGCGGTCCGTCACCGGAGAAGATGCGGGTCCTGGTCGAAAGTTTGGTACACGACTCATCCTGGCTGACCGATGAGATGGTTCAGGAGCGCTACGAAGTCAGCACCACACCGGAAGCCTTGAGGCAGACAGAGCTGCGTCCCAAGCAGCCGCGACACGACCTCTACTTCGAGTTAGAAAAGATTACCGTGCCGACCCTGCTGATCTGGGGTATCGATGACAAGGGCGGAGCCCTGGAAGTTGCTCTTTTGATGCTGCGCCGGCTAAAAGACGCAAGATTGCTAATCTTCCAGAACTGCGGCCACTGGGCCCAGGTCGAAAAGCGCGAAGAGTTCGACCGCGCGGTTCTCGACTTCTTTGCGACTTGATCTGAACAGCCAGTGCTTCGCCCCTTGCACCCGGCCAACCAAACCAGACGCCCCGGCAGAGCCGCCCTAGACGCAAGGCTAGCGTCTTTCAAAGTCGAAGCCGCCAAGGCGAAGGCTTGTTTCTTTCAAAGTCGAAGCCGCCAAGGTGAAGGCTTGTTTCTTTCAAAGTCGAAGCCCCCCAAGGCGAAGGCTTGTTTCTTTCAAAGTCAAAGGCGCCCGAGTTCACCAAGAGTCCACAGGGAGGGCAAAAAATTATGGCAGCAGCGCTAACCGAAGAAGGTACCAGCAAAACTATCGAGGCGATGGGCACGACGATCCACTATCACGACGTGGGCGAGGGCCCACCGATTCTCATGTTCCACTCCTACGGCCCCGGCACGACGGCCTGGATCACCTGGTCCAAGGTCCTGCCGATCCTGTCGCAGAACTTCCGCTGCATCGCCATGGACCTGCCAAACTTCGCCAAAACCGGACCCATCGTCTATGAGGAGCCCGTCCACAACCTCCAGGCTCGCACCGGTCTAGCCTTGCTGGACGCGCTTGGCATCGACAAGGCCCACATCGTCGGCAACTCGCAGGGCGGCCAAACTTCGATGGCCTTCGCCTACCACTACCCGGACCGGCTCAACAAGCTGGTCTGGGGCGCCGGCCACATCGGCACCAGCGGCGGCTACCCCAACGAGTACCTGATCTCCAACTACTCCGAGGAAGGCATCCGTGCCGCTGGCAAAGCCGGCCGCAACCCAACCCTGGAGAACTTCCGTGAGTACATGGAGCTGCACATCGTCGACAAGTCGCTGATCACCGACGAACTCTGCCAGTACCTGCTCGACGCCCACACCGGCCGCCCCGACTTGATCGAAGCGCGCGCCAAGTCGAAAAGCGTCGCCTGGGACCACAGTCGCGACATGATGAACGTCTCAGCGCCAACCCTGATCATCTGGGGCCGCAACGACCGCACCTGCACCTTTGAGATCGCGATCAATGCACTAAACCTGATGCCGAAATCACGCATGGTTGTCCTGCGCGACACCGGCCACTGGGTACCGTTCGAGCGCCCAGAGGAGTACGCCTCGCACGTACAGAACTTCCTGCAGAGTGAGTGGGCCTAAGGGGACTAAGAAGAGCTTTGGCGGAGGCGCCTTAGCCGAAGGCTAGCGTTTCAAAATAAGAGAGAGGGCTGGGGGTGCATTCCCCGCCCTCTCTTTCTTGAGGGATTCGGCGCTAATCCGAGTTGCGACCGGTTCTTAGCCTGACGTCTCGGCGCGCTGCTTCAGGGCGCTGTTCATCTCCTCAAACCCCAGGATTGTGTTCTTAAAGACCCCTAATAAGCCCATTAGCGGCACCAGCAAGCCAGTAAAGATTTCACCCTGCGTGAATCGGACTTTTCCGCCATCCAGCGCCTCAATAGTAAAGTAGTGCTCGCCGTCAAAAAGCCCTGAGACACCCAGATGTCCGAGCCAACGAAACTCACTGTCCTCGTCGGCCTTGAGCACAGTCGGCTTAATAGTCATCCCCAAGCCCTTCGGCGGTTTTAGATAGATCTTGAGACGCTCACCAACCACTTTCTCCCCTTCCGCCGAACGCATGAAAGGGTTCCATTCTGGCAAGGCCGGAAAGGTGGTCAGGATTTTCCAGACCTCCGCCGGAGGCGCTGAAATTTCAATGGTCGTCGATATTTGTTTCACGGCAATCCCTCTCTGGCTGCACCGCCGCGACCCACGCGACGGAATAAATCGCCTCGAGATCTGGCTAAGCTTTCGACGCCAAAGCAGCCCTTGCTCAACACCCCGGCGCAGCCGCCCGAGCCGAAGGCTCGTTTCTTTCCAAGTCAAAGCCGCCCTAACGAAAGCGCTAGTCTTTCAAAGTCGGCGCACCCCGCAATAGCCATAGACTCCTCGGCAGGCCAAAGACAACCGCCCCAGCCACAATCACCGTCGCGGGCCCGGCGGCCCAGGTTGGCCAAATCACCCACGGCGCGGCCGCCGCAACCGCGATTAGCAGCGCCTCTATGCCAAGCCGAATCGCCCCCGGCGTCGCCACGATTACCTGGTGCTTGTCGCCTGGCGTCGAAAATACCGACGGCAACGCCAGCAGCACGAGCAAGACCGGGACCGCCAGGACAATGTGTACCTCAGCCGCCGCCCACGGCCCCGCTACCCAGGCGATGACCTCAACCAGAAATCGCAAGATCGCCGAGGCCGGCCTGTCATACGGGCTTCCCAGACTCGCTTGTTTCATGGAGCCAGTCTTCTCACAAACGGACCAGAAATTGGTCCGCTTGCTGACTATAGTCATTGCTCGGACCTCGGCCTGCCCTCTTAGTGCGGACGCGAGGCACACTCAGCCGCCCAACCCGGTCAACCCAACGCCTTTGCGAAACCTGGGCGCTGTTAGGAGACACTGGGGCGAAGATCTTCGAACGGATTGTTTTGCTTGATCTGAAATTGAAACCAGCAATGCAGCACGAAAAGCTGCCACACCTCTTTTCGTGCCCGCGCGCTGCCGCTCGCGTATCTGTTGGCTAAGGTTTTTGGCGAGAAGGATCTTGTGCGACAGCTTTTTCTCAGACCCCGCCGGGCGTTCTTTCCTTACTGTCAGACCCTGCAGAAGTCGGAATGCTCTAACCGCCCTAGCCGCAGCTCTTAGAGGTCGTCCATCCCCATGCCGCCCATGCCGCCCATTCCACCCATGTCCATGCCACCCATACCACCCATCTGCTCCATCATGGCGGCCATATCGCCATCGCCGGCATCAGAGCCGCCGGAGCCATGAAATGCGAAGGTAGAGATCGCGCGCGTGAGTTCAGTACTGCCGCACTTTTCGCACTTGGGGTTTACTTCTGAGTTTATCGAGCGCACAAACACGCTATTCGGGGCTTTGCAGGCGTCGCAGGTGTATTCATATATAGGCATAACAAGGGCATTATAGCTATGTCAGCTCGATTGCGGACAGATTCAGAGTCCGGCGCGGCCCATTCAGCCGCCTTTCATCCACGAGGGAATCTGAGACCTAGATGATGTTTCGCTTTCTAGCACCACTCGCGTTCGTAGCGCTTTTGGTTACGGCCTGCATCGATCTATCAGGCGAAGGGTCCGAGCCGAACACTTCCGGCTCACTCGACACCACCGAGGCAGGTCGCGCCGCCCTACTAACCGGACCGCTCAATCCCGAGACCTGCGAGGAAGTCCTCGCTGACCCGCCCAGCAGCTACACCCTCCAGCTCCAAGCTTTGACCGCCAGCACGCAGGGCGGCAGCCCTCGGCTCGAAACCATGTGCGCCGCCATTTTTCAGACATCCGCCGCCGACGGTTCCTTCCTCACAATGGCGCTGATTAGGTTCGATTCCCTTGACCCGGCCATTGCCCGCTACAATTTGCTCAAGGCGGCGCTAATCGCGCTCGATCATCCGATCTCCGAAATCGACAATGCCAACGACGATTTGCTGGATTGGTTCGCGGCCCGCATCGACAGCGATGGCATCGGCCAAACTACCGTGCTGCGCCTCAACAACTGGGTCCTTAGCATCAGCATCGGCCCGACCATCGCCGAATCGACCTGGAACACCGATGACCTTCTGCTAATCGGTGAGTCGATTATTCGACGGGCCCAGTAGAGACCCCTGCCGAAGCCACGCCCAACAATCGCCGCACCGGCGAATCGGCATCTAACTTCGATTGGTCTGCTAGACTCCGCCAGCGCGAAGGAGCAGTCCATGCCTGAGAGCAGCCCATGACTGTGAACAACATCCCCTGGTACAAATCCTTCTTCACCTCCGACTATCCGGAGCTCTATGGATTCCATCTCAGAACCAAGCAGACAAAGAGGCAGATCCGCTTTGTCAGGAAGGCTCTCGACTTGCAGGCGGGCGAAACTGTTCTCGACCTCTGCTGCGGCCAGGGACGTCACTCGGTCGCACTGGCAAAGAAGGGCCTCAACGTCATCGGCCTTGACCTCAACCGTGACTACTTGGCCTGGGCGGAGCGTGCCGCCGCCGAGGCGGGCGTTGAAATTGAGACCATTGAGGCGGACATGCGCGAGATTCCTTTCTCAGAGCGGTTTGATGCCGTAATCAGCATGTTTAGCTCCTTTGGCTACCTCGAATCGGATGATGAAGATCTCCGCGTGCTCGAGGCAATCCGTCAGGCGCTCAAACCCGCGGGCCGTCTGCTTTTGGACTTGCCAAACCAGGAATGGAGCTTGCGCAGCGATGGAAGTGAACAGCGGCATCAAAACTCGGACGGCAGCGTTACCCACTGGCAAAGCGAACTCGACCTGGAAACCGGCCGCAATCGAGTTACATTCTCGGTAGTTGGTCCAGACGGGGAGAACCGCAACCTCGGCAATCACATCATTCGCCAGTACACCCTGGCGGAGTTCATCGAACCACCCGCACCCGCACCCGCAGCGAATTGCCCGACAGATAGGCCAGCGGGATGTCCTCGGTCTCGATCGTTTTCAGCGTCCCACGGTCGGCCCCGGCCTCAACCGCCCGATCCTCGGCCAACTGCGCCGCGGCGGCCAGCGCATCGATCCGCCTCGTGCCCAACCCACCCGGTCGACTAGGTCTCGGTCATTTCCATTCACCAGACTTAGCAAACGGCACCAACCCGGCTTCCGCTCGTCTTAGAGCCCGGGCATCTATGCCCGCGGCAGGAGCACCACAATCAGCTTTGGCAGTAGCGACCCCTGGAATCCAGCTGGGAATCACCACTGGAGAGCGTACCTCACTCAGCCGCACAACCATCGCCAGCATCAGAAGTCCGCCAGCAAACGCCTGCGCCGGCAGCTCCAGCGCTTTGATGATCCTGGCATGCGCGTAAGCGTCAGTGCCAACCATGACCACCGCTGCAATCACGCCCAGAATTAGCAAGGTGGATGAGTTGCGCCTGGCCGTAACCTCGTGCCGGAACAGGTAAAGCGCCACCAGGCCGACGAGAGCGTAGGACATCACGATCAAGTCGTCGGTGCTGTTCGTCATTAGCGGCAGTGTGCCGACGTGCCGCTCAAGCCAGAGACCGGCATTCTCGTGGAAGGTCAAGTAATCGTCCAGGGCGAAGGCCAGCAGTCCAAGGCCTGCTAAGCCCCAGAAGAAAGAACCGGCAGCTTCGCCCCGCCCCGCCTGACCTGCTCGAAACCGCCAGAAGCTGAAGAAGACGGCGATCCCGGCCCCACCGGCTATTACCAGCTAAATTACATCGGTGGTGTTAACCAGCCCCTTCTCACTGAAGCCAGCCTCCGTATCGAATCCGAAGTAAAGAATGGAGGCGATCGTGAGCGCGATAACGTTCACGGCAAGCACGGTAGGCATGAGTGGTCTCATGGGGGAGAGCGCGCCCAGCCGGGAGCGAGCATGAACTAACAGGCCTTTAAAAGAAAACTGCTCACTCCTGCCGCCAGCATTCTGCCGGGGGTAGGCGTACCAGATTGTCAGGGCCGATAGGTGAAGCCTTTGGTAGGCCCGAAAGGGTAGCTTGCGCAGGAAGCGGTCGAAGAGCACCAGCGAGAGCGCACGATTGGACCGCATCGGCTTGGAAAGGAAATAGGCGCCGCCACCGAACAGCGGGATCAGGGCGAACAACGCGACCAGGACCGTGTGCAGCTGGCGCGCGCCGCCCGCCGGCTTCTGGTGGCGAACGGCTCCCCACTCAGCTTTCAGCCGCATCGACACCGTCCAAAGGAAGCGGGATAGGCTCCTTGAGCCTGGCGGGCCCCACATCTGAACGCTAATTAGCAGGTGGGCGCCGAGGTTGGCCATGGCCGAGCCGACTTCCGGCGAACAGCGGGCTTGTTGAAGGTTCTCTGTTTCTGTTTCGCTCAGCAGCCCTTCGGATGCCCATTGCTCGATCCCGTTCTCGAGAAAGGCTTCCGCTTTCGCCTGGCCCGTATTGGCTCCTCGTTGGAGTGCGCGTATCCAGCGTGGCACGTCGACCAGCCGCAGCGCGAAACGCAGCAGCCGGCTGAAGATGCGTGGCTCGCCGTCATGCCATTCCCGTGAGGCTTCGCCATAGCTCACTGCGGCGCTGCGGAGAAGGGCAGTGTCTTCAGTCCCTAAAGCGGCGGTAATTTCCTCAGAGTGCGCCTCGATGTAGTCGTCAAGCCGCACCGTGTCGATATCGTCAAACGCGGGGAATGCGCCTTCCCGAATCGCGCCGACCAGCCTCGATAGCGGCACCAGCGGCGCAACCAGATTCGATTCCGGTCAATAATGCAGAAGGTGCCGTCATCTTGCTGGATCAGGTTGCCAACCGCGCGCGGGTTGTAAGGCGTCACCTGCCAGGTCGGCAGCCCGGCATCGAGGAAGTTGCGCGTCAGCCCCTTCATGAACTTGCGAGCGTGTTTCTTGTCTTGCTGCGCCGGGCCACGTACGAGTTGGGTGACAAAGCCATGACTACCGTCGCTCTCATCGTGAATGTCAGCACCGGCGCCACAAAATCCTCGCCGTACCAGAATTTAGTCAAGAATCCGACGATTTGGCGGCGGTAGCGGGCGGCCTCCAGGGCGGCGTGATTGGCCACATAGGGGAATGGAGCCTGGAAGACAATCCAGTAAAGCAGGCGCACCCAGAGGGGTGGCTTGTAAGTCTTATGTGCCGTGCCGCGGTCGAAGTCGAGTTCGACTGTGCTCGAGATCGAGCCAGTCGTGATAACTCCCGTCAGATTCCGCCGCTGATCCGTGTCTGCAACTACCATGGTCCTTTTCCTAAATACCCCTTGGGGGTATTCCTTTCCTCCTCAGGTTAGGACCGCTTCAGCGATGCCAATCAACCTCAATTAGGCGCGCCTTGCTTTTGGTTATTCCCGCCATACCTTTGTTGGACTGAGAAAACTGCCGCCAAATGAAATAGCCGATGACGGCAAGAAATAGGAGTGGTATGAGGGCAAAGAGAATGCCAGCTACACTTCCCAGTCCGCCACCTTCCGCCTCCACCTCGATTTGGACGTTCTGCAGGTCAGCCGGTGAAATTCCCACCAACTCCAGGGCTTCAGTAGCCCCAATACCGGCTTCCTTGCGGCTTCTTATCCTGCTGTCATCCGGCCTGACCAGAGTCAAGCTGTCGGAGCGGACGATGATTCGTTCGGCCTGACCGGCCTGGATTTCCTCCGCAAGGGTCCGCAGGGGGACCGTTTCTGTACTCCCGCCAGAACCCCGCAACAGCAGTGGAACGATGGTTAATGACAAGGCAACGGTAATGATTATTAAGGGCCAGCGAGTGGCCGGCCGGTTCCCTGGTTCGCGAGGCTTAGCGCTCATATCAAATTTCCCCCTTCGATCGAAGCGACGAACGGAGGTTTCGAGCAAGCGAGCGTCGCTAGCGATACCCGAAACCTCCCGACCATTCGCTTAGGCATTGACGACCCGCCTCTGAATCTGCAGGAACGGGATGTTTATCACGCCGGCAAGACTGAGACCCAGAACCATGAGCAGCGCACCGGCGAATCGGTTGAAAATATCGTCGCGTAGAACAGTCCCAATCAGCCCGACCGAGGCGCCCAAGATGATGAAAATCAGGCCGAAGCCGACGATGAAAGCCAGTGAATGAGCGAACGGCGATCGCGGCGACGACAGCTGGCCCTCTCCATCGACTGACGCACCGGTGATGTAGAGCATGTAAACCGGCACCATCGGCAGAACGCAGGGCGAGAAAACCGAAACAACACCGGCGCCAAAGGCCACCGCCAGGCCAATCAGGCCCAGGCTGGCAGTGCCGCTCACCTGATTGACTTCTATAAAGGTGAACAGCGTGTTCAGGTTGATCAGCGAGTTTGTGAAAATCATGATGCCAACCACGATGATCAGCACTCCGCTAAAGAACGATATCCCCTCTAGGAACGGATTTATCAGTTGAAAGATCCGGCGCGCCGCGCCAAAAAACAACCCCATCGCCAGGAACGGAAGCGAAAAACCGGCCGTGCAAGCCGTAAGCAGGATCGTGGCCTCCGCCACGCCGGCCTGAGTTGATGCAAGGCCGAGGATCGCACCAAGCACAGGTCCGACGCAGGGAGTCCACCCCATGGCAAAGGCCGAACCGACTCCGGCCGAGCGTAAATATCCGGGGGCTGTGTTTTGTCCGATCATGACTTCCTCCTACGAGAGGGGGGCTTCGATTCAACATCGCGACTTTAGGGTTCCGCACCGGCTCCTTGGAAAAAGAGCCATTATTCGGCGGCAAACCCCGGCGGTGCAAAGCTAAGCTGCAACGGCAGAATTTGAAATTGGCTGCGCAACCGGTACTCCACCGAAATGAACCTCCCGGCCACATTGCAGACAGCGCCATTCGGTCTCGTCAGTTTGGTCGAGGTAGGCATCACCCCGGCATCGCCGGCAGGCTCGTGGCTGGATGCTGGCGGACAGTCGCTTGGTCCTTGTTCCCTCTTTCTGATCTGTTCAAGTTATGCTCCGCCCACCCCCGCCTCTGTGATCGAACTCACAAAGGAGTAGAGCTAGCAGATCTTTAACAGCCGGTTAATGATTGCTGCGAAGTCGTCCTGATTCAGCCAAACCAAACCCGGGGGTTCCCGTTCTGACCGGGCCGCGAGTACGCCCGCTTAAAGGTATCCAAAGCAGCGGCTCCCGGACCAGTCACATGCACCGGGTCCGCTGGACATCGCTATTCAGACTGCGGTAGCTAAGTGAGAAGCCCGCCCGACCCGCAACGGCGCTTGTTGCTTTCAGTCAGTGAACTTCGCCCTTCACGAGCGAATCAGGCGCCAGCCAAACTCAGGATTGTGAGGCCGCGGCCACATCGCCGACTACCCGCACCCGTACCCGTAGGGAATTGCCCGGTAGATAGGCCAGCGGGATGTCCTCGGTCTCGATCGTCTTCAGCGTCCCACGGTCGGCCCCGGCCTCAACCGCCCGATCCTCGGCTAACTGCGCCGCGGCGGCCAGCGCATCGGTCCGCGTCATGTCGCGGAATATCTGGTCGGTTTCTCCTGAAACCTGGGCGATAGCGGCCCCGACCGCATTGGCGCAGTCGCCATGCGGCACGCGTATCACCTTAGAGACCCCTTCGAGGCGGTCCGGCACCAGGAAGGCTCCGCCGCCGACCGCGACCAGCGGCACATCGCCGGCCTCGGTCTTCATCCGGTCGATCGTCCCCTCGATCATGTGCTGCGCCTCGGCCAGGATCCGCTCGCTGACCGCCGGATCGAGATGCGCCACTTTGCCGGCGTCACCAAGCTCCAACCGCCCTGCGGCTACCGCGGCGTCGGTCGCGGTGAGCTGGCTGCCGCCAAACACCAAAGCCTCCTGCAGCAGCCGGTATCCGACCGAAACCGGCCCCACCTTTAGCGGCTCCAGCACCACCTGGCTGCCGCCACCGAGGCCGATCGACATCAAATCCGGCATCCGAAACAAAGTGCGCACGCCGCCGACATGCACCACCGCATTGGCCTCGCGCGGAAAGCCATTCTGCAGCTGGCCGACATCGGTACTGGTGCCGCCGACATCGATCACCATCGCGTCGTCAAGGCCGGAAAGGTAGGCGGCGCCGCGCATCGAATTGGTGGCGCCAGAAGCAAAGCTATGAACCGGCAACCGCTGCGCCTGGGCCGCCTCCGCCACGGTGCCGTCATTCTGAGTAATGAAAAGCGGCGACACGATGCCCGAATCAGCAATCGCCTTTTCGAAAGCAGCGATCGTGTCGCGCGACAAATCCGCCAACGCCGCGTTTAGTAGCGCCGCGTTCTCTCGTTCCAGCACCCCGATGCGTCCCAGATCGCTGGAACAGGTGATCTCGCCATCCGGCACTTCCTGCGCCACGATCTCCGCCGCCTGCCGCTCGTGGCTGTTGTCCAGCGGCGAGAAAGTCGCCGAGATCGCCACCACGCGCAGCCCCTTTTCTCTCATCTGAACCGCGGCGCGTCTTACCGCTTCAGTATCCAGCGGCATAAACGGCCGGCCATCAAATTCGTGGCCGCCCTCGACCATCCAGACGCCGCCCTTGACCACCTCCGCCAAATCGGACGGCCAATCACAAAACGGCTCCAGCGAAGCCGAAGCCGGCAAACAGACGCGCAGCGCCGCAACCTTCGACAAGCCGCGACGTTGCAGTACCGCGTTGACCAAATGGGTGGTGCCGATCATCACGGCGTCGATTCGCTGGCCCTGCAGCACTCCCGCATCCGCTAGTCCGGCCAATGAGTCGAAAATACCCGTGGTCACGTCCTCGCTGGTCGGCACCTTCACCGAACGCAGCACCTCGCCGCCATCGATTAAGACTGCATCTGTATTTGTCCCGCCAACGTCGATCCCGATCCGGCTCATTGGAAAACGCTCTTGAATTCGATGTCGTAGCCCACAGCGCGCGGTCCGACGTGCTCCAGCCCTTTCGGCGTCAGAAAAACCGGCGGCGGCGGCAGAGCGATCACGGTGGCGCGTTGGCCGTAACGAATCGTTTCGCTGCCAATCGCTTCGCCCGAGTCACTGTCGAGCACGCAGATCAAGTCCGGCGTCATTGCGAGCGGCTCATCGTCTAGCCAGGCCACCAACCATTCGTTTTGGAACGCTAACTCTAGAGTTGAGCCGCCTTGAGCATCGCTGCCGTCGAATCGTGCCCGGCCGCGCAGAAATCCCTCCGTGGTCCGGCGTTCAACATCCACCACCTTGCCCTTGAACAAGACCTTGCCGGGTTCCACCGTCATAATTGCCTCAACCGGGTCGGTGTGCCGACGCTGCGCCTCTCGCACCGCCGCGCCAATAGCCATCGCCTTGGTGGTGGTGCCGTGAATGCCCCATTGTTTAACCTCCGCCCCGGTGCGTGGCGCCTTGCAGGTCGCCGCGACCGAGCCGTATTCAACGCAAATTTTGCGGCTGACTCGCTCCATCCATCTCCAGGTCGGCACTTTGTCGACCACCGATTCCAATCCACGAACATCGACCGTAGCCAGCGGCCATGGCTGCAAGTCGCCGACCGCAACCGACGTCATCTGCGCTTCCGGATAGGCGCGACCCATCATGTCGGAATCGATCAGCGGCCGTCCCAAAACCGTCGCCGCCATCATCGGCTGAATCGAGTTGCCGCCGCCGATCTCGAGAGCCATGATGCCGCGAAACCGAACCCGAGCGTGACTCTCCATCAGCTCAACCGCCCTGGCGATCGTGCTGCTGTTGGTCAGCCGCTCCTGCCCGACCAGCGGTGCCCCCATGTTCGAAACCGCCGCCACCCAGTCGTCATCCTCGAGGTCGTCGGATGACATCAGCTGCACCCGCAACCCCTCGCCGTAGAGCTTGCGCATGTTGAGCAACCCCAAATACGGTGAACCACCGCCGCCGGTGCCAAGCACCCAGGCGCCAACCGCCAGCGACTCGATATCGTCAAGTGTTATGTCACGTAATTCCGCCATACCTAGTCCGGCGCTCCCATCTGATCCGCCCGGTCAGCCGGATCGCTGGCACCAACCTAAATGAAACGCCCAAGGGATGTCTATCCAGAGGTCAGCGTCTCCAGGCGTCACAGTCGCGTTGATCTGCTACTCGAAACTGCCCTGGACCGTCGATTGACAGGCCTTTACGCCGAGCAATAAGAGCCGGGCTTTGGCGACGCCACCAAAAGCCGAAGCGTGCCCTCCCCTAATGCTTAGTGCTGGTGACCGTGCTCCTCGAAATCATCCCGCTCGCCAGAGGCGTACTCCTCGGTGCGCGCATCGAGCTCGCCAAGCGTCACCAGACCCTTCTTTAGCGCCAGTTTCTCGAATGCGGCCAGAAACCGCTCGTAGTAGGTGGATTCGGACTCCGCTGCATCCGCCGCGCCGATCTCCTCGACCAACTGGTCGCGGAACTCACGCCACATGTAGACGCCCTGGTCGTTGAGACCCACCGCCATGCCAAAGACACGGCCCTCCCAGAGCGCGTCAAAAGTCAGCTCGCCGTTCTTGCGCGGCAGCGCCTCCACACCCTCCATTTGGGCAACCTCGGGATCCGCTTCCGCCGTCATCAGGAACCGACCGCCTGAGGCGCCTCTGCCTTAGCCACGCCGATCATCGCATCGCGGCTGACCAGCTCCGCCAGCTCTTCTTCGCTGAGACCTTCCGTGCCCGCCGGTCGCTCCGGCAGCACCATGTAACGCAGCTCCGCCGTGCTGTCCCAAACGCGGACTTCGGTCTCCTCCGGCAGATCAAGGCCAAATTCATCCAAAACCGCGCGGGGCTCGATCACCGCTCGCGAGCGGTAGGCAAAGTCCTTGTACCATTTCGGCGGCAAGCCTAGAAGCCCGGCCGGGTAGCAGGAGCACAGCGTGCAGACGATCATGTTCTGCACATCGGCCGTATTTTCCACCACCGCCAGTTCAGCGCCCTGGCCACTGACAAAACCGAGTTCGTTGACCGCGGCGGCGCCATTTTCCAGCAGCCGCGCCTTGTACTCCGGGTCCAGCCAGGCGCGCGCCACCACCACCGCCCCGTTGCGCGGGCCAATGTCCTCCTCGTAGGCCTGCACCAGAGCATCGATCACGTCGGTTTTGACGATGCCCTTTTCGACCAGTAGTGATTCAAGCGCCTTGGCGCGCAAGGACGCAGCCGATTCGGGTTCAGGGTGATGGTGTTCAGAACTCATTGTTTATTGCCTTTCGTTATTTTGCCGGTGCCGGCTCTAGGTACCCTTCCCACAACTCCATATAGACCTTCAAGTTGGGCTCGCACTCAGGACCCCAAACCTCGGCTCCTTCAAACCCAACCGTGTAGACCGTCTGGGGGTTGGCGCCCAGTGCATCAGCGTGTGCATCTTCGATTCTATGCCGGCCATTGACCCGTTCGATCCACCCGCGTTTGCCGCGTATGTATCGCGGCAGCCGGTTGTGGCCCGGCCAATTCAGATTGAGAGCCTTAACCTCGTCGCCAGCGGCGAACAATGCCGGCGCTCCTGACAGCGCCGGGCGCAGCTGATTCGTCTTCAATGCCGCCACCGCTTCAGCCGCCGCCTCCTTATCCTCGCTGCGCGGCATCGGGTCACCGCCGTCCTCGATCAGCTTGATCCGATCCTCAAGTTCAGCTTGGCTGATGATTCCCTCAGCCAGCGCCCGTTTCTCCAGGACCTCTAGAAAGCGCTCGTAGTAGCTGATCCTTAGATATCGCGCCGGTTCAATCTGCTCAATGATGTCGCGCGCCAGGCCCGGCACCTTCGCCGGGAACTTGCCATTCAACCGCCTCAGCATCACGTAGGTCCGGCCTTCCCAGGCCTCGTGGAAAACCGGCTCGTTTTCCTCCAGCAGAACCCTGCCAAAGCCGTGCATGCCGCCAACGTCGTGAATACCGTTCAAGTTAGGCTCTCCACAATAAAGCGCTTGTCTGACAAAGCTTCAGTCTGGCGAGAAGGCTATGCCTTGCAGGAAACCTTTGTCAACGAAATCCGCCAGATTCGCGCCAGACACAAAGCGGCCCGCGCCACAATGGCACGGGCCTGCTCGCTTTGTTGACTCGTTCGGGATCGGTAGCCTAGTCGTCCTTAACCCACATCGGCAGCTGGTAGACCGGCGAAACCTGGGTAACCTCGTAGGCCTGAAACCGCTTCTGCAAGAACTGGTTGTTACTGGTTGTTAAAGGTAGTCAGCAACATTGGCGACGGGGTGAAGATTTCGATGGCACGCAGCTGGGCCGCCGTCACCAGCGCTAGGTTCTCCTCGAAGTCCAGCGCCGGTTCCGATTCCTCGATCAGCCGGTCAACCTCGGCGTCGCGCGTGCCAAAGCGCCAGTAAGTGTCAGACCAGCCCTTGGAGTGCTGGTTGCGCAGCGCCTGACCGGGCGTGTCGGTCCCGGGCGAAAGTTTTGCCCGGTTCAACGCGACGGTGTCACGAGCCTAAAACCAGACGTTGGGCCAGCATCCTGGTGCACCTTAGGCTACGTAGTACTTGCCGCCCTCACCTCGGTCATTGCCTGGCGGGGGACAGGTTCAAATATGCAGAAAAAAGCGTCGATTTAATTTCAAACCTGGAGGCAAAAGCCCATGTTTACTGAGCCGAACCGGAGTACATCAACTCACTAAATTTCGCCCGTATCGCCACCTCAACCCCGGAAGGCCATCCCCAAGTCGTTCCCGGCCGCGCCAACGTCGTAGATGGCATCGTGGTCATTCCCGGATGGGATTGGAAACCGAGCCTGCATAATTAGATCTTTTCGCGTAAGCTGGCTTCGGAGGGTAGATAGTGCCTCGTTATTTTGTCGCGCTCGTGACCCTGTTGCTCATCGCCGCCGCCTGCGGCGGCAGCGAACCGCCGGCCAATCCCACTCCCACGCTGGCAGCCGCGAGTGGATCGACGCCAGCTTCGAACCAGGAATTAACGGTTAGCTCAGATGACGGCAGTGCCAGCCTGACGATCCCAGAAGGTGCGCTCCCGACGACGTCAAGCCCGCTGAAATCAGGGTGATTGCTGAACATTTCGACGACACGGTCGAGCTTGAGGACGCTCGGACGCTGCTTCCTACCGGCTTGAGCCGGATGGCTTGGTGCTGTCGCGGCCAGCCGTACTTAGGATAGTGCTACCAGCGGACGAGCCGCCGGAAGGCTTTCTTTTCTTTCTGCACACCTCAGCAACCAGCGAGGAGTTGCTGTTTGCAATAGTGGAGCAGGAACCGAGTGCAACTCGCGATAGTGTCAGCGTGGAGCTGAGCCATTTTAGCCGGTTAAGTCTAGTCTAGGGCAAAGTTCCTTCTGACCTACTTAAGCTATCAATTGAGCCCGGGGATTCGACTTGGCAACAGGTCCGGGAAGTACGTCCAGCGATACTATAAAGGTCCCCAAAAAGTACTTGGCAACACCGTAGTGCTGACTGCCAAAGTTGAGAGTAAGAAGGGGCCGGGTGGTGAATTCAATGAGACATTCATCTTCTACGCCTACGACCCCCCAAGGGGCATATTGTTGACGACGTGCCGTTAAAGATTCGTCAGGTTGCATTTCAGTCTCTCGTTTAATGAGGCGTTCGGCGCTGCTTTTGAGGTGGTAAAGGGTTTAAGCTTAGACACTAATCCCCTGGAACTGATCTGCGTTCAAAGCGGATTGATGGACGTAAGGGCATTTGTGGTAACGGTTGAAGCTACAGTAACGGTGTCCGGATTCGATGCGAAAGGTAATGAGTACTCAAAAACAGGCAGCGCTGTGATCTGGCCCAGCGGGAGCGTCGCAGTTAAGTTAATCTGCGAGGGTTTTCTTGATGACCCGCCGCCGACCAGTACGTCTGAGACAACCGGTGGTGGTGAGACCAACGTAACCGACCCTCCCATGGTCACCGTCATGGACCCGGCCAACGATGTTCTTCTGATCGACGAAAACAACGTCGTTCAGGGTAAAGCGCTAAATAGCAACGGCGACTTCACTTCCTTCGACGTTTCGCACAAGGATGGCATCTTCGAGGTCTGCGCCGTGCGTGAGATCGCTATTCAGGCGTTCAGTACCGCGGTGATCTTGAACTATGGCGACATTCAGGCAGTGTGGCTGTGGCATGACGGCGAGCTAACTAAAACGGTGGTTGACCGCGGTACCCAGAAACCGGTCCAGGGCGCCAGCATTCAGGCAGACGCTTTGGGACGAAGGGTGTGTTTCCGTTTCCCTGGGATGGTTCTGAGGACGACAACGAGAGTATTAAAACGGGCTGGAGTGCTATAAGCCTCTATAGGCAAAACGATGGCGACACATTGCGAAACTTCGACCAGTATCCCTGATCGGGCATTTCGGTCTTGAACCGGATCCGGCGTACGCCTGCGTCTCTGGAGGTGAGGGACGCGGTGAATGTGTCGCCGTTGAAGATCCGACAAACCCGGACGATAGTACCAGTATCGGCTTGAGCTGACGCCAACCAAGGTCTTCAGCTGGGGTGTGAACGAGCACTATCATCTTTCGTTCGAGCAGAAGATCGGCTACCCGCCCCGCGAACATCGCTAGCTCCATGAGTGATGGCCACACGAGAGATAAGTAACGTCGGCGTTGCTGAAACGTTGAGATTGTAGACAGATCGAGCGCCAAGACTTATTGTAAGCGTCGCGTATAACTGTAACGCGTTCTAATCAGGAAGGGAGATTAGCAATGGGAAAGGAACTAACCCAGGACAAGGCCAGCCGTGGCCTCACCGACGAAGACATCATCCATATACCTGGCCTATCCAGCCAGTGGGTGCGTCTTGCGAACGGGTCCAAAGCGCACTATGTGCAGGCCGGTGATACCGGACCAGCGGTCATTCTCTGCCACGGTGGAATCGAAGGCTCCTCCGGCACGGCAGGCTTCCGCTTCACGGCGCCATTCTTGGGCGCCAACGGCTTCCGGGTCTACGCGCCAGACATGCCAGGCTTCGGCTGGGCTGACACTAGCTCCGAAGAGTACGTCCGCCGCACCCCAAAGGACCACGCCGACTTCATAAAGATGTTCGCCGACGCGCTCTGCATCGACAAGTTCTTCATCAGCGGCAACTCCATGGGCTGTGCCACGGCTGTCAACACCACTATGGCCTACCCTCACCGCATCCTCGGCGTTGCGTTCATCGCCGGTGGCCTCGGTGACGTCCACGACAAGCCACGTGTTGCGCCTTCGGAAGGCAAGTTCACCCCGAACCCGGCCTACGTCTCCCCGGGATTCGACGGCACCGAAGAAGCCATGCAGGTCCTGATGGAAGGAATCATCTACAAGGCTGGCGCAATCTGGCCCGAACTGGTCACCATGCGCGTCAAGGCAGCGCACCGCCAGCGCGCTGGCCGCGAAGCCCACGGCCATCCAGCGATTCCCACCCCGGGACAAAACGTGGACGAAAACCTGACCGCCAACCTCTCAACCAATGGCCGCCTCCAGAGGCTGAATATCCCGATGATCTACATGTACGGCCTCGCCGATGTGCTTAGCCCGGTTGAGAACGGCTTCAACCAGGAGGACGTTGTCCCCAACGTTCAGTTCTTCTACCCTGACCACTGCGGTCACCAGGGTCAGACCGACCAGCCGGAGATGTTCAACCAGGTCTTCCTGGAGTTCTTCCGCGATGGCAAGGTCAGCTGGAAGACGGCGGAGTGGGCCGGCGTTTCACGGCGCCGGGCCATCAACTCCAACTTTGTTGAGGCGCCAGCCGGCGGCTTCCCGAAGCTGATTCCGGAGAAGTACACCGACCTCGCAACTTTGCGGGCTGAGATTGGTGAAGTAGCCGCTGCGCCTGCCTGAGGCCAACAGCACCTAAAAGGCGTCCTCTACTAGGAGGGCTGCATAACAGCCGAGAAAAGGGAGGGGCCACCTTGTGGCCCCTCCCTTTTTCCCAATGCCTTAACCAAGCAGACGGCCCGGCGGAGCCGGCCGAGCCCGAAGCGCTAGCCTTTTAAAGTAGCTCCGGTTTTCCGGCGACGCGATCCGGTGGTCCAGTATGGCAGAAGGCCCGGTAGGAGGAGGCCGATCCGCGTTATGATCCGCGCCGGGGGCCACTTCTCGGCCTAACCGCTAAATCTCCGGGAGAACGCAATGCCAGAGGACGATATCGATCTGCAGATCAGCACCGGATCAATACGGGGCCTGGTTCGTGAAGGAATCGCAACCTTCCTGGGACTCCCCTTCGCCGCCCCGCCAGTCGGGCCGCTGCGGTTCCGCTCCCCGCAGCCCGTCACGCCCTGGTCCCAGGTGCGCGAGGCGAAAACCGCCGTTCCAAGCGCCCCCCAGATCCTCTCCGGCGGCAGCGCCTGGATCTATGAGGATGACGGCAACCCAAACGAGGACTGCCTGAACCTCAACCTTTGGACACCCGGCCTTAACGGCCAACGCCCAGTAATGGTCTGGTTTCACGGTGGCGCGTTCCGAACCGGCCACGCCGCGCTGTCCACCTTCGACGGAACCCGGCTAGCGCTCGATGGCAACGTGGTGGTGGTCACCTGCAACTATCGCCTTGGCGGGCTCGGCTGGCTGGCTCATCCTGACTTGGCGGATCCGGAAACCGGCGCCTGGGCCAATTGGGGGCTGCAGGACCAGGTTGCCGCGTTGCATTGGGTTCAAGACAACATCGCTGAGTTCGGCGGCGATCCCGGCAACATCACTTTGTTTGGCGAATCCGCCGGCGCGATGTCGATCGCCCACATCGCCCGCAACCCGGCCAACGCCGGCCTCTTCCACAAACTGATCGCTCAAAGCCCAGCGCGACGCCACCGATACGCCGCCGATCCAGAACTTTCCCAAGCGTACGCCGATTCCGTCGCCTCAACCCTCGGCGTTAGCATCGCAAAACTGCGCGAAGTCGACGCTGAAACGCTGCAGGAAGCTGAGCGCGCCACTGGCCGGGATTCGAAATGGGCCTCGCTCAATTCGCTGATAACGCCGGTGGCCGATGGCGTCGTGGTCGCCGACGAGAGGAAGGCGGCACCGATAACCGTGCCCCTGCTAGCTGGCACAGACCGCCACGAAGCGGCAATGTGGTTCAGCCTCGTCCATCCGGACGGCACACGCGCCGCGTCCGGGCCACCACTCGAACCAGATCAGCTACCGCCGACCCTGGGCCGTCTTCTAGCCAACGATCCAACAGCCGCTAGCTTCGACCCCGCCTCTGTCTTGGCCGCCTATCAAGCCGCGGCACCGGACTCTGCCCCGGTTGAAAACTTCAAAGACGCTTACACGGACTTCATCTTTCGCGCCCCCGTCGCGGCTTGGGCCCAAGCGCAGACCTACCAGGGCCAAGCCGCCTACGTCTACGAGTTCGCCCACCCCTCGCCGATCCCTGGCCTTGGCAGCCCACACACGTTAGAAATCCCCTTCGTTTTCGGCACCTTCGCCGATCAGTTCATGGCTCCCAAGACCGGCGCCGGTCGGGTCGAGGCCACCCTATCGGAGCTAATGCGCACGATCTGGACGACCTTCGCACGCACCGGCGATCCTGCCATCACCGAGACTGGCGATTGGCAGCCCTACGACTCAGCCCAGCGCTCCGTCTTAGTTCTGGGCGGCTCCAAAGGCCCAGCCAGCATCGCATCGGCGCCGCGCGAAGCGACCCGAGCGCTTTGGGACCCGGTCCTCGCAGTGGATCCTCAGCCGAGTTCTAGTAACAGGAGTGGGGGTAGAATTTTATCCCGACGAACCTTCCGAAGGCCCGGCTGCAGCCATCCGCGCGTAGCTGACGGTTAGAATTTCCCAGATGTGGCTGTCAGGACATGTCCAGTAGATGTTCTTGCCGCCACCACGGGTCCGGACGGTCGAATCAGTCGGCCCCCTGGGACTGCTGCGGTAACCGATGCCCTTTTCCTTAATTCTGCTGAAGATTGCTTCGAAATCGTCATCACTTACATGGAAACAGTAGTGATTCCAGGCGAAATCGTCACGATCCTGGAAGTCAAAGGTCAGCGAATCGTCGACGTACATCGGTGCGAACTCGCCTTCCTCGGGAAGCCATGGCCTTTCGAGCAGTTCGCCGAGCAACCGCGTACCGGCCGACTTCTCATGCGATGGGACAATCGTGTGGTCAAGGAGAATTGGCATTTTACACCTCCTATGCCTGATTGTGGTCCTGATTCTGGGCTCTCCCGAAACCGGCTATCGTCAGCGTTGTCTCTCACGCCCGCCTAGACGGTCGCCTTGCAGCGAACTAACTCAGAGCATGCCCTCCGGCGAAGAGTGCATCGCCTTTAACGTCGCCCAGCTTTCGGCGGCCATCCACTGCGACCAGGAATGGTAGTACCAGAGCTGAGCATGCTCGTTGAATCCCGCGTCGATGTGGGCCGGCTCATTCTCGGCGCTTTGTACCTCGCCATTACCCACATTCATCGAGTAGTTCAATGGGAAGTGCTGGCTTACGGCGCCGACCATCCCGCGGGTGCTTTCGCCCCAGTTCTCGCCATCGTCGAGCTCGAACATGCCGGCCGGACCGTTGTGACCAATCGCCCGGTGCACCATGTCCTTGGCCACTTTTTCACCCATGTTCTTATAGGTAAAAGTGAACCACCAAATCTCGGTTTTTTTGGGACCTTTCGGCAGGCGCAGGCTCACCTGATTATGGCCCTGCATCACCCAGAGGTTGGGGAAGATTCCCGGGTGACCGCCGGTGCGCTGTCCAACCGTTCCCAGCGCCGCCTTAGCATCCGGTCGCGTGCGCCAGGTGTTGTCCAGCATAATGTCGGTTTCATCGGTCAGCATCGCTTCGGTCACCTGCGGCCCGCCCAGGGCGTGGCCGTACTCACCAAGCACCGCCCGGTGAGACACATCGAAGCGCCGCGGTCCGCTGGTCGGTGCTTTCATCACCCTGCCGAGACGGCCGTTCCAGCGCGACTGACCGGCGGAAGCATGAGTGATGGCGCCGTGGTAGTAGTCCCAGGCGTTGTCGGCGGCGAATTTCCAGTTGCATTGAATCGTCCACTTCTGGACCCCTTGGGCAAACACCAGTTCGTCGCGCGCCGCGATCTCATCGATGCCCAGCCGGCCGACTGGGCCCAGATACTCATCCAGATCGACAGCCTCGGGATCCATGTTGGCGAAGATGAAGCCCTTGTAGCTCTGGACCTTCGCCGCCTTGATCAGCCCCCAGCTGTCCCGGTCCAATTCCTCGTGATAGACCTCCTTGAAGCCGGGAACCCCAACCAGAGCACCCTTCAAGTCGTAGGTCCAACCGTGGTAGGTGCACATAAACGAGGTAGCATGACCTTCCTCGGCCCGGCAGACGGCGTTGCCGCGATGACGGCAGCTATTGACCAGCACCTGGGGGAGGCCGTCCGTGTCACGAACCACGATAACGCGGTCTTCACCGATGTAGCTCATGAAGAAATCGCCGGGGTTGGGGATTTGCGAGTCGTGAGCCATGAAGTTCCAGGCCCGGGCAAAGACCCGCTCCAACTCCATCTCATAGACGGTCTCATCGCCAAATACTCGCCGGTCGACTACACCGAGTTCCCTGTCAACCAGTCCCAGGTAGTCTTCAGCGGTTCGTAATTCGGTCGTCATCTCTGATTTCTCACTTTGAAAGATTCTTACTAAAGGCGGTTGCAGACGTTAGCACAACGTCACAATGGTGCCAATTATAGCGCCCTTCCGCTTGATAGCCGTTGAAAACCAGTTAGTCGGACCGAATGGCATTTGACGGCTCCTCGGTGCGACACTAGCGTCTGTATTAGTGAACTCGGCACCTAAATCTAAACCTATGAGTCTTTTGCCCATATCTCTTGAGCATCTGAGTGGAGTCTAAAACCGCTCCGGCCCAACCACCGACTCGGGGCCCCGGCCTGCGCCAGGCGGTTCGCGCGCTGCGCCAGCCCGGCTACCGCTGGTACTGGATTAGCGGCATCGGCACAGTCGGGGCCCAGACCATGCAGCAATTCACCATACTCTGGCTCGTCCTCGACCTCACCGGTTCTGCTGGCCAGCTTGGTCTGGTGGTTTTCTTCCAGGGCGCACCGATGACCATCATATCTCTTTTTGGCGGCGTCCTCGCCGACCGCTACGACCGGCGGTCTCTGATCATCGCCAGCCAGCTCCTCAGCCTGCTAGCCATGTTGTCGCTGGCGCTGCTCACCCTCGCGGACCAGGTCCAACTTTGGCATGTTTATGCCATCTCCATGGCGGCCGGTGTCACCCAGGCAACGATGTCGCCCGCGCGCCAGGCCATGATTTCCGCCCTGGTCGCCAAAGAAGACCTGACCAACGCGGTCTCGCTGAATTCGATGCAGCAGCTTGGATCGCGGATCTTGTGGCCGGCCCTCGCCGGCTTTCTCATCCTCTGGCTTGGGATCGGCTCCGCCTTGCTGGCCGGCGCCACCTGTCTAGTCCTTGGCATTTTGCCCTTGCTTCTGATTCGCGGCCTGCACCAGGAACCTTCCGGCCGGAACTTCTCTCCGGTTAAGGACGTAATCGAGGGCATCAACTACGCGCGCTCAACTCCCGTGATCTCACTCGTAGTTGGCCTAACTCTCGTCTTTGGCGCGTTTGGCCTCACTTTTGTCCAGTTAGGGGCTGGCTTTGCGCGCGACGGTCTCGGCTTCGGGGCCGGTGAGGCCGGGATTTTCATAGCTTTCGTTGGAGTCGGTTCGCTGCTTGGCGGCGCCGCCATGAGCTTCTTCAACGTTGAAAGCAAAGCCTCGCACTTTCTCGGCGGCACCATGGGCTTTGGCCTGACTCTAATCCTTTTCGCCCTTAATCCCTGGGCACCGCTGATGTATGTGATCGCACTGGCCAACGGCATGGCCAACACGGTTCAGGTGATCGCCTCCAATGCCCTCTTTCAGGTACTGGTGCCATCTCGTTATCTCGGCAGAGTCGTTAGTCTCTGGTTCCTGGCCGGGGGTGTTGCTGCCGTGGCAGCGCTGCCAATTGGCCTGATAGGTGATCTTTTGGACCTGCGAACTGCCTTCGCGGGCGCTGGCACCATCTATATCGTCATCGCTTCCTGGTTCGGCATCCTCCGGCCACGACTCTTCCCGCGACCAATTCCGCCGCAGACTGAAGCCACTCCAGCCTCCGGTCCAAATCGAGACGAATAGCGCCGGCCCAAGTCTCCTAAAGACCGACGATAGTTTCGATTTCGATATCCAAACCTTCGTGCGCCAACTTTGAAATACCGATCAGCGTGTTGGCCGGATAATCGCCCTTGAAGAACTCGGTGAAAACCGCGTCGATCTCCGGCTCGTTCTCGCGGTACTCCTCAATCTTGGTCACAAACATCGTCAGCTTTACGATGTCCGACATCGACAACCCGTCGCGCTCAACCATGCGCTGGATTTTCGTCAGGACGGCACGAGATTGTTCCACTAGGCTGCCACCTTGCGCCTGTGTTCCCAAAGCGGTCGTACCGGAGAAGAACTGCAGCACGTCGCCGAGGCGTACGGCACGAACGTGAGCTGCGCCCGTGGGGGCGACGTCAGGGTAGTGGCGGCGCTCTTTTTCCATGCTTTCTCCCGCCAAAGATTGGCTGAATCTAAAAAGTGTCTAAGACGTGTGCGTGGCGTAGAAAAACCGGCATCGTGCACTCCGACAAGTAACGTACCGCCTTCTGGCCGTTTTCCGTGGCCGGCTCGACCGTCGCAAAAGTGGAGCCAACCGTCACAAACCGGTCCACCATCGAAAGGCGATAATCACGCCAGCACTCATCCCAAGCGTAATCCTGCACGCCCGCCGTGGTCAGGGCGCGATAATACCCTTCCACCAGCGCGATCTCCTTGGCCGCCGTCAGGCGATGCCCGGCGCCAAACAGGTAGGACGCTACGTCACACGGTGCCCGTCCCCGCCGGCAATGCTGCCAGTCCAGCACGGCCACACCAGACATCTCTCCTTCCAGATAGAACAGATTTTCATTGCGCAGGTCGGCGTGGAGAAACACTGTCGGAGGTTGCGCCAAGTGCGCTTTTATATCTGCAACTCGCCCAGCGACCGCCGAGCCCGGCTCTAGAGCCGCGGGCTCGATACCGGTTCCAACCCAATCCACCATGATCGGCCAGGCGCTGGCGAACGCCGTCTGAAAACGCCCCGCCCCGGCATTCGTTGACGGAAGCCAGGGAAAGTCCAGGTCTGCATCACGACCCCACCAACTGGCGTGAAACGCACCCAACTGGCCCATCATCGCCCGCGCGTCACTGGACCATGATCCGTCCACGTAGGAACCGGCGCGGTGTTTCGACAAATCCTCCAGCAGCAAGACATTGCCGCCACCATCGGCATCGTATTCCGCTCCGTAGCATTCTGGAACCCGGATGCCGCACCTGGGAGCGAAGTCGCGATAAAAGATCACCTCGCGCTCGTAGTAACCGCGCTCCTTGCCGATTGTCACCGCACCCGCATCAAGCGAAGGAAACTTGGCGATCATCACCGCCGGAGCGCCCTCTGGCGCATCCCTGTACTCAACGTTCAATCGAGCCACGTCGCCAAAGAACCCGGCCTCGAGCTCTGCGCTGTCCACATCCACCCGTAAAACTGATCCGAATGGCAGCGAGCCCCAGCTTCGCATCACGCCGTCCAGCCATTCCGCGGTTACCTCTCCCGGCCGGCTCGGTAAAACTGCCATGCAGCATCTTTGTCTAATGTGTGGCTGCGGCGCAAGCCGCCGTGCTTAAATCCTGCCAGTGTCAAAACTTCACAGCTGATCTATGATTACTCATCGAAAATCGATAAGGAGGGTGATATGCCTACAGCAACGATCAACGGATTCCAGCACTACTACGAGGACCACGGTTCCGGTGAAGTCCTCGTCATGCTTCATGGTGCCAATGGCTCCAGTCGCAACCTCGAGGAGCACTTTGAGGATCTAGGCAGCCAGTACCGCGTCATTGCTCCCGACATGCGCAGCATGGGCCAAAGTGAACACGTCGCCAGCCTGCCCAGCCCATCGGCCTGGGTAGACGACGTGGCGGCTCTTCTTGACCACCTCGGCGTCCAAGGTGCCCACGTCTATGGCAATAGCCTGGGCTCGCGAGTTGCTATGCGCTTCGCCATCGAACACCCTGACCGCACCCGTTCTCTAATCCTCAGCGCGCCTCACACCTACTTGATTGAGGAGCTCAACTCGGGCATGAACAGCTCCGGCGGCGACGGCAACAACCTTAGCCCAGAGGAGCAGGCGCGCATGCAGGCGGTGCATGGCGAAGACTGGCTCAACGCCCTAAGGAACTACTACAACATCCGCAACCAGCCCGATCTGCAAAAGTATTACAACCTAAGCGTCACCAACCCCTTGGCCGAGGTAATCGGTGAGTACTCGGCGCCTGTCAACCTGATCAAGTGCCCTATCCTGGTGGTCCAGTCAAGCGAAATCTGGACCGGCCGCGGCACCTTCGACCACGCGATTGAACTCAAGAATGAGATGCCCGAGCAGGTAAGGCTTGCCTTGGTCCCGCGCTACAACAAAATCCGAGGCATCGATGGCGAGCCCTTCCGGATGCTGGTCAAGCAATTTATCTCTGCCCTGGCCGTCCACGAAGGAGCCGCTGCCGGCTCCTAGCTCAAACGCTACAGGTTCCCCGAAATCAAGAGGGGCTCGGCGATGATCGCCGAGCCCCTTTGGTGCCCAAGTTCCTCCAAAAGGCTTTAAGCCAGACGCTTAAGTCAGGTGTGAAACGATGTTGTAATCGTTGATTCTCCACTCCGGAGGGTCAAAGGAAACCAGGCTCAGGCAGGCGTTGCCCAGCCTGGTTTTGCCAGTTCCGATCTCCCCCTTGGAAACAACAGCCAGCAGCGAGTTGATCAACGAACCGTGACTTACAACCAAAATCCTCGTCCGCGGAAATCTGGCTGCTAAAGACACCAGGGCCGAAAAGCCACGCTCCTCAAGTTCTGCCTGACTCTCAATCCCTGGGACATTGTCGTCCTTCCAGCGGGATTCCGACTCCTCTCTCGTTAAACCCGATGACTCGCCGTAGTCCCGCTCTTGCAGGTCATCATCCGGATCCAGCATCTCGACCGCGGTCAGGTCACCAACGATCCTCGCTGTCTCCAGCGCCCGCGAGAGCGGACTGGTTACGATCAGATCCCAAGGCCATTTGCTAAGGTGAGCTCCTGCCAACCGAGCCTGGTTACGACCGGTTTCATTCAGCGGCAGGTCTTCCCTGCCTTGAAGGCGGCCGGATAGATTCCAGTCCGTTTCACCGTGACGGACCAGGCAAAAAACCGTCCCGCCTGGCAAATCCCTTTCCACCGCCCCATTCTAAGTGACGCACACCCGTAGTGAGCGAAAACGAGAGTCTACCGACCGCCTCCGGCAGAGATTGGCTCGCTTTGAGCACCGGCCAATTCGCGGCCTGCATCCAGTGTGGGTCGGCCAATATGCTTCGATCCACCATGCCGCTGCGCAGTCCATCCCTTTTAATAAGAAATCTTCAAAGTACAGACTCTAAAAGCCCAAAACCTTAACACGAGGACCAGCCGGCCTCGGACGCCGCCGGCCGCTAGGCGCTGATGCGCTTCGGCAAGCCGCTCCGGCGGGAAGGTCTCAGCCACGCGCAGCGTCAGTTTTCCCGCCTGCACCAGCCGCCGCAGGCCATCCAGAGCTTCTTGATTCTCGGCATAATCGGTCACCCAAACCTGGTGGATCAAAATCTCACGCTCGGTCTCACCCTCGAAAGCACTCACGGCCGCCAGACCGCCGCCATCGCGAATCGCCGGCAGGATCGGCGCTCCGATCACCGCGCCGTCGATTAGTCCATCGACGCCTTCGGGAACCAGGCTGCGAATCGCTTGGGCCGCATCAGCGCCGCGTGCCACAACTGCTTCAGCACCAAACTTCTTGAGCAAGGGCTCGTCGCTAGTCGCGGCGACCGCAATAACCCGCAGCCCATTGGCGACCCCAACTTCAATCGCGTAGCCGCCTACGGCGCCGGCTCCGCCAGTAACCACCAGAGTCGACCCTGGCTTCAATTCCAGCCGGTCCAGCGCAAGCCGCACGGTCAGACCGTTCATTGGCAAGGTTGACGCCTCCTCCAGCGTCGTGCCTTCCGGAATTCGCATGACCGACTCAGACGGTAGGACGACGTACTCAGCCATTGCGCCACCCTCAGGACGGCGGGGGTTTACAACGCCCATGACCCGCGCGCCCGGCCGCCAGTTACTTCCCTCCCCAATCGCGTCCACCACGCCGGCCAGGTCCATGCCGGGAATGTAAGGCGGTTCCAGTCCATCCGGCCGCCGCCTGCCGGAGCGAAAGCTAATGTCCGTTGGATTCACCGCCGCTGCGGCAACTCGAACTCGCACCTGCCCGGCCCCTGGCACCGGTGCCGGCAATTCCAAAATTTCCAACACCTCAGGACCACCAAAATCGCCAAAGCCCACGGCTCGCATAGCGGATTCTCCTTGCAAAAACCCGGCCCGGGAGGCACGAGAACAAACAATAAATCAGTAAAAAACTTGGCAAAACTTCCGTCCAGTGTACTCGTGTCTTCGACCTGCTAGACTAAAGTTCGATTCGGATACTTAGCGCCAGGAGGGAAGAATGGCTTTTGAACTCGCATGCAAGGACCTTGGCATGGACACCTGCGACTTTGTTGCCAAGGGCGAAAACATCGAGGAATTCATGGCCGTCGCCGTCACGCACGGCAAGGAAGTCCACGGCTACACCGACGAGCAGCTAAACGACCCGCAGATGATGGAGCAGATCCAGGCGAAGATTCGCGAGGTCTAGCATCCGCAGACGAGGCAAGGCTCAGCCTTCCAGCCGCCTCACAAGAAGCAGCCGCCAGAATTACAAAGCAAGAAGCCCGGTTCCGAAGTTGTCGGAACCGGGCTTCTTCGTGGTTTACCTCGGATTCAGCCTGATCCGGCTACTACTGTTTAACCCACATCGTGTGGTGATAGGCAGGCGACACCTGAGTGATCTCGTAGTTTTGCATTTTGCTACTCAAGAACACGTTATTGAAGCTTGTCAGCAGCATCGGCGAGGGTGTCCAGATTTCCATCGCCCGTAGCTGAGCCGCGAGTACCAGTGCATGGTTCTCTTCGAAGTCCAGAGCTGCCTCAGACTCCTCGATCAGCCGATCGACCTCGGGGTCGCGCGTGCCAAAGCGCCAGTAGGTATCCGACCAGCCCTTGGAGTGCTGGTTGCGCAGCGCCTGACCGGGCGTGTCCGTGCCCGGCGAGCCCTGGTGCATGACCTCCCAGTCATTGTCGGTCCAGCGCTGGAACAGCTGCGCCACACCGGCGATGTTGGAAAGCTCAATATTCACGCCACCTCGCTTCAACTGCTGCTGCCAGACCTGAGCGCTGGCATCTGTCTCGCTGCCGGCGGTCGATGCCATGCAGTCCCAGGTCCTGTCGCGCGGGAAGTTGGCGGCGTCCAACAGCTTGTTCGCCTCGGTCGGATCCTCTACGTAAAATGCTTGGACCTTCGGGTCAGCCGGGTCAAGCTGGAAGGCGGTCAAAGACGCCGGCAGCAGCCCGGTGGGCAGTACGGCGTCGTCGTTATAACCCAGCGATTTGATCTGCTCACGGTTGGTAAGCTTCATGAAGGCTTGGCGTACGCGCTCGTCGGTCTCCCATGGGAAGCCGCGGTACATGTTCATGTGCCAGAAGTAGCAACCGAAGCTGAGGAACTCCACCTTGGTGATATCGTCCCCCATATCAGCCTCAACGCTATCTTCCGCTGTGGCGTTGCCGGACCAACGGTCGAGCTGGCCGCCGCGGAAGGCAGCCTCCTGCGCCTGACGGTCCGGTATGAAGACGATCTCACGCTCCTGAATGTACGGCAGACCCTTGTCGGATTCGCGGAACTTGTCGAATTTCTTGTACAAGTAGTTGACGCCAAGCGTCGCCTTCTCCACCTGGTACGGGCCGGACCCCACTTGGGTGGCGCTGGACAGAGTCTCGAAGGTCTCCTCGGCCATGATCGGCTGGCCGGTACCTGAACCCAGCATGTTCTGGCTAAACAGGTAGGCGTTGGGCTTCTTCAGGTGATAGATCACCGTCAGATCATCTGGCGCCTCCTCCGACTCCAAGAAGTCATCGATAAAGGTGCGGTCGAAGTTGGCGGACGCACCACGGCTGTAACGCTGACTCGCCACGATGTCGCCTGACACCAGTGCACGCCCGTTGACCGGCGCGATGTCGTGGAAGAACTGGTTTGGCTTCAGCTTCATGATCACGGTCAGCGGATCCGGCGTCTCGATCGACTCCATCGCCTCGAGCACAAAGCGGCGCTCGTCCTCACGCGACGTGATCGGCCGGTCGAATACGTTGGTGCCACCCAGCCAGGTGCCCTCGTTCCAGTTGCCAACCGGGTCGTAGTTCTGGCTCGTGGTCCAGTGGCGGGTGTAGCGGCCACCGGGTTGGGGTTCGCCGTCGCTGGGTGTGAACTCACCCAGAACAGAGAGACCCTCTGGTTGGGTCGCGGTCGGGTCCGGAGCACCGGGCGCGCTTGTCGCTGCCGGCGCAGAGGTGTTGGCCGGCCCGCTGCTGGTGCCCTCGTCATCGTCGCCGCAACCAATCAGCGCCAGAGCTGCGGCTCCTACTGAAAGGGCCGCGCCCGAGCGCAGCAAGCGGCGTCGAGCTACGCGGTTATGGGTTACTTTGTCCCAATAGTTTCCGGCCAATTTGCCCTCCCTCGATTTTCTAAAAACTCCGGCCAAGACGCGCCGACTCGCGAAGATACTGCCATCATTTCCGAGAAAGTCAATAGTCAGGGATTAATTACCTTTAGAAGACTAAGTCATCGCTCCCGAACGATCCCCACTTGCCTGGACTGGTTTCCGGGAGGGCGATCAGGACAATCTCATGGTATTCTCGCTGATACTCGAATCTCACCTAATCCCGTCACAGTCAAAGGTCAGGTGGCGGATAGGATGACTTCCGAGCCGGCCAAAATCTCGCTCAATCGATTTATGCAGCGGCGGGACACCAGTCACTCTGACGCACTAAGGAATGAAATCAATGAACAACGGGATCAGCAATCAGCCGTACGCACGTGCTTTCTTCACCGAGCCAATGACTGCGGGGATAGCGTTCTCCCCCGAGGAGGTCGACCGCATGAACGCCTTATTCTCAAGCAAGGGCACGAAGATCTCCGCCACAGACGGCCAATTTATCGACGAGAAAATGCGGATTTCCGATATCAATTTCTACTATCCCAACGAGCAGACTGCCTGGATTTTCGAAAAGCTCAACTACATCATCGACTTCAACAACCGGGACATCTGGAACTTCGATCTGTACGGATACGAATCCTTCCAGTACTCCGAGTACCCCGCCTCCAAGGGCGGCAAATACGATTTCCATTCCGACATCGATTACACCGACCGGAGTAAGGGGGGCGACCCTCAGACTAGGAAGCTCTCCCTCTCGCTGATCCTTAACGAGCCCGGTGTCGATTTCGAGGGTGGCGAATTTCAGATTCTAGTAGGACCCGACCCGCACACGTGCGCCCAAGCCAAGGGCATGGTCATCGTCTTCCCGTCCTGGATCCTGCATCGCGTGACGCCGGTGACCAAAGGCAACAGGAAATCCATTGTCGTCTGGGTGACCGGTCCAAAGTTCAAATAGGTGCGGAAGCCGCCGATTCAGCCCGTGTGCATCACTAAAAAGCCCGGTTCCGCAAGAAGTGGACCCGGGCTTTCTTTATCGAGCTGGCTGCGCCCACGGTCATCAAGCCATGGCCACATCTCATCAAGGAGCAGAGTCTATGCGGTCGTCTTTATCGCCGCCGCGTGGGCCTCCTTGGAGGCATAAATACTCGGGTCGGGGTTGGGGAAACCGCCCGCCGGCGCTTCGACCAGATCTGCGTTGATCGCCCGTCGCCGCGACACACCAGCCCACTCCGCCGTCTTCCAGCTCACCTTGCCATCGCGGAAGAACTCCAGGAACACCTGGTTGAACATCTCCGGCTGGTCGGTCTGACCCTGGTGGCCGCACTCGTTCGGGTAAAAAACCTGCATGTTGGGCAGGCGGTCCTCCTGGTTGAACGCGCTTTCTACCGGATTCAGCACATCGTTCATGCCGTAGAGATAGAGCGCTGGAATAGTAAGTTTCGGCAGCCGATCGGCCAGCCGCGTCCACTGCAGCCAGTTCGGATTCTCTCGCAGCTCAACCAGCGCCGCGTTGCGGGCCGCCGTCGCATCCGCCTGACGGTGCGCTGACTTTGTGCGCATTGTCACGAGTTCCGGCCACACGGCCTGCCTTATAGATAATGCCTGTCATCAAGTCGCTCATGCTCTTTTCGCTGCCATCGAAGGGGATTCCTTCGTAGGCCCGGTTCGGCGTGAACTTGCCTTCACTCCGCGGCGTTGATTTCATGCCCTCGGTGACATCGGCCAAACCACCGGTCGCGATCCCGATAAAGCTGATCACGCGCTCCGGGTTGTTGATGACAAAGGTGAAAGTGTGCTGGCAGCCCATCGAGTTGCCGGAGATGTGAAACCGCTCCAGACCGAGAGCGTCAGCGAAGTCATTGACGAACTGGACGTAGCTTTTGATCCCCTGCAGCGGCCAGTACTCCTCACGAGTGTCGCCCAGACCGAATGCCGGCTGGTCCGGGCAGAAGACCCGGAAACCATTGGCGCCGAGGAAGGGCGCCATAAACCGCCAGCCCGCCGTGCCGGAGGAACCGACGATGCCGCCGTGCAGCAGAATAATCGCCGGACCAGTCTCGCCCGAAGTCACGTAGTGAGCCTTGGCGCCGTTGCCCAGCCGCACCCAGCGGCTGCTCAGCCCTGGGATATTAATGATTTCTTCTTCGGTCAGGCCAAGCGATTCCGAGTCCTTGGTCAGTTCGAGTCCCATATCGATTCCTTCCTTAAAAGCTGCAGAAAATTACACCAAAAGCGACTGGGCGTGCGGAGTCTACCTTCTTCGCCAAAATCTTGACAACCGGCCACGGACCGGAGGCCAGGTTGGTTTAGATGCGACCTTGAGGTGGCGGCGAATGTGTCTCTTCGAGTTGAGACCAACTCTCGGACGCCATCCACTCCGACCAGGCCCGATAGAGCCAGAGTTGGGCGTGCTCGTTGATGTGCGTGTCGATATACGCCGGACCAGATTCCGGTTCGATGATTTCGCCGCGGCCGAGGTTCATCGCGTAGTGCAGCGGGTATTGGCTGCCCGCCAGTCCTTTTGTAGCCCTTGTGCTCTCACCCCAGTTCTCGCCGTCCTCCTGTTCCAGCATTCCTGCTGGTCCAAAAGTGTGGATGGCCCGGTAGCGGGCGTCCGCCTGAGACTCACCCGTGGCCTCGGCATCGCGGAACGTGAACCACCAGATCTCCGTGGTGTGAGGGCCTTTTGGCATGCGCATGCTCACCTGCCACATGTTGCCGATCCACATATTGGGGAAAATGTTCGGATGTCCCGTTGCCGGCAACCCAGCCTCGCCGAGTACCGAACGCTTCTCCGGCCGCTCTCGCCAACTCAGGTCCATCCCCATGCTCTCACGCCCCGCCCGCTGCGCGTCGCTGTTTAGCGACGGCCCACTCAGGGCGTGACCGTAATCGCCGAGGATCACGCGGTGAGAAACCGGGTCTCCCATGTTTTGCCGCCGTGCTTCGGCCGAAGGGCGCGGCTGCGTTGGCGCCCCCGTGCTAGCCGCCCTTCGGGCGCCGTAACCGGCCATAAACGATGAGGCGTGCGTGAGCATCGGATGGTAGTAGTCCCACACGTTGTCGACCGCTAGCTTCCAGTTGCAGCCGATCGTGTACTTCTGGACCCCGCCGATCGCCTGGACGCTGCCGCGCTCGGCGATCATGGCGATGCTCAGCCGGCCGACCTCGCCAAGGAACGTCTCCAGATCGGGAGCCTCGGCATCCATCGTCGCGAAAATGAAGCCTTTGTAGGTGTCGACCCGGCCGGCCTTGATTAGGCCCCAGTTTTCGCGGTCGAGTTCTTCGTGGTAGACCTCTTTGAAGCCGGGTACGCCAACCAGTGACCCCTTGAGATCATAGGTCCAGCCGTGGTAGGTGCACATGAAGGAAGTGGCGTGCCCCTCTTCGGCCCGACAAACAGCGTTGCCACGGTGGCGGCAGGTGTTGACCAGCACCTGGGGGTTGCCGTCGTTGTCGCGGACACAGATCACTCGGTCCTCACCAATAACGGTCATAAAGAAGTCACCAGGATTGGGAACCTGCGAGTCGTGGCACATGAAGTTCCAGGCCCGCGCGAAAATCCGCTCCAGCTCCATCTCATAGATGTCCTGCTCGGCAAAGATCCGCCGATCCACCGTCCCCGTTTCCGGGTCCACCATCCCGCGCATCTCTTCATTGCGGTAAGCAATCGTCATGGCAAAGGCCTCCAGTTCTCGGCTTCAGAAACGGCTCCACGACATTATAAGGCTCTCAATAGTCGTGATCCGGGTCGTCCATTGCTAAGATTGCTCCTAGATCTCGAGAGGCTTGAAATCACCATGGAACCAACCGAACTAACGACCGAGCGCCTGCTTCTGCGGCCTTTCCGGCTGGAAGACGTCGACGATGTCTACGCCTATGCCGCGGACGAAACTTGGGGCCGCTTCTTGCTGCAGATCCGCGAGCCATACACGCGTCAGGATGCGGTCGAATTCGTCGCGACAGCGTTACTTCACTCCTGGAACAAACAGCCTGAATTCGCGGTCGTCCGCAATGGCCGGCTTGTTGGCGGTGTGACCTTACGCATTGACACCAGGCGAAAGTTGGCGGAACTAGGGTACTCCCTGAACCGCGAACACTGGGGGCAGGGCTTGATTCCCGAAGCTGCCCGCGCGGTGATCGAGTGGGCGTTCCAGTCCTACGACATCGCTAAAGTATTCGCGAGGGCAGATGCCCGAAATATACAGTCTTTCCGTGTCATGGAAAAGCTGCGCATGCAACGCGAAGGTCAACTGCGCAAGCATCGCCACTTTCGAGGCGAGCAAGTAGATGAAGTCGTGTACGGAGTGCTGCGCGAGGAATGGCCGGGCCAGCCGGAGCGTTAACTAGGCCCCTCAGCCCTCCAGCCGCAACCCCTCGCCCTCACACACCTCGCCGACTAGCGCCGCCGTGTAGCCATCGCCGCGCAGCCTGTCCACCAACGCCGCGGCATCGTCCTGCTCGAGCGAGATCAGCAGGCCGCCAGACGTCTGCGGGTCAAAAAGCAGTCGCTGCATCTCCAGCGGAAGGCTCTCAATGCCTGTGATTCGCCGCGCCAAGTAGTCGCGATTGCGGTTCACACCGCCGAAATCGACGCCGGCGTTGGCGTAGCCGAGGGCCCCCGCCAGCAGCGGCAGCTCAGATGGCAGAATCACGACTTCAACCCCGCTATGGTCGGCGATCTCGAGGGCGTGGCCGGTGATGCCAAAGCCGGTAACGTCGGTAACGGCATGGGCACCAACTTCCAGGGCCAAGTGCATGGCGTGTCGGTTGAGCTTTAGCATCCCCTCAACCGCCGCCTCCAGGTGCCCCGGGTGGACCAAGTCTCGCTTGGCCGCGGTCAGGATCAAGCCGGTGCCCAGCGCCTTGCCCAGAACCAGGGCATCCCCAGGACGGGCACCTTCTTTGGAAAGAATCCGGTCCGGATGAACGATGCCCATCACCGACATGCCGTACTTGGGCTCTTCATCAATTAAAGTGTGTCCACCGGCGACTACACCGCCGCCCTCGGCGGCCTTATCCGCCCCGCCTCTAAAAATGTCGCCGATAATCTCCGGCGAGAAGTCTTCCGGAAAGCCGGCGATGTTCAGACACAGCACCACCTCACCACCCATGGCGTAGACATCGCTCATCGCGTTGGCGGCGGCAATCGCGCCATACGTCCAGGCATCGTCAACCACCGGCGGGAAGAAATCCACTGTCTGGACAATCGCCGTCTCCCCGTCCACCTTGTAGACGGCCGCATCGTCAGTGATTCCGCCCAGAAGGTTCGGGTGCTCGTCGGGGCGAAACTTCTCGTGTAGGGGGCGCAGAACCTGCGCCAGCATGCCGGGTCCGGCCTTGCCGCCTCAGCCGGCGCAGGTGGCCAGAGAAGTCAATCGCACTTCTTCACGGCTCATCCCAACTCCTTCCCGGTCAGAACGCCGCTTCAAAACCGTCCAATCGCTGATCGCGGCTGACCCCTTAGAGTTTTTCGGCATCGGCTCCGCAATTCGATCGAGGCTGAAACCCGAATACGAACGCCTTGCTCTGCTGTCAAAGACTAGCACAAGCAGCAGAGCTGCCTACCGTCTGTAGATCGGCGAGATTCTCGCCCATTCCTGCTGTTAAACCAATTCATTTGCGATTATAATCGGCGCTCTGGAGGTGTGGCCGTGAAGTTTAGGACCATCACTTTTACCGTGCAGCTCGGCTCGGAAGGCCACCAAGTAGCAAGCTTGGTCGCCGAAAAGCTCGGCTATCGCTATTACGACTGGCAGGTAACCGCCGAGGCGGCAAAGGAAGCCGGCGTCCCCTCGGAGACTATGCTCTCCACAGAGCGAGTCCCATCCCTGGTCAATCGAGTGGTTGAGCGCTTCTTGGCCGGTGGACCCAGTCCGAGCGATATCGATGGACTGCCATCCGCCGAGACTATGAGCTCGGCTATCCGCGCTCTAACCTCGGAAGACTATCGCTACTTCGTCGAAGCGGTCGTAATGCGGCTCGGAGAGGAAGGCAACGCCGCAATCGTCGGACACGCCAGCCAGGTGCTTCTCCGCGGTAAGAGTGATGTTTTCCGAGTCCTGATCTGCGGCGGCGAAGTCAGCCGGACCGAAAAGCTGGCTAAACGGGAGGGTTCAACCCTCAAACAAGCCCTCAAGCAGATTAAGCAGTCCGATCGCGAGAGGCTCAACTTCTTCGACCACTATTACCACGCCAACTTGCTAGACCCGGCTCTCTACGATCTCTGTCTCAACACGGACACCTACTCCGTTGAGGCTGCCAGAGACCTGGTCGCCGCCGCGCTCCTGCCGGCGTCGTCCTAAGGGCTCCGCCCCGCCTCAGCGAGAGGCAAATCAGGCGCGAAGTAAGGAACCCAAAATCACTCGCCGCCACTCCGACCGCGGATTTATGATAGCCGCTTGATTATTCCAACCCACGAGGCCGTAGGCTTGCACTGCACGATGACCGGTATTCTGCGCTTGGTCTTGCCCTGGTAGTAATCAAACTGCGGGTAGTCTGCCGCCTGGCGGGCGAAGAACTCGTCCCGCTCTGGGCCTTCGGCGACGGCGGCCCTGACTTCGAAGGCCTCCACGCCAACTTCAATCGAAGCCTCCGGATTGGCAACCAGGTTGTGGTACCAGTCAGGATTCCGCGCAGTGCCGCCCTTAGAGGCGAAAATCACGTAGCGGCCGCCATCATTCATATACATCAAAGGCGTCAGGCACTCGCGCCCGGTCCGCGAACCTTTTGTTTGAATGTAGAAGCAAGATCGGCCCGCGCGGCGGCGTGACATTCACAACCCCGCCGTTGGCGCGAAACTCATCGATGACCTGCCGGTTCTTTTGGTTCAACGAAGGCCCGTCACCCGCCGCTCTCACTGCTTCCTCTACTCAACTAAGTTGGGTCAGCAGTCCGCAGATCAAATTGTATCGGAATCGGCATGTGGGTTATTCCGCGTCGTGTATACTCACCAGCATCCCTCTCAATGGTTCTCTCGCCTCGCACCACTCCTCCAAAATGGACTGACGCTGCCGACGCCCCCGACAAGTTGGTGTAGCCCGCCCTTGCGGGCGTAACACGCATTGTCCGTATTTAGAAAAATCAAAGGCTAATCATGAGCTCGGACTGGTCGATTCGCGACGGTCGCACCGAAGACGCCCCGGCGGTTCTCGATCTTTGGAGGGCCGCCGACGCGACACCAAGCGTCAGCGACCATCTCGAGGACATCGAGCGGCTGCTGCAACAGCCCAAGGCGTTCCTGCTCTTGGCCGAGGCAGAGGGCCAAATCATTGGCACCGCCATCGGCACCTTTGACGGCTGGCGTGACAACATCTACCGCTTAGTTGTGCACCCCGACTTTCGCCGCCGCGGCATCGCCCGGGCCCTAGTCGCCCAGGCGGACCAGCGCCTGGCAGATCAAGGCGCCAAGCGGATTACCGCCTTGGCCGAGAAGAGCCACCCCTTGGCCACAAATTTCTGGAACGGAATCGACTACACCCACGACCAACGCATCATTAGATACGTCAAGAACCTCTAAAGGAACTCTTCGACCATCCCGGGAAGGCTCGAGCCTCCGGCTCAGGCCCAGGGCCATTCGCGGTACTTCAACCAAACTCCCGCCGCTTCAATCACTTCCGCACCGCGTTGGCCGCCACCGCGTAGGGCTCTTCGCCGACCGTGACGAAGCAGGACTGCAACCAAGGCTTGCAGATGTCCATCGCCTTGCCAATCTCGCGCTTGCGGATCAAAAGCATGATCATCCCCACCGGCCCGTCGCGCCCTTCGGCATTGAACACAGTCAGGCGGAACCCCGCCTCACGCAAAGCCCGAGACACGTCGAAAGAATGCTCCGGTGTGAAGATTCGCAGATTAACGTTGCCCAGCTTGAGAAATTGCACTAGCGTCAAACCGATACCATTGCCCGCCGCGAAACCCGCCGCGTAGCCAACCAGCCTAAATGGGTCGAGGTCGCTCGAAAACACAATGCTCACCGCGACCACGAACGCAGACGCCTCAAAAAAGGCGATGCTCATCGCCATAAGCCGCCGGCCTTCGACGACATAGACCAACCGCATTGTTCCTAGTGATACGTCGAAACTGCGCAGCAACATAATTATGCCGGCCGCACCAATGGACTCCCACAGGACAGCACATCGCCTTTCGAGAAAGCATCCTCCCGGCCCAAATTTTTGGGCGCAAAAAAGGACACACCCTACCGGATGGTCCCTCTAGGAGGTCTACGGGAGGTTTAGCTGTCGGGTTAGAGCCTAAAGGGCTGCTCTTCCTTGAACGGATTCACCCCAGTGATGCGCTAGTCCCCCGCTCGAAAGCGATTCGACCTTTTATTCCTACTTCAAGGCTAACAACCGCCTCGCCGGATCGTCAAGCTGAATTGCACCAGCGGCCGCCAATATATGCGACAATCGCGCGGCAAGCCGCCTGGCCAACCCCGCCGAGGCACGCGCACTCCCTGCATTTCAAAAAAACAAGGACGCTGCCGACACCCCCTGCACCTGGGCGGCTAGCCACCTTGAACAGCGAAGCCGCATTGCAGGTATTCAAAGGAGACCCATAATGGCAAGAACGCCGCCGCCGCCCTTGGCAAGTGAGCGGCTAGCCGCCAGCATTGCCAGTACTTCAAACAAAAGCAAGCTGCCCACCAACACCAAGAAGCGCAATCTGCGGCCCAAAGACCTCTACACGCTCAAAACCGTCAGCGACCCACGCGTCTCGCCAGACGGCAAACGCGTCGCCTACGTCCTGACCTCAAACGACCGCGACGCCGACGAGGCACAAAGCTCGATCTACGTTGCACCGCGAAACGGTCGCGGCGCCGCCAAGCGCTTCAGCTTTGGCAACAAAGACACCAGCCCGCGCTGGTCGCCAAACGGCGAATGGCTGGCGTTCGTGGCCAAGCGCGGCGAGGAGGATCAAAATCAGCTGTTCGTTAGCCCGCTCGACGGCGGCGACTCGCGTCAACTCACCAACGCCACCTTTGGCGTCGCCGAACCGGCCTGGGCGCCGGACAGCAGCCGCATCACTTACGTCGCCCGCACCGGCGACTTCAAAGAGACCAAGGACCGCTCCCCCGTTGAGAAGGCCGCCCCGAAGGTTATCCAAGGCCTCGCCTATAAGCTCGACGGCATCGGCTTCTTCGACCAGCGCCGGCAGCACGTCTTTAGCGCCGACCTCGAGTCCGGCAAGGAAACCCAGCTCACCGACGGCGACTGGGACGACACACAGCCGTCATGGTCGCCAGACGGCGCACAAATCGTCTTCATCTCCGACCGCCAGGCCGAGCGCCACGACCGCCACTGGCGCCGCGACGTCTGGAGCGTCGCCGCCTCCGGCGGCCGCGCTCGCAAGCTCACTCGCTCCCGCGGCGGCGCCAATCACCCGGTCTTTTCCCCAGACGGAAGCCTGGTGGCATTCGTCGGCCACGAGAGCGGCGAGGACCTGGCGTCAAACCGCCAACTCTTTGTCGTACCCGCCGATGCAGCCAGCCCACCCCGCTCAGTCACGCAATCGCTCGATCGCACGGTAGTCGGCGACCTGATCCCGGCCGAAACCTTCGCCTGGACTAGCGATAGCAGAAGCCTGACCTTCATCGCCGGCAGTCAAGGAACCCAGAGCCTCTACCTGGCTGATCTCGCCTCCGGTTCAATTGATCAACTCGCCGCCGGCAACCGCTGGATCGAATCCATCTCCCCCACACCGGACCCAGGCCGCGCCGTCCTCGTGGAAAGCTCGCCTTCCCGTCCGATGGAGGTCATGGACATCCCATTGGGCGAAAACTCGGCCCAAAGCCGCAACCTCAGCCGCGCCAACGACGGCTTCGTCGACACGATCGAGCTCGCCGTGCCCGGCCGCATCAGCCACACGGCGGCTGACGGCCTCGAAATCGAATCGCTGGTCTTAAATCCTCCGGGCTTCGTGAGTATCAAGGCCAACGGGGCCCAACGGCAGAAGCCCGGGCCGCTGGCGCTGGAGATTCACGGCGGACCCCACGGCGTAAATTCCGCCGCTTTCAACATCGCCCAGCAGTCGCTGGCCGCCGCCGGCTACACCGTCCTCCTGCCCAACCCTCGCGGCAGCACCAGCTACGGAGCAGACTTCACCCGAGGCGTCATCGGCGACTGGGGCGGCAAGGACTTCCAGGACATCCTCGGCGCCGTCGATTCAATGGTCGAAAGCGGTGTCGCCGACGAGCGCCGCCTCTACGTCGGTGGCTATTCCTATGGTGGGTTTATGACCTCCTGGACCGTCGGCCACACCGACCGCTTCCAGGCAGCGGCGATCGGCGCCCCGGTCGCTAATTTGTTCAGCATGTTCGGCACCTCAGACATTCCTTTGTTCATGGCCTACGAGATCGACAGCCCTGCCTTCGGCAACCCAGAGCCCTACAGGACTGGCTCGCCGGTCACCTACCTGGAGAAGGTCCGCACCCCGGTCCTGCTCTACCACAACGAGGGTGACCTGCGCTGCCCGGTGGCCCAATCGGAGGAGATATTCCAAGGCCTCAGAGCCCTGGGCCGAGAGGTCGAGTACGTGCGCTACCCCGGTGGCTTCCACGGCGTCAGCACACCGTCGCAGCTGATCGACCGCATGGTCCGCAAGCTCGATTGGTACGGCCGCCACAAAGGAGTCGCCAACTCACCAAAGAGACCCAAGGCCAAAACGCGCCAGCCGGTTACCGCCTAAGAATCCGTTGGAGCGTACTGGTCGAGCGATGGATGCTGAAGTCGACCCTAGGAGAAGAAGCGATGCCTCTATTTGTGTCTACGGGCTCCATATTGTAGCCTCAGCTAACATTCGGTCTCGAAATGTCAACATTTGTGGCGCTAGCACTCTAAAATGACCGCAATGGGATTCGAACAGTTCAGCCGACTGCTAACCAACGCCCGCCAGCGCGCCGGCCTGACCAAGGCCGAGCTTGCCGATCGGCTTGGGATCATTAGCCGCCAAAGCATCACTAATTGGGAAGGCGTGCGTCCGCCCAAACGCGGCATTACGCCGGATGAGGTCAACGCCCTGTCAAAGGCGCTGGACGTCTCAGTTTTGGACCTGGTTACTGCTTTGGGTTACGAGGTGAAGTTCGAGGGAATTGCCGACGAGGCGGAGGCGGCACTTCTTCAAGCCTACCGGCAACTGTTGCCTGTTCAGCAGCAAATGCTGCGAGCAGCTGCAGGGCGATCATCCGGCTCGCTTCCGGCTTCAGAGCTACCCTCACTCCGTCGTCTAGCGGATACGGGTTCTCCGGGTCGTCCGGAAACTCAAGAATAATCCTCATGTACTACACGATGAGCCCAAGTCAAGCTCCGTTGGCAGTTGCCGCCAACGGCTGGCCTGAGATGCCGAATGGCATCGGCGAGGTCCCAATCGGCGCCATGCCTTTGAGCCGGTGCGCGACCACACCCGCAACGCCCCCGTGACCCCAGAAGTAACTCCGAAACTCGCGCCACTCAAGGGCGTCATCTTAGATCTAGATGACACGCTGCTTCCTGAAAAGAGCGCCTGGTCCGCCGCTTTTCAAACAGCTTGCCAACAGTTGCAAGGCAAATACGGGGATTTGGGCTGGCAAAACCTTGAACTCGCGGTTTTTGCCAATGCTCAGGAAGTCTGGGAAAACTCGCCTGAAGTCTGCTCCTGTAAACGGCTTGGTCTCGGATCCCCATCCAGTCTCTTAACCGATTTTTCCGGCGATCGCGCCGAGATGGCAGCACTGCGCGCCTGGGCACCAGAATATCGAAAGCAATGCTGGCTGGCCGGCCTTGCCGCAATCGGAGTCTTCGATTCTGAGCGTCTGGCGGCCGAGCTTTCAGACACCTTTATTCAGGCGTTCTCACGGAGCCATAAGCCGTTCCCAGACGTCGGCCCGCTACTGTCGCGATTCGCGCATCTCGAACTCTGCATCCTTACTAATGGCTTCGGCGATCTGCAAAGGACAAAATTACAGGTCTCAGGCTTGGCCAAGGCCTTTGGCAATGTTGTGATCTCCTCTGAAGTCGGCATCGGCAAGCCAAACCCGGCAATTTTCGACCTCGCACTGTCAAAATTGGCGACCGCCCCGGAAGAGACCTTGATGGTTGGCGACAGCCTCAGCCGCGACGTCATTCCCGCTGCTGCTTTTGGCCTGCAGGCAGCCTGGCTAAACCGGTCGAGTGACGGGCCGGAAAAACCCTGGACCGGCATGGAAATTAGAAGTCTGGCAGAACTTACGACCTGACATTTTCTTAGCCGCCGGCATATCGCCGCGGAGAGCCATCAGCCTGCTAAAAGACGGCCGCCCCGGCTAACGTTTGACCCGAAAGTCGTCTGGCGTCCAGCTCAGGATAGTTCCCATATCGTCCTCAGTCGGTTCCCAGACAACGCTGCCCTCGCCGTCGTCGGGACGGCCGCTGATCTTGGCTCGCACCTTGCGGCCGTAGATCCCACGACTGAACCAGACAACTACCGCCTCGCCTGCCTCATCGGTCAGGCGCTTGATCTCCTTGGAACTGAAATTGATCGCGAAGCTGCCGTCACCCTCGATTTCGACGTTCACCTCACGGCCGGCCAGCGGCGCATCCTTCGCGTCCGTCAGACGCAGCTTGAACGCCAGGCGGTTGGCCGCCGCGTTTGCCGGCTCGGCGATCTCGATCGATCCAGCGGTCTCAGAATCTGTCACTTTGTCCACTCCACTGCAGTTCTCTACCGATCATCCCGACAAGGTGGCGCCGCCACCTCCGATTAGCCCTCGAATTTGAAATCCTAGTTGGTTCGCCTGTAGCCCTCGCTGGTCCGAGTGATCCTCACGTCATCCGGCGTGTAACCAACGACTGTGCCCGCGTCACTATCATCGGTCAGTTCCCAGGCAAGGCTTCCCTCTCCGTTGCCCGGACTGCCGCTGATCGTGCCGCGAATCTTGCGACCGTATATGCCGCGGCGAAACCAAGCGACAACTGCCTCGCCAGCATCATCGGTCACCCGTTTGATTTCCTTGGAGCTGAAGTTGATAGCGAAGCTGCCATCCCCATCGATCTCGACGTTTACTTCGCGACCGGCAAGCGGGACGTCATTCGCGTCCGTCAACCGCAGCTTGAACGCCAGCCGCGTGACATCCGTATTCGCCGCTTCGGCGATATCAATTGACCCGTCTGGCCCGGAACTTTTCTCAGAATCTAACATCGCCCAACCTCAAGTGGTCCCCACTCCAAATACTTAGCAAATAGAACCCGCCAGCGCCTCTTCATGTCAGCCCACTATAACGTAACTATGATCTTGTGACTTTCGAGACTCACCCTCGCTGGCTCGCGAGCCCTCCTCTGCGCGTTGCCATTAGCGCGGCAAAGCCGAAGCGACGACGCTTAGCGGCGGAGCATCATTGACAGGCCCGGCGGTGGCGGGTACTTTCTCTTCACAGCGATCAACTTAGGAGCCGGCGGGCGACAGGGGTAGCTGTAATGACCTTTGAGCCGCGGGCCGCCATACAGCCCATGCCGCCGATCGCCGGTGCTGCCGGCGTCGCACTCGTTTTTATCATCATTCTTATCTTCGCCACCTGCGGCGGCAGCGATGACGCTTTTGTTGTCGTCACCCCTGATGACATCGCCAGCGCCACGCCCGGCGGCGACACCACACCGTTGGGGGGAGCCACCCTCGAACCCACCGAGCCCGCCGCCCCTCGCATCTACGTCGTCACCGCCGGCGACAGCGTCTCGCGGATCTGCGAAGCCGTGCTCCCCAGCCTGCCCCTGGATGACTGCATCGATGCCATCGTGCAACTAAACGGCCTAGCCAGCGCCGCTCAAATCAACATCGACCAGGAGTTAATCCTCCCCGGCGACGGCCCCCTGCCAACGCCTGAGCCCACCGCCACCATCGACCCCGACGCACCTACCCCGGTGCCAACCCCAACCCCGGAGCCCACCGCGACGCCAGCGCCAACGGCAGCGCCAGAGCCACAGTCGCTCGCCGGCAGCGGCCACTCCGCCACCAGTCCGATCACGCCAGTCGGCGCCGTTTCGGTCCTGACCATCACCCACAATGGCCCGGACGGGTTTAGCGTCAAGGCGTTCGTCGATGGTGGTGAGCTGGCTCTAGTCAACCTGACTGGTCCATATTTCGGCTCGCGGCCGCTGATCACCAGCAACCCGTTCACGCTGGAAATCGATACCACTGGCGACTGGACCGTGAGCATCTCACCGCTTGGTAGCGGCGGCGTACCGTCCGTGAGTGGCACCGGTGATAGCGTCTCCCCTTTGTTCGACCCACCCGAAGACGGCCACTGGGATGTCGCCTACAGCGGACCCGGCAACTTTATAGTCAACTTGCATTGCGACGGCGGCAATCAACTAATCCAGAACGCGATCGGCGACTTCACTGGCACTACCCCTATAACCTTCCCAGCCGGTCCCTGCTTCTGGGAGGTGCAGGCCAGCGGACCCTGGAGTCTGACCCCCGGATAAATGCTTCGCACGCTTTCGGCACCTCCGCCTCGAGCTGTTCGCTAGCCAGTCACGGCAGGGCCGGTCATTCGCCGCCCGCTTTTGGCATGCCTAGTGTTTTCAAACTCAGGCTCTCCCTATACTTTGTAGCCATGAACGTCTCCGAGTCCGACTTTGGCCACCTGGATTCGATCGATGCCGAAGCAGTCGGCCAGCCCGGCAATCGCCGCTTCCGCCTGGTCGCAGTTTCACGTGGCCAGGCCGCGTCAGTCTGGATGGAGAAGGTGCAGCTAGCCAGCATCGGTGAATCGTTCGACGAGATCGCCAAACGGCTAGACGCAGAAAGCCCGTCCAGCGACCCAGATCAACAACCTGCCCCCACTCCCTTAAACTTCGACCTCGACTTCCGCGCCGCCCAGCTTGCCCTGGGCTACCTTGAGGATGAGGAGCTATTCACCATCCACGCCTTCGGCGCCGAAGAGGGCCTTGTCAGCAGCGAACCAACCTTTCGCTGCCAAATCTCGCGCGGCCAAGTGCGCGTGCTCAGCAGCAACATCGCTACCGTCGTGGCCGCCGGCCGCCAGCTTTGTCCACTTTGCCAAAGACCAGTCGACCCCGCCGGCCACGTCTGCCCGCGCTCCAACGGCCACCAGGCCGGTGTCACGGTTTAGCGGCGAAATTGTGTCTGTGAACCAACCGGCCCGCGGCCCAAAGCCATCAAGAAAGAGCGTGACCAGTCACCGCGCCCATTACCCGGAGGGTTTTTGCATATGGCCGATCTGAATCGTTGTGCCTGGGTCACTGGCAAAGCCGAAGACGACCCCATGCTTCTCTACCACGATCAAGAATGGGGCGTACCGCTGCACGATGACCGCTCCCTGTTTGAACTGCTGATCCTCGAGGGCGCCCAGGCCGGCTTAAGCTGGGAAATCGTCCTGCGCCGGCGCGAAGGCTATCGCGACGCCTTCTTTGGCTTCGACCTCGACCGCATTGCCGCCTTTGACGCCGATGACCAGGCCCGATTGGTGCGAGACCCAGGCATTATCCGAAACGGCGCCAAGATCGCCGCCACAATAAAGAATGCCCGCGCCGCGAAGGAGTTAATCGGCGCGCTCGGCTCGTTGGACGCGTTTTTCTGGAGTTTCGTCTCCGGCTCACCGCTACAAAACGGATTCACCGACCCCGGCCAAGTGCCCGCCAAAACTCCAATTTCCGAGGCAATGAGCAAGGAGTTATCGCGACTCGGCTTCGGCTTCGTCGGCCCCACCATCTGCTACGCCCTGATGCAATCCGCCGGCCTCGTAAACGACCACACAACCGACTGCTTCCGCCACGCCGAGCTAAATTGAAAGACCGGCCTTCTCGGCCTTGTCGGCGTCAATCTCCCTGTTCTACGGTCCCTAGCTCAGGCCATCGGCCCCTAGACCGCTCGCTTATAATAGGGAATCGATATGACCAGTGATCGAATTCTCTCCGGTATCGCTCAGAACGAAGAAACCAACCTGGACCTCTCCCTGCGGCCCAGCCGCATTGACGACTACATCGGCCAGGATCGGGTCAAAGACAACCTGCGCATCGCCATTGCCGCCGCCCAAAAGCGCGGCGAACCGCTGGACCACGTGCTGCTCTACGGCCCGCCCGGCCTTGGCAAGACCACCCTCGCCACGATCTTGGCCAACGAGATGGGCGTCCAGGCGCGCATAACCTCCGGCCCGGCGATCGAGCGCCCCGGCGATCTCGCCGCCATCCTCACAAACCTTGAGGCCAACGACGTCCTCTTCATCGATGAGGTCCACCGCCTATCCCGGGCCGTCGAGGAAATCCTCTACCCGGCCATGGAAGACTTCGCGCTCGATCTGGTGATCGGCAAGGGCGCCGGCGCCCGCAGCGTGCGGCTCAACCTGCCTCGCTTCACCCTGATCGGCGCCACCACCCGCTACGCGATGATGAGCCCGCCCCTGCGTGACCGCTTTGGCTCGGTCTACCGCCTCGAGTACTACGACCAGGAGGCCATTGGCCGCATCATCCAGCGTTCATCCGACGTACTTAGCGTGGAAATCGAAGACGAAGGTACCCTCGAAATCGCCCGCCGCTCCCGCGGCACACCCCGCGTCGCCAACCGGCTCCTACGTCGGGTCCGCGATTACGCCGAGGTCATGGGAGCCGGCGTAATCACCGGAGAAGCCAGCCGCGAAGCGCTGGGCCGGCTCGACATCGACGACCTCGGCCTCGACAGTGTCGACCACAAGATCCTGCGCGCCATCATCGAAAAGTTCCGCGGTGGACCCGTCGGCCTTGAAACCATCGCCGCATCGATCTCCGAGGAATCCGACACGATCATGGATGTCTACGAGCCCTACCTGCTCCAACTCGGCTTCCTAGAGCGCACCCCCCGCGGCCGCGAAGCCACCGCCCACGCCTACGAGCATCTCGGTTTGGTTCCACCTGCTAACAGAAAGGAATCGCCTTCTCCCCAACGCAGCCTGGACCTTTAGGACTTCGACTTCCGAGAGGCCGAGAAGGCGAAAGCCGTTCCGGCCTAGCTGCTCCGGCCAACAAAAAGGATCCAAGCTCGCAGCGCCAACGAGACCTCTGAAGATTGCCTATCGTTAGCCGAGAAGGCGATAGCCGTCTCGGCCTGGCGCCACCAAGTAAGAAGAAAAAGACCCAGGCTCCTAGCGCCAATTGGACATTTGAAAATTCCCATTTGGTTGCCGAAAAGGCGCTAGCCGTCTTGGTCTCGAACCATCTGCGAACAAGAAGGACTCAACCCACAGCCCGGGGACCCGGGACCTCTAAGCGTCCGCCGCCAGCTCCAAGCGAGATCGATTCAAGAAGCGCCTCAGCGCCACAACCGACCACAGCGCCTCAACCACCATGATCGGATAGACCGATTCAAGGCCAGAATAGGCGGCCGTCGCGGCGCTGCCCGCCGCGAAAACCAGAACAAACCAGCGCGAACGCGGCTCCAGCCAGTACGACGCAAACATGATCCCGACCGCAACCGAACCAAAGACAGTTAGCATTTTCTAGTCCCTTTCACCTCGCGGCAGGAAGACCACGGACATGACGAAAGCGACAAGCACGGACCTCACAGCATCATCTTCTTCATCCCCACTGTCAGTTCTAGATAATCGGAGAACCAAAAAAGGGCTGGCCGCCCGGGAGCCACCCTCAGATCGTAATTGAGACCGCCTCAACCGGGAATTGGGCTCGCCAGGCGTTGAAACCACCCTCGAGAGCCGTAGCTTTGAATCCCTGGGCCGTGAGTTGTTGCGCCGCACGGGCGCTGGTCGCCTCGGCTGCTCAGGTGCAGTAAGCGACGATTGCCCGCTCTTTATCCTGATCCGCGGACCACTCCACCGCATCGTCGGGCCGGACTCGAACGTCCCCCGGGATGTGGCTCTTGTCCTTGAGATAGTCGCCTCTCGTTCGCACGTCGAGGATTATTGGCGGCTGATCCGACTCCAGCATCAACTGAAGCTCCTCAACGCTGGTGCGCGTGGGGTCGGCCTCGGAAACCTCGAATAGCCCCGAGGCGCTGCCTTCGCGTTCCTCGGAAAGCGCCTCACGCGCGGCCTGACTGCTATACCAGGCAACAGCCGGCAACGCCGTGCCTCCATGGATGATCACCGAAGCAAACACGACTATGCCCACCGTTGCCAATAACAACTCCGCCTCCGGAAGGCCCGCCTGCACCGCGAGCAGGGCGAGCAAGAGCGAGTTGAGACCGCGCGGGCCAAACCAGCCAACCAGCGCGTGAGCCTGCCAGCTCATCTTTGAGCGCGATAGCACCAGCCCAAGGATGCCGGGCCGAATCACAAAAATCACCAACGCTGCTACGACGAGCGCCGCTAGCAGGTCAACCGAGCCCGCCAAGTCCGAGAGCACAGCGCCAAACAAGATAAATGAGAGCAGCATGGCGATTTCCGCGGTAGTCTCACCGTACTCCAGGAAGCAGTCGCACAGGGTTCTGTTCAGGACCACAACGGCGATACCGGCGGAGAAGGCCGCCAGGAAACCATCACCGCCAACCGCCACCGCCGCGGCATAGGCGGCCAAAACCAGGCCAAGGCCGAAGAGCGCCTGGTGCTCCCTGCGGATCTGCCACTTCTCATCCACCCGCTCCATCACCCCGGAGCCGGCACCACCGATCGCGAAGCCAATCGCCGGCCCCAGCAGCAGCAGACGTGAAAGGAAATCGACCCAGCCGCCAACTCCGCCCGTCTCCGACCCGGCCACGGCGATCAGGATCAGAATCACCGGCAAAACCACAAGATCATTCATACCCGCTTCAATCTTGAGGATCTGGCGGATGCCGCGTGGCAAGCGCTGATCCCGGACGATATCGCGCAGCACCACCGGGTCCGTGGAGGCCAGAACGGCGGCGCCGATGAAGGCCACAATCCAGCTAAAGCCGGCAATCAGAGCCAGCGGCACCGCCCCGAAAACGATGATCAATCCTGTGCCAGGTCCGAGGATTAGCGCCGGAATCAGCCAGCGCCGTCCCAATTCCTCTACCTGCAGTTGGGCGGCGTCAAGGAAAAGCACCAAGGCCAGCGTCAGCGTGGCGACCACCTCGAGAGTCTCAGAGTCGGCCGTCATCTCGATCACACCAAAGCCGCGACCACTCAAAACCACGCCAAGCGCCAGAAAAATGAACGGAAAGGAAAGCGGCGACCTTTCGACCATCCCCGAAATCAACGCGGTGGTCATTAGCACCACCGCAACCAGGGAAAAGGCCAGGATCAAGTCAAACAAACGCCTGCTCCTCACTCCTACTGGTTTCGGTCATCATCTTAATTCACGTTAAGCTAAGCGGGCTGGATCATTTGCCATCACCGTGAGCAGGCGCCGGCCGATTGCGGCATCTCCCGGTCAGGCGGTTTAGATCGCCGTCTAATCAGAGAAACATTGACGACAAGGAAAGGCCGCGGATTGCAGCAAGTCAAGCACGATCGACTTCGCCAACGATGAGACACCAATGGCCATGGCTCACAGCCACACTGCTCATAGCCGTCGGGATATTCGCTCTCTCCAGCCGCCCAGCACCGTCAATCGGTGCCTCGACCCTGAACGGCGTAGCAAGCTACCTGGCCCACTTCCTGATTTACGCCTCGCTAGCCTTCTGTTTGCTGAAGGCAACTGTCCCTTCATCATTTCGGGGCTCCGCACTCGTCGCGCTGGCGGTTCTGCTTTACGGCATCAGCGACGAATTGCACCAAGCCACAGTCGCCACCAGGGATGCCTCCGTCGCTGACGCCGGTGTCGATTTGCTCGGCGCTCTTGCGGGCGTGCTTCTGCCCCGGGCACCAGGGCTAAAACGTAAGGAGAAGTGGCTCTGGTGAGCAACGAGTTAACTCGCTTGCGAGAGCATCCCCGGCAGCCAGTCGGGTCAGTCAATTGGATTCAGCCCGTGCCCGGCGAGGCCGCCTCCGGCGCCAGGCTAGGTGTTTCCAACTTACCGCTGTACTGCCACGGTTTGCGAACCACGGTAACTAGCACACAGATGACGATCAGCATCACGGCCACAAAGCCCAGCGCCCCGCGCATGCCAAATTCGTCGGCGGCAAAACCCATCAGCAGCGCCGAGATTGAGCTGATTCCTCCGGTGAAGGTCCACAGGCTCATCACCCGCCCCAACAACCGGTCTGGAACCATGGCTTGAAAAATCGTCTGCCCAAGGATCACCAATCCCGAACTGCTGACGCCAAACAGACCCATCAGCAAAAACGCGCCGGCAACCCACGGCGTTACCGCCAGTCCCAACAGGGCAGCACCAAACAGACCGGAGAAAGCCACGAACATCGCCGTGCGGTTCCTGACCTCAAAGCTGACCAGGGCCGTGCTGCCGATGATTGCGCCAACCCCGCTCGCCATGATGAACAGCCCGGTCATGCCCGCGCTCAGACCCAGAACCTCGCGCCCGTAGGCCGGGCCCATCTGCATGTATGCCAGTCCAAAGAAAGACAGGGCAATCATCATCAGCGCTACCGTCATCACCAGTGGCGTGGCCGCGATGTATCGAAACCCCTCGATGATCTGCGTGACGGCGGACTCCTGAGTCGATGCCCTGCCTTGGCTAAGATTTCGGATCATCAGCAGGAAGAAGATGCCGACGATGTAGCAGGCGCCGCAGACCACCAGCGTTCCGCCCGCGCCGATCAGCCCGATTAGCCCACCGGCCATAGCCGGCCAGATAATCCGGGCCGAGTTTTGCTGCATCGCATTTAACGACACGGCGTTCATCAGGTCTTCTTCGCGCACCAGACCGCGAATCAGAGCTTGCCGCGCCGGCATAGTCATCGACTGAGTGATGCCGAGGACCATCGAGGCTATGTAGACGTGCCAAACCGCGACCGCTCCGCTCATGGTTAGTCCGGCGAGTACGAACAGATTGATCATGGTGAAAAGCTGGTTATAGATCAGGATATTGCGGCGGTTGTAACGGTCGGCGAAGACGCCGCCGTAAAGCGAAATTATCGCCGAAGGGATGCCGCGCACAAAGATTACTATGCCGAGCTGCCCAATCGAGCCGGTGAGGTCCAACACCAGCCAGGCGAGCGCCAGCAGCTGAATTCCCTCCGCGGCGGTCATGCCCAGGCCGCTGATGAAGTACATGCGGTAGTCGCGCTGCCGCAGGGAGCTAAGCGTTCGGGCGAACCCGCCGCGCCGCTTCTCTTTTGACTGATCCTCTAGGGTCATCTAGCCGTTTACCGTGGAAGATGCGCGCTGAAACGACGAGACCCAAAACGTCAAACTAGATCTTCCAATCGCGGTCCCTGAATCTGCTGTCGGGCGCTCGGCGCGGCCTGGTTCCTGACTCGGAGCATTCGAGAGCACAAGTCTCCACATTCCCCAGAGGTTAACACCCTCCCGGGTTCTCGTTTGAGCTATCGGCGCCGCCAAAACAAGGTCAACGTCGCGGCAAGCTTCAACTACGCCGGCCACAACCGCCCTGACCGAAATCTTGCTTAGGATGCCAAGCAGGCTACCCTTCTAAATCAGTCGATCAGCTTCATCGTTCGCAGGGCATTCTTCTCATCACCAAGGCTGCCGCCGGACGCGAAGGCCACGCCGGGCAGAAAAATGATCGATTTGATCGGCGTAACAACCACACAGGCGGGGTTTCCGCCGTTTCCATTACAACCAACGCCACTGCAGGCGCCTTCGATATAGACGCTTATGAAGCCGGTAATCGTCACATTGGTTGAGGACCCGGCGGCGCCCGGTGGCACGTAGACAACCGGGATCAGGCCGTAGCGGGGGCTAAACTTGTTGACCTCCGTGGAAGCCAGCGGCGTTTGGCGTTCCGAACACCTCCGCAACGGTTTCAACATTGCTGCCAAGCTTGTTCGATATCGCCGTGCAGGTCGGCCCGGTCATGTTACCGGGCTTGGTAAGAATCTCGTCGTTTACGGCATAGCTACACTCGCTGCCATCCTCGATGTTCTCGCGGTATTCGGCGGCGCCGCTGCTGCCGGGATGACACAGCAGGGCATAGTTGCCGGGCTCCCCGCCCTCATCCAGGCGGATTGGCCCAGTGTTTCCCGATGTCCACGTGTCGCTAGGACTGGGAATCTTCAGCAAACAGGAATTGTCCCAGATATTGGGATCGTCGAAGTAACAGACCCCGGCCACGCCTGGATCAGACTCGAGAAGTCCAAACGGCAACAAACCACTGCCAGCCGCCGCCACACCCATTCTTGCCGTGGCGCAGACAGTAAGGTCGACGTCGGAAATTCCCAAAAGACCGCCAATGAAGGTCGTCTGGTTGCGAATCAGGGTCACCGTCACCGTGCCCTCCAGGCTAGTGCCATCACAGGTTTCACCAGTCAGCAGCGCCTGTACCTCGCTCCCCAAGACACCATTACTTGTGCCCCAGGTCAGGGCTACAGTCTGGGCACTCGCGGTGTCGGGCATCTCTCTTGTGCCGGCCAAAACCATGGCGTCAACGTCATTCTGCAGGTCCCGTTTGGTCTGGGCCCAAAAGCCTACATCGATGGCGATTGCCGCCAAACTGAGAACGAAGGTCATCGTGCCGGCGGCCATTATTAGAAGTTGGCCACTCTCAGCATCCGCTGAACCCAAAATCCGCCGGAGCCGGGAATTCATTTGTGCGGGCCTCGGATTCCTTCGTCGGAGCGACGATCGCTACCCTCATTGCCATGCCAAGGTGAAGAAAGCCGCAGTACCGTCAGAATTTTTCCCGGCGACCCGTATGGAAAAACCCGAGTACTGAGATATCCACCTTCGTCTTTCTTATCTATCGACCAGATCCGGCCGCCTACGTACGGCAGGCGTGCCCAACCGCTATCTAAATTCTCGGCAGTTTGAGGGTTGTGCGTGCCGAAAAGGGAGCATCTGCGACGAAATCGACTGCCTTAAAGGCTTTCGAGCAGACCCCTGAGATGTTCACCAATGTGATGCCAGTCACGGTTCGTCTCAGATCACTGCCCCAACATACCCCCAGAGGGTATCTGGGCAACTTGGCAATCGCGCTCCCGGGTCCGATGGCCTGATTAGCTGAGGCACCGGCTAGGCCCGAATTTGGTAAGGCCAAAAGCTCTCAGCGGTGTCGGCGCGGATTCCCTCACCGAGCGAAGCCAACCTTGGCTTTTCACACATACAGGAGGCGGGAAGTGGACATTGGCGCGGCAATTCTCGGTGGTTTAGTTGGCGGCGGCGGCATGATAGCGCTGCTTTATATGGGCATGATGATGATGCCCCAGCAGATGAAGATGAACCTGCTTCTCCTGCTCGGCACCATGCTAGTGCCGGTGGGCGCGGCGGCCTATATGGTTGCTTTAATGATGCACGCCATGCTCAGCATCGGCTTTGGCGCTGTTCATGGCTTAATCTTGGACGCGGCGGATGTCACGTCCGGCGGTGATGGCGCCTTGCTTGGCATCGCTATCGGCCTGGCGCACGCCGTAATTGTCGGCATTGCATCACCGGACAACACGGGGTTTTGCCGCCTGCCAAAAGGGGCCTTTTAGAACCGAAATTTGGTGGTTCTGCCTCCTGGATCGCAATCTTTCGCCCGAAGAGAACGCCACGGTTCGCAACCGGGTAGCGAGCCTGGTAGGCGCCGTTGGCCTCTTGGATGTGGACGATGGCGAGAACTGGGGCCAGAGCACACTCGGCGCCAAGAGCTCTGCCGGCCGGCGCTACCCGCTCAATTACGCGATGGGCCTCGGCCGTGGCAAAATCATCGATGACGAGAACGGCCCGCCCCGCATCGAGGCCAGCATCAACGAGTACGCCCAATTCTGGCTCTACCGCAACTGGGCCGATTGGATGGCAGCTGAGAGCTGGGACCAACTCGCCGTAAATCATCCATCCGTGCCGGAAACAGTCGTTTAGCCCAACCCTCGAGCGACCCAAGCTCTCCGGCTCGCCAGCGCAGGCGCGACGAGAATCGTCGCGGCAGGGCCTGTCTTCATAAGGCTGCAAGACACGGAGCCAAAAAAGCTACTATCTAAAGACCATGCGCCGATTTCTGGCCTGGCTACTTGGCTCGATCCTGGTTTTGGCCGGCAGCACCGCCTGCAGCTCCTCGACAGATCCGGTCCATCCGAATCCGACTGGTACAAGCTTATCGCTCGGCATTGAGTCGTCTCCAATCCCTACGCGAATGCCCGCACCCACGGCCACGGCATCGCCGCTGCCTTCGGCCACTCGCTCGCCCGACATTTTGTCTGGGTGCGCCATAGCAGACCACAACTCGGCGCCGGGCGTCGTGACCCTCAACGCGGTCGGCGATGTCATGCTTGCCCGCGACCTGGTCACACTAATGGACGAGCACGGCCCTCTCTACCCGTTCGAGTTGGTCTGCTCCCTGCTTGCTGACGCCGATCTCACCATCGCCAACCTGGAAGGGACATTCACCGAGCGCGGCGTGGCAGCCGAAAAGTTCTACACCTTTCGAACACCACCCGGCCACGCATTCGGTCTCCTACAGGCCGGCATCGATCTCGTCTCCCTGGGCAACAACCACACCATGGATTACGGCCTTGAGGGCCTCCAAGACACACTTTTAGCGCTCGACACGGCCGGCCTCAAACACTCCGGCGCCGGCCTGGACGAAGTCGCCGCGCGAAAGCCGGTGATTCTCGAGGCAAACGGGATTCGAATCGCCTTTCTTTCCTTTAACGCCATTCTGGAAGCGACCTTCGCCGGGCCCGCCAACCCTGGCGTCGCCCGCGCCGGCGTCGAGGCGATCAGCCAGGACGTCGCCGCCGCCCGGTCAGAGGCCGATATTGTCGTCGTCTCGCTGCACGCCGGCATCGAATACACCGACCCGCCCACGTCGGCACAGGGCGCCCTGGCCCGCGCCGCTATCGACGCCGGCGCGATCCTGGTTCTCGGCACCCACCCCCACGTTCTGCAAGGCTGGCAGCACTACAAGAACGGCCTAATCGTCTTCAGCCTAGGCAACTTCGTCTTCGATCTAGACAGTGAGGACCTCGAAACCCTCGGTCCCCGCCCCTTCCGAACCATCATTCTCCAGGTCGAACTCACCCGCGACGGCGTCCAGAGCGTCTCGGCAACACCCGTTTACATCGACCCGGTTCAAAATAGGCCCCAACCCGCCGATCCGGACCAAACAAGTGCAATCGAAGAGAGGCTAGCGGTCTTGAATAAGGCGTTTAGATAGGGCGGAACATAGCGCTGTAAGTCGGAGCCGCCAAAGTAGGGCATCCATCCTAGTTTCTGAACCAAACGCGTGTCAGCTTGGCATGTAGAATAGGATTGCAGCATTACCCGTAACCCTTACGCAAAGGAAATATGGCAGATCCTACTGAATTGCCGCCCGAATGCTAAAGCGAAAACCGCCGGAGCGAAATCAGCCAGACGAACCGACGAGCTCTTCCGAAGCTGACCCGCCCCAGGCCAGCCCCGCGCCCAACCTGATTGAAGCCGATCCGGAGGGCTGCCCGGTAGGCGTAGCCCGGTCCTCTCGCGATTCCACCGGATGGGACTCAACCGCCAGGACCACAGGACCCCGGCCCCGCACCTTCGATTCGTTCAAGAACCCCGATTTCAGATGGTTCTATGTCGCCATGCTCGGCCAAATGGCGGCGATGAATATGCAGCTCGTGATCCGCGGGCTGCTGGCCTTTGACTTGACCGGCTCCTACGCCGCGCTCGGCCTGGTCGGGCTGTTTGGCGCCCTGCCGATGCTAACTCTTTCCATGTTTGGCGGCGTTCTCGCCGACCGCATGCCAAAGAAGACCGTTCTCCAGATCGGCCAATTCGCCAGCCTACTCAACGCAGCGGTCTTGGCCATGTTGGTCTTCACCGATCTGATGGCTATGGAGTGGCTTTACGTCTCAGCCCTGGCCCAGGGCAGCGTCATGGCGCTGATGATGCCGGCCCGCCAGGCGATGCTCCCAGACATCGTCGGTCTGGACCGGCTGATGAACGCCATATCTTTGAATATGGCTGGGATGAACACTACCCAGCTTTTGGCTCCCGCAATCGGCGGTTTCATCGTCTCCTTCGCCGGTTTCGAGTGGGCCTTCCTCACCATGGCCGGTCTCTACGCGGTTGCCCTCTCCGGTCTCTCCCGTCTCACCTGGCAGCCCGCCAGCATCGTCGGCGAAGCCGGAATGACCTTGCTGGAATTCGCCCGCAAAAGCCTCAGCGATATCCGCGAAGGCGCCGTCTATATCCGCAACGACCGTCTGATGCTGCTCTTGCTCACGATCAGCTTCATATCATCCGTCTTCGCAATGCCCCATATATTCCTGATGCCCGGTTACGTCGCCGATATCTTCGATGGCGGTGGTTCCGAGCTCGGAGTCCTGATCAGCATCGGCGCTATCGGCTCCCTGGCCGCCATGCTCAGCCTCGCCGCCGTACCTTACCGGCGCCGCGGCCTACTCTTGCTGGCGGCCATGATGGTGCTTGGGCTTGGCATCCTGGTTTTCGCCCAGATCTCCAGCTACTGGCTCGCCGCCCCGATAATGATGGCCATCGGCGTCGGTTCCGCCCTGCGCCAGGCTCTGATGCAGGGCCTGCTTCAGGAGTATGCCGAGCATGCGTTTCGCGGCCGGGTCATGTCCGTTTTCATGATGCAATTCAGCATCATGCAGTTGGGTACCTTCCTGGTTGGCATGGTCGCTGAAGCCGTCGGCGTTCAGCCCGCTTTCATGGGCCTTGGCATCGGCCTGATGGTGGTCACCGCGCTGGCATACACCTTCATGCCACGCATCCGTAACGCCGAGTAACAGCAGCAGCTAGGTTTAGTAGGCCTTCAACGCCCCACGCAGCGGGTCGAACTGAACCCCGACCATCCGCGCCAACTGTGAGATATGCAGACTATCGTGATAGGCAGCATGGAACAGAAATTCCTCGCCCCTAACCTTGCCAACCTCGGAATGGCGGCCGGTTCGGCTAAATGCCTCCGGCGCCAGCCCGGCCAACCAGGCAACGTTTTCCTTCCTCATGTCGGCAAGCTTGGAGACCAGCACACCAATCGGCAACAGCCGCAAATTAGAGTCTCGCAGCGCCTCCTCGTCATCCCAGTTCAGCAGTAACGGCCGGTCGTCTGAGACCACGGCACGAATCCGTGCCATCGCTCCGTTTTCCTCGGCCAGAACCAAGTGACAGACCAAGTCCCGCGGTGACCAATCCGCGTCGGCCGGCGTTTCGGCAAGATCCTCCCGCAGAGCACCGGCCAGTAACTCCAGCACGCCGGGCGTCGCCCTCAGCACATCGATTGCACCGCCTCGGTCGTCAGCCATGCGGACCATTATATGTACCGTATATGTACCGTCGTTGACACCTTCAGGTCGGCCAGCTAGATTACGCCCGCCACCAGACCCCGAAACAAAACAAACTATGAGGAGGAATGACGATGGCATTCATCGCCGCGGACGGCCAAACCGAGGAAGCGACCAGCAAGTCCTTCAAGGACGAAAATGGCATGACAATCCACTACCACGACCTCGGCTCCGGCGACCCAATTATCTTCCTCCATACCTATGGCCCCGGCAGCACCGCCTGGCTCACCTGGCACAAAGTAATCGCCGAGTTCGCTCAGCATTTCCGCTGCATCCTCATGGATATGGTCAACTACGGCAAGACCGGGCCGGAGGTCTACAACGAGCCCGGCCACTCGGTTCAGTCACGCACAGCCCGCAAGCTGATGGATCATCTCAACATCCCATCCGCCATGTACGTCGGCAACTCCATGGGCGGCACAACCTGTCTCGTGCAGGCAATCGAAGCTCCTGAGCGAGTCACACGAATTGTCCTCGGCGGCTCCCATGCCTCAACCGGCGGCGACCCCTACATCATTGCCAACTTCCCTTCCGAAGGCGGCAAAGCCACACGCGACACCTACGCTGACCCCTCTCGCGAGCAGTTCATCCGTTACCTCAAGGCTCACGTCCACGACCAGGACCTGGCGACTGACCCCGAGTTAGTCGATTATGTCTATAACCAGTGGAACAACGCGACCGATCACCGCGAGGCCCAAAACAAGTCAGCCAGCGTCAATCACAGCAATCTGGGCGAGCTACACACAATCAAGGTCCCGGTCAAAGTCGTGCAGGGGCGATTCGACCGGATGGTGACCATGGAGCAGGCCCTAATGCTGATCGGCTACATGCCCCAGGCGGACCTTGCAATCCTCAACCGCTGCGGCCACTGGGCGCCGTTCGAGCGGCCAAAGGAGTACATCCAGCAGGTTCTGCCCTTCCTCCTGGACAAAGCGCCCGACGGAGTTTAGCCCCGCGTCTTTACTTCTTTTACACAAAAAAATAAGGAAATCGCCTGTTAATGAACTGGTATAGTAGTTGGGATTGGAAGGCCAACCCAACCGGCCCTGAGAGCAGGTACTCCAACGCTTCGCAAACTCAGTTTTTGGCCATCAGACTAATTTTGTCACTCCAAAACAAGGCAGCGTAGGAGAGGAAACCGATGACTCTAGCAGCCCGGCCCCAAGACATGCTCAACAAGGTCGTCCCGGAGACTGGTCTGGTCGACCGGCGAATTTTCTCCGACCAGGACATTTACGAGTTGGAACTCGAGCAAATCTTTGCTCGCGCCTGGAACTTCATGTGCCACGACTCCCAGATCCCCAATCCCGGTGACTTCTTCCAGACCTACGTCGGCGAAGACCGCGTCATCTGCGTCCGTGACAACGACGGCAACCCCCAGGTCCTGGTCAATACCTGCCGCCACCGTGGCAACGCCATTTGCCGGGCCGAGGAAGGTCACGCCACCAGCTTTATGTGCACCTACCACGGCTGGACCTACGACCTCAAGGGCGCTCTGGTCGGCGTCCCTGGCTTCAAAGAGGTCTACCACGAGGAGCTCGACCGCGAAAACTGGGGGCTGATCAAGGGCCGCGCCGATTCCTACAAGGGCTGGATCTTCGGCACCCTGGACCCGGAAGCACCGGAGCTATACGACTACCTGGGCGAGGTCGCTCGCATGGGCATCGACCAGATGGTGGCCCACGGTGACACGACCCAGGTTGCCGGGATTCAGAAATGGATCATCCCCTGCAACTGGAAGTTCGCCGTGGACAACGTTTTTGACTACTACCACGCTAAGATCACTCACTCCTCCTCCAGCATGGCCGGCTGGCGTGGCGGCCGAATTGCCAAGCCGGGTGAGTCGCAAGCACAACGCCCGCTCAACTCCCGCTATATGTCAGTGCTGGGAGACTACGGCCACGCGATCGGCGGACCCGCCTTCGACCCGGAGGCGGCCAACCAGTTCAATGTCGACCAATCCTGGCGAGAAAAGCCGGAGAACAAGGCAATGCTGGGTCACGCCGGCCTCAACGCTGTCGGCCATCCCCACATCTTCCCCAACCTCTGGATCATGCCCGGCTTCAGCAAAGTCAGCCTGCGGTTGCCCAAGGGCCCGACCAAGACCGAGATTTGGTGGTTCGCCTTCGCTAACCCCGACAAGGACGCTGAGGAGCGTGGAGTTCAGGTCCGTCGCCAGCTTCGTCATGACGGACCCGCCGGCATGTTCGAGCAGGATGACGGTGAAAACTGGGGTGAGAGCACTACCGGCAGCAAAGGTAAAATCTCCGGTGAATTTCCGCTGAACTACTCGATGAACATTGGCCAGGGCGAGGTGGCCCGCGAAGAGACCGGACCCGCTTACATCGACACGACCAACAACGAGCATTCCCAGTTGTGGTTCTACCAGTCCTGGACCCGGTGGATGGCCGCCCAAAGCTGGCCTGAACTGAAGGCAACCCAGTTACCCCAGGAAGGCTATCGCTAGCACCTACAACCACAGTCCGAACTAATGGAAGAACGCGGCTGGACCCAATTGGGTTCTGCCGCGTTCTTTGAGTCTCCCCTGCTTCCAAATCGACTATAGTCACACGGTAATCACTAATAGCGGAGGTTCTCGGCATGGTTTGGGGCGAACAAAAGGGCAATCAATCAAGCTTGTCGTATGAAGCCTTCCTGACAATCGCCAGCCAGGAGGGCCTCGATCTAAGCGATGAGGATCACCTCGGTCTTCTTTACAACGATGTCCTTGGCATGCTGGAGAGCATCGCCGAGCTGCCGGCGGCCGGTGTTGGTTCAACGGAACCGTCCGACGTCTACACTCCCGGCTCCGAGGTCAGTTCGTAATGGCTACGATCCCACTAACCGACCTGTCGATTGCCGATTTGGCCCGTCGTATCAAAGCAAAGCAGCTGTCCCCGGTAGAACTGACCGAGGCAACCCTGGACCGCGTGCAATTGCTGCAGCCCAAACTCAATGCCTTTATTACGGTCACCAGCGACCGCGCCATCGCCGACGCTCGCACGGCCGAACGCGAAATCCAGGATGGCAACTACCGAGGCCCGCTTCACGGCATCCCCTGGGGCGTCAAAGACCTCGCCACCACCAAAGGCATTCCAACTTCGTCCGGCGCCTACTTCGAACACGACCGCATCCCAACCGAGGACGCGACTGTCGTCGCCAACCTCAGCAATGCCGGTGCGATCATTATCGGCAAGACCAACACCGTCCAATTTGCTTACGGCAGCATTGAGCATGACGAGCGGTTTGGCGATGCCCACAACCCTTGGAAACTGGATCGCGTAACCGCCGGCTCCAGCACCGGCTCTGCCGCGGCCCTGGCGGCGCGCGTCGTGCCGTTAGCCCTCGGCACCGACACCGGTGGCTCGGTCAGAATGCCGGCCGCAATGTGCGGCATCAGTGGCCTCAAGCCAACCTTTGGCCTGGTCAGCCGCTTTGGCATCACCGGCATCTCCTGGAGCTTCGACCACGCCGGACCCATGACCCGCTCCGCGCTGGACTGCGCCATCGCCCTAAACGCCATGGCCGGCCACGACCCGCGCGATGCCTCGACCGTGAAACGGCCAAGGACCGACTACACCCGCGGGATTCGTGGTGGTATTAAGGGCTTGCGTATCGGCGTGCCCTGGAGCTACATCCGCCACCTCTGGGACGAAGAGGTCGAAACCACGTTCCTCCAGGCGCTAAAGACTTTGGAGTCGCTCGGCGCCGAAGTTGAAGAGGTCGAAATTCCCGAACTGGACCTCACCGGTCCTATGTTCATGGCAATCACCGGCGCCGAAGTCGCCGAGACTCACCGCGAACGCCTCAGGGCACACGGGCCGGAGTACAACCAGGAGATCAGGCGCCGAATTGAGAGTGGCTTCTTCATATCAGCGGCAACCTACGTGCACGCCCAACGCCAGCGCCGCCAAATCGGCGAAAAGTTCGCACAAGTTTTCCAGGACCACCAGCTGATCGCCACTCCGTCGAATCTTGCCCCCGCCTTCCCAATCGGCGACAAGACCCTCATGGTTCGGGGCCAGAAAACCCACCATGTCGATGTCGTGTTAAGAATGATGCGTATCTTCAACATAAACGGCTTGCCGGCGATCTCTATCCCGGCCGGCTTCTCGCACGATGGCCTGCCGCTAAGCCTTCAGCTAGCAGGCAAATGGTTCGACGATGCCCTGGTCTTGCGAGCCGCGCACGCCTTCCAAAAGGAGACTGACTGGCATCTGCGAAAGCCGGCCATTTAGTAGAAAGCGCTCGGCCTGCCTTGGGCGCCATCGACCGGAATATTAGCTCCGTTAATCCATGAGTCCAGATCGGAAAGCAGGATCGCGGCAACGTCGGCGATTTCCTGCGGCTTTCCCAGGCGTCTTAAAGGGAATTCGTGCTGTTCGAAGCGCTCGAACTGGTCTGGCGTCTCGGTCCTAAAGCGCTCCCAGCCGCCGCCGGGAGACAATATTGAGCCCGGGCTCAATGTATTTACCCTGATGTTCTGAGGGCCGAGTTCCCAAGCAAGCGACCCGGCCAGAAATATCTCCCCCGCTTTGGCGGCGCCGTATTGCGCCGGCGGTCCCGGCTTCCAGCCCGAAATCGAGGAGATCGAAACAGCGCTGCCGCCGCCCCGTTTCACCATCTGCGGCACCGAGGCGCGGATCATCCGCACCGCATGGAACAGATTCAAGTCAAAGGTTCGCACCCAGTCTTCGTCGGTCGATTCGAGCAACCCTTTGCCCGCGGCACCGCCGACATTCGCGACCACGAGGTCAACACCACCGAGTGCTGCCGCGCTCTCTTCGACGAAGCGCTCCACCTCGCCCCACGCCGCCATATCCGCGACCACGCTGTGTACTGGCGCTCCGTGCGATTCGAGCTCTGCGCGAGTGCTCTCGAGCGTTTCCGCGGTCCGCCCGCTAATGCTCACGGCGCAGCCTTCCGCCGCCAATCGCAGGGCAATCTCTCTGCCAATGCCGCGGCTGCCGCCGCTAACCAGTCCAACCTTGCCCTTTAGTTCGAGGTCCATGTCCGTGCCCTCCTTCGTTTGTCCTGATCCCGCCAATCTCCGGTCTTGATAAGATAGTGCCGGCTGGGCTCACAGCGAAGCAGCATTGGCAGCCTTTAGAAAAATCAAGCCTCTCCCGGCAAGTTGGTGCCAAGACACACGCATTGCCAGGCTCTAAAATAATCCAACGCGGCCGGCGCTCCCGGAAAGGCCCATGGCCGTTAAAATAAACTACGCTTTCGGCGTTCCCGGCAAGCAGGTGCCGCGGGCCTGCGCATCCCGGCCTGCAAATAAACAAACGGGGCCGGGCTCTAAAGTAATCAGACGCGGCCGACGCTCCCGGCAAGGCCCATGGCCATTGCAGGTATTAGATCAATAGGAGAAACAACGTGGCATTAACCGAAGAAGGCATCATAGAAATCCCCGGCGTTACCAGTCACTGGGTGCGGCTCGGCAACGGCGCCAAGGCCCACTACTCTACCGCCGGACACACCGGCCCCGCCGTTATCCTCTGTCATGGCGGACTCCCCGGCTCCTCAGGCATCGCCGGATTCCGCTACATGCTGCCCTTCCTGGGCGCGAACGGCTTCCGCGTCTACGCGCCGGACTTCCCTGGGTTTGGCCTCTCCGACAACGCCGAGGAGTACTGGCCGCGCAACGGCACCAACGATCACGTTGATTTCATCCAGCGTTTCGCCGATGCCATGTGTCTCGACAGCTTTTCCATCACTGGTAACTCGATGGGCTGCACCAACACTTTGAACTACACTCTTGCCCACCCGGAGCGAGTAACCAATTTTGCCCTGATCGCCGGGACCGTTGGCGATATCAACCCCGAGCGTGTCACCGGCACCATGGACATTCGTGCCCTAAACCGCGACGTCTTCGACGGCACCGAGGATGGAATGCGCCGTGTCATGGCCGGGCTGGTCCACGACACCTCGAAGATCCCCGAAGAGGTCGTGCAAATGCGCACCATCGCCGCCAACCGCCAGCGCGAGTCCTTAAAGGCCTACTGGAACTACGGCGACAACCTTTCGAAGGAGCCCCGTTTCAAGGCCCGCACAACCAGCATCAACCGCATTGACCGCATTGGCATCCCGGCTATCTACATCTTCGGTGTCGATGACACTATGAGCCCGGTTGAGAACGGCTATCTCGATGAAGACGCCGCGCCCAACATCCAGTTCTTCTACCCCACCGACTGCGGCCACCAGGCCCAGAACGACCGGCCTGATCTCTTCAACCCGCTCTTCCTTGAGTTTTTCCGCGATGGCAAGGTCAGCCGTAAGGCTGCCGACGCTGTCGGCGTTTCCAAGCGGCGCGCGGAACTGCCGGAACTGGTCGAGCAGGCGGTCCTGGCTTAGTCCAAGAAAATCAGCGGAAGGAGATCTGAGATTTCCTTTCGCCGTCTCTAAAATTTGCAAACCGGCGAACGGCCTTTAGAGTAAGTAAGATAACGCGGCCGACGCGAAAGGCGTAGCCGTTCCCGCCAAGTAGGTGCCAAAGGCACACTCATTGCCGGAATTTAAAACAATCAAAAGGCGGACATCATGCTAATAGACCTTCAGATTCGCACCGACGGCTCGATCTCCGATCAAGTGAGGATGATCGCGCGCGCTGAGGAACAGGGATTTGATGGCGCTGGCATACCCGATCATCTGGAGCGGGGGCAGGATGTTTACGCCACGCTCGCGACCGCGGCGATGGGGACCAGCCGCATCGCCTTGTTCCCTTGCGTGAGTAATCCAACCACCCGGCATCCATGGGTGCTGGCCAATGTCGCAAACACGATGAGCGAACTCGCGCCGGGCCGGTTCCGTCTGGTCATTGGCGCCGGCGACTCCGCAGTTCTGCACATTGGCAAACGGCCGGCAAAGTTGGCGGTAATGAGCCAGGCAATCTCAGACATCCGCAAGCTGCTCCACGGTGAGTCAGTATCGTTTGGCAATGCGACTGATGAGAAGATCGACGGCCTAAATCTGCCTGCGCCGCCGGTTGTTATGGCCGCCGGTGCCCGGCGTATGACCGAACTAGCCGGCGAGGTGGCAGACGAAGTATTTCTTCTCACCGGTTTCGACGAGCGGATCGTCGCAATGTCGCGGCGCCACCTGCAGGAGGGTGCTGAGCGCTCCGGCCGATCGCTGGCTGGCTTCCCACTCACCCACTACACAGTGATTCGCATCGAGGACGATAAGGAAGCCGCAGCCGAGTTTGGCCGTTCGCGTCTGCTGGGCTGGCTAAAGATGAGCTTCTTCAAGAGCGGCCTCGCCGAGCTGGGCGTGCCTGAGGATGCTTTAGCCCACCCCGACGACATACCCTCGGCGGAATTAGACCGGCTCTCCGAGGCATTTTTCTTAATCGGCCCCATCGAAAAGATCAGCGAGCGCATCCAGCAGATTGCCAAGTCCGGCACTATCGACCGCATGGTCTGCGTGCCGTCGAGCGCCGCCGGCGAGCAGGCCGCAGCCGATGAGCTTGCGGCTCAAGTGCTGCCAAAGGTCAAGTGAGATGCGCTACTCCCCTCTCGGCCAAACCGGGGTTCAGGTCTCAAGAATTGTCCTCGGCACCGCTACCCTTGGAGTTTCTCCCGACCTAAAAGAGGCGCACGGTCTTGTCGCCAGGGCATTAGACCTGGGAATCAACCTGTTTGACACTGCCAACTCCTATGGCGTTGGCCCTCGATTCGATGGCCCTGGCCGCCCCCCGGCAAGTCAGCGGCCACCCGCCGAAACGGTGCTTGGCGAGGCACTCAAAGGACACCGCCACGAGGTTCTCATCGCCACCAAGGCAGCCGAACCAGTTGGCAGCGGCCCCAACGACAGCGGGCTTTCGCGTGTTCACCTCATGCGTCAGCTGGACGAGAGTCTGCGCCGGCTCCAGACCGACTACATCGACATCTACTTCTCCCATCACGATGACCCGAAAACGCCAATAGGCGAAACACGAGCCGTGTTCGATGAAATGATTCGTGCCGGAAAGGTGAGGTACTGCGCTCTTTCCAACTACTCCGCCTGGCGTCTGGTCGAAGCACTAAGGCGCAGCGACCTCGATCGGCTGCACGCTCCCGTCTGCCTGCAAAACGCCTACAGTCTTGCCAATCGAACACCCGAACGAGAAGTGCTCCCGGCCTGCCGTAACTTTGGCGTTGGTTTCCTGCCATTCAGTCCGCTGGCCGGCGGATTGCTCAGTGGCGCCGAGATTCTTTCACGCCCGGTCGCCGGTTCGCAGCGCTGGGGTGGTCGCGGATTTAGCGAACCAGAAGCCGATCTGGCCCGGCGTTGGGATGTCGCTGCCAAGGAGGCCGGCGAACAGCCGGCTCAATTAGCAACCGCCTGGCTGCTGGCTCAGCCCGGCGTAACCGGCGTCATCATCGGAGCTGAACGTTTGGAGTCGCTACAGTTGAGCTGCGATGCAGCCGATCTTGAATTATCAGGAGACCTCGTTGAAAGACTGGGCGCCGTTACATCTGAAAGTCCAGCCTTAGCCTAATTTGACTAGGACCAGGATGACGGGCTCCAGGGTTTCGTCCTCTTGAACTTACGATTGCAACCGAAAAGCTCAGCCAGTTGATTACGTTCGGCGGGCAGAGTAATCTTCAGTCCAGACAAGATCTAGCGCATGGAGGTAGAAATCATGACTACCATTGATAAGAAATACGAAGTTTTCGACAGGGAGACCGGCAAGCTCGATCGCCGCATCTTCTCCGACCAGGATGTCTACGATGACGAGTTGGAGAAGATTTTCGGGCGTTCTTGGGTCATGGTCGCTCATACGAGCCTGATCCCTAACGTGAACGACTTCTTCCTTTCTTACATCGGCCAGGACCCGGTAATCGTCACGCGTGACTCGAACAACGAAATCCACGTCATGCTCAACATGTGCCGGCACCGCGGCAACCGTCTGACACGTGCCGATGACGGCAATACCAAGAGCTTCATGTGTACTTACCACGGCTGGAATTTCAACAATGACGGCCAGCTCAGCGATGTGCCCGGCGAGCAGGAAGCCTACTACGGCGACCTCAACAAGGAGGACCTTTGCCTGATCCAGGCCAAGGTCGACACCTACGCTGGCATCATCTTTGCCACCTGGGATCATGATTCTCCGTCACTGGAAGCGTTTCTCGGTGACGCGCGCTGGTACCTGGACACGACCTTCAACCGCAGCGACGCCGGCATGATCGCCCTCGGCCCCCAGAAATGGATCGAGAATTGCAACTGGAAGGCGCCAGTGGACAACTGCTCCGACAACTACCATGTGCCAATCACCCACATGTCCAGCGTCCTTGCCCGCCACCAAATTAGCGATGAGCCAATTCGCTCAATGCAGCAGCAACTCGACAACACCCAAAACCACCACGCATTCGTCAACGGCCACGGTATAACCTTCAGAATCTCCGAACAGGAAGACCCAAACATCCAAAGGCGGGTTCGCGGTTCCAACAGCAAATTCCAAGAAGAGCTCGATGAATGGCGCCGATCTAAGGAGCCCGAGGTCGAACGACGGCTTGGTAACTACAGGGCAAGTCAGCTGAGACTGGCGAACCACAGCGTCTTCCCCAACCACGTGCTTGGCTTCCGCTTCGCGCTGCCACGCGGCCCATTCAAGACCGAATTTTGGCACTTCACCCTCGTGGAGGCAGACGCGCCGCTCGAGGCTCGAATCGGCCTCGGTGTTGCCAGCGCCAATCAGAACGGCGCCGCCGGTGTCTTCGAGCAGGATGACATGGACAACTGGGGTCAGGTGAGCCAATCGGCGAAGAGTACGATCGGCCGCCGCTTTCCGCAAATGCTAGTCATGGGAACCGGTCACGCCGGCCGCCACGAGGAATGGCCCGGCGAAGTGTCTGAGCGTTACATTTCCGAGAATAACCAGCGTGGCTTCTACGGGCGCTGGGAGGAGTTCATGAATGCCAACAGCTGGAATGACATCCACATCGACCCGATAACCATTAACTTCGAAGGAACCGCCACCCTGCACGGTTAGCGTTGATTCGTTAGAATCGCACTCGGCCGAGGCGTTTCGCCTCGGTCGTTTACGTCCGATTACAAAAAGGCTTGCAAAGCCGCCCCCTGCAAGGCTCATGGCCATTGCAGGTGTTGAATCAAAGGGAGAACACAACATGTCCGTTAGCAACAGCATCTGGATCAACTTATTGGGCTCCGAGGTCAAGTTCGTCCAGGGTGCGAAGTTTCGTACCCGGATCATTGAGGCCGGGCAGGATAACCCGGAACCGCTCGTCCTGATTCACGGTGGCGGCGGCCACATCGAAACCTTCACCTTCAACGTCGTTCCTTTGAGCAAGCACTTCCACGTCATCGGCATCGAGATGCTCTGGCACGGTTTGTCGGACGCACCGCCAATCGGTGATGACCGCAACGCCCAGGTCGCCGATCAGATCCTCGACGTCGTGGACGCCCTTGGCCTCGACAAGTTCTGGCTCCATGGCGAAGCCGGCGGAGCCTCCGCTGTCACATCCGTGCTTCTTCGCTATCCTGAGAGATTAAAGGGAGTAATCTTCGAGTCCGGTTGGGGTGGCCGATTCAAAGAAGGAACAATCAAACCATCACTCCCCCCGGTCGGTGGAATCCCAATGGGAGAGCGCACTTTGCAGCTTTTGAAAGACCCCACCTGGCAGGGCATCAAGGATCGCTTGGTAATGGTCATGCACCACGAGCACCCGGAACGCGTTCCTGACGAGCTCGTCGATGTCCGCCTCGCCCTTTACTCAAATCCCCACACTAACGACGGCCAGACTCGCTACTACACCGCGTCAACGTCATCTGGCGCTTCGCGACAAGGCGCGTCCGAAGAGGACATGACCAAGGTCGACATGCCCGTGCTAGTGCTCTGGTCAGACGGCAGCAGCGGAGCCGGTCCCGATGCCGGACAGCGTCTCGCCTCTCTAATTCCCGGCGCACAGTTTAAAATTCTTCCGGAAACCGGCTTCTGGGCGCATTGGGAGAAGCCTGAAATCTTCAACGAAGCGGTCCGCCAATTCATCCAGGGCGAAAAGGTGACCTAGCAATTGCGGCGAAAAGGCTGCCTCTGCCCCAGCAAGCCTGAAAAAGGCATTGCTGTACTTCAAAGGTGACCTAGCTTATTGCGGCGATAAGGCCGCATTGCTCTTTTGCAAAATAACGCTGTTTACCCCCAGCAAGGCCGAAAAGGCGAACAGCAAAGCAGCATTGCTGTACTTCAAAGGAAACCTAGCTGATTGCGGCGAAAACGCTGCCTCTGCCCCAGCAAGGCCGCATTGCTCTTTTGCAAAGTAACGCTGTTTACCCCCACCAAGGCCGAAAAGGCCATTGGTGTATTTCAAAGTACTTCAAAACAAAAACTACTTCGCCGGCTTAACCTCCTCAGCCGTCAGGAAAGCAATCATCTGCGCCTCCACCTCGCGTGGCCCGAAAGCCATCGCGTTGTGGTTGCCGCCATAAATGATCGCCAGCCGGCCATTCGGTGCCAGCTCAAACGCCTCAATTCCGTACTGCAACCTAATCCCCGGCGCATCGTCACCCCAGACCACCAGAATCGGCATCGACATTTCCGGCAGCCGGCTGCGCAGGCTAAACTTCTCCCGGCTTTCCGGGTCTTGAATTACCGCGGTGAGAGCCCGAAACGCTTCCAATCGGCCGGGACGTTGCATCCGGCGCTCCAATTCGTCCAACTGAGCGTCAGTCCACGGTACGAAGGTTGTCCACTCACGGTTTAGAGAGTTGGTCAGCTGATCGCGCGTCATCAGCTCGAAGGGAGCGCCTGCGCTCGCCAACGGTGGGTTGAGTCCGGCATTTCCGATCATTACCAGACGCCGCACCCGCTCCGGATAAGCATGAGCATAGAGCGCGGCGATCCACCCGCCCATGCTCTGACCGGTGATGTCCACCTGCTCGAGGCCCAGGGCATCGCAAAATCCCTTGACGCTCTCTATAAAGCCATCGTAGGAGTAGCCGTCCGCGGGCAGGTCCGAAAGGCCGTAGCCCGGCATGTCCAGACAGTAAACATGAGCCACCTTGCTCAGCGCATCAATCGTGATCAGCCACTGGTCGCCGGAAAGCGCGGCACTGAGCCCGTGGATGCAAACCAACGGCTGCCCCGACCCCTTTTCGATGTAGCGCATGCGCTGCCCATTGGCCGTTACGTACTTGTCTTCCAGATCATCCCGCAGAGCCATCCCGTCTACCTCTCTTCTCTCGTCTTCCTAATCAATCCAGCAGAAATCCGCTAACTAAACTGTTGAACTCCTCTGCCCGTTCGAATTGGGGAAAGTGACCGGTCTGATCGCCGTATATATGGAAGCGGCTCTTGGGAACGGAGACGGCCAATTTCAGACCAAAGTCTAACGGGACATCGCGCTCGTTCAAACCCCAGATGATCAGGGTCGAGTTACCGATTTTCCCCAGCTCGGACGTCAGGTTCTCCTGAGGTCCTGTGATTTTTCCACGAGCTTCGTTGGTCTTCTCATCGTTCGCCGCGGTGTAGCGATCCATGATGATGTCCTGCGTCCGTCGATCCGGCCGTGGGATCATCGACCCGATCTGCGCCAGCACATTCTCATAACTAGGATCGCGCCCAGCCACACCAGTCAGGCGGGCACCTTCCCACGGGAAGGGTGTGAAGTAACTAGGTCCAATACCCGGAACACACTGCAGGACCAACTTATCCACTCGGTCCGGCTGATTCAAGGCCAGCCAGATCACTTGAGCCGCCCCAGGGGAACCGCCGCAAAAGTGCGCCTTCTCGATGCCTAACTCATCCATGAAGTCGGTGAGAATCTTTGCGTAGAAGGCGTTGCGCGGCGCATCGGACTCCAACGTCTTGTCTGATTCACCGACCGGCGGTGGATTGTAAAGGATCACCCGAAAGTGACGCGACAGTTCTTCGATGTTGTAGCGGTTCTGGCCCCAGGCCGATGCACCCGCCCCGGTTCCGGGAACCATGATTAAAGCCGGACCCTCTCCGGCCTCGTGGTAGTGGATCTTTACTCCCCCGGCATCGGCAAACTTAGTTGTATTCTCCAAACTTAAGACTCCAGGCTTTTTCTGCTCCTCGGTAGCCTTCTGCCCGTCGAACGCCAAGAACTCGCTAACCAGCTGGTTGAATTCGAGCGACCGCTCGTGCTGGCCCCAATGGCCGCACTGGCCGAACATATGAAACTGGGCGTCTGGGATCCGGGCCAGCAGATTCAAACCAAAGTCGATCGGCGAAAGCCGGTCTTCCCGCCCCCAAACCAGCAGCGTCGAGGCCGAAACCAACGCGGCAATCGAAAGCAGGTCTGTGTCTCCATCATCGCTTCCGGCCGCCAGCTGGCTGTGCTGAGCATGCCCTCTTGCGTGGTCCTGCCGCCGATCGAGAACTTCCTCGCTATTTAGGGAATTGTCATAAACATAGAGACGCATCGCATCTTTGAGTTTCTCGCGTCCTGGCTCCTGCCAGTAGGCGTCAATCGCCTTGCTACCCTCGCGAGGCGTCGGCGTAAACGGGCTGAAAAGGCAGCCGCTGGGACCAACTACGACGAGCTTGCCCACTCGCTCGGGCGCCAGGACCGCGAGACGCAGGGCGATTTCGCCACCGGTGCCATTGCCGATGATATGGGCCCTGGTGATCGCCAGCGCGTCCATGGCCCTGATTATCAGATCGGCACCCGCATCGCCTCGCAGGCCTGACGGGAGATCGAGCAGAAGGGTTCGGTACTGCCTTGAAAGCTCTCCAGCGTTCTCGGCAAAGTCCAGCTCACCGCTTGCACCCGGGGCCTCGCCGTGTAGACAAAGTACTGCCTCACCGGAGCCGGCCTCAACGTAGTCCAACTGCAGCGAGCCAAGGTCGAGCACCGCCCGCGTTGCGTTTTCCAGCATCACGCGTCAACCTTCCGTGAAACTATCGAAACCAAGTGCCTGGCAGCAAGGTAAGTGTTTGTCATCTTTTGGACAATAACAATTCCTTGTATCTCACTCCACGGCACGGCTACACTCCCTTGGCAGCCGAAAGGAGAGAGGTAATGCCAGACCTGCCCAAGAAATTGAACGTCATCATGGTAACCCGCAGAGCCGATGTCGAGACCGTCAAGGCGGTCGCGCCGGATCGCTTGAACGTCATCGATGCTTTCGATGATTTCTACCCCGAGCTTGTGCGTGATTGGCCCCAGCGCGGCGGCGTCATCGAGGAGCTGCTTGGGTCGCCGCCCGCCGCAGCGCCTTCGCCCGAAAAGACCGAAGAGCTAATCCGCACCGCGGATATCATGGTGATCAGCATGCCCTACCCGCGCAGCATGGCGCCGCGGGCAACAAATCTCAAATGGATTCACTTCATGGGTGCCGGCCCCAGTCTGTTGTACACCAGCCCCTGGTGGAGCGGGCCCGTCCCGGTAACCACCGGCCGCGGCCAATCCAGCCCAGTACCGATCGGTGAAACCGCCTTCGCCGCCACGCTCATGTTCGCAAAACGTCTCGACCTCGCCGCCGTCAATACGTCAAAGGGCTTCGATCTCACGGTGAGGCCGCCAATGAGCCTGTTTCACAATAAAACCATGGGCATCGTCGGCCTCGGCGGCATCGGCTCCGAGCTCGCCAAGCTCTGCAAGGCAGTTGGCATGCGCGTTGTTGCGAGCCGCCGCTCAGCAGCCAAGCGGGAAGTAGATACCCAGGGTGTGGACGTGCTCTACCCGGCAACAGAGCTCGAGCAGATGTTGCCCGAGTGCGATTTCGTCACCCTTGGCGCCTACTGGACTCAGGACACCGAGAACATGATGTCGGCGCCGCAATTCGCCAAGATGAAGCCTGGCGCCTTCTTGATCAACATCGCCCGCGGCAACCTCACCAACGAAAACGACCTCGCCGAAGCCTTGCGGTCCGGCCACCTTGGTGGTGCATACATCGATACCTGGGCCGGCGAGTTGGAAGGTCCGCCGCCGCCGGCTCTGATTAGTGCGCCCAACGTGGTGATGACGCCCCACATCTCCGGCCGCTCAGACCTTCCACCGGGACAACCCGGCGGTTTGCGAATCTTGTGCGAAAACCTGCGCCGCTTCCTCGACGGGGATCCAATGGCCAACGTCATTGAATGGGAGCGTGGCTACTAGCGGCCATCGCCATGCCTGGCGCGAGGTTCCTTAGTTTCGCCTAGCGCGTTTGACGCAGCCCAATTGTCCCGCTGCCTGAACAATTGCAATTGCCGCCGTTTGGAGTAATCATAAAAGCTCTGGAAGCTCGCCGACTTCACAGGAAACCATCCGACTAGAAAAGAGGGGAAACTTGGCTCAGACAACGCACGAATTGAAAAATCCATATGGTTACACGCAGACTGGCCGCCTGACTTACGAGAACACCGAAGATTACATCGATGTCAAAGGCGTAAAGATTCACTACCACGAAGCCGGGAAGGAACACCCGGACACGATCGTCTTCCTCCACGGCGGCGGCTACGGCGCCTCTGGCTGGTTCAACTTTTACCTCAACATCGAGCCCTTCTCCAAGCACTTTCGCACCATCCTTATCGACATGCCGAACTTCGGCAAATCCGCCGCTCTCAACCCGGCGGACCGCGGTGGCATCGGCCACGACGCGGCGATTCTCAGCGAGTTTTTGAAGCTCAAGGGAATCGAGAAGGCTTCACTGATGGGCAACTCCAAGGGTGGCTCCGACGCCATTCGCTTCTCTGTCGACCACACCGACCAGTTGGACCTCAACATCCTCATGGGTGCCGCCACCGGGCCCTCTGTCATGGACGTCATGCCACCCCAGGGCACGGCCCTACTCGGCGACATTCTCCGCGATCCAACCCGCGACAAGGTTGAGAAATTACTCCATCTGTTTGTATTCGATGACTCATTTGTCAGTGAGGAGTGGATCGACCTGCGCATGAAGGGCATGGCACAGTCTGACGAGCTTGGCCACCGCGACGCGCGGCTCAAGCCCACGGCTGGAACGCCGATCGGCACCAACGTCAATTTCACCAACCAGGTGCGAGATGTGCCCAACCCCACCCTTGTCGTCTTTGGCGCCCACGACCGCTTTGCCGCCATGGACAGCAGTCTCTCGCTGCTGCGACACTACCCCAACTCGGAACTCCACATCTTCCGCAACTGCGGCCACTGGGTTCAGTTCGAACTTTCAGAGGAGTTCAACGAGCAGGTTATCAACTGGATGAAGCTCAAGAAGGGCGTTAGGACTTCGACCTAGCTCTCGAAGAATCGAAAGGACTCTAAAACAGAGCGGCCGTGGTGGCTGCTCTGTTTTTTTGACCTTCGTTCCCAGAAGGACTCCGCCGTCGCTGCCCGCAAGGCTCGCCCACCGTTGCCGGAAATAAACCGCCTTGTCGCACCAGGAAGGCCTGAACGCCAGCGAAGTTGAGCCGAGTATCCCAACCTGGCAAGGCACCGCCAACAAGCGCCGGCATTTCCACTAATCCAGGGGCAGCACCTCGCAGCCCTCCGCCGTGGGCTTCAACTCAACGTTCCCGCCAGCACTCAGCCTCGTCAACTCTTCAAGCACGTGTTCGACGCGCTCCTCTGACGCGGGCCACGGCACTCCGTCACCGTCAATACGTCCAATGAGCAGACGAGCATTGGTCACCTGGCCTGTCTCAGGCTGGATATCAACCAATGCCGCCGCGGAATCCCGCGCCACATGCACCGGCGTGGCGCCATCGTACTGAAACAGAAAATTGCCCAGTCCAAAGAAAATTGGCACCCCTTTGCACCAATCGACCGCCGCGAATTGGTGGGTGTGGTGACCAAAGACGACAGAGGCGCCGGCATCAGCAAGGCGTTCGGCGGTTACACGCATGTAATCGAGGACGGCGTTGCCCAAACCCCAGTGCATGACCGCGATAACGATAGCTGCCTGCTTCTTCGCCAAGCGAATCTGCTCTTCCAGCAGCTTGATGTCTTCTTCTAATGGTTCGGTTATCGCCTTGCCGATTATCCCCGGGTTCGAGGCCGCTCGGGGATCTTCTTCGCGAAGAGTTTTGACCCTCAGCGCGCTGACCCCTGGTTCCGTGGTCGCAAACGAGTCCGGCGGTCCGATGCTAGTCGCCGCAACAAGTGCGACTTTGTGCGTTTGACCATCTTCATCCTTAACGTCCATAAACAGAGGCTTGGCGGCATCCTCTCGATTGGAGCCGTAGCCCAAAGTTTGCACGCCAACCTCGTGGCAGGCCGCAATCGTCTCCTCCACGACAGAGTGACCGTGACCCAGCATGTGATTGTTGGCGATAGATGCCACGGTGATCCCAATCTTCTGCAGCTCTTGGGCGAAGGCCACGGGGGAATGCAGCACCAATCCGGGGTGAACCGGCGCTGGATTCTCAGTCAGCGGCACCTCGAGGTTGCCAACGCTCAGCGCCGCCCGCCGCAACGGCTCGAAAAAGGCCGTGTCGGGTAGGGGACGGTAAGTCGTACCCGGGACCAGATCAGCCACACCACCGATTCTTACTGACATATTCACCCTCCCGGTCGGAAACTTCAGCTGACTAATGGTTGGTTGGTTTGTTGAATATAAAGCAGCGCATTCCATTCGCCGAATTGTAATTCGTCGCGCCCCTGTGGCCACAATATGATCGCTGCAAGTCACAGCCTCTCTCATAAACCCAGCCAGAAATTCAATTCAAGCTGAAAGTCCGCATTCAGGTGAATCCGCCAGCGCCTCCTCACCGTAGAATTAAGCGGAGGAACATCGCGGAGAACGCGGCAAGTTATTCTATCCTTGACTAATTCAAATAAGCTGCTAGTATCCCGACGGCGGAAGTGTGAGATGGGGGCCGATTCCAAGAAAATCGAAGCTTTGCCGGCTCTTGCTCTTGCACCACTAGGAGCGTAGGCGTAAATTCAGCGATAGCAGGGTGGATAGGTCCTGTCCTAAGACGGGAATATCGGAAAGGGAGAAATCATTGGCTGGAAACTACTGGGACAAGGTAACTACTAATAGGGTCGCCAGACGTCGTCTACTCCGTTCAGGAGCGGCTCTATCAGTTGGAGCCGCGGCACTGGCTTTAGTCGGATGTGGCGATGACAGCGGTGGCGGTGGCACCAGTGCTACGAGTACGCCTGGCAGCGACGGCGGTGGTGGTGGTACCTCCAGTGGCATAAGCAACCCACCGGAAGGCAAGTTCTCCCCCAGCACGGGTGACCCGGTCCGCGGTAACCGCTACGTCCAGTTGCTGGCACAGAGCGCCAACTTCAACGTCCTGACCAACTGGACCGAAGGAAACAACCTGTCCGGTCGCTGGATTTACGACTACCCCATCAGCTCACGTGAGGACAGCCGCGGATACGTTCTCGAGGCCCTCGAGTCGATCGAGCAGCCAGACGACACCACGGTGATTATGAAGCTGCGCCCCGGCCTGGTTTACCAGGACGTCGCGCCCGTCAACGCCCGCGCTGTGAAAGCGTCTGACATCGTCGCCGTTCAGAACGCGGTCATCGGACTCGAAGACGCCTTCGACAAGACATTTGTCAGAGACTTCCTCCAAACAATTGAGGCGACCGACGACCAGACGGTCGTAATGAAACTCCAAAAGCCGGCTGCTTACCTCTTTGGCATGCAGATGCTCGGCTCCGGCACCGGCCAGCCGATCGTTCCGGAAGAGACGCTCGACAGCCTCGACACCGGCACACCGATTGGCAGCGGCGCCTTCCAGCAAGTTGAGGCGCGCCTCAACGTTAACTACCTCTACAAGCAGAACCCGACCTACTGGCGCCGTAACTCGGACCCGGCCCTGCCCTTCAATGCCGAGGTCGAAACCAAGTTCATTCCTGACCGCGCTGCTGTCGAAGCTGCCTGGTACGGTAACGACATCGACGAGTGGTTCCCAGAGGGCCCGACGCCCTACAACACTTCTGTAGGACGCCGCACTGACGCCCACCACTTTGAGGTGCTGGGTTTCAACAACACCAACTTCTCCTTCAACCTGTATGAGGAGCGTGCCCTTCCCTTCCGTGACGAGCGCGTCCGCAATGCGATCTGGCGCGTGACCGACCAGGAAGAGCTTCTGACCCGTGGCTATGAGAATGGTGGCGTGGTTACAACTGGCTTGGTGCCGGAGGTGTTGGCCCCGGTCTACGGCGTCGACCCGGCAGAAGTAGCGCAGTACAAAAAGCAGGATGTGGCGGAAGCTCGTAAGCTGCTTGAGGCTGCGAACTACGACTTCGACAAGGTCTACGGTATCGCCATGCGCGGCGCCGGTGACATCCTCGAGTCGGTTGCCATCGTCGAGCAGAACAACCTGGCCAAGGCCGGAATGAAGACCGAGCTACAAGCCTTCGGTACCGCCGGTGGAAGCTTCTTCGAGCGTCTCCAGCGACGTGACTGGGACATGATGTTCGAGACCCCTCCTGGCAACGACAAGCCTGGCCAGATGCTGCGAGTACAGCACTCGGACAGCTGGTCCTCAATCTACCAGGGCTTTGGTCTCAACTTGACCGGCGAGTACCCGGAGCTTGATGCGATCATCGAAAAGTCGGAGGAGACCATCGACCTGGAAGAGAACATCAGGCTGGTCAAGGAGGCGCAGGTTATTGCCATATCGCACTACTCCGCGGCCTACTTGGTGGTCTCTCACTTCACACACCTTGGTCTGAGCCCGCGGGTGAACAACTACGAGCTCACCCAGGCACGTCCCGAGCGACGCCACACCATGTGGGTGACGGCCTAGTCACTGACGGTGTTTAGCCGAGCCTGACAACAACCATCCGGAATGCGCGCAGGCTCGTAAGAAGGACATAATGGGGTGCTCGGCACAAGCAGTGCTGAGCACCCCTAAAACTGCCACAAGGAGGCGCGTGTGGCTATTGATACATCGTCTCTAACCAGAATCGGTGACCTGACCGAGGAGGGAACCAGCCGCACAATCGAAGCGGGTGGCATGACGATCCACTACCACGACATCGGCAGTGGCGAGCCAATCCTCATGATGCACACGTATGGTCATGGATCCACAGCTTGGATAACTTTTCACAAGGTCTTTCCCGAGCTAGCCAAGCACTATCGCCTCATCGCCATGGACCTACCCAACTTCGCCAAGACCGGCCCGGTGATCTACGACGAACCCACGCACAACTTTCAAGCCAAGACTGGCAAGGCGCTCCTCGAAGCCCTCGGCATCGAGAAGGCCCACATCGTTGGCAACTCCCAGGGTGGCCAGTCGTCAATGGTCTTCGCTTACAAATATCCGGAGATGACCAAGAAGCTGGTCTGGGGCGCCGGTCATATAGGAACCGGCGGCGGTTACCAAGGTGAGTACACCTTCACCGTCAAACCAGAAGCAACCGGGTTGCTCGGGCGCGACGTGGCAGATGACCCAAGCCTTGAAAACATTAGGCGATATCTGCTCTGGCACATACGCGAAGAAGCTCTCGTGACTGACGAGTTAGTCGAGTACATCCAGCACTACTTCACCGGCCGCCCTGACCTGATTGAGGCACGGGCCAAGAGTAGCATGGTCCCCTACAACCACCTCGATGACATGAAGGCAATCACAGCCCCCACGCTGATGCTTTGGGGACGCTACGACCGCACCTGTAACTTTGAAATTGGCTTCAACTCCCTCAATCACATTCGAAACTCACGGCTGATTGTGATGCATTGTGGCCACTGGGTTCCGTTCGAAAAACCAGAAGAGTACGCTTCCCACGTCCTAGATTTCTTACGGGAGGACTATCCCGTAGGATAATTTGGCCTAGAATAAAACGGCTGCCGCGGTAGCCGACAGAGTCGTCTGTCGAGCAGGGTAAAAATGACTCTCACTGTCACACCAGAGATAACGGAAGAGAACACCAGCCGCTGGATAGAGGCCGGTGGCATGAAGGTTCACTATCACGAGGTCGGCGAGGGGCCGCCCTTAATCATGCTTCACTCCGTCGGACCCGGCGGTGTTACCGCCTGGATTACGTTCTACAAGGTTTTGCCAGAACTCTCCAAGCACTTCCGCTGCATTGCGATGGACATGCCGAACTTCGCTAAATCCGGTCCCCTGGTCTACAACGAGCCGGTCCACAACTTCCAGGCCCGGACCGCACTAGCCCTGATGGACGCGCTCGGCATCGAAAAGGCCCATCTCCTTGGCAATTCGCAGGGCGGTCAGACGGCCATGGTCTTCGCGTCTCACTACCCCGAGCGGGTGAACAAGCTGGTCTTTGGCACCTGCCACATAGTTACAGGCGCCGACACCTATCTCTTCGCCAACACTCGCAGGACCAATAGATTCCCAACCGGACAGGGGCGCCAGCAGCCAGAGCCGACCCATGATTCAATCCGCGCCGGGCTCGCTGACTACATCGACAACGATGCCCTGATCAATGACGAGATGATTGACCACTTGCACAAGATGGCCACCGATCGCCCCGACCTTGCCGAGGCGCGCAGCAAGTCAGTCAGCACTTACTACGACCATTCACCAGACCTGCCAAATATCACCGCCCCCGCCTTGATTATTTGGGGGCGCTACGACCGGATCTGTCCAGTCGAGGTCGGCGTCAAATGCCTCAATCACCTGCCGACATCCCGCTTAGTCGTGCTTAACGACTGCGGCCACTGGGTCCCCTTTGAGAAACCGGAAGAGTACAACGCTTTTGTGCTCGATTTCCTCAACGACGATTGGGCATAGGTTGAGAGTGAAAACGCGATGACAGCATACATAATCCGCAGGCTCGCAGCCCTTCTAGTAAACCTTTTCCTGATCTCAATGTTCCTTTTCCTGGCGCTGAATGTCTTTGTGCCGGGTGACCCTGCCCTGACGATTCTGACCGAAACCGCGGATCAAGAGCAGCGAGACGCCTTCAACAGGTTGCACGGGCTCGATAAGTCGATTCCGGAACAATATGTGCGCTGGGTCAGTCGCGTGTTGACCGGCAACTTCGGGATTTCATTTGTTAGCGGTCTTTCTGTGACCGACGAGTTCTTTACACGCTTGCCGATCACCATGGAGATCATGTTCCTTAGCTTCACTTTTACCAGCATCATCGGGACATTAGGGGGAGTGATCTCCGCCGTAAAACAGGACACAATATGGGACTACGGCGTTCGCTTCTTCGCGGTCTTCGCGATTTCGATTCCCGGCTTCCTGCTTTTGACTCTTTTGTTGATTGTACCGGCGCGCTGGTTTGAGTACGCGCCACCATTTGGCTCGACCGAGTACCTGCCGTGGAGACTCGAGAGTCTGGGTGAACTTAAAGACAATCTACAGCTAATGATTCCACCCACATTGATCCTTTCGATCAGCACGTCCGCAATATTGATGCGTCTGACGCGCACAGCGATGCTTGACGTCCTTCGCCAAGATTATTTGAGGACTGCACGTTCCAAAGGGCTTGCCGAGCGCACCGTAATCGTCCAGCATGCCGTTCGCAACGCGATAACAACTGTATTGACGTTTATGGGGCTGCAGATTGGTTTCCTTCTCGGCGGTTCCGTAATCCTTGAGAACATTCTTGCTCTACCGGGGTTGGGCCAGTGGGGACTGCAAGCACTCCAATTCGAGGACTTGCCAATCTTCTTGCTCTTTGCGCTTTATGCCTCCGGCACGCTAATGCTGGTTAATTTGCTTGTAGATTTGCTGTACGCGGTCTTTGATCCGCGCATTAAGTACTCTTAGGAGGACGGTTTCGAATGGCAAATGTAACCGAAGCTGAATCGTCCGGAGCTGCCGCGCAGTTCGCATCAGTCAAGCGATCCAAGCTCGCTCACAACTGGCTTTTGTGGAAAAAGAAGCCGTTTGGGATAATTGGCCTGTTCTTGGTGATTTTCTTTCTGGTTGCCGCGGGTGCGGGAAACCTAATCGCCCCTCATGGTGCCAACGTTTTCGTCAGTGAAGGTCGCTTGGATGCGCCCAGCACGAGGTTCCTTTTTGGCACTGACAACCTTGGCCGAGACGTATTCTCCAGGACTATCTACGGGGCACAAATTTCGGTTGCCGCCGGTGTTTCGGCCAGCGGCTTCGCTATCGTGATCGGCTCGTTTTTTGGCCTAATCGCCTACTTTGGTGGCTGGGTGGACCAGCTAAGCCAGCGCGGACTTGAGATCCTCAATGCGTTTCCAACCATCGTCCTCGCGCTAATCTTTATCACGATTTTGGGACGCACGAGCACAACCAGCAACCAGATCTGGGTTGTAGCTTGGGATCTTCGCTCCCTGGAGGCAGCGATTGGACTCTCGTTCGTCTATGTCACGACGAGAATTATTCGCGCGGCCGTTTTGAAGGAAACTGCTCTCCCTTACGTCGAGGCAGCGAAGTCTATTGGCGCCTCCAACACCCGTATCCTCTATCGTCACATTTTGCCGAATGTCATGCCGATCGTCATTGTCACGTTCAGTACCTTGATCGCTACCGTCATCTTGATCGAGGCCTCACTGTCTTTCCTCGGCTATGGCGTCGCACCGGGAGTGCCGTCCTGGGGCGGTGACCTGTCGACCCGCAACCGTGATTACTTCATGGGTTCGCCCTGGCTATTGTTCGCCCCGGGTATCTCCCTGAGCCTCCTGGTAATCGGTTACAACTTCCTTGGCGACGCTCTGCGAGACATTCTCGATCCGAGGCTCCGCGGCAGCCAATGAAAATCGGAAGCCAAGAATTCTGACTGCTAGAGCTTTGATCAGAAGTAGTTCAGTTCCGGCTGCTGGCGCTCGCGGAAGCTCATGATGGCTGGGAAACCTACCCTTAAGCACATCAGATACTTGCATTAATTGCCACGGCACCAACCCAGCCCCGACAATATACGCGAGGCGAAGGGGAGGAGCTACAACTCTCCATCTATAAACGAGAACCAGCGGGGAGGTACTCAGAAATGACCAGTACATCGGTAAGCGCTGACCAACAGCTGTTATGGAACGAATTGATGCAGTTCTATATCAGCGAGGCCTGGATCCTAGACGAACGCCGCCTTGAGGAATGGCTTGACCTTCTTGCCGAGGACGTCCTTTACTTCATGCCGCGGCGCAAGAACGTCATGCGCAAGGAGATCGAGCGCGAATACACCGGGCCCGGCGACATGAATTTCTTCGAAGACAACAAGGAAATGATGCGGGTGCGTGTGGCAAGACTGGCCACCGACATGGCTTGGGCCGAAGATCCGCCTTCTCGAACTACTCACCTGATTAGCAACCTAATCGTCAAGCCAAATGACAACGGTGAGGTTGAGACCAAGACGGCTTTCATTGTCCACAAGTCTCACCTTGAGACCGACTCTGTTCTTTACACCGGCTGGCGTGAAGACCTGCTTCGCCGCGAGGACGACGGTTGGAAGATCGCCAAGCGCACGATCTTGATGAATGCCAACGTCCTGCTTTCAAAGAACATCAGCATCTTCTTCTAGGGATCACGAACAATAGTCGAAGCCATAACACCATTCCGTCTATGCAAGCACCAGGGCTGACCTTGCTTGCATTGACGCAACGGCGCAAGGCCTCGGTATCGACAGGGCGCATACTCTGTTCCCACTGTCGAACCATAAGCAAGGCAGATAAATAACCTCGCCGCTCAGCGCCAATGCGCACACAACTCAAAGGGGGACAGATGCTTCCGGACTTATCCAAATACGAGAAGTACATTGACCTGACGGCAGGCCGCATACGCTATTACGAAATGGGCAGCGGCTCTAACAACACGGTGATGATCCATGGTCAGGGCATCGTCACAACCGCCGATACCTTCCAGTTTGTTCTCGAGGATTTGGCGAAGGACCTCAAGATCTACGCCATCGACCTGCCTGGCTACGGTAAGAGCGTGCGAAAGATGGACTATGGGCCGACTTTCGATATCCTCGTCGACAGCGTCAGGGAGTTCATTGACGTCCTCGGCATTGGCCCGGCCAACATCGTCGGTCACAGCGCCGGCGCCTGGGAAGGTCCAATTCTTGCCTACCAAAGCCCCGACCGGGTCAAGAAACTGGTCATGGTGGGCGCTGCCGGCATGAACGTCAGTCCTGCTGGCGGCTCACGCGTCGGCAAGGAGAACCAGCTCATGCCCGAGGCAACCAAGGAAGGCCAGATGGTTGGTGTCTCCCGCAGCTTCATAGAAGGCTCATCCCTCACTGAAGAACTCGGCGAGGAGATGGTCGACCAGATGGTCGCCTACGGCAACATGCCAGGCGCTCGCGAGTCTCTGGTTCCACTTGTCAACCAAATGGGCATCCCCGAGGCCCGGCGCTACTACCTAACCCAGCGCATGTTCCCGTACATCAAGAACCCAACCTTGGTAATCTGGGGCAAGGGTGGCGGTAAACCACTCAGCGACAAATGAAAGAAGCCGGCGTCGGCGACACCATGGACCCCTTCCCAACCTGGACCGAAGAATGGGATAAAGTCGGTGGCGATCTGTCAAAGTCGTCTAAGCCCTGGGTGATTCCCGGCGCCAAATACCTGCCTATGGCAACCGGACACAACGTTCATTGGGAACAGCCGGCCGAGTTTGTCAAGGTGGTTACTGATTTCCTCAAGTAGGCAGCTACTCTAAAAGTAACTAAGCTCAGTCGCGGCGAGCTGACGCCGTCGCGACTGAGCTTTTTTGGTTCGCTTTCTTGCTAGCGGTTTCGCATGTGTGAAACGTCCATGCCCATCTTCTTTTCGAAGGAGTCCGCCGCTGCCTCATTGATTCCCCAGGAAAACACCTTCGTTGGCGTCACTTCGAAGTGTGGGTCCTTGTCACCCTCAGGATGCTTGATCACCGCCGTGCCTCTAACCTCGACCCCCTTTATCTTGCGCGGCGGGCCCGGATCCTCCCCGTGCCAAACCAAGGCTATTTTTGGATTCTTTTTCACCTGCCGATACTTGTACGACTGCGCCAACGAGTTGCCAAGTACTAGCACCTTGTCGCCCGCCTCGTTCAGCCAGGCTCTGATCGGCACAACGTGCGGCTGTCCATCAGGTGTCGAAGTCGCGATCCGGGCGAGCCTGGCCTCACCGTGATCGCCAACGCCAATAAATGCCTTCTCCGAGTCTGTAAACATGGTTGGGTCCTTCTGCCAGTCGTGTCTTTTTCTAGCCGTAGCGTTTGCGCAGATGGCTGACGTCCATGCCCATCTTCTTTTCGAAGGAATCGGCCGCCGGCTCATTGAGGCCCCAAGAGAACACCTTTGTCGGTGTCACTTCGAAGTGAGGATCTTTGTCATCGGGACCTTGCTTGATTACCGCTGTACCTCGTACCTCCACACCAAATATCGGGTGTGGGGGATCCGGGTTGTCTCCGTCCCAGACTATGGCAACCTTGGCGTTTTTCTTCACCTGGCGGTATTTGTAGGACTGCGCCATTGCGTTACCGAGGACCAGCACCCTGTCGCCAGCTTCATTCAGCATCGCCCGCAGAGGCACGACATGCGGCTGTCCGTCCGGCGTCGAGGTCGCGATGCACGCTAGCCTGACCCGGCCCGGCCCATTCACGTTGCCAATAAATTCCTTCTCAGCATCTGTAAACAAATTCGGGCTTCCTTCCATGACTATCCACCATCCCCTCCGGACTTGCGCTAGCGGCTGCCCTCAAGCGGTAATTGGCGCGCTTCGAGGTCCTGCCAGCTGTCTGAAGCCATCCACACCGTCCAATTCTGATAAAACCAGAGCTGTGAGTGCTCATTGTTGCTGGTGTCAATGCGGGGCGGGCCCGTCTCGTCACTGACGACCTCGCCGCGGCCGACGTTCATCGAATAGTTCAACGGATATCGCTGGGCTATCTTCCCCTTGGTGCCGGTTGTGCTTTCGCCCCAGTTCTCGCCGTCATCCTGCTCAAACACGCCGGCCGGGCCATCGTGGCGCAGCTGGCGCTTCACGAGGTTGGCGCGCGTTTCTTCGTCGTGCTCGGGGTTGTAGAACCCATACCACCAGATCTCAGTCGTCGTCGGACCCTTGGGCAGCCGCACTGCTACCTTGCTAAAACCCTGCATGATCCAGAGGTTGGGAAAGATGTGGGGATGGCCGTTTGCCCGCATGCCCACTTCGCCCAGCAGAGATCTGCTCTCTGGCTTCTCGCGCCAGCTGTGGTCCACCATGCCTGCTCGCAGCTGGCCGGAATCGCTATACGACGGCCCACCGATCGTGTGCCCGTAATCGCCGAGGACTGAGGTGTACCTCACTTCGGCGTTATTGAGGTTGGTACGCGGGAAAGGATCAGGTAGGCCCGGCTTAACGATGAAACCAGCCCGCCAGCCTGCCATTCCGGCAGACGCGTGAGTCAAGGAGCCGTGGTAGTAATCCCAGACGTTGTCAACGGCGAACTTCCAGTTGCAGTTTATTGTGGACTTCTGGATGCCTTGCACCTGCAGGACGTCACCGCGGGCCACCATGAGGTTGATGCCGATGCGGCCAACCTCGCCCAGATAGTCGTAAAGATCAGGAGCCTCGCGGTCCATGGTCGCGAAGATCCAACCTTTGTAGGAATCTATCTTTCCTGCACTGATCAGGCCCCAGTTCTCGCGGTCGAGCTCTTCGTGATACACCTCTTTAAAACCAGGAACGCCAACCAGGGATCCCTTGAGGTCGTAGGTCCAGCCATGATAGGTGCACATAAAAGAGGTGGCGTGGCCCTCTTCGGCGCGGCAGATGGCGTTACCGCGATGGCGGCATGAGTTCACCAGCACCTGGGGGTTGCCATCGTTGTCTCTTACGCAGATCACCCGGTCTTCGCCGATGAAAGTCATGAAAAAGTCGCCTAGGTTGGGTATCTGGGAGTCGTGGCACATAAAGTTCCAGGCTCGGGCGAAGATTTGCTCGAGTTCCAATTCGTAGATGTCCTTATCGGAGTAGATTCGGCGATCCACGGTACCGGTTTCGGCATTGACCATATCCAGCATTTCGTTCGCTCCATAGGTCAGCGTCATCGCGCCCTCCAATCTGGGTGTCTCCGGCTAGCCGCGAAAATCATTCGGCTTACGATAATCGAGTTTAATACTGTTCAGCTTCAGTTCACAACATTGAACCCGGCGACGGCACGCGCGCATCGTCAAACCAAGCGCCCGAGGAAATAAACCTGCTGGCAAACTTCTGCAGGTCGCGCGCGTGCGGTAAAATCGCCGGACAGGTCGCCGTCCGAAAATTGAGTCACGAAACAAGAGGGGGAAAACCATGGCATACATTTCGTCGAATGGACTAACCGAGGACGGCACTGGCACATCGTTTGTCGACGATACAGGCATGACCATTCACTACCACGACATCGGCGAAGGCGAGCCAATCATTTTTCTCCACCCCTGGGGACCAGGAACCACTGCCTGGCTTTCCTGGCACAAAGTGATCGGCGAGTTCTCCAAGCATTTCCGCTGTCTGTTGATGGACATGGTGAACTACGGCAAAACCGGCCCGGCGGTCACCAACGAGCCCGGACACTCGGTACAAGCCCGGACCGCCCGCAAGCTGATGGACCACCTCAACATACCGTCCGCCATGTACGTCGGCGCCTCCATGGGTGGCACAACTTGCCTCGTCCAAGCCATCGAAGCGCCGGAGCGAGTCACAAAGATTGTTCTCGGAGGCTCCCACGCCTCTACCGGCGGCGACCCGTATATCATCGCCAACTTCCCTTCCGAAGGCGGCCTCCGCGCTCGAGACGCCTATTCAGACCCTACGCGTGAAAACCTGGTCCGCTACCTCCAGGCTCATATCCACGATGACCAGATGGCAACCGACCCTGAACTGGTCGACTACATCTACAACCAGTGGCACGGCCATCCCGACCACATGGAAGCGCAGCGCCAGTCGCGGAGCGTGTCCCACAGCAACCTGGCTTTGCTGCACCAGATTCAGGTGCCGGTCCGGGTTGTCCAGGGCCGCTTCGACCGTATGGTGACCGTTGAGCAGGCCTTGATGTTGATCGGCTACATGTCACAAGCAGATCTGGTGATCCTCAACCGCTGTGGCCACTGGGCGCCCTACGAGCGGCCGGATGACTACATCACCCACGTCTTGCCATTCCTGCTTGGGAAAACCCCGGTAGCCGCAAAGAGCTAGACACCTTCCAGGGACGCGAGCTCGCAATCCACGCCAAAAGCGCTGGCCGGCCCGAGGCATCTGATTCTGAGTTAACCGCGCCAGCTCCGTCTGGCCCGACGGCAAAGCCCCGTTAGAGATCAGTTAGAGCCGGCCAGAAGCGGATCCCGCCTCTTACTGCACCATTCCGAAGCGTTTGTTCTGAGCCGTCTTCCTGATGAAATAGTCGAGGCGCTGCTGAAAAATATCGGGGCGTTGGAGCGCACTATCGATAAAGCCGACCCGAATCCGCTGATAGCTGTCCGGGAAGGCCTGGAAGTTGCGCCAGACTACCTCATTTTGCCGCAGAGCATCAAGAATGTCCTCCGGTGCCACGAATGGCTCCTCGATGATGCCTGCGTGAATTCAACCCGGCGCCAGCGCCCGCTGGTCGTAACGCAGTTCGGTCTTCCCCACGACGCACACTATCGAAGGCGGACTCGAGGCGTCGTCTTGGACATGGAGTAATCCGACCTTCCGGGTGGTGTCTTCAGAGGCCAGGGATTTTCTTTGGTACCCGCTGTCGCATCAGCCAGATCTCTCCCCTTCTGAATCTAGCTAAGTCCTCTTTGGTGAAACCAGCCGATTCCGATTTGCAGGGTCCTCTAGTCTAAGTTCTGCAAGGTTCGGGAACCGGGCACCTCAGGGAAGAAACCCTTTCCCAACCCCACTAGCACACATGTACGGCTTCGGCTATGATCCGACTCGTGAGTGCAGCAGTTGCCCGGCCGCCTATCTCCCGTAGCGACGCCGTCCTGGAGACGGTACGTCGCTTTTGGGGTTACGACAGCCTTCGGCCCTTGCAGGCCGAGGCAATCGACGCCGGTCTTGACCAGTGTGACTCCCTGGTCGTCCTCCCCACCGGCGGCGGCAAATCGCTCTGCTATCAGACGCCACCGGTTCTCGCCAACCGCACCGACATCATTATCTCGCCGCTGATTTCTCTGATGAAGGATCAAGTGGACGCCCTCACCAGTTGTGGCTACCCGGCCGCGGCGCTGCATAGCGGCCTCAGCGATCAGGAGCGCCGCCAAATTCGCTTGGAAGCGATCGCCGGCCATTACCACGTCCTTTTTGTCGCCCCGGAGCGAGTCCTGACACCATGGTTTCTCGATCTGGCCGAACGGCTCGATGTCCAGGCCTTCGCCATCGACGAGGCGCACTGCATTAGCCAGTGGGGGCACGACTTCCGCCCCGAATATCGCCGTCTCGAAACCCTCAAGGACCGATTCCCCAACGCCAGCATCCACGCCTATACTGCCACCGCAACGCCTCGCGTCCGTCAAGACATCATCGAGCAGCTCGGCCTGCGCGACCCCAGCGTCTTGGTCGGCCGCTTCGACCGGCCCAACCTGTTCTATCGCGTCCTTGCCCGCAACAACCTTGATCAGCAGGTTCTCGCCACCATAAAGACCCACGCCAACGAAGCCGTGATCGTCTACTGCATCAGCCGCGCTGATACCGAACGTCTGGCAGCCTCCTTGCGTGACCAGGGAATTAAGGCCTCTCCCTATCACGCCGGCCTCGATCCAGTGAAACGCGCCAAAACCCAGGAGCATTTCGCCAAGGAGCGCATCGATGTCGTCGTCGCCACCGTCGCCTTCGGCATGGGCATCGACCGCAGCAACGTCCGCTGTGTGATTCACACGGCAATGCCCAAATCAATCGAACATTACCAACAGGAGACCGGCCGGGCCGGCCGCGACGGTTTGGAGGCCGAATGCGTAATGTTCTACGCGCCGGCCGATTATCGGCGCTGGGAGACGATTTTCACCAGGAGCGCAGAGGAAGCCGGCCAGTCCGATGACGTTCTGGAATCGCAACTCGAACTCCTCCAGGAAATCCACCGCTTTTGCTCCGGAAACGTCTGCCGCCACAAGGCCCTTTCCGGCTACTTTGGCCAGGACTACGAGGCCGAAAATGGCGGTGCCTGTGGCGCCTGCGACATCTGTCTGGATGAGCGGGCAGCCCTCAACGATTCAGCAGAGGTGGGCCGCTTGGCCCTCGCCTGCGTGCAAAGCCTTGGCAGCCCCTTTGGCGTCGGCCACGTTGTCGATGTCCTAAAAGGCGCCAAGGCAGAGAAAATCGAACGCTTCGGTCACAATTCTCTGCCCGAATACGCCGCCCTAAAACAGCACGCCAAACCGGTCTTGCGCGACCTGCTCTTTCAACTCATCGACCAAGGCTTTCTGGCCCGCACCGACGGCGACCGTCCCATCCTGCGCCTGCTGCCCGCCGCTCAGGCTGTTCTCCTCGGACGTCAGGAGGTCGAACTTAAACAGCCCATATCGACGCCAACGACGTCTACGCCAACATCAAATGTCACCGAGGACCTCTGGTCCGGCGTCGACCGCGACCTTTTCGAGCACCTGCGCTCGCTCAGGACATCGCTCGCCGAAGAACGTGGCGTCCCGGCCTACATCATCTTCGGCGACGCCACCCTGCGTGAGCTGGCCCAGAAGCGGCCCGCTAGCCTCACCGCCCTGCGCGAAATACGCGGCATCGGCGAAAAGAAACTTGCCGACCTCGGTGAGCAATTCCTCGACGCAATCAGCGAATACGCTCAACTGAACAGCTGATCATCCGCACTTCCAACCCCATCTGATCTGACTTCCAAGGCCCAGGCGCTGCCTAACCGGCGAGGAATCCAGTAATATGCCTCGAATCTTGATTTCGCAAGACACAGGCAATGGCAGGAGGCAGATGAAAAGTCACGATTCGAAGGCGGGCTCCCCGTCGGTCATTTGAAGTGGTCGCGACCGGCTAACCTCGCTCCTACTGTGAGCGAACGATACGGAGAACCGCCGCCCTTGCTTGGCCCAGAACCTCGCCGCATGATCGGGATGGAGGTCGCGACCGCAAATGCTTTTCGCCGGCATTCTGCTGATCATCCTTGGCGTGCTCTCGCGCTTCTTCGCGCTGGCCCTGTTGCGGCGCGTATCATCTTCGCCGGTCCGCGAGGTTTTACCATCTGCTCTGTCCGGCACGCCCTGGTTTCGCGTGGATTCTGACCTCAGAGTCCTCAATGTCATCGTCCGGGCAACCTACGCTGACCTGCTAGTAGGCATGGCGCTGGTGATCATCGCTGTCCTTAGTTGATTGATGGCCGCGGCTGAACGCCGCTGAGATCGGTGCGAGCCAATAAAGTAGACTCGCTACGATATCTCATCAAGTGAATGGAGAACATGATGCTGGCACAAATTCGCATCTACACAATCAACAGCGGCCAAATGGACGCCTTCCTCAAGCAATTCAAGGAGGAAGTCCTGCCGTTGCACGAGACGGCCAAATGGCCGGTTGTCTCGTCCTGGGTCAACCGGCCTCAGAACGAGTTTATTTGGATTCGTACTCACGCCGACGCCGCCGACCTTGAGGCAAAAACCAAGGCCTTCCAGGATGCGCGGGCCGCCGCCAACATCCAACTCGGTGGCACCGTGGCAAAAATGGAGATCCGCGATGTCGAGATCGGGCCCGCGAGCGAGCTCATTCCCACTGATCAAGGGCTGCCATACTGATCGTGACGGCGCAGCCATTCCATCGTCCAGGCTAGCCCATCTTCGTCGCGGCCTCGCGGGGCCAGGTCGAGCAGTTGATATGCCGCGTTAAAAGGCTCGACGCCGCGCGCATAGGTCGAGTAGGTGTGATAGATCGCGCCCTCTTCCTTTTTGAAGGCACTTAGTCCATGTTTCTCCTCGCCTGGGTCCCTCCCCGGAGCGAAATTATAGCTGAACCCATGCTCCTGCTGTTCGGGCGTGAACGAGACGTCAAAGTCGTAGTTGAATTTGCTATCCGCCGACGAGTACCAGGGGAAACTCCATCCCATGCGCCGGCGGTAAGCTTCGAGCTTTGGAAAGGCAGCGTGAGAAACGGCAACCAAAGTCACGTCACGATGCTCCAAGTGGACGCCAACCCCGTTAAAGTTGTCAGCCCAGAATGAACACGACGGGCAACCCTCGTCCCAGGTAGGACCAAACATGAAGTGGTAGACCAAAAGCTGGCTGCGGTCAGCAAACAGGTCACCAAACGAAACTTCGCCGTTCGCGCCCTCAAAGCGATAATCAGCCGTCACTGGCACCCAAGGAAGTGCTCGGTGCTCGCGGCTGGTCTCATCCTGCAGACTGGTGAGGTCCTTCTCGCGCTCTAGAAGTCGGACTCTTGCGGCCAACCACTCATCTCGGCTAGCAATTGGGTGTGATGTGGGAATAGCTTCTCCTCCTTTAAAGGCAAATCACTTCAAACCATTATGTTAGCCAATGCTTACGCAAGATACAACTAACACATTCGCTGCATCAAGTGGAATCAGGTCAGTCTGGCAGCCCTAACTCACTGACCCCAGAATGTACCTCGCTTCAGTACCTAAAGCAGCTTTTCGACCGCCTCCACCACCGCGCACAACTCGCCAAGCTTGGCTTGCAGCGGTCCGGCAAGCGCGGCGGAGCTGGCATCAGCGGCAACGTTTTCCGGTTAAGCTAGCTGCACCCGCTCCTGGGCCTGGCACCGCCGCATTGCTGGTTAGCCTCAATCGACTCCTTGATCAGGCGGCGATGGCACTCGCTGTCGTCTTTGCAGACGCACATCACAGTGACGGTGGCCGCACCGGCTAGCGCGGTTAGCCGGCCAATTTCCTCACTCGCCTGCTGATTCTCAATCTCTCGTAGGTAGCGGATTTTGAACTCTTGCCAGTCAATCGCCGAAGCCTTGTAAGCCTGGAGCAACTCACGAGAAGGGCCCAGGATTGGAAGGTACCGGTCCACCTTCTCCCGCCTGATTCCCCGCGGCCAATACCTAGTCGTCAGTACTCGCAGACCATCTTCGGGGACCCGTGGCTCGTAAATGCTCTTGGTCAGGATTGGCACCGAATTTCCCTCAGTCTGCCGTTGAGGCTGGGATGCTTCCTCTTACTAGTTCATGAATTACGCGTCTCGCCAGAAAGTTCTGTCTCTCCAGCGCCAGGAAAGTCGCAACCAATCGTCAGTTTTGTTCTTATGACAAGTTTAATCGCTCTGGAATTGCAGAGCACAGTGCCTCAAACCGCAGCACCGCTCCGCTAGCTCACAGCAGCTTTTCGACCGCCTCCGCCACCGCGCGCAACTCGCCAAGTTTGGCTTGCAGCGGTCCGGCGATGCCGCGCTCCTCCCAGGCGTTGACCTTTCCAGGATGGCCGTAGTCCGTCTGTTCAAAAGTCGCGCGGCCTTGAGGCGCGTCGATCGTCAGTTGGCGCCAGAGCATCGCGTGCGGCGTGCCGTGCAGGGCGTCGTAAGGCGGATAGACGCGCTGCTCGCACTCGATTCGCAGCCCCGCCAATGTCTCGATTTGGTTGGTCATCACCCAATTACCTTCCCGCGGTTCTTCCCCTACCGCCGTCTTTGCCCGCCATCAACCACTGCCCCAGTAGCCGCAAGGACTCGTGGGTCGCCTGAACGATAGCCGATTATCGCACGCGCCGAGCTCGGCGCATCGATCCTACATCCGAGCCCATCGCCGCCAAGGTCGGAGTATGCTGTGGCAACAATAGACCCTGAGTTCCTGTCGTCAGCACGATGCGCAACGTCGTCTACTTTATTGAGAAGTGGCCCGAAATGCTGCTCAAGCACCATTCGCTAATACGCCGCATAGAGCTAAACCCGGCCACGGACCGTTGGTCCCTCAGCAGCGGTGCCACTGACCAGTCGTCGACGGCGGCCATATACGATCAGGCCTGCGACTGGTTGCAGTTTCCCGAGGTTAGAGGCTAGGGTACCCGCTGGCGAGAAGTTCACGGCGGTCCTGACTGCTCCCAAGTCGGACCCGCCCGGGCCAAATAACCCTTGATGGGACCTCGGTGGAGGGCTAACCTTATTTCGTCAGGCAGCTCGCCCCTGGACGATCCTCCTGATCGGGATCGATCCGGCCGGGCCGCCGTTAGGAGGAGTCAAGTGGTTGATGTAGTGAATCCAGCGGGTGCAGACCGAACCCTCCTGAGACAGCAATCCAGGACAAGTACACGGAAGTCGCCCTCGAACCTGAGAAGGGATTTCACTTCCACGTAGGCCGTCCCTTGGCAAAGATGCTTGGCTACGAGGATGCCGAGGTTCACCTGCTCCCTTCGGCAACAGTTGACTCATTCGCCGGAACCGGCAATCCCCAATCGCTCGGAGTTCTTTTGCCAGGAGAGCGAATCATCGATGTTGGCTGCGGCGCCGGGTTTGACACTCTCCTCGCCGCTCTACGAGTTGGACCCGAGGGCCGCGTCGTCGCTGTCGATATGACCGACGCGATGTTGGAAAAGACCCGCGCTGCCGCCCTTGAATTGGGCTTGGACAACGTGGATACGCGGCAGGGTTTTGCCGAGGATCTGCCGGTCGAATCCGAATCCTTTGACGCGGTCATCAGCAACGGTGTGTTGAACCTGTGTCCCGATAAGCTGGCCGTGCTTAAGGAACTGTTTCGCGTGCTGCGGCCTGGCGGCCGGCTGCAAATCGCCGATATCGTCGTCCACAAGGAAGTTCCCCAGGACGCCAAAGACGACATCGACCTCTGGTCCGGCTGAATAGCCGGTGCTCTGCTGGAAGCAGAGTGGCAGTGGGTTCTTCAGCACGCTGGTTTCAGTGACGTCACCTGGGGCGAGCAAAATGACGTGTCTTCCGGCTCCAAGCACGAATCAGACGCCGCGGAGTTCGACACGCGCGGAGTGACTTTCTCCGCCAGAAAGCCTTAGCATGGGCGGAACATCGGTGGCGTCCTAAACAGGACCCAATCGGATAGAGCCAAGTATTACGGCAACCCGCTTTCACCCCCGGTTTCAGGAGGATAAGAGATGAGTGGTGATTCTCTACGCATCGGCGTGGTCGGCGTCGGCTTTGGCGCCAGTGTTCACATTCCGGCATTTCAGTCCGAGGGAATCGACGTCGTCGCCGTCTGCTCGCGCCGCCAAGAACGCGCCGAAGAGGCCGCCGAGAAGTTTGGCATCGCCAATGTTTTCACCGACTACGACGAGATGCTGCGCCTCGATGGCCTAGACGCGATTAGTATCGCCACGCCACCCGCTTTGCACCTGCCGATGAGCTTGGCGGCGCTTACGGCCGGCAAGCACCTGATCTGTGAGAAGCCATTCGCCCTTAACACCGCCGAGGCACAAACCATCTACGATGCCGCCCAGGCCTCCAACCTCACGGCAGTCATCGCCCACGAATTCCGCTACTCCTCCGGCCGCGCCTATGCGCGCGAATTGATTGCCGATGGTTACATAGGTAACCTGCGCCTCTGCCTCATGCGTCTCGTGTTCGGCACTCCCCCACGGGAGAAGCCGCCAAAGCTCTCACTCGACCGCGACCTGGCAGAGCGTGGCGGCGGCTTTCTTTTCAGCCTCGGCTCGCACTACATCGACTGTCTGCGCTATTGGTTTGGCGAGGTCGAGTCAGTCACCGGCGACCTGCGCACACTTATGCCTGAGCGCAGGGACGAGTCCAAAAAAATCATCATGTCCGACGCCGACGATACCTTTTCAATGACTCTCAACTTTGTCAACGGCGGCTTTGCCCAAATGACCTCTTCGCGGGCTGCCTCCTTCGGTGCCGGCAGCGCCGTCGAAATTTATGGCGACGAGGGCACCATTTTCCTGCCCCAGGATTTCCTCAATCCACCCTCTCACGGCACCGTCCTCGCCGCCAAAGCCGGCGACGAAAAGCTTGAGCAAATACCCGTGCCCGATCGACTCCAGTCATTCCAGGACGATCGTGACGATCGCCTCTTCCCCTTCCGTATGCAGGTGCGTGACTTCCTGCGCGGCATCGACGAGGGCAGCTCACCGGCGCCAAACTTCTACGACGGCCTGCGCTGCCAGCAGGTCCTCGACGCCGTGCGCGAGTCGTCTGCCACCGGCCGCCAGGTGGCGGTACCGGCGGGCTAGCCCCCATAACGGATAATTAGTCATTTTCCACTCTCGCCTAGGTCACGAATCGCCCTGCGCAAGTGGCAAACAGTCCTTCCATAGTCCTTTCAACTAAGGCTCATCAATGGCACAAGCGTATCTGCGGGCATTGCATGAGCTGATGGCGAGGATCGGCAAGAGCGACAACCCCCGCCTGCAGTGCAAGCACTTCTTCAGCGGCGCCGCCTGCTACGCATCCGGCAAGATCTTCGCATCTCTGACACCGGCTGGCTTCGCCCTAAAACTGCCGGACCATCCACGAACCGATCTTATGACAGGAGGCGGCCAGCCACTTCGCTACTTCCCCGGCTCTCCGGTCAAGAAAGACTACGTCGTGATTCCGCCGGACATAGTCGCTGACACCGAGGCACTTTCGCGTTTGGTCTTGCAAAGCATGGACTATGCGCTCGCCAAAAAGTCTTAGCGCTTACTCGGCGGCGTTAAGCTCGAACACAAACTCTTCGCCGTCGATTTCGTCCATTTGGCTGCCGACCCGCTCAAAGCCAAGGCTGGCGGCCAGGCTCAGAGACGGCTGGTTCTGCGGCGAAATACTGACCACAAAAGCCTCGATCGGCCGCAATCCTTGAGCCCACTCCGTCATTGCCCTCACGGCTTCAGTGGCGTAACCCTGGCGCCGAAACTCCTCAAAAACTTTAAAGCCGAGCTCGGCTCTGCCGCGCTCGTCCGGCGCACCGTGGAAATTGATGTAGCCGATCATCTTGCTGTCGGAGTGCCGCACCATGCCACGCAGCAGCCAGTCCGCGGATATCGGTGACTCGATGATTTGAACCAGTCTCATCTTGAGACGGCGCCGCGCATGGTCATCTGGCCAGTCACTTGGCAAAGCCCCACCCAGCGTCTCGGCCGCGTCTTGCCGACCTCCGCTCAAAGACGCTTCGATGAAGCGCGGCGGCACGCCCTCAAGCCGCATGCTAACCACTTTGCAGACTTCGTCCTTCCTAGTCTCTCTGTAGCAAATTCTAGACAACCCGCATCGGCAACCCAGCTCGAAACTGCAGCTGGAATACGCGGACCCTAAATTGGCAGCCCGGCCAGCCCCTTCATCCCGCGCAGGACTGAAATCTCACCCGTGTGGCTGAACTGATGATTGCCCATCTCCCGCAGCATCCGGCCGACACGATAGGTCCCGCCCCAGGCATCCATTTCCCGGTCAAGCGCAGTCTGGTCGAGGTCGGCTAGAAAAGCCCTGGTGCTCTCGCGTACTTCCTGACGATAAGCGTCAAAGGCCTCGAGGTTCAGTATCCAGTCCGGTGTCCAAATCGACTCAGCGCTGGCCGGGATCCCGGTCTTCGCCGACCAGCCACCGCTCACAAATAGCGACTGACCGCCATTTATCGTCTGTTTGAGGACGTCGTCTTCTTCATACACCGTATGCGCCAGCAGACAGGTAATCGAATTCGCCGTGCCTCCCGGCTGCCACTCCGCAATTTCGCTGGTCAAGTCCTTCAAAGTAGACTCGATCATTTCGTGACCGTCGGCGAATTGCTGTGTCAGAAACTCAGTTTCCTTCATAATCACCCATCTCCGTTCTTGCCGGTCCCGCGGCCGATAGCCCAACGACCGGCATCTTGCCGGCCGGAAGGCCGGTCTGGTCGGTCAGTTAACTCGAAGTCAGCACGCCGGCTGCTCGGGTTGGTGGTTGAATCCCCAAATCCAGCACTTCGCGCGCCGCCGCAATCTGCTCCTTTACCGGAGCCAGCATCGGCGCAATCTTGGCGGCATCCTCCTCAGTCAGAAAGGTCAGCCCTTGCAGCCGCGTAACGTCCATGACCCAGGTAGCATCCACGCCCGATGAAGGCCTTGATTCCCCCGTAATCGGCGTGGAGGTTGAGGGCTCGTAGTGCGGCGGTATCTCAGCCGGTAACTCTGGTGGTCTTTTCTCCACCCACTTCGCCGCCCGTTCATAGGCGAGCCCCAATCGAAATAGAGTCTGCTCCTGCCACGGCCTGCCCATCAGTTGCATTGCCATCGGCGTGTTATCCGCGGCAAAGCCAATCGGCACGCTCAAAGACGGCACGCCGGCCAGGCTGGCCGGACGCGAAACACTGGACATATCCCCGGACCACCTCAAGCTTGCGGCTGGCAGTGAGCGTGACCCGGCCGATGCCAAAACCCGGCTGGTCGGCGCGATGATCGCGTCCACGCCCTCTAGAGCCTCAATGATCTCTCGGGTGACAACTTGTCTAATTTGCTGCGAGACGATGCGCTCCTCAGCCGTGGTCAGGGCAGCAGCGCTGATCTTGTGCAGAAACGCCGGCGTGTAGTCGCGTGAGTGCTTGAAGAACCACTCCCGGTGATGGACATACGACTCACTGTAGGCGATTACCCAAGAGGCCGCCGGCGCGAATTCCGCCGAGGGAATGCTCACCGGCTTTACCTCGGCACCCAGGGCCTCGAGCTGCTTTATGGCGGCGTCGATAGCTCGCTCAACTTCCGGGTCGAGGTCGGCCATGAAGAAGGAATCTGGCACACCAAGCCGTAATCCGCTCAGCCCTCGATCGATTCCATCGCTAAAGTCCTGGACCGTCACGGCGGTGGCAGTCGTGGAATCATGGCGGTCCGAGCCCGCCATCGTATTGAGCATCAGCGCCAGGTCCTCGACGCTGCGAGCCATCGGCCCCACGCTGTCCTGGCTCCAACTCAGCGGAATCACGCCGGCCCGGCTCACACGCCCAAACGTCACCCGCAATCCGACGATGCCGCAGAAGCCAGAGGGGCTCCTAACCGAACCGCCGGTGTCGCTACCGGTGGCGACCGTCACCAGCCCCGCCGCCACTGCCGTGCCCGACCCCGAGCTCGACCCGCCCGGATTGGCCGCCAGGTTCCATGGATTCCTGGCAAAGCCAAACAGCCCCATACTGCCCGAGGCGAATTCGATTAGATTGAGCTTGCCGAGACAGATGGCAGACGCGGCCCGGAAGTGGCCCGCCACCGTGGCATCTTCAGCGGCGATGTTGTTCGGCAGAATTTTCGATGCCGCGGTTGTTGGCATGCCCTTGACATCGATTATGTCCTTGTGGGCAACCGTGACGCCGTGCAGCGGACCCTTGTAACCGCCCGCGGCGATCTCCGTCGCCGCCGCCTGCGCCAGCGACCGGGCTCCTTCCGCATCGACATGAATATAGGCCCGCAGCACGTCGTCCAACGCCTCAATTCTGCCCAGCTGCGCCTCGACCAAATCGACCGGGCTCACCTGCTTCGATTCGATCAGCGGCGCCAGCTCGCTGACGGTCATAAATGCCAATTCGTTTGCGTCCAACCCAGTTCCCCTCGCTGCCAGAACCTATGAAGCGCCAATTCCGCCAAAACGGTGAGACACAGCATAAGCCACGGCCGTGGCTTTCAGGGCACCAGTGACACGATCCCCTGGTCAGCATCGAGCAGTATTTCCCCAACTATCTCGCCGCTTTGCAAGTCGACAACGCTGAGCTGCAGGCAATCCACCTCGCAATTGACGCCGCTACGTCGCCACTCCTCCATACCCGGCCCTTCCGTCGTTACGAAGGCGAATTTGCTGTCCGGCGTGACCGCGCCAAGGCGCACCTCTAATTCGGGCCAAAAATGACTGGCCACTTCCAGCGACTCCAAATCGATCAGCTTCAGCCCGAAAGCGACCAGGCCGCCGAACCCGTCCTCGTCGTCAAGCTCATCTTCCCAATAGGAGCCGGTCCCCAGCAGCCAGAGCCCATCCGACGTGACCTGGAATCGGCCGATCGTCGGCTCGCGCCAGACGATCGACATCGATTCAGTATCAACAACCATCAGCCCCGCCGGACGCTGCCGAAAGGTGCGATAAATATTCTCGTTCGCTAGCTTCTCCACCGTAGTGCCGGCAATCAGCAAGTAGCCGCCGTCCGGCGTCACCTCAACCTGGCGGTTAAAGACCGGCCCACCCTTCGCCTCCGCTGTGCTCACCACCTGCGCCCAAGCCAGCTGCCGGCTCGGCCTAGAGCTGACCGCTTCTTCCTGAGTTCGACGGTACGCTCAATCTGCAGTTTATTCAGGTCGACTATCGTCACCTCGTCCGCTATCGAATCAACGACGTAGAGCCTGGCATCGTCCGGCACCAGCGCCAAGCCAGGCTGGTAATAGGCGTAAACCCTCTCGTCACCAAGCCAGTGACCCGGCTGACCGATCAGCATGCCCGGCAACACAATCTCCGCGAGCACCTCGCCCGTATCTAGGTCGATCGCGGCGATGAAAGGGTCACCTGCGGGATCTATGTCGCAACAGGCGTCGTTGCGAAACGCCAGAACGTATGCCCGCCCTGGATTCCCATCTCGCGGCGCGGCGATCCGCACTTCGTCGACTGAGAAGTCGAAGGCAACCAGCCGGTGCGCTGTCTCCGAGATCACGTCGATCTCCCACAGCTCGCGCACCCATTCTTCGCCGCAGTAACCGCCGCGCGAGCAGTAGTTACTAAACCCGAAAACCCGCGCTCCATCCGTGCTCCAACCCCGCAGGCTTAACCCAGGCACGGCGTAGATTGTTGCCACCGGTTTCCAGGCTGAGAGGTCAAAGATCGTGACCGCGCCGCTACCACGTGTCGAAACGGCCAAAAGGCGGCCGTCCGGTGAAACGCTCGTCGCCGGCGTATAACCCAGCACCAGAGGATCGCCCCCAGCGATCTCCATACCTGAGGGTGCTGCCAGAGGCAGTATTGCAGCCCCCCCCGACCGCCGAGCTTGGCGCTCCAATCCGTCCAGTTGATCAGCAGCGCGCCGATCTGGACGCCGTTTACCGACGTATCAGCCTCGATTACAACAGTTGCGTCCGCGCTGGGCTTTTCCAATGAAGGCGGCCTGCCGCCAGCACCGGCGCAGGCTGGGACCAACACCACCACTGCAGCAACCACTGCTACGACCTTGGCGGCAAAGCAACGGCTGACGAATCGCCGCATCGCTAGCGCCGCCGACGGACCCGCGCACCAAAACCAGCCACTGCCGCAATCGACAAACCCGATCCGGCCAGGATTGCTACGCCGTGCGTTAGCCAGGAGTTCTTTTCAGCACCGTCGCCGGGCGACGCCAACCTGGCAGCCTCCGTATTTTCCCCAACCACAACGGCACCAACCATGCCCGGGTGGACCCGGCAAAAGTAGGGAAATATTCCCGCTTGATTGAACCTGGCCGAGGTGGTTTCATCCTCGGAGAACAGCCGTCCGTCGCTCCAGTCAGCACCGGCCGCCACCACGTTGTGCTGAACAGAGTCTAAATTTGTCCATTTCACTACGCTGCCAGCTTCGATGTAGAGCACCGTCGGCGAGAAGCAGAAGTGGGCAATTTCAACCGACGTACGCGATCCCTCTGTAAGCGGCTCCCGGCAATCGCCGCCGCCGCCGGCTTGCACACCGGAAATCCAAAACCCGCTAAACCCAGCAGCCAAACTCAGTGCCAGAACCACCGCGAACACCACTCGACCCATCACAAACCTCCATTTGTTTTGCTGCCCTATCTACACCGTTTAGCTGCGCCAGGTTCCCATAGCTGAAAATGGAACCAATCGCAGCCCGCTGGTGTATACAAGACAAATGGAAGCGTCGCTGTCCGACGCCGAGGCCGCGGTTCGTGTCCGTCAAGGCGACAAATCCGCCTACGGGGCTTTAGTGCGCAATCACCAGGAATCGGCCTTCCGAACCGCATTCCTGATTCTGCGTGACGCCGCCGCGGCCGAGGATGTCTCCCAGGAGGCCTTTGTCCGAGCTTATCGATCCTTTGATAGGTTTCGCGAAACTGAGCCGTTCCGGCCCTGGCTGCTGCGAATCGTCACCAATCTGGCCCTGAATGAGAAACGCGGCAAAGCCCGCAAGCGCGGTGTCCTCAACCGCGTTCTGCGCTTACAACCTCCGCCGCAAGATTTCGGCCCCAACCCCGGATTCGATGCCACCTTGATCGCCGGCGAAGAGGCATCGCTGCTCTGGCAAGCGCTGGACCGGCTAAACCAGGCCGACCGGCTGATCCTCTACCTACGCTACTTCCTCGACCTCGGCGAGAACGAGATGGCCGGAGTCATCGGCAAGCGCCCGGGAACCGTGAAGTCGCGCCTAAACCGAGCCAGTCAGCGCCTGAGAGATTTAATCGAGACCGAATACCCCGAGCTAAAGGCACCCAATGAACCATAAAGAACTCGAAAGACTCCTCCAGGTCACGGCGGCCAAGACCGCCTATCCCGCCACACCGGATTTGACTAACTCCGTGCTGGCACGTATCGCCGGGACCAGCCCAAAACCACAACCCCGCCTGCGTCCTTCGACGCCGAAACCTCTCGTTGCCCTACTTCTACTCCTGGCTCTGATTTCGATTGCTGCCCTGCTGGTCACACCCAGCCGAGACGCCATTGCGCGCTTCTTCGGCGTAGAAGGCTCGAAAATCGAGGTGGTCCCCGTCTTGCCAACACCGGCGATAATCACGACACCAGTCAGGGCGGACAGTCCTCGGCCCATCGGCACGCCGCTACCACTAGGGGACATCGCCGAAGCCGTGGGTTGCGAACCCGCCCTGCCCGCAACCGCCGATCTCCCTCTCCAAAGCTCCGTGCTCTTCTACGGCGATCAAGCCGTCGTCGTCTTCCAGTACGCCGATTTCGACCTCTGGCAGGCTCGCTTGCAACAAGGAGCCACCTTCGGCAAATTGGCCTTGCCGGATTCGGTTCTGCTCGAACTCACAGTTAACGGCGACCCGGCCACCTGGTTAAGCGGCGGCACTCACTTTGTCCACTACCTGGACAGCGATGGCAATCCTGTCGCCGGTTCAAGCCGAACCGTAAACCGCAGCACCCTGATCTGGCGCACACCGCACGCCTTCTACCGTCTCGAAACCGATCTCCCGCTCGCAGAAGCCCTGCGCATCGCCGAGTCCCTGCCATGATCAATCCACTGCAGTCTGACCCTAGGCTGACCGGGAGCCGAAATCATGACCAAGTCGCAGCTCATGGCATTGGCAGTCTTCGCGCTCGTCGTGACCCGCGTTGGCGTTGCGGCTCTCATATCCGGAACCGGTCAGCAGGCCTCGCACGAAAGAATCTCGCCCCAAGAGGCCGCTCCGGCAGCCGAGACCGAGGCCACCCAGAAGCCAGAGCAAGATCCAGCCACGTCAGACCAGGCAGAGCCCTGCCCAACCAATCGGCTCCCGGCTCGCGACAGCCAAATCGACGGCAGCATCGTACTTCGTCGAGTGAGCGAATCATCCTGCGGTCTACCTGCCGCGCGGCGGCCACGTCGTCGTGACCAACACCCGCGGACTCAATCGGGATTCTGTCTCAACTCGCATACCGTTTAGCTGATGGCGAAACCGGCAGGCCGCTTCCCGGACTGGCCGGGCTCAACCCTGGAGCCGGCGGTCTAGAGTACCTGGTGCGAACTCGCCGGTATCCGACCCAACAGCGCCGACCCGGAAGGCGGCCAGTATGTCCGCGATCAATCCGGAGAGCTCAACGGCATGCTTTTAGAGCGGCCGGCTTTTACCGGCCTCACACGTTTGCTGCCGCAAGCCACGGTCGAAGAGCAGAAAGCAGCCTTGCGGCTGGGGATCCAGGCCCATAATCAGCGCGGCATTACCGCGATTCGCGACCCCGGCCTAACGGCGGAAGAAATGCGCGTTTATCAGGCGGTGATTCCCGAGCAGCACGCGATGCGCACCAGCCTGCTTTGGCGGGTGAACCTCGGCATGACGGCCGATCAACGCGAGGAATGGGTCGCCGGATTGGCACCCGTAAGCGGCTTTGGCACCGGCTGGATCGATATATGGGGTCTAAAAATCACCATGGATGGCGGCGTAGAGGGTGGCTATTTCAACCAGCCCTATGCCAACAACCCGGAGTTCCGCGGTATTCCGCTGGCCAGCGGCGATGACCTAAGCCGCATCGCCGGTCAGGCTGATGGTCTCGGTTGGCGCGTCGCGGTTCACGTTGTCGGCGACGCCGCCATGAGCATGGTGCTCGATTCGTTTGATGTAGCCGGCCTGAAAAACGGCGGTCACACCCTAGAGCACGCCTTCTCCCCAGCCAAAGGCGAGATCGAACGCACCAAGAGCCTGGGATTGGCAGTGACCCTGCAGCACTCTCTCGTTTATGGACTTGGCGGCAACATGGTCACCTACTGGGGACCGGAGCGCGCCGCCGCCTGCACACCTTCCAAAGAGTGGATCGAATCCGGTGTCCTGGTTGGCGCCGGAACCGACTCCAATGTCACTGAATTCGACCCTTGGCTGAACCCCTACGGTTTCATGACCAGAGACACCGAGAACGCCGGCATCCTCGGCCCCGAACACCGCATTTCGATTCAGGACGCGCTCGCCGCTTACACAACCGGCTCGGCGGGTATCCTTGGTCAGGAAACCAGCCTGGGCTCGCTGGAACTGGGAAAGAACGCCGACTTCATCTGCCTGGCCAAAGATCCACTCACCTGCTCCGCCGACCAGATACGAGCCATGGAAGTGCAGCGCACCGTCGTCGGCGGCAAGACCGTTTACGAAAGATCGGCCTAATCACGGGCCGCGAAAACAGCTAAAAATAGCGTTGACACGTCTAACCCCACCTTAACTTAGCGCTATTGTGACCTTGATCACCCATGTGCCGATCGCATAAATTGCTCGCGACGGATTCCCCTGCCATCTATCCTGCTCGCCAACGATGTCGCGGGCTCGGCCTACCTGGTTCTTTCCCGAACGAGGGACGCTTATGGAGGCGAACCGTGAGCACGGAAAACCACCCCCACTTGGAAACCCGCATCGGCCGTCTGTTGCAGGCGATGATCATGAACGTCCGCGCCGTGATTGTGGCGCTGGTCCTGATTTCGATCGTCTTGCTGGCCGGCGGAATCTCATCCGCGCCGGAGACTGACGCGTCTTTCAGCCCTCCCGGCGAGGAATTCGATACCCTGGAACTGGTTGATCGTACTTTCCGGCCCTCAACCACCGAGTGGATTTTCATCGTCGAGGACGAGGACGGCGACGCTCTCGACCAGGAATCATTGCTCGAATGGAAGCAGAACAGCGACAAGCTGCGCGCCGATCCCGAGTTTTCCGGCGCGCTGTCCACCTATTTCGACGGCGACGCCGGTCTGAACGTCACGCGCACCTATAGTTTGGCCGACGCCGTCGACGCGGAGCTGCGCGAGTCCGGCGTTGCCGGTGGCTTCGCCGCCGCGTCCAACGATCAAACCAAGCAGGCCCTCAGCGCCGTCCTCTCAGAAGACCGCCCCACGGTCTTTTTCCGCGACCTGATCTCCGTCCATGGCAAGGTCGAGACCGCCACCGTCGGTGGCCAAGAAATCGACCTTTATACCGCCCCTGTCTTCCTCGCCACAATCCGTGTCGACCATTCCGCCTTCCCGGTCGACCTGGAAAACGAAAGCGACCCTGCAACTCGCACCGATCGCCAGCAAGACATCATCGACAACACCCGCGCGGTTGCGATCGAAGAGTACGCCCGCGATATACAGGACATCCTACGCGGCGATCAACAGTTTATCGCGGTCTGGGGCCTCGCCATCGACGACAACCTCACCAGCGACGAGTCCTTCGAAGCAACAGTCCCCTTCCTGCTCGGAGCCTTCACCCTCATCCTTTTGCTGGTTGGCGCAATGTTGCGCTCCTACTGGGCCGCGGCGCTTGCTGCCGTCATGCTGGGCCTGGCTCTGCTTTGGGCCCGTATGATAAGCAATCTCCTCGGCTTTGTGGACTCGATAATCCTCGACGTCATCGTCCCAATCGCCACGATCTCCTTCGGTGTCGACTTTATGATCCACGCCGTCGGCCGACGAAGCGACCTCCATCTTCACCGCCGACGAAATCAGCCAAATCATCGCCCGCCGCGGTGACGCCTGGACCACCGTCTTGAGCTTCCCCATGCAGGCCGACGCCGCTGGCGACGCCGCTGCGGTCGATGCGGCGCGAACCGCCGTCGAAGCCGGCGAGAGTGAGTTGCTCAGCCAAACTGGCGCCGAGGGGCTCACGCTCACCACGCTGATCAGTGGCGAACTCGTCACCCAGCAGATCCGGCTGGACGCTATTACCAGCGCCATGCTGGTCGCCGTGCCTTTGGCGATGCTGCTCTGTCTGGTCGTCGCCGGCCTGGTCATGCGCTCGGCGCGCCTGGCAATCGTCAGCGTAGTGCCGATTGCCCTCGTCATAGTCTGGCTTTTGGGCTTTATGTATGCCTTCGATTTTAGCCTCAACGTCGTCACCGCCACCATCGCCGCGATTTCGGTTGGTATCGGCATCGACTACTCGATCCACTTCACCATGCGCTTCCGCGAGGAACTGCGCAGCGCCGTTGACCGCATTTCGGCCACCCACGCCGCAGCATCCGGTACTGGAACCTCGCTAATCCTCTCCGCCACCACCAGCATCGTCGGCTTCCTGCTCTTGGCCCTGGCGTCAATGCCTGTCTTCGCCGCCTACGGGCTCCTAACTGCCGTCATGGTCGCCTTCTCCCTGATTGCCGCCCTAACGGTCCTGCCGTCGCTGCTCTACCTGGTCGCGCCGGCCACGGCGGACGGCGCCGCCTCAAAGAGTTCATCTGAGTCGTAGCCGCCGGCAACCTGTGCCCAAACCGGCTTGCGTGAGCGCCGTCACGTTGAGGCGGATCGGCCAAAGCACGCCGACGTGCCTACGCCGGCGCCGGACTGCCAAGCAACCGCTCGTCACGCCAGCGATCGACGATCATCACCGGCAGCAGCAGCGTCAGACCCCAGAGGAAGCCACCGAGAACATCGCTCGGCCAATGAACCCCCAGGTGGATGTTTACGGCGCCGTGGACCAGCAGAAAGGCCGCAACGACGAGCAGCACCACAACCCAGGCGGCCCTCCTGCGCTCGCGGCGAAGCGCGGCGTAAGCGACCAGCCCGTAGACCAGCGTCGGGCTCATAACGTGGCCCGCCGGAAAGCTTGGGCTGGTCGCTCGGCCTCTCACTTCAACCATCGACTCCGGCGGTCGAGGCCGGTCGACGCTCTGCTTGATCAGCATCTGAGAAGGCTGCAGAGCCAGGACGGCCACGAGGCAGACGATGGCAAACCGCCTGTCGCCCCCAACCCAGATCGCGACCGCCAACAGTACTCCAACCGGCGCCAGCAGGCGCAGGTCACCCAACGTGCGCACCACCCGATTGAAAATCGACGGCAATGCCCACCCCTGCGCCTCCCGCATCAGCCAGAGGTCACCGCCCAGGCGACCCTCTAGCGCGGCCGAAACCGACAATGCCAGCGCCGCTACCAGCAGGACGGCCCAGAGTGCGAAAGGCAGCCAGCGTCCTCGCAATTGTAAAGTGCCCTCCTGCCCGGCCAATGATCTGCGGGTAGCGCAGCCAGAATACAGCTACTCGGCCTGGGAACAGCTGGTCAAATGCTAAAGTTGTTTTCGTAACCCAAACGAAACCCAGCAAACAGGCGGCACCAGAGTCGCATAGCAGCGGAGCACTACAGTAGCCGTAATAGCACTTGAAAAGGTCGCCGTATCCTTCGGCCCCGTCGACGTCTTTCAGGACATCAGCGCTAAGGCGCAGCCCGGTGACCGCATCGGGCTGGTTGGGCGCAACCGTGCCGGCAAAACCTCGCTGCTGCGCATCCTTGGCGGTGCCGAACAGGCCAGCGCCGGCCGCAAGCATGTCGACCGCAACGCCAAGCTGACCTTGGTCGAGCAAATCCCGCCGCGTGGCTCCTCCCACACAACCGTGCGCCACGAAGCGCTGGCGGCGATGAAACATGTTCTTGATCTCACTCAGGAAATGGAAAATGCCGCCGAGGCTTGTGGCGCTGGCTCCCGAGGGCGACGAAACCGCGGCCGCCCACTACGCCCAACTGCTGGATCGCCTCGAGAGCGAAGGCGGATTCAACTATGAATCGCAGGTTTCCCACGTCTTGATCGGCCTCGGGCTGCCGGAAATCGAATGGGAAAAACCGGTTTCGTCACTCAGCGGCGGCCAGCGCAACCGGCTGGCCCTGGCCAAAGCCCTGCTCAGCGCCCCCGACGTGCTGCTCATGGACGAGCCCACCAACAACCTGGACTTGGGAGGCTTGCAGTGGCTGGAAGGTTTCCTCAACCGCTTCGAAGGCGCCGTGATCGTCACCTCGCACGACCGCTACTTTCTCGACGCCATCGCTACGCGCATCTGGCACATCGAATTCGGCCGCCTCAAGACCTACTCCGGCAACTACAGCAAGTTCGACGAACTGCGCGCCGACGAAATCGTCCGTCAGCAGAAAGAGTTCGAGGCTCAACGCGAGGTCATCCTCAAGGAAGAGGAGTTCATCCGCCGTTACGGCGCCGGCCAGCGCGCCCGTGAAGCCAAGGGACGCGAAAAGCGCCTCTCACGCGTCGAGCGCCTCTCGGCGCCAAAGCAGGCCCGCCGCGCGAGCCTTAAATTCGCCGCCTCACGCAGCGGCGACATCGTCCTTGCTTCCGACGGCCTCGGCGTTGGTTACGCCAACAGCCGTAGCGCCAGCGGAAGCCTTACAGTCCTGCAAATCGATCAACTCGACCTGTTTCGCGGCGAGCGCGTCGCCCTGGTCGGCTCCAACGGCGCTGGCAAATCAACCCTGCTACAGACAATTGCCGGGGAGCTTACTCCAACCAGCGGCAACCTTCGCCGCGGCGCCGCCGTGAGCATCAGCCACTATTGGCAGGAGGCGGAGAACCTCGATCCCAACTCCACGGTCATGGAGGACCTGCTGCGTGACAGTAGCTTGGAGAACCAACAAGCCAGAAACCTGCTTGGCAACTTTCTCTTCAGCGGCCACGACGTCGACAAAAAGGTAGCCCAGCTCCAATCCGGCAGAGAAAAAGCCGTCTCGCGCTGGCCAAGCCCCGCGTGACCGGCCAAAAGACAATTCGAGCGCCAAACCAACTCTAAGCCCAAACCGCGAACGCCAGCTCAAAGAACGCATCGCCATCCTGGAGCAAGCGGTCGACGCTGGCCAGGCCCGGATCGTCGACCTCGGCGCTCAAATCAACGAGGCGTCCGAGCGCGGCGACCTTGCCGCCGTCAGCCAGCTTGGTATCGATTATGAATCAGCCCAGGTCGAACTCGGGCGCCTGATGGAAGAATGGGCTGACCTGGCTGAATAGCGAACCCGGCGGCGCTTGATTCGTGAAGCGTCGCGACCCTCGGGTGAAGCGTCACGCCGCACCGCGGCACCGAACTCGGCCACTAAGACAATCGCCGTCTAGACGGTCCGCGCATGTATGATTACCCTCACTACGACGCATGAAACGGAGAGTAACCATGACGCAAAACATTGTTGCGATCGGTGGCGGTTCATTAGTTGAAGATCGGCAAGCCCAGCTGATCGAAGCCTACATCCTCAAACTCACCGGCAAGCCGGACCCGCGCGTTTGCTTCATCGGCACCGCCAGCGGCGACAAGCCGGCCAACATTGTCCGCTTCTACAACGTCTTCTCGTCCGACCGCTGCCGGCCCTCGCACCTGGAACTGATCAGCCGCCAGGTGTCGGATCTTGGCGCTTTCTTGCTGGCGCAGGACGTTATCTACGTCGGCGGCGGCAATACCGCGGCCATGCTGGCGGTTTGGCGTCAGCACGGCGTCGACGCCATATTGCAGGAGGCATGGACACAAGGAATCGTGCTCTGCGGCAGCAGCGCCGGGGCCAATTGCTGGCACGAGTCAAGCACGACCGATTCTTGGGGCCTGCCGCTGCAGCCGCTGGCCGATGGCCTCGGCTTCATCAGCGGCAGTTTCTGTCCCCACTACGACGCAGAAGCCACCCGCCGTTCGATGTACCAGCTGGCGGTCGCCGAGGGCGCCATTCAGCCTGGTATCGCTGCCGATAATTGCGTCGCGGCGCACTACGAGGGCACAGACGTGGCGGAATTCATCTCCTCAACCAGCACGGCGCGCGCCTATCGGGTCGAGCAGGCCGACACGGGCTTCAGCGAGACCGAGATCGTGCCGCGCTTCCTTGGCGTGTAAACACGGCTCCAGTCACTCTCTCGGGCTCGAAAGCCACCGCTAGAATCCGCTGGCCGGCAACCGAGACTTTAGAAGTGAGATCGCACGACAGCACGCCCCCGCGGAAGCCACCGCCAATCGATGAGGCGGAGCAAGTATTGCTCGCCAAGGCGCACGACACCAAGATCTGGTCGGCATGGCACGATCAGCATTAACCTTTCATCTTTCGCTACGCTTTATCCCGCCTCGGAAACCACCAGGACGCCGAAGACATCGCCTCGGAGGTCTTCCTTGAGGCGATGAAAGGCATTGCCCGCTTCAAGTACAGAGGCCGGCCGATTTTGGCCTGGTTCTACGGCATCGCTCATCACCTCGTGTCTCGACGCAGGCGAGAGACAACCCGCGCAACCCGCCTGGTGGAAAAGCAAGCCAACATCCAGCCACAAACCACGGAATTCGAGAATGCCAGTCTGGAGAGCCTCACTCTCCAAACCGCACTTGAAAGGCTAAAGCCCCAGCATCGTGAAGTCCTCGTACTTCGCTTTCTGCTCGAACTGCCAACCCGGCGCGTCGCTGAAATGATCGGCAAGACCGAAGCCGCCACCTACTCCCTGCAGGTTCGAGCGATCGGTTCGCTGCGTGGCAAGCTCCCCAAATAATTTCCGCAAATAAATTCGCCAAACCGAATGATTTCGCCTCTCCTCGGGCATAAACATCTGGAGGCAGGACGGAATGAAACAAAAAGAGCAGCGGCTCGGCGAATGCCTACGCTACCTTGAGGATACCGGCGATCTTGAGGGTTGCGTCCGCCTCTATCCCGATCTACGGCCCGAAATTGACGCTCAAATGGCGGTTGTCGAGAAACTCTCTGCCGCCAAGGCACCGCCGGTAGACGCCGCGGCTCAAATCTCAAGCCGGCGCCAGGTCTTATCCTCACTTTCTCACCAGCCGGCGGCCTCAGACCGCTCCCGTGGCATCTTTTCGAGGCGTTTCCTAGCGCCCCTAGCCGCTATTGTTCTGCTCGCCGCCGGAGCCGCCGCCGGCGGCGCGGCTGCCGGCGAGGCGGATCGGCCCGGAATGGTCAACGACATCCTCAGTAGCGTAGGGGTTGTATCCAAGGCCCCGCCGGAACAGGCCTCGGACGAGCATGGCTCAGATGTCAGTGACGGCGTACAGGACACTATTGATGGCACACCGCCCGGTCCTCAGCGCGGCGTCGATGTCAGCGAGACTGCCTGCGAGGCAGCGCATGACAGAACATCCCTGGCGGAGTCCGCTCAGAGCGCACCCGGCCAAGAAGAAGGAGACCCAAAGGACTGCGCCCATCCGGCCAATGGCACCGAACCGGCCGTGGGTGGCACCGTGCCGGATGACGTGCCGCCGGCTGACAGAGGTCGCCCAGAGACAACACCCGGCAAGCCGGCTGACCTGCCTACACCAGAATCAGGCCAACCGTCCGACCTGCCCCCATCTGAGCCCGGCAAGTCTGCGACAGAACCGCCTCACGGGTCCACTGATTGATCCGCCGGGGAGCGAAGACAAGCCTTAGGGTTGACCTCAACCGGACAGGACAAGCCGAAATCTTGCCCGTTTTGGCAGGAAACGACTGATCTGCGGCAAATTCCACCGAAATGGCAGGCTAGCTGTGATTTTGGTCACGCCTGTCTCATATCAAATGGCGCATCATAGCTATATGGAAGTATTAGTGACGCCAAAAGCCGAAGCGGAGCTCCTCAAGCGCGGCGGTCAAGCGGCCATCGACTATATCCCGGCCATAAGCTGAGGCGGCTACCCCGAGGTGTCGGTCGACACTTACCTCAAGGGCAAAAACCTCACCAAGTATCGGACCATCCTCCATCAAGGAATGAAGCTGTTCATCGCACCGGTGCTTCACTCCCAGACTCAGAATCTCAAACTGGATGTCAGTGAGTTCCTCATCTGGCGCTCTATCCGCGCCGAGGTCGAACCAATCGGCGACCACTTCCACAGCCCAGCCTGCCGCCACTGACGGCCTTCCGGCCTCTGACCGTTAGTTCTTGGGCGCCGCCGCAAGCGCAGAGCCGTGACTAGGCGCGCGCCCTTCCAAATCCCCTATTCCGATCTTAGGAAGCGCAGAGCCAATTCAGCCATCACCGCCGTACCCAGCGGCAGAGCCTCTTCGTCCATATCGAAGCTCGAGCTATGAGTCGGCCGCGGCGTCTCCCAGGATCGATTACGCACGCCGAGGAAGAACATCGCCCCCGGCGCCTGTTCCAGAAGATAGGAGAAGTCCTCCGCCCCCATCATCGGTTCCTTCAAGATCGCGGCGCCTTCACCAAGGAGGTCCTGCGCCACACCGCGTACTCGTCCCACCGCCGCCTCGTCATTGACCATCGACGGGTACCCAGGCCGCAACTCGAATTCCGCCTCGCCCCCGAACGCTTGGGCGATGCCGGCGCTGATCTCCGGAATCCTGCGGCGCAAGAACTCCCGCACGTCAGGCGAGTACGATCGCATCGTGCCACGGATCCTCGCCGTATCCGGGATGATATTCTCCGTCGTTCCGCCCTCGATCGCGCCGACCGTTAGAACCGCCTCATCCTGCGGCGCCACCCCTCGGCTGACCACGGTTTGCAGCCCAACCACGATATGAGACGCGATCACGATCGGGTCAACCGTCAACTGCGGCCGCGCCGCGTGCCCTCCTCGACCCTTGATCGTGACCGTAAACCGGTCGGCAGCGGCGGAGGTTGCTCCGGCGCCGATCGCCACCTCACCGGCATAGGCCAGAGCGTCGACATGCAGCGCGTAGACGCCGTCCGGCTTTGGGTTTTCCATCAAGCCGTCTTCGATCATCTTAACGGCACCGAAGCCACCCTCCTCGGCCGGCTGAAACATGAACTTGACCGTGCCTGGGATCGACTCTTTGCGTTCAGACAGAACCCGGGCCGCGCCCAAAAGCATCGCCGTATGCCCGTCGTGGCCGCAGGCGTGCATCACGCCAGGAGTCTGAGACGCGTATTCAACCTCGGACATCTCCTGCAATGGCAGCGCATCCATGTCAGCCCGCAGCAGCACGGTCTTATCCGGCGGGGCTCCCTTCAAAAGGCCGACGACACCGGTGCCGCCAACACCGGTCTCAACTTCAATTCCCAGGAATCGCAACCGATCCGCCACCAAAGCGGCGGTTTTCACCTCTTGGTAACCGGTTTCCGGCTGGCTATGGATCAGACGGCGGTCCGCCACAATGTCTGGCGCCAGAGCCTGCGCCGCCGCCATAATCTCGCTGTCTGGCTTCATTGAGTTGCCCCTCCTGTTACCTGGATAGTTGGGAACGCGTCCTCGCCAAGTTCTGCGGCTACGTTACTCCTCGACAGACCAGCACGTACACCGGCACCTATAACAAAGGCATCGCCTGAATTAGAATCACGCGATGCGCCATCACCTCCCATGAGATGTCCCGACTTTTGCTTAGGGATGCCCACGGCTCCGACCGAGCCACGGTTTCCGGTGACAAGCACTTTTGGCGCGAGTCAATCGCCGGATTATGAATTCATAATGGGTCAGGAGCAGTCACAATCTCGCCGAAACAGTGCAAGCTGAAGCCGCAGGCGGAACCATGACAAGGTGGAAGGCCTTAGCCTATGCGCCATGACAAGGTGGAAGGCATTAGCCTTCCACCGTCACCATCCCGCTATCCCCGTCCACCGTAACTATCGCGCCATCCGCGATCTGCGACATGGCGCCACGTGCGGCAACGACGCAAGGTATCCCATACTCTCTCGCCACGATCGCCGGATGGGATAGAGCGCCTCCAGTTTCAGTGACAACAGCACCCGCTATAGCGAAAAGCGGGCTCCAGGGTGGCGAGGTCATCTGGCAGATCAGAACCTCGCCCGGTGCCAGCCGCTGCCCGTCCAGAGGACTGGTTATCAGCCGCGCCCGCCCCGTGGCTTTGCCACGGCTCGCCGGCCGTCCGGCGATTTCCAGCGGTCCAACTGCTTCGGACTCGGCCGCCGACCACTTCAGGCCAGAAACCTCTCGATAACCGCCGCCGATTACCTGCGGTGGCAGAACTCCAGCCCAGCGGTCGAATTCGGCCCGCCGCTCAATGACCTCAGCCCTGAGTTCACCGCCGGCGCCTTCCTCAATCTCCTCAGACGTCAGGAAAAGCACGTCCTTGTCCGCTTGAATGCGTCCTTCGCGAACCAGGCGCGCCCCGACCCTCAACAAAGCCAAACGCATCCTCCCGCAGGCTATCAGTTGCCAATGAGCGCGCCCTTCGCGTACTGGTGAGTATGAAACCGCCCCCGCTTCGATCAGGGAATCAAATTCCTCCCGCTTTCCCGGCGATAATTCCAAACGGTGGTTGAGCTCAGAGCGCAGCTTCTCCCGGCGTTCTGCTGCCAGCGCCAGCAAATCCATCGGCGAAGCCGCGTCACTGGTCAGCTGGGTTCGAATTATCGCCAGGGGCACCTCGGGCCGTTCCCGCCAGGTCTCGGAACTCACCTGCCAACGCTCGGTTCGTTCGCCGTAGGTGTCCATGAATCCGCTCAAGCTCCGCCAAAACTCGGTTTGCGCTTCCAGAGCCAGAATGCGCTCCGGCCATTGCCGCTTGTCCTCCAACAACAGCCGGCGCACTTCCGTTGATTGGCCCCCAACCTGGCCAACCCGCCAGAGCTCCTCGTCCGCTTCCAGTGTCGCGTTGCGAAATCCCTGGGTTAGTTCAATGACAATCGATGAACCTTCGGAGCCAAACTCCTTAACGCAAAAATCCTCCAGCCCGCGATAGCCGCCCTCAAGAGAAAATGCCGAGACCATCGTCACACCCCAGGAGTACCAGCCAACGTCGGCGATTTCACCCACCGACGCGTCCTCATCGGCCTGCGATAGCCAATCGCACGCCTCCTCGATCTTGGGGATACAGTAGTTTTGCCACAGGGCCATCGCTCCGCCATGCGCCGCGGTCAGCTGGGCCAACCCACGCGCGATTTCGTCCATCACCGCCGGGTCGGAAGGTTCCATAAGGAAATAGGGCCAGCCATTGACGACCTTCCGCGAAGAGAAAAATGGCGGAGGCAACAGGCCAGCTTCGGAAAAGGCCCTTTCGATGCCCCGCTGCATCGCCGGAATATGGGTGGTCGCCTCCAGCGGTGGCGAGTTCACAGTATGCTCCCGCTCGAGCTGCCAGTCCTTGGATGCGTCAGCCTCATTTTCCCAATCGACCGGAAATTCGGTCCCGTCATCGCACTTATAAACGACTCTCATCCCATCACCCCCCCGAGTCTTTCGCAATACCATCGAGTCTAGCCCAAAGGCAAGCTTGGCAGACAAGGGTTTGCTGCCTAGCCTTCCAACCTCGGAGTATAAGGCGCTAGCCAGTCTTCCCCCTTCTCAAGTTCGGGTCCCGGTTCGGAACAAATCCGCCTCGTAAGGCGTCTTTGTAGCGAGTACATAAAACTGAAGACCCCTGATTGGAGGCAGCAATGAACAAGTTTGCAGCACTATTCGCCGGAGCAGGCCTCGCCGCGATCCTCGCCATCGGCTGCGGCGGTGATAACGCTGATTCTAACCCTGACGAAGGCACCTCGCTCGGCGGCGGTGGGCCCGGCATCTCAGTCAGCGACGCCATCGACTCCGACCTCGACGGACCCCTGCTGGTCAACGACTTCTTGGTAATCCAGGGTGGCGAGCCCGACGACCCCGAGGAAGTACGAATCTGCGAGAATCTCGCGGAATCATTCCCTCCGCAGTGTGCCGGTCGGAATCTCGTGGTTGAGGGCTTGGACCTCAACAGCATCGAAGGCTTAATGAGTGAAGGTCCGGTGTCCTGGACCAAAGGATTGGTCCAGGTCCTCGGCACGATCGAAGGCGAGGTTCTAACGGTTTCCACAACCTCTCGCTAAAAACTGCCTCGTAGACCTAACCGGTAGGGGGCATCAGACCAGGACTATTGGCGACCAGCCGAGCATCTGGATGTTCGTCGCTCGAGCCGGAATCCAAGAGTGCAGCCCTGCCCACGATAACTCAAGGATCAAAAAAGGTCCTCCGCCAGAGTCACGGTGCCCGGATGCTATTCGCGTACCCCACCGTCGCTGACGGTTATATCTACTTCGCCCGCCAGACAGATCACGTACTGTCTGCGTCCCTCGTCGTGCCAGTCGGCGAACTTGCCACCATCCCAGCTGGCAACCGAAGCTTGGCTCGTGCTAACCGCCATCGGTTCGATGTCCTCAAAGTGGGTCTCGCCGTCGTCACTGGTGTAAATTCGATAGGACTCCGTCATAATCGCTGAACCCCTTCAAACTTCTCCCGCTCACTTTTGAAGACGGCTCAATTGCCAAACAGAGCATACCCTGCTGAATCAATGGCATTTCGGCCCATTCGGCTCCTGGCGCCGCCTTGACAATTCCTTGATAATCTAGGCACCCCCGCGTCTACATAGCCGGGATTAGACCGATCCTGACCTGGACGTTATCCGTGAGCCGATTTCTGCGTGCCCTTTTCGTTGTTGGCGCCCTCTTGGCCGTCGCTGGTCAACTGCGTCCCACCGAAGCGGCGACCGACTACGTCGCTTTGATCAAAATCAACGGCGCAATCGACGAAAGCAGTGACCGCTTTCTCTCGCGAGCAATCGATCAGGCCACCGATGATCAGGCTCGCCTGGCACTGATCGAAATCGACACGCCCGGCGGTCTCCTGAGCTCAACCCGGTCCATGGTCGAAAGTATTCTAAATGCCGAAATTCCGGTGGCGGTCTATGTCGCCCCACGCGGCGCCCGGGCTGGCTCAGCCGGCACTTTCATCACCGCCGCCGGCAACTTTGCCGTCATGGCCCCGGGAACCAACATCGGCGCCGCTTCACCTATCTCCTCCACCGGCGAAGACATTCCCTCTACCCTCGCCAAGAAAATCAACCAGGACACCCAGGCCTTCATCCGCAGCATCGCCGACGTTCGCGGCCGCAACGCCGATGCCCTGGAGGAAACCGTAACTCTGGCGCGCTCCTACACCGCGGAAGAGGCAATCGCACTCAACGTTGTCGACTTGATTGCCTCGGACCGCTTCGACCTGCTGGAACAAATCGAAGGACTCACCGCCGAAACCGCCGCCGGACCAGTCGTGGTTCAAACCCAGGATGTACCGATTCGTGAGATCGGCAAAAACCTGCTTGAGCAGTTCCTGGCTATCCTCGGTAATCCCAGCGTTGCCGGAATCCTGATCTCCATGGGAAGTATTGCCCTGCTAATCGAGTTCTACACCTCCGGCATCGGCCCCGGTGTCGCCGGCGTGATCATGCTGGCGCTTGGGTTCCTCGGCGCCGGCCAGTTGCCGCTCAACTGGGTGGCCCTCGGCTTGATCATTTTCGCTATGGTGCTCTTCTTCCTCGAGCTGCAGGCGCCGGGCCTCGGTATCTTTGTCATTGGCGGCGTCATCAGTCTCTCCGTGGGTCTCTTTTTCCTCTTTGGCAACTTTTCTGGCCCGCCGGATATAGCCGAACCTGGCACCCAGGTTAGCCCCTGGGTCATCGGCGCTTTTATCGGCACCGGCGGCGCTCTCCTGCTCCTGCTGATCTTTCTATCCCGGTCCACGGGGTATGTCTATACAGGCAAGAACCAGACCGCCACGTTGGTTGGCCAAGAGGGGCTGGCGTTGGGCGCCTTGGAGCCGGGCGGTCAGGTAGTCGTCGGCGGGCAGGAGTGGACCGCTTCAGCTCCACCGGGATCAAACATTAGCCCCGGCGATCGGGTTCGGGTCGTTAGTGTCCTCACCAACCTGCTGAGGGTCACACCAGTTGATGTCACTGCCGAAGTCGCCGAAGAGGACGCCAAGGCCCTGGTAGGCCAGCACGGCGTCGCGCTTTCAGACCTTGCTCCGTCTGGGCGCGTCCGTGTTGCCGATGTCGCCTGGACCGCCACGACCGAGATTGAATCGGGCATCAAGGAGGGTTCCCCGATTCAGGTCGAAAGCGCTTCCGCCAACATTCTCAAAGTCGGTCCCCCCTCAAGTGAGCCGCCGCCATTAATCGCCTCAAACCAAGCTCCGCGACCAACAGTCGTCAGATCCCTCCTCGGCCAGGTCGCTCGTATCGGCAAGATCTTCAAGCTTTCGTAGCCCAAAGGAGAACAGAAATGCCATTGATCCACACTGTCGGACCCAACGAAGCGCTGGTCGTTTCCGGAGGTGGCAAAGAGCCCCGAGTCATCGTTGGTGGACGCGGCTTTGTCTGGCCGATCATCAACCGCTCGCAGCGCCTCACCCTGGAGGTGATGACCCTAGACGTTCAGACCACTCGGGTTTACACAAAAGAAGGCGTGCCGGTAACCGTCGATGGCATCGCTCAGGTCAAAGTCGCCAATGATGAGCAGGCGATTCGAACCGCGGCTGGCCAATTTCTCAGCAAGGGCCGGGCCGAGCTCGGCAACATCGCCCTGCAGACCATGGAAGGCCACCAGCGTGCCATGCTCGGCACGATGACGGTCGAGTCGATCTACCAGGACCGCGAAATATTCGCGAAACTCGTGCGAGAAGTTGCCTCGTCCGACATGGCAAACATGGGGTTGGAGATCGTCAGCTTTACGATCCGCAACATCCAGGATGATGAGGGCTATCTCGACGCTCTAGGCGTCAAGCGAACCTCCGAGGTCAAACGTGACGCCGCGATCGGCCTGGCGGAGGCAGAGCGGGATTCCGCCATCCGTTCGGCCCAGGCAAGGCAGGAGTCCGAAGCGGCGCGATTCCTGGCCGAAACCGGTATCGCCCAATCCGAACGTGAGTACAACGTCGCCAAGGCCGGCTACGACCAGCAGGTCAACACCCGCAACGCCGAAGCAGAGCTTGCCTACGAACTCCAGTCCACCCGCACCCGCCAGGAAATCCGCACCGAAGAAATCCAGATCGAAGTTGTCGAGCGCGAACGCCAGATCCAGGTTCAGCAGCAGGAAATCCTGCGGCGCGAAAATGAGCTCGAGGCAACCGTCCGCAAGCCCTCGGAGGCGGAACGCTACCGGCTCGAAACCATCGCTGCCGGTAACAAGACCAGCGTCCTGGCCGGAGCCGAAGCCGATTCAGAATCGATCCGCTTACGTGGCGACGCCGAAGCCGACGCCGTGCGAGCCAAAGGACTCGCGGAAGCGGCCGCCATGCTCCAGAAGGCGGACGCCTGGAAGGAGTACGGTCAGGCGGCGCTGGTCGAACAGCTACTCCAGTCCATGCCCGAGGTGGCCAGCGCCATTGCCCAGCCCCTCGCCAAGACCGAGCGGATCGCAATTATCAGCACCGGCGGCAACGATGGTTCCGGCGCCGGCGCCAGCAAGGTCACCCGCGACGTCACCAACATAATCGCCCAGCTCCCCGAGGTTATCGAGGCCCTAACCGGCATCGATGTCATTGGCTCGATTAAGAACCTGCCTGGCGTGCGCGACAGCAACGGTGACGCAGCCGGTTCCAATGGCTCGGCAGCGGCGCCCGAATCGCCAAGCGAGAGCTAGGCTGTGCCGACTGGAACCGGGGCTGGACGTCTAGCTTGACGGCCGCCGCATGACCTCAGCTGACGGCCCTCGCGAGCCCACCCGCTTTGGTTCATGGCTCAAAGGAACTTCACTGGCGGAGCCAGTTCCGGGTCACAGCCTGGCCTGGCTCTGCCAGAAAGAGGGCTCCGCCGAAGAGGCGTTAGTTGAACTCCACTTCGGCGGAGCCGGCCTCGGACTGCAGTTGCGCGACGCCGTGGCCGCCAACGCCGCTCTGACCGGGCTTGGAGCCGAACCGCTCATCCAGACCGACCGCCTGATCTTGCGCTCTGGCGAAGGCTGGACCGACCCTCCCGGAGGCACATTTCAGTATTGGGTTGCACGAGAGGTCTCGAAGGATCGCTTGGCGGAGCCAGTAACAAGCGAAATTCTGCGCCACGGCGCCGAAAGCTTTCAAAACCTGGCGGCGGCCGTTGGCGCTACCAGGCTGACCTTTTCGCCTGCTCCTCACGACTTCTCCCTGGCATCGGATGGCAGTATCCGCGTCGCCAGGATTGGCCTGCCAGTATCCAGCCAGGACTTGGCGCCCGATGCAACGCTGCTCACCTTCCTCCGTCAACAGACACTAGATCCTAGCGCCAAAGATACCTTGGACCGCGCCAGCAGCATCCAGGACTTGCTAGCGACTTCAACGGCTCAGGTACCAGCGGCCCAAACTTCCGCCAAGAAAGACGCCGCCTCTGATCTGGAAACGTTAATCGATGACCGGATTCAGCAACCAGGCCGAAAAGAGGCTCCGCAACAGCCCGTGCCTCCCGCCCATGTAAACGACCACCCAGCTACGCCAACGTCCGAACCGGACATTACCCCTGGACAAAAAGCTAGGCCTCCGGTCGCTCCCCAAGAACGCAGGCCAGCCGCGCGAGTGCGGCCGCCTTCCCGATCTACTCCAGCGACTTCAGGAGACCCAAAAACCGACAGGCTTTGTGCCGATTTATCGCATCTCGGCGTACCAGCCCAAATCGCTGACCAAAATTGGGCCAAAACCAACCTTCCGGATTGGCTTCAAGACCACCACGCTGTAATCGAGATTCAAGAGGGCCCAATTCGATGGGCAAGGTTCCTCAGCGACGAAAACCTCAATTCAGATGACGAACCCTCGTCCACTTACGGAGTACCCGACCCGCGCATCACTTCACCGTTCCCCGAGGTTGAGGTCCGATCAGTCAGAGCCCGCGACTTTCCCGTTTTTGGCAAGGTTTTCAATGTGTCTTGGGAGGGGAGGGATGGTGGGTTCGGCCTGCTGACCAATCTCAACACCGACGCATTTGTACGTCGACCAGTCCAGGTTCTCGGCGACCTGCTAATAACCGCCCAGGCTAACGACGCTTGCTGGCAAATTACTGACCCAAATGGCGGCCAGCCCCCCTCCCTAGAGCTCTGGAACCTCTATCAAGATCTCGCTCGACACCTGCTGGCGCTGCCGCTACCTGCCGCGTCCGGGCCGGTGACTCGCCCATCCGATGAAGTCAGTGACCGGAAGTCGCTCGAGCCTCGCGTCACCGAACCCGAAATCGTTCCCAGTGACGCGCTTGCCCGTTTCGATCGCGCAATTGCGCGTGACCCCAACGACGCCGAGGCCTACTACAACCGCGCCAACGAATATCAGGATTTGGGCCACCCGCAACGGGCGATTTCCGACTACGGCAGGGTGATTGAAATCGACCCCAAAGACGCCGACGCATTTTACAACCGCGCGACTCTGCACGATCTTCTCGGCAACCGCGAGCAGGCCATCGCCGATTACAACCAGGCCGTCCTTTTGGAGCCGAATGACGCCCTTGCGCTCTACAACCGCGGCGCGTTACATCACGCTATGGGTCAAGACCAAAGCGCGATTGCCGACCTTGGGGCCGCCCTTACCGCAACCGAGGATCCCGGTTTGGCCGGGGAAATCCAGGCCCTGCTTAGGCAAATACAGTGAGCATGGCGGACAATTCAACCCCTAAGTCAGCCAGTGATTGTCAAAGAAACAAACAAAGGGACGGCAAGCACTCTAGCGGACTAGCTATTTTGCCGGATTGAGAATGCCAAGCCCATTCTATGGACTGCTCTTAGGATGTCGCCTCCGGATTGCTGTCCTTGGCGCGATCGGCCTTGCCCCAATTTAGCAACCGCTTTCCCGCCTCGCGGCGCTCTTCCGGACCGACGCTACCGTCAGCAAGTCCCGCGGCATTTTTCTTTCGGTTCTGCCGCACGCGCACACCACCATAGGTCAACGCCGCCGCACTGCCTGCCATGATCACAAATCCGAGCCTGTTCATCGACGTATCCTCCCCGGGCTTTATCTCTTCTACTCTACGTCATTCGTGCTAGAGCCAGCGGGCCACCTTGGACCGATAGTCACCATAATCCTCGGCAAATTTCCGCCCAAGGTAATCCTCTTCACGCGGGATCACCCAGAACCGAAAGTAAATCAGCAGTAGAGGGAAAAACGGCAGTAGCCAAACCGTATTCACAACCAGCGGCAACCCTACGCTCCAGATCAGGAAACCAAGGTAAATTGGATTGCGAGATCGGCGGAATGGTCCGTGCCTAACGATCAGCGACGTTGACCTAAATAATGGCGTAGTTTTGGCCCGCACCAGGGTGAAAAGGCTCGTGACCTGCAGACCGAGAGCAACAACGAGGAACGGCAGCCCGATCGCCAGCGCCACCCACCATGTCTCGAAAATACCGGTTGGAAAAGCAAATTGCAGTCCACGCCCGCTAAGCACCAAAGTCGCGATTACAAGCGGAGGCGGGACGCCAATTGCCACCCTGTCTCGATTCAGATTGGTCGATGATTCCGATTTGCCCACCAGGTGCTTCCTCCGCTCGATCGCACATTTCAAGCTACGCGGTGACTATAATCGACTGGCATGGACCATTCCCAGACCCTTCTCTTCTTTGCCTCACAGCGAACCGGCGCCGGTTTCCGTTTCCGATGGCACAGCTGCGCGAGCGTGGCTTGACGCTCAAGGCAATCCTTTTCGACCTGGACGACACCCTGGTCAGCGAGGCTCAAACCTTTGACCTCGCGATGGCTGCCTGCTTCCGTGACCTGGCGGTTGAGCTCAACTTCGGAAGCGACGGCCAAGCTGGAGCACGGCGTCAGGTCCGTCAGATCGCCCGCAAGCAGTGGCTGGCTGTCCCCGAGGCGGCTACGTTCAGAATCTGGTCTTTCACTTCCTTGCACCGCTGTTCAGTGATTTTCCAGGTCGCCGTCCGGTACAGCACCGCGGTTTTGGCAAGCCTGACCCACGCATTTTCATCCAGGCTCTTAAAGAACTCGACCTGACGGCACAGGAGGCCATCATGATCGGAGATAATCCAGTCAATGACCGCCTACATCCCCTTTGGCCAAGGCGCGATCTTTGATCTCATGGGGTCTGAGGGCACGATTCGTTTGACCCAGGCCGGACTTTTGCCGCTTGGCACCGACGCCGTCTCCGGCGGCCGCTTCGACGACGGCGACCAGGTTCGCCAGCTCGAAATCCCCGACCGCCTGCGGGAGAAACTTACCGACAGCAGCCCTCAGGTGGAGGTTCACCACGCCTATCAGGCAGTCGTACGCAAGTTCGCCGACGGCATGGCCAGTGGCACGTCGCCGGCACCAAACTTTGAGGATGCACAGCACCTGCAGCGCATCACCGATGCCCTTAAGGAGTCCAGCACGGCGGGTGGCGCGGTCTCAATCTAAAGGTGGACCAGGAGCGGTGGCCTCGATCTGGACGAGGCCACCTGTTCCAGGTAAAATTCCGGCCTATCGGGCGCGCTGACCAGCGGCAGCCAGGCAAGGCATTTGAATTTCCGGACCGACCTCGCCGAGCAAAAAAACCAGGGGGCTAAATTATGGTAAGCAGCAATCCCAAAGTCGCCATCGTTGGCCTTAACGTCGGCATCAATGGCCACCTGCCAGCCTTCCGCACCGAAGGTTGGGACGTGGTTGCCATGTGCGCCACCACCAAGGACAAGGTTGAGAGCATCGCCAAGGAGAACAACGTCCCCGGCGCTTACGTCAACACAAACTACGATGACATGCTCAAAATCCCCGCGCTGGACGCGGTCGTTGTCGCTTCACCATCAATGTCCCACGTCGACCTCCCCTGCGCGCGCTCCAGGCCGGCAAGCACGTCCTGGTCGAAAAGCCCTTTGCCCCCAACGCGGCTGAATCTGAGAAGATGCGCGCCGCCGCCGCCAAGTCCGACCGGACGACGATGATCGCCGAGGCCTACTGCTTCGCATCCTCGCACGCCTACGCCAAGGAACTGATCAATCAGGGCTACATCGGCAATCTGAAGATGTTGAACATCACCCTGTTCCAGGGACCCACCGAGCGGCCCGAGCCGGCCCAGCCGCGTCTGCACTGGCGCAGCAACAACGCCACCGGTGGCGGCTTCTCTCAGGGCCCCGCTTCCACCTTTTTCGATAGCGTTATCGACTGGTTCGGCGCTGTGAAATCGGTGCGCGGCACCGTCTACGCACAGTTCCCCGGCGGCAAACAACCCGATGGCACCGTGGCCGATTCGGACGACGCGCTAACTGCTCACTTTGTCATGGAAAACGGCGGTTGGGGCACTTTTACCGTCGCCGGCGGTATACCCTTCGGCCGCGGCGCCACTTGGGACATCATGGGCACGAAGGCTCTCTGCGCGTCTCACAAGTTGGTCTTCTGCCGATCGGCACCGACACCGTCTCCGGCGGCCGCTTCGACGATGGACCCGAATTCAAACAGCTCGAGATCCCCGACCGCCTGCGCGAGAAGATCACCGAGACAAGTCCCAAGGTTGAGCCCTACCACGCCTACCAGGCCGTGGTGCGCAAGTTCACCGAAGGCATCCAAAATGGCACCTCACCGGCGCCAAACTTTGAGGACGCCGACCAGCTACAGCGCATCACCGATGCCATCAAAGAGTCCAGCCTGGCTGGGGGCTGGGTCACGGTTTAGCCCCTCCAGATCGAAACGCAAAGCTGAAGTTCGGTTGGAGTTTGGCCAGTCGCCAGCGACAGAGCTGAGAGCTGACTAGATCAGCGGCCGGCTACATCAAATAGCCGCCGTTGACTGGTACGTCAACCCCATTGACATAGGCTGCCTCGTCCGAAAGCAGGAAAAGCGCAACAGCAGCCAGTTCCTCCGGACTTCCGGCCTTGTCGAGCGGAATTTGCTTCAGATGCTCCGGGTTATTTTGTGGCAGCCCGCCCGGCTCGTTCGGATAATTGCGCGGATCTCGCTTCGTATCCATGAGACCCGGACTAATCGAGTTGACCCGAATTTGAGGACCATACTCGCGCTGAACAAAGCGCAAAATCTCTGCTCGACTGGTGGCGGCAAACCCGGCGTTGGGGTTTCTGCCCAGGAGGCCGGCGCCGGAACTGCCGAGATTGCCACTAATAGAAAGAATTCGCCCGTCTCCCTTTTCAAGCATCCCTGGGATCACGCCCTGAAGCAGGTATAGCGTGGCGAGCGCACCAGGCTGCATCCGCATCCAATCCTCATCGGTGGTTTCTAGAAAGGGCCGGCGGGGAATCGAGATTCTTGGGCTCAGAACCAGGCAATCGATCCCGTCAAAGGTCTCAATGCCCTGCTGCACTAGGTTATCGGCCTCTGCTTTCTCCGTTATGTCTCCTTTAACAGCGAGAACATTGATTCCCAGATCACGGAACTCACGCGCCGTTTCCTCCAATTCGTCCGATGACGAATGAGAGTTAATGACCACGCTGCCGCCTTCCTTGCCAAAACCCCGGGCGATTGCCTTGCCAAGATTCTTACTGCTTCCGACAACCAAGGCTACTTTGCCGTCAAATCGCATTGGGGGACCTTTCTTGCTGACAGAGCCTGCGCCGCGCTAGGCCTTTGAAGCATTGAACAGATCGGTGATCATCGTGATTTGCCGCTGACCAGATTTGTGCCGCGAAGTTGATAACGCTCTGGTCCGCGTCCAACACGGATGCCGGCGCCTACTTGACCTTCGGCATGATCTGGCGAGCTAGCGCATCGAGCGCCGCATCCGGACCCTCGGGACCGGAAATGACGCAGACCACGCGGTCGACGCAGGAATTCGACATTTGCTGCAGCCGCTCGGTGATTTTTTCAACCGGACCAATGATAAACAGGGCTTCACCGAGTACGTCCACCGCTTCGGACGGGATGTCCTCGGGGCTTTCGAGCGATGGCAGGGTGATACCAAGCTCGTCTATTGCGCCCCTGAAGAAGCCTTGCTTGATCCAGCCAAACATGCGCGAACGGGCGAACTCCCTCGCCAACTCAGGATCGTTCTCGATTCGCATAATCGTGTAGTGCGTCACTTTGAAGCCGTCCAAGGACCGCCCGCTTCGAGCGGCTCCGGCCTGAAGGTGACGTCGCGACATCGCCAGAACCCGGTCATCGATACCCGTAAGCAAAAAGGCCTCGTCACCAAGTTCCCCGGCAACTTCGGTCATCCGCTCGCCGCCCACGGCGACAACAACCGCCGGTGCCGGCTCTTTGATGCCGATAATCTGCTCGTCAGCACGATCACCGAACGTGACACCCTCGCCGCGCAGCAATCCGCGGATGTCACTGACCGCCTGGCGCATCGTTGCCACTCGCGCAGGCTTTTTACCGACATGCATCACGGCGGTGTCACCGGCGCCCATGATCAGCTTAAACCGGCCCGGCGCCATCTCATCCATGGAGTGGGCGACGTTGGCGAGCACCCAGGGATGACGCGTAACCGGGTTGGTGACACAAGGGAAGAGCTGAATTCGCTTGGTTTGAGCCGCCGCCATGGCGAGGACGCTATAGACATCGCGGCCATGTTCCATGTGGTCGGCAAGACCGGCGCCATCGAACCTTATGTCTTCCATACGCTGGATGTGTTCGACTTGCTGCGGCGCGGGCAGGTTCATTGGTGTCTGAACGTCAAGCTTTAGGGTCATGACTACCTCGCAAACTTGCCCGGAAAAACCTGGCCAATCGACCGGTCAAACGACCGGATGTTATGTCTCGCTGCTACGTCTCATTGTAGGAGCCACAAGACCAGTCTCGCCATCGGCGACTATCCCCCGGTCACAAACTTGGCGATCGCCTCGTTGAACAAATCCGGTTCCTCCCAGTGGGCCCAGAAGCCGGTCTGCGGCAAAAGGAAGAACTTGGCGCCCGGGATGATCGAGGCTAAACGCTCGCCCGCATCCGGACCACTGCCGCCCGAGCCATCACACCACATCACCAGCACCGGCAGGTCAAGCTCGGCCATCTCTTCTTCTGTTGCGTAGAACTTCGCCGAGCTGCCCGAATTGAGGCTCTCATACATGCGGATTTGTGCGTCGCGAGTATGCGGGCGGTTGTAGTGCAGGTAGCGCACGTCAACCAATTCGTCTGATACGCGCTCGGGATGCTGGTTGTGCATCACCATCAGCAGGCGTTCGCGCACACCCTCCCAGGTCGGCTCCTTTAGCAGCGCGATCGTGCGTGTCACCATCGGTATACCGCCAACCGGCGGCAGTGGCGGCTTGGTTGTGCCTTCCTTGAACTTCATGCCAACACCGCTCTCAAAGATCACTCCCTTGAGCCGGTCAGCATGCTTGCGCGCCAGCCAGGTAACGGCGCTGGCGCTCATCGCCTCGCCATGCACCCATGCCTTATCGATTCCCATGGTGTCCATCAGGTCAATGATCTGCTCGGCGATCTGGGCCGGTGTGTTCTCGCTGATCTCAGGCGCATCGGACCAGCCGTGCCAGAGGATTTCAAGGCCGATGGCGTGCACATGCTCGCCCAATGGCGCCACGTTATAGGCAAAGGTCTCCAGGTGCCCGCCGCCGCCGTGAGTCAGGATCAGCGTTTCCGGCTTTCCCTGGCCGGCCTCCGCGATCCGGCTGCGGTACTTCTTGCCCTGGATGAACTTGATCTCGGCTCCTTGGAACGCGTTCCAGATCGTCAACGGCTGGCTCAACGGCATGCGATTCCCCCTATTTTCAGGTTTTCTGTCGATTAACGGATTGGCGTTATCAGGCTGTTCTTGACGGCCTCGATCTGTAGCCTTTACTTCTCAGTCCTTGCGCCGGCCTCGCGGCAATTCTCAACCCATCGAGCTAGCGCGCAAGCCGGGAATCGGATCCGGGCGGCACCGGCCGCTTCGCCAACAGGAAGAAGCTGGATCCTAGGCCGGAGACCACTGCGAGCAGGCTGAACCCTAACACATAGTCGCCCGTGCGGTCCGCAAGAAAGCCGGCGATGACCGGTCCGGAGACGGTGCCAAAAATAATGATCAGCGATGACATGCCCAGGATGGCGCCGTAGGCGCTTCGGCCGAAGTAGTCAGCGCGGATCCCTGCATCATCGGCCCGCGTAGGCCCCATGCCGTGCCGTGCATCAAGGCGAATACAACGACCATAACGATCGAAGTGGCGTGGGCGAGAAGCAGCATGGCAATAGTGTGAAAAATCATGCAGCCGGCCGCGATCTTGCTTTTGTCAAGCCGATCGCCGACTACTCCAGCCAGCATCGTGCCGCCGATTTGACCCGCCGTGATCAGGGTAATAAACACAGATGCGCCGGCAAAGGAGTAGCCAAGGCCCGAGGTGAGATGGAGGACGAGATGCACATTCACCGACGAAACGATAAGCAGGGAAGATCCATGACCAAGCGAGACCAGCCAAAAAGCTCGCGTGTGCAACGCCTCTTTTAGCGTGAAGTCGCGCTCCGGATTTAGGCTAGGTTTGCCAGCAGTCGCTTCCCGTTCGGCGGCGGAAATGCCATCGATCTCCAGGCCGAAATCCTCAGGCCGCCGGCGAATGACCTCGTTTAGCGGCAGGCAGACAAGCAGGACAAGGATGCCGGATAGAAACGCCGTCGTCCGCCAGCCAAAAGTCTCGAGCAGCACGGCGACGACCGGGATCAGCAAACCGCCGATCGCTCCGCCCAGCTGCATCAGCGAGAAGGCTCGGGCGCGTTTGCGATCGAACCAGTTGGCGATAACGACGTTCACTGGGAAAAAACCACCGAGGCTGGAGCCGACGGCGAGCATCAGGTAGGCCAGATAGAAAGTGGTCAGCGAGTTGACCTGGCTAAAAGCCATAAACCCGACACCAAACATCGTTATGCCTAAACGCATACTGGCCTTGGGACCGAATCGGTCGATCGGTCGATCAGCCATCCCTGAATCGGGCAGAGAATGCCATTCTCCGCCTGCTGCAGGGAATAGGCAGCCGACAGAGCCGTCTTGCTCCAACCGAATTGGCTTTCCAACAACACGGCGTAAGCGCCGAACGACCGGGCCAGTGTCAGGTTGATTATCGCCTGGTTGATTGAGCCTGCGGCGACGATCCACCAGCCGTGGTAAACCCGCTTTCGGCGGTCTTGAAAGGGGAGAGCTCTGATTGCGACCTGCCGTTTCATCAGGAGACGGGCGTTCTTTGATCCTGAATTATAGGCTTACTGGCGGCGACAAAGCCGAAAAGGTACAGTTCTCCCACCACACCCTCCACCCCACCACTTCAAAGAACAGGCCCGGACTTCTAGTGCACCAATTCAGCAACCGCCGCTTGGAATCAGCCGTGCCCCAGATGCGGCCAATGCCCAAAGCATTCCCTGCTAACTACGCGCCCTCGTCCTCTAAGGCAGCCCGGCATGTCTGAATCTGCCTCAGCACCCGCGCGGAGCAGCCTGGCCCACGCCTTTCGCTCCTTAGGCTTGCGCGATTACCGCAACTATTGGTTAAGCGGGCTTGGCATGACCGGCGTCAGGGCTTCACCCAGTTCGGTCTCGCCTGGCTGATCCTCGACCTCACCGACCGCGTTGGACAGCTCGGTGTCGTTATCTTCATGCAAGGCCTTGCCTGGACCACCGTAGCGCTGGTCGGCGGTCTGCTGGCCGACCGCTACAGCCGCCGCACTCTCCTGATCGGCAGCCAAAGCCTGACGATTGTTAGCTTGGCCACAATTGCCATCCTTACCATGCAAGGCCAGGTGCAGGTCTGGCAGGTTTACGCCGCGGCCTTCATTCTTGGCACCAACCAGGCCCTGTCGATGCCCGCTCGCACAGCTATCCTGCGCAACCTGGTGAGCAACGAATACATGCTCAACGCTGTCGCTCTCAACTCGATGCAACAGCACTCGGCCCGCATCCTTTGGCCCACGCTGGCCGGCCTGATAATCGGCATCTTCAGCGTCGGAATCGCCTTGCTGACCGGTGCGGTCTGCTCCGCCGTCTCCGTCGCCTTCTTGTTGCTGATACGCAACCTCAAGGAAGAGGCGCGGCCGCCTCGCACCTCGCCGATCAAAGAGGTCGTCGAGGGTGTGCGCTACTCGTTCTCCACCCCGGTAGTGAAGATGGTAATGCTGCTCAACTTCTCTGTCGCCTTCTTCGGACTTGCCTTCCTCCATATGCAGCCCGGTTTCGCGCGTGAGGTGCTCGACTTCAGCGCCGGCAAGACCGGCCTCTTCCTCATGGCCGGCGGCGTTGGTGCGGTCCTCGGCAGCGTCGGCCTGGTTTTCGTCGATGTCCGCGATAAGAACACGATCGTCAGTTTGGGCATGGGTGGCTTCGCGCTGGCGCTGCTGGCCCTCTGCATCAACCCCTGGGTGCCGGCCGCATTCTTGTTCATGGCGCTCTGGGGCTTTAGCAACGCGGTCTTTGCCGTGCTGGCACAAACAATCTTCCAGACCGTTTCAGACCCTCACTACCTCGGACGCGTGCTTGGGCTCTGGAGCCTGGGCGGTGGAATCAGCGCCATCACCGCCCTGCCGATCGGCCTTGCCGGTGACGAATTCGGCCTGCGCTGGTCCCTTGGCATCGTCGCGGCACTTCTGGTGCTCTGCACAGTCTACATAATGGCCGTCCACCTGCCGAAGGCCCAACGTGCCACGGCCGCGCTGGCACGAAGCTAGAATTTGGTAGCGCTGAGCTGATCTGATCTCGCCGGATAACTCGAAACGGTCTATCATGGCGCTCTGTATCGCTGCGCCGAGAGGGCGCAATCCGACGTTTCACGACGATGCTCCGCAATGAAAGGAAAACCGCATGCTTCCAGACCTCCAGAAATACGAGAGGTTCCAGGACCTCACAAACGGCCGCGTGCGCTACTACGAGGCAGGACAGGGCGATAATCACACCATCCTGATCCACGGCATGGGCGCCTCAACCTCCGCCGACACCTTCGGTTTCATCTTCGAGAAGCTGGCTGAAAAGCTGCATATCTACAACGTCGATATGCTCGGCTTTGGCAAGAGCAGCCGCAAAATGGAGTACGGGCCGACCTTCGAGGTGATCATCGACGGCATCCGTGAGTTCATGGACGTCAAGAGACTGGACAAGATTAACATCGTCGGTCACAGCGCCGGCGGTTGGTTCGGCTCGATCTTCGCCTACGAAAGCCCCGACCGGGTCCGGAAGCTGGTGATGTTCGGCAGCGCCGGCATGAATGTGACGCCAGTGGCCGGCATCGCCAACCCGGTTAAGCCCTCGCTTGAGGGCGCTCTGAAAACGACAATGGCGTCGGTGCACGAGGGTTCCAGCTTCAAACCCGAGGAAGCTCAGTGGCTGGCCGAGAGCATGAACGAGGTCGGTAACCAGCCAGGCGTCGCCGAAGGTGGCATGGCGCCGCTGATGCACCAAATGCACGAACCAGAAATTCGGGCGCACTGGCTGATCCAGCGCCGCCTGCCCTACATCAAGACGCCAACCATGGTGCTGTGGGGCAAGGGCGACACCATGGAGCCCTACCCAACCTGGATCGAAGAGTGGGAAAGCATCAAAGGCGACATATCGAAGTCCTCCAAGCCGTGGACCATCCCCGGCGCCAAGTACGTCATGGTCGGGGGCCCCCACAACTCGCACTGGGAGAACCCGGACGAAATCACAAAGATCCTCGCTGAGTTCCTCGCCTGAAGCAGGCTGAAGATCAATGAAAGGGCCCGGAACTTTTCCGGGCCCTTTGTTCGCCTGCATTGGTACCGCCGCACCATGTGGCGCACGCCACGGTGGTATAGTGCAGCCACCTTTCTCTCTCCCTTCAGCGTTTCTCAAGAGGTGACACAATAGCTCTAACTGAAGCACGATCTACCCCCTTTAGCGGGGTCTGCGTTGTCCCAGGGTTTGAGGTGACACAATGGCTCTAACTGAAGCACGATTTACCCCCTTTAGCGCGGCCTGGGGTGTCCCCAGGTTTAAAATCAGGTTCGAGGTGAAATTATGGCATTAACCGAAGAAGGACTCGCGCCGCATCCCGGGATCCAAAGCAGATACGTAAAGCTGGCCAGCGGCGCCAAGGCCCACTATATGACTGCCGGTGATACCGGTCCGGCAGTGGTGATCTGCCACGGTGGCATCCCCGGATCCTCCGGCCTCGCCGGCGCCCGTTATCAGCTCACTTCCCTCGCTGAAGAGGGCTTCCGGGTCTATGCTCCTGACTTCCCCGGCTACGGCCTGGCTGACACGCGGCCGGAGCACTATAACCACCTCGGCCCTATCGGTCAGACCTTGTTCCTCAAGGAATTTGTCGACGCGATCGAACTGGACCAGTTCCACATCACCGGCAACTCGATGGGCTGCAGCAACACTTGGCGCTTCGCAATTTCCTACCCATGGCGCGTGCTGAGCTGGATTTTGGTGGCCGGCAACATCCTGGGCTACGTCGACGAAACGAAAGTCAAGCGGACGATCAGCCTCGCGTCGGTCAACCGGGAATTGTTCGACGGTACGTCGGAGTCAATGCGTCAGATGATCGATCCGATCATCTTTCGCAAGGACGCCATTACCCAGGACCTGCTTGACATGCGTACTCACTCCGCCAATATGCAGAGGGATGCGATGAAGGCTTATCACGCCGGCAGCGACGCCATTTCTAAAAACCCTAACCTGGCCCAGGTACAGGTGGCGAAGGGCCGCATCGAGCAACTAACCCACCCGCGCATTCTTCTCTGGGGCGCGGACGACGTCCTCAACCCGGTCGAGAACGCTTACCTGCAGGAGGACGTCACGCCCTTCATGCAGTACTTCTACCCGACCGAGTGCGGCCACCAAGGCCAAACCGACCGGCCGGAGCTGTTTGGCCAGGTTTTCGCCGAGTTCTTCCGTGACGGCATGCTAAGCCGTGAAACCGCCGACGCTGCCGGTATCTCCAAGCGCCGTCCCGAGCTACCGGGAGTGGTGAAGGGTTCGGCAGTCGCCGTCTAACCAAGTGCTCTGAAGTGCAGGTCGGCCAGGGGTAAGCCTCCCGCCGCCCTGTCTGACTGCAACCCCGTTCGCTCCCCGACCGGCCTGAGAATACCGAGGCTCGAGACGCCTGAGGAGAATCTCCTGGTGACCAGCAGTAGCCAGCTAACCGAACAGAACACGAGCCGAACCGTCGAAGTCGATGGCCTCACGATTCATTATCACGAAGCCGGTGAGGGCGACCCAGTAATCCTGCTAAACTCAGGGCCTTCAGCCAGCCCAGCCTCAACCGCCTGGATAAACTTTCAGAAAAACCTGCCTTTTCTATCGCAACACTTTCGCTGCATCGCCATGGACCTGGTGAACTATGGCCGCACCGGGCCCGTTGTCTTCAACGAACCGGTGCATGATGTCCAGGCCCGTACCGCGCTGAAGCTGATCGACGCGCTGGGCATCGACAAAGCGCACTTTGTTGGCAACTCAGTGGGCGGCACCACGGCGCTAGACTTCGCCCTAAAGTACCCGGACCGGGTGCGAAACATCGTCGCCGGCGCCTGCCATGCCTCGACCGGCGGCGACCCCTACATGCTCTCAAACCGGCCGCCAGAACTGATCCGCGTCGGACGAAACGCCTTCAACAACCCTAGTCACGAGACCTTCCGTGAGTACTTGGAGGTCAACTTCTACGACTCTGCCTTGGTGACGGACGAGCTAGTGGACTATCTCTATCAAAACTTCATCACCCATCCGGAGCACGTCGAAGCGCGCAAAAACTCAGTTAGTGTCCGTCACTCCAACATGGCGGACTTGCCCCAAATTCAGGCTCCGGTCCTGATCATCCACGGCCGTGACGACCGTATGGTGCCAATGGAGCAGGGATTGATGATGCTCAACTACCTAACCAATGTCCGCTTGGTCGTCCTCAACAAATGCGGCTCCTGGCCACCTTACGAGCATCCTGACGATTACAACCGCCAGGTCTTGAGTCACCTCTCCGGGAGCCCGGGTAGCGCTTAGCGGAGGCTGCGACGCTAGCGGAGCCCCTCTGGCTTCGGTAGCGTCGCGGTTAGCTCCTGCCAACTATGAGCCGCCATCCACTTGGTCCAAGACTCGTAAAACCAAAGCTGAGCGTGCTCATTGTTGTTGCCATCGATGTGTGGCGGCGCGCCTTCATCGTTAATTATCTCGCCCTTGCCAACGTGCATGGCGTAATTCAGCGGATACTTGCGTGAGATCAGGCCCCTGGTGCCCGTGGTGCTCTCACCCCAGTTCTCGCCGTCATCCTGCTCGAAGACGCCACCGGGACCATCGTGACGCAGAACCCGTCGTGTCAGGTAGCGTTGACGCTCCTCCGTCGCCTCGGGGTTCTTGAATATGAACCACCAGATCTCGGTTGAGGTCGGACCCTTGGGCAAACGCAGGCTGGCCTTACTCATTGAGTTAAAAATCCAGAGATTAGGGAAAATATTGGGATGCGCGGCGGCGGAGAGTAGGCCAACGTCACCCAGTAACTCCTCGGTTTCCGGCTTGTCCCGCCAGGTTTGGTCCACCATGCCGAAGTTGAACTTTTCGGCGCCCTCTCTGTCGAAGGCCCAGCCTCCGATTGCATGTCCGTATTCGCCCAAGACGGAGATATGGCTAAATGGCGCTAAGAAGCTTGCCTGTTCTTCTTTCTCACCTGGCTCCACAATGTAGCCACCGCGCCATCCCGCCATGAACGATGACGAATGGGTGATCGCCGCGTGGTAGAAGTCCCAAGCGTTGTCGACGGCGAACTTCCAGTTGCACGGGATGATCCACTTTAGGATACCCATGACCTGTTGCGTGTCACCGCGCGCGTGCACCTGGTCAATGCCCATGCGGCCAACCTCGCCCAGGTAGTCGTACAAATCCGGTGCTTCCAGGTCCAGCGTGGCAAAGATCCAGCCCTTGTACGACTCGGCCTTGCCTTTTATCAGGCCCCAGTTCTCGCGGTCCAGCTCCTCGTGGTAGACCTCTTTGAAGCCCGGCACTCCTACTAGAGAGCCTTTTAGATCGTAGGTCCAGCCGTGGTAGGTGCACATGAAGGACGTGGCGTGGCCCTCCTCCGCGCGGCAGACGGCGTTGCCGCGGTGGCGGCAGGTGTTGACCAACACCTGGGGATTGCCGTCGTTGTCTCGCACGCAGATCACCCGGTCTTCGCCGATGTAGCTCATGAAGAAGTCGCCGGGATTGGGGATTTGCGAGTCGTGGCACATGAAGTTCCAGGCACGAGCGAATATCTGCTCCAACTCCATCTGATAGATGTCGGGGTCGGAAAAAATGCGCCGCTCCACGAGGCCTTTCTCTGAATCAACCATGTTGAGCATTTCGATCGGCTGGTACGCTAGGGTCATCTGACCACCTCCAGTGCTGGCATTCGCTCGAGGAACACCAATCAAGTCACAATAAGATTGTCCCGGTTAAATTTAGATCGTTGCCAGCGGGATTACTAGGCCCTTCAGCAACTCGCCCTGCCGTGAGACGCCGCTAGCGGCTCCCAACCCCCTTGTGTACTATTTCCTGAGCCAATTCTTCCTAGGAGGTGCCATCCTGTCGCTCCGTGCCGACCTAACCGACAACTACGTCAAGCTGCCAAACGGCTTCAACATTCGCTATTTGGAGAAGGGCAGCGGGCAGCCGGTACTCCTCGTGCACGGTCTTGGCATCACCATGGCCGCGGACCAGTGGATTAACAACTACGACGCGCTGGCTGAGCACATGCACGTCTATAGTCTGGACCTGCACGGCTGGGGCTGGAGCGACCTGCCGTCTGACGGATACACGTTCGAAGCCTGGGCCGAAACGTTGGCCCAATTCGTCACTACGCTGGGAATCGGGCCGGTGGACGTCATTGGCCAGAGCCTCGGCGGCTGGAATTCGATGTTTTTCGCCCATGAGCATCCGGAATTGGTTCGACGCTTGGTGCTCGTCGTCAACGCGGGGCTAAACCCACCGCCCGGCGGTGTCACAGGTGCCTTCAAACTCCCGGACCGCGACGCCGTACGTACATCCCACAACCGGCTCTGGCTCAGCGACGTCGAGGTGACCGATCTCATGCTCGACGAGCTCATGATGCGCTTGGAGCGCCCCGGACGCGACGCCGCCTTCATCAAAATCCGCGACTACGTCGGCAATCTGGATATCCGTGAAAACTTTAGTCCCCGCCACCTGCTGCCGGGGATCAACCTACCAATCCTGCATGTCTGGGGCGACGACGCGGACCCACTGCTGCTGCAGTATGGGTTGGAGCAGTACAACCTCTCGCCGAATCCACGGCTGTCCGTCATCTACGACGGCGGGGAGAATCCTCAGGGCCATTCTCCCCGCCGATTCGAGGACGCGGCCATTCGCTTCCTGACTTCGGACGAGATCAAACCAATCAGGCGCCTACCCTAGGCCACTGAGCAAACGGCAGCCCACCTAGCAGCGAGAATCCTATGTAACCTGATTTACACCGGCCTTGGAGCCTAGCGATACCCCTCCGGTTTCGGTTGCGTGTTCTTTATTTCCGGCCAGTTTTGGGCCACCATCCACCTGCTCCAGGACTCGTAAAACCAGAGCTGTGGGTGCTCGTTGTCGCCGCCATCGATATGCGCCGGTCCAGTCTCATCGTTGATTATCTCGCTCTTACCGACGTTCATGCTGTAGTTCAACGGATACTTGCGACTAATTAGACCCATCGTGCCTTTGGTGCTCTCGCCCCAGTTCTCGCCATCGTCCTGCTCGAAGGCGCCGGCTGGACCATCGTGACGCAGCGCCCGTTTCGTCAAATAGCGCTGGCGGTCTTCTGTCGCATCCGGGTTCCTGAAGACGAACCACCAGACCTCGGTTGAGGTGGGACCCTTGGGCAAACGCAAGCTCGCTTTACTAAACGTGTTAAAAATCCAGAGGTTGGGGAAAATATTCGGGTGGGCGGCACCAGAGCGAAGGCCGACCTCTCCTAAGATGTCTTTGCTTTCTGGCTTGTCTCGCCAGGTTTGATCGACCATGCCATAGTTCATCCGATCGGCGCCCTCTCGGTCGAACGCCCATCCACCGATTGCGTGACCGTAGTCACCCAGCACCGATATGTGGCCGTACGGCTCTGCTAGGTTCGGCCCTTCGTCCTTCTCACCCGGCTCGACGATGTAGCCGGCACGCCAGCCCGCCATGCCGGCCGAGGAGTGGGTGATCAGCGCGTGGTAGAAGTCCCAGACGTTGTCGACCGCGAATTTCCAGTTACAGGGGATGATAGACCTCTGAATACCCATAACCTGTGCAGTGTCACCCCGTGCGTAGACTTGGTCGATACCCATGCGGCCGACTTCACCGAGGTAGTCGTACAGGTCAGGCGCCTCTAAGTCCAGGGTGGCGAAGATCCAGCCGTGATATGCTTCGGCCTTTCCTTTGATCAGGCCCCAGTTCTCTCGGTCCAGCTCCTCGTGATAGACCTCCTTGAACCCCGGTACGCCAACCAGACTGCCTTTGAGGTCATAAGTCCAGCCGTGATAGGTGCACATGAAAGACGTCGCGTGTCCCTCGTCAGCCCGGCACACCGCGTTACCACGGTGACGGCACGTGTTGACAAGCACCTGGGGATTGCCGTCGTTGTCTCGCACGCAGATAACCCGGTCTTCACCGATGTAGTTTATGAAAAAATCGCCAGGGTTGAGTATCTGGGAATCGTGGCACATGAAGTTCCAGGCCCGCGCGAAAATCTGCTCCAGCTCCATCTGGTAGATATCTGGGTCGGAGAAAATGCGGCGCTCAATTAGGCCTTTCTCAGTGTCGACCATATTCAGCATTTCGATCGGTTGGTACGCTAGGGTCATCTGACCACCTCCAGTGCGTCTCTTCGCTTGACTGAAAACCTATTCTAATCGAAAAAAAGCTTGGGTTAAATCTAGCTCGTTGTCAGCCGGATTGCTAGACCCTTCACGGACGCAGAACCTATCGCTCGATTAATCCGCGGCCGACAGTGTCGCCGAATGGACGCGCTCGTAAAACGGCTGCGGGTACCGAGCCGCCACGACGGCCACCAACAAAAGGGCACTCCCCAGCCGAACTATCTTCCTCACTTCACGCTCAAACCAATAAGGGAGGAGGGCAAGCCCTCCTCCCTTATCTTTAGCGTCCTACGAATTCGCCGAATTAGATCCTGCGGCGAGTTGCCACGACGGCCAGCGCAGTTCCGGATATCGAAACCAGAAGTGCGGCCAAGACCGCAGCCGCCGGCCAGAAGGTTGACCCACTGGCGGCAAGGCCGCCATCACCCGTACTCGGAGGCGTCACCACGGCAACAACCGGCACGCTCAATTGACAGCGGGCGAAGCCGCCGGGGTTGTTGCTTGAGTGGACGTTGATGTAGTAATCGCCTGCCATCAGCGCCTCGACCTGATCATCATCGAGAGTCGCAGAGCCATGCACGGATGTGAACGGCTCCAACGAGAGCGCGATAATCACCGGGCCGTTTGAACCGGCTGCAGCCTGATGGATGTGCGATGCCGTAACCGCACCACCGGAGATGCCGTGTACCGTCACTTGATAGGTAAGCACATTCGTCTCATCATCGAAGGTCAGCCGTGCCAAGTGAGCAACCGCAATCGAGATCTCCTTTACTAGTCCAGGTCGCGGGCTGCTTATTATACGGCAAACCTTCTACTGTGGTTTCATTTTCCCGAGAGCAGCTGAGCAGCACAAATCGCCTAAAGTAACATAGCTTCATGCAGATTCAAAAGTGGCGCGCCCGGAGGGATTCGAACCCCCGACACCTAGCTTTCACCACCACTACAGCCTGCCAGATGCAACACGTCATGCTTCCGGCCTTTCCATGTTCAGCGGGTGCCGCTGCAGTAGCACCCAACGGGGCGACGATTCACTTCGGCGCCTGCAACTCATTCAACCAACGCTGGACGAGCGACATCAAGGTTCTCGGCCAGGGAACGTGGTGGCCTGGAGGCTGGAACATTCCTTGGTCGCCTTCAACCCGGGAGTTCCTGAAAGTGCCAGGCTGTTGACGTGGGCGCTCCATGTACCAATTCAGCAAACGACATCGGCCGTGAGCTCATGGCGTTGCACGTCGCGGCCGGGTTCCTGGCCGGCTTCGGGCTGGCGCTGCTGATTATGAGGTAGCGGTTCGCCTTTATCTGTTGCATTTGAGGCAGAAAAAAGCGAACCGGTTCCTAGAAGGAGACTGAGATGAACGACGCTGCTGCACCGCAACCACAGGTATGCCCTCTGGGAGATGGCCGAGTCGACAGGCCCGAAGCCAGAGTTGTAGACAAGCCGGTGTCCCGCCGCCGGGCGGGGCAGGGCAGGAGCACGTAAGGAGACGGAAGATATGATCTGGCTCTCAAGGATCATTATGAGCAGGCTCGAGATCGCCGCGTTAGTGAACTCCTGCCTGGTAGCGGCGACCTCGTTTGGCATGTCGGTGAGTGAGCCGCAGCAGCTTGCCATCATCGGTGTTGTCAACGGCTTTATGGTCGTTGGCTACCGACTCATGACCGGTCGGCCCGTAGAGCCGTCGTCGTGACCTTCTGGGCCTACGCTGCCTTAACGTTCGCCATCGGCTTTGCGGTGGGCGTCGCCAGGAACGAATGGGAGCGAGCCCGTGCAGGGTCCTGGTAGGAGGCCTGCTTCCCATCCCTGCTCCCGACGGTACTGTCATCCTACAACCGCCCTACAACTGATTCCTCGGCATCGGGGATCGGGGGCGTCTCTCTCGGTTCCACTCGCTCGGTGATTTCCTTGGCCGACTCGATCTCCACTACCCGCAATTCGAAGGTCTTCTGAAGATTCAGCCAGAGCTGCGGTGTCGTGCCGAGATAGCGGGACAGCCTCAGCGCGGTGTCAGCAGTGACCCCGCGCTGCCCCTTCAGGATCGCGGTGATCCGGTTAGTTGGAACTCCCAGCGCTTTGGCCATGGCGTTGGCCGACATGCCAAGCTCTTTGAGTTCTTCACCCAATATCTCACCGGGATGCACCGGCCTCATACCGTTGGTCATTCTCATCTCTCAACCTCTCATCGGTGGTAGTCAACGATCTCCACGTCGTACGGTCCGTCGTCTCCCCAGTGGAAGCAGATGCGCCACTGGAGATTTATCCGTATGCTGTGCTCGCCAGCCCGATCCCACGATAGCGACTCCAGCCGATTGCTGGGCAGGCCCGCCAGGTCCCTGAGCGACTCGGCGTTGTCCAGAACGGTCAGCCGACGGGTGGCCTGCTCAGCAAAGCCCTGGAAGTCCCGAACGAACTGACCTTCGAAGAACTGTTGGGTCCTCCGGTCCCTGAGGCTCCGTATCATTATAATGCCTTACGTAATAGGTACACAACATGGCATACTCTACTACTGCCAAGTAGCCAAGGCAACAAAAACGTCGTTCATCGGGTGGGGCCGGATCAATGCTCAGTAGTGGAAACTACCAGGAAGCCTTCCTTCCGGCACCCGCATCCCTTTATCAGATCCCGCATGCAGTCACCGAACCCGTGTCACCCGAACTGCGACGTTGGGGACATCGGGCGCGCTGTCGCGAGCCGCGTCGAGGACGACTGCGAGTACCCACGCCACGGAGCTCGCCGTCCACTCAGGCATTGCGACAGAGACGCCGAGGCCCGGGGGCGCAGGGGAGATGGAGTGAGCGAGCGGCGCCGACGCCTCAACCGGCACCTTGATCCAGTGCTGCTCCGGCACGGTTGCCACTGTCCCGAACTTGAACGACCCTTTGTTCCTCCGCTCGAGGCTGGCAACCAACTCTGCCTCGGTATGGCCCCCGAGCAACTCATGGTTAAAGGCGATGAGAGCTTCTGCTCTCCCCTTCAGGATAGTGTTGAACCAATTGAGCCCAGAGAAGAGATCGTCAGCACCGGATCGAGCCTCGGGCTCGAGGTCACTCGCTATCACCTGGAGCCCAGACAATTCCACGTCCCCAAAGCGGCGAAGCGCGTCATCAAAGCACTGGATCAAAGCCGGCAGCGCCATAGCTGGATCGACATCGCTTCGTTGGATTACTGGGAGCGCTGTCCAACCGACCCTGCCGACGCCGGGGTCTGGGATCGACTGCGGCAGCGCTCTCCCTGGATCATCGACGACCTCACCCGCCAGTCCGACCTGCGCCCATCCGATCCGGGATGTGTCTCTCCCAGCCGTCAACTCTGCCTCGTTCATATTCCAGAGTAGCTGACGGCGGGGATTCGACATGGTGGACCAGCTCATCAATTCGGCACGCGCTCTGAAAACGCTATAGAGGTCCTCCTCCTCGGAATCGATCAGGTTCGTGCCCGAGGAAAGCTGCCCGAAAGCTTCAAGGAAAAGCGTCGGCGCCATGACAGCTGCTCTCCGTCAATGATCTAGAAACTGGGGGCCACAGCCTCTGAAACGAAGTGGGCTCTGCACCGTGCCGTTACCGACTCAAGCTGCCCCATTAGTTGCTCATAGGTATCTCGGCCGGCCGACGCCCTCTCAGCAGCGTCTTTGAGAGCGGCCGTTCGGATCAGGTTAGAGAGACTAACGTCTCGCTCTTGGGCCGCCTTCTGTAGCGTCTCCATCTCTTCAGACGTAAGACGGAGGCGGAACATCGTCGACCGGCCGCGGCGGCGGATTCGCATCTTCACCGGCTTCTTTTGCCAGAGAGAAACATCGCCCTGAGGGTGACCGGACGCCAATCAGGAAACCGGTCCCCTACTATTCATTTCGCCCGTCCTTCGGGCGCTATCCTCAAAGCGGCGCTCGCACAGGAGCTTCCTAAGTAGGTTGGCGTGAAGAGTCAAAGGAGCCTCTCTTGGGAGCTATTCAACTGGGTTTCCTTCTTCAATCAAGCTCTCGCAGGTAGCATGGTTCGTGGCTAGTTGTCTGCTTATGACGATGCGGTAGTCGGAAGCTGAGGAGCTGAGGTGGCTGTGCCATCTACAGCCGCCTGCGAGAGTTCGTTCCCCCTTGTTGATGTAAATGTGGCTATTCTCCAGTTCTTCTCCTCGGCGGTAAATGACAACTCCGTCTTGTTGTAGCCACTTGGAAATGACAGGGTCGTCCACTTCCAGGCTAGGCTGGAAAGGCCACAGCATTAAGTAATAGGCAATGAAGAAGAAAGGCGCCACTATGAGCGCCGTAGTGAAGACTGTGAGGATGGAAATTCTCACCGCAAGAACCTGTTGACATTCAGGCGCCGGAGCTCAGTGAGTTCGGCGCCTGTGAGTGTAGCCGCCAGGCCTGTCTTTGTCGCCATAAATGAGCTCCCTCTACCCGCTTACTGTATATACATATCGACAGAATCTCTATTGAAGGTTTATTCGTGGCATTAACTCACGCCGCCACCACGTCCGCCCATCCCCAGCCCGCAAGCGTAGCAGGCGTAATTAGGCCGGCGCCGCAGATGACGAGCGTGAGGCGACGGCGATGTCTACGGCTTTGCGGTCGTTGCCGGCGTGCTCTGGGTCAGCGGGAGCGCCGCGGTGCAGGACGAGCTGGGGCTAGTCACGGTTCTCGTTGGCGTCGTCACGGGGCTGGCGGCCGGCGGGGCGTACTCAGGGGCCAAGGCGCTGGCGAGTTAGAACAGGCCAGCCAACACCTCAGAGTAGCCGAAGACTATGAGTCAGATGGGACTTCTTCAGTGTGGGCGCGCGCACCTTCAGTCGCAGGTGAGGACGCGATAGCACGAACCACAAAGCCTCGACCTTCCGGGTCTGCGGCGAATGTCATTTCAGGCAGCTCCTCACTCTTTGTTTCCGCTGCGGCTAGAAATCCTCGAATTGCCAGGCGCGCGATCTGCGAAACTGTGCGATCTGTTTGTTCAGCGAGGTCGATCAGCTTAGCCGAGTCTTCTGGGGCCAACCTCGCTGATACCACTATGCCAGCGGGCTGGGGAGGAGACTCGAACTCCTCGGTCACATCCTCTCCAGGTTCGTAGTCGTCGTTTAGGTTGCTAGTCAATAGCTTATTCCCCCTTCAGCTTTGCTCGATCGGAAGGCCGTGAAGGAAAGGCCGTCGCTGGGCGCCATACGCCGGGCTTTTGAGTCGGCGCGATTGGAATTGTAAGCCATCTTCCCTCGTTAGTCTTGCCGACCATCAAATACGTTGACTCATGCTTGCCCGCATTTTTTAGGACCCGAAACTCTCCCTGCTTTGTACTTGCAGCACCTCGCGGACGGTGACGCTATGACGCGCCATTTCCTCTTCATTATATTAGTCCAACTCCAGGGAATCGATTCTCTTGGGAGCCACTTGCTAATCCTGAGCCCCTTCCGTATACTGCGTATACATAGTATACAACAGAATGGAGCCAAAATGAACCTTCCCGAATCGCAACCTTTTGTAGAGTTCGTGATGCTGGCCGACAGATCCGAGTCGATCAACGGAAAGCTCTACGTGATGGGCGGAGCATGGGACCGCCTGTTTCTGACGGAGACCCCGAAACCGTACAGCCTATACATCGCGGTCTCGATCGTGGTCCCTTGGAGCGCAACCAACGAAGAGCACCGGCTCGGAGTGATGATAGTCGACGCGGATGCCACAGAGGTGGCTAGGGCGCAAATCAACTTCACACCGGGTACTCCTCCACAAATCAGGAGAACGGAGTCCCAAAAGGTGCTCGTAAGCGCCGGGATAACCCCAACCTTTCAAGCTCCCGGGACCTACCGAGTCACGGCTACAGTGGATGACAATCCGGAAACGGCGCGGGATACGGTCTTTTACGTGAACTTGAAGCAGGGTCCGCAGGCGAGTTAAATGAGTGGCGCCGGCACCGACTGCCGCTCCTCCCGTAGCTCGCGAATCGCGGCCACGAATGCCTCCCGCACCGTCTTGTGTGCTGGAATAATAGGAACCGATCTGATCCGTGGCCTTCCCGACCGCCTGGCCTTCATGCCTTCCAGCCATCGTCCTGCATAAGACCGTAGGCGCTCAAGGGCGAGCCGCACCCACCCCTACCCATGAAACTCGCGAGCTCACGCTGGGTTAGGCCATAGCGACGGTACTGTCATCCTACAACCGCCCTACAACGGATTCCTCGGCATCGAGGATCGGGGGCGCCTCTCTCGGTTCCACTCGCTCGGTGATTTCCTTGCCCGACTCGATCTGACCATCTGGGCTTACGCTGCCTTAGCGTTCGCCCTCGGCTTCGCAATGACTCTTTTTTGAGAGGCTTGCGCGAGCCCGATTGAGTACGACCTAGCAAACGCGTTATGGGAGAAGGCCTCGAATCGCGTCGAGCGTGGCGCAAAACGATGGATTATACAGTCTATCGAGATTTAAGGGCAGCTAGGCTAATCTATGCGGACGAAAGACTCCTCGGGGCAGCTGGCAGGCTCGCAACGGTAGACGTACTTAGGTCCGGAAACCCCCCTAAAGGGGTTTCCGTCCAAAAAGATTTATTAAAAGATTTCATAGATCTTTTAGCCCCCAATGCCCTGAATTAGGGTCCATTTGGCCTCATGGCCCCTTCCTTGTCCGCCGCCTCCAGAAGCGAAAACTGAGGGGTTGCCATTCAGCTGCCTGACGACCTTGCCTCGGTCTATACCTGTCACTTCAACCATCTCCTTGACGGTCGAGTCCGGGTTTGCCCGAAGGTGGGCGACGAGCTGCGTGAGTGGCGAAAGTTTCCCTTGTAACTCCACGCTCACCTTCGTTGGGTCGATCTGTCGTATCCACGTTGAAGCCAGTGGTCTTACTGAGGGTGCTCCCTGTGCCTCGTCGTCCGTGAATACCATTTGGAAAGCCAACGGCTGAAAGCGCCTAACGTTGTTTGCCTTGGTGCAGCGCAGTAGGACATCCCGGACGTAATGACCGGACTTGTCCATCATTGATTCCGGGCTGGCCTGAAAGTTGACTGTCATACAGGCCTCAGTACGCCAAAGCTGCGAGCCAAAAGGGAAGGTCGTTGCCCAGCTTGGTCTCGTGGGCGATGACCAGCGCCGGCGTGTTTAACCAGGAGACGGAGTTAAAGAACGCGCCCACTGGTTCTGGGGCATTTGCGTCGCCACCAGTTGCAGGTAGGGCGCTATCGATGATCACACCGTCGGCGCCGCCAGAGGATGCGATCTTCGCCTTGAGTTGATCGGCGATGTCTACGAAAAGACGACCTCGAGGATCGAAGCGGCGCAGGTTCGGCGGCACCTCGTAGTTGAGGCCGTTGACGATTCGACTAACCCGAATACTGAATTCGTCAAAGTCATCCTCGTAGTCGACGTAGACCAGCCCTCGGCTGAGCGTCTTTCCACGCAAGCCGGCAAGGTTGCCGCCATAGCACAACGCCACCGCGCCGCCAATCGCCATCTGGCCCTTACCAGTCTCGCCCTGCCCATACCAGATTGTTGGGCGCTTACTTGCGGGCCACAGTGGCTGGATAAGGTAGTTAGGCGTCACCTTGTCCACGTAGGAGGCCTCTTCAAGGTCGCCTGCTTGGGCTGTGAACTGGTTAACCCGGTGCGCTGCCATCTGGATGATCTGAGTCCAGGGAAGATCCAGCGTCTTGCCTGGATCGAAGTAGGACTGCAGTTGGCGCCGAAACGTCTCCATTGACGAATTGGAGCGCCACTCCAGGTTCGCGGGACTAAATCCAGTCTGTGGTAACGCGATGGAGCGCCGGTCAGTATCTTTATCTGCTGGCGTCCAGTCCACCCCGACATGGCTATCGAGCTTGCGTCTCTGTAGGAAGAGCCTTGTGACGTGAAAGATGAAGACGATGTTGCCGGAGTTCACTGCCACGTCGCAGGCGTCCGGCTCGCCATCAATTGGCCACAGTTGGGTGCGTGCCTCCTCCCCTCTTGCCGCGGCCTCGATCTCGCTCATCGGCCGGCACGGTCCCTGACTGAGCGCCAGTCGACTACTGTCGCGTCCATGTCGTCGGCAAGTGCATGGGGCTTTTTGAGAAACCTTCGTTCGCGGTCCCGAGTGGCAGCCTCCCGGAAGCGCACGAATATTGCATCCACCGATGCTTCAGTGACTTCAAACGGGAACTCGTAGTTATTGGCTCGTGTGGCCGCTATCTCCGCATCCTGCAGCCTGTAAGCGGTGACGATGGCCTCGAGTAACCTGCAGGCGTATTCTTCTACGGCCATCCATGGGACCCAGAGATCATCAAGAAACGCGTCCCAGGACTCGACGCTTGCTTTGTCTGGATCTGCGGCCGCTAGTGCCGCTGCGAACCACTCCTGATTAGCCTCAGAGTCGTAGCCACCACGGGCGAGGCGCCCCGCCAGGGCGAAGAAAACAACTCGAATTTCGCCAGTGCAAGACCTCATGCAGTCGGCGGGTAGGGTCTCAAGGCTGAGTTGAAGGAGCCTCTTGTCGGTTAAGCAGCGCCCGGTGAGAACGCTTTCGGCGCCGGCGAGGTCAATATCCGTGAAAGAGAAGCTGTGGGCGTTGTCGCTCACTGCCCGCCTCCGTGTAGGTCGAGCCAAACGCCTGACGGCAAGATCACAAGCCAGCGGGTCTCCGGGGGGCGACCCTTAATTCGCCATGCCACGCCGTAGGTCGGTCATCGCTGGCAGCGTTGGTCGCTGCCTGGGCCATTGCGGCCTCGAAAAGCGAGAGGTTGGGTTTGGCGACGGCCTTGACTTCCCAATACATGCCGTCTGGTCCTTCAACGTCGGCACCGTTGAGGCGGCCGATGTTGCGACCGCCGATCAGCTTTGCCCACTCGTTCTGGGCAGCGTTGCCGTCTCTGCGCGACTTTTTGCCACGCCTCTGCTGCGCCGAAGGGATGACGGCGACCATCAAGCGTGCAACCTTGCTAAAGCTTCACGATGCTCCGGGCTCTGCCATACCTGCCAGATGGCCACTGGAGAGTTGACGCGGACACTAGGGCCCTGCCAGCGGCAGAACCCTGTATCAGTCCACACCTGCAGCGCCGGGTGCTGTTCGCTGTTGCGGTCGGTTGCCGTTACGTCCGCCGGGTCGCAACACTCGCCGTCCTGACGGTGCAAGTCAAACGCACCGAGGCCGTGAAAATGGCAACCGCAGGAAGCACAGTGGTCCGTGCAGAATGGGCGGGGGAGGGTCATGGCGGAAATCCTTTGCTGTGGCTCTAGTCGGCGGCTCTGTGGATTGTGAAGTCGCTACCAAGCGCGGATCGGGCCTGGTCGACCAGTTCGCCATAGACCTGCTCAAGCACGGTCTGGGCCGCTGGCATCGTGAACCGTAGCTCCAGCTTGGCGTCAGAACCGACGGATGCGCGGAGCTTCAGGACGAGCTTGAAGATGTCGCCGTGGCCCTTTATGACAGGGATGGCGATCGTGACTTCGGGGGGTAGATCCACTTCGCCGTTGGCACCTCCGCCAACCGTCTGATTCTTGGAGAATTTCACGTGTGCCGTCCCGTCCTGGCGCAGCTCAGTTTCGGCAGATGACGTAGAGTGGGCGCGAAGGCTGCGCAGCAGGATCACTAGAGCCGCGTAGTCCGGCTCGATTACATGGCCAGCGTGGTCCTCAAGGAACTCGACTGCTTTTGCGTGGGCAACGCCGTGACCATTAGCGAGTGTTGCCCATGCCGTCCATTCGGGGGTTCGGATGAACGGATAGCCGGCGAACCATTGATGGCGGCCCGGCCGATCGGTGCCCCAGTGGTAATCGAGGCATGCTTCTAGCCCTTTAGCGTTCCAGGTAAGAAAAGCCTGCTCCTTTGTGGCATGCCTCTTGATGAAAGCTGCCCGAGCCGTGAGCTACCGGTCTCGTGCAGGAAGGTGATGGCGTTCGGGTTAACGGCCCCGCCCATTGTGGCCGTCGCACCCCGAACGGTAGCTACATTAGCACATGTGTACTTGGAGGTGGCCTGGGGCCTGCGTTTTCCCTGCTGTTTTGAAGCTGGAGCCACTGACTTTTAATCCGTCGGTCCTGGGTTCGAATCCCTGAGGGCCCACCAAGGATTTCCGAGTCGTCGGGCGGAATCGCCTCCAGACGGGCGAACTCGCTTGGGGCCTTGGCTCCGATCGCAGCCAAGGCCTCAGTGCGCCGCCAGTCCATCGACCTGACGAAATACGCTGTACGCCCTTGCTGACCTGCCGCTGGCTCTGGTCTCGGGGTTGATCGTGATTCACTGGCTGTCGGTCTGCTGCTGGTCATCAGCCGCTGAGAGCAACTGTTCCGCCCGCCATTAGCCAGGTGATGCTAAGATTGGAGGCGCTCCCCAGCGAGGCGGAGTACGAAATGCAACCTTTAGTAGTAAGGAGTCTTCATGATCAACGCCAGCGACCCCCTAGAGCTGCTCGACCTTCGCGCCCGGCCCGTCGCCATCGCCTTCTTGGACGCGCCGCCTGCTGGCTTGGCTCCCTGGAGAGGCGCCGCCAAGCCCGCAGGCTGCGCCTTCTGGCTCGATGCCCAGCAAGGCGCCTCCTTCTACACCGTCGCCTCTGACCACTTCAACTGCGCCATCGGCGCCTATACGCACGCGATCGACCTGCCGCCCGACCGTGCCAGCGAGCTCGAGGGCACGATCGGTCTCATGGTCGAGGGCGAGTACCTCGAGATAGCCGAGGTGCCGGGCATCCCTCGCCTCGAACATAGCCCGGCCGTCGTTGCCTATGCCCCCGTCGATGACGGCGCCTTCGCGCCCGACGTCGTCCTCATCACGGCGACGCCCAAACAGGCCATGCTAATCTACGAAGCGGCTCTTCGCGCCGGTGCCGGCACTGTCCTCACGAACCTCATGGGCCGGCCGAGTTGCGCCGTCCTCCCCTTCGCCATTAGCAGCGCCAGCGTCGCCGTCTCGCTCGGCTGCACCGGCAACCGTACCTTTACGGGCCTCCAGGACGACGAACTTTATGTCGCCATCCCCGGCGCCAAGTGGGAAGACTTCAAAGTCCGCCTCGCCGAGATCGTCGCCGCTAACGAGCACATGAGCCGCTACTACGTCGAGCACGAGGCCGCCGTCGCCGCCGCGCCCTAGCGAGGCCTCGGCCACCGAGTGACCTCGGTGCGTGGGATAGGAGGTGTCGAACACAAAGCTCTCAGAAGGCCTGAATGATACTCCGAAATTGCTAATTTCGCGGGTGTATGAGGTGGGTCCAACCGCTCCCTGACGAGATGACCTCTAGACTTTTGACCCGCCCACACCATTACCGGAAATGACGATGGCGGTGACCGAGATAATGGCGGCTCAGGAGACCTGCGGCATTTCCACCATCATCCCAGGGGACGGGTTAGCGCCCTAGGCCGCCATCCGTACTCGAAACGAATGCAATCCTGCTCGCTACAATCCATCATAGGACGGGCCAGGCGCGATCTAGCGCGCATACTCCTAGAAGGGTCAATCAGAGAGGGACAGCATGCAAAAAGTCCTTGTGAGCACGCCTGTCTTCTTCTTCATCGCCTTCGTGGCGGTCATCGGTGTCTTCCTGCTCCGCAGCGACGATCCTGACCTCGCGACCGAAGCACCCTTGCTTCCCATCCCAACTGCCGCCGCCGACGTAACCCCGACCACCGCAGCCGACGTAACCCCGACCACCGCGGCTGACGTAGCCCTGACCGCGGCGCCAACCGTAACCCCGACCGGCACTGCGACTCTAGACTTGCCTGCCAGAGTCCGCCACTTCGTCATTGACCCGTCCGGCTCCAGCGCCAAATACGTCGTGAAAGAGAATCTGCGCCTGATAGAAACGACAGCAGTCGGCGAGACGACCGCGATTAGCGGCGAGATATACCTTTCCCCCGACGGCCTCTACGACGGCGCCACCTCCTCTTTCACGGTCGACCTGCGCGAGCTCAAGAGCGACGAGAGCAGGCGCGACAGCTACATCAATCGCACCACCCTCGACACGAGCAGCTTCCCGTTCGCTGAGTTCGTCGTCGAGTCCATCACCGGCTTCCCCACCGACTACGTTGAGAACACCCAGGTCGAGCTAACACTCAGTGGTTCGATGACTATCCACGGCGTCAGCCAGCCGATGACTTTCAGCGTCCTCGTCCGTCAGGCTGGCAACAGCCTCAGCGCCGTTGCCGACGCCGACTTCAAGATGACCGACTTTGGCATCGAGCCGCCCTCCGTCACAATTGCCACCGCCCGCGACGAGGTTCACATCCAGTTGGTCCTCCTCGCCCTCGAGCTCGCCCCTTAGCTCTGCGGCTGCCTCCAGCCTGGCGGTCGATGGCTTATGCTGATCGGAAGTTGCCCAAGTAACCGGAAGGGAATCGAGACCGCTGACCCACGCTCAAGACCAGGCCACCCCAGCCAAGCGCCGGGGCTTCTTCAAAGCCTTCGTGGCGCTACACAACCGCCCCTACCGCTGGTACTTCCTTAGCGGTATGGGCATGACAGCCGGTCAAGGCATTCAGCAGCTCGCCCTCGCCTGGCTCATCCTCGAGCTCACGGACTCCGTCGGCCAGCTCGGGCTCAGCATCTTCCTGCGCGGCGTGCCCATGGCCCTCCTTGGCCTAGTTGGCGGTGTCCTCGCCGATCGCTACAACCGCCGCCGTCTGCTTATCACCAACCAGCTGCTTACGATGCTCAATTTATTCATACTGTCGGCGCTGGTCATCGGCGATCTAGCCGAGGTCTGGCACGTCTACCTCTCCTCGATTCTCCTCGGCGCCACCATGGCTTTGACCGCCCCGGCGCGCCAGGCGATGATCCGAGGCCTCGTCGACCGCGAGGAAATGATGAACGCCGTCGCCCTCAACTCGATGCAGATGAACTCCTCCCGCATTATTTGGCCAACCCTCGCCGGCGGCCTCATCGTCTTCACCGGCTCCGGCGGCGCCCTGCTGCTCTGCGGGATCTGCTACCTCTTCGGCGCGCTCTTCATGCTGCCGGTCCCCGATGTATCGGGCGGAAAGACGACTGCAAAAACCTCACCCATCGCCGAAGTGGTCGAGGGCTTCCGCTTTACCTTCTCCCACTCATTAATCGGCATGGTAATGATCCTTGTCGTCTCGATGGGCAGCTTTGGACTTGCTTTCACCTTCATCGCCCCCGCCTTCGCCAAGCAGGTCCTCGACTTTGGTCCCGGTGAGGCCGGACTCTTTCTTACGGCCAGCGGCATTGGTGCCCTGCTCGGCAGCGCAGCGCTGCTCGTGTTCGAGGCCAAGAACCGCACGCTCATCCTCGTGCTCCTCAGCCTCGGCTTCGCCTCTAGCCTCATAGCGATCTCGCTCAACTCCAACTACGCTTTTGCCTTCTTGCTCATGGGTATCCTCGGTCTCTGCAACACCACCCTTGCTGTCGTCGCTCAAACCATCTTCCAGCTCACGGTTCCTCAGCAGTACCTCGGACGCGTCATGAGCTTCTTCATGCTTGGCCCCGGATTGGCCTCCCTCGTCAGCCTGCCCCTGGGTCTCATCGGCGACGAATTCGGCTTGCGCTACGCCGTTGGTGGCGTGGGGCTAATCCTGCTCTTCATCAGCATCACCTTGGGAGGCATCCGCCTGCCCAGCCTGCAGGCCCGCTTTCAGGAAATCACCGCCGCTGGCGCCGACGTTCCGCTGAAACCTCGTTACCCGTAATGTAGCCAGTCGTCCTCGGACGGCGCGCTCACGGTAAGGGAGCCACTTCATCTCAACCAGAAGGGCGACCGCAGGCACCACTGCCTCATCGTCACGGGCGGCAGATGCTGCGATTTTATGTCTGGTTTAGATTCGGTTTCGAGGTCTCAAGTCTCGTCAACCTATGGGCGGGAGCCGCCCTGGGCTCCCCTTCAGCACCTTCAGCGCCGTCGGCGTAGGCCTTCCCCTGCCTTAGCCCCCATATCCTCCTGCCCCTATTCGATGCCGAACTCCCATGTGATCAAAAAAGGTCCTAAGTGCCCCTAAGTGCTGCGTTCTTGACCAGTCCCCAGATTCAAAATTGCAGCGCTCAGATTCAAGCACCCGCCCGCCCCTAATATGAGCCTCTAGACTTTTGACCCGCCCTCCCGACCCGTCGTCGTCATGACAACAAGGACAAGGATATTGAGGGCTCCTCGACGAATGAGAAAAGCGGCCCGCTGGCCGCTCTAGCTATGCCCCCCCCAATAACGACCCCGTCGGTTAAACTCCCAGGTCCGACTCCAAGCGCAATGCCGCTTGCTTCTTATACCAACCGTCAATCATGACATTGCCCGCGTGGGCGCTAGGCTGCCAGAAGCTCCCTACCTTCCGTCCGTTCTCATCCTCCGGCCCAAGATTCTCCCTAATGTCCACTGCGACCTGCATAGCTCTGGGACTCATTGCCGTTACCTCGTATTCGTGGCCAGAAACCCAAACACCCTCCCGGAGGATGGCCGACTGCTCCCCCCAGTAGGCGAACCCCCGATGGACCCCATCAGCCCCTCTCATATAAGCCTCACAATGCCCGCCCCCGGTGCCAACGCTCTCCCCAACATCAATTTCATGGTGTCCTTGCCTATTTTGGTCCTCAAGTCAGAAGGTCGGCTCTGGTCCTATAGTACTTCGACAGCTCATCCCCGCGCTGAAGCTAAGGTCATGACGAGTGCCAGGGGGCGGGTCAAAAGTCTAGAGGCTCATCCCTCGTAGAGCGTTGGGCGTGCCTCATACACCCGCGAAATTACCTAAACTGAATCGCGAAATTAGATTTTGCGACCAGTGAAATTTAATTTCGCTGGAGAGGTCCATGACGAAGGCAAAAGGCCAAGGGCGGAAGCAGACCCCGACGACTTCAAGGTCCAACGCGGGCCTGACGAGAACTGACGGCTCACAGAATGGAGTGTGTGACAATGCCTGACCCAACGACACCAACCTCCTCCTATACGATGGGCTATAACGAGGAGTTTCGGCAGCTTCTCAATCGTCGTAGCATGGAGACCCATGCCGCCCGCCTGCTCCCGCATCTCAAGTCCGGCCTCCGCGCTCTCGACTTTGGTTGTGGACCGGGAACCATCACGGTCGGTCTCGCCAAGGCGGTAGAGCCCGGAGAAGTACACGGCATCGATATGGAAGAGTCGCAGATTGGCTTGGCCCGGTCCGCTGCCGCGGCCGGCGGGCACGACAACGCGACCTTCCACGTTGGAGACGTGACCGACCTTCCCTTCGAAGACAGCTCCTTCGATGTCGCACATTGCCATGCCGTTCTCATGCACGTTCCAGACATCCAGGCCGTCTTGGCCGAGGTGAAGCGAGTTTTGAAGTCAGGCGGCATCATCTCCAGCCGTGAGATGATTGTCGCATCCTCGTTTCTAGAGCCGAGCTCCGAGACCATGGACGCTGCGTGGGCAACGTTCTCGAACCTTATGGCGGCCAACGGCGGTCATCCCCAGATGGGGAAGGAGCTGAAGAACACATTGCTTGGAGCCGGGTTCACGAACATTGAGGCGAGTGCCTCCTTCGATTTCTTTAGCACGACCGAAGACGTTGCCTTCCTCCACGCTTTCATTAGCGACTGGTTCCTGTCCCCTGAAGTCATAGCAGCGGCAATGCAGTACGGGGCGGCGACCGAAAAGCAGTTTGACGACTGGCGCGTTGGCCTCGACCAATGGAAGAGCCATCCTGGTGCCTTTGGCGCATTCGCCTTTGGCGAGGGAATAGCTTATAAGCCGTAATCCCCGACCGCACCACCCGATCTGCATGAAGGGCTTGGCCGGGCTACCGATCTAGCTTGCCGTGCCGCTTGGCTGTCGGACCGCATGGCGAACCGTTTAAGAGTCGGCGCCGCTGAGGCCACCGCCTTCATAGACTCTTACGAGAGGTGGCTTAACCTCTGGTTCCCAAGAGCTATGAGGTTCCTGAACTTGAGGTTGGCTAGTTGTTGTGAAGCTTGGCGATGACCTTTCACAGACACCGACCGACTGAACCGTGAGTCTCAGTGCGAAGGCGCTTCCCCTCTGAATCTGAGGAGTGAGTGAGTATTGGAATGCACAGGGATGATAGCGTATGACTTCTGTCCCACCTGCAAGAGGCAACCTACACTCGACAGGCCAGAGCCGACCCATGGGATTCTGCCCCAAAGATAACCCCAATGGATTAAGTGCTTTAGGAGACCCATGATGCCTAGAATGGTACTGTGTGCTGATTTTTCCCTTGCTGCTGTTGCCATGCTCGGTCTGCTGAACGTCGCCTGCTCGAACGACCGCACATGCCCACATATTATTCTAGCATGAGTAAGCTATGGAGCTAGCATACTGGGACTCAAAATGAGGGACATGGCCGCGAGGTCCCACATGCGCTAGCACTACAACGATGCTGGCTGCTACGCCCAAGCATCTATTCTGCATTTGGGAGGATAGATGCTTCTAGTCAGACCACGAGATGTCGCCACGAATTTGTAATTTTTTGAAAGAATTCAACGCTAAGCTGAAGCGGGCTAGAGAGCATTGAGAATAGAGGCGTAAGCATGCAGCAACTTCGCATGGCGTGGCCTGGAGCGGTTGCGGGATTCGTGGCCGCAGCGGTCGCGCTGGCTGTCGCCGAGTTCGTAGCGCGGCTTGTCGATGGAGAGTCGCTGGTGGTAGCAATGGGCGCCGTGATCATCGACAGTTCTCCCCGCTCCGTCTCCGGCGCTGCGATCGAAACCTTCGGCACGAACGACAAGCCCGCCCTACTCATTGGCATCGTTGCCACATCGTTGCTGCTCGGTGCGGCCTTAGGACCGCTCGCCATGCGCTACCGCGCCATCGGCGTGGTTGCCTTGGCAGCCTTCACTATTGTCGGCGGGCTTGTGGGGACCCGTGATCCGTTCACCTCGCCTGTACAGGCATGGACCACCGCAGTCATCGCCGGTATCGCCGGTGCCACCACACTCCTCTGGCTGCTGAGCGCAGCGACCGACGCTGGTCCGACGGCCGGAGCCGCGTTTCCCGATCCGGAAGTGAAGCACCCTCGGCGAAGGCAGTTCCTACGGTTCGCCGTCAGCGGGCTGGCGGCGGCTGTATTTTCGGTTCCCTTGGGAAGGCGCCTGATCGGGCCGGCCGTCGATGTGGATGCGCAGCGCGCGGCAATTGTGCTCCCGCCAGCGAGCACCTCCACGCCAGCGTCACCGCCTGCTAGAACCGCGACTGCTGGAGCGCCCTCGCCGACCGCCAGCGCGAGCGTTACGCCAGAAGCGACGGCCACAGCCGAACTGACGCCGGAGCCTGCGCCCCAGCCCGCAGCAGTCGTCAGAGGCGGCCCCGCCTCGGTCTCGGGAATTTCGCCGCTCATCACGCCCAACAGCGATTTCTACCGCATCGACACGGCGCTCTCGGTGCCTCGCATCGACAATACGCGGTGGCGGCTGCGGATAACCGGAATGGTCGACCGGCCAGCCGAATTCACGTTTGAAGAGCTACTCTCGATGAGCCTACGCGAGGAGGCGGTGACCCTCGCATGTGTGTCGAACAAGGTGGGGGGGGATCTCGTCGGCAACGCCTACTGGCGCGGCATTCCGCTTCCCACATTGTTGCGCGAGGCAGGCGTCCAGGCTGACTCGACGCAGGTGATCGGGCGCTCTGTCGATGGTTTCACGGTCGGATTTCCCACGGACGTCGCGCTCGATGGTCGCGAGTCGATGGTGGTGCTTGGCATGAACGGCGAGCCGCTGCCCGCTGAGCACGGGTTTCCAGCACGGCTGATCGTGCCGGGGCTCTATGGCTATGTCTCTGCCACAAAGTGGCTCGGTGAGATCGAGCTGTCGCGGCTCGACACCTTCAACTCCTATTGGGTGCAACGGGGCTGGTCTCAGCAGGGTCCGATCAAGCTGCAATCGCGTATCGACGTCCCGCGTGCCGGCGCCGTGCTCTCACCCGGCAACGTGCGGATCGCGGGCGTCGCCTGGGGTGGGTTGAGGGGTGTAAGTGGCGTTCAGGTTCGGCCAAATGCGCGCGGTGGCGCGCAGCCTCTGGAAGGTGGCTGGCTCGACGCCATACTGAGCGAGGAGCTGTCCGACAGCACTTGGCGCCAGTGGGTGGCTGACTGGCCGGCCAGCAAAGGTACGTTCGACCTCGAGGTACGCGCGATCGATCGCAGCGGCGAGGTGCAGACCAACGAGTCTGCTCCCCCCTTCCCCGATGGAGCGACAGGGCACCACATGATTGGTGTTAACGTCAATGCGTAGACCTTCTATGGCTTACTACCGCGACGGTAATCTGACCGCTAAAAATGGGGGTTGACGCTACCACGACTCTTATACAGGTCCGGCGCAACCCACGGCCTCATGGCCGGTCATGTAGCGCCTGAGGCGGCGGTGGGCGGGCCGATAGCCGCGGTGCGCGAGGGTGACACTGTATCATTCGATGTTGAGAACCGTCGCCTCGACGTCGAAATAAGCGACGAGGAGATGGGCAGGCGCCTTGCGGCTTGGACGCCGCCTGAGCCGCACTACATGACTGGTGCTTTCGCCAAGTACGCCAAGCTGGTCTCGTCTGCTTCTGAGGGCGCCGTCACGCGCTGACATCACGCCGCTGCCGGCTAAGGCTCGATCGGCCTGACGGTCGATGCCGTGCCGCAAAAGGCCGGCGCCAGTGGCAGGAGTTTACATCTCGCAGGATGTCCTCTCTCAACACCACATTGATCCGGGAATCATCGTAGAGGGCCCGTTCTCTGTGATAGAGCGGCAGGGCTCTCCTCGGCATCGAGTAATAGGCAAGGTTGTCATCAAGCAGCGGCATGCTGGCCGCCAAAACCTCATACGAACGGGCCACATAGTCAAAGTGGTATACATCCATAGGCTAGAACTGGTAGCGGTAGACGCCCAGGGAACCATCGGGAGCAACCACATTTGGGTGGTATATGATCTCGCCGCCCATGTACCCCTGTGACGGGATGATGCCCGTGCGGACGAACCTCGACAACGTCCGAATATGCACTGCCTGAGGCGACAGTGACGGTCTCGGCAGACAACTCTCCTTTCAAAGGGCCGACAGTTCGATCGTCATGCCGAATGGCGTCGCTCCTTCGGCTATTCGGACCACGACCGTGTCGTCTCCCCGCCGCTCCAGCTCTGCAGTGAACGTGAAAGGTGCGCCCGGATTGTTGCCCGCGTCGAGATCCGTCAGCCCCGACAGACCTTCGAAGACGCCGACAGGCAGGTCTTTGAACTCGTTTCCGGAAAGGTCCAGCTCCGCGAGGTTCCCGAGGTCGGCGAACACGTTCTCTGGCAGGCTCTTCAGGTCGTTCCCCGCGAGGGAAAGACTCTGCAGGTCGCCGAGACCGCCGAACACCCCCTCCGGCAGTTCGGAGATCTCGTTGATCGACAGGTCCAGGTCGCGCAGCTCGAGATTGCCGTCGAAGAGCCCGTCCGGCAGTTCGTCTATCGCGTTGGCGGACAGGTCCAGTTCGTCGAGTTCGGCGAGGTCGTCGAAAAGGCCGCCCGGGAGGTGCGCGAGCCCGTTGCCAGCCAGCGACAGCGAGACGAGTGCGGCTAAGTTTCGCAACACGCCTTCCGGCAGCGTCTCCAGGCCGTTTGCCGACAGGTCCAGAACGCTCAGATTCGCGGTTTGGCCGTCGAACGTCCCGTCCGGCAGTTCGTTTAGAAGGTTTCCCGACAGATAGATCTCCTCCACCGTCCGAAGGTCTTCGAAGAATCCGTCCGGGACCGTCTCGAGGAAGTTTCTGTTCAGGTCCAGCGCTCGCAGCGCGTGCAGGTCGCGGAAATCCCCGGCCTGCAGGGCCGACAGTCCTCTCCCCTGCAGGTGCAGCCCGGGCGTGACGCCGGACCCGAAGCGGTGGGAGCCGGTCCATGCCCTGAGCCTCGTTTCGGAAACCTCGGAGCAGTCGCCGCCGCCGATCATCCGGGCGGCGATGGCCGCCATCACCGCAGGCGTCCGGTCGCAGATGCCCGGGGCCCCGATCCGGCCCGTCGGCTCGCTGGTAAGCGACTCTTCGTTGCCCCGGTCGTCGGTGTAGGACACCCTGACTTTGACGGTCCTGCCGCGGTCGCTCGAGGCGAGGATGTAGGTCGAACGGGTCGCGTCCAAGATGTCCATGTCGGCGTTCCCGTCGTTGGACACCCATTGATAGCGGAGACTGCGTCGTCCAGCCCGTCCGCGTCGGCGATGGCGGAGGTGCCCGCCGTCAGAGTCTCGTCCACCCGGACCCTGCCGATGATCGTCGGCGCACCCGTGGGAGGATTGTTCCAGTCGTAGGCGTAGAGCCTGCCGTCGTCGCGGGACGCCACCCACATCGTTGCACCGGCCGACCAGAGGCCCTCAGTGGATTGATCGTCGGCGTCCAGAGCGAAGTCTTTGCCGGCGTCCCGGCTCCGGTCCGACATGCTGTAGGCGTACAGCTTGGCGTCCTGCCAGTCCACCACCCACATGGTGGCTCCGTTCGACCAGATGCCGACCGGAAATTCGTTCGCCAGATCCAGCGTGATGTCCTTGTCGGCGTCCCGCTTCCGGTCCGACATCCGGTAGGCGTACAGCTTGTCGTCGATGACGTCCGCCACCCACATGGTGGTCCCGTCCGACCAAATACCTTCGGGATGGTCGTTGCCGGCGGCGGAAAGCGTGTCGAAGTCCCTGCCCGAGTCCCGCTTCCGGTCCGACATCCGGTAGGCGTACAGCTTGTCGGCGGCGAAGTCCGCAACCCACATGGTGGTCCCGTCCGACCAGATGCCCACGGGATAGCCGTTGCCGGCGGCGGAAAGCGTGTCGAAGTCCTTGCCCGAGTCCCGGCTCCGGTCCGACATCCGGTAGGCATACAGCGTGGCGTCTTCAAAGTCGGCCGCCCACATGGTGGTCCCGTCCGACCAGATGCCGGTCGGATAGCCGTTGGCAGCGTCCAGAATGAAATCGCTACCGACGTCCCGGCTCTGGGCGTGGACAATGCAGGGGATGAGCGCCAGGGCCGCAATGACCGCCAGCCCGATGAGCAGCAGTGGGAGGGGCGCAGGACGCCGGGATGCGATCATGACTCACCCCCGGCTAGCCAAGTGAAAGAAGCCGGGGAGGGTGGTGAACCTCTGCTAGCCCGTCGTGGGCGGAAGTCCCCGGCACGACCGGCGCGGAAACGACAGGGGCCTCCGTTCCGTCCACCGTCTCAGGTCCATGGACCGGTCTGTCGAGCACCAGGTGAATGCCTCCTTCGCACGGCCGGAATGAGCGGAGCCTGCCACCGCCTCAACTGTCCACAGGTAAAGTTTCAGCCTGTGATTCCGTTTGTCCTCTGATCGTCCTTACTCATTCACCAATGAAAACCATTTACCCAGGAAAACGCTAAAGACTCTTCATCGATTTGGTAAGTGCCAAATCACACTTTTGGGGCGGCAATTTGTTAGCTCTGAGAGAGAGTGTTTCTCCAACTTTTGGCTCTTGCTGACATAAACGAAAGTGGCTAGGTTAGTAGTCATCTACACACCGCCGTGACCGCCAAACATTCCATGGTCTCACGCGCATACCGGAGAGGGGATGTCTCAGGCGCCTCGTCAGAGGCGGGGCCTTCACCCAATCAGGAGAGCCGCCAGACGCTGGCGGGCTGAGATATGTCGCGCCCATACTGGTCCGGGCGCACTGGCTCGTGGTCGCCTTCTGTTCTGCGCAGCTGGCGCACCGGCCTTCGGGTTGGCCGGAGCGTTGTCTCCCGTATGCGCCGCTATTCCTGCTGCCAAGGCCGGGGACAGGTCGGCGCCAGGTTGCTGCACCAGTTCGACCGGCGGTCCGGTGTCATCCAACCGGGCTCCGGCCTCACATGGCGCCAGGAGGTTAGTTTGGGTACTGGAATAGGAGCCTGAACTTGTTAAGGTCGGAGATAGGAGCCATAGCGAAGAGGATTCCATCAACCACCCTGTCCGACCCGGACGTGGTTTGGTACGCCGCAGAAGTCTCGGTCTGGGGTCGCTGGTTCATTTGGCTTGTCACAGTGATCCAGTTTGTCTACAGGCCGGGCTTTTGGTATTACGAGGGGCACCCCGAATACGTCTTCCTGCTTGTGCCGTGGGCGGCGCTCAATGGCCTGGTCCACTACCGGCTCCTGACGAACAGGTCGGTTTCATGGCGCTGGTTGCTCCTCTCGAGCGCCATGGACATGGTCCCGATCACGGTCGGCATCATCCTCCAGCGCGGATTCGAGGGCTTCATTTTCCTGGCCTACTACCCGACCCTTGTGCTGTTCGTCCTTGTCTTCTCGTCATTGTGGCTCGGGTTGGCCTGGACGACGATGACCGCCGCCGTCTATACCCTCATATGCCTGACGGTCGGCCTTGGACTCGACATCGTAGCGGGGGATGAGAAAGTGCTGCTGGCCAGGTTGGCGGCGATGTACGCGCTTGTGTTGTGCGTCAGTCTGGTCGTCCGATTCGAACGCACCAGGGGGCAGGCAGCGGTAGAGCGGGAGCGGGAGCTGCAACGGGAACGGATCGAGCTCTCGCAGGCCATTCACGATACGGCCCCAGACCGCCTTTATGATCGGCCTGGGAATAGACGCGGCCAAAGAAGTTGCCGGAGACTCGAACGAGGAGCTCGCCGCCAGACTCGACGCGACCTCACGGCTTTCCAAGACCGCCGTCTGGCAGCTGAGACACCCGATAGACATGGGCCGCATATTCGACGGCAGAGACCTGGGCTGGACCCTGGACTCGCACGTTGCGACGTTCAGGTCCATCACGTCGGTGTCGGCGGAGCTGACGCAGAACGGGGTCGAGCCGCCACTTTCAGTAGAGGTCAGGAGTCTCCTGTTCACCATAGCCCACAACGCCCTCGCCAACGCCTTTCGCCATGCTGGGGCGAGCCGGGTGCTGGTCGACCTCGACTTCGGACGGGACGAGCTCAGGCTGTCGGTGTCGGACGACGGGGTGGGACTTCCCGATGACTACGAGGAGCGAGGCCACGGCTTCGAAAACATGCGGGCGTATGCCGGGCGTCTGGGCGGACGCCTTATCGTCGAGCCCACGGGACCGGTCGGGGGGGCGAGCGTGACCTGCGTGATGACATTGTCTCGTGGCGGAAAGGAGGGATAGCTTGTCAACGGAGTCTCGTCGCATAAGGGTGCTGCTCGCAGACGACCATGCGATCACGCGGGAAGGTCTTCAGGTGATTCTGGAGCGGTCTGAAGAGTTTGAGGTGGTGGGCCAGGCCAGGGACGGAGTGGAGGCGGTGAAGGCGGCCTCCGAGTTGTCGCCCGACGTGATCGTCATGGACGTCATGATGCCCAAGAAGGACGGCGTGGAGGCGTGCCGGGAGATCATGGAGTCTCTGCCCGAGACACGGCTGATCATGCTGACCGCCTCGACGGAGGCAGACGCCGTGATAGAGGCGGTGGCCGCCGGTGCGCCCGGTTACCTTCAGAAGGTGGCCGGGATGGACCAGGTCCTGGGCATGATGAAGGGCGCGGCTGCGGGCGATGGGCGTCTGCCGACCGAGGTGGTGAGGCGGGTCTTCGACAGGATTCGGAGCAGGGCGAAATCGAAGGAGGAGGTCGACCTGACCCCGAGGGAGAAGGAGATACTTGTGTCGTTCTGCCGGGGCATGTCATACGTCGCGATTGCGGAGGCAAGGGAAGTCAAGGTGGTTACCATCCGAAACGCCATCTACACCATTCAGGTAAAGCTGGGCGTTGCCTCGAAGCAGGAGGTCGTGGTCTGGGCCGTGCGGAACGGTCTGCTGGATGATTGATCACGCGGGCGGCTTACGAGGGAATCTCGCGGTGGTTCTCGCGGTTGCCGTACCGCCACTCCAGCTCTTCGAGGTAGCGGTCAAGGTGCTTCTCGCTCACCTTGTGGAACGCGCCGATCTCCGCTTGAACAGCGACCACACGCCCTCGATGCTGTTCGTGTGAACATCGCCGTCAACCCACTCCTCGATGCTGTGGTTCACGGTCTCATGGCGGGGCGATGCCGAGGTAGGCCGCCACCAAAGAAATAGAACCGGCGGGAACTCGGGCACCGCGACGCCGGGCCATCGAAGACCGGAATCTCACAGTCGGGACTCGCCTCGTGGCGAGCTACAGAAAGCAGGCCCACGCCTGCATGGTTGAGAAGGCGGAGGAGGGCGACGGCAAGGTATTCGTCCTCGAGGACGGTAGGAAGTTCAAGAGCGCATCGTCGGCAGCGAGTGCGCTCATGGGCGGCAAGGCCGTCAACGGCTGGCGCTTCTGGTCCGTCCAAGGCACGAAGCCGAAGGCGAAGGAAGGAGGCGAGAAGCCTGAAACGCAGGCCTCAAAGTCAAAGAGGCTCGTCTACCGCGTCCCGAATCAGAAGGGGATAGCGGAGGGTCAGAGCCGCTGGTTCTGTCGAGCCTGCATGAAGGGCTTCGTGATAGGCGGCGATAGGCAACCAGAGGCTTGCCCCGCAGTCCACCGCGCCAATAACTCGGAGCGAACAGCGGCGGCGGGCCCAGCGGAGGAAACGAGCGCGTAGGCGCGGACGATGCCCGGAGACGAGGCCTCCAACGGGGCCTCGTCTCGTAGGTGGGATGCGCTCAGCTCCTGGGCGCGACGAGGAGAAAGCTGGCGTTGAGGACGGCGACGACTGCGAATGAGATGGCCAGGAGCGTCTGGCCGGCGGCGGCGATGGCAAGAGCCCGATAGCGCAGTACTCAATGTCGATTTGCAGGACTTCTTTCCGTCGATAACCTTCCCGCGCGTACGCGGTCTGTTCATGAAGCACTTTGCAATGCCAAGCGAGCCTGCGACGGTCCTTGCCAGAATCTGCTGCAACACCGGCGACTACCCCTAACAGCTTGCGCTGGAGAATCTTGACGGTGCTGTGCGGAGCTTGGATCGCCCGCGTCCCGCCCGCCCGCTTCGGGATTTGGAACGACGTGTAGCGATAATGGTGTCGTCCGCGCGATGTGATCCAGTACGGCTTCTAGATCATCGCGAGCCAGCGCGAATCCTGTAGTTCGATTACGCCTTGCGCGCTATCCATCTATCCATCCATCTCCGCCAGCAGATCGGCGAGATCGTTGGCGTGCTCCTCCTCTTTGGCGAGGAGCTCTTCCATCAAGCGTCGGGTCGTAATGTCGGCGTCGCCGAACCAGCGACTGATCTCGGCATACCACATGACCACGACCCGTTCTGCCACGAGGTCCTCTTTGATCATTTCGATCAGTGTGTTGCCGGCCTTGTACTCGGAGATGCTACGGGTGAGCAGGCCATTCGGGTCAAAGTTTGGTTCGCCGCCGAGCTGAGTGATGCGCAACGCCACCTGGTCGGCGTGTAGCTGCTCATCGTTGGCGTGCTGAAGAAACTCCTGGGCAATCGGCTCCGCCTGGATGCCCTGCGCCATGAAGAAGTGCCGCTTGTAGCGCAGGACACAGACGATCTCGGAGGCCAGTACTTGATTGAGGATATGGATTGCCTGAGGCAAGTCCCGTCCATACGTCGATGTGACGGCGCCTTTACTTATGTCTTCCCGTGCGCGCCGGCGCAGCTCTTCGATGTCGCTGAGGAAGGGTTTGTAGTTTTCCTGAGTCAAATCTAAGCCTCCAGTATGACTTACATCCTATTGCATCGAGTGCCATCTAACACAGGTTCGGGTATTCAGCAAAGCAGTCGTAAGCGTTTTCCCCGATATGCAGAAGGGACGTTCAGCGCTGCGGATGATGTACATAGAATGAGGCTCCCCGAGTTCCGCTGCGATCTTTGTGTTCAGCGCTAGGAACGTAGCGAGGACTCTCTGTTGACTAGCTTCGCCCATGGCTTGCCTGGCCAGCCATGATTCCAGGACCGGCGCCGCGCTTTCGCTAGCTGGGAGGAGGCGATAGAAGTAGAACCTGCGGCGTAGTGCATAGTCGATCCAGACGGAGCTATGATCACGGTTGACGACTCCAAGGGTACGGTGGTCATGAGGGTTAGATGCAGCAGCCGCTGAGTGTCGGGCGATGAACCGGGAAGAGGGCTGGGAGTTGCTCTGCGAGTACACGCAGACGGAAGCCCTGCGGCGCCACGCCGTCTCGGTGGAGACTGTGATGCGGGCCGAGGCGCGGCAGCACGGCGGCGACGAGAACACCTGGGGCCTGGTCGGCCTGCTACACGACTTCGACTACGAGATGTTCCCGGATGAGCACCCCATGAAGGGCCGGACGATCCTAGAGGAGCGGGGCGTGCCGGACGAGATCGTCTATGCGATCCAGTGCCACGCCGACTTCACCGGCTACGAGCGGCGCTCGAAGATGGACCAGATGATCTTCGCGGTGGACGAGCTGACGGGATTCGTCATCGCCTGCACGCTGGTGCGTCCGACGAAGAGCCTGTCGGAGCTGGACGCGAAGAGCGTGCGCAAGAAGCTGAAGGACAAGAGCTTCGCGCGCAGCGTGATCCGGGACGACATCTGGAACGGCGCAGCGCAGCTAGAGGTCGATTTCGACGAGCACGTCGGCTTCGTCATCGAGGCGCTGAAACCCGTCGCGGGCGAGATCGGCCTCAACCCCTAGCCCTGACGATACGCGCGGGCGCTACCTGAACTGAAGCGTCGCCGTGATGGCGATGTAGTCGGATGCGTCGACCGCATCCGCTACGGCAGAGGCGCCGGTGACGTCGATGGCCACGCCGCCACCGTTAGCGACGAGGATCCAGTCGATCGGTATGGCGCCAGCTTCGCGCTTCGACTGCGGGTTGCCCGACAGGCTCCAGGAGTCGAGAAGCGAGACGGGTAGAGCCGGTTCCGCGGCGCCGAGGCCCAGCAAATAGTCGATAGTCTCGGAGCCCTCGCTGGCGTGAGGTCTCCCGTCAGGACGACCGGCATGTCGCCCAGGTGCCAGGCCAGGACCTCACCTAGCTGCGCGACGTTAGCGGCCGGGTCTCGGGCGCAGAGGTGCGTGTTGACCACGGCGAACGTTCGTCCCGTGGCGGTCTCGGCCACGAGGCTGGTTACTCGGATCGGCGCGCGGCAGCCCGAAGTGAAGCTGTCGACGGCTTGTTCGCGTACCGTGAAGGCGTCTTTGGCCAGCAAGGTCACGTCTGCGTTGGCGGCGTCTCCGCCGTCGTAGAGCTCGTAGAGGTGGCCGAGTCCCGATTCGACGGGCGCGCGATGGCGGGAGGTGACCTCCTGCAGCCCGACGATGTCGGCGCCGGTGCCCTCCACCAACGCGATGAGGTCTGGCAGGCGCTGCGCTGGGTCTCGAAGGTCGAGACGGCTTGGGCCGCCCGCGAGACCGGTGTTGCAACTCTTCGGCATCTGAGAGTCCGGCCGGTCTCTTAGCTTGACTTCATCCCCGACAAGAGGGAGTGATGTGTGACCACCGGATTAAGGAGGTTGCACTTGCCAATACTCGACCAGCTTATCCCCCTCTACCTCAAGGCCTGCGAGGTGGAGGGCAAGACCGAGCGTACAGTGCAGTCCTACGCCGAGACCCTCCGTCACTTCCGCCGCGCAGTCGACCAACTCCGACTGCCCAACTCGATTGAGGCCTTCGGGCCGGCGCATGTCTACCTGTTCATGGGCTGGGTCCGCGACCGAGGCGTGAGCGCCGGTACTCAGCACCGGAGACAGCGCGAGGTCAAGGCGTTCTTCTCCTGGTGCCGGCGCATGGACTATGTGGAGGAGAACCCGTTCATGCGGGTGCCGATGGTCCGGCGCGAGCAGAAGGTCGTCCAGCCGTTTGCAAAGGACGACCTTACGACCTTGCTAGCTGCCTGCAATCCAGAGAGCTACGTGGGCTCTCGCATGAGGGCGATGATCCTCTTCCTCCTAGATACCGGGGTGCGCTCAAGCGAGCTCGTGTCGATTGAGCTTTGCGATGTCCTCTTCGAGGAGGGCCGTGTGCGCGTCCTTCAAGGCAAGGGACGTAAGCAGCGCTGGACGGCGATAAGCGAAGTAGCGCTCGCTGCCCTCAGAACCTACCTAGACGACTTTCGGGGCTGGAGCGAAGGCCACCTCTTCCAGACCGTAGACGGCCGAGCCCTTCGCAATCACCACATGAACGTCATGTTCACCCGTCACGGCGTGAGGGCGGGGGTTAGCCAGGTCAACCCCCACCGCTTCCGCCACACGTTTGCTACCTGGGCGATTCGGGTCAATGCTCGTGAGCTTGATGTCCAGTATTTGCTTGGTCATTCGAGTCCGATGATGGTCCGTCGTTACTCCGCGACCTACGACTCAGAGCAAGCGGCAAAGGCGCACGCTGCCTTCAGCCCTGCGATGCAGCTGGTTGGATAGGGGAGCGGAATCGGGGGAGGGCCGGCGGGCGAAGTCGGCTGTAGCCCGCCACCGTCCTTCAGGGGTGGTCCCTGAAGGCGCCAAAGTTAGTCTTGGTCGGCCGCAGGCTCGCCTATGAGTCCTGCTTTCCCGTTTGCGGCCCAGGGAGCTTGTCCCGCAGGGGAGTCCCCGAATAACCTGGGAACCTACGCCGCCTGCCCCAATCCCAGGGAGTATCGTCCGAGAAGGCAAGTCAACGCCTTAGAGCCTCACGGCGGTCCCGCCTGCCACGCGATGCAGATTGAGAGCCATGCACCAGAGGAATGCCCTCTCTGTGCTGACGGTATCGAGCTGGTACAAACCTGAGCCTTCAGCCTTGCCGCTCAGCGGCGCGAGTATTCAATCCAGCGTCGATCTGGAATCAGCTACTTTAGCTCCCTCAGCGTTCCATCGGGTCCGGCCGAGTCCGTTTCAGGTTAGAAGGACTTACTCCCAGTGGCTCTGGGTTGGCGAAAGACTTGCATATGCCCCAACTCCGGCATCACGGCGTCGCCAACACACGAGGACTTCTCGGAATTTGCTTGGTCTCTTCCGAGGCGTCTTGGCTAGTCCTCCCTCTTCTGGACGCCAGTTATCATGCTGAGAATAGTCTCGACGGCGACGCGGTCACCCTCTTCTGGGGAAGCGTAGACGGCGTCATGGGCCAATCTGGCTTCGCGAAGACTATCAGGCGTGTCATCGAACGAAAGAAACATCTGGTAGTAGCGCACGCCGTGTAACTCATATGGGTTTAGTTTTTGAATGATTGCGTCGCGTGGAATGATTCGCCTCCTTTATCCTCTGGAGATGGCGCCTATCCCAGTCAATGCGCCAATCCCACAATAGGTGATCTAGGCCCGGCTTCAATGGTTGCACGCCGTAAGACCTTTCGTGAAACGTCTCAGGTGATTGCATCAGTTACAGAGTTCAACGCGGTAAGCAATGGATCCATCACCAGATCATCGGTCGCGTGCAAAGGACTTGCCGCCCTCTGAACCATGCTGGCCGTGAACCAATCCGGGAGCTCGCTACGCTGTCCGCCGCCACGACCCCTGGTCAGCCTCAGGGTAAGTTGAAGGACCTCCCGCCTCCGGGACCACCTCGTCAGCGTTTTGATAACTCAGGCACGCAAGTGCAACTACCTGACTGCCCTGGGCATCGATCTTCGACTGAAACTGGAAATCCTCGGGCGCTTGCGGATCGATACGACCGCGAACGTTTAAGCGATAAGAGGAGTGGCGGAGAGCGTCGAGCATGACAGGTGGCTATATAGGCGCCAGGTCGCGACCTAAGTGGCGCCGGGAACGCAGCTGAACCTAAACTACACAGGGGCCTTAGCTCAGTCTGGTAGAGCATCGGACTTTAATCCGTCGGTCCTGGGTTCGATTCCCAGAGGGCCCACCACTAACCCCTACATCAGAGATGGAAGCTCTCGCGGATCCATGCCTCCCAGTTGGGCAGGGAGCACCGGACTTGGCGTCGTCGTGCTCAGGGGCCGGCAACTGACAAGGCGTTGGGCCATCGGCGGGGTTCAGCCCTACCAGGGCCGCCGACCTAGGCGCTACTGTATAGTCCGGTTATTGCCGCAGGCGGGATGAAGCCCTCCGGGCTACGTGACGACGTGGACTGGGGGCGACCAGCCAACGCTTGCGCAGGCCGAATGGAGAGCGACTGGAGAAGCGGGAGGGAAAAGTGTGAATATCCGGAGCCTTCTTTACTCGGTAGCCAAGCTCATGGGCGACGTGAACGCCGTCAAGAAAGGCAAGGTCGGAAAGCGAATCGGCCCGCAGAGCTGCCGGAAAGCTCACAGGGCGAACCCTAGGGAAGTGGTTCAAGTGACGCACGCGCCAGTGTGAGTTTCCCAAAGCCTGAGGCTCGCGAGAGGCAACGGCGCCATCTCTGCGTTGCTGGGGTCGCCGTCGCTCAATCCATGTGTGGGGGACCTGTTTGTTGGCTATCTTGGTTTGCTGGAGGCTACACAGGAGACAGAATAGAATACTGCACAGCCTATCCAACTGGGCTTCCTTCTTCAATCAAGCTCTCGCATGTACCGAGGTTCGTCGCCACTTCTCGGCTGACGATGGTTCTGTCGTCTGACCCTATGGATTTGGTCTGCCCACCTTTGATTCGTTCACCCTTGGTGATGTACATGCGGCTGTTACTCAATTCTCCTCCCTGGCGGTGAATGGCACTCCCTGGGAGAACGACGCAAATATCTCCTTCGCCCTCGGGGTCAGTTGGCATAACCCACGACGTGTTCTTCGGTCTCGAAACCGGAACAGACCTCACCGCAGGTAAATGCAGTAAACTTCATCGAATTCAATCAGCATTACGACATCGAAAGACGAGAGGTCTGCACCAAAACGACTGAACTCCGCGGCCAATGGATGCGCAGACCAGTTGGACATTACCAACATGCACGGCCGCCGCTGGCCTCCAATTGCCACGCTCTCCACGCGGTGGCGCTTGTCGGAACACTTGCGGAGGAACTCATCAATTAGCTCGCCCCTCCTTCGGGTCGGTCGATCTGAGAGGCGCCAACTTCACCACGATGAGCTGGCTGAAGCCCCAGCGGCGCGAGAAGTCGACGACTCGCCGGATCGTCGGGTCATCCGTAGTCTCGTCGGCAGTAGACGGATTGAGCATGACCAGGGCGTCCGCGTAAGGCCCCTGGCCCGCAGTCCGGACCGGGAGGACTCCTTCGGCGGCCTCGCGGAGGCGACCCCTCTGGACTTCTCCGATCGTGACGGGCTTTGCCCGGCGACACGGGGAGCAGGCGTCCTGTACAACACCTACCGGGTGCGGTTTGCACGGGGCCGGGACACCTTCGGCCGTGCCGTCGGAAACACGACGGAATGACCGCTCCAACCATCATGCTGAGGTTATAACGCACCGGCTCGATCGCCTACCGAGGCCCATCCGAGCCGGAGGCCGCTGCCGCACCGGCCCTAACGGCGAAGCGGGATCGAGCTAGCTACTCGAGCCTGATGGCTGTGCCGTAGGCGAGGACTTCGGCGGCACCGCTCATCACCTGCGAGGTGCCGAGTCTGGTCGCGACGACGCCGTCGGCGCCGAGAGCGCGTGCCTCAGCGGTCATCTTCGCTAGCGCCTCCTCGCGGCTCTCCTCGAGAAGCTCCGCATAGACACCGACCCTGCCGCCGACGACGGTCCGCGCCAGCGCCTGAACATCGCGGACCAAATTGCGGGCCCGGACGGAGTTGCCACGCACGAGGCCGAGAACACTCGTGATGCTTCGACCCGCCACTTCGTCCGAGCTGACGATGATAACCTCTTTGGCCTCGCTCATCTTCAGTGTCTCCTTGGTTGTTCAGAATATGGCTGGGCTCTTGGTTCGCGGCCGCCTACCTTGGGTCACGGCAAACTAGATCGGCAACCCAGCCAAAGCCCTTCATACCGCGCAAGGTGGAAACCTCTCCCAAATGGCTGAGGATGTGGTTGCTCACCTCCACTCTTAGCATCCAGCCTCTGCGTCGCGGGCTGCCGAACACCTCGATCTCATCGTCTAGTGTCGCCGGGTCGAGACCGGCTACAAAAGTGTCTGTGCTCTGCTGCACTTCCCGGCGGTAGGCATCGAACGCTTCGAGATTTAGAGACCAGCCTGGCTGCCAAATTTCGTTGTCTTCAGCGGGGATGCCGGTCTTCGCCGCCCAATCGCCGCTTACGAACAGCTACTGGCCGCCCTTAAGCATCTGATTCACTACAGCGTCCTCGCCGACGATTGTGTGGGCCAGGAGGCTGGCGATCGAGTTGGCGGTGCCGCCGGGTTGTGCCATTCAGCAACCTCACTACTCAGGTCGGACAAGGCCGCACCGACCATACGATGCCCATCGGCGAGTTCTTCAATCAACAATTCGCGTTCGTCCATCATGCGTCTCCGTTCTCGCTGCTCGTGGCAGCGCGTTTAACCATACCCATTGGGCAGGCCCTGATGTTTTGCTGCTTTACGGATTCTGTTGCTCAGCTGGTTCCTTGATGTCCGGTGGGGCTGGCAAGAAACCTGCATGAAGGTTAGCAGGCCGGCTGGGCTTGCTCAATCAAACCCCCGGACGCGGTGGGCCCGCACACGAGCTCAGCTGCAATGCCAACTAGATTAGCAGTGGATGCCATGCAGAAGGAGAGCTCGTCCTAGTGGCGGAGCAGGTGATTGCTACTGTCGCTGAATCTGTCAGCCCCTGGCATACGGGTTGATCCTCAATCAGGACGGGAGGGCTGGTCAAAAGTTTAGAAGGCAACCCCTCGTAGAGCGTGGTTGGTCTGGAGGCATCATGCCTATCTCATACGAGAGTGAGTGAAGTGTGATGCTTCATGGTCTCGCCGGAACGTCCTGGATAGCAGTTTCAGACACGCTTTAGTGACAATGACGGGGACGGGTCTCGCCGCAAAGGTGGGTATCAGCCAGAAAGATCTGAGTAAGTAGCTCAACACCCCGGTATCTGGGGAGTTGCAAGAAGACACGTCAAAGCCGGCTCGAGGCAGCCCAAAACCGGCATAGTTGCGTGGCTCGGTATTACGCAAGCAAGGTGACATGAAATGAGTAGAACTCGTGCCAGGCCGGGCTCCACTGGTCGTTTCCGTCGGCCCCCAGCATATGTGGTCCACTCCACGCGTTGATGAGGCTCCGGTTGCCGGTTGCCGTTGTCTGGTAGTCCTGGGCGCCTGATTTCCACTGCACGATGTAGGCGGGCGCTAGCCAGACCTGATCCCAGCTGCCTTTCACGGTGACTGCGCTTCCGTATCTCCCGCGGTTAAGCTGACGCTTGTGGGTGCTGTAGGCACGAAAGCCGGCGCGTCAGGCAGCCTGACCGTGATCTCGGCCGCCGCGCCCGGGTTATTGTTTTCGTCCAATGCCCGGATGCGGAAGGTATAGGTGCCCGGGGCGATATTTGTGTCGGTGAAGTAGGTGTGGCCGGTGCCTTTCGCGAGTGCAACTACGAGCCAGGGGCAGTTGGCGCCGCAGGTGGCGTCGCTGTCGATCCATTTTCGGGTGAACTTGTAGCCGGTCTCGTCATAGCCCTGGAGATTGATCGTGCCGCCATTAGGGTGAGGATGCATGATAGTTGTTTGAGCGTACTCCCAATCGAGTATCGGGCTGTCGTCATGGTTGGCTAGCACGTAGACGCCGCTTGTGAGCGTGGCGTTTGTGATCCTGAAGCTGATGGGCCTGCCGACGGCGGAGTGAGCCGGGGTGGTCACATTGAGGTCCACGGCATTGCCGTCAGAAGGCAGGAGCGCGCCAGACGGTATGTGCCTGATGATGACGCGGTAGGTGTAGGTCGTACTGGCTGCGACAGTATTATCCTCGAACCCGGTTCCCTGTCTGTCTACATCTTCCAGGGGCGTAAAAGAGCCGCTGTTACCGGTGCGCCTCTGGACCTTGTAGCCGGTCACGTTGTATCCCGCAGGGTTCTCCCAGGTGAGCCTCACGGACTCAGACGTCTTTCCGCGGCTGTCAGGTTCTGCGCCTGCTTGTCCTCCAGTGTGCTGTGGCCAATTGATGCAAGTGTGCCAGGCGTGCTGCCGCTGCTCGTGGCCCAACCCACATTGAAACTCACGGCAGTGTTCTGAGGCACATTCACAATGGTGAACGAAGTTAAAACGCCACTCTCCCAGGAAGTCCTATCAGTGCCTGCATAGGAGTAATTGATATAGGTGTGAGTAACGGCGTTGTCCGTGATGGCGTTCCAGGCAAAGGTGATGGAGTCGACCGCTCTATTGGTTACGCGCAGGTTGGTTGGAGCGGCCAAGTGGCTGGAGCGGGCCACTGCGGCTTGGCCCTGCTCATCGCTTTTGTCCTGCTGTGCCTGCGCCTGTTCCGGCGTCGGCTCGGGGATGGGATCGACCGGCGTGATGGTTGGCGCCGCGGCGGTGGTGGTCTGACTGCGGACCGAGCGCACGCTGCGTGCACCCTCGGAGTCCACGGCCCTGACGCGATAGGTGTACTCCGTCTCGGGCTGCAGGCCGTCATCCTGGTAGGAGGTGGTCTGGGTTGTGGCGATCTGACTGAGTCTGGTCTCGTCCGATGACCGGCGCAGGACCTGGTAGTGGTCCACGTCCTCTGCGTCGGTGTCGCTCCAGGTCAGGCTCACCGTGTCGTGATCGAGGGCGGTAGCGGTGAGGCCGGCGGGCCGCTGTGGCGCCGCCAGTGCGCTCTGAGATATGGCCAAGAGGGCTGCGATGACCGCCAGCGCCTTTAGGTCTGACAACCGCCAAAGCTATCTCTGCGGTTGACTTGCCCTCGTCGTGAGCAACCTGAGAAAACACTATACACCCTAATAATTCACACTCCCTGTCTATCTCTCTATATGCCCTCTCTATGCTCGCTGATTGTCCTTGCCGCTGATAAGTACCGAATGCCTTATTCCAAGGGGGCATTTGCCCTGTCATTGGAACGTCACAAGCACCTCTGAAAGGACTGTGACCGCTTCCCCTGCACGCACCCCACGTCTTTAGACACAAGGTGCAATAACCCCACCACAGGTGCTTTCGCTATAACCGCTAGGTACAGTTGCTTCTTGCAGGCATGGCCCCGTGGCGCGGCCCACCCACCGCACCGCACGCAATAGCAGTTCTTCGACCGGGTCTCGTACTTCATGAGCCAGCAGCTCCTCGACGCCGCTTACTTCTGGCCATCGGAGGGTCGGGGCCGCGGTAAGCCCCGCAAGCATCTTGACACTGACGACAATTATACCTAGTCTGTTGACTAGTCAGGACAATAGGAATTGAGGTGAGCCATGAGCAAGACATGGCCAGTACAAGATGCCAAGGCGCGGTTCAGTGAGTTCCTCGACACAGCCCTTGCTGAAGGGCCTCAAATCGTTACCAAGCGAAATGTTGAGACCGCCGTGCTTCTCCCCATCGGGCAGTGGCGCAGGCTGGAGCGCATGGCCAGGCCGGACCTGAAGGAGTTGCTCCTCGCTACGGAGGGCCGCACCGAGGAGCTTACGCCACCACGCCGACAGCATCGCCACCGAATTCCCTCGGCCGTGGAGTAGGTCATATACCTCCTCGATACTAACGTGGTCTCGGAGCTGCGTCGCCCCCGTCCGCACGGCGCTGTCCTCGATTGGATTGCCGATGTGGCCGCAGAGCAGCTCTTCGTGTCTGCCGTTACGGTTGGAGAGATACAGGCGGGGATCGAGATCACCCGAGAGCAGGATGAAGCCAAGGCGGAGGAACTAGAAGTGTGGCTGGACAAAGTCCTGGTTTCCTACGGTGTATTGCCAATGGACGCTCCCGCCTTCCGGGAGTGGGCGCGGCTCATGCACAGGAGATCGAACACTACGAGCGAGGACGCCATGATAGCGGCGACGGCCATTGTGCACCGGCTGACGGTGGTCACCCGGAACGTGAGTGACTTCGTCCAGCTTGGGGTTGAGTTGCAGAATCCATTCGAAGGGGGAGTCGGATGACCACTACAGCCAACGGCGCTACGACAAGCCTGGCAAGGTTTCAGGATTTAGGGCGCTGATGCCTCGTTCCTTGAGCTCGAAGCGGAACTGGACGGCGGAGGGGTCACCGGCGGCATCAGGCCAGGTGTCCGGCCAGGGACGGGGCCAAGCCGCGCCTCGACTGACAAGCGACGACAGCATTCGCATATATGTGCCCTTTTGGCCTGAGACCTGCGTTTCTAACCCCCATACGCGTCATATTTGTCATATTTTGTATCTGGGAGGTGGCCTGAAACCTGCGTTTGTCCCTGCTGTTTCCTGCTGAGACCTGCAGTTTCGTGCGTTTTTCGTGCGTTTTTCGTGCTGTCTTGAAGCTTGAGCCACTGACTTTTAATCTGTCGGTCCTGGGTTCGAATCCCAGAGGGCCCACCACTCGTTATCATCTAAGACCTCGTTTTGCGAGTCTGTCTCTCAGACCTGTTCGGATAATGCCGACTGCAAGAATTTGGCCCGCAAAAAGGCTGAATCCGAAAAGATTCCGCTAAAGAAAAAGTAGCCTTGCACCGAAATAAGAATTCGTCCTCTAAGGCTTTCCCAGGTGGCTGAAGGAAAAAGGATGGTCTCTAAACGGACGATGATGCCAAACAAATAGACAACAGCAGCTATCGCAATTTGGATCTCACTCATACACCGTCCGGTGCATGGTTTAGCTTAGACGCCTGGAGTTGTGGGAAAAAGGTGTCAGAAAGAGGCGCCCAGGTCAACGAGCCGACGCGGCAAAGAGGTTCGACCAGAAGAGGCTTCCAAGGACGAGAAGCCAGGCGCAACAGCAGAGGTCACTTCTGGTCGGAATACACAAATATGATTATTTACTAATTGGAAAAGCCACCATAGATTGGGGAACCGAACTGGCGGCGAGGTTGCACTCCGCCGCAACTATGAAAGGATGGCGCCGTGGCTACCGCGACATCTGAAAGACACCTGACCGATGAGGGTATTGTCGACGTTCCCGGCTTGCTGAGCCGCTGGGTGAGGCTGGCCGACGGGTCAATGGCGCACTACATCCCCGCCGGTGAGTCCGGTCCGCCGGTTGGAGGTTTAATCTCCCGGAGCGACGTCCACTCTGTTCGACGACGCCGGATGGTTGGGACACAGAAGGCCATGTGTGGCGAACAGCTTTGCCACACATGGTCTCCTCTCGTGCGCAGTTGAGCCCACCTCGAGTGAGTTGGTTTAAGCAAAAAACCTCCTCGAGTAGTTAGGAGGATTGTCAGTATGGATCTTGGCTTTATCGGTATCGGCTATATGGGAAGCCGTCTCGGCTCTCGCCTAATCGAGGCGGGTTATGACCTAAGGATTCACGATCTCAATCGCAAGGCGGCAAATGATCTGGAGGATAAGGGCGCCTCCTAGGGAAACTCCCCGCGGGAAGTCGCCCAAAGCGCGGAGATTATTTTCGCGTCGCTCCCGGGTCCCCAGAATGTAGAACAGGTCGTCCTAGAGCCGGAGCGAGGACTTCTTGCCGGCCTTTCGAAAGGAAAAGTGTTCATCGATCTCACTACGAGCGAGCCTCTGATGACACGCAAGCTCGCTGCGGCGGTAGAAAAGACCGGAGCGGCCATGCTCGACTCGCCGATCAGCGGCCGTGGCGGCGGTGTGTTTGACGTAGGTGGGGATAAGGCCACATTCGAGAGGTGTGAGCCGATCATCGCGTCCATGGGCACGAAAGTGATCCATGCTGGGCCCCTGGGTAGCGGACACATCGTCAAGCTCTGCTATCAATACGCAAACACCGTGGCGCATTGGGCCTTTATGGAGGCCTTGGTCGTATGCGCTGCCACCGGCACCGATGTGCGCGTCATGCGAGAGTTCTTTGATGCCGCGGGGATGGGCCAAGAACGGTCGCCAGAATGGTTGGAGAGAATTCTAAATAACGACTTTGGCAAGCCCGAAACTGCGACAGCTGTTCTTGATATTTTCGCCAAGGATATGTCGCTGGCTATAGAACTGGGCCGCGACATGGGTGCCTCGACCGGAACAGGCCTAGCGACCTACGACATTATTAAGAGGGGTCAAGCTCATGAAGGCTGGGGGCGACTGAACCACGCAGTTGCTGTTCAAGTGTTAGAGGACTTTGCCGGCGTAGATCTACGAGGCGAACCCCGCGAACCGAGTCAGCCTCATAGCTGAGCGCTTGCGCCGATCGCTTGCTGCACTGTTGCCCCGCTTCGTCCGGCCAAGGAGGTCATAGCAAGGGTGACATCGAAGAACGTTGTGGTTTCGGTCAAAGAATTCGAGGAAATCTTTGAGTCGATAAACAACTGGGGACGTTGGGGCGCTGACAACGAACGTGGCGCCTTGAACCTGATCACGCCGGACAAAATCCGCCAGTCGGGCGCAACGATTAAGGCCGGCCGCACCATAAGCTGTGCGGCGCCCATGCCCTCAACGCCGGACGTAGATAACCCGACGCCGGTGATGAACCTTATGCTCCGGGCCGCCGACATGACGCCCAGTGGCGCCGTCTCCGGCGGTAACGTGGACTACCTGACGACGCCCGTCCATGGTCCGGCGAACACCCACATAGATGCCTTCTGTCACATCATTTACAAAGGCAAGCTCTACAACGGCGTCGATGCAAGCACGGTGAAGTCGACCGGAGCCGAAGCCTTGTCGATTGCGGCTTCGGCCGCCAACGGGATCGTCAGCCGAGGCATCCTGCTAGACATCCCGCGCCTCAAAGGGCTCGACTGGCTCGAGCCGAGCTCCTTTGTTATGACTGCGGACCTGGAGGCAGCCGAAACTGCTGCCGGGATACGGGTTGAATCAGGTGACATCCTGTTGATCCGTAACGGCGCGCGCACCTATCGCGGCGTGCACGGCGGAACCACGATGGCTGAACGCAACGTGCCCGGCCTCCACCCGGAGACTCTACTCTGGCTCCACGAGCGCGATATTGCGGTGCTGGGTGGGGATGCGGACAGCGACGTCTGGCCGTCGCCTGTGCCTGGTCTCCATCCGATTCACATTGGAACGCTGGTAGCGATGGGTGTGCTTCAGCTCGATAACCTGGCTCTGGATGAGCTAGCGGCCGCTTGCGCCGAGCTCGGGCGTTGGGAGTTTCAGCTCAGCATCGCGCCGCTGCGGCTCGAAAAGGGCACCGGCTCGCCCGTAAACCCAATCGCGGTCTTATGAACGTGGGTTGACCATGTCGACGTCAGTCAGCTCCTCAATCGCCAAACGCACTCCCTTCTATTACGGCTGGGTAGTTGCCGGCGGGATCGGGGTGGTTGGCTTTTCGAGCGTTACGTTCATGCCCAGTCCCCTCGGCGTCTTCTTCGAGGGCATGACGGAAGAGTTTGGTTGGTCGCGAGGCCAGCTCTCTGGCGCCATATTCTTAGGGAGCCTCCTTGTCGTCGTAATCGGTCCGCTCGCCGGACGCGCAGTCGACGTGCTCGGCGCCAGGATCGTCCTGACAGCGGCCAGCGCCGTCATGGTCCTCGCACTAGTAGTGCTTAGCCTTGCCAACTCACTTTTGGTTTATTACACCGCGCTCAGCCTCGGCTCCGCGGTAACCGCGGGGGTAATCAGGATCGCCACATCTGCCGCGATCGCCCGTTGGTTCATCAGGCGAAGGGGCACGGCCGCAGCGGTCGCAAGTATAGGCTTGGGGCTTGGCTTTATCGTGATACCCGTGGTCGCTGCTCTCGTGATCAACGAATGGGGATGGCGAGCAGGTTGGTTGTCGTTCGCATTGATAGTGGCTTTTCTGGGTCTCCCGGCCAGTTTTCTACTCTTGGCCAAGGGGCCCGAGGAGGTTGGGCAGGAGATCGATGACGAAAGAGGACGCGATGATAGGCATAAGCAGCCCGAGGATGGCTCGCGGGAAGAGCAGTGGACAGCTTCCGAGGCCCTGGCGACCGCAACTTTCCGGACCCTCCTGTCGGCTATGACGGTGATGGCTATCTCAAGTGGTGGCGTGAGCGTGCACCTGGTCCCTCAGCTCATAGATCGCGGCGTGAGTTCAACCTACGCGGCCCTAACCATTAGCATCTTTGGCTTCGTCATGCTCCCGAGCACTCTTCTTTGGGGTTTTCTGCTGGACAGGATGTCGGCGCGAGCTATCTACATCATGGCGTCCGGCGTCGTAGCCTTCTATGCGATCGGGGCTATCTTCGCCAACGCAAATTGGATGGTCATCCCCCTCGGCATAATCATGGGTGTCGGGTTTGGCGGCACCAGCGTCGCAGCGCGGGTCATTTTCGCGAACTACTTCGGCCGGCTGTCGGTTGGCACAGTCCTGGGAATCGCCACGCCATTCCTGGTTATTGGTTCCGGCCTTGGCGTCCTCGTCGCCGGACTGATGTTCGATGCAACCGGAACCTATTCGCTCGTCTTCTCCATTTTTGCTGGGCTGGGCGTCGTCGGCATCGCGCTCATTCTCATGGTTCCCGCACCTCGAAAAAGATCAGAGCCCAGGTCCGATGAGAAGCCCTCTCTAGCCTAGAGGGATAACTGGCGCTAGCTTCAGGTAAGCAAAGGCCAGGCCGCTTCTTGCTCGGTAGTGACAACCTATCCAGAAGCGCAGAGAACAAATTTCCTAAATGCTCTTGACTCAACTGAAAAACGTTGTATTCGGCGGGAGAATCAGGTGGTAAAGCTCAACGAGCCCGGCGCGATGCAGTGGCTGGTCGACATAGTCCGGGAACCATTAGCCGGGAGATTTTCTTAAACACGGATATATACCAGCGGGAGCGCGGTTTCCCAGACCGCTTAACCGCCAGATGGTTGTCGCAAGTTTCAGGGACCGAAGCAAGCAACTTTCTCAGAAATCCTTATAATGTCCTTGCACAAGTCACTGTAGTTCCACGTGAGTAGTTTTTAGTCGGAGGAACACAAAGTGGTATATACCGAGCAGCCGGGTAGGGTTCGCGACCTCGTCGACCTGAAGAGCGGAGAAATAAGTCGGGAGATTTTCGTCAGCGACGAGCTCTACAAGCAGGAACTTGAGCGCGTGTTTGCCCGCACCTGGCTGTTTATCGGTCATACGTCGCAGATCCCTAACCCCAACGACTTTTTCATCTCGCGCATGGGCGAGGAGTCGGTGATCATGACGCGGGACCGCCAGGGTGAGATCCACGTTCTGCTCAACACCTGCAGGCACCGGGGAATGAAGGTCTGCCGCTACGACGAGGGCAACACACCTGTCTTCTCCTGTCCGTACCACGGCTGGTCTTACTCGACCGACGGCAACCTGGTGAGCGTGCCGGGCGAGCTGATCGGCGTGCCGCAGTTCGCCACGGCCTACCACGGCGAGCTGGAGAAGGAAGAGTGGGGCTTAATCGCGGTGCCGAAGATGCACGTTTATAAGGGCTCCGTTTGGGCCTGCTGGGACGAGGACGCGCCCGATTGGGAGGAGTACATGGGCGGGATGATTCCCTACCTGGATGTCGTCTTCGAAAGCATCGAGGGTGATCCCGAGGGAAGAGTCGTGTTTGCCGGAGTGCACAAGTGGGTGGCGCCCCACAACTGGAAGTTCGGTGCCGAGAACTTCATCGGCGATGGGTATCACGGTACGCCCTCGCACCGTTCGGCCCAACTAACGTCACCGCAGGGCATTACCGCGGGCCTAGTCCCCGCCGTTACCAGGAAAACAGGAACAGAGAACCTCACCATTTCTTTCCCGAATGGTCATGGCGTCCTTTCGTCAGTTGCTCCCGAACAGTGGAACTCACGGGATTCCCTCACGCTCGAGCCGCATGCCGACCCGGAGATTGATGCCTATTTCAAGCAGGCCTACGAGGAAAGGTTTCGGCGGTTGGGAGGATTCGGACCACAGCGCAGCGGTGGCGTTCCTTCGACAGTCTTCCCAAACATGTCGTTCGCCGCTGCTGCCCCCAACACCATCGCCGTTTGGCACCCAACCGGCCCAAGAACGACCGAGACCTGGCGCTGGTACCTGGTCGACAAGAATGCTCCGCCGAAGGTGCGAAATGCCTGGCGACAGGAGCACGTCCAGTTTTCCGGCCCAGCGGGGAGAGTCGAGAAGGACGACGAGGAGAATTGGGTCTACGCGACGGAAGCCAGCATGGGCACCAACGCCCGCCGCTATCCCTACAACTACACTCAGGGCCTCGGTCACGAGGGAACCCATGAGGCGTTCCCTGGCGCCAAGGTCTTCGGCCGAGCCATCACTAGAGGAGGCAATGTCGGTCAGACGGTTGCGACCGAGCAGAACCAGCGGGGCTTTTACTACCGCTGGGCCGAAATGATGGATGCTGAAAGCTGGGACGAGTTGCGGGGCTGGGACGCTTCTAAACGCTAAGGAAGCGTAAGCTTCAGGCCCTTATACTGGGGTTCGCACCTGGTCGACATGAAGAGCGGACAGATAGACCGCGACATTTTTGTTAGCCAAAGTCAGCAAGGTTTCGCTCACGGAGTTTAAACATCCGGAAGGAGAATCAAGTGGTAAAGGCAAACCAGCGCGGCACCATGCAAAGCCTGATCGACATGGATAAGGGAACGATTGGCCGGGAGATTTTCGTCGACACAGATATTTACCAGCAGGAACTGGAGCGCGTTTTCGCTCGCACCTGGCTATACGTCGGCCATGAGTCGCAAATTCCCAACCCCAACGATTTTTTCATCTCGCGCATGGGCGAAGAATCGGTGATCCTAACCCGGGATCGCCAGGGCGATATCCACGTGTTGCTCAACACCTGCCGGCACCGGGGCATGAAGGTGTGTCGCTACGACGAGGGCAACACGCCGGTATTTTCCTGCCCGTACCACGGTTGGTCTTATTCCACCGATGGCAATCTGGTCAGCGTACCGGGCGAGCTAATCGGTGTGCCGCAGTTCGCCACGGCCTATCACGGTGAGCTGGAGAAAGAAGAGTGGGGCCTGATCAGCGTGCCGAAGATGGCGAATTATCACGGTTCGATTTGGGCCTGCTGGGACAAGGATGCGCCGGACTTCCTGGACTACCTGGGTGGCATGGACGCCTACCTGGCGCCGGAATTTGAATCCAGGGAAGGCGAACCGGGCGGGCTAGAGGCTATTGGCGGCGTGCAGAAGTGGCTGATGCCGTGCAACTGGAAATTTGCCGCCGAGAACTTTATCGGCGACTTCTATCACGGCATCTCGCATCATTCTGCCTTCCTCAGTCGTGGTTCGAATATTGCGCTTCCTGAGCAGGTCTTCGTCTCATTTCCTGGCGGCCACGGAATCAATGGCACGGCGCCAGAGCTCTGGAAAACCGACCATCCATATGTACCCCCCATCTACGGTGGGTCTGACTTCGTCGAGGATTACTTGAAGCGCGCTTACGAGACCCGCCAGAAGCGCCAAGGCGGCCGGGGCCCTGCCAGTCCGGGTGGAGAAGTCTCTACGATCGTCCCCAACATGTCTACGCTCCGAGTCTTCAATCTAACAATCGCCGTCTGGCATCCGGTGGGACCGATGATGACGGAGGCCTGGCGCTGGGACTTTGTCGACAAGAACGCGCCTGAAGAAGTCAAGGCGTACTGGCGGGACAATTTGCTCAAGTGGTCGGGCCCGACCGGCTTGATCGAAGAAGATGACATGGAGAACTGGAATTACGCCTCGGAGGCGAGCAACGGCATTACCGCACGCCCCCGCCCCTATAGCTATGAGATGGGCCAAGGTCACGAAAAAACCAGCGACGCGTTACCGGGTGCGCTGCTGACCTACGAGCCGGTCACCGAACAGAACCAGCGTGGCTTCTACAAGCGTTGGGCGCAGCTAATGGACGCTGACAGCTGGGCCGATCTCAAGTAAGCCAAGCAAGAGCTGGTTAACGCCCGAAAGGAGACTGCGGTGGGAATCGAGCTCACCGCAGAGGGGATCGCCCAATAAACCGCGGCGGTTAGCGCTTAGCGTTACGTGACCCGAATGGGACGGGCAGCTTCACTTGCGCCTCCCAGTCCGAAATTCTTCGATCGCGTATAAATAGCGGCAGCGGCTGCCGTTTCCGGCCGGTCTGTCAGGCCGATCTGGGCGTGCGACAGTGCGGCATGTTGAGGGCCGGCCAATATACGAACCCGAGTGCAGAACGGAACGAGGCTTCCCTCCTCCCTTTCTCACCGCGCCAGCAACCGGTAAACGAGTTGGTGATTCCTCGGGCCGACCGCAACCGAGGCGCTAACCCTGGGCTAAAGCCAGGCTTTTAGTCGAACCGTTCAGAGCAAGGACGATGAGACCAGTGCCTGCTTTACGCCCTGTCCATTACGTCGGTCGCGAAGATCTGGTCTTCGGTGCCTTCCTTTGAAGTATCCGACGGTACTGTGATGTACCGAGCTCGCATCCACATGCCGTCCCGTGGGTTATCCACGACCTCGGCCACGATCCCACCATAAAGCGCTACTCGATCTCCAGGGTCCAAGTCTCGGATATTTAGCCGCACACTGAATGTCGATGCCGGCTCCTTCGGCTTATCGTCGTTCTCCTTTACCATCGTTGCCTCCCTCTGATGACTCCTTCATCTTGAATCGGCATCTGAGCCTTCAAATCATAAGTCAGGTTTAGGCACCTTTCAAGGACTGAAGTAACCGCTCTATTCAACTCTTCGGACAACATTCAAACCCCAGGCCGAGCTGCGTCAGCTCCTCGAATCGAGAGGTATCACACCCGAAAGCGAGATTAACTGCTACTGACAGGGTGGTGGTAGATTGGCTGTCGCCGCTCTAGTGTTGAGGATTCTCGGCTTTAGTCAGGGTCGGAACTATTCTGGCTCCTTCGGCCAATGGTCGCGACAAGAAGACACGCTCGTGGAGGCGTAGAAAACGTCCGAGCTTACACTCCTGCCCTTTTAGGAATAAGGTGCCTGGACAGCAGAGCAGCGACCAGTCGTCCGCAGAGAACCTACATAATTCTCCATATTGAAATTTCTCAGGGCTGGTCTATCCTTAGACAGTGGTGCTGCGTGGTCCTCATTGGGCATCGTGGCTTCTTAGGACGACCGGTTTTTTCGAGGAGGCGAATAATATGGTTAGCATCGAACGGCCCAATTCCGCTAAGTCGCTGGTCGACTCGGCAACCGGCGTAATCGACCGTGAAGTTTTCGTCAGCGATGAGCTATATCGCCTCGAACTTGAAAGAGTCTTCACCAGAACCTGGCTCTTCGTAGGGCATGAGTCGCAGATTCCTAACCCCAACGATTACTTTGTGTCTCGAATGGGCGAAGAGTCTGTCATCCTCACGCGCGACCGTCAGGGTGAAATTCACGTACTGCTCAATACCTGCAGGCATCGGGGCATGAAGGTGTGCCGTTACGACGAGGGCAACACGCCAGTGTTCAGCTGCCCATATCACGGCTGGTCTTACTCCACTGACGGCAATCTGGTCAGCGTACCGGGCGAGCTAATCGGCGTGCCCCAGTTCGCCACGGCCTATCACGGTGAGCTGGAGAAGGAAGAGTGGGGCCTGATCAGCGTTCCGAAGATGGCGAATTATAAAGGAACCATTTGGGCCTGCTGGGACGAGAACGCACCTGAATTTGTCGATTATCTGGGCGGAATGAAAGTGTTCTTTGACCAGATCCTTCAGACATCGGACGGAAATGATCAGGGGTTGGCTTTTGCCGGCGTCCAGAAGTGGATGATGCCCTGCAATTGGAAGTTTGCCGCGGAGAATTTTATCGGTGACTTTTACCACGGCATTTCCCACGGGTCTGCGCCACACCGTCGACTCGGAGGGCGACGACCTGCGACCCCGGGCACCGGAGGCACGACCGTCTTTTACGCATTTCCCGAGGGGCACGGCACTCGCGGCTATGCTCCGGAATATTGGCAAGATGAACTTGGCGATGACCAGAATACGGCCAAGGGGACCCGGTTGCGCTCAGCACAGTACATCGATACGGATAGCGAAAGATTGGGGCAGTACATCGAGAGCAGTGAAGAGACGCGGGCCACCCGTGCCAGTGGACGTGGCACCGGTACAAGCGTCTCAACGATCTTCCCCAACATGTCCACGCTGGACAGCATGGAATCGGGCGGTGGTCTTACGATTGCCGTCTGGCATCCGGTAGGGCCAAGAATGACGGAGGCGTGGCGCTGGTTCTTCGTGGACAAGAACGCGCCGCCGGACGTCAGGGATTTCCTGCGGCACCATCGACTCACCTGGTCCGGACCTTCGGGGATGGTTGAAGAAGATGACATGGAGAACTGGAACTATGCATCCGAGGCCAGCACGGGCACGGTTGCGAAGCGTTACCCTTACCACTACGGCCAAGGCCTCAAGCACGAAACTACCAATGAAGCTGTGCCCGGTGCTGTTCTCAGCGACACGGTCAGCAGTGAGCAAAACCAGCGCCATATGTACAAGCGCTGGGCAGAATTTATGGATGCCGAAAGCTGGAATGATCTGAAGTAACACTGCGATGACAAACGAACCCTCCAACTACGAGTATGTCGATTTTTTCGAGGTTGAGGTTGGTGACCGCCTGCGAGTCGGCGAGATCTTGATCGAGGTAACCGAGAACCTGATGGATGGGATTTGGGTTCGAGGCCGGTTCTTGGAAGTCCCAAACGACCCGAGCCTTGAGAATACCGAAGACCAGATTTTTCGCCTGGACGTGACGTCCAGGGCATAGTCATCGGACCTAAACGTCATCGCCGCGCGTAGCAAGCTCCGCGGCCGCCACCTGTCGCCGGGTTCTTCACGACCAATTTGGGAGGGTTGGCCGTGACCATCTACGGTTCCCCAGGCTGACTAACTGCCAGTGAGAAGAGGTTCAGGCATCGCTCCGCGAATCAGCGCGCTTTCGGGGGCCGGCTAGCTGACCCTAGTGATTTCGTCGATTTCCGCCATCTCCTCAGCTGTCATGCGCCAGTCAGCCGCCTTGGCGTTTTCCTCCACTTGCTCTGGCTTTGTCGCGCCGGCGATAACGCTGCTTACATAGTCACGGCTGGCCAGCCAGCTCATCGCTAACTCCACCATTGTGTGCCCGCGCTGCTCCGCGAAGCCTTCGAGCTTCAGAAGGAGCTCGTCGTTGTGCTCGTTGATGAACCGGGCCGCGAAACGGCTCGCAAACGGGCCGGAGCCGGCCAAGCGGCTGCCCTCTGGTGGCGGCTGGCCGGGGCGGTACTTGCCGGTCAAGAAGCCGCTAGCCAGGGGAAAGAAGGGCAGTAGACCGATGTTGTACTTGGTGCAGACGGGCGTCAGATCTTTCTCGATGTCACGTCGCAGCAGACTGTACTCGTTCTGAGCGCTAATGAAGGGCGTCAAATGCTGGGTTCTGGCCAGCCAATCTGCCTCTACGAGCTGCCAGCCGGTGCAGTTACTGCTGCCTATGTAACGGACCTTACCGGACCGCACCAGGTCATCCAACGCCCGCATCGTCTCCTCAATTGGTGTCTTTGGATCAGGCCGGTGGATTTGGTAGAGGTCAATGTAGTCGGTATCAAGGCGCCGCAGGGAGGCTTCCACCGCGTTCATGATGTACTTGCGGGACGCCCCCACCCAATATGGTCCCTCGCCCATTGGGGAAGCCGATTTGGTCGCAATGACAATGTTGCGGCGGTGGGGCTTAAGCGCGGGCGCGAGAAACTCCTCGGACTTGCCTCGCCCACCGTAGATGTCTGCCGTGTCGAAGAAGGTGATTCCCACGTCGATGCACTTGTTGACGACGGCAGCAGTAGCACCCATGTCAAGGCTCTGACCAAAGTCGTTCTGACCAAAGTTGTAGCATCCCAGGCCCACGAGAGACACCTGGAGGCCGGAATTGCCGAGCATTCTGTATTCCACGTTTAGCCCCTTCTGGCAGCTCGAGAAGTCATTAGAAAAACTCGCCAGTGGGTTGAGGGAGGAGCCCGACCCTTTCTAAACAGAGACGAATCTACGGCGCTCGCACGGACACTCGGGCTTATTGGCATCTTCCCAAATGATACAGCCTTCTCCCACCTGTTACATCGGAAGTTCGCCACCCTACAACTTGCGACATAAGATTCCTCGAGCCAAAGACATCGATATAGTGTCAAATGCAACTTCCAACCTGAGATAATCTCCAACAGGTCGGTTTCTCTTCAACCTTGCGTAGCGCGCAGCGCTCAGGATTGATTAGAATGGCCTCGGTTCTGGGCCAAGCCGTCGAGCTTGTCAGACAAGCAGGAAACAGCAATCAACCCTCGGGCGCGAGCAACGAAGCGAGAGAGAGTCCTTTGGAGGTTATGCTTGGCCTCATTGGAACAGGTACCATGGGAAACAGACGGGCACCAAGAGTGAAGATCATCGAAGAATTGGCTAAGGCGAGCCTTGACCAGGCCGCGGGTGCGCAGGATTAGCTGGCGTCAGGTGAGGGCGGGCTACTTTCCACAGCCCCCGGAACGGGACTTCGCATGAGCTGTGAACGCTGTGGTCGGGAGCACCCCACTGAAGGCTGCGACCGGTCTATCGTTTTTCAAAACTACATCTTTTCGCCGCCTTACCTCTGTATGTGCTGCGGCGCCAAGGTGAGCGCTCAGCAGTGGCTGCTGTATCACACCTGCGAAAATTGCGAGTCGGGTAGTTGCACCACGCCCTTGGACTGGCATCCCAGGCCGAGTTGGTACGAGACCAGCGACGGCACCGAAGCTCTCGAGTTGTATGCCCAGTACACTGAAGCGATCCCGCGTTTTCGCACCCGTTAGCGCGACATTCCCTGTCGGTCCCCAACGATAGAAATTTCGAAACGGCAACATCGTTTGGAGTGCCGGCAACGGCCAGGAGTCTGAGCCTTGGGGGCTCAGGAGGCGCCCACGCCCAAAACGCGGGCTACACTTCGGGCCTTGCCGGGAGCGGCAGCAACGTCCTGCACGCTAACGCCAACGGATCGTAGGTCCCCCATAGTTAGGTCAAGGCAAACTTCTGGACCCGCTTCCCGGTGTTGACTTCCGCCGTGTAGATGTTGCCGTTGGAGTCACAGGCCAGGTTATGAACCCAATCAAACTGCCCAGCCTGCTTGCCACCGCGGCCGAAGCTGCCCACGACCTTCAGGTCCTTGCGGGTCAGGATCCAGACCTTCATGTTGGTGCCGTCCGGCACATAGATGAAGGTCTGAGCCGGGTCTGGTGAGAAGTCTATGTCCCAGACGGCGCCCATCGCCAGCGTCCAGGTCGCCAGGAAAGCTTCCTCGACGAACTCACCACTCTTTCGGAAGACCTGAATGCGGTTGTTTGGTCGGTCAGCCACATAGACAAGGCCGTCATTGCTGATCCGGACTGCGTGCACTGGGCTGCGAAAGTGACGGCTGGGAGACTCGCCGGTAGCGTAGTCGTCCAACGGCACGTCATCCGGCCGCTCCCCGTAGGCGCCCCAGTGACGCTTATATTCTCCCGTCTGAGAATCAACGACAATGATGCGGCGATTGCCGTAACCATCGGAAATGTAAGCTTCATGGGCGTCCGGATCCACGTCGATGTCAGTCGGGGCGTCGAACCGGCTCAGATCGTTGCTGTCTCCCGGAGATCTGCGAACCGCCCCGGTGGGCGAAGGCTCCGATCGTGGTGCCGGCGGAGAGCCGGGCAGCGGCGGCGGCGGCGCTTCACCCAAGGTAAGAAGGCGTTTGCCATCCGGACTGCACTTGAGAACCGTCTCGTTCAAGCTGCCAAGCCAAACGTTCCCGTCATGGTCGACGTAGATACCGTGCTCCATCCGAGGCCAAACCTCTCCGACCTGGGCCCCGCCCCAGGCACGCTGGACATTGCCATCGGGGTCGAACTCTAGGACCGCTGGCGCGGGCGCGCAGCAGTCGCCCCAGCGCGGTTCTTGTACCGCAGCGGCTTCCCTCTGCGTCAACGAGCTAGGGCGTTGAACGATCCAAACGTGGTCGTGCTGATCCACCGCTATGCCGCACACTTGACCTAGAATCCAGCCGTTGGGTAGCGGCTTGGGCCAGAATGGATCGACTTGGTAGGTCGGCACTGATTCTGAAATTTCGGTCATCTCCACCTCCCGCCACTACGAATCGCCGCCTCTTGGGTTCCCAAGGTCGCGTCACCGCCACGAGCCTCGACGCAAATAGGCCCGATGTGCCGAGAAATTGCGCTGACGTTTCTTCGCCCCATCTAGCTGATCATGGGCATCGAAAGCGCTTCCCGCAAGCGTCCTTTCCTCAAAAGTTTGGCTCCTTCTTGATCGGGAAGAGGTCCGCCCAACTTTCGGCATCCATGAACTCAGCCCAGCGCTTGTAAAGAGTTCGAGCGTTATTTTCAGAGACCGTGAAGGGTTGAGCCGGGTCCTGGTGAGCGGACGCCGCAGGCCGCGTTGCTCCTTCCAGGCCTGAGAGCGCCACGGTTTGGTTCAGGCCCATTTCATAGTTGAACTTAAAGCGCCGGGCGATAGTGCCATCGCTCGAGGCTGTCGCGTAGTTCCAATTTTCCGCGTCGTCCTGCTCAGTCATGCCGGCAGGGCCGGAGTAGCGCATGCCAAAGCGACGCAGCGCGTCTTTGGCCGCCTCGGGCGCTTTCTTGTCGACGGTATACCAGCGCCACATCTCCATTTTCATCGGCCCGGCCGGGTGCCAGACAAAAATCGACTGCGGGTCAGAGTGGAACGAGGCGTTCGGGAAGAAAGTGGAGGGGCCGGTGCGGTAACGAACCTGGCCATTGCGGATTCGCTCCTGGCGCTTTGCCTGCGCTTCGCGGTAGTAGTCATCCACTTCCGGGTTGTTCGGCCAGGATGGACTGTACTCCGCCTCTGCTGTCTCGCGGACACCATTTACCATGCCATGGCCAAGTCTCGGGAACGCGATCGAACCCAGCCTCTCTCCATAGTTGCTGCGCGTGTGGCGGCCTTCCGCCTGGGGACTGATACCGGCGAGGTCCACCGAGCGATGACTGATCCCATGGTAGCCATCGCCGATGAAGTTCTCCGCACCGTACATCCAGGCAGATGGAATGATGAATTTCTGAATGCCGCCAACTACCTCAACCTCCCCCGGCTCACCATCCGCCCCGTCAAGAAATCCGTCCAGGAAGAGCTTCATGTCCCCCATGTAGTTATCCCAGCTTGGCGCGTCCTTGTCCCAGCAGGCCCAGATTGACCCCTTGTGGATGTGCATCTTGGCGACGGAGATCATGCCCCACTCTTCCTTCTCCAGCTCACCGTGGTAAGCCGTGGCGAATTGCGGCACGCCGATTAGTTCGCCCGGCATACTGACCAGGTTTCCGTCAGTCGAATAGGACCAGCCGTGATAAGGGCAGCTAAAGACTGGCGTATTGCCCTCGTCATAGCGGCAAACCTTCATGCCACGGTGCCTGCAGGTGTTGAGCAACACGTGGACTTCGCCCTGGCGGTCGCGCGTGAGGATGACAGACTCCTCCCCCACACGCGAAACAAAGAAGTCGTTGGGGTTGGGGATCTGACTTACGTGGCCGATGAACAGCCAGGCGCGCGCGAAAATTCGCTCCAGCTGCTGCTTGTATAGCTCTTCATTGGTGAAGAGCTCACGGCTAATAGCGCCCCGCTCGACGTCGACAAGGTTGCCCAGGACTTTTCCTGCTCGAGACTCCAGGACCATTTTTATCCACTCCTTCAGACTGACCAATATGTGGCAAATCGACCCGGGTCAGGTCCCTGGCGCCGGCGAGCGACATGCAAGCAAATTAGGTCTGAGGGCTAAAATTGTCAATTACGGTCCAGCTTGATTGGATTCTAATAGATGTCCTTCCACGGCTCACTCGGACGATAAAGCAGTGCTGAATGAGACAGGGCTATTCCAGGACCAAAGGGCATATTCTTCTCTAGCTTGGGCTCAAGCGATGTTGAATTTCGGAAAGTGACCTTTAGCGATATGTTGTGGTGAGATTACGCCGCGGATCTGCCAGTCGCAAGATATTCTCGATTCCGGAGGGGAAATCGGCGTAAGCAGGGTGCCTAGGAACATGGTCAATTTCCGTGTTGACATCGCGACGCTCTTCTGACACTTTCCATATTTGGAGTACCGGTAATGGCCATGGGCCTGAGCCTGGGGGGCTCAGGGGCCTTCCGGGGGCGCCGGCCGCGTCGAGATTGCTTGAAGTAGCCGCACGGTAGCTGATCACGCCGCTCCAAGATTCCATTTCTTACGTAAGTTGATAGCTAAAGCAACACATTAAGGCGGATCTAGTCCTTGTTCCTTCCTATGAGAATTAAGAAGCCTCGCCAGTGACGCAGCCAGTCAGCACGGGTGGTCCCCCGATTGGGGGCCGATGGAGGCGGCCTTGGCAGGCAGCCATGCGGCAGCCGCTGCACGTCAAGGCAATGGGCCTTCACATGTTCCATACGTTTGTCCTCACCCTGGCGACGACGCTCGCCCTGCCGGTGGTCCTGCCGACGATAGCGGAAGACTTCAACGCCCCGGTTACAACTGTCGTCTGGATCCTGATCGCTTACTTCCTCGGACTGGGTGGCGCCACCGTGGCGCTTGGCGACATAACGACCTATTTCGACCGGCGGGCTCTCGTGGTTCTTGGGCTGGCGGTAGACGTCTTAGTAATGTCGGTGATCTTCTTCACGACTGACATCTATGTTTTCATCATCTGCCGCTTTCTTTCCGCCGCTTTCCGGGTCTTTCTCTGGGTCATCCTGCAGGTGATCGCTATCGGTGGTTTCCCCCCAGAGCGGCGCGGCAAAGCCGTCGGTTATAGCATGTTCGCAAGCGGCCTGGGCTTGGTGTTATCCACGACGTTTACCGGCTTTGTTGCCGACAACTTGGGTTGGCGATGGCTGTTCATGGGTACCTCAGTGGTCTACCTTGCGATGATTCCAGCGGTGTTCCTGCTACTGCCCAAGCTTCCGCCGGAGGCAGAAAATCGCAAGCCACTCTCCGAGTTCGACTTTCTCGGCAGCGTCCTGTTGGTTGTCGGCGCCATTGCCTTGATCACCTCCGGGCAACTCCTTGTTCTGGGCCTAAGCTCCGATGCGTCGACTGCGCTGCCGGCGGTTCTTGCCGTAACAGCAGTAGCGTCCCTAGCCGGCTTTGTTTGGGTGGAGCTGCACGCCAAAGCTCCGATCTTGAAGTTGTCAATTTTCCGGATCCCCAGCGTAACCTTGGCGGCGGCGCAGGCGACCGTTATGGGTTTCGCCACCGGCTCCATTGGATTGATGCTGCCGTTCATGCTGCGCTTGGGTTACGGTTGGAGCCAGGCACATTTTGGCAACGTGCTTATAGCCCAGAATGCGGCGCGGCCGCCAGCTGGTCCGGTGGCAGGCTATCTGTCTGACAAGTTCGGCAGTGTGGCGGTTTTTCTTCCCGCCGCGGGCATTAACGTGATCGGTCAAATAGGCTTGGCCTTGCTGGGCGCTTCACCGGCGGTTCACGTCGTGGTCGGAGTCCTATTAATCTGGGGCACGGGCCAGGCGGTCATGCAGACGGCGAACATGCGACAGATTTTTGCCTCGCTGCCGGCCAACCAGTTGCATCTGGCGCCCTCGCTCAATCTCACCATGTCGACGCTGGGTATCACCGCCGGTTTCGCTTTCGGATCGCTGGCGATTGACCGAGCTCAGGATGCCAGCGAAGGTGGCGCGGCGTTCCTCGACCGCATGGACGAAGCACTGCTGGTGGTGACAGTACTCTTCACGATTGGCATCATCGTCGCGCAACTGCTGCCTCGCCTGCTGCTTCGCTCAGGGACCGCAGCCCTGGAAACAGTCGAGGCCTTACCGCCCGCCGCGGCGGATGCCGGCTCCGAAGAGGAGACGACTCGCTGAGACGTCATGCCACAAAGGCTGAATCTTGCACCTTGCCTTTGGGCTTAGCCTAGCTAACGCTTCGCCAACTAGATAACAGTGGCGTACAATATCAGACGCAATGATCGGTGCTCGGCGTGATCTCGGCGGTTCAGCGCCACAGCTCAAGCTGCTTTCGCTTCTTGGGCTGCTGGTAATGATACTGCTGTCAGCGGCCTGTGGCAGCGATGGCAACGGATCTATTGCCTTTATTTCAAACCGCGACGGCAACTTGGAGATCTACGTCATGAACACCGATGGCTCCGGGACAAGACGCCTTACGAAAAACGTCGCCGAAGAGATTTTCCCAGCTTGGTCACCCGATGGCAGTCGCATTGCTTTCTCCAGCGACCGCGATGGCAACGCTGAGATTTACGTCATGAATGCCGATGGCTCTGAGCAGACCCGGCTCACGAACAACCCGGCCAGTGAGGCTGCGCCGGCCTGGTCAGCCGACGGCAGCCGCATCGCGTTTACCTCCGATCGTGATGGCGCCCTCGCTATCTACGTCATGAATGCGGACGGCTCTGGTCAGACCCGCCTCACTAATAATTCCGCGCCCGACTTCTCGCCTGCCTGGTCGCCGGACGGCAGCCGGATAGTCTTCTGCTCCACCCGCGATGGTAACGCTGAGGTTTATGTCATGAATGCGGACGGTTCCGGCCAGACTAACCTCACTAACAACGCTGCCAACGACTTCTCGCCTGCCTGGTCGCCAGACGGGAGCCGCATAGCTTTCTCCTCCTCGCGCGATGGCAACCCAGAGATCTATGTCATGAACGCCGATGGACAGAGGCAGATGCGCCTCACGAACGTCCCCGCCGGCGACGGCTCAGCTAGCTGGTCGCCTGACGGCCGCCAGATCGTATTCGCCTCCGATCGCGGTGGCAACTTCAGGATCTACGTCATGAACGCCGATGGCTCCCGGCAGACGCCCCTTACGAATAACCTTGCTATCGATATCTTTCCTTCCTGGTCGCCAGACCGGGAGTAGCAGCCAAGATCACGAACCTTGCGAGAGGTCCAAAATGAGCACCTTGCCGAGCTCCGGTGGCGCGAACGCCTTGTACTATTGAACCGGTAAGGAAGGTTCACGGAGCCGTTCCTCGCCGCGAAACTCATTCGTGGCGAAAAATCAGTATAATCTGCGTAATGATCCCGGAGATTCGGACTTGCATTACGTCTGACGGCGTTCGAATCGCCTTTTGGGCGGCCGGACACGGTCAACCCTTATTCCTCGTGAACGCTCCCTTGCCCAACCACCTCGAGAAAGAATGGGAAGTCGCCGAACTCTGCCGCTGGTATGAATCATTAACAGAGCACTTTATGGTCATAAGGTACAATCCTCGAGGATTTGGCCTATCTCAAAGAGACGTCGGAGACGTATCGCTTACCGCACAGCACTTAGATCTGGATGCCGTCATCGGTGCGCTGGGTCTGGAACGAGTTGCCGTGCTGGCCGAATCGCTATCAGCGCCAATTATTCTCGACTATAGCGTTTGTAATCCAGCGAAAATCACTCACCTAATCCTTTGGAATGGCGTTTCAAGCGCCAGGGATTTCTTTTCTACCCCTATGCATGACGCCCTTCTATCGGTAGCAAGCAAGGACTGGATTTCGTACTGCATGGCTGAAGCCAGCGCAAATCGAGCCTGGACTCGCCCGCAGGAAGTCCGCCAAATCGCGAATATGTGTGTCGAATCCACGAGTTCGAACGTCTTTCTTAGATTCGTTGACACCCTGCTAGCCTTTGATGCGACTCCATTGTTACCTAAGGTCCGGTCGCGCACCTTGATTTTGGAAGGAAAAGACGCACCGGGAGCGACGGTTGCTCGAAATCGCTTACTCGCTGCCCGGATCCCCCACTCAAAACTTGAAATCGTCGATGACGAAGTCCCAGCTTTTCGAGTCTTCGAAAGCGAGGATATGGTCAGCAGGACGGTTAAATTCATTCGTGAGCCGCGCCTCGATAATGAAAATGACGCGATTGATCCGGCGATTGCCCTCGACTTTGGAAATCTGACTCAGCGAGAACTTCAGCTCTTGAACTTGCTCATGGAAGGCTGCAGCAACCATGACCTGGTGGAAAAGATGAACATTAGCCTTCATACCGTCGAGCGCCACCTCGCTAATATTTATGGCAAGTTGGGTGTTCACAGTCGGCTCGAGGCAATTTTCCATGTCCGCAAACTGCGAAATCAGGGCTCTCAGTGACAGGTCCTTCCAGGCAACAGCTCCCGACTCAACTCGGCTGACTTTTCTGTTGCTCAATTTCCCGTAGGGGCCACTTCCAGGCGAGTCATATCGCCTCGGCGTCATCGACGGTTTCCGCTGACTGATTCGGCACCCGCTCTACAGTGCAGCGCCTCGGATGAAGTTTGCCCATTATCTTGAATACTGGCTAAGGCGGTGCGCCTTGCCAGGAGCGCCAGGAACGTCGTTTTTCCTGTTGCTGTGCCTCCTGGATTCAGCGCGCCTGGAGTACTCTAGACCTGCGACGCACATCAACGCGGTTGACGCCTGCATAATTCTCGATATTGACGTGACCCCGCCAACCGCGTAGATATTCAGCCATAAGTCGTTGTGCTCCAGGGAATTATGGAAGGAATACGAAGTGGTATATACCGAGCAGCCGGGTAGGGTTCGCGACTTGGTCGACATGAAGAGCGGACACATAAGCCGGGATATCTTTGTTAGCGATGAACTGTACCAGCAGGAGCTGGAGCGTGTCTTTGCCCGCACCTGGCTGTTTGTGGGCCACGAATCGCAAATACCCAACCCCAACGACTTCTTCGTCTCCCGTATGGGAGAGGAGTCTGTGATCATGACGCGGGACCGCCAGGGCGAAGTCCACGTCCTGCTCAACACCTGCAGGCATCGTGGCATGAAGGTCTGCCGCTACGACGAGGGCAATACGCCGGTCTTTAGCTGTCCGTACCACGGCTGGTCTTACTCGACCGATGGCAACCTGGTCAGTGTGCCGGGCGAGCTAATCGGTGTGCCGCAGTTCGCCACGGCCTACCACGGCGAGCTGGAGAAGGAGGAGTGGGGCCTGATAAGCGTGCCCAAGATGCACGTTTACAAAGGCTCTGTCTGGGCCTGCTGGGACAAGGATGCCCCGGAGTGGGACGAGTACATGGGCGACATGAAGATGTTCCTCGACGTCGTCTTCGACGGCACGGACGGCGAACCGGGCGCGCGAGTGGCGTTCGAGGGGGTTCATAAGTGGATTACGCCGTCCAACTGGAAGCTGGCGGCGGAGAACTTCATCGGTGACAACTACCACGGCATCAGCCATAGATCGGCTCAGCTCAGTGGGATGATGCCCGGCGGCCGCATTCCGGGCCTCTCGAACTTAGCCGAGAGGAAGAGAATGACGCTGTCCTTCCCGCAGGGTCACGGCGCGCTCAGCGCTTACCACCCGGACGAATGGGCTGCAACACCGGCTTACGACCAGCATGAGAATCCGGAGATCAACGCCTACTTCAAGGATGTCTACGAGAAGCGACTCGCCAGGCTCAAGGGCATTGGACCGATGAAGACCGGAGGCACGCCGTCGACGATTTTCCCCAACATGTCGTTTGGAGCCGGCCGCACCTCGTTCTGCATCGCGGTATGGCACCCGCAGGGGGCGAGAAGCACCGAGATCTGGCGTTGGTACATCGTAGACAAGGACGCGCCGCCGGCGGTTAAAGACGCCTGGCGGAAGGAGCAGATTACCTATTCCGGCGCGGCGGGCGGGGTTGAAAAGGACGACATGGAGAACTGGGGCTACGCCACCGAGGCGAGCAACGGCACCATTGCGCGGCGTTATCGCTACAACTACACCCAGGGGATGGGACACGAAGGAGAGAACGCGGCGTTTCCAGGCGCCAAAGCCTTCGAACACTTCATCAATGAGCAGAACCAAAGAGGCTTTTACGAGCGTTGGGCCGAGCTCATGGATGCGCAGGATTGGGACGAGCTGCGCCGTTGGGACGCGGCTGCTGACTAGGGTAAATGGTCCTGCGCAAGCTGGTTAGCGGCGTTTAGCAGAGCTAGAGAGAGGGGAAGAAGCTATGGTCGTGCAGGATGACAAGAAGTTTGTACTACGCTCGCAGGTGACACCGGAGTACCAGAAGCTCCTAAAGGAAGTAGAGGAGTTCTACTTTTACGAAGCGGACCTGCTTGACTTTCGCCAGTACAGCCAGTGGCTGGAGCTGCTGACCGAAGATGTCCGCTATTTCATGCCCCTGGTGCGGAACATCAAGTATGGGGATTGGGAGCGGGAACTCACGCGGGAAGGCCAAGACATTGCCTGGTTCGACGAGGGTAAGGAGACCTTGACCCAACGCGTTCGGCAAATCGAAACTGGCATCCATTGGGCTGAGGAGCCGTCATCGCGGGCGAGCCACCTGATCACGAACATCCGCATTGTCGATGCGAGTCCTGACTTGGGTAATGCCAGCGAAGTGGAGACCAGTCACCGCTTCTTCGTTTACCGCAATCGCTTGTCCTACGAGACCGACTTCATGGTTGGGAAGCGCCAGGACACGCTGCGAAAGGTGGACGGTGAGTGGAAGCTAGCGCGGCGCAAGATCATCCTTGACCAAACCGTCCTGCTGGAAAAGAACTTGACAATCTTCCTCTAGCAGCCTTGCTACTGGGTTGAGCGGTTCCTCAACTAATTATGTGCGCACGCAGTTTGTAGTCGGAGGGAGAATCCGGTGGTAAAGCTCAACGAGCCCGGCGCGATGCAAAGCCTGGTCGACATGGATCAGGGAACCATCAGCCGCGAGATTTTCGTCAACACCGATATTTACCAGCAGGAGCTAGAGCGAGTCTTCGCTCGCACATGGCTGTTTATCGGCCATGAGTCACAGATTCCCAACCCCAACGACTTTTTCGTCTCGCGCATGGGCGAGGAGTCTGTGATCATGACACGCGACCGCCAGGGCGAGATCCACGTCCTGCTTAACACCTGCCGGCACCGGGGCATGAAGGTGTGTCGCTACGACGAGGGCAACACGCCGGTGTTTTCCTGCCCGTACCACGGTTGGTCTTATTCCACGGACGGCAATCTGGTAAGCGTACCGGGCGAGCTGATTGGCGTGCCGCAGTTCGCCACGGCCTATCACGGTGAGCTTGAGAAGGAAGAGTGGGGCTTGATCAGCGTGCCGAAGATGGCTAACTATCACGGTTCGATTTGGGCCTGTTGGGACAAGGAAGCGCCGGACTTCCTCGACTACCTCGGTGGCATGGACGCTTACTTGGCGCCAGCATTCGAGTCGAAGGACGGCGAACCGGGCGGGCTGGAGGCTCTCGGTGGCGTGCAGAAGTGGCTGATGCCATGCAACTGGAAATTTGCCGCCGAGAACTTTGTCGGCGACTTCTATCACGTAATCTCGCATCGTTCTACCGAACTCAACAATGGCGTGATCAAGAAGTTCTTCAACTCGAGACCCCCAGAGAGTTTCCCCCCGCCGCCGGGAGACCAAGTCTTCCTGTCATTCCCTGGCGGACATGGAGTCAACGGCACGCCGCCCGAGCTGTGGAACGCCGACCAGCCATATACGTCCGGCAGCTACGGCGGCACGGAGCCCATGGTCGAGGATTACTTGAGACGCGCTCAGGAGACGCGTAAGAAGCGCTACGGCGGTAGGGGCACTACGAACGGCTCTATCGGATATGTCGCGACAGTCCTCCCTAACATGTCTCCACTGGGAGTCTTCAATCTAACGATCGCAGTTTGGCATCCGGTCGGACCGCAGATGACGGAGGCTTGGCGTTGGGACTTTGTCGACCGGAATGCGCCTTCTGAGGTGAAGGCGTGGTGGCGTGATAACCTGCTTACTTGGTCCGGCCCGACCGGAATGGTCGAGGAGGATGACATGGAGAACTGGAATTACGCCACCGAGGCGAGTGGTGGTACGATTGCGCGCCAACTGCCGTATCACTACGCAATGGGCCAACGCCATGAAAAGAAGAATGACGCGTTGCCTGGTGCGCTTTTGACCTATGAGGACGTTACCGAGCAAAACCAGCGCGGCTTCTATAAGCGCTGGGCAGAGATCATGGATGCTGAGAGCTGGGCCGACCTCAAGTAGCGTATGAGACCGACATCATAGTTGGGCAATGCCTATACGCGGCGCAAGATGCGGAGCGTGGAAGCTGGAACGGGCAAGATCATCCTTGGCCAGAGCGTGTTGCTGGAAAAGAACTTGACAATCTTCCTCTAGCAGCCTTGCTACTGGGTTGAGCGGTTCCTCAACTAATTATGTGCGCACGCAGTTTGTAGTCGGAGGGAGAATCCGGTGGTAAAGCTCAACGAGCCCGGCGCGATGCAAAGCCTGGTCGACATGGATCAGGGAACCATCAGCCGCGAGATTTTCGTCAACACCGATATTTACCAGCAGGAGCTAGAGCGAGTCTTCGCTCGCACATGGCTGTTTATCGGCCATGAGTCACAGATTCCCAACCCCAACGACTTTTTCGTCTCGCGCATGGGCGAGGAGTCTGTGATCATGACACGCGACCGCCAGGGCGAGATCCACGTCCTGCTTAACACCTGCCGGCACCGGGGCATGAAGGTGTGTCGCTACGACGAGGGCAACACGCCGGTGTTTTCCTGCCCGTACCACGGTTGGTCTTATTCCACGGACGGCAATCTGGTAAGCGTACCGGGCGAGCTGATTGGCGTGCCGCAGTTCGCCACGGCCTATCACGGTGAGCTTGAGAAGGAAGAGTGGGGCTTGATCAGCGTGCCGAAGATGGCGAACTATCACGGCTCCATTTGGGCCTGTTGGGACAAGGAAGCGCCGGACTTCCTCGACTACCTCGGTGGCATGGACGCTTACTTGGCGCCAGCATTCGAGTCGAAGGACGGCGAACCGGGCGGGCTGGAGGCTCTCGGTGGCGTGCAGAAGTGGCTGATGCCATGCAACTGGAAATTTGCCGCCGAGAACTTTGTCGGCGACTTCTATCACGCTGCGACCTCGCATCGCTCTGCCTTCCTTGGTGCGAGTAGGCTGCGGGTGGCTCGTGAGCAAGCCATCATTTCATTTCCTGGCGGACACGGAGTAAAAGCCGCGCCGCCCGAGATGTGGAAGGCCGAACAAGAGTATATTTCCACGATCTACACCGGGACCGAGGTGGTCGAGGATTACTTGAAGCGCGCTCATGAGGCGCGCCAGGAGCGTCTCGGCGGCCGGGGCGCCGCCCGCCCGGGCGGATCGGTCGCGACAATCCTCCCTAACATGTCTACGCTCGGGGTCTTCAACCTAACGATTGCGGTTTGGCATCCAGTGGGGCCGCAGATGACGGAGGCTTGGCGCTGGGACTTCGTCGATAGCAAGGCGCCTCCCGAGGTCAAGGCGTATTGGCGGGACCACTTGCTCACCTGGTCGGGCCCGACCGGAATGGTCGAAGAGGATGACATGGAGAACTGGAATTACGCTACCGAGGCCAGTAGCGGTACGTTCGCGCGCCGCCAGCCTTACAACTATGCCATGGGCCACCGCCATGAGAAGCAGAATGACGCCTTACCGGGTGCGCTTCTGACCTCCGAAGACGCCAGCGAGCAGAACATGCGCGGCTTCTACAAGCGTTGGGCAGAGATAATGGACGCTGAAAGCTGGGCTAATCTCAAGTAAGCGGGTTAAGGTAGACCGCCACCAGTCAGGGGCGCTGATTCAGTTGCCGCTGCGATGCTAGAACAAAAACCTCCGTTGGGCACTCTAACCGGGAGACCAAAGGCTCTGCCCAGCGCGCTCGTATCGTTTAGAAACCGCGAGTTCAGATGGTTCTACGTAGCCATGCTTGGCCAGATGGCGTCGATGAACATGCAGCTCGTTGTACCCGGCCTGCTCGCTTTCGAGCTAACAGGCTCCTTTGCCGCGCTCGGCTTGATGGGGCTTTTCGGTGCTGTGCCGTTGCTGCTGCTTTCGATGTTCGGCGGGATCCTCGCTGATCGAATGCCGAAGCGGACCGTCTTGCAGGCCGGGCAGCTGCTGAGCCTGTTGAATTCTGCCGTTATGTCGGCACTGGTCTTTTTTGACTTGATGTCAATGGAATGGATCTACCTCGCGGCCCTGGTCCAAGGAATAATCTGGGCTTTGATGCTACCGGCCAGTCAAGCAATTATTCCCGACATCGTTGGCGTGGACCGTCTAATGAACGCGGTTTCCTTGAACTTCGCAGGGCTGAACGCCATGCAATTGCTCGCTCCAGTGGCCGCCGGGTTGATCATATCTTTCGCCGGATTCCAGTGGGCATTCTTGGCAATGGCGAGCCTCTATGGGATGGCACTTGCGGGTCTTTGACGCCTCACCTGGCAGCCCGCGAACCTGGCCAGTGAGCGGGGCATGACGCAAAGGCAGCTGGGGGTTAACGGCATCGAGGATATACGTCAGGGACTGTCTTACATCCGCGGCGATCGATTGATGTTCCTTCTTCTTTCCATAACATTCTTGTCATCGATATTCGCCATGTCCCATCTACTTCTGCTACCCGGTTACGTTGCCGATGTCTTCGACGGCGGCGGTTCCAAGGTGGGGCTCATGTTCAGCATTAGCGCAACCGGATCTCTGGTGTCAATGCTCGGTCTCGCTGCTTCGCCCTATCGACGCAGGGGGATATTGCTTCTCGCATCGATGATGGTACTTGGTGTTGGACTTCTGGCCTTCGCCCAGACATCAGACTACTGGACAGCCGCGGCGATTATGTTGTTGATCGGAGTTGGTACAGCCATGCGCCAGGCTCTGACTCAGGGTCTTCTCCAGGAGTACACAGAGCAAGCCTTTCAAGGCCGGGTCATGGCTGTCTTTATGCACCGGCGTTTATGGCTCTGGGTATCGGGTTAATGCTAGTTACAGTCGCTGTTTACACTTTCATGCCATCGATTCGCCGCATCAACTGAGCCTGCCAGACCAGTTCCTTTGGCGGCTTCACCGGTGAGTCTCGATCTCGATGTTTTCCCGTTTTATGTCTGTCTTGGTCGAGAGTAGTCGGCCTAGTGAGCAGCCGCGTCCCAACGGCGCAGCTCGTCCCAATCCTGCGCATCCATGAGCTCGGCCCAACGCTCGTAAAAACCTCTCTGGTTCTGCTCATTGATGTAATATTCGAAGGCCTTGGCGCCCGGAAACGCGGCGTTCTCTCCTTCGTGCCCCATCCCCTGGGTGTAGTTGTAGCGATAACGCCGCGCAATGGTGCCGTTGCTCGCCTCGGTGGCGTAGCCCCAGTTCTCCATGTCGTCCTTTTCAACCCCGCCCGCCGCGCCGGAATAGGTAATCTGCTCCTTCCGCCAGGCGTCTTTAACCGCCGGCGGCGCGTCCTTGTCTACGATGTACCAACGCCAGATTTCGGTGCTTCTCGCCCCATGCGGGTGCCATACGGCGATGCAGAACGAGGTCGAGCCAGCGCCAAACGACATGTTGGGGAAAATCGTCGAAGGCGTGCCGCCGGTGCGCATCGGTCCACTGCCCTTGAGCCTGGTGACTCGCTTCTCGTAGGCATCCTTGAAGTAAGCGTTGATCTCCGGATCCTTATGGTCGACGTATGCTGGTGCGCTGGACCATTCGTCCGGGTGGAAAGCGCTGAGCGCGCCGTGACCCTGCGGGAAGGACAGCGTCATTCTCGTCCTCTCGGTAAAGTTCCAGAGGCTCGGAATGCGTGCGCCGGGCATCATCCCACTGAGCTGAGCCGATCTATGGCTGATACCGTGGTAGCTGTCACCGATGAAGTTCTCCGCCGCCAGCTTCCAGTTGGACGGCGTAATCCACTTATGAACCCCCTCGAACGCCACTCGCGCGCCCGGTTCGCCGTCGGTGCCGTCGAAGACGACGTCGAGGAACATCTTCATGTCGCCCATGTACTCGTCCCACTCCGGCGCATCCTTGTCCCAGCAGGCCCAGACAGAGCCTTTGTAAACGTGCATCTTGGGCACGCTTATCAGGCCCCACTCCTCCTTCTCCAGCTCGCCGTGGTAGGCCGTGGCGAACTGCGGCACACCGATTAGCTCGCCCGGCACACTGACCAGGTTGCCGTCCGTCGAGTAAGACCAGCCATGGTACGGACAGCTAAAGACCGGTGTATTGCCCTCGTCGTAGCGACAGACCTTCATGCCGCGGTGCCTGCAGGTGTTGAGCAGGACGTGAACTTCGCCCTGGCGGTCCCGCGTCATGATCACAGACTCCTCTCCCATACGGGAGACGAAGAAGTCGTTGGGGTTGGGTATCTGTGACGTATGACCGATGAACAGCCAGGTCCGGGCAAAGACACGCTCCAGCTCCTGCTGGTACAGTTCATCGCTAACAAAGATATCGCGGCTTATGTGTCCGCTCTTCATGTCGACCAGGTCGCGAACCCTACCCGGCTGCTCGGTATATACCACTTCGTATTCCTTCCATACTCCTCTGGACAAACCAGTACTAATTGAAAGATCTACTCGATTGGAAGGACGGCGTCAATAGGTCGATATAACGTTCAGCCAAACAGCCAAGAGCCCAAAATGACCGAACTGGCAGATTACGGCTACGCCATGCTGGGCTTCTGGACAGATGCCTGCAAGTATCGACACCTCGTGATGACTGTTGGCGTGGGCGCCCCCAAGCGAACCCAGAGGTGAGGCCTATCCGCATGAAGGCATTTAGAGTGAAAACCCTGGACAAACACCGCACGGCCAGCTATCCGGGGGGAAAGGTCTCAACTAATCCCACTTTTACTATTGAGAAGGATTAACGAGTGAGAAGGATTAACGAGACACCCGCGGAAACGCTTACGGGTTGCTCATACTCGCCAGGGTCTTCAAGAACTCGCCAGGCGCGTACGAAACCTGAAGGGTTCACCAGTCAACGTCTACAAATCAAGGTTTGATAGACCCGTTTAATAGCTGAACCGCGTCTGCCTGAGCTTCAGACTTGGCGCCGCGATAGACATACCGCTCTCTGGCCCGCGTATCGTCGTGCTGAGTGTGAACGGTAACGGTATATCAGCGGTTCGGAAGTGACCGAGGAGACGCGCTCAGCGGCCCAACCGGGCTATCTACGGCGGTTGGAGGGACGCGATCGCTGCCGCTTGCATATTTCTCAATATTGACGTGGCCCCGGCGATCGAGTAAATCATCAGCCATAAGTCGTTTGCTCCAGAGGAGTATGGAAGGAATACGAAGTGGTATATACCGAGCAGCCGGGTAGGGTTCGCGACCTGGTCGACATGAAGAGCGGACACATAAGCCGCGATATCTTTGTTAGCGATGAACTGTACCAGCAGGAGCTGGAGCGTGTCTTTGCCCGGACCTGGCTGTTCATCGGTCATACGTCACAGATACCCAACCCCAACGACTTCTTCGTCTCCCGTATGGGAGAGGAGTCTGTGATCATGACGCGGGACCGCCAGGGCGAAGTTCACGTCCTGCTCAACACCTGCAGGCACCGCGGCATGAAGGTCTGTCGCTACGACGAGGGCAATACACCGGTCTTTAGCTGTCCGTACCATGGCTGGTCTTACTCGACGGACGGCAACCTGGTCAGTGTGCCGGGCGAGCTAATCGGTGTGCCGCAGTTCGCCACGGCCTACCACGGCGAGCTGGAGAAGGAGGAGTGGGGCCTGATAAGCGTGCCCAAGATGCACGTTTACAAAGGCTCTGTCTGGGCCTGCTGGGACAAGGATGCGCCGGAGTGGGACGAGTACATGGGCGACATGAAGATGTTCCTCGACGTCGTCTTCGACGGCACCGACGGGGAGCCGGGTACGCGAGTGGCGTTCGAGGGGGTTCATAAGTGGATTACGCCGTCCAACTGGAAGCTGGCGGCGGAGAACTTCATCGGTGACGGCTACCACGTCATCAGTCACAGGTCGGCTCAGCTCGGTGGATTGCTGCCGGTCGGGCTTATTCCGAGCCTCTGGGACTTTAGCGGGGAGGGGGGAGAGACCATTACGCTGTCCTTCCCGCAGGGTCACGGCGCCCTCGTCGCTAACCACCCGACCCGGTGGTCCAACACCCCCAACTACATCGAGCATGAGGATCCGGAGATCAACGCCTACTTCAAGGATGTCTACGAGAAGCGACTCGCCAAGCTGAAGGGCATCGGACCGATGAAGACGGGAGGCACTCCGTCGACGATTTTCCCCAACATGTCATTTGGGGCCGGCCCGACCTCGTTCTGCATCGCCGTATGGCACCCGCATGGGGCGAGAAGCACCGAAATCTGGCGCTGGTACATCGTGGACAAAGATCTGCCGCCGGCGGTGAGGGACGCTTGGCGGAAGGAGCAGATCAACTATTCCGGCCCAGCAGGCGGGGTTGAGAAGGACGACATGGAAAACTGGGGCTACGCCACCGAGGCGAGCAACGGCACCATTGCCCGGCGTTATCGCTACAACTACAGCCAGGGGATGGGACACGAAGGGGAGAACGCGGCGTTTCCAGGCGCCAAGGCTTTCGACTACTTCATCAATGAACAAAACCAGAGAGGCTTTTACCAGCGTTGGGCTGAGCTCATGGATGCGCAGGATTGGGACGAGCTGCGCCGTTGGGACGCGGCGGTTTAGTAAGGGCGAGCCTCTCCCTGCGAGGCGAAAAGGTCTGAACGAATCGAAGCCACGAGGAGGAGCTAAGAAATGGCGGTTACGCAACTCGGCTACTTGGGCATCGGTGTTAGCGATGTGGATGCCTGGGAGATCTATGCCTCCGATGTCCTCGGACTAGAGGTCGGCGGCAAGGAAGAGGATGGTTCCCTGCGTTTGCGGATGGACCAGCACTTGTACCGGTTCATGATCCACCCCAGCGGAGAAGATGACCTGCTCTACGCCGGCTGGGAGGTCAAGGATCAGGCAGCCTTGACTGATATCGCCGAACGGGTTCGCGCTGCCGGAATCAGCGTTGCCGAGGGCACTCCAGCTGACTTGGAGGCGCGCAAGGTCATCGGCATGGTCAAATTCGATGACCCAGCCGGTTTGGCCACCGAAATTTTCTTTGGTCCCTCGCTCGAGAAGACACGCCCCTTCAATTCCCCGCGCGCTATCTCCGGCTTCGAGACCGGCGAAAACGGCGCCATGGGCCTGGGCCACATCGTCGTTTCCATGCCCGACCTGGAGGAGGGCATCAACTTCTATCGCGATGTCTTGGGGCTGAGAATCAGTGACTACATTGATTTGAACTTTGGCGGCATGAAGATTCGGGCCGCCTTCTTCCACTGCAACCCGCGACACCACTCCATAGCCTTCTTCGGGCCGCTCGCGGCGCCCCCAGCCGAGGCCACGCCGCCGCCCGGCATAGGCCCAGGAAAAAGGCTCAACCACTTCATGATCCAGGCCAAAACCTTGAACGAGGTGGGGCTGACCCACAAGCTCTGTGAGGAGCAGGGAATGGAAATGGGAAACCTGGGGGTTCACACCAACGACGAGATGTTTTCCTTCTACATGGAGACGCCGTCCGGCTTCAACGTGGAGTTTGGCTGGGGTGGTCGTGAGGTGGACGACGACGTTTGGCAGGTGCAGTACTATCAGGACGCAAGCATCTGGGGCCACGAGAACATCCCCATGACTGCCGCGGTTGCCGGTGACTAACAAAGGCGGACGTAACGCCCGCGCTAACTGAATTGAAAGGACAGAGACATGACAAGTGTGACGACTGAAAGGCATCTAACGGATGAGGGCATCGTCGATGTTCCCGGCATGTTGAGCCGCTGGGTAAGGCTGGGCGATGGATCGATAGCGCACTACATGACCGCCGGTGAATCCGGGCCACCCGTGATCCTGCTGCACGGCGGCATCGAAGGCTCTTCCGGCACCGCCGGCTGGCGGTTCATGGCCCCCTTCCTCGGGGCCAACGGCTTCCGGGTCTTTTGTCCCGACATGCCGGGCTTTGGCCTCTCCGACGTCAGCCGCCCCGAGTACCTGAAGCGCGACCGCAAGGCCCACGTTGATTTTATTCGCATGTTCGCCGACGCCATCTGCGTGGACAAATTCCACATCTCCGGCAACTCCATGGGCTGTATCAACTCCGTTAACTTCCTGGTCTCGCACCCGGACCGGATTCTGAGCGTCGGGTTCATTGCCGGCTACCTCGGCGACATTGTCGACCCCAGCCTCCGGGTCGAGATTAAGGATGGCAAGTTCACGCCCAACCCTGGTTATGTGTCCCCTGGCTTCGATGGCACCAACGACAGCATGCGCATCCTCATGGAGGGCATCATCTACGCCCAGTCAGCGATCTGGCCGGAGCTGATCGAGATGCGGGTACGCGCGGCGATGCGCCACCGCAAGGCGCGCGAGGCGGCGGGACTGGGTGCCTACCAGTTCGTCATGGGCGGAGAGAACCCGAACGATGACCAGGTCTTCACCACCAAGGGCCGGCTAGACAAGATCACCATCCCGATGATCTACATGTACGGCAAACAGGATGTCCTGATCCCGGTGGAAAATGGCTTCTTCCAGGAGGACGCTTGTCCCAACATCCAGTTCTTCTACACCGAGGAGTGCGGCCACCAGGGCCAGACCGACCAGCCGGAAGTTTTCAACCAGACCTTCCTGGAGTTCTTCCGAGACGGCAAGGTCAGCAAGAAGACGGCCAAAGCGGCCGGGGTCTCCGACCGGCGTGCAATCAACCCGAAGCTGGTTGAGGTCTAAGCTTCGGCAGTGACTTCGGTTCCGTTTGAGATTCGGGAGCGGCCCCATGGGGCCGCTCCCGCTCTTGCCGGGTTCGCCAATGTTGGCCTACGCTTTTCCCTTACTCTCAGGCAACGCCCCCAATCGTCATCCTGCTAACCATAAAGGACCAAGGAGGTTGACGCCTACTTCCTTGCCGACATTGCCCACCTCACTGGCCTCATCGTCGCAGGCGCCGGCGCAAGATCCTGTGTCGTTGGGAACTGGCAAGCGCGCAGGTCACTCTCGGCTCTCCCGATTGACAACCTTCCCAAGAAAGTCTACCTTGCAGCTGCTTGCCGCGGGCGCTGATCGCACCGTGGCGCATTTAGAAAGTGTCGGCTAATTCTCAACCTAATCATTTCAATCGGCATATCTCTGGAGGGAATCGATGGTTGCTATTGAGAGGCCCGGTGGGGCGCGTGGCCTGGTAAATATGGACAACGGCTCCATCAGCCGGGACATCTTCGTGAGCGAGGAGCTCTATCAGCAGGAGCTCGAACGCGTCTTCACGCGCAGCTGGCTCTTCGTCGGCCACGAAAGCCAGATCCCCAACCCGAACGATTTCTTCACCTCGCGCATGGGCGAGGAGTCTGTGATCATGACACGCGACCGCCAGGGCGAGATCCACGTGTTGCTCAACACCTGCCGGCACCGGGGCATGAAGGTCTGCCGCTATGACGAGGGCAATACGCCGGTCTTTAGCTGTCCCTACCACGGCTGGTCTTACTCCACTGACGGCAACCTCGTCTCCGTCCCCGGCGAGCTGATTGGTGTGCCGCAGTTCGCCACGGCCTACCACGGTGAGCTGGAGAAGGAAGAGTGGGGCTTAATCAGCGTGCCAAAGATGGCGAACTATCATGGTTCGATCTGGGCCTGTTGGGACAAGGATGCGCCAGACTTCCTCGATTACATTGGCGGCATCGAGCCGTACCTGGCCACCCAGTTCGATGCGGCCGATAGCTCTTCCGGCGGCCGGATGGTCTTCGCCGGCGTCCAGAAGTGGCTTATGCCCTGCAACTGGAAGTTCCCCTCGGAGAACTTCATCGGTGACGGCTATCACGGCACCAGCCACCGTTCGCAAGTCCTTTCGCAGACCCGGCCGTACATTCACCGGGAAGGCATACCATTGCCGCAAGACCAGCAGAAGTTGCGCGAGCTAACCGGCGCGCGGCAGATGAGATTTCCTGGCGGCCACGGCGTCCTCTCCGGTATCCTACCTAGTGGATGGACCGACCGCGTCCCATACCGGCCGAAGAACGAGCCAGTTCTCGATGACTACTTTGCTCCGGCGCACGAAGAGCGCGAAAAGCGCCTTGGTGGACGCGGGGCGCTTCCGATCTGGTCGAGTCCGCTGACGATTTTCCCTAACATGTCGATTGGCGGCGGCTGCACCAGTGTCGCCGTATGGCATCCCGTAGGCCCTCGCATGACCGAGGCGTGGCGCTTCTACTTTGTTGACAAGGATGCACCGGAGGAGGTCAAGAAGATTTGGCGCGAGGACCAGATCTCGTTCTCGGGCCCGGGCGGCCGCGTCGAGAGCGACGATATGGAGAACTGGAACTACGCCTCGGAGGCGAGCAGCGGAATGGTTGCAAGGCGCCGTCCGTATAACTACATGCAAGGTCTGGCCCACGAGGAAGAGGTGGCCGGAATACCGGGTGCTGAGTTTAGCCAACATACCAGCGAGCAGAACGCGCGTGGCCTGTACTGGCGCTGGGCCCAAATGATGGACGCGGAAAGCTGGGACGAGTTGAGGCGCTGGGACGCGGCGAAAGCTCGGGACGCGCAAGAGTAACCTACCAGCACTCGCACGGAAGAGGCAAAAGGCTCAAATCCTAAACCGCCGATCATCGCTCAGGTTGAGAATTAGCGCCCAAAGGCCCCCGTAACCGACTAGGGGGCCTTTGGGCGCTGCCGCTTATATACGACACAGCTCGCAGGCTAGAACCAGGCTGATGTGGCCGGCCTGCGAAGCAGCCGATGCCCGAACCTATCTTTAGACTGGGGACCAACCCTTCCCGGTGACCATGCCGCGAATGTAGCCAATCTGGCCGGTGTGCTGGAGACAATCGCTTAGCATTGGGTTCAAGACCGTGTGTCTGGGCTTCATTCCGCGGCCGACATCGAGGTCGACTTCCTCATCCATTGAGGTTTCAGAAGCCCGCACGACGCGGTCGATGGCGCTGTCATTGGCCGCTTCGATATAATCAAGCAGGAGCGGCAGAGCGGGCCGAAATTTCTTCACTTCCTCAAGAGTGTGGCCGGTGCCTGTTTCCACGGGATTCATCCCGAAGCGTTCATACCATTGATCTCGCACCCAGGTCTGCTCATCATCGACGAGCTTGGATGAGTAGTAGTCCTTGCGCCGTGTCAGATGCCACGCGAGCCAGCCCATAGAGTTGCATTCGGGCGTCGGCTGCCAAAAAACCTGGTCCTCACTAATTCCGTCGATCGCTTGATGGATCATTGTTACGGACCGGGTGAACGTAGTTTCCGCGAACGTCGCGATGCTGATCTTCGAACGGTCCATTGCTTCTCCCGATTCTAAGCATTTAGGCGGACAGTACAGGGCCGCGACCTCTTTGCCGCGCCGGCAGTTACCAGCCCGAGAAGGAGGAGCGCCCGCTGGCGAAAGCGAGCACGTCCGTACCGACACTGCTAAACCGCTAACCCCCAGATCACCCGGTTAGCATCATTTGGCGTCTCCGGATGACGGCAGCAAAGTACATCTGGCCGCCCGGGTTGTCAAACTCTGCCTCGACTCCGGCCACGGTGCTCGAGCCCATTGGCGGCGGAGTTGCAACGGCATCTATCGTGAACGTAGCAGTCGTGCCGCCTTCCACGGTCGGTACTCGGCTAGGCGATTGGTCGAAGCAACGCTGACTACTCCTTTGCCCAGATCATGAGCTGGCTCGGGTCGAGCGCTGCAACACCAATGTACGAATCGGCTTCAAACCAACATAATCGTGCTATCGAAAAGAAATCTGGAATCGTATGCAAGGAGGGAGAAAACGACATGATCGGTCTAGCTCTAGGCGTCTCTCGTTCGCCCGTAGTATTTATTCCCCCGGAGGAGTGGCCGGAGACTTACGAACACATTCGTGTCATGCTTGGCGGCGCACCAGCGCCGGCCCAGATCCAGGAGGAAACTGCCGAAGTCCGAAAGGAGCATTCCCAACGCATCGAGACGGCGTACGGAGTCCTCAACCAGGAGCTGAAGTCCTATAAGCCTGACACCGTCCTGCTTATTGGCGACGACAACTTTGAGGTCTTCAGCGGCGTCGCCCAGCCTTCGCTGAACATCTTCGTCGGCGAGGAAATCTGGGGTTACGCACGCATGAATCTAAGTGGTGGCGCACCAGACGAGAAGGAGCGCTTCTCCTTCCGATGCAACTCAGAGCTGGCGAAGTTTCTTCTTGAAGGGCTGGTCGAGAGGGACTTCGATTTTACCTGGAACGACACTCTTCAGCCGCTGGGCCAGCCGAAGATCGGCATCGGCCACGCTTTTACGGGGCCCATCGTCAAGGTCCTTGACGGACTCGACGTGCCAGTAATTCCGCTAATGCAGAACATCCGTCACAAGCCCATCCTCAGCGCTCGTCGCTGTTTTGACCTCGGTAAGGCGATTCATGACGTTCTCGAGACGCGGGACGAGAAGGTCGCCGTCGTCTGTACGGGCGGGCTCTCGGTCCAAGAGGGCGCCAAGCTCCAGAACACGATCGATGAGCCGCTAGACCGGTGGACGCTCGAGCAGATTCGATTGGGACAGCAGGAGCGTCTCACGAGCCTGTTCATTGTGGACTCGGCAAACGTCCGTGGCGAAACCGGCGAGCATAGGAACTGGATAACGATGAGCTCCACCCTGGACGGCGTGAAGGGCACCATTCTCGACTACATACCCAGTTATCACGGCATCTGCGGTCTAGCCTTCGCTTATTTAAAACGCTAGCCTCAGCCATAGAAAGAGGCTTTTTCGTCTCGCTCTTCGCGTCAGCGACCATGACGCGAAACAGAAGGATGTCTGTGGGCCGCCTCCGACTGACACGTTAAGACGGACGGCAGCCGCATCGCGTTCTCCTCTATCCGCGAATTTAAACTCCGGACCTGGGTCGTAGAACCCGGCTCCTCCCGCCAAACCCGCCTCACGAACAAGCCAGCCCAGACTGGTACCCTGCCGTTTCCAGCACCGAGACACATCCAGCGGTTCTGGTGAACGGCCCCTTTCAAAGGTCCCTATAATGTCATCACCACGTCTGCACTCGAAGGGAGAATCAAATGGTAAAGCTAAACCAGCCCGGCAGGATGCAAAGCCTGGTCGACATGGACGAGGGGACGATTGGCCGGGAGATTTTCGTCGATACGGATATCTACCAGCAGGAGCTAGAGCGCGTCTTTGCCAGGACCTGGCTATACATCGGCCATGAGTCGCAGATTCCCAACCCCAACGACTTTTTCGTCTCGCGCATGGGCGAGGAGTCGGTGATCATGACACGCGACCGCCAGGGCGAGATCCACGTCCTGCTTAACACCTGCCGGCACCGGGGCATGAAGGTGTGTCGCTACGATGAGGGCAATACGCCGGTATTCCCGTGCCCGTATCACGGCTGGTCCTACTCCACCGACGGCAATCTGGTCAGCGTACCAGGCGAACTGATTGGCGTGCCGCAGTTTGCGACGGCCTATCACGGTGAATTGGAGAAGGAAGAGTGGGGCCTGATCAGCGTGCCGAAGATGGCGAACTATCATGGCTCGATTTGGGCCTGTTGGGACAAGGAGGCGCCGGAGTTCCTCGACTACCTCGGGGGAATGGACGCCTACTTGGCGCCGTCATTTGCGTCAAAGGATGGCGAACCGGGCGGGCTGGAGGCGCTGGGCGGCGTGCAGAAATGGCTGATGCCGTGCAACTGGAAGTTGGCCGCCGAGAACTTTGTCGGCGACTTCTATCACGTTATCTCGCACCGCTCAACCGACCTGAACAACGGAGTAATCGCGGCACTCACCCAATCGAAACTCCAATCGGGCCTCCCCTTTTCCCAGGAGCAGGCCTACGTCTCGTTTCCCGGTGGACACGGGGTCAGGGGAACGCCGCCGCACCTGTGGAAAACCGAAGAGCCGTACATGTCCGGCAGCTACGGCGCGAAGGACAGCTTGGTGGAGGATTACCTGCGTCACGCCCATGAGACGCGGCAAAAGCGCTACGGCGGGCGGGGTACGAGCAATGAGACCGGCAAGGTAGCGACGATCCTTCCCAACATGTCGACGCTCGATGTCTTCGCTCTAACGATCGCGGTCTGGCATCCCGTGGGCCCGATGATGACCGAAGCTTGGCGCTGGGACTTCATCGACAAGAAAGCGCCCTCTGAAGTGAAGGCGCACTGGCGTGATCACTTGCTCACGTGGTCCGGCCCGACGGGCATGGTGGAAGAAGACGACATGGAGAACTGGAATTACGCGACGGAGGCAAGTAACGGCACGATCGCGCGCCGCCAGCCGTATCACTATGGAATGGGTCAACGCCATGAACGAAACAGTGGTGCTTTACCCGATGCGCTTTTGACCTCTGAGGACGTAACTGAGCAGAACCAGCGGGGCTTCTACAAGCGTTGGGCAGAGCTAATGGATGCTGAGAGCTGGACCGCCCTCAAGATAACGCGAGGCCCAAGATCTCACATCCCGGCTTCTTCTAATCTTGGTCTTTAGCCTGTGCCTTGTAGGCCAGGAGCCGCCGGCTGCTGGTTCAGCTCACCAGAATGAACCGGAGACGACGTACCGGCTTCCGCCGTAAGCCCGCAGGACCGCTAAGAAGGCGCTGCCGGCCCCCATTCTGACTTACCACCTAATGCCTCGGCGAGCGCCACGTAGCGCGGCTAAACGGCTTGCAGGAACGTCTGGTGGCAAAACCGTGGCCGGCGTCATGGGCCGTGGAAAAGGTTAGGGGATTTAGCGCCCTGCTGGCAGTTACCGTCAGGGCTGTCTTGTCGGCCGCTGATCGCTGACTTCGGCTCGCGCGCAGCAAAAAGCCGCGCCGGGAAGCTCCCGGCGCGGCTTTAGCGTCTTCGAGAAGGGTTTCTCCTCAGGTGCGAGCCGCCGCAACCTGCTCCACAAGATTTGCCAGCTCTGGGCGCCGCTTGGAGATTCCGGCCCAGTCCGCCGTCTTGCGGCTGACCTTGCCCTCGCGGAAAAATTCCAGAAATGTCTGGTTAAACATCTCAGGTTGGTCCGTTTGGCCCTGGTGGCCGCATTCATCTGGGCAGAAAAACTGAATGTTGGGAACAGCATCCTCCTGATTGAACCCGTTTTCCACTGGAAGAAGAACGTCCTGCATCCCGTACAGGTAGATCATCGGCGTGGTGAGCTTGTCCAGCCGGTTTTTCGTTGTAAAAAGCTGCGCGACATTTGGCTCTAGCGGCGGCTGACCGCCTGTCACCGGGGGAAGGCCGGCTCTCTCGCGTGCCGCGCGCTGAGTCATTGCCGCCTTGACCCGCATTGTGATCAACTCAGGCCAAATCGCCTGCGCCTCATAGATGATGCCCTCCATGAGGATCCGCATGCTGTCTTCGGTGCCATCGAACCCAGGGGAAACATAACCGGGGTTCGGCGTGTACTTGCCACCCGCCGGTGGTATGCGCTCGCTTCCATCGATGTCGCCCAAGAAACCAGCGATGAACCCAACGCTAAGAACTCGTTCCGGATGAGAAATCACGAAGTCGCAAGAGATTGAGCAGCCGGCGGAGTTTCCACCGATATGAAATTGGGTCAGGCCCAAAGCATCGGCGAACATGCGGACGAAGTCCACCTGGGCCTTCTTGCCCCGCTCCAGATACTGATCCTTGCTGGTGTCGCTCAGGCCGAAGCCGGGGCGGTCCGGGCAGAAGACGCGGAGGCCGTTGGCACCGAGGAACGGCGCCATGAATCGCCAGCCGGCGGTGCCGGAGGAACCTTCGATGCCTCCATGCAGCAGAATGACTGCCGGCCCGGTTTCGCCCGAGGTGACGTAATGTGCTAAGGCGCCGTTTTCCAGCCGCACCCAACGGCTCAGTAAGCCTGGGATGTGGATGATGTTTTCTTCGGTGAGCCCGCGGCTCGTCTGGTCCTGTTTTAGCTCCTGCCCCATTCAATTCTCCCTTCTCTAGCGCGTCGAAATCTGTACGTCGGGTGAATTTCGATTCCGCCGGCCTTTGTTGAGATTGGCGCCGAGTCAGGTCCTGATTCCAGATGCACCAAAGGCAAACCTGACTCGCCGCGCTATTCCTTCAACCAGGCAGCAATCTGGTAATTAGGCCTCGCCAGGCTCTTCTCCCAGTTCTGGACCTTCGAGGAGAAGAGCTCATTGTTGTTCGGGGTCAAGGTCAGGTAGGCACTGGTCCACTTCTGCATGGCGAGCAGCTGGATCTCCTTCACCAGCTTCACGTTCTGCTCGAAATCAACCGTCGTCTCTGATAGCTCGATCATTGCGTCGATCTGCGGATCGAAGAGGGCGAAGTTGTGATAGACGTCAGACCAGCATTCCGAGTGCTGCAGACGCAGCACCTGGGAAGGCGTGTCGGTGCCGGGCGGCTGTGAGACCTGGAACACCCAGTCGTTGTCTGTCCATCTCTGGAAGAGCTCCGCTCCTCCGGCAACCTTGTCGATCTGAGTCTTGATCCCACCACGCAAAAACTGCTGCTGCATGACTTGCGCTGCCGCCTCCCAGGTAGGGCTGGCCGTGGCGAAGAATTCCCATTCTTTATCGATATCAAAGTTTGCGGCGCTTAGCAGTTGTTTGGCCTTGGCTATATCTTCCACATAGAAAGGCGCGGCATCCGCGGCGTCCAGCTTGTAGGCTGGCAAACTTGCCGGCAGGAGTCCGTCTTGAATAATGCCCTCGCCACCCCAGGCCAGTTCGAGGATCTGCTGGCGATCGATCAGCCGCCAAAACGCCTCGCGGACGCGCACGTCTGTTTGCCAAGGGAAGTCTCTGGTCATGTTCATTTGGAAAGCGAAGCCGTTAAAACCAGGAATCTTGACCAGGAAAACGTCGTCACCCATATCCTGCGGTACTTGCTCGATCTGGGTCGGCGATGCGCCGCGCCATTGGTGAAGCTGACCGCTCCTGAAGGCGGCCTCTTGGGCCGCCCTATCAGGGAGGAACAGGGCCTTGCGAGTATCTATGTAAGGAAGGCCCTTTGAGGCTTCATGGTAGCCCGAGAACTTCTGGTAGACGTATTCGACACCTAGCTGGGCACTCTCAGAAAAGTAGGGACCGCTGCCGATTTGTCTGGCTGTATCCAACTCATCGAACGTTTCCGGCGGCATGATCAACTGCCCGGTGCCACTGCCGAGCTGGTTTTGGCTGAACAGGTAGGCGTTCGGCTTCTGGAGGTGGTAGACAACGGTACGGTCATCGGTGGCCTCAGCGCTGTCCAGGAAGTCCTTGTGGAAGATTACGTCGAAGGCCTGAGGCAGATTTTCGATGTAATCCTGACTGGCAACGATGTCCTGGGCTACGACGGGACGGCCATTTACTGGCGGGAAATCATGGTAGGTCATACCTGGTATGAGCTTCATGATTACGGTCAGCTCGTCAGGCGTCTCAACGCTCTCCAGGGCTTCGAGTATGAAGCGGCGCTCATCCTCGCGAGCTGTTAGCGGCCGGTCATAGACGTGGGATCCGCCCAGTCCGCCGGTGCCTTCGGTCCAGTTGGCGACGGCGTTGAAGTTGATAGTCGTACCCTGCGGAAACGTCAAGGTTCCGCCCGGCTGAGGCGGACCGTCACTGGGCGTAAAGCTGCCGGTCTGCGAAGGGACGGCGGCTTCTGTTGTGGCGGTCGCTGCTCCCGGTGCCGACGTTGAGCCAGGAGCCGTAGTCGCGGCAGGAGCCGAAGTAGATCCGCCGGTAGCATCCTCGTCACCGCAGGCGGCAAGCAGGGCCGCGCCCGTCAAGCCGGTGGCTGCCAACGCCAAGGCCTTCCTTCGCTTCATCGTCCTTTGCGTGAGAACCCTCGTCCAGTAGTTGCTTTCCATGATTCCCCCCTTTATTACGGACTTCTCCGTTGAGTCTGCGTGGCCTATTCAGGATCAATCTATGATTGCGTCGGCGAACAGTAAATAACCATAATTGTGTAGTCGAAAAATGCAACCTCCTTAGTCCTGAGATTCAAAGGAGGCGTCAAGTGAGTGTCCGACGGGTGGGGCGAAAACGTCGCCATGATTTTGCCCTTATCCTTCATTCTTGTCCTGGTGCGTCTCCCGTGGCCACTGGGCACGTAAGTGTCTTCTTCGTTTAAGCCATGGAGTCAGAGGCACTCCGGGGAACTGTGAACCGCCGATTATCCATATCGGCTCGGCCCACAGAATGGAGGCAACCTGGCCGAAAATTAGTTGAGGCGCGCTCTTAAGACGGCTCAGAAGCGCCACGGGCAGCGGTGTCGCCCAGAGGCGAATGAGTCGGTCGGGTCGGACTGCCTTGAAACCCTTACAGAATCTCTGCTATTGACGCGGCTGCCACCGGCGCGTTTAGATAGCATCGATTTTCAATTCCGAGATTAGCGGGCGCCAAGCAGACGGACTTGGACCGTTTTAGCGTCGATTTGGAGGTTGCAAATGGTAGTTAGTGGTGGGCCCGGCAATATTAGTAGTCTGGTCGACATGGACCAGGGAACCATCAGCCGCGAGATTTTCGTCGACACAGATATCTACCAGCAGGAGCTGGAGCGGGTCTTCGCCCGGACCTGGCTGTACATCGGCCATGAGTCGCAGATTCCCAACCCAAACGACTTTTTCATCTCGCGCATGGGCGAGGAGTCGGTGATCATGACCCGCGATCGCCAGGGCGAGATCCACGTGCTGCTCAACACCTGCAGGCACCGCGGCATGAAGGTCTGCCGTTATGACGAGGGCAATACGCCGGTGTTCAGCTGCCCGTATCACGGCTGGTCGTACTCCACCGACGGAAATCTGGTCAGCGTGCCGGGCGAGCTTATCGGCGTGCCGCAGTTCGCCACGGCCTATCACGGTGAGCTGGAGAAGGAAGAGTGGGGCCTGATCAGCGTGCCAAAGATGACGAACTATCATGGTTCGATCTGGGCCTGTTGGGACAAGGAAGCGCCGGAATTCCAGGACTACCTGGGCGGCATGGACACCTACCTGGCGCCATTCTTTGAATCCAGGGACGGCGAACCGGGCGGGTTAGAGGCTCTCGGTGGCGTGCAGAAGTGGCTGATGCCGTGCAACTGGAAATTCGCCGCGGAGAACTTTATCGGTGACATGTATCACGGTGCGACCTCGCATCGCTCTGCCTTCCTCACTCGTACCAGGCCTCCCGTGGCTCGTGAGTGGGTCTTCCTATCATTTCCTGGCGGGCATGGGCTCAATGGTTCGCCGCCAGAGCAGTGGAACACCGATTATCCATACACGCACGCCGCCTACCCTGGGAATGACATGGTCGAGGATTACTTGAAGCGCGCTCATGAGACGCGCCAGAAGCGCCTCGGCGGCCGGGGCCCCGCCGCCGCGGGCGGAGGCGGAGTCTCTACCGTCCTCCCCAACATGTCTACGATCAAAGTCTTCAATCTCTCGGTTGCCGTCTGGCATCCGGTGGGACCGATGATGACGGAGGCTTGGCGCTGGGACTTCGTCGACAGCAAAGCGCCTGACAAAGTCAAGGCGTACTGGCGAGATCAGTTGCTCAAGTGGTCGGGCCCGACCGGACTGGTCGAAGAGGACGACATGGAGAACTGGAACTACGCCTCGGAGGCGAGCAACGGCATTACCGCACGCCCCCGGCCATATCACTATGCAATGGGCCAAGGCCATGAAACCAAGAGTGATGCGTTACCCGGTGCGGTTATTACTACCGATGACACCAGTGAGCAGAACCAGCGTGGCTTCTACAAGCGCTGGGCAGAGCTAATGGATGCTGAGAGCTGGGCCGACCTCAAGTAAAGCTAGTCAAGGTAAACCAGCAACGATTGACGCCTCTGACGGCGTCGTGGCGTTCGGGATCGTACTCAGGTACCTGGTAGCCTCACTTTCTCCGCACCAGGTTTTCCTACGCAGCAGGCCTTTTCTAAGCCAATGCGGCTAAATCTGCGGTCTTTGCCGGCGCTGCGGCCGCCCTCCCTCGGGTGAGGCCTTCTGTTGGAGACCGGAACTGTCCATCAGCCGCTAGCGAGTCACAAGCTGTCAAGTCGCTTCAGCAGCCGACTTCTGATCCTTGAATATTGCTTCGAGAAAAGACTGCTGCGCCGCTATGGAGAAGTGTCAGTTACTGACTGCCACGAAGCCTGGGATCGAGAATGTCGCGCAGGGCGTCACCAAAGAAGTTGTAGCTGAGCACAGTCAGACTCAAGGCGACGCCGGGTCCCACAACCAGCCATGGGGCTATGGTGAAAAACTCGCGGTTTCGAGACGACAAGTCGGCGCCCCATGACGGTGTCCCTGCCGAGACGCCGAACCCAAGGAAGGAAAGCGAAGCCTCAATAAGGATGGTTGCGCCAATAATAGTGCTAAAGGAGATCAATACGAATGGGAAGATATTTGGCGCGATGTGCCGCCAAATGATCCGAACCGGTGTAGCGCCAATACTAATTCCGGCCTCTATATAGGGTAAACTACGTTCCTTGAGCACCGCCGCCCGTATTATTCGCATAATCGCGAACACCAGCGTCAGTCCGATCGCTGCTTCGAGTGAGCGCAGGTCCCACATCACCTGAAGCAGGTTTCCACCCCTGGAATCCGATCGGCCTAGCACTGAAATCATTATTAACGCCAAAATCAGCCCCGGGAACGACGCCAGCACCTCCAGGAGGCGCTGGATTACCAAATCCGCCCAACCACCAGCGTAGGCGGAAATAAGACCGAACGTGCTGCCCAATCCGACGGCTATAAAGGCCGACGCCAGCCCAGCAGCAATTGAAACCTGGGCTCCATAAATCGTCCGCGACAACACGTCTCGTCCAAGGTTGTCGGTGCCCAGCAGGAAGGAAAAACTGGGTGCCTCAAGACGAGTGCCTGCAAAGTCCTCTGGGTCGTGAGGAGCAATCGCCGAAGCAAAAAATGCTAGGAGCACAAAAAAAACAATTAAAAAGCCGCCGATAAGTCCCAATGGCTGTCGCCGCCATGTCGACCACAGCTTCCCGAGCTTCTCCTGGAAGCTCCTCTCCTCCTCTGGTAACCACTCGAAAGTAGTAGAGATCTTTATCTCGTCAGCCATTCGGATTGGCCCACCTCTTTACGAATACCGAATGCGTGGATCGAGATATGCGTAGGAAATGTCGACCACCAAAGTGATTAGCATCAGCATTCCTGCAGCATAGAGCGCAAAGGCCATAAAAACTGGAAAGTCCTTGGACTGTATAGCTGGTAAGGCCCATGTGCCCAATCCAGGCAAGCTCATTATCGACTCGAGAATAATCGATCCAGTAAGCAAGAATCCGACCTGAAGGCCCATGAAGGTTACAATTGTCGGTAAAGCATTTCTCAAGGCGTGTCTCAGGATAACAACCCGTTCGTTTAGACCCTTCGCTCGCGCTGTTCTCAAGTAGTCCTGTCGCAGAACATCAAGCATTGATGTACGCGTTAGACGTATGAGGAAGGCTGAGCCGGCAATTGACAGCATAAGTGTAGGAGGTACGAACAATTGCAAATTCGCCACGGGGTCGTCAAAAAAGTGGACGGCTCCGAAGGGTGGTGCATAACTGAAGAACCGTGCTGGTATGAGCAATAGAAGCGTCAGAAGCAAGAAATTTGGGATTGAGACTCCGAAAATGGCGACCCCGCGCAGCGCAAAGTCCCAAAAATGATTTTGATTGATCGCGGCATAAATGCCCGCTGTTACACCTATAATGCTCGTAAACGTGAAGCTCAAAACGAGTATTTCAAGGGTGACAGGTATCCGCCTTACGAACTCTGTACTTATCGATATACCCGAACGAAAAGATTTTCCCAGGTCGCCCTGCAGTACGTTGCCGGCCCAGCGAAAATATTGCTCAACTGGGCTCTTGTCCAACCCATGTTTCTCTTTGAACTGCTGTCTTTGTTCTGCAGTGGAGGTATCTGTCAGGATAATGACTGATAGGTCGCCAGGAATTAGGCGCAGCGCGAAGAACAGGAAAATGGACACCAGTACAAGGTTAATTGCGATTCCAAGAAGCCTTTTGGTGATGTAGGCGCCCATGGTCCCTCAATTTCCTAAGCCCTGCAACGGCCTTCAACAATCTTATTTATGCGATTTTTCGATGCGGCAAACTCTGAGAGACGGGGAGTGCGGATGGCAGGCTGAGGGGCATATTGCACCCACATTATGCCTTTCCCGGCGACCTTGTCTACGACCCGACAGCCCGAAGCCGGGCCGGAAGATGAAGAAGGAGCCTGCGGCAATAGAATTCGTAGGCTCCTTCTTGACCCGCGATGTTTGTCGGTCTAACCGTCGCCGCTCTCCTCTGGCGGAACTTTAACGGTAAAACGTACTAGCGGCGTTCTTCGGCAAGCTGCACCGGTTGGCCTGTCCTAATCTTTCAGCCACATGTCGTGGCGGTACAGGGCGCGAACCAAGCTGCGCTCGTAATCCTGCACCCTGGACGCGATGATGCGTAGATCATTGTAAGTATGAATTATGTAGCAGCTAGTGAACCTCTTGATGCACTCCTCCTGAGTCTGCTTCACCAGCGCTACATTCTCTGCATAATCTACGGTAGACTCGGCCTTTTCGATCAGCGCATCGATCTCTGGGTCCATTAGCCCAAAGTTATGGTAAACATCCGACCAGCTATCTGAGTGCTGCATTCGCATGAAGTTACTGGGCGTATTGTCGCCGGGCGGGCTTGAGATCTGGAAGAACCACTCATTTTGCGCCCACGTGACGAAGGTCTGGTATGAAGGGTTGGCATCGACGCGTACATCGATACCGCCCTTTCCGAGCTGATTTGCCCAGACCTGTCCTACAGCACGCCAAGTCTCTGAGGAACTCGCGAACAAATCGTATTGGCGATCGAAGTCGAAGTCAGCCGCGCTCAACAGCTGCTTTGCCTTCTCAATATCCATGGCATAGTACTGATCGGTCGATGCTTGATCGATTCGATAGTCTGTCAGGCTCAGCGGCACTAATCCATTACCAATGTTGCCCTCGCCGCCTTCAGCCAGGTCAAGTAGCTGCCGCCGATCCGTGAGCTTCCACAGCGCCTCGCGAACCCGGATGTCGCGCCAGGGCATCTCGGTCTTCGTCATGTTGAGCTGCCAGGCACGGCAGCCGAACCCGGGAGTCCTCAACAACTCTGCCTTGTCGCCCATGTCTTGAGGCACCTGCAGAGCCTGAGTTGAAGTAAGGCCTTCCCATACGTCAACCTGACCGGCGCGAAACGCTGCCTCCCGGGCGACCACGTCTCCGAGCACCTTGCCTTCACGCTCGTCGATATAAGGTAAGCCGCTCGAAGCCTCACGGAACTCAGGATTCTTCTTGTAAAGGTAGCCTATGCCTAGATCGGCCTTTTCCACGACATACGGTCCGCTGCCGATCTGTTTGGCTTCCTTGAGGTTGGCGAAGGTCTCAGGAGGAATGATTATCTGACCGCTTCCGGCACCCATGATGTTTTCCGCGAAGAGATACGCGTTCGGCTTCTTTAGATGGTAGATGACGGTCAGGTCATCGGGCGCTTCCGCCGATTCCAAAAAGTCTCTTTGGAATGTCTTGTCAAAGGCGTCTTCGGCGTCGCGAATGTACTCCTGAGTGGCGACAATGTCCGCGGCTACTACAGGCCGGCCGTTAACGGGTGCCACGTTGTGGTGGGTCTGCCCGGGCTTGAGCTTCATTATCAGTGTGCGGTCATCCGGTTGCTCTACGGATTCCATCGCCTCGAGAACGTAACGCCGCTCATCCTCACGCGAGGTTAGAGGCCGGTCATAGGCGTGAACGCCGCTGAGACGGAACCCTTCCGACCAGTTGTGAACAACGTCCAAGTTCTCCTGGGCATTCGTGATAAAAGTGAGGTGGCCGCCCGGTTGAGGATCGCCTTCGCTGCTAGAGGTGTCGGCGGTAGCCGCCGGGGCGCCGGGCGCCGTAGTCGCGGCAGCGCCGCCGGTCACCTCATCGTCATCGCCGCAGGCGGCCAGGAGGGCTGCGCCGGTCAGGCCGGAAGCTGCCAAACCCAGGGCCTTCCGTCGCTTCATCGTCCTCTGGGTCAGAACCCTGGTCCAATAGTTGCTTTCCATACTTTGTCCCCCTATAACTCACACATTAGATGGGCACATCCCAGCTCTATTTTTCGCCACCAAATCTATGATGGTTCGACCGAATAGTAAATAATTATAATTGTGTAGCGTATTGACTGGCCTGAGCCTTGCATGGAGGGTGGTTGCACGGGCTTCTCCTAAGGCCTTTGCGCTCTTCGACCGCTCGTCCAGGGCGACGAGAGCAAGTCCAGCAACCCGCCCGCTGCCTGGAGTTTGTGGATTTCTCCTGTACGCAGAAGATCCTGCAGTGACCTGAAGTAGGGGGAGCAGGTTCACCTGCCCCGTACTTTCGGTCGGGCTGACCTGAGAGTATCCGTTCGGGCCACCGGTTCAGCATGTTGAGGCCTTTCGAACCTACGACCGCGAGCACAGCGGGGAACGCAGGCTTCCTGGTGCCGTTCTCTCACTACGCCAGCGACGGTTATGCGAAATGCCGGATGTCGCGGCGTATCTTAGAAGCACCTCGATCGATGTAAACTCACCACGTGAAGGGTGGCTGAATGCAGGGTGGATTGGTATTCGAAGGAGGATGAACCGGCGTGACCAGGACATTTGAGCGGGCATTCGCTGATGCCTGAGCGCTTCTCAGCAGTGAACCTGACTGTAGGGACTAAGGAGATCGCCAATGCGCTATAGAACTCTGGGTGATACGGGCTTAAAAATATCCGAGATCGGCTTTGGTACGGCTGGTACGTCCGGTTTGATGACCATCGAATCTCCTGATGAGCAATTCAAGGTCGTGAAACGTGCGGTTGAACTGGGGATTAACTACTTCGACACGGCGCCGGACTATGGCGATACCCTCGCTGAAGTAAATACCGGAAGGATTTTACGAGAGCTTGGCATTCGACCAATCATTACTACAAAGGTAGAGATACGGGCAGAAAACCTGAACGACATTGCCGGCCACATCGAGCGATCCCTTGATCAAAGTCTTACTCGATTAGGCGTCGACTACGTCGATATTCTCCAGATCCACAATGGGCCTATATCTCCTGCGCCAGACCTGCAAGGAAGCAACTATCAACGTCTTCACGTCGATGACTATTTTGCCGCCAACGGCGCAATCGAGGGATTGGAACGGGTTCGGCGTCAGGGCAAGACGCGGTTTATCGGGTTCATTTGTCGTGGTACCGACGGCCGTGAGGTGCGGCGACTCCTCGATACCGGCCTGTTCCACGTGATCAACGCTTCGTTCACGCTCCTCAACCCTAGTGCCGGCCTCCCTAAGCCGTTTGGAATGCACGTGGACGATGATTACGAAGAGGTGATCACCTACGCAAATTCTAAGGGCGTGGGTACCGTGATCTACGGTGCACTTTCTTACGGGCTCTTGACCGACCGGGTCGTTGATCGCGGTGAATTCCACCCGCTGTCACGCGGCTTGAGTGAAAGACAACGCCCCTCGCTAGAAAAGGCGAAGGCCCTGGGTTTTCTCTCCATATCCGGCGAACATTCCTTGGCCCAGGCGGCCGTGCGTTTCATCCTGATGACGGAAGGAGTCAGCACTGTTTTAGGCGGGTTTTCCGACGTTCAACAGCTGGAGGAGCTTGTTGCCGTCTCCGGCGCGGGCGGCCTTAGTCCTGAGCTCATGACGAGAATCGAAATGGCGTGGCGGTCGTTTGTCTAGCCCGATTTAAACCGGGCTAGACGACAATTTGTCATGCGAGACGACTCTTGTCCTTTCGTCAGGAGCTAACCCTTTTGTACGGGACGTAGCATTGCCGGTTTAATCGTTGAGCTCCTTAGATCTCGGGGAGGTCAGCGGGGAGTTTGACCTGCCGCGTCAACGCGGACGATATGGCGAACTACGCTGCCGCCGCTCCCGGCTAGGCCAACGGCCATAGCCGGCATTTCAAATAAAGTCCGAGCTGAGGCTCAAACGGTCATATAGTGGCGATTGGGTTAATCGGCGACCCGGTGCCTTTCTCGAGTCGGAGCGGAGCGACGCTGAACTGAAACTCCCAGCGGCCAATATCCGCGCAGGCGGTTGCCAGCTCATCGAGGGCGCAGTTATCCAACAAGTGGACGCCCATGCCAACTAACGTGCCGCAGTGAATTGGCTTGTTGAGATCCTTCATGGGCGAGGGCTGGGGGTCACTATCAGCGTCCCCGCCGAGGACGGCCACATCACGCTCGTGGAGCCAGAGCAACGTCTCCGGGTGCAAACCCGCGACCACACGCTCAGCCATAGAGCGGGCACCTAAGGATGCTCGTGCCATAAGTTCGCCGGTGCGAACTAGTAGAATATCGCCGCTCTCCACATGTACGCCCTGCGCATCCTCCGCTGCCTTCAAGTCTTCCGTAGAGATCAGAGAGCCCCGCTCTAGGTAGTCAACCCCCTTCAATCTCGGCATGTCGAGCAGGACGCCGCGGCTCGATAGCCCGTCTTTGCAGTCAATAATCGCCATAGCTTCGGCACCGCGAGAAGTGACGACGCTTGCATCGAACCCGTTATACAGTTTTCCCCGATAGATGAAATGACAGAAGCCGTCAATATGGGTGTTGGCAGGGCCATGAGTGCTCATATTGATGTAGTCGGAGGAGCCTCCAGAAAGTGCCTCTGGCTGTATGAGGTCGGCAGCGCGCACCATGAAATGCATCACAGGCGTCGGGTTATCCGCAGCTGTTGTCGTCGCTAGTGTTTGAGCGCAGCTTATCGTTCGCCCTTCCCGTACCGCGGCCGCACCTTGGCGTACCTTATCGGGCGTGATCAGATTCAGTGCGCCCCGTTGATCGTCCTTTCCCCAGCGCCCCCAGTTCTTGATCGACTCAAAGATTTCATCAAACTGCCTCACTGAAACGCTTCCAGAAGTGTCAACTGTCATATTGAAGCCTCAATTCCGACCAATCTGCCTCTTGGCTGAACCTGCGTAGGCAGCCTAACGCCCCTGGCAACCACAAGAATCATCTACCGACATTCCTCACATCGACTGACCCGCCGACAGGAGGCGCTTTCGCGTCGGCGGGTAGAAGGTACCTGGCTCTGCCCAGACTGTCAATCTTTGCCCTCAGCCGGTCTGCCGCCGGACCTCTCACCTTCTTCGTTGGCCCTAAACCATTCAAGAAGCGTCGTCGCCTAGCTCTTCTGCGGGGGAGCAAAGGACCTCGGTCGCGTGACGAGCGAACCCGGTCAGGTATTCGAGAGCGACCTCGACAGCTTCGATTATCTCGCCAGCAGGACACCCAAATGGTGGCGGGGGAAATTGCAACGTCGATGCGGTGAAGTAGGCGGCGCAAAAATTGCGAAAAAGGTAGGAGAAGTCCTCCATGTTGTGCTCATGCAAAACCGTAAAGCTGAGAAAGCCTGACCCACAGATTGCCTCGTCCACGGTAAAAATCTCCATGACTCTGGCTCCGATGCCGGGCAGTTCGTTGTAGGTAACCTGTATGACTGGACCAGTCAAACAGTTGGCAATGAACCAGCTTTGCTCGCTCCCGTGGAGATACCCTTTGGACGACTCAATGGCAACGCAGTCCATGCGGTGTGGCGGAGGAGTTGGCGTTGGGCGAGGCGTTGCCGTTGGCGTCAACGTCGGGAGCGGTGTCGTCAGCTCGTCGACTCCAATGCTGCCTCGGCAACCAAGACCGAGGAAAACGACAAGCGCGATCAGCGGAGCCCACCGCCGGTGACGATTGGTGAACGACAGTAGCTTTGGCATCAGCAACTTACCCCAGAGCTTAGGACTCAGCAGAGACAGAAAAAGCCGGTAGCTTGTCGCGAATGATCAGGATAGCGGCCGGCCGGCCGCAAGTCGTCGCTAGTAGATTACCCGACCGAGGCGGGCGTGAGGGCGAAGATGGTCCCTTTTGGCCCCGGCAAGGCCTACGGCGAACAAGCGAAGCCGCATTGCCGGCTTTTCAAGAGGACCAAGCAGAGGCTCGCGACGCAACGCTTTTGAAGTCGGCCATTGCCTCAGACGCTGTCGAACCAAGATCATCTTCCCGAAATCACTATTTTTTTGAGGAGCCGCGGCGGCTTCAGGCACTAGCCGGCTATTCACGCGTGGATCGTCTCTGATCCAAGACGTGGACGACTGTCTCACCGAAGACGACCTCGATCTACGCACAAGCACCTTCTCGCGCGAGAAGGTGCTTGTGTTGTTGACTTTAGTAGGTTGTGCCGAGGCCGGCCTGCCCAGGGTCGAGGCCCAGGTCAACGATTATCCGCAACTCTGGGCGGCCGTTACTTCGGTAAAATGCAGCCGGTCGGGCCTCCTTTGGCCTGTCCTAATCCTTCAACCACATCTCGTGGCGGTACAGGGCACGAACCAAGCTGCGCTCGTAGTTCTGCACCCTGGATGAGAGTATGCGCAGGTCGTTGGGAGTGTGAACGATATAACAGCTAGTGAACTTCTTGATGCACTCCAGCTGGATCTCCTTGACAAGCTTTGTATTCTCTGCAGCATCAATGGTTACCTCGGCCTTTTCGATCAGCGCATCGATCTCTGGGTCCATCAGCGCAAAGTTATGGTAAACATCCGACCAGCTATCTGAGTGCTGAATGCGCATGTAGTTGCTGGGCGTGTTATCGCCAGGTGGATTGGAGATCTGGAAAAACCAGTCGTTTTGCGCCCAGACGACGAAGACCTGGTAGGCCGGGTTGGAATCGACGCGTACTTTCATACCGCTCTTTTGGAGCTGATTTGCCCAGACTTGGCCTGAAGCCCGCCAAGTCTCGGAAGAACTCGTGAACAAAGGGTATTCGCGATCGAAGTCGAAGTCAGCCGCGTTCAGCAGTTGTATTGCCTTCTCGATATCCTGGACATAGAAGGCATCGGTGTCTTTTGCATCGACTGTGTACTCTGTCAAACTGACCGGCACCAATCCAGTACCAATTGTGCCTTCGCCGCCTTCAGCCAAGTCAAGCATTTGCTGCCGATCCGTGAGCCGCCAAAGCGCCTCGCGCACCCGGATGTCGCGCCAGGGCATCTCGGTTTTCGTCATGTTGAGCTGCCAGGCTCGGCCGCCGAACTGGGGCCTCCTCAAGAAGTTTGCCTTGTCGCCCATGTCTAGAGGTACCTGCTCAGCCTGGGTTGAAGTCAGGCCCGTCCACATGTCGACTTGACCGGCGCGAAATGCAGCCTCCTTGGCGATTGAGTCTGTGATCACCTTGACTTCACGCTCTTCGATATAAGGCAAGCCCTGCTCGCGGAACTTAGGATTCCTCTTGTAAATGTAGCCTATGCCTAGATCAGCCTGTTCCACGGAATAGGGTCCGCTGCCGATCTGTTTGCTGTCCTTGAGGTTGGCGAAGGTCTCAGGAGGAATGATCGGTTGGCCGCTGCCGGCGCCCAGGATGTTTTCAGCGAAGAGATACGCGGTCGGCTTCTTGAGGTGGTAGATGACGGTCAGGTCGTCGGGCGCTTCCGCCGATTCCAAAAAGTCTCTTTGGAATGTCTTGTCAAAGGCGTCTTCGGCGTCGCGAATGTACTCCTGAGTGGCGACAATGTCCGCGGCTACTAGCGGCCGGCCGTTGACCGGTGCCATGTCATGGAAGGTCTGCCCGGGCTTGAGCTTCATGATCACCGTCAGGTCATCCGGCTGCTCCAGGGTTTCCATCGCCTCGAGAACGAAACGCCGCTCATCCTCACGCGCGGTTATCGGCCGATCATAGGCGTGAATGCCGCTGAGAGTGAACCCTTCGGACCAGTTGTGAACAACGTCCAAGTTCTCCTGGGCACGCGTGATAGATGTGAAGCGCCCGCCCGGTTGAGGAGTGTCTTGGCTGCCACTGGTGTCGGCGGTAGCCGCCGGGGCGCCGGGCGCCGTAGTCGCGGCAGCGCCGCCGGTCACCTCATCATCATCGCCACAGGCGGCCAGCAGGGCTGCGCCGGTTAGGCCGGAAGCTGCCAAACCCAGGGCCTTCCGTCGCTTCATCGTCCTCTGGGTCAGAACCCTGGTCCAATAGTTGCTTTCCATGACTTCTCCCCCTTATCACTCAGACAATAGATGGGCACATGCCAACTCTATTTTTCGCCCCAAATTTATGATGGTCCACGCGATTAGTAAATAATCATATTTATGTAACCATCGTCTAACCAAATAGCAACTGTGCAGACCCAAGGGACGTAAGCGATACACCAATCAGCTTTTAAGTCCGTATCTTACTTACGCTCGTCTGGAGTTAACCGGATTTCTCTTGGGGCGCTTCTCCTAAACATCCTTGTCAAAAAGCTATAATGCCACGGGCACTGCAGCTGCGCTCACGCAGTCTGCAGTCGAAGGGAGAATCAAATGGTAAAGCTAAACGAACCTGGCGCAATGCAGCGGCTGGTCGACATGGATCAGGGAACCATCGGCCGCGAGATTTTCGTCAACACAGATATTTACCAACAGGAGCTAGAGCGAGTCTTCGCTCGCACATGGCTGTTTATCGGCCATGAGTCACAGATTCCCAACCCCAACGACTTTTTCGTCTCGCGCATGGGCGAGGAGTCGGTGATCATGACACGCGACCGCCAGGGCGAGATCCACGTCCTGCTCAACACCTGCCGGCACCGGGGCATGAAGGTGTGTCGCTACGACGAGGGCAACACGCCGGTGTTTTCCTGCCCGTACCACGGTTGGTCTTATTCCACGGACGGCAATCTGGTAAGCGTACCGGGCGAGCTGATTGGCGTGCCGCAGTTCGCCACGGCCTATCACGGTGAGCTTGAGAAGGAAGAGTGGGGCTTGATCAGCGTGCCAAAGATGGCTAACTATCACGGTTCGATTTGGGCCTGTTGGGACAAGGAAGCGCCCGACTTCCTGGACTACCTCGGCGGCATGGACGCCTACCTGGCTCCGTCATTTGAGTCCAAGGACGGCGAACCGGGCGGGCTGGAGGCTGTCGGCGGCGTGCAGAAGTGGCTGATGCCGTGCAACTGGAAATTTGCCGCCGAGAACTTTGTCGGCGATTTCTATCACGGCGCCACCTCGCATCGTTCTGCCTTTCTCGATAGCGGTGTAATGGGTGCCTTGCGCCGCCTAAGGCCCGAAACCAGTGGGCCGCCCGAGCAAGTCTATGTCTCATTTCCTGGCGGACATGCGGTGAGAGCTACGCCGCCAGAGCTGTGGAAAGTTGACCAACCATATATGGCCGGCAGCTACGCCGGGACTGGCGTGGTCGAAGATTACTTGAGGCGCGCTCATGAGACGCGCCAGAAGCGCCTCGGTGGCAGGGGCGCCGCCCGCCCCGGCGGATCGGTCGCCACAATCCTCCCGAACATGTCAACCCTGGGAGTGTTCAATCTAACGATCGCGGTTTGGCATCCAGTCGGACCGATGATGACGGAGGCTTGGCGCTGGGACTTTGTCGACCGCAAGGCCCCTGCCGAAGTGAAAGCGTATTGGCGGCATCATTTGCTGACCTGGTCAGGCCCGACCGGAATGGTCGAAGAAGATGATATGGAGAACTGGAATTACGCCTCCGAGGCGAGCAGAGGAACCAACGCCCGCAAGCGGCCTTATCACTATGGAATGGGCCAGCGCCACGAACGAATGAGTGAGGCATTACCCGGTGCATTGATGACCTCCGAGGACGCCAGCGAGCAGAACCAGCGTCGCTTCTACAAGCGTTGGGCAGAGATAATGGACGCTGAAAGCTGGGCCGACCTCAGGTAAGCCACGTTAAATGACTCCCAGGCTCCTCGCTAGGTTGATCCGAGCCACCCCATGAATTTGCTCGCTATTTGCCTTGCCACGGTTCAATTGCAGGAGTCGATTTTAGGGAACTGGCAGAAAGGTGATCTTGTAATGGAGTATCGATTACTCGGCAATTCCGGCCTTAGAGTCTCGGAGTTATGCGTTGGCAGCGCCTGGTTTGGTGTCGGGCCAACCGAGGAGGAGGCGCCACGAGTAATAGGCCGGGCCCTCGATCTCGGCATCAACTTTTTCGACACGGCGTTCTCTTATGGGAATCGAGCTTCGGCTGACCGCGAAGGCATGCCACCGGCCTCAGACCGCCGGCCTGCCGAAGAAATGATTGGGTCTGCCCTTAAGGATCATCGTCACGAAGTTATTCTGACGACAAAAGTCGGGGAGCTGGCACCGGAAGAACCAGGGCCGAACGGTGGTGGACGCGATGGCGGCGGTCTTAGTAGATATCACATTACCCGACTGGTGGAAGCCAGCCTGCGCCGCTTGCAGACCGATTACATCGATATCTATCATGCGCACTGGCCGGACCCCACGACTCCGCTAGAGGAGACTCTCCAAACCTTCGACGGCTTGGTCCGTCAAGGGAAGATCCGTTACTACGCGTTTTGCAACTATGAATCTTGGCAGATTGTTCATGCACTCTGGCTCTGCGACCAGCTCAATTTGATCCGCCCGATCTCCCTGCAGATGGGCTACAACCTGGCGCTTCGTCAGATAGAGGACTTTATCATGCCGGTCTGCAAGACCTTTAGCCTCACCATGAATGCGCACACGCCGCTTGGTGGCGGGCTGCTCACCGGAGCAGAAAACAGGTCCAGACGCTACATTGGGCGAAGACGAATGGGCCAAAATACCGGGCCCGCATTCAGCGACGCTGACTTGGCTGTCGGCGAAGGCCTGGATGACCTGGCTTCAAAGTGGGGCTACGCTCCCACACAAGTAGCGATTGCCTGGTTATTGAACCATCCGCATCTGACATCCGCGATCATCGGACCAGAATTCGCCGAGGAAGTTGACGTGGCCGTCAAGGGTCTTGAACTGCGACTAGACTCGGAGCAGATGACTGCTTTGGATGTGCTGTCGCCGAGACCCCGCTCACCCCAGGTGCGCGGCTTCTGACTCTCAGCGCGAGCCGCACGCTTGCCCGGCGGTTAAAGACCTCCCTATTGACGACGGTTGCTTTCGGGCGTTTAGATCGCGCATAGGCTCAAAGAAAAAACGGATGGGGAAAAGACTGATTTGAGGCGTTTGAAATTCCGATTGAGAGGTCCCAGATGGTTGTCAGTGGTCCCAGCAATATTCGCAGCTTTGTAGACAAGCAAACAGGTACGATAGACCGCGAAATTTTCGTCAGCGACGAGATTTATCAGCAAGAGCTTGAGCGGGTGTTTGCCCGCAGTTGGCTGTTCGTCGGGCATGTGTCGCAGATTCCAAACCCAAACGACTTCTTCGTCTCGCGCATGGGCGAGGAGTCGGTGATCCTGACTCGTGATCGCCAGGGTGAGATCCATGTATTTCTCAACACCTGCAGGCACCGGGGAATGAAGGTGTGTCGCTACGATGAGGGCAATACGCCGGTCTTCAGCTGCCCGTACCACGGTTGGAGCTACTCGACGGATGGCAACCTGGTCAGCGTACCGGGGGAGCTAATCGGCGTGCCACAGTTCGCGACGGCCTACCACGGCGAGCTGGAAAAAGAACAATGGGGCCTGATCGCGGTACCGAAGATGCACGTTTATAAAGGATCGGTGTGGGCATGCTGGGACGAGAATGCGCCCGAGTGGAACGAGTACATGGGCGGCATGGAAAAGTTTCTCGACCAGCTTTTCGATTCGACTGATGGACAGGACGGGAAGCGACTGGTTGTTGCCGGGGTCCAAAAATGGATCATGCCCTGCAACTGGAAGTGGGGGGCGGAGAACTTCATCGGCGATGCGTACCACGGCATGCCGAGCCATCGTTCAGCCAACCTGGCCGGTCGCTTCCCCGGCCGTCATCAGGTGCAATCCGGTAGTCTCCGAGCCGGTTCCGCTAACCAGAACCTTGTGGATCGAGTGTCCCTTTCGTTCAAAGGCGGACATGGTGTGCTCGGTGCCAACCCAAGCGAACTTTGGGACGTCGAGGTTCCTCATTTCTCATACGAAGACTCGCAGGTGGACCGGTTCTTCCAGGACGCCCACGAGGCGAAACAAAGGAGGCTTCGCGGCCGCGGGCCGGGAAGAAGCAACTCCCCGCTCACAGTGTTCCCCAACATGTCTAGCGGTGGCGGCTGGAGTTCGGTTGCCGTCTGGCATCCCGCCGGGCCCCGCCACACGGAGACTTGGCGCTGGTATTTCGTAGACGAAGACGTTCCCGGCGACATCCGAGAGCTTTGGCGGTCAGAGCAGATCACTTTCTCTGGGCCGTCCGGTCTCGTCGAAGAAGACGATATGGAGAACTGGAATTACGCGTCGGAGGCCAGCAATGGCGTAATCGCTCGCCGTTTTCCGTATAACTATGCTCAGGGCCAGGGCAGGGCGGAACGCGACGAAGCGCTGCCCGGTGTCCAGGTGAGCCGGCAGTCGACCTCCGAGGAAAACGCTCGTGGTCTTTACTGGCGCTGGGCCGAGATGATGGACGCCGAAAGTTGGGACCAACTGCGCGAGTGGGACCGCGCCAAAGACTAGCGCGGCAAAACGCGTGGATATCGAGGCTGGCGGACCAGCGACAGAGGATAGCGGTCCTCTTACGGAAGCCGCGTAAACTCGGACTCGCCACCTGATCGGTCTGCCTGTCTGAAGATCGCTTCCAGAATTTCCCGACGATCAGAAGCATGACGTGCCACGGTTGACTCGACCTCCGCCAGCTCACTGTCTGCGTTCCGAATCAACTGCAAAAGCTCCTCGCGATCGGGCTCGGGCCGAAGAAGTCGTTCCAGGATCACGAATGGCGCTGTGAGGTGTGGCGCTCCCATTGTGTCGCGGTTGCGCGTAGCCGCGAGTAGGGCCTCACCCGCCCACGAAGCAGAGCTCTCGATTAGGAGTAATTGGCCGCCGGCAGGGTGCAGCCAGACGGAACGCTCCAACTCAGGCTCGCCTTCTTGCTGGTAACCCGCCAGCAGGAGCCTATGAAGGATCAGCTCGTGATCGTCGGCCATGCCGAATACTTCGACCAGCGGAGCATCAAGCAGGCTCGCGTTGACGTGCGTAGCCCAAATGATGTCGCCAAAGGCGCCGACGAGGTCCACGTAGGGTATAGGTTCGGGTGTCATGCCAGGTTATTTTAGCCTCAAATTGTCGTCATTTAGCCTCATATGACTAATTCGCTGGGCCTCAAGCCATGTCCGTTTCGTTTCGGTGGCCAACGAGCTACCAACGAAAATAGTTGATACTCTCAACTCCTATTTCCTGGCGGTCACCATTGGCTGATTGCGAAAACTGCTGTCGTATAACAAGAATTATGTAGGCACCAAGAATGGCATGCGCATAAATGGGGAAAATCCATCTTTACGTGTCTATGGTTTATCAGGCATGTTGACCGCAGCTAGTTTTGGAATCGCCCGCGGACAGCGCAACTGAGTCCGGCGCGGCATGGGGAGGTCATAGCAATGGTGACGTCGAAGAAGGTTGTCGTTTCCGTCGAAGAATTCGAAGAGATCTTCGAATCAATAAAGAACTGGGGACGTTGGGGCGCTGACGACGAGCGCGGTGCCTTGAACCTGATCACGCCGGACAAAATCCGGCAGTCGGGCGCAACGATTAAGGCCGGCCGCACCATAAGCTGTGCCGCTCCTATGCCTACAACCCCAGCTGTCGATAACCCCACGCCGGTGATGAACCTAATGCTCCGCGCCGCCGACATGACGCCCAGTGACGCCCCCTTCGGCGGCAACGTGGATTACCTGATGACGCCCGTGCACGGTCCCGCGAACACCCACATCGATGCCTTTTGTCACATCATCTACAAGGGCAAGCTCTACAACGGCGTCGATGCCAGCACGGTGAAGTCGACTGGCGCCGAGGCCTTGTCGATCAGCGCTACGGCTGCCAACGGGATCGTCAGCCGAGCCATTTTGCTCGACATCCCGCGCCTCAAGGGGCTCGACTGGCTCGAGCCCGGATCTTTCGTTATGAACGCCGACCTGGAAGCGGCTGAAGCTGCCGCCGGCGTCCGGGTTGAATCTGGTGACATCCTTTTGATCCGTAACGGCGCGCGTACCTACCGCGGCGTACACGGCGGGACCACGATGGCCGAGCGCACCGTGCCGGGCCTCCACCCGGAGACACTGCGCTGGCTCCACGAACGCGACATTGCGGTGCTGGGTGGGGATGCCGACAGCGACACCTGGCCATCGCCTGTGCCCGGTCTTCATCCGATCCACCTTGGAACGCTGGTAGCAATGGGTGTGCTTCAGCTCGATAACCTGGCTCTGGATGAGCTCGCCGTTGTCTGCGCCGAACTCGGACGCTGGGAGTTTCAGCTCAGCATCGCACCGCTGCGGCTCGAAAGAGGCACCGGCTCGCCGGTTAATCCGATCGCAGTTCTATAGCCACCTCAGGCATTGGAGCTAAGGACATCCTGGCTGAGAAATCCTATAATGTCGTCGTCATAGTCACTGCAGCTGCACCTGGGAAGTTTGTAGTCGGAGGAAGATTCAGTGGTAAAGCTAAATCAGCCCGGCAGGATGCAAAGCCTGGTCGACATGGATGATGGAATCATCGGCCGGGAGATTTTCGTCGACACGGATATCTACCAGCAGGAGCTGGAGCGCGTCTTCGCTCGCACCTGGCTATACATCGGCCATGAGTCGCAGATTCCCAACCCCAACGACTTTTTCATCTCGCGCATGGGCGAGGAGTCGGTGATCATGACCCGCGACCGCCAGGGCGAGATCCACGTGCTGCTCAACACCTGCCGGCACCGGGGCATGAAGGTGTGTCGCTACGACGAGGGCAACACGCCGGTGTTCAGCTGCCCCTATCACGGCTGGTCCTACTCCACCGACGGCAATTTGGTCAGCGTACCGGGTGAGCTGATCGGCGTACCGCAGTTTGCGACGGCCTACCACGGTGAGCTGGAGAAGGAAGAGTGGGGCCTGATCAGCGTGCCGAAGATGGCTAACTATCACGGTTCGATCTGGGCGTGTTGGGACAAGGAGGCGCCGGACTTCCTGGACTACCTGGGCGGCATGGACGATTACTTGGCGGCGTTATTTGAATCCAAGGACGGCGAGCCCGGAGGTTTGGAGGCTCTCGGTGGCGTGCAGAAGTGGCTGATGCCGTGCAACTGGAAATTTGCCGCCGAGAACTTTGTCGGCGACTTCTATCATGGCGCCACCTCGCATCGGTCTGCCTCCCTCGGTCGCGGTGCGCGCCCCGTGGCCTCTGAGCAGGTCTATGTCTCATTTCCCGGCGGACATGGAGTCAGAGGCACGCCGCCGGAGCTGTGGAACGTCGATCATCCCTATCGGTCCGGCGCCTACGATGGTGGCGATGTGGTCGAGAACTATCTAATGCGCGCTCATGAGACGCGTCAGAAGCGCAATGGTGGCAGGGGCCCTTCCAGCCTGAGTGGCGGAGTTTCCACCATCCTCCCTAACATGTCGACGCTGCGAGTTTTCAATCTAACGGTTGCGGTTTGGCATCCGGTGGGACCGATGATGACCGAGGGCTGGCGCTGGGACTTCGTCGACCGGAACGCCCCTCCAGAAGTGAAGGACTATTGGCGGCACCAGCTGCTTACCTGGTCGGGCCCCACGGGACAGGTGGAAGGCGACGACATGGAGAACTGGAACTACGCCTCCGAAGCCAGCAATGGCACCAACGCCCGCCGCCGGCCGTATCACTATGCGATGGGCCAGCGCCATGAACGAACCAGTGATGCCTTACCGGGTGCGGTAATGACCTCGGAGGACGCCAGCGAACAGAACCAGCGTGGTTTCTACAAGCGCTGGGCGGAAATCATGGACGCTGAGAGCTGGGCCAACCTCAAGTAAGCCGATGGGGCAGCCAGCAACATCGCGTTAGGCGATACCTAGAGTTAGAGCAACAAAGAGGCCGGATCTAATCCGGCCTCTTTCTTGTCTGATCTTTGGCGCCTTACTGGTCCGCAGTTCGTCCCAACTCGAGGCGTCCATGTATTCGGCCCAACGCCTATAGAAAGCCACGCTGGTTCTGCTCGCTGTTTTCGGCATCACTCAGCAGAGCGTCAGGAGCCTTAGTGTCGCGAATCTAGCCTATTAGCCTATGTAGGACGCCTACGCTTGAGTCTGAGGCTTTCCGCGCAGAAGATAGCCGGCAAGTCCCCCAAAGTTGTCGAGGGATGCCTCGAAGCGGACCGCTCCGTACTGCTCAGTGCGGACGACGTTGTCGGCGCTGCCCCTTTAAGGCTAGCTGCGCCGCACCGGGATCGGACCACCCTGGTTGGCGAATCGAGCAATGTCGATAACCGCGCCGGTCAGCACATCGGCCCGGTCGGAGAGAAAATACTCGACGGCGTAAGCGATGTCTTCCGGCACGGCTCTGTGGCCGGCGACCGTTGCGTCGGAATAATCGCGCGTTGGTCCAGTCCCACCTTCGGTCATGCCAGTTAGTGGGGCGCCGCCCGGGACGACGATGTTTACGCGAATGTGGTCGTGGTAGTGGTCGTATCCGAGGGCGCCGCTCAAGCCGGTTACGCCACCTTTGCTCGCGCAATAGGCTAGCCGCCCCGCTTGGCCATATGCCGCGCTCGAACTGACGTTGACGATCGAGCCGCCGCCCTGGGAGATCATTTGCGGCAGCACAGCCTTGGTGCAGAGGAACATCCCCTTGAGGTTTACGTCGATGACCAGGTCCCAGATCTCCTCGGTCGTTTCGAGGATGGTGCCTTCATTTGGGTGGATCGCCGCGTTGTTGACCAGACCATCGATGCGCCCGTACTTCTCGATCGTGAAATCGACGATAGTTTGGACTTGGTCCGCTTTGGAAACGTCTGCTTCCAGCAGGTCGGCCTCCAGTCCCTCCTTTTCTAAAGCATTCCGAGTCCCATCCGCGCCCTTCTCAGCCATGCTGCCAATTTGTCGTGCGTCGAGACCAAAAGAGACCGCTCGATAGCCTTGTCGTGCGAGCACGAGCGTGATCGCACGACCGATACCATAGGTACCACCCGTAACGATTACCACTTTTCCGTCGTTCATGGTGTTTTCCCTTCTCTCCTCAGCGCTCGGTGCCGCTGGGTCGATGCTTAGCACTGGAGATTAATCCAAGGGCAGGAATCGGTCTATGAGTGTCGCGCGGCAGCCGGCGCGAACACAAACCTGGTCAGTGTGTCGCCGCGATAGCACGATGCGCCAAACCAGTCTGCCGAAGCACTGTCACCGGTTCTGCCCTGGGCTGCTTGTTAGACTTCGCCGCCGCCTAGCAGCTCAGCGAAGTCGAAATCGAGTCGCCAGCCAGAATCTTCCAGGGTGAGATTGTAAAGTTCGGTTTTGGTGGCAGCGTTCTCGAACTGCAGCGTTACGTGGGCTGCGGCGTGCGCGGCCTCAGCGTGCAGGACTATTCCTTCGACTCGAAACGAGAGCAGCCGTCCGGTTTGGTCACGCATAGCCGCCATGCTCTGACTCAATTCCTCTTGGCTCATGAACTCCTGGTCCGAATCCGACATCAAAGAGCGGTACTTCTCGACGTCGCCAGCTTGCAAAGCCTTCAGTAGCTCGGTCACGGTCTCGGTTGCCGCCAGGTCAAGATCTACTTCGTTTTCCATGTCTAAGCCATCTATACTTTTTACGATCTCTGGTCTCACCTACAGGGCCTTGCAATCAGCGCCCAGCAAGTCTACTCCCATTTGCGATTCAGCGACTGGTCATCGAGGTCTAGCTGCACAATTCCTACTATTGCCTCGAAGTCAATCATTCGTATTCAATTACCGATACCCTTTACCGGATCATGAGCGGGCTCGGGTCGAGCGCAGGCACAGTAATTTACGAATTGGCTTCAAACGCAGATAATCGTTGATCTCGGTAAGAAGTGTTGAATCGCAAGCAGGAGGGGAAGGCAGGACATGATCGATCTAGCTTTGGGTGTTGCGCGTTCACCCGTAGTCTTCAACCCCCCGGCGGAGTGGCCGGCGGTGTACGAGCGCATGCTTCGGGGCAAACCCATGCCGCCCCAGGGCCTGGCGGAAACTGAGGAGGTTCGGAAAGATCAGTCCGCCCGCATCCAGAAGGCCTATGGAACCCTCAATAAGGAGCTGAAGGCCTACAAGCCTGACACGATCTTGCTTATTGGCGATGACAACTTCGAGGTCTTCAGCGGCGTCGCTCAGCCTTCGCTCAACATCTTTGTCGGCGAGGAAATCTGGGGCTACAAACGCGCAAATCCGAGAGGTCAACCACAGGACGAGAAGGAACGATTCTCGTTGCGCTGTAACCCAGAGCTGGCGACGTTTCTTTTGGAAGGACTGGTCGAGAGGGACTTCGATTTCACCTGGAACGACACTCTCGAGCCGCTGGGCCGGCCCGAGGTCGGCATCGGCCACGCCTTTACCGGCCCCATCGTTAAGGTTCTTGATGGGCTCGACGTACCGGTAATTCCCCTCATGCAGAACATCCGCCACAAGCCGATCATCAGCGCCCGTCGCTGCCATGAGCTCGGTAAGGCAATAGATGCTGTTCTCCAGACTCGAGACGAGAAAGTCGCGGTCATCTGTACCGGCGGACTCTCGGTTCAGGAGGGTGACAAGATCCAAAACACGATCGATGAGCCGCTAGACCGGTGGACGCTCGAGCAGATTCGATTGGGTCAGCAGGAGCGTCTCACTAATCTGTTTGTCGTCGACTCGGCAAACGTCCGAGGCGAGACGGGCGAGCACAGGAACTGGATAACGATGAGTTCCACGCTGGACGGCGTAAAGGGCACCATTCTCGACTACATACCCTGTTATCACGGCATCTGCGGTATGGCCTTCGCTTACTTGAAGCGCTAGCGTCAGAAACAGCGAAGAAGAGAGAGGGACCTGGAGCTGGTCCCTCTCTCTTCTTCGCTCCAGCCACTGCGCGCAAAAAAAAACGGATGTCTTCGGCCGCCTGCTGCCGATTCGATTAGCTCCAAGCAAAAGCCAGAATTAAAGTCGACCGGTCAACGGCATAACGACCGGAACGGTCGGGGCCGTGCCGGTTTCACACTCTCTGAACTACGTCGGAAGCAAAGATCTGCTCTTCGGTACCTTCGGCCGATGGATTCGATGGCACTGTGATGTACTTTGCTCGTATCCACATACCATCCTCCGGGTTCTCAATCACCTCGACCACGATGCCGCCAATCAGCTCGACCCGCTCACCCGGGACCAGCTCGCGGACGTTTACGCGTATGTCTCTAAGTACCGACGATGGCTGCTTGTCCTCGTTCTCCTTTACCATTCTTGCCTCCCTCTGATGACAATTTCGTCTTCGGTCTGAATTTGGGCAGTCCAAGCATAGTCAGCTTTCATCGTCCTTACAAGGCTTTTATGCGGCAATACGGCTACGGAAGAGATTGAACTCTGTAAGAAAGCTGGCGGCCTGAGTTAGCCTCAGCGCGTCGTCAGCGCAAATCGCCCGCCAGCGGCCGCTTCACCTCTACCCACTCGCCAAATTCAACTACTTGGGCATTCAGCCAAGCCCGCCAGTTTTCGAACTTTACCGAAGCCGGGTCAAGGTCCGTGAATTCGGGGTGATTGATAAGCAGATAGTCTTTACAGGAAGCGATGGTCACCGGCAGCGCATCCATATCTGGCTGCTCGCCGGCCAAGTACTTGATCAGGTCGTAAACCCCGTCCATATAACGCGGAGAGACAAGGACGCTTGTAGTGATCGACAGAACATCGCCAAGGTGGAAGCGTCTCATCTCCTGCTCGCCTGTCAATTCTGCCTCCGTCGTCTTCTCAATTGCTTAGCAAGTCGCCGTTAGCTTACTCCCAGACCTCCTGCCAGACCACAGGCTGTGACAGTCCGAACTCGCGAGATCGGCACGTCCTTTGGGTGCACTCTCGCAGCAATATTCGAGACGGATTTCACTTGGGAGGCTCATTTGTTTCTTGGCCATCGCAGCGGCATTCCATTCCGCCGGGCCATCACCCGCGTCTTTTGCTCGAATTGGTCTTTCGTACGCGGTGCTCTTCCATGAATACATCATCTAGTGCTGCAGGGCTCTAACTTTCTCGGGCGAGGCGTTCCGCTTCCGCGATGATTTCTTCGACATCTAGGTCCAGCTCCTTAGCGACTCGCTTTGCTTCCTGACGGATTAGGTGATCGATTCGATGCGCTCACGACGGCTCCAGCGATCTGGATGCTTGGGATCAAAAGGGGGTGAGGGATTTGGTTGAAAATGCCTGCGTCTCGCCGAAAGATTCCCTGTTACTCTTGTGTGGGGAAACTGACTTTGAATCCGTCAGCCGCGAGGCAGCCTGGGTTCGAATCCCAGAGGGCCCACCAATTTCGACTCCTATCCTCCTCTGTAACCGCTCGCCGAGGCCCGGACGGAGTGATCGAGATGGTGAGGATGAGCCAGCCTGCGAAACCAAGGGACGACTGAACTCATGCTCACGCTGCGTCAAGCCAACACCATCATCGAAAATGCTCTGAGCAAAGCGCTTGATCTCAAGCTGCTGCCGCTTGCGGTAGTTGTTCTCGATAGCGCCGGCAACATTATTTCTGGCCAACGCCAGGATGGCGCCACGATGTTCCAGTTTGACGTGGCGGCCGGCAAAGCTTGGGGTGCTATCGCGATGCGAGCCTCCAGCCGCTCGCTGGCGAATCGAGCCCAGGACAACCCCAACTTTTTTCATTCTCTTACCACGGCCGCCGACGGCAAGTTGATACCACAAACTGGCGCCGTGCTGATTCGAAATGCCGATGGCGAAATCCTTGGCGCCACTGGCGCTAGCGGCGGTGGCCATGGCGGCGATGAGGATGAGGCTTGTTGCGCCTTTGGCGTTGAGCAGGCCGGCCTCCAGGCGGATGCGTCAGAGTAATGCGTCGCTGCTCTGCTCTGGCTTCGTCGCAGGCCCTCCGGTTAGACATATGCATATAAAGCTATACAGCGTTAACTAAGTAACACTAAGCAAGCGCTAGATGCGACGATTTGAGTCCAGTTGGCGATGCAAACTCTGGTACATTTGTTACGTCTACAGAAGGAAAAATTTAGCCGAATTTTCAATTGACCACAGCATCGGACAATCACACGACTGGTGGAGGTAGCCAGCAGATGACTCTTCGTGGTGTGACTGGAACAGACAGTGTCCTAGATAAAATTGTTGCTGAGAAGCGAGAAGGCGTCGAAAAGCGCAAGCTGCAAGAGCCGATGGCGGCGCTGGAAAAGCGTTTTGCAAAATTGGATCCTCAATGGAGTCTGACGGAGGCGATAACCTCTCCGCGCGGCCAGGCGCCGGCCGGCGCTGCCGTACAAATAATTGCTGAAATAAAGAAGGCCTCCCCAAGCAAGGGAATGCTGGCCCCGGACCTAGACCACAGATCGGTCGCCCAAGCCTATGCGGCCGGCGGCGCGGCCGGCATTTCCGTGCTGACCGAGGAAAACTACTTTCTTGGCAGCCTGGAGTGGATGCGCGATGTGCGCGAGCTGCTTTCGGCCGCAGGATCAGATCAGCGCCCTTCGATCTTGCGCAAGGACTTTATCGTTGAGCCATACGAGCTGACCCAAGCTCGGGCCTATGGAGCAGACAACGTCCTTTTGATCGTAGCTCTGCTTGAACTTGAGCTTTTGCGTGATTTGATAATGCAAGCCATGGCCCTCAACCTTGAGCCGCTAGTTGAAGTCCACAACGAACAAGAAGCCGAGCGGGCGGTGCTGGCCGGCGCCCGCCTCATTGGCGTCAACAACCGTGATCTGCACACGTTTGAAGTGGACCTTGGCGTCACCGAGCGCATCCGGCCGCTGCTGCCGGCTGACGCGATCGTTGTTGGCGAGAGCGGCGTGCGTAACCGTGAAGATGTTCAGCGACTGCATGATGCCGGAGCGCGGGCAATCCTAGTTGGTGAAGCCTTTATGAAATCTCCGGACTTGGCCGCGAAGATGGCGGAACTGCGAATATTACCTGCGTAGCAATTTAGTAGCATTGCTTCAACCATGAGACTAGGATTCCATGGCAGGGTCGACACTGTAACCGGCTCTCGCTTCCTGCTTGATTTGACGGAGACTCGGTTGCCGGTCGATTGCGGCCTGTTTCAGGGCCTCAAGGCGCTGCGCAAAGCTGTTAAACAGCCTGACCGGCGGCAACGCCGGAGGCCCAAGCCCACTGAAAGTTAAAGCCGCCCAGCCAACCGGTGACATCCACTACTTCGCCAATGAAATAGAGACCCGGCACGCGCCGCGCCTCCATCGTCTTTGAGGAGAGTTCATTGGTGCTAACTCCACCCACCGTCACTTCCGCCTTTGCTAAACCTTCAATGCCCGCTGGCGCCAGCTTCCAGGAATGAATTTGCTCTAGGAGGGCCTCCGCCTGCCGTATGGAGTAGCGATTGTAGGGTAGTTTCGGTGTATAGCGGTCACTCCAAACCTGGGCAAAACGGCGCGGCAGGTGCTCGCTAAGAATCATCGATAGGTCGCGCGCGTCATCGTCGGTTGAAAGGGGTTCGAGCGGTGTTTGTGAGGGAAGCAGATCGATTTCGAGCGTCTTGCCAGGCGACCAGTAGCTCGAAATTTGCAGAATTGCCGGTCCACTCAGGCCGCGATGGGTAAAGAGCATATTTTCCCGAAATGCCTGCTCGCCATACTTGGCGACGACGTCCACCGAAGCGCCGCTGAGACCGGCGAAAAATTCACGGTCCTCGCCCGCCAAGGTCAGCGGAACCAGTCCCGGCCGAGGCTCCACGAGGCTGAGACCAAACTGCTCTGCCAACCGATAGCCCAAGTCCGTAGCGCCAATCTTGGCCAAAGACACCCCACCCGTGGCGACGACCAGCGCGGCAGATCCGAATCTCCCCTGGCTGGTCTCGACCTCGAAGCCGTCTGATCCGTCCACCGCCTCAACCATGCAGCCGGTCCTTATCTCTACTCCAGCGGCGCGGCTCTCACTGGCAAGCATCTCCACAATGTCACGGGCGCTGCCATCGCAGAACAGCTGACCGAGCTTCTTCTCGTGGTAGTTGATGCCGTGGGATTCGACCAGCGAGATGAAGTCCTGCGGTGTATAACGGGCCAGGGCCGAACGCGCGAAGTCCGGATTGCTGGAGATGTAGCTCTCCGGTGCATTGTTTGTGTTGGTGAAGTTGCAGCGTCCGCCACCGGAGATCAGAATCTTCTTGCCAATAGCGTCCGCCTTCTCGATAACGAGGGTGGAGCGGCCGCGTTTTCCGGCCTCAATCGCGCACATAAGCCCAGCGGCGCCGCCGCCGATGATGATCACATCGTATTTCGTCATGGCATTAGATTATCCCGCCGTAGGGGAAAGACGTGCTTTAGCCGCCCGGAAAGGCCGGCAGCGAACAGCATTGCCGGCAATTAAACATAGCCTCGATAAGCTAAACGCTTATCACCCACCGGCAAGGCTCCTGAGCCCGGCTGGCTCAGGCCCATGGCGGTCGTGGGTTCGAATCCCTCCAGGGACGCCAGACAAATGCGATGTTACGATCAGAAGCTAAGGGATGGAAATGGAGCGGCCCCCGTCTTTCAAGACGGGGGCCGCTCATCTCACCGCATTGGGCTGCAGAATCCTATCATTACTTTATGCTGCGGCATCCTCCTCCTCCTTTTCAGCGCCCGGTTGGACCGCTATCGTCGCTACCCGTCCGCCGTTCGCCAACCGCGCCAGCATGAATCGGTTCCAGTCAATTCTTCGGGAGCCGTCTGTAGCTCATCGTGGAGGGCTAGAAAGCTGTACGCGGCTCCCCAGAAGCGCTTTGATTAATTAAGCAGCCTTGGATTTGGGCTCATGGAACGCCTTGGAAACCCCACCTGGTCTGCCAATATGATAGCCTTGCGCGTAATCCACCCCGATCTTCCGTAAGCACTCCACTGTGGCCTCATCCTCAACAAACTCGGCGACGGTTTCTGCGCCAACCGCACGCGCCGCATCTACTATCGACCGCACGAGACGCTGATCCGTGACATCCTGGGCCAGGTTTCCTATAAAACTCCCGTCGATCTTCAGAACATCCACCGGCAGGATCTGACAGCCGAGTTCTTTCAGGCGCCGCAAAAATCCTTGCGCGCTCCCCTTGAGGTTCGACAAAGACGATTGGCCGACACCGAAATCATCTAGGGCAATCATGTCATTTATCGCTGCTGTTTCCGTAACTTCAAATATGAGATTCGTAGCATCAATTCTTGTGCTCGACAGTTGTCGTTCGACGAGCAACAGTAACTCCTTATCATCAAGTGTCTTGGCCGAAAGGTTCACTGCCAGCCGGAGGTGTCGGCGGTTGCTTTGGTTGCCTGACAGGAGTCCGATCGCCTTGCCAACAACCCAACGATCGATGGACTGGATCAGGCCGGACCTCTCCGCGATCTTGACGAATGTTTCAGCGGTTAGAAGATCATGTCCGTCGTGGAGGCGGACAAGCAATTCATATCGCGTGATCATATTAGTTCGCAGATCGAGAATCGGTTGAGCATGCAGCTCAAGGAGGTCATCCTTTATCGCCAAGCTGACTAGGCGTTGGATCCTTAGCCTGGATTCTACCTCCTCCTCCCAGTCTTCCGCCTCGCTGTATACGGCGATTCGATTGCCTCCATTTTTTTTGGCATGGTACATCGCCAGATCGGCACGAGTGATTAGACCGCCGACGGTGTCTCTCGTTCGAACCTCGGCAACCCCTATGCTAGTCGTCGTTTTCACAATCTGCGATTCAATCGTCAAGGCCGATTCTCGAATTGTCGCGAGGACCTTTTCTGCGACAGTTCGGGCCTCGTCAAGGCCGGTAGCTGGAAGGAAGACGGCAAACTCACGGCCGACAACGTCAGTTGCTCGCAATGTGTCCTTAAGCACATCTCCAACTCGCTTCAGTAATCGGTCTCCGGCGAGATGGCCCATTGAGTCATTGACCTCCTTGAATTGGTCCAAGTCTAGAAAAAAGACTACGCCGCCATGACTGGATCGGCGGTCACCGATCATCGTCTCAATGGCAGATTCGAAATTCGTCCGATTCAGGAGGTCAGTCATGGAATCATGGGTCGCTGCATGCTTTTGCCTAGTGTCAGACTCCTCGAGCGCGGAAAGTACGGCGTTGTAACTCGCAGCAATCTCGCCGATCTCCGTGAAGGGCTCGACCGGTACTCTGGTGGTGAGGTCCGCTGTCACTGCCTGGTTATGCATTGCCAACAGAAGGTCCCATGAATCCGTACTGGCTCGGTGTTCTGCGACGTTAAGTCCGGCCTCTTCCGCCTCGGCCGAAACGCGAAGAGGAATGACGCGTTTGAATGCCGCAGCGAACAGATAAGTGCCACCAAATGCTATAGCAGCACAGGTCACAATGCCCGAGGCTTGCGCAAGTAGCTGTCCCCAGAAATTGAGACCTGTCGCCAGTTGCTCCGGCGCACCGAAGATGGCCACGGCGAGTGTTCCCCAGACGCCTGCGGCCGCATGAACCGGAACCGCACCAATTGCGTCATCAATGCGAAGACGGAGCAAGACATGCTCCGCGACGAGCATGACGATCGCCCCTGTAGATCCAATTATCACAGCCGACACTGCGTCAACTGCGAACACGCTGGCAGTTATTGAGACCAGGCCGGCAAGCGATCCATTGATTACAAGGGTCGGATCTGGGAAGCCGCGCCTGATCCAGCCGAATATTAGGGCGGTTACCAGGCCGGCACACCCAGCTAGGATTGTGTTGGCAACGATTCCGGGGACTCGATCACTCATTTCTAGAGTGCTGCCCCCGTTGAATCCAATCCACCCGAGCCATAACAACAAAACGCCTAGCATCGCGAATGGGAAATTGCTCGCCGGCATTCGTCGCGGTGTTCCGTCAGCGGCGAAACGACCGCGACGAGGACCGATCGTGACGATAACAGCGAGGGCGGCCCAACCCCCGACGCCATGAACCACGGTCGGACCGGCGAAATCAACGAAGCCAAGCTCGGCGAGCCAGCCGCTAGCCCCAGAATAGGCACCACCCCAGGCCCAGTGGCCGAAGAGCGGATAGAGGCCGCCGACGAACAGAGCCACGCAAATATATCCTATGAAGCGTAGACGCTCTGCGACCGCCCCGGAGATAATCGTAACCGCAGTGCCACAGAACATGGCCTGGTAAAGGAAGAAAGCAGAGAGCCACGGGACGCCGGAGCCGATCGGTGTAAGGAATGCGGTGGTGCCGATGAGGCCCGCCTCGGTTACACCAAACATGAGGCCAAACCCGAACGCCCAGAACAGCAAGATGGCGCTGCCAAAATCAGTTAGATTCTTCGTGGCAACGTTGATCGAGTTCTTGGTTCGTGTGATGCCGGCTTCCAAGCAGAGAAACCCGCCCTGCATAAGGAAGACCAGGCCCGCAGCGACAATCACCCAGAGAATGTCGATTGAAGACTTTTCCATTGCCATCTTGCCCTTCCGTCGTTTTGTGCTAAGCAGTGGGATTCTAGAGGAGGTACATTAAGTCAAAATCCCTAGCGACACCGGGCATGTCACCAGGACCTCCCAGCGCCAGAATGCATTGCACATTGGTTCCTTCGTTCGTCTGATCCTCCCGGGCCGCGAAATTTGATTACGCCCGCTTGTGAATTGATGAGGGGTCGCTAAATTACCTGCGCATGCCCAAATATACGTACTCGTCCAAGCCCCTCCATGGACGCCATTTCCCCAGTTCGGGTTGGCGGATCACTTTTCCGGCTGGAAGATCAAAGGCGCGAAGCGCCAGCGCGACCAAAACGGGGGACCCGGACACTCCGTCGGATTTTGTCGGCTCAACATTCGCCCACATTCACCTGCAATCCGCGAGGCGCCGGCGCGCGTCGGCGGCAATCTCAGCACGGCTGGGTTCAGAAAGCAGAAGCGAATGAAAAGGAGCGGCTTTATGCTGCGGCATCCTCCTCCGTGTCAGCGGCCGTTTGGACCACCAACCTCGGTGTCTCTGAGCCGCTGTCCCGGAGCTTGAACTGCGCAACCCCTCGCTGTAGGCCTTCGGCCGACTCACCCATTGAGTGAGTGGCGGCCGTAACCTCCTCCACCTGGGCGCTCATCTGCTGAGCCGAGGCAGAGACCTCCTCCGTTGCAGCGCTGTTCTCCTCGGATATCGAGGCGATTTCTCCGATTGACTCGTTAACCGCCTTGACGTTTGACCGCATCTCCTCGCCGGCAGCCAGGTTCTCCTGGACCATGCCTGAGGTTTCGCCCATGATCTTGGCCATCTCGGCGCCGCCCGCCTTGAGCTCCTCTGAACTCGAAGCGATCTCTCCGATTTGGCCGTTCATGCCTTCAACAACGCTTAGAATCTCCTGCAGCGCCGTGGCCGCCTCGGCAGCCAGACCGGTGCCGGTCTCCATCTCGGTGCTGCCTTCCTCCATAGCCTTGACCGAACCGTCCACGCCCGCCTGGACTCCGCCGATCAGATCGGCGATCTCCTTGGTGGCGTTTACAACCCGTTCGGCCAGGGTCCGCACCTCGTCAGCGACGACGGCGAAACCGCGTCCCTGCTCGCCAGCGCGCGCTGCCTCGATCGCCGCGTTCAGCGCCAGCAGGTTGGTCTGAGCGGCGATGTCGTCGATTACGGAAACGATCTTGCCAATTTCCGCCGACTGCTTCCCGAGCTTCGATATCTCCTCGGAGGCAACTTCGACGGTCTCCTTAATACGGTCCATGCCTTCGATCGTCTTCTGCACCATGTCGGCGCCGTTCTGAGAGGCTTCCGCTGACCGGCGGGCACCATCGGCCGCCTGCTGCGCGTTCTCAGACGTTGTCACCGCGGCGCTCGACACTTTTTCACTCACGGATGTAGCCGTCTCGATCTGCCGAGATTGCGTCTGAGCCCCTTCAACGTTACTTTCGATAACCTTGGAGAGATGCTCGATAGCCGTGTTGACCTCTTGCGTGCCCTTGGCCGATCCCTTCCGCAACTTGGGAGGATATCTGGGCGATCTCCTGCGTGGCGCTCGCCGCGTCATCTGCCGACTAGGCTAACTGGTCCCTGGCTTGCACAAGCCCCTGCGCGTTCTCGTTGACGCGGCCCAGCAGCGCGTTGAAGTTGTTGACCATCGTGTTGTAGGCGTGGCCCATGTCGCCGATCTCGTCTTTCGACTCGATAGAGACGTCTTTGGTGAGATCACCACCAGCCATCGCCTTCATCGCTTGCGATACCTTGGAAACGCCGCCGGCAATGGTTGACGCAAGTACGAGCGATACTACTGTCGTGACAATAAAGCCTGTAATTAAGCCACCAATGATGGTCAGGTTAACCAATTTCGCACTTGACGACGTCGAGGCAGCGCGGACGACCAACAGGCCTTGCTCCTCGGCGATCATCTCATCGATCAAGACGCGAATTTTGTCCGCCACATCCTTGCCTGCGTCTGTCAGCACAACTGCCAGCGCCGCCTCAAAGCTGCCCTGCCGCAATTCGATAGTGTCCTTCAGCTCAGCAAGTTTCTCGTCGACCAGGGGCCGCAGGGTGGCGATTCGCTCCTGCTGAGCCGGGTTATCTGATGTGAGCTCCGCTAAATGGTCGATGTGCCCGTATATTGCCGCGATCCCATTAGTGTAGGGTTCGAGGTAACGGTCTTCGCCGGTGACGAGGTATCCACGCTGGCCGGTTTCCGAATTTACCAGCGCGAGAACGATTTGGTCCAGACTCTCCAGGACCTCGTGCGTGTGGTTCACATCACCTTGGTTAGAAACAAGATCACCGGTTCCCTTGAACGCGACAAGGGAAACGATGACCAGAATCATTAGCCCGGCGCCGAAACCTGCGAAAAGCTTCTTCTTGATGTCTAACTTTATACTTGGCATGCTCACACACAGCTGGCTCGGTCATTGGGGGATACCCCATTCTTTCTCCGGGCAGAGTCTCTCGGCGTCCAACGATGCTGGTCCTCCGCCAGGCATATCCAGCTAAATAGGGCACCATCAAGTACGCACTTCAGAGCCGCTTCAAGTTGAGTCGTGCTCAGAATCGAAGTAAGGTAGTCTCGCGTATGGCACTAAGTCGCCAACCGGCCGGCTTACTGTCCACAAAGCGGCAGTGCCGCGGTCGTTAGCCAGATTCAAAACCGTTACCCTGCTAAGTCGCCCGCGTTTGGCCGCCCTCTAAGCAGCCGGTCGTAGGTTCGAATCCCTCCAGGGACGCCAAACAAAGAGCGGCATCAGAAAGGCCTCAACATGGACGCGCAGACTTTCGAAGACACCGCCCTGCCTTACGTCCTGATGAAGCCAGACGGCTTCGAGCCCGGCGCCGGCTTTCCATTAATCATCCTCATGCACGGCCGCGGCTCCAGCATGTACGACCTTGCCGGATTCTCCTCGGCGCTTGATGGCAAAGGTTATGTCTACGCCTTCCCCAACGCCCCGTACCGCATGAACTTTCGCCCCGGTATGAGCGGCTTTAGCTGGGTCACCGGCCAGCAGGGCGTCGAAGACCCCCCGGAAGGCGCACCGCCGGCAAACGACTTGCTCCACGCCTTTGTAAACGAGGTTATTGAGGAAGTTGGGGCCGAACCCGGCCGCGTGGTTCTTGGTGGCTTCTCCCAGGGCGGCGGCATGACTCTGCGCTACGGTTTGCTGCACCCAGAAACCTTCGCCGGCCTGGTAGTGCTCAGCGGCGCCTTTCGCAACCGGGATGACATAGAAGCGGCGCTGCCGGCACGGCGCGACCAGCAAATCTTCATAACCCACGGTACAAACGACCAGGTCCTGGCGATCGAACACGGCCGCGAAACGCGAGACTTCCTCGTTAACGCCGGCTACTCACCGGCGTATAACGAGTACGACATGGCACACGAAATATCGCACAGCGTGGTTCGAGATCTTGTTTCCTGGCTCCACGAGGCACTGCCGCCCAAGGTCTAAACCACCGCCGTGAGCCAGGCGCTAGAACCAGCACTCTGCTCTGACCTTTTAGGTGAGCGCCAGTCGCCGATTAACATCAGCTCAACCACACCGATTGGGCTCACCGACATCGTCTTTGACTACGGGATTGGCGACCTAGAGATAATCAACAATGGCCAGACGATCCAGGCCAACGTGCATGGTGGCTTCAGCATTCACCTCGACGGCGGGACCTGAGAGGCTTTCCCCAAAACGATTGCCAGGCCGGACTTCGTACTCGATAAGTGCCCCAGGCGAGCCAGGTCGAAGACCGCGCTAAGAACAGCAGATCAACGAAACTACTTCGACCAACCCCAACCTGGTCCAGCGCCGCGCCAGACCCGTTCCCTGGCTCCATGAGAAGCTGCCGCCCAACATCTAAAATCCCATTCGTGGCGATCTCGTTAGCACCCGCCTCCGTCCCAGGCTAATAAGGTCTGCGGGCTAGTCCAGCGTCAGTCCCTCGTGATCCAAATTGACCACAGGCAGGTCCAACTCTCGCAGACCGGGCTCGATAGTCGCCCGGTCGCCAACGACGACAATCGTCAGGGCCTCCGCGTCGACGTGAGCATCAGCTACTCGGTGGACATCCTCAAGCGTGACGTCATCAAGCCTCTGCACGTAATCGCTGAAGTAGGCGTCCGGCAGACCAAAGTGCGTCAGATCCAGCAGACGGCGCAGCACCTGGCTCGGAGTTTCGAAACTCGGTGGGAAACCGCGAATCAGGCCGAGCTGAGCCTTCTCGAACTCGTCGGCGCCAACCGGCCGGTTGGCCTGCAGGTCGCGGTACTCCTTCAGTGTCTCTACCAAGGCGTCTTTGGTCACCGCTGTCTGCACCGCGCCGCCGGCCGAAAAGCCGGAAAGAGTGCGGCGCCAGTCAAAGTGGGACCGGTAACCGTAGGTGTAGCCCTTGTCCTCTCGCAGGTTCATGTTGAGCCGGGCGGTAAACTGGCCGCCGAAAACCATGTTCAACACGACCATCGGAACGTAATCCGGCTGGATTCGCGGCCCAATGAGCTGGCTGGCTGAAATCACCGACTGCGCCGCGCCCGGCTTATCGACCAGGTAAATCGTCGTTGACTGGCGGCCAGCATCGGACTGGCTGGCTTCTGGAACCGTCTCTTCAAAGCGCCAGCCGCCGAAAGCAGCTTCAATCTGACTCGCCGCCGCTTCGGCGTCGATGTCACCCACCACCATAAAGGTCGGGCGGCCCTGCAGGATCAGCCGGTCATGCTGCTGCACCAACTCCTCCCGGGTCAGCGCTGAAATCGAATCCTCCCGGCCGCTTATCGGATGGCCATGGGGCGTATCAAGGCCGTAAAGCAAGCAATTCTCCACCCGGTTGGCGATCGCGTTAGCGTCATCTCTTAGACGCCCGAGGTCGGTAAGGCGCTCCTTCCGAACCCGCTCAACCTCGGCCCCGGGAAACACCGGATTAATCAGGATATCCGCCAAAAGGTCCAGTGCCTGAGGCCAATGCCTCACCAGAGCCTCGGTGGAAATCATCAGATTCTCGCGGTCGACTCCGACCGAAGGACGGGCCGCAATGAAATCGCCTTCATCAGCAATTTGGAGGCTTGAACGGGACTGTGTGCCTTCGGTGAGCAGGCGGCCGGCAAAAGAAGTCAGGCCGGCCCTGTCAGCAGGATCGTTGACCGCTCCACCGGAAAAGTAGACACCGGCAGCGACCACGGGCACATTGCGTTTCTCGACCACCAAGACGTCGAGTCCACCGGCAATCTGAAGGCGCTGAGGAACCGGCGGCTGAAATTGGCTGGACCGGCCGGGCCCGGGCTGCACCGTCCGGTCGACCTCGCTCGTACCAATTTCCACCGGCTGCCTGGGCGAGACGACAAGCCGGACTCTCCCTGGAACGATGTACTCTCGCGCAACCCGCTGCACGTCTTCGGCGGTCACCTGAAGGTAACGTTCCAAATCCGTGTTTAGCCGGCCAGGATCGCCGGTGAAGACATTGAAGTAGTTAAGCAGATCGGCTCGGCCGCCGAATCCGCCGACACTTTCGAGCTGGCGGACGTAATGCGCCTCGATCCGGTTGATCGCGCGCTGTACTTCCTCCGCCTCCGGCGGCTGAGACTGGGTCCGCTCTATCTCCTCAAACAGTGCCCCTTCAACCTCGGCGATGTCGCCACCGAGAACAATGGTGGCATCGATGCGCAACTCGCCGGCAATGTCCATCGCCGCGTAGTAAGCGCCCGCGTCCCGGGCAATTTGCTTCTCGTAAACCAGCGAACGGTGCAGCCGAGAGCTGCGCCCCTCACCCAAAATCGACATCAGGACATCCAGCGGCGCCTCATCTGGGCTAAAGCGTGACGGCCCGATCCAGGCGAAGTAAATCCGCTGCAACTGCACCTGGTCTTCGAGACTGATCCGGATCTCTCCCTCGAGCTTGGGCTGCCAACGTTGGAGGCGCGAAACCGGAGCCACGGGTTGCAGGTCGCCAAAATACTTTTCAACCAGGGCTTTGGCCGCGGCCATGTCGATGTCGCCCGCGATCGAAATGCTTGCGTTGTTGGGAGCATAAAAGCGCTGAAAGAATTCGTGCACGTCGTCCAGCGAAGCCGCGTCCAAATGCTCCTGTGAGCCAATCGTCTGCCAGTTATAGGGGTGGTTCGGCGGAAAAAGCGCCTTGCGGATTTCCTGACCGGCAAGTCCATAGGGGCGGTTTTCGTAGCTCTGGCGGCGCTCATTCTTAACGACATCCCTTTGGACATCCAGCCGCTTCTGGTCAACCGCGTCGAGCAAGTAACCCATCCGATCTGACTCAAGCCAGAGGGCCAACTCCAGGTACTCCGACGGGACATTTTCGTAGTAGTTCGTGCGATCAGTGCTCGTGGAGCCATTGATGTTTGCGCCTACTTCTTGCAGCGGCAAGAAGTATTCACGATCGTGGTGCTTCGACCCCTCGAACATCAAGTGCTCGAACAGGTGAGCAAAGCCGGTTCGCTCCGCTTCCTCATTCTGAGAACCAACGTGATACCAAAGATTCACCGCCGCCATCGGGATCGAGTGGTCCTCATGCAGGATAAGATCGAGTCCGTTGCTCAGCGTGTGTTTCTCAAAGGCAATCTTGTTGGGCATGAACCGCTCCGTTTCTAATCGCGAAAGGCTGACAGCCAATTATCCAACGCCGCCACCATACCTCGCTAGTTTCCCCAACCAACCGGAAAGTTACTGGCCAGTTCAGCAGGTCAGTTCAGCAGGAATCAGAACAGAGAATCATCACAAATGCCCTTTTAACCCGGTTCCCGCCATGGCACACTGACTGCTAGCGGTCCTTGGCCGTTCTGTAAGAGAGCTTGTCAACAAAGTGAAGGGGGCTGAAATGGCAGCAGCAGACGTACTCGTCTCAACCGAATGGGTGGCCGAACATCTCAACGATAGTAGCGTCAAGTTAGTTGAGGTCGATGTCGATACAAACGCCTACGCCGAAGGCCATGTTCCCGGTGCAATTGGTTGGTCCTGGACCAGCCAACTCCAAGACCGGGTGCGCCGCGACGTCATCGCCAAAGCAGACTTGGAAAAACTCCTCGGCGAATCTGGGATAAGCAAGGGTGACAACATCGTCCTCTTGGGCGACAACAACAACTGGTTCGCCGCCTATGCCTTCTGGATCCTGGAAATGTATGGCCATGCCAACCTCAAGCTCATGGACGGCGGCCGCAAGAAATGGCTGGACGAATCCCGCCCGACAAATCAGGACCTGCCAAGCCCTGCCGCATCCACCTATAGCGCCAGCGAGCCCAACCAAGAATTGCGAGCCAAGCGTGACCTCGTACTCTCCAGCCTGGGCAAGTCAAACTCCGCCATGGTCGACGTTAGGTCCCCCGCCGAATTCAGCGGCGAGATCCTCGCCCCTCCCGGTCTATCCGAGACGGCGCAGCGTGGCGGCCATATCCCTGGCGCGGCCAACGTCCCCTGGGGCCAAGCCGTAAGCGAGGATGGCACCTTCAAATCAGCGGACGAGCTCGGCAAGCTTTACGGCGGCAAGGGCGTCACCGCGGACAAGGATGTAATCGCTTACTGCCGAATTGGTGAGCGCTCCTCCCATACCTGGTTTGCTTTGAAGCATCTTCTGGACTATAAGAACGTCCGCAACTATGACGGCTCCTGGACCGAATATGGCAGCATGATCGACATCCCGGTCGAAAAGCCGTAGGACTTGGAGGAGTACGAGAGCATCTATCGGGTCGTCGTTCGCCGCGCCTTGGCCGGCGACGATCCAACTCATCTGCAAGCCCATTTCAGTGTTGAGGTTCTGGACCGGTACTGTGACGCCCTCGACGTCACGGTAGTGCGAACCGATACGGTCGGCAGAGTCAGCAGGAAGGGCAGCTGGAACCTGGACTTCGGTATCGCCCCCGCCGAGGAAACAGTGCACATCAGCGTCGGCGAACTCATGCACCTGCCGGCGGCGGAAAAGGAGCATTGGGCAGCGCATGCGCTCACCCTTCCTCCAAGCAAAATGTTCCTTCAAATGCGCCTTTCGCCGGGCTCTTGCTTCGACGACGGTGAGCTAAGGTACTGGTAACGGCAGACGCCACCGTGACAAGCCCTGCTGTTGATCCGTTCGGTTCGGGAGTTGGCAAGCGGACATCTCCACGCCCCGCCAAACGATCAACTTAATCAAGGCGGGAAACACGATCGCCGGGCCTAGATTGGAAATAAGACTATGACCCTGAGGCTGCCTCAAACGATGATCGACGAAATGGTCGAGCATGCCGAAATGGACCTACCAAATGAGTGCTGCGGGATCATTGCCGCGGATCAGACTGGTGTCGCCGTCAAGCTCTACCGTACCCGCAACGCCGAGGCGAGCCCTTTCCGTTACAACATTGAGCCGCGGGACCTCCTCAACATTGAAACTAAGGTCGGCGACAAGAATTGGAGCGTCCTCGTCATCTACCACTCCCACGTGGCCAGTCCAGCCTATCCATCGCCAACTGACATCCGGCTGGCTCAATGGCAGGGCTCCGACCCACCCAAGGATTTATATCCTGGTGCCTTTTACGTCCTGGTCTCGCTGCAGGATCAAGACGCCCCGGTCGTGAGAGCTTTTCATATCTCGGCTGGGGAAGTGATTGAGGAGCCGATTGAGGCCGCTTAGCTAGGCGGCGGCCTGCTCGACCGGTGGAGGGTCTCGATCGACCCTGGATAGCTTGGACAAAGCCCTGACAAAGGAATCAACACAGGCCAGGTCGAAGTGGCTGCCGGCGCTTCTTTTCAACTCTTCTATCGCGTCAAGATCGTTAATCGCGCTTTGATAAACCCTGCCAGACGTCATAGCATCGAAAGCATCCGCCACCGCGACGATCCGCGCATGTAGCGGAATCTCCTTGCCCTTCAACCCGTCCGGATAGCCTGAGCCGTCCATACGTTCATGATGGTAGCGAATGGCGTCGGTCGCCGGTCCGAGGGCCGAAACTCTTGAGGCAATCTCGTGGCCCAGGGTAGAGTGCTTCCGAATCTGAGAAAACTCCTCGTCGGTCAGACCGCTTGGTTTAGTCAAGATCCGGTCAGGCACGCCAATCTTGCCAACGTCATGCATCTGGGCGCCCAGCGCCAACGCCCGCAGGTCCAGCGTCGCCAACTCCATTTCCTTGCCGATCATGACCGCGAAGGTTGCCACGCGGCGCACGTGACCCAGCGTATAAAGATCCTTCGATTCAATTGCGTCAACAAGGTCGGCAACCTGCCTGGAGTGGCCATGGCCAAGCTGGGCGATCGCATCGCGCATTGATAACGCCTCAGACAGGACCAGCGCGCTGCCTGCCCGCCTGGACTCGATCAGCCAGCCACCAAACAGGGTCAGAAAGGCGGCACCATAGGTGCCGTGGTAGAGCCACCAGCTCAAGTGCCAATACTGACCCCAGGTAAGCGAAATCTGAACCTGCATTAAAAGTACCAACGCACCAACCATCGCCCATTGGGAAATCAAGCGCGCAAACAGGAATGCATGGAAGTAGCTCCAGGCACTAAACGCCAGCATTGTCAGAGTTCCCGCGGTCATCGCCAGCTGCAACCAACGTTCATCCGCAGGTATCCAAGCCAGCCAATCTGGTGTCGCAATGAAAAGGAGGATGTAAACACCTAAAGCCGAGGCGACGCCAACGAAGAGAAACTTGCCATTCCGCTTCAGCCAATCTTCAGCCTTCGAACGCATTGTGGCGACGCTGGCGGCAATAAATAGGGCGCCGACGAAGACGCTTAGCCAGGCACTAACCTGGCTTTCGGCGTGAACCTCAGAATGGATGTGACCCGGCGTGCCCAGGCCGTGAACCGCGAATATCGCGGCAATGCTCAGGAAGGCCAGGCCGAGAAACACCATGCGAGTTTCGCAGAGTGATTTGCTGGTGCTGAAGATTACCAAACAGGCGACTGCCGCGGCGATTGCCGTCCCTGAAACGATGTAGAAGTGGAACGATGCCGATCCAAAGGAGGTATCAAATTCCGGAAATGCCAAAAGCAAGCCAAATGCCAGCATCGGCAGGCCCAGTACTAGCGACCACGCTGTCCACCAACGTGCGCTAAGAATCACGGATGGTAACCCAATTATGTCGCATTAAACATATTGTCGGCAGATAGCACGAAATGGCCAGCGGCTAAATACCCAGTGCCTGAGCGACCCCTCGGTTTATCAATTCACCTTCCCGCGTCATTAGCCCACGCGAGAGCGCGGCATCGTCAGACAAAGCTTTGACTGGCCCCAATTCAGCCATCTTGAGCACGAACGGAGTGGTCACCGCGGCCAAAGCCGCCGTCGATGTGCGCGGCACCGCTCCCGGCATATTGGCCACGCAATAGTGAACAACACCCTCCTCGACGAAAACCGGATCAGCATGGGTTGTCGGATGGGACGTCTCGAAGCTACCGCCCTGATCGATTGCGATATCGACAATTACGGCGCCAGGACCGAGCCGTCTGAGGTCCTCACGTGATGCCAGCCTCGGGGCAGCCTGGCCACCGCCCAGGTTCACCCCGCTGATCAACAAATCGGCGCCTTTTATTGCGATCGCAACGTTGGCCGGGGTCGGCGTCGTCGTGACTACCCTTTGTGGCCAGCGTTCTTCCACCCGTCTCAGCGAGGCCAAATGCGGTGCCATCACCGTCACGTGGGCACCCAGGGCAATGGCGACCTCACAGGCACTTTGACCAACCGTTCCGGCACCAAAAATCACCACCCTGGCCGGCGGTGAGCCAGGCAAACCAGAGAGCAGTTTGCCCCGCCCGGGGCCTGGCCGCATTAGCCACCGCGCGCCAACCTGGGGGCCCATACGTCCGGCAATCTGACTCATCGGTATCAGTAGCGGCAAGCTCTGGTCGTCGAGTTCAACCGTCTCATAGGCGATCGAAGTCGTCCCCGCGTCTAGCAACGCACGGGTAACTTCCGGCAACGCGGCCAAATGGAGATAGGTGAACAGAGTTAGACCTCGCCGTAGAAGACTCAGTTCCTCAACCTGCGGCTCCTTGACCTTGACCATCAGGTGAACCGCGGCCCATACCTCCGCCGCATCCTCAACGATTGTTGCTCCGGCCGCCAGATAAGCGTCATCGGAATAGCCGCTGCCAACCCCCGCGCCGGTCCCGACCATCACCTCATGTCCAAGCAAAACCAGGTCCTGCACACCCTCCGGTGTCAGTCCTACCCGATATTCCTCGGTCTTGAGCTCGCGCACCGTGCCGATGATCATCGCGGCATCTCTTCGCCGTATTCGGCAGCCGCTTCGCTATCGCCTTGACGGCCACCGGCATCCCGCAGGTCCTTGGCGATTTCGGCTAGACGTACAACCACGCGACCATTCAGAGAGCCTGGCGGGTACACGCCCTCGCTTGTTGGGGATCCAGCAGCAACACCGCTCAGCAATTCCAGCGCCTGATCGATTTCTGACACCGCATGGATGGCGAATCTGTGATCGCGGACGGCCTGGACAACATCCTCACGCAACATCAAATCTTGCACGTTGCTCGCCGGGATTATCACGCCTTGTTCACCAGTCAGCCCCTTGATGCGGCACACGTCATAGAACCCCTCGATTTTTTGGTTGACCCCGCCAATCGCCTGAACTTCACCGCGTTGATCCATCGAGCCGGTGATCGCCAACGATTGCCTAAGCGGCGCCGAAGCCAGACGTGAAAGCAGAGCGCAGGTTTCTGCGCAGGTAGCGCTATCGCCTTCTACCATGCCGTAGCTCTGCTCAAAGGACAGTCGCGCCGTCAGGGTCAGCGGTGAGCTCGCGGCGTAGCGATCGACGAGAAACCCTTGCAGGGTGGACACGGCCTTCGAGTGGATCGGCCCGGACATCTTGGCTTGCCGCTGCAGTCTATAACCCCTTCGCGCCCGACCCCGATCGTTGCCGTGATCCGCGATGGCTGGCCGAAAGCCGTGTCTCCAAGGTCGACAACCGACAACCCGTTCACTTGGCCCCTGGCCTCACCCTGCGTGTCAACCCGGATGATGCCCTTGTCGACCGACTCTCGCACGTGCGCCTCAATCAAATTGACCCGTTGCAGCCGTTCGCGACCGTTCGGACGACGTGCTCTTGTCCCACGGCGGACGCGCCTGACTCTTGAGCCCAGTGGGCCGCTTCCCTAACGATGTCAGTCAGCTCACCGAAACGAACCGAGAGCTTGTTATGGTCCTCTGCTAGACGTATACCCTCATCCACAATCCGGGCCACCGCGCCCTTGTCCAGCGGCAGCAGTTCCTCGCGCTGTTGTCATCGCCGCGATCAGCCCCGCGTAAGCCTGTTCGTGCTCGTCGGTTCGATCGATGTGCATGTCAAAGTCGCCTTGACCTTGAACAACTCACGAAAATCCGGGTCCAGCGCATAAAAGGCCCGGTAAATCGATTCGCGGGCGACTGCGATGATCTTTCCCGTCCAGGGAATCGGCTGCGCGCGAACCGTCTTGGTCTCGATCGTGCCGAGTCGCTCGCCAAGTTCTTCAATTGCCAGCATCCCGGTTTTTATCGTGCGCTTGAGTTCATTCCAGGACAGCGGGTACTGGATCATGTCGTCGAAATCCAGCACCAAGTAGCCGCCGTTGGCCCGATGGATAGAGCCGGGGCGGATCATCGTGAAATCGGTACTAACCGCCCCAAAAAACGCTTCCTTCTCGATCCTTCCAAACAATGCCTGCGGCGTCGGATTGGATTCATACACCACCGAAGCACATTCGTCCTCCGAACAGTCCACCAGCAAATTGACCGCGTATTTCCGCATCGGATCGACCCCGGCGCGGGCACCGGCGAAGACCATCGGACCGGCCGGCTCCGGCGCTGACCGGAAGTCGTCGATGTGGTCAATCATCGAACGCCTGACTTCACCGAGGTACTGAGTCACCACCGGAAAAGTCTCATTGTCCGTTAGCAGCTTGTCCAACAACGATTCCACGACCGTCGTTGCTATCGTGTGCTGTAGTTCCGCGAGGCTTTCGGTGGCGGCGGTCTCAACCCCTTGCGCCTCCTTGGTGGCCGCCCGTAGCTCGCCCATGAGCGAATCTCGCTGACCCAAGATCGCTTCCCTGCGCTCGGCCGGTAGCGCCGTAAACGCCTGGTCGTCAATCGGTTGGTCACCAGCGAGGGGAATCAGAAAATATCCTTCGGGATTTCCCTTGGAGCAGAAACCCGGCCGTCCGAGCCCGCTCGGCCAGCTGATTAAACACATCCTCGCGGTGGCGTTGAACCGAGGCAACGATTGCGTCTCGTCGGTTGACGAAGTCGTCGGAACTAAACGTTTGTGGGATCCGCTGTTGCGCCTCGCTGATCATTAACTCCATCGCATAGGCAAAAGCACGGCCTTTGCCCGGTGGAAGCTCGATCGCCCGCGGCTCGTGTGGTTCGTTAAAGTTATTGACGTAGCAAAATTCGTTTGACGGCGGCTTGCCACGCGCAAATGTTTCTAGGTACTCACGAATGGCAGTCGTCCGGCCGGTGCCAGGCTCGCCGGATACACAAATATTGAAGCCTCTGCTTTCGATCGAAAGGCCGAATTTTATCGCCTCAATCGCCCGATCCTGCCCGATAAGGCCGATGTAAGGCTCAAGATCGGCGGTTGTCTCGAAGGAGAACTTTTCCGGGTCGCATACGGGTCTCAGCTCGGAGATCGGAACCTCGGTCACGTTTCCATCGCTTTCTAAGCCTGCGCACTGACCGGGTCAGTATCTCACCTGATCGCAAAGTCAGGTGTTGGAGATGTGGCGATACAAGAATGCAAAAGCCGCCCTGGGGGCGGCTTCTACGCTCTCTAAGCTTCTAGATAAATCGGCTAGCCAGACCCAGCCCGGCCTTTCTCCTCCGTGTAGAGAAGATAACCTCCGTAGGCAATAGCAGCGGTCGCGACGACCGCGACAAAAAAGCCGAGGCCAAAGCCGCCAATCGGTACGGCGCCGATCCTCCATGCCTTGAGCAACATAAAGACCACAACCAGGGCGCCGCCGCCGCCATAAAGCTGACCCCAGCTCAAATCGCTGGGCAGCGCCGGCATCTGCACATCGCCAAACTTGACCGCGACTATTGTTCCCGCGAGGACTATCGAGATCAACACCGCGAGGATCGACCAGATTGAACCCGGCTGGCCAAAGCCTCCCTCCGTGGCGCTACCGAGGCCACTGATACTAAACCGCCACCAGGGTAGAAATAGACCGGCAATCAGCATCAGCAGGCCACCACCGGCCACCGCCTTTTCGCCATTGTTGAGCAGGTTGATTCTGTCCAAGAAACTCTCCTTCGAGTATTAGAGCGCGTAATCGCCCTACTCATAACATGCCTCTGACTCCTTTACAACCGAAAACCAGCAATAATGGCTAAAATGTCCAATCTTTTTAGCTAAAACAGCTTTTTCGCGAAAGAATACAATAAGCCATGCCCACCTCCCCATCAGGCAAGACTCCACGCCAGCCGGCCCAGCCTTCCCTCCTTGGCGCCGATGACGAACCTTCGCAACCACAAACCGATGCGCCGCTGGCCGCTCGCATGCGACCGCAGACGCTGGATGACTACGCCGGCCAGGAGCATCTGGTCGGTCAAGGAAAAATTCTGCGCCGCCTGCTGGAGGCCAAGCAGCTACCCTCGCTGATCCTCTGGGGCCCTCCCGGCAGCGGCAAGACAACGCTAGCGCGGATCATCGCCTCGCTCAACGACGCCAATTTTGTCGCCATTTCCGCCGTCTCCTCCGGCGTCGCTGATTTGCGCCGCGTCGTCGCCGAGGCACGTTCCATCCGCCCCCAAGCGACCATCTTGTTCATCGACGAAATCCACCGTTTTAACAAAGCGCAACAGGATTCCGTCCTCCCCTATGTCGAGGACGGTACGGTTACTCTGATCGGCGCCACGACCGAGAACCCGTCCTTCGAAGTAATCGGTCCGCTGCTCTCGCGCTGCCGGGTATTCACCCTCAAGGCTCTGGACGAGGACCAGATCGAGGCTGTCGTGCGCCGCGCCGCTAGCGACACCGAACGCGGCCTCGGCGCAATGGGCCTGTTGCTCGATGACGAAGCCGCGCAAGCGCTTGCGGCATCGGTTGGCGGTGACGCCCGCACGGCCTTGAACGCGCTCGAAGCGTCGGCGATGTCCGTGCAACCCGACAGCGACGGCCAGCGCCGCGTCAGCCGGGAGGTAATTGAGGAAGCGCTGCAGCACCGGACTTACCTGTACGACCGCCAAGGCGATGCCCACTACGACACGATCAGCGCTTTTATCAAAAGCCTGCGCGGTTCTGACCCGGATGCCTCTCTTTACTGGCTGGCTCGCATGATCGAATCGGGGGAAGATCCGCTATTCATCGCGCGTCGCATGGTGATCTTGGCTTCCGAAGATATCGGACTGGCCGACCCCCAGGCGCTGGTCATGGCCACCGCCTGCCAGCAAGCCGTGCACTTCATCGGCATGCCGGAAGGCTTTTACGCTCTGGCCGAAACCGCCCTCTACCTTGCCCTCGCACCAAAAAGCAACAGCGTTGGCGCCTCCTATAACCGCGCCCTCGCCGACGTCGAAGCAACTCGCAACGACCCCGTTCCGCTCCATCTCCGCAATGCCGTCACCGGCCTAATGCAGAAACTGGGCTATGGCAAGGACTACAAATACGCCCACAACTACGAGGGTGGTATTGCACCGGACCAGACCTATCTCCCAGATCGGCTAGCCGGGCGCGAATATTACCTGGAAAAAGGTGGCCAGCGAGGGAAGGACAACTCCTGAGTACCGAAGGCCTGCAATATTACTTTTCAGGTATGGGCAGAGGCCCATCGCACCGTCCGAAACCCAGCTAGTTCCTAACGGCCACCCAGGGGTTCGTGGGCTCAGGATCAGAAAACCCCCGTCGTCCACCCATGGGTTCGTCGGCTCAGGATCAAAAAAGCCACCCAGGGCTTCGCTGGCTCAGGATCAGAAAGCCACCCAGGGCTTCGCTGGCTCAGGATCAAAAAAGCCACCTAGTGGTTCGCTGGCTCAGGATCAAAAAGCCACCCAGGAGTTCGTCGGCTCAGGATCAAAAAAGCCACCCAGGAGTTCGTCGGCTCAGGATCAAAAAAAACCCTATCGGCATGCGGCCCAGCCAATTAGAATCGCAATGTGAGTGAAAAACCCCTAGCTGGAAAGACCGCCGTCGTGACCGGCGGAACCCGTGGCATCGGCCGGGCGGCGGCCCTCAAGATTGGCGCTCTCGGTGCTGACGTTGTCGTCAACTATGCGCGCCGCGAAGAGGATGCCCTCAAGGTTGTCGACGAGCTAAAATCCCTGAACGTTACAGCCGCCGCGATCCGCGCCGACATGTCCGATCTGGATGAGATCCATGACTTGTTCACCCAGATTAAGGACCGCTTCGATGGGCTCGATATCTTGATCAACAGCGCCGCCAGAGGATTGGAACGCCCGCGCAACGCCATGGATTCGCTGCCAAACCACCTGCGCCATACATTCGAAACCAACGTGCTCGGCCCTTGGTTCGCCACCAAGGAAGCAGCACCCTTGATGGAGGCCCGCGGCGGCGGATCGGTCGTAAACTTGACCAGCATCGGCGCCCGACGCTATATGCCGCGCTATGCCGCCGTTGGCGTCACCAAGGGTGCCCTGGACACTTTGACCATGTATATGGCCGTGGAACTGGCCCCGTCAAAGATTCGCGTTAACGGCGTCTGCCCCAGCTGGGTAGAGGAAACCGGCGGCACTTCCGCCCTTTCAGATGGGCTCGGCGATGCGCTGCTCAACATGATTCCGATCGGCCGGCACGTCACATCCGAAGACGTCGCAAACCTGGTCGCCTTCCTCTGCCTGCCGGAATCCGAGATGATCGTCGGTCAATCAATCATCCTCGATGGCGGTGCAACCCTGGTTGGCACCGCCGACACCGACTGAAGTTTCGCCGGATGAGCACCTCTCGCCCGCAGAAAACTCACCGCTGGTTTGCGGCGGCATACGACCTGCTAGCGAAGATCGAAGGCAAGCACATTGAGGAGCTCCGGCGTTACGTCGCCGGTTCCGCCACGGGCCGGGTGCTCGAAATCGGTTGTGGCACCGGGCTCAACCTTGAGTTCTACGACTGGTCGAAAATCGACCGTCTTGACGCGCTCGAGCCCGATCCATTCATGCTCAAAAGAACCCGGCAGAGGCTCGCAGGCTTGCCCGAAGACGTACGCGACCGCGTGACCACCCATGAAGCCACGGCCGAATCACTGCCCTTCCCCGACGCGACCTTCGATACGATCGTCAGCATGCTCGTTCTTTGTTCGGTGTCAGAGCCGTCACACGCGATCGCTGAAATGCGGCGAGTGATGAAACCGCAAGGAGAACTGCGACTAGTGGAGCACGTCCAAGCCGTGGGTGCATCCGCTACCCTTCAAAGTCTCATCCAGCCGGTCTACGGTTGGTTCAGCGGCGCTTGCCATCTTGGCAGAGACACTGAGACATCCCTCCGTGACGCCGGATTTCTGCTTGAGGTTGATTCACGTTTCAAGCTGCAGCCACTTGCCCCGGCCTTTAGTGGCGTGGCATCACCGGGCGACACTGCAGCGCCATAGCCGCCGGACCGGCCGCGGCTCAGCGGGTGACGGCGCCCTCAGAGGCAGAAGAAACCAGCTTCGCGTACTTGGCGAACGCGCCCGTTTTGTAGTGCGGCTCCGGGGCAGTCCAGGAGGCCAGCCGGCTGGCCATCTCTGCATCGCTAATCTCCAGGTCCAAACGCCGGTTTTCCACATCAAAAGAGATCGTGTCGCCCTCGCGCACGGCGGCTATAGGACCGCCGACCGCGGCCTCCGGCGCTACGTGACCGGCCATAAGGCCGCGGGTTGCGCCGGAAAAACGGCCGTCGGTTAGCAGCGCCACGCTGTCACCCAGCCCTTCGCCAACGATCGCGGCTGTTACGCCGAGCATCTCCCGCATTCCGGGACCACCCTTGGGCCCCTCGTAACGAATCACCACGACATCGCCTTCCGATATCTGCCGGGACTGAACTGCGGCAAAGGCATCCTCTTCGCGCTCGAAGACTCTGGCCGGGCCCTTGTGCGTCATGCGCTCATGCCCCGCGACCTTCAAAACGCATCCTTCCGGAGCCAGGTTCCCTTTGAGAATTACAAGTCCACCGGTCGCCTTGATCGGTTGTCCTACCGGCGTGACCACCTGCTGGCCACTGGTTTCCTGCGCCTGCCGAGCTTCCTCCCCGATAGTGCGTCCGCTGACAGTCCGTTCGTCCTCGTTAAGCAACCCGGCCTCGAGCAAACGCTGAGTAACGAGCCTCACCCCGCCCGCTAAATACAGATCATTGGCCACATACTGACCCCCGGGTTTGAGGTCGGCCACCAGCGGTGTGCGGGCGCTGATCTGGTCAAAGTCATCGATATTGAGCTCGATTCCAGCTTCCCGCGCGATTGCGAGAAAGTGAAGTACGCCGTTGGTGGAACCGCCGCTGGCCGCGATTGACGCGATCGCGTTCTCCAACGAATTTCGAGTGATAACGTCGCGAGGCCGAATATCCTCACGCAGTACTTCCATCACCTGGCGTCCGACCTCAAACGCGACATCGTCCTTTTTCGGATCCATGGCTGGGACGGAGGCGCTGTCCATCACCGACATACCCAAAACCTCAATCGCCATTGCCATCGTGTTGGCGGTGTACTGGCCGCCGCAGGCGCCGGCGCCAGGACAAGCCACGGCCTCGAGGTCGCTCAGTTGAGAGTCGGAGATCTTTCCGGCGGCATGGCCGCCAATCGCCTCAAAGACATCGAGAACCGTCACGTCATGACCCTCAAAGCTGCCCGGGCCGATCGAGCCGCCATAAAGCAGAATCGAAGGCAAGTTCAGCCGGGCTAAGGCCATTAGCGACCCGGGGTTGGTCTTGTCACAAGCGCAGATTGCGACGATGCCATCGAGCAAGTGACCACGGGCGACCAGTTCAATCGAGTCAGCGATCACCTCGCGACTGATTAGCGACGCCTTCATCCCCTCCGTTCCCATGCTGATCCCGTCCGAGATCGCGATAGTGTTGAACTCAAGGGGAGTCCCCCCAGCGGCACGAATGCCGTCCTTGACCTTTTCAGCCAAACGACGCAGGTGGAAGTTACACGGGCCAATCTCAATCCATGTGTTGGCGACACCGATCAGGGGCCGGGACAGGTCCTCGTCGGAGAGGCCGGTTGCCCGCAGCATGGCGCGTGCCGCCGACCGGTCGGGGCCATCCAGAAGAACACGGCTTTGGCTGCGAATATCGATGTCCCTGGCGGTCATTAAAGACTCCTAATTCTGAGGCCTAAAAGGCAAACCTCGTGCAAGAATCCTACGACAGTCACGATTTCGCCGACAAGCAATTGGCCGTCCAAAGCGACAACCCTACCACCGCCCCCGGCAAGCTGGTGGCGAAGGCACATGGATGGCCATTGCTGGCATTTCAAAACATCAGGCGGGCGGAGCCGATTGGCCAGGATCGGGGAGCGACAACTCGTCCCAGAGCAGACGTGCCTTCAAAACCGCCGCCACTGTCATCACGTCGGTGATCCGGGCGTCGAGAACCATGCGTAGAGTTCGGAAAAATGCACCTTCTTGGTGACCAGTACTTTGGTGTCCTCAGGCTCCGGTTCGCCAAAACTGAGCCCTGTCGCTAAGTAAACAATGGCCCGTTCGTCGGTAATCGAGTTTGAAAGTTCCATTTCAAGCAACTCGTGCCACTCGCGCGCCTCAATACCGGTTTCTTCCTTGAGTTCCCTCTGGGCGCTTGTCAGCGGATCAGCACCATGCTCCCCGCCACCTTCGGGGATTTCCCAGGTGTAACGTTCGAGTGGGTAGCGATATTGACCGACAAGCCAGGTCTGGCCCTCTTCGCCAATTGCCAGCACGCCAACCGCGAGATTCTTGAAATGGACAGTGCCATAAATCCCCGGATTGCCCGCCGGCGTCAGAACTTGATGCTCAGTGACTTCGATCCAGGGATTGTCGTATTTGGTCTCAGACGATAGCGTTTGCCAAGGGTTCTCTTCGGCCATTCGCGCATCTCTCCAACTTGAATTCAGTTCAGGTTTTTATTTTATAGACACATGGCGACCGATTCCCCGGCCAAGCCGCTAGGATAGGGGCATGACGACGAGAATAATCGCTCATCGGACCTGCCCGAACGACGCACCTGAGAATAGCCTCAGCGGCATGAAGGTTTCTGCAAAACGGGGCGCCGATGGAGTCGAGATCGACCTGCGTTTGAGCCTGGACCAGCAACCCTTCCTCATGCATGACTGGTCCATGCGGCGCACCGCCGGCTTTTTCCTTCCGGTCGAGTTGACCCCCAGTATCCTTATTCGCCCGTTCCGTCTTCGTGGCAGCTCGGAGCCGGTACCGTCACTCGCCGACGCCTTCGACAGTCTCGATCCAGGCCTGAGCCTCGCCGTGGATGTCAAGACTCCCTGGGCTGTAAGGCGATTGGTCCGCGAGGTACGCCGGCGTCAGATGGAGTCTCGAACCTTGGCCTGGTGTACAAGCGCCCAGGCGGTGCGCTATCTGGTTCGCACCGCCCCCACCATCGAGACCGCATACCTAAATGATGTCAAAACCCCACAGGGAAAGGTTGCATTCATAAACAAGGCGGCTGCCCTCGGCGCCGCCGCAATCTCGGCGCATTGGGATGCGATTGATGACGGCTTCGTGGCGGCCGCCCATGCCAGTGGACTTCGAGTCTATTTCCTACCATAAGCAGTTTGCATTGACTCCTGAGAAACTTTTAGCGGGCCTGGATGGACTATTACGGATTCACCGCAGGAGGCTCTCAAAGCCATCGAGGCGGTTTCCTAACCCTTTCCAAGCTGAAAGTCCACAGAAGCAGGCAATCGCGAGCCGTTTCAACCCTCCCGTGATTCTCCTTGGTCAGTGACCGGCCTTGCCGCGTTGACACATTCTCACTCGCCTCATATTCTTGACTTACTTGATTAACTTAATCGACTTGCGGAGGGGGCAAGCCATTGGCAAGTACTTCAAAGCCCTTCGATCAATCTTCCGTCCAAGCCCTCAACCAGGAAATCGGCAGCGAGGAGCCCCAGGAAATACTGCGCTGGGCCGCGGCTGAATTTCAACCAGGCTTGAGCCTTGCCTGTAGCTTTGGCGGGCCTTCCGGCATGGTTTTGCTCGACATGGTCATGAAGGTCGATCCCTTGGTTGAAGTTTTCTACCTGGACACGGATTTCCTTTTCCCCGAGTCCTACCATCTACGCGATATTTGTGAAGCCCGCTACAGTTTCAAGACCATTGGCTACAAATCACTTCTTACACCTGAGGCTCAGGCTGAGGTCCACGGTGAGGAGCTTTGGTTGAGGAACCCTGACCAATGCTGCGACCTACGCAAGGTGGAACCGAATGCACGCGCCCTGGATGGCAAGACCGCATGGATCTCCGGCATGCGAAGTGACCAGTCGGCCACCAGAAAAGAGATCGGTGTGGTTGAGTGGGACGCGAAGTTCAACTTGGTTAAGTTGAACCCCTTGGCCTCATGGACAGAGCGTCAGGTGTGGAGCTACATCGCCGCCAACGATGTACCTTACAACGAACTGCATAATCACGATTACCCCAGCATTGGCTGCACCCATTGCACCAAACCAGTGCGCGCCGGCGAGGACCTCCGCTCCGGGCGCTGGCAGGGCTTTGAAAAGGAAGAGTGTGGCATCCAAGAAGGCACATTAGAATTACCTTCAAGTTGACCTGAGGAGGCAACTGAGTGGCAGGACAAGGATTCACAGTCTGGTTCACGGGACTTTCGGGCGCTGGCAAATCGACGATTGCTGAGGCGCTGGAGCCGGTCCTGCGATCACGCGGGGTCAATGTAGAGATACTCGACGGTGACGTGGTGCGAACCAACCTGAGCAAAGGCCTAGGTTTCAGCAAGGAAGACCGCGACACCAACATCCTTCGCATCGGCTTTGTCGCCCAACTGCTGAGTCGCAATGGTGTCGGTGTGATTACGGCGGCAATTTCTCCCTACCGTGAAATTCGGGATCAAGTCCGTGAGCAAAATGGCAACTTCATTGAGGTTTTCGTCAAATGCCCGCTCGATGAACTGGTGCGCCGGGACGTCAAGGGCCTATATGAGAAAGCAATTAAGGGAGAAATCAAGAATTTCACCGGTGTTTCTGACCCTTATGAAGAACCCTTGACCCCGGAAGTAACAGTAGAAACCGACAAAGAGACGGTCGAAGAAAGCACGGCAAAGGTTATCGCGGCCATCGAGCAGCGCGGCTATCTCTAGCCGGCCACATTCCACGCCAGCGGCCCGTCAGAAGAAGGAGAATTAACATGAGTGATGGCGTGATTGCGCCTCATGGCGGCGCCCTTATTAACCGTCTCGCCAACGGCTCAGAGGCGGAAAAGCTGGCCGAACAAGCCAAAGGCTTGCCCACCCTCGCCCTCTCCATGCGTTCACTTTCGGACCTGGAAATGCTGGCGGTAGGTGCTTTTAGTCCGCTAACCGGCTTCATGAACCGCGCCGATTATCAGTCTGTGGTTAAGGATATGCACTTGGCGGGCGGCCTACCCTGGTCGCTGCCAGTCACCGTAACCGCCTCCAAAGACGAGGCGGTCACGTTCAAGGACAAGCAGATCGCCCTCACCGACGAATCCGGCACGGCAATAGCCGTCATGGACGTGGAGGACACCTTCGCATACGATAAAGATCAAGAGGCCCGCCTGGTCTATCTCACAACCGAGCAGGCCCACCCCGGCGTCGCCGCGATCCGCGAGCAGGGCGAAATCTCACTCGGCGGGCCAATCCGCCTGTTCAAGCGCCAGCAGCATGGCGAATTTCTTGAGCACCGGCGCGATCCAGAACAGACTCGGGCCGCCTTTGAAGAGCGTGGCTGGCGCACAATCGTCGGCTTCCAGACTCGCAACCCGGTGCACCGCGCCCACGAATACATTCAAAAGACGGCGATGGAATCGGTCGATGGGCTGCTTTTGCACCCGCTGGTTGGCGCCACCAAAGGTGACGACATCCCCGCCGATGTTCGCATGGCCTGCTATGAAGCCTTGCTCGCCGATTACTATCCCCCGAAGCGCGTCTTGCTTTCGGTGTTCCCGGCGGCAATGCGCTACGCCGGCCCTCGCGAGGCTATCTTCCATGCCCTGGTTCGCAAGAATTACGGCTGCTCTCACTTCATTGTCGGCCGTGACCACGCCGGCGTTGGCAGCTACTACGGCACCTACGATGCCCAACAAATCTTTAGCCAGTTCACCCCGGCCGAACTCGACATCACGCCGCTCTTCTTCGAAAACAGCTTCTTCTGCCGCGCCTGCGGCTCAATGGGTACCGCGAAAACCTGCCCCCATGGCGAGGATGACCATGTCAGCCTCTCTGGCACCCGCGTCCGTGAGATGTTGGCCCAAGGTGAGGTTCCCCCGGTGGAATTTAGCCGGCCGGAGGTGGCCCGTATCCTGATTGAAGCCGCCCGCCGTTAGCTACCCAACCCTGGACACAGCCAGCCCTGATCAAACCTCCGAGCATTCCCGTGACATCGATCGGAGATCGGGCCCGAGGTCCACGCATCACCTCGGCAGCGACATGGCTCAAGCTTGGTCGAATCGTTTCCCGAACCCTATTGGTCCTCGGTGCCCTTTGGCTTTTCATCCTGGCACTGCAACTAATCAGGTCCGGTGCCGACGGCCTGCGCCCGGTTCTCGATGGAGCATCCGTTGATGGTGTGGCTGGATACCTGGGCTTCGGCTGGCTGGGAGCCTACGCGGTGCTGAGCGGTTCCCCGGTTGCTGCGGTGGCGATGAGCCTCTTCGCGGGCGACGCGATTACCGAGACAGGAACCTTTGCCATGATCAACGGGTCGAGGCTGGGTGCTTCACTGATCGTTCTGGTTGTCGGTTTCGTCTCCTACGTCACCGGACACCGCAACCCGGACGGCTTGTACATTGGCGTCGTGCCCTGCTCACCGCCTTCACTTTCTGGTTACCGGCACTTCCAATCGGTCTCTTGGTTCTCAGTTAGGGTTGGCTGGACGGCGATCTCAGCAACCCTGGCGCCATAACTTCCGTCGTCGGCCAAATCACCAACCCATTGGTCAATCCTCTCTCAGATCTGCTCCCGCTGCTTCTACTGTTTGGCTGTGGCATCGGCGCATTAATTGGTAGCTTCGCACTGTTCGATCGTGCCTTGCCCAGCCTTGAGCGCCCTGGCCCCCGAATTGAAGCACTCTCCAAGATCCTTCAGCAGCGCTACCCAATGTTTGGCTTCGGCGTACTGATGACCCTGGTGACGCTGTCAGTGTCGCTGTCCGTTACGATTCTGGTGCCGCTCGCACTCAAAGGCTTCGTCCGCCGTGACCACGTCATCCCCTATGTCATGGGTGCCAACATCGCCACCTGGATCGACACACTTTTTGCGGCTCTCCTTCTAAACGCCCCAGGCGGTGTCACCATAGTGCTCACCGAAATGCTCACCGGCGCCGGCATCTCGATTTTCCTGCTTGTATTCCTCTACAACCCCTACTCCGGCCTCATTCTTCGGGCCGCGCACGCAGCCTCGCAACGCCGGCGAAATCTGGTTCTTCTCGGCACAGTTTTCCTGGCGATGCCAGCCGGACTGCTCCTGGTCTAGGATGGATGGTATAATTGTTGATAAACTTACTTAACTTTCACAGGGAGACCAGCAAGTGCCGATAGCACACGCATTTGCCGCCATTTCAAACCCGGTTCCCAAAACTCGGCCGGCGCTCCCGACAAGGCTCCTGGGCCCTCAGGGGCTCAAGCCCATGGCCATTGCCAGTACTTCAAACCCTATACAGCCAAAGAACTCCTCCGACGCCTATTTCCCCCTGGCAAGGCCCATGGCCATTGCCAGTACTTCAAACCCTATACAGCCAAAGAACTCCTCCGACGCCTATTTCCCCCTGGCAAGGCCCATGGCCATTGCCAGTACTTCAAACCCTAGGCAGCCAAAGAACTCCTCCGACGCCTATTTCCCCCTGGCAAGGCCCATGGCCATTGCCAGTACTTCAAACCCTATACAGCCAAAGAACTCCTCCGACGCCTATTTCCCCCTGGCAAGGCCCATGGCCATTGCCAGTACTTCAATTAGATGAAAGCTTCGATGAAGGGCGATTACGGAGTCAGGGCTCTGGTTGAGCTCGCCCAGCATTATGGTGAGGCACCGATCCAAAGTTCTGTGATCGCCAGCCGTCAATCGATCCCGGAACCCTACCTGGACCAACTGCTGACCGCGCTCCGTCGCGCCGGTTTCATCCGCAGCGTGAGAGGCCCCCTGGGTGGCCACGCGCTAATCCGTGATCCGCGGGAATTGCGTTTGAGCGATGCGATTGGAGCGCTGGAGGGTTCTCTCGCCCCAATCGCCTGCCTGGACGACCCCAACGGCTGCCGTGGCACAAATTCCTGCAGCCTACGGCCCGTGTGGCAGGAAATCCAAGCTGAAACCCTAAGGATCCTCGAAGGAATTACCATCGCTGACCTTGCCGAGCGCGAACGTGCCGCCAACGTTGAGCGCTACGCAATTTAGGAGTTAGCGATGCAAACACGGGCTGAGCCGGGCATTGCCGCCAGCGTCATCGACCTGATTGGAAACACACCACTGGTCCGGCTAAACCGAATCTGTCCCGCTGGCAGCGCTGAGATCGTCGCCAAGCTTGAATCATCTAACCCAGGCGGCAGCGTCAAGGACCGCATCGCCCTGTCAATGGTTGAGGATGCCGAACGCACCGGAGCCCTCAAACCCGGTGCCACAATAGTTGAACCCACCAGTGGCAACACCGGAATTGGACTGGCAGTTGTAGCTGCGGTGAAAGGCTATAACCTAATCCTAACGATGCCGGACGACATGAGCGCGGAGCGACGAAAGCTGCTGCAGCGCTACGGGGCCCAGATCGTCCTCACCCCGGCTATTGAGGGGATGACCGGCGCAGTTTTTGCCGCCGAGGAATTGGCGGCGAAAAATCCAAGCTATTTCATGCCACAGCAGTTCAACAATCCAGCCAACCCGGAAGCTCACCGCCGCACAACAGCAACCGAGATCCTCCGCGACACAGATGGAGAACTGGATGCGTTCGTTGCCGGTGTCGGTACCGGCGGCACCATTACCGGCGTTGGCGAGGTGCTAAAGGAGAAGTTGCCGGATGTCCTCATCGTGGCAGTAGAGCCCACCCGCTCACCGATCCTCGCTGGAGGCAAGCCCGGATTGCACGCAATTCAAGGAATTGGCGCAAGTTTCGTTCCCAGCGTCCTAAACCGCGAAGTCTACAATGAACTCATCGCCGTAAAAGACGCCGAAGCAATCGAATCAACCAAGCAGCTGTCGCGCACCGAGGGGATTTTGGCCGGCATCTCTTCCGGAGCCAACGTTTTTGCCGCCCTGCAAGTGGCCCAACGCCTAGGTGAGGGAAAGCGCGTTGTGACCATATTGCCGGATACTGGTGAACGCTACCTGAGCGTGAATTATTAGATCTGACAAGCCTGATAACATTGTTCCAGCATGGAGCGACCGTTCCTGGAGGGAGAGTAAGCGATGATCAACGTACACATTCCAACGCCGTTTCGCAGCTTTGTCGGCAACCGTTCCAGCGTTGAGGCCGATGGCCGCGACGTGGCAGAGCTTTTGGTCCGGCTAAATGAGCAATTCCCCGGCTTTCGCGACCTCTGCTGTGATTCGGAGGGATCGATCCCGGCCCACATCAACATCTATGTCAACAACCAGGAGATCAGCACCCTCGACGGTCCGGCCACCGAATTGACGGACGGCGACATGGTCGCGGTCATTCCCGCTCTGGCCGGCGGAGCAGGCGATGCCAACACAACCAATGGCGATGACCCCTCCCGCCACGCGCTAACGCCAGAACGAGTCACCCGGTACTCTCGTCACATCATCATGAATCAAGTCGGCAGCATCGGCCAACGCAAGATTTTTGATGCCAAAGTACTGATTGTTGGCGCCGGCGGCCTTGGCTCGCCCATAGCCCTCTACCTGGCGCTGGCTGGCGTCGGCACAATCGGACTCGTTGACTTCGATGTCGTCGATCTCTCAAATCTGCAGCGACAAATCCTCCATCAGACCGCGGACATCGGTAAGCCCAAGGTCGTCTCGGCTCAGGAAACGCTCAATGCCCACAATCCCGACGTCAAGGTCGTGGCTCATGAATATCCCTTGCATTCCGAAAACGCACTCGAAGTCATCGGCCAGTACGACATAATCGTCAACGGCGCCGACAACTTCGCCGCCCGCTACCTGGTAAACGACGCCTGCGTCTTCCTCAAGAAGCCTTTGGTAGACGGCTCAATTCTCCTGTTTGACGGCCAAGCGACCGTCTATTTGCCGGGCAAGGGCTGCTACCGCTGCCTCTACCCAACGCCGCCCCCGCCTGGAATGGTGCCGTCATGCGCCGAGGCCGGCGTCTTGGGAGCGCTGTGTGGCACCATCGGTTCCATTCAGGCCACCGAAGTCCTCAAGCTGATCCTAGACATCGGCGAGAGCCTCAACGGGCGGCTCTTGCTTTACGACGCCCTTTCTCTCGAAACCCGACAGGTACGCGTCCGCCGCGATCCCAATTGTGTCGTCTGCGGCGATAACCCAACCATTACGGCGCTGATCGACTACGACGAGTTCTGCGGTACGGCGCCGGTGCAATTAGAGGAGGCAAACGCTTGAGCGTTGAAGTAAAAGTGACATCGGTCTTGCAGAGCGTTGTCGGCGCCAAGTCGGTTCAGACCGAGGGCAGCAACATAAGCGAAGTATTGGAGCAGATCAACGCCGACCACCCAGGCTTCAAAGAACAAGTCACCATGGAAGACGGGTCACTGCATCGCTTTGTAAACATCTATGTCAATGACGAGGACATCCGCTTCCTCCAGTCACTCGAGACCCCGGTTCAAGAAGGCGACGTTGTCTCAATCCTGCCGGCCTTAGCAGGCGGTATTTGATGGTCACGGCGCACCGCGTGATGCTCTACCGGAGCATCTTGGACACCATTGGTAATACGCCGTTGGTGGAACTGCCAAATCTTAGCCCCTCGGAGAGCTTGCGCTTTTTCGCCAAGCTTGAGGGTCAGAACCCCACCGGCAGCGTCAAGGACCGCATTGCCAAAGCCATGGTCGAAGCTGCCGAAAATGAGGGTAAGCTGACCCCGGGTTGCACGATCCTAGAACCGACCAGTGGCAACACCGGCGTATCTCTCGCGTTCGTGGCCAAAATGAAGGGCTACCACGTCAAGGTAGTGATGCCGGACAACGTCAGCAAAGAGCGGACCGCTCTGCTTCGTGCCTTTGGCGCAGACATCGTTTTTTCTGAAGGTCTGAAAGGCACAAACGGCTCAATCGAAGTGGCCCAAGAATTGGCGGCGGCTGACCCCAGCCTCGTGATGCTCTACCAATATGGCAACGAATCCAACCCTGGCGCCCACTACGACACCACCGGCCCGGAGATCCTGCGAGACCTGCCGGAGGTTGATGTTTTCATTGCCGGCCTCGGCACCGGCGGCACCCTAACCGGTGCCGGGCGCTACCTGAAGGAACGCAAGCCCAGTGTTAAAATCGTCGCCTCAGCGCCGCATCCTGGTGACCTCGTACAGGGGCTTCGCAGCCTCGAGGATGGCTTCATCCCGCCGGTTCTGGATCAATCGATTCTTGACGGCCGCATCGTCGTTGATTCGGCTAACTCGTTTGCCGCGACCAAGGAGTTGCTCGACAAGGAAGGCATCTTCGCCGGTGTTTCCTCCGGCGCGGTCCTGCGCACGGCTCAAAAAACGGCCCAGAAGATCGAGCACGGTAACATTGTCCTGCTCCTGGCCGATGGCGGCTGGAAATACCTCTCAACGAATCTTTGGACCGCCGATTACGATGATCTGCCCGACGACATCGACGCCAAGGTTTGGTGGTAGAAGTCCTCACCGAGTGTCAGGTTTCTTTGATTATTCAGTCAGCGGGGACGAGCTTGAATATCGCTCCGGCCTGATCATATGTCAGTACGTAAATTTCGCCGTCAGAGTCGACGGCGAATGAACTCACGCTACCTTCAACCGTTGCGATCAGCTTGTTTTCCCTAACAGAGCCGCCGTCAAAGCGCAAAGCCCAAACCCGTCCGCTGCAAAAATCGCCATATACATAGGCGCCGTTCAGGCTGGGAATCCTGTCGCCACGGTAAACAAACCCACCAGTCACCGAGCAGTTCCCGTCCGTGCGCTCATAGTCGAAGACGGGCAGCGTCAGACCGCTCCGGTCGCAATCCGGTGAGGAGAAACACAGATTGCCTTCCATGATGTTCCAGCCAAGATTGGCGCCCGCCAAAATCAGGTCAATCTCTTCGCGATTGCTTTGACCGACATCTCCCACCCACAGATTGCCTGTCTCCGGGTCAAAGGAAAACCGCCACGGATTGCGCAAGCCATAAGCCCAGATTTCCTCTCGAACGCCGTTGGCGCCTTGGCCGGCAAAAGGATTATCAGCCGGGATTGAATAAGATGCGCTTTGGCCGCTGGTTGCAACGTCAATTCGCAGTATCTTCCCCAAAAGCGTGGTGAGATTTTGCCCATTGCCGAGCCGGTCACCACCGCCGCCACCGTCACCCATGGCGATGTAGAGATAGCCATCCGGACCGAAAGCGATTTGGCCGCCATTGTGGTTGGCGAAAGGTTGCTCAACCTCCAGAATCACAACCTCGCTGGTAGCGTTAGCGAAGTCTTCTGCCGGGTCTCCCGTAAAGCGCGAGACGACCGTGCGCCGCGGGTTGGATGCCGTGTAATTGACGTAGAAGTTGCCCGATTGAGAAAAGTCAGGCGCTAAGGCCAAGCCAAGCAGACCCTCCTCGAAACCGCCAGCGTTGACTCGATCCGTAATGTCCAGATAGACCTCGGTCTCCAGACCACCGGCGACATCGCGAAGCACCAGCACGCGGCCGGGCTGCTCGGTGACAAAAAACCGGCCCGATGGCCCTGGATACATCCCAGTTGCCTGCTGAACAGTCAGGTTTGCAAATGCCGGGGCGAGGGCGACCTCGCTGAGCGGCTCGATAGAAGTCGGCGCACTTGTTGCGCTAGCCGACGGTTGGGCGGGCAGGGTACCGGTTGCATTTGCGACCGGGCTAGTCGCCGGCCCTTCGCTAGGCCGCGGCACCGGATCGCTGGTACAGGCGGATGCAAACAGCAAGGTAAGGAAGATCGCGACCGTGCAACGCAACATTGCTTCCAGCTTAGCGCGGCGTCCTCGGGCGATGAACCCTGTCCTGGACTGGGAACTTCCAGCTTCCTCGCCATTGCATGGCGGATCATGCTTTAGGATTCGGACATGCCGTCTCGTACTTATGACCTGGCAATTCTCGCTCTGGGCGTGGCAGCAGTCAGCACCGCTGCCGTTATGATCCGTGAAGCAAACGCACCGGCGCTGGTCATAGCGGCGTACCGGGTAGGCTTCGCCTCGTTGCCACTCCTGCTGCTCGCTTCGGCGCGCCGCTGGCCGGTTTCGGGCCACCGCAAGGCCGTTCTGCTCAGCATCCTGGCTGGCAGTTTTCTCGCTTTGCATTTCGGCTTCTGGATCGCCTCGGTGCAGCAGACATCGATCGTAACCTCGGTGGCCTTGGTCACATCTCAGCCGCTGTTCGTCGCCTTGGCCAGCGGACCGCTCCTCAATGAGTGGCCATCCAGAACCGTCTGGCTTAGCATCGCCGTTGCCGCCGCCGGCGCCGCGGTCATGGTGTCGGACGATATCGGTGGAGCCGGAGGCGCGCTCAAGGGCGACCTGTTCGCCCTCCTGGGAGCAATGTTCGCCGCCGCCTACATTCTTTGCGGTCGGGCGGTTCGAACCAGCGGCACTGGCTGGCAATCCTACATCACCGTTACTTACTCAGTGAGTGCGGTCTTGCTCTTCCTGGCGGTTGCCGTCTCAGGCGACTCGATTTCCGGCTTTTCCTCACGTACGTACGTATTTTTTGGCCTGCTGGCATTGGTACCACAACTGCTCGGCCACACGGCCTTGAACCGTTCGCTAGGCTACCTTTCAGCCGCCACGGTAGCCATCGCCATCCTCGGCGAGCCGGTCGGAGCAACCATCTTGGCGTCTGCATTTCTCGGAGAGCACCCTACCTTGCTGGAGGCACTCGGTGGCCTGCTTCTTCTCGCTGGCGTTTATGGCGGCGTTAGGGCCTCGCTCAAACCCGGCACATCAGCTCAGAACCTTGCAAACGAGGGTTAAATACCTTCTTCGATATGACGAGACCAGGCCTGGTAGGAGCTTGGCGCCGAACCTTCACCAGATCGTGAAGCCGAGATTGTATAGCCGGCCACTTCATCCCACTTGAACTGACCGACCTCCTGGTCGCCGAATAAACACCTCAACATCAACATGTCGGTCTCTGCGGAGTCGTCAAGCCGAACAAACCTCGCGTCAGGCATCGGCGCCTTCTCCCCGTTCTTGAAATAAACCACGACCATGACTCACTCCTGCATTCCACGGACCGGCGTTAGCCACAAAAAATTCGGCCTGCCTTCTACTTAATAGTCGGCAGGCCGAATCAGAATCGCCGTGGCGAAAAGCGTTTAGTTCGCTGGCGCCGACCCTTGCAGGATTTCGTCGATCATGCCATATTCTTTGGCCTGCTGAGCGTTTAGGTAGAAGTTCCGGTCAAAGTCCCGCCGGATCCGCTCCGGGTCCTGGCCGGTATTTTTCGCCAGGATATCCCGCAGCTTGTCATTCAGCCGGATAGCCTCCCGCGCCTCGATCTCAATGTCCGACGCCTGGCCCTGAGCTCCGCCCATTGCCTGGTGCATGTGGATAGTGGAGTTCGGCATGGCAAATCGCTTGCCGGGCGTCCCCGAACTCAACAACACGGTCGCCATGCTGGCGCAAACTCCGACACAATATGTCGAAACGTCGCATCGGTTGAGTTGCATGGCGTCCAAAATCGCCAGACCGCCATGCACTTCCCCGCCGGGCGAGTTTATGTAGATCGAAATATCCCGCTCCGGGTCCTCGCGCTCCAGGTGCAGAAGCTGGGCAATAATGCTATTCGCTACCTGATCGAAAATCGGCGTGCCAAGAAAGATGATTCGTTCCTTGAGCAGCATCGAATAAATGTCGTACATGCGCTCGCCGCGAGGTGTCGTTTCCACAACACTCGGGACGATGTTTCGTAAGACTTGCTCGTTCATCCTTTTCCTTCCTCAATCCACTAACTCATCCATCTTGCATCATCCCAGGCGCTACCGCCACTTGGAACCGACGTTGCCGCCTCACTGGACCTGACCCAACCCGGCACTGCGGATGCGTTCCATACTCAGGCTATCAGCCGCCCAGTTACAATTCGGATTGCGGCGATGCGTAAGAGCGTGAACGAGTCTAACGAAGAATCCGATTCCCCTGCGAGCGCGGGAGCGGACCTGGGCGGAAATGCCTCGACTCCTTCTCTCGGCAGCATGCGTTTCCCAATCGAATATGGGTTCGTCGCTTTACTGGCCATCTTCTTCGGCGCCTACGTCCTCGGCTTCTTTATTTTCGGCCTCGACCTAGACTGGCTTAAGGAGTGGGGCTACCTCGGCGTCTTCTTTATCGCCATGGCGGGCTCGGCAACAATTGTCCTGCCGACTCCCAGCACAGTGGCGATTTTTGGTGGTGCCCTCGTCCTCGACCCGGTTTTTGGTTTGCCGGCACCGCTGGTTGTCGGCCTCGTCGCCGGCCTCGGTGACGCGATTGGCGAGTTCTCCGGTTATGGGCTGGGATACGCGGGCAAAGATTTCTTAAGTCGAAAGGCCCTATTTGAAACCTTCCAGCGTTGGATGCGACAGCGTGGCATGCTGACAATTTTCCTCCTGTCCACCTTTCCCAACCCGCTGTTTGATCTGGCGGGTGCCGCGGCCGGCGCCACCCGGATGCCCGCGGGCCGCTTCTTCGGCGCAACCTTGGCTGGCAAAATCATCAAGGATCTGTTTCTTGCCTATGGCGGTTCTTTTTCGATCGGCCTGGCAAGTAACCTACTTTAGGAAGGGTACTTAGATGAGCTTTGGAGCCATCATTGTTGCGGCCGGCAAGAGCCAGCGCATGGGAGGGCAGGACAAACTCCTCCAGCCGCTGGCCGGCCGTCCCCTCATCTCACACTCCACAGCCAAGTTCGCCTCCTACCCCGATTTGGACGGCCTTGTCATCGTTGCCTCCGAAGCCAATCACGACCAAATAGCGGCCATCGCGGCAGAGCTTGCCCCGGAGGCACAGGTCGTCCAAGGCGGGCCGCGCCGCCAGGACTCGGTGCGGGCCGGCATCGCTGCCCTGAAGAACGTCGATTACATCGCTGTACACGACGGCGCTCGGCCCCTCGTAACCCACGATCTCATAAAGGCAGCCTTCGACGGAGCAAAGGAAAAGGGAGCCGCTCTCTGCGCCGTCCCGATCAACGACACGGTAAAACGCGGTGATGAAACGCGTCTGGTCAAGAGCACCGTTTCCCGCCGAGACCTCTGGCTGGCCCAAACGCCGCAAGCCTTTCGGCGCCCGCTGCTGCTGCGAGCCCACGACGGCATAACCCAGGACATAACCGATGACGCTGCCATGGTTGAGCTTTTGGGTGAGCCTATCCAGCTCGTGCCAGGCTCTAAACGAAACCTGAAGGTCACCACTCCCGAAGACTTGGTGATGGCAGAAGTGCTGTTGGGAGGACCATCGTGAGTGAGAGCCAATCCGCTCAGCCGAAGGATTCGCCGACCTTAGTCCTCATGGCTGGCCTCGCCGGCAGTGGCAAAACTACCTTGGCACTGGCGCTGGGAAGCCATCTTGGCTGGCCCGTAATCGACAAAGATACGGTAAAGTCTGGTTTGCTCGAACTCGGCGCCAGTGAGGACCTAGCGGGCCAAGCAAGCTACACACTGCTTTACGACTTGGCTCGCGACCTTGTCGAAACTCAAGCGATGTCAGCCATCCTGGACACCCCATCCCTATACCCAAGAATCATCGATATCTCAAGTGAGATCGTCGCCAAGGCCGGCGGCCGTTTGCGAGTAGTGCATTGCAAGTCGGACATCGAGACGCGCCGGCAACGCCTAGGGTTGCGAACATCTCGCCTTTCTCAACCCACAACTCTCGACCAAACGCGAGAAACAATGTCCTTTGCCCACCTGCCAGCCTCTACACTGACCCTTGATACCAACGACATTGGTACGGAGGGCAGCCTGAAAGACCTAATTGAGCAGGCTTTGGCCTACGTTACTGGAGGAGATCAACCGTGATTCGCGTTGGTCAAGGGTTTGATACTCACCCTTTTGAGGCGGATCGCCGCCTGATTCTCGGCGGCGTTTTTTTCGCTGGCGAAACCGGTCTCGCCGGTCATTCTGATGGCGACACCCTCACCCACGCGATTATTGATGCCTTGCTGGGAGCCGCCGCTCTGGGCGATATCGGCACTCACTTCCCAAGCAGCGACGAGGAGCTACGCGACTCCGATAGCATCGCGCTGCTCAAGCGGGTCACAAAACTCCTGACCGCAGCCGGCCATAGCATAATCAATGTTGACGCCACTGTGATCGCGCAGCGGCCCCGCGTCGCTCCACAGGTCGCCGAGATGCGGACCAAGCTGGCCATGGCCATGGGAATCGACATCGGACGAGTCAGCATAAAGGCAACGACCACGGACGGACTCGGCGCCATCGGCAGGGCGGAAGGCATAGCAGCCCAGGCCGTCGCCCTGATCGAAGCCAGCTGAGACCCCAGCAGCCCGCGTCGCCTGTGCTATATTGGTTTTTATTCTGATTCAGAGAACTTTCATTCACCTGCTGAACTGCACCTGTCGGTAGGGTGTTCGCCCGAATCGGACGATCACCCGGCCAACCGGGGACACCGTGCCAATAGCCACATTTTCCAAAGTTTGGCCCAGCAGCGAGGGTAGGCATGTCAATTATCCAAAACATAAACAAAGACATCAAAGCGGCATTAGAGCGGGATCCGGCATCTCACAGTACGCTGGAAGTTATCCTCACATACCCGGGCTTTCATGCGCGAGAACTGCACCGTATCGCACACACACTCCACCGTGGCGGCCTGCCGCTTGTGCCGCGTCTGATCTCCTTTTTCAGCCGCTTTCTGACCGGAATTGAAATCCATCCCGGTGCTCAAATCGGCGAGAGCTTCTTCATCGACCATGGCATGGGAGTCGTCATCGGTGAGACGGCCGTCATCGGTGATAACTGCCACCTAACCCAGGGCGTGACTCTTGGCGGCACCAGCAACCGTCATGAGAAAAGGCACCCAACTCTCGGCGACAATGTCGTTGTCGGCGCCGGCGCCAAGCTAATAGGCTCAATTGCGATTGGCAATAACGCCCGCATCGGTGCCGGTTCTGTGGTCGTAACCAACGTGCCCGCCTACGCGACGGTCGTAGGCGTTCCCGGCAAGGTTGTCGCCTACTATGATCCTGGCAACGAAACCACTGTTCGCCTGCCTGACCCAGAGTGGGACCGCATTGAGGAGTTGAGCCAAAAGTTGGAGCAGCTCAGAGAGCAGATGGCGACGATCGAAGCTGAGATCAATGACCACAGCCGCGCAGTGGCCGGCGTTCACGAGATCACCGCGCCCTAGTCTGCTTTCGCTGCCGATTAGTCAGCGCCCGGAGGGATGTTTGCGCCTTCACAACACGCTCAGCGGCCAGGTTGAAGAGTTCGTTCCACGCGACAGCGAAGTACTGCTATACGTGTGCGGAATCACGCCTTACTCGGAAAGCCACTTGGGCCATGGCATGAGCGTAATCATTTTCGATACGTTGCGCCGCTATCTTGAATTCAAAGGTCTCAAGGTAAAGCACGTCCAAAACTACACCGACATCGACGACAAACTGATCACTCGCTCCGAGCGCGAGAACGTGCCGATTGGCAAAATCGCCGAGCGTTTCATCAAAGAGTACGAGCGTGACATCGCCGATCTCAACGTTGAGTCGGCACACGTTTACCCGAGGGCGACCGAAGAAGTCCAGTCAATCGTCGACATGATCGGCACGCTTGCCGACAAGGGCTACGCCTATCCCGGCCCCCTTCGTGACGGCGCACGTGATGTCTACTATCGCATCGAAATGAAGCAGGACTACGGCAAGTTATCCGATCGCAGCCTGGATTCGATGCTTGCTGGCGCTCGAGTTGAGCCACTCGAAGGTAAAGAGAATCCGATGGACTTCACCCTGTGGAAGGCTGCCAAGCCCGGCGAGCCCGCCTGGGACAGCCCTTGGGGACCTGGAAGGCCTGGTTGGCACATCGAGTGCTCCGCAATGTCGTATCGCCATCTCGGCGCCCAAATTGACATACATGGCGGCGGACTGGACCTGGTCTTCCCGCACCACGAAAACGAGATCGCCCAAACCGAGGCCTTTACCGGCGAAGAGCCATTCTCTCGCTTTTGGATCCACAACGGCTTGCTTCAGATGAGCGATGAGAAGATGAGCAAGTCCCTCGGCAACCTCATAACCATCCGCGAAGCTATCGACAAATACAGCGGCGATGGCGTCCGGATTTTCGTACTCGGCAGTACCTACCGCAGTCCCCTGACTTACAGTGAAGAGGCTCTCACATCAGCAAAAAACGCCGCCGAACGCCTGCAAACCGCGGTTTCAATTGAGGACGCCGGAGACGGCACGCCCATCGACCCAGCAGCGTTTCGAGAGCGCTTCCTCAGCGCGATGGAGGATGACCTCAACACCGCACAGGCCCTCGCCGCTTTGTTTGACCTGGCCCGCGAGATAAATCGTGGCCGTGATGGCGGCCACTCTGTCGCTGATGCCCAGGCGGCACTACGTGAATTGGCCGGAGTCCTGGGCTTGCGATTGGAGGTATCGAACCAAGCCGCCATCAGCGCTGCACCATTCATTGAGCTCCTGATCGAACTGCGCCAGGAGGCGCGTGCCGCCAAGCAGTTCCAGCTCGCTGATCGGGTGCGCGACGGACTGGCTAACCTCGACATCATCCTCGAAGATGGCACCGGCGGCACAACCTGGAAGGGCGGTTGAGCCCAAGTTAGTAACGCTGGAGCGAGGCCGGTTTGACAGCCGCCAACTCGCCTGCAATGCTGAATTCACCATGCAAGAAGAAGTCCTCAACGAAGTCGACCTGGCCCTGAAAGAAGACCGCCCATTGGTCGTCGCCACGGTTGCCGCCACACGTGGCTCCACCCCCCGCAAGCCGGGCGCCAAGATGGTCGTGCGGCCTGATGGCAGCTTTTGCGGGACAATCGGCGGCGGCTGCGGAGAAGCCGAGGTCTGGCAAGAGGCGATGAACGTGCATGAGAACGGCTCCCCGTCCTTGATGCTCGTCGATCTAACCGAATCTCCCGAGGGAGAGGACAAGATCTGCGGCGGCATCATGGAGGTGTTTGTCGAGCGGGTCGTCTAGACTCAGCGACCCAGGAAAGCAGCACTCAGAGGATTTAGCGCCGCTCAGCCAGCCCTAACAGCAACCCAGACCGGTAATCCTACTCTATCTTGAGTTCCATCGCGGTAAGCAGGTTCAGCGCTTCCGGAGCGGAAAAGTGGGCCGCCCTTATCTTGTTGGTCCGGGGGTCGAAAGAGTAACCACGCGCCTCACGAAAGTCGGCCTTGGAAAGGTCTGTTTCAACAAACACGCTGTCGCCAAAGTCAGAACCACGGCAATCCGCCCCAGCCATATTTGTGCGCTCGAAGTTGACTCCCTTGACTGAACAGCGGATCAGCTGAAACTTCACCAGTTTCAGCCGGCTGAAATCGCCATAATCCAGCAAGCATTCCTCAAAATTGAAAGCCGTCAGCGGATCGCGATTAGTTTTCGTCCAGTCAATCCCCACCAGCTTTGAGCCCTTAAATTGCGCGCCGACAAATCGCAAACCGGTGACATCCCAGTTACTCAAGTCACAACCCTGGAAGCTGCAATTAATAAACGACGCGGCTCGCAATGCCGGACCGCTAAACCGGCATTCTAAAAAGCTGCAGTCTTCGAATCGTCTCCCGGCCGGCTCCGGCTCGCTTTGGACAACTTTATCGAAGGTTTGCTCCAGGAACCTATCGGCCAAGGCAAAGGGACCCGGTTCGGTCATGATTCATTCTCCAGCATGATTGCTCCCGGGTTTGACTGAAATCGGCCAGACAATACGAAGGGACCCCGAGCAATTGCACGGAGTCCCTTTGTATCAAGTCAGCCTATATTAGCGGAATGATGCGGTGGGGGCCTGATCGGGTCGGCGGCCGCTCGGAGGACGGTGACCCCAAATGCTAGCGCGGTCGTAGATGTTGACCTGCCAATCCTCATCGTTCACCACTCGGCCATTCCAACCGTACTCCATCCGAAAACCCGATGGCGTCTTCATGTAGAAGGAAATCATGTGGTCATTGGTGTGCTTGCCAAGCCGAGAGGTCACCTCGACACCACTGTCTTCGACCCGGTCAAGACAGGAGCCAACATCATCAATCGAATTCAACTCAAGCATAAAGTGGCCAATTCGCTTGCCGTCACTGGCCCCCGGCCTGCCAACCACAAATGTGTGCTCGCGGCCGTTGCAGTGGAAGAAGCGTTCGTCGCCCCCCAATGAGTCGCTGGTTTTGAATCCAAGTCCATCGAGTAGGACATGGATAATTTCGTCCGCATCGTCCGGCGCCACACCGATGTGGCCCATACCCAATTCACCTGTTCTGAAACCACTGATTCTCGCCGTGGGCAAAAAGGGCTTCTCGAACAGAACTTTGGGGCCATAGTAGACCTCAAGCGGAACTCCACTTGCTTTAAATTTGACCATGTCTCGCACCATGCGATTGGAAATTTCAGACGGGCTAGCCTGGGCGAATTCCACTCCCGCCGAAAAGAGGCTTTCCTTGGTCTTTTCAAACTCTTCTCGGTTGGCGGTCTGGAGACCGACATAAGAGAGGTCACCCGTCCCGCCGGGGTGCAGCGCGATACGGTGGTGATTTTCATCCATCCTCAGATAGACTGTGCCGTCTTCAGCTGTTTCTGTTACTTCCAGCCCAACAACATCGTTGGCAAACTTGATCCACTCGTCGACATTGTCGACCCCGAAACCCAGATAGCCCAATTGAGAGATCGCCATTGGATGCCCCTTTCAACAATCAGATTCGTTCCGTATTACTCTCGATACGCTGGATTGTACACTTCCTCCACAAAATGCAAAGGCCCTTAAGACGCAAGGGACACTAACCCTCCTCGCCTGCTCGCATCTGCACTACCAGCGCACCGTAACCATGCGCCGTTCGCCTTCCTCAGGCTGCCAGACGCCGTCTACCAGTGTGTAGTAGCTGTGCGCGTACCATTCCGCTCCGGGCTTGCCGTATCGACGGTCGACCTGCGGCCGTGGCGCGGCTGGACCACCGGCCCGCGCCGCTTGCTGGACCAGCCGGTTTAGCCAGTGGATGTCGTAGATCTCCGGGCTAGACCACACCTCCATCAGACAGGTGTTTTCCGGGTATTCGATGCTGCGATAGTTCTCAAACTGAATGCATCCCGGCTCCAGACGCGTCTCCTGGGCGTTATCGAGCTGTGCTGACATATCGCCGTCCGGCGGTGACGTGCCCTGGATCAGAATTCGCACCGCACCCCAGGCTGGGAAACGAATCGACTCAGCCCGCTCGCTTTCATCAGCCAGCATCCAGACACTTTCCGACCGACCAAAATATTCATGGCGGTAGAACTCAATGCCGCTCTGCCCATGACGGCGCGGGGCGGACGGCAACCCGTAGTGGTGAGGAGTCTGCCAGGTTTGCGGCTCATTCAAGCCGCCTTTCTCCCCCTTTCCCCGCCAGAACGCATCAAATGCGCCCGTGCTTTCCCAGAGCTGCAGGTGCATCAGGCTATCGGGAAACTCCACGCTCCGGAAATCCTCGGCCTGGAGGCACCCTGGCTCCTTACGAATCTGCTGAGACTGCGAGACCAATCCCGCAACACGTTCATCTGCATCGGCAAAGTTGTTTTGGACCGCTACCCGAATTGGAGTCAATGCTCTCTCCTAGGCTTCTCTCTAGTGACCAACGTCAGGATCTGTTTCTCGCCCCTTCGCCATTCCTGACAAGCAATCCAAGGCGGACATATCGTGAATCGAGAGCCTCAAAAGGTCAACCTGGCGCATCCAAGCGGGCACGTTCGGACGCCGAAGCTAGGCCCTTCGTCAGAAACTCTAAAGCAGTCGAGTCAACCGGTTCAGGACACGGAGCCGAGAACCGTTTGGTTTTCCATTCGTCGCGGTTCCGCGAATTGCCCAGCGGTTCGATTCACCAACGGACGCCGGTACTGAACGTGCCTCAAACTCCGCACTTCGTGTTCAACAGTAAAAAGGTTCTTCCCAGTCTCCGGGTGAATTATCTCCTTGAAGCGCAACTGGTTGTTGCGCGGCTCCTCGGTAATCAGGTCATGCTCGGCGAGGAATTCGTGTGGAGTGGCAAAATCGGCGACATAAATCGCGAAATGGTGACCATCGTATTCCGGGACAAAATCTGCCTCTCGGAAAATCAAACGTTGGTAGCTACCGATCTGGATAGTGGCAACCGCTCTTTGATCCTGCTGCTCAACCAGCGCCGGCGCCAGCATCACGCGCTCGTAGAACAACGCGATCCCATCGACCGTGCCAGCCGGCACCGTAAATTCGACATACGGAATGCCAGCCGCGATGCCACCGAGTTCGGCAGCGGGCTCGTAGCAGCGCAGATTGTTCCCCCAAGGCCCCGTAACATCGACGTAGCCATTTTCAATCTTCCAGGCAAACCGCGTTCCTGCCAGCTTCGATACAACCCGGTCAAGCCGCTCAACCAGTTCAGGAAGGCTTGGGACGACAACGCCCGTATGACCCCGCAGAACTTGCGCCGAGGCAGTGGGCAGGTGGAACTGCTGCTCACCCAGGTTCGCCCACATGTTGTCCAGTCCCACCATCATGTGAGGATCGCGCGTGAAACCCATGCCCACAAGATAAAAAAGCGTCGCTAGTGCTTGGTCGGGAACCTGAATGTTGACATGCTCCATCAGCATAATGTTGCCAACATTCTCCTCAAAGAACGGTTTCGTCTTCTGCGCCGCAAGCGTCTCAGTTTGCATGACAGGCTCCTTTGGCCGCGTGTTGAATGTGGCGATCTTGCGCTTGCCCTTGCCGCACGTCAACAGCGGCTCCTTGCTCTCCAGCCGCCATTCGGGGAAGCTGGCTCCATGAGTCAGTCCACCAATGCCTAAGCAAGAGTTGCTCAGTTACCGCTGGGTCGGCGGCGAAAACGCCTATCTTGACGAACCCAACCTGGACCATTGCGGCGAGATTGTGATCGGCGCCTACGGTGGCAGCACGCAGGCTGGGGCCGTCCGAAACGAGGACGCCGTAATGATCCTCAGCGATCCGGAAGAGGGTTGGAAATTCGCCGCCCTCCTCGACGCCCATTACTCCACCGACAGCGATGATCTGATCTTCGCGACTCTTGAGGAGTGCCGGCCCGCGATTATTGCGGCGCTATCCAAACCGGTAGGCGCCGCTTTCAATGACTTGCGTGCTGTTCTGGTGGATGCCTTCAGCTCCGCTGAGTTTCGCAAGGCATGCCAGCGTGTCGTCGGCGAAGCGTCTTGCATATTCGCGGCTCAAAAATCCCGCTTCTTGTTCTGGCTCTCGATTGGAGATTGCCTGGGGTTTGCCCTTCACCCGGAGTTAGCCGGCCAGGGCCAGTTCGCGGTCAACCAACGTCACTTCTTCGAATGGATCGGCAAATCCAACGTTTTTGACCTCGATGCCCCGGCCTTTTCCTCCGGAGTCCAGGAACTGCGACAGGGTCGCAATTCAGTAGTGCTGGTTACGGACGGGCTTTACGAGTCTCCATTTAGTCCCTTCGTAGATCCTTCTGTCATCTACGCTAGCCTGGGGCCGGAGCACCGCGGCGCCGACATCGCCACCGGCGTGATGCAAGCGCTGGGGACCGTCCATGAGGGCGGCGGCCGGGATAGCGCCACCATTGTGTCCTGGCAAGCCGAAATCCGCGAACAGCCGACTCGCTCATCGCCAATGCCGCGTTGAACACCGGCATCTAGCCACGAGGCACAACCCTCCCTCCCGCAATTTCCTTGACGCTGGAATGCCCAAGACTAATCCGCTGGCCCGTCGATCGGACCCACTCATGTAAGCTGGGTTCCAATGTCACAGTCGGAAACCGATCAAAAGCGCGGCTTCCGCCAAGCCCTGGCCGCGCTGCGCAACCGTAACTACCGCTGGTACTGGTTTTCCGGCCTGGGCCAAACCGGCGCACAGGGCGTTCAACAGCTGACCATGGCCTGGCTGGTTCTCGATTTGACCGGCTCCACCGGACAACTTGGTTTGGTGATCTTTATGCAGGGCATGCCCATGGCGGCAATGTCCCTGTTTGGCGGCGTCTTAGCGGACCGCTACGACCGCAAGAAGCTGCTGACTTTGAGTCAGGTCTTCACCTTTGCCAACCTTGTAACTCTGGCTACGTTGACCGCCACCGGCCTAGTTGAGGTTTGGCACCTTTATATCTACGCCATGGGACTCGGCGTAATGCAGGCCATCACCATGCCCCCCCGCAACGCCCTAATCCGCAGCCTGGTCGGCCCGGATGACATGCAGAATGCCGTTGCCCTGAACGCCATGCAAATGCAGGCTTCTCGAATCGTTTGGCCGGCCATTGCCGGAGTGCTGATTGGCGTAGTTGGAATCGGCTCCACGCTGGCAGTTAGCGCCACCCTGTCGATGATTGGCATCGCCTGTCTTCTGGTAGTCCGTCCAATGCTCACCGCCGAACCGCCCCGAAAACGAACATCCGCACTTAGCGAAATCGCCGAAGGTGGACGTTACACCTTCTCTCACCCGCTGGTCGGCCAGGTGATGACCCTGGCTCTGCTGCTTGCCATTTTTGGCCTGGCATTCATGCAGCTTGGCGTTGGCTTCGCCCGTCAGGAACTCGACTTTAGCTCCAATCAAGCCGGCCTATTCCTCATGGCCGGCGGTATTGGCTCCATTATCGGCAGCGTCTCACTGCTCGCAACGCGGCCGAAGAGCACCCTGGGCCTCGTCGTTGCCATCTGCCTCTTCTTCGCCTTCAGCATTCTGGCTCTTGCACTCAATCCGCTGACCCTGCTGGCATTCGTCTTCATCGGCTGTTTCGGGTTTTCCACGTCGACAATGTCAACAGTTTCCCAGACTATCTTTCAAATCCACGTGCCCCAGCGTCTACTCGGCCGCGTAATCAGCTTTTGGAGCCTGGGTGGAGGCCTCGCGTCTGTCACGGCGCTGCCAATCGGCTTCGCCGGAGACGAATTCGGCCTGCGGTGGGCCCTTGGCAGCGTTGCCGTGATGATGGTCGGGTTTACGATCATCATTGGCGCCGGCTTCCGGCCGCTAGCCTGGTTAGGCGGAAAACAAATCGAAGACGAAACCGAATTGGCGCCAGTCACCGCCGGCGCGCCGGAAGGCGATCTTCCTGCTGCCCCAACAACTGGCTAGCTAATGCGCGCCTTTAGCATTAGGTGCGACTCAGGGTTTCCCTAAGACGCTGGAGCGGCTGCTTCTTGACCGCTGCCGGTCCGGGGACGGCGTCTGCGGGTCCGCCGCCGCTTGTTGCCCTCTTGATTCGTTGGAGCAGGCTGGCCGGCAGCTACGGGTGCCTCCTGCGGCTGGCTAGCAGCCGGTCGTGCCGCGGGCGCTGGGGCAAGCGGCGCCGGCGGCGCCGCCGCCGCCAAATCGGCCAGAGAAACACGCGGCAATTTGCGTCCCAGGCCCCGCTCAATTTCATGCATTTTCTGCAACTCCGTTGCCGCCAACAGGGTTATCGCCACACCCGATCGACCCATTCGGCCTGTGCGGCCAACTCGGTGCACAAACAAATCGCTAGTTTCCGGAATGTCATAGTTTATGACCCGGCTGATATTCAGCATGTCGAGGCCACGCGCGGCAACATTGGTCGCCAAAAGGATCGGTACACTGCCGTCACGGAAGCGCTGGACGATACGGTCGCGCACCGGCTGGCTTAGGTCACCTTGCAGCGCCTCTACCTCAAACCCAAGCCTCTGCAGCCGCCTTGCCAGGTTCATCACCCCGTGGCGAGTCCGGCCAAAAACCAGGGTCGCGCCATCCGCCGGCTGTTGCAGCAGGTTGGCGAGAACAGAAAACTTATCGCCCGACCAGACTTCGACGATGCTGTGGTCGATTTCCGGCGGCGGCTCTTCGGCCTCGGTAACTTTGACGATTTTCGGCTCAATCAAATAGCGCTTCGACACGTCACGCACCCAGTCGGGAGTGGTTGCCGAAAACAACGCCGTCTGGCGGGAAGCCGGTGTCATCGCGATGATGCGCTCAACATCCGGCCCAAAGCCCTTATCCAACATCTGATCGGCTTCATCCAAAACCAGGTACCGGACTGCCCCAAGCTTCAAAGTGCCGCGTCGCAGATGATCGAGGATACGGCCCGGCGTACCCACAACAATCTGCTGACCTCTGACAAGGGCGCTGTCCTGCGGTCCATAACCAACGCCGCCAAACAGCACAACTGCTGAGAGTCCGGCCGGCTTGGCCAGCTCGCCAATGACCCCGCCAACCTGTTGCGCCAACTCACGCGTCGGCGCCAGGACGATGGCTTGCACTTGCCTGTCAGAAGGGTCGCAAATTTCTATTAGCGGCAAGCCAAAGGCGAGAGTTTTTCCTGAACCCGTTTTGGCCTGCGCAATAATATCCTTACCCTCAAGCAGGGTGGGGATGGTGTCTTCTTGAATAGGTGTAGGTTCGGTGATTTCCTGCGAATCCAGGATTTGAAGGCTGGATGAGCGCAGCTTGAACGATTGAAACGACAAAATTGGTCCTTTCGGGAGCTTGTATCTCTCCGAAAGGACACAAGATCTTGAATGTGAATGGTTCTCGAGGACGAGGACGGAGTGATGCCGCCTTCGGAGATTCATCATCGGAAACTATGTATATGTGAAGTTTAACACAACTGCCTATCAGAGTCTGACGGTCGGGCTCTACTTCAAGACAGGCCTATTTCCTTTCTTTCGTCTCCTGGCCTTTACTCGGCAACTGGCGTAGCTAACTGCTGTTGGGCGCTAGACTGAAACGCACTTCCAAAACCCGGTCCGTCGCCAAATCGGTGAACAGCACGTCCAAGGATTCAACCAACTCGCCGTCCAGCCAGGCCGAAATCAACTGACTTCCAGCCGGCAACCTGATACGCAATGTCAGCGGTACCGCCGCCATGCCGGCTTCTTTTTGGATATAGAGTTGATAGCTAACAACATCTGCGCCGGCTTCGAAGACCACCGGCGTGCGGTACGTGACCGCCAGGATATTTGTCTCTCCCGGCAAGGTTGGAAAGAATCGGCCAAAGGTTCGCTTGCCCAACTCGTCATCGATTTGCTCGATGCCTACTGTCTGCCCATTGAGGCTCACGTCTAGTAGCCGCGACCCCAAAGGCGTGTAAACCCGTGAATAGCTGCCGTACACGCCCTCCAGCATCAGTTTGCGCACTAGCTCGGGATCTCTCCCCGGCGCCACTCGTCAAATGGGTTGTGGATTTCATACTTTAGTGTCGTAGTGGCAGTACCATCGGGATTGAGTTGAACCTCAAGAAACGCTTGAGTTTCCAGCACCATATTGAGCTTTGTGCTGTTGACGCTGGCATCAGCAAGCATCACGTAATCGCCATCAGTCTCGACTATGGCGCCGTCAAAGCCGTACTCGACCATCAAGGCCTGTAGTGCGGGATCCTCGAAGTGAATTTGTAAGTGTCTCTGCTTCGCCATTTCATCGAACAGATTCAGCAACGAAACCCACTCCTCCTTGGGAACAGCAAACACCTGGCCCAGCAATGCCTGTGAAAGATGAGAAAGAAAGGCTTTCTTTGGCGTCCCGGCTTCATACTGGTCGTCCCGCGTCAACTCCAGTGTCTTCTCAACCAGGTTTTCTGAGGTAATAACGACATCGTAAGCCGGCACTTCGACCGATCCCAGCAGCGTGAGTAGACCCTGCACAAACTGTTGGTCAAGGGCGGTCACACCGTCAGTTTCGGGCGCCCCGCCCTTTGCCACGAACATTCGCGCCAGCTTCGCCGTGGTCGGAAAGTCTGGAAACCAGCCGGCCTCACCCAAGCCCCAAGAAAAGTCCTTTTTGAGGTAGTTTTTCAGCGGCGCCGGCGGCTCAATGTACTCGCCGCCGGACTCTTTTTGCCAGCGGTCGAAAAGTGTGCCGAAATATTCGAGCTCAATACTTTCGAGACGGGCATCGTTAAAGGTGGCGATTGCGTAGCTGGAAATCAGACCCCCCGAGGGTAGCAATTCGGCGTCATTCTGGGGCAAGACCAGAAAAGTGCGACGCCCATTCCGGCCTAGCAGATCGGGAAGTATGCTGTAGGCCTTGTTGTAACCATCAACCAACTGCACCAGCTTTGCCGTCGCCTTGTCAAAGGACTCGGCTGCCGAGTTGAGCGGCCCAATGAGACCTCCCGGCAGATCGGAGCGGCGCACCAAAAGTGCTCGCAATCCCCGGTCCACGTCTTCAATCGTCGAAGCTTGGCTCTCCAGGAAGGCTAGACCGGACTGAAGGGCGGTCTCCTCTGGCTCACCCTCAAAAGTTGAAAACTCTAGGAGGACGCCAGTCGTCTCATAGCCAACCGCGGACGAATCCTTGCCCAAATCGACCAAAACTTCCAGGCCTTTTACCTGACGCCCGACGAAAGGCACGAGCATTGTGACATTGAGTAAAGGATCTCGGGCCAAATGAGACTGCGCGGACTCGAACCGGCGCTCCGCGGCCTTAAAGTCAGCCAGGGTCGCTTTCGCATCTTCTTCCGACATATTGAGTTGCTGCAGATCGACTCGATCCTCGAGCTGACGCAGAATGTCCCTGCCCTCGCGCAGGTCTTGATAGAAACGGAAATTGGCATAGATCTCGAAAGCCGCCACAACTCCAAGCAGAGCGAGCAGTCCGAGCCCAAACTTCCAGATGTTTCCTCGATGCATATAAGTATCGGGCGGCGTTGCCTTTCGACTCCTTCGTTACTTTCGAGTAAACAGGGCAAGCCAGTGGCTGACTACTAGGATCAACGCTTAGAAGGTGACTAAATTACCCTAGGACGAGACCTCCCAAGCTTGGGCCAAACCGGCCCGAGCGGCAAAATAGTAGCCATCGTCAGAAATCTTCAGGGGAAATTGCCGGTTCAAATGTACCAACGCCAATCGTCTCTAGCCGCACCGCTCTTGTTAGCGTTCGTTGCCATCATGCTGTCGACCGGCATCGGTCTCCAGTTAGTCCGCGGGCTGCCGCCGATCGAAGCCTCAACCACGTTCCCAGCCACCACTGTCCTCGGCCAGGAGAACCCAGCGCCGCTTCCAGCCGTCGGTGCCTCAGCAGTGGCCGTCGGAGGGCTAGGCACCATCGGCTCCGCTGGCGACCAAACGCCGCGACCAATCGCCAGCGTTACAAAGATCATGACTGCCTACCTGATCCTCACAGAGCATCCCTTGCAGCCTGGCGAGACCGGGCCCTTAATCACGATCACAGAGGCCGACGAATCGAGATATTTCGAAATGTTGGTCCAAGACCAATCCGTTCAGCCAGTCGCCGCCGGACTGCAATTTAGCCAACTGGATCTACTGCAGGGTCTGCTAATTCCGTCCGCCAACAACTTCGGTGAGATTCTGGCGCAATGGGACTCGGCTTCGGTTACAGCTTTTGTCGCCAAGATGAACACAGCGGCAGCCGACCTTGGAATGACGAATACGGTGTACGCCGACGTCAGCGGCTTCCTAACCGGCTCAGTCAGTACTCCGCAGGATCAGCTAATCCTGGCACGCGTGGCAATGGCGAATCCAACCTTCGCTTCGATAGTCGGCTCGAGCGCCGTGCTCCTGCCCCACATCGGCTCGGTCAACAGCACCAACACCCTTTTGGGCGCTAGCGGCATTGTCGGCATAAAAACTGGCTACACCGAGGAGGCCGGAGGCAACCTTGCTTTCGCGGCACGCACCACACTCGGCTCCAGGCAAGTAGATATTTTCGGTGCCGTGTTCGGTCAAATCGATCGGCCCGCCGCCTTCGCCGCGACGACGGAAATCGTCTCCTCAGTGTCTGAAAATCTGCAGATCATGCAGGTGCTGAGTCGTGGTCAGTCTGTGGCTGTTCTCAACCTGCCTTGGAGCGATCCAGTTCAATTAGTCGCGGCCGACGATGCGGTCTTGTTAGTTTGGCCTGGAATGACCTTGCGAATGAATGTCGAGTACGGCGAGATAAGGGCGCCGCTTCAGGCCGGAGAGCAGGTAGGCTGGATTTTCCTCAGCCTGGGTGAACAGAATCTCCAGATTCCCCTCATCCTCACGCAAGACCTCGACAAACCCGGCATCCTGTGGCGTTTGAGCCGCTTTTAGACCGTCGCGGGCTTCGTTTTTCTTGACAGCCCATCATCGCCGCTGTTAGGCTCCCGCGGCGATTCAGAATTCGAAACGCCATCCCCACATTGGTGCTGAAAGGTACGCCAATGCCGGAAACTAACTCTGAAGTTGGCCGCTTTATCGCCGTCGAAGGTCTGGATGGCGCCGGCACCTCGACTCAGACAGGACTGCTGGCGTCATGGCTACGTGCACGGGGCTTAGATGTCTTCGTCACCAAAGAACCATCTACCGGGGCGATTGGCAACCTGATCCGCCAGGTACTGGCCGATAGCGTGACGATGGACCAAATTACTTTGGCTCTCGCCTTCGCCGCCGACCGGGTAGACCACATCGAAAGCACCGGCGGAATTCGAGCCCAGCTTGATGCCGGCAGCTGGGTGATCTCCGATCGCTACGTCTTGTCATCGTTGGCATATCAAGGCAGCGACGGCCTACCATCTGACTGGCTTCTGGAAATAAATCGCTTTGCCCTCACGCCCGATCTCACCATCTTCATCGACACCTCTCCAGAAACTTGCATGCAGCGAATCGAACAGCGCGGCGGAGCGCCCGAACGCTTCGAGGGTCTGGAGCGCTCCCGTAAAACCCTCCTCGCCTATCATGAGAGCCTGAAGCAAGGCGACTTTTTGGACTCGATAATCGGCGTAAGCGGTGAAGGCACCCGAGAGGAGGTCTTGGCCAAGCTAACAAGAGAGCTCGACTCCTGGCTGCCAAGTTCCCCGGGGCCACAAGCCAGTCAATCCGCTGGATTCTAGCCGCCTTCTGCAACTAGGCCTGGAGGGCAGATTGGACCTCAACTCACTGATCCGTGAAGTGCCGGACTTTCCTCACCCAGGCATCGCGTTCAAGGACATCACACCCCTGCTCCAGAATCCCGTGGCCTATCAGCAAGCACTCGACGCGATCACCGATTACGTCTCCTCCCGGGAGGCCGATGCTGTCATCGCAATCGAATCCCGCGGGTTCCTCTTCGGCGCCCCGGTGGCCAACCGCCTCTCGCTGCCTTTGGTGCCTGTGCGAAAGCCGGGCAGGCTGCCAGCGGCACACATGCGGGTAGAGTATTCGCTTGAATACGGCGAAGGCGAACTCGAGATTCATGCGGATGCACTGCAGCCTGGCCAGAATGCGGTGATAGTTGACGACATCTTGGCCACGGGCGGTACCTTGGCGGCCACAAGCAAGCTAGTCGACTTGCTGCGGGCTCGGGTCTCGGGCATCGCCGTGCTGTTGGAGCTCAACGCCCTGTCCGGCCGCGAAAAACTCACTGGCTACGATGTTTACTCCGTGCTCTCAAGCTAGCTGTCGCGAATCACCTTGACCAGCGCAATCAAGCCAGACAGGCCCGTGGCGACAGTCGGCATCATCGGGGCCATGGCCTCGGAGGTCCAGCGCTGGTTGACAGCATGGAAGTCGAGAGCAGTGGTGAGGACCGCGGGTTCAGCTTTTGGTCTGGTCAGCTGGCCGGAAAACATTGCCTCGTGGCGCGGTCCGGCATGGGGAAAGTCGCGGCCGCGGCCTGCGCCCAGCGCCTGATAGATCAGTGGGGCGTGACCTGCATCGTCGTCTGCGGCTTGGCCGGCGGACTGGCTCCAGATTTAAATCTTGGCGACCTGGTCGTGGGCGAAGCCTACCTACAACACGACGTTGACGCCTCACCGATTTTCCCAAGATTCGAGTTGCCCGGCACCGGACTTTCGATCATTCGTTCAGAACCCGAAATCACGGCGACGGCGATCGCTGCTAGCCGATCATTCCTGGAACGAGGCCATGCGGCGCCGTCTCCGAGTCGGCGCAGCAAAGACCCATTCCGGCCTGATCGTTACCGGTGACCAGTTTGTAAACAGCGCGGCGCGCGAAGAAATTCGCAGCGCCATCCCAGAGGCAAAATGTGTTGAGATGGAGGGCGCCGCCATCGCCCAGGTCTGCTACCTGAACCAAACCAGGTTCATCGTCGTGCGAATCATCTCAGACAACGCCGATAACGACGCGGCAGCGGATTTCAGCCGCTTCGCGGAGGAAATCGCGCCCCACTATGTGCTCGGTATTGTCAGCGAGCTTCTGCCGCGGCTATAGCTGCTTCTATGAGCCCAGTCTCCTACGAGTCGAGGTTTTCTAATTTTCCGGTCTTGAAGTCGAGCCGCCGGTAATAGCAATTGCGCGGTTTGCCCGCTTGGTTCTTCGTGTGACAAATCCCGCCGCCACGCGGCCGCACCCGGTACAGGAGCGAGTTCTGCTCACAGTTAACGCTCACCTCAATTAGTTCAAAGGTTTCTCCGGAGGTCTTTCCCTTTTCCCATAACTCATCTCGTGAGGTGCTCCAGAAGACGGCTGAACTTGTTTCCAAAGCCGTATTCAGAGCGAGTTCGTTAACGTAGGCAACCAGGATTACTTCGCCTGTGTCGACATGCTGGACGGCGCAAGGAATCACGCCCGCGAGACTGTCCAGTTTGGCGAAATCGAGCCGCAGTTCATCGCCTTCCTCGAGCTGGTTAGTTTGGTTCATCCTGCTTCTCCTCGCCAGTCATGTTCACCAATTTAAGCCGGAGCGCCACAAAAGATCAGATTCGAGGCGTAGAATGGCCAGACGGCTCTACACATTATGGAGAGTAGAAACCGATAATCAAAAGAAAGTAACGCCTGGGAGAAAACTAATTTCAGCCACTCAGGGGCGCCGTTGGCCTCATTCCCCGACCAACCAGACGAACGGCACGAGCCGGACTAGATCGCGGACGGCAACAAGGCCTCTCGCCCATATCGCCTTCTTGCTGGTCACCATCGGCGTGTCGATTTACGCGGTGTTCATAACCGGCGCGCCTTCCAACGTCCTCGACCATGATAATCCCGCTCAGAGTCAACTCGCCCCACCAGCGGCAGCTCCGCTGCCGACGCCCGAGCCACCATCCAGCCTTTCGCAAGGATCAGCAGCCGCGGATTTCCCCGCCTCACTCGACCTGTCCTTGGCAAATAGCGGCTTGCTTAGCGCCTTTGGCAGCGATCCGCAGTCCCTGAGCCTCCCAATTTCTTTGACAGGACCCAGTACAACTTCGTCGTTGGCGGGAGCATCCGCTGCGGATGCCGAAGGATCAGGACGTGTCTGCGAAGCTGCCTCCAGTGACCTCTACTGCATCTATACCATCCAGCCCGGCGATACACTCTCGGCAGTTGCCGAGGAATTTGGTCTGCGAGGAACCGAAAGCCTGCCGCCGGCTGAAATTTTGGCTCAGAGCAACAAGCCGGCTGTGGTTCAGTCTGACAGCATCGTGCCTGGCCTTAAGCTTCGCATTCCGCTTGAAAACGGCATCATCCACACCGTGCTCGTGTCAGAAACAATTCCGGACGTCGCTCAGCGCTACGGTGTACCGGCCTCCGCGATTGAAAATCTAGCGATCAACAACATCACGGATCCAGATCTCCTCCTAATCGGTCAGGAATTGCTCGTACCGGACCCGGTCGGTGTCTTCCACCGCCAATCCGAACCGCAGCCCGCGGGGCCTATCGAGACACCCGTGCCGGGGGACAGCACAGCCACACCAGAACCTACCGCGACAGCCGTCGTCGCTACTCCTACTCCCGCGTCTCCGGCAGAAGAGCCCACGGCGACTCAGACGCCGGAAGAAACCGCTACCCCAACACCGCCGCCATTGCCGGGTGAAGACGACCCGCCAAGCCTCACTTGTAACGAGTACATCACGGTAGCCCCGGGGCCAGATCCGGCCAATCCCTCTGCCGCCGGCTTTATCTGGCCTGCCGCCGGACCAATTTCGAGTTGCTTTGGTCCAGCCCATCCCTTGGGCATGGACATCGACTTGTTCGCCGATCCAAATCAAGAAGTCGCGGCTGCCGCCTCGGGAACAGTCACATTCGCCGGTGGCAACCCAGCCTGGTCCTACGGCTACTACGTCGTTATAGACCACGGCAACGGCTTCACCACGCTTTACGCTCACCTTTCACTGATCGGCGTCAATGTCGGACAGGTGATCGAGCAAGGCCAAACCCTCGGCCTCGGTGGACGGACAGGCTATGCCACCGGCAATCATCTTCACTTTGAGATTCTGTTCAATGGGGACCCGATCGACCCGCTGCCCTACCTGCCTTAACTCACGGCTTGCTCTGGTCTGTCCGCCGTCTTACGCTTTGGCGGCAAGGGACAAGCGCTAGCAGCGAGTGGAGACGAAAATGGTCGACTATCGCGTAATCGGCAGACCAACCCCAAGCGCCGATGGAATCGGCAAGGTCACGGGCAGCACAATCTATACCGCCGATGTTGACCCGCCTGGAGCCCTCTGGGGCAAGGTTCTTCATAGCCCTCACGCCCACGCTCGCATCCTCCAGATCGATGCTTCTCAGGCAAGAGATCTTCCAGGTGTGCATGCCGTCGTCACCGGCGCCGACATCAACCCGGGCCTCTACGGCCGAGTGGCCGTCAGAGACGTGCCGCCGATCGCTCGCGACCGCGTCCGCTTCGCCGGCGAGCGCATTGCTGCCGTCGCTGCCGAGGACGAGGACACCGCCCAGCAAGCGATCGACCTGATCGAGGTCCAGTACGAAGAACTAACGCCGTTGTTCACTCCGGAGGCAGCCCTGGCTGAAGGGGCTCCGATTATTCACCCGGATTACGCCAGCTACCGCGGCGCCGACCCAGCGGAAAAGCCAAACTCATTTGCCTACAACCGCCGCGAGAAAGGTGATCTTGACGCCGGGTTCGCCGAGGCTGACTTCGTGATTGAGAGGACTTATCTCACCCAGCGGGTGCACCAGGCCTACCTGGAAACGCAAGCCGTCCTCGTTGCCGCCGAGGCTGACCGCGTCCAGGTTTGGGCTTGCAGCAAGGTGCCCTATGCTCTGCGAGATTCTCTGGCCACCGCGGTCGGAATTCCGATCGAGAGCGTGGTCGTCAATCCCACCTACATTGGCGGCGACTTTGGTGGCAAAGGAACGCCTCCGGACCTGCCGATCGCCTACTACCTGTCAAAAGCCTCCAGTCACCCAGTCCGAATCGTGCCCGACTACATCCAGGAATTCCTGGCTGGCAATCCTCGCCATGCGGTCGAAATTCGTCTGAAAACCGGCGTCCTCAAGGACGGGACGCTTTTAGCCCATCAGGTCTACTTCCTGGTCAACTGCGGCGCCTACGCCGGATTCAAACCTCGAGGCGCGATTGGTGGCATGAATCAGGCGGCAGGCCCTTACCGCATCCCCAACACGTTGGGTGAGTCTCTCCACGTCTACACCAATACAATTCCGGGCGGTCATATGCGCTCACCTGGCGAGCCCCAGGGCATGTACGCAATGGAGTCGCACATGGACGAAGTGGCCAAGGCTATCGGCATGGACCCGGTTGAGCTGCGACTCAAGAACCTGGTCGAAGACGGCGATGAAACTGCATTTGGTGAGAAATTGGTCGACATCCACGCCAAGGAGACCTTGATGGCGGCAATCGAAGCCGCCGACTACTACAACCCCAAGCAGCCACTGATCGGCCGCGGCATAGCAATCGGCGACCGTGCGCCTGGTGGCGGCCATGGCACAACGGCCATCACCTTGCGTCCGGATGGCACCGTCCTGCTGAACACCCCGATTTTCGATCAAGGTACCGGAACCTACACGACCTTAAGCCAGGTTGCGGCCGAAGAGCTGGGCATCGATCCAACCGATGTAAGAGTGGAAGTCTGGAACACCGATGGCGTCGAGTCCGATTCTGGACTCGGCGGCAGCCGTGGCACCCGCGTAAACACCGCCGCAGCCTATGAGGCATCGCAATTGGTCAAGCAAGAACTCTGCCGCCTGGCTTCTGAGATCCTCGAGTGGCCGGCAGAGGAGACCACATTTGGTGACGGCCACCTTCAACGTGCGGGCACCGGCGAGACAGTGGATTGGCGAGAGCTAGTCGCTCGCTCCGGCAGCAACCTGACCTGCCAGGCCCAAATTGATGACTCCAAGCGTTTGAGCTTTAGCGCCTTTTCCGCTCAAATCGCCGAGGTTGAAGTCGACCCAGAGACCGGCCAATTTAAGGTCCTGCGCTTCACCACGGCTCACGACGTCGGCCAGATCCTGAACCCGGTTGGGCACCAAGGCCAAATAAACGGCGGTTTCATGCAGGGCTTCGGCTACGCACTAATGGAAGAACTGCAGCTCGATGACGGCCGCGTTTCGACCCTAACCTTCGGCGACTACAAGATACCCACCGCGCGCGATATTCCGGTCCTCGAAACCGTACTGGTTCAGCACGATGGCGGCGTTGGCCCCTATAGGGTCAAAGGGATCGGCGAAAATTCGATCGGACCGGTCGCCCCGGCAATCGCCAATGCAATCGCTGACGCCACCGGCGTTCGAATCAGCGACCTGCCCTGCACCGCGGAGAAGCTCTTTCAGCGGCTTCAGGAACGCTGATCTCAGCAGTTCGCAGCACCTTCAGTAGGCCAACTCGCCAAGTACACTTAAATCATGCCTAGCCCTCTTGAGATCACCTTCCGGCCGGCGATCTCCGCGGACACACTGCGGATCGAAGAACTAATTGAATCTGCCGGCTTGCCCGCCGAACACGTGGATGAATTTATCAGCGGCTTTGTTGTCGCCGTAGTCGAAGGGCGCATCCAGGCCTGCGGCGGTCTCGAGATTTACGCAAACACCGGAGTCCTCCGAAGCTTCGTAGTCGAACCTGGCGTCCGGCGGTCTGGCCTCGGAAGCGAAATCGTCAATCGCCAACTCTCCGCTGCGGCGCAGGCAGGGCTTGAAGAGCTGTACCTATTCACCGGCGTGTCGTGGCCTTTCTGGGAGAGGCTTGGCTTTCAAGGAATTCCCTTTTCAGCATGGCCTCAGCAGACTCGCGACAGCTGGCAGTATCAGCTTGTTAACAAGCACCGTGCGGCTCTGGAGCGCATGGGCATTCGCTCGATGTGGAGGCCGATTTCCATCCTGGCTGACGCTCCGAGTCCCAAATACAGCACCCCGGAATAAGAGGAGAATCGCTTGGCTTTCAACGATGTCTTGGCTGACCGCATTAGGGCGGAAGTCGCCCGCAGAGGAGATATCAGCGAACGAAAGATGTTTGGCGGTTTGGCGTTCATGGCGGCAGGCCACATGCTTTGCGGTGTGGTTGGCGACGAACTCATGGTGAGGGTGGGCCCGCGGAATTACGAAGCTTGCCTAACCAAACCCGGAGCCCGGCCAATGGATTTCACCGGGCGCCCGATGACCGGCATGATCTATGTCAGTGGCGAGATTCTGGAGACGGCGCTGCCAGAGTGGCTGGAGCAGGCTTTTGAATTTGTAAATTCCCTGCCACCAAAATCCGCCAAAAAGAAAACTCGCAAACCCGCGAGCTGAGTGCTGCGGCACGTTGGTTCCAACTTAGCGCCGTTTAGGGAAGAGCCGCCCTGCGCCCCGCGAAACACGGGATCCGGGCCTGGTTCGTGGTCAGCACCATCCTAGTAATCGAGGAACAATTATGAAGCTCCACCTCTTTGAGTACGCCAACGGAGTGAAGACACAACCCGGCTTGAGGGCAGCCTACGATCTGGCCAACGACCGCGCATTTTTTGGTGCCACCCAGATTAAGGGCCACGCCCTGATTTGGGAGCTGGGTGGCGATGGCTCCGGCGCAAAACTTTCAGCTGAACTAGCGATAGACCACTCAGAACAATGGCTAATGCGATGCGACCGCGTCGATTTCCCACCTGGGGCCATCGCCTACAAGCACTGCCACCCCGGTCCCGGTATCCGCTTCGTCCTTTTTGGCGCGATTACAATCGAAACTCAGGGTCGAATTTGCACCCACGGGCCCTTCGACCCCTGGTTCGAAACCGGCCCCGATCCGGTCTACGCCCCGGCTTCTGAAACAGAATCTACAGCTTTTGTTCGCGTCATGCTGCTCCCGCGCGAGTGGGAAGGAAAGCGCACTATCCGCTATTTGGACCCGGCGGACTCTGACAAACCCAGGCTGCAAACCGCACGGATTTACTTCGATCAGCCGATCGAGCTGCCAGCCGAAGGCTAGGATACAGCGCTCTACTTCTCCTCTTCGTCCACTGCCCGGTTTTTGAGAAAGGTGGAAGCGTCGGAAAAGTATCGCAGCATTTCTGTACGTTCTGGTTCGGGAATTCCCGTTGAATCAACCGCTGAGCTCATGCGTTTGAGCCAAGCGTCTCGCTCACGCTGCCCGATGGCGAACGGAAGATGACGCATGCGTAATCGAGGATGGCCTCTGCTGTCGGAATACGTCGTAGGTCCACCAAAGAACTGAATCAGAAACAGCGCAAGGCGCTCCTTGGACTTGTCGAGAGATTCTGGATAAAGCGGCCTCAGAACCGGGTCGCCTTCGACCAAGGCATAGAACGCCTCGACTAGCCGAAAGAACGTTTCGCTTCCACCAACCTTGTCGTACGGTGTCGTGGTCTGTTCAGTCATCTCCGGGTCATGCTACGGGACCGTCAATTCCAGGGAAAGGGCTTTTCGGCCTTTCCTCACTCACTCCGCTGCCGCGCTCGCGGCCTTCTTTAGCTTGCAAACAAAGAAGGGCTCGAAGAATTCTCCCGGGCGCACTCGAATCGCGTCGCTCAGACTTGGATGAAAGGACTTCCCTTGCCATGACGTCAGGCCGGGCATTCTTACGTCCGACCCCAATTGCAGGTCGACTGGTACCACGCTAGCTTCAGAGAATCTAGCCAGCAGACTATCCACTGGACGCTCGTTTTCCTCCGGCGAAATTGTGCAGGTCGTGTAAACCAACACGCCGCCCGGCTTCAAGAGTTTAAACGCGGCGGCGAGCATGCGTTGCTGCAAGAATCCGTATTCTTGGACGCGGTCCAGTGACCAATGCCTGAGAGCATTAGATTTGTTGAGGTCAACGCGCCCTTCGCCCGTGCATTGAGCATCCAAGATAATGCGGTCGAAACGATTAGAAATGAATTTGTCGGCGTACTGGGCGGGAAAGGAGGTGATGTCCTCGAACTGAATCCTCATCAGACTCGCGACACTTCGCAACTTGGCCAGCCGGGCGCGCAATCCGTCGTTCAGCCACAGTTTCGCCCGGTTCTCAGTCAGAGAGGCAATGTGACTCGCCTTTCCCCCGGGAGCAGCCGCAAGATCAAGAATGTCTTCACCCTGGCGCGGATCGAGGCACAATACGGGTATGAGGCTAGACGCGTTTTGGATGTACACGCTTCCATCGATAAATAACGGCGACTTGACGATGTCAGCCTTGCGCCCGGTGATAAAGGAAGCGTTGGGACACCAAGGTATCGGCTCAACATCGCCGGTGGTTTCCAACTCGGCCTGAATAGCCTCGGCAGACTTCAGCGCGATTGGATGCAGTCGCACGCTCTGCTTCCGTCTCCCGTTTAGGAGACTAGGTACTTCCTCTGGTTTGACTCGATATACCAGAGCGACACGCTGAATAAATTCCCTGCGCTTAGCTGATTCGCTTTTCGCGGCAGAAGTTTGCTTTGGACTCATCGCTTGAACTCAAGCTGAGTCTAGCACCAGCAGCGGTGCCTCCAGTGGCAGCTGAAGTAGGCTAGTGAGAATAGCAAGCCTGAAAGTGACGGCGGAGTTAACTTAACTATTCATAACGAGAATGAGTGACCGCACGGAGAACCCGCCGGACACACTCTGGGCAGCCGGTGCTGAGTGCACCGCCATTTCGGCTCGGAGACTCCCAGGTGCGGCTTTCGGGCGCTCACTGGCCGCGCTCAATGCCTAATCAATCAAGCCTAGGCCAGCACTGGAACTGTCAGTTGGCCGTGGGGTAGCGCCAGTACTGACCCCGGCCGGCCACCCGCTTGCGCCGCCTTCACGAGTTCGTTAACCAGCGCGCTCACATCCGAGCAGTAGTCCAGATGAGCTGCCTCGGTGTCCTGCCGTGACAATTTGGAATGAAGATAGACACGTGCCTTCTCCTGGACCTCTGCCTGGCATTGAACTTGCCATTGGTCGAGCCGGGCTTCGTCTCCCGCGGCAATCTCCGCCAGGAGCGCAGCGGGAGATTCGCCGCTCGTGAGCAGGTCTACGTACTCGCTGCCGCCCAGACCCTCGTCACAGCCCGCCACCAAGATGATCGCCCCCTGATCCCGTACGGCCTCGGCCGCCACCGACACGCCCTTTATGCACTGATACAGCGTCGTGTCAGCCGGGTAGCCCATGTTGGTAACGACGACAATGTCAAAGGCCCCGGGGATTTCAACAAGGTATTGGCGTTCAGCCTGTGAAATCGCCGCTTTGTATGCCGCGCCTGGCTCACCGGCAAATACGCCGGTCAGCTGACGATCAGTGTCAATCGTAACGTTTAGCAAGAATTCAGGTGGGCGTAGACTCGCGACTTCTTCGATCTGCTCGAATATCGGGTTGCCTTCAGTGACACACCAGCGCGCGCGGGAACTGGACAAGTGGGGGAAGCCGTGGTTGTGCATGATCAATTCTGCACCCGCAACACCCGGCATGACGCCCTTGGCGCCACCCGAATAGCCGGCGAAGAGATGGGGCTCAACAAAACCCGTCATTATGCGAAAATCCGCTTCCACATATGTCCGGCAAAGGCTCACGGGAACCCCAGGCCGCGTGCGCCCAACCTCAACCAGAGTTTCGGGACGCCGCGCCTCATGCTGAACCACGCGGTAACGACGCACCATCTCCGCGCCCAACATCCAGTCCAGCTCGTCCGGACTCATAAGCCGGTGCAGGCCGGTGCCAACAACTATCGTGATGTGATCATCTCTAATCCCGGCAGCATTGAGCTCGGCAAAAACCGGCGGCAATATGATCTGGTTTGGCACCGGGCGGGTAATGTCGCTAACAACAATTACTATCTGCTGCCCGGGCTGAACGCGGTGCCTGAGGCCGGCGCTGCCGATTGGCTCCTGGAGAGCCTGCGAAACAGCCGCTTCGGGGTTGGGGAGTGTCTCAGTGGCCTTCGGTAAAAGGACCACGGTAGAGTCAGGCAGTGCTACTTCGAGCGAATCCCGGTCAGAGGGCAGTAATACCTGTGTCATCCAATCTCCGCTCTTGGTGAAACACCTGGTATTAGAGTTTTCGAACCCAGCGACTCGATCCTAGTCCGCCGCCGCGCCCCCGGCCTGAAACACCAGAACATCACCCTTTAAGCGTACGCCAACTAAGCGTACGCCAACCTGTTGGCCCTCGACGATACTTGGCGTCGCAAGCAGCCTTACTTTTAGCAGATTGCCACTCTTCAACCGCACGGTAACCATTTCGTCATGGCCGTAGTAGTCGATACTTATGACTTCAGCTGGCTCACCTTCGCTCTCGCTAATTTCCAGGTTTTCGGCCCGCACCATGAGCTCCGCTTTGCCTCTAAAACCAGCATCGAGAGATAAGCGGCCAAGTTCACAATCAACAAAACCATCACCCGCCACGCCTCGCAGGAAATTTGCCCCACCGACAAACTCTCCCACAAGCCTGTTTGCCGGCTGCGTATAAACGATCTCGGGCGTTCCTACTTGTTGGATGCGTCCGCCGATCATCACTCCGACCTGCTCGGCCAGACTCAGCGCCTCTTCCTGGTCGTGAGTGACGAAAATTGCCGTAATGCCGACTGATTGAATGAGCTGCTTAACCTCACTCCTAACCCTGGCGCGAATCGCGGGATCGAGATTGGAGAAGGGCTCATCTAGCAGAATTAGCTCCGGCTCCGAGGCCAGGGCTCGGGCTAGCGCAACTCGCTGCTGCTGTCCGCCCGAAAGTTGATGTGGCATCCGCTGCTCCAAGCCTTGCAGGCCAACCAACGCCAGTAACCCCTCAACCCGGGTACCCTTGTCAGCGCCCTTCGGCAGGCCGAAGGCAATATTCGAGCCCGTGCTCAGATGCGGAAACAGCGCAAAGTCCTGGAAAACAAGCGCCACCCGCCTCTTTTCCGGAGGCAACAGTTTCCGAGGCGAAGTCAGGATTCGGCCGCCTAAGCGAATCTCACCCGCGTCCGGCGCATCGAAGCCGGCAATCAGCCGCAGTAGGGTCGTCTTTCCACAACCACTCGGCCCCAGCAACGCCAAGACCTCGCCCTTTGCCACGGTCAGATCAACCGAATCAACCGCAATGGCGCTGCCAAACCTCTTGCTAACGCCGCTGCAGCTAAGAAACTCATCCGTCACGGCTAAATCTCGGTCACGGTTCTGAACGTTCCCCTCGCAACATAAAGAAGACAGCAATCGACGACAGCCCAATCAAGACCAGCGACGGCACTGCGGCACGGGCGAAAAACGCCTCCGACGTTGCCGACCAAATTTGGATTGCCAGTGTATCAAACCCGATCGGGCTAAGCAGCAAAGTTACAGGCAGCTCCTTCATCGCCGTGAGGAACACCAGTAGAGCCCCTGCCGAGAGGCCGGGGGAAATCTGCGGAGCCGTCACTGAGAAAAAGACTCGACGGGGCCCTGCCCCTAAGCCACGGGCCGCCTCCTCTGTATTCGGGTTGACTTGCATGAGGGCGCTTCTAGCTGCACCCACGGCCTGAGGCAAGAAGCGGATAACGTAAGCGAAGACTAGCAGCGCTAGTGTCTGGTAGATTGGCGACGCGTAGTTAGCGCTAAAGAACACCAACGCCAAAGCTACTGCGATGCCCGGGAGCGCAAAACCCGCGTAGGTCGCCTTCTCGATCAACCCCGTCAACGTTCCCCGGTGCCTCACGGCTAGGTAGGCAACCGGCAGCGCCGCCGCAAGGGTAAAAATTGCCGCCAGGGCCGATGCCGTAAGCGAATTCAGCGCGGCCGAGAGCTCGAAACCAACATCCTCGCCGTGGCTCAAACCCCGAATCGCCCAATACGTGATAACTGAAGCAGGAAGCACCGTGCCGATGAAGGCAACCAGACCACAGAACGCCAGAGCCGGCCAACGCCAAACTCCCAGCCGGGTGATTGCGGCGCGGCGATTGCTCCTCGTGTGGTAGGCCGCACGACCTCTGGTGGAGTTTTCCAGCAAGACCACTGCTACAGCCAGAGCGATCAACAATAACCCCAGCGAAGCCGCGCTGCTCCGGTCAAACGATGACTTGTACTGGACAAATATCACCCGAGTCAGCGAATCAAAACGCAAGATCGAGACCGCCCCAAAATCGCTCAAGGCATAGAGTGCCGCCAGAATCGCTCCGGCGGCCAACGCCGGCCGAAGACCGGGCAGCGTCACCCGCAGAAAAACGAAGAGCCGGCTCTTGCCCAATCCCCGGGCTGCCTCCTCGAGCGACCGATCGAGCCCAAGAAAGCCCGCCCTCAACGGTAGGAAGACGTATGGGTAGCTGATCAGCGTCAACACCAACCAGGCTCCCGGAAACCCAAAAAGTTCAGGCAAGCTGTCCACTCCAAGAGGAGCCAGCAAGTCCTGGAGCATGCCACGCGGCCCCAGCGCGCTTACCAACGCAAACGCGGCCACATAAGAAGGAAACGCCAGGGGCAGAGCCAGGAGAACCGTCCAGACGCCACGAAGCGGCAGGTCTGACCGGGTAGTGAGCCAGGCAAGCGGCAGGGAAATCACTACGCATGTAACCGCGACAGCGGCAGCCAGCCCGGCTGTGCCGAGTAGCAAATCGACAGTCCTCGCCCGCAGGAGGATGTCTAATGAGTCGCTGCCACCTTGCAGCGTGCGGAATACCAGGTACGCCGGAGGCAACAGAACACCGGCAGCCACGAGAGACGCCACAATCGTGACTGCAGGGGCGGACCTGCCGTCTCTCTGCCGCCGAAACCGAAGCTGGCTAAGGAAGGACGCCGGCGTCCCGGAGGAGTTCGAGTGTGCCTTTGAGGTCATGGAGTTGACTCAGGTCTATCGCCGGCGGCTGTAGGCTAGAAAGTGGCGGCAGGTCACCAAATGGATTGGTCCCTTCAGTCAATGGGTACTCAAAAGTCTCTTCCGCAAAGTACGTCTGAGCCGTCTTCGAGAGCAAATATTCAATGAATCGCTCCGCGTCAGCAGTTTTTTTCGAGCTATCAAGGATCCCGGCGCCGGCGATATTAATCAGCGCTCCCACGTCTCCTCCCGTGAGAAAGTAGTTTCTCGCCTTGAACTCAGGGCCCTGCTCCGCCAGGAAGCGGTAGAGGTAATAGTGATTGACTAGGCCGACATCGATTTCACCATCAGCCACGGCCTGGACAATCGAAGTATTGTTCGAGTAATCACGCGCGCCGTTCTCTTTCATCTCCTCCAGCCAGGTACGGGTGAATTCATCCCCCATCAATACCCGCATGCCGGTAACAAATGCTTGGAACGATCCGTTGGTTGGAGCCCAGGCGACCCGCCCCTTCCATTCTGGCTTTGTGAAATCGGTTACCGAGGACGGCAAGTCGGTAAGTGCAGTGGTTTCCGTGTTATAGGTCACTACCCGCACCCGGCCAGAAATACCAATCCAGAGGCCATCCACTGATCGGAATTCCTGCGGCACCAAGTCAAGCAAGGCGGTCGACAGAAGCCGAAACCGATTCTCGTCCGCCAGCGCGCCCAAAGCCCCCGCATCCTGGGAAAAGAAGACATCTGCTGGACTGTTCTTGCCCTCTTCGAGAATCGTAGCCGCCAACTCCGCCGAATCACCGTATCGCACCCGGATCTTTATGCCCGTATCTTTTGAAAATTGCTCCAAAAGCGGCTCAACCAAAGAGCTTGACCGCCCCGAGTAGATTGTCAGCGCATTGCCATCTCCACCACAGGCGCTTGCTATAACGGCTGCCAGAAGGCAACCAAGCAGCGGTAACAGTACGAATCGCCGTTTCATCTCGATTTTCCCAAAACTCATGACTACTTCCTTTCGAACTTGAGTTCCGCAGCGCCAAAAGCAATGATATTAGCCTATACTAACTTCAAATCGCAGTTGGTACTAATAGGCCATTCGGCCTGTCCGGACCAAAACGCTTAAATTCATTGCCGCGACGCCCAAAGCCGCCAGTCTTGTCAGTGATGATCGATGACGATAGCGGCTTGATCCCTCCTGGATATTGCTAGGCTCCTGCCGGCAACAGTTGGCAGCGTATAGGGACGTTTTCTTATTTATCTCCGGCTGTGGTATACCGACAAGTGAAGGGTGGCCATGCTCGCCTGAGCCGGTCACCACTCCAAAAATCTCCAAAGGACGATGTTGGGTAAGCGTCGCCCCGAAACCGGAAATCCAGTTCTTAAAACTGATCTTCCAAAATGCTGCCGCCAAACCGCCGCGTCGAAAACTCGAAGGAGCGATTATGTCGAGTACTTTCCAGACCAGCCCGAAGTACCTCTGGACCAGCGAGAGCGTGACCGAAGGCCACCCGGACAAAGTCTGTGATCAGCTTTCGGACGCCATCCTCGACTGGTGTCTTAGCCAAACTCCTTCGGCAAGAGTCGCTTGCGAAGCCAGCGTAAAGTCCGACGACAATGATGACTGGGTCTGGATTTATGGTGAAGTGACTCCGCTGCCGCCGCCAGATGAAGTCGATGGTCTCGTGCGACGAACTCTGAACGACATCGGCTACACCGATCGTTCCTTCGGAACCTCAGCCGAAACGGCCCACGTGGAAATCCGCCTTATCGGTCAGTCAGCAGACATTGCCTTGGGCGTTGACCGGGCGTTGGAAGCCAAGGAAGGCGCCCTCACAGACGAGTTTGACACCGGCGCCGGCGACCAGGGCATGATGATCGGCTTCGCCTGCGATGAGACCCCAGAGTACATGCCGATGGCGATGGCTCTTTCTCACCGATTAACCCGCCGCCTGGCTGAGGTGCGGAAAAGCGGACTCCTTCCCTGGCTGCGGCCAGATGGAAAGAGCCAAGTAACCGTGGAGTACAGCTACGGACGCCCGGTGCGCGTCGATACTATCGTCCTCTCGACCCAGCATGATGAGGACGTGACCCACGAGGAAATCGAGTCACAAATTCGCAAGCATGTGATCGAACCAGTCGTTGATGCCGAATTGATGGACGCTAAAACCCGCTTCTTGATCAATCCAACCGGCCGTTTCGTCATCGGCGGTCCCTACGGTGACTCCGGCCTCACCGGCCGAAAAATCATTGTTGACACCTACGGCGGTATGGCGCGTCACGGCGGCGGCGCATTCAGTGGCAAGGACCCAACCAAAGTTGACCGGTCCGGGGCCTACGGCGCGCGCTGGGTAGCAAAAAACGTCGTCGCTGCCGGCCTTGCGACCCGCTGCGAGGTCCAACTGGCCTACGCGATCGGTGTCGCTACCCCTGTCAGCATCACCATCGAAACCTTCGGCACAGAAACTGTGCCTGTCGAGCAAATCGAGCGTGCCATTGAGCAGACATTTGATCTGCGCCCGGCCGCGATTATCAGCGCCCTCGACTTGAAGCGACCTATCTACCAGCAAACCGCCGCCTACGGCCACTTTGGCCGCACCGACATTGATCTGCCGTGGGAGCACACAGATAAAGCCGATCAGCTCGCCGCGGCCGCCGGAGTTAAAGTGAGCTAGTCCCCGCTGTCTCCAAGACAAACCCAGCTGGTGCCAAAGGCACACGCAACGTCTTTTACCCCCCGGCAAGCTGGTGCCAAAGGCACACGCATTGTAGGCGTTTAAAAAAATAACGGTTTCTAAGCCGACGTCTTTTACCCCCCGGGAAGGCCCATGGCCATTCCCGGTACTCAAAATAATATAAAATAAATACGGCTGAGGAGCGTTGCGGCCCCAAGTGGGTCAGGCTCAGCGAAACTAACGGCGCTCACATCGAGATCGGTGTGGGCGCTTCAATTTTCTGGGGCCCACCGCTAGAGAAAGGATGGTTCCTTCATGACCTCAGCAGTAAACAACGACGATTATCAGATAGCTGACCTTAGCCTGGCCGAATGGGGCCGCAAAGAAATTGCCATCGCCGAATCGGAAATGCCGGCCCTGATCGGCATACGTGAGGAGTTCGCCGCACAGCAGCCCCTCAAGGGAGCCCGCATAGCCGGCTCGCTCCATATGACGATTCAGACCGCCGTTCTGATTGAAACCCTTAATGCTCTCGGGGCCGAAGTCCGATGGGCCTCCTGCAACGTTTTCTCAACCCAGGACCACGCCGCCGCCGCCATTGCGGCGGGTGGCACACCGGTCTTCGCCTTTAAGGGCGAGTCCCTTGACCAGTATTGGAACTTCACGCACCGCATATTCGAGTTTCCTAACGGTGAAGGTCCCAACATGATCCTGGACGATGGCGGAGACGCAACCTTGCTCGTTCATCTCGGCGGCAGCGCCGAGCAGGACCCGTCCGTGTTGGAGAATCCCGGCAGTGAGGAGGAAAAGTCGCTCTTCGAGGCGATCAAAAAGCGCCTGGCCTCGCAACCTGGCTGGTACTCCAACATCGGCAAAGACATTAAGGGAGTAACCGAAGAGACGACAACTGGAGTGCTGCGTCTCTATCAGATGGCCGCCGAGGAACGTCTACTTTTTGGTGCGATTAATGTGAACGACTCGGTTACAAAATCCAAATTCGACAACATCTACGGCGTCCGTGAGTCGCTCGTCGATGGCATCAAGCGTGCCACCGACGTCATGGTAGCCGGAAAAATCGCCGTGGTCGCCGGTTATGGCGAAGTCGGAAAGGGTTCCGCCGACGCGTTGCGCGGCCTCCAGGCGCAGGTCTGGGTGACTGAAATCGACCCGATTTGTGCTCTGCAGGCGGCAATGGAGGGTTTCCGCGTCGTCACGATGGAATACGCCGCTGACAAAGGCGATATCTTCGTCACTGCTACCGGCAATCTCCACGTCATCACCCACGACCACATGAAGCGCATGAAAAATAACGCCATCGTCTGCAACATCGGTCACTTCGACAACGAAATCGATGTCGCCAGCCTCAAAGACTACGACTGGGAGAACATCAAACCGCAGGTAGACCACATAATCTTCCCGGACGGCAAACGCATTATCTTGCTGGCCGAGGGACGGCTGGTCAACCTCGGTTGCGCAACCGGACATCCTTCCTTCGTCATGAGCTCTTCATTCGCAAATCAAGTGCTGGCCCAAATCGAGCTCTTTACCAAGACCGCGGATTACGCCAGTGGCGTCCACATGCTACCCAAGGCTCTTGATGAGAAGGTGGCGCGGATGCAGCTTGCCAACCTCAACGCCGAGCTCAGCGAGCTAACCGACACTCAGGCGGAATATCTCGGTCTCAGCAAGGCCGGGCCTTTTAAGTCCGATCACTATCGCTACTAACGCCCGCCCGCCCCGTTCGAATCAAGACCGGGAATAGAAGAGGAGGCTTTTAAGCCTCCTCTTCTATTCCCGGTTTGCGCTCACTTCAAAAATCCATCTTCTCATTTTAGCCTCAATCGTGGTTCGCTCTGACAAAACGCTGGACCCGCTTTCCTGTGTTGACTTCGGTCGTAAAAATGTTGCCCCGCGAATCGGTCGCGAGGTTGTGCACCCACTCAAACTGCCCGGCTTGTCGCCCACCTCTACCAAATGACCCGACAACCTTCAAGTCCTCTCGGCTCAAAATCCACACCTTCATGTTGGTGCCATCTGGTATGAACAGAAACTCCTGGTCCTTGTCGGGTGAAAAATCGATGTCCCAAACCGAACCCATGCCTAAAGTCCTCGGTGCCAGGAACGCTTCCTTGACGAACTCTCCGCTCTTGCGGAAAACCTGCAGTCGATTATTGCGGCGGTCCGCGGCGTAGACCAGACCATCATTTCCGATCCGCACGGAATGCATCGGGCTACGAAAGTGCCGGATCGGCGCTGTGGCGCCGGTCTCGGGGTCGTAGTCCGGCAGCTCGTCGTCATTGGGGCGCTCACCATACGCTCCCCAATGCCGCTTGTACGCCCCAGTGCGCGAGTCAAAGACGATGACTCGCCGGTTGCGATATCCGTCTGATATGTAGGCTTCGTTCGCATCCGGGTCAACACAGATATCGGTGGATGAACCCATCTGCTTCGTGTTGTTGCTGCCACCTGTTTCGCCCCACTCACCGATCGTGAGCTGTGTAACGCCGTCCATGTTCAGCTTGAGAACGACGTGGTCCTCTCTACCGTTGCTCGCCACCCACACGTTCTGGTCGGCGTCGATGTAAATACCGTGCTCATTCCCCGGCCACCGCTCCGGGTGGTCCGGTCCGCCCCAGGCCCGCAGAACATTGCCCTCCGGGTCGAATTGAATTACCGACGGCGCCGGAACACAGCACTCAGCAATCGGTGGGACTTGCACGGCCCCTGCTTCACGCTCCGTCAGCGTCCGTGGCCGATTGATGATCCAGACGTTATCGTGCTCGTCTACGGCTACGCCAGATACTTGGCCCAAAATCCAGTCGTTGGGCAGCGGTTTTGGCCAGAATGGGTCCACCTGGTAAGCCGGCACCGAAGAATTCACCTTGCGCTCCTTATCTTCATCGAACTCCCGTCCGGAAACAGGCCTGCGTCCATGGCCACGACTCGATTTCGCAAAACGCCGATTGGCGGGATTTCTACTTCCACCTCGTCGCCGTCTTTCATTACTCGAGACGTGTCTGGCAAAAGAACCGGCGTACCGGTGTAGATCACATCGCCGGGAAGCAGAGTGACGAACTGACTAAAATATGCGATCAGCCAGTCGGGCCGATTAATCATCTCGCTGGTCCGGCCTTCCGAAGTAGGTACGCCGTTCACTCGAATCTTGATTGGCAGATCACTGTAGTCCAGACCGCTGACAATCGTCGTGTAGAGACAGGCCCATGTGTCGAGTGACTTGGCTATCTGCCGCGAAGGCTCTTCAACGCCAGCCTGTTCGTAGTACCAGGTGTTCTCGCTCCAGTCGTTGCCGATAGTGACACCGAAGACGTAGCCCGGCGCATCCTCAATCGAGATGTGACGGCCCGCTTTACCGATCACGATCACCAATTCACCTTCAAAATTGAAGTTCTCAGCAAACGGAGGCAGATCAACCGTTGCGTCGTGCGGGTTGAGTGAGGTCGGAAGCTTGGCGAACCAACGCGGATGCGGCGCGTCGGTTCGATCCCCGGGCGGTGGAAAGTTACCGGCCACACCGATTACTTTTGAGACCCGGCTCGGATCTAACGGCAAAAGCAGGTTTGCCCCCGAGAGGTCCAAAGTTTGACCCGTGGGCTGAGGACTATCGAAGAGATCGCCCCCAAGTTGATGGATTTTCTCGCCCTCGACGAGACCGTATGAGATCTCCCCACCAGCCTCGTACCGAACATAGCGGTGCGGCCTTTCTGCAGCGATGGTGATTCTCCTTCATCTGCTCTCTAGCGTCTGCTTGCCGGCTCTGTGCCAGTCGGTTAGTTTAGCCTGGATATGACTCACTGCGATATTCGCCATGTCAACGCTTCCTAGGCACCTCCGAACCGCCTTAGGTAATCACCCCCACCTTGACCCCTTGCGCGACGGGTCGGTGAAAGCAGAAGGTGTCGAGTTTGACCACGTGGAGGTCACCCCCATAACAGCGATCTTCCGCCGCATGTGCCGCGATCTGGAATTCGATGTCTGCGAAATGTCGCTTTGCACCTACTTCCTCGCCAGAGCCCATGGCAAACCGTTCACCGCCCTACCCGCGTTTCCTCTAGCGCGCTTCCAACACGGCGGCGCAGTTTATAACACGGACGCAGGCATCGACACGCCAAAAGATCTAGAAGGACGCAAGGTTGGGCTTCGCGCCTATTCGGTCACACCGGGAGTCTGGATGCGCGGCATTCTCGCTCAAGAACACGGCGTCGACTGGCGAAAGGTCACCTGGGTCCTCAACGACGAGGAGCACGTGGCGGAATACAACGACCTCACGCCGCCAAACGTAGTGCGAGAGCCTGGCGCCGATTTGGCATTGCGTCTAAGCGAAGGTAAGCTCGCCGCCTGCGCCGGCATACGCGCCGAAGGGCCAAACATCAAACCACTGATCGCCGATCCCCAGGAGGCGGCTCGCGAGTTTTACCAGCGTACCGGCATCCTACCCCTCGACCATCTTGTCGTGGTCAAAGACTCACTCCTGGCCGAAAATCCCGGCCTCGGGCAAGCGCTGTACGATGCATTCAAGGCGGCCAAGGCCGTGACGCTGCAAAAGACACCCGATCTAAAGATTGGCGGCGCCGGCATAATCGATGGTGACCCGCTCCCGTACGGTATCGAGCCCAACCGCAGAAGCATGCAGATGTTGATCGACCTATCGGTCGAGCAAAAGGTGCTCTCCGAGCCCCTCGACATCGACGGCCTCTTCTACCCCGGTTTGGAGTGAACCTGAGCAGCACGCTACCAGGCCAAGCAAGAAAGGTAATCTTGAATGCCCGAACGCCTATTACCCCCCGGGAAGGCCCATGGCGAACAAGCGAAGCCACATTCCCGGTATTTCGAACAATCCCAACGCCTATTAGCCCCCGGGAAGGCTCCTGAGCCACCTGGGGCTCAGGCCCACGGCGAACAAGCGAAGCCACATTCCCGGTATTTCGAACAATCCCAACGCCTATTACCACCTGGCAAGGCTCCTGAGCCACTTGGGGCTCAGGCCCACGGCGAACTAGCAAAGCCGCATTCCCGGTATTTCGAACAATCCCAACGCCTATTACGCCCTGGCAAGGCCCATGGCCATTGCCAGTATTCCAAACAATAAAAACATGACTACAGCGCAAATAACCCGCTACGTCAGGTACACATCGGCCGGTGAAACTTCATTCGGCATTCTTGAAAACGCCGCCATCCAAGAACTAGATGGAGACCTTTTCCAAGACCCCAAACCCACAGGCCGGACCATGCCTCTCGCGGACGTTGCCCTCGAACTGCCGCTGGACCCGCTAAAAATCTCCAAAGTAATCGGCGTTACCGGACAATGGCCACCGGCGGGAACCGCACGGCGTTTTATCCCCCACCCGCGAATCTTCGCCAAGCTGACCACCAGCTTGATCCTTGACGGCGCCGATGTAGAAGTGCCGCCGGAATGCCAACACGTTCATCACGAAGGCGAAATGGTGGTTGTCCTCGGCAAGAAAGGCCGTCATATCTCCGCGGCCGATGCGCCCGGCTACGTTTTCGGTATCACCGTGGGCAACGACGTCGCCGACGCCACCTGGTACCGAGAGACGGCAGGCATCGAGGCGCCGGCTCGGGTTATCGGTAAGGGCATCGACACTTGGGGCCCAATCTACTCCCAGATTGTCAGTGGGCTGGATTACAACAACCTTCAGCTCACCACACGCGTCAATGGCAAGGAAGCGGCGAGAGGCCACACCAGTGAAATGAACAGCAGCGTTGCCCGCATCGTCAGTTATCTGAGCCGCTACGCAACAATCCTGCCCGGCGATTTGATCTATATGGGCAACACCGTTTTCGACCCCGATCTGCGGGAGTTGAAACCGGGTGACATCATGGAAGTCGAACTTGAGGGAGTCGGAACCATCACCAACAAGCTTGTCGAAATGAAGGGCGCTTTGCCGTTCCCAACCGGCGAGTAATCTCTGCCAAGCTCAATTCTGATCTAGCGGGATACCCAGCGGCGGCTTCCTGTCTCATCAGGCTTAGACGCCCAGTCGCGGCTCCTCACCCTTCATCGGAATCAGCCGATTGCTCAAGGTGCCGATATTTTCGATCTCCACCTCCACCACATCGCCCGCCTGCAATTCCTTCCTGGTGCCCGGCAAGGACTGCGGCGCAACAGTGCCCGTGTAAATGATGTCACCGGGCTGCAGGGTCACGAAATGACTGATATAACTGACCAGCATCGCCGGCTTGTGGTTCATGTCAGGTGTTCTGCCTCTGGTTCCCAGCTCTCCATTCAACCGAATCTCGATGCCAAGGTCTGAGTAGTCCATGCCTTTGACAATCGTGGTGTATAGGCAAGCCCAGCTGTCGGTGCCCTTTGACACCTGGCGTGATTGGCCGTCGGTGCCGTTTTTCTCCTGATTCCAGCCATTCTCACTAAAGTCATTGCCAACCGTGACGCCCCAAATGTAATCCGGCGCCTCCTCAACTGAAATGTGTTTGCCTTCCTTGCCAATGACCAGCACCAGCTCGCCTTCAAAGTTGAAGTTGATCGCGTCTGGCGGAACCTCAACCTCTCCTTCGTGCGAATTGAGCGCCGAGGGAAACTTGCAAAACCATCGCCCCTGCGGGATGATCCGCGTTTTTCCAGGCAACGTGTAGTTGATCGCAATTCCCAGCACCTTGGCCACCCGGTTGGGATCGAGCGGGACAAGAAGTCTTACGCTGTCGAGAGCTAAGCTTCGGCCGGTCGGCCGGGGATTATCGAAAAGATCACCTTCAAGCTCTTGAATCGTTTCGCCTTCTAGCAGCCCGTATTTTGCCTCGGACTGATCGCCGGGCATGTACCTGACGTAGCGCGTTATCGATTCTGTCGTCATTTTTCAGCCCTCTTTGCTCCGCTAGCTGCCCGACCCTGGCTTGGCTGCGGCTTGCTCAGCGGCCAACTTCTCTTCCAGCTCGTGCCACCAATGCCTCCCACCGCCCTGCTTCAACTCCACGCAGCGATTCCGCAGACTGCTAACCTCCTCGATCGACACCTCCATGAGATCGCCTGGTTTGATCTTCCGAGGCCCGGATTCAGCTTGCGGAACTCCGGTATAAATAAGGTCGCCTGGCTTCAGAGTGAAGTAATGGCTCGTGTAGTAGATCAGTTGCTCGACCTTGTTGATCATCTGACTGGTCCGGCCACTGGCAACAACCTCGCCGTTCAACCGGACTTCGATAGCTAGGTCACTAAAGTCCAGCCCCGAGACAATCTCGCTGCCAATTGGTGCCCAGGTGTCAGCAGCCTTGGAGAGCATGCGATCGGGTACCAAGTCAGCGCCTTCTCTTCCCCAGGACAGCCCGTCGCTGACATCATTAGCAGCGACAACGCCGAAAACATGCTCCAGCGCCTGCTCCGGAGCAATATTCCTTCCCTCCTTGCCGATTATCAGAACTAGCGATCCGGCAAGGTATGGGTCTTTGAGTTCTGCCGGCAGCTCAACGTCATCTCCGTCCGTAACCAACAAAGTGGCGAATTTTGCGAAAATCGGCGGGTGGGCAACTGTCTGCTTCGGCATACCCGGCACCTGGTAATTGCCGTTTACACCAATGATTTTCGACACCCGCGCCGGCTCGATCGGTATGGTGAGCTTCACGTCCGATACCTGAACCGTTTCGCCCGTTGGACGGGGGTTGTCCAAGAGATATCCGTCCAGCCTCCGGATAGAGTCGCCTTCCAAGATTCCGTACGCGGTTTCAGTCCCTATTTCAAAACGGACATATCGAGTCACGCTGCCATTCACACTTCTGCCTCCTAAGCAACCTGCCCAACCGCTTTCAGCTTTTATCTCAGTTCTCGTGTTGGACCCTACGTTTTTGACGCCCCATTACCCGCTGATCAAGTCGAGAGCGCCTTTTCGAGATTTCTCGCGAACTCCTGCACCATGGAATCGGCTTTGCGCCTGATCAGCGGCTGGCCCATCTCCGCAAGTGGTCCGGAAAAATTCACCTCGGCACTGATCGTTACTTCTGTGACACTGGGGCCCACTTCCGTAAGCTGAGCTTCAACCGCGGCCGTCACTCCGGAGCTAACCCGGCGGTCGCGTCCCTCACCATGCATACGCCAGGCACAGTCCCTAATCATCTCCGTCCGACCTCGACCAGCGAAGTTCATAGCCAGCGGCCCGACCTTGATTCGCACCCTACCCTCGTACCAGCCGTCCCCTGCGCTGCTCACCTCCTGAACTCCCGGAACGCAGAAAGCGGCGCGTTCCGTGTCGCTGAGGAGTTCATCAACTTTTTCTCTTGGCGCCTCGATTACGACCTTGTGCTCGAATTTCACTCAGCCGCTCTCACCGCCACCGTGCGTCTCGACCTCATCGGCCTCGCCGGCCCTCATTCCCCAAAACACCGCTTCTACTCAAGTTCCACAGCGGTACCGTAGGCCAAAACCTCCGCTGCGCCGCTCATTATCGCCGAAGTTGCCAGCCGGGTGGTAACCACCGCGTTTGCCCCCAATCCACGAGCCTCTTCAATCATTTTGTCCAAAGCGTCCTTGCGGCTATCTTCAAGAAGCTCCGCATAGACACCAACGCGCCCGCCAACAATGGTTTTGCCAAGCGCTTGCAAATCACGCCCGAGGCTCCGAGCGCGCACAGAATTCCCGCGAACCAGACCCAACACCCGGACAATTTTCCGGCCCGGCACTTCGTCTGAAGTGATCACCAGGATTTCAACCTGCTCCGTCATCAGTTTCACTTCCTTCCTCCGGCATCCTGTCATGTTCGCCTGGTCGAGACCATCTTTTCTGCGGACGAATCGTAAAACCTTGCGTCCGCCGGTGGCAAAAACCTCAACCTATAATGCATAATTGCAACTCCCGACAATTGGGTTCCATCGGTGCCTTGAGTGTCACCTCTTGAGGAGGACTACGGAATGAACCGCGCCTGGTTTCGCAACAAAGCCATCGATTCTGGGGCGACTCTTATCCGAACCGTTGATGGCTTCTTAGGTCGCAGTTCCAAAGTCGGAGACAGGCCGATATTCGATTCATCGCTTTTCCCGTGGACGCGCGTCATCGAGGACAACTGGCAGAAGATGCGGGCGGAACTCGACGCTGTTCTTGAGGACCCGGATTCAGTACCGCCCTTCCAGGAAATCTCCAAGGATCAGCAGCACCTGACCAGTGACGACCGCTGGAAGACCTTTTTCTTCTACGCCTACGGGTTCCGCGCGGAGAAAAATTGCCAGCGTTGCCCCGAGACGGCACGACTCCTTAATAGCATCCCGGGAATGACCTCCGCCTTCTTTTCCATCCTCGCGCCCGGCAAACACCTGCCTGACCACCGCGGCACCTTTAAGGGAGTCCTGCGTTACCACATCGGCCTCCTGGTGCCGCAGGAGAAGGAAAACTGCAAGATACGAGTGGATAAAGAATTCCGCCACTGGGAAGAGGGGCAAAGCCTGATTTTCGACGACACTTTTAGGCATGAAGTCTGGAACGATACCGATTCGACACGTGCAGTGCTCTTCGTCGATTTCGTACGCCCGCTGCGGTTTCCGGCGAATGTCATTAACAGCATGATTATTAGCGCGATCAAGCACTCACCCTTTGTTGGCGACGCCGTTTCCAATTACGAGTCTTGGGGAAAAAAGTTCGAACGCAGCGCTTAGACGGCGGGCTTGCGGCGCAACAGCTAGATTAGTGCCGCTTCCGCGCGCCGCAGCGCACAGGCATCGTTGACGTTCAGAAATGAACGTCCCTCTGGGTCGAACTGGCGCCACTCCTCTTCGGACAGGTAGTGCCTCCGCACGTCGTCTAGAAAATCGGCCACGCGGAGTTCATTCCGCTCCAACCGCTCGGTAATCGTCTCCAAACAGGCCTGACCATAAGCGGCGCATAGGCACTGCTTTGAGCCATCGCAAACCGGTACAACGGCATCAAAGCTTTCGGCCAATTCCAGAAGCCGTCTGAGCAGCCTGGGCTCAAGGAGCGGTGCATCGCAACCCAAGGCCAAGACCGGCCAGGCGCGAACTTCGGTCAACCCAGCGTGAAGGCCGCCGAGGGGTCCCTTTTCCTCGTAGATATCGTCAGTGAACCGGACCTTGAAGCCACTAATCGACGGCAACGCTTGAGCCGAGCGGCGTACTACGATAATCTCTGCAACCTCGCTCGCAACCCTATCGATTACCCACTGTAGCAGTGCCACTCCAGCCAACTTAACGGCGGCCTTATTACGCCCCATGCGCCGGGAATGACCGCCAGCCAGAATAACTGCCGTACCCCTCATCTCAAATCGGCCGAGCTGACGCGGCTAACGAAACCTATGACGCGATCCGTTCTTCACCGCAGTAGACGTTAAAGCCGTTCCCACGCACAAACCCCGCCAACGTCATCCCAAACCGCTCCGCGACATCGATGGCGAGGCTGGACGGAGCACCCACGGAAGCAACCACTGGAATCCCTGCCCGCAAGGCCTTCTGAACCAGTTCAAAGCTGCACCGTCCGCTTAGCATCAGGATCCGCCGGTCCAGCGGCAGCTCGTTTTCCATCAACCTCGCGCCGATGAGCTTATCTAGGGCGTTATGGCGGCCGACGTCCTCAGCAATGGCAAGCAGGTTACCGTCCGGGTCAAACAAACCCGCCGCATGCAGGCCCCCGGTGCTATCAAACAATCCCTGGCTGGCGCGAAGGGCGACCGGCAGCGTCCTGACTAGTCCGGCGCTAACGACAAGCCCAGTCGGCAACTCCTCACATCCCTGGACCTCCAAGGCCTCCAAGGTAGCCTTGCCGCAGACACCACAGCTCGAATTGGTATAGAAATTGCGCTCGACCCGGGCCAAGTCGAATCTTCGGCCGGGTCGAAGAGTGACGCTTACAACGTTCTGACTCTGCTCGTCATCCACATCCAAGCAATAGCTGATGTCCGCAACTTCATCCAGCCCATCGATAATGCCCTCGCCGTAGAGGAAGCCGGCGGCTTGATCAAAGTCATTTCCCGGCGTCCGCATGGTCACGGCGATGCTCTTGATGTTGGACCGGCCATCCTCCTCCCAGTGAAGGCGGAGTTCAAGCGGTTCCTCAGAGGCCACCAAATCGTCGCGAATAGTTGAATCCGCTGCTTCGAAATGGCGGATGACGCGTTTGACCTGGCTGGCGTGAAGGTTCATCGCCCATCTTCTATCCAAAGTCCGCTAGACCCAGTGCCTTAGTGCTATCGAGACCAGGATAGCGGACTGTGACTCGCGCGAACGTCTTACTCTACGGTCCTGCAGGGTGAACCCCGCCAGGTTGTGTGATCAACCTCACTTTTGTCAGTCTTTCCCTGGTAAGCTCTGCAGTAGCCCATTGCAAGGTCGCGGAGGTAGAAGCATGGCGGAAAAAATTCAGGTTTACGGCGCAGTTTGGTGCCCAGATTGTCGCCGTTCTAAGCAATTCCTCAGTGAAATGCGCGTCCCTTTCGACTGGTTTGATATCGATGAAGACTCCGCGGGCGCCGATATCGTCCGTGAAATGAATCAAGGGAAACAAATTATTCCCACCATTGTCTTCGAGGACGGCTCGTTTGTGACTGAACCGACAAACTCGGAGCTTGCCACCAAGCTCGGCCTCGACCTCAAAGCAGAGCGCACTTTCTACGACCTGATAATCGTTGGCGGCGGTCCCGGCGGCTTGACGGCGGCTATCTACGCTGCCCGCGAGGGAATCGACACTTTGGTGATTGAAAAAAGCGCCCTTGGCGGCCAGGCAGGAGTCACCGAACGCATCGACAATTACCCTGGTTTCCCGGACGGGATTGGTGGTGGCGAGCTCGCAGACCGCTTCATCGAGCAAGCTCAGAAGTACGGTGTCGAGCTGCTCTCCGCCATTTCGGTTAAGTCGATCGAGCGCAAAGATCACCTCATTCTCGTCAATACCGAAAGCGGCGACGAGTATTGCTCCAGCTCCGTAATCGTGTCCACCGGTTCAACCTACCGCCGGCTGGGCGTTCCCGGCGAAGACGACTTCCTTGGTGCCGGTATCCATTTCTGCGCCACTTGTGACGGCCCTTTCTACCGCGGTTCCAATGAATTGATTGTTGTTGGCGGCGGCAATTCTGGCGTCGAAGAAGGCCTCTTTCTTACCCAGTTCACCGACCAAGTCACGCTGCTTGAATTCAACTCAGAGCTTCGCGCCAGCGCCTTACTCCAGGAAAAGGCCCGCGAGCATCCGGGCTTCCGGATCTTCACAGATACAGAAGTCACCGGATTTTCTGGCACTGACCGAATCGCCACTGTCAGCACACGCAACCGCCTCACCGGCGAAACGCGCGATTTCTCACCCAAAGGCGTTTTTGTTTTTATCGGGCTAACGCCGAACACCGACTTTCTGGCAGGGTCGCTTGAGCTCGATAGTTTTGGCTTTATCACCACGGACACCGGCTTCCAAACTTCAGTCCCTGGCGTTTTCGCTGCCGGTGATGTCCGTGCCAGGAGCACAAAACAGCTTGGCAGCGCTGTCGGTGAAGGGGTAACCGCGCTTTTGATGGTGCGTCAGTATCTACGCAGCCTGGGTGAGGTCGCCCCGCACGATGTGGTCATGGCCTAGCCGCCTAGCAGCCGGGTTCGTTACGGTTCAAAAGTTCAGAAGCAACTTGGTAAATTCATCGAGTTGTCCCGTTGCGCTCTGCTAGTCCTGGTAACTCCAGACAGGCGCTCTAACAGACCAATCGCCTAAACTACTACGGTGCTAAGTCCAAAACAAACGGGGACACTGGTACTGCAAACCGTCAAGGAATTTGGCGCCGATAACTGTACCCAAATGGCAGCGGCCATCTCCTACTACGTCCTCTTCTCCCTGTTCCCTTTGCTGATCTTCTCCGTTGGAATCCTTGGCGTGTTCTTGCAAGACTCGGCCGTCGAAGAAGAGTTGATTAGCCTGGTCTTGGAAAATCTGCCTCTCAATGAAGACGAAGGCGAAGGTGACGTCCGTGATGCCATTCAGGGCATCGCCGGCGTAAGTAGCGGCGCCTTGGGCCTGGTCGGCCTTCTTGGCATGGCATGGTCCGGCAGCAACATGTTCGGCATCATCCGGCGGTCACTAAACATTGCCTATGACCTCGACCTGCAGCGGCCTTTGGTGAGGCAAAAGCTCCTTGATCTGGGAATGGTCTTTATGTTCACGCCATTCTTTCTCAGCTCAATAGCCGCTACGGCTCTTTTTCGTGCCGCCAGGCGTTACAGCTCCGAGATTCCAACAGTCGGCGGCTGGATTGAAAGTCTAGGCTTCGGATGGGATATCCTCGGAGCGCTTGTTCCAATTGCCATGTCATTCATCGCCTTCCTGGTCCTTTTCTGGATAGTTCCCGCGACAAAAGTAAAAATTAGCGACGCTTGGGTAGGTGCTCTGGTCTCCGCCCTACTATTCGAACTCTCGAAAGTCGGCTTCAGCATCTACCTGGAAAAGTTCGGCAACTACGACGTCGTGTTTGGTTCCTTAGGAGCGGTCGTCATACTCATGTTCTGGATATTCATTAGCGCCAACATTCTCCTGCTCGGCGCCGAGGTTGCTTCGGAATATCCCAGGGTCAAACGCGGCGACTACGATAAGCCACCGCAGGAGCCAAAACCCTCGGTGCCTTTACGCGACAAGGCTTTCCACTTGTTGAAGGGCTTAGTCATTCAACCGCCCAAGGATGACCCGCCGCCGGAGTAAACCGGAGAAACTCCGCTATGGCAACGGCAACCGGCTATCTTGCTAGCTGGTAGCCCCCGCCAATTCCACAATTCGCTCGGCGGCGGACGCATCCAGAGGACCACGCTCACTCCAACGCAAGGCATCTTCCAACTGCGTTAGGTCTGAGAAACCGACAACCACCGTCGATATTCCTTCGATCCCAATCACGAATCGTAGCCCCATTTCAACGCTGCTCTCTAGTTCAAGCTCCTCTGCCAGGACGGCCAAACCCTGTGCTCGCCAAACGTCCGCTTCGAAGTCTCCCCCCGTCACCATGGCTCCGCCGCCCATGGGACTCGCCAGCTCAGCACGCTCGCTGCTGCCAGTGATTGCTCCCGCTGCCAGGACCCGGATCGCGATCACTCCCGACCCTTGTTCAGCCGCCGCGCCGATCATTCCTTGCAGATCCTGGGCCCCGCCGCTGGCGCCCGGGAAGGCCGCGCTTGGATTGAGAGCGTTGACGTATATCTGAACCGTGTCGAACCGGCCAGACTCGATCACCTTCTGGACCGCATCCGTATCACCAAGCCCGGTAAATCCAATGTGCCGCACTAGGCCTTCTTTTACTACGACTCTCATTGCGTCAGCTACCGCATCCGCCGTTTCTCTCGGCGGCAGCCCCTCCTCATCCGAAGGCGAGGTACGGATGCGGCTATGCAACTGTAGTAGGTCAACGGAATCCCGTCCCAGTCGGCGCAGGCTTGTTTTCAGCGAATCGCGAATCGCACTCACGGGCGAAGCCAGGTCGCGCAGGGTGAGCCGCTGCTTTGTACCCACGACAACCTGGCCCCAGGCGTCGAGTTCCTTCAATGTCCGCCCCAGATTTTCCTCGGAGCCGCCGTCGCCATAGGCCTGGGCTGTATCGAAGTAGGTCACGCCAGCATCGAGCGCCTCTGCGATCACTTCACGTTGGTCCTCAGGCTCGCCCCGAATCATTAACCCGCCAACCGAGCCGCAACCAAACCCCAACTCTGAGACAGCAATCCCGGTTTTGCCCAAAGCGCGGTAGCGCATCATCTTGCACTCTCCTCCTATACCGGGGCAGCCTGGGTCGTAACGCCCGGTGGGACATTATCGCTGATGAATGCCGTGCAAGTGAACCAGTAATTTCTACCGCTCTGCGCGCCGCGTGGATTCTATGGCTTAGCAAGAGCAGGCTAGGGGTTGTCCAAGCGGCACGGTACTCACCGGCGACAGACCTAAACCGCGTCCGGTTCCTTTTCGCCCGGCACGGACACAGACACGACGACGACGTTGTAGTCCGGAATGCCGCTATCCGGGTCGCTCCCCTGGCGGCCTACCAACCGCATGCCTTCCGGCCAGTGAACTTGAAGATTGCCCGGCAAGATCGGCGACTCCTTGATCATGCCCCGGAATGAGCCAGCCTCCGATTCGAGCACAATCGGGTCGCCGTCCTCAAGATGGAGACTGGCCACGTCTTCTGAACTCATCAGGATGTCATCGCGGCTGGCACCGGATAAAGAGTCCTTCCAGTCCCAAACCATGCTGTTGAATTCCTTGCCGCGGCGCGTGCTTACCTTAAAGCGGCCCGGCTCCAGGACGGTAGCCTGCGGTGTCAAGCTGCTGAAGTGGCCGAGCGCGTCCTCGGTGCTGAAGACGCCGCCTTCATAGAGACGCGGACCACCCCATTGAACCGCATCCCCCGCTTTACTTAGACTTTCAATCCCGGCATAAGATGGCACCACTTTGGCAATCTCGGCGCGGATTTCCTCGCCACTCTTGAAATGAATTGAATTGCGACGCTCCGGATAGACCCGCTCCGCCAGTTCCATGAAAATCTGCCATTCAGACTTAGCTTCACCGATTCGCCGTCCCGGAATTTCCGGGCTGAAATAAATGTAGCGCTCGGTTGAAGTTTCGGTTGCACCGCCGTCCTGCTCATACCTGGTCGTCGCCGGCAACAAGACCACAGTGTCCGCCGGGTCCACCAGCATTTGATGAGTCACCACCAGGTCCTGGTGCACTCGCAACGGCACTCTCTCTAAAGCCTCGCGCACGTAATCTGGCTCCGGCAGGGTCTCGAGAAAGTTACCACCGACCACGTAAAAGACATCAAGTTTCCCATCGTGCGCGGCATCAATCATTTCAACCGCGGTCAATCCGGCAGTTTGAGGTACAGAAAAGCCCCATAGGCGTTCAAGGCCGGCGGCGGATTCAGCGCTGAGGGCCTGGCTTCCTGGCAGAGAATCCGGCAAGCAGCCAAGCTCGCCACCGCCCTGGACGCCACTGTGCCCGCGAATCGGCATCACACCGCACTTCTCGCGCCCAAGCATTCCGCGCGCCAGGGCCAAATTGACGATTGACTTCACGTTCTGGGTGCCAAAACTATGCTGCGTAATCCCCATGCTCCAAACGAAAACGGCGCTCCGCGCTTCGGAGTACATTCGGGCAAAGCGCAACATCTCAGTCGATGAGGCACCAGACTGACGCTCCAAGAACTCCCACGACTGGTCATTCAACGCCGCAGTGAGTTGCTCAAATCCGGCGGTGTGGTCGTCAATAAATTGCTTGTCCAGCCAGCCTTGTTCTAGGAGATGCTTCAGCACTCCGTTGATAAACGCCATGTCCCCGCCGGTATGAACCTGGAAAAACTCATCCGCCAGCTTCGTGCCAAAAACCGCACTCTCCATCACCGAAGGTACCCAGTAGCGCTCAAGCCCGGGCTCTCTGTACGGGTTGACGACCACGATCTTGGTGCCCTGCTGCTTGGCTTGGTACATATACTTCGTCGTGACTGGCTGGTTGCTAGGAACGTCACTGCCAAACAGAATCAGCAGGTCAGTACCAATCCAATCTTTATATGAACAGCTGGCTGCGCCCGCGCCCAGCACTTCCTTGAGTGCCCGTGTGCTCGGCGCATGACAAAGACGCGAGGCGTTATCGACGTTGTTCGTACCAAGAAACCGCGCCGCCTTCTGCGCCACGTAATAAACCTCGTTGCTGATACCACGGGAGGTCAGATAAAAGGCGAACCGCTCCGGCACGCTCTGACGAATCTTGGTTGCGATCACATCGAGGGCCTCATCCCAACTGACCCGCCGAAAACCGGCATCGCCGCGTCGCCTCAGCATTGGATACGGAATCCGCCCAAGCTCTCGAAGTTCATGGCTACTTTTGTCTCGAAGCCCCGCCACCCGGGCCAGGATTCGATGATCCATCGCCTGAATCGTATTCAGCCGTAGCAGATTGAGCCGGACCGTGCAGAGGTGAATGCCGCTCATCGTGAAATCTCGCATGCCAGTCGTGCCTAACGCGCAACCGTCACACACTCCTTTACGCAAGATTCGCATCGCAAAGGGAAGCTGACGCCGGTTACGCCTGGCCGCCTTTAGCACATCGAGATAATGATTCGGCTTGACTTGGCCAATGCCGTTGGGAATCAGCCCGACCCACAATGAAGGTTTCAAAGGATAATTCTTCTCTGCATGCTGCTCCGCATCAACTTTGGTTCGCGGGAAGGTCCTCAAAGTGCGTCAAAAGCTTGAAGTCACGATACCGCCGCAGAATCTCGTCGTTCGTCAGCTTCAGCAGACGGCGCATGCCAAAATCTTCAACGCAGAATGAGCCTAGAGTGCTGCCGAAAATGATCGCTTGCCTTAGCGCCTCCGAGTCGAAATTCGCCCGCTGCGCCAAAGACCCCAAGAAGCCGCCCGCAAACGTATCCCCTGCACCGGTCGGGTCAAAAACCGATTCGAGCGGATATGCCGGGGCCGCGAACAACTCATTATTGTTGTGCAGCAGGACCCCGTACTCGCCCCGCTTAATGACGATCGTCCCCGGGCCCATCTCACTAATTGCCGTGGCTGCCTTGACCAAATTGTATTCGCCTGAGATTTGGCGCGCCTCCGCATCGTTGATTAACAAGATGTCGACGCTTCGCAAGACCTCGCGAAGCTCACTCGGGGTTCCTTCGATCCAGAAATTCATTGTGTCCAGCGCGACAAGCCGATTCGATGCAACCTGTTCCAGGACGCTTAACTGCAAACTCGGATGGATGTTCGCTAGAAAGACGATGTCCGGATGCTGAAACTCAGGCGGCAACGTCGGCGCAAAGCTCTCGAAGACATTCAGTTCAGTGAACAGAGTTTCGCGGTCATTTAGGTCGAAGCTGTATTCCCCGCCCCAGCGGAAAGTCTTGCCTTTCGAGGTCTGCAGGCCGCTCAAATCGATCCGCCTGCCGTCGAAGACGCTCCTATGTTCATCGGTAAAGTCTTCGCCGACAACCCCAACCAGGTTGACGTCCGTGAATTGTGAGGCAGCTATCGCAAAGTAAGTTGCCGCGCCTCCGACGATGTCGTCTGCCTGGCCGAATGGGGTCTTAATGCTGTCGAAAGCTACTGAACCTACAACCAAAATTGCCATGCCCACTCCCTAATTCAGCTCGCTCCCCAAGAGTGACGGGCGCCGCCGGCATCTGGCGGCCAGAGGCCAAAAGCTGGTCCTCACAGTGGCATCATACTTGCCGCCCTCTTCGAGTCCACCATGCGGGTCCAAAAGCAAGCAAGAAAAAAACGAGGCTTTTGCAAACGGCGCCGACGGCGCACTCTGCAAAGCCTCGTTTGCTCGCTTAAGCAACCCTAGCCCCGGTTAAAACCGGCGCCAGGTACAGAGGTCAAACCCCTTGTTTCGCCCGAGCCGGCCCCACGCTCTTACCGTCCATCCTCAGGCTCGGGAAAATCTGGGTTCTCAGTCCGTCCGAAAAGGTCAGCAATTGACCCGTAGAACCGTAAAGTCTATAGGAAATGGCATCCTCTGGATCCGCCGGAATATTGAGCAACAATTCGTCGGCCGAGGACTTTACGCACACACCCTCGGGGAAAATGCGAGGCTCGCCGGACTCCTCTACGAGTTGGCCCTCAACATCGAAAAGCTTATAGGCGACCTGGGCTCCCCCAGAGTCATCGACCTGAATCTTGAGAACTATGTCATTCGAGGTCGTGTCTATAAACAGAGTCACGTGACCGGCTCGGCGACCGCCAAGTTTCATTTTCTACCCCCGTCAAAATAGTCAAAGCCGGTGCCCAATCGACCGGCGTCAGTTTCTACTCGTCAACTCGCATTGCTAAACAATGAACCCACGGAACGCGGAACTGCCCCAGCCGGACCTCACCGGCTCACCCGCGATTTGGCACGACATATCTAAGATGACGAACCCGTGTAACTAGTCACATGGTGGATATGCAGTCCGGGCGAAGTGCCAAGAAGATGCTTCAACATGATCTCCCCTGCACAAATACGCTATGGCGAGCGAACCCTTAAGAACGACCGCAAGAGGAAGATTGCCAGCCGTTACCCTGAAAACCGGTGACGGGGAGAAACCGGAAGCATAATCAGCGGCTGTCTATCAACATAGCCCCCTCAGGTTACGCCGCTATCATAGCAGAGCCCAGCCTCCCGGAACAGAACCAGAGCTTCTCGCTTGCGGTTTCTGGCCCCGCACCTCCCAAAAGGCGCGGGCGAGAGTTTGGCGCGAATCTTTCAGGAGGACGGCGGATGGATTGGACGGATACTTGGGCTGAGCGAAAAGCAAGAGATGCTCCGAGAGTTTTCCCGCGCTTTCCTCGAAAAAGAATGCCCCGAAGCGCTCGTCCGAGACATGGAAGAGGACGAAAGGGGCTATTCACCCGGCCTCTGGCAAAAAATGGCCGGCCAGGGGTGGACCGGCTTGATCGTGCCCGAAAGCTACAGTGGTGTCGGCATGACTTTCATGGAATTGGTCGTCCTGACCGAGGAAATCGGCCGGGCCCTTGTGCCTGGCCCGTTCCTGACCAATTGTGTCGCGACGATATCTCTGCTTGAAGCAGCGAACGAGGCTCAGAAGCAGAAATATCTCCCCGACTTGGCGGCGGGGACCAAGATCTGGACGATTGCTGTCACCGAAGCGTCGGCGCGGTTCGACTCCGGCGGAGTTGAACTCACGGCAACCAAAGAAGATGATGGCTACCGTCTCAACGGCAAGAAACTTTTCGTCAGAGACAGCCAGGTAGCTGACCTGATGCTTGTCGCCGCCCGCACCGGCGGTAGTGGCGAACAGGGCGTCTCATTGTTCATCGTCGACACCACTGCGCCCGGTGTGACTCACACAGCGATCTCATCCATTGGCTCGAGTAAGCAGAATGCCGTCAGCTTTGAAAATGTAAGCGTTTCCGCTCACGCCCTGTTGGCGAGGAGGGCAAAGCCTGGCCAGCCATCGCGACGATAGCCGACCAGGCCGCCATTCTCGAATGCGCCTACCTGGTGGGACTTTCCAGCATGGCCTTCGACATCACTTTGAACCATACAAAGGAGCGAGTTCAGTTTCGCCAGCCGATCGCTGCCTTCCAGGCGATGCAGCACAAAGCGGCTGACTCCGCTACCGATCTCGACACCTCGCGCCTAATCACCTACAAGGCCGCCTGGGCCATCGCCGAAGCCGAACCGGACGCCGATCAGCAAGCCCACATCGCCAAGGCTTGGGTCAGCGAAGCCAGCCGCCGCGTACTGGCAAACTGCCAACAAATGCGCGGAGGTATTGGCTTCACCAAGGACTATAAAATTCAACTCTACTTCCGCCGGCAAAAGGCCGCGGAGTTGGCTTGGGGGGATGCCGATTTCCACAGAGACCTTATCGGCCAGGCTCTGGGAGTGTGAGTTACACGTTCGGCCATCTCCCTCTCCATACTAGTGGGACTCATTTTTAGATCGGCTTTTCACAGCGAGCAGGCACATCATGAGCCAGCTGATGAGAATTAGGGCGTCCCCGGAAGAGGCCACTTGGCGAAAAGAAGTTCAAAGTTTCCTGTAGAGCGAGCTTCCCCGAGGCTTGCGCAAAAGGAAACGCCGAAGCCGTGGACAGAGAGAGGATGGGCAGAACCTGCATCGCGAGCGAGGCTCGCATCGCGGTCAGGCGGCACCGGCTTCAAACTGGACACAGAACCAATCGCTGAATGGCGGCAGAAACTTTCCCGGCGCGGCTGGATCGCGCCTTCCTGGCCTCAAGAATATGGCGGCGCCGGTCTCACAATCATGGAACAGTCGATCATGAACGAGGAGTTTGCCAAAGAGTGGGCGCGCCCACTTTGGGCGGTATGGGCGCTGACAGGTGCGGGCCCACAATAATCGCCCACGGAACCGATGAGCAAAAAGCCGCGCACCTGCCCCTTTGTCACCGCGTTTATAGAGGAATGCAAGCGACTCAAACTTAGTGGCGCGGTCCACTGCGCAGCTGCTGAGCCCTTTCTATAACGATGTCGTCGCCGATACCCTCCACAATCCGCAACAACATGCGAAACAGGTCACTGCCCGAGCCGTAATCCGCGGTGTAGGGCCCGACCGTCAGGCGTTGGCCAGTGGCCAACTCATAGGGCTTGCGCAAATCAGAATCGTCGGGCGGGATTACGCCGATCGCGTGGCCGCCCTGCGTTTTAACCATCGAAAAACACGGTATGTCACTGGGACCATCGCCAAGGTAGACCATCCGGCTGAATGGGACCCGCCTCAACGAGTGGTCGATTGCATCATTTACCCGATAGGGCGTCCGATAAATCTCCTCGCTGGCAATTCCCTTGTTCACGGCAAAAATAAACTTGGTCTTCTCCGTAAACGTCACCGAGGCCTTAACCGCGACCGCCTGCCCGGACTCGTCGTACTGAAGCCTGCTGCCGAAAATGGCCTTCGACAGCCCGGCGGCCGGAGTAGCCATGAGCAATTCCTCAATCCCGCTGCTGACGATGTACCACTCGACCGCCACTCCGGCGTCACGAAACTCGGCGCGTTCCTCGATGTGCTCGCGGATTCGACCCAGAAAGTCTCCCACGCCGGGAAATAATTCGACCTTCTCCCCAACGCTATGCATCAGCTCTCTTGTCAGCGGTGGTATAGCTCCTGATCGGCTCAGGGTAATTAGCCGGTTAAGCCAAGCAAGCGGTGGATCCCAACCGTCCTCAACATCGGAGCCTACTTCCGACCAGAATGATGCTGGCGAAAGGCCGAGTTCGCTGACCAAAAGGCTCGCCGTGTCTGGGCAAATCGTGCCGTCACAGTCGCTGATCAGCGCAATTACGTTTTGGGCCATCCCTGCCTCGCTTACGGTCTCACTGGGATCAAATCAAACACTCTGAGCTTACGATCAACGAACTAACTCATACCGCGGTGGCTGATCCCATTCCAGGCGTGGTCCCCCTTCTTGGAGCCCAACCAAGCGGCGTTTGTCCTGCTCACGTATCTCGTCTGCCTTGCGAAGAATCTCAACCCGCGCATGCTCTTCTTCCTCAGCCTGGGCCAAGTCAGCCGCCGGTGTTTCCTTCTTGATGCCCGCGTAGGTCGTGATGCGGCCTTCGTTCGCCAATTTCTCCAGATGGCTGCGCACCACACGGTCCGCTGCTCGCCATAGCCGCCTGTCCACCTCCGTGTAAAGCTTCTCTACAAGCGCCCAACTGGTAAATTCCTCCCCACCAGCCAAGACCTCAAGGATTTCGGTCTCACGTTTGACTCGGCGACGCACATAATCATCGATGATATCGATCGGGTCATCAATCACCGGGCCGTGCCCTGGGCAAATGCGGCGTAGATTGGGTAGGCCGCGCAGGCGTTCCAGCGTGGCCATGTAAGCGCTCAGGTCGGTTATCGTTGTTGTCGAGGCTCCCAGGATCGTGTCGCCGGTAAACAGGATGCCTTCTGATTCCAGATAGAAGCAGACTGAATCATCGCTGTGTCCTGGCGTGTGTAAGACATCGACTCGCACATCCCCCGAAACCTCGATTTGTGAGCCATCTTCGAAGTAATTGACGCCGCTCTCCGGCAGACGCGAGCCCAGAAGATCGACCCCATCGCGAAAAACATGAATCGCCGCACCAAACTCATCCCGCAGCCAACGCAGGTTGGCGCTGTGGTCAGCGTGATGATGCGAGACTCCGCTAAGTGAAATCTCAGCTTTTTCCGTCGCCGCGAGATAGCCTCGCAACATCCAGCGATATCTTTCAAAATCCTCGCCCGAATCTATAGTCAGTACCTGGCCGGCTCCCACGAGGTAGATCGTCGTGAACTGAGGATGCATCGGATTTTCGTCCGGAACTTGGACCGCCCTGACATTGGGGCTCACCTGCATCTAACACCCCAATCCGTCCTGCCGTCCGCCGGGTAGCCAAATTCCAGGCGCCTTTTACCCCCTTTAGCGGGGTCCGGGGTGTCTCCCCGGTTTTCAAAGTCGGGGTCTGGGGTGTCCCGAGGTTCAAAGTTTTCGTCCGGAACTTGGACCGCACGAACATTAGGGCTAACTTGCATCAAGTACTCCGATTCATCTTGCCTTCCGCCGGGGAGCCAAATTCCCGGCGCCTTTTACCCCCTTTAGCGGGGTCCGGGGTGTCTCCCCGGCTTTCAAAGTCGCCCCCAGCTTCCAGAGCCACCTTTAGGATCCAAATCCCCGGCGCCTGTTACCCCCTTTAGCGGGGTCCGGGGTGTTCCCCGGCTTTCAAAGTCGCCCCCAGCTTCCAGAGCCACCTTAGGATCCAAATCCCCGGCGCCTTTTACCCCCTTTAGCGCGGTCCGGTGTGTCTCCCGGCTTTCAAAGTCGCCCCCAGCTTCCAGAGCCACCTTAGGATCCAGATGCAAGGCGCCTTTTACCCCCTTTAGCGGGGTCCGGTGTGTCTCCCGGCTTTCAAAGTCGCCCCCAGCTTCCAGAGCCACCTTAGGATCCAGATGTAAGGCGCCTTTTACCCCCTTTAGCGGGGTCCGGGGTGTTCCCCGGCTTTCAATGTCACCCCGAGGTCTTAAACAGCTCACCTGCCTTCAGATCCGCAGGCTCAAGATTACTGCATCGCAGCTCCAGTTGCGGAATAGAAGCGTCCTCACCGGCCGCTGGTTAAAGCGAAGCGGTTCAGCTAATCTGTCTGCTACAAATAGGAAATCATCTGTTGAATCCTTGTAGGGGGACAAAATGATTGACAGAATACCGGTCGATGAGCTTTACCACACCGTCGTTGTGGTTGACGACGCTAAGGCGATGGCGAAACATTACGCGCTGTTTTTCGGAATCGACAAGTGGAAGGTAATAAATCACACCCGGAAGCGACTCTCACACGTCACGGCCTATGGCCGGGGAACCTCGCGGCCTGAGCTCTTTCAAATTGGCGAAGACGACCGCTCCGCCGGTGAATACGAATTCATCACTGCCGAAGGCCAGAACCCCACCAACGGTGTTAGCTTCCAGCTCGTTCAGCCAACCGGCGGCCTCAGCCTTTTCGAGGAGCATCTCGTAACTCGCGGCAATGGAATCCACAGCCTGTTTCTCACCGTTGCCGACCAGAACAAATTCTCCGAACTTCACCAGTTCCTGGCGGGCGAGGGAGTCAGGGTTCGTCAGTCCTACACAATCGACGACGCTGCCGATGTCTATTTCTTCGACACACGCAAAGCCGGCGGTTACTACGTCAAAGTGGTTGTGCCTCGGGTCGAAAACTGGCGCGATGCGATCACCGTGGACGAGGAATGGGATTTTTCCAAGGAAGTCTCACGCCCCGAGCATGCGCGCGCTATGACCCAAATTCCCGGCTTAGGGCACTTTGGTGTCGTGGTCCATAACCTCATGGATTCGATGGAACACGCGTCTAGGATCTTTGGGCAGCCGGTTTGGCGCGGCATGCACTGGTCCTCCTTCACCGGCTCGCTGATGGACTGCACCAACAATGGCGTCAGTGTCGATCACGCTTACTTCACCTCAATGGGAACCATTGGCAAGAACTTTAATCTGGGACCAGACTTCGGTTTTGAGATGATTCAGCCAACTTTCGGCCCCAGCAACTACAAGGAGGACTTCCTCCTGGCGGTTGGTGAAGGAATCCACCACGTCGACTTGCGAATTCCCTTCGAGACCTTCGAGGACTTTGTTGGTACCGACTTCTGGTGGCGTGAGATTGGTGCTCCTGTCTGCATGAGCGGCTGGCTTAATAAGAAGAACGTTCCCTACCCGCAATTCCAGTACCAGGACACTCGCAACCTGCTCGGCTTCGTCTGTGAAACCCACGCAGCCCACCAGACCCCTATCGACGGCCCGCCGCCGGCGCCGGGATCGTTCCGGATGACTCCGCGCTATATGCATGACTATTCCGCGAAGGTGGAGCTCTAGTCTCGTAAGCCCGCGTGCTCGCATCAATGAGGTCGGAGACCCTTCAGCGGGGTTTGGGGTGTCCCCAAGTTCCACGTCACCGCCCGCCGCCGGCGCCAGGATCGTTCCGGATGACTCCTCGCTACATGCATGACTATTCGGCAAAGGTGGAGCTCTAGTCCCTTAGGCCATTCATTTGGAGAAAACAGGCGGGTGACCTCCGAAATCTCGGAGGTCACCCCTCTCGTACAACCGCCAGCAGGCTGCGCGACGCATCACACGGCAGTCGAATACCAGCCTCGGCCCCTAAAGCACCTTGGCTCACGCGTTCCATCACTTGCGTTCGACGGGCTACTTTTCAATGCCTGCCAGAGTCCGGTCTGAGCAAATCCACGTCAATTCACACAATTGAGTCAGCAAAAGTATTCCCAACTCAAATTTCGGTCTCTTCTCTAAAGTCGGGTCCCGGACTGACGTTTATTATGGAAAAAGGTCGCAATAGGAGTGGCACTTGAAACAAAGCCACGAGAGAACGACACTTCATAAGACGTGAAAGTGACTTCATCTAGCCCGGAACGTCCAACGTATCTGCCCGGCGTCGATGGCCTCCGTGCCCTCGCGGTCATGGCCGTACTTCTGTTTCATGGCAACGCCACCTGGATGCCCGGTGGGTTTCTCGGCGTAGAGGTGTTCTTCGTAATCAGCGGATTCCTGATTACGCGAGGCCTGGTCAAGGAGGGGCTTCAGTCCGGCAGCATAGACTTGAAGTCGTTTTGGCGCCGCAGGGCGCTGCGGCTCCTTCCAGCTCTGTTCCTTTTATTGGCTACGATTCTGACGCTGAGTGCCCTGTTTGAGCCCGGCAACCTACCCAAGCTCCAGGGCGACACCCTGGCGGCCCTCTCCTATGTAACAAATTGGTTCCTGATTTTTGACAACCAGTCGTACTTTGAATCCTGGGGGCGGCCTTCGATGCTCGGCCACCTCTGGTCACTGGCGATTGAAGAGCAGTTCTATCTTCTCTGGCCCATCGTGCTCGTCGTGGCGGCCAAATTTATCCACATGCGTCTTATGGTCCTCCTTGTGTTAGCTGGAGCGCTTGCCTCCTATGCCGGCATGGCTCTTCTCTTCAGCTCATCCGAAGCTGGCGATACGTCACGAATCTACTACGGTACCGATACCAGAATCGGGGCTCTCCTCCTCGGCTCATTGCTCGCTTTCCTGGCCGGCTCGGTGCAAACGGCTCCCGGCTTTCTTAAGTCATCTTTCCTCAACCTCATCGGAGTGGGCGCCTTTGCTGTCCTGGTGCTCCTCGCCTTCACTCTCGATCAAGATCACCCCTGGCTTTACCGTGGCGGCTTCTTCGCCGCGAGTCTCGCGACCTATGTCCTGATTACGTCACTGAGGCAACCGCGATCAATGATTTCTCGTTTGATCGGTGTTGCTCCACTGCGCTGGCTAGGAGCCCGTTCTTACGGCATATATCTCTGGCACTGGCCGATCTTTCTGCTCTCCTGGCCGCAAACCTCAAATCTCCAACTATTTGCGACTCAGGTAAGTGCCACAATTTTGATCGCCGCCGTCTCATATCGGTTTGTAGAGGTCCCTGCGCGGAACGGCGGCTTTGGGCGCGCCTGGGCCACCATAAGTTCGCCGCAAATCAGTGGAGCCAGAGGTTTCGCCAGCGGCTTCGCGATTGTAGCCATTGCCGCTGTCGTAGCTGGCCTAGTCGCGATCGGTGACCAAAAAACCTCGCCGACAACTCCTCCTTTCCTTTCCCAGGCCGAGATCAGGCTCGCGAGTCCATCCGAATCACTCTTAGTCACCGAACTTGCAAGCACCTCGAGAGCAAGCGCTGAGCCAGCGCTCGAAGAAGCAACCTTTACAGCCTCTGCGTTCTCCTTGGTCGAATGCTCCGATGGGGATGAGACTGACCTAGACAGAGGCAATGCCGCTGCCTGGCAATTGGGCACCTGCACCACAGCCGGTGAGTCGCCAACTTTGGCGGAATTCCAGCTCGGGACCGGTGCGGATTCCGAACCACTTTTGACCTTGACTTCCCCTTCGCCTGAGCCGTTCGTGGGCTCGGTGACGGCAATTGGCGACTCGGTGATGCTCGGTGCCGCCTACGCCCTCGCTTCCCTAGTTCCTGACATCTATATAGACGCGGAGGTTAGCCGGGCACCCGTAGCGGCTATTTCGCGTCTTCGCGAGCTGGAAGCCGCTGGTCACCTCCAGCAAACCGTTGTCGTACAGATTGGAAACAATGGTCCGTTCAGTCGGACTCAGTTTGAAGAGATCTTGGCCATAGCCGGACAGAATCGCCGCATCTTTTTCCTCAGCCTCAAAGTGCCAAGGTCATGGGAGACGCCCAACAACGAAATGCTTGCGGCTGGAATCGCCGATCACTCGAACGCGACCCTCATTGATTGGAAAGCGGCAACAGCCGACCGGCCAGAGCTATTCTGGGTCGATGAAATCCATCTCGTAGGAGCAGGAACCAAGTTTTATGCTGCGCTGGTAGCTGACGCGCTCTCTCAATAGCGCCAGCCTCCAGACCTTGAAGTGCGCAAACCAGCCCTAACCTCGACGAATCTCCGCTAATCTGTTCCCACGTGCTTAAAAAGATCACGCGCTCGCAGCCTGCTCGTCCGCTCCAACCGGACCCGGCAGAACCAGGCCTTCAGGCCTGCGCGCTGGCCAACCGTGTACGCTGAATAACGTGGGGTATCGCTGGCATGCCAATTGAGAAGGTATTCGCGATTGATGCGGAACCCGCCGATATCTGGCAGGCCCTCTGGTCGGACCTGGCGGCCGGAGAGCCAAACAGCTACGTCGTCGAGCATTCAAACTGGCCCCACGCCCTGACGATCAGTGTTGATTTGGCCGGCATGCCATCTCGAATCGCTTACAAGATCACGCCCACACCCGGTCACAGCGAGGTTTCGGTCACTTTGGACCCGTTAAGCGTGCGCTACCCCCTGCTCCAAATCCTCACTCTTGGCAGAATGCGCACCAGCATTGAAATGCTGCTAGTTCAGGGTTTGGCAAACCTTAAGCAAAGCCTGGAGGACCCGCTCGAAGAAGGTGATCCAGCCGAATAAATCTTTGCGCTTCCAGCCGGACCGCCGCCGAAATTCCTTTCCTTTCCCAGACCGAGCCAGTCTCCACCCCCTGCCATTCAAGCCGCCCAGGCGCTAACCTATTCCTATGGCAAAGACTGAATCCTTCGACATTAGCACTGGTGTTGACCTCCAGGAGGTTGACAATGCGATCAATCAAGCCCGTAAGGAGCTCAGTAACCGCTTTGATTTCAAAGGCGCACTCGCTGACATTGTCTTTGACCGCGCCGCGCCCAACCTAACGATCCACACCGATGACGACTTCAAGCTCGAAGCGCTCTGGGAGGTGCTAAGGCAGCGCTTCATCAGTCGCAAAGTCGCCCTGGAAAACCTGCGACGCGGAAATGTTGAAAAGGCAGCCGGTAGCACGGTCCGTCAGACAATCAGCATCACCCAATCCATCGATACCGAGACGGCTCGCAAGATAGTCAAGTTCATCAAAGAAAAGAAATATAAGAAGATTCAGTCCGCAATTCAGGGCGACGAAGTCCGAGTCTCCGCGCCCAGTCGCGACGAACTCCAGACCGCCATTCAAGACCTAAAAGATCAGGACTGGGGCATGGAACTGAAGTTCGGCAACTATCGCTAAGCCCACGGCCTGCCGCCAAACCTAGAACTCGCTGACACAGCGCATATTGCGCCACACCACCTGGAAAGCCCTGCCTCCTTAACACCAATACCCATTATTGCCAGGCGTTTCACTACCCCTGCTCGTAGTTCTATCCCGTTTGCCGCGCTTCGGCTCGCCGGTCTCGCATTTCTGACCGTTGTTGGCCTTTATGGCTTGGCTTTTTTAGCCCCCAACAGGGCCGAAGCTCACCATCTCATGTGCGGTGTCGCGGTCGAAAAGCAAACCCAAACAGTTTCGATTGACCCCAACTTGGCCGGCACCGGGATTACCCACGCCGACGTTCTGACCGCCTTCGGCCAGTGGAACGACCTCTTCACCAAGTACCACGGCTTCCCGATTTCCACGGTCCATCGTGGCAACTGGTGGGAAGCGGACATCCTGCTCACTGCTCACGGCAGCAAGCGCACCTGGGTCGCCAACGAGTGCATCTCGGCGTTCGAGCAGCGGGGCAGCAATCACACGGTCGTCTTTATTGGCATTAAGCGGCCAGGCCAGGTGACGTTGCAGAGGCATGCACCGAGGAGACGTTAACTACTGCGCCACCCTGCTGCGGCATCATTGGCAGAACTGACTGAATCATCAGGGCAACCGCACGAACGTTTAGGTCGAAAACGCTTGACCACTCATCCGGCGCCGTATCGATAAGAGTCTTGTTGAGCTGAACCGCGGCGTTGTTGACCAAGGCATCGACTCGACGTCCATCGAGGAGCCGTCCGATCACCTCATAGCCGCTAGGCTGCGCCAGGTCCAGTCTGACGAACAGGTCAGGCTCAACCGGCATGATGTCAGCTAAGTCCACGCCTATGGTAAACCAGCCTTCCTCTTTAAAACGCGCGACTGTAGCCGAGCCTATGCCACCTGAGGCGCCGGTTATGACCGCCACTCTCATCGACCCGCCTCCTTCAGCGCCTCGATGACGTTGGCCACGGCGAGCGCATTTATCCTGTCCACTGCCTCCTGGGTGTTGGAGGAGTTATGCGAGCCAAAGATGCATTGAGAAAACCGGCGCAGAGGGCTATCGGCCGGCAAGGGCTCAACTTCAAAAACGTCGAGGGCGGCGCCAGCCACATTACCTCTCTCTAAGGCATCGGCCAGCGCCGTTTCATCTACGAGTTGACCGCGCGACGTGTTGACGATGAAGACACCTTTGCGCATCAGCCCAAACTGCTCTGCGCCTATCAGACCTTTGGTCTCTGACGTTAGCGAGCAGTGGAGTGATACGAAGTCGGATTCGGCCAGAAGCTCTGGCAGGCTCGCCCAACTCAGCTCTGGAATTTCCTGGTCTTCGCGCGGCTTGAGATACGGGTCGTAAGCCACCAGCCGCATCTCATGGCCGGCCGCCGCGCAACGGCCCTGCCGATCGCGCCGAGGCCTACGAGGCCCAGCGTTTTGCCTGCCAAGCTGGTCCCACGAATCTGCTGCCATTCACCGTCTCGCACCGCGGCATCGATCACATGGAGGCGCCGCGCCAGCATGATGATGTAGCAGATAGCCACATCAGCAACCTCGGCGGATAATTGCCCAGGTGTGTTCACAACTTTGATCCCGTGTTCACGGGCAGCCTCAAGATTAATGTTATCGATGCCGATTCCCCACTTCGCGATCGTCTGGAGGCGTGAAGCCTGCTCAACCACCCGCGCGGTGTAGGGCTCGTCGCCAGCCACCACGCAATCGAAGCGGCCAATGTTGGCCAGCAAATAGTCTTCGCTCAACTGCTGCTCAACCGGCGGCGCTTCGATCTCGATGTCATGCTCGGCAAAGCGGGGGCGAAAGCGTTCCAAGTCTCTTTGTAGATGCGGGCAGGCGATCAATACGCGGTCCGTCATCGACGTGCCTCCTGCATCGCCTCCGCCAAAAGAAGGCGGGCAACCTCGAAGTCGGCTTCATCATCGATGTCCCAAGCCTCGAGCCGATCGATTTGAAATAGAGATGGACGCTCTCCGATTCTGTTCTTGCGTTTTTTAAGCGTCTCGCCGGGAAAGAGGTACAAGTTTGAGTTTTCCTCGAAGACCGGCGGCAGGTCCTGCGTTCTCTCCAGCACATCCGGGTTGTGATTCACCGCTTGTCCATCACCCCACCACAGGCGGGTCTGCATGGCGGTAACACCGAACAGGGAATCACGCTCTGGCCAAGCAGACAAGAAGGTGCTGATCGCGCGCTCGATAGTTTGGCTCTTCAACAGCGGGTTGGTGCTGTGGGTCTGAAGATAGAAATCCGCATCGATAAGCGCCACGTCGTGCAAAAGAATCTCATTCATCGCGATCTGGCCGTCGCGCAACTCCTCCGGTCGCACAAAGAGCCGGACCGAGGGGAAATTCCGGGCACAGTCCTCCAAGATCACGGGACTGTCCGTATCGATCGCAATTTCGCTAATGCTCTTACATGCCAGAAGCGCCTTGACCACGTGATGATAAAGCGGCATGCCGCCTATTTCGCGGTAGTTCTTGCCAGGCACTCGTTCACTTGTGTGCCGCATCGGCACCAGGGCAGCAATCCTTGCTGATGTCACACGGCCACATCCTTCAGGCTCGGATCCATCAGGAGCGCCCGGGCTGGCGCGCCCTCGGTACCCGCGTGCAGGTTCATGGCCAGGTCGGACTCATTAACAGAGTCACCGGTCGAGATATCTCTGACGCGGTGAAGCCGCGAGCCGCTGCTGCCCGGCCCCGAAGCCGTAGCTGAATCTACTACAGAGATGTCCCATATCTCAGGCTGCGTACGTTTCACCGGGCTCTTCCTCCATCCCCTCGTATTGAAGGGCGTTACCCGGTTTTGAGCCATCGGGATTCACCCGAGGTTGCCGAATTCCGGCCGGATAGTAAAAATGCTTTAGTAGGCTCTGTCTAATCGGCCCGCGCTGCTGGAAACCCTGGTAGCTGCCGAGGAATTGGGCCAGCCGGAAAGACGGAACGTCCAAAAGGTTCTTTGACAGTCTGCCGCTACGCGCCGCCAGCGCATAATCGCTGGCGATGCTCGCGACTGCTATTCTCACCGCCTCCAAACGACCCATTCCGTGCGCCGGAAAGATCTGACGATGAGCGATTGCCCCACGACGGTAGCGATTCTTTACCTGAGCAAAGCTCTCTCGGTGCACATGGGCAACCGTCGCTTCGGCGACATACCCGACCTTAAGGCCAGCTTCCATCGTTCTCTTTGCCCAATCAAGGTCCTCAAGACCGGTCAGATTTTCGTTATACGCTGTGGACTCCCACACTTGATGCCGAACAGCAGCATTCGCGTTGTTGCAGAAAGGGTGATCCTGGGGCAGGCGGGACTCAGCTGGAAACCACTTCGTTAGCACCTGCTGCTCGGAAAAGCGGGTCGTGCTATCCCCCACCTGGCGGCCGTAGGTCAGGGAAATGGAATCATCATCCTCGAAGGGAGCCACCATCGACTCAATCCAGTTGTCGTACAAGGGATAAACATGGGCGCTGGCGATCAACAGGACATCCCCAGTTGCGGCCTCACAGCCCAAGTTGAGGGAACGGCCAAAGGTGAAATCTTGCGGCTCGATCGTCACGATCCGCGCACCAAACCGCTCCGCGATTTCCACCGTCGCGTCAGTCGAACCGGAATCAACCACAATAATCTCTTTCGGGCGGCGAGTCTGCTGCTCCAGACCAGCAAGGAGCTTACCGATGTGCTCAGCCTCGTTCAGAGCCCGAATAACTACAGAAGTCGTGAGGCTCACTGCTTCACCTTCAACACACCGACGCTCATGTACTTCGGCGGCCAGCGCCCCCAAGGCATACCGTTGGCCCCGGAGCGAAAATAGAATTCGCTCAGGTTTCTCTTCAAGTACTCACAATCAATCAGGTCATTAAATAGAGAGTTGTAACTTGAATAGTTGGAAGGGCATTCCTGGTTTAGCTGAAACCTTTCCCGCAACGTCTTCTCCGTATAGCACCAGCCACTCGACGGCTCGTGATACCAGTCTGATTCTTTGCTAGCACCCAGAGTCGCGACGATTTGTCCTCCCGTCCGAAGGATGCGCAACAATTCCTTAACAACCGCCTGCAAATCGTCGGGCGGGTTATGTTCGAGAGCCGAAATCGAAACGATAGCATCGATCGACCCACTGTCGATTTGGCTCAAATCGAGCAAATTACCTTCCATGAATTGGATTTGCGCTCTATCGCCAGGTTCTGGGTCACCGCGCAGGATTGCTTCCGCGGCTCTCACGATCTGACGAGCTGAAAGGCTGCGTTCACTCACCCCCCTGGCGACCAAGCGCAAGGCATCTCGCCGCGAGGATGCCTGTTTCTTCGAATCAAACTCAACAATCGGACCCTAAGAACGCATTCGCCTGGGAATGTAACGAGGAACTCGATCGACACTGACAACGTTGTAGCCATGGTCGGTCAGCCAGAATTGCATCAACCCATAGCCTGCCCCTGCATCGAGAATTGTCGAGCCGGCTTCTATCGAAGACTGTATCCTCTCAGCGGCCCAGGCCAGGTCGAGGAGGTAGTGCCATCCAAGGGGAAGCTTTAACACCCTGGAGATGGCCAGGAACTCTTTGACCAGGGCTTCGTGGCTGTCCAGCAAGGATGAAGGAAACAGAAATATTTCCTCCAGACTCTGCGCTGAAGGATGCCTCTCATTAACCTGGATTTGTGTTGACATGATGGTCTCATACCTCCTGAACAAGCTTAAGATTCGAACGGCCGGCGCCAGACCGCGCCACGAGATAGATAGCTGCACCAACAAATAGGGCCAGATAGCCGAGGAGCGTGCTCCATGCCGCCGCATTGATTCCCATCACAGGCCTATAGGCGAAATTGAAAGCGATATTGACCACTAACGCTGCTAAAGTAGCGACCCAGATCCAACGGGTCTCACCCAGCCACATTGAAAGAACATTCATCGGAATCATATAAAGCCCGTAAAAAAGGTTTGCAACGGTGACAATTCTCGCCACCTGTGCCGCTCCCGCAAACGAACTTGGTAGCAGCATCTCCAATATCAGCGGTAAAAACGCAAAGCAGAGAAGGGACAAGACTATTGTGACAACCGCCTGGACACCTACCACGCGCCGCAGCTTGCCCAAACTTGAAGAAGCCTCATTTCCACGCGTATATCGAGACAAAAAGGCCCAATTCAAGCCGGTGAGCAACATTCCTAGCAGAGCTGCGGCCTGATAGCCGGCGCTATACACCCCAAGCTCAGCCTTACTAACAAATCCATCCAGAATCAGCCGGTCTGAAAGCGCCAATCCCCAGTGCGCCAACATGTGCGGGATCAGGGGAATGCTGAAGGCCAAGGCTAAATACAAGTGCTTGCGCTTGAAGATGCCCACCCAATATCGCTTTAGGACATTCAGGCCCAGCGGGAGCACTGACACCCATGCCAGAAAATTAGCCGCCATCCATCCCATGGCGCCCCATCGAAAGACGATTACGAAAGCAAATAGGGCGGCCAAGACCAGGGAGTACTGCACATTGATCCACATGTATTTCATCGGCCGCTCTTCGGCCCGCAGGACGGAAAATGGAAAAACAGTGACCGTCGTCTGTAATGCCGCCGCGAGCAGACCCACGGCTAGAATGTCGCGCTGGATCGGGCTATAGACCAAGGTCGCGAATAGCAACAGACAAACACATGCAATTGGGGCTACAAGAAGAAACGAGCCTACCGTGGAAAGAAACGCTTTCTGTTCTTCGGGGTTTTCCTTGAGCTTGAAGTAATTTCGAAAGATGGCAGCGTCCAGGCCAAAGCCCAGCACAGCGCTCACGCCAGCCGCGGCAGCCAAAACCAAGGCCACTTCACCGTACTCACCAGGTGAAAGTGCGCGCAGATACAGCGGCAACAATAATGCACTGATTCCGCGTTGCATTGCCATGGCGCCCGCAAAAATCGCCCCATTGCGAATCGAACTCGTCTCATTCACCCTATTGTGATTGGGCACCCTGCGCGAAGAGGGCTTGCTCACATGAACGGTCGGTTGAGTCACGCAGTCCGCCCGGTAAGATGAGCAGTGTTGCCGAGCACATTATGGGAATTAGGTCTATTGCCCTGAGCGAAAGCTGATAGCTCCCGCTCGAACGCATTTCGGATCTTGGGACTGACGGCGACGAGATCCGTTTGGATCCATCCCAGTTTGCGTCTCCGCGTCCCGCGCAATGCCCGAGCAGGCGAGACGCTCTTGTCCTCCAGCACCATCTCGTAGGCAATCTCACCGATCGACAGGTTTATTTCTTTGATCTGGCCAAAGCCAATGGCCTCAAACCTTTTTGGATCCCGGACCCGCGGGCCGGCGACATAGAGGGAATCGAAGATCGTGTAACCGCAGTCAAATAGGATCTCCAATACGTCCTTCGCCCCAACCCACTCAACGTAGAGCAAGCTGATGTCACCTGCCTTAAGTAGGTTCTTCGCCCCGGAAAGCACCTTTCCCTCGGCACCCTGGGTGTCTACCTTCATGAAGTCGATCGTCCTACCCGGGAATTCGGCGTCGATTGTCGTAGTCTTGACGCGCATCCTTGACGACGACGCCCGGCTCGGCGGTCCGTCGTTAGCCCCGAGTCCAGCACGAATCATCCTTTTCAGGGCGTCTATGCCGAATCGCGTGGCTAAATAACCGACAGATGAATATCCAGCGAATTCCTCCCAGTCGGGCTCGTTGCCCTGAACCGTCGAAGGCACCAGGAAGCCCGCTGCTCCAACCTTGTCACTAATAGCCTTCTGAACCAGGCGCACATTCGAGAGATCGCGAGTTGTTTCCTCAAAGTGCTTTAGATTGCCGGGAAAGGGCTCAAAGGCCACTACTTCAAGATCGTCTCCGCCCGCCAAACTTAATCTGCGAGAGTCAACGCCCGCGGCCGCACCTATGTCGACGGCGAGTCGGAATGGTAGAGCCGGCAGAAAATCGTAGATGAAATCCCTCTCAGGATTCAAAAGCCTCTCATTTATCCGTATCACATCCATGGTTCTTTCATCTCCCTCCCTGGAAAACTTAGACCAGACAGCACAGTCCGCTACGCGGTCACGGCGCGACACGACTCGTACCAGCGAATCGTGTCACGAAGCTCCTCACGGAAGCTGGTCTGAGCCTCGAATCCAAAGCGCTCGCGAGCTCTCGAGACATCGAGCCTGCGTCGCGGTTGGCCGTCTGGTTTTGTCGTGTCCCATCTGATCTCGCCTTTGTAGCCGGTCAATTCCTTGATCAACAAGACGAGTTCGCGGATCGTAATCTCGAACCCGGCGCCGATGTTCACCGGCTCCGGGTCGTCATAGCCCTCAGTTGCAAGCACGATGCCTTCAGCAGGGTCATCAACATAGATGAATTCGCGGGATGCTGAGCCACTGCCCCAAACTTCAATAAAAGGCTGGCCTGCTACACGCGCGTCAACGCATTTTTTTATCAGGGCCGGAATGACGTGTGAAGTGTCAGGGTCAAAATTGTCCGCCGGCCCGTAAAGGTTCACCGGGATCAGAAAAGTCGCGTTCAAACCGTACTGCTGCCGGTAAGCCTGTCCCTGGGCCAGGATGAGTTTCTTGGCAATTCCATAAGGTGCGTTGGTTTCCTCGGGGTAGCCGTCCCAGAGGTCGTCTTCCCGAAACGGAACCGGCGCGAACTTCGGGTAAGAGCAGACGGTACCAACCGTCACTAACTTTGATACACCCGCTTTGCGCGCTTCCTCAATCACCTGGAGGCCCATAATCGCGTTGTCGTAGAGAAAACGGCCCGGGTTTTCTTGATTCGAGCCGATGCCACCTACGACGGCCGCTAGGTGCAGAACCACGTCAGGACGAGCGTCTGCCAAGCAGTCACGCACCGCTTCCGCAGATCGTAGGTCATAGCGCGAACTCCGGGGTATGAAAATCTCGCGGGCACCGCGCTCTTCCAGCTTGGCGACAACCTGACGGCCAAGGAAGCCACTGCCTCCTGTCACTAGGAAGCGCTTGCCTGAGAAATCGATCATCAGGCGGCGTCCTGTAAAACCGGGACAGTCAGAACCGACGAGGGGTCAATACCAGCTTCGCGCAGATCGTGCTCCAGCATGATCTGTACCAGCTCACGGAAGGTGGTCTTCGGCTGCCAGCCGAGTTTTTCCCGAGCCTTCGATGCATCCCCGCACAACCCCTGAACCTCGTTGGGTCGCAGGTACCGAGAGTCGAAGCGGACGGATTCCTTCCACTGTAGGCCTACCAGGGAGAACGTGGTCTCAACCAGCTCTTCCACCGAATGTGATTCGCCAGTCGCGATCACATAGTCATCTGGTTCGTCTGCCTGAAGCATTCGCCACATGGCTTCGACGTACTCGGGCGCGTAGCCCCAGTCTCGCTTCGTCGTCAGCGTGCCGAGGAATAGTTGGTCCTCCTTGCCGGCGACAATGTCGGCGACTCGTGGTTAAACAGAATGCCATTGGTGGCGAAGAGGCCGTACGCGTCGCGATACTGGACCGTTAGCCAGTGGGACATAGCCTTTGCGGCCGCGTAGGGGCTTTGAGGCCGGAATTCGGTTCCTTCGAACTGTGGCGGCGGCGCGCTTCCAAACATCTCACTGCTGCCTGCCTGGTAAAACCGGACAGGATATCGCGATTCTCGAATCGCCTCCAGCAGCCTGAGGGTGCCGAGCCCAACCGTTTCAGCCGTGTATTCCGGCATATCGAAGCTGAGACGAACGTGACTCTGGGCCGCGAGATTGTACAACTCATCTGGCTGGACATTTTCCAGCAAACGCACCAATGAAAGTGGGTCATTCATGTCGACGAAGTGAAGGAAGAACCGAACCCCATCCTCGTGAGGATCTCGATAAAGGTGATCTACACGTCCAGTGTTAAAACTGCTTGAACGCCGGACCGTGCCGTGGACTTCGTCGTAACCTTTTGCCAGGAGAAGCTCCGCTAAATAGGAGCCGTCTTGTCCTGTAACCCCCGTTATCAGGGCTTTCCGCATCATGCGACCTCCGCGATTGACCTATCCCTGTCCTGCCGGTCATCCGTGCCGGCAACGCAATAAATGAAGTCTTCAAGCTCTGGCAACGCCACCCCTCTCGAGAAGGCCTGCCTGCCATATTCTTGTGCTGCCTTTACGAGGCGACGACACAGGAACTCCTCCGAGGCTAATCGGATGAGTCCTTCAACCAGATTGTCGGCATTCCCGGGCTCGACCATTAGGGCCGCGCCAAAACTTCTTAACTCTTTGCCAATCTCACTATCGCCGGAGACGCTGGCAATGATCGGCAGCTCGGCCGCCACATAGGAACCGACCTTGGACGGGAACGCCATATCTTTGACCTGGTCATGCAAGCTAAGGATCAATGTGTCAGCGGCTGCGAGGGTGTTGACGTAGGATGAGTCTGGTTGCGAAGGCAGAAATTCTAGGTTCTCCAAACCATAGGAAGCCGCGCGAGCCTCTAGCTCCGCCCGCTGGTTACCATCTCCCATTAACACAAAGCGAAGCTCTGGCACGCTGGTCTGAACCATGCGGGCCGCTTCAATGACGTTTTCTAAGCCTTGCTTGTGTCCCATGTTGCGCGCGTGCAGACAGATGAACGCGTCTTTCGCCCATCCTAGGCTTCGCCGAGTCGCATCGCGTTCCGCGTTTGGCTCCGGTAGGTGCGTCCAGTTTCTGACCCGCCTGATTGCATCAGGCGCAACCCCAAGAGATTCCAAGTAAGGCCGAAATCCTTCGGCAACCACCGCAACACTCTGCGCGCCCCTAGCGAGCCATCCTTCCCCTCTTTTAACCACGCCCTCCACGGATTTGCCTCCAGCAACGCCGCTCTGGCCTGCGGCTCTGCCCATGAGGTCCTGAAACAGGAGGCCATAGGGAACGCCGAAACGCCGAAACGCCAACCGGGAAATGAAACCGCCGCTGAGTGAAGGAATGATACCGACGATAACGTCAGGCTTCGGCAGGCCACCTAGCAGCGCTCCGCTGCCAAGAAACGAAGCCTCATAAAATGCTCTCTTGAGACTGGATTGAGTCTCGGGAACATAATGCCGGCGGCGATGCGCAAAAACACCGTTCAGATTTCCGTCGGTCTCGGGCGGTGCAGAGGTCGCTTTCCGCCAGCTGGGATAGTGCGGCTGCCCGGTGAGGACATGAACTTCGTGATCCTGCTCGACTAGATATTCGGCGAGCCCCGTCGTATAAGGGGCGTTACCGGACTCCTCTGGTGCATAGTTAATGCCGGTAAGTAGAACTCGCATCTTTACATTCCATCCGTCTTGAGCAGACACCGGAATGTAGAAACGAGCAGGACCAAATCTCGGCCAGGAGTGTGCTCCATTACATACGTCCTGTCTAGAAACATCCGGGCCGATGGCGAGAGGGCATTTCGGCCTTGGACCTGCCACGGCCCAGTCAGACCGGGCCGGACCCGCGTAATTAGGTCGTACGCACCCGGAAAGGCCACCAACTCGCTCTCGTAATACGGCCTTGGGCCAACCAGGCTCATGTCCCCTTTGATTACGCTCCAAAGCTGAGGCAGTTCGTCAATGCTCGTGCGGCGCAGGAACTTGCCGAACGGGGTGATCCTTGGGTCATCCTTGATCTTGAAATTGGACCTGTATTCTTCTGCCAATTCCGGATTCTGCTCTTGCCAGTGCCGGAGAACTTTATCCGCGTCCCGGACCATGGTCCGGAGCTTCCACATCGAAAACTCATGTCCGTTGAGGCCAACCCGCCTTGCACCGTAAAAGGGCGGCCAGCCAGATGTGATTACCACAACCAGCGCGGCGATTGCGACAATGGGCAGTGCGATGATTGCCAGAGGGACGCCAATAGCAAGGTCGAAGAGTCTTTTCCAGGCGTAATGCTTACTCTGAGAGACCAGTCCCAAAGTGAGTTCTGCGGCACTCATCTTCTCGTCCGGCTCATCTTCCTTCAGCCTGGGCTCGAGGACGGTAGCAGACGAGGCTTGATTTGCTCCCATCGATGGATGCCTTTACATACTTCCACTAAGCTAAATTGATTGATGAGGGTGTGCCCGGCGAGCTAGCTCGCCGGGCACACCCTTGAATTACGGAGTTAGTTAGTGGGCCAGACCCCCGTCGCCAGTTGACGGCGGCGAAATCGGCGATGCAGGAGGTGTAGCGGTAACACCGAGGACTGCACTTGAAGTGAAATCACCAGAGGTTATGCTGACGACGATCTGCCCGCTAGTGCTGCCGACGTGTAGAGTAGTCGTGGCCACGCCGTCAGAGTTGGTCTTCACGACCGTGGAGCCTAGGCTGGCGTCATCACCCGGCTGGCTGAGAATCACAAACGTGCAGTCGGCCTCGACCACCGGGTTACCCGCTTCGTCCCGGACAGTACACGATACTTCAACACTGGCGCCTGCTTCCGCGTTTGAGCTGTCGGTAGACGCTGTCAGGCTACCTGTTGGTGCTGGATATTGAGCCGTTGCCACGCTTCCCGCGAACAGGAAGACCGAAACAAAGGCCCCAACTGCGAACAACATCTTCTTCGTTGCTTCTTAACCATCCTTCTTGTTTCGGGACCCGGTAATCCTGTCCCACTAATCCGAAGCGACCTTCCTAGAAGTCTCGGCATATTCTCAGAAGAAAAGAGTGCATTTAATTTCTAGATTCAAATATCTTGCTACGCCGCCTTTCCCGTCCGGTTTGGATTCTGAGACGTTTCAGTTTTGCCCTTTTCCATCGCCGTAGCGGCCTTGCTGGTGTAGCCATAGCCGTAATTGCCGTAGTAGCCGCGTGACTGGGAGCCAGCCTTATTGATCACAAACCCAAGGATTTTTGCCTGAGTTCGAGAGATCTCCTGAACGGTGCTCCGAAGGCTGCTTTTTCGCGTACGACCAGACAACCCAACCAGGACAACCCCGTCAGCTCGCGCCGCCAGAATGTTTGCGTCGGTGACAGCCAAAACCGGCGGCGTGTCATAGATCACGTAGTCAGCCTGGTTCGCCAGCGATTGCATGAGGTTTTCCATGCTCGTGGACATCAGCAGGTCGGCCGGGTTTGGCGGCACTGGGCCAGAAGTAAGGACCGAGAGATTCTTGATCCCAGCGCTAAATAGGGCTGGACGCGCCTCCGTCGCCTCAGCAAGGAGCAGCCCCGTAAGACCGACCTTGTTGGGCAAGGAAAAGACCTCGTGCACGGCGGGACGTCGAAGGTCCGCGTCAACCAGGATCACTTTGGCTCCTGCTTGAGCGAGCACAGTAGCCAGTCCAGCGGCCGTCGTCGATTTTCCTTCTTTCGGGTGTGAACTGGTAACAACAATGGATTTGAGATTGCGGCCGACCGCGGCAAAGTGGACGTTCGTTCTTAGCTGCACATACGCTTCGATTGACTCCGCATCAAAGGGCGCCGTGACTCTGACCGACTTCTGCTTCATGCGCCTGACCAAACCAAGCGTGGGTAGGCCAAACTCGAGTTCAACATCCTCACCGGCCTTGACCGTGTCATCGAGGTATTCGATCAGGAGCGCCAGAGCGCTTATTGCCATGAGTCCCAAAATTGCGGCAAGGATTGTGTTTGTTTGGATGTTGGGTTTTGCCGCGTCTTCAGGCACCTCCGCTCGCTCGGCGATCGTTACGGTGCCGGGCCGCCCAAGTGAGCTGGCGTTGTCGTTGATAAAGACGATCGCTGTTTCGTTGGCAATGGCCGACGCCAAAATCGGGTCCGCATCCTCCACTGCAATTCTCAGGAGTTGAGTGCGGGAGACGGCGGAAACACTGATCTTTTTTCTCAACTCGGTTTCGCTCATCTCCAAGTCGAGTTGCGAAATTACAGACGCGAGGATGACCTGACGCTCCACCAACTCAGCGTATGTATTAGTCAGGCGCTCAGAGGTAAGGATGTCGTTGTACTGGACGGTTCCGGGTGTCTGCGTCTGATTTATCAGCAAGGTCGCCGACGTGGCGTACGTCGGCGTCATCTGCTTTGAGACATAGAAGGTATTGCGCCCGCCAAAACAGGGCCCAACAGCAACAACCACCAACGGTTTCGAATGATTTTCAGGTAGCTCTTGAGATCCATCTCTGTCCCGATCTGTCCCTGATGCCCTGGCATTCCGCCAAGTTGGACGGTGTGCGAGCCCATTCCATATGGCTCCACCCTTCTTATCGTCAGAGAGACGCGCCAATTGATAGCAAAATCTGGGATCTGCAAAACATTAGCGTTTTCCATGTGTTACTTCCGACGAACGAGGCGCCTACGCCATAAATTTGGCTGCAATCCGGCCATGGTAAAATCCGCCTATCAGCCGATTATGTAAGCGGCTGAGTACGCCTTAGCGAGGGCGATCTGGCCTGTCGCCATTGCCGCCTCGGTGCGATTGGGTGTCTTACTGGTCTGGCTGAGTGATGTAGTCGTAGCAGGACGGCCAAACCTTGCCGGCGCCCCGTTTCAACGAACCGTCAGCTTCAGTGCCTTCCTGGTGGACTAAAGCTGGCCTTAGCTGTATGTGGTTTCCAGAGCTGTATGTGGTTTCCAGAATTGGGCGCTGTCACAACGCTTAGTAATTCGGTTGATCCTTATCTGCCCGGCTCAAGCGGGGCAGACCGCCTTCCTTTAGCCAGTCCTCCGCCCCGCTCTGCAATCCCAGGCCGGGCTCTCGGATCAATCAGATTAGCCAATTTCGCGGGAGATCAGGCTTTCGCCCACGCGCCAGTGTTGAACCCACCGCGCATTACCACTAAAGGGCACTGTCCTTAGTTCCGAAAATCTCTGAGTCCTCTACGCGGGCATGGGGCTCAGTTCCACTCTCAGACTCGGCAACAGAGGTTCAACAAATTGGGAAGCCAGGAAGAGGGCCCTCTGAAAAACTCAGCGCTTCGACGTTTTGCCCTGCGGGGTGCTACTGGCCTCGTCCTCTTTTGGCTCACCTACTTCATTCTCACGGGCCAGCCGAATTTCAGCACCATTCTTTTCGAGCGCACCATTCTAGATCACGCCTTCTTTGGCCTCCTCGCGCTGGCCTACGCGGCCTACTTGGTAGTCAACCGCCGGCTGCCGGGACGCACTCCTCTCGATTGGCTCGCAGCCTGCATCATTCTCGTCTACGCGGCAGCAATCATTGCCTCCGTTTCGCCCTCTGTCAGCCTCGAGGCGGCACTGCTGCCTGCTGCAGCACTGCTGTCCTTCTACGCCATCCACGACTTCAGTTCCTTACCACGGCGCTCCTTATCCGCGGCATCGTCGGCATCGCGATTCTGGTGGCACTGGCAGGGCTGTTTGAGGCTCTTGCCACCTTTCTGGAGTGGCTCGAATTAGTACGGTCGGTCGAGGGAAGTGTCGGCATCTCAAGCCTGATTCCGCCTACCGTTCCCCGGGCCGGCGGCTTCCATCATCCGATTATGAATGCTCTACTTCTCAACCTTGCCCTGCCTTTCGCCCTGGTCTTGATGCTGCGCCCGGAGCGCCCATTTGACAGGTCCTTGGGCGCTGTCGCGTTGGTTCTCTGCCTTGCCGCCCTTTTCTTTAGCCTTTCGCGCGGCGCCTGGATAGCGACTTTCTCTGCAGCCGCAGTCTTCGCCGTCGCCGCCTTGGACTGGCGCAGCCTGAGAGACTCGCTGGCCCGTGCGCCGGCATGCCGCAACGCGCTTCTTGCCGTCGCCGTGCTGCTGCCGCTCATCTCTGGCTCCATCCTTGCCAGCGGTCTCTTGCAAACGCGACCCCAGTGGCTGTTCCGTGAAACTGTTTCGCCACGATTAGAGATGGCCCTAGTTGGGCAGGATATCTTCCTCGACCAGCCCCTCTTTGGCGCCGGTCCTTACACATATGGACTGCTCTACGAGTCCTATGGCGGCGAGACGCCAATCGACGCTATTCATCCCCATAATTCCTACGTCAGCTTCCTTGTTGAAACCGGTCTGGCTGGAGGAATTATCGTGCTAATAGGCGCCCTTTTCCTTGCCGCCAAACTCGTCTCCAGCCTACGCGGGGCCCGTGGACACCATCGCCTCTGGCTGACCGCTGCCGCAGCGTCCCTTACTACGTTGGTCGTTCATAGTCTGGCGGCGTCACCCAACAACGACACCTCTGCCCTGGTCGCCTTGGCGGTAGTCTTGGCAATAACGATGCGTTTGATGCCCGCCATTCCAGCCACAACCAGGCCCCTAATACAGGCGGCCCGTCTGTTGGTCCTTGCCCTCATCGCCTTATGGAGCCTTATCGACCTCAACCATGCGCAGTACCAGAACAGCCTCGATCTCCTCGCCGACGGGCGTTACGAGTCCGCGGCCAGCAGAGCCGCGGCCGCCGCTGACGCAGAGCCATGGGCGGCGGCCTATCAATTCAATGCCGGCGTGAGCCTTGCTCTCCTTCATCTGGAAGAGACCGTTGGCGAGAGCGACAACTCCTCAGCTAACCTCGAGGAGTCTGTCGCCTATCGAGAACAAGGTCTCAGAGCAGACCCTCGCAGCGCTCTCGGTTACGCCAACCTGGCCGAGGCCTTGAGACTGGCCGGCGATCGGCCAGCGGCGGTCGAAGCCGCCCTCCAGGCCCGCTCGTTCGCGCCCTTTGACGGAACCATCGCGGTGATCTCCGGCACCGTCCTGGAGTGGGCGGGGCTGATGGACGAGGCCATCTCGGCCTACGGCAGCGCGGTCAGACTGGATGAAAACCTCAGCCAATCCACCTTCTGGTCATCAACACCGCAGCGCATCGCTATGCGGTCAGCAGTTATCGAAGCCTCTGGCCTAAACCCATGTCAGCTCGGACGAGCGGCCGTCCTGTATGCCACCGACGACGATGAATTCGAGGTTCTCGCTAGGGAATGCCAGGCTTTAGTGGCAGATTCAGGCGGTGCTGCGGATGATCGCGCGGTCTTGGCCCTTCTGCTTCTCGCCGCGGCAATGATTCCGAGGCGATCGAGGAGGCACGTCGAGCCGTTGACGACGCTCCCGGTAGCCTGCACGCGCGTACCGCCCTGGGCTTGGCGCTCTCCGCTCAGGGCGATCTTCAAGGAATGCGTCACCAACTGCTGGTCGGGGCCTACTACGGTAGTGCCGACGCGCGGCTACTTCTGACCTTTAGCTACGCCGTCGATATGGCCATGTGGCCAGCCTTAGAAAGGCTGTCTTTCCTTCAGAGCCCCGAGCCACCGCCTGCAAGCGTCTTGGCCAAAACCGAGACCTCCCTTCCAACTTTTGACAGGCTCGGAATGGCCTATTTTCGAGTCGAGCTCCTGCGCGATGCACCCACGCTCAGATATATCCCAGGGGACTGGCAGGATCTAACCTCGCCGCGCACCAAAATCGCCCTCAACGTCCTTAATAGCCCCTAAGGGTTAGCTGACCCGCGCCCTTCATGACGCCAACTTGTTAATTTCGTCTTCTCATCTTCGGCCGGCTCAGTTGCGGATAGCTAAAGGACTTGGGGTCCAATTTCGTTTGGTTTCGATCAAGGAGAAACAAAGAAGGAGGCCGCTTGGTTCTAAAGCGGCCTCCAATCACTAGCTGGATTTTGTAGCCTAAGTCGGTTTACGCTCCGGCGGCCGCCCTGGCTCCGACTGCTTGACCTTCGTCATCACCCTCGCGTGGCGCGAGCTTATCGACTTGGGCCTTTTCGTCCTCGCTCAACTGCCATTCAGCAGCCTTGGCATTCATCATCACCTGTTCCGTGTTGCTGACCCCCGTGATTACACTGCCGACATTGGGATTCGCCATTAGCCAGGCAATCGCCAGTTCGGCGACCGTGTGCCCGCGCTCTTCAGCGAATGCTTCGAGGGACGGCAGGATATCAAAGTTGCGGTCGTTCGTATTGCGCTTGATGATGCCGCTTCCTTCAGCCCCACGCGTTCCTTCCGGGGCTGGCCGATCTTTCTTGTATTTCCCGGTGAGGAATCCACCAGCCAGAGGAAAGTAGGGTACTAGACTGGCGCCAAATTGAGAGCAATAAGGATCGAGTTCGGCTTCAATGTTGCGGCGCAAGAGATTGTAGTGGTTTTGCGCCGAGATGAAGGCCTTTACCCCCAGACTCGCCGCGGTATGCCTGTTCTCCGCCATCTGCCAGGACTGGTAGTTGCACGAACCGACTTCGCGAACTTTGCCCGACTTCACGAGATCATCGAGCGCCCGCAAGATTTCATCTTCGGGAACGTCCTTGTTGGGCTGATGCAGCTGGTAGAGATCAATGTAATCGGTGCCAAGTTTTCCAAGGCTGGTCTCGCAGTGCTCGTGGATGCGATCCCAGGCTGTTGCGTCTTCCATTCGGCGGAGGGTGAACTTTGTTGCCACAATCCATTTATCGCGCCGGCCGGCAAGAGCGGTGCCAAGGTACTTCTCGGACTCCCCCTCGCCATAGCCGATAGCCGTGTCAACAAAGTTTATGCCGAGGTCCTGGGCAAAGTGAATTACTTTGGCCGTCTCTGTCTCATCGATCCTGGGAGGGCCAAAGGTATTGCCACCAAGACCTAAAACCGAGGCGTTTAGATCAGAACCACCGAGTTTTCGAAATTCCATGAGAATCTGTTCCCCTCTAGTTTGAGCGACCAAGTTTGGTCCGCGGATACGTAGCGCACTGATGATACCTGAAACCGCCACAATCTCAAGGCCAGCGCCTCGCCGGGAGCGTCGGCAGCGTGATCTTGCTTAGATCGCCGTGAGTGAGCATGAGCCTTGCCGGCTGCTGGGGCTACCTTGGCGCTGTGCATGCCGCTTGTTTTCATGATTGCAGCGCACTCCTGTAAGCTCTGGACTGATCTGCTGCCGCTTTTCAACTGATGGAGGAGCTCTGAATTGACTGTGCCAGAGGCCAGCGACGAGTCCAGCTCTCGCGAAGATAGCATCAGCTACGACGTCGTCCGTCAATATTGGAACCGGGCCGCGGTTCGGTCGGCGTTCTCAGCTTCCTATATGGCGCACGAGCAGGGCCTGCCTGACGATTGCGTGCGATATCGTTTTGAGAAAGAGTCCGCGGTAGTCGATGGGTGGTTCAAGGACCTGCCGAGTTCGGCTTCGATCCTCGACGTAGGCTGCGGGGCCGGGACATGGCTTATGCATTTCGCTGGCCGCTACGATCGCATTACCGGTGTCGAACAAAGCGAAAACATGGTTGAATCTGCCCGCAAGAATCTTTCCGAAGTGCCAAAGGTACAACTCTATTGCCAAAATGCGCTTTCTTTTGAGCCGAACGAATCCTTCGATGGGATTTTTCTGGGTGGGCTGCTGATGTATCTCAACCGGGAAGACGTCGTAGACCTCCTGAGAAGGCTGGGAACACTTCTTAAGCCAGGCGGCCGGATCGTAATCAGGGAGTCGGGTGTTCGTAGAGGCGTCGAGGCGAAAACGGGGGACTACCAGGTTGTTTACCGGGCACCAAGTGAAATGGCAATTCTGATCGGGGAGAGTGGACTGGATTTGCAGCAGACAGAGCTCAACGCCGGTTATGCGGCGATGGAAGTGGCCGTCAACCTTGTTGACCGAGTTCGTAGCCTACCAGGACTTCGATCGAGAGACGTCTGGACGATTGGAAACGTGGTTTGGTCCGCGCTGAGGCTAACGGCGCCGCTAAGTTTGAAGTTGACGCCGATGATTCTACGTAAGCTGGGTGTGTCCTGGCCGCATCTCCAGAACCACTTCTATCTGGTGCGCCCGCAACCCTAATTCAGCAGCCTTGCAGCGTGCGTGAGACCGACGACAGCAGCGATTACGGGCAGCGCATAATACCAGGAGCCTTCAAGTTTTCGGATTTGGAAAGGGCTGACCATTAGCCCCGCGAGGAGAACAGCGCCAGCATAGAGCGCGATGCGGAACTGCTCCAGAGAGAGTATCTCCTCCGTCAACATCATGACGGTAAAAGCGAGAATTACCAGGTCGGTGGGCAAGCCGGTATAGTGGGTCTTCTCGGCGCCAAAGCCATGCACGTTGAAGAAGCTCAAGCGCATCGTCGCGGCGGCAACCAGCATAAATGCGCCGGGGAGATACCAGCCCTGGAAAGCGCCAAGGCTGAGAAGAACGACACCGGGCAGAACGCCGGCGCCAATGACGTCGATTAGTGAGTCTAGGTTGGCGCCAAAGGCTTTGTCGAGCTCGGTGCGGCCTTTTAGTCTCCTAGCCACCCAGCCATCGTAAACGTCGGCCAAGAACGCCAAAATGAGGCAAACGCCCACCAACTCAAAGCGATGGTTTAGAGCAAAGCCCAGGGCCATCGTGCTACTAAGCAGACCGGCAAGGGAGAGCAGGTTTGCCGCGTCCCAGAAATGACCAACAATGGGCTTTCCCAAGCCCTTGTCATCTGCTAGTCGAGTCGTCGAAACGCCTCCACAAGTTTCTGGTTCTCTGCCGGCGTCCGCGAAGCGATGCGAACAAAGCGGTCCGCGTCCTTCATCGATTTCCCCGCGCAATCTTTGACGAGGATATTCTGCTCAACGAAGAGTCGTTTCACCAGGTCAGGCCCGGTGAGAGCCGCGTGGTTGATTTTGGCGAAAATGAAGTTTGCGTCGGGCCTGTAGGGCTGAATGCCCGGCGTCGCCAGCAGCATGTCGTAGAGATCGTCTCGATCAGCCTTGACGCGCTCACAGCTATCGAAAAATTCCTGCTTAAATTCGCCGATCGAGCGCAAGAACGCTTCCGCCAAACCGTTGATATTCCAAATTGGCACCTCACGGCGAAACTGCTCAGTGACGCTGGAATCTGAAGACAGGGCGTAGCCGATCCGAAGGCCGGCGATGCCGAAAACCTTGCTCATGCTTTTCATCAGCACGAGGTTTTCGTGTTCCGCGAGATGTGGTTGAACGCTCTGTTCCACCCCTGTGCAAGAGAATTCGACGAAAGATTCGTCGACGATCAGCAGGCAGTCATTCTTTCGCAGTTTCTCAGCCAGATAAAGCAGATCCTTTTTGGGCACCGATAGCGATGTCGGATTATTCGGGGTCACAACTATCGCCATCTTGGAGCGGGAACGAATAGCGGAATCGGCAAACGCCTCGACGTCGAGGTCAAAGCTGGACTGGTCAAGGTAAAAGCGGTTCAACAATTGGGGCTGAATTACGTTTTCGTACTCATTGAAGGAAGGTACCGGAATTGTCAGCGGGCCATCCAGTTCACGACCCAAAATCTTGATCAGTTCGGAAGCGCCATTGGCCACGGTGATTTGCTCTGCCGGCGCACCAGTCCAAGCACTCACGAGGGCACACAGCTCATCCTGCCCAACCGGATAGTTGTTAATTATGTCACGTAAATCTTGCTGGAAAAGCCGCAGCATTTCTTCGGGCGGGAAGTAGAGATTGTAGAGATAGGAATGGTCCGTGAATCCGTAGCGCCAATAGCTGCCATGGAGCTTTAGGACGTTGTCCAGTCGTTGTTGTGGAGGCGCAAAGAGCTTTTCGGCGGCCTTGAGGTCTTTCTCGTCGTCTACCTCGTACCAGAGGCGGTCGCCAATATCCACGCTGGTGAAGTCAGCCTCGCCGGAGGCCATCAAGTCCCTAAGAATAGACTCGTAGTAGGAGTCCACGTTGCCCTGGGCAACCTCGTCACAGAGGGCTGGGATATAGCGTTCAGCCAAGAATCTCTTCTCCAGGCGGTAAATATTGGCGGTCTTAAATGTGTCGTCGTAGCGAAAAGCCGCGTCCTGGTCAGAGCCGAGGAACATGGACGTGACGTTGCGGTCTTCGGATGTTCGCACCACTGTGCCCGAAAGCCAGCTTCGATGGGGCGCGATCGCCATCGCATTGCCATCGACTTCAAGCATTCGACGCAGCACCTCGCCTTCAAAAACTACGTCACTCTCAATGAGCAGGATATCTTCGTCGCAGTGATCGCGAGCCTCCCAGAGGGAGCAAATATTATTCGTCGTCTCATAGCGCTTGGCCCAGACAAAAGTGACCTGGAGCTCCGGGAATGTGTCATGGGTGGCGTCGATGATCTTCTGGCCCTCGTGGCCGATAACGATCACGACCTCACGAATTCCGTATTGGACCAGGGTCGATAGAGTGCGGAAGAGTATAGATTCTCCGCCAACCAGAACGAGACATTTTGGCTGGTTGTCGGTCAGTGGTCGCAGTCTTTGACCAGAGCCCGCGGCAAGAATAACGGCTTTTCGAAGAGTAGACTTCGATAGCGGAGGCATTTCAGCCTCCAAACGGCGTTCAAACACGGCTTACCCTCCAGTGGTTTTTGATTCCACTGACAGAACAGATTTGGGGCTTATGAATAATGGTCTCGCCTCTGCGAGACTCGCCCCACGAAAAAGTTTCTCTCCATCGGTTTCTAATTTTCGACTTTACTGCCACCGAGAAACTCCGGCCACTTTACGCCAAACTAGAGGGCTAGTGTCAACTACTCGATGGCAAAAAGCGGGAAAGACTTTGTGGAAACAGTTTGGCCAGTCGTCGACGGTGGCGTGGGTCGATACATGGGTCTCAATCCTCCCTGGCTGCGAAGCCGCACCAGGACCTAACAAAGAACTAGGGCACAGAATAGGCCGATCTGTCCCTCAAGGCAACGTGAATCATCGATATGCCGATCAGGAAAAGACCGGGATACTGTCCGTAAACGTCGCCATAATAAGTTGCGCCAGCCGAGGCTACAAAGAGCAGCATGACTAGAAAAAGACGGGAGCCGCGGACACCAAAAAACCAGAGGATAGCCGCTAGAAGCCAGACCGGCGCAATCAGGGCCCAGGAAACCAGCGTGTAGACGGCACCGTCCGCGACCGCATTATAGCCCATGCTTCCGAATCCCAGAAGCATCCCACACAGAGAGGCAACGAGGCCAGAGGCGATTATAAGTCTACCGTTTGCGAAAGACTGGATTAGCATGATTATTTCAAATACCGGCAATGGCCATGGGCCTTGCCGGGAGCGTCGGCTGCGTCTGTTTGTCGTCATGAGTTTTGGAGTACCGGACCATGGCCGTGGGTCTTGCCCGGAGCCTCGGCATTGAGTGGATTGCCGGCCAATGGCCATATCTCGATAACGCCAGTTATTCCAGCATAAGGGATTATTTGAAAAAAGGTGAGAGATTGTTTGGAATACCGGCCAAAGGGGCTTCGCTCATCGCCGGCGCCGGATTTATGGATTTAGACGGTAGAACCGGAAAAGAAAGTTCTCAATCGGCGGGATTTCAGTACTGCGAAAACCGGCTTCCGCCGCGTATTTAGCCATCGTATCGGGACGCATCACGGTACCGGTGGCCGCGGCCGGCTGATCCGCCAACCCGACCGGAAGACAGTCGCTAGCTAGCCGCCGCGGATTCTCGGTTCCCAGGTGCTAACCAGCAGGACGATCAAAAGGCATGCGGCACCGAGGGCCCCCATGGCAAACGCCGGGCTAATCGTCTCAGCGATGCCGCCGGCCATAAGAGCCGCGAGGGCGTTTACCGCCTGGGTCGGCACGGTTAACCCCATTACGCGGCCACGCATCTCAGCCGGCGAATGTGCGAGTAGCCTGCTGTTGTTGGTGGCCCGAAAAATCGACTGGCTGGCACCGATGATCATGATGAACGGAGCGGCGAACCAAAAAAGCGGTAAGCCGGTAGACAAAAAGCCGACGAGTCCCATTCCCACGAGCATTAGGCCGTAGATCAAGCCTGATGCGAGCATGACGGTCCCTTGCCGCGTGCTTGTGCCACTCGAAGCGATCATCACGCCGCCTATGAGCGCACCTATGCCCCCTGCAGTGAACAGCGCGCCGAAGGAAGTGACGTCAAGGCCAAGGGTTTCTGTGGCGTAAACCACCAGGATCCACTGAAAGCTGAGCCCAAAGGCAAGCGGCCCCATGGCGATGATCATGTGAGCCAGGATCAGACGATTGCGTCCGACAAAGGCGAGACCCTCCCACATTGACCTCACCATCGACCTCGAGGCTGCTTCCGAACTGACCTCAGGCCGTTTAAGCAGCAGAGTAAACCAGAGGATGAGGACGTATAAGAAGGCGCAGATCGCATATCCCCAGCCACCATTTCCGGTAAGAGCGATTAAGCCGGCTACCGCGATTGGTGTGCCAAGCCGAGAGGCGTTGATCGCTATGGAATTGAGCGAAAGGGCGTTGAGGATTTGGCCCTCTGGCACGAGGGAAGGGATGATTGAGGTACGAACGGGCTGGTTTATTGCTCCACCCAGCGAAAGCCCGACGGCACTCGCGTACAGATGCCATAGCTCCAGGGTGTTGCTCAAGGTCACGGCGGCTAGCGCCGCGTAGATGATCAAAGTCCAGGTTTGAGTCGCCATTAGCAGGGTCTTCTTGTCAAAGCGGTCTGCTAAAACTCCACCCCACATGCCAAGGAGGAGCGCGGAGACGCCCCGCACGACCTGCAATAAGCCAAGCTGAAACGCGGAGCCGGTAAGCTCAAAAGCCAGCCAGCTACGCGTCACCTGCTCGGCCCACAAAGTACCGGCCTGCGATAGCTGCCCGTACCAAAGAAGGCGGAACTCTCTGTAGGACAAAGACGCGAAAGCACTAGAAATCCGGCGACCGGCACTCCGAACGGCTGAGGCGGTCATTATTTGAAATACCAGGCAATGATGGCGCCAAGGCGCCCACTTGCCGGGAGCGTCGGGATTATTTTAAATACCGGACAATGAAGGCGGCTTGCCGTCCACTTGCCGGGAGCGTCAGCAGCGTCTGCTTGTTCGCCGTCACGAGCTTTGGGAGCGGTGGCAGCGGCGCTAACTTTCCATGAGTGCATTGCTTCAGCACTAAGCAGAAGCGGCCTGTTGCCGCTGCTCGCTGGTGACGGAGACATGACAGCGATGGCATAGAACCTCAAGGTTGCTCAGATGATTAAAACAGGTCATCGAGCGGTATCGACCGGCAAGCGGTTCAATATGGTTCACCTGCAGCCTCAACTCGTGACCTGCGTAAGCGCTCTTGGCGACAGGGTCTTTCTTGACTTGAGAGGGTTTGAAGTTGCACCTCTCACAGGTCCATTTGGCGCGCCGGCGCGCTGCTCGCCTGGCGGCCGACCAGAAGTGATTACGCTCGAACTCGCGCGCGTGCGCATCGGAACAATATGCGGTGCGTCGAGCCGGAAGCGCTTGCCGGCAACTAGCGAGCCGGCAGACCTCTTGGGAAAGGTCGACGCAGGTCACATGCGCTCGCCAAGAATCAGCCGAGTCGGTCATCAAGCCTAAGTTTATCCTTAAGGCCTCTCTGGTGCCCTAAGGGAATCTACTTATACGAGAGGCGTCGGATTATTCTAAATACCGGCAATGAAGGCGGCTGGCCGCCCACTTGCCGGGAGCGTCGGCAGCGTCGGTTCTCCCTGTCGGGAAGCGTTAGTCGTCGCGTTCAAGGGAATCCCTGAGCTGACTCAGATGCTTTTGCATAAATCTGCTGAGGACGCGCCGGACGTAAAGCCTGCAAATCAGCCAGCCGAATACTGACCCCTTGAGTCCAATCGTACTCTCGTAACGCACTCTCGTTCCGCCGGCTGCTGCGATTAGCGATATGCGGTCGATCAAGAGGTCCAGAGGCCCTTCGACGCCCTTGAATAGGATCTGGTCCGGTTCACTGAGTGTGACCCTTTCCACCGTGCGATGCGTCTTCCTGCGGCCAAGAAGTCCTGTCACTGCCGTACGGAACTCGACCAGCAGGGTGCCGGTTTCCTCACGCACGAGAACCTTCGGGCCTATGCTTCCTCTATTAGTTGCAAAGGAAGTCAGCTTGCGAAAAACTTCCGACTTTTCCGCCTCAACCTGAATTTCCGCGGCTTCCATTTGCACGGGAATGATCCAAACGCTCAACGAACCTGCCTTATTGGCTGACCGCCAGCTTACCCAATGCTTCTTGGACGAATTGATCGATTTGGCCCGCGGTCGCCAGCCCAGCGTGAATCCGGGTGATAACACCATTTTCATCGATAAAGATGCTGGTCGGCATCGCCACGATGCGGTAGCGGCCGATTATTTCCTGGCTTGGGTCAAGGCCAACGACCGTGAGGTTGACCTGCAAATCATCAATAAACTGTTTCGCGGGGCCAAATGGCTCACCGTTATTGACCGCCAACACTATTAGACCGTCATCCTCGTATTTCCGCAGCACGGCGTCGATGTCTGGCATTTCGGCACGGCAAGGGCCACACCAAGAAGCCCAGAAGTTGAGGAATATAGCCTGGCCACGAAAGTCGGCTAGCTGGACGCGCTCTCCGGTCAGGGTCGATAGCTCAAAGTTTGCCGCCAGGTCCCCTTGTTTTACCGAGACATTGAGAGCGTCGCCGTTTGGTGTCTCAATCGACGTGTCGGCGGCTCGGATCTCCAGAACCACCGTCTCACCGTTGGCATTCGCCACTTCCACCTGCTCGTCTGGGTCCCGAAAAAGCACCCCCGCTTGCCACAAGAGGATGCTAATGAAACCGACAAGCGTCAAGGCTACGATGCCTCGCACCGCGCGATTCTCAAAGTCGAATTTTTTCATTGTTCTAAATGCCGCCAATCAAGGCGGCTTGCCCCCCACTTGCCGGCAACTTCGGCAACGTTGTTCTAGCTGTTGCTACCCGGCCCCGGCACTCAAGCAGCTGCGTGACGCTCGCCATTGGGGCGCATATCCTGCTTTTCCGGGCTAACGGGCCGGCCGCATTGAAGACAAGCCCAGCTGTCATCTTCTTCGGAACCAGCAAAACCATCACCGCCGCAGCGCTAGCACGCTCGAATGCGTATCTTTCTTCTACCAATCGAAACCATTTCCGACTCCCTTCCTACATAGATACCCCCACGGGTATTACTAGAATCATATGGGGTTCGACTCCAGGGTTTTGTGATCTTGGACACACTGTTTCAAATACCGTGAATGAAGGCGTCTTGCCGCCCACTCCACCGCAGCGTCGGCGGCGTTGGTTTTGTTTGTCGCCACGAGCTTGAAATAACGTCAATAAGGCGGCGCGTCGCCCACTTGCCGGGAGCGTCAGGCAGCGTTGGTTAGGTCGCTGCTTGCTATCGAGCCAATATCAGGGCTTAGGCCGAGCGAACCATAATCCGACAGCGGCGCCGGCCAGGCCGAGCACTGCCACCTCAGCCGGCACACCACCTGGCTGGTCGTGGATAAAAGTCGCCGTTGGCGTCTCATTCAAAAGTTCCAGCACTCCCCAGGCCAGAGCTACGATCGCAGGACCTACTGGCACAAGACCGATCGGCCCGGGCCACCAGGAGCGGGATTTGGCTTCAAATACACGATAGGCCACGAGAGCCGGCAAAACACCGATCGCTAAGGGAAACAGATGGTAGGTCACACCGGTGCGCAAGGTGAGGCCGACCCACAGCGCGGCAAAGAGCAGCGCCACTAACAGACCTCCGGAGTGCGCGGCCAGCGGCCACGTAGCGGCCTCGCCGTCACTGTTTTGCTTTGAAGACATTCCTCAATTCTCCCGATTCAGTAAGCGAGCGAAGGTGATTTCGATCACGAATCAAAACATAGACCCTAAGGTAAAGATGTGACGCTTGAAAAGCAGTGTACGGGCAATCAACTGAAAGGCCGGCTGCGGCGGCGGCGGTATGTTGAATGGGCGGTGGGCTAATGGACGCGATCATAAACCTGCCTGAGTTCGTTTGGGAATTCGTCTCGCGCCAGGACTTCATTGGCGCTTACTTTTTCCTGGTCGCTTTGCCGCCGATTTGGTTCGGGCTTCGGGGACTTTTGGGGCAACATACGAAAGGCTTCGGCACCGCTTCAGCTGACGTTATCGGTCAGGATGCCGTGCATGTGGGCAGCGTGTGGCTGGCTGCTGGCGGCAGTTTGCTCGTCCTAGGCGCCTACCTGTGGCAAAGCGCTTAGTGTCTTTAGTAACCCGGCCGCGGGCATAGGGAAGATGCAGAACACACTAGATCTCACTCTTGGAACGGTCTGGCGGTTTCTGCCGCTGATGGTTCTGGTCGGTATCGGGTTGCTGTTGATCTTCATGCTGGGGCAAAGATTTGGCATTCTCGGTCAACGTCTCACGTTGGCGGAAGGATCGCTTGCTAGCCTTGAGCCGAGCGAGTCTCGGCAGGTGTCGATTTATTCACTGGTACCCAAGGACGCCATTCGCTCGATTGACGATCCTAGTTTCCTCAGCGCCGACGAAGCTGAAGCACAGATGGCCAGCAGTGAGCTGGTCATTGGGTTACAGCTAGGTGGCCAAACTCGTGCCTATCCAATCAATATCCTCAGCCGGCATGAAATCGTCAATGACCTGGTTGCCGGGGTTCCGGTGGCAATAACCTATTGTCCTTTGTGTTTCACCGGGATCGTCTATGACCGTCGCGTCGACGGGCAGGTCTTGGAGTTTGGCGTTTCGGGAAAATTGATCATGAACGATCTGGTCATGTATGACCGCCAAACCGACAGTCTCTGGCAGCAAATTCTGGGCGAGGGGATTCAAGGCCAGTTCAAAGGCGTCAAATTGACGCCAATCGCCGCCACACATACGACCTGGAGTCAGTGGCGCAGCGCCCACCCGGAAACCTTGGTGCTGGACAAGGGTGGCTCCTACGGCAGCGACGCCTATTCGAGCTACTACAATCGCTCTGATCTCGGCGTTCTGGGTGGTTCCCTTTCAGACGAACGCCTGCCCGGAAAGGAGTTGGTGCTCGGCCTGGTTGTTCAAAGGCAGACGAAGGCCTACGCGTTTTCGCGTCTTTTTGCCAATCCGGTAATTAACGACTCTATTGGAGGTTCGGCCGTGTTGATAGTCTTCGATCAGAGGACCACCACCGCGGTCGCTTTTGACCGCAGCCTGAATGGCCGAACGCTGACCTTTGCAAACGTAGGCTCGGGAGCGGACGAGCCGCTCCTTGAAGACACGGAGACGGCCAGTGTTTGGTCGGGCCTCACAGGCAGGGCAATTAGTGGACCGCTTGAAGGATCAGAGCTCAGACAAATCCCTGCGACCTATTCCTTTTGGTTTGCCTGGAGTGACTTCTACACTCAGACCGAAGTTTACGAGCCCTAGTCCTATTGCTTCAAAGCCCGGCAATGAATTGAGAGAGCCGGCCAGCGTTGTTATATTTTTCGCTACCAGTTTGAGAAGAGGCTTAGAAACACAGAGCGAACTTTCCATAGTCGATCACACGCGTTTCGCACCAGCCCGTTGCCGCTCTCCCGGCGCGATATCACTCAAACTAACTCCAGTCACGAAATTAGTCATGCATAACATCCGCTCCTCGTCTATTCCACTGACTCAGAGACACGCTGAATGGTCTAGCCGTTTCCTACTAGTTGCCAGCCAGCCCAGCGTCCCCGGTACTCGGCGGTTGGATCTGGCTGGCCTGCTTCATCAAGAATGAAACAGTCTCGGGATCTGTCAGATCCGGGCCGAAGCTAAATCGGGAAATTTCCCCGTCGGTTTCCTCCAGGACGAAGTTGAAGATTATCCGCTCGACGCCTAGTTTATTCGTGGCTATCGAACGTAGCTCGTAACTGCCGATCAAGTTATTCGCCGAACCAGATGCTGAGATCAGTGTCAGCTCGTGTCCCTCTTTCACCTGGAGCTCGAGTTGAGCGCGGATCGCCTCTGGGCCCACGCACAAGCCTTGAGGGCAAGGAGAATTGGCAACCGGGCCTCCGGGTCCCGGACCCGAACCAGCTCCAGCTCCACTCGCAGCTGTCAGCTCCATTACGGCATCGCTAGAAAACAGACCAAGCGCACTGGCCACGTCGCCCGAATTAATCGCAGAGACAAACTGATCGAAGAGTTCGGCTGGTTCGGCCGCCGCCGCAGTTTGTCTGGTTGACCCAAGTGAAAGTGCCGCGAAAAGGACTACCCCACCTACTCCAAGCACAAGCCATTTCATCGTGAGCTCCTTCGTCGCTCCTACAACTACAGGACTTCCTCTCATCTACTTCGCCGATATTTCCCCAAAGGATCACGAAGCCAAGAAATTTCGCAAAAGTTCTTAAGTTAGAGCCCAGTCGAGCAAAATAGCTTTCCGGATCCTGGCAATGGGATTCGCCAGGACGTGGCCTGCGAAAGGGCGTCCGAAGCTAGGGTTTCCGCTAATAGCGACGCACCGCCAGAGTTAGTGAGATCGTACTGCGACGAGCCGCAGTTTAGTATTGCAGGAGAGTTGATACCCTTGGCTACCTGAACCGCTACTGGCGCTACCTCGCCCGTGCATTGCCGTAGGCCGGCTTCTGACAGCATCAGACGAGAGCTGATGCAATGCGCCGCAGCTGACTCTCAGAGCGCGCGGTTGTTTTGCTCGCATATACTTACGTTAATCAGTCAAGAGATTAGGTTTTAGTTAGTCCATTGAAAGAGCTTTTAAGTTCGCAAATTGGTGATAGCTCGCCATTCCAGGTCTCATTCGAGTTTTTTCCGCCCAAGACACCGGAGATGGAAGAGAGCTTGTGGGTTGCTATCAAGCGTCTGGAGCCCCTAGCGCCGCATTTCGTGTCCGTAACCTACGGCGCCGGTGGAAGTACGCGTGAAAATACCCACAGGACTGTTCGTCGAATCCTCAGCGAAACGACTTTGACTCCGGCCGCGCATCTGACGTGTGTCGATGCCACGCAAGATGAAGTTGATGAGGTAGCGGACGATTACTGGGAAGCCAACGTTCGCCACATCGTCGCCTTGCGTGGAGATCCACCCGGCGGTGAAGAGCACTACACGCCCCATCCCGGCGGATACAACCGGGCATCCGATCTTGTCCGCGGCCTGCTCAAACGCCAGGATTTTGAGATTTCGGTAGCGGCTCATCCAGAAGGTCACCCCGAAGCGCCATCCCCGGAAGAAGACATCGAGAATTTGAAACGCAAGATCGATGCCGGAGCAACACGGGCAATTACGCAGTTCTTTTTCGACAACGAAAATTTCCTGCGCTTTCGGGAAGAAGTCATGGCCGCGGGCATTACAGTACCGATAGTCCCGGGCATCATGCCGATTACAAACCTCAAGCAAACGGCCCGATTTGCCGAAAAGGCCGGGGCTTCGGTCCCTGAATTCCTTTGGAAAGCCTTCGAGGGGTTGGACAAAGATGCATCCACCCGCCAATCCGTGGCCCTGACCATCGCGGCCGAACAGGTGCGAGAATTGGCCCAGGAAGGCGTCACCGAGTTCCATTTCTACACCCTTAACCGAGCCGACCTCACCTTCGCCATCTGCCACATTTTGGGACTCCGTCCTAACGCGGTCTCAAAGGAAACGGTTTGATGACCACATCAACCATCTTCACTAGAGACGAACGACTGGCTGGCCTCGATGCGCTGCTGGAGCAGCGCATCCTGGTCCTGGACGGGCCGATGGGCACAGAGATTCAGAAGCTGCAGCTGGATGAGGCTGGTTTTCGTGGCGAGCGGTTTTCCGATTGGCCGCAAGACTTACGCGGCAACAACGACCTGCTTCAATTGAGCAATCCCGAGGTGATTCGGGCAATTCACGTCGCCTACCTCGAGGCCGGCGCCGACATCGTCAAGACAAACACGTTTACATCTACCCGCATCTCCATGTCGGACTACGGGACGGAGGCCCTGGCGTTCGAGCAGAACCAGGCCGGAGCAGAACTCGCCAGATCGGTGGCAGATGAATTCGAAGCCAGGGACGGGAAACCGCGCTTTGTGGCTGGAGTCTTGGGGCCGACAAACCGGACCGCGACGATCTCGCCACGCGTGGACGACCCTGGTTATCGCAATGTCACCTTTGATGAGTTGGTGCTCGCTTACCGCGAGGAAGCCGACGCACTGATAACCAGCGGCGCCGACATGCTATTGATGGAAACAATCTTTGACACGTTAAACGCCAAGGCGGCGATCTTTGCAATCGAAGAAGCCTTTGAGGCAGCCGGTATCCGGCTTCCGCTGATGATCTCCGGCACAATCACAGATCTCAGCGGACGAACCTTGTCGGGCCAGACCACGGAAGCGTTTTTCAACGCGATCGCCCATGCCCGTCCAATTTCTATTGGGCTCAATTGTGCGCTAGGAGCGAAGGATCTACGTCCATACGTTCAAGAGCTGGCCAGAATTGCACCCTGCCGCATAAGCGTCCATCCGAACGCGGGTCTGCCCAATGAAATGGGCGGCTACGACGAGACAGCTGAATACACATCGGCAGTTCTACGCGAGTTTGCCGAAGCCGGCCTTCTGAACATCGTCGGAGGGTGCTGCGGAACCACGCCCGCGCACATTGGCGCGATCGCCACCGCGGTTCGAGACTTGCAGCCGCGCCAGTTACCCAGCCGAAGCAGCAAGTTCCAACTGTCTGGGCTTGAACCGCTAACCATTGGGCCTGATTCAAACTTCGTCAACATTGGCGAACGCACCAACGTCACCGGCTCCTCGCGTTTCAAAAAGCTTGTGCTAGGCGGCGACTATCAGGCGGCGCTGAATGTGGCGCTCCAGCAGATCGAAGCCGGGGCGGTCATCATCGACGTTAACTTCGATGAAGGCATGTTGGATTCTGCCGAGGCAATGGACAAGTTCCTTAAATTGGCTGCGGCGGAGCCAGACATATCCCGCGTTCCCTTCATGGTCGACTCGTCAAAATGGACGGTAATAGAAGCCGGGCTTAAGTGTCTGCAAGGCAAGAGCATCGTTAACTCGATCTCGCTAAAAGAGGGTGAGACAGAATTCTTGCGCCAGGCCAAGCTAGTACGACGCTACGGGGCAGCCGCGATCGTGATGGCTTTCGATGAGGAAGGTCAGGCCGATACCGTTGAGCGCAAGGTAGAAATCTGCACACGCGCCTACCATGTCCTCACGCAGCAAGCAGACTTCCCGGGCGAAGACATCATCTTCGATCCAAACATCTTTGCAATTGGCACCGGAATCGAAGAGCACAATGGATATGCGCTGAATTTCTTCGAGGCGACACGCCTGATCAAGAAAACTTTGCCAGACGTGAAGATTTCGGGAGGCGTGAGCAACGTCAGTTTCGCGTTTCGCGGCAACAATCAGCTACGAGAGGCAATTCACGCCGTGTTCCTCTACCATGCGATTGCCGCCGGCATGGACATGGGTATTGTCAACGCCGGTTCTTTGACGCTCTATGACGATATTCCCCCGGACCTGCTGGAGAGAGTTGAAGATCTGGTTCTCAACCGGCGTCCCGACGCCACCGATAGGCTCTTGGCCATTGCCGATACGGTCCAGGGTCGCGGCCCGAAAGAAGCGGCGAACCTGGAATGGCGGAGCCTACCGGTTCGCGAGCGCCTGAGCTACGCTTTGGTGCACGGCATCGACGAATTTGTCGTGGAGGACGCCGAGGAGGCACGCCAGCAGGTCGAAGAGCCGATTGAGGTCATTGAAGGTCCCCTGATGGAGGGGATGAACGTGGTTGGCGATCTGTTTGGCAGCGGAAAAATGTTTCTGCCCCAGGTTGTCAAGAGCGCGCGCGTGATGAAACGCGCGGTTGCGCACCTGGTGCCCTACATCGAGGAGAGGAAATCCGTTGGTTCCGGATCCAAGGGAAAGATTCTGCTGGCAACGGTCAAGGGCGATGTGCACGACATTGGCAAAAATATCGTCAGCGTCGTCTTGCAGTGCAACAACTACGATGTGATCGACATGGGCGTAATGACGCCATGGTCAAAGATCAAGGAGACTGCTGCCCTGGAGCAGGTGGATGCGATCGGTCTATCCGGTTTGATCACGCCTTCGCTTGAAGAGATGGCCTATGTCGCCGGCGAGATGGAGGCCGAAGGGTTGAGAATCCCGCTGCTGATCGGTGGCGCCACAACCTCGAAAGCCCACACGGCGGTCAAGATTGCGCCCAATTATACGGGACCGGTGGTCTACGTCACCGACGCTTCCAGGGCCGTCAACGTCGCAAGTTCACTGTTTTCGGATACTCGGCACGACGAGTTTGTCGAGAATGTTCGTAGCGAGTACGAGGAGGTCCGCGAGCGGCGAGCTAGCCAACAACGGAATCAACGCCGTCAGACTTTCGCGGAGGCTCGCGCCAACAAGCTAGAACTGGCCTCGGTTGTTGCCGCACCACCGCCAAGCTTTACCGGCGTGCGCACCTTCACCGAGTTCCCATTGGCCGAACTAGTGGATCGAATTGATTGGACCCCGTTTTTCCAAACCTGGGAACTGGCGGGACACTATCCAGAGATTTTGGCTGACCCCAGGGTTGGCGAAAGCGCCAGTTCACTGTTCGCCGACGCAAAGGCGATGCTGGACCAAGTAGTGGCGGAAAAATGGCTCGAAGCCCGAGCGGTGGTGGGATTCTTCCCAGCCAATTCAGACGGCGCCGAGGACATTCTGGTGTGGAACACTCCGGAAGAGCAGAAGTCTGACGCGACTCCCCTGACGGTGATCCACACGCTTCGCCAACAGATGGTGAAGAGCAACAGCAGCCCAAACCTTGCCCTGGCTGACTTCGTCTCTCCGGCAGAATCCGTCACGGCAGATTGGTTGGGAATGTTTGCGGTGACCGCCGGAATCGGCCTGGACCAGAAGGTGGCTGAGTTTGAAGCGGATCAGGATGATTACAACGCGATCTTGGTCAAGGCATTGGCCGACCGTCTAGCAGAAGCTCTTGCCGAGAGGATGCACGAGTTGACTCGCCGCGAGCTATGGGGCTATGCAACTGACGAGAGCTTTAGCAACGACGAACTCATTCACGAGCAGTACCAGGGAATTCGGCCGGCCCCAGGCTACCCCGCCTGTCCTGACCACACCGAGAAGCAGACGATCTTCGAATTGCTCGAAGTCACGGAGCGGATTGGGCTAGCGCTCACCGAGAGTTTCGCCATGACGCCAACCGCGGCCGTGAGTGGCTACTACTTCTGGCGTCCAGAGGCGCAGTATTTCGGGTTGGGTCGCATCGAGCCCGACCAAGTAGCGGACTACGCTCAACGAAAGAGAATGGAACTGCCGGAGATGGAGCGCTGGCTGGCGCCCAATCTCAACTACGACAGATAAGAAACCAAACCTGGTGGAAACAAGTTGAGACCGCGGCAGCGGTGCCGCGGCATGCGTTTGCTCAGGGAAGGATCAGTATCTGTCCAACCTCGAGCTGGTCAGCTGAGGGCAGTTCATTCAACTCCAGCAGAATCTCGATAGTCGTGTCGTACTGGGCTGCGATCGCAGTCAAAGTATCACCGGGCTGAACGACATGAGTTTCAGGAGTGGGAGACGGCGGCGGGACTGTCGGTGCGGGCGTGGGAACAATCACTACGGTGGGCTGAATTGTCGGCACGCTAGTGGCGGGAGTCGCGGTTTCAACCACAGCCGGCGCCGCCGAATCGCCACCACCCAACAAGAGACCGGCAGCCAGCCCGATAGCAAACCCAGCCAATGGGGCAAGGATAAGTCGGTAAACAGGCATGCCTCTTTCTGCGATGTTCACCTGATGATTATCTCCTCGCGCCGACCCCTAATACAAATCTCGCAAGCACAGATAAGTCGGTAAACAGGCATGCCTCTTTCTGCGATGTTCACCTGATGATTATCTCCTCGCGCCGACCCCTAATACAAATCTCGCTGATTTGGCTTCCCGGCCACGCATGCCATATATGCGAGAACGCCATATAATTGTGCTCAAGTAGCCTGCAGCGATACCGATAACCTTCTGGGGCGCCGAGCTTTCGCGACTAAGGTTGATGTCGCCGCAATCTGGCGACCAAAGACAGCTGCCAAGGAAGATCCCGTGATCGAGAAAATCCTCATAGCAAATCGTGGCGAAATCGCCGTTCGCATCATTCGCGCCTGCGCCGAAATGGGTATTCGCTCGGTCGCTATCTACTCGGATGCAGACCCAAACTCCCTTCATGTAAAACGGGCCGATGAGGCGCACAGCATCGGGGCAGACCCTCTGCTCGGCTACCTAAACCCTCACACGCTGGTGAACCTGGCGATCGAAACCGGATGCGACGCTCTGCACCCCGGCTACGGCTTCCTCTCTGAAAGCCCCCGGTTGGCAGAAGTATGTGCTGAACGCGGTATCCGGTTCATTGGTCCTAGCGCAGAGGTTATTCGTCGCATGGGCGATAAGACGGAGGCCAGGCGGGCAATGATCGCCGCCGGTATCCCTTGCATCCCGGGCACTGAGGGCAACGTCAACGACGTGGGCGAGGCGCTGAAAGCCGCCTCGGAAATCGGCTACCCGGTAATGCTGAAGGCAACGTCCGGTGGTGGCGGCCGTGGAATCCGTCGTTGCGACGATAGCGAGGAACTCGAAAACGCCTACCCCAGGGTGACCTCAGAAGCTACCGCGGCCTTCGGTTCAGCTGAAGTTTTCCTGGAAAAGTGCATTCTCAATCCCAAACATATTGAGGTTCAGGTGCTGGCGGATGCCTCTGGCAACACGGTGCACCTGTTCGAGCGGGACTGTTCCATCCAAAGGCGAAACCAGAAGCTGGTTGAAATCGCTCCCAGCCCGCAGATAACACCGGAACTGCGCGCCCGCATCGGCGAACTGGCGGTACGCGCCGCCAAGACGGCGAATTACGAGAATACCGGCACTGTGGAGTTCTTGATTGACAATAACGATGTCTACTTTATGGAGATGAACACTCGAATTCAGGTCGAACACACAATCACCGAGCAAATCACCGGTATCGACATAGTTAGAGAGCAAATCCGCATTGCCTCCGGCCTCGACCTCTCAATGAGACAAGAGGACGTCCAGTTCCATGGCTTCGCCATGCAGTTCCGAATCAACGCCGAGGATCCGAAGAACGACTTTCTGCCAACCTTTGGCAAGATAACCCGCTACTATGCGCCGGGCGGACCAGGTGTCCGCACTGACACCGCGATCTATACGGGCTACACGATCCCGCACCACTACGATTCGCTCTGTCTCAAGTTAATTGTCTGGGCTCTCACCTGGGAGGAGACGCTCAATCGAGGCATACGCGCGCTCGACGACATGCGAGTGCAAGGCGTCAAAACGACTGCTCCCTACTACCAGGAGATTCTCCGCAGCCCTGAATTCAGGAGCGGACACTTTGACACCAGCTTCGTCGACAGCCAGCCAGAACTGGTCAATTACTCAGTCAAGCGCCGGCCCGAGGACCTGGCCTTGGCGGTTGCGGCGGCGATAGCCGCCCATGCCGGGCTTTAGGCGCTAGAGAGAATTCGTGAGCAATCCAATTGAGGTTACCGACACAGTCTTACGTGACGCGCACCAGTCGCTGATCGCCACTCGAATGCGCACGGATGACATGGTGCCGGCATGTTCAATGCTTGATCGGGCCGGCTACTGGTCTCTGGAAGTCTGGGGCGGCGCAACTTTTGACGCTTGTGTGCGCTTCCTCAAGGAAGACCCTTGGGATCGGCTGCGCCAGCTCCGAACCGCGCTGCCGAACACGCGGTTGCAAATGCTGGTCCGCGGTCAAAACCTGGTCGGCTACCGCCACTACAGCGATGACGTGGTCAAGGCCTTTGTCACCAAGGCGGCCGACAATGGCATCGACGTTTTCCGCGTGTTCGATGCGATGAATGACGTTAGAAACCTTCGAGTGGCTATTGAGGCAGTGAAGGCGGCCAACAAATATGCCCAGGGCACTCTCTGCTACACGACTAGCCCGGTCCACAACACGGCCGCATACGTCAAGCAGGCAAAAGAAATCGAAGCGATGGGTTGCGATTCCATCGCTATCAAGGACATGGCGGGCCTCCTAACCCCAGCCGCGACCGGTGAACTGGTCAGCGCTCTTAAGGCTGAACTGAGCCTGCCAGTCTTTATCCACGCCCACGACTCGGCCGGCCTGGGAAGCATGTGCCAAATGCAGGCGATCGAAGCCGGTGCTGAGCACATCGATACTGCCATCTCCAGTTTTGCCTGGGGCACCAGCCATCCGGGCACCGAGTCCATGGTCGCCGCCCTGAGCGGCACGGAGCACGAGACGCATTTGAACCTCGGGCTGCTTCAGGAAATCGGCCTTTACTTCTACGAGGTGCGCAAGAAGTATCACCAATTTGAAAGCGAGTTGACCGGTGTCGACACTCGTGTGCAGGTGAACCAAGTGCCCGGCGGCATGATGTCCAACCTGGCTCTTCAGTTGAAGGAGCAGGGGGCGCTACACCACATTGGCGATGTCTTCGCCGAAATTCCAAATGTGCGTGAAGATCTCGGTTACCCTCCTCTGGTGACGCCGACATCGCAAATTGTTGGCACCCAGGCAGTCCTAAATGTTCTGGCGGACGAGCGCTACAAGGTCATCACTAACGAGGTAAAGCTCTACTTGCAGGGGCGGTATGGCAAGGCACCGGGACCGGTGGACAAGGCTTTGCGCCAGAGAGCGATCGGTAACGAGGAGATCATCGATGTTCGCCCCGCGGACCTGATCCCGCCCGAGCTCAACCGGCTACGCGAGGAGATTGGCGGCCTGGCTGAGTCGGAGGAGGACGTGCTCACCTACGCGATGTTCCCGGACACAGGGCGTGATTTCTTGCAGCAGCGTTCTGAAGGGACTCTTGAGCCCGAGACGCTCTTGCCCGTGCCGGATGGTTCTGAGAGGCCCGTCGCGAGCGAAGGCGTTCCGACTGAGTTCATCATCGATGTCCACGGCGAGAACCACCGGGTGGACATCACCGGCGTGGGCGTGAAAAGCGACGGCAAACGTCACTTTTATCTGAGCCTTGACGGTATGCCGGAGGAGGTTGTGGTCGAGCCACTAAACGAGTTCGTCGTTCAAGGGACGACTCAACGTAAGCAGGCAACATCTGAGGGACACGTAACCACGTCTATGCCGGGCGTTATTGTCGACATCTTGGTGGGCGAAGGCGACATGGTTCGGGCCGGCCAACCAATTCTGATTACCGAAGCGATGAAGATGCAAAGCGAGGTACAAGCCGCGATCGCCGGCAAGGTCGCGCACATCTATGCCGCCAAGGGCGACAGAGTAAATCCTGGCGAAGTGCTGGTGGAGATTACCGTCCAGGCGAGTTAGATCTGATTAGAGGTGAATTAGCCTGACAAAGTTGGTCTCGCCAGCCGGCCCACCAGTCGCGGCACCAACTATCACAACCTGGCTCCCGCGCGGCAAGGCACCACTTTCAACCAGCCCGCGGGCAATCTGGTCCGATGCTTCTTCGTCGGACCGAGATCGGCCAACGACGATCGGCCAAATGCCGCGCCGCATACAGAGCCGGCGTGCCGATTGCTCGTCCTCGCAAAGGGCGAAAACCGGCATGCGCGATCGGAGGCTCGAGAGGATTGCGGCAGTCTCGCCAGAGCGGCTCAAGGCTGCCAGCGCCACGGCGCCAACCTCTGCCGCCAAAAAGATCGCGGCAGCGCAGAAAGCTCGATTCGAAGACTCCTGCAGAATAACTGGCTGCCTTTCGACGTCGACCAGCTGCTCGGCTTCTCGGATGATGCGATCCATAGTGCGCACCACCTCAGCGGGATGCTGCCCGACGGCTGTCTCGCCGCTGAGCATCACTGCATCGGTCCCATCCAAGACGGCGTTCGCGACATCAGACGCCTCGGCTCGCGTGGCGTGGCGATTGAAAGTCATTGATTCCAACATCTGAGTGGCAGTAATAACCGGAAGGCCCAGGTTTACAGCGCTCTTGATGATGTGCTTCTGGGCCCCGGGAACTTTCTCCGGCCCAAGCTCGACACCGAGGTCGCCGCGGGCCACCATCACGCCATCGAAAGCGTTGAGGATGCTATCTAGGCTGTCAAGTGCTTCGCGCTTCTCTACCTTGGCAAACAAGGGAACCTGAGTACCCGTCTCCTGCATCAGTTTCCTGGCCCCTAAGGCGTCCTCGGCTCGCCGTACGAAGCTCATCGCGACGAAATCGACGCCCGCCTCTAGCCCAAATTTGAGATCATTGAGGTCCTTTTCGGTGAGAGCGGGCGCACTAATCGCCACGCCGGGCAAATTGACCCCCTTGTGCGCCTCAAGTTCGCCACCCGAGACCACGTCGCAACGGACATCGTCCTCCGAGACCGTAGAGACGCGCAGTTCCATTGCCCCGTCATCGAGGAAGATGGAGTCCCCTGGTTGAACTTCGGCGGCCAATTGAGGGTAGTTCGTCGAAATTTGGCTGTCGCCGCGCACTTTTCCTTCGGGCACGATATCCAACACTTGGCCGGCAGTCAGGCCGAGCGAGTGGGCAAGGTCGCCAACTCGAATCTTGGGGCCCTGAAGGTCCTGCAGGATGGCGACGTTCCGCCCGATGTTTGTCTCAATTGCCCGTACGCGCTCTATCTGGCGATGTTTCTCTTCCAGGTCGCCGTGGGAAAAATTGATCCGGACTACCTCGACGCCAGCCTCGATAAGCTCCTGCAGGACCGCGGGATCATCGGTGGATGGACCCAAAGTCGCGACAATTCTTGTACGTCTCATCGAAGTCATGAAAGTCATGCCTAGACTGGCGGGAGCGCCAAGATATCTTCTGCCTGCTGATGTTGAATCCCAGTTTACTAATTTTCAGAGTCTGGCTGCGCAGGCATCGGAAGTCGAAGCCCTTTTGGCTGGGATTCGCGCCTAGCCCGCGGGGCGCGAAAGGTAGACGACAAGCCCGTCAAGGGGTGAGGCCTGAGTAACTTCGTAGAACGCGATATGAGCCGTGCCGTTGGCGCCCACTTTTAGTGAAACGAGTTGACCCAGGACACGGTCGCCGGCGGAGACAATCTCCTCAACCTTCCATCCTGATTCGGTGCGAGTAGCGTAGCTGATGACGCCGACATCCGAAAACGCGACATGCGGCACTCCTTGTGCGTCCAGTGCCACGGAGGTGATCCGGCGCGCGCCCGTCATCCCTTGACGCACGTCGGTTAGCTCGCCTACAGCTTCCAAGGTCCAGCCATTCTCGTCCCGCACCGCGTACATCACACGGCCGCCGTTACCATTGCCCTCTTCGAAGAAAACGATGTGGGGACGTCCGTCAGCATCGAAGGCAAGCGACGAGAACTTTCCCACCGTTCCCTCCGTTGCTACCGCCTCGATCGACCAGGCGCTGCCGTCGAAACTTGCGAGCATCAGATCGCCATTGATGTTGTCATAATAGGTCAGCGCCGGCAAGTTTTCCGGGCTCACCGCCAGACTCACATTGAACTCGTATTGAATCGGACCGCTGCCAATTGCCGTCACGGTCCACTGGCCGTTCACGCTCTCGTAGTATTCAACCCCATCGGTGCTGTTAAATTGAGACGGGTCGATGCCTGCCGCCGGGACAATGCCGTCGCCGCCGATGGCGATAGTGCTATCCCAACCGTCGTGTCCATCATCCTCGAGCGTCGTGATTTGCCACTCACGGTTTCGAAGTGCGTAAACCAGATCGCCCAACTCCGGCCGGAAATTTGACGCCTGATGATCGTGATAGACAATGTTGGGCCGGTCCTGGAGGTCAAAGGTGAGGTCAAGGGGACCGTAAAAATAGCCTTCGACGAACTGCTCCGGCGTCCAATCTTCCTTCGCCGCGGCGAAGGAGACGAAACCGCCCGAGATAGCCTCAAATAGATAGGCAATCGCCGGCGAACCGGTGCTATCAAGAGCAAGAGTTGGCTTAATGCCTTGGCCTATGACCGTAGCGCTCCAACCGTCAGCGATCGTCGCCGAGGTTTCGGTTGGGCCTACGCTCTCGGGCTCCGAGCCCGTTGGAGCGGATGTTGCGGTAGCCTCAGGCTCCGAGTTCGCCGGGGTCACGGTGGAATTGCTTGCATCGCCATCATCCGAACTGCAAGCCGCTGCCGCGAGCGAAAGCAGCAGTAGCACGCTTACGATTGCGGTCGATCGTTTCGTCAACAAATCACTCACCTCTGGTGTCCGATCCGGTTGTCTCTTCAGCGTTCCTCCAGCCGGAGTCCACCTGAGACCCACGGCCAACGATCACATTCTCAGGTTGGGCGATCCTCACGACTTGAACGGTGATCTCGATCACCGCCCCGCCAGCACCCAAACGGGATCTTTGACTGGGGCAACCTTGGCGCCGCGGTGTTCGACGTACGAGCCAACTTAGGCTCCCGTCGTCAAAAAAATTGCGGTAATCGTCCGCAGTCGAAGAGAATTGAACCTGGATGCTTGCGAGTTCAGCAGGGGGAAATGCGTGAGGATCGCTTCGGCTCATGGTTGAGGTATTCCTGGGCACCATGTTCCTGGCGGCCGCTTACGCTCTCGGCTCACTTTCCCCCGCTTATCTGGTAGCCAGGCGTGTCAAAGACGTCGATATTCGCAATGTCGGTAGTCACAACGCCGGCGCCCTAAACGTGTTTCGGGAGCTTGGCGGGCGCGCCGGCGTCTTGGTCTTGGGCGCTGACATCGCCAAGGGGACGGTGGTCGTCGTTGCCGCGCTTTGGTCCGGGTTAGCGGAATGGACCGTATTTAGCGCACCGGTCGCACTCACAATCGGCCACAACTGGCCCGCCGTACTTCAGTTTCAAGGCGGCAGGGGCCTGGCGCCAGTGCTCGGCGTTTCCCTGGCGATGCTGCCGATTCTCACCATGCTAGCCATATTGCCGGCTCTGGGCGTTATCGCCCTATCCCGAAGCGTGGTTCTTGGCGCGATCGTCGGCTTTGTCCTGCTAAACCTTCTCACCCTAATCACTGCCGTTTGTGATCACCTGTGCCACGCTCACCATCCTCGTCGGAGGCACCCATATCATTCGGACCCGCGGCCGATACATCGGGGCGGCGCGTTCTCGGAACTGGCCAAGCGTCCTCCAAGTAGAATGAAAGACCACCAGCCAGCCAAACGAAAAGGTCGGGGACAGGGAAGCGGTCCTGCCGCAGGTTTTGCCATTAGAAATCCAAATCCAAGCCGTCGCCTCCGGCTAGCCAGTACCATATCTGAAGCGGCGGCCTTCAGATCTGCCTTCTGGGCTGGTCCCCGCGGATCTAAGCCGTCAGGTACCGCTCTTGATTGCCGAAGCACAATAGTCGAATTCGAAAGGACCATACGTGGTATCTCTTAGCAAGACCGACGAGCTCTGCATCAATACGATTCGAGCCCTGGCTATGGACGCGGTCCAAAAAGCGGGTAATGGCCACCCCGGCACAGCTATGGGCGCGGCGACGATGGCCTATGCTCTATGGGCCCGCGTTCTCCGCCACAGTCCGACAAACCCAGACTGGCCCAACCGTGACCGCTTCGTCCTTTCGGCGGGGCATGCATCAGTCTTGCTCTATTCACTCCTTCATCTCACCGGCTATGAGCTGTCACTCGACGAAATCAAAGCGTTTCGCAAGTGGGACAGTAAAACTCCGGGCCATCCCGAGTATCACCTCACGCCGGGAGTTGAGGCCACAACCGGGCCTCTGGGGCAGGGATTTGCGATGGGCGTGGGGATGGCGCTGGCCGAGCGCTTCCTGGCCGAGCGCTTCAATCGTCCCGGTCACCAGATCGTCGATCACTACGTGTACGGCATCGTCAGCGACGGCGATTTGATGGAAGGCGTTGCCCATGAAGCTGCCTCGCTGGCCGGTACCCTGGGCCTGGGTAAGCTCATCTACCTCTACGACGACAACAGCATAACCATCGAAGGCAGCACCGATCTCGCCTTCACCGAAAACGTCGGCGACCGCTTCCAGGCGCTCGGCTGGCACGTCCAGCGAGTCGATGGCAACGATCTCGACGCTGTCATCGCCGCCCTGGAGGAAGCCAAGGCTGAGACATCTCAGCCGTCTTTGATCGCCGCCAAGACGACGATTGCTTTTGGCAGCCCCAACAAAGCCGGAACGGCCGAAGCGCACGGCGCCGCGCTGGGCGAAGCCGAAGTGCTGCTCACCAAGGAAGCCCTTGGCTGGCCGACAGAGCCACCCTTCCTCGTGCCGGAGGAAACCCTGGCCGAGATGCGCTCGGCGATCGACGACGGCAAGGAGCGGGAACGCGACTGGCAAGAACGCGTGGCCGCTTATGCGGAGGCCTATCCGGAGGATGCAAACCTCTTCCAGGAGGTGCTGCGGGGAGAACTCCCGGCAGACTGGGATGCTGGGCTTCCAGCCTTCACCGAGAAGGACGGCCCGATTGCGACCCGCATAGCCTCCGGTAAGGTCTTGAACGCCGCCGTTCAGAGACTGCCGACTCTGCTCGGGGGCTCTGCGGACCTCGCCCCATCCACCATGACCGACCTAACGGGACTCGGCGACATCAATGCCGGCACCTGGGGTGCCCGCAACCTTCACTTTGGTGTGCGCGAACACGCCATGGGTGCCATCGTCAACGGCATGAGCCTGCACGGGGGCGTCATTCCCTTTGGGGCAACGTTTTTCATATTCACCGACTATATGCGGCCGGCCATCAGACTGGCGGCGCTTATGAACATTCAATCAATGTTTGTCCTCACGCACGACAGCATCGGGCTTGGGGAGGATGGCCCCACCCACCAGCCGGTTGAGCACCTGGCGTCGCTCAGGGCGATGCCCAACTTGACTGTTTTCCGCCCCGCCGATGCCAACGAGACTACCGCCGCTTGGCGATTGATGATTAAGCGCAGAGGCCCATCCCTCCTCGTCCTTACCCGCCAGAACCTGCCAATCATCGACGACGCCCCAAGAGTACAGGTTGGCGTCGAACGCGGCGCCTACATCGTTGAAGAGGCCGCGTCGGGAAAGCCCGACGTCATTCTCATTGCAACCGGATCTGAAGTGGCTCTCGCTCTGCGGTCCCGAGAACTCCTGACCAACCAGGGGCTCGATGCACGCGTGGTCAGCATGCCAAGTTGGGAAGTATTTGAAGAACAGCCTCAGGAATACAAGAACCAGGTGCTGCCATCGGCGATTGCGGCGAGAGTATCGATTGAGGCTGGCTCAACCCTGGGATGGGAACGGTACGTGGGAGAAGGCGGAGGCATGATCGGCCTCGACCACTTCGGGGCATCGGCGCCTGGCGGAGTTCTCTTTGAACGCTTCGGGTTTACGCCTGACAGGGTTGTGGAGCGCGCTCAAGCGGTGGCGAAACAAGCTCAAGAACGCGGCTAGCCGTCATGATCCGGGAAGATTCGTTGAGCTATGCGCTCGGAGGTGTTAAGTGACCAACTCGATCGAGGAACTGAACCAGCTGGGCCAAAGCGTTTGGTTTGACTACATTCGCCGCCGCATGATTGAGTCCGGTGAACTGGAGCAGATGATCCGTCAAGGGATCATCTATGGCGTGACGTCCAATCCGACCATTTTTCGGGCGGCAATCGCCGGCTCAAACGACTACGACGCAGCCATCGACGTGATCGCCGCGCGCGGCGGCGCGTCCGCCTACGAGGCATTCCTAGAGGTCGGCGGCGATGACATCCGAGCCGTAGCCGATCTGCTCCGGCCGGTCTACGACCGGACAGGCGCGGCTGACGGATATGTCTCCTTTGAAGCGCAGGAAGGCCCGACGCCTGAAATCATCGCCGAAGCAAAGCGGATGTTCACGCTTGTCGATCGGCCGAATCTCATGATCAAAGTTCCGGGCACGACGGAAGGAATCGCGGCAGTCGCGACGTTAATCTCCGGCGGGATCAACATAAATATCACCCTGCTTTTTGACGTTGATGTCTACGCTAAGGTCAGCGAAGCCTACATTCAGGGGTTGGAGCAGCGGCTTGGCGATGGCCAGCCGCTCGAAACTATCGCCAGCGTCGCGTCATTTTTTGTCTCACGCGTGGATACAAAGGTGGACGCCTTGCTGCCAGAGGATTCGCCGCTAAGGGGCAAGGTGGCGATCGCCAATGCCTGGCTGGCTTACTCGCGCTTTCAGGAGAGTCTCTCAGGGCCGAGATGGAAGAAACTGGCGGCGGCGGGCGCCCACCCTCAGCGACCGCTCTGGGGCTCGACCGGTACCAAAAACGCCGCCTACTCAGACATTCTCTACGTGGAGGGATTGATGGCGCCGCAGACGGTCAACACGCTGCCTGAAGCGACGCTAAAAGCATTCCTTGACCACGGAACGCCAGGCTCGATGGCGAAAACGGGCATGAGCGAGGCCGAGGGGACGCTGCGCCAGGCAGGGGACGCGGGCGTAGATTTGCAGGCTGTGACCGACGGACTTTTGGTTGAAGGCCTGGCCTCATTTGGCAAGGATTTCGCCTCGCTCCTGGAAGAGATCGGCCAGCGGCTCGGAAGCTCAAAGGCTCCAGACCGCGGCTCAAAATGAGCAACCAAGAGATTCCACCAGCCCTGGCCTTGGCGCTTGAGGCAATCACCGATGACAATGTGGTGGCGCGAATCTGGCGGCACGATCACAGCGTCTGGAAGTCTGACCCCGCGGAGATTACCGAGCCAAACCGACTCGGTTGGCTTACGGTTATCGATTCGATGATCGATCAAGCCCCAGAGCTGGCCCGCTTCGCCGCCGGCGTCGCCGCGGAAGGATACGAGACCGCGGTTGTGCTCGGAATGGGCGGTTCCAGCCTGGCGCCAGAGGTTTTCCAGAGAACATTTGGCTCAGCACCGGACCGGCTATCTCTGGAGGTGCTGGACACCACCGACCCGGGTACCATCCTCGACCTCCGGCAGCGGCTTAACCTGGAGAAAACCCTGTTCATTGTCTCCAGCAAGTCGGGTACAACTCAGGAAACTTTGTCGCAGTTCAGTTACTTCTGGGAGCAGATACCGGACGGGGTCCACTTTGTCGCCGTGACCGACTCGGGCACCCCACTTGAAACGCTCGGACGAGAGCGAGAGTTTCGCAAGGTTTTCGCAAACCCAGCCGACATCGGCGGCCGCTACTCGGCACTATCCTTCTTCGGTCTGGTGCCCGCTAGCCTGGTCGGCGTGGACCTGGAGGTTCTGCTCAAGAATGCGAGGGCGGTCGCAGAGGCGTGTCGCACAAACCCGCCGAGCGAAAACCCAGGGGCCCTGCTAGGCGCGTTTCTTGGCCAAACCGCGGCGGTGGGTCGAGACAAACTGACCCTGGTCCTACCGGAGGAACTGAGCTCCCTGGGGGATTGGATCGAGCAATTGATCGCGGAGTCCACCGGCAAGGAAGGAAAGGGAATCGTGCCAATTGCCGGCGAAACTCTGGGGTCGCCCGAAGTCTACGGAGCGGATCGCGCTTTCGTGGCGCTTGGCGAGCACCCGGGCCTGGATGCGATCGAGAATTTCGGCCATCCGGTGCTACGTTTGCCGTTCGAGAACCGCATGCAACTGGGGGGTGAGTTCTTCCGCTGGGAGTTCGCGACAGCAATTGCCGCTCATGTACTCAAAATCAATCCATTCGACCAACCTGACGTTCAGGCAGCAAAGGATGCCACTGCTCGGATCCTTTCGGAGGGACCAAAACCGGCCTCTGGTGAGCCCACCTCGATTGAGAGTGTTCTGGCGACCCTGGAGAAAGGCGATTACCTTGGCTTACTTGCCTACCTGCCACGCAAGACGGAGATTGAAGCGCCGTTGGAGTTGCTGAGGCTGAAGATTCGCCAGCGCTACGGGGTGGCGACTAGTCTTGGTTTCGGGCCCCGCTACCTCCACTCCACTGGCCAGCTGCACAAAGGCGGACCCGGCACGGGAGCTTTTATTCAAATCATCGAGGATGCGGCCGCAGACCTGGCGATTCCCGGGCAGCCGCATAGCTTCGATCAACTGAGGCAAGCGCAGGCGCTCGGCGACTTTGAGTCGTTGACGGACCGCGGGCGCCGGGTGGCGCGGATCAATCTTGGCGGCAACCTGCTCGCCGGTATCGACCGCCTGCTCGAAGCAATCCAATAGGCGATGATCGACGCGGTGCTGTTCGACCTCGATGGAACCTTGGTCCAAACCGAGCGTCTCAAGGCTCAGGCGTATGGCTTGGCTATCCAGCGTATTCGCAACCTGTCTGGGCCGGAAACACGAACCGCCGACCTCTATCCAGAAGTGGTCGGATCGACTCGGTCTCACGGTTCTTGATGGAGAGCTTCGGCCTGGAAGCGGAACTGCGCGAGTTGATGCCCGAGCACGGCGCCTCTGAGCCCTGGGAGGTTCTCACCAACATGCGGCTTTCGATTTACAACGAGATGGTCGCAGATCCTCAGGTGCTGCGCGACAACCAGTGGCCACACACGATTGGGTTGTTAAGGGCGGTAAAGGATCAGCCTTGTCTCACGCGACTTGCCACTAGCTCTCGCCGAACCGAAGCCCTGCACGTAGAGATCGAAAGCCTGATCGATGTGGTTTTAGCGGCAGAAGACGTCGAGAAACACAAACCTGACCCCGAAGTTTATCTGCTAGCTGCATCCAGGCTGGCGGTGATGCCGCAAGATTGCCTGGTTATTGAAGACTCTCCGGCAGGCGTACGCGCGGCATCCGCAGCCGGAATGAACGTTGTCGCGGTGGCAACTCCGTTTACTCTCGCCGGCCTTCACGTTAAGGAGGTCGTTGATCACGCCTGGATCGTCCACGAGCCCAGCGAACTTGTCGAAGTGGTCCAACAAAGAATCGCCGCTCATAACCGCAGCCAGCACTGACCGACATTAAGGAGGCTAAAGATGAAAATGGGCATCGTAGGATTGGGCCGCATGGGTGCGGGAATCGCCGAAAGGCTGCGCCGCGACGGGCACGAGGTGCAAGGTTACGACCGCAACCCGGCCGTATCTGACTTTTCTTCCGTCGAGGAATTGATCGCCTCTTTGCCATCGCCGCGAGTGATCTGGCTGATGGTGCCATCCGGTGATATCACCGAGGCGACGATTGACGAGGTGTCACCGCTTATGGCCGGCGGCGACATTCTGATCGATGGCGGCAACTCCAATTACAAGGACACCATGCGCCGCGGTGCTTCCTTACAACAAAGTGGCATTCACTTCCTTGACGTTGGCACCAGTGGCGGCATTTGGGGCCTCGATGAAGGCTTCTGCCTGATGGTTGGTGGAGACAAGGATCCATACCAGGCCGCTGAGCCGATATTCCGGACTTTGGCGCCATCGGCGAACACCGGATTCGGCCGAGTTGGAGCATCTGGAGCCGGGCATTTCGTCAAGATGATCCACAACGGGATCGAGTACGGATTAATGCAGGCCTACGCCGAGGGCTTTGAGATTCTCGAGGCGAAAGAGGAATTCGGGCTGAAACTGGCGCAGGTAGCGGAGATTTGGCGCAGCGGCAGTGTGGTCCGCTCTTGGCTTCTGGACCTCGCGGCACTAGCCCTGACCGAGGACCCGCGCCTGGAAAAGCTTGACGCCTACGTCGAAGATTCCGGCGAAGGCCGCTGGACCGTCAAGGAATCAATTGACCTCGGAATCCCGACGCCGGTGATCTCGTCATCACTTCAGGCTCGTTTCCGCTCACGCCAGGATCGTCCGTTTGGCGCCAGGCTTCTCGCGGCCCTGCGCAATCAGTTTGGCGGGCATGCGGTCCGCCCGTCCTAGGGGATCAGCCCAGCGGCGTAGAAGAGGAAACTGCAATGGTTGAAGAGACTGACGAAACCGGAATGTTGGCCGTCGATCTCGGAGGCACGCGTCTGCGAGTGGCGGTCTTCGATGCCAGTGCCAAGATCATTTCAAAGGTCGTTGTCAGCACTGATGGAGACGACCCCGAGCAGCTAACTCGAGTGATTCTGGAAGCAAACAGTTCAAGTCCGGTGGCGCTGGCCGGCGCGGTGATTGGCGTGCCCGGCGTAGTTTCCTACCGAGACGGCCGGATCTCAAAGATGCCCAACTTGCCGCGCTGGCAGGATGAAATCTCCGGCGACGCGATTAGTCAGGCGCTTGGCTTGCCGGTCATGCTGGCGAACGACGCCGACCTGGGTGCACTGGGTGAGCACAGGTTTGGCGCCGGCCAGGGTGTCGCGGACATGGTCTATGTCACCTCAAGCACCGGCGTCGGCGCCGGGGTTGTGATCGGCGGTCAGCTCTTGCGCGGACACTGGTCCCTCGCCGAAGTCGGCCACATGGTCATCGATAGGAATACTGGAGAAACGGTGGAGCAGCTTGGCTCCGGCACTGCGCTTCAGCGTCTGACCGGTGAGCCAGGCGAAAAGACAACCAAGGCCGCCGAAGCTGGCGATGCAGCTGCCCTAGCAGCGGTTCAGGCGACCGCGGAGGCTTTGGCAATCGGCGTCCACAACCTGGTTCATTGCTTCATGCCGGAACGGGTGGTTCTGGGCGGTGGTTTCGCGCTCGGCGCGGGGGACTTCGTCTTAGCGCCGCTTCGGGAGAAACTTAGCCGCTGCGACAAGGGCTGCCAGGTTCGGGGAGATGACGTGACACTAGCGGCCGGCGGCGACGATGTCGGCCTCCAGGGCGCCTTCGCTCTGGGAAAAGATGCCTTTGGGTCTGGGCAGGCGACCTAACGCTTTCGGCGCTTTCGGCCTGAGCGACGCCTGGGATTGGCTTTGGCGGATGTGGAGGGCGGCTCAGGCGCAGTCGGCGCCGGCGAAAAGCGGCGAAAGGCAAAACGGACCACAAGCACAAAGATGGCGACAAAGGTCCAACTGAGGAAGAACACCGCGAGGCCGGCGCTAAAACCAGCGTTGACGCCAACGATGACCGCGATGGCACCGGCTACGGCAAGACCGATCAGCCCGGCGACAACCTGGACCTTCCTCTCAGCGGAACTCGCTTCTTCCATCTGGACCTTCTTCTAAAGTCCCCAGTCGCTGTCTCGTGCGATAAATCCACGTTTGCTTCGCATCGTGTATCGGAGCCGGCTTGGGCGCAAGGCGCCGGGCCCAATTAACGGCTTGCAGGGCGGCGTGTGACCCAGATCACTCCTGCTGGCCTAGGCCGGGCGCCAAGATGGCTTGACGCGAGCTTGTCGACTTTGAGGGCCGATCTTCTTTAGGCGGCGGCCTCCGCCGGAATAGAATCTCATGTTTGCATCACTACACTTCTGATGGCCGCGATTAACCGAGCCGCGAAGGATGCATGGCTGATCCCGGCTGCCATTCTTATTGGTGCCGTCGTCCTAGTAGCTTGCGGATCCGGCGATGTAGGTGGGCGCGGGCTATTGGCAGGCACCGATACGGACCAAAAAAGCATCAGCCTCAAGGACATTCACTTCGACCTTTTCACTGGTTCTACTATTTCGCTGTTCGAAATTACCGAGGAGGAGCTACTCGGCCTTCGCGATCGGATTCCACCTTTGGACAATCCGATCTATGAATCGGCCTTGGACGCGACCTGGTTAGCTCCGACCGACCTCGTGCTAGGATTTATTGCTCGAGACGGCCAGCGTACGCCTATCCGGCTCGGATTCTAAATTTTCACGAGATTGTCAATACTGAGCTCGCCGGTGAGGCGATCGTGATTACCTTTTGCCCATTGTGTCGCAGTGGCGTGATTTACGACCGACACCTGGGTGACCGCGTCTTATCTTTTGGCAACACCAGCGCTCTCTACCAGTCTGACCTGGTGATGTACGACCGCGAAACGCTTTCATATTGGTTCCAGGCGGGCGGGGAAGCGATTGTTGGTGAGCTCAGCGGACTCAGGCTTGAGGCGAAGCCATCGACGCTGACATCCTGGGGTCAGTGGTTGACGATGAACCCTGAGACGCTGGTCCTCTCTCGGGACTCATTTGGCAACCCGGGCTACTTGGCGGCGTACCAACGTGACCCCTTCCTGGGCATCGAAACACATTTAAACGGCGGCGGGTTCCCCTTCCCGGTGACCGATGCAGCGCTCGACGACCGGCTGCAGCCGGCCGACTTGGTACTCGGCATCGAAGTCGACTCATCGTCAGTGAGCTTGGCAACGCAGCAATAAACGAAACTTTGAACGGCACAGCGGTGGTGATTTTTGCTCTAGCTGAAGGACCCGTAGTGATCGCCTTCAGTCCGGAGTTGGGTGACCTAAAGTTGACCTTTCAGGAAGAGAAAGGAAGATTCATCGACGCCGAGACCAGCAGTGTTTGGCTGATCAGCGGCACCGCGATCTCCGGACCTCTGGCAGGTGAGCAATTGACGCCCCTGCCGAGCAGGACAACCTTCTGGTTCGCCCACGTAGCGGCGTTTCCCCACACAACGATTTACGGCCCATAGAGCGTCGGCGGACGTGCGCTGGCCCTGCCGCCGGCTATCTACACCGTCGTCCCCCAAACGCCTGCTGACACACCATTCCCGATCACTAAGCCGTTCGAGGTCGTCCTTCAGGCAGGTAACTGGACAGTGGTTGATATCAGCTACGACCCGGGAATTCGCTGAAACAAAGGCTTTTGCCGTCCTGGTCCGGCTAACGCTTGGATTGGTCCCAGCGAAGCCCGAAGGTACTCGAAGCCAATTTCTCGGCCACGCCCTGCGCGTTCCTTTCGCCAGACTCGGCCAATTGGACCAATTCGGTCAGGGCCAGAGGCGTATTCATATCGTCTTTGAGGGCGTCGAGCACACCACAGCCCAGGCTCTCCAGATCCTCCGAGGAGACGTCACTCTGGCTGGTCCCGAGAACTGAAAGCCGGGCTTCGATTGCCTCTGCTCTTTCCATCAGTGACGCCTCATAGGTCCAGGGCTCTCGATAATGCTGGGCCAGGAGACAGAGGCGAATGGCGTTGCCCGTATGCTCTGAGAGCAGGTCGGCGACGAAAACCATGTTGCCGAGCGATTTGCTCATTTTTTCGCCCTCATAGTGGACCATGCCTGTGTGCATCCAGTACTTGGCCGGTAGTTCGCCGTGGCTAAACTCCGCCTGAGCAATTTCACATTCGTGATGCGGAAACAACAAGTCAGAACCACCGCCGTGGATGGCGAAGCTGTTCCCGAGGTATCGCTGACTCATCGCCGAACACTCGATGTGCCAACCCGGGCGGCCAGCACCCCAAGGCGAGGGCCAACTTGGCTCGCCCTGCTTGGTCCGCTGCCAGAGCACAAAGTCCAGCGGGTCCCTTTTGGCTGGGTCGTCGGGAAAATTGCCGTGCTTGTTGGCGGTACTGAGCTGCTCGTCGTAGGTGCGGCGAAACAGACGGGTGCCAAAGGAACCAGCGCGCTTTACTTCAAAGTAGACGCTGCCTTCGGATTCATAAGCGACGTTGTTTGCCAGGAGTTGTCCGACGAAATCGGTGATCTCGTTGATGTGCTCGGTGGCGCGAGGCATCACATCGGGAGGCAGGTTATTGAGGCTAACGGCGTCATGACGGAATTTTTCGACCTCCCGATCTCCCAGGTCTTTCCAGTCGACACCCAATGTGCCGGCACGAAGGAGGACGTCATCGTCAATGTCCGTAATGTTTTGTACATAGCTGACTTCGTAATTTAGAAACCGCAGAAGCCGGACCAGAACATCGTACGAGGTGTAGGTGAAAGCGTGGCCGAGATGAGTCGTGTCGTAAGGCGTTATGCCACAGACATAGATACCGACGGGTGAGGTCAAATCAAGAATTTCAAGGGAATCGCTGAGTGGATTGAAGAGTTTTGGCAGGCTTGAAGTCATGGCCCAAGTCTAACATCGGTGCCGACTGGGGAAACCTCGCGGAGCAGCGGTAGCAAGAGCTATCGGCCAGGCTCGGTCCGACCCAGCGCCCTAAGGAGCTTGCAGCCGCCAAATCTGGCCTTCATAGGTCGCGATGTAGACTTCTCCGTCCGAGTCGCTGCCAAACGAAGTTATCGACCCCGCGCCTTCGGCGATGCACAGCGTCTTGCCGGGATCGTCAACCTTTAGCGCGAAAACCTCACCGGTGCAGAAGTCTCCATAAAGGTAGAAGCCGTCAAGCCTGGGAATCGAACCGCCTCGATAGACGATGCCACCAATAACCGCGCAGCGGCCTGCCTCCTGGGCGTATGCCGCCGCCGGCGGTGAGAATCCGTTTTCGGCGCAGTCCGTCCCGCCGCCTCGGCACTTAAAGCCCTCCATTACGTTCCAGCCGTAGTTGCCACCCTTTTGGATCAGATTGAGCTCCTCGAAGTCGCTGGCGCCGACATCGCCGCCCCAGAGCGCCCCAGTTTGCGAATCGAAAGCGATGCGCCAGGGGTTGCGGAAGCCATAGGCCCAGATCTCCGGCCGTGCTCCAGCAAGGTCAACAAACGGGTTATCGGCTGGCACGAGATACGGCTGCGCGGCGGTGGCGGTTCTCACGTCGATGCGGATGATCGACCCGAGAAGGGTTCCAAGGTCCTGGCCGTTTTCAAACGGATCTAGGGAAGCGCTGCCGTCACCAAGACTGAGGTAAAGCATCTCATCTTCGCCAAATCGGATTGCGCCGCCGTTTTGGTTGAAACCGGGTTGGTCTAATCTGAGGATGATCAGTTCACTGGCTGGATCAGCACTGCCCTCGATGACGTTGAAGCGAGACAAGACCGACTGACTAACACCAGCGGCGAAATAGTAGGCCCAAACCTGACCATTGCTTTCAAAATCCGGATCGAGGGCAAAGGACAGCAGACCTTCACCCTTCTCGATGTCTACGCTGTCGCGTAGGTCGAGCAAGACTACGGCATCGGAGCCATCCGGGCGCAGGACGGTGATCAGACCTATTTGCTCTGCGACGAACAGACGGCCATTGGGGTAGGCACCAACTTCAATCGGGCGCTCCAACTGCTGGCGCTCGAAGGCTGGAACCAAAATTAACTCACCGGGCCCACCTCTTGCGTCACCGCACGCGACGAGGATCGGCATGATCATAACCAGCGCCAACCCGAAGACGGCCGGGAGGCGCCCTGTCAGCCCTCTTACGCCGATGATCACCGTGCCACTCCTCAGTCCCTGACCTCCAGTAGAAACACGATCGACACTAGCAATGAGGACCGAAGGTTACCTATTCGCGTCGATTTCAATGACCTGAGTGTCGGGAGACGCGGCGGTAAACAGATCTCGAATCGTGGGGTGGCAGGTGAAGACGAGGACCTGATTGGTTTTTGACAGCTCGGCAAACCCTTCAGCGGCACGCTGGCCACGTTCTGGGTCGAAGTTCACCAGGATCTCGTCGACGATCACCGGGAGGCTACAGGCCTGCTCACCGAATTGACGAATCAACCCAAAGCGAAGCGCGAGATATAGCGCCTCCTGGGTGCCTTTGGACAGTTGCTCCGGCTCCTTTCGAGAGCCGTCGCGGTCCGCAACCGTCAGCTTCTGGGTCCCAAGCGGCGAAATAAGGTCACGGTACCGGCCCGCGGTGATCGTTTGGAAAAAGGCGTCCGCGTGACGGATGACGGCGGGCTGACGCTCTTGCTCATACTTCTTCTGAGCCTCGGCCATCAGGCCGTGGGCCAGGGTCAAAACAGACCACTGACGAGCGGTAGAATCCAGATTTGCCTTTAGCGACTCGCGGCGGGCCCTGAGTTCAGAAGTCTCTTCTTCGCTGGTGAGGTCCTTGATCTCGGTTTCCAGCGTCGCTTGCTCGCGGATTACTCCAGTGCGCCGTTCATCAACCTCCTTGATTTCAACTTCCAGGTTTACCAAATCGTCCTCAAGGGTTGGTAAGGCGGTCGCGGCCAGGTCAGCAGAAAGCCGGTCCAGAGTACCACCCGGCCCCGCCAAGCGGCGCAAGCGGTCTTCCGCGCCATTGATGCCGCGTTGCGTATCCATTCGCTCAGCATGTAAGGCGGCGTGGGCGCGAAACTCCTCAGCGTCGCCAGCGCTCCCCGAAGCCAGCAACTCTTCGAGATCGTTGGCGGCCTGTACGGCCTTCTGCTCACGGCCTTCAAAGTCCAGTTTGGCCTGGTTGAGCTTCTCCGAGGCAGAAACGTGTTCTGCCTCGGTCTTTCGAGCAGCTTCTAGCCGGCCGATCAGCTCGGAGGCTGCCGCTGCTACACCAGCTGGATTCGTGGCGTCAATTTCCAGGTCAAGCTCGTGAGCCAAACTGACGACAGGCTCTGAATAGTCGTCTACATCGCGCTGGATGGCTTCAAGCCGGTCGCCCATCGCGGCCACTGCCCGAGCGCGCTGCCGAGCGTTCTCGACTTGGCCAAAAACAATTCCGACAGTGTGGGGCAAGAGATGATCGGCGAGATTTCTGGCGGCTAGCCATTCGCGCCAGTCGCGACGTTTGGCTTCAAGCTGTTCACTAGCCCGTCTGGCGGCTTCGGTGGCCAGGTTCATTCGGCTTTCCAGCCGCTCGGCTGCCTTGATGTCCTCGGCCAGGCCGCGTTCGAGTGAATTGAGGTCGGTCAATGTCACCGCTGCTTGAGCCAGCTCAGTCTCTATCTCGCTTAACGTCGCGTCCAAGGCCTCAGAATCGATAGGCGAATCGCGGAGATACTTAGCCGCGTCGACCAGGTCAGACTCCAACTCTTGGGCAGTGGTTGAGGACCTTTCAATCTGAGCCAAGATAGTCTGCAAACCCAGGCCCGTTTGCATCTCCGCGACAGGGCGAGCTTTCTGGCGAATGAACCAGAGAGCGCCGGCTGCCAACAGCAGCCCGAGGCCGATTACCAACCCCAGAAACGCCGCCGCGCCGCCGAGGGCAAGGCCAGCCGCCGTGATTAGGACGCCGCAAGTTGCAAGCACCGCGAGTGGCGACCACGGCGCTTCCAGACCCTCGGCCGATGCCCCGGGACGGGCATCAACTTGAGCCTCAAGATCATCCCGGCGTGCTTGGTTTCGCAGTAAGTCTTCGCGAATCGTGCGGCAGCGCCGCAGGTGTCCACGGCGCTCTTCTAGTTGTTCTAAGGAATAAGGCGCTGGGCCGCGTGCATCCAACGCCGTTTTTTGATCAGCCAGCTTTTCCGCCAAGTCCTTGCTTAGATCCTCGGCGCGAGCTGACTCGTCGTCGCGCGTGCGCGCAATCTTGATTACCTCATCGAGTTCAGAGGCCCACTCGTCAATTCTCCCGCGCTCAGAGCTAGATATATCGAAAGTGTCGAGGCGGGCCTGGTCCCAGCCGAGACCCAAGGTTCTGAGTCCGTCTTCGAGTTCCCGGCGGAGGTCAGCAAGCTCGATTTCGCGTTTGGGCGCGTCGGCAACAGAGGAGGCGAAGCTATCTCGTGAGGTAAGCAGATGTCGAATCTCCTGGTCATGGTCCAGCAGTGCCGTATCCGGGGCAGTGGTCCGCACAGCCACGGTCGCCGATTCAAGCTGTGCCTGGCTTTCAAGCAGTTCGTCGGCGGCAGCGTTAGCCCGCTCCTCAAGTTTTTCCAGGCGTCCAACGGCCTCCGAGGGAAAATCGGCGAACTCTGGAAGCTCTTGAGCGCGACGGATTAGGGAATCGCGCTGAATCCAGTCATCCCACGCTTGGCGGAGGTTGGCAGACTTCTGGCGGCGGCCATTTAGGTCATGTAGCGTTGCCTGAGTCGTTTCTAGCTCAACCGCTACCGCGGCTTGACGCATGAGGAGCTCGCCATAGCGACCGGTCGCGTCTCCGGCAATCTGCAACTTGAGGTCGAGCTTTTCCAGCTCGGCTAACGTCTCAGCGACCGCTTGCTTGGAACCGCCGGGCAGAAAAAGAGCCTCTTGGCGATTCTTGAGGCTGGTCATCGCGCCGGGCAACGCGGCAGCGCCCATGCCAGCACTGTAAATCTGAGCGCTGGCATCACCCTTTCCGAGGGATTCAAGTTGCTGCAGTTCGGTAATGCTAAAGGCAAACACCGACTCGAACATTTCTTTGGAGGCCTGACCAAGCGCGTTGGCGAGAAAGGCTTCATCCCCGGATTCTTGCCCGTCACTGGTCACAATTTCGAGCGTCGCAGCACGAGCAGTTTCGGACCTGCCCAGCGTGTAGCGCAGTCCATGCTCATCGTCCAGAAAGAGCCGTCCGCCATGGTTGCCGCCTCGGAGCGGCGGGTAGTGCTGAGCGCGCAGCCTGGTAGGAAAGCCGAAAAGCATGGCTCTCAAAAAAGCCAAAATTGTAGTTTTACCCGCCTCATTGGGGCCGAAAAAGACGGTCATCGGCGCATTCAGAGGGCCGAATTGGGTATCGAAAAAGTGGCCAAAACCGTCGACATGAACGTTTTCGATTCTCACGACAATGCCTCAAGGCAGGCTGCTTCGGCATCATCCAACAGGGCGGCAATGTCATCTGGGCTAGCTGAAGCGCTGGCAAGGAAGCGGCCGGCCCTGGCGTGGCCGTAAAGCACTTGGAGCTCAGCGGAAAGTTGGTCCAGAAGGGCTGGCTCTGTCCGAGCGGAGTCAATTAGTTGCAGCAGTTCTCCGACAAAATCGCCTCCTTCACGTCGCGACGCCCGGTCAAAAGGACCCCGCGTCAGCACGTCGATGCGATCACACCAGGCAAAAGTCGTAACGCCGGCCCAAGCCTCGTTTAGTCCTACCTGGAGGTCGGTCGCGAAATCCGGGCGGCGGGCGGCCTCGTTTAACGATCCTCGCCCAGTCAATGCCAGGCGATAGATCAGGTCACGGCCGGCGGAATCAGAAAAGACGGCTCCGATCTCGCGCTCGACAGCATCGAGAAGAGATTGCTCGGTCTCCAGACCGTCAATGCTGACAGACACGGACTCCCATCTAAGGACACTCGTCTCATGAAACTCGGCTGAAACTCTTCCGCCTTCGTCAACCTCCACCAGGTAGACGCCGCGTGCCCCAGGCTCGTTTATGTGGCGGCCTTGGGTATTGCCTGGGTAAACAACAGCAGGCCTCTGAGGGTTGAGAATTTGGTGATTATGGACGTGACCCAAGGCCCAGTAGTCAATGCCGGTTTGGGCGAGCTCCGCGACCGTGCAGGGCGCATAAGCAGCATGCTGAGAGTTGCCACCAACGTTGCTATGGAGAAGGCCAATTGAAAATCCGTGGCGGTCCAGCGCAGCGAAACCACCAGTAAGATTTTCCTTTACTTCGCGCTTTGGGTAACTAATGCCGACGACAGTGGCCCTCGCGGGATCGTTTGGATCGAACGGAACTGCCTCTACCTGCTCGCCAAATTGGTGACAGCCGGCTGGGAGGTCCAGGCGTGCTTGCCAGCCATTTAGCGGGTCGTGGTTGCCGTGACAGATGAAGGACCGAACGCCGGCCGCGTCCAGTCGCTTGAGCCCATCGACAAAACGCAGCTGGGCTCGCAGGCTTCGATCGGCGGCGTCATAAATATCACCAGCGATCAGGAGGGCATCGACTCGTTCGCTGAGACAAAGGTCAATGACGGCCCCAAAGGCATCAAAGGTGGCGTTTAGCAGGCGCGCGGAGACATGGGACGGAGTCGCTGTCTTGAGGCCGGTAAATGGGCTATCGAGATGGAGATCCGCAGCGTGAACGAATCGCAGATTTGACACAATCATCCTCTCCAAGACCGAAACCCTACCTCTCAGACAGTAGAGTGATCGGGCCTGAGGGGTCAACGGGGCTTTAAAAGCCGGGTCTTTAGCGGGGCGCGGGGTGTCCCCGGCTTGCGACGAGCTTGGCGAGGAGTCTTTAGCGGGGCGCGGGGTGTCCCCGGCTTGCGACGAGCTTGGCGAGGGGTCTTTAGCGGGGCGCGGGGTGTCCCCGGCTTGCGACGAGCTTGGCGAGGAGTCTTTAGCGGGGTCTGGGGTGTTCCCGGCTTGCGGCGAGCTTGGCGAGGAGTCTTTAGCGGGGTCTGGGGTGTCCCCCAGCTTGCGACGAGCTTGGCGAGGAGTCTTTAGCGGGGTCTGGGGTGTTCCCCAGCTTTCAAAGTCAGAACGCCAGAATCAGGCTCTCCCTCTATAGAATGGAAGGTAAAGAGGCTAGCGGATGTCGTTTGCAGTTGAGCCCTACGGTGAGCCCGCGTTCAGCGCCCTGAGGGCGATTATCGACGAGGCCAAAAAGACAGACCCGCTGTCACCCGTGACGGTAATTGTCCCGTCCAACTACACCGGTCTCTCGTTGCGCCGGCGTCTCGGCAAAGCCGGGAGCGTGGTGAATATCCGTTTTCTGGTGCTGGCCAGAGTGGCTGAACTTCTCGGCTCGGCGAGGCTGGCGCTCGCGAAGCGTCCTTTGACCGCGTGGAACCGGGCCGAGGCGGTCCGCGCGGTTCTGGTCGGTCACAGAGGAGTTCTTGAATCCGTCAGCGAGCACCCGGCAACTGAGAGCGCCCTCAGCGCCAGCTTCCGCGACCTGAGGCTTGCTTCCGTAGCGGCGCTGAACCAGATGGCAGCCAGCTCGGACAAGAACGCTCAGCTGATCGCGCTTTATCGGCGGTTTCGGGAACTGACGGCAGACACGTACGACGTCGAAGATTTGGCCGAATCCGCGGCCGAAGCGGTTCGAGATGGCTCGGCCGCGCTCCAGGACCTGGGCCGCTTACTCCTCTATCTGCCGCGCTCCCTGAGCCCGGCCCAGACTGCACTCATTCGCGAGTTCATGAGTCGCGATGCGATTGACATTGTTCTAGGCCAAGCCTTTGACCAGGGGGCAGACCAGGTTGCAATCGACCTGGCCGAACGACTCGAAATCAAGGCGCCAGAGAGCTGGGATCCCGGCGAGCCGCCAACCGCCACCGACATCCTCAGAACTATTGATACCGAGGAAGAGGTCCGAAGTGTGATCCGCCTCAGTCTGGACGCGGCCTCCGGCGGCACACCGTTCTATCGTATCGGGATTCTGTTCGGGTCCAGCGATTTGTATGCCCCACTTTTGCAGGAGCAGCTCAGAGCAGCTGAGATACCCTTCAACGGCCCGCCGGCGCGGCCGCTGGCAGACTCATTGGTCGGACGCCTGCTGATCGGGATGCTGCGCCTGCCCGATACAAGATTTCGGCGCGATGCGGTGATGGATTGGCTGACGTCGGGGCCGATCGTCGAGACAACTGAAGGTCCCTACGCAGGCCGTTGGGTCCCGGCGCACCAATGGGACCAGATTTCACGCGACGCCGGGGTTGTTGGCGGCAGCGGACAATTTCGCCAGCGGCTGCAAATTTGGGGTGTTCGGGATGGGCAACAGCGGAATGAAGCCGCCAGCGCGGCCCGGCTGGCGGCGTTTATCGAGGAGCTGGAGCGCCACTTGAAGCCGCCGGCCGGCGCCTCGATCAGAGATATGGTCCGCTGGGGACTGGGTTTATTGGACCGATTCCTCGGCAGTGAAAACGCGGCGGCTGGCTGGGAAAACGATGCCGAACTTGAGGCCTACCAGGAGGTCCGTCGGCGCCTCGAATCGGTTGCAAACGCGGAGTCGCTCTGGCAAAGGAAAAGCGCCAGGCTCCCTTCACCGCCCAGCCTCGACCTCGACGGCTCGCGTCAGTTGCTCGCCCGCCTGATTGAAGATTCTCTCCAGGACGCCAGTGGCCGGCTAGGACGGTTTGGCGATGGCATCTTTATCGGCTCTCTGAAAAACGCGCGTGGCATGGATTTCGATCGCGTATTCGTTCTCGGTATGGTCGAAGGCAGCATGCCGGGACCCAGCCGTGAGGACCCACTGATCCCAGACCGGGAACGTGAGCGTTTTCTGCTGCCGGCGCGCGCCGCCTCCCGGCTTGAATTGCGCTGCGACTATCTCGCCGCCCTGGCGTCAAGCAGTCAACGCACGCTGTGCTTCGCCGAATCCAGCCTGCGCTCTCAGAGCAAGCAGACCCCATCACGCTGGCTTTTGGAGTCCGCATCGTCGCTTCAGGGTGACTTGATATCGAGCGATGACCTGGAACAGTTGGGATCAGCGCCATGGTTGACGTCTCTAGCATCCTTCCAGCAGGCGCTTACGACCACCAGCCTGGCGGCGGGGTCGCGGCAGGAATGGGAAGTACGCAGCCTGCTAGGCTCACCAAACCCTAGAGATCATTTCCTCGGCCAAGAACCAGCGTTCCTGGCGAGCCTCTACGCCGCGACATCAAGGCTCGCCCCCTGGTCACGTCGCATCAAGCTCGACGCTGCGGAGCTTTGGCGGCGCTCCGGAGCAGTGGGCGGCGGTTTAGGGCTGGGCTCAAAGCGACCTTACTCGCCAACGTCTCTTGAGACGTTGGCGACTTGTCCGTTTCGCTATTTTCTCGGTCAGGTGGGCCGGGTGCGAGAGACGATGCGACCGGAAGAAATCGTTCGAATCTCCGGCGCAGACCGGGGCAATATCATCCATGATTCATTGGAACGATTTTTTAGCGATACCAAGATGCACGGGCGCAGCCTTGAACCGGACGAGCCATGGCAGGATGAAGACGCGGAGCGTCTTAATGCGATTGCTGACGAAGAGTGCGACCGGGCACACGAGCGAGGGATCACCGGCGGAGAGCTGTTTTGGCAAGTAGACTGGGCGCGAATCAAGCGTGATTTGAGGGCGTTCTTGATCGCGGACACCCGGGTGAGAACCGAAACGGGGGCAAGGTTTCTCGAGGCAGAGCACTCCTTCGGCGACTTGGACCGGGATGGAGACCGGCAGACGGAGTCGTGGGAAGCGGTAGTTGTCAGGCTAGATCGTGACCGCGAACTAGCGTTCCGCGGACGCATCGACCGGGTGGACAAGGCTGAAGACGGCACGCTAATCGTCTATGACTACAAGAGCGGCTCAGGGAGAAGCATCAAGGAAACAGCCAAAAGCGCTGACCGGCTCGCGGGCGGGCGGCTTCTGCAGTTGCCGATTTACGCTTTGGCGGCGCGCGCTGCACTTGGCGAAGGCAGCGCCGCGGTCCGTGCCTATTACTGGCTGACGAGCGAGCGTGAACAATTTGCTCAGGTGGGCTACGAGCTTGAGCAAGAGGACGAGGCCGCGCTTAGCGAGACTCTCGGTGTGCTGGCCAATCTCGTAGAGAGCGGCGAATTCCCGCCGGTGCCCGGGGATTCGCAATTCAATCCTCAGCGCCAACGCCAGAGCTACGAAAACTGCCGCTACTGCCCCTACGATCGTGTTTGCCCGGCCGGCAACCGAGTGCTGGCCTGGGAAGAGCGCAAGGAAGCTTCAGGGTTGAGCGACTACGTAGCGCTTTCGGAACGGGAGCCGGAAGCGCAAGAGGACGAAGTCGATGCCGACGGTGCTGGCCGTGCCTGAGCGGCTTCCGGCCGACGAGGCTGAACGGGTGGCGATCCGGTCCAGGACGAAAGAGACATTTTTTGTCGAAGCGGGAGCGGGGACCGGTAAGACACGAGAATTGGTGCAGCGAATCGTTCGCCTGGTCGCGGCTGGTATCGCCCTACCGAGCATCGCCGCGATCACGTTTACAAACGCCGCCGCTTCGGAACTGCGGGAGCGGGTGAGGCTTGAGTTAGTCCGCGCCACTCGCGGTCAGAGCAGCGATTACGATGATTTCGACCAAGAGCAGCGGCGTCTCTGCGATCTGGCCGCCGACGCGATTGACCTTGCCTCGATCCAAACCTTGCACAGTTTTGCTCAGCGCATCCTTTCTCTCTACCCGATCGAAGCCGGTCTGCCGCCGGAGCTTGTCTTGCGTGACGAGGTAAGTGCCTCGATAGCGTTTGAGGAGCGCTGGCAACGGTTCCTTGAAAGCTTGCTCGAAGATGGCAACGGTGATTCAAAGGTCGCCAATGCCCTTGTGAGAGGGCTCATATCCGGTCTAACTGTGATCCAGCTCAGAGTCATCGCCAAGAACTTTCATGAAAATTGGGATCGGGTTCAAAGCGCTGACTTTGAATGCCCTGAGATGCCCGCGTTAACCACGGCGGCCATTCTTTCCGGCCTTGAGATGGCTTTGGCCCTGCGGGGCGAGATCAAGCCGAGCCAGGAGTCAGATCGCGGTTTCCAGGCACTGATCTCGCTCGAAGGCCCTTACGAGGACCTGAGGGCCGCGCAAGAAACTTTGGCGGCGGCGCAAACGCCGGAGGAGGTTGCCGCCGCGGAGGAGCAGCTGATCTGGCTCTTGGCCGCGCCGCAGAAGCTTGCTGTCAGCGGTACGGAAGGCTCCAAGACCGCCTGGCATGGCGGAGCCCTGGCCGCGATTCGAGCGGCCAGCAAGTCAGCGGAGAAAGCTCGCGACGATCTTCTATCCAGGCTGAGGGCCGCCTGCCTGGGACCTTTGCTTACCGCGATTCAACGCTTCGTGCTGGAGTACCGCGATCAACGCGTCGCCCAGGGTAACCTGGAATACCATGACCGGCTGATCCTGGCCCGAAACCTCCTGGCTGGAAACGCGGCAGTGCGCGGCGAGCTTGCCGAGCGTTACCACACCCTCCTCATCGACGAATTTCAAGATACAGACCCAATCCAGATCGAGATTGCGGTCCTGATCGCCAGCGAGGATCCGGAGGCCGGCCAGAAGCCATGGCATGAGGTGACCGTGGCCCCAGGCCGGCTGTTTTTCGTTGGGGACGCCAAACAATCTATTTATCGATTTCGCCGCGCGGACATTGAACTTTATGACTCCGCCGCGCGGCGCTTCGGCGGTTCATCGACCGGCCACGCGGCGCACCTAGTACAGAACTTTCGCTCCGTCCCATCGGTTCTTGACTGGGTCAACCACACGCTGGGAAGTTTGCTCCAGTTGGAACGAAAAAAAGTGAGTGCTGAGGCCGCGAAGCAAGTCGAGTTCGAAGCACTCAAAGCTTGGCGGACCGGCGACGAACGCTCCCCGGTGGCGGTTCAGCTTTTGGGCGGGCCCTTAAGGTCGACTGAGTTCAACGCTGAGACGATGCGGGCTTTGGAGGCAAGCAGCATCGCCAGGTTGGTGGCCCAAATCAAGGACGAAGGTGAGAGTCTTGGCCTCTGGCGGATTCGGCCCGACGCTGAAAAGGACTGGCGTCAACCCCGCTTCTCCGACGTTGCCATACTGATGCCAACACGAGCTGTCCTGTCGGATCTGGAGAAGGCCCTTCAGGAGAACGGCATCCCATTCCAAATCGAAAGCCGATCGCTGCTGTTTGAAAGCCAGGAAGTTCGTGACCTGCTGAATATCCTTGCCGCTATCGACGATCCCACCGATCAGGTCGCGGTGGTTGCGGCATTGAGATCACCCGGTTTCGGCTGCAGTGACCGCGACTTATTTCGCTTTGCCACAGCCGGCGGGTCTTGGGATTTCCGACGGGCAATGCCAGACGGCCATCCCGATGACGACATCGTCGGGCAATCAATGGCCGCCTTGAAAGATTTGAATGCAGAAAGATGGTGGGTTAACCCAGCTGAGATGGTTGACCGTGTGATTCGGGAGCGGCGGCTGTTTCAAGTTGCCCTGGCCAACCGCCAGCCGCGCGAATCGTGGCAGCGTTTGCGATTTATGCATGAACAAGCGCGCGCCTTCGGAAGTGGTGGCGGCCGCAGCCTCAGACAATTTGTCCAATTCATGGAGCGGCAGGCTGAGGAGCAAGCGCAAGTAAGTGAAAGTAGCGTCGCCGAGGCTGATGCCGACGCGGTGCGCATCATGACTATTCACGCTGCGAAAGGATTGGAGTTTCCAATTGTCTTCCTGGCAGGCTTAAATGCCAGACCGAATAATGAGAGTCCCGCCGTTCTATGGCACGGAGGAGACAGCGCCGAAGTAAGGGTGGGCGCTAAATCAAGGTACTTTGAGACTGGCGGCTATGAGTCGGCGAAGTCACGCGAGGATGCAATGCGACGCCTGGAGACCGACCGCCTGTTGTATGTGGCGGCGACTCGTGCGCGTGACCACCTTGTGGCAAGCGTCTTTCACATCCAGGCCAAAAACAGCAAATCGCACGCCGAGCGCCATTTGAAAAACCAGTGCGTCCCCGCTGAGTGTTTGTACGCAATCAGCAACCAGGAGCCGGGCCTCTGGAAACAGGCGGTTGTCGCCGAAAAAAGCGCGCCTCCTCCAGCAGCACCCGCCGTGGCAACCACCGATTCCTCCTCCGATCGCGACGCTTGGCAAGAAGAACGCAGACGTCTAATTGCGACAAAGGCACGAATGCCGGTACTGGCGGCGACGGCCATCGCCAAGTCATTGCCACCAATGCCCGAGGAACGAGGCCTGGACAAAGAGGAGCAAACCGAAGACGACGGACCTTGGCGCCGGGGCCGGGCCGGCACTTCGATTGGACGCGCGGTCCACGCCGTCTTGCAATCCATAGACTTGGCAACCGGAGAGGGTACCGAGGACACAGCAAAAGCCCAGGCGACGGCCGAGGGAATCGAAGGTCGGCAAAATGAGGTTGTGGAATTTGTCGAGGCGGCTCGGCAATCTAAAGCCGTGAAGGAAGCGGTTGAATCGGGCCGGTTCTGGCGTGAAGTCTATGTCTCAACGCTAGTCGAAGGAGTTACGATCGAAGGCTTCATCGACTTGCTTTACGAGGGCCCGGATGGCTTGGTCGTGGTCGACTACAAGACCGACTCGCTTGCGAGCAGCGCGGCTATCGATACGGCGATGGCCCAATACCGGCTGCAGGGTGCCACCTATGCGCTTTTGCTGCAGGAATCATTGGGCCGCCCGGTCTCGCGTTGCGTTTTTGCCTTTGTCCAGCCACGGCAGGAGCGCGCTATCACGGACTTGCCGGCGGCGATTGACGAGGTGCGTCAAACCGCCCGGGCCAGCGTGTTGACCACCGCCGAAGAGTAAATTCGGAAGTAGCGACGCAACAGGGCAGGCTTGATCGGCCGGCGCAACCTTTACAATCCGGATGCGAAATGGGCCGCATGCAAAATGGCTGAGCGGGAGAGACCGATCGAGGATCTGACCAAGCCTAACCAAGTTTTATCAGCGACCGGAGATTGGGCTACCGCCGCTCGCACGCGCTTCCTGGCCTCGGCAGTGGCGATAGGCTATCTGATTTTCGGCGGGGCTGTTTTGGCAAGCCGCGGTGGTTGGCCGACGCCGGATTTCCTGATCCCGCCACTGCTCTTGATCGCTGTGTTTGTCGGACGTGGATGGCGTTTCGTTATCGACTGGACGCCGTTTCTCCTGTTGATTCTGATCTACGAAGGCTTCCGCGGCATTGCCGATGACTTGAGCTCATCCGTCCACTTCCAGGAGTTGATCGATGCGGATAGTTGGCTGTTGGGGAGCAGCCGAAGCGCGCCGGAAATTCTTCAAGACTGGTTTTTCGTGCAAGGCACCGTTTCATGGTTGGACTGGCTTACGACTCTTCTTTACCTGGCTCACTTCGTTGTCCCAACGGCATTCGCCTTCTACTTCTGGATGAGCGGCCGCGCCGCGTTCTGGCGCTTCGCCGTCCCGCTGCTCGGGCTCTTCTTCGCGGCATTCTTGACCTACTACCTGTACCCGGCGGCCCCTCCCTGGATGGCAAGCCAGCAGGGGCTGATTCCACAGATCGACCGGGTCTACCTTCTGACCCTGGCGAGTCTGCCTGAAACTGAACCGCTGGCATTCGCCTTCAAACATTTCAGCCCCAACGAGGTGGCGGCCGTCCCTTCTTTGCATGCCGCCTTGCCGCTACTTCTCGCCTTCATCAGCATCGACATTTGGCGATGGCGGGGCCTTCCGGTCCTGGTCTACGCCGGCCTGGGGAGCGTCTCATTCGTGTATTTGGGCGAGCACTACTTGGTTGACATTGTCCTGGGTTGGCTCTACGCGGGAGTTGCTTTTGTTGCCCTATGGGTGGTGTTGCCGCGGACATTTTCAACGGTGTTACAGTCGGTCCCATTGACCCGCCTGCCCAAGTTCACGCCGCTTCCAGAGTGGCCATTGGCTGCTTTGGCCTGCTTCTTTATTCTGCTGGTCTGGATTAACCCGCTGACCTAGACGTACGCCGAAAAGGCCGGACGACAACGGCGGCTGACACAACTAACTTTTTGGCGCCGAACTCGCAAAACACGCGATGCCAAATGAAACCCGGCACCTAGACGAAAAGTCCGGAACGGGTGAGGAGCCAGGACCCCGCGGCTGGTTAGCGCATTTGAGCAAGGAGCTGCTGATAGTCCGCGACATTCGATTCGACCGATATGTCAGCCAAGACGGGCGCGGTCTCCGCCGATACGCCGAGGTTCTGAGCCATGGTGGGCTGGCTTGAATCCTCCATCAGCAGTCCGGTGACTTCGCGGTCCAACTTTGCCGCCTCAGAGATAAGTCGAAGCCCAGCAAGCGCGGCATCCGGGCTAGTCGGGTCGTATACCGACGGCAGCTGCGACATTTCTTCGGCGCTGAAAACTTGGTCTCGCATTCCTTGCCAGGCGTCCTGGATATCAAGGACGTAGTTCTGGCGGTACCAGTCGAAAATCGGCCCACTGCCTCGGAAACCAGGCTCACGATGGTAGGTGACGCAGGGAGAGAAGATGTCCACCAAGGAGAAACCCTCTGTGTTAATCGCCCGGGTGAGCAGTTCCACGAGCTCCTTGCGCTGCCAGGAGACGCCGCGACCGACAAACGCCGCGCCGGCGCTGATCGCGAGTCGCAGCGGATTTACCGAACGCCCCATCTTGCCATCCGGTGTGGAGCCGGTCTTGAGACCGGTGTGCGCGGTTGGTGAGGCTTGGCCCTTGGTCAGGCCGTATACTTGATTATTCATGACGATCAAAGTGACGTTGACGTTGCGGATCATCGCGTGCATGAAGTGTTCCATGCCGATTGCATAGCTATCGCCGTCTCCGCCGAAATCAAGGACTTTCAGACCCGGGTTGGCAATAGCAAGTCCGATTGCCACCGGCAACGAGCGGCCATGCTGCCCCTGGTATGCGTTGAGCTTGAGCATCTCCGGCTCCTTGCTGGAGCAGCCGATGCCGGAGAAGGCAAAGATATTCTCGAGAGGCATGCCCGCCTCGTTCACCAGGCTCATGATTACCTGTTGAACGGCGGAGTTCACACCAAAGTCACCGCAGCCCAGGCACCACCAAGCACCAGAACCCGTGATATCAGCTTTAGTCAGCGGCAGGTCAGCTGTATCCGTCGCCATGCTAGGCCTCCTTCATTCCTTTTAAGATAAATTCCGGTGTCATAAATCGGCCATCGTAGCGCAGGATCGAATGCAACTTACGAGGCATAGGGCCGGTGGCTTCTCTTTGAATCAGACCGCGCAACTGAGCGCCGGCTGAATATTCCGGGACATAAACCGAGCTGCAACTGCAGACAAAGTTCTTGACCTCCGCGCCGGGAAACGGCCAGAGAGTTCTCAATTCCAGAAACTTGGCCTTTTGGCCTTTGGCTTGCAAGCGTTCCATTGCCTCGAGGATCTGTCCGTAAACGCCTCCGTAGCCAATAAAGCCGATGCTGGCTTCGGGGTCACCAAAGATGTGCGATTTTGGCAACTGCTCATCACGTGAGACCAGATCCATGCGCTGCATGAATCGCTTATCCATCATTACCTGGCGGACGGCTTCCTCTTCGGTAATGTAGCCATCTTCGGTGTGTTCGTTGGTATTTACGTAGTAATTTGTGACCCCAGGCGTGCCAGGAACCACTCGAGGCGAGATGCCGTCATCGGTCAACTCATAGCGCTGGTACGACTTGCCATTGCTTCCGTAGCGCTCGGCCACTTGATCGGCATCGAGCATCTTCCCTCTATCGATGACGAACTTGGAGGAATCAAGGGCTGGAATCGTGTAACTCGACTGGGCTTGCATTTGGTCAATTAGCAGGAAAACCGGGCATTGGTAGCGCTCAGCGAGATTGAAGACGTGCTCCATCATGTAGAAACTGTCTTCCGGCTCGCTGGTAGAGAGTACGATGCGAGCAAAATCGCCATGGCCGCCAAAGATCGCTTCATTGAGCTCTTCTTGGCCGATGCGGGTGGGTAGGCCGGTGCCCGGACCTCCGCGAGTACAGAGCACTATGACCATTGGCGTCTCGGTTATGCCACCGGCCGAAATCGCCTCCTGCATCAGCGAAAAGCCCGGCCCGGATGTGGCTGTCATGCTGCGAGCTCCGGCAACGGCGGCGCCGATGACGTGGTGGGCGGCCGCCATTTCACTGTCGGCCTGGATTACAGCCCCGCCAAAGGCCTGAATTTTGTCGGCCATGTACTCGAGCACCTCTGTAGCCGGGGTGATCGGGTAGCCAGCATAGACGCGGCAGCCAGCGACGATCGAGCCTGCGGCGACGGCCTCATCCCCGTTGAGGATTTGGCGGGTATCATCGACTTTGGGTTTGAACGAGACCTTGAGATCGGGAAGCTCCCAGCCCTCGGCCCGAGCGTAGTCTTGGCCGATTCTCATGGCTCTTTCATTGAGCTGGAAGACTTCAGATCCATCACCGAACAAGGCACCGAAACGGCTCAGGATAGCTTCTTCCGGGATGCCCATCATCTGGGAGAGAACGCCGATCGCTATGGTGCCTCGGACAATGTAGCGTTCGCATTTTTCTTTCGCCAACTGGCCCATGGGCAAGCCAAAGACCCGAAAATTATGTTGATCCTGGAGGTCCTTGAAGGCCTCAACCTTGACCTCATTTCCGGCGTTTGGGTAATCCAACCGGGGTGATGAATCGTATAGTATTACGCCATTAGGGCGCAGACGGGTGACGGGGGGTATACGTCCCTCGTTGGCGATATCAGTGAAGGCACCCTGATCAAAGGCCTCGAGAATATCAAACTGGTCATCTGGGCCATAAATTGGGTTTTCCGACGTGCGCAGACCAAAGCCACTGTCACGGGTTTGGATATTGGAATAGACTTCGTCGCGCCACATAAAGGTCCAGGCACCCGTGTCTTTGAGAACCTGGCCTAGCATAAGGATATTGGTATTAGTACCGTCCCCAGCTCTGCCTGCTCCATATATCTGGAATCCGGACATCAAACCTCCTCGGCGTACCAGAGCGTTTGCGCAAGTTGCAATCGGCTCAAAAAATCAAGTCTTGCGTACCATTATAGAGGCATGGATCGGCGTTAATCAGCAGCAGCAGCAGCCATCGACACAAATTATCGGCTCAATAGAGAACAGACCGGCAGTTCGGCTCGATAGGTTCTCTCCAGTGCCACCTGAGCGGGCCGCGTTGGCCTTTCGTCCCGCTGCTAAGTTTTAGAGTGCACGAATCCGATCAGTGACTCCAGCGAGCGGAAGTTATCGGGCACGATATCGCTGTCATCCACTGTTAGCCCCAGCTCCTCCTCCAAGAAGGTTGTGATTTGCATGACTCCCATCGAGTCAATCACCCCTTCTCCGAGCAGGTCCAGGTTAGCGCTAAAATCCGGACTCTCCAGCTTGTGACCAAACTCCGCCACAATGAAGCTGCGCAATGATTCTTCTGGATTGGTTGTAGTCATGACCTCTCCCCGAGTCTGACGAAGCACTAACAACTCAAGTTTATACAGATCATGCTTGCTTGATTCAAATCACGCGCGAGTTCGGTCCGAGAAATGGGGTCAGGTTGACGATCTCTTGGGCCCCGTCTCAGGTGCCATAGCCGGCTTGCTACCCGGAACCCTCCAACCCATGTACGATTAAAGCAGCCATGAAAATCCCAACACGCTCCGATGTCGTCGTGATTGGTGGCGGACCGGCCGGCAGCACGGCTGCAACCCTGCTGGCCCAAAAGGGCTACGACGTTGTCCTGCTTGAAAAGGAAAAACATCCGCGCTTTGTCGTTGGCGAGAGCCTGATTCCTCACTTCTGGAAGTACGCTGACCTGAGCGGTGTGTCTGACAAGATCGATGCTGAAGGCTTTATCCAGAAGGCCGGTGGCACCGTGATTTGGAACGACACTATCCGGCAAATGCGTTTCAGCGACTTTGGCTACCAACGCCCGGCGCTGCATGTCGAACGCGACCGCATCGACCAAATCCTTCTGGATCACGCCCGCCCAAGTTTTCGAACAGACCGCCGTCACCGCCACAACCCTCGGTGGCGACGCCGATTCGCGCATTAGCTTCCGCTCTACCGTGGAGAACGATGAAACTGGTGAGATTACCTGCCGTTTTGTCGTTGACGCCAGTGGACAAGGCGCTGTCTTGGCTTCGCCAACTCGGGATTCGTGAGATCGATGAGGGCTTCCAATTCATGAGCCTCTGGGGCTATTTCCGCGACTCCAAGTACGTCGCCGCGGATGGATGCGCTTATGGCTTCGATAAGCTCCGCTCGATACCGCCTCCTCCCAAGAGGAGGGTCCCGAAGCTCGTAAAAGTCGTTGGTTTGGCAAAAGACCTGATCAGGTCGTCTTGACAGTTACCTTTTAAGCAGCCACTGGCTCCTCATCTACCGGCGGGTCATCAGCCGGCTTCTCAACGCCCGGAGGCTGCTCATCGACCGCGTCCTCGTCGACCGGAGGCTGCTCGTCAGCCGGCTCCTCAACGCCCGGAGGCTGCTCATCGACCGGGTCCTCGTCGACCGGAGGCTGCTCGTCAGCCGGCTCCTCAACGCCCGGAGGCTGCTCGTCGACTGGGTCCTCGTCGACCGGAGGCTGCTCGTCAGCCGCCTTCTCAACGCCCGGAGGCTGCTCGTCGACCGCGTCCTCGTCGACCGGAGGCTGCTCGTCAGCCGGCTCCTCAACGCCCGGAGGCTGCTCGTCGACCGGGTCCTAGGCGACCGGAGGCTGGTCGTCAGCCGGCTTCTCAACGCCCGGAGGCTGCTCGTCGACCGGGTCCTCGTCGACCGGAGGCTGCTCGTCAGCCGCCTTCTCAACGCCCGGAGGCTGCTCATCGACCGGGTCCTCGTCGACCCGGAGGCTGCTCGTCAGCCGGCTTCTCAACGCCCGGAGGCTGCTCGTCGACCGGGTCCTCGTCGACCGGAGGCTGCTCGTCAGCCGGCTCCTCGACCGCGGGATTGACGTTGACAATGCGGGATTGACGTTGACAATATCGAGGACTTCATTAATCGGATCGAAGGAAGAGCTCGCGGGAAGGAACGACATGGAGGCGATTGCGATTCCGCCAACACCCAGGATGACGGACAGCTTTATTGCCGGTGGCTTCTTCAATGGCTGGCCCTCCTAAGTTGTCAATTTCGCGTCCTCCAGAACATCGACAGCAGATCAGCAAATCTGTTGCGAGGCCAACCCCCTGGGCGGCTTAGAATGGCAGCAGCCGATTCAGCAAACTGAAATAGGGTTTCGCGAGCGAATCCGGCAGCCGGGCTGAGGGTCTCGACAAATGCAGCCCCCGTCGTGGGTCAGCCAGGATGACGCGCATTTATCCTGCTCTTGGCTGTCGGCGCTCCAAATTTATAGAAATAAAGCGGTCTGGAGAGATTGCGTGCTATGTTACTCAGCGGCCGGTTTCGGCGAGGTGTAAACGAGACTTGGCTATTGCCCGCTGATTCGGCCTGGGGAGGTTTTAATGATTGAGGAAGCGGCGACGCTGAGGGTTGGCGATGTTCGCATCGACGCGCTCTACGACATGCCATTCGACATTGACCGAGAACGGATTTTCCCCTCGGTTTCAGACGAGGACTGGGCCGGGCTGGAGGACCATCTCACAGCGGAAGGCAAGGTCCGGCTAGAGATAGTTTGCTATCTAATCAGATCTCAAGGGAACACGATTCTTTGTGACACGGGGTTGGGAAAGTTCCCGGGCACCGAGGACCCAGGGCACCTCTTGGAGGCGCTGGCCGCCACCGGCGTACGCCCGGAAGAGATCGATTCCGTGGTGTTCACTCACTTGCATGGTGACCATGTCGGCTGGAATGTCGATTGGAGCAGCGGCGAGCCGAAAGCAGTATTCCCCAACGCGAAGTACGTGATCCAAAAAACTGAGTGGGAGCACTTTACCTCTCCTGAGCGAAAGGACAGCCCTTCCTCACAGCGCCAGCTGCTTCCGATCGAGGCACTAGGCAGCCTTCAGTTGCTCAGCGGCGACCATAGCTTCACAGATGAAGTCAAAGCGATTGTGACGTCCGGTCATACCCCGGGCCACATGAGCCTGGAAATAGCGTCCCAAGGCGAACGTGCCCTGGTCCAAGGAGACGTGGTCGTCCATCATGTCCTGCTACCGCGACCGCTCTGGGAGCCACGATTCGATTTCGAGCCGGAGGGCGCCCGGAAGTTGCGGGACCGCATGTTACCGCAGTGGGCGGAAGAACGACTGCTGATTATCGCCAACCATTTCCCGGCGCCCGGCTACGGCTATGTCGAAAAAGATGGCGACGCCTGGCGCTGGGTACCGATGAGCTAAGGCAGGAAATACTTTCGAGCCAAGCCGGCGCGCAAGCAATGCCTGGATCGGGTTGTCTACCTTAATGTACCCATGGAAACGGCCAGGAACAATCAGTGGACCGTCATCGGCTCAGTCCTCCCACGTCACCACTAAAGCCCGCCACGCTGGTGCTTATTGAGACCATAAACCCCCAATCTCCCCGGTATGAAGAATTTTTTCGCCTTTGTTTGACATACGTGGTTCGAGGAACTAGAGTGGCGACGCTCGACACGGAATCCACGTCGGCTTTTTTGTGCTTCGCAGATCCGAGCTCTTGTAGCAAACGTAGAGGACAGTATCATGAGCAACTACATTATTCGCAGAGTCTCGTTGATCCTTCTGAACCTGGTTCTGGTTTCGTTCTTCTTATTCTTCGCCCTGCGGCTTGTTCCTGGGGATCTGACACTGACGATTCTCACGGAGTCTTCAACGGCGGAACAGCGGGCACAGTTTCGAGCTGAGAACAACCTAAACGACGCCTGGCCTATCCAATACATTAAGTGGGCTGGCAGGGCAATACAGGGTGATTTTGGCAAGTCTTTTCGTTCCAACCTTGGCGTAGCCTCCGAGTTCAAGAGCCGGCTGCCAGTCACTTTAGAAATCGTGGTTCTCAGCTTTACGTTTACAAGCATTATTGGCGTGACTGGCGGAATTATGGCGGCGGTAAGACAGGACTCCGCCTGGGACTGGGGCGTCCGCATGATTGCCATTTTCGGAATCTCGGTCCCCAGTTTCCTGCTGCTTACACTTTTGCTGATCCTGCCATCGCGCTGGTTTGGCTACGCGCCGCCTTTTGGTGCGACAAGAATCTTGGAGGCACCTTGGGATAACATTCGGTTGTTTGTGCCCCCAACCCTAATGCTGGCAATCGGCGGGTCAGCGACTCTGCTGCGGCTGACACGCACCGCCATGCTGGATGTGATGCGTCAGGACTATTTGCGGACGGCCCGTTCAAAGGGTCTTACCGAACGGGCTGTGGTAATTAAACACGCGGTTCGCAACGCAATGCCACCTGTGCTTACGTTCATGGGTCTTCAAATCGGCTTCCTTCTGGGAGGATCGATCATTCTCGAGTCGGTGATGGGGCTGCCAGGCCTTGGCACCTGGGCGCTTCAGGCGATCCAGAGCAAGGACTTCCCGATCGTAATGATCTTCGCCCTCTACGCGGCAACCATGATCATGTCTATCAGCCTGCTTATTGACTTGCTTTATGCGGTCATTGACCCGCGCATTCGCTATTCCTAAGGAGAGGGCAAGAAAGTGGCGCAATCAACCGAGGGGACACTGGACACTGGCTACTCTGCACAGGCCGAAAAAAGAACTTTCAAGGCCAACATGGCCCGGATGTGGAATGTCTGGCGCCGAAAGCCGTTTGGCATAATCGGTGGGCTCCTTGTCGTGACCGTAATTTTTATCGCTCTTTTTGCCGGCACCCTTGCCCCCAACCCGCCGGGCGAGTTCGTCGGCAGCCGCCTGGAAAGCCCCAGTTCGCAATTCCCCCTAGGCACCGATAGCCTCGGGCGCGATGTCCTATCGCGCACGATTTTTGGTGCTCGCATCTCCATTGCCGCTGGCCTTGTGGCCGCGACGGGCGCTGTTGGCTTCGGTACATTCTTCGGAGTTGTCTCGGGTTACATGGGCGGCTGGGTCGACATGACAATCCAGCGAATGCTTGAAGTGCTGGCTTCGTTCCCTGCGATTGTCCTGGCTCTGATCTTGGTTTCGGTGCTAGGACGCGCCAATGCGTCCGGTGACAATCTCTTTGTAACAATGTGGGATCTTAGATCCTTGGAAGCGGCCATTATGGTCGTGTTCCTCTTCGGGATCATGCGCGTAATTCGTGCTGCCGTGATCAGAGAGCGTGGTCTGCCGTATGTGGAGGCTGCGCAGTCTATTGGCGCCTCCACACCGCGTATTCTCACGCGCCACATTCTGCCCAACGTATTGCCATATGTAATCGTTGCGTTTAGCACGATTATCGGTACGGTGATTCTTGTCGAGGCGGCGCTGTCGTTCCTTGGGTTCGGCGTTTCATCTGGAACTCCCTCATGGGGCATCGACCTCTCGACCAGAAACCGAGAGTACTTTAACGTCGCGCCCTGGCTAATTATCGGGCCGGGACTAGGTTTAAGTCTGACGGTGATGGGGTACAACTTCCTCGGTGACGCCCTGCGAGACATTCTTGACCCGAGGTTGCGAGGCAGCAGGTAACTGAACCGCCCGCGCGCCTAGCCTGTTCTGGATAAGCAAACCGCTCGAGCAATTCAACCGGCCGCGGAGGCAGGGCTACGAGATTAGTCTAGGCTGCCCGGAGCGCAGGCGGGAAATACATGCGCCAAGCTGCGGGCTTGTCTTCGCCTGGAAACGCGGCTCTGGCACCGTTTCGCACTTTAAGAAACTCGGCGGTGCTCGCACGGTCCCCAGAGGGAATCTAATACGAGCCTGGCGCGGCTAAGACTTCGAACCAGAAGCGCTTCAGGGCACCCTGCCTCGACGGAGGGAACGCATCTAGACGCGATCGCAATGAGCGTCCTAAACCAGCACCGGTTCAAGCAACTCATCTTGACGGGCTACTGTCGAAGTTGTAGTTTCAGCGATAAATAGGCGCAGTAGTTCAGCTGTAAACGACTCGAAGATGATATCCATGGCAGATCGAATAGCGAAAGAGGTTCGAAAATGGTCATCAAGGGTATGAACTGGGTTGATGTCGAAAATGGCTTAATCGACCGCAATATCTTCTACGACCTGGAGCTCTATGAACGCGAATTGGAGCAGGTGTTTGCTCGTTCCTGGCTCTTCGTCGGCCACGAATCACAGATACCCAACGTCGGTGACTTTGTAACGACGACCATGGGTGAGGAACCCGTCATCGTCACGCGCGCCGCGGACCAAAGCATCCACGTTCTGCTCAACTCTTGCCGCCACCGCGGCAACGCCGTGACCCGGGCCAACCTGGGCAATTGCACCTCCTTTATGTGCTCCTATCATGGCTGGACCTATGACTTGGAGGGAAGTCTCATTGCTGTCCCCGGCTTCAAGGAGCTCTATCACGAGGATGTCGACATGAAAAGCTGGGGGCTGATCAAATGCCCCAAGGTTGAATCGTTCCACGGCCTGATTTTCGCCAACTGGGATGCCACCGCGCCGGAACTCATTGATTACATGGGCGAATATGCCTGGTTCTTGGAGACCCGCGTCAACCCTCAGGGCAAAGGTTCGGAAGTCAACGGCGGCATCTACAAATGGACCATGGACCACAACTGGAAGTTCGCCGCCGACAACTTCGTCGGTGACGGCTACCACGCCACTATTAGCCACCAGTCAGCGATTCTTGCGGGGCATACAACATCAAACGTTCAGACCTCCGGCCAACCACGTGAACGCCCAGCCGATATCTTCGCCGGCTTCAAGCGGCAGTCCAACCCCGATAGCTTCCGCATGACGACAAAGTATGGTCACGGCGCCGGGCTGTCTATTCGCTCCCCGGACGCGCCGGCTTCACCGGCTGAGATGCCCGAGAGTATGGCCGAATATTGGCAGCAGCGTTCCGAGTCTATGGAAAAGCTACAAGGAAACAACCGGTCCAGGCTCGGCGGGTTCAATTGCATGTTCCCCAACTTCTCGATCAACTCCAGCGCCGACCAGATCCACATCTGGCATCCACGCGGACCGCTTTGGACCGAAAGCTGGATTTATGTCTTGGTGGACAAGGCCGCGCCACAGCAGGTTAAGGACGACCTCGTCAAGGACGCATCCCGCCGGTTCGGGCCCTCCGGCATGTTCGAACAGGACGATTCTGATAACTGGCGGCTGAGCACGGCCGGTGCCAAGAGCGTCATCGGCCGTCGCCACCCACTAAATTACTCTATGGGTCTGAATAACAACGACTGGATGGAGCCCAAGGAGGACTTGCCCTTGCGGCGAATGGGTTCCAATGGGGACACCAACCAGCTCAACTTCTACCGCCACCGGCAAGATCTAATGATCGGCAAGGGCTGGGACGAGCTCAGCTCATCGCCGTTTGAGCGCATCTGAGCGGAAGGGGCTGGCAATGACGACGACTCCGGTTCAAAGCGGTGAAATCCTGCGCGAAATCGAGCGCTTTCTCTATGACGAAGCGGCGGCTCTCGATGAGCGCCGTTTCCATGATTGGCTCGATCTTTTGACCGAGGACATTCATTACTGGGCTCCGTTAAAGCGCACCGTGTTGGCGAAAGACGTCGAACAGTACGAGGTGGGCTTGCCGGGTGAGCAAGCCTACTACGATGACGACTTCAACATGCTACGCCAACGCGTCGCCAAACTGGACACCGGTTATTCATGGTCAGAGGACCCGCCGAGCCGGACTCGCCATATGATCAATAACGTCCGGATTTTGGAAACGCGAGAGACCAGCGAAGGCCAGGAGGTGGATCTTGACGTCTACTTCTTTTGCTATCGCAGCCGCTTGGACAACGACATAGACATTTGGGTCGGCAACCGTCGTGACACGTTACGACGCGACGGAAGCTCCTGGAAAATCGCCAAGCGCCACATCTTCCTCGACCAGGTCGTCCTCAACTCGAAGAACCTGTCCAACTTCCTCTAGGGCGGCTCACTCTTGCAATGCGGACACTCCGGGGTCCGAGATCGGCGAACTTCAGATCTTTGCGCCCTGCGTACGTGCGCCTGCTTCGGTTTTGTGGGGGCTAGCTGAGCCGGCGGAAGGAATGCGCGCGGGTCAACGCCAGGAGCGCCAGAACAAAGGCCGTCACACCGCCATATAGTCCGGCGGTCCTCGGGTCAAGCAGACTGGCAACCAAGCCCGCTTGCAAGGCGCCCAAAGGTATGAATCCTGAGATGCTGAGAGTGATGATCGATAAGACGCGGCCAAGCAGAATTTGCGGCGTGTGAACCTGCAGAAGGCTCTGGCTGAAATTAGTGTAGAACGCCGTGGCACAGCCGAAAGTGAAGAAAAACAGCAGCGCGACCTCGAACGTGGGCGCCATGCTGTAGGCCGCCAGTGAGCTGCTGCCCAGCAGCATACCGCAGGCGAAAAAGCCTCCCTTGTTTCGCACACCTCCCAACCTTGTGATCCAAAGCGAGGTGACTATAGCGCCGATCGCTTGGATCGTGAACGCCAATCCAAGGGCAGAGGCGCCCACGTTGTACTCATCGCGAACCAGAACCGGCAGCAGCGTCTGGATTGATCCCCCTACCCAGATTCCGGTCGCAAGATAGAGACCAGTCAAAACCAGCAGGGGACGGTTGCTCCAGAGGAATGTAAAACCAGCGAAGAGCTCCTTTGGCTGGAACCGCCGTGCGGGAGCATCCTCGGATGGGTCCTTCGGCGGCAACCGCAGAAACGTGAGCGCGATCACGCCGACCGATAGCAGCACCGCCAGAGCGTAAAACGCGGCGCTTATCGCGACCGTCGCAATCAAAAAGCCGGCTATTGCCGGCCCAATCAGCTGCGACAGGTTCTGCGACAGAGAACCCAAAACTATGCCGTTGAGGCGGAGTTCGGCCGGGAGGAGGAGCGGAATCATTGATTGTCGAGCCGGTTGGCTGACCGCGACCGTACTGCCGGAAACGGCGGCGAAAAAAAGGGTGAGCTCGGGCGAAATCAAATCAGCGCTGACTACAATCGCCAGGATCAAGACGTTGGCCACAGCCACGACTTGAGTGACCATCAGTAGCTTCCGTCGATCCCATCGGTCCGCCAGCACCCCTGCCGGTAAGAGAAAAAGAAAGGCAGGCAACCCGAATGCAAATACCGCGAAACTTACCCAGCGGACGGAGTCGGTTAACTCCAAGACCAGCCAGGAAATGGATAGCATGGTCATGAATTGGTTGAGCATGACCGTGGAGGAACTCAGCCACCACCACCTGTAGGCTGGGTACCGCATAGCGGTGAAATCAGGCAAGGGGAGCCGGAGCCGCGCCTCAGGACTAGACATAGATCAGGCCACCCCAGCCTTTGCCAGCTTCATTCGGGGGTGAACATGATCTGACCGGACGTAACCAGCTATTGGCTCCTAGGCCTAGTCTTCGGAGCCCACTGACTCGGGTGAGGGAGATGCCAATGGAGCCAAAATCCGGGTCAACTCATCCCGATCGCCGGTCGCAACATTGGAAGCGAAGTGGTTCTCAAAGGCGTCGGCAAAAATCGGCGAGGCTCGCTCAAATTCCTCTCGGCCCGTCGCCGTCAAAACTGCAAAGGTAACCCGCTTGTCGTCCGTGGCCTTTTCTCGGCGAACGTATCCCTTTTCAACCATGTCATTCATCAGACGCGTGACACGACTCTTGCTGACGAGCACGCCGGTGGAAAGATCGACTTGGCGTAGTTTGTTTTCTTCGGCCCGATTCAGCCAAAACAGGACGGAGTATTCGACCAGCGTCGGTACCTTGGCCTCCGCCATGTCCAGCGCGATGCGTTCGATTGTGGTCCTATAGGCTCGCAAGAAGGTCCGCCAAGCAACCCAGACCGGACTATCAGAGGCTGGCAATTTTGCACTCATTAAATCCATTTTGGCTTGCGGTCTGGTAATAGACAACCACGGCGCCAGCCATGAAGGCCTGCTCGGAGGCTTGGAGTTGGAGGTTCTGCGGTCAAGTACAAATAATTTTGGCTGACAGAGGCCTTGCCTTCAAAATTCAGGAGACAAACGGCGAAATTAGGCGAGGGCGAGGTGGCTTCACCTCGTCCTCGCCTTGGTCTGGTTCTACCGCTTGGAAGATCCGCCGCCTTTAGGCCCGCAAAGGAGCGCCGGTTTCCAAACGAGTCTTGAGCCCGCTGAGGATAAGCGGCATTCCTCCGTCAGCCTGTTTCAACATCTGCGCATCTTCACTGGTTGCCTCAAAAACTACCGTGAGCCTGCATGCCTCACCCACCGGATCGATTTCCCAGGCAATTTGAACCGGCGGTTCGTTGGCCAATGCCGGTTCCCAGAGAGCCTGAAAAGTCATCACTAATCGCCGCGGTGGTTCCACCTCGAGCAACTCCCCTTCGGCAACGAGACTGCCGTCAGGGTAGGTGTAGCGGTGTTTCGCACCGGCCTGCCAATTCTCGACTTCGATACGCGTTCCATAGTAGTAGTCCTGGGTCAGATCCGGGTCCGTTAGCGACTCCCACAGGCGCTCGGGAGTCGTCTGGATGTAAATCTGAAAGACACGGGCTTGGGCATAATGACCTCATTCTCTAATCGTTGTACCTCTTCCATCAGTACCCGCGGATGATATGTGACTATTTGATCACTTGTCAAATCTAGGCATGACGGCGGGAATCAGCAACGGAAAAGGGACAATGGATCACTAGCCAAGCATCGTGGCTGCGTCTACTGCCTGGGCTACACCGATACGGAGGCGGGAACCGCGCTTGGTGAAGATTGGCTTTTGGGTATGCGGAAAAGGTCAAGTGCGCGCTCGCAAGCAGCTCGGTCACCGTCGACCACAACCTGCCCCATTGCTTCGACTTCGGCTAGGGTCATGCCGGGCAGGTGCAACTCCATTAGGATGCTGGCATCCAATGTTAGCTTTGTCAGGGAAGAAGGCGCCGAACCTTCCTCAACTTCGAAGAACCCGGCTCCAGCGCGAATCGTAACCGGGTTGCCATCGATGACGAACTCGTACTCCTCCAGCACAGGCGGCAGATGCGCCATCGCGAAACCGGCGCGCGACCTCAATAAGTCCGCGAAAGCGCTGCACTACTTCAAGCGCATGGACTTTACCGGCTCCTTTCTCGTGCTGATGCTGCTGTTCGTCGGCCTGATCGGCGTCTTCTTTTTCCTCACCCAGTACCTGCAACTGGTGCAGGGTCGCAGCGCCTTGATCGCCGGACTGGCGATAACTCCGGCGGCGGCAACGATGATGATTGGCTCCAGTATCGCGATCAAAGCGGTTCCGGTATTCGGCCCCCGCGCTACAATCGTCACCGCCAGCCTAATCGTCATGTCTGGCATGGCCGTGTTCAGCCAAATTGAAGTTGGTACCGCCTACTGGGTACCGGTATTGGGCATCCTGCTGTTTGGCCTCGGTTTCGGCATCGCCATGCCGACCGTAACCGATACGATTATGGCCGCGGTGCCCGTGAACGACGCCGGCATCGGTTCGGCGATGAACGACCTGTCGCGGGAGCTGGGTATCGTTGTTGGTGTGGCAGCACTCGGCAGCCTGGTTTCAGGCCTCTGTCGCGCCGACGTCAAGACCGCATTGGACGGAGCGCTGCCACCGGCAGCCGCAGAACAAGTGGGCGATAGCCTCGGTGGCATCGGTGCGGTTACCGCCGAACTCCCACCGGCGGTCGCTTCCTTTGTATTGCAGACGGCGAATCAAGCGTTTGTCGATGCCGTAAACGTCGGCTTCCTGGCCGCCGCCGGCTTTGTCGCGCTGGCCCTGGTGGTGGCGGCGACGCTGGTACCGAAGCGGTCCAGAACGGTCCAGGCCGAGCTTGGCGACGAGGAGGCGTTCGCGACCGGCAGGACTTCGGCTGATACCTCAGTCGCAGAGGTAGCATGACTGCTCTTCCCAAATACTGATTACGGATTCTGATAGCGGAGGGGTCCTCGGGTCGCCAGAATGGCTTCCACGAGGACCCCTCTTCGCGTCAACCGTTCGCCATTTCCGTTCCGCTGATTGACACACGCCGCGTTGCGGACCGATGATCCCGGCATCCTTCAAGGGCAAACCCGCGCTAGGACTCAGCAGGCTCCGCCTTAACTACGGCTCGCAAGGAAGTTAGATAATGCCACGCATCATGCTTTTGATCCCCAGTGCCAGCTATCGCTCGCCTGACTTCATGCAGGCAGCTACTGAACTCGGCATCGAGGTCGTGGTCGGCTCCGACAAGAGCAACCCGCTGGAAAGCCTGCACCCCGACAAACAGGTTGGCCTCGACTTTGCCGACCCTGAAGAGGGCGCGCGGCAGATAGAGCGATACTCGCGGGGCAGGCCCCTCGCCGCGATAGTTGCGGTGGACGACGCCGGCACACGCCTGGCTGCCCGCGCCTCATGGCGACTTGAGCTGCCGTATAACCCGGTTGAGGCCGTGGACGCTACTCGCAACAAGGGCCTGCTTCGTGAGCACCTCGCTAAGGCCGGCCTGCCGTCGCCGCCTTACCAGGTTGAATCAGTCGATGCCTCGGCAGCACAGATAGCCTCCAGATTGGATTTTCCGGTAGTCGCCAAACCGCTGGCTCTTTCAGCCAGCCGCGGCGTGATCCGCGCTGATACACCGGAGCAATTTGTTGCCGCCTTCGAGCGAATCGGCCATATCCTCGATCAGCCGGAGTGCGCCGACGAAGCCGGCAGCTTGGCAGATCAAATACTGATCGAAGCCTACGTCCCTGGCACGGAGGTGTCCGTCGAGGGGCTGCTCAACGATGGCCAATTGCAGGTTCTGGCGATTTTTGACAAACCAGACCCACTCGGAGGCCCCTTCTTTGAGGAGACAATCTACGTAACGCCATCTCGTCTTGAAGACAAGGATCTGGATCGGGTTGTCGCCACGACGGAGCGGGCGACGGCGGCGATTGGCCTCCGCGATGGACCGGTCCACGCCGAAATGCGGATCAACGAGCAAGGCGTATTTCCAATCGACATCGCCGCGCGTTCGATTGGTGGTCTCTGTTCACGCACCCTGAGCTTCGGAACCGGTATGTCCCTTGAAGAACTGATCCTGCGACACGCGACCGGTGACGCGTTGCCCTCGGTTGAGCGCGAGTCCCAAGCCGCGGGCGTAATGATGATCCCGATACCGGGGGCAGGAACTCTAAAGACAGTTAAGGGCATTTCCGAAGCTGAAGCCGGGCCGTTGATCAAATCGGTGACTATAACAACCCATCTTGAAGCCAAGGTTGTGCCACTGCCGGAGGGTGGCGACTATCTTGGCTTCATCTTCGCCCGTGGCGAAACACCAGAAGTAGTTGAAATCGCCTTGCGAGAGGCGCACGGCCGGCTCAATTTCGAGATCGAATAAGCAGTTTCTCGGCGCCAGTTAGACTGACAATGCCCTTTCCAGCGGAGCTAACTGCTCCGTCGTAGGCTCCGCTCAGCAGAACCAGGCTTCAGTCAGGCCAGGTACAGCCTCCAAGGGTTGAGCCGCCACTGTAACGGGCTCGTCGATACCTGAGAGCGCTGTCTGCGCCGCCCGTTTGACCTTGGCGAACGTCGCTTCATAAGAGACTGCCTCACCATCCAGGCCGGGCGTCGCATCCGCCTCAACAATCTGAGCGATCTCGCGTCGTAGCGGTTCGAGACGTGGGTCCGGATTATTCCAACCAAAAGTCAGGCCCTTTTCGTCAAACGGTTGCAGAAGCCCCTGGCGGTCGATCACTTCGACCAAAGGTGAGCCCGGGGGCAAGAGCAGACTTAGCGCGTACTGGACTGGCTGAACGTTGTTGACCAGACCACTGGTTTCGATAAAAGACAGAAGATCCAAAAACCCTTCCGCCGTGGTCCAAGGTGTAAATGCCATCCAGGTTGGCCTGAGAGCGATGCCCGCAGCGGCGGCCGCACCGATTGCGGCTGTGAGGTCCCTACGCGTGTGGCCCTTTTCCAGCAGGCGCAGCACCTCGTCATCGGTGGACTCAAATGCAGACGTGATAAAGATGCAGCCCAAATCAGCCAGATGCGGCAAAAGCGACGCCTTGGAAAGCAGGTGCTCTACTTTGATCGTCACGTCAAAGGTCACGCTGGCGTGGCGCCGGTGCAACTCCTCGGCGATGGCGAGAGAATTGGGGACGGCATTGAGCCAATCCGGGTCGCCGAAGGTTATGTGCCGGGCTCCGAGTTCGACTAATTGGTCGATATCGTCTAGCACGGTTTCCCTCTGCACCAGCCGTAGCCGGCCGCCGTAAACCGGTGTTAACGGACAATGCGTGCAGGTGTGGGCACAACCGCGCGACGCTTCGACGTACCCAGCGAGGCGTAACTCGCCATCGATTCGGACGTGGGAGTAATTTTCAAGGCTCGGTAGGCCGGCTCGGTCTGGCAGCAGATATGATTGGCGGTCGAAAACTGGCAAGCGACCCACACCTCTCGCCAGGACGGAGCTTTCGCTTTCCCCCGTTGCAAGCCGGCTAGCGAGGGCACTCAAGCCGATTTCGTACTCGCCGCCGATCACCGAATCAGCCAAGCTGGACTCCGTAAGCCGATCGAAGAGCGGTGTCGCGTAGAGACCGTAAAAGGCAATATGAGCGCCTGGGTTGATACGTCTGACCCCGCCCGCAAGTTCAATGCCAAGACGTGCGGCGGTGTGCATTGGCACGGATATGCCGACCATGTCCGCATTTTGGAGATTCCACGCCTCCGGCGGGTTGACGGCCGCATCCAAGCATTCGACGTCGTGGCCATCGGCGCGCAAGCAGGCTGCGGCAGCCGCCAGCCCGAGGGGCTGATGACCCATCTCGTAAGTGGAGAGAAGGAGGATCCTTAGCGGCTTATCCACCACGATTTTCCTTGAGCTGATTGATGGTTACTTCTTGGACGGCGCGTAATAGGGGTTCGTGCCAGAAGCGTGATCGGTTTGGTCCACTACTCGCGTTATTTCGGGGACGCCGCCGATAATCGATGTCTCTACACCCTGCTTTAAGGTCACGTCGGCCATGCCGCAGCCGACGCAGCCGCCACCCATCTCTATGTAGGCCGTATCGGTCTCAACCGCGAGCAGGCTGATGAACCCACCGTGAGCGGCGATCGCCGGGTTGAGTTCCGTGTCGATGATTTTTTGGATCGTTATCTCGATTTCACCGCGCCAGAGCGGGTTCGGGTTGGTGAACTCCAAGCCACTGCGCTCGACACCCTTATCCTCGTAGTGGATCTTGACGCCGTCCAGATAGCTAACATTGCGCCCCTCAACAAACACCGGCACTGGCAAGCCAGAAGCCTTCACCTTGATATCGTCCGCTACCTCTTTGCCGGCTTCGATCAAACTAAGGACGTGCTCAAACTCACCATGCATTCTGCCGGTGATTTGCAGCCGCAGACCGACGACACCGGACTGCTCACCGATAATCTCCGTCAGCTTTTTTTGGGCCTGCTTTGTTAACTTGATTGCCGTCACGGCTTCCTCACAAGTGGTTTTTTCGATTCACACAAACAAAGTTGCTCTCGGGAATTGAGTTTACACTACGACGAGTTCCTAAACACATGTCGATTGATTGCACTCGATACGACCTTCCAGGGAATCTAGGCTAGTCCGAGGCCAAAGCTGCCGCGACCACCAGCGCGATAGCCTCGTCGTCGGGCAACGGCGCTCCCCCAGCGCCGGCCGCACCGACCAGCTGGCCGGCTCGCCTTATCGGAACCCCGCCCTTTAGGTAATTCAACCGCCGGCCGTAATGGTCGTTGAGCCAGGTCATCATCGGGCTGTTGGAATTCTCTTGCATATCCCCCGAAGGCCGGCCGCCAAACAAGACCGTCGACATTGCCTTGCCCCTGGAGTCATCAGCAAGCCAGGGCTCCACCGCGTTCGCCATGACTATCGAGCCCACCAAGTTGCCGCCCTCGTCGACGACGCTAATGCCAACGACAACCCCCCGCTTATCGGCTTCGGCAAGACCTGCCGATAGGGCGCTCATTACCTCTTGCTGCGTAAAGAAATTCACGACACTCTCCTATTTCCGTCTCAAGCATGGACCGGCCCAAGCTGCTAGAACGCCGCAAGTGTATCAGCCTCGATATTGCAGCGACTGGACAACACCCCCGCATTTCGCCTTATGTTTACTAGCGGCCCTGAGCTCATCGAACCCTCGTGATGAACGCGATATAGTCTCAAACAAGCGCCGGCAGAGTCTGCCAAAGGAATCCCGATACTTCCTCACGCGAGGTCAGTTCCTGAATGGAGCCCATTGTGCCCAGCGTCGAATTAACCGACAACCAAATCCGCGCAGTCCTCACTTCCTCACGCAGGATTGCGGTGGTTGGTGCCAGTCCTAGACCCAGTCGGGACAGCCATCGGGTAATGAACTTCCTGATCGAGCGAGGCTATGAGGTTTACCCGGTGAACCCGGATGCAGGGCAGGAAGAAATCTTAGGGCGCAAGGTCTACGCGGCTTTGGCGGACCTTCCCGAACCAGTCGATATCGTCGACGTATTCCGCAACTCAAGCGAAGCCGGTGGGGTCTGCGACGAGGCGATAGAGCACGGCGCGAAAACAGTTTGGATGCAACTTGGTGTAATCAATCAAGCCGGCGCAGAGCGAGCACGAGCTGCCGGTTTGAATGTGGTTATGAATCGTTGCCCAAGAATCGAGATGCCGCGCCTCAACATCACCGGGCCAGCTTCCCAAGAGTAATGCGGCTCGTTTGCTCGAGCCGGATTACTCCTCTGGACAGAGTCAGGGCGTTATTCAAGTCATGCCCCGGCAGCTCCAAACGGCAGTTTGGTTCTCGGCCAATTCCCGCAATTCAGCCAATTCACGGCTCCGCCCGATGAATTCGGTTGGCTGAACCGGTAACGATGCAATGAATCTGGCTTGAAATCGTCCTACAGGAAAATGCTGATGTTCTTGACCAGCAGCACCGTCTGATCCAGATAAACCAGGCGTCGAACTAGCTCGAAGGAATCGCCGACCGGCCGCAACAGGTCACGCCGCTCGCCGATGTATAGATCTTCGGACTTTTCCAGCCGGCTCTTGTAGATATAGAAGTTGGAATGAACCTCTATGCCATCCGCGCTCGATTGCATTACTTGCACGTTGGTCACGAGCCGCCGGGTTCTCGACGGCGGGTATTCCGCCCAAGCCGTGTTTGTCTCCAGCTTTGCGACCCTCGCGGTCAGCGTCTCTTTGGTCTCATCCATGTAATACATTTCCAGGTCCGTCCGCGAAAACTCTTCCTCCAACGTGGCGTTGTACAGCGTTTCGCGCGCCGGAACCTTGTACTGAATGTCATCCGCGAGCAGCGCCAGCCATTCGCGATTCTGGCGATGATCCAGTAACCCTGCCTCGTGGAATAAGAAGTTCTGAACCCGAAGCTGAAGCAGCAGATCCTCGTTGATAGCAACCATGAATTCCCTCCTAGCCTTGCTGGCTTCTCAGGTCTGTCCAGTTAGACATCGTCATGAACTCAGCCCACCAGCGGTACATGTTCATCTGGTTGTGGTCGCCGGGGCCGTGCGCCAGCTGACCTGGCAAGACATCATGCTCGGTATCGTGACCCTGACCCATCTGGTAGTTCATCGGTATGCGGCGAGAGACGGTGCCACGCGCGGCCTGGGTGACCAGCTGCCAGTTATCGGAATCGTCCTGCTCCCAGGTTCCGGCCGGTCCCTGGCGGTACATGCACTGGAAGTTAAGCCGCGCCTTGACCTCGTCCGGAGCGTTTTTTTCGACTACGGCGTAATCGCGCACTTCGATACGGCCGGGCCCACGCGGATGCCAAACATGCATCGAGGCGAAATTGGGCTGAATCGAGAGGTTGGGGAATACCGTGCCGTGGACGGGAACGTAAATGTCAGCCTTTTCTCCCAGCCTTTCTCGCGTCTCGGGTACCGAACTCTCGGTGTACTCGTCTAGCACAGGATCGAGGCCGGGTAGGCGGGTAAAGGCAGCGGCACTCTTGACCGGGTCATTGGGCGCTGAGCCACCCAGACCGTGGCCGTAGCGAGTTCGTGCCGTGTAGTTGAGTGAGCCTTCCGGCCGGGTCGACCCGTTGGTGATGCCCTGGCTGATCGCCGACTGGTGCGTGGGCTGGCCATGGTAGCCGTCACCAACAAAGTTCTCGGCCGCTACCTTCCAGTTGCAGTCCAGCACCCAGCGGCGGATGCCAATGACTTCCGGCCCCCCCTCCGTGCGGTCCAGCCAGGAATCCAGGTACCAGGCAAAATCGCCCAGATATTCAGTCAGCGGCGGCGCCTCGGCGTCGAACGTGGCGAAAATCAGCCCGTGATAGGTCTCGAGTTGGGCGACCGGAAAAAGGCCCCACTGGCTGGTGTCCAGCTCATCGTAGTATTGGTCGTGGAGACGCGGTACACCCTCAAGATGACCGTCAGAGTTATAGGCCCAGGCGTGGTAGTTGCACATAAAGGAGGGGGCGTTGCCGGAATCCGCCAGGCAGACGCGCGAGCCGCGGTGGCGGCAGACGTTTAAGAACGCGTGCAGCTCGCCGTTGGCATCGCGAGTAACCAGCACCGGGTCCTCGCCCATGTAGGTGGTGACGAAATCATTAGCATTGGGAACCTCTGACTCATGGGCTAGGAACAGCCAGCAGCGAGCGAATATTCGTTCCAGTTCCATCTGATAGAGAGTTTCATCACCAAACACACGTCGGTCAATCAGTCCTCGCTGGACATCGACCAGGTTCCAAACTTCTGCATTGGAATAGGTCATTGCGGCCCTCCTGGCTACTCGTGGGCGTTGCTCTGGTTATCGGGAATCTTACCTTATGGTCGAGACATTGACTTGGGGGAATCCAGGCCAATCAAGTCTTATTTGAGAGTTACGCCCAGCGCACCGCATGTGAGCCTGTGTACCATGGACTGAAATCTGGGGATCGGTCGAAGTTTCCGCATCCGACATGGCTCACTTAAGGGAGAGCGATATGAAGGCTGTTCAGGTTCACGAGTTTGGCGACGAAAGTGTTCTGCGCTATGAGGACGTACCGGAGCCTGAAATTGGCCCCGATGAAGTGCTCATTTCTGTTCGAGCGTCGGCGCTTAACCGGGGTGACATCGGTCGCAGAAGTGGCGCCTTCAGGGGCCCGGCCGCGGCGCCTTTGCCCCTGATAATCGGTTGGGACGTCGCCGGCGATGTTCTATCCATCGGCGCCAATGTGACCGGACTGAGACCAGGCCAGAGGGTTGTTTCCCTGCTGCCATCCGGCGGCTACGCCGAGCAGGCCGCGGCGCCGGCCCAACTGACGCTTCCAATACCGGACGGCGTCAGTTACGACCAGGCAGCGAGTTTGCCGGTCGTCTATCTGAGCGCTTGGATCGCCCTCCTCGAAACCGGACAACTGAAGCCGGGTGAAACTTGCCTGGTGCAAGCAGCTAGCAGTGGCGTCGGCATGGCCGGAGTTCAGATCGCCAAGCAGGTCGGAGAGGCTAGCCTGGTGATCACCACGGCGGGAACCGATGAGAAGGTTGCCAAAGCCCGTGACCTTGGCGCCGACGCCGTCATTAACTACACAACCGGTGACTTTCTGGCTGAAACAATGCGGCTGACGGACGGCCGCGGCGTTGATCTGGCGATGGATGTCGTAGGTGGAGACGTTTTTGCCCGCAGCCAGCAGGCGCTAGCCGATGGCGGCCGCCTTGTTTCGGTCGGCCGCAGCGGCGGCCAAGCACCCGAAGAAGATCAAGAGCTTTCCAGAAGGAAAGGTTTGACGGTTGTGACTGCCTGGGGGGCGATGGGCGGTCATGGCGACGAAATGCGGGCCGGTGCGCTGCGGCGAATTCTGGAACTGGTCCAAGCGGGGAAGTTGGATGTGATCATTGACCGCGTCTTCCCACTGGCCGAGACTGACGCGGCTCATCGCTATTTGTCCGGACGAAACCAGTTCGGCAAGGTTCTTCTGCATCCCTGACGCGGAGAACGCTGGTCTCTAAAAACAGCGCGCGATGCTGAACGCCGGCGCCGGCTAAGGCCCGCGCTGGATTCTATCTTTTCTCATTTCGCCCGGGTCATGACGCCCTTCGCTAAGTGGTTGCAGCCGAATTGTCGTAGTTATGCAGGGCTCCTTGCCGACGGCCATTGTCGTATGCCCTTTGCCGGTTGTGTCTTCAACCAGCCGCGCGTCGCCGGGGCCAAATATTTTCTTGGAGCCATCTTCAAAGCCGATTTCGAGTTGGCCGGAAAGGATCACGACAAATTGGCGCTGCGGAGCAGGGTGCCAGTCAGCCACCACGCCAGGCTGGCGTGACGCGAAGCGAATCTCATTGGCGCCCATGCCGTCGGTCCAATTCTTAACCTCGGCGAGGTCTATCTCTTCCCAAATCGTCCTTTCGTCTTCGCCGGTGAAGATGCGATAGGTGCCCATCGGTCCTCCTAAATCAACAAATTCTGGTTCAAGAGCCAAACGCCAGTGGCTGGCCGGCGACCTTTAGCGGCAGGCGATACACAGAACTACGAGCAGTGATAAACAGGGTGCTCCAATCCTCTTCACCCCAGGCAATGTTTGATGGAGGCTCAGGGACGCCAATAAACCCCAAGAGGACGCCGTCCAGGTCGAACACCCAAACACCTTCGTCGGTATTTGCGGCAACGTAAAGGTTGCCGCGACTGTCGAGCTTCATACCGTCAGGACGGCCGACCGTATCTTTGTAGGAGATGTCAGCGAATATGCGACCCGCCGACAAGCCGCCGTCTGGACCGATATCTAGAGCCCTGACGACGTGGTTATCGGTGTCGTCGATTAGAATCTGCTTGCCGCCGTCGCGGACAACCAATCCATTCGGCTTCGCGAAGTCATCAGCAAGCAAGGTCACCGAGCCGTCCGCGCCGGACACGCGGAAAACACCGGAGAACGCCAGTTCCCCGGGAAGAAAGGTTCCGTCGGCTTGGCGCAGACCATAAGGCGGGTCGGTGAAGAAGACGTCACCGTTGGCGGCACAAATCACGTCGTTGGGACTATTGAGGCGTTTGCCTTGATAATTGGTGGCCACATCCTCGATTGAGCCGTTGCTCAGGGTTCGAGAGACTCGGCGGCCCTCGTGCTCACAGCTGATCAGGTTGCCGGCCGGGTCATAGGTATTGCCGTTCGCCCCGGCGCTCGGCCGGCGAAAGACCTCTGAGCCGCTCGACCTGGTCCAGCGGTACATCGCGTCACCCTGAACATCACTAAAAATCAGACTTTGGTCCCGGACTTGCCAAACCGGACCTTCCGTAAACACGAACCCGCCGGCGATTTTTTCTGGGTCCAGGTCAGGCTCGACAACGGCGGTCAGACGCTGGTCCAAGATCAGAGTGCGACTCATCGATTCTCCTTCGTCAAATTCTACTGCGAACCTCTGCGGGTTGATTCACTAAAGCGGAGTCTTCTCACCAAGAAGATGCCAGACCTCCAAGTCACCCTTACCCTTGTAGCAGTCACCAATGGTCTTGATTTTTTCCACGCCGTACTTATCCGCTAGCGAGTCAAAGTATGAGAAGACTTGCTCGAGCAGACCCACCAACTCAATCGCACTTACGCTTTGCGAGATCGGTGTGAAGCCACAAAGAGAATCGATGCCTCTTCAAATGAATCGGCAATCGTCCTTTGGCCGGTCTTTAGAATTGCGGCAACTTCGCTAGGCAGGATGTTCAAGAGGAGTCGCTCAGACTGCGCGCGGCTTTCCTTCAGATCGGCTTCAGCCTGTTTTCGTTCCGTTATGTCCACAAAGGCGACGACGCAGCCGGCTAATTGCCCCTGCAGGAACATTGGATGCGACAAGTACTCGACCGGGAAACTCGTACCGTCAGAGCGCCAGACGATCTCTCGTCGTCGAGATGAACCCCTTCTCCCAGGCGAAATGCCTGATAGATCCGGCATTCCTCCACTGGATAGGCCTCGCCGCCTGCCCGGGTGTGATGGATGAGTTGGTGCATGTTGCGGCCCAAGAGGTCGGCGTCGGTCTCAAAACCGAGCAGGGCCACGCAGGCGGGGTTTGCGAAAGTGCAGTTGCCATCCAAGTCGGCTCCGTATACACCTTGACCGGTAGCGCGCAGCAACGCCTGTACCAATTCTTGGTTGCGACGCAGCTCAGCCTCGGCCAGCTTTCGTTCGCTGATGTCGGCGAAGGCGACGACGCAGCCTGAAATCTGGCCACCCGTAAAGACAGGATATGACCAGTACTCGACCGGGATGCTGGTGCCATCCGCCCGCCAGACGATTTCATCATCGAGGTGAACACCTTCGGCCTGACGAAATGCTTGATAGATGCGGCACTCCTCGACCACGTAAGTCTCCCCATTGGGGCGGGTGTGATGGATAAGCTCATGCATGTTCTTACCGAGCATATCCTCGACGCTTTCGAAGCCGAGGATTCTTAGACTAGCCGGATTTGCGAAAGTGCAATTGCCATTTAAGTCGGTGCCGTAGAGACCTTGTCCGGTAGCTGCCAACAAGGCCGTGACGAGCTCCTCACCGTCGGCTCGTCGATCCTCAAAACGATCGGTCATCGTCCATCCCCTGGTTCTAGTGCTCGTGAGCTCCTGGACCACCAGCCCGAAAGACGTCTCAGGTTGCGCTGGCGGACGTTACGAACCATAGCCTTTGAAGCTTTCGAATCGAATATTTTCAGGCTCAGTGCCAATCTGGCTCAGGAGCTCACGACTTGCCTTGACCATTGCCGGCGGGCCAGCAATGTAAAGCAATGTAATAAGTTGCGGCTGCCGGGTCAACAACGTATCTAGCGAGCATCTCTGCATCAATGCGACCGGTTTCACCGCGCCATCCACCTTCGGAAGCTCCAGGGCCGGTCATGGCGGCTACGAGCCTGAATTTCCCACTGTCCGGTTCGATTCCGCTCAACTCCTCCAGAAAAGCGGCTGACTCCGGATTGCGATTGGCGTAGAAGAGATCAACATCGTCTAGACTCGAATGTCGCTCAGCCTGTTTGAGGATGCTGCGAAACGGGGTGATGCCAACCCCTTCGGCAATCAGCACCAGTGGACGGCTCTGGTTTTCGCGCAAGGTAAAGGAGCCACAAGGACCCTCAATTGTGCCAGTTAAGGTGGAGGGCAGCTCGCGAAGCGTTTGCTTAAAGGTGCTGTCTCTGAGGCAGGTTGTAACCATTAGGTCCTCCTCAAACGGCGCGCTGGCGATGGAAAAGGTTCGTGTGGATTCCTTGGGATCCAGATCGGGGTCCAGAGCCAAACTCAGGTCGATACATTGCCCGGCCTGCAAGCCAAAGCCTTCTGGGCGCTCAAGGTAGATTGACACGGTCTCCTCCGCCGCTTCGCGGCGCTTGAGTTTTACAACGTGAGATGCGCCCATCGTCCCCCTTGTGTTCAAGCCAACGCCAGCACGAATTGCTCTGAATTCAGCTAGGACTAGCTGGGGCCTAGGATACCAGCGCTGGATAGGTAAGGAGAAAGTTACAAAGGCGGGATAGGTCTTTGCAGATTATCCATTGCCCGAAGTTCGGTTCCGGAAAGCCATTACTGCTTCAGATCCAGTTCCCTTCTGCCTGCGCTGGCTCTACTGGTGCGAGATCGGGGGAATATCTGCTAGTCTCAAGGCGGAGGCGGGGATGGACACAGCGGTAAGAATCGAGAACAGGTCCCAGTTAATCTACCTTCTCACAGAGGCAGCAGAGTTAGAGCACGGAATCATGTGCTGCTACCTCTTCACAACCTTCACGATGAAGAACGATACCAGCGAGGGCATCACCGACGCCCAGCTCAAGAGCATCCGGCGCTGGAAACGGCTGATCCGGCAGGTGGCGATTGAGGAAATGCTACATATGGGAGTAGCCTGCAACCTCCTGACCGACGTCGGGGGCGCACCGCAGGTCCTGCGGCCCAACCTACCAACCAGCACACGCGCTTATGGCGCTTCTTTTGACTTGGGGCTCATGCCGTTCAGCATCGAGCCCCTCGAGCAGTTCATTGCGATCGAGCAGCCAGACCTTCCCGAAGCAGGCAACGGCGCCGGACCAACACGCCAACTGCCATCCACGACTCAACCAAAGCTCAGCGACATCTTCTCGAGCGAGAGCGACTACGACACCCAGGGGCGTCTGTACCGTGGCATTGAGGACGGCGTTAAATATCTGGCGCAGAAATACGGTGAAGCCAAGCTCTTTATCGGACCGCCAGAGGCCCAGGCCACCGCCAGCCAGTTTGGCACTCTCTCGGAACTGATTCCGGTTTCTGATTTGGCCTCAGCCTTGGCATCAATCAAAATAATTGTCGAACAGGGCGAGGGCGCCAGCGCTGAAAATGTTAACTCCCACTACGCCAAATTCAACGCTATCCGAGACGAATACAAAGAGATTCTTCTCCAGGATCCGGACTTCCAGCCAGCGAGGCCGGTTCTCACCAATCCCTACGCAATCGCGCCGACCGATAAAGACGCCGGCACCGAGGTCAATATCGTCGACGACCGACAACAGCCGACCTCTGCAATCTGTTTGATGGCTGCTACGAGTTACTGATTCAGATTCTTGGCCGGCTCTTGATGCACAACGGCGAATCTGATGCCGACTTCAAAACTCTGGCCAAGGTGACCGAAGGCCTGATGATCGAAATCCTCGACCCTCTCGGTAGTGTCATTACTACAATGCCTGCCGGTCCCTCTCATCCTGGAATGACGGCCGGGCCGGGATTCCGCCTCTCACGCAGTGGCAATGTCCCGACCCAAAGGGAGGCGGCATGGTCTGTTTTCCACGAGAGGCTGAGTGAGTTGCTGGCTTACAGCCGGTTCCTGCAGGGCCGGACCGAGACTGCGGCCCTCACCAAAGCTCGTGACGCCCTTGCCAAGTACGCAGATCTCATAAAAGCGCCGGCCTGAGTCGCCGGCCCTGGCTTCGCGGCTACTGGGCCAGTTTCTCGAGCTTGTCGTTAGCTTCAGCCAGCCGCTGGGCCAGGATCTGGAGCATTCTGACTGTTAGTTGCGGCTCCTTGTTGAGGTGGGTCAAGAAAACCCAGCGGTCCATACCCATGCACTCGGTCGCCTCGGTCGCCCGAACCGAAGCTGTGCGCGGCCATTCCCCAACCAATGCCATTTCGCCGAAGGGATCACCGGGGCCAAGCGTAGCCAAGACCTGCGGTGACTTTCCGGCCAAACCCTTTACGACTTCGACATTCCCGGACAGGACGATGAAAAGTCCGTTGCCGGTGCGGCCTTCCTCGACGATTTCCTCACCCTCGGAAAAAGTACGGCGAAAAGTGAAGGCTTCAAGACTCTCTAAGGATTGTTCATCCAGGCCCGCAAATAAGTTGACCTGAGCCAGTACGCTTTCTGCCGCCATTACATCCCCCTGACCTGAATCTTACCCGCACAGCGGCTCTGAAGCATACCGATCAAGCAGAAGCCACAATGGCCGATCACACGGCATCAGGCGTTGGCCGCTACGAGCAGCCAAGAGAATCGACTTCTTTAGCCGATGTTGAGGTCGCCTCCACTCACGGAGACCGGGAAAGTTTGCAGCGGCTGGTCTGGTGGACCACCGACGACTTCGCCGCTCGTAACGTCAAATTGGCCGCCGTGACAGTCACAGGTCACGACTTTGCCGGCCAACTCTCCTTCAGTCAGTGAGCAACCTCGGTGGGTGCAGGTCTCACTGAAGGCGTAGAAGCTACCTTCGACATTGGCGATTGTCACCGGTTCGCCGTCAACTTCAACACTGGTCATCTGGCCAGGGCTAAGCTCATCGGCTTTTCCTACAACTGCCATATTTGTTCCTTTCCCTTCGAATGTCGCGCTATCTCGCAGGCGATGATTACCGCGTCAGATCAAACTTAACCAAGTACGCAAATCAAGATACAGGTTTGGCAGCGTGGCCGCACGCTTAAATCTGGGACTTCGAACCTGGGGACACCCCAGACCCTTTGACTTCGAATCTGGGACACCCCAGACCCCGCTAAAGACGGAGACTGAAATGCCGAGCCGCTCTTGATAGGACTTGGACTTTAAACCTGAGGACACCAGGCCCCACTAGAGACCAAGACTAAGGAGCCGTTAAAGGGCTAGAGGCGGAATCGCTTTAGATCTGAGGCGACCAGGATCCCGGCTGTCTCACCGACTGCCGGAGAAGTGTCGAGATGGCTGACAATGGTCGTGGCATGCTCCGGCGCCTTTTCGCGCACCTCGGCGATGTCTTCCTGACGTAGATGAACAGGGTCTCCGTCACAATTGCAGTCCAGGACGAGCACGTCGGCTTCCGCCGCCAGACTGAGCAGCCCGTGGCAAAGAGTCGTATCGCCGGAGTACATCAGAGTCTTGTCATTGATTTTAGTGGAATAACCAAAGCACTCCAAAGAAGGCACGTGTTCGACCTCGGCTGCCCTGAATTCGACACCCTGCACCTCGCCGGCCTGGCTGTCATGCGCTTCGATGTAGCGCCGCCGGTACTGGCCAGGTCGCGAAGGCAGGCAAGGACGATAGCGGACTTACTCCGGAATTAAGAAGAGAGCCTGAATCATTCATATGGGAGTCCAAAGGCTAAGTGCAGGGCAAGTCTGGTTACTCCTAATCAAGCCAAACTCTGCCACAATCGGCATCGCTCGTCCATCCAATGCTCGCCTTGGGATGGCTGAAGGAGCTACACGCCCTGGCCACGGCGACATTACTGCTGCTCAACTTTTCAGACATCGAACCAACCCTTGCCGGTGACCATCCCGCGAATGTAGGCGATTTGCCCGGTATGTTGCAGGCAATCGCTCAGCATCGGGTTCCAGATGTTGTGACGCGGCTTCATGCCGCGACCGGCGTCCAGTTCTACCTGGTCATTCATCGAAGCTTTAATGGCCCGCACAACCCGGGCAACCGCCTTCTCATTGGCGCTTTCGACGTATTCGACCAGGAGTTCGAGTGACGAATGGAAGTTCTTGACCTCTTCCAGGCTATGTCCGGTACCGGTCTCCACGGGATTCATCCCAAATCGTTCATTCCAGCCGTCGAGGACCCAGACCTGTTCTTCGTCAATCAATTTGGACGAGTAGTAATCCTTTCGACGTGTGAGGTGCCAGGCCAGCCAACCAATTGAGTTGCATTCCGGTGTTGGCTGCCAGAACACTTGCTCCTCACTTAGACCGTCCATTACCTGATGAATCATTCTCACGGAGCGGCTGAGGGTGGCCTCGGCGAAAGGAGTGATGCTCATTGTCGATTGGTCCATTGTTCCTCCCGAATCCACGTGGAGCGCCCCGGCCGCGCGGCCGGGGGCGATCGTTCCTAATCTTCAATCCACAGGCAAGTCCAGGCTGAGGCTGCTCCCGCTAAGCCAGCTACGACCAGACACGGCTCTGTTTTCCGCAACCAGGTGTCGATCCCCGGCCTAAGCCCGGCAAAAACCCGCTCTAGCGTTTCACTCGTGATCTTCTCTGACTTCATTAGATACGTACGGCAGTTCATGCGTGACATGAACGCAAGTCCAAACCAAGCGCTGCGTCGAGCTGGTGTTTCGCACGGTGTGAACTTTTTCCCTGGGGTTCACCAGAAACTGACCAGCCCGTACTGTGGTCCATTCACCCTTTCCTATAAGTGCCTCGCCTTCCCCTTCGGTAAAGACAAAGACGTGGGCAGCCTCTGGGTGCCAATGGGGAGCTTCGAACTCCTTCCCAGGGTCGATCCACTCTACGAGTGTCACCAGGTCCTGATCGCTGGAGGTGCGTACGACGGTTCGTTCGGCGCCGTCTTTGACGTAGTCAGAGGCTGTGAATACTCGCTGAGTGGACTCATCAGCTTGGTTCGCCATACGTTTCTCCTAGATTGTTTGAGAGACTTGAGACCGATGACTCAGACCGGCCTAAATCGAATCAGCCAGCTCCCAGACAGAATCTTGCCACTCGGCGCCTTCCGTGCCCGCTCGCTTATTGAATTCTTCTCCTACCACTTCCTGATAGCTGTGCATTGATTCATGGGAATCCCATTCTTCGACAATCAGCACGGTCGAGGCGTCAGATTCCGCCCGATAGACACGGGAATATGCGCGCCCGGTTGCCGTGGCGGCCCCTTTACTCCAATCCATCGCACCTTTGAATTTCTGCCAGTCAACCGGCCCGACTTGCATGGTCAATAGAATCGCCACTTTGTCTCCTCCATAAACTAATCGGCCGTCAGCCGGGCCCGACAAATCTTCTTTGATCCGCAGCGGGCGGCTGGTTTCCGCCGGCTAGAAATTGGAAATGAATAGGTCCAATTGGCGGGTGATTTCCTCCGCGTGCTCAAGCTGCGCCCAATGACCGCAACGATTGAATATCAGCATGCTACCGCCCCAGGCATTAGTCCAGGTCCCTCAATCTCGGGACAAAAGCAAGCGCGCCAGCGATACAGACCAGCAGCAACACCGCCGTTGACCCAATCGCCATCTGGATACCAACGATATTGGCCAGCACACCAATCATGAAGGTGCCAAAGGACATAAGACTGAATTCCATCATGTTGATGCTCATCACCCGCCCCCGATATGCGGGTTCCGTGTAGGACATTAGAATCACGTTTGTCAGAGACATTCGCCCTGATTGGCCGACGCCGACGCCAATCATGATCGCGGCGGTCACCCAGAACCAGGTCGAAATCGAGAAGGCGATAAGGAACACCCCCATCACGGCCGCACTGACCAAAAGCATCAGGCCACGCCTGCGGGGTGCCAGGCTGGCGATCACGAGCGACCCCGCCAGGGAACCAATCCCGACGAAGCTCATCAGCAGGCCCAGCCGGCCGGCGCCGCCGCCCAGTACGTCATCGACAAATCCTGGCAGCATCGTCTGGAACGGCATCGAGAGCAAGACAATGACAAAGTTGATCGAAAGTAGCGCCAAAATCACACGGTCACGCCGCATGTATCGCAGGCCTTCCAGCAAATCCCTGGGTCCGCTCGCGCGGCCCCGCTTCTTGCCCTGCGTGGCTCCTTTTGTCTCTGCTGGGTCAAGAAGTTTGACCCGCGTCATTAGCACGGCTCCGCTCAAATAGAGGCCGGACATCACCGAATACACCCAGCCAGCCCCGATGCCAGCTAGCATCAGGCCGGCCCCGGCTGGGGCGAGCAGCCGCATCACGTTCATCCCGGCGGTGTTCAAGGCCACCGCGTTCATCAGCCGGTCTTCACTGACAATCTCAGCGATCAGCGATTGGCGGGCAGGCATGATCATGGCATTGACCGTGCCTTGCAGCACGGCACTAAACAACAGCCACTCGAACGTAAGCGCGCCGGAGAAAATTAAACCGGCAATGAAGGCAGAAACAGCCATGTTTGACACTTGCCCTGCTTGAATCACCTTCTTCTTGTTCAGCCGATCGGCCAGAACACCGCCAGGCAAGGAAAGGACCATGCCGGGGATTGCGTGCGCCAGAGACACAAGGCCCAGCGACGCAAAAGACCCGGTTAGCTCAAAGGTGAGAAAGCCACGAGCAAGCAACTGCATGTTCATGGAGGCAAACCAGCCGAACATGGAACCGAGATACCAGCGGAATGGCTCTACCGAAAGCGAATCGAAAGTCTTCAGGCTGAAGCGCGGGCGGCCGGCCTCCTCCAGCTCGCCGCTTTCGGTTGGAAGCGGCGGGGCCGCACCACCGCGAAAGCCGTTGCCGTTCTCATCCTCAGCGGGAGAGACCGGGCCAGGTTGGGTGAGAATGTGACCGTCTTCTGAGTCTGATTCGGCCTCACCGATGCTTGAAGGATCCGGGTCCGGATCAGCTTCGGCTGAGTAGTTTCTATCTTTGCGCGGCTTGAGAATCACTCGAAGTCTTTCGGTGTTTGGTTTTGCAAGGATTCACGTTTACGTTAAGGACTATGTTACACGTCTCTGCCGGTATCTGTCGAAATAATCCATATTTCCGGATTTGAATTCGCCACGCTAGGCATCGATCAGGGGAGGTCGGCCTCTGATGCGGAGATCTCCCGTAGAAGTATCGACAATTAGGCCAAGTGAGAGCCAAGAGGCGAAAAAACGACGCCAGAAATGATCGCGGCGACCGAGGCGCGCCCTAAAACCGGCTTGCTAACTCGAATCAGAGCTTCAGATCACACGTGATCCAGCGGCACTGATGAGTGGGTCGCCTTGAGTTCACTCCAGCTCGATGCTGCCATCCATTCTGCCCAAGCCCGGTAGTGCCACAATTGCGGATGCTCGTTGGTGTTGGTCTCGATCCGCGGCGGGCTCAGCTCATCGTTGATGATCTCACCGCGACCCAGCATCATTGCGTAGTGCAGCGGGTACTTGCTGCTGACATTGCCGCCCATTGCCGTGGTGCTCTGTCCCCAATTCTCGCCGTCCTCCTGTTCCAAGAAGCCGGCTGGACCGAAAGTATGGCTCGCCCTGTGCAGTTGAGCCTTACGAGTTTCCTTGGCCTGGTCCTTTTCGACGATCGTGAACCACCAGATCTCGGTCTGGCCCGGCCCCTTCGGCATCCGCATGCTGATCTGGTTCTGCGTGATCCACATGTTGGGGAAGATGTTGGTGTGCCCGCGGGTCTCTATTCCCACCGGCCCGAGTGCCTGCTTGGCTTCCGGTCGCTCTCGCCAGGTTTCGTCCTGGGCAACGCTAAGAGTCGGGTTTACCGGCCTTAACTGCTCCTCGGTCTCGGGAGTTCTCCTGGGGCCACCGAGAACGTGCCCATACTCCCCCAGGAAAATCAGATGATCGGTAACGTACGACGTCAGCGATCGGCGGCCGGCGCGCTGATTGTAGCCGGACATCGATGCCGAAGCGTGTGTGAGCTGCGGGTGGTAGTAATCCCAGACGTTGTCCACGGCGAACTTCCAATTACAGGGGATCGTGTACCTCTGTACCCCACCAAGGGCCACCATTTCGTCGCCGCGTTCAGCCAGCGTGCTGAGACCCATGCGTCCGGGCTCGCCAAGGAACTCTTCAAGCCCCGGAGCCTCGGGGTCCATGGTCGCAAAAATCATCCCCTTGTAGGAGTCAACCTGGCCGGCCTTGATTAGGCCCCAGTTCTCGCGGTCCAACTCCTCATGGTAAACCTCTTTGAAGCCGGGCACGCCGATCAGGGCGCCCTTGAGGTCATAGGTCCAGCCGTGGTAGGTGCACATGAAACTAGTGGCGTGGCCCTCGTCGGCACGGCAGATCGCGTTGCCGCGATGGCGGCAGGTGTTGACCAGCACCTGAGGGTTACCGTCGTTGTCACGAACGCAGATCACGCGGTCCTCACCGATTACGGTCTGGAAGAAGTCACCGGGATTGGGGATCTGCGAGTCGTGACACATGAAGTTCCAGGCGCGGGCAAAAATGCGCTCCAACTCCAACTCATAGATGTCCTGTTCAGCGAAAATGCGGCGGTCGACGATACCCTTTTCATGGTCAACCATTTGTCGCATCTCTTCACTTCTATAGGCAGTTGTCATCAGATTTCCTCCCGAGCCACGGCCATGTCGGACGCTTAATTAAACGGTTGCTACTGAGATAATAGTCGACCTGTCAATTAGAAACCGGTGTCGGGCCGCCAATGATTTTGTCGAAAATTTTTCTCACGACCGCGCCTGCCGCGCGGTTGTGAAAGTTCTCGGCAGCATACCGCTCGTGCTATCGAGCACCATGCCGGTCGAATTCGGCGAGTTCTCGTTTGACGCCAAGAATCCATCGGCGCCGGCATGCGATTCGGGTTGGGCGATTCCCGGCCTCGCTTCAGCGCCCCGGCGCGCGGCACGGTCGGCGAAACGAGACCCCAGCGAAGTTTTCGCTTGTTCCAAAGCGTCCGTGCCGCGCAAATCGGTCAAGGTCCCACCGGGAGCAACGCCGTTGACCCGGATCGGCATTAGTTCGAAGGCGAGTTGACGGACCAAGCCGACGACGGCGTGCTTCGACGCCGTGTAAATCGGGCCGCCGCCCGCTGACCAGAAGCCAGCGTTAGACGAGGTGAAAATCATGTTGCCGCCGGTCTTCTCGAGCTCCGGCAGCGCTGCCTTGGCCCCGAGCATGTAGCCTTTGACGTTGACACCGAAAAGCTCGTCGAAAGCTTTGGCCAGATCTTCGCCATCAGTAGCGGCCAGGCTGTTGCTAAAGTCCCACACGCCGGCATTGCCGACAAACACGTCTAACTTGCCAAAGGCCTCGACAGCTTTGTCGACGGCCCTGACGTTGTCGGCAAAGCTGGCGACGTCGGCGGCGACGCCAACCACTCTGCCCTTGAACTCTTCTTCCATTGAGTTGACACGGTCGGCGACTCTGTCGACCGCTACGACATTTGCCCCTTCGGCGACGAATCGTTCGACGATTCCGCGGCCGATGCCAGAGCCGCCACCGGTAACTATTGCGCTGATCCCCTCAAGCCACCTCATGCAATTTCTCCTTGTTAGATTTAAATCTTTGCCGAGAAGCAGTGTGAGCCGGCACAAGAGCGATGCTTCTGCGCCAGTCTACCTCCAGCGGCGAACCGATGTGCCGGGCGGGAACCAAGGGACACTCTGGGTGCCTATACTTGTGAAATGGAATTGGCCACCGAGGCGGAGAAGGCTGAATTTATGGCTGGTTTAGCTCTCGCCCTGCTGGGGTCCGGGGAGTTTGAGCCCTGGACAGAGACAGTGGATCGTGACTTGCTGGAGCGTTCCTCGACCGGCGATGGACGGGTGCTTATCTTGCCGACGGCGAGCGCCCCCGAAGGCGATGAGATCTTCGACATGTGGGCCAGCAAGGGTATGGAGCATTACGCAGAGGCCGGAATAAAGGCTGAACTCATTCCATTAAAGACCAGAGAAGACGCCCACGATCCTGAGCTTATCGCCAGCCTCGGACAGGCGTCGATGATTTTCGTTTCAGGCGGCAACCCAGCCTACCTCGCCAACACGCTGGCCGGGACACCCTTCTGGCAGGCATTGGGCCAGGCGCTCACGGATGGAATGGCGTACGCAGGTTGCAGCGCCGGTGCTGCCTGCCTCGGTCAGAGCGCGCCCGACAGCAGCGCCAACGAGTTCACGGCGGAAATCTGGCAGCCCGGCCTTCAACTGCTTCCATCGGTCTATGTCGGTGCCCATTGGGACCTACTCGACTCATATATCCCGGGACTAAGAGACTTCTTTATTGCCTCCGTCCCGAAAAGCGGCAAGCTGATCGCGATTGACGAGAGGACGGCGATCGTCGGAGACGGCACCAAGTGGACAGTGCATGGCTCTGGAAGTGCGGCATTTATGGCCAACGGCAGCTGGCTCAAAGTGGCCGCTGGGGATACTTTCACGGCGGTTCTGACTGAGTGACCGGGTCTGCCGCAGGTTAAACTTGAGCGACCACAGCCTCAAATAAAAGCCGCGACTAGTGCTGCCGGGCTGCTGCCGGCATCTAAACGGCGGCAGCGGCGTATTTCGGGCGTAGCTTGGCCCAGCCTTTGCCATTGGCCTCGGCGCTGGCCTTCCAGTCATCTGGCAAGTCATCGTCCGAGTACGGCGCCCGAGCCGGGCCGCATTTAATGTAACCGGCGGCCCGGAAGCGTGCCTTTTCAGCTTGGACGTTCAATTGCGGGAACTGAAGATACTTCTCCGGATCGGTCTGGTCCTGTGGCCGGAAGGGGGGCAGAGAGCGTAGGTCGTCGCGAATCTCCTGCATCCTCTCCTTGTCGTTGGCGTTGATCGCTTTGGACAAGGCAACGGACGGCTCTGGCCCCATTGAAGACGAAGTTGACCAGATTCCTCGGATCTTGTTGCCGACCCGTTCCCAAGCATCGACGGCGCCCATCTCTTGGGGGAGGTAAGAAATTCGGTCACCGGTCTTCTCAACGATCTCTTCGAGTTTTTCAGTGATAGCGGGACTGGTGATCTTGTTGGTGATAACAGTAGGAGCCCGGTCCGCAACACCTTCCCAGAACGGAAGCGGAAATAGTGACTTAAAAAACATGGCGTTGGAGTACACCATGATCGGCATGTCCGGCACCGCCTGACCGAGTTCCTCGTACCAACGGATCGAATTTTCCAAGGTCGGCGTTTGCCAAAGTGGCAAGCCGACAAAAACGCCGTCCGCGCCTATTTCTTTGAAGGCCCTCATCTGGCGAATGGTCTCTTTGGTTCCCAGGGAGGTTGCCCCGGCGAAGATTGGCCGGCGCTTGTTCGCCACGCGCACTAGAGTGTCAATAAATTCCTGCTTCTCGTCCCAGAGCAACGCGGCGCACTCGCCGGTCGTGCCGCAGGCGGCGATGCCGCCAACACCGTCGCGAATCAGGTTTTCGGTCATTCTCTCCGCTTCTGCGAGATCTACCGAGTTGGTGTTGCTCCAGTGTTCCCCGCCCTCCAGACAGGGCGTCGGCGCCATCACGTAAACTCCGCTGATGTCCCTGGGGGTAAGCATTTCAACCCTCCTCTGTAATTTTGCAGGATGATTCTATGCGATCTGAAGCGGCTTTTGGGCCATTTACCAAAATACTCCCAAGCGACTCAATGATGCACTTCACAGTACATCGCCCCTCTCGCAGCCTCCGGAGCGCCTTGCCAGTCAAATAACAAGCAACTCGTTAGGTTCGTCGCGGGCGACTAGACTTCGCGGTGACGCTCCCTAGACTCAGGCTAGACCCATGCGGATTTTGCGTCGCCGCGTTTTTTACGGTTGGTGGATGGTCGCGGCTGCCTTCGGCGTCCAGTTTCTGGTCGCCGCTGTGCTGAGCCAGTCCTACGGCGCCTATGTAGTTTTGTTGCGGGCGGATTTTGGCTGGAGCAAGACGGCGCTCTCGGCAGGCTTTTCTCTGTTTCGCTTTTCGAGCGGGGTCCTGGCCCCATTTGAAGGCTGGCTGATTGACCGGTTCGGGCCGCGGGCGGTGATGCGCGTCGGCATGGTCGTCTTCGCTCTTGGCCTGATTATATTTAGCCGGGTCAATTCCTTAAGCGGCTTCTACTTTGCCGTCTTCGTGATGGCAATCGGGTCAGGGCTCGGCGGCTTCCTGCCAGTCACTGTTGCAATCGTGAACTGGTTCAAGCGCCGCCGATCCACGGCAATTGCGGTGACACAGGCCGGCTTCGCGGTTGGTGGTTTGGCGGTGCCAATCGTTGTTCTGTCACTGGAAGCATTCGGTTGGCGAGACACGGCCTTCGCCTCAGGCATTATCGTCCTGTTACTCGGACTCTCCCTGGCCCAGGTGATCCGCCGGCGGCCTGAGGACTACGGTATGGAGCTTGATGGCGGCCCAGCACCTGCAACCCAAGAGAGCACCGACAAGCCCGTGCTGGTCGAGGAACCAGAGGTCACATTCACAGCACGTCAGGCGCTGCGGACAACGGCATTCTGGTTCATCGCCATAGGCCACGCTTTCGCCCTGCTACTCATTTCGGCCGTAACAGTGCACTTAGTCGCGCATTTGAACCTGGACCTTGGCTATTCTTTGGGGACAGCCGCATTAGTTTTTAGCCTAATGACAGGCATGCAGCTGGTCGGGCAGTTGGCTGGTGGCGTACTAGGTGACAGCACTAACAAAAGACTGGTTCGGCCGGGTCAATGGGCCTGCACATGCTGGCGATGCTGCTTGTCGCCCACGCGACGAGCCTCGCGCCAATCCTGGCCTTCGCGATTCTTCACGGCCTGGCGATGGGTATCCGGGGACCCTTAATGCAAGCGATGCGGGCTGATTATTTTGGGCGCGCCTCCTTTGGCATGATCATGGGTCTATCGAGCTTGATTACAATGCTGGGCAACACCCTTGGACCGCTAATCGCAGGAGGCCTAGCCGACGTGACCGGTACTTACGACGCCGGATTCACGATCCTGGCGATATTGGCCGGATTTGGAAGCCTGTTTTTCATTTTGGCGAAGCGACCAAACCCGCCCGAAAAACCAGGGGTCGAGGAGAAGCTGGCAACCGCTACCTTTGGCTGATTGACCGGAGCCTTCTTCTGCGGACGGCGGACTTTTAAGACGCAAGCTGGTATCTTCGCAACTGCGAGTATACGCAAGGCTGGCGATCAGAATTTGGAATAAGCGCCGGGCCACTAGCGCAAAATGAGGACTAAAAAGGGAGACCATGTGAACACCCTCGGCGTTGACGTTGGCGGCACATTCACTGACTTCTACTATTTTCGCGATGGGATCTTGGAAGTATCTAAGCTCCCTTCCACACCAAAGAACCCGGCCAAATCTATCCTTGCCGGCCTTCGCGGAAAGGGCTGGCAGCCGCGGCAAGTTGTCCATGGAAGCACCGTGGCAACCAATACCGTGCTTGAAAGAGCCGGGGCAAAAGTTGCTTTTGTCACGACCAAAGGTTTCAAAGACATCCTGGAAATCGGGCGGCAGGCCAGGCCGCACGTCTATGAGCTTGAGCCTCAACGCCTACCATCGATTGTCCCGCCGGAACTATGCTTCGAGGCCGCCGAGCGGATCGACTTTCAAGGCAAAGTCCTCCTGTCGTTAGAGGCGAGGGAAATCGAGAGGATTGTGGCGACAATCAAGGAATCCGCACCGGAAGCGGTTGCCATCTGCCTGCTTTTCGCATTCCTCAACCCCGAGCATGAGAAGCGCCTCCGAGACTCGCTAAAGGCCGCCGGCTATCAGGTTTCGCTTTCGAGCGAGGTGCTGCCAGAACCACGAGAATACGAGCGAGCGATCAGTACGGTTCTTAGTGCCTATGTCGCCCCCAAAATGAGAGGCTATCTCTCCGAGTTGGAATCGTTGCTCCAATCGCACGGCTGCGAAGACCTTTCAGTGGTCCAGTCGAGCGGCGGCAAGCTCAGCGCGGCGCAGGCCGGCTCTCTGGCGGCGGCGACACTGCTCTCGGGTCCCGCGGCAGGCGTGACCGGAGCTTTTGCGGTTGCCCAAGAGGCAGGCTTTGATAATGTGATCACTTTTGACATGGGTGGAACCTCCACCGACGTCTGTCTCTGCCCGGGCAAAATCCCTTACACCAGCGAATGGTCCATCTCTGATCTGCCGGTTCGGCTGCCCGCGGTCGACGTCCACACGGTAGGCGCCGGCGGCGGTTCGGTAGCACGGATGGACGAGGGCGGAGGACTCCGCGTCGGACCGCTGAGCGCTGGCGCTGAACCGGGGCCGGCGGCGTACGGCCGAGGCGGGCCAGCAACTACGACAGATGCTCATCTGGCGCTCGGGCAGCTCGGCGAAACTTCCTTCCTGGGCGGCGAGTTCGCGGTGAACCCGGCGGCATCCGAAGCAGCCCTTGGCGCACTTGGCCTCGGTTCTGCCGCCCAAGCCGCGCGCGGGGTCTTGACCGTCGCCAATTCGGTGATGGAGAGAGCGCTCAGGCTTGTGTCAGTGGAAAGAGGATTCGATCCGGCCGACTTCACCCTCGTAGCGTTCGGTGGTGCCGGCCCGCTGCATGCCTGCGATTTGGCCCAAGCGCTAGGAATCCGACGGATACTAATTCCCCGCCATCCAGGGCTGATGTCAGCAGTTGGCATGGTGTCGGCTGAGGAGATGCGTGACTACTCAGCACCGCTGGCTCATGCCCTTGGTTCAGGTGATGACGACGGCGAGTTCTTCGGCGCCTTGCGCCTGAGGATCTCAGAACTCGAGACGCGAGCCCACGAAGAGATGGGGTTGCAGGCGGTGCTGGAACCTGCCATCGACATGCGTTACCAAGGCCAGGGCTTTGAATTGACCATTCCCTGGATCGGTCTGTCCGTGCAGGACCTGGTCAATGCTTTTCACGCCGAACATCAACGGCTCTATGGACATGAGGACCGCCAACGGGTTGTGGAAACCACAATCGCCCGTCTGCGGGCGCGTATTCCGGTGGAGCAAAGTCAGCAGATGGCGTTGGCGACAGCCTCACCGGATCCGTCCACGGCCAAGACTGGGGAACGACTCTTGCTCTCTGAGATGCCGGTCGACGCACCGGTTTACGACCGCGAGCGCCTGCTTGCGGGGAACGTTATTTCGGGGCCGGCAATCGTTGCGCAATTCGATAGCACAACTCTGGTGCGCGCGGGCTGGCAAGCGGCGGTCGATCGAAAAGGCAACCTAGTTCTGGAGGAAGCCTAACCGTGCCCGCAGACCCAGTCGCGCTCGGTGTGTTTCATTCTCTTCTTTCATCCGTGGCGGAGGAGATGGGTGCCGCTTTGATCCGCTCAAGCCTGTCTCCCAACATTCGCGAGCGCCGCGACCTTTCCTGTGCGGTTTTCGACGCTGAAGGCAGATTGATCAGCCAGGCGTCACACATTCCAGTCCATCTTGGTGCCATGCCTGCCTCTGTGGAAGCGATTCAGAGCCTGGCCCCATTTGCACCGGGTGACATCGTCGTTCTCAACGATCCATATCTTGGTGGCTCGCATCTGCCGGACGTAACCATGGTCTCGCCGGTGTTCGCGGCAGGAAAGCGGCGGCGGCGAATTGGCTACGTGGCGTCACGCGCCCACCAGTCGGATATCGGTGGCATGGCTCCGGGCTCAATGCCGCTTGCCAGCGAGCTGATTCAGGAAGGTCTGATTATCCCTCCCGTACGTCTCTATACGGGCGGTAAACTCAACCAAGATCTGCTGGCGCTAATCTTGCGCAACGTCCGAACGCCGGACGAGCGGCTGGGAGATTTTCAGGCTCAGGTCGCGGCGCAGCATACCGGCGGAAGCCGGTTGATCGAACTCGCCGAAAAGTACGGCGCGCGGGTGCTAAAGAACCGAATGACCGAACTCCTGGACTACGCCGAGCGCCTGACGACGGCACGTTTGATGCTCGTGCCGGATGGTACTTACGATTTTGAGGATGCGCTCGATGATGACGGGATTACACCTGACCCGGTGCCAATTCGCGTCCGCCTCACGGTCGATCAGGGTAGGCTTGAGGCCGACTTCACAGGCTCTTCGTCGGACCGGCCGGCATCGATCAACGCTGTCGCCGCCGTAACTCGCTCGGCGGTCTACTATGCGGTGCTCTGCTTGATCGGCGGCGACGCACCATTGAATGCAGGCTGCTTCCGGCCTGTAGCTGTGCGGCTGCCGCGGGAGAGCGTGGTTTCAGCCAGACCAGGCCGAGCAGTGTCGGCCGGAAATGTCGAAACCTCCCAGCGAATCGTTGACGTCGTGCTCGGTGCTCTAGCGAAGGCGCTACCAGACGTAATTCCAGCGGCTAGCAGCGGCACGATGAACAACGTAGCAATCGGCGGGTTCGACACGCGGCGCAATCGCGCCTTTACCTACTACGAAACGCTCGGTGGCGGTCTAGGTGCTGGAGCGGCTGGTCCTGGCTTGAGCGCAACGCATAGTCATATGACCAATACTCTGAACACGCCAGTGGAAACCATCGAGGCAACATTCCCGCTACGGGTAACGAATTACAGCATTCGCCCGGACACCGGCGGACCAGGCAAACACAAGGGCGGTAACGGCCTGCTGAGAGCCTACGAGTTTCTCGAGCCAGCCCAGGTAACTCTGATGTCAGAGCGGCGAAAATTGCAGCCATGGGGATTGAATGGCGGCGACCCCGGTGCGGTTGGATCAAACTCTCTAGAGACCGCGGCAAACGAACGGCGCTCTCTTCCTTCAAAGGTCAACTTTGAAGTCAAGGCGGGCGATGTTCTGACCGTCGAGACTCCTGGCGGCGGCGGCTGGGGTGGCGCGGACTCGGGTAGTAGCGAATCTCAAAAATAGCCTATCGGCTAGAGAGTTTCAATCTATGCCTCGGCCCCAGATTTTACGACCAGCTCCGCGTTTTGCCCGGTTTCGAGTGCCCACTCGGCAACCTGCATCGCCGTGGCGAACCAGACGCCCTGCGTTCGCTGCATATGGTTTATTAGCTGCTCCAACCCTTCGAGGCGGCCGGCCCGGCCGCTGATCCAAGGGTGCATGCAGAGAACAAAACAGCCATTTTCACGGCGCATCCCCTCAAACTCCTGAGTCCAGAGGCGAATTACTCGATCGGGCTCGGCGAAGGCGTTTGTTGCGCCATAGACGTGGCGATAGAAGGGTGCATCATCGAGCATCCATTGAACTGGTACTTCGGCCAGGCGTCCTTGAGGTGTATCGAGGAAGTAGGGAATGTCATCCCCCATCAGGCTGCTGTCATAGACGAAGCCGAACTCCTTGAGCAACGCCGGCGTGCGGTTGTTGATGTTCCAGGAAGGAGACCGATAGCCTTGAGGCCGGATATCCAGGTGTTTCTCAAAAATATCAAGCTGCTCGGTGAGAATACGGCGCTCGTTCTCTTCATCCAGCCCATGGATCGCTTCGTGCACGTTGCCATGGCAGGCCAGCTCGAAACCCGCATCCTTGATTAGCTGCACCGAATTCGTGTGATGCTCAACCGTGAATCCAGGCACATAAAACGTGGCCGGCATTTGATGCTTGTCGAGCAGACGCAGGATCCTTGGCACGGCCGTGCGTGGCCCAAACCGGCGTTCTTCCAGTCCATCAAGCGCCGTCGCAGCATCTTCTGGATTGCGAAAAAAGTGAGCAGACTCCGCGTCCACGTCAAAGGTCAGAACAACGGCGCATTTGTATCCGTCGGGCCATCGGTACCTCATTGTTCGGCTCCTCGAGTTCCAACTAAAAAATGATCGCGGCAATCGTACACCGTGAAGAATATTTCCCAGCTACGACTCTACGTCTGACTGCAACGCTCGCATGATCTCGGATTCCAGGAGTTCGAGACCGACGGGGCCCAGCGCCAAGGCAGCAGTGTGGAACTGCTTGAGATTAAATTTTGATCCCAGCGCCTGCTTGACGCTTTCCCGTGCGTCCATCCAGACGCGCTCGCCAACTTTGTAACTCATGGCCTGAGCCGGCCAGCCCAGATAGCGCAGCACCTCACTCTTCATAAACTCCTCGGTCTGCAGAGCGCGCGACGCCGCGAAGTCGACCGCGAAGTCGTAATCCCAGGTCTTGCCGGCGTTCTCACCTTCTGTCGGCGGAATCGGGAAACCCAGGTGAAGGCCAATATCGACGACAATTCGTACCGCCCGGAGGGCCTGACCCGAGAGCATCCCGAGGTAGTATTCCGGGTTCTCCAAATAGCCAAGCTCCGCCATCAGACGTTCGGCATAGAGCGCCCAACCTTCTCCGTGGCCTGACACAAAAACTGTCTGCTGAAAGCGGCTGAGGGTGTCACCGAAGCAGCGCACCGCTCCGACCTGGAGGTGATGGCCGGGGACGCCTTCATGGTAGGCAATCGATACGCGGTCCCAGCGCGGAAAGCTGCTGCTGGAGCCAACCGGCCACCAGGTGCGGCCCGGACGGGAGAAGTCTTCTGATGGAGCAGAGTAGTAAGGGGCCAGGGCACCACCGGGCGGCGGGATTTTCACCTCAATGGTCTTGATTTGGTCCGGGAGGTCGAAGTGAATCCCATCCATATCTGACAGAGCTTGATCGTGGACCTCTTGGAGCCATTGGCGGTACGGCTCCTCGCCCTCGATCGCCCGCTCAGGGTCTGTGTTGAGCAACTTGACAGCTTCTTGCGGCGTGGCGCCGGCAGAAATGCGATTCGCGGTGAGGCGCATTTCATCCTCAATGCGGTAAAGCTCTTGCCAGCCCCAATCGTAGGTTTCTCGCAAATCCAAGTCGCAGCCGTTGTACTGTCGCGAGTGGAGCTGGTAGCGGTCCTCACCAGACCCGTCATCGGTCTCAGCCTTGGGCGCATACGTTGTACGCAGGTAGATTGCAAAGTCAGCGTAGGCCGCAGCGGCCGCGTCTGCTCCTTTGCTCAGGTCTTTCGCCAGTCCGCTGCTGGGTGTCCCTGATTTGGCGTACGAATCGATCAGCCGGTGAAAGAACGAGGAGGGCCGGCCCTCGGCGCCACTCCAGGTCTCCGCTTGGTTGGCAACCGCCAAAGCGATTCGCGAGGTCGAGGTTTTTCCTTCACGTAAGCCGCGGTCGAGAGTGGCACGGTAGCCCGCCAAGGCCTGCGGCGCCAGTTCCAAACGCCGGGAGATTGCTTGCCAATCTGCTTCCGAATTAGCCGGCATTTGGTCGAAAACCTGACGGATGACGCCCGAAGGCGGGGCCAAGACGTTCAGATCGCTAAGCGGTTCGCCAGCATCGTATATGGCCAACTGCGAGTTGAGCCGCTCTCGCATAACCTCGCGCGCAAGACGGTCACTTTCGTTCGTCACCTCAGCAGCATCGAGTTCTGTCAACGTGCGTCGGTCGTGGTCAGCGCGGGCGCTGGCGCCGTCGGGCGAGAAGTCAGTCGCCTTGTCGTCGTAGCCCGGGATGCCTTCCAAGGTCGCGTCGTATGGATTAAGGCGAGCGGACTCCTCAACATAAGCGTCAGCGATTTCTAGAATGGTTGGCAAATCGGATTCCTTTCAAGCTTCCGCTGCGACCAGACGCCCGTGTCGGGCCGAGCAACCCTTCGAAGCGATGATTTGCGCAGATAGGAGCCAATTATAGTCCAGCCCAGCGACCCGGGAACGCGCACCCCTGGCATCCCGGTAAGAGGGAGTTTAGGGGACGCGGGCCAGAGTTCAGCGGTCCGAAAGCCAACAACGATCACCCGCAAAATATGCAACGAAGCAGCCTTGTCCTCAAACCCAACCGCTGCGATATGCTTAATCGGAGCCAAGATCTGGATAGATCTCCCGGGCTAAATCTTCACGGAAACCCCATAAGTGCCATGCCAAAAGGAACAAGTCTGCGTGAGAAGAGCAAGCTGGCGCAGTAACAGCAAGACATCGCATGAACTTTCTGAGCGGGCGCGGGCGGCTTTGACCAGCAGCTCCGTCCGCAGCCACTGGCAGCTGCCAAAAGATGCTGAGCTAGTCAGAGGGAGAGGCCGGAGCTTTAAGTTCGGTAAGTACAGAGTTTTTTCGCTATGCCTTCAGCCTCGACGGGAACGAAATGTCCTTTACGCTGACCTATGGAGATCGCAAGTCCCTCAGGGCAATCTTCGATTCCCAATACGCCAGCTCAGAAACAAACCCGCCGGCGGCCATGTTTCTCGACGATGGTCCTTTCCTGGTCGAGCTGTTCCCAAACGATTGGAAGCTACCCGGCCTGAAAGCAGCACTGGACTCGCAGCACGTCCGCCAATTGTTAAGTGAATCGAGCCTCCCGAGCCCCAGCGACAAGGATCCGTTATCGGTTGATTCAAAAATATTTAGATACATCCCTCATCGGCGCTGCCTGATCAACTACGAGATTCGCGGAACCTCAATAGACCATCACCTCGTTGGCAAGCTTTTTGCCACGCCGGAGGGAGCAAGCCGCTCATACGAAACTCTAACGCTCCTGGCCACGAATAAGGCCACTGCCGATTGTGCGCCAAGACCGATCACCCTCGATCAAGCGCTGGGGCTTGTCATTATGGAGCGCATCGAAGGCAGGCAACTCTCGGAAATTCTCGACGATACCGAGGCGAGAAGAATCAGGGAGTCCGTGATAGGATCTGCTGCCGAATTGCTGGCACAAATCCATACCATCAAGTACAACGATGAGAGCCCTTCAAGTATGGCGTCTTCTGGAGAATCTCTGAGGAGACTCCACGCCCAAATACCCTCACGTGCCGCCGCCACGGCTGCGGATATTCAGTCGGCGCTAAGCCAATTGGAACAACTCGCGCCGCAGACCGGCCAAGCACCTGAGGTGCCGTCTCTGATTCACGGCGACTTCAACCCGCGTCAGATCCTCTTAGCTACAGACCGTGCCGAGATCTTGCATAGTTCTTTGTCGAGAAATATGAATCAGCTTTAGGCGTCAGCATTTCTCGGAGAGCCCGCTACTTTGAAGCACTTGGACTCTTGTATCGCGCCACCAGACTCGTTGTTGCCTCCACCTTCAGAATCGTGGAAGAACCACATGCACTAATTGAAGAAGCTTCGACATCGATGGTTCTGCTGCAAAACTCATCTCACCGCTAACGATTCGGTCCGGCAAAGCGCGACCGCTTCTTCGAGCAGTCGTAATCATGCCCGTCCCTACACCGTTCCGCGCGGTTCAGAGTGGTTCGCCTTCAGATCCGACCAGCTTTCCGCGGCCATCCACTCGGACCAAGCGCGGTAGTGCCACAGCTGAGGGTGCTCGGTGACGTTCGGGCTCTCAATGCGCGGCGGGCTGAGCTCGTCGTCGATGAATTCGCCGTGCCCAAGGCTCATGGAGTAGTTAACTGGAAATTTGCGGCTGACCACGCCCTTCATCCCCAGCGTGCTCTGTCCCCAGTTCTCGCCATCGTCCTGCTCCAGCATGCCGGCTGGGCCAAAGGTGCGCACCGCCTGCTGCACCTGTGCGCCGTGTTTCTCCGGCGTGGTCTTGTCAACGAAGGTGTACCACCAGATTTCAGTCTTGGCCGGGCCTTTCGGCATGCGCATGCATACCTGGGCCAGACCGGGACCGGTTACCCAGAAGTTGGGGAAAATTTGCGGGTGGCTGCCGGGAATCCGCTCAATCAGCGGACCCAGGGCTTCCTTGGCCTCTGGCCGGCTCCGCCATTCTTGAGACCGCATCACGGTCGTCGGATTATGGGGGTGGTTCTCCGGTCCGCCAAACACGTGCCCGTACTCTCCCATAAACGCCATGTTAGGGTCGCCAAGGCGGCTGCTTATCTGACCCGGCCGACGAGGATCGTTGCGCTGCCAGCCGGACATCACCGAGGATTGATGCGTAATGTCGCCGTGATAAAAGTCCCAGACATTATCGGCGGCAAACTTCCAGTTGCAAGGGATCGTGTATTTCTGGATGCCGTGAACGGCCACGATTTCTTCACCCTTTTCAGCAACCATATCGATACACATCCGTCCGACGTCGCCCAGGTACTCGTGAAATGAGGGAGCTTCCGGGTCCATGTTGGCGAAAATGAAGCCCTTGTAGGTGTCTACCTGAGCGGCCTTGATCAGGCCCCAGTTCTCGCGATCGAGTTCCTCGTGGTAGACCTCCTTAAACCCGGGCACACCGACCAGGGCGCCTTTAAGGTCATAGGTCCAGCCGTGGTAGGTACACATAAACGACGTGGCGTGGCCCTCGTCAGCCCGGCAGATGGCGTTCCCGCGATGCCGGCAGGTGTTGACCAAAACCTGAGGGCTGCCGTCGTTGGCGCGCACGACGATGACGCGGTCTTCGCCGATGAAGGTCATGTGGAAGTCGCCGGGATTGGGAATTTGCGAGTCGTGGGCCATGAAGTTCCAGGCCCGAGCGAAGATGCGCTCCAACTCCAACTCATAGAGGTCCTGGTCGGAGAAAATTCGTCGGTCCACCGTTCCCGTGTCGGGGTCCACCATCCGCAGCAATTCTTCATTCCTGTATGCAGTTGTCATGAGCTTCCTCACTTTGAAAGATGCTAACTAAAGGGGGTTTCCGACCTTACTGAATCTTAGAATCCTGGGATTGAAATCAATGCGTTCCGACAAACTTAGCCGACTCAGCCTTGAAAGGTTTCGGGACTTCTGCACTGCCGGATTGTCTTTCCATTAAGCATATCCCTCGGGTCAACCATCCGGAGGCGCATCTTCCATCCAAAAGTCTTCGGAGCCGCCGTTTCGCCTGGCGCTGGGTCGCCAGAACGGCGACGCGATGGTTGTTGACATACTCGATGACGCTGGCGTCGGGCTGACTCATGCTGACCTCCACTGCTGAGCTTTACCATCGCGGTCCGGCCATCTTACTTGATTCGGTTAGCCGGACTGCCTAGCCACCCATTGGATCCACCGTAATCGAGACCGATAGCGGCTCCCGCACTAGCCTGGTTAACGGGCAGCTTTGCGCCACGTAGGCATGCAATTTCTCCAGGTCTGGCTCCGGGTCGCGGCTTTGTACCTTTACCCGCGCCCTGATGTTGTCAGGGTAGGATGGATCGTCAGTGTCGAGTCCCAGAAATCCAGCATCATTGTTCTCTGCCTCAAACCGTACATGAACGGAATCGAGCGAGACCGCCATCAGCGCCGCGCCTATTAGATAGGTATGGTTTAGGCAGCTGGCCAGCACGCCGAGCAACAGCTCCGGTGAGCTTGGCCCCATGCTGAACCCCCCGAACGCTTGGCCCGAGTCTGAAATTAGCTCAAAGTCACGAATCCGGATGTGACGCGCGCCGGTCAGGTCACCGGTACTGCATTCGGCCGAGATTGTTTCTCTCGCGTCGTCTCCGGCGGAATAACTGGAAGCAGCGGTCGCCATTGCGATTCGTTTGTTGGTCAGATAGGTCTCCAGGCCGGTACCAAGATTCTCAGACATGATTGTGGGGCCTCCTTAACGCACGGTATTGGTCAGTCTCTCAGGTTTCGTTGTTCCGTACGACTTGGCGGACCTAAACCGGCGCCACTTTCGGTTCCGGAATCTGCTGTGCAGTTCGGCGGAGATGACAGTGCCTGCCCTGAGGGGTTAAATTCTCCTGGTCCTCGAGAGCTCAGGACATGAAGTGAATTTGCGCGGCGCGCCGGTTCTTGACGGAAATGGTTAGGAGAATGTGATGAAATTTAGCGGCTGGCCGGCCACGGATACTGCCTACCCTGACCTTCTCGCTGGATGCCAGCACTTAGCGGCAACCGGCTGGGATGGTATTTGGATAGCCGATCACTTCATGGAGAACGCCTCGCCAAACCACGGGCACACGCAGGAGGCATGGACGCTGCTCGCGGGCCTCGCCGCGCTAGTGCCCCGGGTTAGGCTGGGCACACTTGTGACCGGCAACACTTATCGAAACCCAGCGGTCCTTGCCAAGCAGGCCGCCCAGGTCGACGTCATCAGCGGTGGACGGGTGGTGCTTGGAATCGGTGCCGGCTGGCAAGAGAACGAGCATTTGGCCTACGACATCCCGTATTACACGGTTGGCGCGCGGCTGCGGCGGCTAGAGGAAGCGGTACAGATAATCCGCAGCCTATTCGACAACGAACACACGAACTTCGCCGGCAGCTTCTACCACCTGCGTGATGCCCCGTTGGACCCGAAGCCGGTTCAGTCACACCTGCCAATTCTGATTGGCGGCGGAGGCGAGAAAGTCACCCTGCGCATAACCGCGCGCTTTGCGGATGAGTGGAACGTGTGGGGCTCACCGGAGACTCTCGCCCGGAAGGGATCCGTGCTCGAGCAACATTGCGAAGAAGTCGGTCGCTATCCAGCGGAAATTAAACGTACGGCACAAGCAATCATCACGATCGACGATGGCCGCGGCGCCGGCGTCTCCACGCGCTATCAAGGAATGCGGTTGCCAACAATTTCCGGCAGCATCGAGGAGATTAGAGAACAGATCGGCCGCTATGCTGATGCGAAAGTCGACGAATTGATCATTCCTGACTTCAACATGGCCGATGACCTTTCACTGCGAAGAGAGGCCTACGACCAAATCATCGAAGAGATCGCACCGGAATTCCGCTAGCCGGATCGAACCCTGGCAGACCGAGGTCAGGCGTGCTATTTGCTGTCGCGCGGACGGCTGTCACGGAGCCCTGAATTAGGGCAACGTCAGGTCAAGCATCTTTCGCATAATGCCCTCGTGTCTCACCCGTAGTTGTTGAGCCTCGATACGTAGCCGCTCGATTCTGACCACAGAGCCTTCCCGCATTCGCTGAACCAGGAGGGCAAAGTCGTCGTTGACACGGCGACGCTGCTCGTCCAAATCTTCGAACTCTGCTTTGTCCTCGTCGTGGATTCTCATCTGACCATCCGTAGTCTCGAGTTGTTGCATCAGCCCTTGGACACATCGACATTACCTTAGCCTAGATCTGGATCTGGAATTCGATCAGCGGATGGGCCACGAGTGCGGATATTTCAAAAAACCGACACCCACTGCAGAGCGGCATTGCCGGAGAGGCGCAGGGAGTCAGGACAGCCGCAACACGAATTGGGTGTTTACGTTACTCGGGCTCCTCGGTCGGGCTAGGAGTTTCAGTCGGCTGCTGAGTTTCTTCAGGCTCCTCAGTCTCTCCGGGCGTCGGCGTCTCTTCAGGCTCTTCGGTCTGTCCCGGAGTTGGTGTTTCCTCAGGACCCTCAGTCTCGCCTGGCGTTGGCGTCTCGGTCTGTCCTGGCGTTGCCGTCTCCCCCGGCTCTTTGGTCTTTCGGGGTGTTGGCGTTTCCTTTGGCTCCTCGGTCTCCTCCGGATTTGGCGTCGTCCCGGGCTCCGGAGTGCTGGTACCTACGCTGAGCTGGGGCGTGACAGTATCGCCGTCAGATCCGGTCCCGTCCCCCTGGTTGTTTGGATTAGGTGATGCTCCGTCATCGTCGCCGGCTCCCTCGACTTCGATTGCTTTCGCGAAAAGTGTGCCATCCGCAAGCTCACCGACCTCGATCTCGACGAAGACCCCAGCGACCAGCAAACCCTCGACCCGCGTATCTGGCGAGATCACTACCGTGAATTCCGTCGCGCCGATGATCAGACGAATTAGCTCTCCGTCCACGTTGAGGACCGTGCCGAAGAGCTTTCCTTTGAGCTCAACTTTGCTGGCTAGAAAATCTCCATTTGAGTGGCTGCCGATCAGAATAACCGCCTGCCCCGGCTTTAGCTGTTCCGCTGAAACGATGTTCCCTAGGGAGTCGCGCAGAACTGCGCCTTCCACGATGAGCACGGTTTCTTGCGATGTGCCACTCGTTAGAAGCAGACCGGCCGGGCTAATCTCAAAGACAGTACCTTCAATGACAACAGCCTCAGCCGTTGTCGCGGCGGGCGAATTATTGTCTGGAAGAACAACGATCAACCCTACTAGCAACATCACCGCCGCCGTCAGGACAGCTCCGAACATCAGACGGGACGGAGATCGGAAGCGCCGCCCGAACGTGAGCAACCATCGGCGAGCAGCGTGTTTCCGACTGAGCCCCTGAACAGTAATCATGAGCCGCCCCGCAGCGCGCTCAGCCGATTCTGGCCTTGGTTCAACCTTCGACAGTTGCTCTTTTGCCAGCGCAGCGAGACGCAGATCGGCCTCGATCTCGGGTCGCCAGTCTGGAACCCGACTCAGGAAGTCTTCCACGTCTTCGCCTGCTAACTGCAGTTCAAGGGCGGCTTGCAAAGTCTCCTGATAATTCACGATTCTGATCCGGTTTCTTCGGCCAATCTTGTCTTCAAGATTGTCAGGGCTCGGTGCTGGAGTTGTTTAATTGCCCCTTCACTTTTGGCTAAGACCTCGGCAACTTCTCTTAAGCTGCAGTCCGAAACGAAGCGCAGAACCACCACCATGCGTTGATCCTCATTGAGGTAGTTCAAGGCCCTGACGAAGTCAGCGCGTAGGTCCAAGTCCGTAGGTGCCGCTTCGAGAATTCCTTCCATGTCTTCGAGCGAAACTTGTCCTCGCCGATTCTGAGCCTTGAGGTGGTCGGCGATGGTGTTTCGAGCGATGCGATAAAGCCAAGCACGGAAGGGAATGCCCTGGTAACGATAGCGGCCAATCCCCTTCGCCGCTTCGGCAAAGACCTCCGCCGCGATATCCTCTGCCACACCCACCTGGAAGGTTCGAACATAAGCAAAGCGAACAAGAGCGGGGAAGTACTGGTCAAAGATGCTCTGCCAGGCGGCGGGATCAAAGGCGGCAAGCTGCTCAACGAGCGCTGCCTCGTCGTCAGCAGCAATTTGTGGACTGGTTTCCGTTTCGGGAACCGGCATGCAGGAGTCCTATCTTCCGAAAGCACCAATAGGTTACGCGCTGGGGAAGAATTTTTTTGAGTGAAGTTCAGCATCGTGCCTTTTCGCCTCTAAGAAAAGTGCCGTCTGACGCCGCGCGGTCACGCCAAACCGTTAACTTCGGAGAACAACAAACCGCAGGCGGCGATGTCTCGGCTATGCTTCTGGCGGCAGCTGATTGGGCGGAGCCCGAAGTCGTTCGCGTAGCGGTATTCGCCGCCGCGCCGCTGGTTTGGGCGGGTCCAGCAGGCACGGCGGCGGTGGCGGGCCTGGTTGCCTCAGGCGTTACGTAGACGTATTCCGTCCTGTAGACGTAATTGGGCAGGACAACGATGCGTTGAATGACCGCCCGAAATTCCTGCTCCTGCACCTGCGGTGCTACCTGATCGTCGGCGGACATCCCGGCGGGCCAGAATGGTCGGCAGCGAACATCGTTACTCCGGTCGCCCTTGTCCAAGAAACTCCGGCTCCGACAGAGCAGGCGATTCAGTCGCCAGCGCCGCAAGCTCGGTCCGTGTGGGTCGGCTCCTTCGTCACTCTGGGTTTCCGCACTAGCAGGCTGGTCGTGATGGCTCAGCCAACCCGCATTGGAAGACAGCGAAACGATCGCAAAACTAACAACCACAGTCAGGCGAAAGAGAGGGCGATTCTACGTGGCATTGGTTACCTTCCTGGGGGACAGTTGTCCCGGTCTGAATCAGCGACTATACCTGAGCCAACTGGGCTGGCCACTTCGGCGTTGCTATTAGGGTTCCATCCTCCAGAACCATTAGGCCGTCGGCTCCTTGTTGCGAGAGGAAATCTGGGCCAGCATCGGATCCAAGGATCAGAGCAGTTTTGGCGAAAACATCGGCGGCGGCCGTCGATCCGGCCACAACGGTGACGCCAAGCACGCCGTTTTCAACCGGTACCCCGTTGCGAGGATCGATAAGGTGGTTGGCAAAGCCATCGCTGTCGCCGACCCGCCAGCGGCGTTTGACCGTCCATGAAGTGGCGACGGCCTGATCGACGAGAGCGAGCGTTGCCAGACTTTCATTGGGCTGTCGTGGATTGGCAACGTCTATGCGCCAAGGCTCGCCCTGAGCATTGCAGCCCGAGGCGAAGATGTCGCCGCCTGCATCGATCAGGTAGCCGCCATCACCGAGCAACTCAACCGACCGATCGACAGCGTAACCCTTGCCGATGCCACCAAAGTCGAGACGGGTGCCTTCCGGGAGCATAACTTCATTTCCGGCGAAATCGAGTTCAATCTCGAAGGCGGGGACAAGGGACCTGCGGGCGGTGCTCCGCGAAACTCCGTCCTTTATCCACTCGAAGGACCGCGTGTATCCGCTGGCCTCAAGCTGTCCCAAAATCAGGGGGTTGAAAATCCCGCCGGTAGCCTCCGAGAAGTGCCGGCATTCTTCGAGGAGATCGATCATCTCCGGCGAAACGCTGACCTTGCCGGCACCGCGCCGATTGAGATTGCCGAGTTCACTGTCCGCCCGGAAGCGGCTAAACCGATTCTCGAATGCCGCAAAGAGGTCTCTGACCTCCTGGAGACGCCGGGACTGGGTCCGGTCCGCAAGCGTGACTGTCACCTTCGTGTTCATCGCGAAGAAGGAAAGCTTCGCTTCTAGTCCGGCCGGAGAAAGACCGCTGAGTGTCGCCTGGTTGTTTGCTGCCATCAGTACTGCTATCTGCAGCACGGAGCAAAAGGTTACGCGGTGGGGTGAAGAAGCGCGCGATGGGCACAACTCTCCTTCCTCTTCTACGTAGTTTCACCCATCTGGTCCGCCGATCCGGCTGGCCCAGTCCGTGGCAAGTTGCGTGTTTTTACGGACGCGGCCATATGGGGTGCATCGGTAGGCTCGCAGAGAAAGGAGGTCCATCAAATTGTTGTGGATCAATAAGAAAAGCGAAGACAAAACCGCAGAGGACATTGCCGAGGGGCAGATCGTCATCATCACAGCGCGCTAGATTTTAATCCTGGCGGGCTGGGTGCTGGCGCTCTGGGAACCGGAGCAAACATCAGCCTGGGAGCTGAGGGCAGCGATAGTCATGCTCATGACCTACTCAACCCTCAACTTCTTTTTGACAATTCAGTGGGTGAACCGGGGGAAGATCCTGGCCGAAACGGCCTTGATGACCAGATGGCCGATCTCGGCCTGATCACTGCGTTAGCCGCCGTGCTCGGCGCTGACAACGTGTATGTCTTCTATCTACCGGCCCTGCTGGCTCTCTCGGTGACATTTCCGAGATCTGTGACCGCCGCGTACACCGCAGCGGTAATCATCGCGTACGGGCTGATAGCGGCGGACAAGATGGGTGGCATCGACACGACGGCGGACGCTCAGACGATCTTTATCCGCTTGTTCGTGCTGGCAGCGGTCGCATTCTGCGGCAGCCTCTACCGGGGACTCGAAGCTGAGCGCCGTGACAGAACCGGCCGGATGTTCCAAGTCTTTCGAACCGAGTCCCTCGGCCAAGCAGACGCTGAAGACAGTGTCCGGACCAGGCGCGAAGTGCTTGAGGTCGAAAGCTAGGCGGCATTGGGCGGTCCCAGTAGTTCGCCGCCAGTCGTTGACAGCAATACGAATTTAGAAAGGAGAGAGGCAATGCAAGCAGCACGCACACTTGAGCAGGAAGCAGCAGAGGACATCTTTTTCGGTCAGGCAGTAATCATCTGGGCCCGCTGGTTTCTAATAGCGGCAGCCACGGGCCTAGTCATGTGGAGCTTTGACGAGAAAAACAGCCTGGTCTTAGGGATCATGCCAACCGTCGCTCTCATGGGGATGAACTTCTATCTTCACGGGCGCTACCTGATGGAGAAACCAATCCAATGACGCCTCATCGTCGCGACGAGCACCATGGACCTACTGATCATCACGTTGCTGGTGGTGGTCTGGCCCTTAGCAGGCCAGGATTCACGGCTGGATAATCCGTTCTTCCTGTTCTACTACCCAATGGTCCTGAGTTTCGCCTTCGTGATGCCGCGCAAGGTTGAGATTAGCTACACGGTGGCGGCAATCGCGGTCTACGCGCTGGCAATGTTCGTCCTCGTCGACATGACTTCTGTTCCGGGCCAGCCGGAGTACAGCTCGGCGGTTGCACTCCAGGTCAACCTCAAGATGCTGGCTGTCCGGGTAATTGCCCTGGCGGCAGTCGGCGGATTGGGCAACTACTTTTGGCGCATCCAGCGGGCACGCCGGCGCACAGCTCTGGCGTCCGCCAGCTCTGTGTAGAGAGTCGGCCGATGAGCATATTTGGCAAGTTTAAGGAGTGGGTTGAGGTCCTGGCCGCCCCGGCGGAGGATCCCCGCCAGGCCCTCGCCTACACCTTGCAGAGGCATGGTCAGCTCATGGAAAAGGTCCGGACAGCAAGGGCCAAGCTGGCAAGCTCCAAGAAAGAGTTGGAGCTAAAGCTCTCTGAAGCCCGCGCAAAACCAATGCTTAGCGATCCAGAGGGTCCACTCGACCCATTCGCCGAACAACTCCGCCAGATGGTGGCGGAAGAGTTAAAGGCGCTGGAGGCAAATGTTAAAGAGCTCGAGCAGGAGGAGCAGGAATTGGCCATGATCGAGCAGCGGTTATCACTCCAGGAGCAAGCCTTCAGCGCCCGCCAGGACGCCCTAGCAGCCCGTTATAGCGCAGCCGAAACTTGGACTCGCATCCACGATGACCTCGGCGGCGTGTCCAAGGAGCTTGCCGATCTCGGCTTAACTGTAGAGAGGGCTGAACAGCGGTCGGAGGAAGTGCGCGAGAAGACAATGGCCGGGGAGCATCTGGCAGGCCTGAGTTCGCTAATCGGCGGGCAAGCCTTCAGCAGCCCAGCGGGCCGAGACCTGGCCAGGCTCTACTCGGTGGAGGCGGCATCCGAAGCAGCCGGCCCACTGACGCAGTTGCTGAGCTCAGGATTCAAGAACCTGATGGCGCTGGAGTATGAGCACCGCCAGCTCAAGGACATGCTCAGCAAAAAGCAGGAATCCGACCCCTTGTCGCTCACCTATATACGTCCCCTGGCGGAGGAAACCTACGGACAGGGGTTGAGCGTTCTCAAGGATGGGCTTGCCCTACTCCGGGCCATCCGCTCCCCCGGGCCGGAGCAGCTGCAGCAGCAAATTCACGAGGACGAGGATGAGGTCAGAAAACTCGGCCACGTGTTCACAGAGGCCGCCCAGGCGACGATTGGATTCAAGCATGAAGCAATCGCATCGGCCAAAGAACGTCTGGAGATGCTTGATCGCCAGCACCTGCGTGCCGGCGAGCTGCTGCACCAGAGCAGCCAGTGCGTCTCCGCTCTGAATCGAACCCGCATTGAGTTGGCAGGCCTCAAGGTCGAGGGCTCTCGAACCAGCGTTGAGGCGCTGACTGCCTCGCTAATAAACGTAACTAATGAAGCCAGAGCCGTGCAGGAAGAAATGAAGAGCCTTGGTCTGTAGGCGCTTACTTTTCCTCAGCGGTGAAAGTTGTAAAAGAAAGGAGCCTGAGAATGGCTGGCAAGACAAGAGCAAAACAACAAGAAGACCAAAAAGAACCGGTTGAAGTGACTCCGGTGATCGAAGGAGAAGTGCTCCCAGCGAAACGGCAGCCTGTACCGCCTCAAGACTTAACCAACGAAGAGGCGGAAGCCCTCAAGAGCATGGCGCGAGAGCTGGCAGCGGAATTGCAAGCAGCCAGCGGTAGCCGGGAACTCGAGGCGATGGACGGAATTTCCAACCTCGGGTTGCAGTCGCAGCGAGGTGCCGCCTCGGAACTTACCCTGCTGCGCGCCCGCGTTGGCGACATGATGACCCGAGAAGGGCCGTCACAGATGGTGGCCACGGACATGGCCGAATTGAGATTGACCCTGAATCAGATCAATCCCCAGGAGAACGACCAGAAGGGAGTCCTGGCCAAGGTCTTGAGTGGCGGCATCCTCGGACGCGGTGCTGGTTCGGTGCGTAGCATTCTCGAGAAGATCGCCATTCGTTACGAGCCGGTATCCGAGCAAATCACGGTGATCGAATCTCGGCTGCGCGAAGGGCGGGCGATGTTGGCGAAGGACAACATCGAGTTGCGCAAACTCTACGAGTCAGTCGAGTCACAGCGGCTACCGGTCCAGAGGAACGCCTATCTCGGCGAGCTCTTGATGCAGGAACTAGATGCCTTGTACGAGCAGACCGAGGATTCTCTAAAGCGGGAACGGCTGCGCAACACGCTGCACGATGTGGCGCTCAGGGTGCAGGACTTGCGGACAATGGATGAGGTTGACGTTCAGTTCTTCGTCAGCATCGACCTGACCCGCCAGAACAACGCTAGGCTGGGGCAGGCAGTCGAGCGAACTCTCGCGCTTTCAACCAACGTCGTCATGGTTGGGCTGGCAATTCAAATGGCTCTGGCCCGGCAAAAGCGGGTTATGGAAGCGAATCTACGCACCCGTGAGTTTCTCGGCAACCTGATCGTGTCCAACGCGGCAGTGATCAAGCAGCACACGACCGACATTGGTGATGCCTACAACAATCCAGTGATCGCGGTCGAAAAACTATCACAAGCGCACAACGACCTGATTGAGGCTATGTACGCAACTGACCGCATCAAGCAGGAGGGCATCGCGCGGGCCAGGGAAAACATCGCCAAACTGGCGGAGATGTCGGCCAACCTGGAGCGGCGCTCTCAGGGCCTGGAGGCAGCCGAGGCGCGATCTGTGGAAGCGTGACCGTCGCAGCACCAAGCATAGCTCCGCGGACCTGGCGTCAGGATTCTGGCGTCAGGTCTTTGTGCGGGGCATTGTCCGGCGTGCCGAAGCTTCTCAGTGTTTACCGGCGCCCCCGATCATGCAAAAGGAGGAGCCGTTTCCTGCCCAGCGAATTGATGGATCAGGACCAGGAGCCTGAGCCGAGATCAGGTCCCTGTGAATGACGACTGGATCTGTTCCAGAGCGCCGAGCACATCTGGTAGGTGTTTGCCGATCGCCAGATCATGACGGATCACTGACTGAATAATGCCGGCCTTATCGATCACGTAGGTTACTCGGGCGGTCAGACCGAAGAGGCTTTCGGCGCCGTAAGCACGAATAATATTTTTTCCAGGATCAGCCACGAGCGGGAACCCCAGGCCGTACCTCTCGCGGAATGAGCCGTGAGATTCGGACGAGTCAGCGCTCACACCGACGATGACGGCGTCATACTTCTCAATGTCAGCGTAGTTCTCTTGAAAGGTACAAGCCTCGCGTGTGCAGCCTGCAGTGAAGTCCTTGGGGTAGAAGTAGAGGACAACATTCCTATCGCCGCGCGATTCACTTAAATGGAAACTCTCCCCGTCATCAAGTTCGCCGTAAAAGTCCGGTGCGACGCTGCCTGCTTTTAGCATTTGAGAACCCCGAGACAAAAGACGAAGCGCGGTTGCATTTCAATCTTCAGCCGGCAAGGCAAAGCCGTCAATTTAGATTTCCCCGGGATGAGTGGCTCCTCTAGGCAAGAAGAAGCGGAGATTGGCCCCTCTGACACCAATCTCCGCTCGTAGATCCTAAAGTCCGTGCGGCCTACTTAGCCGCGAAATATGTTTACCAGCGGGAGCGTCCGCCCGACTGACCGCGATTGCCTCCCTGGCCGCCGCCGCGGTCCTCACGCGGCTTTGCTTCGTTGACCGTAAGGGTCCGGCCCTGCAATTGCGAGCCGTTTAAGGCGCGGATAGCTGCCTCCGCTTCGTTGTTGTCCGCCATTTCGACGAAGCCAAAACCACGCGGCCGGCCCGTCTCACGGTCCGTCGCGGTGCGTGCTGAGCTTACTGAGCCGAAGTTGGCGAAAGCCGCCTCGAGTTCTGGCTCCGTAGTGTCGAAGCTCAGGTTTCCTACGTATATGTTCAAGTTGTTCGCTTCCTCTCGCTAGCCTCTGGAGAGGCAATTTCCGGGTACCGATCTCGAAATACCGAGAAGCGTCGACGATATCCGGCGAAGGAAGTGAGAGAGCGGCGTCCGGACAATTCGCGTGGCTTGGGTTCCTGTCGGTTTGGCAGTCCCGAGACGTATAAGAGGGTAAGAAGTCAAGGTAATGCTTCTTAATCTTAGCATGGTGGGGTCAGGTTTGGCTGAGAATGCATCGGCGTCAAAAAAACAAGCTCCCTCGGCCAGAGCGGAGCGGAAACAGTGCCAGACGCCCAGCGCTTACCTACTCGATTGCAAAGACAGCAATTTCGATTCGTCCGGTGGCAACACCGGACGACGAGACCACCTCAAAGCGCAAGCGTTGGGCGGTGATTGAAACGCTGAACTCGTACATCCGTGACCCGTCGGGAACGTCGAAGGGTCCGAACTCCAGACCATCCTCGGTTACCACCTGGAAGCTGGTGATCTGGGCGCTGCTGCCCATAGTGCGAGTCCATATACCGACGAAGCCAATCTGCTCAAGCCGGGCCAATTCAATGGTGATAAAGGCGTCGTCGCCATCGCCGGCGCTCGACCACTCGGTATCTGGATCGCCATCGATTGCGTTTTCCGGTCTCCAAGCGGCAGACCCGCCAAATTGTGAGCTGGCTTCGACGACTCTAGCTCCGGCGGAAATGCCGGCCAGGTTGATACGTCCCCCTGCTTCGGGCTGTTGGGCCGAGGCCGTACGAAAAGTCATGTCCTCGGAGACGTACAAGGTCCCGTCGGCAGCGGTTCCTTGCAAGCGATAGTGATATATGGTGTCCGGCTCTAGGCCGCGAAGCGGCGCGGCATGGCTGCTACGACCTCTGCCTGCCATGTCGAGGTCGGTACTTTGAGCACCGTAACTGGTGTCAGTACCGAAGACCACCGAGCAGATCACGTCTATATTGGTCCTAGCCCGGACCACGGCACTGTCGGAGGAAATCTCCGTGATTGCAATCGGATCCGCTAGGATAATCTCGATTTGCTGAATCGCCGGCGTGCTCGAGCCCGAGGAGCCACAGGCAAGGGTTAAGCTAACGAGCAGAGCGAGAACCGCCAGCGCGAAGGCCGCAGACCGGGAAAGGATCGGCTGCCGTGGGCGCTGTTTCGCGTCGGAGTCACGTGTCACGATCTGGACGCCATATTATTCAAGACTCTCTGCCTTTCGTGAATAGACTCAGGACCACCTGTCCACGTCACCATCTTAATTGACCGATCTGTCAGGTAGCGCTCTCAAGGGCCGTAACCACGTTCAGAGCCCTAAGAGCGGCCGTGCCGTACACTAGTAGCGGTTCCCCATTTGTTCAGGACGCGGGTACTGCCCAAATGTGCTCTCTTGGTCGCGATAGCATCGAGACGCCCGGGGCTACCGTGTAAGCGAAGCAAGCGTATTTCTTCACGCCTGGCGTGACGTTGCCGGGAGCGGATGGCAACCAAACCAAACCTCGAACCTGGGAGACGCATCGATCAATGGCCGACTTTAACGATTTTGGACTTAGTGCTCAGATACTGCGCGGCGTGCGCGACATGGGCTTTGAAGAACCGACACCGGTTCAGTCGAAGGCGATGCCGCCTTTGCTGGCCGGTAAAGACGTTGTCGCACAAGCACTAACCGGCACTGGCAAGACGGCAGCATACGGCATTCCGATGGCGGAGCACATCGATCCGCAGGTCAAGCCGATTCAGGCAGTCGTGTTGTCGCCCACGCGCGAGCTCGCGATTCAGGTTGAAGAACATCTAAACCAACTGACGAAGTACCGCAATCTGCGCTTTTTGGCTGTCTACGGCGGACAGCCGATCGAACGCCAGCTTCGGGCGCTAAACCGCGGCGTGCACGGAATCGTAGCCACACCGGGGCGCCTGATGGACCACATGCGTCGCGGCACGATAAGGCTGGATCAGGTGCGTGTCCTGATCTTGGACGAGGCCGATCAGATGCTGCAAATGGGCTTTCAGGAAGATGTCGAGTACGTAATCTCAAAATTGCCGCCGGAGCGGCTTACCGCACTGTTTTCCGCGACGATGCCCGATCCGATCATGAAAATCGTCGATCGTTACATGAACAAGCCGGAAAAGATCCATCTCAGCCGAGCCCAGGCGCTGACCGTACCATCTGTAGACCAGGTTTTTTTTCAAGTTCCGTTTCCGAAGAAGTTCGATGCTCTTTGTAGCGTCCTGGACTCGCGCCAGCCGGATCGGACGCTGGTGTTCTGCTCAACCAAGCGCATGGTCGACGAGGTAGCGGAGCGGCTGCCGATGCGGGGCTATTCGGCACAGGCGATCCACGGCGACGTGGCGCAGGCCGGCCGTGAGCGGGCGCTGAAGGCGTTTCGAGATGGCCGCACGGATGTCCTAATCGCCACCGATGTCGCGGCGCGCGGGCTCGACATACAGGACGTGAGTCTGGTCCTGAACTTCGACATCCCGCCGGACCCGGAATACTACGTGCACCGTATCGGTAGAACTGGACGGTTGGGCAAGACCGGGGAAGCGATAACCTTCGTCAACCCACGCGAGATCAGAGAGCTCAAGATGATCGAGCGCGTGACAGGCGCTCAAATTCGGCGTGGTGAACTGCCGACACCGCGTGAGGCCGAAGAGCGTGCCAACCAACAGTTGGAAACTAAGGTGAGCGAGGCCCTTGAAGGCAGCGCCTGGCGCCGCTATCTCGAGGTTGTCGACGAGCTCTCGTCGGAACACGACGCCGTAGAGATTGCCGCGGCAGCGTTGGCGTTATTGGGCGAAGAACGGGGTGCGCCTAAGCGGGCCCATCCCCACGCTGAGCCGGCAACCAAGGCGGCGCCGGCGAGGTCGGCTGGAGAACATGATGGCCCGCGGGCTTTTAAGCCACGGCCGGTTCAGGAACGGCCAAAGAGCCAGCCTGGCGACAGACACTGGAAGCCCGGCAAGCCAGCCGGCCAACGCCCTGCCGCCGCACGTCCAGGCGCTAAACGCAAAAGCGGCGGACACAGGAGCAAAGCCAGTCGGTAGGAACCCTCGATTTCGCTGCAATTGAGGCTGGGACAGCCGCTTTCAGCCACGTTAATACCACTAATGACGGACGCCGCGACGCCGACAATTCCACGATGCGCTCAGTTTTTCTTGCTTCCATCTTCGTGGCGTTGCTGACCGCCTGCACGACGACCGCTCAGTCTCCAGGTCAGCCGCTCACGGCGGATATCGTGCAAGCCGCCGCCGATCTTTACGCGGCAGGCGGTAACAGAACCTCCGGCAGCCAGGTCAAAATAATTGAAAACGTCCAGATCAACACTTACCTGGTCAGTGGCCAAAGTGCGTCGGAAGTACGAACCAGTCTCGACCGCAACGGGCCTCAGGCTCCAAACGATGGCGGTAACTTCGACGCTCTAACCCGATGGGGGCTGAAATGGGCTCTACGCTACGACGACAATGGTTCTCCCTGCAGCCTCGCCAGCGCATCCGTGCTCGTCGAGACCGTGGTTGAATTGCCGGCGCTAAGCCCAAGTTCGTTGCTCCCTCCGGAGCAAGCCGAAAAATGGCAGGCCTACCTGATCGCCCTGGCGGCTCACGAGTCTGGCCATGTGCAAAGCGTCCTCGGAGGGGCCAACGCGCTCCGCGTAGTCATGCTTGAGGCCCCGTCGATGCCGACCTGCACCGAGCTTGGCGCCTACCTCAATGAATTCGGGGAATCCCAACTGCGAGCGTTGCACAGCCGCGATCTTGCATACGACCAGGAAACCCTGCACGGACGCAGCCAGGGGCGATTTTCCCTTAAATTGGTTGGCAAAATGAAAAGGCACCAGTCAGGCCGAGGATGACTGGTGCCTTAAGCGAACATCCGGATCCTTGGCGGGTATTTCCGAATGTTCAGTGCCACCCAATAATGTCGCGCCGGCAAGCGGCGGCAAATCAGGGGATACCCCAGTCTTTCGCAGGAATAGGGCCAGGCATGCTCCGGCCATAGGGTTACCCCGCTAAATGCCACCCGACAAGAACCCGACCAAGATCAAGTAACAAGCGGTGACAAGGAGGTCCACGGCTGCAAGATATACTCAGCTACGTAGTCTTGGCCTTCGGGGTCATTGGCATCAGCCTTGGCATCTTTGGACTCCTGGGTACGGGCGTGAAGCACGGTGGGCGAGTCAAAACTGCACTCTCGATGCGACTAAGCCTACCTGACCTGCCGCGCCTGCCCAGCCCTACCACGCCTACCCGGTCTACGCAGCCTGCGACGCCTAGGCCAGGCGATCCGGCGGGAAAGGCCGCTCAGCCTCGGTCGAAGATGAACTAGACGACCTTGACTTGAGTCCGGAGAGCTTTCAGCCCTTTGGGTCCTCGCCAAGGGAGCTGCTCGCACAAGAGCGCGGTGGTGGCCAAAACCTCAATAACAGTGATGATGACGATGACGACTCCGAGGCTGCGGTCGGTGAAGAACTTCCTGAAGAGGAACCGGAGGCTGAAGAACCTGACGAGGATCTTGCCAATTCGGAGACCGACGACGAGGAAACACCCTCACCATCATCGGTAACTTTCGACGTGAAAGTGGACGCCGGTTTAGTGCCAAATGTCACCAGCACGCAAATGACAAACGCGCCGTCCGCCGCCGCAGAAGATGATGACCTCACCGCAATGCTTGGCGGCGGTGGCAGCGAATCTCCGGTAGGAGATCCGATAGCCGTCAACCCTATGGGTTCAGACCCCCTGGCTTCCGGCGAGCTAACTTCCGACCCGACAGAATCGGACCCAATGGCTGATGACACAATGGGTGGCGACATGATGGGTCTCTTTGAGGAAACAGTGGCAAAAGAAAACTCCGCGGGTGCCCTCAAAGATTTCTTACCGAAAGTCTCTGTCGAGGAATTGCTAAGTGAAGCTCGAGCAGTCCGAGATAGCCTGGTGACTGGACAGCCTCTGCCTGACCAACCGGCCGCGGAGCAACTCGAAGAGTGAGCCGAAATCGCTCGCGACGCCGGCGGGTGAATGCCGGAGGCTGTCAGCCGCACTGTAACTTTCCTCAATACCTGCCAACGGCACAGAAGGCCCAACTAACGAAAAGACCAGCGAAATCAGCTCCTCACTGGGCTCACCACAGGACCGGTCCACCTCGACATGCAACACAACGCGTTGGTTGGCCGAGTCTTCCTCGAATATCGCCTCGACACCTTCCGGCACCTCAATATTAATCATGATTACGGCCTGCCAGGGCTCAACAAAATAGCCCTGTACCATGAAGCCGAACGCGGCGAGGACCCCATCGCTAAAGATCAGGGTTGGCTCTCTGGCAGCCATAATCGGAATGGTCAGCGATGAAATACTGTGGCTGCCACCGTCGGCGCTGAAAGTCACCCGCAGCGTCGGTTCTCCCGGCACGAGCGAAGTCGTTTTCCGCAGCGAGACACCTCCGAGATCGTACAAACGCTCTCCGGGCCTATCGCTAATGCCGTTGCCAAGGTAGACAACTCGCCCGCCTTCGGTTGCTTCGAGAACGACCCAGGTTTGATCGTTATCGAGATAGACAAAATCCTTGAACTCACCATTGTCCAGCCCGACAGCCGGGTCCATCGGCACTGACGGAAGCGAATACGCTTCCGACGCGAAAATAGCCCGGTTCGAGACGACCGATTCACCTGTAAGTAGAACATTGGCAAGGCGAGTGTCGCTCAAGCGGCCATCACGAACCAAGGCGGCCCCGCTGTCTGAATCGAAGACTTGGCGGGCTGTCAACCCCTCAATCCACCAGCCGAGACCCAGTGAATAGGCGACGCCGGGCCCTGGGCCAACTTCCTTGTCGATAGTCTCGATGGCCTCAAGACGTTCAGGAGAAAGATAGGAAAACCACCTGATCGCCACGTCCACACGACCAAGCCCATTATTCGTCCAAATAGAACTCGCGAATAGTAAAAAGATCAAAGCCGGCACAGGCGCCAGAGTCATGATTGAACGGCCGAGGCCAAGCGCGGGATGCAGGGTAATCTCAGACCTACTATGGATCAAACGCCTGACCATTTCTTGAGCCGCGACGGCGACAAACAGCCAGGTCCAGATCGAAATAAAGAGGCTTCCCCTTCTGGCGATTGAGCCGCTCAAAATCAGTTCCAACAAGATTAGAACCAGCGCCGGCGCCACCGTTGCCGCCAGGTCAGCTTTCGATCGCCGGGCGAGAACTATCGCGCCCCAGACTGCCGCCGCGGCGAAAGCCATTCGCCCCAGCGCACCCGCCGGCAACTGGCTGCCGAAATCGCGCCAGAAGTGGGGCGTCCCCTCCCATGGCACATGAAACGCTAAAACATTTTCGACCCCGAGCGCACCGGACTGGTTGAAATAGATCGAAGCCAGAGGCACGGCCGATAGACCTACGGCGCCAGCCACGAGCACCAGCCATGGAATCCCAGTCCTCAAGCTCGGGCTGGCCGCGATCGCGAGTCCAGCGCCGAAAGCAGAGATGCCGAAAAGCAGTACGCCAATTTGATTCGAGAAGACGAGCAACCAGGCCGACAGAGCTAGCCCTATGAAGTACCGCTTCTCGCCACCGGCCGCGCCTCCCGCAGGCAAATAAATGCCAGGCTCTAAGCCGCCACGGCCAGCAGCGTGAAGTAACCCCAGCTAAGCGCCCGGAGAGTGGAAAAAGTAAAAACAAAGGCTAGCGTGGCCGTAAGCGCAACTCCCCGCGAGACGTGACGCGATGCCAAGGCGAAGAAGATCCCCGCGTGCAGGACCGAAACGATCACAGCGCCAATTTTTAGCGCAGCCAAGGGGCCAAAGATTTGAACCAAGGGCCAGAGGAAGTAGCCAATAATCGGTGGCCTCAACAGCCCTTCGCCGCTGACATTCTCACCGGAAATCTGTCGCATCGTCGCCAGGTAGTTGCCGGCATCGATGCCCAAGCCCAGCACGGCGTCGACAGCCAACCAGCGGTCATAGGCAAACCAGACAAAGAACAAAAGCGTAAGGACCAGCGGCAGGGCCTGCAGCGCACCCTTGGCTTGGGCGAACTCCAACCGCAACTGGATCCTCGTCATCATGGCAGAGCCCACCGGCGTGCGGCCGGCAACCCTACCATGGTATTTGCTACTCCTGACATATCGATTACGATTCTCTGCGCTATAGGCGGGGATGGAAATTGGGTCTTTCCCTAACGTTCGGCGCTACCGATCACGAAGCCGGCGGATTGATCAAGCCAAACTGCTTATACCCAGAGTCAAGGATGATCAGGCGATCGGGAATTACGGCCTGACTATGAGGCTACCCAGCGTTCTCTGTTGGAAGAGGTAGTGCAGCGCGCGCTTGTCGTGCTTATTCACGCAAGTCTGCTCTAAGACTAAGAGTATCCGTTGGCGAAAGGCCACTCCCTCTTGCCCTGCGCGGCTTCACATCTCCATCAAACCGCGGTCTTCTTCTCGGCGATGACGAGCATATACGCTGCCAGATTCTTCGCGTTGATCGTGGACATCATTTGGCCGAAGAGCGCGCTCACGAGGAAAGCTGGGAGGAAGGCGTCGAAGTAATCCGACTGATAGTAGCTAAAAAGCGTGTGCTTAACCGTAAACCCACTGCGCTCAAGAGCGGCGCGCATCTCGCTGTTCGTGCACTTATCGTAAAAGACCGGAAACTCAACCGTTCCCTTGGTCTCGGGCCGCAGAAATTGCAGCAACCATTTGGCGATCGGAAAAGGAACCAGGCGCGCGACGACCGCAAAGGGCGCATTTCTGCAGGGCATGAGGTGAATCGTAAAGCCACCTTCACACAGAACTCGGTTGGCGTGATCGAAAAAGGACTCCACATCGCTGACATGCTCGAGCAGGGTCCGCGAGACAACCAGTCCAAGCTCACCATCCTCGAAGGGCAAGCCTTTACTGACATCAGCAACTCGTGTCTCCTCTACTTCCTCGTTGGCCTTCAATTCCTCCTCCGAGATATCAACGGCAACCACGCGCGCGTTTTGCGATCGATCCAGAAGCTCGTAAAAGGAGCAGGAACGGCCTCCGCCAACGTCAGCGACTACCGGTTTAGGTGCACGCTGGAGGCACTCGACAACAGTTCGGTCATAACGCCGGTACAGGTCCTCTCGAGCGTACGGGATTTTCCTTTCAATGCTCGCGGCGACACGCCGGTTGAGGTTGATGAACCAGCGGACTGGATTCGTCCAGGAACCAGCGGTTGGCGAGAAGATTCCCGTCCTGCTTTGATCTCGCATGCCTAGAGAAGAGGGGTTCGCGTCGCTCATGCAGAATCCTTTCTCGTGGTCGAGCGGCTCACGAGTGTGAGTAGGCTTCGGTTACAGGCCAAGTTACGACGGCCAGATTGCCGTAGCGATGCGGCAAAACCTGAATTTTGAGCGGTTGATCACCGGAAGCCTGATCATAAATCGGGGTTTCTCCGATCCAGTTTCTCGTGCCCTAACATCTAGGATGGTGAGGTGATCAGGAAATACGGCCTGCTTCTGAGGCTGGGCGGCGTCACGGCTATTGCTTTTCTGCTGAGTCGCGTTGTCGACTTCGGCGCCGCCATGGAAAACATTTCCAGGGCGTCGCTGCCTGCCGTGGTTGTTGCTCTGGTGCTGGTTTATGTCAGCGTGCCTCTAAGAGCCTGGCGCTGGCAGCAGATCGGTCTCACCTGCAATCTCGACTGCGGCTCGTTTTCGAATTATTTGCGGCTTCTGCGTTTGCCGGCACCGTAGTTCCCTCCGGGCTAGCCGCGCTGGTTCCGGCCGCATTTATCGGCCGCGATGGCGCAACGCTCAGGCTGGCCGCCTTTACAATCGTGGTTGATCGGCTAGCGGAGCTAATTCTGTTGCTCGTCTTTGCCGCGGCCGCCTGCATCTACGTGCTGCCTTGGATTCCCGAAATGCGTTATCTAATTTTCGCGGGAGCAGCGGCGACGGCGGGGTTCACCGGCCCCTTCTTTCTGCTTCGGTCCGATTTTCCGCTGGTGGGCAGAATGGTCCCGGCACTCAAAACCAGATTTACGGCCGCAGTACCTGACGCACGAATAAGTGCAGCCGTCGCCGCCAAGATAACCGTTGTGTCAATCGCGATCCTGCTCTTGCAGGTTCTGTCAGCCTTGGCGCTGGCTGTCTCCTTAGACCTCGATGTATCCCTGGTCTACTTGGCTGCGGTCATCTCAATAGTCAGCCTGGTAGCGAGCCTGCCGATCACGCCCCTCGGCCTCGGCACTCGAGAAGGTTTGCTGGTTGCGCTTCTGGCCCCAGTTGGCGTCTCTGCAGAGAGCGCCCTGGCGCTGGGGGTGCTTATATTCTTGGTCACGCTCTTGCCGCGCCTGTCAGGCGCGGTCACTTGGTTTACCTTGCCACGCGTTCCCCCCCAACTGGAGTCCGCGGAGGCGGCTTGAAATAGGGACAGGCTTCCGAGAAATCTCGTGCACTCGAAACCTTCGCCGTTCCTGTCCCTGAAATCGCCTAGGCGGTGGTTCTCTCTTCAGCTTCCTGCTGCACCCCGCCGGGCGGCTTGGCAACGGCGACAGCGGCAATTGCCAGAACCGGAAGGACCGCCATCACCGCCACAGCCGGACCGAAGCCGTTGAACTGGTCGTTGAGCCAGGCTAGTGGCAGCGGTCCAAGGGCGGAGCCCGTAATCCCAACCATCACGGCGCTGCCCTGAACCCGCCCCAGCCCCACCCTGCCATAAAAATGGGCCCAGGTGACGCTGCCAACGATACGGCTGGTGCCCTGGGTCATGCCGAGGAGAACGGCGTAGACAATCGCCAGCGGCAGCGATTCGATCAGTAGCAGTATCCCCATGGCGCCAAGTAACGCCGTCATGCAAAAGACAAAGACGAGCTTGGGCCCGGATCGGTCGACAATCCAGCCTGCCACGATCGAAGTGGCCGCGGAGCAGACAGCAATTGGTACAAAGAGGCCCGCAGCCACAGCCGGGGAAAGCCCCCGCTCTTCAATGATCGCTGTCTGATGAAAGATCAGCGCAGTGGTAACCAAACCCGGTGTCGCCAGCGGAATCGCGAGTGCCCAGAAGCGCGGCGAGGTCAAGACCGGCGCTGGTTTGCCGCTGCTAGCTGATGATCGTGATTCCCTCAACGGCGGCTCCGCCGCTCCGTCCGGGTACAAACCCATGTCTTCGGGGCGCTCTCTGGCTACAAAGATTGCCGGCGGCAGGACCAGAAGCCAGACCATGGCTCCGAGGATCATGTAGGTCTCTCGCCAGCCGATGGAATCGATCAAGAAGCGGCAGGTAGGAGGCAGGATGGCGAGGGAAATGGGAAAACCGAGGCCCATTATCGCCATCGCCCGACCGCGTTTCTCGACAAACCACTGAGCCGTCAGCAAGGTTGCGTTGATCGTCAACGACCCCTGGCCCAGTGCTCTCAAGGCCGAGAAGGCCACGAAGACAACCAACGCGCCGGTTGCTTGAGCCATGGCGAAGCAGGCCAGGCCAAGCCCGGTAGCAGCCGCGATCAAGGTGGTTCGGGCGCCAAAACGATCGGCCAGCCGGCTGACCGTGAACACCATCACGGCACTCACGCCGGTGCCAATGGCGTAGAGCAAGGAGATGCCGGTCCGGCTCAGGCCGGTGTCCTCGATCAGGCTGTCGATGAAGACCGAGAAGACGAACGATTGCCCCGGCCCGGAGTTGAAGGCGACGATGCTGCCCAGGCCAACAATGGCCCAGCCATAAAACGGCTTCTTCGGCTTCCTCAATTGGTATCCTTTATTAGGATGAGTTTCCGTGCACCGCCACCGCCTGCTGGCTTGCGGAACTCCATGCGCCGAGCAGCCACAACGCGACAATCATACTTTGAGACTGCCTCTTGGTCGGCCAGGAGACCTACTTGCCACCACCGACCGAATCGAAAACCGACCCCGCGCCGACTAATTAAGATTGCCCAATAGCCTCCAAACGTACTAAGGAAGATATAGTATAACTTTGCACGGAATGGAAAGAATGATCCAAAATTAGCCTTGAACAGAGACCTGATCCAAATTAGCCTTGCCCGAGGTCCCCGCTGAGCGCCGAACAACACATCTCTCCTAATCCTGCAGTCTTGCCCTTCACGGTCGACGCTTTCCGCTCTCTGCTCGCCGCCATCGGCGAGGTCGTTTTCTACGCCAGCTTTTCTGAGGATGACGTCATCCATGTTGGAAGCCTCCTCTACCTTGAAGGCCCGGTGACCGAGACCTTCGGTTACTCGAGCCAGGAATTTAAGGATGATCCCCTACTCTGGTCGTCGATAATTCATCCAGACGATGCCGAACCTCTGAAATCTGCAACCCTTGCGATTTACGAGTCCGGCGGCGCCGGGACAGTTTTTTATCGCCACCGACACGGCGGCACGCGAAAATACCACTGGGCGGAGGAGCGGCTGGCGCCGCATTTCAGCAGCGATGGCAGACTTTCAGGCATATTCGGCATCTCTCGCGATATCACGGAGCAGCGCCACACGGAAGAGCAAAGAGATGCCCTGCTTCTGGCCGTGGAGCAGTCAGCTGACATGCTCATGATCACCGACAAATCCGGAAATCTTCAGTACGTCAATGCGGCGTTCGAGCGGCTGATGGGATACTCGGCGGCCGAGATTGTCGGGCGGCCTTACTCGGTCATTGGCCCTGGGTTGGACTTACGCAGCCCTACCACGCGCCTCGGACGAGCTGTGAGTTCAGGGAAGGCGTTTCGTGGTAGCGTCGATTATACGACCAAGAACGGAGCGCTACTTCCGTTAGAGGTATTTGCCACCGTTCTAAAGAACAGCTCCAACAACATAGTGGGCTACTTAAGCAGCGGCCGAGAGATAGGAGAGCTTCACAGAGCCCATGAACTTGAGCTCCAGCTCAAGACGGCCGAGCAGGCGGAACGCTTCCGGATGAACATCCTGGGCATCGTCTCCCACGAGCTGAGGACACCCTTGGCGGCGATCATTGCTTACGCTACGGCGATTCTCGACTACGGCGATCGACTCGGCCCCGACAAGCCGGCCAACTACCTCAAGAACATCGAAAAGCGTGGCCGCGAATTGGAGCGGCTAATTGACGATCTCCTCACCATGTCCCGACTCGAGTCAAGCGGTTTGACAATGAACTTCGAAGTGGTCAATATCGGCGCCCTGCTTTTCGACGTCGTAAGCGAATGGCGCGACCGAACCGAGCACGAGTTTGAAATTTCAGTGGCAGGCGTCCACCTCCACGCCAAAGTCGACACCGATCGCATCCGGCAAGTAATCCGCAACCTGATCGACAACGCAACCAAGTTTTCCGAGCCCGGGACAGTGATTCAAATCTCCTCCCAGCCTGGCTCCGCCAAATCCATTGAGGTCAGCATCCGAGACCATGGACCCGGGGTTGACATCACGGACCGGGTCTTAATCTTCCAGTCCTTTTACCGCGGCTCCGGGGCACAGATTAAAAATGTCCCTGGGTCTGGACTTGGCTTGGCAATCTGCATGAGCCTCGTGGAGGCTCATGGCGGCAAGATAAGTGCAGACCTGCCGTCCGGCGGTGGACTGGCTGTTACTTTTTCCATTCCTCGCACACCAGACCTGACCGACCCTCAATAGGCAAAACCGGTGAGCGAACGCGTCTAATTCTACCCGCACGTTTTATTGGTAGTTGTCCTTATTATTCTCCGATTCCGGCGAACCGATACTTCCACCAGACTTGTGCCGGCAGGCGGAATGGAGAATCTCATCGCCAAGCCAAAAATCCTAATTGTCGAAGATGACCAAGACCTGCGCTCGGTCATCTACGATACGTTATCAATTGAAGGCGCCGCTCCTAATGCAGTTTCGGACGGGGAGTCAGCACTCGAGGCGCTTGAGAGAGACGGCCAGTTCGATACGGTCATTCTTGACTTAAATCTTCCGAAGATGAGTGGCTGGGAAGTTCTTGAAACTATCCACCTGGAGAATCCAAATCTGCCGGTCGTGATCTTGACAGCCTCAGCAGATCCGGAGAACCGCAGGAATGCTCTGGCCATGGGCGCGAGCGATTACGTGGTTAAGCCTGTGAGCATCAGAGAGCTTATTGACGTTCTTGAGAGGCATGTTGGGCCATCTAGCCAGTGGGGCCTTTGAGGCGATAGCCCGCGCCCGCCACCGTCTCCAGCACAACGTCCGTGGCGCCTTCAAGCTTCCTTCGCAGGCGATGGACAACAAGGCGCGCCACTTGGCGTGAGTCCTGATAATCGTAGCCCCAAACGCGTTCGAGCAACTGGTCGTAGGTTAAGACCCGGTTGGCATTTTCCATCAGCAGATGTAAGACAGCGTATTCGGTTGCGGACAGGGTCAATTCCTGCGCGTTCATGTACGCCAAGCGCTGGCCGCTATCAAGCTCCAGGCTGCCAAGCTCCAGCTGGCGGGCAGGCGCCTCGCCGCTGAAGCGTTTGAGGACAGCACCGACCCTGGAAACCAACTCCCTGGCGCCGAAGGGTTTGCGGATGTAGTCGTCACCGCCGGCCTCGAAGGCACTCACGGCTTCGCTCTCATCATCGACAACCGTGAGAAAAATTACCGGGACATCCGTCTTGGTTCTTAGCTTTCTGCAGACGGAAAGACCGTCGAGTTTAGGCATCTTGATATCCAAGACCAGGAGCGCCGGCTTAAGTTGATCGGTGAGCTGCAACGCGCCCTCACCATCCCCACAGGCTACGACGTAATAACCGTTTGCCTCTAGCAGGTGGGACACAATGGTCCGAATACCAGGATCGTCGTCCTACGACTACCACAGGCTCTCGAAGCGCTGCCATCAGGGAAACCGAAAACCCACGTGTCCATCCCGCAACCATATGTGAAGCATTTATTGTCCCTACTTACATATCGTCATTAGTTACAAGGATTCAACCGCTTCATAGTAAACGATCTACAGGCGGATTAAAGCTATCGCAAGGCCGACTTTTCATCCTGAAATGCTTTTGAAAGATCAGACAACGCGCTTGTAATAATTTCGAGCCGCGAGGCAATGCGCTAGAAATACTCACGCCCGAGAACCCCTAAGCGTCTTAGTACAAGGAGGTTCTCATGACCGATTGCAGCCCAACACAACATAGCCAACCTACTACTGAGGCTCAAGCTCAGGGCGGACCCGACTCACCTTCTGGACCCTCCAAAGGGAGCCGCATCGACTCCTTGCTTGAGAACTTCAGTGACTTCTTGACCTGGAAACCAAGCGCGGGACTATCCGCTGTCTCGCTAGTCTGGCCTGCTGAACCAGTTGCCGCGACTCCATGGCAGCCAGCAGACCCGCGGCTGCCGTGCTTGATGCTTGACATTACTCGGTTGCGTCATGACCCGGCTTTAACATCTAAAGATTGGCGCCCAAGCCAAACACCTGCCGCTGGCAAGCATGAATTGTCAGGCGCTGAGTTGCCAGACCACCAGTTGCTCTTGACAATCGATCCTCGTGACTTAACCGAGCCATTCTCCTGGCTCAGGGAAATGCGGGTCACGGTAGCGACAATTGCCATATTCCACAATAGCGAAAGGCTCGGCTTCGCCTGTCAAGCTACCAAGAACGGCGACCGCTGCGGCCAGCAAGTCCTGAAACTGTACCTACCCGCCGGTGAACGCCAGTTCGCCTGCATGGATTGTCATGATTTCCGCTACTTTCGACACGCTTCAAAGCATCTTACAAAGGACGGTCAACTTCTCGAGCTTGAGCGCGTCAAGCCGACCAAGATTGCCAAGTTCAGACAACAACCGGACTTGCGAGTCGAAGGCCATCGATCCGAATACGGGAACCTACGGCGAGTCGAAGGGCTGGCATGAACAATGTCGAAATGCTCGATCAGCCTAGCGAAGGACTAGCACCGTTGGATCCGGCCGGCACGAGCCGGCCAGGCCGGCGGCGAGGACTGATTCAGGACTGAATCAAGTACGGGGATGATGCCAAGAAACGTTGCTCGGAGAAAGAATGGGGATTCCCAATGACCATTAGATAGGCAAGCCACGCACAGCCGGGCGACGAATGGTGATCGCATTGGAAGGAGCCCGGAATTAGCGAACCCAACAGCAACGGAGGCAATCTTAGCCAGGGAAGAGCGGTAGATGGCCGCACCAGAACGTAGGAGGACTTGAACGCGACAAGGGAAACGATGACCAGAATCATTAGCCCGGCGCCGAAAGGGAACCGGTGATCTTGTTTCTAACCAAGGTGATGTGAACCACACGCACGAGGTCCTGGAGAGTCTGGACCAAATCGTTCTCGCGCTGGTAAATTCGGAAACCGGCCAGCGTGGATACCTCGTCACCGGCGAAGACCGTTACCTCGAACCCTACACTAATGGGATCGCGGCAATATACGGGCACATCGACCATTTAGCGGAGCTCACATCAGATAACCCGGCTCAGCAGGAGCGAATCGCCACCCTGCGGCCCCTGGTCGACGAGAAACTTGCTGAGCTGAAGGACACTATCGAATTGCGGCAGGGCAGCTTTGAGGCGGCGCTGGCAGTTGTGCTGACAGACGCAGGCAAGGATGTGGCGGACAAAATTCGCGTCTTGATCGATGAGATGATCGCCGAGGAGCAAGGCCTGTTGGTCGTCCGCGCTGCCTCGACGTCGTCAAGTGCGAAATTGGTTAACCTGACCATCATTGGTGGCTTAATTACAGGCTTTATTGTCACGACAGTAGTATCGCTCGTACTTGCGTCAACCATTGCCGGCGGCGTTTCCAAGGTATCGCAAGCGATGAAGGCGATGGCTGGTGGTGATCTCACCAAAGACGTCTCTATCGAGTCGAAAGACGAGATCGGCGACATGGGCCACGCCTACAACACGATGGTCAACAACTTCAACGCGCTGCTGGGCCGCGTCAACGAGAACGCGCAGGGGCTTGTGCAAGCCAGGGACCAGTTAGCCTAGTCGGCAGATGACGCGGCGAGCGCCACGCAGGAGATCGCCCAGATATCCTCCCAAGTTGCGGAAGGGATCGGCCAAGGGCACGCAAGAGGTCAACACGGCTATCGAGCATCTCTCCAAGGTTATCGAAAGTAACGTTGAAGGGGCTCAGACGCAATCTCGGCAGATCGAGACGGCTACATCCGTGAGTGAAAAAGTGTCGAGCGCCGCGGTGACAACGTCTGAGAACGCGCAGCAGGCGGCCGATGGTGCCCGCCGGTCAGCGGAAGCCTCTCAGAACGGCGCCGACATGGTGCAGAAGACGATCGAAGGCATGGACCGTATTAAGGAGACCGTCGAAGTTGCCTCCGAGGAGATATCGAAGCTCGGGAAGCAGTCGGCGGAAATTGGCAAGATCGTTTCCGTAATCGACGACATCGCCGCTCAGACCAACCTGCTGGCGCTGAACGCGGCGATCGAGGCAGCGCGCGCTGGCGAGCAGGGACGCGGTTTCGCCGTCGTCGCTGACGAGGTGCGGACCCTGGCCGAACGGGTTGTAAACGCCACCAAGGAGATCGCCGATCTGATCGGCGGAGTCCAGGCGGGCGTGGACGGTTCGGTCAAGGCTATGGAGGAAGGCAGCACCGAGATGGAGACCGGCACCGGTCTGGCTGCCGAGGCGGCCACGGCGCTGCAGGAGATTCTAAGCGTTGTTGAAGGCATGAACGGCCAAATCGGAGAGATCGCTTCGAGTTCAGAGGAGCTCAAGGCGGGCGGCGCCGAGATGGCCAAGATCATGGGCGAAACCTCAGGCATGGTCCAGGAGAACCTGGCTGCCGGCGAGGAGATGCAGGCTAGCGTCACAGCGGTTAACGAGTCAATCTCAGAAATCGCCGCCATATCCGAGGAGAACAGCGCTGCAACGGAGGAGGTCTCTGCCTCGGCTCAGCAGATGAGCGCCCAGGTGGAGGAGGTTACGGACGCCACTCACTCAATGGGTGAGTCGGCCGATAGCCCACAGCTAGTCGTTGGGAAGTTCAAGCTTCGGAACAGTGGCAGCGAGCCATCGACGATAGCGATTCCAAAGGCCGCAGACACGGAGGAGGATGTCGCAGCATAAAGCAGTGACAGGATTCCGCCGCCCAAAGCGGTGAGAGGAACGGCCCCCGTCTTTCAAGACGGGGGCCGTTCCCTTTCATTGCCCTTAGCTTTTCTAACCGTAACATCGCTCTAAGTCTGGCGTCCCTGGAGGGATTCGAACCCCCGACCGGCCGCTTAGAAGGCGGCTGCTCTATCCACCTGAGCTACAGGGACGCTGAGGCTTATTTTACGCGATTGCTGCGGCCAGACGTTGAGTCCTGATGCGGTGATAGCGTCCATCCGGCCGGGTTTCGATCGAGACGATTTCGGTGCCGGCTAGGTCCGGGCTGGTGGTGATGTGGCGCTGAATCAAGCGGCCTAAAGGTTGGGCGATGGTGACGGCGAGTATTCCGGCCAGCATCGCTGCGGAGATCTTTTCCCGCCGCTGGCCGCTCCCGATCACCGCCATGGTCGAGAGGCTGGCCAAGATTCCGGCGGTGGCCAGGTTTGTGCCACAGAGCGGAGTCACGGCCCAGTAGCCTTCGCCATTCTGGAGGCGGCTTAAGCCCTCCTGGGCGCACTCTGAAAGGTCCTTTGCCGGTATGTCGCCGTAAATAAAGAAGCCGTCAGTGGAGGCGCGGCCGACCAACCGCAGGTGAGGCCCGAGGCGCGAAATTAGCAGGGATACGGTTGCGTGTTCGAGAGCGTGGTTACGGCGTACGTTGGTAATTAACTCGCTAAGCATTTTGGAATTATATCAGCCTCCCTGGGTGGCCTAGTTTCGCAAAATACCGGGTACGCCCAGCCGAATGATTCGGGCGACCGTGATCGTAATGACCTGGGTTTGGTCGGTGCCAAGCGCCTGAACCAAAATCGTCGCGGTGAAGACTCCCTCGGGCATCAGGCTGGAATCGACGCTGAAGATGAGATGGCCAACCCGGTCGCAGGGCGCCTCGAACTCGCAGGGCAGGTCGTCGCCAACGGCGATTCCGGCGTAGGGTAGCAGGGTCAGCCAGGGCTCGCTTGAGGTTGCGTACCAGGCCAGGATTCCGGTTCCCGTGTTTTCAATGTTGACTAATCCGAAGACGGAAACGCCGCTCGGTTGGTACGGCACGCGGAGCTCAGTTTCGACGATTTTCAACTCCGGCGAGCCGAGGATTTGCTCACGTAACGCCGGGTCTGGAATGGCGGTTAAATCGCTGTGGAAGGGCTGGGGCGATGGGATGTCCATGTTCGTATAGGGAAAGACAAAGTTGCTGAGCTGAAATGGCTCCCCCCAGAGGCCATCATCGAGGTCTGGCAGAGTGACTGCCTGCGCCTGCCACAAGGGTTGGTCATCGATGGTGGGTGGGTCAGAGACGCAGCCGTAGACCAGCTCTTGGTAGGGATAGTTGCCGCGGTTATGGCCTTTGCCGTCGGTGTTGGGTCCGCAGCTGTAAGGCGAGCGCGGCCAAGTGCCAAATATCGGGTCCAATGGGTGGTTGCTGCGGTTGGCTCCCGGGCCGGTGAATCCGTTGTAACTCCAGAGCGCGAAATACCAATTCTCAAGAATTGCCGGGTGGCCGAAGGTGTCGGTACCGGCAATTGGCCGGTCCTCGGGCGCTTCGTTCCACTTATCGACGAGAACCACGGCGCCGCGGGCGATGTTGTAGGCGAAGTGAGTCGCGACTAGCGCCTGTTCTGGCGATCCGCGGCCGTTTTCGCCGTTGGGGATTGTCATGCCGCTGGTGACCTGGGCAGCGCCGTAGCCGCAATCGAACGATACCAACGCCGGGCCAATCGAGCCAAAGGGAACGTCGACATCGGCCTGGGTGACGCTGGTCTCAATCCAGGCAATTGCTTTGAGCAGAACCGGAGGGACTGTCGCCGGCCCCATCGTGCGATCGGAACGGGGGCCTACTTCGATTTCGGGAAGACCGAAATAGGGGTCACCGGGAAACAGCATGTCGAAGGCTGCTAGTTCGATTGTGTCGAGGAATAGCTGGCGGTCCCTGAGGTCCTCGTAGGCAGTCGGAGTGAAAGGAAAGGCGCAGTCCGCATGTGCCGTTTGAGCCGGTCTGAGGGCGGCCAAAGCGCCAACGACCAGGGCGAATAAAAGCAGAAGCAGGGCAAAAAGCGAGCCGGCGGGCAGTCTAAGGCGTGATCCAACCAAGAAAGGTTACCTCCCCTGTTGCGATTAGCTGGCGGGTGCCGGAAGCATCCAAGATGGCGAGTACTGAACGACCCGGGTTGGCTGCTGACCGGCCCTCGAAGCTGCGTAGAGCGATCCAGCCGCCTTGCGGAGACTGTCCCAGGGGCACGTCGAAGCCTGCTTCCGGTGCTGAGAGACTTTTGAATGCTGGCTGGTTTCCAGTTGGCAGGAACGAGACGATCCCGGAACCGGCCTCGGTTGGCGCCAGCTGCCCGAGCAGAAGGTTTCCATTCGGATCCCAGGTTGGATTGAACGCGTCCGCGTCGAATGCGCCTGCCGGTTGGCGGGCGCCGCTGGCAAGGTCGAACACGTAAGCGCGTGAAGTGATTTGCTCACCATCGCTACTCAGTGTCAGGAATGCTAGCTGGGCGCCGGAGGGCGAGAGCGCCCAATCGCGGGTTAGGCCGTCTGAGAGCCGGGCAAGGAGAAACTGTTCGCCGGATGTGAGATCGGCGGCGAAGAGAAAGGAACCGGATGGGCGCAGCATCACGTAATACAGCCGGCTGCCATCGGGTGCGAAGGCAACCGGAAATATTGCATCGGGCGAACTGACAACCAGCTCTTCAGTGGAGTTTGTTAGCGAAACGAGGAGGAGTTCAAATTCAGCGGGCGTGCCTTTTGAGGCGCTGCGCCGTAAGACAACGCTCTCGCTGTCCGGGGACCAGACGGCAGCAACCAGGAGGTCAAAGTTGTCACCAATCAGTTGCGGCTGGGCAGCCTCAACCAGTTTTACAAGCCAGAGCTGGGCCGGAGAGTCTGGTGACGGTGCCAGGGTGCCGGGGGGAAGAACCGTGTAGACGGCGCTGCCGCCATCCAGGGACAGGCTGGGCACCAATCCGAAGCCCGGCGCGTGCCGGGCGCTGAACCAAGCCTGGCGGCTGGCAGGATCGTTGGGGTTCAGGGTCCAAAGAGTGTCGCTGGTGAAACCGAATTCGAAGTATGCAACCCGGGCCGGGGCGGGGTCAGAAACGCCGACGGCCGGCGAGCCCGACCATGGCACCGGACCGAGGGTGGCGAAGGTTGCGAGGAAAAAGAGGGCAACGCCAAGCAGAGCCATCGCCCATTGGGCGAGGTTCTGGCGACGAGGTGCTGCTAGCTGTGCCATTTGTCGTACCGCGGCCTTGGGTCTGTTACGGACCAACCCCCCGCCATGGTGGGGCGCTCAGGCTTCAGGTTCCGGCGTTTGCGGCTCCTTCCAGGCTCGACCTATATGTCGTTTTACGTACCAGATGAACAAGACGGCCAGGATGATTGCAACCGGGATGTCGGCGGGACGCATCCAAGCGCGAAGGTCTTCCCAGTTTTCGCCGAGAAAAAAGCCGCCGGCCGCCAGGCCAAGCGACCAGGGAAACGCCCCGGCGAAAGTAAAGATTGTGAACTGTCCGAGGGGCATTTTGGAGATGCCCGCCGGGACGCTGATGAAGGTGCGCACAATGGGCATGAGCCGTGCGAAGAAGACGGCCCAGGCGCCCCAGCGACCGAAAAAGCGATCGGCAAGATCGAGGTCGTGACGGGAGATTAGGACGTAGCGACCGTATTTGAGCACAAGCGGGCGGCCGCCGACCGCACCGGCGTAGTAAGCGACGAGCGAACCCAGTGTGTTGCCGATGGCTCCACAAAGACCGGCGAACAGGACCCATTCGAACCCGAGTCCTTGGTCTTTGATCAGTATCCAGCCAGCCAGAGGCATGATCAGTTCGCTTGGCAAAGGGATAGCGGCGCTCTCGATCGCCATCAGGAGGATGACGCCGGGCCACTCGATTAGATCGTAGGTACTGCTGATGAAGTCCAGCAGCACGGTTTCGACTTCGTGGATCAGTCGTAGACACTCCCACTTGTCGCCGGCCCCGCCTCCGACTTCAGAATCTGAGTCTAGCAGAAGGGTATGGGAAAGTGTTAGCCGCGACCGGGCGTTAGGGAACGATCGATCCTTTGTTTAGGGCGCTGCCGTTTTATAATTGGGCCAGCTATGACGCACCGGCGCCTTGAAGAATGACGCTTGAGTCCACGTCTGCCGCTGAAGGCAGGCGGGAGTATTATCTTGACCGCCGGGTGTGCAGCGTCACGCCGGACCGCATCGATATCCGGCCTGCCCGTAGCATCATTGTCTTGCCTATTCTCACGCTGCTTTTGGGGCTTACGGCGTTCCCAATAATCTTCTTCTGGGGCGGCTCGCTTTCGGTCGAGCTGAGACTGCTACTGACGCTTGCGGCGGTCGTTATTGTCCCGACGTCCGGGGTTGGCTTGGTCTACAGCATTGCCGGCGCCCACATCGTTATTGAACGAGCCAAGCAATCGGTGGTCTTGCAGCAGGGTTATCTGGGCATGGGGGTCGGGACTCAGGATTTGATTCCGTTCTGGAAGATCGACCGCGTCATGGTCGAGGAACTGACGCCGCACGACTATCGGCGTCACCAAGATGATTTTGCCCAGTATGAAATCTCGATCTTGAAGCTCAGCGGTACAAAGGTTTCGGTGGGCACGGTGACCGTGGTTCGGGCTGAAGCGGAGCAAGGCCTTCAAAGGGCAGAGGAAGTGGCGGCAGCCGTTGCCAACCTGGTTGGCCGTGGAACTGAGTCCGGGTCACCCAGTGATGAGCCCGAAGGTGCTGTTGGGGCTCAATCCGACGAGGATGGCGATGACTGAAGCGGCGCCGCGTTTTTCAATAGTGGTACCGGCGTTCAATGAGGAAGGCCGCATCGGTGTATGTCTGGGCCGGCTGAGCCAATGGCTGACGAGCATCGAGGGTCCGGTCGAAATCATCGTTGTTGACGATGGCAGTGACAGCGCCGGTCGCCGAGCAGCGGAAGAAGCGGTTGGCTCCTTGCCTTCGGAGATTGCTGGCCAGCTGATCGTGCACGAATCGAATCTTGGCAAAGGAGCGGCGGTGAGGACCGGTTGCCTAGCCGCTCGCGGCGTCTACGTGGGCTTTATAGACGCTGATTTGGCCTCGCCTCCAGCCGACTTGGGCCTGTTGCTATCCGCGCTGGACGCCGGCGCCGATATGGCGGTGGGAGTGCGGGATCACGGCGGCGGCTCGGACATGCGAGATAATCGCCGGCTAACGCGGCGGCTGGCCGGCCGTCTATTTTCACTGCTGGCGCGCAAACTGCTGGCGCTAAACATCGGCGATAGCCAGTGCCCGCTCAAGGCGTTTAGGCGCGGCTCGGCGCAACGCCTTTTCCGTCTGCAGCGGATCGACACCTGGTCGTTTGACGCGGAATTGCTCTATTTGGCCCAGCGTCTTGGACTCAAAGTGGCGAAGGCTCCGGTGGGATGGCAGGCAATGCCGGGTTCTCACCTCAAGCTTAATTTGAAAAGCGCCATGGAGATTCGCAACTTGCTGCGGGTCCGGTGGGATCATCGTCACGTGACGTCGAGCACCCTGGCAAGTGAGGCGCCGGAGCCGGCATAAGGTCGCAGTTGGATCTGAAGCGGTGCTGTCGCACCGGCCAATCCGCTTGGGCTGTTATACTAGGCGCCCGATTGGACAGCAGAGGGCCGGGCAGTGACCCGGCCTAGTCATTTGTGGACTCGAGCCACGGGCTGGCTGATCTGATGAGATGCGTTCAACGCTTCGCGAGATAGATTCATTTTTGAGCCCGAGATGGGCTAAAGCCTAGAGCGATTGGAATCCAAGTCATGACAATCGAAATTGTGCCAGAAGGTCACCTAACCAGCCCGAGAGGATTTCTGGCCGGTGGGGTCAGCGCCGGGATCAAGAGCACCGTGGGGGCGCTTGATTTGGGCTTGCTATTTTCTGAGCGAGATTGCGCGGCGGCGGGAGTGTTCACGACAAATCTGGTGCGCTCGGCGCCGGTCAGCGTTAGCGAGTCTCGCGTGCAGGCCGGCCCGATGCGAGGCGTTGTCGCCAACTCCGGCTGTGCGAACGCGCCGTTTGCCGATCAAGGTATCACCGATGCGGAAGAGATGGCGGCTTTGGCGGCGGCAAAGGTCGGTGTGAACGCCGAGCAAATGGCCGTGGCCTCAACCGGCGTGACCGGAGTGTTGATGCCAATGGACAAAGTTCGCAACGGTATTCCCCACATTGACCTCAGCGCTGACGGCGGCCCAAATTTTGCGCGCTCAATCATGACCACGGACACGTACGCCAAGGAATTTGCCCTAGTCGTCAAAGACGGAGCCGAAGTCCTCTACACGGTTGGCGGTTGTGCCAAGGGCTCAGGGATGATCCACCCAAACATGGCGACCATGCTTGCCTATGTATGCACCGATGCGGCGGTTGAGCCGGCCTTCTTGCGCGAGACAGTACATGAAGTGGCGGACCAAAGTTTCAACCTGGTGAGTGTTGATGGTGACACCAGTTGTAGCGACACGTTTCTGGTTTTCGCCAATGGCGCGGCTGACGGCCCAGAAATCAGCGAAGGCACGCCTGAGGGCGATGAATTCGCCGAGGCGCTGCTTATGGTCGCTACTCACCTATCGAGGCTGTTGGCCCGTGATGGAGAAGGGGCTCAGCATCTGATCACGGTAGAAGTGGCAGGGGCCGAATCCAGTCTCGAGGCGCGCCAGATGGCGAGGACAGTGGCGCTTTCTTCCTTGGTAAAGACGGCGGTGGCCGGCAATGACCCCAATTGGGGCCGGGTCTTGGTAGCCGCCGGCCGGAGCGGGGCGCGGATCGAGGTCAAGAAGGCGACCCTAATTCTTCAAGGTGAGGTCCTGTTTGATAAGGGGGAGATAATCGGCTTTGATGAGGCTGATCTCCACGAGAAAATGAAGAGCGAGGAGGTGAAGATTGAGGTCAATCTTCACCTTGGTGACGGGGCCGGTACCGCTTGGGGCTGTGACCTCACCACTGATTATGTTCACATAAATGGGGACTACCGAACCTAGAGCGCCGTGGTATTCGGCGATGTCACTGGCCGCAAGAAATCGATATGTCTCAAAATGAACCGATGATGCATACCAAGCCAACGATTGTGGTCAAAATCGGCGGTAGCACGCTCGGCAGTCACGATACCGCTCTAGCGGATATCGCGGCCTTGCACGCTGCTGGTGAACGCATCGTCCTCGCGCACGGCGGCGGCAGCGCCGCGACCGAGTGGCTCAAGACTTTTGGCGTGGCCAGCGAATTTGTTGACGGATTGAGGGTTACTGGCGCCGATTCCATTGACGTGGTTGTTGCCGTCTTTGCCGGTCTGGTCAACAAGGAGCTCGTAGTCAGGCTGCGAGCTCTGGGAGCCCCGGCATTCGGCCTTAGCGGCGTTGATGGCGGAGTACTGCCGACAAGACAGCTCGACCCTCGGCTTGGTTTTGTTGGTCGGGTCCTCGGGTTGGAACGAAAACCACTTGACCTCCTGCTAGACGCCGGATACCTGCCAGTATTGGCGCCGGTCGGCTTCTGGCAGGACCAGCCAGAGCGCTTGATGAACCTCAACGCGGACACGGTGGCCGGTGAGGTTGCAGCGGGGTTGGCGGCGCGTGACTTAATATTCCTGACCGACGTTGCTCACGTTCGCGACGGCAGCGGGAATTCCATACCTAAGTTGCATCCGGATGCCGTTGACTCACTAATCGCCGAGGGTGTAGCGTCGGGAGGAATGATTCCGAAACTACAAGCTGGCGCGCGTGCCGCAACCGAGGGTGTCCGCTGTCTCATCGTTGATGGGCGCGAAGAAAATGCCCTGAGCCGCGCCTTGGACGGTGCGGAAATCGGCACGATGGTAACCGCTTAACCGTGTCCAACCGCTTTCCTGGGGCTGAAGACGACGATCTCGGGCCGCCGCCGCCGCCATTTCGTATTGATCGGCGGCGTCCTGAACTAAAATCTTTTGGCAACCTGAATCGCTGGATTGGTGTTGCCGTTTTTCTGCTGGTGCTGTTCATCGTCCTCAACGTGGCCAAGGGCCTCTATGTAGATTGGCTTTGGTTCGATGGGGCTGGCTTCCGCTCGGTGTATGCCACGCGCCTGACCACCCAGATTTACCTTTTCCTTGGTGGCGCGGCGATCTTCCTTGGCTACTTTGGCTTCAATGTTTTTCTTGCCGGCCGGCTGGCAGTGAGAAATCCGGTACCGGGTCTTTCCGACGAGGAGGCCGCCGCGATCCGGCGTCTGATCTTGTTGGCCCTGGTCGCCAGCACGATTTTCCTGGCAGTTATCTTTGGCGCTATAGCCGCCGGCAAGTGGGATATCGTCTTACGGTTCCTCAATCGCGAATCTTTTGGCATTGAGGATCCTCAGTTCGGCAAAGATGTAGGTTTTTACGTCTTTACCCTGCCGGGCTTGCGCGCCGCCTACGGCTGGTTGATGGGCGCGGCGGTGATCACGACGGTGATCGTGGCCGCGCTCTATCTTTTCCGTTACATCACCTCAGGGGCCGACGCCTCTGCAGTACGTCAAACCAAGATTCATCTCTCGGCGCTGTTGGTGGCGGTGATTGCGCTGTTTATCTGGCGCTACTGGCTGAACACTTTCGAAATTAATTTCTCCGAGACCGGAGTCGTATTCGGCGCTGCCTACACGGATATCCACGCTCGGCTGGTCTTCCTCTATGTGGGCATGGCGCTAGGAGTGATTACGGCCGCGGTGCTACTGATTTCGATGATTCGCGGGACAATCATGTTGCCGATCGGCGCCATGATTGGTTGGGCGTTGATCGCGATCGTAGGCGGGGCGGTTTACCCGGCTTCGGTGCAGCGCTTGACGGTGCTGCCCAACGAACTCGAAAAAGAGCGGCAGTATGTCGAACGCAATATTGAGATGACGCGGATCGCCTTTGGGCTGAACGAGATTGAGGAGCGCCCCTATCCGGCGGAGGAAAATGTCTCCGCCGCGGAGATCAACGCCGAGGAAAATGCTGAGACGCTGGGAAACATCCGCCTGCTTGACGTGCGGCCGTTGCTGCAGACCTACAACCAGATTCAGACTATCCGGCCGCTGTATCAGTTCCTCGATGTCGACATCGATCGCTACGTGATCGATGGCGTGAGGCGCCAGGTCATGGTTTCGGCCCGCGAACTTTCTCCGTCGCTGTTGCCGGTCGAGGCCCAGAGCTGGGTCAACCAGAGGCTGCAGTTCACTCACGGATACGGTGCGGTGGTGTCACCGGTCAATGAAGTGGTGCAAGAGGGACTGCCGGATATCTTATTTGGCGACATACCGGTAAACGATAAAACTGCTGAGGGTGACTTTAATGTGACTCGTCCCGAGATTTACTACGGCGAGCAGCCCGATCACTACGTCATCGTCAAGACAAGCGCCCAGGAGTTCAACTATCCGGTCGGTGACGGAAACGTCCAGACGGTCTTCGAAGGCGACAGTGGCGTAGGGCTCGGCAACATCTTCCGCAAGTTGGTGTTCGCCTGGGAATTTCAGGACTTCAACATTCTGATTAGCAGCAGCTTGGGCGGCGATAGCCGTATCCTCTGGCGGCGCAACATTCAAGAGCGGATCAATACTCTGGCGCCGTTTTTGACTCTGGATGAGGACCCCTACCTGGTAATCGTTGACGGCCAGTTCTTCTGGATTCAGGACGCCTACACGACGACGGACCGATTCCCGTACTCTCAGCCAGCGCCGGCGGGGTATAACTACGTTCGCAACAGCGTCAAGGTGGTCGTGAATGCCTATGACGGGACCACGACCTTATATCTCAATGACGACAGCGACCCAATTATTCGCAGCTACGCGCGGATTTTCCCGAAGTTGTTTACACCGCTGGATGAGATGCCGACGGAGCTGCGCGAGCATTTGCGCTATCCCGAGGACCTGTTCCTGGCTCAGGTAAACCAGTACCGGACTTACCACATTCAGGACCCAGGTGTCCTCTACAACAAGGAAGACATCTGGAGCATACCCCGGGAGCTGTTCGAGGATACGGAGGTTCTGGTTGAACCCTACTACGTGATCATGAGACTGCCGGGGGAAGACCAAGCGGAATTTATTCTTATATTGCCGCTGACGCCGGCCCGCCGTGAAAACACGATCGCCTGGGTAGCGGCCCGCTCCGACGAACCGAACCTTGGCAAGCTGCTCTCGTTCCGGTTCCCGACCGACTCGCTGGTTTTCGGGCCCAGACAGATCGAATCGCGAATCGATCAGGATACCGCTATTTCGGGTCAGTTCAGCCTCTGGAACCAATCCGGGTCTCGAGTAATTCGTGGCAACCTTTTGATGATCCCGATCGGCAACGGCATCATTTTTGTCGAGCCGATTTACTTGCAGGCGGAAACCAGCCAGTTGCCGGAATTAAAGCGGGTAATTGTCGTGAATGGCAACGAAATCGCCATGGAGGAAACGCTTCAGGAAAGCCTCGAGGTCATTTTTGGCGGTGCGGCGCCGACCTCGCCGTCGCTTGATCCGACCGGTTCGCCGCAACCGACGACGACTCAGCCCACGGCTACGCCGTCACCGGCCGGCCCGACGCCGACGCCATCGACGTCGGGTCCGCCCTCGACGCTATCTGAGCTGGCGGCAGAGGCGAGCGCTGCCTTCGAGCGCGCTCAAGAGGCACTTCGAGCCGGTGACTTCGCCACCTACGGCGACGAGATTGCTCAGGTTGAGCTGCTGATTCAGCAAATCGTCGAGCTTTCCGAGTAACCGTAGTAGAGAACTTTCACCCAGCCAAGCGGCTTGCCGTCCGGCAAGTGGTGCCGCGATTGAGGCGAGTCGAGCGAGCTCGGTCCTTAGGCTATAATCAGCGCCTAATTTTCTTATGGAGGGTTCCTAAGTGACTGACTGGCGTGAGGTGGAAAGCCGCGTGTTTATGACGACGGGCCGGCGTATGCCCGTGGTTCTGATGCGTGGCGAAGGCACGCGCGCCTGGGACGACGCCGATAAGGCCTATCTTGATTTCTTCGGCGGTCCCGCCGTGCATAGTCTGGGACACTGTCACCCGGTTGTGGTCAAAGCAATCGAAGATCAGGCCCGGACGCTGATTCATGTCTCTAACGCGGTCTACTCAGTGCCGCAGCTAAAGCTGGCTCAAATCTTGATCGATAACTCCTGCTTTGACCGCGTCTACTTCCCCAACAGCGGCGCCGAGGCCAACGAGGCGGCGATCAAACTGGCTCACAAATGGGGCACAGAGCACAAAAGCGGCGCCAACGAGATCATATCCGCAGTTGACAGCTTTCATGGCCGAACCCTGGCTGCGATTACCGCCAGCGGCACGCCGCGCTACAGCGAGCCTTTTGGTCCGCTGCCGGGGGGGTTCAATCACGTAACCTTTGGCGACATCGAGGCGTTGCAGGCCGCGACCACTCCCAAAACCTGCGCGATAATGCTGGAGCCAATCCAGGGCGAAGCCGGCGTCAATGTGCCCAATCCGTCCTACTTCCCAGCGGTGAGAGCCTGGTGTGACGAGCAAAACATCCTGCTGATTGCCGATGAAGTGCAGACCGGCATGTGCCGAACCGGCCCGCTATTCGCTTATCAAGGCATGGACTTTGAGCCGGACGTGATGACGCTGGCAAAGGGACTCGGCTCTGGTGTGCCGGTGGCGGCGATTTTGGCCAAGGAAGAGTGCGCTGTTTTCACCCCTGGCGATCATGGATCGACCTTTGGCGGCAACCCATTTGCGACCCAAGTTGCGTTCGCCGTGACCGAGTTCATGCTGAAAACGGACATGAAATCTCAGGTTGAAAAGCGAAGTGCTTACCTCCAGGGCAAGCTGGAGGATCTTCGCGGCCGGCTTCCGATGATTAAGGAAGTTCGCGGGAAGGGGCTGTTGCTGGCGATTGGGTTTGACCGGGACGCGGGCGAACGGGTGATGCAAGAATCACTGGCTAACGGACTGATCGTCAATAACGTGAGGCCTAACGCTATTCGGATCTCGCCGCCGCTGACGGTGAGCGAGGGGGAAATTGACGAGGCGGTCGCGATCCTGGCAACGGTGATCGGAGCTGCGAGCTAGAGGCCAACTGCTTACAAAACTATTTCGCGGGTGTGGGCCGGTCGCCGGGGCGCCAGCCAGCGGCGGTTTTGGCTGTTCCCTGGTGGCGCTAAGCAAGAGGTGAGTAGATGACCGTGCCCAAGAGGTCAAAACAGATCCTGCTGGTGGTCAGCGTCCTGCTTACCCTAGCGGCAGTGGCTGACCAGTTGCGCCAGCCGCGCGGAGAACGCACCTGGCAGGGAAAGATCATCGGACTGCCGTATGACATGCGTCCGCCAAGCCCTCGGCGAATCGCGGCCAATTGGTGGAAGCCAGAGGACGATCGACTACTTGTCCCGCGTGCGTTCGGTGTTGGCTGGGACGTCAACCTGCATCAGCTTTATGTGTTGCTGAAACGCAGCCGGACCACGGGAACTGGTCAGGACCAGTCGCGCGCCTAACGGCGGGCGGCGTTATCATTTTTCAACGGAGGTACGCTGCAGCCTCCCAAAGGAACAACCACTAGAGGAGGCTAAAGTGGCTCAACCGCTGGCCGTAATCGCCTTTAGCGGCGGTCTTGATACGACGGTCATTCTGCATTGGTTGCAAAAGCAGGGCTGGGATGTTGCAACTTATACCGCCAACCTCGGTCAGCCCGATGCTGATTTGGAGGCGGCCGCGGCCAAGGCCAAGTCTTTGGGCGCTGTGGATACGTTCGTCGAAGATCTGCGTGGGGAATTGGTCGATGAATTCTTTCTGCCGATCCTGCAGATGCAGGCTCGATACGAAGGACGTTACTTGCTTGGGACATCGATAGCCCGGATCCCCACCGCGCGGGGCCAGATGCGTTACGCCAAACGCATCGGCGGCAACGTGCTGGTGCACGGCTCTACCGGCAAGGGCAATGACCAAGTGCGGTTTGAAACCATCTACCGAGTGCTACAAGAGGACCCGGAATTTACGCTGAAGGATTTCGGCATCTACGCACCTTGGAAAGAGTCCGACTTCCTGGCTCAATTTGGCGATGGCGGACGCAAGGTGATGATGGCTTATTCTCAGCAGCACGGTATACCGATGCCATCCGGCGGTGCAGATGAGGGGCCGCCTTACTCCCAAGACGCCAACGTATTGCACATCAGCTCTGAAGGGCGGGCACTGGAGAAGCCGGAGGATGACCACCGGCAGGTGTTGTTCACTTATTTGGAGCGCTGGGATAACACGCCGGACCAGCCGGAGCGAGTGCGGGTTCACTTTGAGAAAGGGCAGCCGGTAGGAGCTGAGCTGCTCGACGAGGATCGCGGAGGTTTGGGCGAGAGTGTTCAAATCAAATTCGGTGGGTCAATTCTGCCGGTAGTAGAGTTTCTCAATCGAGTTGGCGGCCGGCACGGAGTAGGCTTGCTGGATATGGTCGAATCGCGTTATGTGGGACTCAAGTCAAGAGGTGTTTACGAAGCGCCGGCGCACTCGATCCTTTTGGCGGCGCACGAGGACCTGGAGTCGCTGGTGCACGATCATCGGTTGATTCACGATAAGGCTAAGCGCGCCTTGGACGTTGCTGAAGCGGTTTATCAGGCCAAATGGTTTACGCAGGAGATGGAATCTTGGTTGGCAGCCAATTCGGCTGAACAAGCTAGAGTCAGCGGATGGGCCGAGCTGCGCCTATTCAAGGGCAATGTAATGTCGGTGGCTAGATCGAGTCCTCATTCGCTCTACAGCGAGGAGTTGGTCTCGTTTGACACCGCTTCAGGGGAGTATGACCCGCAGAAAGCGCGCGGGTTCATCGACATTCAGTTGGTCGAAATGCAGGCGCAGATGCGGCAAAGGAGAACATTGGACCAATGAATCTGAGCGAGGCGATGGCGGAGCTCGAGGCCCGCGGGACTGAGCAGAATCGCCGGATCAATCGCCGCCATGGTGCGGGCGAAAGTCAATTTGGCGTCAGTACTGCCGACCTGAAGAAGCTTAGCAAGCAGATCAAGACTGACCAATCGCTGGCCGAGGAACTTTGGCGAACGGGCAACGCCGATGCACGGATTCTGGCAACACTTGTCGCCGCACCCGATCAGATGAGCGCCGACGACTTTAACCGTTGGCTTGCGGATGCTGATTACTACGTAGTGGTGGATGCTTTTGTACGTCACCTCGTAAGTCGCAGCTCACTTGCAGCCGAGATGGCAGGATGCTGGCAAGGGTCGTCTGACGATTTCGCCGGGCAGGCCGGATGGGAGCTTTTGGCAATTCTGGCGATGCAGGACCGATCTTTGGCTGATGACTATCTCGAATCACAGCTTCGGATGATAGAGAAAGAACTTGATCAGGCTGGAAACCGGACACGCTACGCGATGAATAGCGCGCTGATTGCCATTGGCCTGTGCAGTGAAAAACTGCGTGGATTGGCCGAGGCGGCGGCACGGCGAATCGGCAGGATTGAAGTTGACCACGGCGATACCGGCTGCAAGACGCCGGACGCGATCCCTTATATTGAAAAGAGTTGGGCACGGCGGAGCGCCTAGTTCCGACCGAATCTCTAGTGGCATTGACCTAAACGCCACCGCGTCTTATTGTCATAACTCCGCATACATAAGATCAGCCATTGGAATAAAACATGACTCGCAGCATTGACAGCGTAGGGGAAGTACAGCAGTACAAAACGGATGATGTCCGGATCAACGAGATCATGGAGCTTGCAGCTCCGGTCGAAGTGATGGACGAAATCCCGATTTCGGACGCGGCGGCGGTGAACGTTTTTGAGACCCGCCAAGCGATTCACCGCGTTCTGCACGGGGCTGATGACCGCCTGGTGGTGATAATTGGCCCCTGCTCGATTCACGATGTTGAAGCCGCGCGCGAATACGCGGGTCTGCTTAAGGAAGCCCGCGATCGCCTGAGCGAGGATCTTCTGATCGTGATGAGAGTCTACTTCGAGAAGCCGCGCACCACGGTTGGCTGGAAGGGTTTGCTGAACGACCCTTACCTGGACGGCAGTTTTCAGATCAACGATGGCCTGCGAATCGCCCGAAAGCTGTTGCATGACCTGAACGAGATGGGAATGCCGGTAGGCTGTGAATTCCTGGACATGATCACGCCACAGTACATCGCCGATCTTGTGTCTTGGGGGGCAATTGGTGCCCGGACAACGGAGAGTCAGATTCATCGCGAATTGGCCTCAGGACTTTCTTGTCCGGTGGGGTTCAAGAATGGAACTGATGGCAACGTCCGGATCGCCGTCGATGCTCTGCGGGCGGCACAAGCTCCCCACCATTTTCTGTCAGTGACCAAGGGCGGTCATTCTGCCATTGTTTCGACGGCCGGGAACGAGGATTGTCACATAATCCTCCGGGGCGGGAAGGAACCGAACTACGATGCGAACAGTGTTGAGGCTGGTGCGCAGGACTTGGCAAATGCTGGCTTGCAGCCGCGGCTGATGATTGACTTCAGCCACAGCAACAGCAGCAAGCAGTACGAGAAGCAAATGACCGTATGTCAAGACGTGGCCGAGCGAGTTGGCAACGGCGAGACGCGAATTTTCGGCTGCATGGTAGAGAGCCACCTTGAGGGCGGCCGGCAGGATCTCGTGCCCGACAAGGAACTGATCTACGGCATGAGCATCACGGATGCCTGCATTGGCTGGCCGGACAGCGTTGGCGTCCTGGAAGAGCTAGCGGCGGCGGTCCGCGGCCGGCGGGTCCGGGCCGAGGTCGACGCGCAGTAACCACTGAAATTCCCACGTGGTCGAGGCCTCCTCCGGCAATAGCCGGACCGAGGCGGGAGGCCGGTTCTTCTGGCGTACGATCCTTGCTCCCCGCTGCCTAGTTGCTACCATGACCGCGTGACCCAAGAACAAAAACCATGGGCGGGCCGGTTCAGCGGTAAGACGAGCCCTCTCGTGGACGACTTCACTTCATCACTGGATGTGGACATGCGCATCGCCCGAGAGGATGTGCAAGGGTCAATCGCCCATGCGCGGATGCTGGGGCATCAGGGCATTATTTCGGCCGCCGACGCGGAGCAGATTTTGACGGGGCTGCTGCAAATCCGTGAGGAGATTGAACAGGGCAGCTTGAAGCTGGACAAGACTCTTGAGGACGTTCATATGAACGTCGAAGCTCGGCTCGGTCAGATAATCGGCGAGACCGCCGGCCGGTTACATACTGCCCGCTCGCGAAACGACCAGGTAGCGACTGATTTGCGGCTCTGGGCGAAGGGAGCCATCGCTGAGGTGATCGCCGGGCTGCACGAATTGCAGGTCACGCTGGTAAATTTGGCCTCGGCCAATCGCCGCCAGATTATTCCTGGTTACACCCACCTTCAGCGGGCCCAGCCGATCTTGCTGGCTCACCATCTCCTGGCCTATTTCGAAATGCTGGAACGCGATGTGGACCGGTTCACTGACGCATACGAGCGAACCGACGTCATGCCGCTGGGCAGCGGCGCACTGGCCGGGGTTCCCTACCCAATCAACCGAGAGATGGTGGCCCTAGAGCTTGATTTTGCCGAGATTTCTGCCAACAGTCTTGACGCGGTTTCCGATCGGGATTTCGTGGTCGAATACCTCAGCGCTGCCTCGATAGCCGCAATGCACTTGTCTCGCCTGGCGGAGGACATCGTTCTTTGGGCAACGGCGGAGTTCGGCATCGTTGAGCTGCCGGATGCTTTTGCGACCGGGTCGAGCATGATGCCACAGAAGAAGAATCCGGACGTTTTGGAGTTGGCACGTGGCCGTACGGGCAAGATTTACGGGGCCCTGACAGCGCTGCTTACGACGTTGAAGGGTTTGCCGCTGGCTTACAACCGGGATTTGCAGGAGGACAAGGAGCCGTTTTTTAGCGCTCATGACACCCTAACGGCTTCGCTGGCGATCCTGGCTGAGATGCTGCCAGAACTGAAGTTCAACGGCGCGCGTGGGAGAAGGGCGAGTAGCGGCTCACCGCTAGCCACGGACTACGCCGACTACTTGACCGGCAAGGGCGTACCATTTCGCGAGGCTCACGGCATCGTCGGCCGCCTTATTTCTTACTGCGAGACTAAGCGCCGCGAGATCAGCCGGCTGTCGCTGGATGAATTGCGAGGATTTTCCGAGCATTTCGACGAGGATGCGCTGAAGATCGACGTGTGGTCATCTTTGCGGGCCCGTGATGTGCCCGGCGGTACGGCGCCGCGCCGGATTTCGCAAGCGATTCGCCGCGCGCAAACAACTCTTCGCCATCGCGAGGCTCAGACCTAGCATGGCGGTAAAGATTGCACCGTCGATTCTTACTGCTGACATTGGTCACCTGGTTGAGCAGGTTCAAGAAGCTGAGGCCGCTGGGGTCGATTACATTCATCTCGACGTCATGGACGGCCACTTTGTGCCGGTGATCAGCTTTGGCCCGATCCTCGTGGCGGCGGTCCGCAAGGCAGTAAACATCACTTTAGACGTCCATCTCATGGTTGAACGGCCGGAAGATCAGGTCGCCGCCTTCCGCGATGCCGGCGGTGACATCATTAACTTTCACGTCGAGGCAACTCGGCACCCGCACCGGCTGGCCGGTGAAGTCCGCAAGCTTGGGGCGCAGGCCGGCGCCAGCGTCAATCCGGGCACACCGCTCAGCGCGATCGAATCGCTATTGCCAGAGATCGATCAAGTAATGCTGATGGCAGTAAACCCGGGCTGGGGTGGGCAGAGTTTTGTCGAGGCTAGCGTTGACAAGGTGAGTCAGCTGCGCGGTCAAATTCAGACCCGGGATTTGAATGTGGCGATTGAGGTTGACGGCGGGATCAATCTGACGACGGGACCGCGCTGTGCCGCGGCTGGCGCCGACGTGCTGGTTGCAGGATCTTTCATCTACAACGATAAGCCGATCATCGACAATGTGCGGGCCCTGCGTGGGGCGATCATCGCCGCAACCTAGAACTTGCCGAGAGTGACCAAGAGGCAAGCTCCGGGTCAAATGCCGGTCGTTGGGCCTCGATTGAGGTTGAACTGGGTGCCAGGAATCTAGGCGTTCTTGACCAGAGTACGCAGGCAGCGGGTGCAGATATGAAATCTGCGGGTTACGCTACCAATGGTCACCTTTTTTTCCTTAACGTTGGCCTTAAACGTGCGGTTGGTGCGCGGCGCTTTACGCTGCCAGCGACCAGTGTGCTGGTGGCGGATATTGCGGCCAAACGCCGTGCCCTTACCGCAGACTTCACATCTTGTTGCCATAGCCCGAGAAGGTTAGCAGATTCTGGCCCGGTGAAACAATTCAGCCGCACCACGTGGGTGCTGGATGCACCAAAGCGCTATGCTACGAATGCGAGGTCTGATTGAATCGCGTCGCCAAATCGAAGTCTCCCACCCGCCGAGATGTGAATGGCTCGCGTCCGCCTGCAGGTGAGCCTGTCCAGCGTTTCCGCAAGGTTTTGGAACTGGAACTACGCCGCGGTTGCGACGATAGCGCGGTGATTGGCGGCTTGGACCAGTTCCTGCGGGTCTCCGGCCAGGATTCTAGCGTCGCGGCAATGCTTGAATCAGAGGCGAAGTTGGCCAAGGGCTACGGGGCACTCGGTGTAGCGGCCCGGCGCAAATGGCTGACCGCGCTGCTCAAAGCAAAGGGCACGAGAGCAAAAGAGACGAAGACAGCAGCGCAGCAGGGCCGCAAACGTGCCCCGACCCAGGTCGAAGAAAAAACAGAGGCCACGGCGGACCCGCTAGATGCGCCGGTAACCGTAATCAAGGGCGTCAAGGTCGCGCTGAAGGCAAAACTAGCGAAGCTGGGTCTTCATACCGTGCGTGACTTGCTTTATTTCTTCCCGCATCGCCACAACGACTTCGGCGACGTTCGGACGATCGCGGACCTTGAGGTTGGCGAGGAACAGACGACGATTGTTACGGTCTGGAGCGCTACCGCGACGCGGTTCGGGCGGCGAGGGCGAACTCAGGTCGTCGTTGGCGACGACACCGGGACGATGCGGGTGGTCTGGTTTAACCAACCCTATTTAGCGGCCCAATTTAAAACGAACGATCAGTTGGCGCTGTCTGGCAAGGTCACGGTCTACAACCAGCAGAAGACCATAGAATCGCCTGAGTGGGAGCGGGTTACGGGAGAAGAGTTGACCCATACCAGCCGGCTGGTCCCGGTTTACCGGGCGACCCAGGGGCTTAGCCAGCGTCAACTTCGGCGGATCGTCAATGAAGCTGTGGAGCGCTTTGGTTCATTGCTCAAAGACCCGCTCCCAGCCGACCTTCTGCAGCGGCACGATCTACAGGCGCTGGTACCCGCGGTTCGTCAGGCGCATTTTCCGGAGAGCCTTGAGGCATATGAGACGGCGCGCCATCGACTAGCTTTTGAAGAACTGCTCTATGTGCAGCTCGTCGTTCTCAATCGCCGCGCCGCCTGGGAGGAGGGCAAGGCGCCGGACTTCCATGGCGATCGCCTACTGGACCTCTATATCGCGTCTTTGCCCTTTACGCTGATGGGAGCTCAGAGGCGGGTTCTGGGAGAGGTCACTGCCGATCTAGCAGGAACGCGGCCAATGAGCCGCTTGCTTCAAGGCGATGTCGGCAGCGGTAAGACGGCAGTGGCGGCGGCGGCTTTGGTGCTGGCCGTGGCCAACGGCTACCAGGGCGCTTTGATGGCGCCGACCGAGATTCTTGCAGAGCAGCATTTCCGCACAATCAGTGGGTTGCTTGGCAACTTGGAGGTAGGTGGCAGACAGCTGAAGGTGGAGATGCTGACCGGCTCTCTGAAAGCGGCGCAGCGGCGGACGGTTGTGGCGGCGGTCGCCAGCGGTGAAATTGACGTGCTGGTTGGTACACACGCCCTGGTGCAAGAGGGAGTTTCTTTTAACCGGCTGGGGATCGCGGTTGTGGACGAGCAGCACCGCTTTGGGGTGATGCAGCGTGCGGCTCTGCGAGAGCGCTCGCTGACCGGAGAGAGCAAGACGCCTCATCTCCTGGCGATGTCGGCGACACCGATTCCACGTACATTAGCGCTGACCTTCTTCGGTGATCTCGACGTTTCAGTGATTGATGAGATGCCGCCGGGCAGGATGCCGGTAAAGACGGTTTGGGCCGCACCAGACCAACGCGGTCAGTCATACAATTTTGTCCGAGACCAGATTAAGCAAGGCCGGCAGACCTTTGTGGTATGTCCGCTTATCGAAGAATCACAGGCGCTACAAACCCGGTCGGCTGTCCAAGAGCACGAGCGCTTGTCCAAAGAAGTCTTTCCCGATCTAAGGCTTGGCTTGTTACACGGACGCATGCCAAATACGGAAAAGGAGGCCACGTTAGCGGATTTTCGGGCTGGCAACCTCGACATTCTGGTTGCGACTACGGTAATCGAGGTTGGCATCGATATACCCAACGCTTCGGTCATGGTGATCGAGGGAGCCGACCGTTTTGGCCTGGCTCAACTGCACCAGTTGCGCGGGCGTGTCGGTCGCGGGGCCGAGCAGAGCTTCTGTCTGCTGCTCTCGGATGACCCGTCGCAGGCAGCGCGGGAGCGTCTTCAGTTGCTGGAAGAGCTCAATGATGGATTTGCCCTTGCTGAGGCGGACCTGCGCTTGAGGGGTCCGGGTGACTATCTCGGCACACGACAAAGCGGCCTGCCGGAGCTACAAGCCGCCGACCTTTCCGATGTCAAGCTGATCGAGGTCGCGCGGCAGGAGGCGATTGCCATCCTCAAGGATGACCCGGGCTTGAAAGATCGGGCCAACGATCTGCTGGCTGCTGCAGCCAAACGTATGACGCGAGTGGTCAGCGGCGAGATGAGCTAGGATGCCTTCAGAGTTGATACTGCACATAACGAGCAAGGAAGCGTGGTTCCAGGCAGTTCAGGCCGGCGAATACCGAGGCGAGACGCTGGAATCCGAAGGCTTCCTACACTGTTCAACTTTGGACCAGATTGTGGCCACTGCGCTGCGGCACTACCGCGGTTCTGATGATCTGATCCTGCTTTGTATAGACCCTTCGCGAATCGATGCGGAGCTACGCTATGAATTTTCCGCGGGCGGTGGTGGTGAATTTCCGCACATCTACGGTGGCATAAACCTCGAAGCTGTGCGGCAAGCCGTTACCTTTCCGCCGAGTCCGGACGGAGGATTCAATTTACCCGCGAGCGTCGAGCAATCCTTGGATGCCCCAGGTATCTGGGTACGGGCAACCAACCAGGACGATTCACCCCATTGGCGGCACCCCGCCTTGCTGGCTTGTTCTGGCGACGGCATGGTTATCACCAAGACTGGACTCGGGCAACAAGTTGCGCGGGAGGACGGTGCGTTCAGCTCGGCTTTCGAGACGCGCGGCCACTATTGGCCGGACCGTTGGTTTAACGTCATTCGGCTCGATGTTCCTGGCAAAGGTCTGGATGGGTTCTACTGCAACGTCGCATCGCCTATGCGGTTTGATGGGCAGACGCTGACTTACGTGGACCTACAGTTGGATGTGCGGGTCCACGCGGCCGCGGCCGGCGGGCTGAGCTGGTCGCTTTTGGATGAGGATGAGTTCGAGGCTGCACGCCATCGTTTCAGTTACTCGGCGGAGCTTGTGGAGCGCTGCCACCAAGCGGTTGAGCAAATTGTTGTCATGGTCGAGGCGAGGGAGTTCCCGTTTGACCAGCCGTGACCGCTGTGGCAGGGCCGGCTAATCGCGTTGACCCAGCGTTGACTAGGCCCTAAACTCTCACGGTGACCGCCCGAGGGCGGTATTTTCTATTCTGGAGAGTCCTTGGCATGAGTGTCAGGCAAGAGATCGCCGAGCTTGTAGATACCGCGGCGCGGGCGGCCCAGTCGGCGGGTGAAATTCCGGCGATTGTGCTGCCGGAGCCCACGGTCGAACGACCGGCGCGCCCCGAGCACGGCGACTATGCCTCGAGTTTGCCGATGCGACTTAGCCGTGCGGCTCGCACCAGCCCCTTGGCGATTGCCGAGGCAATCGCCAAGCATATGAACGTCGAAGGCAGGGTAGGCGAGGTGACCGTGGCGCAGCCCGGTTTCATCAACATTCAGCTGGCCGATGCCTGGCTTCGGCGGCAGGTCGACACTATTTTCTCGGCCGGATCGAGCTTCGCGGATGCTGAGCAAAGCAAGGGGCGGAAAGTTCAGGTTGAATTTGTCAGCGCCAACCCAACGGGCCCGGTGCATGTCGGCAATGGACGCTGGGCTTCGATCGGCGACTCACTGGCCAGAGTTCTGACCGCCGCCGGTTATGAAGTGGAGAAAGAATATCTGGTCAACGACCAGTTCACGCAGATTGACGTCTTCGCCCTGACCTTGCTGGCGCGTTACAAGCAGCTGTTCGGGGTTGAGGTGGAGATTCCCGAAGACGGCTACCCCGGGCAGTACGTCAGTGACCTCGCCGCAGAAATCAAGGATGAGGTCGGAGGGCGCTTTCTCAGCGATAACAGCCCTTCGATTGAATTCCGCCGTATGGGAATCGACCGCATGGTGGCTACTATTCGGTCTGATCTAGAGGCCATGGGGGTTCACTATGACAACTGGTTCTTTGAATCCAGTCTTTACAGCGAGAGCGGGGTCTACAACGCCAGCATGGAGGAGTTGAGACGCCGGGGCGCCATCGTAGAGAAAGAGGGCGCCACCTGGCTGGCCAGTAGCGCGCTGGGCGAGGAAAAGGACAATGTCCTGGTGCGCTCGACTGGCGTTCCGACCTACTTCGCTTCTGACATCGCTTATCACTATGACAAGTTCTTCGGTCGTGGGTTCGACCAGGTTATCGATATCTGGGGCGCCGACCACCAGGGCCATGTCTCTCGGGTCAAAACCGCCGTCGGTGCGCTTGGCGTGGAGTCGGAGCGGCTGGAAATAATCATCGGCCAGCTAGTTAGCCTCAAGCGAGATGGCGTGGCGGTGCGTCTTTCTAAGCGAGCGGGCGAGATAATCACGCTGCGAGACGTTGTCGACGAAGTTGGTCCGGATGCCTGCCGATTCTTTTTTCTGCAACGGTCCGCCGATGCCCAAATGGAGTTTGACCTCGAACTGGCCAAGCGCCAGGGAAACGAGAATCCGGTTTACTACGTGCAGTACGGCCACGCTCGCATCGCCGGGATCCTCGGGCAGGCTGCCGAACGCGGGATCGATCATTCCGACGCTGACGTTGGACTCTTGAGCCACGAGGCGGAGTTGGCGCTGATCCGCAAGATGTTGCTGTTGCCGGAGTTGGTTGAATCGATTGCGGAAAACCACGAGCCGCACCATTTGCCGCACTACGCTCTGGAGCTGGCCGCGGCTTTTCACGACTTTTACGAGCGCTGCCGGGTGCTGAATGACGACGATTTGCCGATTACAAGGGCGCGGCTGCGACTCGCCGCCACGGCGAAGATTGCTTTGGCGCGCACTCTCGATTTGATGGGCATGACCGCGCCGGAACGCATGTAGAGCTAGATCCGTTTTCGCGAGGCCATTGACAGGTGCTTGCCTCGCTGCAGACAATCTTGAGTAACAAATATGGTGCAGTAGCCGGAGGTAGACATGGCGTTTCTGTTCAAGATTATTCCGCAGTATCAAAGGGTGATCCGGCTTACATTTGGCAAGTTCGAGGGCGGTGTCAAAGGTCCGGGGTGGCTTTGGGTCATACCGCTCATCCACACGACCAATACCATTGACGTTCGAGAAGAAGTCTTCGATGTGGAGCCGCAGACCTGTATCACCAAGGACAACGCGCCCTTAACAGTCGACATGCTGGTCTACATGCGAGTGCTCTATCCAGAGATGGCCGTGCTAGAGGTGCAAAGCTATCGCCTGGCGGCGCGGGGTATGGCGATTACAACCCTGCGCGCCGTGGTTGGCGACATGAACCTGGACGAGGTTCTGGCCAACCGGGAGCAGATCAACGCCCTGATGCAAGGGCGCATGGACGAAGTGACAGACCGATGGGGGGTCAAGGTTAACGCGGTTGAAATTCGGGAGATCTTGCCACCGCGTGATATTCAGGAGGCGATGAGCCGCCAGATGTCAGCAGAGCGTAACCGGCGTGCCGTGGTCACGGAGTCTGAAGGAACACGCGAAGCCGCGGTCACGATCGCGAATGGCGCCCGCGATGCGGCGATCTTAACCGCCGAAGGTGAGAAGCAAGCAGCGATCCTCTCCGCCGAAGGTAACCGGCAGGCGGAGATCCTCAATGCGGAGGGTTTTGCTCTTGCCTTGCAGCGCATTTTTGATACGGCGAAAAATGTGGACGACAAAACGATGGCGTTGCAGTACCTAGAGATGATGAAATCCATGGCCACAAGCGACTCGACGAAATGGGTTCTTCCTATGGAGCTGACTTCCTTTGTCCAAGGATTTGCCCGCAACATTGGCGCCGCTGCGGCTCCGAATGGCCAGAAGGACGGCGGCTAGCGGCGAGGCTGCGACCACCAGAATCACTCTCGAAGGCCGAAGGGATGGGTTCAGGAGCGGTTGCTCCCGCTATCCTTGAGGACGAGACATCATGCGAACTCTAATCCTGCTGCCGGCGTCTTTCGTCGTCCTGCTTGGCTTCGGCTGCGGTGGCGACGCTGAGCAGTCGCCAGAACCGACAGCAACGGTTGAGGTATCGCCAACCCCTGACGTCTCCGGACCAGAGGTGGTCCTCGCCGAATATGTCGAGAACACTCTGGCCAAGATGTTTGTCGAGGATTGCTCGAAGGCAGTGCTCGAGGAAGATGTGGGCAAGATTTGTTCGATCTTTCGCGGTGAAAGAGGAAACCAGCGTGCCTACATCCTGGGATTGACCTTCTCCGAGCCTTCGCAGTGGGCGATCCTTGAGAACCAGGGTTCGCAATGGCGGGTGGTTCATACTCCGGCGATCAGATTCGATACGGCCGGAGTTCCTGGGATTCCTTGGCCACTTACTTCCGGAACCGATGTGGTGGTTGTTGGAGCGGAACCCTGCGTTAATGTGCGCGAGGGTCCGGGGCTCGATCAGGCTGCGGTGGATTGCCTTGAGGATGGTAGCGTTGTCCAGCTCAGCGTCGGTCCGATTGCGGCTGATGATTTCGAGTGGTGGCAATTGGCGGGCCGCGCCGGCTGGGTTGTGTCTGATTTTCTGCGCTATCCGGACGCGCTGGATCGAGCGGAGCAAACTCCTGAGCCAACCGCTACTCCTGAATGACCTTGACGATAAAAGCTCTAACCACGTCCGCGTAGAAGTCCGGGTCGGCGTTCCAGGAGCGCGCGTGGCCGGCGCCAGAAACACGGTGGTAGGTGACCAGATCGGGACGCAGCTCGGCAAGGGAGTCGCTTGTGGCAACCGGAACGGTCGGGTCATCGTCACCGTGGAATAGCAAAATCGGAACGCTGAGGTTTTGCACCCGGCTGAGATAATCGACCCGATCCCAGTCGATGCCGAAACGTAGCGTCGCCAACTGGAGGACGACATCGGTGACGAGTCCCGGAATGCCGCTTTGGGCGGCGCGGAAATCCACGCTGCGGGCAAGGTCTAGCATCGGCGCGTCAAGAATGACACCTTGAACCAGGCTCGCGTATTGGGGGCGTTCGAGAGTCGCCATGACAATGCCGCCGCCCATGCTAAAGCCGATGAGAACGAAGCGCTGCGCGCCTTGCCGCAGAGCGTAGTCGATCGCCGCGGCCACGTCCTGCCACTCGGACTCGCCGTAGGCATAGCGACTGTTGCCCGCTGGTGGGTACTCCGGGTCGTTGCGGTAGCTGATGTCGAGTATCGGTAGTTCCAGTTCGTGGATCACCGGGATCATCCTGAGGGCTTCTTCCCTGGTTGAGCCTTTGCCATGAACGAAGATGGCCCAGACCGGCCCGCTGGCCGGCAGAAACCAAGCCGGAAAGTCGCCGAGCGGTCCCGGAATCTGGACGTCCTCATAAGCGATTCCATGGGCGCTGAGGGGGTCACCGCGAAAGACAAAGCTGTCAGTTCGCGCTGTCTGGCCGGCTAAAGGGCTTTGGCCGAGAACGAATAGCTCGCGCACAACCGTATCGCCCTGAAGCCCAAGAATGGCACCAAATCGCGCGTAGCCACCGGGCCATTGCAGACCAAAGAGTCCCTCGCGGCCAAGATCTCCAGTTTCAGTGTCCCGAGTAGGCCTGAGGGTAATGGTGCCGTCCGAGACATCGACAACGAGGACATTGGGCGGGTCCGGCGATTCTTCCCTGGCGAAGGCACCGGAGTGCAAGCGGTCGGAGTAAAGCCAGAGTCCAGCGGACAGCAGAAGGAGGAGAACAACCGCAACGGTTGCAGTGACACGCCACGGGTGGGCTTTGATCACTTTGAAATGCCGGCAAAAGCTGTGAGCATTGCCGCGTCCATGGGCAGCCCTGCTCGCTTCGAAACTTCGCTCATTTGGAGGCGAATTATACAGCGGTGATGGCCCAAGAGTAGGGCGTGAGAGTTGAGCTTACTTTCGGCCGGCGCGACAGCGGTTGACGAAGCGTTCCAGGCGGTGCATGGCTTCTTTTAGCAGATCGTAATCCTGCGCGTAGCAAATCCGGACATGTCCTTGGCCGCCCGGGCCAAAGGCGGAGCCAGGCACCACGGCGACCTTCTCTTCGAGCAACAATTTCTCGGCGAATTGCTCATCATCCAGGCCACTGCTGGTGATCTTTGGGAAGGCATAGAAGGCGCCGCGGGGCTCGACAAGTTCGAGCTCCATGTCCTTGCAAGCCTGGATGACCAAAAGGCGGCGGCGACCGTACTCGCCGATCATTCCCTGCGCATCCTCCTCGCCGTTTCTCAAAGCTTCGAGGCCGGCGTATTGGGCGGCGGTGGGTGCGGACATCATGATGTACTGATGGACCTTCATCATTGCGTCGATAAGTGGCGGCGCAGCGCAGACCCAGCCCAACCGCCAGCCGGTCATCGCGTAGGTTTTTGAAAATCCGCCCAACAGGATGGTGCGCTGCTTCATTCCCGGAAGGGATGAGAAGCAGACGTGATCGACGCCATAAACCAGGCGGTCATAAATCTCGTCAGAGATCACGAACAAATCGTGTCTCTCGACTACTTCAGCAATCGCCTCCAGGCTGGCGGGGTCCATGACGGCTCCGGTTGGATTGGCAGGATAGCCAAGCAGCAGCACCTTGGTGCGACTGGTGATTTTGGCCTCGAGATCGTCCGCGTCAAGGCGAAAGCCATTTGACGCTGGTGTGGGCACGGCGACAAAGACTCCGCCGGCGAGGACGACGGTTGGCATGTAGGCGACGTAGGCGGGATCAGTGGAAATAACCTCGTCACCCTGATCGAGGAGCGCCTGAGTTGCCAGGTTGAGACCCTCGCTTACTCCAGTTGTGAGGATGATTTCGGTGTCCGGGTCAAAGGTGACGCCATAGAGGCGCGCGAGGTGCTCCGAGGTTGCTTGTCGCAGCTCGGGTAGTCCGTAGTTCGAAGTGTAGGCAGTCAAACCCTCATCGATCGATCGGATGGCGGCCTCTCGGACAAGGGATGGGGTGCTGAAATCCGGTTCGCCGACACCGAGCGAAATCACGCCCTCGGTTGAGGCGATTAGCTCAAAGAAGCGGCGAATGCCGGAGGATGACACGCCGTCCAGGCGCTGTGAAATTGAGCCTCGGCGGGTCGACGAGTCTGAGGGCATGCGCCGAGTATAAGAGGTATCAGCTTTTGCGGGCCAGCAAGTGTACTAAAGGTTGGGTCGCTGCTCGTTCCAGGAGGTGGCCTGCTCGTAGGCGTGGGCGACGCGGAGCATCGTGACCTCTTCGAAGGGTTTGGTGATCACCTGGAGACCCACCGGCAACTGCTTGCCATCAGCTTCGGCAAAGCCGCAAGGCACTGAGATGCCAGGCAAGCCGGCGATGTTCACCGGCAGGGTAAAGATGTCATTGAGGTACATCTCATACGGGTCGTCAATTTTCTGTCCGAGCTTGAAGGCCGGTGTCGGCGTAACCGGGGTCAGGATCGCGTCGAACCGTTCGAAAGCAGCGTCAAACTCGCGGCGAATCAAGGTGCGAACCTGCTGGGCCTTGAGGTAGTAGGCATCGTAGTAGCCGGTAGACAGGGCGTAGGTGCCGAGCATTATGCGGCGCTTGACCTCGTCACCGAAGCCTTCCTGGCGGGTCCGCTCCATGTTTTGCCACATGGAATCGCCTTCCTGGTAGGAGTAGCCATACTTGACGCCGTCATAGCGGGCCAGGTTGGCGGATGCCTCCGACGGCGCGATCACGTAGTAGACGGCCAGCGCCGCCTCCGTGCTGGGCAAGGACAGGTCGAAATCGATCTCAGCCCCGAGGCTCGCGACCTCGTCAATGGCTTTGAGGATTGCCGACCGGACTCCCGGGTCCAGCTGATCCGGGAGATATTCCCGAGGAACGCCGATTCGCAAGCCTTTGAGGTCACCGCTAAGTCCGGCCGTGAAATCCGGCACGTCCAAAGGGGCAGAGGATGGGTCACGGCTATCGTGCCCCGAGATCGCCTGGAGAACGAGGGCGGCATCTTCGACGCTGCGAGTGAGCGGGCCGACCTGGTCCAGGGAACTGGCGAAAGCGATAAGTCCATACCGGCTCACCCGGCCATAAGTGGGTTTGAGGCCTACGACTCCGCACAAGGCTGCGGGCTGGCGGATTGAGCCTCCAGTATCGGATCCGAGGGCAAACAGGCATTCGCCGGCCGAGGTTGCGGCCGCGGAGCCGCCGGACGACCCGCCGGGAACGCGGTCCAGGTCCCAAGGATTGTGGGACGGGAAGAAAGCTGAGTTCTCGGTTGAGGAGCCCATGGCGAATTCGTCCATGTTGGATTTGCCAACCATGACGCTGCCAGCGGCACTTAGTTGCTCAACAACGTGGGCATCGTAAGGTGGAACAAAGTTCTCTAGCATTTTGGATGAGCAGGTCGTGACGACGCCGTGGGTGCAGAGGATGTCCTTGATGCACACTGGGATGCCGGTCAAGGGACCGGCTTCGCCGGCGGCGATTCGCTTATCTGCTTCCACGGCCGCGGCGAGTGCTGACTCAGGCGTCAATGTGACGTAGGAGCGAACCTGCGAGTCCACGGAATCGATACGCTGGATGACGGCTTGTGTCAGTTCTGAGGAGCTGAGCTCACGGCGCTGAAGGAGGTCACGTGCCTCGGTGATTGTTAGGTTGAAGAGCTCTGCCAAGCGCTATTCTTCGAGTACAGCCCGAACCCGCAAGTAGCCGTCCTGCGAGCTTGGTGCATTGTCGAGGACTTCATCCTGCTCCAGGGAGGCTTTTGGTTGGTCGGGCGAAGTTACGCTCTCGAGCGCCAGCGTGTGGGTTGTTGGCGGTACAGCCTCAGTGTCGATACGGCTCAGGGTATCAAAGTGGTCCAAGATTTGAGAAAGCTGTTCCTGAAACTTGGTGACATCCTCCTCGGAGAGGGCAACTCGGGCAAGTCTTGCCACGTGCAGAACTTCGTCTCGGGTAAGAGCCATACCTTCTTTTTTAACGTAGGTATTAGGACTGGATAGTGCCCGGAGTATAGCACCGGGTATGCCTGGCTGCTACGATGGATGCGGTGGCGTGGGGCAGGGAGACGGGTTTGACATATCCAATAGCCACTGGGGCGCAAGGCCTGGACCAGGTCGCCTTGGGCAACCCGAGCTTTGTTTGGCGTTCCGGCCAGGAGCGAAGGCTGGACATGGTGCGCAGGTACGTCGGCCTGGATAGCGCTCATTTTCTGGATATCGGCTGCGGCTTGGGAGCTTACGTAAACCGGATCCGCGAATTATCCGATCATACCTACGGTTGCGACATAGACATGGGACGCGTAGCCCAGGGGGCGAGCGCTGGAGTCGGTGGGCTCTGCGCTGCCGTCAGTGAGTCGCTACCGTTTGCAGACGGCGCCTTTGATGCGATCTTGCTGAACGAGGTCATCGAGCATGTCAACGATGACCGTGCAACGATCCTTGAGGCCTTGCGAGTTACCAAGCCTGGCGGGCGGGTAGTGATTTTCGCGCCCAATCGCTTTTATCCGTTCGAGACGCACGGAGTCTATCTCGGCAAGCGCTACGTCTTTGGCAATATTCCCTTGGTCAATTACTTGCCGAATCCGCTACGGGCCCGTTTAGTGCCGCACGCCCGGGCCTATACACGGTCTGGGTTGAAGCGCATAACGGCGGGCCTGCCTGCCAAATGGATTGACTGGAGGGTGGTTTATCCTGGGTTTGACAACGTGGTGGCGCGCAAGGAAGTTTTCGGGCGTGCCCTGCAAAAAATCGCCTACCGGTTGGAAGAGACCTGGTTCCGACGAATGGGCCTGTCGCATCTTCTGATCCTTGAGAGAACCTAACCCGGCTGGCTGCTGAGAAGATGAATAGATCAGACCGCGACGATGCTTGGGAGACGCGCCGGCAGCATGCCCGGCGGAACGGCAAGCGCAAAAAGACAAGCCGCGCAAGTGCCGGTAAGGGTGGTGGAAAAGGGGGCGGAGCGCCGGCGTGGGTCAAGGCTCTCGTCGTAATAGGGGCCTTTGCCTTTGTCGCTCTGTTTGTGGTGGCAATCGCCACGGTGATCATTTACCGGAGTTACGCCGATGATCTGGTCGCCCCCGACGAGTTGGCGATCAACGAGCCTTCACAAGGGGCTCGAATCCTCGACCGCAATGGCATCCTGCTATACGAGTACGTCGACGACCGCGCAGGCCTGCGGCGGCTCGTCGGCCTAGAAGATGTGTCGGACACTTTCTTAGCGGCGACCATAGCTACAGAAGACGACAACTTCTTTACCAATCCCGGTGTGAACGTGCGCGGTTTGGTGCGCGCTGCCTGGGAGAATAGCCCGTTCTGGGGAGCCGAAATCTTTACCGGGTCTGGTGGCAGCTCGATTACTCAGCAGTTGGTGAAGAATGTCTACATCGAGGAAGAGGAACGGCAAAAGCGCTCGATCAGCCGGAAGATCAAGGAGACAGTCTTCGCGATTGAGCTGACGCAGCGCTATGACAAGAACAGAATCTTAGAGTGGTATGTCAACCAGATTAGCTACGGCGGCGTATACAACGGTGTCGAGGCGGCGGCGCAGGGATATTTTGGCAAGAGCGCGGCGGAACTAACCCTGGCCGAGGCTGCATTGCTGGCCGGCATCCCACAATCGCCGGCGACGTACGACCCGGTCAACCACCCGGAAGCCGCGATGGTCCGTCGCAACGAGATCCTCGACATTATGGAAAGAAACGGGACGATTCAGATTGGCGAAAATGAATTTTACGAGGTTTCGACGGCAGATCTATTGGCCGCCCGCGCCGAGCCAATAGAGATTGTCGTCAAGCGTTTTCCAATTGAAGCACCGCACTTTGTCCTGGAATACATTCAACCGCAACTTGAGGCACTCTATGGTTTCGAAGCCTTGCTTAGTGATGGTCTGGTGGTGGTTACGACTTTAGACCTGAGCTTACAGCTAGAGGCCACGGCGATCATGGAGTCCTGGATTCTAGAGTTCGAAGAGACCTCGAACAGCCATGACGGCGCGTTGATAATCATGGATCCAAGCACGGGAGAAATCCTGTCGATGGTCGGCAGTAGGGATTACTTCCGCGAGGACACCGAGGGCAAGAACAACAATGTCACGGCGTGCAACTCGCCGGGGTCATCTTTTAAGCCGTTTGCCTATCTGACCACATTCTTGGAATTGGGCTGGGGTCCAGGAACGGTGATTTTGGACACGCCGGTTGAATATGAAGAGATAGACGGCACTGTTTTCGAACCGTCTAATCCGTCGAATGATTTTTCCGGGCCGGTCACGATCCGATACGCCTTGGGCAATTCGCTCAATATTCCCGCCAACAAGGCTGCGGCCGAGGTAGGAGCGTCGGCGATTGTCGAACAAGCCCGTGCCCTGGGCTTCCTGGACACATTCCGGGTCACGGCCGAAGGCGGATGCTCGGTCGGCGCCGGATTCGGTCCGGCGATCGCGACCGGAGGTGTCGGCGTGACCTTGGAGGAAATGGTGTTTGGCTACACCGTTTTTGCCAACGAAGGCGTATTGCGAGGTCAAGAAGTTGCTGCCGGCCAAGCCCGCCGGGCGAACGAGCGCACAATCGACCCGATCTCAATCCTATCCGTGGTTGATTCGCAGGGAGTTGTATTGCTGGACGTGGAAACGTTGCGCGCCGAGGAATTGGTTGTGCCAGCGGCTCACGTTTATCTGATCACCAACATCCTTAGCGATTCACAGGCCCATTGCGTAACTTTTGGTTGCGGTGGGATCACAATCCCTGGCATGAGGGCCGGAGTCAAGACCGGTACGAGTGAGCCCTTCGATCCGGAAGGGCCCGATGCGGGCAAGATCGGCGAGACTTGGGCTTTCGGCTACACTCCCGAATTTGTTGTCGGAATTTGGGCCGGCAACGCCGACAACTCGCCAATCGTCAACATTTTTAGCACCTCGATTTCCTTCCGAACGATGCGTGACGTGATGCTGCTTGCCTACGATGGCAGACAAGCGACGGGATTTTCGCAGCCAGCTGGATTGGTGGAGGAGACGATCTGCGTGCCGTCAGGGTTGAGGCCGACGCCGCTTTGCGGCCGGACTTCAAAAGATCTCTTTGTCGTGGATAGCTTGCCGGAGGAAGAGGACACCTGGTGGCAGCGCGTCCGCATCGATGTTCGCAATGGCCTGTTGGCGCAGCCGAGAACGCCCGGCCAATACGTGCGCCAGGAAATCATGTTGGTGCTTCCGGAAGAGCTGCTTGAAACGGAAGAAGACCGCAAGACGGCTGAAGAGTGGGCGGAGGCGTTGGAGTTGCCGCTGGCGCCGACCGAGACGAGCACACTTAGTGGATCCGTTAATTTGTCGGCGATCATCTTCTCGCCAGTCACGGGTGCGCGGCTTTCCGGTGTTGTTCCAATAAGCGGGCGCGCAACCTCAAACGGTTTTGAACTCTACCGGGTAGAATTCGGTCGAGGGACCGCTCCCAGCTCTTGGACCTCGATAATTGTTCGTGAGGATGAGGTGGAGTCTGGCACTTTAGCGATCTGGAACGTAACTGGTCTTCCGCCTGGAACTTACACTTTGCGATTGATCGTGGAGGATAGCCAGCGCGGAAATATCAGTTCCAGCGTCCTTATCCTGGTAAACCAAGATTTCCCGCCGGATTAGATGGCTCCTCCCGCGCGGTCCCTTTCACTGCTCCGAAATCACCGAACCACGGGTTGAGTTAGGCGAAGGCCAATACCTTGCCCCATGTCGGGTGGGTGAGTCTTAGGGCGAAAGGTCGGCCAAGGCGCGATCGAGCTGCTCAAGGCTGGTTAAGCTGCCAACGATGGCGATGAAATGGCCGAGCGAATCGCTGAGGCGACGCAGTTCGTCGATTTTGGGGCCGATAGGATTGACGGCGGCGGGGTTGCCGGCTTGACCGGCATACAGGTTGGTGAAGGCGAAATAAGCTTGGTTGATATTGCGAATGTTGACGCCGCGCGCGGCCAGCTCCTGGCGCCGCTGCTCCATCAATTCTTCGGCCGCCTCTATCAAACCGATGTCCAGGAGGAGTTCAACCTCGCGGCGCAGTTGGCGTAGCTCGGCGCCGACGTCGATGTCTTGTGCGGCTGGCGACGATGCTGCTGTTTCGCCGGCTGTTGGTTGGTCGATGATGGGTTCAGGCCAACGCTCCACGACGATGGCCACGAGTTCGTGGGCCACAAGATCGGCAACAGTCTCGTTCATTGTCTGCAGGTCATTGTTGTCGTAGTAGTTGAAGCCCAGGGGCCGGAAGAAGAGGTAGTTGTGCACCCACTCATGAATGGCAACCTCGACAATGCGGCGATAACTTGAGCTGTAATCGAGGATTGTTGGGTAGGCGCCAATGCCGCTGGTCGGGAACGCCCGGGCGGAGAGGTTGTCCCTTCGTAAGACTTCCGCTTCAATCTCCTCTATCTCCGCCGCGCTAAGATCCTCTCGCAGCAACCTTGACTCTTGAAGGATGATGCGGTCTCTGGGTGAAATCGCCAGCGATTGCGGCGAGTCGGTGAACTCAAAGTCCACGGGCGGCCAGATGATATCCGGAAGGATCGGCAATGAGCGCGTCAATCCCTCGTCCTTTAGCAGGGTGCTAATGCGGCTTTCTATGGTGGCTTCAACGCGGTTTTCGAGGTGGTCGCGTTCCCGGCGCCGTTCTTGGAGGCGTTCGGCCTCCGCATCGGAGAGGAGCGCGGCTCCCTCGAGGGCGTCAATTTGGCGTGTTAGTTCAATGAAGCGGGCGATGTCGGCGTTTTGCTCTGATTGATCTCGGCTGGATCGAAAGATGCTGCCCAGTTCGTAGAGCCATTTGCTAGGTAAATTGCGCGCTTCCCAGGCTGCCAGGTTGTATTCGTTTTTACCGGCCCGAAGGTCAAAACTGGTGTCGATCTCGATCGCGAACACGGTTGCAATTCCGCCCAGCGTCAGAACGATGAGGAGCGCAAGACGCCTTGCTAAAGGCCAGCCGGGGGTAGCTTGAGTCCGCGGTGCCATGAATTCACCGTACAAGCATGGCATCGCGCTCGGCAAGCGAAACGAGTCTCCGGAGGAGGATTGGCCGACTACCGGTGCTATAATCGCCGGAGTATGGCGGAACGGATGGCGGCTGCGAGGTCCGCCCTGGTGGGAGGGGACGACGCTGAAAACGCCGCAGCGAGTTCACGTGCTGGTCTCGGCGCCCGCTTGATTGCCTATCTCATCGACAGCATTTTCCTGTTTGGTTTCACGGCGGTCTTTGCAACCATTGCCGGCCTAACGGTTTTTGTAAGCAGTGATTTTGGTGAAGAGAATCCCAGCGATGGCGCCTTTCTGGCTTTGGTGATTATTCTCTTGGCTTCGATGCCAAGTTGGATCTTGCTGAATTTGCTGCTGTTGCGGTTTCGTTCACAAACCCTGGGTCAGTATGTGCTCGGCCTGGGCGTGACCCGAGAGGACGGCGAGCCGCCGACGGTCCGCCAGCTTGGTCTTTATTTCGCGGCGCTGCACCCGCTTGGGTTTCACCCGATTTTCGCGATGCTGTGGGCCCTGATTGCCTGGGAAAGCGTTGTTTTGGCCAGCAGCACTGTGCTCTTCATCGGCTCGATCGCTCTGGCTTTGCTGTGCATCGCGGGACCAGTGGCCAGCTTGCTCTTCGCGGCGGTAGATGGCCGACATCGCGGGATTCACGACAGGCTGGCGGGTTTGGTACTGATCCGTTTGGCCCATGACTGACAAGAGCGGCCTCTCGGGCTTCCTGCTTTTGCTGATGACGACCGTTACCTTAATCACCTTGATCGGCTTTCAGGTTACGAGCGTGACGGCTGGCACGCGTTTACTTGGGCGTCTTGGCGTGGCGCTGATTGAGATCGACCTTTGGCTACCGGTTCATCATGAAGAATTGCAGTTGCTGGCGAGGGACAAACCAGAGGGCGAACTGAAAATCGGCGACTTACCATTTGAGGTAGCCGTCTCGTCGGCATTGGTCTTGGAAGCCGATGAGATCTTGCTACGGTCACTAATTAGCGAGGCAGTTGGGTCAACGCTTTACCAGAAGGGGAGCGATAGCTTGGTGACTGGCGAGGGAGACGGTGGCAGCCTGGGCCTGAATGAACCGATCCGTTGGCTCGTGACCATGCTTGGTTCTAGTGCACACGGTTTTTGGCAAGTTGCGCTGCCCTTAGCGTTGGTTTTGTTTGTGGTGTTGCTGGCGGCCGTTTTGAGTTCAGGTGGCTCTCCGCTCCTATCTGTTGCTGCTGGCGCGGCGGTTGCGGCGACGCTCTCGCTTCTCGGCTGGCTATTGATGCAACTTGGTGAGTCTTCAGCGGGAAGCGCCTTGGATAAAGAGACCTTTATGATCCTTGGCGACGGATTCTGGATCGGTGTTCGCAACGGAGCCGCGGTTGCGGTGGCCGCGACGACACTGCTGCTACTGGTGCGGAACCTGAGTCGGGTTAACGACAGGCAATTTGACTTGGAGCCGGCGATAGACTCGCCAGAGGAGCCCTTTGTTTAGGGGAATTTGAGCGACAGCGTCAAGCCAAACAGAAAGTAGTTCGGATGAGCGGGTAACGTACAATTCGCTCACATTCGGCAGGTCCAATGAAGCAAGGAGCAAGTCATGGAGATTGGCATAGGTCTGGACTTCAGCCTTGGCTTGAGCTACGAGGAACAAGCCCAGGTCTCAGCAGAGGCTGCGCGGCTGGGCTACACGAGTATTTGGACGCCGGAAAGTAATGGTGAGGACTCCTTCCAACTCTGTGCGATGCGGTGGGCGGCAACCAGGGATGTCGTTTCGGGCGGTGTCGGCACCGGCATAAGTGTTTCGCCGGTTGGATTGCGGACGCCGATTGGCTTCGCGATGAGTGCCGGCACGTTAAGCCAAATGACCGGAGGACGTTTCATTCTTGGTGTCGGAAGCGGTGGCGCTTACATGGATGCCTACCGGCGCATGTGGGGTGTTGAGGAAACTTCGGCTCTCAAGCTGATGCGTGACTACGTAACGATCATTCGTGCCCTGGTGAATGGGGAGACGGTGGATCACGAAAGCAACTCCTTCAACCTCCACGGCGCTAGCTTGGGCATTAAGCCGCCGCCAGCGACGCCCGTATACCTTGCAGCACTTGGTCCGGAAATGCTTCGGCTCGGCGGTGAGCTGGCGGATGGAATTTCGCTCAACTGGTGCTCCGCGGACCAGATCGCTTGGAGCCGGGAGATGGTGACGGAAGGGGCCGCACGATCTGGCCGCGACCCTTCTGAAGTGAAGATTTCGGAGTATATCCGGATCTGCGTTGATGACAATCCAGACACAGCTCGCCGCGCCTATACGCGGTCGATTATGGGATATGCGTTGGGACCTCTGGGCGCAAAACCGATGAGCTACCGGGCCCACTTTGAGCGCATGGGTTTCGCCGGCGACCTGGCCAAGGTCGACGAACTACGCTCTAAGAATTCTCCGAGCGAAGAGATAATAGATGCTTTCCCGGAAGCGCTGTTGCGTCACGTTGGCTACTATGGCCCGGCTGCTGTCGCCGCCTCAGCGTTCAAGAATCTGTCGGCGGGTCTCGACACGGCGATTGTCCGAGTTGTCGCAGCCCGTCCGGGAATCGACTCGACTCGCGCAGTCATGGAGGCATGCAAACCGGCATCGGTGAATGCGGCGGAGTAGAGCGGCTGCGGGTGATTCCCTGAGAATGACGCAATCCGTGGATCAAAGCGCTGAGCGTCTTCAGCGAGCACGAGACGGTGACCTTGCCGCCTTTAACGAGCTGGTCTTGGAGCATCAAAGTTTGGTGTTCAGCCTCTGCCTGAGGATGATCGGTCAAAAACAGGCGGTTGAAGATGCCACTCAGGAAGCATTCATCGCCGCGTGGCGCAATCTAAAAAACCTTCGGGGCGCTTTCCGACCCTGGCTGATGAGAATCGCTTCGAACGCCTGCACCGACGAACTCAGACGACGCGGCCGCCGGCCGTCATCATCCCTAGACTCGGCCCTGGATGAGGGGGTTCCGGAACCAGCTGACAGCGAACCATCGCCGGATACGTCGCTGCTTCAGGGGGAAGTGCGGCGCCAGGTTGAGGAGGCCTTGCAGGATTTGCCGGCCGATCAGCGCGTGGCCGTGGTACTAAGCGACCTTCACGGCTTTGACTACGCCGAGGTTGCCGAAATAACCAAGACTTCACTAGGGACGGTTAAATCGCGAATCTCACGAGGTCGAACCCGCCTGCGTACCGCCCTGCTCAACGATCCGGAACTTTTGTCGACGCGGCCGCGTCATGAAGTGTAGAGGCAAAGATGCTTTGGTTTAGGCGACGCATACATCCGACTGAAAACGAGCTTTCAGCTTTTCTTGACGAGGAGTTGGGGAAAGCGCGTTCATTGGCGCTAGCGGCTCATTTTGAGACCTGCGCGACCTGCCGTTCGACCCTGGAAGACCTCCGAGCGGTACATTCGTTGGTTTCGAGGTTGCCAAATCCGGGCGCATCGCGTTCCTTCACCCTTACGGCGGAAATGGCGGGTGCTTCTACCGGCGCGAGGCCGCCACGCCGTCTGAGCCTGGCACTGTCTCCGGCCGTGGCGCTTACCGTCTTGGTGGCCCTGCTGGCGGTAGATTTCGGCGGCTGGTCAGGATCAACGTCAAACGACCAGGCCAGCCGAAGCTTGGCCTTAAACGCTGAGTCGGCCGCGGTGACAGGTGATGATGGAGCGAAGTCTGCCGGTGGTGCCGCGGCGGAGGATATTGGCGAAGGTAGTGATGGCGGCGGCTCTGGGGAGCCGTCGGCGCTGTCATCTGAGACGCCGGCGGCTGCGAATGCTGGCGCCATCCCGGAGGCGAGCGATGGCAGCGACTCGCAGGCGACATCTGGATTGGCGCCTGAGGCTCCATCTGCAGAGGATGCTGATACTGGAAGTGCCGCATCGGCTCCGCAAGGGGCGGGGGAGTCAACTGGTGAAACCGCAACAGGCCCCCTGCCATCTGACTCAACGAGTGACGAAGGTGGGGGCGGGCGAGACTGGCTTAGGGTTCTGGAGATTTTGGCCGCGTTGGCCCTTGGTGCATCGCTGTGGTTTGTGCTGATCAATCGCCGAGGCAGGCAATTGAGGTGACATCGTCCTTCATGCAGCGGGCTTTAGCGCTGTCCAAGGAAGCAGCCGGAAAGGTGAGCCCAAATCCGGCGGTTGGCGCGGTTGTTGTCGCCGACGGTCAGGTTGTAGGAGAGGGATTCACCCAGCCACCTGGCGGCGCTCATGCTGAGATCGTTGCTTTGGAATCGGCCGGCGGCGCGGCACGCGGCGCGACAGTCTACGTGACATTGGAGCCGTGCAGCCATCACGGCCGCACGCCGCCCTGTGCGGATGCGTTGCTGGCCGCGGGGGTTTCGAGAGTTGTTTTCGCAATCGAAGACCCGGACCCTCGGGTTGGTGGGCAAGGCAGGTCGGTATTGGAAGCGGCCGGCGCCGAAGTGGAGCAGGGGGATGGTGAAGATGAGGCCTCACAAACGCTTGAGGCTTACATCAAACAGCGGCGCACCGGTTTGCCATTTGTGGTGGTCAAGTATGCGGCAAGCCTGGACGGCCGTATTGCGGCGTCATCGGGTGACTCGCGCTGGGTGAGTGGGCCCGAAACGCTAAAGTGGGCCCACGCTAACCGGCCGGCGATGGATGCGATGCTGGTCGGTTCCTCGACGGTTTTGGTGGATAATCCCCAACTCACGGCGCGACCGCAGGGAGTCGCGGAGCCGCGCCAGCCGCTGAGAGTTGTGCTCGATAGCAGCGGCCGTATTTCCTCAGAGGCGAGAGTACTGGCCGGCCCTGGAAGAAGGCTTGTGGCAACGACCGAAAAATCGGCTGCTACGTGGCGGCAGAAGATCGAGTCCAGTGGTGCGGAGGTTCTCGTCCTGCCAGCCGACCAGAGTGGTCATGTGAGCCTGCAAGCCTTGATGCCGGAATTGGCCGCGCGTGATGTCCTCACGCTTTTGGTAGAGGGTGGTGGTGTGGTAATTGGCTCGTTCTTCGATCAACGGCTAGTCGACAAGGTGACAATAATTCTGGCGCCGATAGTGATCGGCGCTGCCAGCGCGCCGGCGCCAGTCGCGGGGGTTGGCGCGCTGCGAATGGCCGGCGCGGTGCGGCTGCGGGATCTGACCATCGATCGCCTTGGCGATGACATTTTGGTGACCGGCTATCCAATTTGGCCGGGCACTGACGCGTGAGGCTAGGTTCGAGCGGATCCAAATGGGTGGTGGGCAAAGGCGTGAGGCGATGTGAAAGCGAGTCGGTTTGATACACTACCGAAAGGCTGCTAGAATCCGAAATGAGTTAGTGTCGCGACGACACTAACTCATTTCGATCAGGGTATAATTGGCTGGGGTGGGGTTTGTTCACAGGAATCGTTGAGGAATTGGGCAGCGTTCGATCGCTTTCGCCGGGTCGTATGACGATCGATGCGAAAAAAGTCACCTGGGGAACAAATCTTGGTGACTCAATTGCGGTGAACGGCTGTGACTTGACCGCCGTTTACTTCGATGAAGACGGTTTCAGTGCCAGCGTCATGGAAGAAACCTATCGGCTGACAAACCTGGGCGATCTGAAGCCGGGCGACCCAGTCAACCTTGAGCGAGCACTGACCTTGGCTGGCCGTCTGGGGGGTCATCTCCTACGTGGCGTAATTGAACAGACTGGATCGCTAGCTTCCTTAACTCCGCAAGAGCATTCGACGATTGCGCGGTTCATGGCGCCGCCTGAAATTCTGCGTTTCATGATCGTAAAGGGACCGGTCGCGGTAAACGGCGTGTCGTTAACAGTCATCGCTCGGGGTGATGAGAGTTTTTCGGTCGGGCTGATCCCTTACACGCAGGAGCAGACCAATCTGACGAGCTTGAGTCCAGGTGATCGAGTAAACTTGGAGTCGGATATCATCGCCCGGTACGTCGAGCAACTCTTGGACGAGCGTAACCTTGACGGCTCCGAGTCAACAAAGCAAGGCTAGATTGTGACGCGAGCGACCTCCCCAGAGCGGGCCAGTGTGAAGAGCCGAACCGGATCGGCCAAGAAAAAGCGCCGCGAAGGTGGTCTGGCGACGGTTGAGGAAGCCATCGAGGACTACAAGGCCGGCAAGTTCGTGATCATTGTCGACGATGAAGATCGCGAGAATGAAGGCGACCTGACAATCGCGGCCGAGTTTGTCACACCTGAGCGCATCAACTTTATGGCCCGTTACGGTCGCGGCTTGGTCTGCATACCGATGGCAGCCGAGAGGGTTGACGAAATCGGCTTGCCGATGATGGTCAGCTCTAACAACTCGCAGTTCGAGACGCCATTCACGGTCCCGGTTGAGGCTCGATCTGGGGTGACAACTGGTATTTCAGCGGCTGACCGGTCCAGGACGGTTGAGGTGCTGATCAACCCGAAAACGACCCTCGAAGATCTGGTAATGCCCGGGCACCTTTTTCCGTTAAAGGCGCGTGAGGGCGGTGTCCTGGTTCGGGCCGGTCAAACCGAGGCGGTTGTTGACCTGAGCAGGCTGTCAGGGCTTTATCCAGCCGGGGTGCTTTGTGAAATCATGCGCGCCGACGGTACGATGGCACGTCTTCCAGACCTTAAGCGCTTTGGCCAACGTCATGACATCAAGATAATCAGCGTCGAGCAGATAATCGCGCACCGCCAGAAGCACGAGAAGCTGGTGGAAAGAGTTACCGAAACGGTGCTTCCCACGGCCAATGGAAGTTGGCAAGCGATAGCGTACCGCAGCATCGTTGACCCGGATGAGCATGTTGCTCTGGTTTTGGGTGACATTAGTGGCGACAGCCCCGTGCTGGTGCGAATGCACAGCCAATGCGTGACCGGGGATGTCTTTCACAGCAAGCGCTGCGATTGTGGTGAGCAGTTAGAAAATGCGATGCGGATGATCTCTGATGAGGGGCGAGGCGTGGTCGTTTACATGCGCCAGGAAGGGCGCGGCATCGGGTTCCACAACAAGCTGCGCGCCTATGCTCTCCAGGATGGCGGACTGGACACGGTGGAGGCGAACGAGGCGCTTGGGTTTGAGGCTGATGGCCGTGGATATGGCATCGGCATGCAGATACTGGTTGATCTTGGCCTGAAGAATATCCGCATCCTTACCAATAATCCGCAGAAGCGCGCCGGCTTGGAAGGCTACGGTCTGCAGGTGGCCGAGCGGGTACCAATCGTAATCGAACCCAATGAGTTCAATGAGCGGTATCTCGCCACAAAGCGAGATAAGCTCGGTCATAGGTTCGATAACGGATCTTTTGACGGTGACCACGGTCAAATTGGCTGAACAGTCGGTCCCACAAACATTGCTTGAGGACCTTGACGGCAGCAAGCTTTCGATTGGTGTCGCGGTTTCCCGCTTCAATTCGGTGGTCACCGAGAGATTGTTGGCGGGTGCGCTGCGGGCTGTGGCCGAGGCCGCCGTATTGCGCGAGCGGGTTGTTATTGCCTGGGTGCCGGGTGCCTTCGAGCTGCCGTTCGCGGCTCGGCGTTTGGCGGAATCCGGTCGATTCGATGCCGTTATCTGTCTCGGATGTGTGATCAAGGGAGAAACCGATCACAACGCTTACATCAACCAGCAGGCGTCACGCGGCATCGCCGATGTAGCGACTTCGACGGGGGTGCCGACAATCTTTGGAGTCCTGACGCCGGACACATTGGAGCAGGCCCTCGCGCGCTCAGAGGAAGGGACGACCAACAAGGGGTATGAGGCCGTCCTCAGCGGTGTAACCATGGCCAATCTGCGCCGCCGGCTGGCAGGCGTCTGACTGGGCAAAAGACGGCCCGGCTGCCAGTGACCGCAGTCCCTTGGGGGACTGCTACAAAGCAGTGCATTGAACAGGCAGCGGCTGCGCAAGAAATGGCGCTAAGGACCGGAGTTTAGCCTGTGCTAGACTTGGTCGATTCTTTGGAGGGGCTCTTGTCAGAGAATGACCAATCGCCGGAGGCAAACGGCGATGGAGAAGAAGAACACGATTGGCACAACGGCCAGGGCGAATCGCCGGATAGCGGCGCCCTGGCAGCACTGCATCTTGCCCACCGGGCAATCGCAAAGTTCCCGGACCTGAGCAAGCGCTACCAGAAATTTATCGGGACAGCCGCCGTGGTTTCCTCGGCGCTGATTGTGCTTTCGAGCATCGCGGTTTCTAAGCGTCTCAATCACGGCGAGTCACCGGACAAGATTCTTGAAGAAATCACGCCAGACGAGATAGAAAATGCCGGCCGGGAGAAGCCTTCGCCGCCAAAAAAGGAAAAGAAGCGCTCGCGTCTACTGCACTAAGAGTGATTTTTTGAAATTCTGGCGCTGAAAGGCTTTGCCGTCTGCGGCGGACCTTGCCAGGATCAAGATAAGTCCGGGCTGGTTGCATAATTAGCACGAACGTGCTAGTTATCTCTTGTGGTGCGGCGAATCCTTCATATCGACCTCGACGCCTTCTTTGTGGCCGCGGAGATGCTTAGCAGGCCAGACCTGCGGGGCAAGGCGGTGATCGTCGGTGGTGACCCCGACGGCCGAGGTGTTGTTTCCACAGCTTCCTACGAAGCTCGCGTTTTTGGCGTCAGCTCGGGTATGGCGCTGCGGACCGCGAAACGCTTGGCACCACAGGCGGTTTTTCTGCGCGGCGATTTCCAGAAGTATTCGGCGCTGTCCGCCGGCTTCCACGCAATCTTGAGCGACTTCACACCCCTGGTTGAGTCAGGTGGGTTGGACGAGGCATACCTAGATATAACGGGATGTGAACTAATAATCGGTCAGCCTCTAACGGCCGCTGAGACGATACGCAAGAGGGTTCGAGACGAAACTGGTCTGGCGGCATCGGTGGGGATAGCCGGCAGCAAACTCGTGGCCAAGGTAGCTTCCGACCGGGCAAAACCGGACGGGGTCGTAGAAGTGGCCGACGGTGGTGAGGCCGCCTTTCTTGCTCCCTTGCCGCTTCGAGCCTTGCCGATGCTCGGTCCCAGCCTGGAAAAACGTCTTCGTCAGATCGGGCTTAGTTCGATCGGTCAACTAGCCGAGATGTCAGTACCGACCCTGACCGGCTTGCTTGGCCGCCAGGGCAGCAGCATCGGCCAGAGGGCGCGGGGCATCGACTCTTCGGCCGTGGCCGCCGGTGGCGGCGGGCGAAAGTCTGTGAGCCGGGAGGGCACCTTCAATACTGATGTAGTCAGCGGCGCAAAGTTGCGATCAGTGCTGCGTGCCTACAGTGAGAGTGTGGGCTCTCAGTTGCGAGAACAGCAGTTTCGGGCAAGGACGGTGAGTCTAAAGCTACGGTTTGCTGATTTCACAACGATTTCGCGCAGCGTCACCCTGAGCCGGCCGGCCAACTCCGATGACGCGATTTTCACTGCCGCCGCCGCTCTGCTGACGAAGGCGAGGGAGGGTGATGGCCGGCCGGTGCGGCTGCTTGGGGTTGGCGGAACCAATCTTGTGGGTGAGACAGTTCAACTGAGCCTGGTTCCGGCCGTGGAGGAGCGCCAGGAATCGCTGAGCGCCGTATTTGATCGAGTGCGCAATAAGTATGGCAAGCGCAGTCTGCAGACAGGCCGGACGGCGTTCCAGGGTGGGGGAGACGAGGCAGAGAGCCTGCTTGAGCCGAGGACGGGATTGTCGTCTCAGATAGAGTAGAGGCAACGGTTATCGGTTTGAGCTAGAATAGGCTCGGCATCGGCCCGATCGTGAGTGTGCGCGTGACCCAGAAAACTCAAACACCACAGATTACAGGCGGCTCCCCGCGTTGGGTAAGTCTGCGCCGCGCGAGTGAGATGTTGGGCGCCGATGATTCCACAATTCGACGGTGGGCGGATTCCGGCCGGCTGCGTGCATATCGGACACCTGGAGGCCACCGGCGTTTTTCACTAACCGACCTCGAGGAGATGGTCTCGGGAGAAGGCGGGCACCCAAGCAGCGGCAGGCTCGAGCGGCTGGCCTTGGTTAGGATCCGCCGTCAGCTGCAATCGGCACGCGAACAGGAAGATGGCTGGTATGCCAGCCTTTCTGACTCGAATCGGCGCCAACTGCGGGAACTGGGCCGTGGGCTAATCGACATGGTGGGCCAGTATCTCGATAAACGCTCCCGACGAGCCGACCTGCTTGAGGAGGCTCTTGATGTCGGCAGTGCTTATGGACGGATTTTGATGGATGCGGGCTTGCCGTTGCCTAGCGCCATCGGGGCCTATATAGGTTTCCGAAAAACCATCGATGAAACTACTCGACAGACGGCTGAACGCGAGTCACTGCCAACGGAACAAGCTCTGGACGCTTGTGGTCAGGTGCATTCCCTGGGCGATCAGGTGCTGATTGGCATTTCCGCCGCCTACCAGGCGGGTTTGGCGGCGGACCATTCCGCGCAACTCGAGCGGTAAAGTCGGAGGGCTCAGAGGAATGACAAGCCGGCGGAAAGCGCTTCCGCGAAGGAAACTCAGAGGAAGTTCTGACGCCTGGGAGCGGATTGAACGGCTCTCACGATTCAGCTTATTCCATCGAGGTGGATTGCTCGGGTCGAAGACGCAGAAGGAAGATCAGTACCCGGTAATTCCCGAGCCTGACCAAGAGCTGGAAGACTCGGAGGTTTCGGAGGCCGAGCGTCGTTCGGCGGTGGCGAGGGAACGAATGCGCCGCGAAGGCCTGCTCTAGTTCAAGGCATCTCTCAGAAAAATCTTACTAAAGCTTGGTAAACCTTGAAATCCTCTCTAGTTCAGTACATCCGTCACTCCTAAAATCTATGCATATCGGCTAACCATGTATATGGTTTTCGAGGGTCGGCAGTAGTATGGATTCGCTGCCAAATTAGATGAGTGGTATCCCCGTTTTGAAATCCGCCCGATTACAGCGGGCCATGGAGAAGCCGCGGAATCGACAGATTAGCCGTCAAGGTGCCGGATACGAAAAGAAGCGCCAGAACACGAAGGATTGGTGAATGAAGTACAGGCAGTTGGGTAGCACAGATTTGCAACTTTCTGAGGTCGGTTTTGGGGTGTGGACCTTGACGACCGGCTGGTGGGGAAAACATGATGAGGCGGACGTGGTCCGGCTACTGCGCTTGGGCCACGAGCTCGGCATCACGTTTTTCGACAACGCCGATGTTTACGGCGACGGCGAGGCGGAGGTGATCATGGGCCGTGCGCTGGCACCGGTCCGCGACGAGTGCATCTTTGCGACAAAGATTGGCTACGACTGGCGCAACAACAAACGTGAGGACGGCCAACGCGAGCATCCTCAGGATTTCTCACGCGAATTCATCCGTGAGGCGATTGATGGCAGCTTGCGGCGCTTGAACACCGATCGAATCGACTGGCTTCAGCTGCACAATCCTCGGCTGGCCACGCTGGAGCAGGACGAGGTTTATGACACCCTCAACGAAATTCAACGCGAGGGTAAGGTCCGCGCCTGGGGGGCAGCGCTGGGCCCAGCTATCGGTTGGCGAGATGAAGGCGTTTACGCTGCTGGCGAGCGGAGTCTCGATCTACAGGTGATCCACAACCTTTTAGAGCAGGAGCCGGGGCGTGAATTCATCGATGCGGCTCGGAGCAGCGGCAGCGGGCTGGTGATTCGAGTTCCGCATTCGTCCGGTCTGCTGGAAGGCCGTTTTAGCGAAGACACGACGTTTCCAGAAGGTGACCATCGCAATCACCGTCCGCGTGAGTGGCTGATTGGAGGGCTGCAAAAGATCGAGCAGCTTCGATTCCTGGAGAAGAATGATCGGACCCTGGGGCAGGCGGCGATTCAATGGCTGCTTGCCGAACCATCGGTTACTAGCATCCTTCCCAATATTTATGGTGAGGACCAGCTGCGCGAGTTCGCGGCCGCCAGCGAATCACCGCCGCTCACCAAGGCTGAGTTGGACGCGGTCAATGACCTTTACGAAGCGCGCTTTGGTTTGACGGCTGAGGTGGCTTCATGACGGCAGCCGTCATGGAGAGCCTCGATGCCTTATTGCTGAACCGCATTCAGGATGATTTCCCATTGTGCCGGCGGCCTTTCGAATCGCTGGCTCAAGACACGGGTACGGATGAGCAGGCCGTCATCGATCGGCTGCAAGCTTTGCGCGAGAGTGGTGTTTTGCGCCAGGTCAGCGCGATTTTTGACACCGCGGCCTTGGGTTATCGCAGCAGCCTAGTTGCGATGCGGCTAGCCCCAGACGATCTGGCGGCCGGCGCCGAAGTGATTAACTCTCACCCGGGCGTAAGCCACAACTACAAGCGTAACCATGACTTCAACCTCTGGTTCACGGTGGCGGTGCCATCGGGAGGGGATATCGAGTGGACGGTTCAGCGGTTAGCCAAGCTGGCCGACGCAGAATCGGTTCGGCTGCTGCCGACTTTGAAGCTGTTCAAGATTGGTGTTTCGCTCGACATGACCGGGGAACGTGCCCTGGATGCGCGAGGGAAGCCCGAGTACAGCGAGGAACGGCGCAAGGGAGCCGCGAAGATTCCACTTACCGACTTTGACCGCGATCTGGTTCGCGCCTTGCAGGAAGACTTGGAGCTGACGCCTGAGCCATTCGAGAGTGCATCGCAGTTGCTTGGTATCGAGCAGGAGCGGTTGTTGACGGAAGCGGAGAGGTTAAAGCAGCAAGGTCATCTGCGCCGTTTCGCGGCAATCCTGCGTCACCGCAAGGCTGGGTTTACCTCGAACGGGATGGCTGTCTGGGCGGTGCCGCAGGAGTTGGCTGAAAGCGTTGGCCCGCAAATGGCGTCTTTCCGGTCGGTCAGCCACTGTTACCTAAGGCCGACATATCCTGACTGGCCCTACAACATTTTCACCATGATTCACGCGCGTAACAAAGCCGATTGCGAGGCGACTGCCGACGCGATCCAAAAGGCGACCGGCGTGTCCGAACGCGCCATGCTCTACAGCAGCACCGAGTTCCGCAAAATCCGGCTGCGCTACTTTGAGAAAGAGCTGGACGGTTGGGAGGCGCGCGAACGTGAGCGAGAGGCAAACGAGGTGAGTGTATGACGCAGACAGAGACTAAGCCGGCCTCGGGCGACGCGGAATCTATCGGCCAGCAGGCGGTCCACTTTAGCTTTTACAAATTACGGCCGAGTTGGTGGCAGCTGAGCAAGGCTGAGCGGGAGCAAGGTGCTCGCGAATTTATTGATCTGCTGGAGCGATGGAAGCAGCGGATGCTCTTGGTGCCATACAGCCTCGTAGGTATCCGGGCCGACTGCGACATTTTGCTTTGGAAAGCGGCCGAGAGTATCGACGATGTCCACGAGTTTGGGGTTGAGATAGCCACCTCGTCGCTTGGTGCACATCTGGAAACAGCGTACGCCTACCTTTCCCTGACCAAACGCTCGATTTATGTTGCCGAGCACAGCCATGAAGGTCAGGAAGGTACCCGATTGCGAATCGCGCCGGTCGGCGCCAAGTATCTGTTCGTCTACCCGTTTGTTAAGACGCGCGCGTGGTATCTCCTGCCGGCGGAGCGCCGCCAGGAGATGATGAAAGAACACATACGAGTTGGGCATGAGTATCCGCGGGTGCGGCTTAATACGACCTATTCTTTTGGCCTCGATGACCAGGAGTTTGTCTTGGCGTTTGAATCCGACTATCCAACCGATTTCCTGGATTTGGTCATGGAGCTGCGCGAGAGCGAGGCCAGCCAGTACACGCTCAGTGACACGCCGATTTTTACTTGCGTCAAGGCAGATGGGGATGGCCTGCTGCCGAGCCTTGGAGTGAGCTAACCAATATGAACCTTTCGGTGACAGGGATCAGCCACCACGACACACCGGTGGAATTGCGCGAGTTTTTTGCCTTTAGTGCGGAAGAGTTGGCGCCGGCGCTGGAGTCGATGGCCGCGGATACTGACGGAGCCGTGCTGGTTTCAACCTGTAATCGAACCGAGCTCTATCTGGCATCAAACGAGCCTTGCTCGCGTGAGGATGCCGTTGAAAGGCTGACCCAGGCGCGCGGCGCCGTTGTCCCCGAAGGGCTAAGTTTCTTTCACCTGGAAGGCGATGAAGCGGTACGGCATTTGTTCAGGGTAGCCGCCGGGATAGATTCTCTGGTGATCGGCGAGTCGGAAATTTTGGGCCAGGTGCGCCAGGCATTCACCGCGGCGACCGCCGCGGGCAGCGCCAATACGGTCTTGGCGCGCTTGTTCCACTCCGCTTTGCGGGTGGGGCGCCGCGCTCGCAGCGAAACCGCAATTGGTGCCCACGGATTGTCGATTAGCGCGCTCGCCGTTTCGCTAAGCCGAAAAGTCCTCGGTGAGCTGCAGCACAAGACGGTGCTTGTTGTTGGCGCCGGCGAGGCCGGCCAGCGCTCCGCCGCCGCGCTGGCGCAAAACGGTGTAGGCCGGCTGATGGTGACGACGCGGCGCTCCGGGCTGGCGGTGGAAATCGCTAATCAGCTCAATGGCGTGGCGTTACCGTTTGAGGAGATGGCCAGCGTGCTCGCCGAAGCGGATGTTGTGATTTCGGCGACGGCGGCGCCGACGACGATAATTAGCGCCGAGCAAGTGGCAGCCGCGGTTGAATCGCGGTCGCAACGCCCACTGGTTATTGTTGATATCGCCGTACCTCGCGACGTTGAGTCATCGGCTCGGGATGTTGCCGGGGTCCACCTGTTTGATATTGATGACCTGGAGGCCGCCGCGGAGGCAAACATGGAAGCGCGACGACAGGAAGTATCGGCGGTGGACGTCATCGTTGATGACGAGCAGAGCCGCTTTCAGACCTGGCTTGGCAACCGAAGCGTGGAACCGACGATCGCGACGCTTAGGAGTCGGACCGAGCTGATCCGCAGCGCCGAGCTTGAGCGAACTCTCTCACGCTTGCCCAACCTGAGCGAAGAAGACCGCCAACGCGTCGAAGCGATGAGCAAGGCGTTGATCAATCGTGTCCTTCATAATCCGGTGAATTACTTGCGAGAGGCTGGTAATGAGCAGGACCTCGAGACAGTTCACAACCTGTTTGAACTAGACGAGGGAACGGAGTTCGAGAGCCTGGATCCGAGTAACTCCGAGACCGAGAGTGCGAGCGGTTAGCGATTTCTTCTTGCTATTCCCTCAGCGTTGCTCGCAGTAAGCTTACCGGGTGAGTGACCGGATTAAGGCCGTGGCTTTTGACTGCTACGGCACTCTCGTCAATGTTCAGGACAATGATTTCGCCGACTCCTACGCCCAGATCTGCCGCGAGCAGGGCCTAGAGGTGCAGGGAAGCGGCTTCTTCAAAAAATGGATGGATGTTTGGCGCCGAGCCGAGCCCTCTGCGGAGGAGGCAGAATCAGTTCGTAACCAGCCGGGCCCGCTAAGCGAGGCGGAGGCGACGCTGAAGAAGCCCGCCGGTGGATTCTCGAGAGGCTGGAATCGCAGGCTGGACGGTGAGGCACCGCCGTTTCGCCTCTATCGCGATGAGTGGCCGGAGCACTTCGCGATCTGCTTTGAGGAACTTTCCCTTGATGGTGATGCCAACGCCGCATCAGAGCGTTTGCGCCAAATGCTGGCCGAGGCAGACGCTTTTCCAGAATCACGGCGGGTGATCGATACACTGGCCAGCAGGGTGCCGATGGCGGTGCTGTCGAACGCCGATAATGATTTCCTGCATCCTTGCCTGAGGCGCAACGGGCTGACTTTTCCGGTGGTGGTGTCCTCCGAGGACGTGGCAGCTTACAAGCCCCATGTCTCGATTTTTAGCGCGGTAAGCGATGCGCTGGGTGTGCCGCGGACCGAAATCGTTTACGTCGGCGACAGCCGGACGGCGGACGTAATCGGCTCCAAGCATGCCGGTATGCACTCTGCCTGGATCAACCGTCGAGGAGCCGCCTTCAATGACGACGGCCGAGAGCGAGAATTCAGTCCAGACTTTGAGATCAGCAACCTGGACGAGCTTGTGAGCATTATCGATGGCTCCTAGCAATTCGCAGCGGCCGCGGAAGTCGGAGCGTTCGCGGGCCGTGTTCGCGGAGGCGGGGAAGCTGCTTCCAGGAGGTGTTAATAGCCCGGTACGCTCTTTCGCTGGCGTCGGCGGCGACCCGATTTTTGCTGCTTCAGGCGCTGGCTCCAGGCTTACCGATGTCGATGGCAACAGCTATATAGATTATTGCGGCTCCTGGGGTCCGCTAATCCTTGGTCACGCTCACCCAAGCGTGGTCGAAGCAGTGACGCGGGTGGCGCAATCTGGTCTGTCATTTGGCCTCGCCACCGAGGCCGAGGTTGAAGTCGCAGGCCTGGTTAGCCAGAATCTGCCGTCAATCGAGATGGTGCGTTTCGTCAACTCGGGTACGGAGGCGACGATGTCGGCGCTGCGCGTTACACGTGCGTTCACCAAGCGCTCGAAGATCGTCAAGTTTGAGGGCTGCTATCACGGGCACGCCGACGGTCTGCTTGTTCAAGCAGGTTCCGGGGTGGCGACGTTGGCGCTGCCAGATAGCGCTGGGGTGCCGGCGGGATACGCGGCGGAAACCCTGGTTTGTCCCTTTAACGATCTGGAAGCCTTGCGGGTCTTGTTTGAGCGTCATGGCGAGGACATTGCCGCGGTGATCGTCGAGCCGGTCGCTGCCAACATGGGCGTGGTACCGGCGGCGCAGGGGTATCTCGAGGGGTTGCGGAGTATTTGTAACAATGCCGGCTCGCTGTTGATATTCGACGAAGTGATCACCGGATTTCGGGTCGGTTTGGGCGGCTACCAGGCGGTTGCCGGAGTCCGGCCGGACCTGACCTGTTTGGGCAAAATCGTTGGCGGCGGGATGCCGGTGGGCGCCTATGGCGGCCGCCGCGATCTGATGGAATTGGTGGCGCCCCTGGGACCGGTTTATCAGGCTGGTACGCTCTCCGGCAATCCGTTGGCAACCGCCGCCGGCATCGCTACTCTGCGAGCGATTTCCGCGCCTGGGTTTTACGATCAGCTGGAAGCCAAAACAGCGCGACTTACCGATGCACTGCGCGCCAGCGCCGCCGCGGCGGGAGTGGCGGTCCAGATCAATCGGGTCGGGTCTCTGTTTACCGTGTTCTTTACCGACGGCGCGGTTACCGATTACGCGAGCGCGCGGCAAGCCAACACTGCCCGCCACGCGGCATTTTTTCACAAATTGCTGGACTCTGGCGTTTACTTTCCGCCCTCGCAGTTTGAAGCGGTGATGGTCTCGGCGGCTCACTCTGAAGAAGATTTGGACGACACGATTTCAGCGGCCGCGGCCGGCTTCGCAGCCGCGGCCTCGCTTTCCTAAGCCTGCTTTCGGGAGGCTCTCGCCAAAGCCGTCCGCGGCGGATGGTCGCTTGTCCCGGCTCTGCCGGCTCGCTTATACTTGCCACCAACACGACCTCACTAATAATCTGCTTAAGTAGGTGAGCATATTATGAAAGTCTCCTGCACCCAGGAAGCTCTGGCTCGCGGTCTCGGCATCGTTGGACGAGCCGTGGCTACGCGCAGCCCGATGCCGATTACGTCAAACGTTCTGATCACTTGCGATGAGGGACGTTTGAAGCTGGCAGCGACAAACCTGGAAATCACGATGAGCTGCTGGATCGATGCCGAAATCGAGGAAGAGGGAGCGATTACGGTGCCGTCCCGTCTGCTGGGCGATTTCGTCAACTCGCTGCCTAACGAACGTATTTCTATGACCGTCGCGGCACGATCTCGGCAGGTCAAATTGGTTTGTGCTCGCAACGAGGCGAGCATTGGCGGCCTCGATGCCGAGGACTTCCCGCCAGCGCCGGTAGTTTCGGATGGTGTTGCCGTCGAAATCGACCCGAAGGGGCTGCGGCAGGCAATCACTCAGACAGTCTTCGCTGCTGCCACGGACGATTCACGCCCGGTGCTGACCGGGGTTGACACCAAACTCGAGGGCAAGATGCTGACTCTGGCGGCGTCGGACGGGTTCCGGCTTTCGGTCTACAAACTGTCGCTCGATGTGTCGGTGGCTGAGGAGACGGAGATTGTAGTGCCTTCCAAGGCCTTGGCGGAGCTAAACCGGCTGCTGCCTGACGAGACGCAGGCGATCACGCTAAGGACCAACGCGGCGAAAACTCAGCTTCTGTTCCGGCTGGAAAACGTCGAGCTAATCGCTCAGTTAATCCAGGGCACTTTCCCCAACTTCAGCCAATTGATCCCGGCCAGCTCCAGCTCGCGAGCCGTGGTTGAGGTAAGCGAGTTTCTGCGTGAAGCGCGCATCGCTTCGGTGTTCGCGCGCGACGGCTCCGGCATCGTCCGTCTCGTGGTTACGCCGGGTGAAGGCGAAATTCCCGGTAAGGTCCAAATATCAGCGCGAGCCGAAGAGATCGGTGACAACGAAGGCGAGGTCGATGCGGCAGTCGAAGGCGAAGGCGTAAAGATCGCCTTCAACGGCAAATACCTGCAGGACGTTTTGCAGGTGCTAGAGGGCCAGCTAGCGCTAGAAACCTCCGGTCCGTCCAGCCAGGGCGTGTTCAAGCCAATGGGCAACGACGATTACATCCACGTGATCATGCCGATGTTCGTGCAGTGGTAAGTGGAGGCGTGCAACTGCTGATTGTTCTGGCTCAGAACCTTCAGGGCGGCCAGAGCAACCCAGGTAGAGGCCTGTGTGTCGAAACTATGCATTTTTCCCTCTAAACGCTGAATGATGTCAAGCGACAGACGTCCTAGTCCGGTAGTAGCTGTACTGAACATGAAGGGCGGGGTGGGTAAGACCACTGTGACCGCGGCGATTTTTAGAGAAATGCATAGGACAAAGCGCCGGAGAGTCCTCCTAGTAGATTTCGATCCTCAATACAATCTCACACAGCTACTAGTAGGTGAGCCCGAGTACAACGAGCTCGTGGATTTGGGAAAGACGCTGTGGCACGTCCTCTCGCCCCCAACTCCGTCCACCATTTTCCAAATCTCCGATGCGGACTTGACATCACCATCGCCGGTCGAAGATTACGTGATCACTCTTCGGCGGCTTCGAACAGCGGGCAGAGAACGCATCGATTTGGTGGTCGGCAACTTCGAGACTGCAGCCATCAATCTTCTTACGTCTGCGAGCAGTTTGAATGTGAGAGCAGCGAGATTCAAGGCCTTCGTTCGCGAAGCTCGTGACATCTATGACGTGGTTGCTCTCGACTGCCGGGTTGGGTCGTATTGCCACGTCGACTCTAGACGGCCAACCGCATGTGGTGCCGCTAAGGGCGCACATGAATGAAGCGGGAGACAAGGTCATCGTGCTGGGCACTGAGATGGCCCGTTCATACAAGTACCGCCAGGTGAAGAAAAACCCCAAGGTCGCGATTGTTTGGGACTCATCGGCTGGTGGCGCGCGGCCGACGATTAAAGGGGTTGAGATCCGCGGCACGGCGGTTATCAAGCAGGACGAGGGTTCGCCCGACCCCCACTTTGAAGTGACGCCGACCAAGGTTTTCTCCTGGGGTGTCAACGAGCATGCCGCCGACTCTTTCGAGAAGAAGATGGGCATGGACACCTCCCACCTGCGCTGAAGGAAGCTAGCGCTTCGGCACCCTGGCTGAGCTGGCTGGCTAACGCCCGGCTCGGCAGGAGTTGCAGAACTCGGACCGCTTTGGAGTGAGTATTTTTGCGGCGCTTGTAGAGGAGTGACGAGGATGGGCCAGTTTGTGAATGTGGGCGATGCTGTTCCGGAGGTCGTCTTGCCCGATCTGGATGGCAAGCCGGTTTCTCTGTCTTCCTACTCGGGTAAGAAGCTGCTGATTTTTATGTGGGCATCGTGGTGAGCGTGTAGGGGACAGCTGCCAGTTTGGCAGAAATTTGTCGAAGAACACGCTGGCGACGACTTTGCCCTGGTTTCGGTTGCCATGGACAACCAGGGCGCCGAGTTGCCGCGTCGCTACGCGGAACCGACGCTTGGCACCTTCCCGACGCTAGTGGACGCCGATAACGTCTTGGGTGACATTTTTGGCTTTAAGGCGATACCGAACGGCGTTTTGGTCAGCGCCGATGGCAAGGTTGATGCCCTGGTGGCCTCCAGATTTGAGATTCGCCAGCCGCAAACCCGGGAACTGGTAGAAAATTGGCTGACCGCCGCTGGCTTGAGCCTGCCGGAGGATTCCAACGAGTTGGAATGGTCGGAAGAGGCGCTGAAGCTGTTCCGCGAGGCCGGCGCCGCGGTGCGACGCGGCGAAAAGGAAACGGCGATTGAGCTTTTGAAGCGCGCCTTTCCTTTGGAGCCGGACAACTTCATCATTCGCAAGCAGCTTTGGGCGATAGAGAACCCGGATATGTTTTATTCCGGCGCCGTGGACTACGGCTGGCAAAAAGAGCAACTCGAGGCCGGGCGCTAGCTGGACTTTTAAAGTACATTCGGAAAGCTTCGGCTTTCCGGATGTCACCCGAAATTATGGACGCGGCGGCCGGCGTCTGAGGTGATGGTCAGGGGCTCGAAGCGCTCGGCGATGACGTTGACGGAGCGCTCCTGACGCTCGATGTGGCCGTGGACGATTAGAGCCGGCGCGCTCTCGATCAGGCGGCGGTACTTCTGGATCAGACCCGGCGCCGTGATCACGTTGAGCAGGCCGTGGTAATCCTCCAGGGTGTGGAAGATGAAACCCTTGGCGGTTTCCGGCGCCTGGCGCACGGCGACCAGACCGGCAACCGTGACGGGTTGCCCGGTCTGCATTTCGTTGACCAGGTGGCTGGGAGTCATGCCCTCATTTAGCTGGTCGGCGACGAGGTCCATTGACTTGCCGCGTACCGCGATGCCGATCAGTTGCAAGTCGGTGATGACGCGCTCATTGTGAGCCGGCTGACGCAGATCCGGGGTTTGTGGTTCGGGCGTGAGCAAGGCCAAAGGCATCTGAGCGCTTAAGGGCTGAAAGAATGTGCCTAGCTGCCAGAGCAGTTCGCGCTCGTGCAGACCGGTCCAGGCGAAGGCGCCCACCTGGATCAGGTTCTCAATCGCCTCGCGGCTGATGCGGCTGCGGCGCCAGAAATCCCAGAGGGAGCAAAAGGGTCCATTGGGCTGCTCCTCCTCAAGCCGGGACCAGGCAGCTTCAGCCAGCCCCTTGACGTAGCGATAGCCGAGACGGATTGCATCGCCCAGTTCGCCGGTCTCGATGCTGCACTCGACGCCGCTCTGATTGACATCAACACCGCGAATCTCGATCTCATGGCGGCGGGCGTCGTTGGAAATGACTTCTGGGCTGTAGAAACCCATCGGCTGCTCGTTGAGCAAGGCGCAGTAGAACTCGGCCGGAAAGTAGCGCTTGAGCCAGGCGATGTGAAAAGCGGTTACTGCCATGGCGGCGGCGTGGGATTTGGGGAAGCCGAAAGAGGCGAAGGAGAGGATTTTCTCGTAGATCACCGAGGCTGTTGTGGGTTCGACGTTTTGGCTGGCGGCGCCGGCGAGGAAATCGCTGCGCAGCGCCTCCATGGCCTCGAGCGAGCGCTTGCGGCTCATGGCGCGGCGCAGCTGTTCCGCCTTGCCGGCGCTGAAGCCGGCGATGACCATTGCCGCCTGGATAACTTGCTCCTGGAAGACAAAGACGCCCTTGGTTTCCTTTAGTGCCGGCTCTAACGCGGGGTGGTCGTAAGTCACCGGCTCTTGGCCGAGGCAGCGGGCGATGTAGGGATGCACGGCGCCGCCCTGGATCGGTCCGGGACGGATTAGCGCCACCTGGATGATCAGGTCCTCGATGCGTTGCACCCGGATCCGCTGCAGCACCTGAATTTGAGCGCGGCTCTGGATCTGAACGATGCCCAGCGTGTCGCCGGTCTGAATCATTTCATAGACCCGCTGGTCGGTGAGGTCGATGTCGGCCGGGCGGATCACGCGACCGTAACGCTCTTCGACATAGCGAAGCCCACGCCGCAACTGATCGAGGCTGGGGTAACCAAGGAGGTCAAGCTTGATAAAGCCAGCGTCGGCGACCGAGTCCTTGTCCCACTGACAGATAAAGCGATCGTCCATCGCCGCCGCCTCGATCGGCACCTGCTCATCCATGCGATTGGTTGAGATGATCACGCCGCCGGAGTGCTGGCTCAGGTGCCGAGGCATGCCGCGGAGTTGATTTACTAGACGGAGAAAATCGCTCCAGATTGGAAACTTCAGGCGGCTGGCGAACTCCGGCATCGCCGCCAGTTCGTCCTCCAGCCGTCCGGCGAAGCGGCTGTGCATGCGTTTGGCGATCTTGTCGATCTCGCCTTCGGGCAGGCCCAGGGCCTTGCCGACATCGCGGATGGCGCTGGCGTAGCGATACTCGATAAAGGTGCAGACCTGGGCAGCGTGCTCGGTGCCATACTTTTCGAAGATGTGACGGAACATCTCGGCGCGGGCCTCGCGGCCGAAATCGAGGTCGATATCGGGCACGTCCGAATCCGGCCGGGCCTCATTGAGAAAGCGCTCGACCGCCAGGTCGTACTTCATCGGGTCGATGCCGGAGAGGCCGAGGAAGAAGCAGACCAGGGAGCCGACCGAGGAGCCACGGCCCCGCACCGGTAGGTCGCGCTCGTGGGCGTAGCGCAGCAGGTCCCAGAGGCGCAGGAAGAAGCCGGCCCGATGGCTGGTTTTGATTAGCTCCAGTTCTTTGATCAGACGAATCTCGACCGTCTCGGGCAGGGGTGAGGTGTAGTAATCCCGCGCCTTCTGGTAACAGACATCGCGCAGGACCTGGTCGGCGTCGCGGCCATCGTCGGACTCGAAGTTGGGAAACTCGTAGCTCAAGTCACGAATCAGATCGAAACCGCGGCAGCGTTCGGCGATTCTGGTTGTGTTGGCGATGGCTTCGGGCAGGCCGTCAAAGAGGTGCTCCATTTCTGCCGAGTGCTTGAGGTAGAACTCGGAGTTGGCCCGTAAATGAGGCCTCACCTCCTCCAAAGTGGTGCGGTGACGCACGGCGACCATCAGGTCATGCAGACGGCTGCGCTGCCGCTCGTGATAGTGAACGTTGTTGGTGGCGACGAAGCCGAGACCGAGGTCTTGGGCCAATGCGGTGAGGCCTTCATTGCGTGACTGATCCTCGTAGACCAGGTTGTTTTGCAGCTCGATAAAGAAGCTCTCAGGGCCGAATATGGCGCGAAAGCGATCGGCGGCCTTTTGGGCAGCGCCTGGCTCGCCGCGTTCGACCAGCGAGGCGACCTCGCCCTGGCGGCAGCCGGAGAGGGCAATGAGTCCCTGCGCGTGCTCAGCCAGCCAGTCAAAATCGACTTTTGGCTCGCCGCGGGGCGAGTGAAGGTTGGCGCGGCTGAGCAATCGCGATAGGTTGGCGTAGCCTTTTGGTGTCTCTGCCAGCAGGGTCAGGTGAGACTCATCGCTCAGGGTGATCTCGGCGCCGGTTATCGGCTGGATGTCCCAGGCTTTGGCGGCCTGGGCGAACTGCATGGCGCCGGCCAGGCTGTCGTGGTCAGTTAGCGCCAAGGCCGGATAGCCGAGTTCCTTGGCGGTCAGCACCAGCTCCAGCGGTGTCGAAGCTCCTTCGCGCAGCGAGAAGCAAGAATGGCAGTGCAGCTCCACGTAGCCTGTCATCTCAGATGGCGCCTTTCGAAATCTATTAATACTCCTGCCGGCCTGACTTTTAACGTCTGCCGACGGCCGGGCCCGCAAGTCTGCCGACCTGACTTTTAACGTCTGCCGACGGCTGGGCAGGCCCTTAATACTCCTGCCGAAACCATTCACCGCTGATCAGATCGTGATAGATGGTCAGGGTCGGGCGATCTTCGGGCGTGACGCGAAAGTAAACGCGGCTAACCTCGGTATCGCGCCACCATTGCTGGTCGATGCGCCAAGGCTGGCGGGCCATGACGGCCTCCTGCCAGGCGCCGCCGAAGCTCAAGCGCAGCGGCACGCCGTCCGCGCTGGCCTCTACTGCGAGCGCCCGCGGCGTCTTTAGGCGTCGGATTCGACGAGTATCTGACGCTGCTCGGGTATCGCCGACCAAGGCTCCACATCCACACAGTTAAAGACCGGCGAATAGCCGTAACGGGCCTTGAGTTGCCGGATTGATTCTTCCAATTGACGCTGAAGACGCCCCCTTTCACCAAGGCTCAGTTGCTTGCCGGTTTCGCCGGTTAGGCCGCCCAGCCGCAAGGAGATGTTGCGTACGGCGTTGGGTGGTGGTGCGTTCTGGAGCGACTCACGCAGGACAAAGGACAGGCGCTTGTTGTCGCTCACCGCCTCACGCAGGACAAGGCGGCGCTCCCAACCGCGGCCGGAGACCAGCTCCGCCTGCAGCGCCAACTCACGCGCCGCACGGCCGCGTAGCGGCAGGCGCAGCCGCGAGAGCAGTTGTTTGGCGGCGGCAACCAGGACATCGATACCGGTGACCGGGGCCTCGAAGCTGAGAGCGGCCTCGACCCGCTCCTCGATTGGGCGGGGTTTTAAAGGAGCTTCGTCAATTCCATTGACCAGTTGCCAAAGCCGCTTGCCCTCGAAGCCGAACTGTGACTGCAACTCCGGCAGGGTCAGCGCTGCCACCTCGCCGATGGTTTGGAGACCGAAGAGACGCAATCGCGAGACGATCTCAGGGTTTACGGGCAGCAGGCCGACATCGAGCGGCGCCAGAAAAGCGGCCTCGCCGCCGGGGGGGACTTCTAAAGCCGGGGACACCCCTAAAGAGAGCCCGGCAGCAGGCACTGTAGGACTCGCAGCTGTAATAGCGGCGGCCGAAGCAGGGGTGCCTATCGGTCTCCCCGCAGTGACGTCTTTAGCGGGGTTTGGGGTGCTGCCAGGCTTGAAGTGAGCAACGGCGAAAGCGAGGGTCCCTATAGGGCTCCCCGGGCTCCCTTTAGCGGGGTCTGGGGTGCCCCCAGCTTCCAAGTAAGCGGCGGCCGAACCGGGGGTGCCTATCGGCACCCCCGCAGGACTGCCGGTTGGGTTATGGGCCGCTGCAAAAGCGGGGAACTTGCCGTCGGCCAGGCCGATGGCGGCTTGTAGTCCAGAAGCGGCCCGGACGGTGATGGCGAGGTGTGCGGCGAGGTCGTTTTCGTCCTGAAAATGCCGGCCCAGGCCATCAATGTTCAGGTAGGCTCTGCCGAGTTCTTCGTCTTCGATTTCGGGGCTGAAGGAGTGCAGCGCATCGAGAGTGGCTTCCCACGTGGCGCGATAGAGAACCGGGTCCGGGGGTAGGACAGTAGCGTCCGGGCTTAAGGCCAGCGCTTTGCGAATTTGCATGCCGGGATGCACTCCCAGGCCGGCCGCGGCGGCTGAGCAATCGAGGACTCGCTTTGGCGCTTCGGCGTCGCCGACGATCAGAGACTCCTCACCTAGGTGAGGGGAACGCTGCACCTCCACGGCACAAGGGAAATGAGATACGGAAACGAAGGCGATCCGCAAGAGCCTGCCCCTGAGCTCCGGGCGGGGTCGGAGCAAGAAAACTATAGCACAGACGTTCTATAAAGTTAAGCAGTCTTGCAGATCTCGCCATTAGCGCTCTCACGGTTGAAAATACGGGATAGCACACGTGAGATCGGCGAGTGGTGCGGAAAGAGGGGCCAATGAGCTTAGAGCTATATCCGATTGGTGAACTGCCACCCGTGGGTGAAGTGCCAGCTCAGATGCACGCTTCGCTGATTCTCGAGAAACGCTTCAACCAAGACCAACCCGGGAAAGCTTTCGAGACAGAGATTGTCGACGTTCCGCCAATCGGATCGAGCGAGGTTCTGGTTGCTGTAATGGCCGCCGGCGTCAACTACAACAATATTTGGGCGGCAAGGGGCATCCCGCTCAATGTGATCAAGCAGCATGCACGCCGCTGGCGCGATGAGTCAGAATTTCACATCGGTGGCAGCGATGCGTCAGGGATTGTCTATAAGGTTGGAGAGGAGGTTCACGACGTAAAGGTTGGAGACAGAGTGGTGGTCCACTGCGGGATATGGGATCCAAACGATCCCGAGCTGCAGCCGGACGGAGACCCGATGTTCGCCCCTTCTTTTACGATCTGGGGATTTGGCAGCAACTATGGCAGCTTTGCCCAGTTCACCAAGGTTCAAGAGCATCAGTGCATGCCAAAAGCGGCTCATCTGACCTGGGAAGAGGCTGCCGCACCGACGCTGGTCGGCGCTACAGCTTATCGAATGCTGACCCACTGGACACCGAATAAAGTCAAAGAAGGAGATGTTGTCCTGGTCTGGGGTGGGGCCGGCGGGCTCGGGACGATGGCGATCCAGATTGCCTCCCACTTTGGTGGCGTGCCGATCGCGGTGGTGTCCAGCGAGGAGCGCGGCGAATACTGCATGAAGCTGGGCGCCAAGGGATTCATCAATCGCAAGAACAGCAAGTACACTCACTGGGGCCGCATGCCGGACTGGGACTCGGGCGAATATAGCAAGTGGGTGCGGGGCGTTGCGGCGTTCAACGGCGATCTGCTGCGAATTATCCAGGGAGTAGTTGGCGAGCGCCGGCCGCCGAGAATAGTTTTTGAGCATTCGGCACAGGACACGATGCCGACCTCGATCGTCGTCGCTGCAGAAGATGGCATGGTAGTGATTTGCGCCGGCACTTCTGGTTATAACCTTGACGTGGATGCCCGTTATCTCTGGGATTTTCAGAAAAGGTTGCAAGGTTCTCACTTCGCCAACGGCGAGCAGGCGATTGCCTTTAACCAGTTGGTGGTTGACGGCGAAATCGAGCCTTGTTTGGGCCAAGTGTTCGGCTTTGAGCAAGTTGGCGAGGCGCATCAGTTGATGTATGAGGGCAAACACCAGCCGGGGAAGATGGTGATCCTCGTCGGTGCCGAGCGCGAAGGTTTGGGAAGGGAAGCGTAGACGGCGTTGCCTGCGTTGCTCGCCTTCCACCTGGTTTGACCTAGCGGCAGAGCAGATCAACCGATGGTTTCGACCAGCCAGCGATGCAGGGGTGCAAAGCGCTGGTAGCGGTCGAGAAGCCACTCGGTGAAGGCGGCGCTGGCGATTTCTGGCGGCGGCGGCTCTTGAACCGAGGCGTGCAGGGTATCGCAGCGCAGGAGGGCGGAGCGTGGATGGTCGCTGGGGTAGCCGCCGGGTACGCGGGCCCAACGTGGCTCGCTGATCAACAATTGAGGATTCGCTGGAATATCGAAGAGCAGGCGATCAAGCGCTTCTCCGGTATCGGTCGCGGCGACGGCGCGTCGATACGACTCTAAACGTTGGTCGGTCATGCCCATGATGCCAGCGCCGGTGATGACTGAATCGCCGGTGATGCGCAGGATCAGGCTAGGTGAGCGCCTCGAATCGGGGCCCTCCCAGAAGACCGCATCGACCCAGGGGTTGTAAGGGGTTTTGTCCTTGGAGAAGCGCAGGTCTCGGTTGATGCGAAAAAGCGATTTGCCGACTTTGGGCTCTGCCTGGAGACCGGCGGAGATGGTTGCTTTTGCGCCTAAACCAAGGTCATCGACCAGCGAGCGCATCGCCGCCTGCAAAATCACGTTTGTAAACGTCCTGGTTGGTCTCGAAGAAGGAGCGGCTGTTGTCGGCGGCCAGGCCGGACAGAAATGCGAGCGCTGGTTCTGAGAATCCAGCGAATTGGGTTGAATCAGGCATTTTGGCTGAACTCCAGAGCCTCGTCGAGCAGCGTGGACCAGAGCTGCTCGTCCGGGGTTGGGACGGAGGCCCACTGCCTGAAAACGCGGCCGTTTGGCAGGAAGGGTTCGGCGGAACCCTGGCTAATCAAGTCAACGACGCGATCAGCGGGCAGTTTGACGATCATGGCGGCGGTGCGTCGGTCGATTGAGGCGAAAAAGCGCTCCTCGAAGCGCAGGCAGGCAAAGCCGATCATGGTTCCGCGAGTAACGGCGGGATGCTCCATGAGACCGTCGGCGAGACGCCAGAAGAGCCCTTCATTTTCGTGCTGATTCAATTTGATCCTCCGGCGGTGTCGATTGTGGCGAGGACTTCGCGAAGGCGTCGTTCCAAGAAGCGTAATTCGACGGGGTTAGTACAGATTGCCAGTGCTTTTTCGTATGCCTGTATCGCCTCGTCGTTGCGGCCGGCTCGGCGGAGAAAATCGGCGCGTGCAGCGTGCAGGTAGTGATAATGGTCGAGCCGCTCGGAGCCTTGAATCGCCTCAATTTCCCTGAGCCCGGCTGTAGGGCCAAAGGCCATGCCAATCGCGGAGGCGCGGTTGAGTTCAACGATTGGCGTCGGATTCTGCCGAAAAAGCAACGTGTAGAGGGCGGCAATTTGCTGCCAGTCGACCTCTGCGGGAGTCTTGGCCTTGGCGTGCAAGGCTGCTATGGCTGCCTGGAGTTGGTAGGGCCCGGCCGGCTTTTCCGGCTCGAGAGGCGGTAGAAGATTCGCCGCCGCTTCGATGAACTCCTGGTCCCAGAGGGAGCGGTCTTGCTCATCCAAGACCAATAATTCGCCATCGGCGTCCGTTCGGGCGCTATGACGGGAGTGATTGAAGAGCATAAGGCTGAGTAGGCTTCTGACCTCTGGTTCACCTGGCAGCAGGTTCAAGAGGATTTGAGCGAGGCGGATCGCCTCGTCACATAGGTCCAGGCGAATCAAAGACGTGCTGGTTGAGGAATAGCCTTCGTTGAAGATCAGGTACAGAACCCTGAGAACGCCGCCAAGGCGGTTTGGCAAGTCGGCGCTATCGGGGACCTTGTAGGGGATTCCGGCGTCGCGAATTTTTCGCTTGGCGCGGGTTAATCGCTTCGCCATGGCCGCATCGGGAACCAGGAAACCGCGGGCGATCTCCTCAGTCGTCAGACCGCCGATGAGGCGCAGCGTCAGGCCAATTTGGGCTTCGGGGGCCAACGAAGGGTGGCAGCAGGTGAAAATCAGACGTAGGCGGTCATCCGGCCAGAAGTCTTCAGGCTGCCCGGACTCTTTGTCACGGCCATTCTGTTCTATTTCCACCTGGTGCTGCAGTTCCACCAGCTTGCGGGTTAGGGTTTGGCCACGCCGAAGCCGGTCGATCGCCTTGCGTCTTGCCGCAGTAATTAGCCATGCGGATGCGCTTGAGGGCACGCCGTCTCGCTGCCAGGTTTGGAGGGCGGCGATGCTGGCGTCCTGAACCGCATCTTCGGCGAGTTGGAGGTCGCCGGCCGCGACATGAAACACGCCGGCAAGGATGCGGGCCCAATCGTCGCGGATAGCGGCTTCCAGGACGCTCGCGGCGTTGGGGTGACTGTCTGAGTTCAGTGGTACGGTCATTGGCGAAAGTATGGCTGGAATCACTCCAGTCTTAGCCTCCGGCGTCTGGCATCTCCATCAGCGGACGGACCTCAATGTGACCGGTCGGCGTCCATGGGGTCATTCGGGCGATGGCGATGGCTTCGTCCAGATTGGGGCAGTCGAAGACATAGTAGCCCCCGAGTTGTTCTTTGGTATCGACGAATGGACCATCGGTGAGGATCGTCTCACCGCCGCGAATACTTACCGTGGTCGCCGTCGCGCCCGATTGGAGCGCCGCCGCATCAACAATCTTTGCTCGCTTGCTGGCGTCTTCGGCGAACTTCATCCACGCCTCCCAAGCCTCCGGCGTGGCGCTCTCCTCGCGCTCTTCATTGAATAGCAAGAACATGTATTTCATCTGGATGTACTCCCTTTGACTAGCTTCCGGGGAAAGAAGCAAACCTGCCGCTACTTATAGGACGGACAGAACAGGCGCTTTTGGACAGTCAAACGCATAAAACATTAGGGAAAGATTGTTCTGATCGCAAGACCGGGGCGGATGCTGCCGGCTCAGGAGCCGAAGCATCCGCTGCCTATCGAAAACTGTTATAATGAGTAAGCTTTCGGGTTTTAGCTCTCTATGCGATGACTTTCCATGCGGCCACCAGGCGCTTGCGAAAGCCATTATTTTGTTAAGCGACTTCGCAGTTAGGAATCCCACCGCGTGCATCGTCGAGAAGACATAAGAAACATTGCAATTATTGCTCACGTAGACCACGGCAAGACCACGCTGGTCGACTTCATGCTGCGCCAGAGTGGCGTTTTCCGTGAAGGCCAGCAGGTTGTGACGCGGGTCATGGACTCGAATGAGCTCGAGAGAGAGCGCGGCATCACGATTCTGGCCAAGAACACCGCTATCTTTTATAAGGGGAAAAAGATCAACATCGTCGACACCCCCGGCCACACCGATTTTGGCGGTGAGGTAGAGCGGACCCTGACGATGGTGGATGGCGTGCTGCTGCTCGTGGACGCCGCCGAGGGCCCTTTGCCAGGCACCAAGTTCGTGCTAAAGAAGGCGCTGGAGCTAAACCTGCAGCCGATTGTGGTGATCAACAAGATTGACCGTCAGGATGCCAGGCCACACGAAGTCCTGGACGAGGTCTTTGAACTGTTTCTGTCGCTTGGTGCGACCGACGAGCAGCTGGACTTCCCGACGTTGTACTGCGTGGCCAAGGCCGGTGTGGCTCGCCGCGAGCTTGACGAACCAAGTGAATCACTTCAGCCACTGCTGGACACGATCTGCGACATTGTGCCGCCACCGCCAGGTGACTTGGATGGTCCCTTCCAGATGCTGATCACGACGATCGACTACAACGATTATCTGGGCCGTCTTGGCATTGGCCGAGTCAGCCGTGGCGTAATCAAACTCGGCGCGCCGATGAAGGTTGTTCGCAAGGACGGCACCGTTGAGGACGCTCGTGTACGGAAGATATTCACGTTCGAGGGACTAAAGCGACTTGAAGTCGAAGAAGCATCTGTCGGCGATGTGATTGCCGTGGCCGGCATGGAGGAAGTGGACATCGGCGAGACGATTGCCGACGAAGCCGATATCGCGCCGCTGCCGTTTGTCGCAATCGAAGAGCCGACAATTTCGATGAACTTCCTGGTGAACAACTCACCGTTTGCCGGGCAGGAAGGCCGCTATGTCACGTCACGCAACCTGGGTGAACGGCTAACTCGCGAGTTACGGTCCAACGTCAGTCTGCAGGTTGAGAAGACCGAGTCAACCGATGTCTTTAAGGTGAGCGGGCGCGGAGAGTTGCATCTGGCGGTGCTGATCGAGACGATGCGACGTGAAGGCTACGAATTTCAGGTTTCGCGACCCGAAGTGATCTACAAACGCATTGATGATGTCCTGCATGAGCCGATTGAGCACGTGATCATCGATGTGCCGGAAGAATACGTTGGCGCCGCGATTGAGAACCTAGGCCGTCGCAAGGGTGAGATGAAGAACATGGCCTCATCCGGTGAAAATACGCGGCTGGAGTTCCTCGTGCCCTCACGAGGGTTGATTGGCTTTCGCGGAGAGTTCATGACTCAGACGCGGGGCACCGGCATTTTGCACCATAATCTTTATGACTACGAGCGTTTCAAGGGCGATATGCCTGACCGCGGCCACGGCGCGTTGGTGGCGATGGAGGCGGGCGAAGCGGTTCCCTACGGCATGTTCCGGCTTCAGGATCGCTGCACTTTTTTTATTGAGCCGGGCACGCGAGTGTATGTCGGCATGGTTGTCGGTGAAAACGCGCGTGATCAGGACATGCCGGTCAATGTCTGCAAGACGAAGCAGCTGACCAACGTCCGTGCCGCCGGTTCCGACGACGCCGTGCGCCTGGAGCCGCCCCGCTTGCTCACCCTGGAGCAGGCGATCGAATGGCTGGGCGATGACGAGTATCTGGAAGTCACGCCGGAAAATTTCCGGATCCGGAAGAAGCCTCAAGAGCGCAATCGCAAAATCGCCAAGGCGCAAGCGGCGGCATTGCCCACCGGCTAACCGGGCTGGCTAAGCCCTGGGAAGGCATGCATGGACTCTGTAGACGGCGTTTGTGATTGGCCATTTGTGAACGGTGCGGGGTGTCTAAGCATGCATCGACCAAATGACTGAGCCGGAATCTAGATTTTTCCAGTCGGCTGGGCTTCGGCTGCACTACGTGGTATGGGGTGACGAGTCCAAGCCGCCGCTCTTGCTAGTTCATGGGGGCCGCGATCATGCGCGGATGTGGGATTTTGTCGCAGGGGCGCTAGTCGACTGTTTTTCGATTTATGCTCCCGATCTCCGCGGCCATGGCGACAGCGATTGGGTGGTCGGGGGAACCTACCGGCTGAGTGATTACGTCGTCGACTTGGTGAATCTGGTTGAAGTGTTGGAGCGTGGTCCGGTCACGCTGATTGGTCATTCCTTGGGCGGCCGGCTTGTCCTCGACCTTGCCGGCACGTTTCCAGAGAAGGTATCCAAGTTAGTTTCGATAGAAGGATTTGTGCGAGCGCCGCCTGACATGGCGGCGCCAGGGCAATTACGCCGCTACATGGAGCAGGTGAGAGAGCTTGAGCAGCGAAAGCCGCACGCTTACTCGACCTTGGCCGAGGCCGAGGGACGTATGCAGGAGGCGAACAAGCGGCTGAGTCCGGACCTGGTGCAGCATCTGACCAGGCATGCGGTCCGCCGCCGTGATGATGGCGCCTATGTTTGGAAATTCGATAATCGAATGCATGCGCGGGGTGTGCCGGAGTGGTCTGATGAGGACACTAAGGCAATTTGGCAGGGCATAGAAGCACCAACTCTGCTGGTCGGTGGCGGCGAGGGCTGGGTGCGGCAAGCGCGGAGCGATTTTGTCAGATCGGCTCTGGCAGAGGCCCGTTTCGAGATGATCGATGACGCCGGCCACTGGGTTCACCATGATCAGTTTGACCGTTTTGTCGCTGTTGCCCGAGATTTCCTTGCCTAGCGACTAGTTGCCGTCGAGCTTTGCCTCGATCTTGTCCAGGCGGTCACGCAGACCGCGGTTCTCGTCCACCAGCTTGTCCAGTTCTGTTCGCAGGTTCTTGACCTCGCCGCCCTTGTCCTGTCCTTGCTTTATCGCCTGAACCGCGAGCCGGGCGCTGCGGATAGTGCGGCCATCCAGAGCGGTTTTTGCGGTGCGTTCCAGGTGGGTGATCGCTTTGGTGGCGTTAAGGGACTTGAGGGCGTTTATGGCGCTCATCTGGGTGCGGAACCAGGAGTCGTCGAGGAGGGTTATCAGGTGATCAACGGTATCTTCCTTGCGATGTTCGGGAACGATTTCGCCGAGGGTGCCGAGGGTTGCGGCGGCGGCGCCGCGCACATTGGCGGGCCGGCCGAAGTGTGACCATTCGACCGCAATCGACAGGGCTCGCTCCTCCTTTAGCTCGCTAAAGCCATCAAAGGCGGCGGCGCGGATGACATCGTTGTAGGAGTCTTTCTCGAGGCTGCGTTCGAGGGCGGCGAAGGCGCGCGGGGAGCGGGTCTTGCCAATGGCGGCGGCAGCCGATGCTTCGACGTAGTAGCTGGCATCGCCCTCATTGATCACTCGCTCGAGAACCTCCGCAGCGCGCTCGTCACGGAACTCACCGAGGGCGCGGATCACGGCGCGGCGGGCCTTGGGGTGGCTGACGTTTGCCGCGGCGATCAGCTCGGTCAATGCGAGGTCAGAGCGAATCGAGCCTAGAGCCTTGGCAGCCTCGGCTTGCACGCCCCAGAAGTTGTCATCACGAGCCGCTCCGCCGAGGGCTGCGATTGCATCGTTATCGGATTTCTTGCCAAGCGCCCGTGCGGCATCGACACGGCCGAGGACGTGATCATCTTTTGTGAGCTGCAGCCGCAGCATCTCTCCAGGACGCTCGATGGCGATAGTCTGTAGCACCTCACCGTCAAGCCTGACGAACTGGGGTTTGGAGGCCAAGGGGAAGTAGAAGGTCTGCTGGCGTTCGGACAGATCGATTCGCGAGGAGACCGTGGTGTCGTCGTCGAGCCGGAAGTCGATGCTCATGGGCAGACGGAAGGTTTCGCTGACTTGATTGCCAGTCTGGGTTTGGCGGAAGGTCAGCTTTGCGGTTTTTGCTTCTTCATCCCAGGCGTACTCGCCCTCAACGGCCGGGTGGCCGGCACCGTAAACCCACTGGTCAAAGAACCAGTCCAGATTGCGGCCGGTGGCTTCTTCCACGGCGCGCTGCAGGTCCGTAGTCACGACGCTCTTGCCTTGGCGGCTTATGGCATAGTGACTGATCGCCTTCCAGAACATTGCTTCGCCGAGAACCCGGCGCAGCATGTTGAGGACGATGGCGCCTTTTTCATAGAGGTGGCGGTCGAAGAGGTCAATGGGTTGGTTGTAAACGTTGGTGACTATCGGGCGGCGATAGCGAGCAGCCTCGGTGAGGTAGGAGTCGATTTCGGTGCGGAGTGCGTAGAGAAACTCTTCCGCGCCCTTGTTGTGCTCAGCGTAGGCGAGCTCCAGGAAAGTTGCGAAGCCCTCGTTGAGCCAACCATGCGACCAGTCGCGGCAGGTTAGCAAGTCGCCGAACCACTGGTGAGCCGCCTCGTGGGCTATCAGAGCGTCGGCGTCCATTTCGAGGCGTGCGCGTTGGTCGTAGAGGGCCGATTCGGTCAAGGTCGTGGCGCTGACGTTTTCCATGCCACCGAAGATGAAGTCCTGGACGACCACCTGAGCGTACTTGGCGTAGGGATAACGAATGCCGATCTTTTCCGAGAAGAAGCCCAACATGTCCGGCGTGTTTTTGAAGATGGCTCGGCCATCCTCTTCGCGGCCCAAGGGCACATAGTAATGGATTGGGATGCCGTCCCATTCATCGGTGATTTCGGCAAATTCACCAGCGCATACGCTAGTCAGGTAAGTCACATGCGGCAGGCTCTGAAACCAGTGGAAGGTGCGGGTACCCGGCTCGGGTCCCGCCTCCACGCCTCTTGGCTCTCCGTTGGCGATTGCTGTGAATGGTTCGCGGACGGTGGCGTGGATTTCACTGGTGGCCATCTCATTCGGGTAGTCATAGCAGGGGAACCAGTGGCGTGAATCTTCGTCCTGGCCTTGAGTCCAGGCTTCAAGCCGCTTGTTTGGGTAGGAGTCAGATGGGCTAATAAAGTAGAGGCCGCGGCGCGGCGTTCCGGAAAAGGTGACGACTACGGATATTTCTTCGCCGGGATTGTGGGGCCGATCGAGATCGATGTGTAGTCGGCCGTCGGGGAGGGAAAAGTTGAGCGGGATGCCGTCCGCCAGCTCAACGCCGGTGATGTCGAGCTCAACCGCGTCCAGATCCAAGGACGAAACGCCCTCATTCACGGGGCTGAATGTGTGGGTCACGCTGCCGCTTATGCGCTTTTGATCGAGATCGAGGTTGATGTCGAGCCGGATGTGTTTCATATCCACAACTCGATCGCGGGGGTAGCGTGGTTTGTCACCGGGAAGCGGGAAGCCATTGTGCCGGTCGAGCGATTCCGCCTCCTCGTGGCCTCGGCAGCTTAGCTGTAGTTGGTCTTGCTCTTCGTTGAGGCTCACGCTAGGTCCTTTCTCGGTACGACCGACGGTCGGATTTCAAGATCTTATGCCAGGCGGACTCTTTTGCTCCTGAAATTGCCCAAGGGCACAAGAGGGTTGGAATCGGGGTTTCGCAAGGTGCCGCTTAGGCTCGCTATGAGAAGTATGCGGCTTGCGACTCCAGCGCCTCACTAGCGCCTGCCCGGGCCTTGGCGGCAATGTGGCCGAAGTATACCAACCCTGGCCTGATTAAAGCTGCCAGACAGGGTTGGTTATGTTTCGAAGCGGCGCCGCGGTTAGGGTTTTCGCAAGACCAGGATCTGCCTATTCGACCAAGCGCCGGAGAATTTCCTGAAGCCGTGGGGTCGATTTGAGCGCCTGTCGCAGTCCATCAAGCTCGACCGTGTCGAGCATTAGCGGCGAGCGCTGAAAGCGGCCCTCAAGGTTATAGGAGCAAAAGCGCAGGGTGATGGTGCCGGCGGCATCGCCTTCGGTGTACTCCAGAAGCTGAATTGCCGGCTCGTGCCACTCGCCCGTGGCCGCGGCTTCTTCGATAATTTCGCCGGAGCCCCAGTGCATTTCAAAGGGTCGCGGGAGTTTTCGCTCCTTTGCCATTAAGATTATCCTACCTTTCCTTAAATGATTGCTGTGTACGCGTCCTGGTTTAAGATCGTCAAAATCAGTAGGAGTTTGCCGAAGCAATGGACAAGACACTTTTCCGGCAAGTCGTTGGCTCATTCGCCTGTGGTGTCACGGTGGTAACCACAGGCATCGAGGGTCGCTTCCATGGTATGACCGCCAGCGCCTTTAGTTCTCTTTCACTCGACCCGTGTTTGGTTCTGGTCTGCATTGACCGGAGCGCCTTAACGTTGCCAGCCTTGCAGGAATCGGGGCGCTTTAACATCAATATTCTCAGCGATAGCCAACAGCATCTCTCGCAGACGTTCTCGAGCCAAGATGCCCCAGACGCGCACGAATTGAGGGGGGTTGATTTTCATCTCGGCGAGTACGGTCAGCCGGTGTTGGAGGCTGTCCTTGGCTTTCTGGAATGCGAGCTAAAGGAGCAGTACGACGGTGGGGATCACATCATCGCCGTCGGCGAAGTGATGACGGCGGGGATCGGTGAAGCGGAGGCTCCGCTGGCTTATTTTCGCTCGAATTACCGTGAACTCGCGGCTCTGGAGGCGAAGTAGGCCGCTTCTTTGCCGGTCCAAAGTTTGCGTGATAGAGTTAATCTGTCCTTGAATGCTTACCTCCCGCCAGTGGCGGGAGTTTTGTTCAGGGGCCGAGCGTGGTGGGCGTGGCCTAGTGGTTAAGGCGCCAGGTTGTGGCCCTGGAGATCGAGGGTTCAAATCCCTCCGTCCACCCCATAAAACCCTGTCCAGACCCGGAGACTTGCAATGAGTGAAGAAACCACACCGACTGGCGAGGAAGCTTCAACCCAGCCTCCTGCCAACTCAGATGAGGACACCTCCTCACTCGGGCAGGTGACTCCTCCTGACGGCAGCTCTGAGCCGGAGCCGGCTCTCGCATCGACAGGCAAGCGGGCAGGGCCACCCAAGTGGTTGTCATTTGCTTTTCGAGCTGTATTGCCGGCGTTGATCGTTGGCGTCCTGGTATTTGTTTTCACCGGAGGCAGTGAAGAGGACACCAGCCTGGCTGCTCTAGACTCGTTGGTGCTCCGCTACGTACCAGGAGGCGACATCGCTTCGCCATTCGCCGGCGAAACGCCGCCCGGGTTCCCGGAAGACTTTCCGAGACCCAGCGGAGCGCGAGAAGTGGCTTCCTTCGCGATCAGGTCTAGCCAGGGGACAACCTTTGTTGTGGTCTATGACACGGCTGCTTCTGAGGAGGAAGTTTACGCTTTCTATTTGGAGGAACTGGATTCGGGGCTCTGGCAGATCCATGCGGCCGTCATCGGTCTCGAGTTCACTGGAATGCAATTTAACCGTTCCGACAGTGCCGATGTCCAAGGAGATCTGGCGATCAGACAAGCCGAAGCAGATGGCCGGACCGGAATCACGGTGGTATTTACGGATATTTCGCAGTCAGAGCGGGCCGTAGAGGATTTCGTTGTGCCGCAGACACGCGATTTGCCGCCGGGGTTTCCCAGCGACATACCGATTTACGCGGCGGGTGACTCTGAGCCGGTGATTATCGAAGCATTTTTCCGTCGCGACGCCCGCACTATAAGTTATTTCATTTTGTTTCTGACCGAGGACGCGGATCTGGACGTGATCAACTTCTACACGCAGGAGTTTCAAAATCGAGGCTGGGATGTGGTTGACTCACCGCTGGAACCTGGAGTCTTCAGCCTGGCGATCGATTTCCAGGATGGCCAAAGCCAGGAGATATCCGGGTCCGTTACGGCCGATTTCTTTGCCGATGATCCGGGGTATACCGTGGTTGAACTGGTGGTCCAAGTAAGCCCGACCCGTGGCCGCGGCAACTAGCAAAAATCTGCCCATGCTAGACTTTTCCTAAGAGAAAAACCTCTCTGCGCTCGTAGCTCAGCGGATAGAGCACTGGTCTTCGGAACCAGGTGTCGGGGGTTCGAATCCCTCCGGGCGCGCCACTTTACTTCTAAAGCGTATCTACGCGGCCATCCAATTTCGCCCTATTTCCTGCCTACACACGGCTGCTGCTAACCATTTGGTTAGCAAAACGGTTAGCAAAAACTCTTCGACCGTCTCAGGAGGCTCCCCCGCCTATGAGCACGGTTGAGTTCTTCGGCCTAACCTTCGGTCTCATAGCAGCTGCATCGTTTCTTTACGGTGTTGGCTACCTGCTCGCCGGCATTTGGGACTGGCGGCCACGGCGCCGATGTACGAGGCAACGCCGGTGCACCTGATCATCGACGGAGAGGATGCCCGCAGCTCAAGGCTTGCTGACAAGTCTCGGGTGTTGCTCCTACTTCGCCGGCTGCCTCGCGAGATGGACATGCAGATTATCGAGGGACCACACGTAAAGGAATGGCACGACCAGGATCACCCTCAAGACGGCGGCGTTACGGGGTTTGTGGTGATCGCCGAGAGCCACATCAGCATCCACACCTTCCCGGAGCGAGGCTTGCTCTGGGCCGACGTGTTCAGTTGCAAGGACTTTGACGCGGAAGCCGTGGCTATCTCGATCTGCAATGCGTTTGTCGTCAACGGGCGGGTGATACAGAGGGTGTTGCCGAGGGGACTGCCGCAAGACGAGGGGTCGTGATGAATGCCAACGCGACCCCGCTTGCCTTGCCGAAACCCGACCTGTCCAAAGCTTCAACCATGCCCCGACCACCCACTGCCGGCGCCATTCACCAGAGCTCGCCGCTCGTCATCTCTCTACCAGACGCCAAGGTGGCGAAAGGAACGCAAGGCCTTTCTGGCGCTCAACCGCTACTGCGCCGAGTGCGGCCGCAGAGGAGCGATCACCGCGGCAACCTTCGTCGACCACAAGCGACCCCACGGCGGCAACGACGCGATGTTCTGGGACCAAAGCAACTGGCAGCCGCTCTGCCGTCACCACTCGAACGTGAAGACCGGGCAGGAGACGCGGGCCCGCGAGCAGTCTCGAAGTTGAGCAACCAACCGATGTACTCCAAGCCGCAAGACATACTGCCCTTTGTCGTCGAAGCCCGCGATGCAGTTATCGAGCGACTCCGGACCCGCAGCAACGTGCGCCACGCCTGGCTCATTGCCATGGCACCGCGCAAGCAAGAGCGTCGAGCCTATGAGGAAGACGGCGCTGAGATCGTCGTCATGGCTACACCGGCTGAGGAGTGCCTACGGCGCATCGCTGCGGCACCAGGGCGCGAGAACTGGCACGACTGGGAAACGCTGGTCAACGACTGGTGGGCGTCCTATGAGGAGTAGGGGAACTCACTTTCCTGCTTGTCTCGACTGCGGCCGAGCGGTCAAGGATCGCCGGGCCAAGCGATGCGCAGTCTGTGTCGGAAACCAAACACCTCGACCTGAGAAGCCTTGCGCTTCTTGCGGTGTCATGTTCAAGAAGGTCGGCCACGCTCAGCAATCGTATTGTTCCAAGGCCTGCCTCGGTCGAGCGCTGGCGCATCCGAAAACCTGCCCTGTATATTTTTCGTCTTGTAGACACTGCGGCGACATCTTTTCCGCTCGGCACGCATCTCGAAGGTATTGCTCAGCGCGATGTGCTTACCTAACGGCCTATTCGCGCCAGTACCCTTAAGACATCGAGCCACGACCTTGCCGAGAGTGCGACACAGTGTTTCAGCCCTACATTGGCGGATGGCGTAGGAAGTACTGCTCTGCTCAATGTTGCAAGCGATTCAATCGGCGTCCTGCTCACAAAAAAAGGCGAGCGAGCCGGAAGCTACGAGCGCTGATAGTGCCAAAAGGAATGCGTGTTTCGGAAGTAGATGCCTCTTTGTTAGAAGTCGCGAACCTACAGCGTCAGTTAAGACAGGAGATAGATAAGCAATGGAAAGCCCACCCGCAACCGACCCTGGCGAGCAGTTCAACGTGAACGATTTGCGCCGAATAATCTCAACAAGCCTTCGCAAGCTGGAGTCTGGTGAGACCACTCCAGCCGTCGCAAATGCGACGGCGAACCTCACCGGAAAGATGTTCACCAGCTACAAACTAGAAATGGAGTACGCAAAGCTCCTGGGTAAGAATCCGAATATTGGACCACTCCTTAGTTGAGCCTGCGGAGGCCAGGGCGCCTCGGATACTTCTCAGATATGGAAACGAACATCGCTGGCGAACCACTTCTCGCATGACCGCGAAATGAATTAAGGATTTTTAAGCGTGGCTGGACGACCTCCGAAGCCGACGGCGTTGAAGGTACTTGAGGGTAACCCCGGCAAGCGGCAGCTGAATGATCGTGAGCCTCAGGCTTCGGCTGGCAAGCCCAAGCGCCCTACATGGCTGGCGGTCAAGGCACGGCCGCATTGGCAACAGGCCATCCAGGCCCTCGAGGGAATGGGTGTGCTCACGGTGGCTGACGGGCCGGCAGTTGCCCTTTTGGCCAACGCCCTTGTCGAGTACATAGATGCAGCGCAGGAAGTAGAAGACCGCGGCCTGACGTTTTTGGATCAACGGCTGGACAAAGACGGCAACGTCATTAGCAGCGTGATACGACCCAATCCCGCAACCACCGTGCGCGCCGACGCCTGGCGACGGGTGAACTTGATGCTGCAGCAGTTTGGGTTGACCGCCTCCAGTCGGTCGAAGGTCAAGTTAGAGAAGCCAGAAGAAGATGACGGGTTCGCTAACTGGGAAAGTCGAAGGCGGTCAAAGTGACCACGGCCGCGCCCGTTAAGTCTCCCGTTACTAGCTACGCCGAGGACGTGATCGCCGGCCGCGTTGTCACTGGTCGCCTGGTACACCTAGCTTGCGAGAGGCACCTGAGAGATTGGGAGCATCGGAACGAGCGGGGTTTCGACTTCGATCCGGATGCCGCACAACGAGCAATCGACTTCTTTGGTTATCTCAAGCACACAAAGGGTGAATGGGCAGGTCAGCCTGTCGTCCTGGAGCCTTGGCAAGAGTTCATCATCGGCTCTCTATTCGGCTGGGTGCGCGAGGATGGCACCAGGCGTTTTCGTGTTGCGTACAACGAGATCGCCCGTAAGAACGGTAAGTCTCTCATTGCGGCCGGCGTCGGCCTGTATCTAGCTTTCTTCGACGAGGAGCCCGGCGCCGAGGTTTACTCCGCGGCGACTAAGCGAGACCAGGCGAAGATCGTCTGGGGTGACGCTCAGGCCATGGTGAAGAAGTCAGCAGACCTCAGGAAGCGCATAACCGTCCTGGTCGGCAACCTGCACCAAGAGTCGACACGTTCGAAGTTCGAGCCGCTAGGCGCCGATGAGGACGGCATGGACGGCCTCAACATCCACGGCGCCATCGTTGACAAGCTCCACGCCCACAAGACCCGGGTGATGTGGGATGTGATCGAGACAGCAACCGGTGCCCGGCGGCAGCCGCTCACCTTCGCCATTTCCACCGCCGGACACAACCGCCACTCGGTGTGCTACGAGCAGCATGATTACGGAATCAAGATCCTCGAGCAGATCATCGACGATGACACCTTCTTCGTCTTCATTGCCTCCATCGACGAGGGTGACGACTGGAAAGACCCATCCGTTTGGGTAAAGGCAAACCCCAACCTCGGAGTCTCTGTGAAGCTGGATGACCTCGAGCGCAAGTGCGAAAAAGCCAAGCAGATGCCCAGCGAACAGAACGCTTTTCGTTGCAAGCACTTAGACGTCTGGACCGAGCAAGCGGACCGCTGGTTGGACATGGACCTCTGGGACGAGAACGCGGGCCCACTCAGCCACGAGGAGATGCGCGAGGCCCTGGCGGGTCGCGAATAAGCAGGAGGGCCAGGACATCGTGACGCTGTCCCTACGCCAGGCCACAGATGCAACCAACTTCGCGCGGGCGAAGGTAACAAACAACATAACTACCGCCGTTTAAGACGGCAAGAAAGAGGACTTATGCCACCCGTAGGAAAACCAGAGCCAATCCAATATCCGGCAGAGCCCGGCGTGATGTTTCAGATCCGCCGGCTGTCTGGCCACGATCTGCGAAAGGCGGAGGGGGCAGACAGCAAAAAGAAGCTGCAGGTCGCTCAGGACGCTGGTTCGGCGCTTGAGGCCCTCGGTGAGATCGAGGACAAGGTTAGGGCACGAGTGGAGGCGGCCAGAGTAGCGCGTGGTGAGTCGCCAGAAGGGCCAGCGAAAGGCGCCTACGACGGTTATGACTTGGAAACCGTGATCGAGAACGGGCTAGTCGAATGGTCCGGGCCCAACTACGACGGGCTTTCTTTCACCATGGCCAACCGCCGCACGCTCGACCCCGACACTGAAGATTTTCTCTTCGAAGAAATCATGAAGCGGAGCAAGCTCGCTCCGGGGGAAGGGACGAGCTCTTCGGCAGAGCCTACGCCGCCTTCAAACACGGCGGAGGAAAGCTCCCCAGAGAGCTGAGAGAGGCTGTGCAAATCATCAACCTGGGTGTCGCCATGACCCTCCAAGACTTCTACGAGGTGCCGGAAAGACTCAAGGACGAGATCGAGTTGATACACCAGGCGTCTGACAGGGTGCGGCGCGAAGAGGCGGAAAAGAAGAAGAAATGACGAAACTTGAGCTGCTACTGCAGGTTAGAGACGAGGTCTCGAAAACCGTAGATAAGCTGAGTAAGAAGCTCGGAGGCCTCGGCTCCAAGCTCGGCTCCGCTATCCGGAAGGGTGCACTGGTTGGCGGCGCCGCCCTGGCTGGGCTCGCCGTGGCCGCCGTTAAGTTCGGCGGCACTTCAACGCGATCGCTCAAGGAACGGGGGCAACGGGCGAAGCCCTTGAGGGGCTCAAGGGCGACTTTAAGGCCGTGCTGGCGGGCGTCCCTGACGACATGGGCAAGGTCTCCTCAGCAATCGCCGACGTAAACACCATGTTGGGGCTCTCGGGTGAGCCTTTGCAGGCCGTAACTGAGCAGTTCCTTGACCTGGCCCGCGTCGCCGGCGTCGATTCAGCTGCTCTCATCGATAAAGCCGGCAAGGCCTTCAACATCTTTGGCCTCGACGCGGAGGGCGGTACAGCGGCCCTCGATTCCTTCTTCAAGATTTCCCAGGACTCTGGCCTTGGCATCGACAAGATGACGGACAGCCTCCAAACCTTCGGTCCGATCCTCTCAAACGCCGGCTTCAGTATCGAGGAATCAGCCGCCCTCTTCGGCAAGCTCAATAAGGCTGGCGTCGACGCCTCGCGGGTTATGCCGGCGATCAACGCGGCCACCCGCAAGATGGCAGCTGAGGGTGTCACAGACCTCAAGGGCGGTCTCTCAGACACTATCGAGAAGATACGCGACGCAACTTCAACGACTGAGGCCCTCTCCCTGGCGACTGATGTCTTCGGCTCTGAGGGCGCTCAGAGGATGGTGAGCGCGGTGCGTGAGGGCGGCCTATCGATTGATGACCTTGCCACGGCCGCCCTCGGCGCCGAGGGCAAGATCGCCGACACCACGAAGGCGACCGAGACGATGGGCCAGAAGTTCTCGCGAATGAAGAACACCGTTCTAGTCGCCCTGGAGCCGCTCCTAACTAAGCTCTTCGACGGAATCATGAAGGCAGTCGACGCGCTAATCCCGATGGTTCAAGAGTTCTCTGAGGACCACATCCCCAACATTGTTAGAGCCGTGCAGGGCTTTGCCCGCGATGCGAAACCCGTTGTAGAGGCATTTCTTGGCGCGTTCACCTCGGGGTTGGATGTCATCCTGCCGCTCGTCAAGGACCTGGTCAGGTTCATCGTCTCGAACAAGCCAGTGATGATCGCTGCCCTGGCTGCGATCGGCGTGGCCATCCTTGTGGCTTTCGGGCCTGGCGCGGTCGCCATCGCCGCGATTGTAGGACTGATCGCCCTAATTGGACTCATCAAAGACAACTGGGACGAGCTCAAGGCAAAAGCGGTTGAGATATTCGGGTCACTGCCAGGACCAATTCAGGACGCGATTGGGTTCATCCACGACTTCATCAAGACAAAGATTGAGGGTGTCATCCAGATTTTCTCGGGCATGGTCGATGTCGTAAAAGGCGTGATCGACCTCGTCTCGGCGATCTTCAGAGGCGATTGGGCAGCTGCCTGGACGGCCCTGAAATCGATAGCGTCTGGGATCATCGACATTTTTATCGGCTACCTGAAAGCGGTGTTTGGCAACATTCCCGAGATCATCCTCGGGGCATTTAATTCGGTACTCAGCTCCGTTGGAGGCATCTGGGAGGACATCAAGGGTGTAGTCAGTGATGCCGCTCAGGCCATGGCGGACTTCGTAACGGACCGCGTTGACGATGTGGTTGGTTTCTTTGCTGGGCTGCCAGGAAGGCTGCTTGATATGGTTCATGACTTGACACAGGCAGGCTTAACGGTTGGAAAAGCTCTCGCCAATGGTGTGATCGACGGGTTAAACGATCTGATCAACAGCCTTGAGGGTCTTGAGATCATCCCTTCGGTTAAGGTCCGCGGCAAAACCATCATTCCGGGAGTTTCGCTACCGGAGGACCTCCCCAATATCAAACGGCTTGCCCATGGCACTCGCAACTTTCCCGGTGGGCTTGCCGTCGTGGGCGAACAGGGACCCGAGCTTGTGGGCCTGCCGCGTGGCTCGGCCGTGTTCAGTAACCGCGAAAGTCAGCAAATGGCAGGAGGAGTCACGAACAACTATTTCATCACCGTCGAAGGGTCGATGGTGTCGGAAGACAAGCTTCTTGAGATTGTTCTGGACTCACAGCGGCGCGGCGGTCTTGGCGGGCTCCCCGCATGAGCCCCTCAGAGATATTCCGCTGGTTAATCCTCACTCCCGAGCGCTCGCTTAGCGGCTTGGTAGGCGCAGGCCGGAATTTCAAGCTCCCCACCGTCATCGGGCAGTGCAATCACGATTGCGACGCCATCGCCGCGCCCTTCCCCGTCGTTGAACCCGTAATCAAACCAAAAAACGAGTTGTTTGCTGAAGCCTTCCAAGAGGACCCTCATCTCTTTGGAGAGGTCACACGTATCTGTCGTTTGAGCGTTCTCAGGGGTGGGGCTAGCAGGGTTAATACGGACGGCGGCAGTTGGCAGTGCCGGATTCGAAGGCTCATCAGATCCACCCCCGCCACCGCACGCCACGGCCAAGACGCCGGCGAGGCCGAGGGCAAGGAGCACGTACCGCATAGGCCCTCACGTTACTTTGCGACCGAGGGGGTTGTCTAGATGGCGCGCGGTTACGTCCTTGAAGTGGACTGGAACGCCGATGGCGACTACGGCGACACCAATGAGGATGTGTCGGCAGATCTCCTGGACGTCGAGTTCCTCCGTGGCCGCAAGTTCGCCTCGCAGCTGACCGGACGCTCCGAGGCAGGGCGCCTCAAGGCGCTCTTGCGCAACCCGGAGGGTCTCTACAGCCCTTCGAACGCCTCCGGACCTCTATTTGGCGAGTTGCTGCCGGGCCGCAAGCTCCGCTTCAGGGTCACGGGAGATGACGCTAAGACGCGCTGGACGGGAGTCATTGAGAAGTTGACACCCAAGCACAGCACCTCGGACGGCCTCGTCGTCGAGCTGCAAGCCGCCGGGCCCATGAGCCTCCTTGATGCCATAGTGAACCCTCCGGGAAGCTCAGGGGCGCTGACGGGCACTCATATCACTACAGTGCTAGACGAGGTAGGTTGGCCCGCCGCCGAGCGCACGATTGACGCGGGTCAGACGACCACGGGCCCCTGGTTTGTCGAGGACACGCTGGCGGCTAACGCCATTCGCGACATCGAAGAGACCGAGCTGGGTTTCTTTCTCGAAGGGCCAGATGGCAAGCTGGTGTACGAAGACCATCATCACCGGCTCAAGTCGCCACACCTCACCTCTCAGCTCACCGTTAGTGACGCCGTCGGCTCAACCTACCCCTACCTGCTCTCGGTCAAGGAAAGCGACCGCCTCCAGGAGATCTTCAACAATGTAAGAGTTACCGTATCCACGTTCAGCGTTGGAGCCCTGGCCATTTTGTGGACGCTCACGGGCGAGACACCAACCCTCGCCGCCGGCGAGTCGCGCAGCTGGTGGGCCCAGTACCCCAATGCCTCCTCCGGTGGCGACGCCGGCGCCTACGTCTATGCCTGGACCACGCCGGTAGTTGGTACCGACGTCACCCAGACCGGCGTCGCCAACGCCGACATTGGCGTCGTAGTGAGCAAGTTTGCCCGCACGATGAAGATCACGATCACCAACAACCACGCCTCTTTGGAAGCCAGCTTGACCCTGGTTCAGGCCCGAGGCACGCCGGTCAGCCGGGGCAACCCGACGACCGTATCAGCCGAAGACGCGACCTCTCAGGGCGACTACGGCGTCCGGACCTTCCGCCAGCCTGGCAAGTTTCACGCCAACACCAACGACGCTCAGGCCTTCTGCGACTACATCGTCAATAAGTGGAAAGACCCGCAGCCCCTGGTCACTCTGCCCTTCGACGCCAGCATCAACGACACGGTCTTCGCTGGCATAAGCGCGCGTGAGATAAGCGACCGGATCACGGTGGTGGCTCAAGGAATACGCACCCAGCTTGGTATTAACCAGGAATTCTACATCGAGAGCATCCGCGACCGGATCAACTTTCGCCGCGGCGTTACGCATCAGATCGAGTTCGCCTGCGCACCAGCCGACTCACACGACTTCTGGGTGCTCGGCACAAGCGCTCTCGGCAGCTCGACAAAGTTGGGTTACTGAGGTGATACATGATTAAGACAGCGCGAGACCTGGCTGGCGGAGTGTCGGACATGGACCTAGTCATGGCCAGCCACGCCCGCAACCACGGCCGGACACCGCTGCCCTCCGGCGAGGCCGCCGAGCCAATCCTCAAGGCTGAGGTCAACCATGGCCGCTGGATCGCTGCCCGTTCTGTGCCGGCGCCGAGGCTGCTGATCCTGACTACCCGCGTTTCTACTGCCTGACCTGCTTCAACGAGCCGATTAAGAACCGCTTCCTGCCGGTCCAGTGGCCTGTCGATAGAGACGGTATCGAGGCCGAGCTCGTCAGACGCTCCCGGGAAGGCAATCAGAACTGGCTGCCTCACGAGACCCTATCTGACTTGGCGCGTGAAACGGAGGCCAGCTAGTGGCCTGGACCGCACCCCGTACGTGGGTGACTGCTGAGGTCGTCACCGCTGGCAACATGAACACTCATGTTCGGGACAACTTCCTGGAGACAGGCCCTGCAAAGGTGACTACTGCTGGTGACATTGTTTACGCGACTGGAGCCAGCGCCTTCGCTCGTCTCGGTCTAGGGGACTTTGCCGCCAACAGCCAGAACCCGAAGTACGTCACAAAGACTGCTGATGAGTCCGTGACGAGTAGTACGGCATACCAAGATGATGATGACCTCCTACTTGCCGTAGGGGCTAACGAAGTTTGGCTAGTCGAGGCGATCATCCTAATAAAGTCCAACTCTACGGCGAATTTCAAATTGAAATGGACGGTCCCGTCCGGTGCAACGGCATATCATTTCTTGCTGGTTCGTTCGGCGGGTGGGAGTTTTTCCGGGGACTTAGAATCTGCCACATCACCTCGATCAGCTGAGGGTCTAGACGCGACTATAGCGCACCCTGCTCCTGCTCTTATAAGGCTGATTATCACGACCTCAGGAACGTCGGGCGACTTGCAATTTCAGTGGGCCCAGGACACCTCGAATGGTACTGCTACTCAAGTTCTCAAGGGGTCCTATCTAAGGGCTCTACAAATCACGTAGGAGGGCTTCCCCGCCATGAAACTCCAACGAACACTGAACCCCTTCAACGGTCACACGCTGAAGAGATCTACGCCCCGGTCTTGGCCGCGGGACTAACACTCTTCGGGGTCGGAGCGATCATCAACCTGATCTCCTTGACCGTGGCCAAAGCTACGGCGGCGGCGGCAGCGGCGGGGCTACTCAACGGGACCTTGGTCAAGATGGCGGCGCTGGTGCTGCCGGCGTCGTGATCGTGGAGGAATGGATTCTGGCATGAGAAGGCTGGTGAGCGCCAAATGACAGAGACCGAAGTCATCCGCCTCGTCCTAGAGACAGTCGGCACCTTTACAGCCATTGTCGCGGCCGTCGCCTGGCTCGTATCAAAGCTCGCGACCAAGGGCGACGTGAAGGGCATTACGGATCGTCTCGACACGCTCAACGGCACCGTGGCCGAGAACAAAGACCGGAGCCTTAGCAACGAGGCAAGAATCGACGCTCACACGCACCAGGAACACGAGAGGGCGAAGATATGACAATTATTGACGCCCGCGACATCATCCTAAAGCCTCACGGCGTTGCCAAGCACCCGGCCTCCTCCTTCATCGGCATCGCTATCCACCACACCGTCACAAACATGGCCGCCCGCACGACGATCGCCGCTGAGAGGGCTCACATTCGGGCTATCGACACCGCTCACGCGGGACGCTTCGGAGGCGAGTACAGCATCGGCTACCACGTCTTGGTCTTCCCCTCGGGGCGCGCCTATCAGGTCGGTGACTACGAGGGCCAGAGGGCGCACGTAAAGGCCCGCAACCACCAGTTAATAGGCATCGCCGCCGTGGGTAATTTCACCGACGCTTTGCCCGAGCAGGCCCAGTGGGACGGCATCGTGGGGGCGGTCAAGGAGCTGCTCGTGGTCTACCCGGGGCGGGAGATCAAGGGACACAACGACTGGGCGCGGCCGGGTGAAGGGACAGCCTGCGCCGGGATGCTCAACGATGTGGAGTGGGAAGAGGTGCTAGCCCCGACACCGCCTGTATGGGAGCCGACCGATCGGGAGTACGCTCATGCCTTCGCTTACTTCTACAAAGCCATCTTTGAAGGCAAAGACCCGACGAAGCTGCACCGCAACCACAGGTACGCCCTCTGGGAGATGGCCGAGTCGACAGGCCCGAAGCCAAAGTTGTAGACAAGCCGGTGTCCCGCCGGGCGGCGGGCAGGGCAGGAGCACGTAAGGAGACGGAAGATATGACCTGGCTCTCAAGGATCATTACGAGCAGGCTCGAGATCGCCGCGTTGGTGAACGCCTGCCTGGTAGCGGCGACCTCGTTTGGCATGTCGGTGAGTGAGCCGCAGCAGCTTGCGATCATCGGTGTTGTCAATGGCTTTATGGTCGTTGGCTACCGACTCATGACCGGTCGGCCTCTAGAGCCGTCGTCGAAATGACCATCTGGGCCTACGCTGCCTTAGCGTTCGCCCTCGGCTTCGCGGTGGGTGCCTTCACGCCGCGGCGGTCGTGTGGGTGAGCCTAAGCGCCGTGTATCAGGACGAGTTCACCGCGATCACGGTGCTGGTTGGCGTCGTCACAGGGCTGGCAGCCGGGGGTGTTTACAGCGGGGCTAAGGCGCTAGCGATCACGTAGACTAAAGCCCTCTGCTAGGAGGCGGACAAAGAATGACTAGCAAATCGTTTGATCCGGAGACTCTTGACTTCATCCTGCAAGCCACAAAGGATGGGCCGGAGAGCCAGTCCCGAGATATTGATGCCCTGGACGCTAAGGTCTTCCAGGTTTTCGCAGCCGCCAGTATCATTCTGGGCTTGGCAAGTTTCTCACAGGAAGCCGGTGGCGGCGACACGACTACAGCTCTTCTTGGTGGTGCATTGGCAGCCTACGTGGTCGCGGTCGTCGCTTCGGTTATTGGGCTTTTCACACGTAACTTTCACACCAGCTTTCATGCGAATACCATGTGGGAAACCCACCACGATAAGGCTGTAGAGCAAATTAAACTCGCCCTTGTTACGAGTATTGCCGACGCCTACTCCAAAAACAACAAATTACTAAAAGTGAAATCACGGGCGGCTCGAGTAGTCATCGGTGCGACCGCCGCCGAGGCGTTCCTGGTTGGACTCGCAATAATTTTAGCTCGAATCGCGTAGGTCCCTTGTCTTCGGCCTATCAGGCACTAATGGGTGCTCTGGTTGCGGTGCGCCTTCTCGAGTTGCAGGTTCTGGCGCAGGCTGATCTACCGGCTGAGGTCGACCCGTTTCGGGGCTGGGTGGCCGTTCCGGTGGCCGTTCTGGTCGCCGTTCCGGTGGCCGTTCTGGTCGCGGTGTTGGCGTTTGCTCGCTCATGAGGACTCCGTCCGTTCTAATATCTAACGTAACTGTCACCCACTTCCGCGAGGCACAGCCAATTGTTTGTTACAAGTAGTCTGATATTCGGCAAGCAGTTCCTTTTCTCGCTCGAAATGATTCGCCGTCACTTCATCGACCCAGTGTGTTGGTCCTTCACTGGTAATGCACGGATTATCGCCGTTTAGGTGGTCAAGTAAGTGCTGGCGGATGTCACCGCGGCCGATGTAAACCCAGACGTTCGTTTTGAAAAGCCCATACACTCCGTCTTGCTTACCCTGTAAAGCCTCGATGTTTTCACGAGTAAAAGATCTGCTCGACTGCTCGGGGAATGGCATTTCGACTCCTAGCAATTCTGTCAAAGCGGCAGAAGGGTAAAAGGCGGGGGAGAAAGCCTCCCCCGCTGATAGTTAGCCCTTCTTGGGCTTGGTTACAGGTGCAGTGCGCACGTGGGCAGGAACCTTAGTCCCGTCTTTCCGGGTGTAAGGCTTTACCTCGTGGTACTTCCTTCCATCTTTAAGTGAAGCCATGTGGCCACCTCCTAAATAGGATGACCGCCGGGAGGAACGTCGACCTCGCTATGGCTTGCCTGTTTGATCGGCCCGGCCCATAATGCCGGTGTTAACCCGTCGTTCGAGGCAACCCCTCGGCGGCAAACACAAAGACGCCCCTTTTTCACGAGGGGCGTCTTGTGTTTCTGAATCTAGGTGTCTACACTAGAGACTGAAATCGAGCGCGAGATGCCCCTCGCGTGCTGGAAAACCGCCGACTACGAATCGGCGGTTTTCACTTTGTGTCGCACTAAATTTACTGCTCGGCACCGCACACGTCAACTGTTTTGCTAAAGTGCGCAGCGGTTTAGCATTTGAATGGGAAAGAGGAGATTTGCCGCCTTCCCCATTCAGCGAGATTCTGCCCCTTAGAATAGACCCATGCCAGAGCAAGCTTTCTCAGTCGAACACCTGCAGCTAGAGTCCTGCCGCTACGTCCAGGTGCTCAACTACGAGCGCGACGGCAGGCCGGTGCGGCTCATCCTCGGCACCGTTGACGAAGAGCGTGAGGCGACGGCGATGTCTACGGCTTTGCGGTCGCCGCGGCGGTGGTGTGGGTGAGCCTAAGCGCCGTTTATCAGGACGAGTTCACCGCGATCACGGTGCTCGTCGGCATCGTCACCGGGCTGGCAGCCGGGGGTGCGTACGCACGCGCCCATGTGCAGTGATTCCATTAGGCTGACTGCAATCGCAACATCCGTTTCCTTTTCTTCGTAATGAGTCGTCTGCTTACCGCAGATGGGGCATTTCACTTTCTTAGGCTTAAAGCGGGCCAGTTCCACCGAGATTCCAGTATCGCTGAGGCACTCTGAGAATGCCTTGTGCCTAGCTACAACGTCTGGGTCAAATCGAGTCAAATGGTGAGCCATCGCAGAAAAATAATGCACTCCCCCCAGGCTATCTAGCCACTTTGTACTCGCGCCGCTGGAGTAGGATTCAGCGTCACGAGTTGAGTGGTAGAGATTGAAGCCATCTACGAAGAAACTGACGCGATTCATAGGCTCTCTTGGGACAAAAAAACCTCCGGGTCGCAACCCGGAGGGGGCCAGTGAGAAAACCCACTGGGGAAGACACTCGTAGTGTCCCGGATAGGTTCATGTTGTCAATAAGGACTCACTATCGATACGGTCAACCACCACGCCCTCTCCCCAACCCACATCTCTCGCACACCCAGTGAGTGCCAGCGCCTTAGCCCCGCAGTAGGCTCCGCCGGCTGCCAACCCATTGACGACCGTGACCAGCCCCAGCTCGTCCTGAGACGCAGCGCTCCTGCTGTCGTCCGTGAATACCATCTGGAATCAAGCGTCTGGCCTGCCGCCGCGCGGTTCTGGCCGCTCGTGGCGGTCGTCGCCAGCGTGCTCTGGGTCTCGAATGTCTTTGCGTTCCCTGCCCTCTTCCTGTGCGAGTCGCTAATCAGTTGAGAGCCCTACCGAAGGTGCAGCGCGACACTGATGAGGCGCCGTGCCGTGTCTGCGAGGAGATATAGCGGTCACCCCGGGGACTACGCCTCCTGAGACTCCGTAATCCCGTCTACGTGGTGGGCTTAAAATCGTAGAGCCTGTCGCGGTCTGGGCAGATGCCGCGGCTGGCGGGCCAGTGGCACCTGTGGCACTGCCGGTTTGAGGGCGTCTCACCAGTCGCCCTCCCGGGTTAGGTACAAGGCTCCCTAGAATCCAACTGGGGTCTACCTAGCCATGGGCGGCCCCTGTTCCTCAGCCACACAATAGAGGTTTGAATGCATAACCCAAGTCGGAGAGCTCGGCTAACACTTGTTCAAGTGCCGCAACCGTCTGAGTTCGGTCACCACCGCCATCGTGCATAAGAATTATCTTGCCCGGCCCACTGCCTTCCCTTATGACTGAAACGATTTCGTCGACTCCAGGTCGTGCCCAGTCGCGTGGGTCGACATCCCAAAGCACTACTGTAAACCCGAGTTCTGCAGCATATGCGCGAGTAAAGGAGTCGGTCGCTCCGTAGGGAGGTCGCAGACACGGAGTCGAGGCAGCGCCCACCAACTCGTCGATAATTGACTGAGCTGCTGCTACCTCATTGAAAAAGGCCTCGTGGTCGATTCCCTGGAGAGAAGTATGCGACATGGTGTGGTTGGCGATGGAGTGGCCCTCTAGCGCAGCCCTCCGAGTGAACTCCGGCATTGTTTGCACGTTGACTCCCAACACGAAGAACGTGCCTTTCGCATTGAAACGGGCAAGGAGGTCGAGCACTTGCTCCGTGAAGGGAGCACCGGGGCCGTCATCGAAAGTAAGATAGACAAACAAACCACCCTCTGGGGGTGGTCGAACACCACCAACGGGACTTGACTGGGTTGGTGTTGCCGGCGTTATCACCTCGGGGGTTGCCGTTGAGGTGCCCGGAGTCGAGCTAGTCGGGGAGCTCAAGGGAGGGATGGTGGGAGCGATGGTGGATGAGCGCCTCTGAAGTTGGACGTCAAGGCTATAGTCCAGTTCGTCTCCTGCAAGCGTGATCACTCTAATCGCATAGTCCTGACTACTGGGCAAGATGCCGGTGAATCGAGCTTTGAACTCCGTCACACTGACCAGGACTTGTCCGTCGGTAAGCCCATAAACCGACAGAATGGCATTCGAGAACTGACTCCTCAATGCGACTTGGAGCTCTTGTCCTGCTTCTCCCTCCGCAACGTAATCACCAAGTTCCCCAGGAGCCAACCGCCCCATGACGGTTTTCCTTTCTCCCTCATTGACCTCGATGCGCTCAGGCGTGAACCCATAATCGCCGGGGCTTGGTGACGAAACGCTGGAAGCCTCTTCACTTAGCAGAACCAACTCGTCTCCTTCAAGGACATACGTACGAGTAACTTCAGTCGTCAGGTACGCGAACGGGTCATCAGGACCCCTTACGCGCATGCCGACAACGATCTGGCTGTCCACGATTTTGACCGAGCGAACTGCCACTCTGTCGCCTAGTAGTGTGGTCGCCGCCATCTCTGGCTGCCCATCGATGTTGAGCGCCGCTACAAGGTAAATGAATGTCCCGGAGCCGCCGGGATCCACGATGAGGATGGGTGCTGCATCGATCGAGTTGCCGTTATCGATCTGGCCAAAGCTGCGAATTTCAGCTAAGCGAACAACGGTTTGTGTGGCAGAGCCCGGGGCCGCCTGCTGGCGAAACTCGCCGCCTTCTAGTTGTGCGATCCCATCAGGCTCCACGAATTCAACTGGATAAGCGGCGTTCTCTAGCTGATCCCACGTGAGGACTTGCTCATCCCCTCCGCATGCTGTTAGCGCAAGAAGTAGAGCGGCCACCGCAGCGACGTACTTCAACTGACCGATTCGGAAGGTCGAGTCGCGTGAAGAATCACGCACTTGTATCACGATGTTATAGTAAAGGTGCTTTCGGCTTTCGGACAACCAAGTGCACCGTAGGCAAGATCCAGTTGGCAGCGACAGTATGGCGGAAGGGATCGTCCTCGGTGCCTCCAGCCAGAGTTCTCGCAACGTAGCCGGTTCGTTAGCCGTCCGTTCCACGATATCGAGCAGCCTACCTAGGCTCGTGAGAGCTTCGCCGCGCTCGAAGAGTAAGCCCATCCGATTTAGATCTAGTATCGTAATCATGGCGCGTGAGCGGGCCCCGCCGCGTGGCAGTACGAGCGGGCCGCCGAAGGATGGCTACCAAAAACCCGTAGGTCCGGAGGAACGCCTTTGCCTTGCCCTTGAAGTCCAACTGGCCGTCCTCGTCCAACTGCTCTCGGTAGAGCGAGACGCAGGCGTCCAGGGTTGGATCGAGCCGGTCGCGGCCTGATCCCGAAAGGTAGCGCTCCACCAACTCTTCCACCTGCGCTGGACTGTAGACCTGATGTCCATCGAGCGCCGCCTTGAGGTCGTGCAGCCTATCGGGATCGGTCTCCTCCGCCAGGACCGTCGTCCGGTAGTAGTCGGCGAAGGCGTCTTGGATAGTGTCGGCGTCGCGATGCCTAGCTGCACGATATTGGGCAGACCGGGGCGGCGAGTAGACTGGCTCTGGATCACGCCGTATGCACCAATTGAGGGCTAGGAGTGTGCACACAAGGCGCCTGCGCAGGCCTATGGCTCGATATTCGAAAGACCCCGATGACAAAGACCATCTACCTGGCTAATCCTTACGGGTTTTCTGCCCAGCAGAAGATAATCCTCCTCCCGCCGTTAGTGACGGCCCTGGAAGATCTTGGGTTAGAAGTTTGGGAGCCGTTCGCTCGTAACAATCAGCTGGACTTTCTGGAGGCAGGCTGGGCGTATCGGATTGGCCAAAGGGATTTCCGCTACGTGGTGGAGTCGGATGCCATCTTCGCCATAGTCAACGGCGTTCCTCCCGACGAGGGCGTGATGGTAGAGCTAGGTTATGGCGATTGCGCTGGGGAAGCCAACATTCTTGTTTCGAGACGATTTCCGTCGCGTTACCGATAGTGAGCAGTATCCTCTGAATCTGATGTTGTTCACCGGGATGGCCGAGGAGGGTTGGGAGGACTACTTCTACACGTCGGTGGAGGAGATAACCTCGCCTGAGAAGGCGCTGGCACGATGGGCCAAGCGGTAATGATCGCGACGGGTGGGCGAAGTTGACCCGCTGGGTATCCTCGCGTGGTCCAACCTTGCTCGGAGTTATTGATGGCGACGCTCTGGAAGTCGGTTAGGCGCGCGCCGCCGTGGGGTTCGCGGTCGATGCGAGCGGCAAACACGAGCCTGTCCTGCAGCCGCTGATGCCGCTCGACCTCGACGCGTCGCCAGCCTAGAGCGTTGGCTAGCAAGCCGGTCAGCATCGCGCCTCATAAAGCGAAAGAAATGAACATACCGTGCTGCGAGGTACTCCTGGGGCCGGTCTCCTTTGAGCCGGTTGCAGTGGGAACATATTGACCCTCAGGGCCCTATTCTAATTGTCATTATCCGCTTGAAAGCAAATTCCGTAGGCGTGCGTGTGCCTTCAGCCGTGGTTCGAGCACGGGCTTCCTGCGCTGCCCTCCAGCGGCAGCTGGGATTTTCCCCAGCTTAGATTGCTCTGACCGCCGACAACGGCTAGTGAAGATGGCATGGCGATTGGAAGGTTTGGCGGCGCGAGGGGAGGGCGGGTCAAGAGTCTGGAGGACATCCCCTCAGGAAGCGTCGGCAGGAGCGCGCGCCGCCGCGAAATAAGCTTTGGGGATCGGTTCGTATCTGAGCGCTCCAAATTCGTATCTGAGGACATCCTCAAAAACACGTCAAAGCAGGCCAAAACACGTCACTCAGCGGCACTAAGAGGCGTTTTTTGAAGAACTCGAACCGACAGGGTGCTCGCCTCGCTTCATGGGCGCCACGGTGTCGTCGACACGCATTCGGCACGCTACCGCGGGCCGGCCGTAAAAGGCGACTCAACGGATTTGGGGGAGCCAGAGTATCTTATGCGGCGCAGAGCTCTCTGGGCGTGGCCTCCGGTGGCACTCAGACTCGGCGCCGCATCGGGCTGTTACGCTGGCCTCATGTAGGCCTGCGATTCATGAGCTGATCGAGGCCCTCGCAGGTGGCTTAAGCGCTTACGGCGCTGCCACTGGGTCTGCGGTCAGTTCTAGGTTGCAAGTCATCACCGCGCCGAATAGTGCAAGAGGGGGTCCTGCGGCGGGGTCCATGAGCGCGGTCAATCTTCGGCTCCGCCCAACTCATCAAATAAGCATTGTACGCCTTGCTGGTCGATATTGCCCAGCTCAAGGGCGGGACCGGCAGCCTGGAACTCCGCCTCATTTAGGCAGACAAGTGTCGAGAAGAATCCCGCCATCAATCCAGCTCCAGCCTCAGGGTCGCCCACGCTGGCTATCATCGGGGCGGCGAGGTCCACGCTGGCAAAGACCTCGCGAACGCATCCAGAGGACTCAGCGCTCAGCGGCCCGGTTGCTTGCAAGATAGCGGACAGGAAAAACCTGAGCAGTGTTTCATCTTCCATGCAACCAATGAGGGACGCTGCTTCTTCGTCCGTGGCTAAGTCGGGGGCTGTCAGAAACGACATGAGCCGGCCTAGGTCTATATTTTCCGAGATACATGCCACCTCGGTGCTCGACACTTCTGACAAGAAAGCAGATGGGTCTGTGAGGCTGAAGGGGGAGAGCACATCCTCTGCGGGCGCTGGCGGGGGTGTGGATGTGGACGCCGGTGAGAATGTAGGTGTGGGCGCAGGTGGAGGACTTGAGCCGGAACACGCTAACAACAGTGCCAGGAGGGAAAGGGCGGCGCAGGACAGAAGTTTCAACATGGAAGCACCACTAGCCTTTGATATCAGGCGACCTATGGTCGCGAGAGGAACAAGGTGCCTTGCCGGCTATAGTATGTTTGGGCGTCCGGTTCGCACCAGTTGAACTCACCGTTGCTCTGCTTCGACGCTATTTGCTAAGGGTTCTTGCTGATTCAGGCGAGTGAGGATGCTGAGCGTGGTAAAATCGAGCCAATTCTTACCCCTGGGGGATTCCCGGCTGCGAAGTCGATCCAGCCGGAAACAGCATGAACATGGTGGTCAAAAACTGACCCGGCTTGTGCCAAGCGGCACCCTAATCCTGATTGGTTTCCTGGTAATCGGTCTTTACGTGGGGGGCGAGGCTGGGTTTGTCGACCTCAACCCGTCTTCCCAGGCGGATAGCGTTTCAGCGCTTCCACTGCACTCAGCGGCCGCGTCGAGCCTGGCGAGTGAGCTTCTGGGCAACGAGGAGCAGGCGGAGGCGAGCAGCACCACTAGCATCACTCCAGTTTCGTCACCGACGCCGACGCCCGTCGTCGCTCTCCTGGCTGCCCTGACACCTACACCAGCCGCAGCCGCAGCGTTCCCGCCGACCGCAACCCCGATTCCACCGACGGCGACTCCCGTACCGACAGCAACGCCGGTTCCTCCCACCGCCACTCCCGTACCGACAGCAACGCCGGTTCCTCCCACCGCCACTCCCGTACCGACAGCAACGCCGGTTCCAGCGACGGCCACTCCCGTACTCACGGCAACCCCGGTTCTGCCCACCGCCACTCCTCTGCCTGCCACTGCCACGCCCGCGTCCACCGCGACGCCGGTTCCAGCGACAGCCACTCCCCCAGCTGGGCTCCTCTTTGGCGTCGTAACGTTCTACGATTTGCCTGGCTCACCAATGGGCTGCATCCCTTATAACGACTATCAGGCTGCTGATTGGACGATCATCGCCGTCGGGCCGGACCACTATGAGAACTGGCCCTGCGGGACAGTTCTCGAGGTCTGCGGTGCTGCCGGCTGCATCCAAGGGGAACGTCAAGATTCTTGTCCCGGTTGCGGTATAAATCACCTCGATCTGTCAGTCGCCGGTATCCTGATCGTCTGCGGCCAGGGCGTGCATCGATGTGAAGTGACGATCCGCGAGTTGAATTGAAAATTGGCGACAACCAGTGACACGTATGAGTACGGTGGTGTACCCATCGACGTCGGGGACAGCGACGTCCAACAGGCATCCATTTCAATTGGGTGTCAAGCTCGCCTATTGGATCCCTACGCAGTTATGCTTCGCCGCGGGACATAGCAGAGGATGTCCGTGGTGGGGTCCGGCTCCTGAGCATGTCCAGCTTGCCAAGGGAGCCAACTTCGGGCCAGATGTTGGCTTCGTATCGGACTCTAGCTTCCAGGCATTCGACAGGCCGATGCCATCCCGCCGGAGCTTGAGTTTCCCCTGCTCACGAACCTCGGAGCCTGCGCCCTCGCCTCGGACGACATTAGGGAGGGCTGCGAGTAACTCACGGAGGCCCACGCGCTGCAGCCAGAGAACCCGAAGGCGGTCGCAAACGCCGCCTTGGCCACGCGCCTTCCGGGTGCATTGGTGACCGAGGCCGGAGTCAGCTCGATATTCGCAGGTGGAGAAGATCCAGAAGATCGGCCACTGCTGATCTCAGACGACCTCGGCCTGGCGAACCTGGCGCGCGGATTCGGGGTCGAGGCCGTGAACACGCAGGCAGTTCTACAGGAGCTGCGGCGCGTGGGAGAACTAACGGACCAGGAATACTCGTCGCTCATTGCGCGGCTCGCCCTGGTCAACTACCGGTCTTTGCAAGTGGAAACAGCGGACATCCTCCTGCTCCTAGAAGCCAGCGGCTTTCTGACAGACGAACGAACTCGTGCCTTACTCTCGACCCTTGAAGGCCCTGAGTGCACCCCAGAGTCAGCGGTCTCAGTCGTAGCAGACCTGATCGCGGCGCTTGCACTTAGGTCACTTCCCGAACATCAGGAGCCGCTTCTGGTCTCAGTGCTTCTCGGGCATCTACGCCATGGGCGGGAGACGACAACCGTGCTGGAGGATTGCCTTAGGGAACTCTGATTCGAGCCTGGGCCAGTGAGGCAAGTTCGAGCCTGAGTCTGAAGACTCAGGCGCTTGCGCCGGCCCTCCCCTGGCCCGCCCTTCTTGTATGCCGATTCCGCTCCGTTTTGCGCGGGGCCTTATGCCCCCAGACCGAGAGACGGCTGCCTCGTCATGCCCTAGAGGGGGATACCCGACCCGACTCTGCCCGAGTTGCTCGGAGACAACCTTGGGGTGCACACCTTCACCCAACAGCAACGTCGCGGCAGTGTGGCGCGGCGTTGCTGCCGCGGCGAGTTCGCCCGTCCTTGCTCACCAGGTTAGACATATCACAACCCGTCTGGCCTGCTCGGTATCGAGGCGTACCAGCAGCGACGCGGGCAGGTGCACCTATGAATCCAAAGGGCGTTGACGGCGGCAAGCCCTAGGCCTTCCGGCCGCTGCGTGCACTGCAGGCCGCGCCCGCGGCGAATATCTGGCGCGCATCACATCTGAGGACGTTCCGCGAGACGTGCTAGACAGTTACCTCCACTCGCATCTCACTACTTCGCGGTGGCGAACGTGGACGAGGTCGTAGCCAAGGCCAAGGAGCTGGGTGGCACTGCAATCCAAGAGCCGCACGATGTCTTTACCGCCGGCCGCATGGCGGCCCTAAGGGATCCGGAAGGAGCTACCTTCTCAATCTGGCAGCCGCGCGACGAAATAGGTTCGCAGATCTTCGGCGAGCCGGGCGCCCTCAACTGGTGCGAGCTCTACACCAACGATCTCGATGCCCAAGCCGCCTTTTACGGTGGACTGTTTGGCTGGACCAGTCTGGACACGACCGGTGCCGAGGACCGTCCCTACATGCTCTTCCTAAGCGACGGCGAGAACGCGGCCGGCATGATGACCATCCTTGAAAAATGGGGTCCGGTACCGCCCAGCTGGTCTGTCTATCTAGGCGTGGAGAACTGCGATGCTGCCATCGACAAGGCAGTGAGCCTCGGCGGCTCTCTGATTCTGCCAGCGGCGGACATCCCGCACATTGGCCGCTTCGCGCTCCTATCCGATCCCCAGGGCGCGCATTTCTTTGTGCTGCATTTCACCGGCGCCGACGCTTGAGGGACGAGACGTCTAGCAAGTGGCCTATATGGAAGATCCTGGTCTGGACCAACCCTCTCTTCGTCGAATTGTTCCGCCGCTGGAAGGCAGTCTGGGGCGGCTGGTACTCACACGCAGTGCGGTAGACCGCAAGGAACGACTAAGGTTCGACCCACCCTACAGCTGCGTCGCCGGACTGAAGGCAGCGTGCGCCTTTGCCGGCTGTTCTGAGTCGTGGATGGCAGAGTAGCGCCGGACCATCATTGGGCTCGAGTGCCTCAACAGGTACTGCACGTCCAGTTCCCGCGCACTGGCGCGGATCGCCCACGTCACAAACGTGTGGCGGAGCGATGCCCACGATTGGAGGCAGCTGTCGCGGCTTCGGTATGGCGGCAAAGGGGGAAAGGACTAGTATCAGCGCATCTGAAGCATGCGATCCCCACCGCAGTGTAGACTCGCAAGCATGCCAGATCCCATGTACGAGGCAATCGCCAGCGCGATCGAGAAGCCACTTAAAGGGGACGTCTTCGAGCGCTGTGCCGTGGAGCTTCTGCGCGAGGCGTATTACCCGAACCTGAGGCCCGTGGAAGGCGGCAACGACGCGGGCTTGGACGGAGTTGGAGAGCTCGGGAACGGCGAGCGTTTCTTCCTTGTTTTGACGGTTGGGAAGGCCGCCCGAGGCAATCTAGTCGGGAATATCCGGAGTCATCTGAAGGCAGGGGGCAACCGGAGGGTCGTTGTGTTTGCAACGACCCGCGCGGTCTCCGGTCAACAACGGTCCGCCTGGAGGCGCCAGCTTCTAGAGGAGTTCGGTGTCCGCCTCCACGACGTGCACGACCGGGCGGATTTCATCCAACTTCTGTACGACAGCCCCAAATGGCGAAAGGACCTGCTCGGCGTCCCTGGGCAAGCACGGGCGCTGACACAGTTCCCCACGAGCCCGCGTCCGATGCCTCCGGTCCCACTGATCGGGCGTGACGATGAGCTCGCCCAACTGCGAGACATCGCGGGTGATCTCGTGCTGGCCGGCAAGCCCGGCGTCGGTAAGACGTTCCTGCTCCAGGAGCTGATGAAGGAGAACTGGGGTCTCTTCGACGCTGGCTGGGCTGCAGCCGACCTTGAGGACGCAATTCGCGAGATGAAACCTCGACGCATAGTCCTGGACGATGCCCACCTTCGAGATGGTAAAGATGATCGTCTGGCAGTGCTTCAAAAGTTGCGTCATGAGATGGATGCCAATTTCGACATCGTGGCAGTGGCGTGGCCAGGACAACAGAAAGACGTATCCCTAGCGCTCCCTGACTCGTCCCCCTTCGAGCTTCCAGAGCTCGGCCGAGATCAGATTCTCGAGGTGATAGAGGCGGTCGGCGTCGCCGAACCGAGGGATCTACAGGCTTTGTTAGTGGACCAAGCGATGGGCCGTGCTGGCCTTGCCGCGACGCTTGCCTACGCTTGCGTGCATGGGCGCACCGGCGATGTTGCCACGGGCGACGCCCTCCTCACCGACATCGTTGGGTGGTCCACGCGTCTCGTTGGAGAGGAGAGTCGCCAAGTGCTCGGCGTCCTTGCTCTGTCGGGCAAAAGCGGCGCGACGAGGCAGCAGGTTGAGCAGGTCCTTGGTCTCGATACGCCGCGCGTCAGCAATTTGATCCGGGGCCTAGCCTCCGGCGGAACAATAGATGAGACACCCAGTTGGGAGCCTGGTACTCCTAAGTTGATAGTGCAACCCGAAAGCCTCCGGTACGCACTCGTTCGCGATGTTTTCTTTGGCGGTGCAGGCTCGCTTGAAGCTGCCAAGACGATCGATCAGCTTTGCCGCCCGTCCGGCGGCCTCCTCGCCCTGGTAGGTGCGGTCCACCGCGGTGCACAGATCGACAGAGGACTTCTCATCGGTCTGCTTAATCTGGATTCGGAGCAAGTGACCGCCTACGCCAGCTTGGGCGGCAGAGGCCCTTGAGGCGCTTGAACGCGCGCCCCAGCATCGAGCATTGATCGCGCAAGCAGCCTATCGGTCGGGCATTAACTCGAAGCACATGCTTAGGGTCCTGATGGAGTTGGCTGTGGGCAATCAGCGAGCAGAGCACAACACGCCTGATCCCCCTCCGAGTCATCGATGACCACATTGCAGCTTCCAGCCAGACGATTGAAGAGCGAAAGCTCGCCGTTTCCGTCACCGACGAATGGCTGCGCTCCGCCGGAGACCAAGACGTTGCAATGCGCGTCCTGGCCCACTCAATTCAACCAGGGATCCGACGCGGGCATTCCGACCCTGGGCTTGGCAACACGATAACGCTTTCCGAGGGAGCCCTCCCGCCGTGCCTGATTCCAGAGCTCTCAGCAGTCTGGGATGTAGTGCTTGGTCTGGTCGAGCGCGAGCATGGAGCATCCCCGGCGCCCATCATCAGGACCTTGCACTACTGGGTCTATCCAGACGGGCTGGCCTTCGGGGAAGGCGTCAATGCGGAGTCGCAGGCGGCAATCCGCGCCGAGGCGTCGCGTGTTATGGGGCGGCTCGTTGAGATTTGGCGAGATCGTCCAGGCGCTCTTAGACGCCTTCGTGACTACGCATCCAGCGGCGAACTTGACGTACAGATCGAGGTTCCGCACGACTTCGGCATCCTATTTCCGGCGGACTGGGATGGTTCTGAGGATGAAGGTGGTCTTACGGGTTGGCAGCGCAAGACAGATGAGGCAGTCTGCTCCCTCGCGGCTACGATGTATGAGCTGCCCACGGACGAGATCGCCATGCGGGTCTTCGAGGCGGACGCTGAGGCGACCGCTGCCGGTATCATCGACCCGCGGTTGACTCCACGCCTTGCGCAGCTACTGGCTGCGGAGAACAAGCAGCCCGACATAATCCTGGCAAAGTTGGAGCAGATCGGGGCCGCCGGTGATCTGATGCTGCCGTTCCTCGAACGCGTCGCAAACCTGAGGCCGGGGGGCTGGGAAGCTACTCTCGAGCGACTAATCGAAGATGACCGCACCAGCTGGATCGCGGTGCAGGTTGCCCTGACGCGCCCGGTCGGCCTCCCTCTCAAAGACGCGGCGATACGCAGGATGACAGGTGAGTATCGGAACCTGATCGCGGCCCTGATCCTGAGAGAGCAGATCGATCAGGAGACCATCGAGCGGTTGCTTGATGCTCCCGACATGATCGTGGCTCGAGATGTGGCTGTTTCGATCTGGCAGGCCCGCAGAAAAGATCTTGCTGGCCTTCCGCCAAGCATGCTTGCTCAATGGAGAGACGTCATCGTAAGGAGTCCAGCGGACGACTCCGGGTACTCCGTGATCCTGACGAGCGATCCCACCCTACTCGCCGACTGGGTACGTGCCCGGTTCTTGAGAATAGGAGATAAATCGCGTTATGAGTTCCTACTGCCGATACTTGAGGAGTCCCTTCAGGAGCCCCTTCGAGAGCTTCCGGCGAGGGTCCGCGCAGATCTGATTCGGGCCGTACCCGCAGATGTCTTTTCAATCTTCCTCCAGGATGTTGTCACGCAATTAGTAGGGGACGACACGACCATTGCCATGGTTTTACTCGGACGTGAGGAACTTAAGGAACTGCACTGGGCTGCGCTTCGCGGCGGCCCGAGCGAAGCCTGGATGGAGCGAGCACTCGCCGCCCTAGAAAGAGGTTGGGAGCCAAAGCGGATCGTCGCCAGCATGACAGGTAGGACCAGCTCGTGGGAGGGCGAAGCGAGCCTGCACTGGCAGTCCAAGATCGACGCGTTTGCGAATCTTCGCCACGACCCTCCCGCCGATGAGTCTCGCGAAACGATCATCGCCGCAGGCATCGAGTTCTTCACCAAGCAGCGGGATACCGCGGCGGAGGGGGAGCAACAGGAGCGAGTCTTCGGCCGCAATCGGCGGTGACCGCTGACCGGTGATCGCACTGCTCCCGCGTGACGATCGTCGCTCAATAACGCTGTAGATCAGGTCGAGAAACCCTGAACTACTATGGCGAGCTTCAGTAATGGATGGCCCCTTTACGTTAACGGCTTCACCTTTCGAACTACCCTCAACAAGCCGGCCAAGACTAACTTTAGAACCTTCAGGGACCAACCCCTGAACGCGGCGGCCTACAGTTCCCCCCTACAGCTGCATCGCAGGGCTGAAGGCAGCGTGCGCCTTTGCCGCTTGCTCTGAGTCGTAGGTCGCGGAGTAACGACGGACCATCATCGGACTCGAATGACCAAGCAAATACTGGACATCAAGCTCACGAGCATTGACCCGAATCGCCCAGGTAGCAAACGTGTGGCGGAAGCGGTGGGGGTTGACCTGGCTAACCCCCGCCCTCACGCCGTGACGGGTGAACATGACGTTCATGTGGTGATTGCGAAGGGCTCGGCCGTCTACGGTCTGGAAGAGGTGGCCTTCGCTCCAGCCCCGAAAGTCGTCTAGGTAGGTTCTGAGGGCAGCGAGCGCTACTTCGCTTATCGCCGTCCAGCGCTGCTTACGTCCCTTGCCTTGAAGGACGCGCACACGGCCCTCCTCGAAGAGGACATCGCAAAGCTCAATCGACACGAGCTCGCTTGAGCGCACCCCGGTATCTAGGAGGAAGAGGATCATCGCCCTCATGCGAGAGCCCACGTAGCTCTCTGGATTGCAGGCAGCTAGCAAGGTCGTAAGGTCGTCCTTTGCAAACGGCTGGACGACCTTCTGCTCGCGCCGGACCATCGGCACCCGCATGAACGGGTTCTCCTCCACATAGTCCATGCGCCGGCACCAGGAGAAGAACGCCTTGACCTCGCGCTGTCTCCGGTGCTGAGTACCGGCGCTCACGCCTCGGTCGCGGACCCAGCCCATGAACAGGTAGACATGCGCCGGCCCGAAGGCCTCAATCGAGTTGGGCAGTCGGAGTTGGTCGACTGCGCGGCGGAAGTGACGGAGGGTCTCGGCGTAGGACTGCACTGTACGCTCGGTCTTGCCCTCCACCTCGCAGGCCTTGAGGTAGAGGGGGATAAGCTGGTCGAGTATTGGCAAGTGCAACCTCCTTAATCCGGTGGTCACACATCACTCCCTCTTGTCGGGGATGAAGTCAAGCTAAGAGACCGGCCGGACTCTCAGATGCCGAAGAGTCGCTAGCTGACGGCGAAGGCCACCGCTCTGGTCCGTGGAGAGAGGGGGTGTTAACCCGAACCCCCGCACGCCGGGCCGTGACGCGTGAACATAACCTTCATGTACTCTTCAGGGGGCGGCGTACGCTAGCGGATACAGGGGAAGGCCGAGGAGGCATCGATGGAGCGACAGACGTTGGTATTTGCCACGGAGCGGGAGACGAAGAACACCGTCCGGTTTCAGGAAGAGGCAAGCGGCAAGCCACCGGTTATCGGTCTCTGTATGTGCAGCGCTGGGCGCTCGGAGAACCCTTGCCGCAGCGGCTGACCGTGACGATTGAGGCCGCGAGCGATTAGTGGCTCTCTATAAGAGGGGCATGACACCGGGGAAGTCGGGCAAGTGAGTGAGATGGGTGAGATGGGTGAGGTCACCGCGAATGAGCATGGGGGCATGGGTGGCTATCGGTGTGGGTATTGGAGTCGGTATTGGCACGGCAATCTCCGCCGCAACCGGCCAAGCCTTCTGGCTTGCGATCGGAGTGGGTACCGGAGTAGGTATCGGCACTGCCATCGGAGTAGCCGCCCAAAAACGGGAATAAGGACGCCACGGCAGGGGCATCCAGGCCCGCCGAGGGCGGCATCTGCGGCCGGACCGCCCAGGTCAAGGGTCGGATTCTGGTCCGCCTGAAGTTACTGCACAATTACGAGGGCAATTGCGTGGGCGTGGACGGCAACGAGTTGGCCAAGCTTACCCTCGTGGACATCGCTGACACCGGCATAACGAACCTTAAACAGGGTGACTTTGCCGGACTTACGAATGTCTCGAGATTGGCCCCCAGCTTCAACCCACTGACATCCCTTTCTGGCGGGGTCTTCGAAGGACTTACCGCCCTGGAAGAGCTCGAACTGGGCAACAACCGCCTCAGCAACATTGGGACCGGCGTGTTCGACGGACTCGAAAAGCTGGAGACATTGAGGCTGCTGAAGAATGAACAGTCTTCCTTCCCCTTTGACGAATTGGAGCTGCTGCCGAAATTGACATCGCTCTCGATTTCCGGCAACCCCGGCTTTGGGAGAGGTATCCAGGTATCGGCAGACCGGCTAGAGGTGGCGCCCGGCGGCTCGGTTGAGTACCGGTTCCGCTTGCTCCGGCCCGATGCGGGAAGGGTGTCGGTGACTGAGGACGCTGGCGGAGTATCCGTTTCTCCGGGTGAGCTGACCTTCACCAAGGAGAACTGGTTCCGGTCCCAGACATTCACGGTGACCGTGGGCGCGGGCGCGCCGAGGCTCCGCGCTCGCGGATCAATTGGAGCGGCATGAGCAGCAACGCTCTCGTCTAGTGGCCACGATTCAGGATCTGCTCGGACGGCCAGTCCCCTCTGACAGCAAGGAGTCGATCAGCTCTGAATTGCGTACCGAATTGAAGAAGTCTGAACGTGCAATTGCCGAAATAACCGATGGCGCTGTCACGGCACGCTCTGTCATCACCGCCGCCGACCAGGCAGTCAGGTTGCTCGACGGCGACCACGCGGTCTGCCCGACCTGCATGCGCCAACTTCTTCCCCAAGAGCGTGCCTCGGCGATATCGGTCCACAGGGTACAACAGGGAGATGCACAAGCGGAGGCAAGACGCCTCGAAGAGGCTCGTGGGGCAAGGCAGACGCATGCACAGGCGGCTTCCGGGTTGCTCGCCCAACTTGAGGCGCTAGAGTCTCCTAACATCCACCCCGAGGACGTCAATGTCCCCACCCGAGCCGCAGCCGACGCTCTGTACCAACAGGCCAGCGCTGATCTTGACGAACACAACCGGCAGCTTGGCGGAGTGCAGTCTCGTCTACAGTCGCTCAAGGCCCAGATTGCCTCGGATGACCAGATCCAGCAGGAGGAGCGGGATCTCCGGCTGGCGTATCGACGGGAAGCTGCCGCCCTTGCTGGTGCAAAGGTGCTGCGAGAGCTGCGGAACACGTGATCGAATCTCGCATCGAGCCCATGGCAAGCGAAGTGCGAGGGCGCTGGAAGCATCTGTTCACTAACAATGGCCTCACTTTCAGGCCCGACGGGTCGATCACACGGGTTCGGGACGGTGAGGAGCTAGGATGGGATAGCCTCAGCGGTGGGGAACGGACGTCGGCCAGAATCGTCACCCACTTGATCGTCGTGGCTACGACGACCTCTCTTCCCTTCGTGTGGTTCGACGAACCGCTCGAACACCTCGATCCCCAACTACGTCACGCTGTCGCAGCAACCCTGGCCACGGCCACCCGGGGAGGCTCTCCTCGTCAACTCTTGGTGACCACCTACGAACACGGCATCGCGCAGCAGCTAGCCGACGACACCGATGGTGCTGGGATCATCGCCCTACGGGAGTCCGGTGCATCCTTTAGCCCACATGAGCGCCGGCGGTGACGTGGGCACCAAAGTGGTAAAGGACGTTTCATCTAGTCGGTGGATGACGAGAGCGCAGCCGAAGACCTGTCTATGACGACGGCTGCGACCCTTTCGGGGTCCAGCCGGAGGCGGTCGCAGTCAATTGGTAGGTACTTTGCGGAACCTTGATGCAAGGTTTTGGGTTATGCGAACTGACTTCGGTGAACGGCAGATACGGAATCTCTCACTGGTAGTGGTATCACTGTTGGGGAGAGTTGAGGTTTCCCTACAGCTGCATCGCCGGACTGAAGGCAGCGTGCGCCGCCGCGGCCTGCTCTGAGTCGGTCCTGCGCGGCCCTTTCCCTCCTGGCACTGTCGTTAGCGTGTTCCGGCTCAACTCAATCACCGGAGCCGACCACAAACGCTAACCCGCTATACACACATAGAGACGACTGTGAGCCCGCCACTGGATATGTGCTACCTCCACTCCTGGTGCGGCGCACCGACGGCGAGACCTGGTGCGGCCTGGCCGGCCTCCGGCGTGACGCTGGCCGGCCATGGCGACCCCTTGAAGCCCGTCGGCCCCTTGTGCTCAGACTGCGAGGCGGCGAAGCTCGCGTACCTGGAGCGCCGTGACGAGCTCACGGCTAAGGCGGTGCTGGAGGAAGGCGTGACCGCCGATTATCTGGTGAGGCGCGAGCGGTTGCGGGCGGTCTCACCGCGGCTCCATGAGCCGGCGGACTCCTCGCCCGGGTGGTGGAGTCACTACCGCGAAGGCTACGTGGCCGGCCTCGAAGGCCGCTACAAACCGCCCGGCGCCCAGGCCGCCGCTAACGGATACGACGCCGGCCACTTTGACGGAACGACGGACGCCCCGAAGGCCCGCGCCGAGGCCAGGGTCCGCGAGTACCTCAGCGAAGTGTAGGTAAATGGCGCCGGCCGTCTTAGCGTGGCTTGACTATTCCGAGGCTGACCAGCGTCGGGCTCGGGAGATCATCGCCATGTTTTCGCAGCAGGAGAGTCGCGACGAACTGGGACTGGGTCGGATTAGGGATGCGCTGAGCGACGCGCTCTTTCCGGGAACGTCCGTGCTGCTCACGCGAGCCCGGTATTTCCTGTTCGTGCCCTGGTTGTTTCGCGAAGGAGCCAGACACAGATACCAAGGGGCTCGACTCTCTTCGTGGGTGGACCAGCAGGAACGGCGCCTCATCGGCGCGCTGCGGGACGGCGGTGATCTCGATGGATTGATCGGACGCAACGTGGGAGTTGCCGTCCAGAACCTCCCTTCGGGCATTTACTGGAACAGCCTGCGACGCTTCGGCATCTTGAGGCACCAGGGGACGGAAGCGCAGACCGTGGGCCTCCGGCAGATCTCGCGCCCGCTGGGCGAAGAAACCGAGTTTCTTGAACGCTCCGACGCAGTGTGGCCCCCCTCGATTCCGGAGCCTCCCGGCGACTTCTTCAGCCTCAGCCGCTGCGACTTTGCCCTCACGCATGACGAGGCGTGTCAAGCGACCCACGCTCCAGAGCGCCCCCAATATAGACGGGCCAACCAATAAGGTTTCCGTCAAGAACAACCCTCGAACAACGCAGATCTCAGACCACCTTCCAGATATGAAGGTTACAAAGGTTACACCTAAAAATGCTCGGAAACTCAGAACTCAGGCGAAAACCGTACACATGTGCTAATATAGCCGCTGTTCGGGCTCTGGCGGCCACAATATGTGCGGGGGCCGTCAACCCGAACGCCAGCATCCTTCTGCGCCAAAGCGCGACCCGTGCCTTGCAAGGTGGTCTCCTGCACGAGACCGGGTGGGCGTTCGCCACCGCCGCTTTGCCTCACACCGCGCACTGGCCGTAGAGAAATTTCCACCGCGTGAATCCCATCGCCCCTCGGCCCAGTCCTCACTTGTGATTCGCCACTAAGGTGCGATAGTAAGCCTGTGACGAGCCCTAAGTTCATTAGGCGAGCTCGGAACTAGGCTCACAAGACTTCGACAAACCTTCCGTTTCGATCCTGATCGTGGTAAATGCAGTCACGGCAGACTCTACGCCGGCTCCCAATTCACTACGGTGCAACGGGGCGAGCTGACGAAGGGCGTACTTCCTGACGCCCACCTCCGAGGCCACCCGGCGCTGTGACCAACGGGGTGTGCCCGGTGGCCGTCGGGAAGGGCTGCGGCTTGTTCCTGACTCATAGGCAATTCTGGTTGCCATCGCGCCTAAAGACCGCCCAAGGGAGCAGGCCTGTCGCCATGCTGTTCCCCGGCTAGGCGGTGCCTTATCCAGGACGCCCAGGACCGGGGAACAGGGAGAGGACCCGGAGGCTCATTTCATGTCACCGCGCTTGCGTAATACCGAGCCACGCACCAACCACGCTCTACGAGGGGTTGCCTTCTAAACTTTTGACCAGCCCTCCCGTCCTGATTGAGGATCAACCCGTAGGCAAGGGGCTGACAGATTCAGCGACAGTAGCAATCACATGCTCGGCTGCTAGGACGAGCTCTCCTTCTGCATGGCATCCACTGCCCATCTAGTTGGCATTGCAACTGAGCTCGGCTGCTAGCCCACCGCGCCCGGGGGTTTGATTGAACAAGCCCAGCCGGCCTGCTAACCTTCATGCAGGTCTCTTGCCAGTCCCACCCAACATCAAGGAACCAGCTGAGCAACAGAATCCGCAAAGCAGCAAAACATCAGGGCCTGCCCAATGGGTATGGCTAAACGCGCTGCCACGAGCAGCGAGAACGGAGACGCATGATGGACGAACGCGAATTGTTGATTGAGGAGCTCGCCGATGGGCATCGTATGGTCGGTGCGGCCTTGTCCGACCTGAGTAGTGAGGTTGCTGAATGGCAACCCGGCGGTACCGCCAACTCGATCGCCAGCCTCCTGGCCCACACAATCGTCGGCGAGGACGCTGTAGTGAATCAGATGCTTAAGGGCGGCCAGTAGCTGTTCGTAAGCGGCGATTGGGCGGCGAAGACCGGCATCCCCGCTGAAGACAACGAAATTTGGCAGCCAGGCTGGTCTCTAAATCTCGAAGCGTTCGATGCCTACCGCCGGGAAGTGCAGCAGAGCACAGACACTTTTGTAGCCGGTCTCGACCCGGCGACACTAGACGATGAGATCGAGGTGTTCGGCAGCCCGCGACGCAGAGGCTGGATGCTAAGAGTGGAGGTGAGCAACCACATCCTCAGCCATTTGGGAGAGGTTTCCACCTTGCGCGGTATGAAGGGCTTTGGCTGGGTTGCCGATCTAGCTTGCCGTGACCCAAGGTAGGCGGCCGCGAACCAAGAGCCCAGCCATATTCTGAACAACCAAGGAGACACTGAAGATGAGCGAGGCCAAAGAGGTTATCATCGTCAGCTCGGACGAAGTGGCGGGTCGAAGCATCACGAGTGTTCTCGGCCTCGTGCGTGGCAACTCCGTCCGGGCCCGCAATTTGGTCCGCGATGTTCAGGCGCTGGCGCGGACCGTCGTCGGCGGCAGGGTCGGTGTCTATGCGGAGCTTCTCGAGGAGAGCCGCGAGGAGGCGCTAGCGAAGATGACCGCTGAGGCACGCGCTCTCGGCGCCGACGGCGTCGTCGCGACCAGACTCGGCACCTCGCAGGTGATGAGCGGTGCCGCCGAAGTCCTCGCCTACGGCACCGCCGTCAGGCTCGAGTAGCTAGCTCCCAGTGTTCTATGGCCTCTAGCTAGGCGCTGGCGGCGGTGCGGATTGATGCCACTGTTGTGTTGGGGCAACTTTAGCCATGGCCGGCCCAGGGTTTGCGTTGCCCGAACGATGTAAGCACAGGTTTGGGTAGCAGGATCAAGAAAAAGACCTTTTACGGCTGGTGGCTGGTGGCGGCTGCCATGGCCAATATGGCTTTTGTCAGTGGCATCTCATTCTGGTCTTACGGCCTCTATATCGGACCGCTCGAAGACGAGTTCGGCTGGTCACGCGCCGAAGCCTCACTAGGATTCTCATTCGCCCTGCTCTTCGGCGGGCTATTCGCACCCGTCGTCGGCAAGATAATCGACGTACGCGGCCCTCGCTTTTCGATCGTCGTAGGCTCTCTCCTGACGAGCGGCGGCTACCTGCTGCTCTCCACAACCAACGCCCTGTGGCAGTGGTACCTCTTCAACGGCCTGCTCTCCGTCTTTATGCAGATGATGTTCTTTATCCCCTTCCAGACTTTGGTCTCCCGCTGGTTCGACGCGCGCCGCGGCATCGCTCTCAGCCTGGTCGATATCGGCTTCTTGCTGGGCGCCTCACTCCTGGTACCTGTTATACGTTTCATCATCGATGACCACGGCTGGCAGGGTGGTTTCATCTTCTCCGCTCTCCTCGTCGCCTTTACGGCTCTGCCCGCCGGGATCTTTTTGGTGCGCGACTCGCCTCAGACCGCCGGCGAGCACGTTGACGGCCGTCCTTCAGCCGGTCGCGCCGCACACGTCAGAGCTGCGAGGGGCGTGCCTCTCTCAGCGGCCCTCCGCATGCCCATCTTCTGGCTCACCGCCTTCGGCTTCGGCTTCTTCTTTTACGGTATCGTCGGCTGGGCCGTACACCAGGTCCCCTTCTGGGAGTCGCACGGCTACTCGCGCGGGACGGCGACCCTCATTGTCGCCTTGACAGCAGGCCTCGGAATCAGCTTCCGTCTCGCCTTCGGCCTCATCGCCGACCGTATCCGCCGCTACGAAAACGCCGCCTTGCTGTTCAGCGTCGCTCTCGCTATCAGCATGATGGTCATCCTGTTCGACACGCGAGAGTCTGGCATCGGCTTCTTTATCCTCTTTTGGATTCTCGGCTCCGGCGGCGCCTTAGTCGCACCGCTCCTCATCGCGCGTTCCTTCGGTGTGGCTACTTTCGCGACAATTTTGGGCAGCGTCGTATTAGTTGAAACGGCAACGCAGATCGCCAGCCCTACGCTTGCGGGAATCATCTTTGATTCCACCGGCTCCTATGACTTGGCGCTGGTGATGTTCGCCTTGACTTTCCTTACGGCTGCCGTGCTGTTCGCCGCCTCCGCGCGCTTCCGCCTCCCGCTGAACCAGTACGTGCCGGGCAGCACTTCCTCTCGCTAACACCTTGCCAAGCAAAAAGAACACCATCGGCAACAGCGGACCCAGCAGCCTCTTCGATTCGTCCCGGGTCAGGAGTTGGACTTAGAGGGGGAGGCGTCGCACCACATGCGGCAGCCCGTCACGCCCAGAGCTACGGGCAGCATCGTGTCCACCACCGCCCAGATGATCCATACCGGATCGTTCCCTTCCAGGTTGTCCGCTCCGTGGGCCAGAAGGGAAAACCAGTTGTGCATGAACAGAATCATGATCGCCGCGGTGAGGTAGAAGAGGAGGTTTACCTCCAGGTACCTGCGCGACACTGGCTCACCAGCGTCAGGTCCGCCCTCGCTCGCCATGCGGCGGGCGTTGAAACCCAATGCCAGGACCAACCCGGCGAACATGAATGCGTCTAGAACGTACCAGACGTCCTGGACTTCGAAGACATTGACGAAGAATGTGTTGATGATGAACCAGACCGCCACCACCACGGCGATGCCAACCAAGTAGGCCCCAAGCGGTTTCTGTAGCCCTTCCATAGCTCCACCGTTCTCGCTAATTCCTCGGCCCCGACCCCGGGGGGATCCGACCCCTCCGTGGGAGTGGAAAACCCAACCCGCAACCTAGATCGGCAGCCCGGCCAAGCCCTTCATACCGCGCATGACTCCCCATCATTGTCACTAAAGCGTGTCTGAAACTGCCATCCAGGACGTTCCGCAGGGACCATGAAGCATCACACTTCACTCACTCTCGTATGAGATAGGCATGATGCCTCCAGACCAACCACGCTCTACGAGGGGTTGCCTTCTAAACTTTTGACCAGCCCTCCCGTCCTGATTGAGGATCAACCCGTAGGCAAGGGGCTGACAGATTCAGCGACAGTAGCAATCACATGCTCGGCTGCTAGGACGAGCTCTCCTTCTGCATGGCATCCACTGCCCATCTAGTTGGCATTGCAACTGAGCTCGGCTGCTAGCCCACCGCGCCCGGGGGTTTGATTGAACAAGCCCAGCCGGCCTGCTAACCTTCATGCAGGTCTCTTGCCAGTCCCACCCAACATCAAGGAACCAGCTGAGCAACAGAATCCGCAAAGCAGCAAAACATCAGGGCCTGCCCAATGGGTATGGCTAAACGCGCTGCCACGAGCAGCGAGAACGGAGACGCATGATGGACGAACGCGAATTGTTGATTGAAGAGCTCGCCGATGGGCATCGTATGGTCGGTGCGGCCTTGTCCGACCTGAGTAGTGAGGTTGCTGAATGGCAACCCGGCGGTACCGCCAACTCGATCGCCAGCCTCCTGGCCCACACAATCGTCGGCGAGGATCGTGTCGTCAACCAAATGTTTGGGGCTGGGGAGTTGCTGTTCGTAAGCGACGATTGGGCGGCGGAGACCGGCATCCCCGCTGAAGACAACGAAATTTGGCAGCCAGGCTGGTCTCTAAATCTCGAAGCGTTCGATGCCTACCGCCGGGAAGTGCAGCAGAGCATGGACGCCTTGCTGGCGGACCTCGACCCGGCGACACTCGACGATGAGATCGAGGCGTTCGGCAGCCCGCGACGCAGAGGCTGGATGCTGAGGGTGGCGGTGAGCAACCACATCCTCAGCCATTTGGGAGAGGTCTCCACTTTGCGCGGTATGAAGGGCTTGGCTGGGTTGCCGATCTAGCTTGCCGTACCTTTTGGCTGTCAGACCGCCTTGCGAACCGAGATTCCTTTAAGGGGGAGATGGATCCCCTGTCGAGCTCGCGAGAGAGAACGCTGGCGATTCAGGAAGTAAATCGTGAAGAGCACTGCGGAGACAGTCGATAAGTATCTGGACGAGTTGACGCCAGAAAGGCGTAAAGCCGTCTCGGCAGTGCGAGACGTAGTACTTGCCAACCTCCCGGAAGGGTACGAGGAGACGATGGACTTTGGCATGATTGCCTACGTCGTGCCGCTCCCCCGGTACCCGAAAACGTACAACGGACATCCCCTAAGCTATGCGGGGATATCGTCGGAAAAGAACTTCGTCTCGGTTCACCTGATGAACATCTACGGGGACGCTGAGAGCGAGCGGTGGTTCGTCAATAGCTACAAGGCCACCGGCAAGAAGCCGGACATGGGCAAGTCGTGTGTGCGGTTCAAAAAGCTCGACGATTTCCCATTGGACCTGATAGGGGAGGCGATCAAGCGGACCCCAATGGAAGAGTGGATACGCTGCTACGAGGCGTCGCGTCCAGAGAAGAAGCCTACTAGATCGACACAGGGCTAGACGAGAGACCTGGCAACCTTCCACCTACGCCCTATTCCCTGATGTAGAAGACACGCTGCGTCAGTTGCAGTCGCGATGCCGTCTGGAGATTGTTACCAATGGAGTGGCGGGGACCCAGCGGCCCGACGGCGATCTTTCCGTATGGGGGGGCCATCGGGAAGCTGTTCGGGGCCTGTTTTGACGCGTTTTCGCACATGTCCTCAGATTCAAAATTGCAACACTCAGATTCAGAACGGCGCGAAAAGCTTATTTCGCGGCGCCGCACGCTTCTGCCGCCACCGCTTCCTGACGCATTGCCATCTAGACTTTTGACCCGCCTAGCTGCACCTTGCGCGCGGCCGTAAAGTAGCCGCGCTCGGCGATGACCTGGTCGCTGATTGCGAACGCATGCAGCATTCCGCAGTGGTGCGGAAGCAGGAATCCTGTCTAAGACGTGTTGTTACTCACGAGCGGCCTCCTGCCACTCGGTCGGTGGAGCGCTGAACGCTTCGGTCAGGATGCGCTGCCATAGCGCCTCCTCCCATGCTGCGACACGTGGCCCAGTTGTCCATGTCGCCCCAACTTGTAGCGGACGACACCTCGTCGTGGGTTGGGCTTCCGACTGACGACGTACGATGCGAAAGTGCACGTCGAACTGCGACGCGACTTCCGATGTCACTCATAGAGGACGCCGGCCAACTGCAACGCATAACCGATGCCCTCAAGCAATCCAGCATGCTGGAGACTGGGCCACCGTCTAGAAGCGAACTTGCGGCCTCAGGCCATGGGAAGCACGTCCTGCTTGCCAAGATGAGCCGAAGCAATTACATTCCTGGTAAGCGACACCTGTCTTGTTCTGAAGGGAGAAGATCTTTGATCGGCAAGGCGGAACTGGAGATCAAATACTGCGTTACCTGAGGATACTTCTGGAAGGCCGTCAGTGTGGCGACCGAACTTTCCGATGGACACACCAAGGAAACCGACATTACGCTCACGCCCGTGCACGAGGGCCGCTTTGAGGTCTATGTCAACGGCAACAAACTTTATGACCGCAAAGAGGCCGGCGATAACGACTTCTTGCCGTCGCTGCGCGAAATTGGCCAGGCGAAGCAGACCTTAAGAGACGCGATAGAGGCCACGTCAGCCAGCGATAGCTAGCGTTCAGAAACTCATCTACCAAACAAGCCAGCCCCTTTACAAGGGCCGACTTGTTTGTGTTTTGTTATACCGCTGACCCACGGCCAGCTAGGTGAAGTCTCAACCGACCGCGCCCTTCCAGCCGACCTCCGCCCTACCGTTCCGCTCCAAAATCGGTACCGAGATCGAATAGCTCAGGGCTTCATCAAACCAGGCCTGGTTCTTCATCACGCTGCGTTCTTCAAACTCAACACCATCCGACTTCAAGTCGCGGCGGGCAGCATCACAGACGTCACATCCAGGTGTCGTATAAAGGATGATTGTTTCGTTCATGAGCATCTCCGCACGGCGCCGCCGTCCGAACGTGGAGCTATCGGGCTTGTTCGATTCGCCACCACACTCGCACTAATACTGTACAGAAGGCAAGTAAGCTCCCCGGAGCTCGTTATAAAGCCCTACGGTCATCAGACTCATCGCCCTCACCATGTGCAGACCGTTGTACCGCCGTACGTTCGACCTCTCTTTCTCGGCCTCGTGCGTGGCAACTCCGTGAGGGCCCGCAATCTGGTCCGCGATGTCCAGGCCCTGGCCCGGACCGTCGTCGGCGACCGAATCGGCGTCTACGCGGAGCTTCTCGAGGAGAGCCGCGAGGAGGCACTAGCGAAGATGACCGCTGAGGCACGCGCTCTAGGCGCCGACGGCGTCGTCGCGACCAGACTCGGCACCTCGCAGGTGATGAGCGGTGCCGCCGAAGTCCTCGCCTACGGCACAGCCGTCACGCTCGAGTAGCTAGCTCGATCCCGCTTCGCCGTTAGGGCCGGTGCGGCGACGGGCCGCACGCCTTAGGCTTCGCTGGCAGCGGTGGCCTCCGGCTCGGATGGCGCCTTGGTAGGAGATCGATGCCCAGGGCAGTCAGGTAGTTGCACTTGCGTGCCTGAGGTTATCAAAACGCTGACGAGGTGGTCCCGGAGGCGGGAGGTCCTTCAACTTACCCTGAGGCTGACCAGGGGTCGTGGCGGCGGACAGCGTAGCGAGCTCCCGGATTGGTTCACGGCCAGCATGGTTCAGAGGGCGGCAAGTCCTTTGCACGCGACCGATGATCTGGTGATGGATCCATTGCTTACCGCGTTGAACTCTGTAACTGATGCAATCACCTGAGACGTTTCACGAAAGGTCTTACGGCGTGCAACCATTGAAGCCGGGCCTAGATCACCTATTGTGGGATTGGCGCATTGACTGGGATAGGCGCCATCTCCAGAGGATAAAGGAGGCGAATCATTCCACGCGACGCAATCATTCAAAAACTAAACCCATATGAGTTACACGGCGTGCGCTACTACCAGATGTTTCTTTCGTTCGATGACACGCCTGATAGTCTTCGCGAAGCCAGATTGGCCCATGACGCCGTCTACGCTTCCCCAGAAGAGGGTGACCGCGTCGCCGTCGAGACTATTCTCAGCATGATAACTGGCGTCCAGAAGAGGGAGGACTAGCCAAGACGCCTCGGAAGAGACCAAGCAAATTCCGAGAAGTCCTCGTGTGTTGGCGACGCCGTGATGCCGGAGTTGGGGCATATGCAAGTCTTTCGCCAACCCAGAGCCACTGGGAGTAAGTCCTTCTAACCTGAAACGGACTCGGCCGGACCCGATGGAACGCTGAGGGAGCTAAAGTAGCTGATTCCAGATCGACGCTGGATTGAATACTCGCGCCGCTGAGCGGCGAGGCTGAAGGCTCAGGTTTGTACCAGCTCGATACCGTCAGCACAGAGAGGGCATTCCTCTGGTGCATGGCTCTCAATCTGCATCGCGTGGCAGGCGGGACCGCCGTGAGGCTCTAAGGCGTTGACTTGCCTTCTCGGACGATACTCCCTGGGATTGGGGCAGGCGGCGTAGGTTCCCAGGTTATTCGGGGACTCCCCTGCGGGACAAGCTCCCTGGGCCGCAAACGGGAAAGCAGGACTCATAGGCGAGCCTGCGGCCGACCAAGACTAACTTTGGCGCCTTCAGGGACCACCCCTGAAGGACGGTGGCGGGCTACAGCCGACTTCGCCCGCCGGCCCTCCCCCGATTCCGCTCCCCTATCCAACCAGCTGCATCGCAGGGCTGAAGGCAGCGTGCGCCTTTGCCGCTTGCTCTGAGTCGTAGGTCGCGGAGTAACGACGGACCATCATCGGACTCGAATGACCAAGCAAATACTGGACATCAAGCTCACGAGCATTGACCCGAATCGCCCAGGTAGCAAACGTGTGGCGGAAGCGGTGGGGGTTGACCTGGCTAACCCCCGCCCTCACGCCGTGACGGGTGAACATGACGTTCATGTGGTGATTGCGAAGGGCTCGGCCGTCTACGGTCTGGAAGAGGTGGCCTTCGCTCCAGCCCCGAAAGTCGTCTAGGTAGGTTCTGAGGGCAGCGAGCGCTACTTCGCTTATCGCCGTCCAGCGCTGCTTACGTCCCTTGCCTTGAAGGACGCGCACACGGCCCTCCTCGAAGAGGACATCGCAAAGCTCAATCGACACGAGCTCGCTTGAGCGCACCCCGGTATCTAGGAGGAAGAGGATCATCGCCCTCATGCGAGAGCCCACGTAGCTCTCTGGATTGCAGGCAGCTAGCAAGGTCGTAAGGTCGTCCTTTGCAAACGGCTGGACGACCTTCTGCTCGCGCCGGACCATCGGCACCCGCATGAACGGGTTCTCCTCCACATAGTCCATGCGCCGGCACCAGGAGAAGAACGCCTTGACCTCGCGCTGTCTCCGGTGCTGAGTACCGGCGCTCACGCCTCGGTCGCGGACCCAGCCCATGAACAGGTAGACATGCGCCGGCCCGAAGGCCTCAATCGAGTTGGGCAGTCGGAGTTGGTCGACTGCGCGGCGGAAGTGACGGAGGGTCTCGGCGTAGGACTGCACTGTACGCTCGGTCTTGCCCTCCACCTCGCAGGCCTTGAGGTAGAGGGGGATAAGCTGGTCGAGTATTGGCAAGTGCAACCTCCTTAATCCGGTGGTCACACATCACTCCCTCTTGTCGGGGATGAAGTCAAGCTAAGAGACCGGCCGGACTCTCAGCCGAACGTCCTCCAGTCTCACGGTGTTTCCTGATGCTACCGCTTGGGCAACCGCTTACTGCTCCCCGTCCGGGAAGACCTGCCGGGCTCGGGGGCGTGAAGCATTGACGAGGAGTACATATATGTATGCTGGCGAGGGTAAGGAATAGGACCAGAATCGGGCTGGCTGGATAAAGACACTCCCCAAGATGCGGAACGGCACATAAGAAACCACTGGCCCTTTGAGAGCTTACGTCCATATCAAGTGATCTCACCGGTGCCAGGCGCACCGCCGCCTCGTGGCTGGCTCAAAGAATTGCCCAGCCGTTACAGGCATCAGGTGAAGGATATTGACGAGTGCGAACGGACGTACTATGTAGAGAGATGCGTCATCGATGCCCAGCCGGAGGGACGGGCTGCCGCCGAGTTCGCCCGCAACAATCGGGACATGGGTGTCAACCTTGCAAACTACAGCCGTAGGGAGCTTGGCACCGACACCGACGTGAATGGTGGCGTGAGATTTCTGGCGCTCAACCGCACCGAGACCATGGAGGCCATGTTCGAGGCTTTCAAGAACGGCAAAGCCGAACTCCCCCGCAACGCCGCGTTGGGTGTGCAGCTGAACAGCTTCCCGAAGCTAAGCACCGGCCGCGCTACAACATCGCGCCCACCGATTCGCACTGGGTCCTCCACATGAAGCTTGAGGACCGGGAACTGCTGCCGGCGAAGTGGGGCCTCCTGAATCGCTGGGCGAGGGACGCCACGCGCGCAGCGCGGCAGATCAATGGTCGAGCGGAGAGCCTGGCAAAGGCACCGGCGTATCGTGACGCCTTGCAGAAGCGGCGCAGCGCCGTACCGGCAGACGGCTTCTTCGAATGGGTTGGCGAGAAAGATGCTGGCAAGCCGATCTGGTTCCACAGGCCAGATGGCGGCGTTTTCTTCTTCGCTGGCCTCTATGAGTCCTGGGAGTTCCAACCGGGCCGGTGGCAGCGCACCTTCACTATCGTGACGACAACGCCGAACAGCGTAGTCGAGCCAGTACACGACCGCATGCCAGTGATCCTATTGGACGAGGCGGTCGACGACTGGATATTCTCCGGCGTGGTAGACAACGAGAAGCTCCTGGCGCTCCTGAAGCCGCCCCCCGATGCCCTGCTCGTCGCAACGCCCGTCTCACCGAGGGTGAACTCGGTGAAAAACGACGGCCCCGATTGTCTGACGCCCATCTAGACAGGCCCGACTGAGGGGCTCCTTCCTCGTCTCCACCGCCATCATTCAAGTAACCTATGCTCGGGTAGGCGAATGTTGGTACGCCTGCGGCGAAGGCGAAATCAGGTCAACCCTTTCCTGCCGAACCGCGGCAGGCCCGGGGCTGGCGCAGGAGGTACACACGATGAACGCCCAAGTCGACAGGGCCGAGCTTTGGCGCACGGCCGACGTGCTGCGGGGCAGCATGGACGCCGCCGAGTACAAGCACGTCGTCCTCGGCCTCATCTTCCTGAAATACATCTCCGACGCCTTTGAGGAGGGCCACGCCCGGCTGGAGACTGAACGTGGCCAGGGTGCGGACCCCGAAGACGCGGACGAGTACCGCGCCCAGAGCATCTTCTGGGTGCCGCCCGAGGCGCGCTGGTCCTACCTGAAGGCGCAGGCGCGCCAGAGCACCATAGGCCAACTCGTTGACGACGCCATGGCCGGAATCGAGCGGGACAATCCGGCCCTCAAGGACGTGCTGCCCAAAGACTACGCCCGCAAGGCGCTGGACAAGACCCGCCTAGGGCAGGTGGTCGACCTCGTGAGCAACATCAAAATGGGCGCCGCCGAAGCGCGAGCCACGGACGTGTTGTGGCTTATGCCCCTGATCACGGCTGTGCGTTGTTAACCCCTCAGAATCGAATCCTGGAGGCCCTGCTAGTCCGCCGCGCCCCAGACGAACGCCCGAGCGCCCACGTCGCCACCATCGACACGCATCTGCATTCCTGGCAGGCTGAGGCTGTCAAGGTAAAGGGCCTTTCTGATTTCGAGTTCGTCTGCGAATGGTAAGAGTTTAGTATCACTCTCCAGGGTGGAGCATCCGGTTGCTTCATTGAGTATGAGGCTGACTTTGGTTCGGAATCAGAAGCGGGGCCAAGCCAGACTACCCAGAATATAGTCACTGGCAGAGTCAGGGCTGCCCAATACAGAAACGTCCCAACGACCAGGTAGACGAAAACCCAAAGACTGAGAGCTAAGAGTAAGATGCCGGTGGTGCGGTAGCCCTTATCTTCCATTAACGATAAGGGTTGCAGGCAAAGAGCGAGACCCAATCCTGGGACTGAAAGTTGCGCTCGCAGCGGAAGACGCCCTCACTTGTACTCAGAACCGATACATCCTCGACTGAGGGATGAGACATGGCAAGTGCTCCGCAGGCCATCTCATAATATTCATCGAACAAATCGAAAACTTCGTCGGGGTTGCAGTATTCCTCACCCTCTACTAACACGGATAGGTGCATCGCAAACTCATGGAAAGCGGGGCTAATGCTAACCCTTAGCTGGCCATTTGGCCAATTGCCGATCGCTATCCACAGGGCTGCATTGTCGGTTTCTGCCAAAGTTAGAGCCGAGGTAGGCAAGGGCGTTGAAGTAGGCTGAGGCGTTGGCGCGTTCGGAGTTCCTTCAGGATCGCAAGCGAAGAGCGAAACGTCCTCATCGGAGGATTCGATATCCCGAACACAGGAAAAGTCACCGTATTTCTCAGTTTCGATTCTCACATCCCTGAATGACGCGTGCAATTCTCCATTGAGCATCGGCGGTTTACACTGCTCCATTTCATACCAGGAGCTGCCGCTATCACCCTCGGCGAACCAGGTAGCATTGCAGTACTCTGCGCCCTCGACGAACACCAACACCTCTCCGAGCAAAGAGAGGGCTGCCTCCTCGTCTAAGGCGTGAACCATCCAAATCTCCAGGAATGGGTACTCACGAGGAGGCTCTTCTGCGGAAAGGAGGAGAAATATTGGCGAATTTTCTCTTTCGGCCGAAGTTGGAGTCGAGGTAGGCAAGGGCGTTGGTGGAGCTGGCGTCGATGATGGTGGCACTAGCGTTAAAGTAGGCTGAGACGGTGGCGATGATGGCGCGATTGGAGTTTCTGCCGCCGTACAGGCAAGCAGACATAAGGCAGCTAACAAGCTGACGCAAGCCAGCGCGAACCTAGACAAATGGAACCCCCTTGCAGCATCTAGTTAGGAACTACGATGTGTAAGCGAAAGAGGCTTGTCAATGGCTGCGAGCCGAGAAGGGAGTGATCACGATATGACCAAACCTGAGGAACACTACCTCGAGGAGGGTCCCAAGTCTCGTGAGGATGGGGCCGGACGATAAGGGGCGGGTAGCGGCCCTCGCGCTCGATGTTGCGGGCGAGCTTTTGAGGATGCGACCCGATACTTGTTCTCGGAGAAATTGAAGCACTCGCCGCTGCAACAGTGAGGTAGCAACCACGCTGATGGTTTGCTGAGCCTACAGGCCAACTACCTCATGTGGGATAACAAATCGAAGGAAGGACCTGTCCGCCTCACAGACCACATAGCCCAGTTTGACGACTATATGAACAAGTCCGAGAAGCCGGTTCCAGTTTTCATCGTCATCGGTCCTGAGTTCACAGATGACTCCGGAGCTGAGGCTCTGCCCTACCACGCTAAGCATATCGATAGAAACCTCGCCCTCATCACGGCGAAGAACCTTCGCCTGCTAGCCGAGGAGTGGTCTTCGGAAGGGAACAAGAGCCGCGATGAATCGTTCCCCTTGGGCCTGCTGTCAAGCACGGGTCGGTTCGACCGCAGACGCCTGGGAAGGCTCTTCTAGAGACCGATGAGACTTGAGCCATGTCGCTCTCGCAGGCGTGTCAAGCGGTCCCACGCACAAGAGCGCCCCCAATATAGACGGGCCAACCAATAAGGTTTCCGTCAACGAGTTTTCGAAAATCTTCGGGTAGCGTAGAGGCCTGCGGTTAGGCAATCCTCTCCTTGACTTCATCCCCGACAAGAGGGAGTGATGTGTGACCACCGGATTAAGGGAGGTTGCACATGGAAAGATTCGAAGAGGCCGTCCCCGTCTACCTCAAGGCCTGCGAGGTGGAGGGCAAGACCGAGCGTACAGTGCAGTCCTACGCCGAAACCCTGCGTCACTTCATCCGCGCAGTCGACCAACTCCAACTGCCCAACTCGGTTAGAGCCTTCGGGCCGGCGCATGTCTACCTGTTCATGGGCTGGGTCCGCGACCGAGGCGTGAGCGCCGGTACTCAGCACCGGAGACAGCGCGAGGTCAAAGCTTTCTTCTCATGGTGCCGGCGCATGGACTACGTCGAGGAGAACCCCTTCATGCGGGTGCCGATGGTGCGGCGGGAGCAGAAGGTGGTTCAGCCCTTTGCGAAAGAGGACATCACCGCGCTCCTCGGGGCCTGCAACCCGGCAACCTACGTCGGCAGCCGGATGAAGGCGATGGTCTTCTTCTTATTAGATACCGGGGTCCGCTCCAGCGAGCTGGTCTCGATACACCTCGATGACATCCTCCATGACCAGCATCGGGTTCGGGTCCTGCAGGGGAAGGGCAGGAAACAGCGCTGGACGGCGATCAGCGAGGTCGCGCTCGAAGCCCTTCGAGGATATCTGGACGGATTCCGGGGTTGGTCAGACGGGCCTCTGTTCCAGACGGTGGACGGGCGGCCCTTGCGTAACCACCACATGAACGTGATGTTTACGCGGCATGGGATGAGGGCTGGGGTGAGGCAGGTGAATCCGCACCGGTTCCGGCACACGTTTGCGACTTGGGCGATACGAGCCAGTGCGCGGGAACTGGACGTCCAGTACCTCCTCGGCCACTCGAGCCCAATGATGGTGAGGCGCTACTCTGCGACGTATGACTCAGAGCAGGCGGCAAAGGCCCACGCTGCCTTCAGCCCTGCGATGCAGCTGGCTGGAGTTTGAGCTACCGGGACAGAACCCAGAGATTGAGAAAGTGAAAAGGAGATTTCGATGCAGCCCGCATGCTTGACACCAGAGGAGGCGGCCCGGGTCCTGGGCATTGGAAGGACCTTCGTCTACCAATTGCTCGCGACAGGTAAATTGGAGTCGTTCAAATTGGGGCGGCGGCGCCTCGTACCCATCGACGCCATCGAGCGCTTGATCGCCGCAGAGCGCGGGCTGCAGGCCGATGAGAACGGAGGGCCGAGATGAGCACATCGCCCCTCGAGAGCTTCCTCCGCTGCTACCGGGATCACTTCGAGGGTGCCGATGTCCGGGCGGCAATGATCGTCGCCGGCGTTGCAGCTGCGCACTATTTAGACGGCCTGGATGAGGGTGGTCGGTGCCAGCCGCTCAGGCAAATCCGAGCTGATCACGGCGTTCTCGGGTCATGAGGACGCGACCGAACTGTGACGCTGCTTGCGACGCTGGAGCGGCGGAAGGCTACGCTCCGGGATGGCACAGATGCGGACCGGGCGTCGGGAGTCGGGAGTCGGGAGTCGGGTGCAAGCGTGCAGACATGCTGCGGCTGGGGCTCGACGACTACCGGAGGTGGGTGGACCCGCTGATGGAGGGCTTCAAGCAGGCGGCGCGATTCCTCCACACGCAGCACCTCTACGACGCGAACTTCCTGCCGTACGGCAGCCAGTTGATCCCGCTGGCCGCGATCCTGACCATTCTCGGTCGCGACTGGGAGCCGCACGCTGCTTGGGAGAAGCTCGCCCGCTGGTACTGGTGCGGCGTGCTCGGAGAGCTGTACGGGGGTGCAACCGAGACGCGGTTCGCCCGCGATCTCCCCGATGTCGTGAGCTGGACTCGGAATGGTGAGCCAGAGCCGTTGACCGTCTATGACGCTGCGTTCGCTCCGGCCCGTCTGCTCACCCCGGGCAACCGAAACAGCGCAGCATACGAGGGCGTGTACGCACTGCTGCTGCGCAAAGGCGCCCGCGACTGGATGACGGCCGAGGCGTCGTCGATCCAGACCTACTTTGACAAGAGCATCGACATCCACCACATCTTCCCGCAGAAGTGGTGTGGTGAGCACGGGATAGAGCCCGCGCGCTGCGACTCGATCGTCAACAAGACGCCGCTCACGGCACGGACGAACCGCAGTATTGGAGGCAGCGCCCCCGGCGAATACCTGACGGGCATCACCTCTAAGGACGTTCCGCGAGACGTGCTGGACAGCCACCTCCACTCGCATATCATCGAGCCCGCGCACCTCTGGCCCAACGACTTTGATCAGCACTTCCGGACTCGCCAGTCAGCACTCCTCGATACAATCAGGATGGTCATGGGGAAGCCGATCGGGACCGATGTCATCGAGGAGGCACATGACGCGCCCGCCGAGTATGAGCTCGTCCAGGAGCACAGTCTTCTGTCGCAGGACGTGACTAGCTGACAGCCTGTTCCGCTGCTGGGGCTGACTCGCGCCCCTCAAGAAACAGGGGCTGACTGGCCTATCCGGCATACCTCCCAAGGGTGGCTTTGCGTCCACCTGACAAGATCATTGCCAGATGCCAGCTTCAGTCGTGTGAATTCTAATTCTGGCGTCCGCTGAGGCCCAAGACAGTCCGCCGTAGATTCGGTCGGTCGGCATTATGTTCAGTTAAGTGCACCTCCGTGCCTGCCAGTTCGCGGCCGTGGCTGTCAAAATGGCTGTCAAAATGAATCGTCGCCGAGGCCGTCAGGGGTGAGGCGTTCGCAATCCTCGACTTGGTCAGTGAGGTTCGTTAGGAATCTCTACGTTACTCGGAGATTATGGAAAACTTGTTGACAGAAGCAATGCGCTAATCGCAACTAAAAGAAAACCTCCGGCCTCTCGTTATGAAGGACCGGAGGTTCTTGCTATGCCGCTCGGTGTAGCGGGTTCCTTACTTAGTTGGCCAGACCAGCGTCTCCGGTGCTCGGAGGGGTGATTGGCGGAGCGACTGCGTCGTCGTCCATGGACATGTCGTCACAGGTGACCGTGGCGTAGCCAGTGGCGGCGCCGCTTTGAGCAACCACCGCATAGCTGTCATTCGTGTCACTGGTGATCAAGAACGCCTTGGCAGCGCCATTCACTGTGGTAACGGAACTAACCAGACTGCCACCAACGTTGGTGCTCAGTTGAACGACAGTACCGTCAGCAACAGCCTGACCCGCTGAGTCAATAACCGTGATTGTCAGCGTGACCACGTCGCCACAAGCCATGTCATCCATCATGGAGCGAGCCTCGACCGATAGAGTGTCCGGAGCACCGACTACGGTGATCATGGCTACCAAAACAAGGTCACGTCCCGGCCGGTCCACGGATGCCGTGACCGTGGCTGTACCGGGCGTCGCGCAGGTCAAAGTGGCCTCGGCAGTACCAGCAGAGTCGGTGTCGACGGCTTGTGCGTTACTGCCGTTGGCAAATTCACACCTATCGGTAGTGAACTCAACATCAACGCCAGAAGCTGCGTCGTCGTCCCTGTCCGCAACATCAACGGAGACCGTGGTCCCGCTAACGGAGATACTTGCATCAACAGCCGTGGAGGCCACTGCTGCAGGCGCGGCTGCCGCCCCACACGTTAGGTCCGTAAACTTTGATGCGATGCCGTCGGTGGTCGAATCGAACTCGATTTCGACCTCACCAGCACGGCTGCATTCAACCAACACCAACACGACCCAACCACTGTTGGGAAGAGCATACGAAGCCAATGCTTGTGATTGGGACCCACTGAGTGTCCCGAGGTTCACCGCAGAGGCCCCTACAGACCTTGTAGGTGGAGACTGCTTAGCAATTGCCGTGCCCACTAGGACACCGACGATGCTCGCACGCCCACTCTCGTTATCGATCCGGACATTGTAGTCAGCCGGAGCGAAGAGCGGATAAATAATACTGAAGGCCGCGACAGCATCATTGGCCGCTTTCCGTTCCTCGGCGAGTACTCCGCCCGGTGTGTTTAGGGCATCGATCGCCTCTGTTAGGGTGGTTACTAGGGTATCGACTTCCGCAAGGAGGCCGCTAGCGTGGGCATCGTCAATGATGCTTACCCCACTAATTGCGAGTTCGCTGTTGGCCTGACCCAACTTGTCGAGAAGTTTCCTGAGAGCCTCCTCCGCGTCACCCACTGCCCTCTGGTTTTGGGCTGCCTTGACGTTTTGGACTGCATCCTTAATAGCTTGAACGTCGGCAGCGTTGGAGTCGCTTATGACGATATGAACCCCGACCTCTTCATCAATCTCAAGATCGCCGCTAGTCTCAACAGCGCCAACCTCCTCAGCCGCGTTAATCGCGCTCCCCAGTGCCCCGAAGAGCATCAGGGCCGCGGCTACAATCGCCGTAGGCCACAAGGCCTTTCTAATAAATTTCAAAGTTTCATTTCCTCCCTGCTCGTAAAACCAGTTTTTGGGCTGTAGCCCATTTGTTGTTTCATCTACTCTCTGTCCCGGGCGTCCTTCAGGGGCTTTGCCCTCCGCGTCGCCCTCGGCCGAGAATCGCTGCTGCGACGCCGAGAGCCGGGCCTTCCGACGACCATCCGGGTATCTCTGCCTATCCCTCCTTCTTGCTCATTATCTAGCCGCCTGTGATGGCGACTATGGGTATAACGACTACGTCCCCGCAAAGGTTAACCGAAAAGCCCAACTCGGCAAAACGTTTGGCCACAACTTCGCCGCTCCGCTAAATGGCCTCGGTGCTCTGCCATATGTGGCGACCGACTGCTCCGACGATGATAGCGAAGAGCGGGTCGATCCAGGCCTACGAGAGGTCGGAGCCGCCGCCACCGAAGAGGGTCTCGAACCACTTCCAGAAGAACCAGAGGGCGCTGTAAAAGGCAATGTTTATGCGGAGGAATTGGATGACGTCCGCAGCGCTTCCACGGCTCTCCATGGCGCGCTTGTGCATGAAACTGGCGGCCAGTGCGATGACAACCGCGATGGCCATGAAGTAGTTGATGACCTCCCAGATGGGAAACTCATCTGTGTCCGCCGTGGATGATCGGCGCGGCCACGAAGTAGAGACCTACTAATAGGCCCATGAACATTAAGTAGACAGATAACGCGGTCTTAACCATGAGGGACTCCTTTCGCATTGAGAAGTTACGTACAGGGATGCCTGAGTGTCAATGTTGGAGCAGGCGCTTGAAGCGTTCCCAATCCTAGCGTATAAGACAGAGTCTGAGGAGGCTTGCTCCAAAAGACTGCAGAAAAATAAATTCAGTTGATACTGTCAATATAATCAGACTGAATATACTGAATATACTGATACATATTTATATATAAAGTATGAAACCCGACCTATCGCTTCGATAGTTGCTCAAGAGGAGCCTGGCCTGGCGAGGGATTTTTTAGAGGCCGCCGCGATTTTAGATGAGAGTCCACACAGCTGTGAACGGTCCTTAAGTTGCTGTTCGTGAGACGGGCGACGCATACTCGCGTTTGACATGGAAAACCGCGACCCGTTTGAAATCCTCGGCGTATCATCAAATGCGGAATTCGAAGTCATACAAGCTGCCTACCGTGCGCTCGCTCGCAAATACCACCCAGATTCAAATCCCGGCGTCGACTCAGCCATTCTAAATCGGTATATGTCTGAGATTAATTGGGCTATGCAGGAACTCGATGACAATCTGGCCCGTTGGCGCGGTACAAAATTTCAGCGACGTCCACGAACGATACGTAAGAAACCCCAAGGTGATGAACCTAATGAATCTTCACAGACATCAGCGTCTTCTGTGGCTCCAGCCACTCCAAAGACCCCGGAGGCCCGACGGCTTGGTCCCATCGCAGCAATAGTTCTGCTAGCGATTGTGATTGTAGCCTTCCTTGCCTCAAGGCCATTCACAACAAATGACAACGGCGAAGGCCCTATTGGCCATGCTGTCCCGACGCCCGGCATACGCATTACCTACGCCAGCGGAGTTCCGCAGTTCCTGCAGGAACCGGTCGTACGAGATGTGGTGAGACGCCGCAACATCGGCCCATTCATGTATGGATTCGTCAAACTCGAAAGCGCCAACTTGACTAGAGGCCCTTACACCGATCTCATTGTTCATTATCCCGGTGGTGCCACTAGCAGCCCCGCGGAAATCTGCGTATATCGCACCGGCTCATTCACCAGAATTGCCGATCTCCCTTTGGCCTACGCCACCGATGTCGAAGATTTTCTGGGCCTGAATCGTCTTCAGATAGCGAGAACGTATAGAACCTATGCGGCTGACCAGTATAGCGGTGGTGTACATAATCGCCAAACAGTCTTCTGCTGGACGGGGAGCGCGTTCATTCCAATACTCACTCACTCCGTAGATTCAGAGGGGATGCGCGTTCGCACTGAGACTCACGGTCCAGTCAGTCGGTGTCGATGAAAGGTCATCGCCAAGCTTCACAACTAGCCAACCTCAAGTTCAGGAACCTCATAGCTCTTGGGAACCAGAGGTTAAGCCACCTCTCGTAAGAGTCTATGAAGGCGGTGGCCGCAGCGGCGCCGACTCTTAAACGGAGCGCCACCGAATTCCCATGGGCTGCGCGTCATTGCCATTTATGGGTCGCTTGGTTCACCTCCCGGAGGTTGACAATTGCAACGCCTGCAACGCCGTTTGCGGGGGCTTGGACGCCGCCATCAGTACGGCCGATATCAAGCGGGCCGGACGGGCCGGGATATGTCTAATCTAATGAGCAAGAAAGGACAAACTTGGCTCGGTGCCAACGTGAAAATTCGCCACTTCATGCCTTTCCCCACCCTTGGCTTTTGAATTGTTGAATATTTGAACTATATACAGGGGTTTCAAAAAAATACGTTAGGCGGGTGTAGTTTCTTTTTGAAGCCCCCAACCCTAGGGGATTAAACATTCAAGAACGTCCGGGGCGATGCTACCGTTTAGTCCTCCGGCTCTTAGCACTTCATACATGCCCCTACCGGCTCGTTTGGTGAGCACGCTCTCCTTCACGAGCTGGTGGAGCGCTTGGTCAATGAGGTTACCTTCGCCGAGGTTTTCTGCTTCCAGCTGCGTTAGTATTTCCTTGCGTGTCTTTATACCCGGACTCACGATCTCCGGAATGCGCTGCTTCAACCGGGCGAGTTTACTCGGAGGGCTGGCGTCGCCTGGATCGCCCACCTGGAAGCCAAGGCCGGGCGCGAACCTGAGATTCAGCACCTGCCCTAACGATCCGGGCCAACGAGACTTGACGACTTCCAGTTGACGCGCATCAGAGCTGCTCCCTGAGTAGTTCAAGACGACGTCAGAGCGGTCGATACGAGCCGTGGCACCTCGCGCTTTGAATTTCTTCTTTGCCTGGCCCTCCCCCATGTTCCACAGCCCGATGACTAGGCAGTGGGACTCGACGGCCATTTGCTTGAGGCGCGAAAACTGCTGGTCGGCTATGGCGTTGTCGTTCTCGTCCAGAACCGGCCAAGCCACCGGAACCGGGTCGATGATGATGACCTCGGCTTCCCACTCCTTGGCCTTGACAAGGAGCCGCTGTTGCACTGCGCTGCTCTCAAGGTTGGCCAGCTCCCTCATAAAGGCGAGACCATCACTCCGACCAATCGTCTCAACCAAGGTTCGGTAGAGCGTTTCGGGGCTCTCAAGATCGATATAGAGCACCCTGAGCGCGCTGTCTGGTGTGAGGCCGCTGACGAACTCCCGACCCTCGGCGATGGCGAGCGCCAGGTTGTAAGCCAGGACGGTCTTGCCCGCACTCGCCTCACCGACGAGCAGAACCAGTGCAGGGGGTTGCGGGAAGAAATGTCGAGAACGACAGCGAGTTTTCTCTCAGGTTTGCACAACGCCTCAGCCATCAAGTCATGGAAGGCCTTCTGAAACTCTACCGAGGTCGGTTCGGGAGTTTCGAAACTAAGAGTCGTGACCTTTTCAGCAGTTCGAGTATCGAGCGGTGCCAGGGACTCACGCAGCAGATCAAGTAGCCTCGCGTCCTGCTGTTTCTCCCGAATCCTTCGCCATTGGATAGTCGTCAACAGCACTCGGAGTAGAAGCACCAACAGAAAGGGCAGAAGGGCCAGCACTGGCCCTGCGAAGAATAGCCAGTGCAACCGCAGGTTTGTTCCTGACGTGGTCGCTTCGAAGTCGGCCCCAATCGTTGCGATCGCCAATCCAACGGGGGCGAGAAGGATTGCGAGAGCACCAAGCACAGGATTATAGGACAGGCGCCGCCTCACGTTTTGTTGCGTGGTTGTAGGGTCGGGCCTTCGCTGGCCCTCTCAAGTTGTCGAAGCGTCAAAGATTTCCAAAGGTTTAGCATCCTCCCGCAGCTTCCAGATGGAGTTTGTCTCACCCAAACTGCGCGGGGTTTTCCCGATTCGCGCGGGACCCACACCATCGGCTCAGTGGACCTCAGTTCGTTTCTAGTGTTGTCTAGGTGGTCCCAGAGAGGCCATCCAGGTCGTCCTTGATTGCACTGACCCGAGCAAGCTCCCGACGATGGACGCTACCCGGCGAGATGCCGGAGCGTAACCACACAATTTCCAGGCGTCCACTTTTGCGCAGTTTACGAATCGCCAGGTCCGTGTAAGAATGACCGAGGTCCGCTTTACGCGTCTCGATGCCCAGATAGCGATCCGTCAGCCTGTCGGTTACCATTATTGCAACGGCAGCGCGGACCTTAATAGGCGTCGTTGGCTGGCTGCCAGGCATAGTGACTGGACTCATACTCGAAGGCCAGTCGGGCGAGGCCACGCAATATAATGGCGAATCCTGACCTTCAAAGAGCAATGCCCACATCATCTCTTGTTAGTCATAACAAATTCACTTTACAAGAGGCGTATTGGTCTCGACAATGGCGCGAGCTTGAAATTATCGCTATTGTTGCTGAGGAAGGTAGCATTTCTCAAGCGTCACAGCGGCTCTTCATTTCGCAGCCTGCCCTTTCCCGGCAGATCCACAAATTGGAGCTCAGGCTTGGAATTAAACTGTTTGATCGCTCTGTACGGGGTTCGTCGCTCACCAATGAAGGCAATCTATTTCTAATTGAAATTCGACGTCTTCTTACGGAATTGGATCAAACAAATCGTGTGATCCAAGCGATAAGACTCAGGAATCCCAGTGCAGTTCGTCTTGCAGCACCGTATCTGGTACTTCGATTTGTTGTGGCGCCAGCATTGCTAGCTTACAGTGCAATGTTTCCCGGTCTTGATCTCGAAGTAGTCGAGATCTACAACTACGATACCGCGATTGAGTTCCTAACTAACGACACCGTCCAGATAGCAATCGTCGGCAGTCGGGTGCTGACGGAGCAGCTCGGCTTCGATGAATTATTGCGCGCGCGCGTGTACGCGGTAGTCAGTTCGACGCATAAGTTAGCGTCGAGACCGTTCGTAACATTAGAGGATCTGGAAGAGGAGCGAGTCCTCCTCTTCTCAAAAAATGACTCGGGGCCGTTCTCATGGGAGGATCCCTTAGGATACCCCGATAGCGAGAAGGTCTTTACGACCCACGAACCTGATACTCTGCTTTTAATGGTCGAAGGCGGTTTCGGGGTGGCGTTAATGCCGGACACAGTAAACTTGGGCAATCGTAGGGTCAAAGCAATACCATTCTTGAAAGACGGAAGACAGCGTGCAGAGACGCAAGGTCTAGCTTGGCGAATGGACAGAAAACTGCCGCATACAACAAAGGTCTTCATGGAGGTCCTAAAACAACAGGCAGCCCAGAGAGATATATCGGGATATGAGCCTTGGCAAAAACCAGAAAAACGTCAGGTGGCAGGAGGAAGCATAATAAGCGCGACTTTCGAGCAGTCATAACATCCGCCTCGAATGTTAATCAACGTGCTGTCTTGGTGGTCATCCTTCTCCTCATCAAGCAGGCCCCCCCTCTTCAGCCACTTTTCCTATCGACTGTCTCGGAGCCGGGGGTCAAGAATGTCCCTGAGAGCGTCGCCAAGGAGGTTATAGCCCAGCACGACGAGGCTCAGGGCAAGGCCCGGCCCAAATATGAGCCATGGAGCAATCGTGAAGTAAGCGCGGTTGCTAGACGCCAAGTCAAGGCCCCAGGAAGGAGTGCCGGAGGCAACGCCGTAACCAAGAAAGGAAAGCGACGCCTCTGCGAGGATTACCCCGCCAATGATCGTGCTGAAGATGACGATTATGTAGGGCATAACATTGGGCAGGATGTGGCGCCACAGGAGGCGAGGCGTGGACACCCCTATTGATCGGGCTGCCTCGACATATGCCAGGCTCCGTTCCTTGATGACAGCCGCCCGGATAATCCGCACGGTGTCAAACACATAGGCGATTCCGATGGCTACACCAACCGTCTTTAGGTCCCAGGCGATGGATAAGGGGTTGCTGCTGAAGCTCCTCGGCTGGCCAAGCACAGATACAATCGCCAGCGCAAGGATGATCGGAGGCACCGACGCAATCACTTCTAGTGCGCGCTGCGCAATTAAATCAACCCAGCCTCCGAAGTAGCCCGCGACGACTCCGATGAGTGTGCCAGCTGCAATTGCAATGATGGTAGCCGATAGGCCGACGGCAATCGAAACCTGAGCCCCGTAAATCGTCCTAGAAAGGACATCCTGGCCGAGATTATTAGTGCCGAGCAAGAACTCCGAGCTGGGCGACTTCAAGCGTCCGCCCGCGAATTCTCCTGGACTAAAGGGCGCAATTACCGGTGCGAGGAATGCAAGGGCAATAAAGAAGATCACCAGGACGGCACCGATAAAACCCAAGGGCTTCCTTTTCCAGAAGGTCCACAGTCGGACGGCGGGACTTCTCCCCCCCTGATACCTGACACCGGCTATTTCAACTGCTTCCTGAGATCGCCCGATCACTTTCCTAAGTTTTCCTTCATTCGTACCTGATGCGCGGGTCCATTACCGCATAAAGGAGATCCACCAGAAGGGTGATCAACATAAGCGTGACGGAGGCGTACAGCGAGAACATGAGGACGATCGGGTAATCCTTGCTCTGAATTGCGCCGAGTACCCAAGTGCCAAGCCCGGGCAAAGCCATGATGTGTTCGAGGATAATCGAACCGGCTAGGAGGAAACTGAATTGTATCCCCACGAGTGTGACGATTGTTGGCAGAGCGTTCTTGACAGCATGCGTGTTTATCACCGTCCTCTCCGGGAGGCCCTTTCCCCGGGCGGTACGAATGTAATCTTGGCGTAGCACGTCCAACATCGCCGTGCGAGTCAGCCGGATGAGCCCCGAAGAACCGCCTATCGCGAGCAGCAACGTTGGTGGAATAAACAACCGCAGATTACCGACTGGGTTGTCAAGAAAGTCCGTCGCTCCAAAAGGAGGCGCGTAAGAGAACCACCGTGCCGGGAATATGAGCAGCAACGTAAGAGTGAGGAATGTGGGAACCGAAATACCAAGGACTGCCACTACGCGAATGACATAGTCCCAATAGGTGTCCTGTCTGACAGCCGCGAAAACTCCACCGGCGATTCCAAAAATGGTGGTGAACGTGAAGCTCAAGACGACGATCTCCATCGTCACGGGGAGCCGAATCAAGAATTCCGACGCAACCGAAAAGCCTGTCCGAAACGAAGTACCAAAATCGCCAGTCAAGGCGCTGGCCAACCAGTTTAAGTATTGCTCGACCGCTCCGTGGTCGAGGCCATGCTCCGTCCTGAACGCTTCACGCTGTTCTGCGGTTGAGTGCCTGGTGAGGATGGTGAGCGTGAGGTCTCCTGGTAGCAGCCTTAGGAGGGCGAAGAAGAACACAGTGACTAGGAACATGTTGATCAAGATGCCTAAGCATCTGCGGGTTAGATAGCTACCCATCCGCGCCCCCGGCCTTACCGGGTCCTACGATTCGGCTTCCCGGTGGCTTAAGCAAGTTGGATCCAAGACTGTCCCTGGACTGAACACGTCTTTTCTGAGCCAATGCCGGCGCTTGGCGGAAGAATTCTTTGATCCAGGTCAGCCGAACAGGAACATTTGGCTTGGAGGCGATGCCTTAAACCCTATTCTCTACGGCTGGCACTTCTAGCGGTCACTCCTTTATCCACATTCCTAACTGGTAAGTAGGAGCCACGTTCGTTAGTTCAAAGTTCTGCACCTTACTATTAAGGAGCGTGAGTTTGTTGGGTGTCATTATCTGATAGCACGAAGTGAATCTCTGGATGCAAAGAAGCTGGACTTCCTTGACCAGCTTGACATTTTCTTCATGGTCAAGCGTGATTTCTGACTCTTCGATTAGTGCGTCGATTTCTGGATCCATGAGTGCGAAACCCTTGTAAACGTCTGTCCAGCTGTCGCTGTGCTGGATTCGCAAGGCCCGGCTCGGAGTGTCGTTACCTGGTGAGCCGCCAACTTCTATCTCCCAGTCGTTATCACTCTCTCGCTGGAAAAGCTGTGCGGAGCCTGCCACGGTTGAAATGAAGGTTTTGATTCCGGCTCGCGCCCATTGTTCTTTCAGGACCTTTGAGGAGTCCTCCCATGTAGAACCGCTAATGCCTCCCAAAATGTCGAATTCCCTATCAAAGTCGAAATTCGCGGCCGTTAGTAGTTGTTTCGCCTTCTCCACGTCCTCTTTGAAGAAAGGCTCTACCACTCCTGGGTCCATTTGATACTCTGTCAGCGCGGCGGGAAGTATACCTATTGGCACGATGCCCTCTCCATCGTGCGCAAGGTCGAGCACCTGCTGCCGGTCTGTGAGACGCCAGAGTGCTTCTCGTACGCGCACGTCGAGCTGCCAGGGTAGGTTTCTAGTCATATTCATGTGGTTGAGAAAGTTTCGAAGGCCAGGTGACCGAATTCCTAGAGCCTGATCACCCATCGCCCCTGTGACAGTCTTAAACTGAACAGGTGTCGGCCGACGCAGGTAATGTACTTGGCCGCTTAAGAAAGCCGCCTCTTGAGCAGCTAGATCAGGTATAAACTTCACTTCTCGTTCATCGACGTAAGGCAGATTCGATTCGCGGAATCGAGGATTTTTCTTGTACACGTAATCGACTGCGAGTTGCGCCTCATCCAGGAAGTAAGGACCACTGCCCACCTGTTTTCCTGTGTCTAGGTTGTCAAAGGTTTCTTGTGGGACTATTGGTTGACCAGTGCCGCTACCCAGCATACTAGAGCCAAAAAGATAAGCACTTGGCTTTTTTAGGTGATAGACGACGGTTAGATCATCCGTGGCTTCAGCTCGTTCGAGGAAGTCCCTTACAAACACCTTATCGAAGGCATCAGTTTGCCCAGTGACGTACTCCTGGGTTGCCACCACATCTTCTGCTGTCAGCGACCGACCGTTAACAGGCGAAAAGTCGTGAAACGTTTGATTGGCCTTTAGTTTCATGATTACAGTCAGGGGATCCGGTGTTTCAATATTTTCCATCGCCTCTAGGACGAAACGGCGCTCATCCTCACGAGAAGTGAGGGGCCTATCGTAAACATGCTGACCGCCTAACCAGGTCCCTTCGCCCCACGAAGAAACAGGATTGAAGCTTTCATTTGTTTCCCACGTGAAAACGAATCGTCCACCGGACTGCGCAGAGCCAGAGCTAGGTGTGAATCCAATTCCTGTGGCTTCTTCCTGGTCGGAGGGCGCGGTCGTGGCCGCGGCGCCTCCGGTACCGTCAGCGGGCGCGTCGTCGCCACATCCGACCAACGCCAGAGCGGCCGCACCGACGGAAAGCGCCGCACCGGAGCGCAGGACTCTGCGCCGTGCAACTCGATTAGAGGTGACTTTGTCCCAGTAGTTAGCCATCAATGGCCTCCCTTTCTAGTTTCTGATTTCGCCTAGACGGTTGAATTTACCGCCAGTTTTCTAGAAGAACCCGCTCGGGGATCGGAAGTGATTCTCCTTCAAATCCTCATAGCTCTCCGCAGCCAACCATTCCGACCATGATTTGTAATACCAAAGTTGTGGATGTTCATTAATCCCGCTCGCAATGCTCGGCGGACCATTCTCATTTTCTGTCACTTCGCCACGACCTACCTGCATGGCGTAGTTCAGGGGGTATCGCTTAGTGATTGTCCCTTTGGACCCACGAGTACTCTCACCCCAGTTCTCGCCATCGTCTAGTTCGAATAAGCCTGCTGGACCGTCACCCCGAATCGACACTCTTACAGTCTCCAACTGCGTGGCAGCGTCGAAGTCGTCGTTAACGAAGATAAACCACCAGATTTCCGTCTTGCTCGGTCCCTTGGGTAGACGCAGACTCACCTGGTCGCAACTCGGCATGAACCATAGATTTGGAAAAATGTGAGGGTGGCCGTAGGATTGTAGGCCTACCGGTCCAAGAGTCTGCTGGGTTTCAGCCGTATCGTGCCACTCGAATCCATAAAGATTATCGCGTGAGGAGGGCGTGTCGTCGGTCCAAGCCGGTCCTCCAATCACGTGACCATAGTCGCCGAGAATTGTCAGCTGTGGTGGGGAAAATCGGCTTGCTAAAGGACGTGGGTCTGAGATACCAAGCCCCGGCACCCAGCCGGGAATTGTCGCGGATGCATGGGTGATAAACCCGTGGTAAAAGTCCCAAACATTGTCAACCGCGAATTTCCAATTGCATCCGATGGTCCATTTCTGGACGCCACCTATCACCCTGTTATCACCCCTGGCAACCATCATATCGATGCCCATGCGGCCAACGTCACCGAGATACTCATCCAAAGGTGGAGCATCGGAATCAAACGTTGCAAAAATATATCCCTTGTACGTGTCGACATAAGCCGCTTTGATCAGGCCCCAGCTCTCGCGGTCCAGCTCCTCGTGGTAAACCTCCTTGAAGCCGGGTACGCCAACTAGTGAACCTTTCAAGTTGTAGGTCCAGCCATGGTAGGTGCACATGAAGCTGGTGGCGTGGCCTTCCTCGGCGCGGCAGATAGCGTTGCCACGATGGCGGCAAGTGTTGACCAGGACCTGGGGATTGCCATCGTTATCGCGAACGACAATGACACGGTCTTCACCGATGAATGTCAAAAAGAAGTCGCCGGCGTTGGGGATCTGTGAGTCATGAGCCATGAAGTTCCAAGCTCGGGCAAAGATACGCTCCAGTTCGAGTTGATAAATGGCCATGTCCGAGAAAGCCCGGCGATCAACCAATCCCTTCTCGGTGTCTACCAAGCTCAGGGTATCTAAAGGCACTGTGCTTTCCATTCTTTTTTCGCCTCCCCTCAGATTGCTCATTTGTGGATTCTACGCCAATCCCGACTCATCTAACCCCTAGAAGGATTTGCAATATAGAAAAAAGACATCGCTACGGTCTGGCTGTGGGGAGGCAGGCTGACAGGGCTTCCGTTACATGTACTACTCGAATGAAACGCTAGGCCGCTCGGCCTCTTGTGGAACGGCTCCGTCAACAATCTGACTGACCGTTCGCGACCTGCTGAGTAGAGCCGGCTTGAAGAGCCGCATACTCGAGCGGGCCGGTCACAATATACCCACTTTGCATAGCATGATAGTTGATGACATTTCCTGACAGGTGGGAGGCGCCCTAAGGTTTCCACGGGCTGTTTTTTGTGTGTTAAGGGACAGGAGGACTATGGGATGACGAACCGCTACCACTATCGCGGCGACGTGCCGTTGCACGACCGGTACGGACCAGAAGCGGCTTACGCAGTCGAATCCGAAGCGCTAATACCGACGACCGCGCATGACGAGGAGATCGCACGCGCGCTTGAGTTGGGACTCGATGCTGCGGAGTCCATCAAGGACCGAACAATACCAACATTTAGCCGAGGCGAACTGCCACACTTTGCCGGTATCAACACGTTCATCAAAGCTCCGTATATAGAGGACGTACGACGGGCTGACGACTTTGACGTAGCGGTGCTCGGGGCACCTTTCGATGGCGGCACTACGTATCGCCCCGGTGCACGTTTTGGCCCACAGGGAATACGCAGGATCTCAGCCCTCTACGGACCTTACAGCTTCGAGCTGGGCGTCGACCTACGTGAGTCGCTTACGATTTGTGACCTTGGTGACATCTTCACGATCCCGGCCAACATCGAAAAGACCTTCGATCAGATTTCGAGGGCCGTTGCCCACGTCTATCAGGCCGGCGCCTTCCCTGTCGTCCTCGGGGGGGACCATTCGATCGGCTATCCGACAGTGCGCGGGGTCGCGAAGCACCTGGATGGCCGCAAACTTGGAATCCTTCACTTCGATCGCCACGTCGATACACAAGAGAGTGACCTTGATGAGCGGATGCACACGACGCCCTGGTACCACGCGACAAATATCCCCAACGTGCCAGCCAAAAACTTGGTGCAAATCGGTATTGGAGGTTGGCAGGCGCCACGTGCCGGTGTTAAGGTCGCGCGTGAGCGAGAAACTACGATCATGACCGTCGATGACTGCGTGGAGATGGGCATCGAGGCGGCGGCGGAAAAAGCGCTTAAAGTGGCTTGGGACGGCGTGGACGCGGTCTGGCTGAGCGTCGACGTCGACTGCTTGGACGCAGCCTTTGTGCCTGGTACCGGCTGGCCGGAGCCAGGTGGGTTCCTACCGCGCGAGCTACTGAAGTTCATTCATCTCATTGCGGAGAAACCGCTGGCAGGTATGGAGGTCGTCGAGTGTTCTCCGCCCTACGACAATGCTGAGATTACATCGCTGATAGCCGCACGTGTGATTTGCGATACCCTCGGCTGCCAGGTCCGCGCGGGCCACCTCGGCAAGATTGCGAAGCTTCGGTAAAGAACGAGGAAAGCTCACCGTCGCGAGCAATCCGCAACCTTGGCACAAAGAGGGCTGGCTTGAACAGCCGCACGGCAGGATTCCCGTTGTCGAGCGTGAGCAAGCGTCAAATCCACGCGCGCGTTAGAGGGCAACCGCCTATCGCGTGAGGAACCCCGAACTCTGCGGTGTCGTCTAGGTTGAATGGCGATGTACTTGCGTGTCGTCACAGGTCTCTTATTTCTCGTGGTGATCACAGCTTGCTACGGTAGCGACGACAGCATATCGACAGACAAAGAAGTCGTGATGAGCGTGGTCATTCACGGTGGCTTGTGCTCCTATGGGGCATGCTTGACTACGGCTGTCCTAAGCTCGGATGGCACGTTCATCATTGTTGGGGGCGAAGGTACTGTTAGCTCAGGAACAATCAGCCCTGAACTGGTGTATGGGTTAACTGATTCCATCAAGAAAGCAGATTTCATCGAGATTAGGTCCAACCCTTTCGTTGATGACTGTCCTACCGCGTACGACGGTCAAGAGAACATCTACACCTTCTACATCAACGACAGAGAGGAGCGGGTGGCGGCCTGCGAGACGGCGATAGACTCCGAAGTTGAGCCGTTCCTCTCCGTCGGTCGATAGAGCACTGGGCGCGATGCTCAACTAAACGCGGAGTAGCCGTCGAAGCCTTTGGCGCCCGCGCTAGAGTTTTCCGCGTTTTCCGTGCCCAAAGGAGAAAGAAGCGCCTAAGCGCTCAACATAACAAGAATCTAATGCATCTGCTAGGTTCGGTTCCTCAAGCCTGCAGAACGCCTTTAGAACGGCCTTGGAGGGCTGTCTTGGCGAATCCACCCGACCTTTTGCACCTGGACAGTGGAAGGGGTCGGTCGCTCTCAACGCGAACCAGGGAAAACCCAACAGGAAGATAAGGGTCTACAGGTAGGTTGTTGAAGCTGGCTTAGGCAGCCGGACCTTTGGAAACCCGGGAACTTTGCTAACTAGCCCCGCCGGAGCCGCTACCAATCTCTTCCAAGGGGCTCTGATATATCGGCGCTTGCCAGTTGTAATTCCCACGCGATGACTATCTTCACGCAGCTTGAGAGTTCTGCCTGTTGCGCCCACTCAATGACCTCTATGTGCGCCTTGCGCCGGGAAACGCCAAAGTCTGCGTTCACCCAGTCGTAGAACACTACGAGCTGACCGGGTCTTCCCTGACGGTCCCGTTTGGCGACCGCGTCGTCTAGGTCGTGCTGGAACTTCCCGATCAAGCCCCGCGACGGAGGAACCAGTGGAGTCGTCGCCGGCGTCATGACTATCTTGCCCACTTCCAAGTCAGGTCTGATGACTGCTTCATCGTAGGCTCGGGCCTCTGCAGACTTGTTGACGGTTTTGGCCTCTATCCACCAGGTCCCAGCCTGGAGATCCGGGGTCCCTGGCTCGCGGTTGAAGCTCGGCGTCGGCAACTTTGCAGTCTGAACGTGGTCTGCCGCTGACCATCTCGTAGAGCATCGGTCCGAGGCTGTAAAGGTCACTTCGTGCCGTGACTTCGCCGCCCATAGCCTGTTCCGGCGGCATGTAACCCACCGTGCCGACCATCATGCCGGCCTGGGTGAGCCGTGAGCGGTCGATGGCCACAGCCAGGCCGAAGTCGCCGATCTTGGCCCTGCCGTCGACGGTTAGCCAGACATTGCCCGGGCTTGAGGTCGCGGTGGACAATGCCATTTTCATGGGCGAGGATCAGCCCTTCGCAGGTCTGAATAGCTATCCGAAGCAACTCTTCGAGCGAAAGCTTGTGGTCCTTGGCCTTCTCGATTATGCCTTCAACGTCACCGCCGCCCATAAGCTCGGTGACAATATATGGCTGGTCTTCCTCTTCGCCGAGGTCATGGACGGTAACGATGTGTGGGTGAGAGCCGAGGCGTCCCATAGTCTGGGCCCTACTGCCAGGCCGAAGTCGCCAATCTTGGCAGTGCCACTTTCCGTTAGCCAGACGTTGCCGGGCTTGAGGTCGCGATGGACAATGCCTTTGCTGTGTGCTAGTGCCAGGCCCTCGCAGGTCTCAGTTGCTATCCTGATCGCTTCTTCCACAGGCAGATTGTGATCCTCGGCTTTCTCGATCACGCCCTCTATGTCGCCGCCGGACATCAACGGTTGCACCATATAAGAGTGGCCTTCTTCTTCGCCGATTTCGTAGACGTTGACGATGTTGGGGGGTTCTGTCAGAACTCAGAGCGCGAGCAGGGTAGCATCGTCTAAACCGAGACGAGGAGCTGCTCATGACCTGCCCGCATTGTCTATCGACGTCTATCTCCAAGAGGCAGCACCGCACCTCGCTTGGCTACCGGACTTTCTCCTGCCGAGCATGTCGGCTTCGCTTCAACGAACGCACTGGTTCGCCCTTCAACGATCTCCAGTTCCCTACCGACGTCGTGTTGCTCGCCGTCCTCTGGCGTCTGCGCTACAAGCTCGGATTTCGCGAAGTCGCCGAGCTCCTGCTGCAGCGTGGCTTCGAAGTCAGTCACGAGACCATCCGCAACTGGGAGTTCCGCTTTGCACCCATGGTTAGTGAGCGGCTACGGGCCAAACGTCGCGGCCACGCCGGCCGTTCCTGGTATCTCGACGAAACCTACGTCAAAGTCAGCGGCCGCTGGTGCTACCTCTACAGGGCCATCGATCGAGACGCAACCTCCTAGACTCGATGCTCAGTGAGCACCGTGACCGGCAGGCAGCACGGCGCTTCTTGCGACGGCTGCTGGACGCTTCGCCGCGCAGGCCGCTACGTCTGACCACAGACAAGCACCCAGCCTACAAGAAGGCCGTTCGCTGGATCGTCGGTCGCAAGGTGCTGCACCGGCAGAACCAGTACCTCAACAACCGTATCGAGCAGGATCATCGGCCACTCAAGCAACGCTACTACCCGATGCTGGGTTTCGGCCGATTCGATTCAGCCAGCCGTTTCTGCACTGCCTTCGACGAGCTGCGCCATTACCTGCGTGTCCGAAATCCCCGAGGCGAAAGAGTTTCAGCATCACGCAGTCGCCAGATCTTCAGCAGCAGATGGTCAACAGCAGCAGATGGTCAACCCTGATGGCGGAGTTGGTCACCTAACCCGGCCCAGCTTCTGAGTCAGCTTGCCTCCGTGCCTGGAAAGCCCTGAGTTCTGACAGAACCCTTCCGTTCAGCGCAAGGCATCCGCCGCGAGGCGACGACTAGCGTTGCCGAGTCCTTCTCCATGGACGGGTGGCCCTACGCGCGAACGGGGAGCGGTCCAAAGTTCGGTGCGGGAATGGTCGTGGCGCGCCCGTGTTAAGGCATACGCCGTGCGACGCTCGCCGGCCAGAATGGAGACGTTCGATCTGCCTGGCGATTGGCTACCCGGTGGCGTGGCTCCAAACCCGTTGTAAGGCGAGAGAGGAAGGAACGCGATTGAGTGTCATATGCGAGTCCTCGAGCTGGTTGACCTCGTCCGAGATGCTGGAGAATATGCTGGTGGCCACGAGCCACCGAGCGCGTGATGGTCTTGGACTCGACGGACGGCGTTGGGCCCTGGCTTACTGCCCAGACGGCGACGTTGTTCAGTGCCGGGAGATTCTTGCCGGCAGGAGGATGACGACTTCGTAGCGACCCGGTGGGGAGAGCAGCTAAGGGAGCGCGCGAAAGGAGCAATTCGAAAGCGCTGTAGGTGGGTGCGGACCGCACTGATATGTCGCTAACGTCCCTTCTTGCGGTCAACCCTGAGGGGTGATACGCGGCGGTCGTGAGGTTCAGAGTATCTGGGAGAGGAACAGTTTCGTGCGGTCGCTCTTTGGGGCTTCGAAGATCTGCTCAGGTGGGCCTTCTTCAACGATGAGGCCAGCGTCGAACATCATCATGCGGTTTGCGACTTGCCTGGCAAACCCCATCTCGTGCGATACGACGATCATCGTCATGCCCGAGGTGACTAGCTCCTGCATGACGTCCAGCACTTCTTTGATCATCTCCGGGTCGAGGGCGGAGGTCGGCTCGTCGAACAACATGATATTCGGCTGCATGGCGAGGGCGCGAGCTATGGCCACCCTCTGCTGTTGCCCTCCGGAGAGCTCGTTCGGATATTTATCAGACTGCTCGGCTATACCCACGCGCTTCAAGAGTTCTAGGGCGTTGTCCTTAGCCCTTGCGGCTGGCATCTTGCGCACCTTGATCGGTGCCAGCGTAATGTTGCTCATCACCGTCAGGTGTGGAAAGAGGTTGAACGACTGGAAGACCATCCCCACATCGCGGCGTATGGCATCGATGTTGCGCACGTCGTTGGTTAGCTCGATACCATTGACTATGATGTCGCCGCGCTGATGCTCCTCCAGCTTGTTGATCGTACGGATGAAGGTTGACTTACCCGATCCGGAAGGCCCGAAGGCAACGACGACCTCGCCTCTTTTGATTGTGGTGGTGATACCGCGCAGGGCGTGAAAATCACCGTACCACTTGTGCATGTCCCGGCAGACAATGATGTCCTCGACTTCGGTTTCGATGTCAGCTGGTTCTTCGATTGTAGTCACCGTAATGCTATGTCCTCTGTCCAGGGCCGGAGACTATCGCTCGCCGACGCCCAAATTCCTCTCGATCTGCCTGCTCACGTACGACATGCTATAGGTGAAGACCCAAAAGACTAGGGCCAGGAAGACAAACAACTCAAGGGCATTATCCAGAAACTCCGTGTTGCCCTGGATGAACGATCGACCGATCTCCACCACGTCCAGCATACCGATTATATAGACCAGGCTCGTATCTTTAAACAGCGAGATGAACTGCCCCACGATTGCGGGTATGACGTTGCGGATGGCCTGGGGCAAGGAGATGAGCAGCGTGGTCTGCCAGCTCGGTAGGCCCAGTGCCCGCGCCGCCTCCACCTGTCCGGGATGTAGCGCCTGGAGTCCACCGCGAATGTTCTCGGCCATGTAGGCCGCACTAAACAAGGTAATGACGACGGCCGCGCGGAACAGGGAGTCCTGGGGGAAGTTTTCTGGAAAGGCCAATGGCACCAATACCTGGGACATGAACAGAAGGGTTATGAGCGGTACCCCCCGGAATATCTCGATGAAGGCCACGCACAGCAATTTAACCACTGGGAGCTGGCTGCGACGCCCCAGCGCCAGTGCGATACCGATGGGTAGGCTGAACATGATGCCAGATACCGCCAGCAGTAGGTTCAGCATCAGGCCACCCCAGTAGATGACCGACACCGGCTGGAGTCCCGGCACTCCCGGGAGTCCCCGCAGCAGCACCAGCGCCAGCAGAAAAGCGCTGCCGCCTAAGATGGCGGTCCGGCGGGCCGTGCCCAGTGGCGTGTAGCGGGCCAAACCCCATCCCACCGCCAGCACGGGCAGATTAGCTACCAGAAGCAGGCGCACGTCCAGCCCCATCCGATCCAGGCTATACGGCAAGAAGGTGAAGGCCGCGGCGGCGGCGGCGGTTGCGATTGCGACTTGTTTCATGACGCCGCGGCCGGTGATTCCCCATGCCATCCCCATCAGGACCGTAAACAGCAGCAAGACGGCCTGCGGTCTCCAAAAGCAGTTGGAGCCAGGGCAGGCGGACTCGGCGTTGTACTGGCCGATAATAAATCGACCGCCCAAGGTGCTGATTAGGGTCCAGTCGGCCGCCAGGAATATCCAGCGCAGGCCAAACCATAGAGCCGCTGCCAGGGCGGCGCCGAAGGCGACGGTTAGTATGCTGTTGAACCAGCTGCTGAACAGATTGGCGTGCATCCAGCCCGCCACGCCTCTGGTTGAGCGCGGCGGCAACTCTGAGGCTGGAGCTGTGTTGAGGTTCATCGCCATCGCCTAACTTCCCTTTAGGCGAAGCTGTCGGTTGTAGAGGTTGCCGATCAGAGAGAAGGTCAGGCTCATCGCCAAGTAGGCGACCATGATCAGCAAGAAGATAGACACTGCAGGAGCGGTCTGCGTCATTGTCTTGGCCACATTGGTGAGGTCTGAGTAACCGATGGCGCCCGCCAAGCTACTGTTCTTGGCCAGGTTCAGGTGCTGGCTGATTAGCGGAGGCACTATGACCCGCATCGCCTGGGGGAAGGTCACGTGGCGCAGGGCCTTCATCGGCGACAAGCCCAGTGCTCCGGCCGCTTCCGGCTGACCGCGATTCACCGACTGGATGCCGGCTCGCACGATTTCGGCGATAAAGGACGACGTGTATACGACCAGGCCGATAAGCAGCACTATCAGCCCTCCCGGGAGGGTGAAGCCACCAGAGATGCGGCCGAAGGTGCCTTGTGGCGCTGGCTGTGAGATGGCAAAGGGCGCTTCGCCGACCACCGCCGCGATGATAAGCCAGCTAGCGGCAGCGATGATGATAGCGGTGCTGCCGCCCATCACCACGGCGTGGGTAGCCTTACCGGTCGAGGTTTCTCGGCGGTCCAACCCGACATAGACGGCCACGCCTGCTATAACGGCCACCATTGCCAGCCCCAGCCATGTCACCGCTGCGTCAAAACCGTTGGCGGTCGGCCAGGGCAGTGATAGACCGGCGTTGTTGACGTACACTTGCTGGGCAATAACGTATCCGTCCTCGACGGGCGGCAGCGACAGTATGAGATAGAACCAGAAGAACAGCTGCACCAGCAAGGGCACGTTGCGGAAGAACTCGACGTAGGCAAGCGCCGCCTTGGAAACGAGCCAGTTGCTGGACATGCGGGCTACACCCACCAGGGCCCCCAGCGCCGTTGCCAGAATGATGCCGGCGATGGCGATGGTCAGGGTGTTGGTGGCAGCGACAACAAAGGCGTAAAGAAAGCTGTCGGAGGATTCGTAAGGCAGGAAATGATGCCCGATAGGAGTCTGGTAGGCGCGGGACAAAAAGTCGAAGCCAGAGGGAATCTCTCGCTCCACTATGGCGTTGCTGATGTTGGCGAAGAACCAGCCGACTAGGGCCACCACCAGGACGCCAGAAACGAGCTGCGCGGCCCATTCGATGACACGAACATGCCGCCAAATCGGGATGCCCTGGTAGGTTAAGCTTCGGGGTATTGCGGCCATTATTGACTCACTGAAAAGCCACCCGTGGCACAATCAACCTCAGGCATCACCGGAGGGTACGTCCTCGCATGGAAGCAGCATCAGCGCGATAGCGCCAGGACACAATCAACCTCAGGCATCACTGGAGAGTACGTCTCCGCACAAGATAGCAGGATAACAAGATAACAAGAGGGCGGCCAGTGTAGACTGGCCGCCCTCTTTAGGTGAGGCTTCTTAGCTCTCTCTGCCTGCCACCGCCCTAGCGTAGGGGTGCGGCGTAGATCTGGCCACCCTCCGTCCAAAGGGCGTTGCGGCTGCTAGCTCGCGGCAAGTTGATGCCACCGGGACCCAGGTTGCGGTCGTAGATCTCGCCGTAGTTGCCGACTGAGCGGATTACGTCTTGGGCCGCGGTTTGGCTGATGCCCAGGCTGTCTTGACCGAAGGAGCCCTCGAGGCCGAAGAGACGGTCAACTTTTGTATCGCCTGTGACCGAGGTCGGAACGTTAGCGGAAGTGATGTCGTAGGCCTCGGCGTAGATGAGCATGCCCATCACGGTCTTGACCACGTCGAACCACTGGTCATCGCCATGAGGGACCACTGGCCCCAGCGGCTCTTCCGAGATGGTCTCGGGCAAAATGGTGTGGGCGCTTGGGTCATCGAAAGCGCCGCTGATGGCAGCCAACTGCGAGCGATCGTTGGTGAAGGCGTCGCACTGGCCACTCTGGTAGGCGGCGACCACCGCGTCGGTGTCTTCGAAGGTCAGCACCTGCACATTCAAGTCGTTCTGGTTAGAGAAGTCCTGAAGATTCAACTCGGTGGTTGTTCCCAGTGTCACGCAGATGCTGGCGTCTCTTAGCTCTAAGGCACTGGAGATGCCCAGGTCTTTGCGGACCAAGAACCCCTGGCCGTCGTAGAACATCGTTTGAGCATAGTTGCCCCATTGCGCGTCGCGGGAGGTCGTCCAAGTGACGGTGCGCACCAGCATATCCACCTCACCGGACTGGATGGTCGGCCCGCGCTCAGCGGCCGTAATCAACCTGATCTCTATCGCATTGGCATCGCCCAGAACCGCCGCGGCTACCGCGCGGCAAAGATCGATGTCAAAGCCCTGGTTGTTGCCGGCCGCGTCGAGAAAACCATAGCCGGGCACGTCGTTGCGGCTGGCACATATGACCGTGCCGCGGTTCTTCACCTGTTGCAGCCTATCACCACCACCTGCTCCGTCGCTCGAACAAGCTGACAGCACGACTGCGACGGCGGCGGCCGTTGCAAGCGAAAGGAGCGTCCATACCGATGCTTTGCTCTTGATCATAGATTCTACGTCTATCCCCCTGTGGTAATGCCTCTGTCGAACGCCAATAAAAATACAGCATTGAGGCCGTTCATCCAAGCCTCAGGGGGTTGCAAGACTCAATCATGAAGTGATAAAAACATATAGTTCTACAGAGTATTCATCAGAGCTTTCATCGTATTCATCAGAGCTTTCATCAGAGCTTTCATCGCGGAGGAGGAGATAATGCGCGTTCGATTAGTGAAATGGATCGTTTCGTTAGGGTTGTTGGCGGCTCTAGCGCTGATGGCCATGGCTTGTGGCTCTGATGAAAAAGTGGTGGGGGAAGAGGCCCCGTTTAGAATAGGGGTGATGGACTCGGTCACCGGCATTGGTGAGACCTATGGCAGAGTGGCCGTTGAGGCCAAGCAGTTGGCGGTCGAAGAGATTAACGCTGCCGGCGGTGTCAATGGGCACATGCTGGAGCTCATCATTGAAGACTCGAAGTGCAACGCTCAAGACTCGATCACCGCCTACAAAAAGTTGACCGATGTGGACGGAGTAAAGATCATCCTCGGACCCTCATGCAGCGGTGCGATGCTCGGCGCCGCGCCACTGGCCGAGGATGACGGTGTGGTCATCTTCTCCGGTCTGACAACCAACCCGGACATCGCTAACGCCGGAGACTACATTTTCCGGACAGCGCTGAGCGACATTCAGGTGGGCACCGATACCGGCAATGTGCTCTGGGCTGACGGGATCCGCAGGTTGGCTACTATCACCGAGGCAACTGACTACGCCGAGGGAGTGAGGCGGACCAGCGTTGCGCAATTCGAGAAGCGGGGCGGCCAAGTGGTGAGCGAGGAGCGCTACAACTCCGACGTTACCGACTTTAGGACCCAGCTGACCAAGCTACTCAACGAAGCCCCAGACGCCATCCACATCGCTGCCCAGTCGGAGTTCACCGCTGGCACCATCGTCAAGCAAGCTCGAGAGTTGGGCTATGAGGGCCCCATATACGGCGAGGCCGTGACAGCCGGCGCGACGGCCTTGGAGATTGCTGGCGATGCCGCTACCGGCGTAAAGGTCATCTCGGCAGACATCGATCCTGCTAACAACAAGGGCCTGGAAGTTCTTGCTAAGTTCAGGGAGCGTTACGGATACATCACTTTACCCTGGTTCATCGCCTCGGCTTACGACACCGTCTACATAGCCGCCGAGTGCCTCAGGCAGACAAATGACGACCAAGATGCTGACGGCTTCAGAGACTGCCTTTACGGGATCACCTGGAGCGGTGGTATCGGAGATAGCTACAGCTTCGACGAAGACGGCGAGGTCGTTGGTCTGGGTAACGTAGTCCTTGAGATTCTGCCGTTAGCCGAGAGGTCGGCGGAGAACAACGGCTGGAAGGTATTGGGCTCTGCACCGACCGAATAGGTCTGCCGCATAACCGCGAGGCTTGCGAGGGTTGGCCCAGGCGCTCTGGGCCAACCCCCGCCTAATCGTCAACCAAGACAGGGAGTTTAGCCGCCCGCGAGTAATAGTCCCAGTGGACGAGGGTGCCAAGGAAGGAATGTCTAGTCATTGTGATGTGCGCCCTGCAATTGAGTGCCTAGGACCCTGAGGTCAAGCCGCGCGTGCCGGAGCAGCTCGAGTCGGGCAACGAACCAAGCCTCACGGGCAAAGTGGTGCGTCAGTTGCTCCAGCGGGCGGGACCCAGAACCCCTCTTCCCTACAACAAACTCCTAGCAACCGGGCTGCTCATCGCCGCTACGGCTTACATCGTCTGGAAGATCCAGGAATCACCTGACCAATCCCTGCAGTTCGCCTTCAATGGCCTATCCGTCGGTGCCGTGTACGCCCTGCTTGCCCTTGGATTCACCATCGTCTACAGCACCGTCTGGTTCTTCGATCTGTACTACGGCGCGGCCGCTGCCCTTGGCGCCTATGGCGTTTTCTACCTGATGTCTGGCGAGACCCTGAGCGGGCAATACGAGGTTAACAGCCCTTACGTCAATGTCGCCTTTGCCACGGTGATTGCCGGAGTAGTCGCCTGGGTCCTTCATCTGAGCCTACACACCCGACTCCGAACCCGCTTCAACTTCAGCCAGATGGCCCTCTTCGTCCTCGGAGGTCTCACCGCCGCCGCCGCCGGGGTATACACGGGCCTTGTTCTCACCTATCCGGAGGAGATCAACCTCATACTCAGCCCTGCTATAGCTGTAATGGTGGCCGTAGCCGCAGGTTTGGTCCTCCATCGAGGCTACCGGCGCATCTTCGCAGACGCCAGTCTCGTGCCATTCTTGCTCATCGCCGCGGTTGCGACGGCGGCCCTGGGAGCATACTGTGGCCTCTTTGTGGCTAACGCCCCTGGGTCAAGCCTCTACTTGAGCTGGATGGTGTCGTGTCTGATGGCGGGGGCCGTTGGCCTTGCCCTTTACAGAGGCCTTTATATGTACATGCGCGACCGCGCCAGATCCCCTCTTGTCATGCTCGTCGCCTCGCTTGGTGTATTGCTGGCGATCACTGCCTTTACATCCATAGTCTTTACCAGCGCACCACGTCCCCTTCCGGAAGCCTTCGGGAGTGATCCATGGACAATTGCCGGGGCCAAGATCAAGGGGTTCAACATCTTCGCCATCGGCGTGGCCTTCGTCGGATTCGGAAGCTTGCAGCTCCTACTCAAGAAGACCTCCTTCGGCAGGGCCGTGCGGGCCATTGGTGACGACGAAGAAGTGTCGAAAGTGGTGGGTATAAACACCACCACCATCATCGCGGTAGTATTTTTCATCGGCGGGGTCTACGCCGCCCTGGCAGGCCTGCTGAGCGGCCACGATACGGCCATCCAGCCCAGGATGGGTCTGCTGCTCCTGTTGAAAGGCTGGATAGCATCCGTAGTCGGGGGCATGGGTAACCTCAACGGAGCCATCGTTGGCGGATTCAGCCTGGGCCTTATCGAGCAGTTCGGCATCTGGGATCTGTCCGGCGAATGGAAGGACGCCATCTCCTTTATGCTGCTTATCATCTTCCTATCGTTTTGGCCCAATGGCCTGTTGCCGAGGAGATAGGCCATGCTGACAAACTCGAATGTCTATCCGAATGTCAAGAAACTGGCCCGCGACCCTCAGGGACTCTCGCGGTTCGCCAAGGGCAACGTGGAGCTATGGGCGAACCTGATCGTTATCACCTGGGCTGCTGCCTTCATGCTGTGGCAGGGCGTCGGATTTGCCATCACCCTGGCCACAGTCTTCGCTATCTGGGCGATATTGGCAGTCAGTCTGAATCTGGTACTGGGATTCTCCGGCCTCCTCTCTATGGGTCATATCGGCTTTTTCGGTATTGGCGCCTACGGGACGGCAATTCTCACCTCAGACCCCGCATACGAACAGCTGCGTACAGAGGCCGTCCCCATCTTTGGTTGGCCTTTTTTTGCAGCACTACCCGTCAGCGTGGCCTTGACCGGCCTGATAGCCGCCGGCGTGGGTGTCGCCTTCAACCGATTCAGGGACGACATTTACGTGCTCGTCTCCTTCGGCTTCGCCATGATCGCCTTCAACATATTCTTGAATTGGCGAAGCCTTACCAGGGGTCCTTTCGGAATTCACGAGATAGCCAGGCCCCGCATAGGTGGGTGGGTGCTCGATGGCGAACTGGAGTTCCTGCTCTTGGCGCTCGCATTCCTGGCTTTAATTGTGCTGGTCGCATGGTTCATAGTGACTTCTTCGTTTGGACGCGTGCTTACCGCCATTCGAGAGGATGAGCAGGCCATTGAGGTCTTCGGCTACCACGTAGCACACTACAAGCTCGCTGTATGGGTCATATCGGCAATGATGGCCGGTCTCGCTGGGGGTCTATTCAGCAGTTGGACCAGATTCATCGACCCCAACTCCTTCGTCCTGTTAGAATCGATCCTCTTAGTAACCATAGTTATCCTTGGAGGCCTAGCGACTATCTGGGGCTCCATACTCGGAACCATGGCGTTCGTGCTGCTCGAAGAGGGGATGCGTTTTCTACCATTTGTTCCTGACCAGTTTGTCGGTCAGGCACGAATGATCGTTCTGGGCGTCTTGTTGGTGCTGCTTATGCTATTCAGACCTCAGGGCCTGATCGGGAGATACAAGTTGTGACCACTCCGCTCGCCGAAGCCTTCGCCCTGGAGACGATAGATATCTCGAAACATTTCGGGGCCGTTAAGGCCGTGGACCAGCTTTCCGTCTCCATTCCCCTGCTGGGGATGACCAGTATCGTCGGGCCCAACGGTTCGGGAAAGTCGACCCTGGTAAACCTACTGAGCGGGATATTGCCCTTGGACGGAGGGATGGTGATCATCGACGGCGTCGGCCTCAAGGTCATAAGGGCCCACGAGACTCCCGCCTATGGCCTCACCCGGACCTTTCAGGAGGTGCGGCTTTTCGGGCAGATGAGCGTATGGGATAACATCATGGTGGTCTTGACCAACCGTCGCCTCTTCCGCGCACTGCTCGAACGGACGCAAGCGTCCCATAGAGATAAGGCCAAGAGCATCTTGGAGAATATCGGATTGTGGGAGAAGCGCCGTGCCTTGGCCATGAATCTTTCCTATGGCCAACGGAAGTTGCTGGAGATCGGCCGCGCCATGGCGATGAACGTCGACATCTACCTCTTCGATGAGCCTTTCGCAGGCCTCTTTCCTCAGATGTTGGAGAGGATCAAAGACATAATGAAAGTTGCCCGCGCTGAGGGCAGCACCGTCATATTCATCTCTCATAACATGGATATAGTCCGAGATCTCTCAGATTACCTAATCGTACTTGATAGCGGTGAACTCCTCGCCCAAGGGGAGGTGGAAGACGTCCTACATCGGGACGAGGTCATAGGGGCTTATCTGGGCGCCTAGCCTCACGCCGAACGCTGTAGCCATAACAGAGGTGATTTGGTGACCAGTTCGGAAAGACCAAAAGAACATAACCTGGCCTTGAGCCCTGGAATTTCTGACGCAACTCAACCGTCCACCGACCGAGCGACACTTCTGGAACTGGTCGATATATCCGTGCACTTCGGGACTGTAGTAGCCCTCGATGGCGTATCGATGGCGGTCCAGCGTGGTGAGGTTGTAGCGGTGATGGGCCCGAACGGAGCCGGGAAGTCCACCGTTCTCAAAGCCGTCATGGGGCTCGCGCCCGTGGTCGCCGGCAGTGTCTACTGGCGCCAAAAGCTACTGGCAGCCCCCACCCATGAAATAGTGAAGGAAGGCATCTCCTTTGTCCCTCAAGGTAGACGCGTGTTCACCCACCTCTCCATCGCAGAGAACCTGGAGATGGGCTGCCTCTACCTCAACGATAAGGCGGAGAAAGAGCGCCGCTGGGATTCGGTCATGGATCTCTTCCCGATCCTGTATCAGAAGCGCCGCGACTTGGCCAGCCAGATGTCCGGTGGCCAGCAACAGATGTTAGCCCTAGGTCGAGGACTCATGGCCAGCCCAGAGGTGCTGCTGCTCGATGAACCCACACTAGGCCTTGCCCCCAAAGTCGTCACAGAAGTATTTCAGATAGTCTCCCAAATAAGCCAGAAGCTCAATACGACTATCCTTGTCGTCGAGCACAACATCAAGGGCGTCTTGGATATCGTCGACCGGGCCTACGTCTTGGACAAGGGTCGCGTCGCACACGAGGGCACACCCCGCTCGATCCGAGAGACTGATATCCTCACCCAGGTCTTCCTGGGCAGGGTCAACACTGGCCAAGAGGCCGAGGCAGACTAAGGGAACTGGGTAGTCGACATCATCCCCCAAAGCGGCATCAATCTTGCAAGGCTGCTGCAGCGCTGTCGGTGTTTGGCAGCGTGGCGGGCAGCGGAAAGCACCCCCGAGAAGCAGCGCGCCGATTGGCGCCGGATGCGCTGATACTACCTGAAGCGCCGCGGATGATGCTGCAAAGGGAGCTCTGACGATAGCCTACGCGCGACTGAGCAAGCAGAATGACCAGCGTGTGGTTTGCGCCCAAATCAGCTGGGGGCGAGAGCTGGGGAGGATTGCCAAAGTGCAACCAGGCAGCCGCTTCGAGCGGTGGTTGATCATGCCGCCGGGTTGGGTGGAGCGTTACGAAGACAATGTGTGGGTCGTAATGAGGAGGCAACAGCGTAGTGGCTTCGGCACTACGCCCGCGCGGCATGTGTTCCTCTTCCCCTGTGAAGCCGTATGTCCGGCGTGTGGCTTACTTAACGTCCTCGATACGGGCCCTCTAAGGGTCGAAGGCAAGGAGAGTGAGCTCTAGACTTGTGACCCGCCCCCTGGCTCTCGTCATGACCTTAGCTTCAGCGCGATGTCGTTGCCTCTAAGGGACAGTACTCTCAGATAGAGGAGGCCGTCGAAGAGGCTGGGGGCAGCATTCCCGAGGTTTGCGAAGACGCCGTCCGGCAGCGTCTCCAGCGGGTTTTTGAATAGGAATAACGCTTCCAGGTTGTCGAGCCCTTCAAAGTCCCCAACCTGGAGCTCGGTGATGCCCTTGCCGCCCAGACGCAGCACGGTAATCTCTTTGAGGTGACCCGAAGAAACGTCCTCGCAGTCGGTGATGCTCTCGTCTGCAATCTCATCGAGAACTGCGGCTTGCACCTGTGGGGTCCGTCCGCATAGGTCCGCGCTATCCGCACCGCAAGCCGCGCAGAGCGTTCCAGCCACAGACGGCACGGGCGGATGCTTCGCAAAACAGGCGCTGGCATCGCTTAGGAGTTATGTAGCTAGAGATAACTGATCCTAAAGGCAAGCCAGTCTCTCTTCTTAACATATGTAGAAATTACGTTGATTCTGTGCCTTATACAAATTCACGTGCGCAGGATGGTCATGGTGACGCATAGCCGCAAATCAGGATATCGGCGCAAACGAAGGGCAGCCTGACTCCCTCCTCAACTCAGTGCCAGAGAAACGCATCCCGAAGCATCCCTCCTCCTTGACAGATGGTCTTCTAGACTTTTGACCCGCCCTCCGGCCGCGCGCATCGTCGTCTTTATTCGCGGGCAGGCCTCGCTGCACAAGGCGACGGTCGCTGTTCGGAGTCTGGGTCCCGGGCCTACAGCCCAACATAGGAGGAACTCCCTGGAGGGCATGACCACGCTGTTCGTTACTTTACGGTGAGCCCCCGGTTCTCTCTTAAGCTAATGGTCCTTGCATTCAGAAGGTTATGGCGTTTTCACCGAACCACTTCCCGATGAGGGCGTTGAGCGAACCGTCCTCTTTCATCGCGCTGATGGCTTCGTTTAGTTTGTCCTTCAACTTGCCGTCGGTCTCGCGTACCCCGATGCCGACACCGGAATCGAGCATCAGCTCCGGACCGACAAAGATTAGCCGGCCCCCGCTGCTCGTCACGAAGTCACTGAGGAATGCCGCGTCGGCCAGCGCTGCATCCGCCTCGCCGCTCAAGACGGACGCAATAAGGTCTTCGGCCAAACCGAGCTCCAGCGGCGCCGTCCCGGAGCCGGACAGGTAGTCCGCGTGGATGGTGCCGGTCTGCGTAGCCACTTTGCCGTTGAGCACATCATCGGCGGCGCCGGTCAGGGCTACATAGGCCGACGCGGTGGGCGGGAAGTATGGCTGCGTGAAATCAATCTCCTCTTCCCGCTCCTCCGTGATACTCATCCCGGCCAGGATGGTGTCATAGTCGCCCGCGATGAGGTTCGGGATGATGCTGTCCCATTCATTGATCACCCAGGTACATTCGAGCTTGGCACGTCGACAGAGCTCATCCCCTAGCTCACGCTCGAACCCGTCGATTTCACCGGCATCGTTGATGAAGCTGTATGGCGGATAGGCTGCCTCGGTTCCCATGCGAACAGCGTCGGCCCCGCCGCCGCACGCTAGCGCGGCTGCGACGAGGACGGCAAGCAAGGCAATGGCGGCCAGGCAAATCTTCATCCTTTGAATCCTATCAAATTGTTAGCAGTTACTTTGGGGTACGGCATGGGCACTGTCAATGTACGACGTTTGGATGATGAAGTCGTTAGACGGCTAAAGCGCCGGGCCGCTGAGAACAATCGTTCTCTAGAAAGCGAAGCCCGCCACATTTAGAGTAGTCTGCCGAGGACGGCATGACGGAAAGGGTCAGGACGTTCCGGGCCTTGGCCAAGAGTCTGCGGGAACAAACCGAGGACCAACCTCAAACCCCTTCGCATATTTTGATCAAGGAAGACCGCGATTGCGGACATGGGTTTGCCTGATGCGGTTGGTTGTTGACACCAGCGTCGCCGTCAAGTGGCTTGTCGAGGAGGAATACTCCGGTGCCGCCGATCGCCTGCTCGAAGGGACCCACGAGCTCTTTGCTCCTCGGCTGATGGCAGCGGAGGTCGGCAATGCGCTATGGCGAAAAGTCCGCATGAGAGAGATGGGGCGAAGCCGGGCGGGAGTGTTAGCTTCTTCCATTTCCGAGATGGCCGTTAGTTGGGCCGGGGATGAAGGCGTCTGTGCCGACGCGGTCCGCCTATCCCTAGCTCTGGAGCGCCCAGTATATGACTGTGTCTATCTTGACCTGGCATATCGGATAGGCGCGACACTGGTAACGGCAGACGCCCGTTTGGTAAATGCACTAGCGGAAGCGGAAACGGAGCACCGTTACACGGTGGTTACCCTGGACAGCATCGTCATGGAATGACCTGGGGTCCGGCAAACCGGTATACGTTGATCATTCGCCCCTGCGCCGCCGGAGCGAGAGACTCAACGGATCCACTACGCGCTGCGGCGATCGCATATTAAGCAAAGATCGACAGTCAGGGCGATCCCCAGACTCCGAAGATCGATAGTCGCCTTGTACAGTAGGGCGTGCGGGCCCTGGAGAAAACACGTTAGAAGACCGCGCGCATGAGTCTTTGCCACGTTATCCCGCTGACGCGCGACTTCTCTTCTGCAAGCCCTGCCACAGTCGCAAGACTGAAGCAAGAAGGCAAGAGGTACCGGTTGGTGGACCAAAAGTTCCAAGCGCGAGTCGCTGTGGTCGCGTGAGCCCTCTAGTCCTAATCGATTCGTTGCGCAGGCACCGGCATCAAGCGCGGCAGGTCGCCGGGCAACTCAAGGCACCACACGTGTTATGCGCAACCGCGCTTCAGATCGAGTAGCGTCAGAGGCCGAGCGCAACTATGATCTTCTGCCAGTGTGCGCTTCTGGTCTGGTTAACGAGTAGTGGGAATGACATACTGGTCAAGAGTGTAACAGCATGGGCTTTCTTCTCGTAGCAACTCATAGGTCTCACCCGGGCACAGCCCTAACCTGACGTTGGTCGTTGGTCGCTTGTCGCCTAGCAGAGGCTCCCGGCGTGTGCATGATCGTTGGGCCGTGGTTCCCGTACGGGCTTGGGGATTTGCGCGAGGCGAGAATTGCCGTTCTTGACGCCTGCGTTTCACGCAAAAAAACCCGTGCCGAGGCAATCGTGACAATAACGATCGATCACATCTCCTCGATCAACTTCCTCGCTGCTGCGGCTCGAGCGCCTCTCGCCCCTAGAAAGAGCTAGCTAGGCATCGTGCGCGGGACCGTGTCGGCTAGCCTCGTGCACCAGCGATGGCACCGCTCCGAGCGATAGAGCTGTCCCAAATCCAACCTTCAACAATCGGTACCGTCAGAACTCCAAGGCACGTAGATGTCACCGGTAAGGTAAACTCCCAGCTAGCCCACTGCCGAGGCTGTAGTTAGTGGACGCAAGGTCCACCAATCTGACCTGCCCTCCAAAACTGGTCTAGCTAGAGTGAAAGTCGCTCGGACGATAAGCATCTTCGAGGGTCGACAGATGAACGGCCGCCAGTACTGAGGAGCAGATCATCGTGCGCTCAAGGAGCGGGATGCCGGTGCTTGGAGGTTTGTTGTTCCATGAGCAACCCGAGTGTGGAAACCGAAGCACGACTCGATGCGATGTTGCGCGATTTTGAGGCATTGAGCCAGCAGCAAGTGGGTTACCCCGCCAACCAGGCCTTTTATTACTCGGCGCTGCTGCCCTTCATGCGGTACAGCCTCAACAACGTCGGCGATCCCTTTCACGACAGCAACTTCCGCAGCAATACCCACGAGGTGGAGCGTGAGGTCATTACTCGATTCGCCGACTTGATGCACTTGGCGCGGGATCAGGCTTGGGGCTACGTCACGTCCGGTGGGACCGAGGGCAACATAGCAACGTAGGCCTCGTGTACCACGACGACCCGTATGGGCGGGGACTCGCGGCTGCCTTTGAGTTGATCGTTTCTTTCCAAGCGGATAAGCGTCGTCGTCAACGCCGAGCAGCCGTCCTTCCTGGCAGCGATTAGGGAGACCACGAGCGCGGGGGCCGAGGCGTTGGTGGTGGTCAACTTCGTATTGGACACGCGTTTGATCGTGCGCGAGGCGCTGGATGCGGGACTCTACAATCAGTTCGTCTTCGGCGACGCCAGCAAACGGCAGAGCCTGATCGAGGACATAGGCGGTGAGCATCTAGGGGGCATGTACGGCACGGCAGGCGCACCGGCGCCAGACAGTGCGGCTAGCACCGCGTGGGATGCGGCGGTCGCTGCGGAGTACGGAGAATTGTCGACGGTCCCGTACGTGAGGGAAGCGTACGACGCGGCGATGGCTATCATGCTGGCGGCTCAGGCTGCCAGAAGCGTCGACGGCGATGCTATCCGGGACCAGCTCCGCGCCATCGGTGGCCCGCGAGGGCAGAAGGTCTACGCTACGCCTGATGGTGTGGCCGGCGCCTTGCGTCTTCTCCGTGCCGGCGAGGAGATCGATTTTGAGGGTGCTGCCTCGACGCTGGACTGGGACGCCAATGGCGATCTCGAGCGCGGGCATATCGGCGTTTGGCGGTTCACGGAAGATGGTGGGATCGAGGATCTTGAGGTCTTTTCGGTTGAGCCTTGAGTAGGCCTAGCCCAAAGGCTACTGGGCGGGGACCTAAAAGGGCGGTCTTTTCTCGGCGAGAGGCAGCCTCAACCAAGAATCCTGACCGTTGCGCGGGCGTTAAGACCGGACTTCGACCGGTCGGGCCGGCGCCGGGCGAGTGAGAGTGGCGAGGCTGAGAGCTGACCCCGTTTGCGCCAAGACGCCCGAGGCGAGCACAGGCCGTGGGCGCGCCACGTGCTTCCCGTTACGCCGGCCGCTCGAGGGTGGCGCCGACCTTCGTCGGGTCGAGCCATATTCTCGGCTGGACTGCGGAGTACTTGCTGCAGCCAGACGGGCCAGACGCGGGCGAGCCGACCTCTCCAGCCGCCAAATCGACAAGGGCCGACGAACTCGCTTGCCCGCGCCGGGAGGCCCACAGACTACGGTGACCGGAATCGTGAACATCGGCTTTGGTTGCGTTGTATTAGCCATGGCTTCTTCGCCTCGCCTGGTTCGTGACTTCTCGCGAGCTTGGATATCCTGGCCAGTCTTCATGTTGCTGCAGCGTCGGCAGAGCGGCTGCCAGTTGCTCTGATCCCAGAACATCGCGTCGTTGCCGCCGTGCGGTCGCCTGTGGTCGACGAACGTCGCCGGCGTTATCGCTCCTTGGCGGGTACATTCGTGGCAGGTGGGGTTGATAGCCAGAAACGCCCTGCGTGCCTGACGCCACCGTGGGGTCTGATAGAGGGATGAAGAGCGGCGAGCTCTCGCGAATGGCACCGGCAGTGGATGATCGGAGCAGGGTTGTAGTTTTGGACAGGTCGGGCTTCGGCACGGCAAGCGGGGTCGCGTTGGCATTCATTGAACCCCGCCTAAGTGCGGTACCCCCTCGCTGTCGGGGGGTACCCCATCGGATTGCGGGAGTCCACGAGGCAAGGTCTGGTGCTCGAGGTGTGTTTCCTGGCCAAACGCCTCGTAGAACGACGCCATGGCCCTCTCGGTGTCGAAGTCCTTGCAACTAAACACGTCCGCCCAAAACAAGCCGCGCTCCGGGAAGGTGTGGATGCTGATATGGCTCTCGGCGATCATGACTGACCCGCTGATGCCGCCATCATGTGGATGGTTCGCGTCGTGCCACTCCAGAACGTCGGGCCCTTTGATGATCTGCATGCCCATCTGGTGAGGCAGGTCGTGGAGCAAGAGCAAAACCCGGTCCCTGCTCGCGAGCTGGAAGCGGCGGGCGCCCTCGCCATCGATGATCAGGTGCACCGGCGTTGCCTCGCGCACCGACGCTGTGGGCGCCAGTCCCAAACGCCGGCGAGAAGGTAGCCCATGCCGTAGAGCACAGATCCGGCTGCTAGGAGGCCGAACGTTAGGCCGAAGAATTCAACTGTGCTCATAGGCGGGGGAGCCTCCAAGGACCGTTGCTACAAATCTGCTACAAATCGTTTGTAGCAACCCAGCCTCAAAGCGTGTTTTAGCCCTTGCCTCCCAGGGCTGTTTTGTATTCAAATAGGCCGTTAGTGGGGTGGTTGTAAAGTTGCGTTTAGATGCCGTCTCGGTCTCGAAAACCGTTGTACCTTTTAGGGCGTACCCAGGGTTCGGATCCCTGCCTCTCCGCCACTGATTCGATATAGCCTGTGCATCCTCTGACCCTAGATGTTCACGGCCCGAAATCCAGACAGAAACAAATGGAGCTGCAGTGCCGGTAGTCCGATGAATAGCGAAATTGCCTTCAAATCGGCTGTCGACCTCACGGCGGCTCTGAGAAATCGTCAAATTGGCGCATGTGAGCTTCTGGACTTCTACCTGGAACGCGTCCAGCGCTTCAATCCTCGCCTCAATGCAATCGTGCAGGTCGACAAAGAACGAGCGCGTGCTCGGGCGGATGAAGCTGATCGGGCGCTGGCAGGCGGTGAGGTCTGGGGACCGCTGCATGGGCTACCAATAACGATAAAGGAGATTTTTGAGACCGAAGGTTTTCGCTGGACAGCCGGAGACTCGGAATTCACCGGCCGAATTGCCACAAGAAATGCTCCGGCGGTCGCTCGACTGATCGAGGCTGGAGCCAACGTCTTTGGCGTGACCAACAGTCCCTGGAACGGCAAGGATGTTCAAACCTTCAACGACATTTACGGAACAACCAACAACCCGTGGGACCTCGAGCGGTCTCCCGGCGGGTCATCGGGTGGCGCCGCCGCTGCTCTTTCGGCCGGCCTCTGCGGGCTGGAGTTGGGCAGCGACATCGGTGGGTCAATTCGCAATCCAGCCCATTACTGCGGTATCTACGGCCATAAGCCAACCTTTGGCATCGTGCCGCGGCGCCCGCTCTCTGCGCAGGGGCCGTTGGCACTAAAAGATCTGGTCGTGTCCGGTCCGATGGCCCGCAGCGCCGCCGATTTGGCGCTCGAGCTATCGGTGCTTGCGACACCGGAGGCCGATCAGGCGATTGGCTGGCGGGTAGAATTGCCCGAGCCTCGCCATAAGGCGCTCTCCGAATATCGAGTTGCGGCATGGCTGGATGATTCCGCGTATCCAGTAGACAAAACCGTGCTGCAAACGCTGGAGCAAGCGGTCAACCGGCTGCGCGCGTCCGGCGTGGCCGTCGATGACGCTGCCAGGCCAGACATCAGCGGTTTCTTTGAAGCCGGCCGGATTTACGATTCTCTGCTTGCCGCGACGACAGCCAGGGAAATCTCCGGCGACCGATTCATCGAGATGACCCTCGAAGCGGAAGGCTCCCCGGCTCAAACCGCAGCCGAGTGGCCCAGTGAACTGCACAATGGCGCGCTGCGTCATCGGACCTGGCAGCTTTTGGAAGAACAGCGCCAGCAAATTCGCGTCAAGTGGGCCGAATTTTTCCAAAGCTTTGACGTATTGCTGATGCCGGTGACACCTGTTACCGCCCTCCAGCATGACCACAGCCCAAGGCTTGACCGCACGATTCAGGTCAACGGGGTTAGCCGCAGTTATTTCGATCAGCTGGCCTGGGTTGGTCAGGCGACGATGGCCTATCTGCCAAGCACGGTAGCGCCCATCGGCCTGGCCGCAAACGGTCTGCCAGTCGGGGTTCAAATTGTCGGGCCATATCTAGAGGACTACACGACAATTGACTTTGCCGGCCGGCTGGCGGACGTGATCGGCGGTTACCAGCCGCCGCCTGGCTACGACTAACGCCGCCGCATTTCGTAAACTGTCCATGGCGCTAGCAGAGGATGCTACCGGCGCTGCCGGGAAGGCCCCTGAGCCCCGCAAGGCTCAGGCCCATGGCCATTGCCGGTATTTCAAAAAATAGGAGTTGCGATGCCGCCACATATCACCCACTTCAAGATGAGAGCCAAGCCCGGATCGCGCCAGAAGGTGATCGAAATGTTCGAGAAATGGTTCCGAGACCAGCGTCCTAGCGCCCGCGGCTTTGTGCGCGCCGATCTAAGTTCAAATATCAACGACCCTGACGAGTTTATGGCCGCCGCCTGCTTCGCGGATAAGAAGACCTACGACGCAAACGCCGATAGCGCCGACCAGAATGCCTGGTACGAGGAGCGGCGCTCTTACCTTGTCGATGACCCCGAATGGTTCGACGGGACCCTGGAGCGCCAGCGGATCGGCTAGGCCTGGTTGCCTACTGGGCTTTGATCCTCTGAAATATCGCCGCGTCAGGGCTGTCGAAAATTTGAACGTAGTTGGCAGAGCCGGCCAGCGAGGCGATTAGGGGCGCGCAACAGTCCAACTTTTGGCCGAGCCGAGCCAGGTCGCTGAGGGGAGATCGGCCCTTGGCGATGTAGATGTGGCTGAAATCCAATTTGGCCGCCCAATCTTCCAAGCAGATGACTGTTTGCCCGCCGCATTCGGCCAGGGTCGCGTAGGCCTCGATGCGGTGGCTGTATGTAGAGCCGGGCAGCCACTCGCTGCCCTGGACGGTTGTCAGGCTCACTCGCTGGCTTAGAGCCGGGAACCATTCCGCCGTGGCGTCAATTCCCCAGCGTTCGACCGACGGCACGACGATAAACCTGGCATCAGCCGGCGTATTGTCACGTGCCCAGTACATCGCGGCACGATTTCCTGCCGAAATGCTATGCAGTGGCGACGTCTCGCTGAGTGCGGAGCCGAATGCGGCGATTGGGGCATAAATTACGAAGATAAATCCGAACGCGGCATAGGTTGTGAGTGAAGGCCAGTGCGGCGAAACGGACGCCGCCCGCTGGCGCAGTAGCGGCAGGACAGCCTCAAAGAAACCGTACGCCGCCAGCATTGCTAAAGGCACAGTCACGGTTGTCGGTGCTTTGCGTAGGTCGAGAAAAAAGATCAGCAGCAGCCAAACCGGGATCAGAAAACGCCGGTCGCGCAAAGAGGCTACCAAGCCAAGAAGTCCCAAACCGATTGCGACCGGAAAGAAGGCGTCGCCGGTGAAATCGAGCGAGAGCAGCCGCAGGAGGGTTAGAGGCGAGTGGTCGCCGGTCTGCAGCGCCGCTAGCAGCGGCTCAGGACCCAGGCGTATGACTAAAGACAGCCACCAAGGCGCGGTCCAAGCCAGCACGGCGAAGCAGAGCAAGAGCGCACTTCTCAAGCTCCCCTTTGTCCTGAAGTTGGCGAGGAAGATCAGGCCGATGCTGAAGGCGGCAAACCAACCGATCTCAAGATGACTGAGGATTGCCAACGCACCCAGAACGCTTGCGGGCACCAGGTGTCGCCTAGAACCGGAAGTAAAAAGCTGATGAGCTTGCCAGATAGCGAGAATGGCAAAGAAGAAACCCGGTGAGCGAGTCAGGCCGCCACCGGCGATCATCCAGCTGAAGCTGGTGGGAATGGTGGCGAAGATTAAGGCCGCGAGTGCCGCCATGAGCCGGGACGGCAGCATCGCTTTGGCCAGAAGATAGACAGCGGCGATGGTGAGTAGGCTGAACAACAGTGGCAAAACTCGCAGCAGGTCCAGCGTGCTCCAGCCGCCGATTTCGGACAGGCCGGCGTCAGATAGAACATGAGAGGTGAGTACGCGTAGGGAATGTCGCCGCCGTTATATGACGTGTACTGCGGCAGACCAAAGCCGGGCTTGAGATCTTCGACCATGACCAGGAACATGCCGCCATCGTTGAGCGGAAACCCATCGCCAATCAGGACGAATGTGAGCCTGATCAAGGCTCCGACCGCCAGGGCTACGGTCAGAACTGTCAGCGGCGCCACCTTCTCACTGGCTAGCTGTCTGACAAGTTCCGAAAACCGTGGCAGCTCCAGCCGGGCGGGTCCGGCGTTGGCCGGAGCGCCAAGCGACGCTGACAAGCCATTCCGTCCGCGTCCATATAGCTTCATTTCTTAACCAAATTCCACCTTAGCTGACGCGCAAAGCACAACTTAGTTATCGGTATTGCGGAGCCCGTCCTCGACATTTGACGGGCGAAGCTTTGGCGGATTCGACGCTTCTAAACGAGAGCGATCGGTTGGACGAGTCGTATTGCCGGAAAAAACTCAATCACTGGCTAACGCGTCAGGCCGAACGACCAGAACGTCGTCGCCGTCAACTTGGACCTGGAAACTGGCGACCGGCGTTGTGGCTGGGCCTTGCACGACAGACCCTTTCTCAAGGTCGAAAATCGCCCAGTGGAAGATGCAAACCAGTTCACAGCCTTTTAGGAAGCCCTGTGATAGCGGTTGCCTTGCATGCGGACATTCATCGTCAACGGCGTAAAGCTGACCGCCGACATTGGCGATGACAATACCGTGGCCGTCTAGTTCGCGCGGGCTTATCGACCCAGAGGGGAAATCAGCCAGCTTGCCGACGAAAACCTTCGCTGTCAATGGATGGTGGCTTTCAATTGTCCGGACTTTGTGTTGCCGCCTTCTAGAGAAGCATCTTCAGCAGCGCCGATGAGTAGTGTCAAATCGGCAACTACTACAGCCAGCAGCCTGGCTACGAATAACGCTGCCAATTCGAAGCTGAGCCAGCGCTATTTGCGCTGCCGACGCTCCCGGGAAGTAGGCAGTTTGCTGCGATCATTCCCAGCGTTTCAATAAATCAAACGGGCGAAGCCGTCCAAGGCCTTCGTGACCTTGGTGGGTTCCACGGCAGGAAGCTGAAAAACAACGCGATCTACCCCGGCCCGGGTTAGCTCCTCGACGACTTCCGGTTCGGGCGGCGCGAAGTAGACCGAGACGCTGAGGCTGGCCGGGTCACGCCCTGCCAGTTCGAATCGCCGTCTTAATTCTGGGATTTTTTCGGGCAACCCGGGCGGCGGCAGGCCGCCGCGGGAAATCGGGAACCAGCCATCACAAAATTCGACGACGCGGTCGAAGGTGGTTGGACCGTCGCCGCCCATAAGAACCGGTGGTCGCGGCGTCTGCACTGGCTTTGGGTAGGACCAAATCTTGTCGAAATCCACATGCCGGCCGTGAAATTCCGCTTCTTCCTCGGTCCAGAGCGCCTCGATCGCCAGCATTCGTTCTCGGAGGATCGAAAAGCGCTGTTTGAACGGCGTTCCGTGGTTCTCAGCTTCTTCCGCGTTCCAGCCGCCGCCGATTCCGAGAAGCAGGCGCCCGTCCGAGATCTGGTCGACGCTAGCGGCCTGCTTGGCGGTGATTATTGGATCGCGCTGAGCGATCAGACAGATGCTGGTTCCGAGTTTCAAATCTCGGCTGGATCCGGCGGCAGCGGTCAGGGCGACGAACGGGTCCAGCGTGTGGATGTATTCCCTGGGTATCTCCGGGCCGCCAGGCCAGGGCGTCCTGCGGTCCGCGGGGATATGGGTGTGCTCTGGGAACCAAAGAGACTCAAAGCCGCGCTCTTCGGCCAGACGAGCCAAGTCCTGCGGTTGCAGGGTGTCCTCGGTTGGAAAAATAGTTACACCAAACAGCATGATCCTCTGGATTATCTCCGCAACTCTGGGTATTTGGGAAACGCTTGGTGGATCTGCTGTTTTTTTTCTCAGCTTGGGGGACTTTGGGGGAAAGTTTTAGCCACATGCAGCCGATTGTTTATATGATCCGGAGGAGGATTTAGCTGGTCACCGAAGTCGTCGAAGAAGAATTGGCTCAGCGCGTCAAAGAGCGCGATGAGGAAGCGTGGTCGGAACTCTACGATCTGCACTACGCGAGCCTCTATCGCTACGCCTTCGCTCGTCTGCGTAGTCGAGAAGAGGCGGAGGATATTGCCTCGCAGGTTTTTCTCGAAGCGTTGCGCGGGATCGATAGCTACGAGTATCGTGGCCGCCCACTTCTCGCCTGGCTCTACCGCATAGCCCGAAATTTGATTGCTGACGACATCCGCCGCCAGGTTCGCAAGACGCGCGCCGCGACCCTAAGTCAAGGTGACGCGAGCTTTGCACCGGCGGCAGATGAGTCGATTGAGACGATGGAATTGCTTGAAGCAATCGCCCTGCTGACCCAGGATCAGCAGGAAGTGCTAATCCAGCGTTTCTTTATGGCCCTCTCCGCCAAGGAAACAGCTCAGCTGCTGGGGAAAAATGAGACCGCTGTATTTTCCCTCCAGGTGAGGGCAATCAACTCCCTTCGGCGCCTGCTTGGTCCGAAGGCTCTGGTCCTGGAGGCGAGCCCCGCCTGATGAATAGCCGCATGAAGGATATCTTGGTGTTGGTCAGTAGGCTGGACGAGAAGCGGGCCAACTTCCGCTTCCTGCTCAGACAAGATCCTGATGTCCAAAGGGAAGTCCACACATACTTGGACGATGTCAGTTGGTTGTCACGCCGGCCCGCGGTTAAGCCGTCAACTGACGTGATGGCGGCCGGGAAGGCGAGCCTGCTCTCAGCGCTCAAGCAGCCAAAGCGTCGAAAGCGTCTGGCCCTAGTGCCCCACCCGGTGGTCGGTGCCATTGCCACGGTTGGAATTCTCCTAAGCGCTGCTATGGGCGCTCAGGCCATGACGGCTGGCGTGCCGGCGCCAGTTACAGATGTACTAACCGATGTACTAAATGGATTCGGCATAGTCCTCTCTCCAAAAAACGATCAGCTGAACCCTTCTGAATTGGATGGATCCTTCGTTCCGGCCAGCATTACAAATTTTGTTGGGTTCGCGGCGCAGAACTAATTTCCTTGCTCAAAAAAAGTTTTCGAGGGACCGTATGATTTCGGCCCTTCTTAGCGATATACCCTCCAGAAGACACAGTGATTCACTCTCCTGTTCTTCCTTGGTCTGAAAAGCATCCTCCTTGTGCGAATCAACCGATGTCCGCTATCGGTGAGTCGAGCTCGGCCAGCATGGAAAGTTGGCCGGGCGCGACCAGACCCCTTCCCCTTACGTCTTCTCCCAGCCTGGAAATGCTAAATAAGACCGGCGGTGCGCCTCGTCCTTGACACTTTGTGTGGCAGGCCACTATTCTCGAATACAACTGAACATAAAGGCTGAGAACAGGAGTAGTAGCTCGCGAATCGGGGCTAAAGAGAGCCGGGGACAGGTGAGAGCCCGGCGCGCCATCACGAGCGAATGGACCTGGGAGCCGCGCCCCGAAAGCTAATCTGCAAGTAGGAAGCGCCGGAAGAGCACCGTTATCACGGCTCAGGACATCGCCGCACAATACGGCCGTGTCTAACTGAGATGTTTCCTTGCCGGGCGTTTATGCTCACGGGAGGGAAGCGAAATAGGGTGGTACCGCGAAGCTCTCGCCCCTAATGGGGGGAGGGCTTTTTGTTTGGCGAAAAGGGCAAAAAGAATGGCTGAAGAAAAGAAAAGAATCTTGACCGGGGTCAGGCCGACCGGTGCCTTACACCTTGGCCACTACGCGGGCGCATTGGAGAACTGGCTGCGGCTCCAGAACGACTACGATTGCTACTTCCTGATCGCCGACTATCAAGTTTCTGACTATGCCGATGACTTTGATCGAGTTAGAAGCTCGGTCTGGGAAGTGACCATGGACTGGCTCTCGGTGGGACTCGATCCGGAGGCCAGCCACTTCGTTCTCGAGAGCCAAGTGCCGGAGAACGCTGAATTGACCCTCTGGCTGAGCTGGTTTCTGCCGTTGGGCATGCTGCAACGCAACCCGACTTTGAAAGCGGAGATGGCGGACTTTGGCAAACGTAGTGTGCCGGTTGCCTTCTTTACCTATCCGGTGATGCAGGCGGCGAATATTCTCCTGCCCCGCGCCCATTTGGTGCCGGTTGGCGAGGACCAGTTGGCGCACATCGAAATGACCAGGGAGGTGGCGCGGCGTTTCAATCGCCAGTTCAAGGAGGTCTTCCCGGAACCGGAAGCGCTTGTTGGGCGTGTGGCTCGCCTCGTCGGCATCGATGGCCAGGCCAAGATGAGCAAATCAATCGGCAACACGATTGACCTCAAGGATTCAGAAGCCGATGTCAACGAGAAGGTTCGGAGCATGTATACCGACCCAACCCGGCTGAGAGCCACGGACCCAGGTCATGTCGAAGGCAACCCCGTGTTCATCTACCATGACGCCTTCAACCCAAACACGGCCGAGGTTGATGATCTTAAGGAGCGCTACCTGGCCGGCACCGTGGGCGACGTGGAAGTGAAACAGAAACTCGCTATTGCGATTAACAATTTTCTTGAACCGATTCGTGAACGGCGCGCCTACTATGAAGCGCATCGCGGTGAGGTACGTGAGGCGCTGGCAAAGGGTGTCAGCGCCGGCCGGGCGATCGGGCGAGAGACCATGGAGATGGTCAGAGACGGGCTGGAGATCAATTACTTGCAGGATTGAGAATTGGCGGTTTCCCGACCGTTTGTGAGGCCGGTTAGTCAGGAATCAAGGAAGTAGAGAAGCAGCATGGTTACGAACTCCACCGAGACTATGGACCGCATCCTCGATCAGGGCAGCCTGCTCGAGCACCCGTTGCACAAAGCGTATCGGGTATCGGTGACGGGTACGACCGACTGTCTTTGGCGTAGCCGTAACAACGTTTGTTTGGGAGTTAGGTAAGGAAACGAAGATTAGATCTGCAGTAATTCCCGGAGCCTCGCATGAGGACCTGGGATCCGTGACCGGCGCCGGCGCTGAGGTGGCCGAGAGATGAACCTGACCCCAAGCCTCGAAGCTGCGCGCGATTTGGCGACGGAAGGCAACTTCTGCCCCCTATATTGCGAAGTTCCGGCCGATCTGGAGACTCCGGTTTCGGCATATCTCAAGGTCGCACGTGGCGAGTACTCTTTTCTGCTTGAAAGTGTGGAGGGCGGTGAACGTCTCGCCCGTTTTAGCTTTATTGGCACGGAGCCTTACAGGACCCTGCGCAGCGACAGCTCGAAAGGCTCCAAGGACCCGCTGCTAGAGGTTGAGGAGGAGCTTTCGCGGTTCAAACCGGTCGATGTGGCTGGTCTGCCGCGTTTGACCGGTGGGGCAGTCGGTTATATGTCATACGAGGTAGCCCGCCACTTTGAGCCCCGCGTGCCGACAGCAGCAAATGATGTTCTCGGTTTGCCGCAGGCGATTTTTCTCTTCGTCGACACGCTGCTCGTATTTGATCATCTGCAGCACAAGATCAAAGTTGTTAGCCATTTCCGTCTCGACGGCGACATCGAATCGGCCTATCGCCAGGCCGAGGGCCGCGTTCAGGAGTTGGTCAACCGCTTGGAACGCCCATTGCCCAGCCAACCCTACAGCAGCAGCGCAGCAACACCAGATCCCGTGAAGCCGGTCATCGAGTCCAACATGAGCCATGAGGAGCACCGCGCCGCCGTTCTCAAGGTTAAGGAATTCATTGTGGCCGGAGATGCGATTCAGGTTGTTTTATCGCAGCGGTTCCAGCGCCCGACCAGCGCCCATCCGTTTGATGTCTTCCGAGCCCTGAGGGCGATCAACCCGTCGCCTTACATGTACTACCTCGATCTCGGCGGCGTTCAGGTCGTCGGTACCTCGCCGGAGATGCTGGTTCGGATCGAAGATCGCAAAATCGACTATCACCCGATCGCAGGCACTCGCCGGCGGGGCGCTGATGCCACCGAAGATGCAGCGCTTGAAGAGGAGCTTCTCAACGACGAGAAGGAACGCGCCGAGCACGTCATGCTCTTAGACCTCGGCCGCAACGACGTTGGCCGAGTCAGTGAGCCTGGTAGCGTTGAGCCGACTCAGGTGATGGAAATCGAGCGTTATTCTCATGTCATGCATCTTGTTTCTCATGTTACCGGAACCTTGCGTGAAGGGCTGACGCCCTACGATGCTCTCCGGGCTTGCTTTCCGGCCGGCACGGTATCGGGGGCGCCGAAAATTCGCGCCATGGAGATCATCGCCGAACTTGAGCGCGACTTGCGGGGGCCCTACGCGGGAGCCGTAGGCTACTTCGATCTTTCCGGAAACATTGATACGGCGATTACGATCCGCACGATCGTGATGAAAGACGGCTTGGCCAATGTCCAGGCCGGCGGCGGCATTGTCTATGACTCTGACCCGGAGGCTGAGTACACGGAGACGGAGAACAAGGCTCGCGCCCTAATGCGCGCCATCGAGCAGGCCGAGTCACAGGTGGCTGGCCGGCCAAGTGCGAGCTTGGGTTACTGAGATGGCCGATTCGAGCTGGGTTCAGAAACTGGGTGATGCGCCGCGAAGACGCCTGATTCCGAGCGGGCGTATGGTCTACCGTAAGGCTTTTGAGGCAGACAGATGAGCGAGACAGTCCTGATCTGGCTAATGATCGAACAAGATGGGGCGTTTCTGCTTTGCCGTCACAAGCCGGAGCAGCATCCGTTCGCCGGACAGTGGATCCTACCGGGGGCCCGAATGGAGGCGGATGAGTCTGCTTCCGAAACGATTTCGCGCTTCGCCGGCCGTGAGCTTGACGTTAAAGTGCGCCAGGAAGAATTTGTCGATACGTTTTTCCTCGACGAAGGCGGCGTAACTTACGCGATTAATGTTTTCCGCCCTGGAGCCATCGATGGCCGTCTGCACTACCGCGAATCCGGGCCCTTTGCCGATGCTCGTTGGTTTCGGCCTGGTGGCGCATGGGACGAAGCCCTGTCACCCAAGGCGCTGGTCGAGTTGCTGGAGGGCAAGAGACATTGGCAGGCTAGCGAAGCGGCGCCAAACGACACCGCGAGCACCAGCTGATAGCAGAGGATTAACAAATGCTGCTTTTGATTGATAACTATGATTCTTTCACCTACAACATTTACCAATACCTCAGTGAGTTGGGCGCTGAAGTCGAGGTTTTTCGCAACGATAAAATTAGCGTCGAGGACATCGATTCAATGTCGCCAGCCCAGATCGTGATTTCCCCCGGCCCCTGTACTCCCAAAGAGGCGGGAATCAGTGTCGAAGTGCTGCAACGGTTCGCTGGCAGGACACCAATGCTTGGTGTATGTCTCGGACACCAGTGCATCGGTGAAGCGTTTGGTGGTACGGTCGCCGGTGCAGGCGAGATCAGACACGGCAAGATGTCGCCGATCATTCATGACGACCATGGTGTGTTCGCCGGCTTGCCGAATCCTTTTGCCGCTGTGCGCTACCACTCTCTGGCAATTGTTCCGGAAAGTTTGCCCGATGTGCTCGAGATCAGTGCTCGGTCCGATTCAGACGTGATCATGGGTGTCCGGCACAAGGAGTTTGCCATCGAGGGCATTCAGTTCCATCCGGAGTCGATCCTGACCAAGCCGGGCAAGCAATTGCTTGGCAACTTTCTCAAGATGAACGAGCGCAATCGGTTGGTCTCTGTATGATCCGAGAAGCTATCGTCAAGGTGGCGGCCGGCCGGGACCTGAGCCAGAACGAAGCAGCCGAGGCGATGGAAGAGATGATGACTGGCGAGGCAACGCCGGCCCAAGTCGCGGCTCTGCTGACGGCGCTGCGGATCAAGGGCGAATGCGTTGACGAAATTTCCGGCATGGCGAAGATCATGCGTGAAAAATCGCTGCGCGTTTCGTCTCCGGGACCGTTGCTGGACACCTGTGGCACCGGCGGCGACGGCAAGAACACGTTCAATATTTCGACCGCGGCGGCTTTGGTTTGCGCCGGCGCCGGTGTTCACGTAGCGAAACACGGCAACCGGGCCGCGACCTCCGCCTCCGGCACGGCCGATGTCTTGGAGGCCCTCGGCGCGGCGATAGACCTGACACCGGAGCAGGTTGAGTCCTGCATCGAAAAGGCGGGCTTTTCCTTTATGTTTGCCCAGAGCTTCCACCCGGCGATGCGGTTCGTTGCTCCGGTGCGGCGGGAGATCGGCATCCCGACCATTTTCAATTTTCTCGGGCCGCTCACCAATCCAGCCCGGGCCGAATACCAGCTCATTGGCGTAGGCAACGCCGCGCTTCTTCCCAAGGTGGCGGAGGTCCTAGGGCGGCTCGGAACCAAGCGCGCGCTGGTCGTGCATAGTGAGGATGGCCTTGATGAGGTGTCCCTCAGCGCTCCGACCGAGGTCCAAGAGCTTCGGGACGGTAAGGTGAATTCCTATACGCTCACGCCAGAGGATGCTGGCCTGGAACGGGCCTCGTTGGATGAGTTGAAGGGTGGCACGCCCGAAGAGAACGCCTCCAGGATTCGCCTGATTCTCTCCGGGGTGAAGGGGCCGGACCGCGATTTTGTCCTGATCAACGCCGGTGCGGCGCTGATCGCGGCGGAGAAGGCCGAGGATCTTCGTGGCGGCGCGGTCCTGGCGGCCGAATCAATCGATTCCGGCGCCGCCGGACGGGCGCTGGAGGCTTATATTTTGGCGAGCCGGTCCGGCGAAAGGTGACCGTAATGAAAAGCAGCGTGGGTTAGATGATTTCGCTCGCGGCCATCGAGGCTCCCGCATGACAAAGGTCAAGATTTGCGGCTGCCGCCAAGTCGAAGATGCTTTGACCGCGGCTGAGGCAGGCGCTGACTTTGTTAGCATGATTTTCGCCGAGAGCCGGCGCAAGGTGAGCGTCGCCGAAGCGTCTGACATCGTGCGGGCTCTGGGCAGGCCACTAGCGGAACGTGAAATGAAGGAGCCGCCGGCACTGTTCCGCAGCGAGGCGAAAGACCTACGCTCCTGGTTCGAGCATGGCGGGACGGCGTTGGACCGCTTGCTCGAGCGTAAACGGCCGCTAACTGTCGGAGTTTTCGCCAACAACGATCCAGATGAAATCAACGAGACGGCCGACGAGTGCGGACTTGATCTCATACAGCTCGCAGGTGACGAGCCCTGGAGCAATTGCCTGCTCGCAAATCGGCAGGTAATCCGGATCATTCATGTGCGGGATGGAGAAGACGAGCAAGCCGTGACTTCAAGAATCGAGGCCGGTAGTGCGATCGCGGCCATGCTCGATAGTGGCGGCAAATCTGCCTTTGGCGGCACAGGTCAGAGTTTCGACTGGCACTTAGCGGCTGCGGTCGGCCAGCGGCTGCCGGTGTGGTTGGCGGGTGGTTTGACGCCGGAGAACGTGGCGCAAGCTATCGGCATGGTCCAGCCATGGTGCGTTGATGTCTCCAGCGGTGTTGAGACCGATGGTGTAAAGGACAAAGACAAGATTCGCGAATTTATCCGGGTGGTGAAGGGGAAAAACAATGAATTTGCCTGACGAGCAGGGGCGCTACGGCGAATTCGGCGGCCGGTACGCACCGGAGACACTAATGGCGGCATTGTCGGAGCTGGAGGAGGCATACGCCGCGGCGAATTCGGACCCGGATTTCCACCAGGAGCTCGACCTCCTCCTTCGTGACTTCGCCGGCCGGCCGACGCCGCTTTATCCGGCGCGCAACCTTAGTGAAAAGTTGGGTGGAGCGAAAATCTACCTGAAAAGGGAGGATTTGGCTCACACCGGCGCGCACAAGATCAATAACGCGATCGGCCAGGGCCTGCTGGCCAAGCGCCTGGGCAAGAAGCGGATTATCGCTGAGACCGGCGCTGGCCAGCATGGTGTGGCCACGGCGACTATTTGCGCCAATCTTGGCCTCGAATGCGTGATTTACATGGGCGAGGTGGACATGGAGCGGCAAGCACCCAACGTGCTGCGAATGCGTCTATTGGGCACCGAGGTTCGGGCCGTGGACAGTGGCAGCCAAACCCTTAAGGACGCGATCAACGAAGCGATGCGCGACTGGGTGACCAACGTGGAGACCACTCACTACTTGATCGGCAGCACCGTGGGGCCTCACCCCTTCCCAATGATTGTGCGCGACTTCCAAAAAGTCATTGGCAAAGAGGCGCGCGCTCAACTGAATGAGCACGAGGGTCGCTTGCCCGACTACGCGGTGGCCTGTGTCAACGGCGGCAGCAACGCCATCGGTCTCTTTCACGAGTTCCTTGACGAGCCTAGCGTCCGCTTGGTTGGAGTAGAGGCGGGCGGTGAGGGCATTAGCACCGGCCATCATGCTTCGACGCTGATGATGGGCAGACCTGGTGTGCTGCACGGCTCCTATTCCTATCTAATGCAGGATCAGGACGGCCAGATCTCTGAGACCCATAGCATTTCTGCCGGTCTTGACTATCCGGGTGTCGGTCCCGAGCACGCCTACCTGAAACAAAGCGAGCGCGCCGTCTACGAATCGGTCACTGACGCGGAGGCGCTAGCGGCCTTCCAAACACTGAGCGAGACCGAGGGAGTTATTCCCGCGCTTGAGTCCGCCCATGCTGTCGCTTACACGGAGAAACTGGCGCCGCGGCTGCGCAAGGATGAAATCATCGTCGTCTGCCTCTCCGGCCGTGGCGACAAGGACCTCGCGACCGTCGCAGCCGTTTTGGGTGAGGACGCTTGACCACAAAGACGCGTGGATGCAGCAGCATTGCGAGAGTTACGTCTGGCCCGGCGGCCGTCAATCGCCTGCTATGCGGTTATCGTCATAAGTTGCCCCGAGTAGGGCTATCAGCTCAACCCAGCCTGTTTAGGCAGAAGCCTCTTGCTTCGGCCGCTTGAGGATGGTGTAGCTGGATTCCGATCGAATCAGTGGGTGAACCCCCGCCAGCTCCCATCCCTCTTCGCCCTGGCTATCCAGGTAGCGGGTCATGAAAGCCGTACGGTTCTCACCGCTCTGCCGAACGAACTCGATTCCCTCGCGGGAGATACGTCCCCGAGGGTCTACGTAAACGACCCGGTATTCCCATTTCTCTGCCATTTCGCCTCCTGACGGCGACGAACCGGCCAGACCCGAGCCAGACGTAGATCAAGCTTAGCACCGGGGAGATTTATTCTAAATACCGGCAATGACGGCTGACGCCTGTTCGCCGTGGGCCTGAGCCTTAAGGGCTCAGGGGCCTTGCCGGGAGCGTCGGCTGCGTTCTTGCGGCTGACGCCACAGGGAGGGAAGGCGCCCTACCACCAGAGAACGTCGTCCAGAGAGTCATCGTCCTCTGGCAGCGGTTGGTCAAGGTTGAAGGCGGGCGAGCCGAGGTACTTCCAGCCGGAATCGGCGAAGATCATTACGATGTTGCCCTCTTCCATTCGCTGAGCCCATTTGAGGGCGGCGTGGAGTACGGCTCCTGACGAGAGACCGGCAAGGATACCTTCCCGCGCCAGAAGCTCGCGCGCGGCGCGAAAGGCGCTCGCCGACCGCACCAGGATCTTAGCGTCCAGCAAGCTGAGGTCGAGGATCGGCGGCACGTAGCCGTCGTCCAAGCTGCGAAGGCCTTGCAGGTGGTTGCCGGGGTGAGGTTCAGTCGCAACCAACTGAACCGCTGGGTTGTGCTCCCGCAGGCGGCGGCCGGTGCCGGTGATCGTGCCGCCGGTCCCGAGACCGGCGATGAAGACATCTACCTCTGGTTTGGCCTCAAGAATTTCAACCGCCGTCGTTTCATAGTGACAGAGCGGATTGTCCGGGGATGAGAACTGATTGAGAAGGAAGGCATCGTCGCGGGCGACAATTTCCCCTGCGACATCGATTGCCGTCTTTATGCCAAGGTCCGGCGCCACCCATTCGATCTCGGAACCGTAGGCTTTCAGCGCCTGAACAAGATCGGGGAACACGCTCTGAGGTACAACGGCGCGGACCTTGTGGCCGAGCCTGCCGCCGGCCATCGCCAGCGAAATGCCGGTGTTTCCCGTGGTTGCCTCAACGATTTCCTGCCCCGGGCGGAGGCGGCCTTCGGCTCTGGCCCGCTCCAGCATAAAGGCGACGATCCGGTCTTTTATCGAGCCGGTCGGGTTTTGGCCTTCGAGTTTGGCAAAGAGGCGCACTTCCGGCCGGGGAGAGCAGTGTTTCAGTTCGACCAAGGGTGTGTGTCCGACCAGGGAAAGTAGCTCTGGCACTCGTCCAGTCTAGCTCAGACCCGCGTTACGTTGATGGGAAGATCTTCTGGGAAGGCGGCTGCTCTAACGGGACGGATTTGACTTAGCAGGATAACGGTTTTGAATCTGGCTACCGGCTCCGCTACTGCCACTTTTGCGGACAGTAAGCCGGTCGGTTTGCGCCACCCGTACCTATTAGTGCGGATATTTTAGCAGGGTGGAGCGCCGATTTTTTCAACTAACGCATGTTGTAATTAACGCGATAAGAATTTCGCGTAATGTACTACTTGCCCACGATCTTACATGAAATAAAAACACGCGTTGACGACCTTGAGCCACCGATGTACTCTGTCATTTCTGAAGAAATTGGCGTCACCATGATTTGCCTCACCGCTGTTCTGTTTGCGGCGAGCATACGGCTCGCTTATGTGGCAAGCGGAGGGTTCATCATACCGGGGTTCGCAGACCACGCCTAGGCTCCGCTTCTTCTTAAGCGCCGCCACTGTTCCTACACTGAACGGACCGGGCCCAACCCGCCTAGCTATGTTTTGCGAGCCCCTTTGCTTGCCTGGTGGCAGTCAACCTGGGATGAAACAGGGACGCTGTGAGCAGGCATGATACGCAAGTGCGAGTCTGCATGCTCTCAGTTATTCTTGGAATACGCGCCACGATGAAAAACTGAGGTCTCCAGCTTGAGCCGCAATAAACTAACCGGCGCATTTGTGATAGTAGCGACTATCGTCATAGTCACTGTCGTTTACATGAACGTCCGTCCAGCAGATGTTCATCTTTCAAGGTCTTCGAGCGGAGTGGCACCGCCGACTCCGTCTATATGCATAGGAGTGCCCGGTTGCAGGGCGATTATTCCTGTGCAATTTCCACTTGAAAAAGCTGCAGAAGGGGCTTCATTCCATCCGAAATTGCCAGAGAATGTTCCCGATGGCTTCGAGGTCTACTCAGTCGAGTTCATAAGGCACGCCGACCCGACAATCAGCAAGCTTATTCATAATGATTGGATTACGGTCCGCTATCGGAACGCAGCCGGCAATAGCTTGATCGTCTCACAGGGCTTTCCAGCTTTACCGTGTATTGGAGGTTTTCCTAGCTCTGAAGGCCCATACGAACTCGCTAGATTGGATGAAAAGGGCGTTGTAACCGTTCACGGGAAGACCGGTTATTGGCTCCGAGGAGCCTCCTGGCAATCAGTAGAGCCGGAGTTTCAGTCTGATATAGCACGGATTCCTGATCTGCCTTCGGGCGGTTTGATGCTCGCATGGGAGGTTGGTAGGTTTGCTCAGGGCACCAAGATATCGCCGGTTCCAAACGAGGCATCGTCTGGTAGCCCGTTTTCGTATTGCGTAATGAGCGACAGCTTACCGCTCGCGGAACTAATCAAGATCGCAGCTTCCGTGCCGCTTGCTGAGGCTGCAAGACCCGAATGACAGGCGGGACTCTTGACGCCACAAAGTGCATGGCTTTGCGCTCTTTCGCTCAGAGCGCAGCTGAGCCTCGTATTGGCGGACAAATGCTTGCAAGGTGGGGTTCCATGCTCGGGCCCGAAGTAGGATTGAGCAACTATTTGCATCAATCCAGCGTCTATTCCGGGGCTTGGCACGTCAATCGTCTCGTGATCAACACGCGTGGTATGCGTGATGTTGGCGTGATGAAAAACAGGCGGTCGGTTGGTCATTTTGGTCTCCTCAGGAACGCGAAAAATCCGTACCAAAAGGCACGGATTTGAATCTGAAACGTTACGCTGCTCTAAGTCTGGCGTCCCTGGAGGGATTCGAACCCCCGACCGGCCGCTTAGAAGGCGGCTAGTCTAACGGCAACGCATTTGGTCAAGCAGAGTGTCGGTTTTGATTCTGGCTACCGACCCCTACCCTACCGCTTTTGCGGACAGTTAGCCGGGCGGTTTGCGCACCCCGTACCTAACAGTGCTGACATTTTAGCAAGTTTGCGGACAGCTACTACAGAGGTCAGAGATTCATAGGCCTAGGAGCATCAGGGTTGACCTCGCTATCCGAACAAGTGTACGCTTATCGGCGAACATGGCGATTCAACAGCCAACCCTTGGTGAAAAGATTCGAGAAAGCCGCCTGGCACGCGATATCACGTTACGTGAATTGGCGCGAAGGTTAGAAATCACCCCTTCATACCTAAGCGACATCGAGAATGACAGAAGAGTTCCGGCTGAAGGCATCCTGAAATTGATAGCAGGAGCTTTGGAAATTCCTCTTGATGAGTTGATGGCGTTAGCCGGTAGATTTGGGGATGCTACAGAGCGATACCTGAAGAAAACACCGATAGCAGGGACCCTCTTCAGGCGAATATCAGAAGCGAATCTTCAGCCTGAAGATTTAAAGAAGCTCCTCGAGGAAACGGAGTTTCTAGAACGAGGCGAAAAAAAATAAAAACATACCGTGGGCGGGAGGGAGACGAGAGGCTTTGGTACGAACCTGACGAGATCGAACAGATTGCCGATGATGAGCTGCGAAAATCAGGCTTCGCCCCATCCACTACGACCCCAGTCGTTGATGTCGAGCGTTTTCTGGAGCAACACTTGCGAGCAACACTCGATGTTGGAGCCGAACTCCCGAAAGAGGTCTTAGGACAGACCGTCTTTCAGCTCGACGGACGTTCGGAGGTCTCCGTTAACAGCGACTTGACCGCTGACATGGAGGAACTTGAAACTACCGGCTCTCTGGGACGCTGGAGGGCTACTCTTGCACACGAAGCAGGACATATCCTTCTGCATCGCCACCTTTACTTTCTTGACTCTCGCCAGGGTCAGCTTTTCAAGACAGCTCTCCAAGCTCCGACTCTCATGAGATGTTTGAAGCGCGAGGTTTCTTTCACGCCGAGGAACTACGACTGGCGTGAAGTACAGGCGAATCGGGCTATGGCAGCCTTGCTTATGCCACGAGGACAGTTCCGGGAGCTTGCGAAACGGCGGCTTGAAGGCATGGGAATTTCCGAGAGCCTGCCCATCTCAGCTAACTCTCACGAAGCTGCCGTTTTGGCTGGTTCTCTCGCATCAGAGCTTGCGGTTTCCCGCACTGCTGCTTCCTTACGCCTCGCGGCCCTCGGCTTTACAGCGTCAAATGGATCGAGTCTCCTCTAAACTCAGAAGTGCTACCAAAGCGAGTGTTGCCAAGTCGGCGAACACGGCGTACGTTGTGAACAGACTGCGACGGCACTTAGCCGCGCTGCGAAGTTCAGCTGCCCATCGGCAGCAAAGGAGTACGTCGAATGGCTATCAGCACTGAGATGATCGAAAAGGTATGGGGGAAGGGAAAGGTCGCTGGCACTAACGATCCCGACATGTGGCGAAAAGATGATTGCGGCGCCTGGATGCTAAGAGCTGAGTACGGCAACCGCGCGTCGGAACGTGGATGGGAGATCGACCACATTAAACCTGTTTCTGAGGGTGGTAGCGACGAGCTTAGTAATCTGCGCCCTCTGCAATGGGAGAACAATGCGGGCAGACAGGCAGGTCCCCTCGTCTGCGTAGTCACCGCGAATGGCACCTCCAACGTTCGCATGCAGAAGACTCGATAGGTTCAGGACTCGGTCGGCAAGGCACCGAAGTACCACGCGACTCACTCTCCGTTTACTTTCATTCGCTGAGCTTTTGTTATACTCCACGTAGCACATTTGTACTGGCTAATGCCGCCAGAAAGGATAGAAGACCAATGGCTGGTCGAAAGACCGTTGACCACAGCAAGAATGGAATCGAAAAACTGCCGGTCGACAAACCAGTCGTTTACAAGATTCTGACAGACTCTGGAAGGAACAACTACACCGGAACGGCTCAACGAGGGCGCGCTCAGGAAAGAGTTGCGGAGCACTTGCCGGGGGGAAAGGACTACGTTCCCGGCTCCAAGGTGCACGTTCAGCAATTCCTTCGTGCAAAGTGCTACGCCATCGTACGAAAACTTGCTGCCGGTTACACCACCTGAGCTTCCGCCACCTCGTCCTGAGCTAAATGTCGCGCAAGTCTACGAGGACGGCATAGTCGTCGCACTTGTAACAGATTCAACCGACTCGACGCTTAGTGACTATCACCGCTACTTTTTGGAACGCGCTGCTGAAACCATTGAGAAGATGGGCGAACAAAGCGGGCAAGGCGCCATTACGGCGTTTCTCATACCGATCACGGCTAATGCCGGTAATAGCCGAAACGTCCAATTAGCCATTCATCTCAGCGCAAATCCACGTCAACCAACCAGAGACCAACCAATCGGGCGGCCTGAACAGCCTGACTTTGACGGCCTCTGCGCGAGCCCGTTCTCACGAGGCCGTTGTGTCGAATATCTGCGGTCAGTCTATGTCGCAGAACTTGATGCAGCTGTACGGGAGGATTCAGAAGTCCAGGCGCGCTACGAGCTGGCGCTCGCTACATTTGACGAACAGATGGCACTAGCGGCCGCTGCCTCTCAGGAAGCAGCGGCGCAAATCCGCAACTTCATGATTCCATCGCCGACTTGCAGCGATGTCTTTGGGGCGCTTGTCCTTGCAGCACACATCATTGAGGACAGCGCTTCACCTAATGCGAAAAGGGTGCTCCTGGTTCAAACGGACGGAGAGGTCACATGCGGGGCTAAAAGCCTTGATGCATCGTTCGCTGGTATTGGCGTCACCGTCATTCTCGACTGCAAAAGCGAGTGCACAGAAAGCGAAGAATGGCTAGTCAACCTGCTACTAGAAGCCGGCGCGCAAAACGTACGCGTCATGACGCCGGCAGTCTTTGAAGTAACAGGCCTTGGTGAGGTGATGCCATGAGCAATCCGTTTGTGCTCCTTCTTTTCCTGGTGGCGTGGTCCCTTGTGGCCATTCCCGCGGCAGTACTCATGGGCGCCATTCGCAATCACGTCATCGACGCCATGAGTTGGTTCATCAACCTGATAGCAAACCCAATGGCGTGGCTGGCTACGAAGTTCGTGGCTGCAGCCAAAGGGGTGCGCTCTACCATTCCCAGTTCGGCCTTTAGTCAATGGGTAGGCAAGCCCCTGCTTTATTTGGCGACAGCCGGCTTGAATTCTAAGGCGTTTTTCAACGGTCAATAAAGGGCTCTTTCTACGTCTCATTGCTTCGCCCTCCCGATTCGGATTTTCAGCTGGTCGATAGGTGAGTAGCCCCGCGCTCGCTTGAGGCGCTCACTTTGGGCGGCGTGAGCGTATCGCTCAGTCACTTTTGGCGAACTGTGCCCCATGTAGTGCTGAAGCGTTATCGTCGGCATGCCGCTTTCCTGGGCACGAATTCCGTACGTGTGTCGGAGAAGATGAGGGTGCAAACGGTGGATCCCAGAGCGTTTGCCGGCTCTCGTAAAAATCATCTTCCAACCAAGCCCCGAAAGTCTTTAAACCTCGAAAGTATTGATGAAGAGCTGCGCTTGCCAGCTTTTCCTTTGTGATTCCCTCTAGGATTGGGTGCCCATCCCATTTGGGTTTGTCGATAGCATCGGCAAGAAAAAGCCTGACTTGCGTAGTTACAAAGTCGGAAAGAACCGGCTTGTGGGCGTTTGCTTGCTCGGACCAATCCCAAAACTTCCCCAAGGCTCCATTGTAAATCTTTATTGTCCTTGCGCTCTTTCGCTCAGAGCGCAGCTGTGCTTCGTAGAGCCGGAAAAAGCCTTGAAGCGGCAGGACTGCGTGCTCGGGTTGGAAGTAGGATTGTGCAACAATTTGCATCGATCCAGCTTCGGTTTCTGGGCTCCTCGTGTCCATATCCTCGCGACCATCGCGTGATGTCTCCGTGTCGTTGGCGTGATGAAAAGCAGGGTGTCGGTTTGTCATTTTCGGTTCCTTTTGACTAACAAAAATCCGTACCTTTTGGTACGGATTTGAATCTGGAACCGTTACTCTGCTTTTTTGTCTGGCGTCCCTGGAGGGATTCGAACCCCCGACCGGCCGCTTAGAAGAAGTTGCGTTGGTCCACGAGTGGGCTGTATCGCTTGGCCGAGCGGGCCTGTTCTCGCGGCTACATTTCTCTGCCACAAAAGAGAGTCCAACCCTCTCGGGAAGGACCCTCCTCTGCGCAATTCGACGCGAAGGCGATTACGCCATCGCGGATTCGACGCGTTGGCTTGACGCCGTCGTGGCGAAGCTAAACTCGCCGTCGGCGTAGTCAACCTGAACCTGTTCGCCTTCGCTGAAATCGCCAGCGAGGATTCGCTTCGAAAGCGGGTTCTCGATCCGGCGTTCTATGGTCCGGCGCAGCGGCCGGGCACCATAAACGCGGTCGTAACCTTCCTTAATCAGCGCCTGCTTGGCGTTTTCGGTCAGCTCCAGGGTCACGGAGCGCTCAACCAAACGCTCCTGGACCTCCCGCAGCATGATGTCGACGATCGGCCGCAACTCCGCTTCGGTCAGTGGCTCGAAGATCAAGATCTCGTCGACCCGGTTGAGAAACTCGGGCCGGAAGAAGCCCTGCAGCGCCTTTTCCACGTTGCGGTGGAGGCGCTGCCGCTCCTCGTCGGACGCTGTACGTTCGGTTGCGAAGCCGAAGGCAGCTTTCGTGTCCTGACTGGTGCCCAGGTTGCTGGTCATGATTACAATAATGTTGCGGAAATCGACGGTGCGGCCGTGTCCGTCGGTCAGCCGGCCGTCCTCCATGAGCTGCAGCAGCACGTTGAGGACCTCCGGGTGGGCCTTCTCGATCTCGTCGAAGAGAATGACGCTGTAAGGCCGGCGGCGCACCTGTTCCGTTAGTCCTCCGGCCTCGTCGTAGCCGACGTAGCCGGGTGGTGCGCCGATCAGGCGTGACACGGTGTGGCGTTCGCCGAACTCGCTCATGTCAACGCGAACCATTGCGTCTTCATCGTCGAACATGTAGCCGGCCAGCGCTTTGGCCAGATCGGTCTTGCCGACGCCGGTTGGGCCGAGGAAGATGAAGCTGCCAATCGGCCGCTTTGGGTCCTTCAATCCAGAACGCGCGCGCCGGATAGCGTCCGAGAGGGCAACAATAGCCGGCTCCTGACCGACGATGCGGTCGTGCAGACGCTCCTCCATGTGCAGGAGCTTCTCCGACTCGCCTTCCAGCATGCGGGAGACCGGAATGCCGGTGATCGAGCCAACCAAGGCCGCGATGTCTTCCGGCGTGACAATCATTTCCGCGTGCTCGTCAGTTTCCCATTGTGACTTCTTCGAGTCGTAGTCGGTTTTGAGCTGCAGGACTTCGACCCGCAGGCTCGCCGCCGCCTCGTAGTCCTGGCGGCCGGCGGCGGCCTCCACCTGGCTGCTGAGCTCTTCCAGCTTGCCGTTGATTTCGCGCAGCTCCGGCGTCATCGATTGCTGGTCGATAACGTGCTTCGAGGCGGCCTCATCGATCAGGTCGATTGCCTTATCGGGCAGGAAACGGTCGGCGACGTAACGGTGTGAAAGGCGCGCCGCGGCGTCCAAAGCCTCGGGCGTAATCTGCACCTTGTGGTGGGTCTCGTAGCGTGAGCAGAGACCCTTGAGGATTTCAACCGTTTCTTCGACCGTCGGCTCATCGACGTAGACCGGCGAAAACCGCCGTTCTAGGGCCGTGTCGCGTTCAATGTACTGGCGGAATTCATCCAGGGTTGTGGCGCCGATAGCCTTTAGTTCGCCGCGAGCCAAGGCCGGCTTCATCATCGTCGAGGCGTCAATGGCACCCTCGGCGCCACCGGCACCAACCACCTGGTGGACTTCGTCAATGAAGAGGATAATCTCGCCGGCTGACTCGCGAATCTCGTTCATAATTGCTTGCAGCCGCTCCTCGAACTCACCGCGAAACTTTGAACCCGCCACCAGTGCGCCCATGTCCAAAGCCATTAACCGCTTGTCGCGCAGATTCTCCGGCACGTCGCCGGAGACGATCTTCTGGGCCAGCCCTTCGACGATCGCCGTCTTGCCGACGCCGGCTTCGCCAATGATTACCGGGTTGTTTTTGGCTCGCCGGTTGAGGATCTGCGTTACACGCTGAACCTCCTCGTCCCGGCCGATCACCGGGTCGAGTTTGTTCTGCCTCGCCGCCTCCGTGAGGTCAATGGCGTACTTTTCCAGGGCTTGGTAGTGGCTCTCAGCCCGCGGGCTCTGAACACGGGAACCGCCGCGGACTTCCTGCATCGCCCGGTAGATTTGTTCCTTGCCAACACCGGCCTCACGCAGCAAACGCGCCGACTCGCCCTCACGCTCGTCGGCGATGGCGATCAGCAAGTGTTCAACTCCGACGAACTCATCCTTGAGACGCTCGGACTCGGCATTCGCCGTTTCCAGCATCTTGACGATGCGTGGCGTGGTGTAGATCTGGACCACGTCGTAGCCAAGCTTGGCGCCGCGACCCAAGAACTGGGCAATATCATCTCGCAGTTCGTCCACCGAGACGTTGAGCCGCGCCAACAGCTGCCGCGCCAAGCCGTCCGAGTGGTTGAGCATAGCCAGAAGTACGTGCTCGACGTCCCATTGGGAGTGACGGTGCGTCCGCACCAACTCCTGACTGGACTGCAGCACCTCTTGGGCCTGTTCCGTGAATCTGTCTTGTCTCATCATGATCTGCTACCTACCGTTCCCTACTTGACCTGTCTAGCAGGTTCCCAAATCGGCCCGATCGCTTTATGAATGGATAATTCGTCAGCCGCCGAAGTTGTCTCCGATGTTCTGAGAGGTGACGCTTCGCTGCTGTGACGCTTCGCTGCTGTGATGCTTTGCTGCCTCGAAGAGCCTTAGCGCTCCCATGGCACCGGCAAGCGGCGGTCGCGGAAGCGCTGCACCTCGCGGCGCAAGCTTTCGTTTTCCTCTTCCAGGGTTCGCAACCGGGCGCTCATGCTGATAATGATCTCTGCCCCGGCTAGGTTCACTCCAAGTTCGTCGATCAGGCGCTGCACCTGTCGGATCCGGTCCAAGTCGGCGCGCGAGTAGAGACGAATGCGGCCGCGTGAGCGTGACGGTGCAATCAGACCGGCGCGCTCGTAGTAGCGCAGAGTCTGTGCGTGCACGCCCAACATGCGTGCCGCCACACTAATGATGAACGCTGGTTCCTCATGGTCGTCAGTTTGCTCTTCTGTCATGGGTCACTTCATTTCAAGCGCCGCCACCGCGAACTCGGCGGCTCGCATTTACTGAACTCGTAGGACAACGTGTGTCTTGCGCAGGCTTCCTCCACGCAGAAAGCTGACCTCAACGCTGCGACTGGCTTCCAAGGTATCGAGGCGCTGGGCGAGGACCTCCGGGCTGGGTACGGGCGCCTCGCCAATGCGCACGATCGTGTCGAGAGGCCGCAAACTGGCGCGCTGAGCCGGCGAATCCGGCTGCACTTCGACCAGCAAGACCCCGAGCGCGTCGCGAAGCCCGAGACGCTCCGCGAGCGGCTTTTCGATCGCCGAAGCCATTCCCTTGACGCCAAACCGCGGCGGCGGATCGTGCTGGCGGCGCTCTTGCTCACGGGCAATCGCTCCCAGCACGGCCACCGCTGGAATCGCAAATCCCACGCCGTGAGCGGCCGGCATAACGGCAGTGGTGATGCCGACGACCCGGCCGTGCGCATCGATTAGCGGTCCACCCGAATTGCCTGGGTTTATCGGCGTGTCGGTTTGGATCAGATCCTGGAGTTCTCTGCCTGGCTCGAGGTTCAGAGATCGCCCGAGGGCGCTGACAACACCTGCTGTAACCGTCCAACTGAGGCCAAATGGGTTGCCGATCGCGACCACCAGCTGGCCGGGCTTTACTGGTTGCGAGAGGAGCTCCGCGACTGGCAGCCGAGTGCCGTCGATCACACGCAGCACTGCTATATCGGCATCGGCATCGGAAAACTCGGTGAGAGCCTGGAAGCGCCTGCCGTCGCTAAGCACGATTGAAATCGAGCCGCGGGAAACGGCGCTTGGTCCCGCCGCTGAGCGAAGGACGTGCGCGTTGGTGATAACGCGGCCGCGCGAGTCGAATATCACGCCGGAGCCGGCGGACTCGACGCTCTGCTTACTCTGATTAACCGGCTGGCGTTGACGGCGACGCGAGGGCCGAGAATCCTGGGTTCGGGCTAGCTCCAACTTGACCACCGCTGGACCAGCTCGTTCGGCGGCGCCCGATACCGCAAGTGAGTAGGCGTCCATTGCTTCCGCTCCGAGCCGATTGCTCACAGCCCGCCAGCCTTTAATTGCTCGAACAGCTCTTTTTCGTCGTCGCTCAACTCTTCCGGTAGACGCACGCGAACCTTGGCGAAAAGATCACCACGAGTCTTCGGCGCGTTCAGGTGAGGCATCCCAAGGCCGTTCAAACGGAAGACACGCTCATTTTGGGTCAGGGGCGGCAGCTTGAGCGCCACCTTGCGGTTTAGGGCCTGCACCTCGATTTCACCGCCGAGCACGGCCATGGTCAAAGGCGCGTCCACGACCGTATGGAGATCGTTGCCTTTGCGCTCAAAGCGCTCATCGTTCCGTACGCTGATGATTAGGTGCAAGTCACCGCGCCTTCCATCGAATCCTGCCCGGCCTTCACCAGCGATTCGGACCCGTGAGCCGGTCTCCACGCCGGGCGGAATGCGTACTTCAAGACGCCGCGACTCGCCCTGGTCACCGTCCGCGACCAGAATGCGGGTGATACCCGAGGCAGCCTCTTCAAGGCTAATCTCGACCGGCTGAGTAGCCGCCTCCGGACGGGTGCGGCGGGTCTCGCCGCGGCGTCCAAAGACGCCGCCAAGCAGATCGCCCAGATCGATCTCGTCATCAAGGCCGACTGTCGGTCCCGCGGATGTAAACGAGTAGCGACGACCGCCGCGGCCTGAGCGCTGAGCCCGTTCAATCTCGTCCGCGTGCTGCCAATTATCACCGTGATCGTCGTATTTCTTGCGGTTTTCCACGTCCGACAGCACTTCGTTGGCGGCGTTGATCTCCTTAAAGCGTGCCTCCGCCGCATCATCGTTTGGATTGACGTCAGGGTGAAACTTGCGCGCCAAGCGACGATAGGCCGAGCGAATTTCTTTCTTGCTCGCGCCGCGGCCAACGCCGAGAACGCCGTAGTAGTCAGTTGCCAATGATTCCCTCGCAGTTGAACTAGGCAAATTTTACCATTTAGACCCTGCCTAGTCAATGAAAAGTCAGGATAGTTGATAAAATGACTATCAAGTGAGTTGACAGGATAGTACAAGGAAGCTAGTATAGTTTTTGACCAATCCAGCGATACCAAGCAGCGCTGGCAAGGTCAGTCAATCAAGAAAAAGGAATCAGGAGGCGATATTCAATGACGAACTTGATACAATGGGACCCGTTTTCCGACCTACGAACCACGGCCAGACCACGCTTTCGGCATGGCTTCTGGCAGCCGGCGGCGCTAGCCGCATCTTCCACGACTTCGCGTTCAGAATTTCCGGTGGACTTGTCCGAGACCGACGATGATGTTGAGGTCAAAGCAACTCTTCCGGGTGTCGAGCCGAGTGAGCTCGATGTCTCAGTCAAGGACGATGTGTTGACGATCAAGGCAGAGCACAAGGAGGAGACTGAGGAAAAGCAGCGTGAGTTTTTTCGCCGCGAAATCCGCTACGGTGCCGTTCGGCGCAATCTGAAGTTGCCCGCCAGCGTCGATGCCGAAAAGGCGGAGGCTACTTTTAGCAATGGCATGCTGCAGCTGCGATTGCCGAAGAGTGAAGCATTGAGGGCGAAGCAGATCAAAATTAGCACCTCTGCATAGAGGGCGCTCGTAGTGCAGCAAAGAAAAGCGGGACACCTTTGGGTGTCCCGCTTTTTAGTTCTAGAGACGGGGCCTGGGTTTTGGAGTGGTGCTAAAGGCGGAGCTTCCCATGAGAGGGCTGGCGTCGTCGCTGCCGGCCGCTACCGGGGGCATCTTCCAGCATGAGGTCAATCGCCGGTGACGATACAGCCTCGTGAACATGGCCGCAGCAGATGCAAGTGCTAAACGAGCCGTACCAATCACTCTCGCTGATCATCACCCCGTTGCATCGGGGACATACGCGCGGCAAGTTTCCCTGCATTTGTTTTTCCGGCTCCTTCTAGCTGGCCTTAGACTGGCCTTAGATTTCATTTGTGAAAGCAATAACAGGTTACAAGCTGGCCGGAGAGCCTGTCAACATTTGTGAAGCGATGGAAAATCCTATTTCTTTGGATTTATGCATTGATGGCGTCTATGTTAAATTGCGTGCCACCCAGACCAATTCTGAGCTGTCTTTCTCAACTGGTTCATGATCGAACCAGCCGCAGAGTTCCTCGACTTCGAAGCCCGCATCCGCAAGCAAATATTCCATCTCAGCCCGGAATACGTACCTTAGTCTTTGACCCCGGTGAACCCTAGAGATGAGTGCATCTCGATCGAGCCGCTCCTCCACTGCTTGCTCCTCTTCCAGACTGTGTTTGGCATTCGAGTAGCCCGGCGCCGTCCTGCGCGCTGTAGTAGATCGGCCGGCAATTGGCAGGATCTCTGGGTTGAGAAAATTGAGTGCCAGCCTGCCGCTTTCCACCAGATGCTCCTTTACCAGTCGAAGGCAATCCTTTTGCTCAGCCGCCGTGGTTAGATGCATGAAAGACCGGAAGGGGATGATCACGAGACCAAATTGCTCATTGAGCTGAAAGCCGGTCATCTCAGCCTCAACCCAGCGTGGGTTGCCGGCGCTACCGGTCTTACTCCTTGCCACCTCCAGCATGGCCGGCGAGCGGTCTAGACCGACCACTGAAATGCCTTCGCTGGCTATGGGAATTGTCACTCGCCCGGTACCGCAGGCCAACTCGAGAACTCCTTGGCCCAAACCGGCCGCTTCGCGCGCTAGACCCAGGTAAAACGGCAAGTCGCCGGTGGTGATGTCGCGGCCCTCGTTGTCGGCGTCGTAGGCGCGTGCGACACGCTGGTCGAGGTAGTAGGGGTCCCGCTCCATGCTCACGGTCGACGGCATAGACGCCGGAGCGGCATAGTAGCTGATGCTAAATCGACGGTTGTAATCCCCATACATCTTTCCATCGCGGGCGGCGTCTAGATCCGCGGGTTTCATCCTCGCCGGCTCGGTGCCATCTTGACAGTCGGCGGGTCTCTGCCGATAACATATCTGAACACCAAAATCTTCGGCGAAAGGAAATAGAGAACAGAGCAGGGCCGCGGTCTCTCCTCAGGGGAGCACCTTTAAGCGATGCCAGCACGGTATCTAACCGCCGCCCCTCACCTCATGACACTCGACGACCCCCCAGATAGACCCTTAGATATCCCTCAGAAGTGGTGCGGTTTACGATGAGCCGCCCTACTGTTCTTGTCCTTGCTGGCGGCAAGTCCGACCGAGTTTGGCCGCTGCGCGACAAACTCTTGATTCGGTTTGGCGGGCAGTCCCTCCTGGAGCGGCATGTTCGCAACCTGGTAACGCTGGGCTGTCGACAAATAATAGTCGTTGCCAATTCTGAAAACGCCGGCGCGGTCGAAAGCGCCTTAACCGAGATTGACGCCGAAATTCAGGTCGTGATTCAGCCTGAGCCGCGTGGCATGGCTGATGCGGTTCTCTGGGCGCGAGATGCTCTGTCCGCCGTGGGCGACGGCTCGATTTACGTTACGCAGGCCCACGATGTGGTGGGCCCGGTCCTGCACGCCGCGATCCTGGACGCGCTCGAGTCCGGTGAAGCCGCCGGATACGTTGCCGCTCAGAGGGTGGAGACCTACTTTCCGGGTGGCTACCTCAAACTCGAGGAACAAAGAGTAGTGGAGTTGGTTGAAAAACCGGGCGCTGGCAACGAGCCAAGCAATCTTGTAAGCATCGTCGCCCATGCCTTTGGCTCCTGGCGATCTCTGCTTGACGCAATTTCGCAGGAAAGCGCTACGCCGGGATCAGATGACGCCTACGAACGAGCTTTGAGCCGCCTTATGGCGGCAAGCGAATTTCGTGCTGTTGTCTTTGAGGGGCGCTGGCAGGCCCTCAAGTACCCCTGGCATGTGCTTAGCGTCATGGACATGCTCCTTGAGCGCTGGACCAATGGCGCCGAGTCTCCCGGCACTGACTATGAGCAAACGGAAGAGGGTGTCTTCATCGGCCGGGATGTTCAAATCTATCCTGGCTCGCACGTCGTAGCTCCTTCGTTGATCGGACACGGAAGCGTGGTCGGTCATAACGCGCTGGTGCGCGGTTCTGTCGTTGGCGAGAAGAGTGTCATTGGCTTTGGCAGTGAAGTTGCCCGTAGCTACCTGGCCGATGGCGTCGAGTTGCACCATAACTACGTCGGCGACAGTGTCTTGGATCGCGAGACCTCGCTTGGCTTTGGCGCGACTACGGCAAACTGCCGGATAGATGGACGTACTGTGCCTTCGCGAATCGGTGCGGACCGGGTCGACAGTGGGCGAATGAAATTGGGCCTGGTGATGGGGGCGGGTGCGACGATCGGTGTCAACACAAGCACTATGCCTGGCTCGAAGATCGGTGCGGGAGCGATCATTGGGCCCAATCTGCGCGTCACGAGGGACGTTCCGGACGGCCAACGCCTCCTGGATGAAAGAGGCTATGGACGTTTTTAACTGGTCCCTGATTGGACTTTTAGTACTCAGCCTGGTCCTGGTGGTCTTGGTCGCCGCCGCGGAAGCGGGGCTAGTCTCAATGAGCCGGGCACGGGTCAGACTTATGGCCGGCCAGGGCGTCAATCGAGCCGAAACTCTGGATAGCTACATCCAGGAGCTGGATTCTCTCCTTCGTGCCCTTGCTTTAGCCCGAAACTTGGCGATAGTAGCGGTCGCCGTTCTGGGCGCCAGCCTGCTGACCCGTGACCGCGAAGCCAACTGGGGCCTGATTGTCGCCGTTGTCATAGGCGCTTTGGGGCTCATTACCCTGCTGGAGGTGGTGCCTAGGGCGCTGGTTGTGCGAAACCCAGAAAATTGGGGTTTGCGATTGGCGCCGATTATCGGCTTCTTCAAGTTGCTGTTTGGCGGTGTCGCCCGAGTGCTGAACCGGCCAGCAAGAGTTGTGTCCCGAGGGGCTTCGGAAGATGAAGAGGAGATTCTGCGTATTCTGGACCTGGAGGAAAGCGAAGGTCCGATCGAGGAGGATGAACGAAAAATGATTCGCGGCGTCTTCGGCCTTGAAGACACCACCGTCCGCGAAATCATGACACCGCGCATCGACATCGTCGCGGTCGACACCGAATCGGCCACTGATGAGGCGGTGAAGCTGATCCTCGATCGAGGATTGAGCCGGGTGCCTTTGTATGAAAAGAACGCCGACTCGATTGTCGGTATCATTTACGCCAAGGACCTCTTCCGCTATCTCGCCGATGGCCAAATGCCGGCTGCTCTACGTGACCTTGCCCGTACTCCTTTCTGGGTCCCCGAGACCAAACGCGTGGACGAGCTTCTTACCGAGATGCGACGGCGGCGCACCCACATGGCGATTGTGGTTGACGAATATGGAGGCACGGCCGGTCTGGTGACGATCGAGGACTTGTTGGAAGAAATTGTCGGCGAAATTGAGGACGAGTACGATCGCGTCGAACAGCAGATCGTCCAACTCTCTGACTCAGAAATCCTCTTTGACGGCCGGGTCGGAATTGACGAGCTCAATGACCTGTTCCACACCTCAATCAAAGGTGACGAATTTGACACGGTGGGTGGTTGTGTCTTTCATTTGCTCGGCCGGATGCCCTCGGTGGGCGACGAAGCCGAGACTGGTGGCCTGAGGCTCCGAGTCCTATCGGTTGACGGCCATCGTATCGGGCGCATCCGGGTCACAGTTGATGAATCTCAGCCTCCCGAGCCTGACGGGGGCAACGGAAACGGAAAGTTCTAGGGTGGGGGCGTTACTCCGCCAATCGGCCGGATCCTTACCCGGCCCGATACCAAGGACTCTCCTGGGCGTCATGGTCACTATTGCCGAAGCTTGGCTTACCTGCGTATTATTCTTGCCCGATGACAACCCACGCTAACGACCTGCCTTTTCTGGTTGCCTTCTCGCTGATTTCCCGTATTGGCAGCGTTCGGGCGGGCCGGCTAGAGGACTACTTTGGCACCCTGGAGGCCGCATGGAAAGCTGGTCCATCTGAGCTCAAGTCGGCTGGGTTGGACCGCAGCACGGTTGAGGGTGTAATAAAAGGTCGGCCGGCCATTGATCCCGAAGCAGAGATGGAACGTCTCCGGCAGGCCGGCGTGAGACCATATGGCTGGCATGACGCTGCCTATCCTCCGCGTTTGAAGCAGGTTGATGATCATCCCCCGGTCCTCTTTGTGCGTGGAGAGTTGCTACCGGATGACGAGTGGGCACTGGCGGTTGTGGGGACGCGCCGCGCGACACCCTACGGCCGGCAGGCAGCGGAGACCTTCAGCGCCGAGCTGGCGCAGCACAAGATCACCGTAGTCAGCGGTCTCGCCCGTGGGATTGACGCGATAGCCCACCGTGCCGCTTTGAAGAGCAATGGCCGCACTATCGCGGTATTGGCCTCTGGACTGGATGTCGTATATCCCCCCGAGCACGCCAAGTTGGCGATGGAGATCACAGAACACGGCGCGCTGATCAGCGATTATCCTCTGGGAACCCAGCCGCGCAGCGAATTTTTCCCGAGACGCAACCATATTCTCAGTGCTATTAGCCTTGGCGATGTACGCAGCGGGGCGCTGATTACGGCTAGAAACGCAATAGATCAGAACCGTGAGGTTTTCGCTGTGCCTGGCAGTATTTATTCACCGACTTATCGTGGCACCAACAAACTGATTCAAGAGGGCGAAGCCAAACTTGTGACCACCACGGCGGATATACTAGAAGAGTTGAACTTGACTATGGTCTCCCGCCAGGCTGAATTGCGTGAGGTGGCTCCGGCTGACGCCACGGAAGCTGCCCTTCTTGAAGTTCTCTCGAGTCAGCCTTCCCATATCGATGAAGTGCAGCGAGCCAGCGGCCTGCCGATTGCCCCGTGTCCGGTGGACTGGCTTTGTTAGAGTTAAAAGGCCAAGTGCGCCAGGTTGGTGTAATGAGCTTCGTTCGTGCTGATGAGGCCTCCCCGGTCTCTCACACAGTTTCGGGATAGGAACCCAGCCGCCAATGCCAACAAAGAAAACTGAAAAGGCCCCGTCAAAATCAGAAACCAAGCGCGCCGCCTCTGCCAAAGCGAAGAAGGGCACCGACGCGAAGCCGGCCAAGACACCACGCCGACGCTCCAAAGCCACTGGTCGCGATCTCGTAATTGTCGAATCGCCGGCAAAGGCTCGCACCCTTGCCGGAATGCTTGGCCCCAAGTTTGAGATCACCGCGTCCGTCGGGCATGTGCGCGACCTGCCGAAGTCAAAACTCGGCGTGGACATCGAGCAGGAGTTTGAACCGCAGTATGTCGTTCCGCGTGAGAAGCGGGAGGTCGTGGAAAAGATCAAAAATGCCGCCGCCGATGCCGAGAAGATTTATCTGGCCACCGACCCGGACCGCGAAGGTGAAGCGATATCCTGGCACGTCGTAGAGGCCGCTGGCCTCGAGGGGCGGAACCTAGAGCGAGTCGTTTTTCATGAGCTGACGCCAACCGCGATCGAAGAAGCCTTCGCGAATCCGCGCAGCATTGACTTGGCGCTCGTCGATGCCCAACAGGCCCGGCGTGTACTTGACCGTCTTGTCGGCTACAAAATTAGCCCTCTCCTTTGGAAGAAAGTTCGGCGCGGCCTTTCGGCCGGCCGGGTGCAGTCGGTTGCGTTACGGATGGTGGTTGACCGGGAGCGAGAGGTCCTTGATTTCAAGGCCAAGGAATATTGGACTATCGATGCAGACTTGGCGGAAGGAAAGGCCGCCGCCGAGGCTTCTTTCCCGGCGCGCCTTCGGGGTATCGCCGGCGAGCGTGACTTCGAAATTGGCACATCTGAAGAATCGGAGCGCATAAGCGAGCAGCTGCGCGGGGCCGTCTACACGGTGAAGTCCGTCCAGCGCAAGGATCAAAGCAGACGCCCCTCGCCACCGTTCACCACCAGCACTCTCCAGCAGGAGGCTTCGCGGCGCTTTGGTTATACGGCAAAACGCACCATGGCCTTGGCGCAACAGCTCTATGAAGGAATTGAGCTTGATGATGCCGGGCGGGTGGGGCTCATAACCTACATGAGAACCGACTCGGTAAACTTGGCTGAAATCGCCGTTTCGGAGATTCGCTCATTTATTGAAAATAAGTACGGCAAAGAATTTTTGCCGGCTTCACCGCGAACCTACAAGGCTCGCAAGGGCGCACAGGAAGCACACGAAGCGATCAGGCCAACATCGGTTGATCGTGACCCCGGCTCAGCCGAGCTCAGCGGTCTGAGCACCGACTTGCGCCGCCTCTATACCCTGATCTGGCAGCGCACCGTGTCCTGTCAGATGACCGATGCCGTACTCGATCGGGTGACGGTCGATGTCGAGGCGAAGGCAGACGACGTTGTTTACGCCTTGCGAGCGACGACCAGTTCCCTACGCTTCGCTGGCTACCGGCAGCTTTATGAGGAAGCCAAAGACAGCCCTGAAAGTGAAGAGGAGCAGGTTGCGACGGTGTCACTGCCTGACCTCACCGCCGGCGATCGTCTGACCCTGGAAGGTTTGAAGCCGGAGCAGCACTTCACAGAGCCGCCGCCGAGATTCACTGAAGCCACCCTGGTCAAGGCCCTTGAGGAAAATGGCATCGGCCGGCCCAGCACCTACGCGCCGATCATGTCAACAATTCAAGACCGCGGCTATCTTGAACGTCAGAACAAGCAGCTCAAGCCAACTGAGCTTGGATTTGTTGTCAACGACTTCATGGTCGATCAATTTCCTAATGTCATCGACTTGGGGTTCACGGCTGGGATGGAGGAGGAACTGGACGAGATCGCCTCTGGCCAGCGGCCTTGGCAGCCGACCGTGCGTGAACTCTACAACCCGCTGAGCGAAGCGCTGGTCACCGCCGAGGAAGCGCCACCGGTTGTCCAGGAGACCGGCGAGCTTTGTCCAGAGTGTGAGAAACCGCTGATTCGGCGTTTCGGCCGCTTCGGTCCGTTTTTTGCCTGCTCTGGCTTTCCTGAGTGCCGCTACACACGGCCGGATGCTGACGTTGAACCAGAGGCCAGCGATGAGAAGTGTGATGTCTGCGGCAGCGCCATGGTGTCAAAGCGCGGGCGATTCGGCGCTTTTCTTGCCTGCACGAAATACCCGGAGTGCAAAGGCACGAAACCATTGCTGCAAAAAACCGGAGTGCCTTGCCCGACTGACGGTGGTGAGATCGTCGAACGGACGACAAAGCGCGGCCGGCGTTTTTACGGCTGTAGTAACTATCCCACCTGTGAGTTCACCAGCTGGCAGAGGCCCTTGCCCCAGGTCTGTCCGACCTGCGCGGGCATGATCGTTGCTGAGCGCGGCCGCAAAGCCCATTGCACGGTTTGCGACTGGAGTGGCCCCGCGTCTGAGGCGCAGGAGCGAGACTCAGATTCTGAGCCTTCAGTGACAGCGGCGGTGAGCTAGGGCTACTCAAGGTGACCACTAAATCCGGTGCTCGACGCCGAGGGTCAGAACAACCTGAAGTCAAACCTGCCGTGCTTGAACGGCGAGTCGCCGCGGTCTTGGAGCGCTACCTAACCCAGCGCGGCACGGCTCGCAACCTGTCTATTTTCACGCTGAGAAATTATCGAAGCGACCTGGAAGACTTTTTGGTCTCGCTGCAAGAGTGGGAAGTCGACTTCCTATCGCCAAAACGCACCGATCTGCGGCGTTATCTCAGTGTTCTCCAAGGCAAAGGCATCGCCGCGGCCAGCATCCGGCGCAAGGTCAGCACTATTCGATCGCTCTACCGCTGGCTGCGCAGCGAGGGCGCCTTTGACGACGATCCCTTCTATGGTGTCCAGGGGCCGAAACTCCCGGGGCGTCTGCCGCACGTCCTCACTTCTGTCGATATCGAGCGCCTAATCGCGGCGACTGAAGGTAAAAAGCCGGCGAATTTGCGCGATAAAGCCCTAATCGAGCTACTGTACGCCGCTGGCTTGCGAGTGAGTGAAGTCGCACGGCTGAACCTCCTTGATTTAGACCTGAAGCAGGCGACGCTGAGGATATTGGGCAAAGGCAGCAAAGAGCGTGTCGGCGTCATCGGCAGCCCTGCAGTTGAGGCCCTGGAGCGCTATTTGAATCTAGGGCGGCCTAAGCTGAACCCGCGCACCGACGATGCCTTATTTCTAAACCGCTCTGGCACCCGCCTCACGGTTCGCTCGGTCCAGTCTCTGGTGCGAAAATACGCTCTCAAAGCCGGCCTGCCCGAGGCTGTCCACCCTCACCTCTTGCGTCACAGCTACGCGACTCACCTTTTGGACGGTGGTGCTGAATTGCGAGTGGTGCAGGAACTGCTGGGCCACGAGAGTCCAAATACAACTCAAATTTACACACACGTTACCGAGACCAAAAAACGCAAGGCGATGGAATCGGCCTTTGAGGAATTGGGTCGAATTGAGTTCGAACGCACTCGGCGCCGCGTCCGAGACTTGTAGCCCGCTGAAGAAGAGAGCTAGGCCGATTCGACCCTAATGTCCCAAGAAGCTGGCGGTCAAATCCTAGACCGCGCTCTAGGTGGGTCCTAAACTGGATCTGTGCCCAGGGATGCCGCAACTCTAGCTGTCCTCGCCCTCTCGGTTGACGAGTACGATCAGATCGTCTCAAGGCTCGATCGCGAGCCGAATGACGCCGAGCTTGGCATGTTTGGCGCCATGTGGAGCGAGCATTGCGGCTATAAGAACAGCAAGCCACTGCTTCGGCTTTTTCCCAGCAGCAGTTCGCAGGTTCTCACAACCAGAGGCGGTGAAAACGCCGGCGCGGTTAGCATCGGCGCCGGCTACTGCGCCGTCTTCAAAATCGAATCTCACAATCACCCGTCGGCGATTGAGCCCTATGAAGGCGCTGCCACCGGAGTCGGCGGCATTGTTAGAGATATCTTCGCAATGGGCGCGCGTCCAATCGCGCTCCTCGATTCGCTGAGGTTTGGTCCTCTGCGTGAACACAAGGGCGATGACACTCCCCGGGCAGCGCGCAATCGCGGCTTGTTTCAGGGCGTGGTGGCCGGGGTTGGCGGCTATGGCAATTGCCTGGGGGTGCCGACGGTTGGCGGCGAGGTCTCTTTTGCCGATACCTACGACGGCAATCCGCTGGTAAACGCCATGTGCGTGGGCATCGCCCGTAGCGATCAGCTCTTGAGCGCGGTAGCCACCGGCACTGATAACCCGATAATCCTAGTCGGCGCTGACACGGGCCGCGACGGCATTGGTGGCGCCAATGTTCTTGCTTCCCGAACTTTTGAACAGGGGTCAGCGGAGTTGCGGCCCACGGTGCAGGTAGGCAATCCGTTCCTGGAAAAGTTGCTCATGGAAGCTTGCATTGAGCTGGCTGAGCAGCACGGCGATTGGATCGTTGGTCTCCAGGACTGTGGCGCCGCCGGTCTAACCAGTTCACTGGTCGAATGCGCCTCGCGAGGTGATTCCGGAATCGAAATCGACGTGTCTCGGGTGCCGCGGCGCGAAAAAGGCATGACTCCGGCCGAGGTCATGCTCAGCGAATCTCAAGAGCGCATGGTCGTCATTGCCCGCAAGGAGCATGAGGGCGATGTGTTGCGGCACTTTCAGCGCTGGGAAATCCACGCCGATGTGATCGGCAAGGTCACCGACGATGGCATTGTCCGCGTTTTTGACCAAGACGAGAGCGTCGTGCGTGTCCCAGCGGAAATTTTTACCGATCCGCCGCAGTATCGTCGCGAAGGTGTAAAACCTGCCAACCTAGACTTGTTGCAAACCTACGATCTGGCGTGGCTGCCGAACATCGTTGCCTGGGATGAGGGTCCCTCGGACGCCAACGCGGCCCTGATGCAGCTGTTGGCCTCCCCGGAGCTAACCTCGAAGCGCTGGATTTATCGCCAGTACGACCATCAGGTGCTCACCAACACGGTTACGGGACCAGGGTCCGATGCCGCGGTGTTGCGCATCAAGCCAGCGGCGCCCCGGGCGATCGCAATGTCCACCGATGGCAACGGTGTCAAGACATTTCTCGATCCTTTTGCCGGCGGCGCAATGGCCGTGGCCGAGGCCTGTCGCAATGTCGCCTGCAGTGGCGCTCGGCCGGTGGCAGTGACGGACTGTCTCAATTTTGGCAATCCTGAACGCCTTGATGTCTACTTCCAGCTTGAGGAATGTATCAGGGGCATGGCTGCAGCCTGCGAGACCCTCGGTGTGCCGGTGGTTTCGGGGAACGTATCGCTCTTCAACGAATCCGAAGGCACAGCGATCTACCCAACCCCCGTAATTGGCGCCCTCGGCATAATCGATGATGTAGCCAAGACGGTGCCGATGAGCTTTCAGAAGCCGAATGACGCGGTCTACGCCATCGGCTGTGAGGAAGCGGCCGGCGGACTTCTAAACGCCGAGGCCGCCGAGTTGGCCGGCAGCGAATATCTGCGTCAGTTTCACGACTTGGTCGCCGGATCACCGCGAATCGACCTCGCGCTGGAGGCGCGAGTCCAGCGGGTCTTGGTCGATGCGGCCGAGGCAGAATTGCTTAGCTCGGCTCACGACTGCTCTCATGGCGGCCTGGCCGTTACCCTCGCCGAGGCCTGCTTTGGCGGCATCGGTTTCCAGTCGGAACATTTCCAGATCGATGGCCGGCTGGATGCCGGGTTGTTTGGTGAGGCCGCGTCCAGGGTGATCGTCTCGGTCAACGAAAATTCCGTCGCCGACTTCGAAGCGCTGTTGCAGGCTATCGAAGTGCCGTTCTTCCGCATCGGCAGAACCGGCGGCGACAGGCTGAAGATCGGCGACTATATTGACGCGTCAATCGCCGGACTAAATGAGGTTTACGAGGCCGGGCTAGGGCAGGCGCTGTCGGCTAATGGCTGAGATAATCGACATTGAACGACTAGACATAGTCACCCGTACAAGTGTTCTATACTTTACTCGAACCTGATGCTTCGAGAAGTGGAAAACTTTAACTGCTGTCGACGTATGAAACGCATTGTTCGAGACGTGTTGGCCGTTGAAGATTGCGACTGACCTTCGCTGCCTGCCCCGTCGCCTGAGTCAAGGCCGAACTCAGGCCAGGCAGCGGTGGTCGATGAGATGAGGAGAACTGCATGAGAGTTGTGTTCCTGGACCACGTCGACGGCGTTGCCGAGGCTGGAGATATAAAAAATGTAGCGGACGGCTACGCGCGAAATTTCTTGCTGCCAAAGAAGCTGGCCGCAGCCGCGACTGCTGCCATGGTGGAGCAAGCGGAGTCCCGTGCCCGTGCCCTGGCCAAAGACCAGGAGAAACGCGATGAGGAAGCCCGCGGAACCGCTGAGCAGATTGGCGCCGCGCCCGTAGTTCTCAAGGCGAAAGTTGGCGAGCAGGGCCGGCTGTTCGGGTCGATCACTGCCAGCGACATCGCCGAGGAGGTCAGCAAGCGTATCGGCGGTTCGATCGAGCACCGTCAAGTTCTGCTCGCTGGGCCGATCAAGGATATTGGCTCGCACGAAGTCGAGGTGCAGCTTACTCGCAACGTCCGTGCCCAGGTGACCGTTGAGGTCGAGTCCGAGTCCGCGTCCGAGGAGTAGCACCCAGTGGAATTTGCCACCGCGGTGACTCAGCCAATGCTCCGGCAGGAGATACCGCAGAAACGGCCAGAATTTAGTCAGGAGGAACACCGGCACTCACTCCCTTCGCAGTTAAAGACAGCAAGGCAAGGTTACCCGCACCCATGTTCGAGCAGCTTCCGCCCCATGATATCCAGGCTGAGGAATCAGTCCTCGCGTCGCTAATAGTCGATCCAGAAGCGGTGAACAACGTCGCCGCGATCCTTTCGCCGCGCGATTTCTTCCGTGAGACCAACGCTTGGTCCTTTGAAGCCTGCCTCTCCCTCTGGGAGCGACATGAGTCGATCAATCAAGTCACGCTTGCGCACGAGCTGGACCGCCGCGGCCGGCTTGAGGATGTTGGCGGTCTAACCTATCTCAGCGAATTGGTGCTCAACCTGCCGACACCAGTAGGTGTCGAGAACTTCGCTGAAATCGTAAAACGCGATTCAGCCTATCGGCAGATGATCAGCGTGGCGACGACCATTGCTCAGCTTGGCTACCAGGCCGGCCCCGACCTGGAGATGACGTTGGCCAAGGCGGAGTCGCTTGTCTATGGATTGAGAAGTGGCACGGATTCGCACGATTTCGTTCACATTCGGAAGTTTCTCGAGCCGTACCTGGATCCGCCGGATGCTGATTCCGCCGCTCCCTTCGCCGGCCATGTCCGGACCGGCTTGAGTCAGCTGGATACAATGTTGGGCGGTTTGAATCCCTCTGACCTCGTAATCGTCGCCGCCCGCACCGGTATGGGCAAAACTAGTTTGATGCTGAATTTTGCCCGAAACGCGGCGGTTGCCCAGCATGCCAAGGTCGCGGTGTTCTCGCTGGAGATGGCCGGTGAGCAGCTGGCTCAACGGCTGCTCGCGGCCGAAGCTCGAGTCGATTCGGCGCGACTGCGACTCGGCATGCACAACGAAGCCGAGGAGAGCCGGATCATGCACGCGCATGGCATTCTCTCCCAGACGGATGTCTATGTTGACGACAGTGCCGCCGTCCAGATTCCGGAGCTGCGCGCCAAAACCATGCGGCTCAAGCGCGATAGCGGCTTGGACCTTGTCGTCGTTGACTATTTACAGCTGGTTCACGGTAATCGAAGTGATAACCGGGTCCAAGAGATCAGCTATATTACCCGTTCGCTAAAGGAGCTGGCCCGCGAGCTTGATGTGCCGATCGTTGCCGGGTCTCAGCTATCGCGAGCGCCGGAACAGCGCCAGCCCCACATACCCATGCTCAGCGACCTGCGGGAAAGCGGTTCGATTGAGCAGGACGCCGACGTGGTCCTCTTCATTTACCGTGAGGATACCTACATGAAGCGGGAGGAATGGGAGGCCTTGCACCCGGACCGTGAGCGCAAGCCATACCCGCAGGGCGTAGCCCAGCTGATTGTTGCCAAACACCGAAATGGCCCCACGGGTGTCGTGGAAGTCCGGTTCAGAGACACCCTCTCGAAGTTTGAGGATTTTGATCTGCCGGCCGGCGAGCCGGTGCTGCAAGGAAGCGTTTGACTTGAATTCCAGTCCGGACGGGACCTCGAAGTTAGCAAAAGAGCCGCATGAGTTTGCAGGCTTTCCTGCTAGTGCCCAGGCGACCGCCATACCAAGCCTGTTTTTTTCCGAGGTTCTGCCGCAAATCGAAGACGAAATCGAGCTGAGGGTAACTTTGTACGTCTTTTATGCTCTTGGGCGTCGCAAAGGCTATCCGCTATTCCTTACGGAGCGCGAACTCCGCTCCGAGGCGCCGCTGCTGGCCGCTCTCGGTGACGGAAGCGAGGCGGAGCCCCTAAGCAAACTGGCCAGCGGCCTGGATTTGGCCACGAAGCGCGGCACCATATTGCGTCTGGATCTCGTGGCTGAAGGGCAGCCTGAAGTTTTGTACACCACTAATAATCCCGCCAACCGGCGTGCCTTTGATCAAGTCCGTGAAGGCAGCCTGGCGCTGGGCCGGGCGTTGCCGCCGGAGAGCGGCGCCGCCTCATCACGCCGCGACAACGTTTTTCAGCTCTACGAACAGAACATTGGGCCGATTACGCCCTTGGTAGCCGAAGAATTGCGAGAGGCGGAGCATCTGTATCCCTATGAATGGTTAGAAGAGGCGTTGCGCGAAGCGGCGCTGCTAAACAAGCGGTCGTGGCGCTACGCATCGAGGATTCTCCAACGCTGGGCAACGGAGGGACGGACAAATGAAAAGACTGAACGAGATTCTGCCGGAGATGACTCCGCCCGATCCCAAATCCTTAGCCGGTATCGACAGCGCGGCAGTTAGTGAATCGAGCGCGGCTGACTTAACCGCCGAGAACGTCTGCGCAAGGTGCGGTGGGGCCGGCTTCTTGGGCCGGGACTTGCCGTTGGACCACCCCGAATTTGGCAAGGTCATTGCCTGCGAATGCGTAAGTTCTGAGTCGGTCGAAGCTCGCCGTGATCGGTTGCAACAGTACAGTTCCCTGGGTCCCTTGACCCGGCTGGTTTTCGATAATTTAATTGTCAACGGCCGCAGCAATAACCCGCGTGACCGCACGCTTTTCAGCGGCCTCGTGGCCGATGCCAAAGAGTTCGCCGAGAATCCGAACGGCTGGCTATTAATCCATGGTCCGTCCGGCGCTGGCAAAACCCACGTTGCCGCCGCGATCGCTAATCACTGCCTCGATCGGGGTGTGCCGGCTTTGTTCGTCGTCGTTCCAGACCTCTTGGACCATCTACGCGCGGCCTACAGTCCCAGCAGCGAGGTTGGCTACGATATCCTGCTGGAGCAGGTTCGAAACGCACCAGTCCTGATCCTCGACGACCTGGGAACCCAGAATGCGACGGCCTGGGCCCAGGAGAAACTCTTTCAGATCCTCAACCACCGCTACAATTCACGCCTGCCAACCATTGTGACGACTAACCTAAGCGTAGACCGGCTGGACGAGCGGTTGCGCATGCGCCTAACCGATACTGACATCGCCCGCGTTTACTACGTGGAGGCGGCCGCGCGCGCCATCGATGTGAATTTGCCGGACTCGGTCGATCTCGATCGGATTCGTGAGATGACCTTCGAGAACTTCGACATCAGCGTGCCGCACCTCAAGACCGATGACCGCTGGAGCCTGGAGAGCGCCTATCGTGCCGCCATGGATTTTGCCGAGCAGCCGGAGAACTGGCTTCTGCTCCTTGGCGCCAATGGCTGCGGTAAGACCCACCTGGCGGCTGCGATCGCCAATCGCTCAAGAGCCCGTGGCGAGCGTCCGGTGTTCTTTATGGTCGCTGACTTACTCGACTATCTGCGGCACCTCATGGATCGCGATACCGGTCCCAGCTTTCTGGACGGGTTCAATCAACTGCGCAATGCTCCTCTCCTGATCCTCGATGACTTGGGCGCCCAGTCTGATGTTGGCTGGGTCCGGGACCGGCTATTCCAGCTGATCAATCATCGCTATGCGGCGCGGTTACCAACCGTTTTCACCGCTAGCTCAACATCACTGGAGAAGCTTGAAGAGCGGATTGCAGCTCGTCTAAATGACCCGGCGATTTGCACTGAGGCTCCAATTACCGCGCCAGCCTACCGGGTGGATATGGGCGCCAAACCAGCCACGCTTCGTGGAGTCCCGCCCTCAGCGCCGCAGGCCCCTCGTGGCAGGCCGAAACGCTCCGCGCGGTAGTTGAGAGTGGGCGACAGGCAAGATGTTGACTTTTCTCAGCTAGTTATCTAAACTCCAGCAAGATTTCGCCCCCGCCAAGCGAAGCTATGCTTCGCTTTTCTGTCTGCAAAATTTTGGCAGACAGGCTGCGCCAGCAGCTTACCTAGGGAGAGGGGCACATGGATTTCGAGGATAAGACTCTAGTTTGCCGCGATTGCGGCGCCGATTTTGTGTTCACCGCCGGTGAACAGGGTTTCTATCTCGAAAAGGGGCTGATGAACGAGCCACAGCGCTGCACCACCTGCCGCTCAAACCGACGGCGGGAGCGAGTCAACGGCGCTAGTGAGCGGCCCGCGGCGACAATCACCTGTGCCTCCTGTGGACAAGAAGCGACGGTCCCCTTCGTACCGCGTCTAGACCGGCCGGTCTACTGCGCCGATTGCTTCTCGATCCAGAAGGTTAAAGTCTCAGTAGAAGCCTAAGCACGCTCAGGCAAACTTTGGACTGGTGATCGGTGAGTATCGCGCCACCGGTTGATTCAGGCCGGCCACAAAAAATGGGCTGACCATCTGTTCTGACCTTACCGTGGCGGCTCAACCGCGTGACCTTCCAGCCAGAAGGAGCCGTCGGGGCCGTACTCTTTTTTCCAGACCGGCACTATTTCTTTGATCCGGTCCACGGCCCAGTGACAGGAATCGAATGCTTGCTGGCGGTGAGCGGAAGAGACCGCGACTAGCAGGCTGGTCTCGCCGATTTTCAAGCTACCGATCCGGTGCCAGGCGCCCACTTCAGCGATCTCAGGGAATTGGACCTTCGTCAACTGGCCGACTTCCTGCAGCTTGCGCAGGGCCATGGATTCGTGGGCTTCGTATTCGAGATGACTTACCGCCTTGCCATCGTTATGGTTGCGCACGATACCGTAAAAGAGCGCGATAGCACCAGCCTGATCGCGGCGCACAAGATCTGCCAGGAGTTCCCCGTCCAAGGGCTCGTACGTCACTCGAAACCGATCCAGCTGCTCGCCTGAGCCGCCGCTAACCGGTGGGATCAACGCGACCTCCGACCCATCGCGCAATTTCGCATCGAATGCGACGTACTCATCATCAATTGCGAACGCCACCGTATTCATAGCCGGTTGAATCGCCGGGTAGTTTTGAATCAGCTGCCGCTTTAGATCTTCGATGCTGGCGCCGTCGGTCAACTCAAGACTGAGTTCACGTACTCCTAAAAGATCGTGCAGGCTGGCGAACAGGCGAAGAGAGACGTTCACGCGGCGATTTTATCACGGTCGTGGCCCCAAACCGGCTGCTATACTCGCCGGACGAGCACATGAGCAGACTCAGTATCGGCCGGGTTGTCCTTGACTTGGTTTATCCGCCGCGCTGCGTGCTCTGCGGCGCGGGCGGTGGTTTTGTCTGCCAGTCTTGCGAAAGCCGGCTGCCGCTGGCCGACGGTCAAAGATGCTCCAGATGCTGGGCGCCGCTCTCACATGGCTTCTGCGCGGCCTGTGACGAGAGCCGCCCGCTTTTCGACTCCTTGAGGTCACGATTCATTTACGAAGGAGATGCACGACGCCTTGTCCATGCCTTCAAGTTCAAGGATCAGACCGCGCTGGTTGAGGAGATCGGTCGAATGATGGCTGAAAGTTTGGTCAAAGAAGCCCTAGACTCTGAGGTCTTGGTGCCGGTCCCGCTCACAGGGATGAAGCAGCGGCAGCGCGGCTATAACCAATCCCAAATGCTCGCCCGCGAAATCGGCAGGATCCGCGGCATCGCCGTGGAGGAGCTACTTGAACGTCAGGGCAGGAGCGGTCCGCAATCTCAGGCCGGAAGTGCCGGCGAGAGACGCGAAAATGTCATGGACGCTTTCCGGCTGCGAAAAGGACGGCGGGTCTCAAGTCGATCAATTCTGCTGGTTGATGACGTCGTGACAACAGGCGCTACACTCAGCGCCTGCGCGCGGGTGTTGCTGGAGGGTGGAGCGCGCCGAGTGGATGCTGTAACTCTGGCTCGCGAGGACTGATGCGGGCAAACCCGGTCCTGGTTCTTTTCTGCGGTGGCATGGGCGGCAGCCCGGTCGAGGAGATGCTAGCGGAGGGCTTACGTGCCTGCGCCCTCGATTTGCTGGAGGAAACACTGTCCAGCGGCGCCTATGACGGTGCCGTGGTTGTCGCTGACCAGGACTCCGCCGCGGCCATGCGAGCTTTGCTACCAGTCGATGTCGAAATCGATGTTGATGGGTCAGGAGATCCATTTCACTTCGGCAGACGTTTAACTGCAGTTGTTCAGCGCTACGAACTCGAGCGTCCTGTTTACCTGAGTTGCGGCCTACCTCTGCTCCGGGCGGATGAACTCGCGGCGGTTGCAAATGCGCTGAAATCGTCATCTAAACCACTGGTCGTGACCAACAACTATTATTCGGCTGACCTGGCTGGATTCTGGCCTGGCCAGGTTCTCGACGAACTCGAATTGCCGAACAACGACCGCATTTTGCCGCGTCTACTAACCCAAGAAGCCGGCCTAACCAACGAATCCTTACCTCGAACCATGGCGAATCAGTTCGATCTGGACTCAACCGGAGATATGGCCGTTCTTTCGGTAGCCGGTGGTGCTGGAGCACGGCTCCAGGAGTATCTCTCGACCCTGGCTTTTGACACGTCGATGCTTAAAAATGCGTCACGATTTTTCACCGATGACAGGGCGGAGGTGCTCGTCACTGGCCGCGTGGGCTCACGGATTTGGCAATTCCTCGAGACCGAGACCGCCTGCCGGGTGCGAATGTATTCAGAGGAGCGAGGCATGATGGCGGCTGGCCGCGAGGCTAGCGGCGAGGCTCGCTCGTTGCTTGCGTTTCACCTCAAGGCTGTAGGACCAGAGCAATTCTTCGCCGAACTGGCGGAGATGGCGCAGTGCGCCTTCATTGACACCCGGCCGCTTATTGCTCATTTGAGTCTCAATCCGTCGCGAGAGGATCGCTTCTTGTCGGACCTGATGATGCCGGCTGAGATTAAGAATCCCTGGCTCAGAGAGTTCACCTCAGCCGCGCGCTCTGCCGCAATTCCAGTAGTCCTGGGTGGAAATTCTCTCGTTACCGGCGGCTTACAACTTCTTTCCGAGGCGGCCTGGAAGGAGCGCGACGCCACAGAGGCGGAGTATAAGGCGAAGGGCCGCGCCAGCTAGGACGGCTAATCATTCCATGACAGGCAATGAGAAAGGAATTTGACATTGACGGCCGGCGATTCTAGCAGACTGCCGATTTGGTTCACGACGCCGGCGGTTGGCCCTGACTTTGAGACAGTGCTGGCGATTGCTCAGGCGGCCGAGGCCACCGGCTTCTCCGGCGTAAGCTTTAGCGACCGGCCCCACGATCCAATCCTTGACGGTTGGACCATGGCGGCCGCGATCGCGGCTCGAACTGAGCGCGTTCGCCTTCACCACTCTACTCTGAACATCCCCTGTCGATTTCCGGCCGTGCTGGCGAAGGAAGCTGCGACCCTCGATATCATCTCCAATGGCCGGCTTGACCTCTGCCTCGGCGCCGGCGGCGAGGTGAACCGTCCGTTGTACGACTCCATCGGTGTACCTCTTGCACCGCCGGCAGACCGGCTGCAAGACCTACGCGACGCGATCGCAATCATGCGGGGCTTGTGGTCGAACGAGAAGTTCAGTTTCAAAGGGCGGGTCCACCAAGTTAAGGATGCGGCCGGTGGGCCACAACCGATCCAGAAACCGATTCCAATTTGGGTTGGCGCGCTAATGCCGCGGTCGCTGCGCCTCACGGGCCAACTGGCCGATGGTTTCATGAAGAATCGTGGTTGGGGTACGGCTGAAGAGATCAACGAGCTCAACCACAAGGTTGATGATGCCGCCACCAAGGCCGGTAGAGATCCTGGCTTGCTGCGCCGCGTTATCAACGGGCCAGCCTACATAGCCAGGGACAAAGCCGATGCCGATGCCTACAGAGCCGATGTGGCTGCCGCAAGTCCGATCCAGGTGGCTGGTATGGTCGGCACCGTGGACGAAATCGTTGAGATGATTCGTTCTTATCGTGATGCCGGTGTCAACGTGTTTAGTTTGCGCTTTCCCGCCGATCGTGCGCTCGAACAAGTTCGCCGTTTCGGGGCCGAGGTCATACCAGATGCCAGCGGCCTTTAGCGCGCCCTCGAGACTGACGCCGCACGTGCCCGTCGCCGCGGCAACTCTGCGTGAAGGGCTTAATCGGAAGGGCTGAGTACTCGTTCCAGCGCCCGTCGCGTGAAGACGACCGCCATGTCCCGCTTGTAGCCGGCTGAACCGCGAAAGTCGTCGATCGGGTCAACTTGGTTGGCGACGGCATCCGCGGCGCTGCGAATGCCCTCCCGGCTTACCGGCTTTCCGATCAGTGCCTTTTCAACCTCGGTGGCGTGTATAGCTGTGGGCCCGGCGGCAATCAGGGAGACTCGCAGATCGCGGCAAATCCCGTCTTCAACGCCGGCGAGCGCCGCCACCGCGACCGTCGCGTAATCATCCATCGTGCGGGGCAAGAATTTAAGGTAGGCGTGACGCGCTCCTGGCGCTACCGATGGCACGATGACCTCGGTTACCAACTCGCCAGGTTGGATTATGGTCTCGTAGTAGTCAATAAAGAGTTCGCTGACCGGCACTGTCCTCTGGCCAGCCTTTGAGGTGAGCGTCACCTTGGCATTCAGGGCGATCAACGCCGCCGGCGGGTCCTGAGCTGGGTCCGCGTGAGCTAGGCCCCCACCAACCGTTGCGGCGTTGCGAATCCGCACGGTTGCAACTTGGCCGTAAACGTCTGCTAGAAGAGGCGCCGCCTTGCGGACCTCCGCTGATGTCTCGACCTCGCGGTGAGTTGTGAGTGCGCCGATGTGCAGTCCGTCGGCTTCCGCATGGATGCCCGACAGGCCGGGCACTTTCTCCAGGCTGACGATGTGGTCAGCGTCGAGCAGCGATTGCTTCAAGAGCAGTACGAGTGCCGTACCACCGTCAACAGGCCGGCCATCATCCTGGTGCTTGTCTAGGAGCGCGAGGGTAACCTCAAGATTCGCCGGCGTATGGAAAAAGAAGTCGCGCACTACCTACTCCGCGCGCATGGCGGCTGCCGCGCTCTGTATCGACTCAATGATCTGGTAATAGCCGGTACAGCGACAAAGGTTTCCCATCATCCACTCTTTGATCTGATCTTCGGTCGGGGAAGGGTTGGTATCCAGTAATGCCTTCGCCGCCAAAATCTGACCCGGAGTACAAATGCCACACTGAAATCCGCCGTGAGTTATGAAGCTTTGCTGGATCGGGTGGAGGTGCTCAGAATCGCCAACGCCTTCAATCGTCAATATTTCAGCGCCGTTAGCCTGGACAGCCAAGGTGATACAAGATGCTGCCATGCGACCGTTGAGCAGCACGGTGCAGGTACCACAGACACCCACGCTGCAGGCTTCTTTTGTGCCGGTTAGACCAAGGTCATAACGCAGGAAGTCGACCAGGAGTCTCCGGTTGGGAACTTCGCGTTCGTAGGGCTCGCCATTGATTGTCAAACTCAGCCGCATGGTTTCGCTCGTGGCTTCCATTCTCTCCCTTTTGATTCGTCCGGGCGCTCTGCACGGTTGGGCGGGCAAAATGGTAAGGCAGTTGAATCTAAATCGCAACCAACGCGGCGCGCAGGCGTGGTCGCGGCTGTGGACTCTGGACAGCCTTGCCAACAACCGTGAGATTAGGCCGGCGGTCCAAAAGAGCGCGGAGAAGTTATGGCTCGGTCACTCGGCATCGGCTGCACGCTTTGCACCCTAGCCAGCCGAATCTCCGGCCACAGCGAGGTCTTGGTTGAGCTTGAGCTAGGACTCGTCTATGTAGCGAAGCAAGACTGGCTGCGCTGGCTCATAAATCGGATCTTGGAACGTCTCGATGATGTCCGCCAAGGCTTGAGCAATTTGCTGGCCGGCGCCGGAGGCGGGGACAAAACTGACTCTTAAGGCCGGTTCTGTAGATGATTGGTCTAGATCAAAACTGAGGACGCCGGCCAAAGACGCGGCGGCAGTAAGAACAGCGTCGGCGCAGTAGCTCGCATCGCATCGCAAGCTGCGTGACCGCAAAACTAATTCACCGTCGCTAATCTGCGTAGCCACGAGCAGGCGCTCGCGCGGTTGGGTGAGATGAATCGCAGAGAGGCCAAAGTCGACAGGTTCCTGGGCGAAAATTGCCGCGTCCGCCATTGTCTCAAGCCGCTTGCGATCCGTAGCTCCCCGGTAAATGGCACGGACTATTCCGTTGGAATCGATAAACACGGTCAGCGGCAGACCGTAGACAGCGTAAGCGTCGGAAATTGTGAGTCCGACATCGAGTCCATAGATAAATGGTGCTTCGAGGAATTCTATGAATTCCAACGCGTTTTCTCGGCTCTCACCAGTGTTGATCGCAAGCACGGAGAATGTTTCGAGTCCTCGCTCTGCCTGCAAATCCTTGATTTCCGGCATTTCACTCAAGCAGCTAACGCACCAGGCAGCCCAGAAATTAATTAGGACCGGACGTCCGCGCAGGTCACTCAATCGAACTCGATCACCGTCCGGGGTAGAAATTTCAAAGTTGGGTGCCAAATTGCCCATTTCTAACCCAACTTTTGTCTCGTCACGATCCGAAGCCGGGGCGTCCAGAAGCGTCGCCGCTCGCACCGAGCCATCTTGAGAGTCGCCCACGACCAACATCAGTACGCCGAGTAAGCCGGCAACCGCCAGTGCACCAATTGCCAGGCGTGGAAGGCTGATATAGCGGGCGAAGAATGAAAGGAGTAAGCGCATTGGTTATGCCGGGAGATTCAAGCCCGGCTCCTTGCCGGGATCTTATCTGGCACCGGTACGCCGGCACTATGATCTAGATCACAATCAAACTTTACCGGTCGGGATTGGACGGGAATCCTTCCAGTCGTCCCAGTTCTGAGTGGCCATCGCGTGGGCCCAGTTGCGATAAAACCAAAGTTGGCGGTGCTCGTTTATCAAAGTCTCAATCCGAGGCGGGCTCTTCTCGTCCTCGATTATCTCGCCGCGCCCAAGTCCCATTTGATAGTTGAGCTGCTGATTGCTCAGAACCACTGCCTTCGCCCCTGCGGTGGCCTGCTCCCAGCTTTCGCTTTCGTCCTGGGTGTACATTCCCGCTGGTCCTCGGAGCAGCTGTGATGTGCGCTGAAATGCGCGCCGCACCTCAGGTGGCTCAGCATCATCGTAAAAGGTGATCAACCAGACCTCGGTCTCGTCGACACCACGCGGGTTCCAGATGTGCAGCTCTCGAGTAGCCGAGGAGAACATGACATTTGGGAACAGGGTGATAACGCTGCGTTGGACTCCCATACGGAAGGTTCCAAGTCGCCGCTGAGTAGTTGAATTCTGGCGCCACCGCAAAAGAGGGTTTTCCTCCTGGTCGGCTGTCTGATCAATTTCTTCGGCATTCAGTCCGTGGCCGTACTCCGTGAGGATCGTGAAGCCGGGACGCTCCAGGTTGAATTCATGCTGACGTCTCGCTTCGGCGCCGTCGCTGTTGTCGGCGTGGAGAGCCGACATATGTACCTGTCCGTGATAGAGATCGTTAACTGAACTCTCTGCGGCAAACTTCCAATTGCACTTTATTGTCCATCTTCCGACACTTGCGACTTTGAGATTTGCCTGGTCAAGCATGAGATCGAGACCCCAGCGAATATCGCCCAGAAACACTTCAAGCGGCGGAGCCTCCTTGTCAAAGGTTGCGAAAATACAACCCTTGTAACTGTCGAGTTGAGGGACCGCCATCAGTAGCAGGGCGTCCGTGGCGATAAACGTGCCTTCATTGGTCGGGTCCTCAACCAAAAGGTGACCCTCAAGGTCGAAGGTCCAACCGTGATATGCACATGTAAGTTCACTAAGGTTGCCGCTGTCGGCGCGGCAAAGCAGGCTGCTACAGGTTGGGCAGAGGTTGAGAAAGGCTGAAAGGCGGCCGTCTTCAGCGCGGCAGAGAATGAGGGACTCCTCTCCCATTCGCGCTTGCGTGAAGTCACCCGGTTTTGCGACCTGGCTTTCGTGACCGATGAAAAGCCAGCAGCGGCCGAAGATTTGCTCCATCTCGCGCTGATAAATTTCCCGTTTTGCGAAGATGGCTAGACTGATCAGACCGCGCTCGTGGTCGACCAGACCAGCGACATCAGCGTCAGAACCAGGTTCCACTGATACGTCCTTACTTAGCTGCCTAGTTAAGTCTTTTGGCTAGTCTAATCTAACCGTCGGCGAAACCGACAAAGTTGTGGCGACTGGGTCCTCGGAGCATTGGCGTTTCTGGTAAATTGCCAACAATAATTGGTGTCGAATAGTGAAGTCATGGCGTCACAGCCGGTTGTCAAACTGACAACGTTTGGCCATCGCTTGATCATTCGGGCAAAGCTCGTGATAAGGTGCGTTATCAACTTTCTCGCCAATGGCGAATTTTTGAGGGTGCGTCCAGCGGGCACTGGGCGAAAGATTCTAGGCAAGTGAAGGAGAGATGCAAGTCATGGGACTAACTGATTTAGCCCTTCGGAACGAAGTTGAGCAGTTCTACTACGAGGAAGCGGCCAGCCTGGACGAAAAGCGTTTCCACGATTGGCTGGACTATTTTAGCGACGACGCGCACTACTGGCTGCCGATCCGGCGAACCCGCACCGTCGACCAGATGGACCAGGAGTTCACCGGGCCGGACGAGATGGCCTACTTCGACGACGACAAGGCGATGCTCGAGATGCGTGTGCGCAAGCTCGACACTGGCTACTCCTGGTCGGAGGACCCGCCGTCAAGGACCCGTCATCTGATAACCAACATTCGAATCATTGAGGAAAAAGAGACCAAGACCAAGGGTTCGGACAAGGTCGATGGTGAGTACACGGTGGAGACCAACTTCATCCTTTACCGCACGCGCCTGAACTCTGAAGAGGACATGTGGGTCGGTGTGCGCCGCGACCAAATCCGGCGCGATGGTGACAGTTTCAAGATTGCCGACCGCAAGATCTTTCTTGACCAGACGGTCATCCTTTCAAAGAACCTGAGCAACTTCTTCTAAGTCGCAGGACCAAGGCAAGAATTGAAAGCCCGCCGTCTGACCCAGGCGGCGGGCTTTCTAAGCTCTCCGACTTTTTGGGTCTGAAGCCTCTTAAATCCGCCTCCCGCACAGGGCTTGGACCGTGTGAGGTTGCCTGTTAACTGTATCTGGGTAGGATTGAGCCGGAGAGCAATTCCCAGGCTGTGAGATCGACGTTTCTGAGGTGATCAAAAGTGCTAACCGAATTTGTTAAGGTCGCAACGGTTTCTGACGTTCCTGAAGGCGAAATGATTGGCGTCACGGCCGGCGATGTGGAAATTTGTCTAGCCCATGTCGAGGGCGAGTTTTACGCGATCAACAACATTTGTAGCCACTTCTACACTTGGCTGAGCAGCGGTGAACTGTTTGCGGATATCTGTGAGGTTCAATGCCCCCTGCACGACAGTCGCTTCAGCCTCAAGACTGGTGAACCGCACCAGGCTCCGGCGGATAAGCCGGTTGACGTTTTTTCTGTGCGGCTTGAAGGCGATGACATCTTGGTAGGCCCGCAAGAATAGGATCCGGCTTAGCCAAACGTCGTCGAGAGAATCCCTGATCGCACCGTCGTCCACTTCTAAACCTTGGCCGTAATTATCAGGATGCGTTTGCATCCAGATGCCCGGACCCGGCCGCAAAAAAGTTTTGCGCGATTGAGATCCAAGAATTGCCCTCTAGCGTAAATAAGAATGGGACGGAGCCGACGGGAAGATCGACTTCGTCCCTTGGGGAGCCTGCACCGTCGCTACTGGACGAACAGTGCAGTGATCTGAGTATACGCGTTCAGGCAAGTCAATGCTGGCCTGGACGCGTACAACTTTGTTGCTGGCTAAACAGAGAGGCCCCGATTGCCATTGGCCACCGGGGCCTCTCTGTTCGTCTCCTGTCTTAGCGGCGCAGTCGAAATCGCCTTAAAGTAAGAATCTGACGGTCTAGCCGTGGCGGGTAATGAACTCCTCGACCATCCAGTTGAAGTCAGCTGCATGCTCGACCTGAGCCCAGTGACCGCAGTGGTTGAAGACGACAAGCCGGGAATCCGGAATCGCCGAAACCAGACGTAGGCTGCCCTCCAAAGGAACGACGCGGTCGTCACGGCCGTGAAAGATCAGGGACGGCGCCTTGGTCTGAGTAAGCTTGGCCATGTCGAGTGGCACCATAACGCCGGGCTTCAGCCAGTTATCGAGGTGAGTCTGATTCGCAAGCGCGGCCTTGGAGCGCTGCTGAATCAATTCCTCCCCAACAAATGAGTCGTCATAAACCATAATGCTGACCAGGCGCTTGAAGTTTTCAGGCGTTGGATTCATGTAGGTTTCGCGAATGATGCGAATGCCCTCCAGCGGTCCCAACGGCTGGATGATGTTTACGCATTTCGGCAAAGGGTCGTTGGGCGTTGCGGATTACAGTAGACCGCTGTATAAATGGCTGCGGTGACCCTGGATCAGAACGATTTCGTATATTCTTAGTGACTGATTGAACCGCCCAAATTGACGGTCCGAATTGGCAATGTTATCGTTGAATCCTAAATTCGGGCGCAGGAGGGGGCTCCTACGATGTTGGCAGCAGGACCATTTGGATTAGGGCCGCTTGAGCTAGGACTACTCGTCCTCGTTTTGATTATGGTATTCGGCGCGACACGGCTTGCCGATATCGGTGGCTCGCTTGGTAAGGGTATCAAAGAGTTCCGTAAGAACGTTAGAGACGAAGAAGATGAGACCCCCGAAGGCACTGAAGCCGCGGCGGAACCCAAAGCAGCAGTTACCAGCGAACCAGCCGCGGAAGCTGCGACCGAACCCGCGAGTGCGGTTCGCTGCTCCAGCTGCGGTACGCTAAATCCAGTCGGCTCCAAGCACTGCAACGAATGCGGCACCGCGATTGTCGCACCAGTGACATAGAAAGCCACTACGGCAGCAAATAGAGCGGGCGACGAGCCCGCTTTTTTTGCTACTTAGCATTGCAGGCCCCCGACGGTTCGCATGACAGCTGCGAGCTGCCAATGACGAATTCGCTCCGAAAACCAGCAAGATGTCGCCTCCCTGACAGAAGACGGTTGGCCGCGCTTGACAAGAGTGCTATTCTATTTATACCCCTATGGGAGGGGTATAAGGACTGGATCCAAATTCCATGACTAGAAACTTGACTGCAGGTTTGGTATTAGGCTAAAACCCCCCGCCGAGGGGTAAGACGAAGCGATGACGACAGAGATAAACAACCAATCACCAGTCTCGACGGCGGCAAAACCAGATATCCTCCGGCGTCTTAGCTATATTGATGGCCATCTCCAAGGTGTTCGCCGCATGATCGAAGAGGACAAGTATTGTGTGGAGGTCCTCAAGCAGACCTTCGCGGTCCGTCGGGCGATTGAGAAGATGGAATCGCTGATTCTTGAGAATCATCTGCAAGGCTGCGCCGTAGAAGGCATTAAGAGTGGACGGGAAGATGCCGTGATCGGTGAGTTGATTGAGCTCTATGACTTAGCTGGCCGTTGACTAGCCGGGGAAGTATTGCCGAACCTAGGAAGGGGCCGACCGTGACAACCTCAGATACGAAAGACAGACCGGAAATCGAAAACTTGACCCTCGCGGTAGGCGGCATGACCTGCGCGTCGTGTGTCTCTCGGGTCGAGCGCGCCTTAAAGAAGGTACCGGGAGTGGATGCCGCCGCCGTAAACCTGGCGACCGAGAAAGCAACGGTGTCGTTCGACTCCGAAACCATTGGTGTTGTTGACGATCTGCTTGAAGCAATTGAAAACGCCGGATACGATCCTCGGCGAGCCAGTTCAATTTTCGACGTCGCTGCCGCCGAATTGGTTGATTCGGAGATTTTGCGCGATGTTCTGCTCGCCCAGCCCGGTGTTACTTCAGTCGACGTAAAGCTTGACGCTGCCCGAGCCACCGTCTCCTATCCAGCCGGGGCGGTGGACCCGCGCCAGCTGCGAAAGCAGGCCGCGGCTGCTGGAATCGAAATCGCCGAGCGTCAAGGTGATCAGGCGGACGATGGCAGCGTCGAACGTCAGCGTGAAACCCAGACGCTGAAGCGCAAGTGGATAGTCGCCGGAAGTGTTGGCCTGTTCTTGATGGCAGCGGGCAGTTGGCAAGAACTGGCGCTCACCCGGGACCTGCTTTCGGTCCAGGAGATGCTGACCCTGATGTTTGTTTTGGGATTGCCGGTTCAGATCTGGGCCGGCGCCCAGTTCTACAGGGGTGCCTGGACCATGCTGCGCCAGCGCGCCGCGGACATGAACACGCTGATCGCCCTCGGCACAACGACGGCATTTGTCTACAGCAGCTTGGCTACTTTTTGGCCATCCTTGTTCTCTGGGGCTGAACTTGCTTTTGACGAGGCGCTTGGTGCCCGCCCGCCGGTCTATTTTGAGACCGCTGCGATAATCATCGCACTGATTCTTTTTGGGCGCTGGTTGGAGGCGAGAGCCAAAGGCAGTACTTCGGCGGCAATAAGCCGTCTACTGCAGCTCGGCGCCAAGACGGCCCGCGTGCTACGGAATGGCGACGAGGTTGATCTTCCAGTCGATGAAGTCGGCCCGGGTGACATCGTTGTTGTCCGTCCGGGTGAGAAGATTCCGGTCGATGGCGTCGTGATTTCGGGTCAATCAGCCGTTGATGAATCGATGCTGACCGGCGAAAGCCTGCCGGTCGAGAAAACCGAAGGAAGCGCTGTTTACGGTGCGACTCTCAACCGCGTCGGCACCTTTCGCCTAAGTGCGACCCGCATTGGTGCCGAATCGGCACTGTCTCAAATAATTCGTCTGGTTGAGGAGGCTCAGGGTTCAAAGGCGCCAATCCAGCGCGTCGCTGATTTCGTCGCCTCGATCTTTGTGCCGATCGTTCTGGCAATAGCGGCGGTTGACTTCATAGTTTGGGCGCTTGTCGGCCCAGAGGGCGCCATTATCTACGCGACCTTGAATGCCGTTGCTATTTTGATTGTTGCCTGCCCATGTGCGCTTGGCTTGGCGACACCCACGGCAATTATGGTTGGCACTGGCAAGGGAGCGGAAAGTGGCATCCTGATCCGCAGTGGCGCAGCGCTAGAAACGGCCCAGCGCATTTGCACGGTTGTCTTTGACAAGACCGGGACAATCACCGAGGGCAAGCCTCGGGTTACCGATATCGAAACTTTGGACTTGAGTGAGGAAGATTTCCTACGGCTGGTCGCGGCCGCGGAGCGAGGGTCGGAGCACGCCCTCGGCGAAGCAGTTGTGCGTGAGTCGCAGGCCCGTGGCATTGACCTGCCGGATGTGGAGGATTTTGAGGCGGTTCCAGGACGTGGCTTGGGCGCCAGTGTCAGCGGCCGCCAGCTTCTGATCGGCACCAAACGGTTTATGGAAGAGAGCAACGTCGACTTGTCGCGCGTGCTCGCCGTGGCGGAGAGCCTCACCGCCGAAGCCAAGACGGTTATCTTTGTCAGCATTGATCGAGAGGCGGCCGGTGTTCTCGCCATCGCCGACACAATCAAGGTTGGTGCGCGAGAGGCGGTAAGCGCGCTGCGAGCTCAAGGGATAGATGTAGTCCTGCTGACCGGCGATAACTTCGCGACCGCGCGCTCGATTGCTTCGCAAGTTGGCATTGATGACGTGTTGGCCGAGGTGCTGCCAGACCAAAAGGTGGAGAAGGTTCGATCTTTGCAAGCCAACGGCACCGTTGTAGCGATGGTCGGCGACGGAATCAACGATGCGCCGGCGCTGGCCCAATCTGACATCGGTATCGCCATTGGCACCGGCGCCGATGTCGCCGTGGAGGCGTCCGATATCACCTTGATGCGTGGTGATACGCGTGACGTGGCGACCGCCATCTCTCTGAGCAAAGCGACGATGCGTACGATACGCCAGAATCTTTTCTGGGCCTTCTTCTATAACGTGGCCCTGATTCCTGTAGCTGCCGGGTTGCTCTATCCGCTCTTTAGCGAAACCGGTGTGCCGGAGGGTCTGGGCTTCATATTTGGCCGCTTTGGATTCCTCAACCCCATGTTGGCCGGTGCGGCGATGGCCTTCAGTTCGGTTTCGGTGATGGCCAACTCACTGCGGCTGCGTAGCTTCCGTGCGGCCGGTGGTAGCGGACCGGCGCCGGCCCCGGCGGCGGTGGCAGGCCAAGCGGCTCCCGCGGCCGGCACCTAGTGGGAAAAGGAAGGTGCGGTGCCGAGCGTTTCTCCTGGATAGCCAGGTTTTTCGGCTCGCGTTAGACTGGTAAGTAATCGTGAAGGCTAGTATCCGCATTGCCCGCATCATGGGCATTCCGATCCTGATCAATGTGTCATGGCTAGTAACCATATCAGCCGTTACGGCACTCCTTGCCCTCGCCTGGTTTCCGGACGTGATTCCGGAGCGATCACCGTACCACGACAATCGCGTTTGGCACTGGATTATGGCCCTGGCCGGCGGATTAGTATTCTTCGTTTCAATCCTCTTGCACGAACTGGCTCATAGCGTTGTGGCGCTGAAACAGGGCATTCCCGTCCGCAGCATCACGCTGTTTATTTTTGGCGGCGTATCACAGATCAGCGGCGAGGCGCGCCGGCCGTTGAACGAGTTTGTCATGGCTGTCGCCGGTCCGGTCATGAGCGTGATACTCGGCCTGTTTTTCTTAGGCGTCTGGGCCCTGACCAGCTTCTCAGAAAATGGTCCGATCGGCGCTGTCCTGTTCTGGCTTGTGATGATGAACTTTGTTTTGGCCATATTTAATATGGCGCCCGGCTTCCCCATGGATGGCGGCCGGGTCCTGCGGTCGCTACTTTGGGGTGTCACCGGAAATATGCTTACGGCAACAAGGTTAGCCACCTTGGTAGGCCGCGGTATTGGCTACGCGATCATGCTTGTTGGGGCGCTGGCGTTCCTTGGTCTCATCGGTTTCCTTGACAATCCATGGACCGGAATTTGGTTCGTAATAATTGGCCAATTCATACAGTCTTCTGCCCGCCAAAGCTGGGTGCAGGCGCGAGCCTTAGACCTGCTGAGCCAGCGCAAGGCGGAAGATTTGATGTCGACCGATCTGCCGACAGCCGAGCAGGACGAAGAACTCCGTAACCTGCTCAGCCGCAGCAGCCCGCGCTTCCTGTTTTTTGTCCAGGATGCCGCGGAACATGTGGTGGGAGTAATTACCGAACAGGAGACGGCTGGCATCGCGGCAGCTCAGGACGAAAGAAGCACTGCCGGACAACTCATGGTTAAGACTGAGGCGGCGACAGTGGCCGGCCCAGAAGTAGATGGGGCTAGCCTGTTTCAAACTATGGAAAACGCATCTATATGGCACCTGCCAATCGTCTCCGGCGGGCGAGTTCTCGGCGTTGTAAGCCGAGAGAACCTGATCCGCATGCTCGCCGCTGATATGGGTTTACGGTCAGGTCTTAAGAATTCTCCTTAACCGAATGCTGCCCCCCCGGACACTAGCCGCGTTATGGGCAGCCAAAACCGCCGGCTTTGCCAGCCGCCGGCTCGGTGGCGGCGGTGGCACCGCATTGGCTGGGCTGATTGGCTTGCAACTACAACCAGGGATGATCCGTGATCTGGCGGAGAATATCGGCTCGGGCAGTGTCTTTATCACCGGAACCAACGGCAAGACAACTACATCCCGGCTGATCAGCGAGGCAGTGAGTAACGCCGGCCTGGTTCCGCTCGCAAACGCCAGCGGCTCTAACCTGCTTAGAGGGATTGCTTCAACCCTTGCGAAGGCCACAACCCCCGGCGGGGCAATGCCGTCCAGCGCTACACGTCTAGGTGTCTTTGAGATCGACGAAGCGGCTCTTCCCCTGCTCCTTAAGGAGGTCAGCCCTCGGGCGATAGTTTTCCTCAATCTGTTTCGGGATCAACTGGACCGTTACGGAGAGGTGGAGGCGCTGGCCGCTCTCTGGCGCGAGATGCTCAGCGATCTGCCTGATGATGTCTGCTTAGTCCTTAACGCGGACGATCCGGCGGTAGCAGCCCTTGGGGAAGGGCGTGGCCAGACCGTCTATTTCGGCCTAGACGACGCCAAAATTGGCCTCGACCAAATCGAACACGCTAGCGATTCTCTGCACTGTCGCTGTGGCGCTGGCCTAATCCATGATGTGGTCTACTTTGGTCATCTGGGCCACTGGCGCTGCTCCGCCTGTGGACGGACGCGGCCGGCGCTTGACGTATCCGCCGCCGACATAGACTTGTGCGACGGCCGCAGTGCCAGCTTTAGGCTGGCTTCTCGGGAAGACAACGCCAACATTGAGCTGGCTTTGGGCGGTCTCTACAATGTCTACAACGCTTTGGCCGCCGTTGCGGCGGCGAGAAGCCTGAATTTGTCTTTCGACGCCTCCACCACGGCGATCGAGTCGACGCCCGCCGCTTTCGGCAGGCAGGAGTCGTTTGAGCTTGATGGCAAACGCGTGGACCTGTTCTTGGGGAAAAACCCGGCTGGCTTAAATCAGGTCCTGTCGACCTTGAACCTCGATCCTGGCCGGAGAGTGCTGATGCTAGCCTTGAATGATCAGATCGCCGATGGTCGTGATATTTCCTGGATCTGGGATGTGGACTTCGAGAAGACGGCTGAGCAGTTCGATACGGTAATTGCCAGCGGCACCAGAGCGGCTGAGCTGGCGCTGCGCCTCAAGTACGCTGACTACGACGAATCGACAATTCAGGTCGAGTCAAGCGTGGAAGCAGCGTTGCGGCGATCACTAGATGCCCTTCCCACCGGTGGGACTATGGCGATCGTGCCAACTTACACCGCGATGCTGGAGGTTCGTGAGCTCTTGGCCCGGCGCTCCGGCCGAAGTCCGTTTTGGCGGACCGAATGAGCCAACCAAATCTGATACTGGGCCACCTATATCCCTCGCTCATGAATGTCTACGGCGATCGCGGCAACATCAGGTGTTTGCAACGCCGCTGCGCCGCTAGAGGCATATCGCTGGAAGTAATGCCCCTGGAAATCGGTGACACGGTCGCCCCGGATCAGTTCGACATTCTCTTTATGGGTGGGGCGCAGGACCACGAACAGCGCCTCGTCGCTTCTGACCTGGCCGAGCATAAATCCGGACCGTTACGGGAGGCTGTGGAGCGCGGCGTGGTCTTCCTTGGTGTTTGCGGTGGTTTTCAGCTCGCCGGGCGTTTCTATCGTGGCGGAGAGGGAGAGCAGCTCTCTGGAGCAGGAATTTTCGATCTTTATACGCTTCATCCCGGCGCGTCCAGCAAAAGATTAATTGGTAACTTGGCGGCGGAATGGGAGGGCGGCACTCTGGTCGGCTTTGAGAATCACGGTGGCCGTACCTACCTGGGGCCGCGGGCCGAGCCGCTCGCACGCGTGGTGCGGGGATTTGGTAATGATGGGGTCAGCGGCTTCGAGGGTGCGCGCTACAAGAATGCCTTCGGCTGCTACCTGCATGGCCCAGTCCTGCCCAAGAACCCGGCGCTAGCCGATCGAATAATCGCGCTGGCAATGGAGAATCGCTATGGGGAGGCTATTCTCGGCCCGCTTCACGATGCGATCGAATTGCGCGCCCATGACGAAGCACTGCACCGCCGGTGAGCGCGTTTGCTTGGCTTTGTCAGCGTGCTTATTCTGAAGTAATCACGGGGTAAATTTGAGGCAGGAAAAAACCGACGGGCTTATTCTCGTTGTTTGCGGCTGGGTTCTGGGGCTTGGGCTGGCGGCTTGTGGCGGTGAGAGTTCGCAGGTTCCTGGCGTGCTAATAACGCCGATCAACCCGAATAGCACTGCCACGGCGGCGACAATCGACCCGATTCAATCGCAATCCCCGGGAGCCTCTGGATCCGTCACCGTCACTCCGAATGGAATTGGCGGCTCAGAGCTCTCCGGATTCGTTTTTCCAATCGTAGATGGCTGCCTGCCCAACGGCGATCAACTGATGCCAAACGCACCGAGAACGTATCGCAACGGCATTCACGAAGGCATCGATCTCTACGAGTCGGACAACTGTGTGTTAATTACTCTGGGTACCCACGTCGTCGCCGCGAAGTTGGGCCGCGTGATTCGTGCCGATCTTGATTACGTCGATCCGACCGCGGCCGAAATTGCTCAGTATCTGGCCGACCCGACTACGGAAGCTTCGGTAGACAAATTCCGCGGCCGACAGATTTGGATAGTCCACGACGATGCCGGGCAAGTCGTAACCCGCTATGCTCACCTTTCTGGCATCGCGCCCGGTATCGGTGTGGGTTCGATCGTCAGCGGCGGCCAGCTCATAGCCTTTGTCGGGGAATCAGGCACGCCGGAATCGGTGAGCAATCCCGGCCACGAATACCACTTACACTTTGAGGTGCGGGTAGGGGCTTCCTACGTCGGATTTGATCAGGCCCCAGAGCAGGTAAGAGTCATTTATCAGGCCTTGTTTTCGCCTTAGAGACCGAAATGGCTGCAGGTCAATCTCCTGAACTAGATTCCCGGCCGCAAAGCCGGCGTGAATGGTCGGGGTGGTTCGGCAGTCTCGTCTTGCCTTTAGCACTGCTGGCAGTAATTATTGGCGCTTTGTTTTATTTCCAGTCAGGAAGTCGGAAGCAGGATGCGGGCCGTTTTGGCACGGTGGACTTGCCGTCAGCTAAGAATGCGACTCAGAGTCCTCCGTTAGCTGCTGTTGGCCGATCTGCGCCGGATTTTCTCCTGGAAGGATTGGACGGTAATACGGTTCGCCTTAGCGACCTGCAAGGTCAGCCCGTACTGGTGAATTTTTGGGCCAGTTGGTGCTCAACCTGCCGCACAGCGATGTCAGACCTTATTTCCGTCTCTGAAAAATACGGCCCCGACGGCCTCGTCGTTCTGGCCGTGAACCTCGGTGAAGCTACCGAACGCGCGGGCGCATTCTCAAACGATTTCGGTCTGCCGTTTACGGTCTTGCTCGACGTTTCCGGCGAAGTAGCCCGGACGTGGAACCTTGATCGATCAGAGCAGAGCCTGCCCTGGAGTTACTTCATCGACAGGACAGGCGTTGTCCAAATGGTTATCCACGGGGTGGTGACCGACGATGCAATGGCTGAAGGCGTGGCTTCAGTACTTTCGGAGGAAAAGTAGTTGGCTAAGGCTGAAAGCGCCGGACGTGAGTTCCGCCGCCTGGACTTCGATCCTCTGCGTTGGATCTGGCGCCTGCTCACCTCAGTGCGTTTTGCTTTGGCGCTAATCGGGTTCCTGAGTCTTGTTGCTGTGATCGGCATTGCTATTCCGCAGGTGCCATTCCAGATGCGAGGCAATCAGGCGGCAATTGATGCCTGGCTGACTTTTCAAAGCGAGGCGCATTTTGGTTTCTTGACCGATTCGATGTATCGCCTTGGTCTGTTCGACATCTTCCGGTCTTTTTGGTTCCTTTTCGGACTCTATGTCCTCGTGGCCAGCGTCTGCGTCTGCACGGCGAACCGTCTTGCGCCGATCTGGCGCAACATATCCAGGCCGCAAACACGGGTTCCAGACGATTACTTCGAGCGTGGCCAGCCGGTTATCGAAGTTGAGGTTCAAAGTTCAGACGCTCTTGTGAGGCAATTGCGGCGGCGGCGGTACCGTGTCGTGACAGCCAGTGAAGGCAGCACGACTTACCTGTTCGCCGACCGACTTCCATGGGCGCAAATGGCGACCTTCATCAGTCACTTGGCGCTGATCCTCTTTTTGGCGGGCGGCCTGGTTACAGCGATCACTAGCCGCGAACAGCAGATTTTCGTCGCGGAAGGCGAGTCCGGCGCCGCGGTTTTTGCGCCGACCGACCGCGATCACATGCAGGTCTACGTCGAGGATGCCGTCGGCAGCTTTGACGACGAGGGGTTTCCGCTCGACTTCAGGACTTGGCTGATCGTCTATCAAGGTGGTTCGGAGGTTGCTCGCGGCGTAACAACCGTGAACGATCCGCTGGAATACGGCGGCTACCGTTTTCACCAGTCGGCCTATTTTCCCGATGGAGCCGCGCTGCAAATACGCGATCTGACATCCGGCCGGCTTGTTTACGACGAGGTCTTGGCGCTAACCAGTGAGACGGCAGCTCCCAGAGTGGTTGTCCGGAACGCTGCCGGAGACGTTCTCGTCGATGACCTCATCGTCCCGACTGACTTTATTGCTGACGCGGCGGGCACTTTGATAACTGTCCCGGGTACCGGGCAGCAGTTCTGGGTTGGCGCCCAGCGGATCCAACTGACCGAAAGCTGGCAGTTGATTGTTCTCGAAACATCGAGCCAAAACGGCGCCCGGGGTGTGATTAGACAGGGCGAGGAGGGAGAGCTTGGCGGCCTGAGGTTCACTTTTGTCGAGCCAAGTACGATTCCGTCTACCACGGTTGGTGATTTGCCGGGCGCCGACAGTCAGAGCGTCGTAGAGTTGTCCAGCGGCCCGTTGGGACCGCTCCTGACTTTAGGCCCGGTTTCAGGCCGGGCTCTCGCTCTTTCGCCGAATCAGGCTGTAGCCTTGAATGGCTACGAATACACTTTCCTCGGCCAACGCGAATTCTCCGGTATTACCGTCCGGCGCGACCCTGGATCGACTCTAATCTGGATCGCGACTGGTCTATTCCTGCTGGGACTGGCGCTGACGTTTTACATTCCCAGACGCAGGCTCTGGGGTAAGATTACTTCAGGACAGGCCGCGTTTCGTGGGCTCGGTGGGCGGGCCAAAGCAATTGAAGGAGAGGTTCGAGAGGCCGCTGGCGCGGCGTTTGTAGAACCGATAGAAGAGTGACCGAAGTTCTGAGCATCAACATCGGACTTGATCCCAATCTCGGTGAAGTCTTCGGACTATTGATCACCTGGCACGGGGTTTTTACTGCCCTCGGCATTATCGCCGGCGTCTGGCTGCCAGTGACTCTCGCTAGCACAGAGCGGGTTCGGATCGATCCTGATACCGCCTACACGTTGGGCATAATCATCGTCTTTTGTGGCATCGTTGGCGCGCGCGCGCTGTATGTGATCGAAAACTATGGTGACTCCAGTTCGATTGACAGCTTCGTTGATATCTTTCGCATCACCGAGGGCGGAATTTCGATCTACGGGGCAATCATTGGTGGTGCGATCGGTGGCTGGGCCTACGGTCTCTGGGAACGGCTACGCAGTGCGGCAGGTGCCGATGTCGCTGTTTTTGGCATGCTAATAGGCCTTGCCATCGGCCGTATTGGTGACGTCATCAATGGCGAGCACCTGGCAGAAGGGTCCAGTCTGCCCTGGGCGCTAACCTACAGTCACCCAAACAGCCCCGCGTTTTTCTTGGAGGCAATGCACCCGGCCGTAGCTTATGAAGCTTTGGGGGATCTAATGATTCTCGGCATCCTGGCCTGGGTGTGGCGGCTGCGGCCAAAGAGCGGCGTGATCTTCGTTTCCGGCCTCCTCCTCTATGCTGTGATGCGGTTTTTCGTCAGCTTCCTGCGTTTAGACAGCGAGGAGCCTTTGTTGGGGCTGACAACACCGCAGGTTGTTTCCATTTTGGTTGTGATCGTTGGCGTACCTCTGCTGCTGTTTTTCCTCAGACGAGAGGAGCCAGAAGAAGATGACCACGAGACCGGAGCCGAAAGAAGAGCACACTCCAACGCCTCACGAGCCGAGCGTAGGCGCCGGCTACGGTCGGGTTAGGGCCGAAATGGTTGACGAACCGCGGTTACGGCTTCTGATGCGGCAAAATTGCCACTTGTGCCGGCTAGCGGAAGAGGATTTGGCAGGGCTCGGAATTAAATTCGAGAGTTTCGACATCGATACTGACATTGAGCTTTCGCGCATTTACGGCGATTTTATCCCCGTTCTCTTGGCAGGTATTACCGAAGTTGCGCGGGCGCCGATAATTGGATCAGAGGTAACTGAGCGACTGAAACTCCTAGGGCAGCCGCAAGCGAGGCGTTAGGTGGAGCAAAGAGATTCGTTTCAGGTCAAAGTTGAGGGAATCCAGTTTGATTCCGCTCACTTTGCCACCCATGGCGACGACTGCGAGCCTTTGCACGGCCATAGTTACCAGGTTGCCGCCGAAGTCAGCGGCGTCCTCTCAGATGACTCCTGGGTAATTGATTTTGTCGAGCTCAAGTCAGTTCTTCGTGGAATCTGCGCTGAGCTTGACCACCATATGCTGCTGCAGCGCGACAGCAGAGTACTTAAGATTGAATCAAGCGCTATCGGCTGGCATATTGTGACTCCTCAAGGTTCTGGCTACGATTTGCCCGCGGCTGATGTAGCGGCGCTGCCGCTAGACAACACCACCGCGGAGCGGCTGGCCGAGTGGGTCAGCGGCCGCATATGGGAAATACTTGGTCAGCGTGGCATCGAAAATATGCTCTCTTTGGACGTTGAAGTTTACGAGGGACCCGGCCAAAGCGCATCACATCGCAGGGGGCACTTGCCGGTAGCGTAAATCTTGATAATAATGCGTTGGTTATGTCTTGGACTGGCATAACGGTTACGTAGTCTGCAAAAGGGTAAATTCGCGTGTTTAGCCGTCAAGACCGATCTGTAAAGGCAAAAGATCCAGTCGCCGCGATCAAATCTCTGCTTGTGCCCGTCAATGGTACCGAGGCCAGCTTGCTGGCAGTTGAGTTCGCCTGCTCCATGGCGAAGCGAGCGCACGGCAGCGTGCATATCGTCCACGTACTCGAGGTCAAGCGTTCCCTCGCATTGGATGCGGAACTGGTTTCCGAGGCCCAGCGCGGTGAAGACATTCTCAGTCAGGCGGAGATGGCCGCGCGCGGCCAAGACTTCCCAGTCGATGGCCAGCTTCTTCAGGCACGTGATGCCGGTCATGCCATCGTTGATGAAGCGGTCGAGCGCCAGGTGGACGCTATCGTCCTGGGCGTTGCCTTTCGGCGGCCGTTCGGCGATTTCGAACTGGGCAAGGTGGCGGCCCACGTCCTCAAATCGGCTCACTGCCAGGTAGTTCTGATGCGGATGCCGAACGACTAGATGTACGTGATCATCATGGGCTGCGGCCGCCTCGGAGCCCAGCTAGCCGTGATGCTCGAACAAGATGGGCACGAAGTAGCCGTCCTCGATGTTGACAAGCTGGCATTTGACCACTTACCGGCCAGCTTCACAGGGCGCCGGGTCCTTGGCGACGGGACTGACCAAGACACTCTGCGGCATGTTGACGCCGAGCGGGCTGACGCCTTCGTAGCCGCAACCCGCGGCGACAATCGCAATGCCCTGGCGGCGCAGATCGCCAAGCACGTCTTCCAAATAGAACGGGTAGGAAGCGTAATCTTCGACCCGATCCGTGAAGAAGTCTATCGTGAGTTTGGTCTCAGGACGATTAATCCGACCAGTTTGGAAGCCCAGTTGCTGCGCGATTTGATAGAGCGGTCCGACGAGGAGTAATCGATGTTCATAGTCGTGGCTGGTGCTGGCAAGGTTGGCTATCATCTAACCCGCGCGCTGGTGGCTGATCATGAAGTATTGCTGATCGAGCGAGAGCAATCGCGAGTCGAATTTGTTGCCGAGGAACTAGGCGCCGAGGTGATCATGCAGGGCGACGCTTGCGACGCGGCGACGATGGAACGCGCAGGGCTTGAGCGTGCGGACTTGGTTGTTGCTGCGACCGGAGACGATGAAGACAACCTTACTTTTTGTCAGATCGCCAAGGCAAAGTTCTCCGTGCCGCGCTCGGTCGCCCGAATCACAAATCCTCAGAATGAGACGCTTTTCCGTCAACTTGGCATCGACAACACGGTCTCGGCCACCAACCTGATCCTGGGCCATATTGAGCAAGAACTACCCTGGCGCGGCCTAATTCCCTTGATGACTCTGCGATCTCGTGGATTAGAGATCGTTGAAGTTCGCATCCCGCCTGAGGCACTCGTTGTCGGCCGCCAGGTCCGGCAGCTGTTGCTGCCACAGGGCTCCCTCCTCTGTCTGGTGATCGATGTGGAGGGCACGCCGCGCTTGCCAGGACCAGACATAACGCTGCAGGCCGATGAGATTGTTTTGGCAGTAACCGATATTGACAACGAAGAGGGCCTGCGTGACGCCCTGACGTCCGCGAATCCCTAGATCGTGAGACGCCTTGGCTTCCTTGGTCCGCCGGGGACTTTTGGCGAACAAGCAGCGCTCACCTTTGATCCTGCCGCAGAACAAGTTGCGCTGCCTTCCAATGGCTCCGTGGTTGAAGCCGTACGTGACGGCCGGGTTGATTTAGGCGTAGCTCCGATCGAAAACAGCCTGGAGGGTGCGGTCAATGAAACGCTAGACGCGTTGCTGCGGGCAGAAGTGGTTTCGATTCAAGCAGAGCTGGTCGTACCTGTCGAACATAACCTTATTGCCGCCACGAACGTGCGCATGGAAGACGTGCAAGTCGTGATGTCGCACCCGCAGGCGTTGGCCCAGTGCCGTGCGTTTCTGGAAAGCCGATTGCCAAATGCGCGCCTAGAAGCCGCCCTGTCGACTTCAGCCGCGGTCGCAGCAGCAGTTCAAGCTTCTGGAGCGGCAGCCGTGGGAACGCGCCGGGCCGCGGAATTGAACGGCGCCGCACTCCTGGCCGCCAGCATACAGGACGTCCAGCAAAACAAGACCCGTTTCGTGGTCGTCGCTCCAGAGGATGCGCCGCCGTCGGGCGATGACAAGACTTCGTTTGCGTTCACGGTCGCCCACGATCGGCCAGGCACCCTTATCGGTGTGTTGCAGGAGCTTTCGATTCGGGACATTAATCTCACCCACATCGAGTCGCGGCCCTCTCGTGAGGAGTTGGGGATCTATGTTTTCTTGATTGAATTCCAAGGTCATCGCCGAGAGGATGCCGTGGCCGATGCTTTGGCGGCTATTGAAGCCCGCTCACACTACTTCCGGATCCTGGGTTCCTATCCGCGGTTCCAGGAAGCGTCAGACTAGCGTCACCCACGGGCAGACGGAGGCGTCACTCTCCGCCAATGTTACAATCGAGCTTAGCCTATGACTTTCCCCCCAAGTGACTCTCCGAGCGATCCAGAAGACCGTGTCCACCAAGCTGAATCTTCCGATGCCCTCGTGGGGCATGATGCCGAAGTTCTCGTTGACCCACCTCCGGATACATTCGAGACTTCCCCGCCAAATTCCGACGCTATCGCGCCGGCTGATTTGTCTTTTTCGTCCGTTGCTGAGGCGGACGATAGCCTGATTTACGCGGACGGTTCTGGCGTTGAAAGCCGGGTTTATGCGGCTCGCGCAACCCTCCCACCTTCCGGCCGTGGCATGAAAAGAGCCCGCCACATCGCGATGGAGGTGCTCCAAACGCTGGTTTTGGCGGTCTTTATCTTCCTTGCGGTCCGCACCGTCGCCCAAAACTTTAGAGTTGAGGGGTCCAGCATGGAGCCCGGCTTGCACGATGGCCAGTATTTACTCGTGAACAAAGCGGTCTACTTCAAGATCAACCTCGATACGCTGGGAAAGTATCTGCCTTTCATCGACGGCGGTGATCGGCCTGAGCGCTTCTTGTTTGGAGCACCAAGCCGTGGCGATATCGTGGTGTTCCGCTTTCCCCGTGACCCAGACCGTGATTTTATCAAGCGCATAATTGGCCTTCCCGGCGACACCGTTGAGGTTGTGGACGGCTCCGTGTTTGTAAATGGAGTCCTCACAGATGATTCGTATGCAAATTCCGAAACGCGTTCAGACTTTGATAAGCAGGTTGTTCCTCCAGGAAATTACTTCGTCCTTGGTGACAACCGAGGTAATAGCTCCGATTCTCGCAGTTGGGGCTTTGTGCCTGAAGAAAATCTCATTGGCAAGGCTATGTTTAGTTACTGGCCCCTGGGAAACCTAGGCGGCGTGGGCAATCGCAACATCAATCTTGGCTTTGTGACAATTCCGTTGCCCTAGAAATGGAGAGAGCATTGACTGACGTAGACGCTCTGTTGCGCTCGACCGGGGCCGTTCTTGAGGGTCATTTTCGCCTTGCGTCAGGCCGTCACTCCGGGACGTACATCGAAAAATTCCGAATCATGGAGGATGCGGCAGCAACTACGTCCCTGTGTGGCATGATTGCCGGCCACTATCGTGACGCAGGGGTTAATCTTGTCGTCGGGCCAGCCATGGGTGGCGTTATTCTGGCCTACGAGACGGCGCGCCAGCTTGGCGTACGCAACATCTTTGCCGAAAAAGATGCCAACGGCGAGCTGATTTTCGAGCGTGGCTTCGAGGTTAAACCTAGTGAGCCCGTGCTCGTGGTGGATGACGTGCTAACGACGGGTGGCAGCGTGCGCCGTGTGCTGGACCTATTGCAGAATGCGCGGGCAGAAATAGTCGGGATCGGTTTCTTAATCGATCGGACGAATGGTGGCGTCGAATTCGGAGCGCCGTCCTTCGCCTGTCACATCATGAATATCGAAAGCTATGCTCCCAACGAATGTCCCTTGTGCCTCAAGGACCTGCCGCTTGTAGAGACCTAGAGGGCGAAGGCCTAATGCGTGCCCAGGCCGCCGTCACCAGTACTCGGCGGAGTAATTACCGAGCTACCGCTACCAGTACTCGGCGGAATAATCACGGTCGTCAGTACCTGCGCCGTCGGTGTGATTTGGGGCGGCTGGGTCGAGGTAGCCGCCGGTGTTACGGTCGGGGTCACCGTAGTTGTCGGCGTCACGGTCGGGGTTGAGGTTTGGGTTGGCGTGGGCGTCTGAGTCTCTTCCTCCTGCGCGCAGTTGATCGTCACGTCGCCGGCCCAACGTTGCCCGGCTGGTTGGCGGTTATGGTTATCACGGTTGGCTGATCGCAATCAGCAACCAGGGTCAGCAGCACTGTCATCATCTCCGAATCGTCGTCTGAATCGATCTCTTCTGTATCGATCGTAATGAAGGCGGAACCTTGATCGTCGACAGATGCCATTCCGGACCCATCGCACTCCCCGTTATTTTGAGGGCCGGAGACTGTGCATAGGATGACGGTTAGCTCGCTATCCGCGTCGTTGGAAATAATCGTCAGCTCGCCGTCATCATCCTCCGCGCTCACAGTGATCACTAGGATTTGTCCCGGTGAGAAGGAGGGAGCCGAGGCAGTAACCCCGGCGACATCCGCCTGTACAGGCGTACTGGGACTCTGGCTGACGATCAGGAACAGAGCCAAGGCCAAAACCGTGGCTGAGACTAAGAGAGGCAGAAGACGATGTGACATGAGCGGGGGATACCTTCCTGAGCTGCGATTAGCCGCAGTACTCCACCCGCCGCGGCGAATATACCATAACGATCATCGACATGGCCAATTTGGCGCTTGGCTCGCTCGGATCGGGCCCAGGCTGTGCGAAGCTGAAGACAGCAGTCACCGGCCCGTATAATGGCAGCAGGGCCTTTAGCTCAGTCCGGTAGAGCAGCGGACTTTTAATCCGTCGGTCCTGGGTTCGAATCCCAGAGGGCCCACCACTCGACAAAATCGAGAGACTTCTCCATGAGATTCGTTCTGGACCCTCAGCCGGCGTGCTGGACTTGTCCCTCAGTAGGTGGCGTGCGCGGCTCAGGGCCGTAGTTGAACGACAGCGGCAGAGAGTGCCCTGCCACAATGGTTCCCATTGGCGGTTCTCTGAATACTCCTGTGAGATGGCGAGCGACGTCTGTCAACGGAGCTTCGATATCCGAAAGACCGGCACCTCCCCCAATTCGCATATCAGTTCTCCCATGAACTCTGTCATGTCCTGTCTGACTATGAGCGTCTGCGAGATAGCCGGAACAAGTGGTCTCACTTTTGGTCAAAAAGCTCTACGTACGTTGGCCCTTGTCATCAAGCTCAAGATTTCCAGGAACCCCTGCCGTCACGGAGATCCGTCTTCTTCTGAATGGAATCCTAATTCGCTCCCAAGGCGCTATCTTCGCTCAATCGAGTATTCAAGGTAACCGTGAAGTGAGTTCGAGCTTCATCATTCAGAATTTGATGCCGTGACCCAAGTGGAATGACGGCCGGACCAAGAGAGTGGAAGCGAGGCCATAACTCTCCTGAGTCAGTGATTTCTTCGATATTTGCCAGCAGAAAGGGATCATATGGAAGCCACTCCTGGCCGATTTCCAACTCCACCCAACTGTGCACAATCGAGAATGGGACGGAAATCAGCATGCCTGACATCGACCTCGCCGCAATACCGTGGCTTCTGCAATCCTCGTCGATTATGTCTGCCATCAGCTCACAGTCTGCCAGCTTGGTTTCACGGCCGAAGGCTGTGCTTTTTTTCAGCTCTGGAGGCAAGAAGAAGAACCGATAATCGCTCGTGCTTCGAAGGACTTCGATGGCTTCGGGAGGTGGAGGAGTCATGGCCCCATCGATCGAGCCCGAGATTGTTGCTGCAATTGCGGTCTTCTGTACGGGTATGGAGAGACGGCGACCTTCGGGCAGTCCCACTTCAACCAAATCAGATTCATCTGAATTTTTGTCAATCCTCGAAATGGCAAAGTCGATAGCGTAACTCCGGACCTTGCGGCTTCGGATTAGTGATAGCGTGCTTACCCATGAAGAAAAGGAATGCTTTAGGTGCTGATGGACTCATTTACACAGAGGCTACCGCCGAAAGCTGGTCAGTCTAGGGTTCCTGCCTCGTGAGCATTGCGTAGCTGGCGAATAGCCCTAGGTTGAAATACCGACTCGCTGCTAGAATAGGAGTGATTTACATTACGCACACCAAAGAACGATTCTCACAGACCTAGGAGGAGGTGAACAATGGTAGCAACTGAACGTCCCGGCAGCATGGGCAGCCTTGTAAACGTCGAGGAAGGCCTGATCAGCCGAGATATATTCGTCAGCGACGAGATCTACCAGCAGGAACTCGAGCAGATCTTTGCTCGCACGTGGCTGTTCGTGGGCCACACCTCACAGATTCCCAATCCCAACGACTTCTTCGTGTCGCGCATGGGCGAGGAGTCGGTGATCATGACTCGCGACCGCCAGGGCGAGGTCCACGTGCTGCTCAACACCTGCCGGCACCGCGGCATGAAGGTCATCCGCTACGACCGCGGCAACACGCCGGTGTTCAGCTGCCCGTACCACGGCTGGTCGTACTCCACCGACGGCAATCTGGTCAGCGTACCAGGCGAGCTTATCGGCGTGCCGCAGTTTGCGACGGCCTACCAAGGGGAGCTGAAGAAGGAAGAATGGGGTCTAATCTCCGTCCCAAGGATGCACATTTATAAGGGCTCAGTCTGGGCCTGCTGGGACAAGGACGTGCCTGACTGGGACGACTATATGGGCGACATGAAGCCCTTCCTCGATGTGCTGTTGGAGAGCATCGATGGCGACCCGGACGGCCGCATTGTAATTCCTGGCGTGCACAAGTGGGTCGCTACCCACAACTGGAAGTTTGGCGCCGAGAATTTTATCGGCGATGAATACCACGGAGTTCCGACCCATCGATCAGCAATGCTCGGAGGGTTTTCCTCTACACGAAAGGACAATGACAAATACATTCCAGGGGTCGGTTTCAAGGAACAAGAGCCTTTAATCAGCATTTCCTTCCCCCAAGGGCACGGTGTAATTCGATCCTTGCCTCCTGAAGAGTGGCACTCCACCGAGAGCCTCGTAATCGACGACCACCACGAGCCAAAGATTGATAGGTACTTCAAAGATGCCTACGCGAAGCGAATAAAACGCTGGAATGGCTTCGGGCCGCAACAGAGTGGGGGGGTTCCGTCGACCGTGTTTCCCAACCTGTCGTTTGGGGGCGGCCCCACTTCATTCACAATGGTCGTTTGGCACCCCGCCGGTCCGCGAACTACTGAGAGTTGGCGTTGGTACTTCTACGACCGTAGTGCACCACCGGAAGTCCGCCGCGCTTGGCGCGACGACACATTATCGGTCCAGGGGCCAACAGGCCGAGTGGAAACGGACGACGCGGAAAACTGGGTCTACGCCACCTCGGCTAGTCGAGGAACGATCGCAAAACGCTATCCCTACAACTATCAAATGGGTTTAGGGCACGCGAGGGCCGATAGCGCGTTCCCGAGGGCGAGAATAAACGACATTCCCCCCGCTCCCTGGCTGAAATATCTATGCAACGAGGAAAATCAGCGCGGATTTTACTCGCGATGGTCACTTCTAATGGAAGGTAAGAAGTGGGACGAAATCAGACAAAGCGAGAGCTAGAAGCAAGATCTGAAGGCGAGTGTTAATTTCTCATTAGCCGCAACCAGCAACCGGACAGTTACCCATGACAGCTGACTCAATGGTGCAGGACTGGTCTAGATCATCCGTGACCTCGGGCCTGGTGGCAAAGTTCGCCTTGAGGAGGAACGGGCGAAGTCGTCAATAATACAATGGACGGTCTCTTGATTAGGGCAATATTGTTGAATTTCTCAGAGTACCCCTCTAAGGAAGGGACTGAACAACAGGTCTACTTAACAGAGGTCGAAGCGAAGCTTCAGCCGATTGCCACGGCGCACATTAGCTGAGGTTGATATGTTTACCGCTGTGGGCAATTCTAACTCGTGGCGTAGTGAACGCGGGTTTGACGTTACACACTCCGAGTGGCTAGACTCTTGGCTGCCGAAGCCATGGATGTGAGTTTCTCGCAATGCTTTTGTTCGATGAGTTTGACGTCGCTTCCAGCGTCCTTAGTGAATCATTTTTCCAGGAACCTCATGGGTAGTGCGATGCGCCTTCGTTCAACGGGTCCAACGCGGGTTACGCTCGTTGAGAAACTGGTGATGGGGCCGGAGTGGGGAGGGCCCTTGGAGCTAATGCGAGAATTTTACAAGAAATCACGGGGCTCTGGAGGCCTGCGTCCTTTTAAGGGTCTCCCTTTATTGGAGTTAAGAGCACCGACCTTGCAGCAGGCATACTGGGCGTAGGGTATTTATGCCAACGAAGCATAGAATTCTCCGCTATAAAGTCACACAGCCTCGCATATATAGCAAGAGCATCGCAGAGTATCCTGAATTCACCACAAGAGTTGGTAGTAACGAGAGATTTATCCTTGCCGCCAATCACCCTGAGTGGTACGAGGCGGCGAGAGCACATGAGCAAGGAATGCTAGAAACTCTCACAGTTGAGAGGTTAAGACAGGACTTTAGACTCGCTTTGCATTCAAAGATTGCTACTACGCCAATTCATGCATATGGACTGGTACTCCTGCAACGACTGAATGATTATGTGGCAGCTGAGTTAAATAATGAACCTCAACTAAGACAAATTTTTAATAATGCCGTCCACACTGTAATTAGTAACCTCACACAACTGATTTTCCAAGACCCAGCAATGCTCGATGGCCGGGACTATAGACCATCCGATATTCAGCGATGGCGCGAAAATCTGTCAGTTTATTTGGGTGAGGATGTTTTTACATATCGTCCAGGTGAGAAGGGCCGTGATATGGATGGTCGCGTTAAACCAATCCTTGAGGTGTGTCCGGCTCCAAAGCTGGCGCGTGACTTAATGGCAAACGGAACCACAATTTTAATCGATTACATCAAAACAGAGCGTATGTTAATTACGTGAAGTTGGCATGAGAACCGTGGGTCTCCAGCCGGGAGATTCTGGTTTTCGATCGCCATCTGGCCCCTCCTTTCTGATTTGGCAGCGATATACATCGCTTTGCATGTCCCTCGTGGCAGACTCTTGCCGGAGTTTAAGCCTAGCCAACTTGACTCCTGAAAGCCCGCGAGGTCGAAGGCAAGACTGGCCGAACCGTACAGTCCTACGCCGAAACGGTCCGCCACTTTCACCGCGCTATCCAAGAACTCAACCTGCAAGACTCGGTAACCGCCTTCGGAGGAGACAAGCAAGTCTGTTCAGGCTGGCGATAAAAACGGCTTGGGCTCAGCTCCCTCTGTTTCCGTGGTTACAACGCCGCTAAGTAGCGCTCGGGGTTAGTCTCAGACCTTGCCTTGCAGGTCACTGCGCAGAAGTGAAAGGTGACCCCGTTGTACTCGCTCGACCCCGCCGCATCTATCGGGTCAATCATGACTGTGTCAGCCAAAGGCTCGTTGCGCTTATACCGGCGGTGGATACGGAAATGGCACGGCAGAGGCTCCTTCTCTCGGGGCTGTTTGCTCACACAAGCGATCGCCTTAGGGCAGACGAAGTGGCAGGGTCCAGCGTGCACCGAACTGGTACCTGTGGAGTGGCTGGCTGGCTGGCTTCAAGCTGCCTTCGCGGAGGCGAACCGCAATCGCGAGTCAGCCCGGTCACCGCGGCTAACATTACCGGTTCTGGCGTTGCTAGTCCTTGAGGCTATCGACGATGATTCCTTTATCCTCAATATGGAGTGTCTGAAAGAAATCGATGTGACCTATCGTAGTTGCAGTACAGTCAACCCTCATGAGTTACGCGCAGGGCCTGCTACCACGTTTCGAGGAGGTATCCTCCCGATGCGCCTTGCCACGATGAAAGCGGATCCACTTGAAGATCGATCCTAACGTTGGCAAGCGCCTGCAGATCGGCTCGACCCCAAAGTGGCGTGCGTGCGCCTCGATGTATCAGGGTCACTATGGCGGTCGCGGGTCGAGTTGCATGCCCAGCACTTCGGCGTCTATTACCGGGTGAGCAAGTTCTGGTATCCCGAAGAGGTCCGAAATCGAGACGTCCGCCTAGTGCTGAAGCAGGCGTGCGCGAGTGCGCATCGTAGCGGGGCGGCGATCGAGTCGATAGGCGCTGCCTTACCCTCTTGCGCAGCGACTCGGCCGGCATGTCGCACTTCGCGAAGCAAAGCTACGTGACCATTCACACGTTAACCTACGAGAAGGCCAAAAACGATGGCTGATGACCCTGTGAATCGCCCGGGGGCGACTGCGCATAATCGTTGGACCACTGAGCTCTTGAGCGCGCCAGAGTCACCCAGCTGGCGGCATACAAACTCGAGGCACATTTTTTGCGCGAGCTTCGAAACGCTTCTCGCTGACACTGGCACGCATCTTCCAAGAGCGAACTGGCGAAATATGGCCGATGGCTTGAATTCGATCGCCGCGTACTATTGCCGGAGCTGAGTTGGCAGAAAATACTTGGTGTCTGGTAGGCGTTCAATGAATGGCTCGCCGGACTCGGTTGAAGACCGAGAAAGCTTCACTCGCCTCCGGCGTTCGCGAGACTCAACCGTTCTGGGAGTTGATGTCCTGCGCCCCTTCCGAGAAGTAATCGGCGAGGGGGAGCGCTTCTGGAGTGTGTCCTTTAATCATGGGAAGCTGCGTGGACTTGGCCGGCATCCTCACGCGGTCTGCGGTCCCGCAGGAAGGCGTCCCAGCTCATTCCACCTCGGGGGTAACCAGCATCAATTTCCAGCCGAAGTTCTCCAGCGTGAGGTGGTACAGTTCATTGGCATTCCCCTTGATTTCGAAGTCCATTGTGATATGAGCGGCTGCGTAATCGGCCGCTTCCCGCAAAGCAACTCCTTGAATCGTGAATGACTTGAGCCTTCCCCATTGTTGCTCCATTTCCGTCATACCCCGCCGAATTTCTTCGACTTTCATGATCTTTTTATCATCTTCCGAAAGCAGATCATAATAGCCTTCTGCGTCACCTAATTGAATCGCCGACATTAGCTTATTAATAGTCCACTTAGCATTCTCTTCAAGCCGCTTTTCAGTGTTGGTCATCACTAATTACTGACAGCGACAAGCCACTTGATTTCACCGTATAGCAATATGACCTGGCCTCATCCGAACAAAAACCAGAATAATCGCATTGCGGCGCACTGCCGAGCGGTTTTCGATCTCCTTCATGAGCTGTTTAGGATTGAAACCATAACGCGGTCCCGAGCACTACAACCGCGTAGATGAACCGCTCGCATTATCCTGCGCCGCGCAAACGCGGGTCGAGAATATCGCGTAGGGCATCGCCAACGAAATTCATTCCTAGAACCGTTAGACTCAGAGCGGCTCCAGGTCCAATCAACATCCATGGAGCTTCCAAAAAATACTCTCGGTTTCGCGAGGCAAGGTCGATTCCCCAGGAGGGGGTACCAACCGCGACTCCGAAACCGAGGAAGGACAGCCCTGCTTCAATGAGGATTACCAAGCCCACAAGACTCGTGAAGATAACAATAACGTAGGGCGCAACGTTTGGCGTGATGTGCCGCCAAATGATTCTAAATGGCGAACAGCCAATAGACCGCGCAGCTTCTACATAGGCCGTCGCTCGTTCCGTGAGGACGGCTGAACGAACGATGCGCGTAACGCCAAAGATCAGCGCCACGGCGATGGCGAACTCCATTGCCCTAAGCTGCCACACGATGGACAAAAGGTTAGTGTCAGTTGGTCCCGGGCGTCCGAGAGCCGAAATCATCACAAGAGCCAGGATGAATCCAGGGAAGGAAGCAAGGACCTCCAGAAAGCGATTGATTACACTATCCGCAAGACCGCCCGCATAACCAGAGATCAACCCTAAAAGGGCTCCTATAAACACGCCCATAAATGCCGAAGTGAAGCCAACCGCCACTGATATTTGGGCGCCATGGATGGTACGTGACAGGACATCCTGGCCAAGATTGTTGGTGCCGAGGAGAAAGGTCATGCTAAACCCTTCCAGTGGTTGACCCGCAAACTCTTTAGGTCCATGAGGAGCTATGTATGGGGCTCCAATTGCCATTACAAAGCCAAGAAGTACTATTACTCCCCCAATCAAGCCTAGAGGCCGCTTGCGCCATTGAGCCCAGCATCTTCGCAGAGCACCCGAAAAGCCCTCCGCTCGCGGGGGCAGCTCAGTTGGGCCGGCTGTAACATCTTGTGCCATCACAAGCTCCCTATTCTTGAGCCGTTCTAGTTGAGCCGAACTCTCGGATCCATGAATGCATAAAGCAGGTCGATCACTAAGCTAATCAACATGATTGAAGTGGCCACATAGAGCGAAAACGCCATTACGATGGGATAGTCGTTTGCATGAATGGCCTGAAGAGCCCACTTTCCCAGCCCTGGTAGGCCCATCACTGTTTCCACAATTACGGAACCGCTAAGCAAAAACCCAAGATTGATGCCTGCGACGGTGACAATGGGGGCGAGCACGTTGCGGAAGCCGTGTCGCATAATTACGGTTCGCTGGGCAAGGCCCTTTGCCCGCGCAGTACGCATGTAGTCTTGTCTGAGAACCTCTAAGAATGCTGAACGCGTCAGTCGCATGAGACCAGCTGCAGACCCAAGAGAAAGCAGCAGTGCTGGCGGGACGAAAAGCCGGAGATTATCCCAAGGATCGTCGAAAAATGAGATGGCGCCAAATGGGGGCGCGTACCCAAAAAGTCGCGCTGGGGCAAGCAACAACACCGTGAGCAGCAAGAAATTAGGCACGGCCAAGGCAAATATTGACGTGAGTCTTACTGCATAGTCCCACTTGGTATTCTGATTGACAGCCGAAATGATCCCAAAAGAGATTCCAATAATCGTCGTAAATGTAAAGCTAAATAATACGATCTCGACTGTTGTGGGCAGGTGGCGCAAGAACTCAGATGTTACACTAAAACCCGAGCGTAGAGATCTCCCAAAATCTCCCTGAAGTAGTTTGAAGGCCCAGTCTGCATACTGTTCATATACCGACTTATTGAGGCCATGTTCTTCCCGGAATTTCACATACTGTTCTTCAGAGGCTAATTGACCAAGCACTTCTGCGGCGACGTCACCGGGCACCAACCGTAACATAAAGAAGACAAAAACCGTGACCAAAACAAGGTTCAGGAGTACAAGCATCAGCCTCCGCACAATATATTGGCCATATCCGCCCATCAGTCCAAGGCCCTCCCTAAGAGAACCACGACTGTCTTATGTGCCGGGTCGCGATTCTCAGCTTCGGCGACTTTAAATCTCACTTCACCCGCATAAAGAGACACATCAGTTAATCGCAGGCTTTCCCAGGTGCGTTGCATGGCATCGTAATGGAAAGAAATAGCAAGTCAAGAGACTCTGTGAATCGCCCAGGGTTGATGGAGGCTCTATGGTTGAGTCCTGGCAGGGTCCGGGGGGTGATGACCTGCCGCCAGCAATTAGACCAGAGATTGCGAGAGAGGAGCCCGCCTAGGGCTCCTGGGGACGCGACCGATGCCGAGAGCAGCCGCCTCACGTTGCCCGAGAGGCCACTTCCAGCCCGGTTGCCGTTCACAGCGCCACGAAGGAGCGTCGCCCACTCAATAGGCAACGGGCGGCTCGATCACTGGCACGAAGGCCGAAGTAAGGACGCGTTCGAGCGATTGCGGGTCCCCGCCGCCTTCGCGGATTACGGTGCTCTCTTCGACAGGTACGCTCATAAGGCTGATTTCACTGCCCTGCACGAGAAAGTCGCGGCAAGTAACGTCGGCAGCTGCGTCTGAGGCGAGAAACACGACCAGTGACGTTATCAGAGACGGCTCCCAGCCGGCATCTCCCTGGTCGGGTGGACCTCTTCGCGCCTGGCGCTCGCGCCTGCCCATTTCTTCCGAGCTGCGCTCGAAGATCATTCGGGTGTAGGTTCGCAGCCGGATGTCATTGACACGGATGTCGTATGCTTCCAGTTCCAGCGAGTCAGGCCGATAATGCCTTCCTTCGCCGTGCAGTAGTTTACGGGACCCAGCTGGCCCAGGCCCGCCATTGAGCCGATGTTAATGATTTTACGCCTTCTACCGGACGTGGGCTCAACTCATGGACGCTGAAGACTGGGATGAGATTCGCAGCTGGGACCGAGCTGCGGGCCAGTAGAAGTCCAGTTCGTCTGCCCTGACGGCGACCTCAGATTGGATGGCTCATATTGGCGGTCTAGTCCTAGACTCTGTCCAGGACTTCTGTCAGGTAGATTTGCTCTTCGGTGCCTTCCAGGGAAGGATTGGACGGGAAGGAGATGTATCGGGCACGAATCCACAATCCATCGGTGGGGTTCTCGAGGACTTCGGCTATTACATCTTCTCCGTAACCTTCGCCAATTCCAGGTTGAAGTTTTACACGGTCACCCTTTTGTAAGTGGCGGAGGTTGCCAGACCAATTTTCTTCGCCTGAGTCTGACTGAACCATCTCTTATTATCAATTACCTTTCTTCTTATTTTTGAGCTAGCCTGGCCGTTGTGGCCTGAGGAGGTCTTCCGCCCGACACCGCGCAACAAAAGAAATCATGACGATGTTGCACACTTAGATACTCCGCATGGGCCGGAACGGGCGTTCCCAGACCTGGCGTCGTCGGCTTAGCGACCAGACTCTTTATCCCAGCCGCGAATCTCATCCCCGTCTTCAGCGTCCATGAGTTGAGCCCACCTCCGGTAGAAGCCGCGCTGATTCTCTTCGCTGGTGCCCGTGTAGCGGTTAGGAGTGCCGCTTATATCAAAGACCTTTGTACCAGGAAAGCCGGCGTCATCGCGAGCATGGCCAAGCCCCATCTCGTAGTTGTAAGGATAACGACGTGCAATCATGCCGTGGCTGGCAGCCGTGGCGTAGACCCAGTTTTCTTCGTCGTCCGTTTCCACTCGGCCAGTCGGGCCAGCACTGGATATGCTCGCTTCTCGCCGAGCCCGCCTAACCTCGGGCGGAGCATTCTTATCGACGAAGTACCAGCGCCAGGTTTCGGTCGTCCGGGGACCGGCTGGGTGCCAGACGGCAATCGTTGAACCATTCAGAGAGATATTGGGAAAAATCGTAGAAGGCTGAGTTGTATGCGGGCCGAACTCCTCACGATGCGGCGAGCGAATTACACCATGTCCTTGCGGGAATGAGATGCTCAGCAGTTCACTCGGCAATTGCGCAGATATACGACGTCCTGTGACGTGAGTAGATCGATGAGTAGGCACGCCGTGATACTCGTCACCGATGAAGTTCTCGGCGCCAAACTTCCAGTTGTGGGTAGCGACCCACTTGTGCACGCCGCGGATGGCTATGCGTCCTTCGGGGTCACCGTCAGTCCCTTCTAGGAAGTTATCCAAGAAGAGCTTCATGTCACCCATATAGTCGTCCCAGTCAGGCACGTCCTTGTCCCAGCAGGCCCAGACTGAGCCCTTATAAATGTGCATCCTTGGGACGGAGATTAGACCCCATTCTTCCTTCTTCAGCTCCCCTTGGTAGGCCGTCGCAAACTGCGGCACGCCGATAAGCTCGCCTGGTACGCTGACCAGATTGCCGTCGGTGGAGTACGACCAGCCGTGGTACGGGCAGCTGAACACCGGCGTGTTGCCGCGGTCGTAGCGGATGACCTTCATGCCGCGGTGCCGGCAGGTGTTGAGCAGCACGTGGACCTCGCCCTGGCGGTCGCGAGTCATGATCACCGACTCCTCGCCCATGCGCGACACGAAGAAGTCGTTGGGATTGGGAATCTGTGAGGTGTGGCCCACGAACAGCCACGTGCGAGCAAAGATCTGCTCGAGTTCCTGCTGGTAGATCTCGTCGCTGACGAATATATCTCGGCTGATCAGGCCTTCCTCGACGTTTACAAGGCTGCCCATGCTGCCGGGACGTTCAGTTGCTACCATTGTTCACCTCCTCCTAGGTTCCGCCGTCGATGTCGCACCTATCCGGGACATTAGGGATGCTCGGCCAACCCTAAGGAGAAGTGCCATTCGCCGTTCTCGAAGACGGGATGATGAAGTTCTGAAACATTCGACGATTCTCGAAGTCAAGACTGTATGCCTCCGGCAATCATTAGGCTCTGATCTTCGCGAGGAACCATTCAGTAATTTTTTTGCCTGCATCTATCTGCTTGAGCATGGTAAGAAACGAATCCACGGCCTGTCGAGCCGGCGCTAATATTGATTCTGCTTCCATACGATCCTTCTCTCAGAAGCCGTTATTTAATAGGAACGCGGCCCTCTTCGCCGGGCTCGAATTGCATCCACATCTAGTAGGGCTATCTCAGTAAAGTCAGTAAAAAACCGACTGACCAGCGAGTTGTACTCATCAGGAAACTCAAAAGGAGGAAGATGGCCGCAATGATTAAGGATCATCAAGCGAGAATTTGGTATTACGTTCATCATGGTAACTGCATAGTCAACCGGCACCATACGATCGTAACGACCATGAATAATGAGCGTAGGGTGAGACAAATTCGCGATTTCCGTTAAAAGCGGGGCCCCACCCGTACCTCTGGATCTGGCAGAAGCCGCAACCCGTTCGGCATTCTGCGCAACGTCTTGGTAATAGTATTCGACCAACTCATCGTCGACGAGGCTTCCATCATCAATATGAACAAGAAGGCTACGTCGGATGTTTTCTCGGGTTGGGTCTGCGATAACGGCTGCGTTCGAGCGCGCACCCTCTGGCGGTGCGTTCCCGAACGGGTCCGCCAACAAACCTGCGGCCGGCAAGTGGCATCCGCCCACCACCAACTGCTTCACTCGGTTCGGATTGAGAGCAGCAAGCGCGAGGGCGGCGGAACCACCCACCGAATTCCCGACTATGTTGACCTTCTCAAGGCCTAACTCATCCATTAACGCTAGTGCGAATCTAGCGTGCATCGTATGAACATATTCCTCGAATATAAAGGGCCCTGATCGGCCGAAATTAACGAGATCCATCATCACACAATGGAACTGCGTGGATAGCGGGAAGAAGTTCTTATGAAAATTGATCCAAGCAGTCGTGCCAAAGTTATAGGAATGCAGAAAGAAGATGGTATCGCCTTCGCCTGCTTCGTGATAATGAAGCGGAACGCCATCCACTATCGCAGTCTTGCCAGTGTCTACGTCAGTACGAGTCATGATGGCTAAAGATGCCTGCTTCTAATGTTTCTAAATACATCGACGGGCGCTTATTAGCCTTGGCTCGTAATGCGTCGACCAGACTCTTTATCCCAGCCGCGAATCTCATCCCCGTCTTCAGCGTCCATGAGTTGAGCCCACCTCCGGTAGATGCCGCGCTGATTCTCTTCGCTGGTGCCCGTGTAGCGGCCTTCCTCGACGTTTACAAGGCTGCCCATGCTGCCGGGACGTTCAGTTGCTACCATTGTTCAATTTTCATTCGTTAATCTATCGCAATACGTATCGATGGCCTCAAAGACATTTTTATGATTTGAACCACGCTCCCGCTCGATATTTGGCTATGCTCAGGGGGCTTGTCTCCATATTCTGTAATCTAGAGTCATAAGCCTCGAAGAAGTCAACCGTGTTGAGAAAATACACAGAGGAATAGAGCTTCAGGCTCTCCAATTGGATCTCCTTAACGAGCTTGACGTTCTCTTCAAAGTCCGTTGTTATTTCCGACTTCTCGATCAACGCGTCGATCTGTGGGTCATACAGGCCGAAGAACTTGAAAACAAACCTGGGATCCGAGTGCAGTAGGCGAAGGAAGAATCCGGGGCTGTCACTAGCTATTACTTCATCCACGATGATCTCGTAATTGGCCGAAGCTATTTTGTCCTGGAGCCAGGTGCCAAAGGGCAATGGGACCACCTTGGTCTTCATACCCACCTTTGCGACTTGCTGCTGCCAGACCTCACCCGCGACCTGATTCACGCTGCCCGGTATGGCGTGAGTAGTTTCCCATTCACGATCCAAATCGAAGCTGGCCGCGTCCAGGAGTTGCTTCGCCTCTTGGACGTCGTACTTGAAGTACTCTGCCGATTCCTCGGCATCAAGCTGGTAAGCTTTGTTTATACCATTTGGCAAAAGGCCTGTTGGTATGAGGCCGTTACCCGCGTACACCAACTGCAGCATCTGCTCCTTGTCGGTCAAGCGCCAGAAGGCTTGACGCACTCGAATGTCCGTTTTCCAGGGGAAGTCGGGCGCTTGGGGCGCCATATTAAGGTAAAGGTTCATCGGGTTTAGGCCTGGAGCCGTCTCGAGGGTTATCTTTCCGCCAGAAGAATCGGCCAAGTCTGCAATCGTGTTGTAATTCAATAAGGTCCCGATAAAGCCCAAGTAATGGATTTGGCCGCCGAGTAAGGCGGCTTGCAAGGCAGTATTGTCGTCTATCACTATGTATTCGCGCTCGTCAATGTAAGGCAAGCCTTCGCCTGCGCCGCGGTAGTTGTCGAAACGCTCGAACAGCCAACGATTGCCAAAACTATGCTCGGCCAATTGGTAAGGCCCACTGCCGATCCAAGGCTTGTCATCGAGACCGTCAAAAGTCTCAGGGGGTATGATGTGTTGTGTGGATTGAGTGCCGAGGTGACTCGACGAGAACAAGTACGCGTCCGGCTGCGAGAGTTCAAGCACCACCGTCTGGTCATCTGGAGCGCTTATTGAGCCAAGAAAGTTTCGTTGAAAGCCGTTATCGAAGGCGGTGGTGAGGTCCTTAACGTAAATCTGAGTCTGGACTACGTCGTCTGCTTTGAGTGCACGGCCGTTGACCGGAGGCACGTCCTGGTAGACCATGCCCGGACGCAGCTTGAAGATGACGGTTGTGGCGTCAGGGATCTCCACGCTGGCTGCGGCTTCGAGCTTGAAACCCCGCGACGCCAACGTTGTAGACAGTAGGCGGTCGTAAGCATTAGAGCCCGCCATGCCGGCCGCTGCATTGTCCGAGACAGGGTTCCAGTTCTTAAGCTGGCCGGACCTGGTAGGGAAGACGAGGCGCCCGCCTCTCTGTGGGGTACCTGCCGCCGTCCCAGGAGTACTGGTAGCTGCCGCCGTCCCGGGAGCGCTGGTAGCACCGGCGGCACTGGTAGGACCGGCCGCATCGTCGGCATCGTCGCCTCCGCAGGCTGCCAGCAAGGCCGCCCCGGTCAGACCGGCCCCAGCAAGCGCAAGAGCTCGACGTCGAGCGATTCTTTGACTCAGAACCCTGTTCCAATAGCCCACTTTAGTCTCCTTCCCCAGATAGTTTCTAATCAACCCAACCCTCGCGGATTGCTGGTTCAACACCTCGGCTTTACTTCAGCCGAAATACACCACCTTGCGAGAGCCAGGTAATCGGTGTGCGGCCAGACCTGCTACGGCGACCACGACCGAAACTCTCAAGATGCCAATATGCTGATTCTTCCCATCAAAATTTGTTGACCGCCTCTCCCTGCTTCTCTCGAGATCTTGTCGACGACGTCAGTTAGCCAGATTGGAGCTTGTATGCTTTCCAAGTCCGGTTTGCCCGGGTAGCGGATGATCCGGTTCCTGATCCAAGGGCGTCCATTGAGTCTTCAATGACTTCAGCGGTCACATCGCCCTCGAGCCAGATACAGTCACCAACCTTCAACTCTCGGAAGTCGCCGTCCCATTTCTCGAGTTCCTTCCGACTTGGACCATTTTGGCGTTCTCCTGTCCTGAGATTTACTCCTCGTCTTAAAAGAACATGGTCAGGTTTTTCTCTAAGAGGACGGTCTGGTCGAGAAGCAGGATGCGGTGGAAGAACTTCCACTGGCCGTCGACCTTGCGCAGGCGGTCGATGCGCTTGCCAACGAGGTGATCGGTCTCGTATTCGTTGCGGTTGCGATAAGCGTACCAGCGGCAGATAGTCTCGAGCTCCTGGGGGTTTGAGAGGTCAGGCTGGATATCGATGATCGTGATGTTGGTGAGGATGTGGGTCTGGCGAGAGGGCGGCTCCTCGGCCCAGTGGATCCCGGTCTCGAGCTGCCGCACGCGACGGGTGAGGACCTCCTTGCCCTCGTCGAACCAGGCGATGTCCTCGTCTTCCTTTGAGTACTCCATGTCCCACTGGCCATGCTTGATGTTGAACGCCATAGGCATGAAATAGCGCATGTCTTCGTCGAGAAGGTCTAGCCAGCGGCTGTACTGGCGGAAGTCGAGCAGATTAGCTTCGTAGAAAAAGAACTCTTCTACCTCCTTGAGCAGCATCATGTATTCGAGGCTGATGTCTGTACGAAGGGTGAGCTTGTCATTTTCCAGCAGTACCATCGTTAATCTCCTTCGAAAGAACTATTTGAGGAAAAATGAAAGCCTGGGTAAGGCTGTGCTCCCTAGTAGGCGCCGTCCCGTCCCAACCGCGCATCTCGTCCCAGTCTCAGGTTGCAAAGTAGACTTTCTTTGGAAGGTTGTCAATCGGGAAAGCCGAGAGTGACCTGCCTCTATTAAATAGACCAGCGATTGTGAGAGTGACCTGCTGAGGTGCCCCGGGGTTGGCCCAAAGACCTCCAGCTGGATACTCCGGAACATTGGCCTAGGCGAGCGCCTCGCAATCCTTGACGTACACATCCTTCGCGCTCTTAAGGGGGTCGGACGAATTCGCGGGCCCCGGGAGTTACCTCGAGACTATGAGCTCATCGAAGAAGCCTTTCTTCGATGGTGCGGTGACCTTCAAGCCCCACCGGCCTCTTGACCTCTTCGTTTGGCATTGGCAGCGTGGAGACTTAAAGCTTGAATGATGTTCTGGTGATAGGGGGCGCCTTTCGCGAAGTCCTTCGACGCAACGGAGCGCGGACTATTCGATACGGCGGCAGCGGAATCACTGCGTCGATGGCTGCAGCACGGATCGGTGCGCAGGTCGCTTTTGCTGGCTATCTCGGCGAAGAGGACGAATACGCAGTACGTGCAGAGTTGCTAGCCGCCGGCGTGAACGACTCAGCCCTGATGTCTCTGCCTGGTGCGTCAGGCACCTTCGTCTATCCTTCCAAACTCAGCAGTGATCGGCCCTGGCCGATGTATCGTCCTGCCGAAGCGATTCCAGCCCATGCACCAGGGCACATTCCTTCAGCTCATGTGACTGTTGTCTTCGGCATCCCCGACTTTGACCCCCTTCGCAGTGGTTGGTTATCCCACACTGCTGGGACTGAAGTCCTCATCTGGGATCGACAAGGGTGGCTCTCGAGAGCCCGAGATTCAAGCGACATCCTCAGCCAGAAAGCTTCGCTCAAGGTCTATCTCGCGAATGAGTCGGAGGCCATCGAGGAAACAAACACCTCTGATCTAGAGTAACTTCTCTTGAGGATGCCACCCGCTGGCTTTCAGTTGGCAGTAATAAAGCGCGGCAGGTTTGGTGTTGTCGTAATTTCAGAAAGCGGCAAGGAGAGAAGTGTGGAGGCCATACCGGCCTTTGTTGTTCGCACCTCCAATTCTATCGGTTCAGGCGACGTGTTCGCGGGAGCCTTCGCGGCTCGCCTTGCGCTCGGTGACTCCCCCACGCTCGCTTCGACGTGGGGCTGCGCAGCCGCAGCCAAAGCGCTAAGGGAAGGCTCCTCGAGCGGGTCGATGCCCGTTGGCCCCGGAGACGAACCGTCGGAGAAGAGTTAACGGTGTTTGCGATGCGAAGCGAAAACTTTACAAGACGCGTCCCTCGTGCTCGAGGCAGGCCCAAGAAGAGACCTAGTTGAGCGCCTGGTTAGCCTACACTTCATGTTTATTGGATAGGGCTTTCTGGCAATTGAAGTGGAAGCAGAATCACCTTGGCCCTATTGGCCTCCGTATACCTTCATGTGATTCCTTCAAGGTTGCTTTCCAAACGTGTCTCGATCGGTTGGTCCGCCTCTGGAAACTCGAAAGAGCGACCGGTGATCTTCTCGTAAAGGTAGATGTAGCGTCTTGAGAGCTCGATTACAAGGTCATACGGTGCTGGTGGTAGGACCTCATCCTCGTAGGGGTTGCAGTTCTCCCTGAACCAGAGCCGGAGGAATTCTTTGTCGACGTTGTCGGTTTCCTGTCCCTCCCGCATGCGCTGCTGATAAGAGTCGGCGATCCAGTAGCGACTAGAGTCAGGGGTGTGGATCTCGTCGATCAGAAGGATCTCACCGTTCTCGTCACGGCCCATCTCATATTTGGTATCGACGAGAACTAGGCCATGCTCGGCTGCCTTGGCTTGACCGAAAGCGAAAAGTTCCTGCGCGATGCGGCTACATTGTTCCCAATCATCGGCCGTCATCCAGTTCTCGGACATGATCTCGTCAGGGCTGATCGGACGGTCGTGATCCTCATCCTTGGTGGTCGGTGTGAGGTAATTCGTCGGGAGCTTCTGGTTTTTCATTAGGCCGTCGGGCAAATCGTTGCCACAGTAGTGACGCTGACCACTCTGGTAGACCGTCCAGAGGGAGGTGTTCGTGGTTCCGGTGATGTATCCACGCACCACGAACTCAATCGGGAAGACGGTACATTTTTTGGCAATTGTGACGTTTGGATCGGGGATGGATAGAACCTGATTTGGCACAATATGGCGGGTCTGTTCAAACCACCATGCGCTCGTCATGTTGAGGACCTGCCCTTTGAAGGGGATAGCGGCCAGCACCCGGTCGAAGGCACTCTGTCGGTCGGCGGTGATGAGTACCATACGATCCCCAAGATCGTATCGATCCCGTACTTTGCCTATGAACTTCTCACCTTGAGAAATATTCGTCTCAATGAGGCAGTTTCCGAGCTCTTGTCGTATTCGATCCGTGTAGCCCTCTGGGGTGTAAATAGCGTTCTCCATTTATTATTGTCTCCGCAAGGGTAATTTCGCAAGGGTAATTTATTGGTGCAATATGAGGGCCTTGGAATTGGCCAAATGTTTGTCTTCTTAAAATGGCTTCTTCAAGTCTTTTCTGGTTTCAAATGGGTAGCTTAACTCATAGTAGACGCCCTAACGGGCGCGATACCCCGCACCATATCCGGTGTCTATCATGTCGCAGCGGTTTCTTCGACGACCTGCTACCAACAGCAGGTGTTCCTTGAAGACGACCAGCTCGCCGGACGTAGGGGTTAGTTGCAATCGGCGAGGATGAATACCGGCGGCACACGTCACAACGCCAGGATGTCAGCCAGGAGCCGAGCCGCCCATCCTTGCTTGCGAGTGTCGAGCGGCTAGTGCTTAAGGCTCAGCAGTCCGCGACTCTGGCGGTGGATGTCTACAATCGCCCTGCGACGCAGTTCCGCACCGAGGGCTACATCGTGCTGATGGTCGTGGCCTGGACGGCAGCATTGCACGCCATCTTAGAGCGTGATGGCGTGGACTACATCGATCGGCGATCCCATCATGATTGGCGAGGATCAGAAAGCTCGGGCCATTGGAGATTGCATCCGAGAGCGTTTCGGCGACGGAACTCCTCCTGTCCGCAGGAATCTCGAATTCATCATTGGTCTAAGGAATAAGATCGAACACCGGTACGTGCCCAGCATCTACGCTCACGTTGCTGGCGACTGCCAAGCACTCCTGCTAAACCTCGAACGCCTGCTCTCCGATGAGTTTGGTGACTACTACTCGATTGCCGACTCCCTGAGCGTACCACTCCAGACATCCATTCTTCGCAATACTGCGCGTGTCTCCGCCCTGCGGCAATTACAGGCCCATCACTACGACGAGGTCATGGAATACATCGAAGATTATCGCAGTGAGCTTCCAGATTCAGTCTATTCGGATCCATCCTATAGTTTTCGCGTCTATCTTATCCCTAAAGTTGGCAATCACGAATCGTCATCAGATATCGCCTTCGAATTTGTCAAGTATGACGCTGATAAACCTGAGGACATGGAAGCACTCCAGCACCAAGTTACGCTTATCCGTGATCGCCAGGTTCCGGTAGCGAATCCGGGCATGCACAAGCCGAGTGGAGTAGCCAGGCAGGTCGCCGAGCGAATCGGTCGCTGCTTTTCTGGCCACCATCATGTGCTGGCCTGGAAATGCTATGGCGTTCGTGCTTCAGGCGTCCAGCCCGATCAGTGCAAGCCCGAGTACTGTCAGTTCGAGAGCGTGCACAAGGACTACATTTACACAGACGCGTGGGTAGAGTTCCTCGTCGACAAGCTCTCGGATGCTGACGAGTACGCTCGCGTAACTAAGTTCCGTCAGTAGGATCTCGGGGACGATGCCAACGGCTCGGGAGTGGCTAAGAGACAACGGCTATGCGGATATTGCCGGTGACATCGATGAGGTGATTGCCGTTTGGCGTGCTGCTGGAAAGACAACCCGCCGCGACTGGTGGGATGTCCTCGCCGGCGGAGCGGATGGGACTCCTCGTCGCGTGGGTGGCCGCGAGTGGCCAGTGCTTGCGGTTGCTCGGCGTCGCCAAGGACTGCCGCCCGCTGAGAACGAGCTCTCCCGCTCAGAGGCCGAAGATCCACTCCCTGTTCGATCGACGGGGCGCTGGGCCTCAACTGGTTCCCGAGACTGATCGCCGAAACGAACCAAGCATGGGGGGCGCTTCGCTCCAAGAGGGGCGTGAGCTCTTTGAAAGGCGTGAAGAATGGCTGGAGCACCTAGGAACTCGGCTCATCCCCCGCAGCCGCCTCTCAAGTGGGCAGGTGGTAAGCGATGGCTCGTGCCGCTGCTCGCTGATGCCTGGCAGGAGCATCGCAGCCGGAGATTCGTGGAGCCATTCTGCGGTGGTCTCGCTATGGTCCTCGGCCTTCGTCCGGAGAATGCACGCCTCAACGACTCAAACCCACATTTGATCAACTTCTATGAATGGCTACAACGAGGCCTAATGTTCGACTTCGAATTCGAAAACGAAGAGCGGTCGTACTATCGCTGCAGGAGTCGCTTCAACAGCCTAATTTTAAATGGTGGAGCATCATCGGTAGAGGCTGCTGCACTCTTTTACTATCTGAATCGAACTGGGTATAACGGGTTATGCCGGTTCAACAAGAAAGGCCTGTTCAACGTACCATTCGGCCGTCACGGTAAGATCAACTATGCCACTGACTTCCTTGAGTTATCTGTGACGCTCGGCGACTGGGACTTCACTGCGGGAGACTTCCAGCACGTGGATCTGGATCCGGATGACTTCGTCTACGCGGATCCACCCTATGATGTCGATTTCACGAGCTATTCCGCAGGGGGGTTCGGCTGGCTCGATCAGCAACGGGTCGCGGAGTGGCTCGCAACTCACACCGGCCCGGTTGTCGCATCAAATCAGGCTACGCCAAGGATCGTTGACCTGTACGGCGGTTTAGGTTTCGAGATCCACCATGTCGAAGGGCCACGGCGCATCAGTTCCGATGGTAATCGTGAACCGGCTCTGGAGATTCTGGCCTGTCGGAACCTCAATAGGCCCGAAAGCTCCAGAGAATAATTCTGTTTCCACATTGTGGCCCATCATCGAACGCAATAATTGCCTCTCTTCCTGACCTCGGGAGGGGGCAGAGGTCGGAGCCGGGCGCAGCGGTCACGACGAGGACATCAACGCTGCACAAGCCCCGGCCCCGCCGATCCCTGCGCGCACGAGCCTCGGCAATGACGCGGGGCGAACAAACAACTGTTATATGACAATAGTGGTACCTTGCCGCCCGTCTGTTGGTGGACGGGTTCAACGGGGAGTACGAGCAGCCGGTCGTCGTATCCAACGACGCGGACTTTGCCGGCGCGATGCGGTACGTGCGGGACGACCTTCAGGGACCACCCCTGAAGGACGGTGGCGGGCTACAGCCTATTGGCAAATTAGCTTGGTCTACCAGCCACCCCCATTCCCCTGTTGGGTTTATTTCAAGGAAGAAGTACGTATCCTGCTGAACCGCGAGGTCCAGCGCCCCAAACACTAGGCCTAGAGACTTAGTGAGGCGTAAGCGTTTCCCCGCGAGTGCGCTCATGGGCGGCAAGGCTGAAGACAAACCAAATCTCTTCAGCATTATAGCGGAGACTGCCGGAGGCAAATACAGCTGTCGGGATGACTGGGCTGGTTCTTGGTCGGAGCCGCGTTCGGTGTGAACTGCATCGGTAGCCACCTAACAGGGGGTTAAGGAACGTCTTCCTTCTTCGCCAACAATTCTCCGACCGCCTTCTCAACGGCTTCGCCTTCCTTCGACTTTCGCAGCCATTTCCGAATCTTCCGTCGAGCGATGGTTACGGTCACTTCGCCCTGGTCCTCGCGCAAATTGGCTAGGCGTTTGCCCACGCACTGTGCCGCTGCCTCACCGGCTTGGGACACCTGAGCATGCAGTGGGTTGTTAGACTCAAACTCCGGGATGGGCAGCTTCCACAGGTGCTTCTGCAGGTCACGAGCCCCGAACTGGCCCTTCGACATAAGCGGCTGCGGTACGTGCGGGACGACCTGGGCCTTCGGGTCACGCTAGTCAACCCGGACCCCGGGAACGCCAGTCCCAGAGGGCTCGCGGATGCCGCAACCTACGTCAAGCGCCTATGGAAGAGCCACCTGCGGCGCAGCCAGCTTCCCGATACGCTTAAGGACGATGTCGGCGTCATCACCAATCCCGCCGGGTGGTGACACGCTCCCATAGTCCCTCTCCGGCTCTCTCAGACGCCACAGTGCTTCCCTACAGCTGCATCGCCGGGCTGAAGGTAGCGTGCGCCTTTGCCGCCTGCTCTGAGTCGTAGGTCGCGGAGTAACGACGGACCATCATCGGGCTTGAGTGACCAAGCAAATACTGGACGTCGAGCTCGCGGGCATAGACCCGAATCGCCCAGGTAGCAAACGTGTGGCGGAAGCGGTGGGGGTTGACCTGTCTCACCCCAGCCCTTGAGCCGTGACGAGTGAACATGACGTTCATGTGATGATTGCGAAGCGGTCGGCCGTCTACGGTCTGGAAGAGGTGGCCTTCGCTCCAACCCCGAAAGTCCTGCGAGCCGGTCGCGCTGCTAGGCGTTTACATGTAAGCTGGCACCGGCGCTGGGGAGAGCTGATTTTTGGCAGCGTGGCGGCCCCCTCCGTCCGCGCGCCTTGCACAAAGCGATCTTCCTTTCGGGAGACCAAAGTGACAGACCCACAGGACGCAGCCGAAAAGCAGAAGCTACAGACAGTCTCTCGTGGGTGCTTCATCGTGGGGCTGCTCTCTACCATCCCCTTGATAATCGGCTTCCTGTGGGCCCTTCATCGTGGCAATCAGCACAAAGAACCAGTGGTTTTAGAAACCAGCGATTCCGACGTAGACATGCACTTCCCGCGACCTAGCGAAACCTCCACACGTGTGGAGGTTTCCAACGTGGATCTAGCTGCCGAGCTGGACGCAGCCGAAAAGACGACCTTACAGAGGCTCATAGGCCACTGCTTATTTGTGGGGCTGCTGGCAACGATCCCTTTGATGCTCGGCTTCCTGTGGTTCCTTTTGTTTGGACTGAGATAGCACCGACTCAGGCACCCTCCGTCGGACCAACCGATACCTCGCGTGACCTGACCGGCTTCCCGTTCTCGACCGCCGACTTGCGTCAGGCAATCGAAACGGCGGGGTACTCCTTCGCTCCACTGACGAACATCGCCCCCATCTGTCCCCAGACGTCGGTGCCTGAGCAGGCCTTCTGGTCTGTCAACCTTACCGACGGCGACTCTGGGCCGATCCTGGTGCTCTGGGTCTATCCCAACTCTGAGACACTCAAAGCCGATTGGCAGGCAGAACCGGGACAGGCGCCGCAGTCGCTTCTGCCCAACTGCGGCCTGCCGAGCGGGTTTGCTTATTGGAACGAAAACTTGGTAATGGTATTCGCGGCTTGGTTCAGCCTTGGCATCGAATTGGCGGCCAGCCCCGATGAGCAGAGCCCCGGCCAACATCCAGCAGTGCAGGCCTTCCTCGAACTCAGCCCTTGAGCATTGCTAGCTAGATAAGATGGAGCCTGGAAGAACGTAGCCAATGAATCTGTTCACACGCTATCGACGCTTAGCCGTGCGGTAGACCGCAAGGAACGACTAAGGTTCGACGCCCCCCCTACAGCTGCATCGCCGGGCTGAAGGCAGCGTGCGCCTTTGCCGCCTGCTCTGAGTCGTAGGTCGCGGAGTAGCGACGGACCATCATCGGGCTCGAGTGACCGAGGAGGTACTGCACATCGAGCTCGCGGGCATTGACCCGAATCGCCCAGGTAGCAAACGTGTGACGGAAGCGGTGGGGGTTGACCTGGCTCACCCCAGCCCTCAGGCCGTGACGGGTGAACATGACGTTCATGTGGTGATTGCGAAGGGCTCGGCCGTCTACGGTCTGGAAGAGCTGGCCTTCGCTCCAGCCCCGAAAGTCGTCTAGGTAGGTTCTGAGGGCAGCGAGCGCTACCTCGCTTATCGCCGTCCAGCGCTGCTTACGTCCCTTGCCTTGAAGGACGCGCACTCGGCCCTCCTCGAAGAGCACATCTAAAAAAGGGTGAATACTTGGCAGATGAGATGTAGGTCTGAACCCGCATCTGCTCCGGTGTTTGGCAGTAACTGAAGGCTCGTGACATGTGTGGAAGATATAGCCTCGTTGCGGACACAGATGAGCTTGTAGACCGGTTCCAGTTTGATGGTAATGGTCTGACCTACGCGCCCAGCTACAACATCGCTCCCACTCAGATGGCCATCACCGTGAAGAACGGCGACACCAGACGCGCCTCCTTCATGCGCTGGGGACTGATCCCTTCCTGGGCCAGGAGCGCATACATAGGCAGCCGTATGATCACCGCTCGTGCGGAGACAGTTGCTGAGAATTCTCGCGCACTGGCTCGTATGGCCCAGGTGCCGAAGGTGTGCCGGAACCGGTGCGGGTTCACCTGCCTCACCCCTGCCTTCAGTCCATGCCGCGTAAACATCACGTTCATGTGGTGGTTCCGCAAGGGCCAGCCGTCCACTGTCTGGAACAGCGGCCCGTCCGACCAACCCCGGAATCCGTCTAGATACCCTCGAAGGGCTTCGAGCGCCACATCGCTGATGGCGGTCCAACGCTGCTTCCTCCCCTTCCCCTGCAGGACCCGAACCCGGTGCTGGTCCAGAAGAACGTCGTCGAGGTGACTCGAGCCGAGCTCGCTGGAGCGTACCCCCGTATCTAATAAAAAGAAGACCATCGCCTTCATCCGGCTGCCGACGTAGGTCGTCGGGTTGCAGGCCGCGAGGAGCGCGGTGATGTCCTCTTCCGCAAAGGGCTGGATGACCTTCTGCTCCCGCCTCACCATCGGCACCCGCATGAAGGGATTAGAAATCGTCCGGAGCTTCTTCGTAGCTATACGATGCAGAGGACAGAATTAGTTTGCGCGGGTTCTCCGCCCGGTAACGATTGTTCTTGTCTGCCAAGCGATCTCGGATCAACTTGACCGATTCATTGGGCGTTCTCTCAGTGTAGTACACGCTTACGACTGCCCCGTTCGGTACCTGAACCAGATTTATGGGTTGACCGTGTTGGTCCGCTTCTCCTGTGCCTATGGTCCTGTTCAGCTCTACTATCAGGCGCCATTCGTTTTCGTAGGACCAATGGCCACTCTTCTGGGACAAGAGGATCGGTAAGTTGGACTCTGGTGAAGCCAAGACAATTGGCCCCATGATAAAGGGCGGTCTGTCGCCATAATCTACAATTCGCAGACATCCGTCCAAGCCGACAAGTTTCCTGAGTTCCGAAGCATCGTAGCCAATGACGAAGCCGGACCCATCGGTGGTGTAGTGAGACCACATCAGCGGGTGGAGAGGATCCATAGTAAACGAAACGATACCGAACCTTGTCGAAACCTGCTCGGTGAACAATTGGCGCGTGAACAGGCTGCCGTGTTCTTGCCTGGCGCGGTGTACATCTTCCTCAGTGACTGGTTTGCTTTCGTTGATTTCGGTGAGAACCTTCGCTAATTCACGGTTCTCCTCCGCTTCGTTAGGAATGACGTACGTAGTCGTAACGGCACATTCGAAAGGGTCGTTGAGGGCTGCCGGTTGAGTGGCGCGGAGAGTTCCGTCGCCTACCTCGGGATGCAGGTGAGAGCTCTCCGCGAAGTGACGTATTTGTAAAGGATATCCATAGCGTCTGACGTCTCTGCAAGACCATGTTGGTGTCTAACCATCTGAATCAGACTAGGTGCTCGCAATAGTAAGCCAGTGCGTCATCGTCCCGAACTCAGTCAGGAGGGACAAACTGGCTGAACGACGTGCCCGCACTCCCTTACTCCGGCTTCGCGACATCCACCACACACACCGAAATCAAGCACCCCTCCCGAACGTCGAGCGATTGCTGGACTCTGAGCCTCACGTCCTCCGCTGTCTTCGGAGTCCAGCCTCCGCACTTCGTGGGGCGGCATTCCTCGGTATCGCCGAACCACAGCATGAGGTAGATTCCGTACCCTTCTGCCCCAGGATCCCGGGTGTACTTGGCAATCAGTCGGCTTCGGACCGCCGTCCAGACGTCAGGGTGGCAGCTTCGCTTGATCTCCACAGGCACATTGAACCCGCCAAAGCTGACGCGAATGTCCGACCTCTTATCCTCGGCGTAGACGCCCTCTGGCTGCGCGTCGATTCCCAGCGTTTCAAGCCGTTCCTGCAGATCAGACAGCAGCGCGTCTCGGCATGCGTCCTCTGGCTTTGGACTCTTCGGGCGGTTGTGCCCATCGACGTTCCAGTGTTGGCGCCAGTCCGAGGTGCTTCCATCGCGGATCTTGAGGGATAGAGCCGCTAGTTCCTCGAACACGAGCGCCGCGAGGTCTCCCGCGTTCGCCGGCGCACCCCCGTCGATGGTCTGGACCACTTTGCCGATGTCGCTATGCTGGTACTCGTGGTCCCGCCGTTTCCGCGCCTGGCGCTCCCTTGTGTCAGCGATCGCCGGCTCCCAGGGTTCGGCATTGGACTCTCTCGACAGCTCCTCAATCGCCTCTGTTGCGGCGGCACTCGGGTCGTCGCCGAGGGTGCCAATCAAGTCCATCATGGACCAATATGCGCTCTCCGGCAGACCATCACGCCTGAGCGCTTCTCCCAGCGCAGCGACGAACGTTACGACGTCGTCGCCGCCGAAGTGCTGTGTGAATTCCCTCGGGAATCTTCCAGTCCTCACAAACATCGCTAGGGCCTTCAGACCATCATCGTCATACGCCAAGGCGCGAAGGTCTTCCCGATATCGTTCCGGCGTCATGAGATATCCTGCCGCCAGCCAGCAGCCGTGGTCCCCCGCTCCCTGGCCTCTCATGTCTAGCCGTTTTTCGATCAGGCGGTCCACGGCCGACCATTCGCATCTCTTCAACGCCGCGTGGAGTGCCCAGCAAAGCGCCTGCAAGGCCACATCCGTCTCTGCCTCGGGGAAATCCCCTAGCACCGACAGCGAGATCAGCTTGGCAACGTCCCGGTGGTCCTCTGCATTCGCCAACTCGCGTAATTCAATCGCCAGCTGCACACCGGTCTCGAGCTTCCGCGCTGCGCTGCTCCGTAGTACGTCCGCGACCAGCGCCGGATTGTCGCGCAGCACGGTTTGGAACCACGCCGGTCGATACATCCCGGCCTTGACAGAGCCGTCCAAGTCGAATAACCCGGGCAGCGTGTATAGAATCGTCACCGCCATGCGGGTCTGGTTCTCGGTCAGGCTGCCGTCCGAGAGACGGCCTGCTTGTTCCAAGCTGTGGAGTCCAGCGACGAACGGCAGCACCAGCAAATTGATCCGGTTCCGGTCGAATAGCCGCACCACGTCGTCGCAGCCCGGTAGATCCTCTCGCGCGACGGTCCCTTCCATTTCTGCTATGAGAAGATCGATCAAGTCAATTCGGCTGCCCACGAGATCACCCAGACGTTGCCGGGCTGACCTCCCACCAGAGTCCTCATTGATTCCCAAGTACGCCTCAGCTGCTCTGTGGAGCAGTTCCGGAGTACCGCGTCCCGCGCGTAACTCTGCCGCCTGTGCCACAATTTGCGTCTGTAAGGCCCGCTGTTCCGGAGTGTCCTCCTCCGACTCCATGTCCGCTGGGGACTCCGATGTCGTTGACCTGTTCCTACGGGCTTCGATGAGTGATCTATGTGCCACGATCTCATCGAACTGTTTCAACAACGCCTCATTTGCCGTCAAGAACTCACGCGCCGCTTCTACGGTCAACCCATCGGAACGGATACCGTCCGTCACGCAGTCAACGAGTTCCTGGACGTAAAAGGCCGCCGCCTTGCCCTCCTCAGCAGCCAACGCCATGTCCAGGCACCACCGCCCGTAATCCCTCGGGCGAGCCCCGAATAGACGCCGGTCAACCATGTCCGTGCAACTGTTGCCCATTCGTAGGCACGTCTCGACCCCATGGGCGATGAGGGCTTTCAGAGTGTCCGCATCCCACTGCAAGTCAAATCTGGTGGGCCTTGTCCCGCTCCGACAGCGGCAGACCCGGGTCCGCGACCACACCCAACCATTTGTATAGGTGGTCTGCGGCGACGCTACAACCGGGGTTTCTCCAGCGTGTCTCCCTCAGAACCCGGTCCAAAAGCTCCAACGGTAGATGGCCCAACCGCGTATACCGGCCGACATCACCTACCATGAACGGCCTGTACTCCGCTAACCGCTCCGCGATGTAGTCCAACAACTCAGCTAACTGTTCTGGAGTGGACGCTTTGGGAACATGGTCCATCCAGAACCGGGTGTACTCGCCGGTTATATCCACAAGCTTCGGTTTTCTCAAGTACCGCTTAACTTCCGCGATGGACAGCACGTTTGGGTAGAGTGCTTTCAACAGGATTCCTAAGAGTTCGTCCTGCGGGTCGTCGAGTGAGCCGTTATCGATATCGGCCACCATCCTCTTGAGTCCTGCGGCTCCGATTCGCCCACGGGCGTGGTAACTGGTCAACACGTCGAGAGCCGCACACCTGACTCCCATATTCCATGTGCTACAGGAATCTTCTCATTCTGATCATCTCGCAACCATTAGAACGGGGGCTCGATTGGATCACGCTCAATCTTCGTTTCAGGATACCGTGACGTGAGCAGGTCTCTCAGCCCCTTGAGTTTCTCCAAGAGTTCATCAAATGTGACGATTTCGACGTGCTTTGAATTTCCTCTGAAAAGCTCGAAAGACTTCTTCAGGTCCTCGTCGCTTGGCATAGTCCCAACGACAAGGCAACAGCGGACTGAGTATGATTCGATGTCATACAATCGGCTATTGTCTTTGATCCGTGCGATTTCTCGTTCAAAGTTGTGCTTCTGGTTCAGAGCTTGATTGACCGCGCCAACCAGTTCTCCTGATGGTGGATAGATTTCACCACGATAGGCACTCTTGTTCAACATCCTTGTCTGTGGAGTCTTGATTCTATGATCGCAGAATTGTCGGTCAAGTTGTTCTTAACCAGGAAGTCGGCAATTGTCTCTCCCTTACCAGAGAGCTTATGCCCTCCCATCGACGCCTGGCCGCGGACCTTTACGACTGGGTAGCCGAAGGCCAGACCCAAAATGAAGGAGTTCGCGTCCAGGAATTCCTGCCAGGTCCTTTCTGTTTGTCGAGTGTGCATTATTTCTTGATAGCGCTCGATTAGGCCTTCTAGGGTCACCAGCTCTATATCCTTCTTGAGAGTCGCAAGTTTGCCAGGCTTGGACATTGCTATGGACTTTGTATTCCTTGCCACTACATCAAGCACTTGTTCCTGTTCATCTTCAGAGAGAGAGGCTTCCCCACGTAAGACTGCCTCAGTGATGCTTCTACGCAATGGGCTTCTGCCGGTTCTGATGGGAATTACCGGCTTGTCGATTATTTCTGCGAAGAAATTCCGCGTCGCACCGCAATTCACAGATTGCGCGGCGACCTGAGAGTTGCGCATGGTCCTGTCAATTGTTCCTCGGACTCTGTCCAAGTCTTTGGAGGATATGTAAAAGACGCTCCCATCAGCACCAGTCTGGTGGCTCCCCGCAACTACTATTTCAGTGCAGTCAGTCAGGTCTTCCACCGCAAGTACTATGAACCTGTAGGCTTTCGTTAACCCAAGCCCATAGTCGTAATCCTTTATGAAGCACGACGGCAGACTCTCCAACACCATCATGACCCGGGTTTCGTCGTCCAATAGCGGGTCCTCATCGATTGCAGCCATCATCTCGTCTCCAAGGATGATTCCCCCCACATCGGATTCAAAGTCCCTCCAGTCCGCAATAGTAACGGCCTTAATTTGAGAATACTTTGGCCTTAAGAAGGAGTTCGGTTCAAGCGAGCTTGGAAAGGTGTTGACTGGAAAAACAGTCACGCTCTGGTTACGTCCGTCGATAGAGAGCAGTCTCACACGGACGTCATGGTCTCTGCTGGATTCGAGGTTAGACCTTTTCAGGCGTTCCCTGGAGGGGGTGTAGAACACCTCAACGTGGTCATCCGATTGGCGTTCGATGACGACCTTGCCCGAATCGTCGCTTTCCGGTAACGAATGATGAAAGCGCGGCATTGCTAGAACCTCTTTGTGCCAAACGGCGGTGCGCCAACTGCTATTGTGAAGTCGCCTCCACCAGGTCCCGGCTGAGAGCGACGCTCGACTCGATGATGAAGGCGGGGTCCTCAATAGCCCCGACAGACCTAACCAAGAGACTTGTGCCCATGTCGGACCGGGAACCGAACAGGCTCTCGAACGTCGACGGCGCCCCTGAGGTCACACGGCTCGAAATCTCGTGCGACTGCAGAAGTCCGAACTCCGCAGCCATCTCGGCGGTGCCAGAGGCCGTCGGTGGGCCCGGCCGCAGAGCGGCCCGACTTGGCGCCCACGGAAACAGGGCGGCCATGAAGGTCCACGGACTTGAGGGTGCCCTCGTCAGCCATACCATCAGAGCGTGAGTGTCGCCACAAGGGAGTTGGTTGCGAGGAACCCGTCTCGGCGATTAGGCGGCTCGAACTCGAACACGGCGTGTCCGCGTTCGGATACCCGTCTTGCCAGGGGAGAGCCTTCCTTTGCGCAGACGGCCTCCACCTCCACGTATGCGCGCCTGCACAGAGTTTCAAAGGCGTGCAGAATATCTGGGTTGTTACCTCGTCCGCTCAGGAGAAGTACACCAGTGTTATGACTCGTTGGCCGGGTAGAGCCCTCCAATGGTGTCAAGGCCTTAGCTGTAGCTCCGAAGGTCGATTCATGCAGCTGAGCTGCGAGGATCGCCGCTGCGTGCGAGCCACCGGAGCCAACTGCTATGAGGTTGCTACCGGCGAACCTCAAGAGAAGGGATCGTAGGCGCTCGACATCCAGGCCTTCCGCCCAGGAGACCGTCTCAGGGATTCGGTCAATCTCCTGTCGGTAGGGTTGTCCCATACCGCTCCCGCCGCCTCCCGAAGTAACTGGAACCTGCTACCGATGGCACTACTCGCGAGGCTGCTCCGAAAGCCAGCACCGCGTAGACTCGACTGGCAGTCAACAAGGCGCTCGGAACGCAAACTCACTCTAGCACATTAGCTCTAGTCAGGTTGGAAGGTTTCAATCGAGTCTGGCAGATCGAGCTTATCCACAGCGCGGCGGAACTGGCGCAACGTCTCTGCGCAGGACATCAGTGCATGGTAGGCAGGCGTGACAAGAGCTTGGCCAAGCCGCGGAGCTTCTGCCGCCGTAGGCCACGAATTCCTGCCGCTCGGAGAGGCTACCTTGCTGTGGTAAGAGACTGGTTCAAGTATCTGACCAGATGCTGGGCCTACAGCTGCATCGCCGGACTGAAGGCAGCGTGCGCCTTTGCCGCCTGCTCTGAGTCGTAGGTCGCAGAGTAACGACGGACCATCATCGGACTCGAATGACCAAGCAAATACTGGACATCAAGCTCACGAGCATTGACCCGAATCGCCCAGGTAGCAAACGTGTGGCGGAAGCGGTGGGGGTTGACCTGGCTAACCCCCGCCCTCACGCCGTGACGGGTGAACATGACGTTCATGTGGTGATTGCGAAGGGCTCGGCCGTCTACGGTCTGGAAGAGGTGGCCTTCGCTCCAGCCCCGAAAGTCGTCTAGGTAGGTTCTGAGGGCAGCGAGCGCTACTTCGCTTATCGCCGTCCAGCGCTGCTTACGTCCCTTGCCTTGAAGGACGCGCACACGGCCCTCCTCGAAGAGGACATCGCAAAGCTCAATCGACACGAGCTCGCTTGAGCGCACCCCGGTATCTAGGAGGAAGAGGATCATCGCCCTCATGCGAGAGCCCACGTAGCTCTCTGGATTGCAGGCAGCTAGCAAGGTCGTAAGGTCGTCCTTTGCAAACGGCTGGACGACCTTCTGCTCGCGCCGGACCATCGGCACCCGCATGAACGGGTTCTCCTCCACATAGTCCATGCGCCGGCACCAGGAGAAGAACGCCTTGACCTCGCGCTGTCTCCGGTGCTGAGTACCGGCGCTCACGCCTCGGTCGCGGACCCAGCCCATGAACAGGTAGACATGCGCCGGCCCGAAGGCCTCAATCGAGTTGGGCAGTCGGAGTTGGTCGACTGCGCGGCGGAAGTGACGGAGGGTCTCGGCGTAGGACTGCACTGTACGCTCGGTCTTGCCCTCCACCTCGCAGGCCTTGAGGTAGAGGGGGATAAGCTGGTCGAGTATTGGCAAGTGCAACCTCCTTAATCCGGTGGTCATACACAACTCACTCAGGTAGGGGAACAAGTCAAGTCGACCGAGCCTGTCTACAACCTCAGCTGCGGGACTCGCCTGTCGCGGCGCGGGAGGACGACGCTGCAATCCCATCCTCCGAGATCTCTCAGTGGATGGAGGTCGCATAGAAATAGAAAGGGATAGACAGGGCTAGACCCCCATCCCCTCTGCCACCTTCGCCCAGCTCTGGTCTTCCTACCCCTCGAGATGCCGCAGGTAGGTCGTCGTCACCACCGCCAGGCTACTGTGGTCCAAGAACCGCGACACGTCTTCGACCGACTCGCCCACGTCGCGCCTGAGCTTCGGCGCCGAGTGCCTGAAGGTCTGCACGCCCCCGGCGGGCAGACCTTCCTTCTTCGGATACCGCCGGAGGTTTGCGTAGAACGTCCCGCTCGTGATGCCGCGTCCGTTTCGCGTGGCCACCCACAGCGACTCGTCAGGCGGCATGGTCGCCAGGGTCCGTGCCCAGGCACTCCAACCAGATGCAAGTCGCCTTCAAACGCCGGCCGCGGCAACTCCCGCTTTCCCATCTTGCCTCCTTTGCCCCGATAGCTGTAGAAGACCGTCGCGCCCTCTACGGAGATGCTGCCCACCGTCATGCCCAACACCCCCGCGCGGCGCCGCCCCGTGAAGACAAGCGTCAGGATGATCGCCCGGTCCCGTAAGCCGACAGGAGGGAAAACGCAGGTCTCAGGCCACCTACCGGCCAAAAGCGCACACATGTGCTAATGTAGCCACCGTTCGGGCTCTGACGGCCACAATATGTGCGGAGGCCATCAAGCCGAACCTCAGCATCCTCCTGGGCAGATACACCAGGCAGCGCTCGTCATGGCTCACTCGATTGAGATACAAAACGGACGAACTCTCTCCCAGCAGTACCGAGCTGTTCAATCTCCGCGTAGGAGTTGTGCGTTCGCGGTGTACGCAAGAATGGAAAGCCGATCATTGGCAGGTCATGGCCTAACCCACGGAGGATGCCTTGGCAGTGCCATAGTTTGCGGCCAGAGGACGCCGACGCGTAGGCCCGCTCATGCCACTCGGCCAGGCGCGTTCTATACAAAGTATGGAAGTTGGCCAGAGCAGATGCCCCGTTCACGAGAAGAAGGTGCGGACGGGCCTCCTTTAGAAGGATTGCCGTGGTCTGTGCGGCTGTTTGAAAACCGGTCTCACTCCTAGCGAGCTCTTCCACTTTTGACGTCGTGAGGTTGAACCGCCGAGAAGCGTAGGGACAGAGCTCTACGAAGACCATGCGCCTCGAGGCAAATTCAGGTTCTTCATCGGCTGCCACGGTCTCGCCTAGGCATGTTGCCGCTAAGCGAACGAGCGGACGGAAGAAGCGTGGGTACCAGTAATTCTGGTTGTGCAGCCGACAGAACTCCCAGTAGTTTTCTGCCGTTGGAGGGTCTCGGTAGGTTCCCATCTGATGATTCAGAGAGACGACAAGCGTCCACGATGCGTCAGCTAGACCTTCTACGTCGCCGTTGAACCAGAATGGTGGAAGGCCTGGTATCGATACGGCGAAGCGACCCTCCTTGCTAAGTCCCAGACTTTCATTCAAGGAAGCGATGTGTGATTCCCAGTCGAGCTGGAAGGATTCATCGAAAATCTGCCTGAGTCCGTTCGACCAGGCGGCGTCACTCATGAGGCAGGCGCCTTTCCAAAGTGATGCCGTAGAGGTAACCGATGAGCAGCATCTTGAAAATGACGACAGGGTCGACCGATGGCTGGCCGGTATGGCTGTAGAATGGCCGGCAAAGGCGCCGGACGAAGGCGAACTCAACCGCTCTGGCAATGCGGCGCAGTCTCTGGTCCTGGGGTACGAGACCGTCCAATGACAACTGGTAATACAGCTTCGTCCCGGACTCTCGCTCGCCCATCATAGGCTCCTCCTCCAAACTAAGGTCGCCTATATCGACCATATCATTGATCAGATCCTGCCGGGACTTCGGCAACAGGCCCCGGTCATAGTGTTAGTTCGCAGGGATGCGGTATTCTCTGTCACAGACTTCGATAACCTGGATTGCGCTGAACTCGACGGTGCGGCTCCTCCTCGAACTGTGCGCCCTGGTGGCCCTCATGTACTGGGGCATCCATACCGGCGACAGTATGGCGGAAGGGATCGTCATCGAAGTCTTGGCGCCTGGCGCGGCCATCTTCGTCTGGTGGAAGCTGCTCGCGCCGAGGTCAGCGTCGTGGCTGACTGACACAGGCAGGCTCTTGGTCGAAATGGCAGTGTTCGGTCTGTCGGCTCTTGCCCTCGCCGCCGCCGACCAGGCGCTCCTGGCCATCTCATTCGCAGTCGTCGCCGTCCTCAACGCCAGCTTTCTCCTCGTCGCGCCCAGGAGCTGATCACATCCCGGGCGCTGTCCGCCCCTACTCGCGGTTGCCGTCGGGGCAAGCCTCCGGTTGCCCACCACTGTCTTCTACGACGAAGCCCTTCATGCAGGCCCTACAGAACCAGCGGCTCTGACCCTCCGCTATCCCCTTCTGGTTCGGGACGCGGTAGACCAGCCTCTTTGACTTTGAGGCCTGCGTTTCGGGCTTCTCCCTTCCTCCTTCCTGTGCCTTCGGCTCGGCGCCTTGGACGGGCCAGAAGCGCCAGCCGTTGACGGCCTTGCCGCCCATGACCGCACTCGCCGCCGACGATGCGCTCTTGAACTTCCTACCGTCCTCGAGGACGCACGGTGCAACTCTCTACACGGACGAATTCCCCATGACGGGAAGGCTGCTGTATTCGCCAGCAGATATGAACGAGGCGTTCAGTCAGGGACTCGCGGTACACGGCTGGAGTGAGCGGCGAAACACCTTCTGGGTGACCGACGACGAAAAGCTATTGCGTGGGATTCATGGGCTGCCGGAGCAGGAACAGAAGCAAGCAATCGAGGATGCAGGACACACGCCGATAAGGTCCTACAATCAGACCGACTTCGTGAAGGATCGGGTCGCGGTGGAGATTCAGTTTGGCAAATACGCCTTCGTCGCGCATGACCTGTTTGTGAAGCACCTCAGCTTCTACGTCTCGGACATCATAGACGTAGGTATCGAGGTGTTGCCGATGAAGGAGTTAGAGAAGGAAATGTCCACCGGTGTCGCCTATTACGAGCGGGACTTGCTGAACGTGTTGCGCCAGGCGCGCGGTGTTCCGGCAGTGCCGTTGGTTCTTGTTGGAGTTGTGCCTTGAAAGAGAAACCGACTGAGAAGAAACCTCGTGGGCGTCCAGTGACGCGTGAGATCAAGCTTGACGCGACACCGGAGCAGGTAGCTAAGGCTGTCTTTGCGGCTGCGAAGCCGCCAGACCCAAGCAAGCGGAAAATCAAACGACCTAAGATTTAGCCTGCGCCTTGGCTAGTTAGGCGTATAATCCCCATTATTTACTAGTCGCCAACGCGAGCATAGATTGACGACAAACTCGATGTCCAAAGCCGATAGAGACGTTAGTGATAACGGGGGGAATTCATGGACAAGAACTATTGGGACAAAATAACCAGTAACCGCATTGCAAGGCGGCGTCTCTTGCGCTCGGGCGCGGCCCTTTCCGTAGGCGCCGCGGCGCTGGCGTTGGTCGGCTGCAGCGACGACGATGACGATGATTCTGGTCCGGTCGGTGGTGGGCCGGCGGCGACCACGGCCCCGGCCGCGACCACGGCGCCTGCACCGACCGCAACCACCGAAGCACCCTCAACGGGCGGCAAGTACTTGAACCCCGGCGGCACTCCGGAGCCCGGCGGGCACTACGTCTTCCGGCGTGCAACCTCGATGAACTTCAACCCGGTTTCGAACTTCGAGGAAGGCACGGTCACCGGTGGCACCACCGTTTTCGATCGGCCGCTCACGTCCCGCGCGGACGAGCGCCGCTTCGTGCTAGAGACGATGGAGAGCATCGAGCAGCCCGACGAGCTCACGGTGGTGATGAAGCTGGTTCCGAATCAGGTTTTCCACAACTTTGCGCCGGTCAACGGCCGCAAGTTCGTGGCTGCGGACGTTGTGGCCACCCAGAAGTTCATCACTGAACTACCAAACGCCTTCAGCAAGACCTTTCAGAACGACTTCCTTGAGCTCGCCGAGGCGCCCGACGACGTCACGGTGATCTACCACCTGTTGAAGCCCAGCGCCTACCTGTTCAGCGGGAGCCTCTTGGGCAGCGGCAGCGGCCAGGTGATCCTGGCTCCGGAAACCTTCGATAACCTCGATACTGGCAAGCAGATCGGCACCGGCCCTTACTTCCTCGACGAGGCTCAGCTTGGGGTGAGCCACGTTTACAAGAAGCACCAGCAGTTCCGCCTCGCCTCCCGGGGCATGCCCTACATCGACTCACGGGAGGTCAAGTTTCTGCCGGACCTCCAGGCTACCGAGGCCGCCTTCCGGGGCGGCCAACTCGACTTCTGGTCGTTGCCTACGGTCACGCAGTTCCAGACCATACCGAATGAGATGGGAGACAAGGTCCAGCCGGTCAGCTTGCCCGGCATCAGCCCGATCGCCTGGCAGCTGAACATGCGGCCGGAGTCTAACGAAGGCGCCGGCTTCGAATGGCGGCGGGATATTCGCATCCGTCAGGCGTTCTGGCGGCTAACCAACCGCCAGCAAATGCTCACCCTCGGCTTCGCCGACGATGGGGTGCTGCCAAACGGTATTCTGCCCGCCGGTCTCGAGGCCTACCAGCTTAACGAGGAAGACATCAAGGAGTTCTACCGGGAGGACGTGGCCGAGGCCAAGAAGCTGCTCGCGGCTTCCAGCTTCGACCTGGGCAGGACTTATGACATGATGGCCTTGTTCGCTGGCTCGGGCATCGATTCGACAGGTCAGGTGTGGCAGCAGCAGCTGCTGCGCGGAGACGTCAAGACCAAGATCTCCAACATCACGGGCTCGGCGCAGCTCTTCCAGCGCTGGACCGACAACGACTGGGAAATCATGATGCAAGATTCGCCTGGGGATGACGTCCCCGGTCGGGCCCTACGCCTGCAGCACACCGCCGGCTGGTCGGACGTCTATCGCGGCTTCGCCTTGCACGACCCCGAGATCGACGCCCTGATCGAGCAATCAGAAACGACGGTCGATTTCGAGGAGAACCTGAAGCTGGTGACACAGGTACAGATGCTCTGCCTGGAAAGGGCCACTTCCTCCAATCTGCTTCTAACGACGAACTCCAACACGCTGCTCAGCGGGCGGGTGCGGAACTACGAGCTGACGCAGGCGAGCCCGGTTTACCGGCACGACATGTGGCTCAAGCTGTAGCCAGCGGGCGGCAGGCTCTTTTTCGGCGCCATTTGCCATCTAAGGGCAGCACAGCGTCGCGCCGGTTCTTGATTGCGGACCGCAGCTCACGTCGCGCCGTTGCCGAGACGTATTGGATTGAAAGCGGCACGAGCTCGGGGCGGAGCGATGTAGCGAGCGCCATTTGACGCCGCCCCCCAATCGAGACTTGAGCCAACCGCTCGAGCAATTTCTAGTGGCGGTTGCCGGGCTTAGAGACGGTCGCGGGGCACGCGCGAGTGAGTTCTCCTTAAATCCTGCCAGCTATCGGCGGCCATCCATTCGGACCAGGCGCGGTAGTGCCAGAGCTGGGCGTGCTCGTTGACCACGGTTTCGACGTAGGGGGGTCCACCTTCGTCCTCGATCATCTGGCCGTGGCCACGGCCGGCAGAGAAATTCAAGGGGAAGCGCCGGCTGACAACGCCGGTTGCGCCCAGGGTGCTCTGTCCCCAGTTCTCGCCGTCATCCTGCTCCAGCATGCCGGCGGGGCCGAAAATGTGATTGGCCTGGTGTCTCTGCAGTTCGTGCCAGTCCGGCTCGGTGTCTTTGTCGATCAGCGTGAACCACCAGATTTCGGTCTTGCCCGGTCCCCTGGGGAGGCGCAGGCTCAGTTGACCACCGCTGGTGGATAGCCAAAGGTTGGGGAAGATGTGGGGGTGTTCGCTGACCTTGAGTCCCACGGGTCCAAGGGCCGCTTTGACTTCCGGGCGTTCCCGCCAGCGATTGTCGCTGCCAAAGGCGCGGCGCGCCAATCCCTGCTCGTCCAGCTTGGGGCCGGACAGGGCGTGGCCATACTCACCGAGAAGAATAATGTGGGCTGCCTGCAGGCGCTGTTGCGGAGTTTGACGCGATCGCACCGCCGACTGCTCGCCGCCGGGCGCCGCCTTGCCCCAGTTGCCGGCCATGGCCGAGGAGGCGTGGGTTATTCCCGGATGGTAAAAGTCCCAAACGTTGTCGGTGGCGAATTTCCAGTTGCAGGGAATCGTGAACTTTTGGATGCCGGGTACGATGCGGATGTCGCCGCGTTCTGCCAGCTGGTCGAGGCAGATATTGCCGACCTCACCCAAGTACTCCGCCAGGCTCGGCGCGTCACGGTCCATGGTGGCGAAGATGAAGCCCTTGTAGGTATCGACGTGCGCCGCCTTGATTAAGCCCCAGTTCTCTCGGTCCAGCTCCTCGTGATAGACCTCCTTGAAGCCCGGTACTCCAACGAGATCGCCCTTTAAATCGTACGTCCAGCCGTGATAGGTGCACATGAAGGAGGTGGCGTGGCCCTCCTCGGCGCGGCAAATGGCGTTGCCGCGGTGGCGGCAGGTGTTAACCAGCACCTGGGGGTTGCCGTCGTTGTCGCGCAGGCAAATGACCCGATCCTCGCCGATGAAGGTCATGAAGAAATCGCCGGGATTGGGTATCTGCGAATCATGAGCCATGAAGTTCCAGGCGCGCGCAAAAATGCGCTCCAACTCCAGTTCGTAGATGTCTTGCTCGGCGAAAATGCGGCGGTCTACTGTGCCCGTCTCCGGGTCCACCATGTGCAGCATTTCTTCCTTCTTAAGAGCAATAGTCATGGGCGGCTCTCCGGTACTGGCCAAATTCGTGAATGCGACGAGATAATCTCTTGAAATCGGCGCGTCCGCAGCGAAGCGACGCCGGTCACGATAGCCCCATGGTATCACCGAGCCGCTTCCGGCAGGATCAGCTCACGGCGGCGATGTAGACAATGCGATCACGCCGCTCACGGCCCAAGGCAGAGAGTCAGCGCTACCACAGTAGAACCTTTCAACCTCTCCTCAGAGCTCGCGGATGTGTACAATTCCAGCATGTAAGGGTTTCGCGTCATATCCTCTGTTTATTGAAAGGGGCAGCTCATGGCGATCTCTCAGTTGGGCTATTTGGGCATCGGCGTAAGAAAAGTAGAGGACTGGATCGATTTCGCCAATGATGTCATTGGCTTCGAAGTGTCGGAGACGGCAGAAGATGGAACGGTCTACCTGCGGATGGACGAGAATCACCATCGAATCGCCCTGCACCCGGGTGGCGATGATGACATCACTTATGTAGGCCTCCAGACCGCCAATCGCGAGGAGTTCGAGAAGACGAAGGAAAGCCTGTTCGCGACGGGAGTAGAGTTTGCCCAGGCCAGCGAGGCCGAAATTGCTAACCGCATGGTGCGTGACATGGTCAAGTTCAACGTCAGCGGCGTTCCGCTTGAAGTCTACTACGGGCCCAAGGTTCTGTTTGAAAAGCCCTTCCTGCCGTCGGCGCGAATCAGTGGTTTCAGAACCGGTGAACTGGGCATGGGTCACATTGGCGTGGCGGCCGACGACGCCGACGAGATAATGCGCGTGCTGCGGGATGGACTCGGCTTCAAGACCAGCGATTCGCTGGGCGGGATTGAGCGTTTCTTCCACTGCAATGGCCGCGAGCACACTTTCGTCGTAGGCCGTGCCGGCTCCGGCGATGTCAAGCGAATCGGCCACTTCATGGTCGAACTCAATTCGATGGACGACGTCGGCTCCTGCCTCGACCGGGTGGAAGACCGAGGCATCGAGATAAAGTACAGGCTTGGCAAGCACACCAACGACCACATGATTTCGTTCTACATGCACACGCCCTCGGGATTTCTCATGGAGTATGGCTGGAACGGCCGGCTGGTGAACGATGAGAACTGGCAAGTCAACATTTACGATCGCGCCAGCATCTGGGGCCACCGCCCTCCGGGCGACCAGAGCCTCGAGCAGGCCGCGGCCCCCGCCTCCCGCTAACCCAGGCTAATTTGAGACAAGCGGTCCCTGAGATCACCCGGGGGCCCCACGTCTTCCGCTGTTCCAGAGCGAATATTCACCACCTCGCACTTGGCTCGATTGTCCACGTCGTGCTCAATGGACGCCAAGTAACAGCGCTCGCTGACAGCGGGGCCAAAAAGTAGAAACATAATCCGTCGCATGAAGGTCGTGCGGTCAACGCCACCCAACTTGTGGGAGAAGCTAAAGGTTTGAGGAGGTTTCAGATTCGTTGGTTTTGAAGTGGTGGGCCCTCTGGGATTCGAACCCAGGACCGACGGATTAAAAGTCAGTGGCTCAAGCTTCAAAACAGCGGGAACGACCCCGGAATGACCCCGGAACGACCCCGGTTTCAGGCCGCCAACCCGGGCATTTTAGATGCGAAGGTGACAAAGGTGACACATAAAAAGGCTCGGAAACTTTGGTCTCAAGGCCAAAACCGTACACATGTGCTAATATAGCCACCGTTCGGGCTCTGACGGCCACAATATGTGCGGGGGCCGTCAACCTGAACGCCAGCACCCTCCTGCACGAGATCGATAGATCAGCTCGGCCCGCCACAGAGGTAGCAATGTTGCTGCCGGGCTCTGACGGACGAGGGCCTCCCAACGGCGCACGGCGGCACCGGCGTATCACGGGTCTGATCTCAAACCCGAAGCAACGACGAATCAGCCAGCTGGCTCACCTGGCCTCCCCCTCCTGTGTGCCGCTCGCGCTCCGCCGTGCGCGTGGGTCCGGGAACTCTGTAAGCAGCGATGTGGATGGCGTCTGGGGCTTCGTTGAGTAGCTTGGTCAGCTGGGTCCTAAAGTCGGTAACGTCGGAGTTGTAGCGCTCCTCGCTCACCACTTGGCCGCCCCGCTTCTCGAATTGCGCAACGCTGGTCCGCCTCACTCCCTCGGCGTAGTCAGTTGCCTCGGTGATAGTAGCCAACCTGCGGATCCCGTCAGCCCAGAGCACATTGCCGGTATCGGTGCCCACCTGAATGTCGCTCAGCGCTGTCCGGAAAATGTAGTCTCCGGCGTTAGCGATGTCCGGGTTGGTTGTCAGACCGGAGAAGATGACCACACCGTCATCCTCGGCCAGTGGCGCGGCGCCGAGCATCGCACCGCTGCATGAGGGTCCGAGGATGATCTTTACTCCGTCCACATCGGTCAACTTTTTGTAGGCGGTGATCGAGTCTTGAGCGTTGCACTTCGAGTCTTCAATGATGAGCTCCAGCATGTGCCCATTGACACCGCCGGCAGCGTTAATCTCTTCGACCGCCAACTGCTTGGCCTCAACGGCCGCTCTGCCATAGGTCTCACCAATGCCGGTGACCGAGTCCATCACCCCTATTCTAAACGGGGCCTCTTCCCCCACCACTTTTTCATCAGAGCCACAAGCCATGGCCATCAGCGCTAGAGCCGCCAACAACCCTAACGAAACGATCCATTTCACTAATCGAACGCGCATTATCTCCTCCTCCGCGATGAAAGCTCTGATGAAAGCTCTGATGAATACGATGAAAGCTCTGATGAATACTCTGTAGAACTATATGTTTTTATCACTTCATGATTGAGTCTTGCAACCCCCTGAGGCTGATCTCGTTCAGAAAGATGCCGTACACGACAATGATGAGAAGGCGGGGACGATACGGAGTCCCAATGCAGACGTACGGGTCGATCATCCCAGGCGGTCCAACCCTGGCTCGTCTCCTCCCAGAGGGAGCGCAGGAAGGCAGGGAGGAGCCACGACTATCACGTGAGGCGAAGGCGCGCCTCAGGGCTGTTGAGTGGCACAAGGATCACGGCGAGAAGGTGAGTCTGACGGCAAGACGCTTTGGACGCAGCCGCTCAACCCTTTACCAGTGGCTAGAGTGCTACCGGCTCCAGGGTCCGCGGGGCCTGGAAGACCGCAGCCATAGGCCACACCAGGTCCGCAAGCTGACTTGGAGCCTAGAGTTCGAAGCAGCGGTGCTACGCCTGCGCCAAGACAATCCCGTCTGGGGCAAAGACAAGCTACAGCCGATCCTCAGGCGCGAAGGGGTCACTATCTCGGTCTCGATGGTGGGCCGCATCCTCAGCCGGCTCAGACGCCAAGGCAAACTGGGGCCTGCGAGTCTGAAGGACCCTTGCATGCCACGGTGACGGAATATCTCGAGCGCTGGCTTCTGGACTACGCGAGCCAACTAAAGCGATCTACTGCCCACGGCTACCGAGCTCTACTCACGAATCACGTGATACCTCAGATAGGCGTCAAGCTGTCAAAGTTGCGACCTCTGCAGGTCCAGTCCGTTTACAGCGCCATGAGGGTGAAGGGACTCTCCGAAAAAACCATCCTCAACTGTCATCGGGCATTGTAAGAGGCGCTAAAGCAAGCCGTTCGATGGGAACTTAGGCCGGACAACCCAACGGAGAAAGTCAACCTACAACCCCGTAATCATGAGAATTGACCAGGTCCAGGAGGCAATCGACCTGGCGCCTGACGATGTCCGTGGCGCCCTGATTCGATTCGCTCTCTATAGCGGTATGCGCCAAGGTGAGCTATTGCGGCTCCAATGGCCCCATGTGGACTTCAGCCGTTCCATTATCTCGATCCCGTCGTCTAAGAGTCAGGCTGGTGAACGCGCTTTTTTGCTGTCAGCTGCGGGCGTCGAGATTCTGCGGCAGCACCGCTACCGCCAAATGCAGGAGAAATTACAGTTCGGTCCAGCGTACCGAGACGAGGCGTACGTTTTCGCTCGACCGGATGGACTGCCCTTGACTGCCATGCAGGCGTCCTGGACATGGAGCAAGATTCGGAAGCAGATCGGTACGACTGCTCGGTTCCATGATTTAAGGCACACCAACGCTTCTCTGCTATTGGCGGCCGGCGCCCCTATGAAGCTCGTTCAGGAATGGCTAGGGCATGCCAGCTACCAGGTGACGGCGGACATTTACAGCCATCTAATACCCGGCCTCGAGCTAAATGAGCAGGTAGCAGCCCGCCTAGACGCCTTACTTGCCCGGCCCGATGGTAGCAATTTGGTAGCAGGACTCGGAGCCGATGAGTTAAACTAATGGCCAAGATGCCTTCATCAAGGCGATTTCGTATCTATGGCGGAGAGGCAGGGATTCGAACCCTGGGTACGCCCTAAAACGTACAACGGTTTTCGAGACCGCCGCATTCAACCGCTCTGCCACCTCTCCACTCGCCATTCTGCCTTCTGACCAACCCGGCGGCAAGCGAACGCCTAGCTTCGCCGGTTTCTGGGGCGTCATATAATCCCTGGAATGGAAACTGGCGTACGGGAGACAAAATGACGAGGTCCATGGTCCAGTCTGTGCCGGCTGAACTGCTGGTCAATGAGATCACCGGTCTCGGCGTGACCCACGTGGTAACGGTGCCAGACACCCACCAGCGAACCTTGCTTGAGCTCCTGGCGGAAGACTCGCGTCTAAGCCTGCTGACCGTGTCCACCGAGGACGAGGCTATTGGCGTCAACGCCGGCCTCTGGATCGGGGGCGCCGAACCGCTACTGCTGATCCAGAATGTTGGTCTCTTTGCCGGTCTCAACGCTCTGAGGGCTATCGCCCAGGACATGAAAACTCCGGCCTGCATTTTGGTCGGCCAGTTTGGCCGCGATCTCGAGCGGGCGGCTGAAGACAACCGGGCCAGTGCGGTACGTCTGATCGGGCCGCTGATGGAGACGATGAACCTGCCTTTCTACACGATCGACACACCGGACGACGCGCCGCTTTTGACCCGCGCCTTTCAGGAAAGCCGCGAGCGCCATGGTCCAGTGGTCGTTCTAATCAGCGCACCGACGAGCTAAAGGCGAGAATCGGAATGAAACGCGCCGACGCAGTGGATGTCATCGCTGCCAACAAGGGGGAGGGTGTTAGCGTCGCCACGATGCGCTCCGTCCTCCATTGGTACGAGGCGGGCGCCGCCGATCAGCACCATATCGATTGTCTCGGCAACATGGGCGGCGCCGCTGCCTTGGGGCTGGGTTTGGCCCTGGCGCAGCCGGAACGGCGCATTCTAGTCGTCGATGGCGATGGCAGCCTGTTGATGCAACTCGGCACACTGGCTAGTGTTGCCGGCGCGGCGCCAGCCAATCTCTTTCATTTCGTGCTGGTGAACCGGGTCTACGAAACCTCCGGCGGTCAGGCGCTTCCCGCGGCGAACAGCCTCGATTTTGCCGGCCTGGCGCGAGCCGCTGGCTACCAACAGGCAGAGAGCTTTACCGACCTCGGCGTTCTGCGGGAGCGCCTACCGGGCATCCTGGGATCTGCCGGTCCGGCTCTCATCGCCCTTGAGGTTGACGAGGAAACGTCTGGTGAATCGGTACCCCGAAAACGGCCATCAGACCCGGCCGCACATCTGCGGAACCAGTTGACCGGGTCCTAAAGCAAACGGCGAGCGCAATTCTTGCTCGCTGCTTTGAGCCTAACGAAGACGACACTTAGGTGTGGTTAGAGCCTCTTGCCAAAAACCGCCCGCCGGTGGCTATACTCCCCGGCGATGCTGGTGTTGAAGCTGCCAACACAGGTGATCAGAGTGATGTCGGCGGTTGAGGAGGCGACGATCCCGGCCCAGTTGTCCGAAGGCAAGTAATCTCCGGCACCTGTGACCTCATAGCGGTACAGCTGTCCGTCGGAAGTGTGGTACTCGATAATGGCGCCGGCCTGCAACTGGCTCAAATTGTAGAAGACCACGGCGCCATATACGGCGGAATCGACGTGGCCGGCGATGACCAGGTTGCCACCGGTCGCATAGCCGCCAAGACCTGGGAAATTCTTAAAGTCATACCAAACCACGTTGAAGTAGCCGGAAGGGTCAGGCATGACGCCACTAGGGCCGACAAGAACGCCTGATACGTCAGCGTTGACGCCTATTGAGGGGATGACCAGGCGGTCGCCAAGCGGCGTCTGGGCGCCCACATAGCCACTGACCGGCGCCGGGTTCGTGTTCACCGGCTGTGGCGGCTCGGTGCCGGCGGTAGCCACTGTCACGCAGTTTTCCAGGTACCAGGTATGCTCGGTCGCTGACCTGTAGTCGGTGCCTTGGATTTCACTGCAGGTAGTGCGGTCAGGAAGAACGGTAGCGGTAGGCTCAAAAGTCGGGACCGGTGTCGGCTCCGCGGTGGCGGTCGCGACCGGCGTGGCCGTAGGCGAGGCGACGACGACAGCCGTGTCAGCGTCGTTTGCGTTAGCGTCAGCGTCACCGCTGCTACTGAGGCTGTCGCCGGTGCCAAAACCAACGCCGAGCATTATCAAGAAACTGCCTAGCGGCAATCCCAGGGAAAACGCCACACGCGGGATACGGATACTCGGGATACGAATCCTCTGGCTGAATTCAGGTAATCGCAAAGCTCCCCCTAACGAAAACTGAAACTGCTAAAACTACCTAGCTGATTCGGACGGCGACCACTACTTGCCGGTTGTTATACTCCCGCGTCTCCCGATTGAAGTCGCCACCGCAGGTAATTAAAGTGATTGTCTCCTGCTCCGTCGCCGAAACGATTTTGTCCCACGGTGCCGTCGCGGCGACGACGCTCTGGTTCGACGTCACAGCGTAACTGTAGATCACGCCGTCTATGTGGATCTGGACCTCGTCACCAACTCGTAGCGCACTGATGTCCCAGAAGACGGCCTGACAGGGTGGCGGCACGTTACCGTTGTCACAAGCCTTGGTTCCAGAGTCGACGTGACCCGCGAATACCGAATTTCCTCCTAAACCGGGAGCGCCTCCCTTACCCGGCCAAGCCGAAAAATTGTAATATGCAACGTCATCCGGCCCATCAGGATTAGCCATTACGCCATCCTGCCCAACCGTCCTCAGCGTGAGCGGAGCTTCGATGCCGTACAACGGCACCACCAGACGGTCGCTATCGCCCACGGAATCCAGGTTTACCGCCGCGCTGACGGTTGGTACGGTCAGGTCAAGTGTCGCTTCCGAGGACGGCACGCCGGTTGCGAGACCGCCAGAGGTGCCATCGGTCGGTGTCGAGGTGGACGGTACGACACTGGGATCTGCACCGGCGGTCTCGGGACCGTCATCGCCACCACCACTTAGGGCGACAAAGATGATGATGATACCAACGATGACCGCGGCAGCGAGGCCGCCGACCAGCGGTAGTGGAGGCCGGCCATCAGAGGGGCCTCCAGCGCCGGAGCCCTGATCTTCGCCGCCATAACTGCTTTCGCTGTAACTGTTTTGGTCGTCAGCCGAGCCTGCCCCTTCGAGGGGCTCGTCTGCCGCGTCTTCGCGAGGATCCTGGCGATCCTCAGGCCTTTCTTCGTCAACCATTCCCTTCAACCCCCAAACCCAACCCCAACCTAGACCGGCTCGTTGGCATGACCCGCCTGATCTTAGGATAAGGATGGGCGCTAACCAGCGCAACTATATGCAAATGCAACCAACCGTAAAAGGGGGCAGCCCGGTCTAAACTGGAGCCACCCCCACTAGCTAAATCCACCAGAAATTAGTCCTCGAACCGGGCGCCCTCTAGGACCAGCGCCGAGCGGTTACAAAGGCGGCTCCAAACATGGTTGCGACTAAGCCGGCGATGCCCGCGTACGCCAGCCAGGCAGAGCCGGTCCCAAGACCAGCGTCACCGGTGCTCGGCGGCTGGATTGTCGGCGGCGCAACCGTAGTCGCCGTTGCAGTTGCGACAGCGCAGTTCACCTGAATTTGGACCGTTCCACTGGCGTCACCAGCCGTAGCCGTAAGCGTGACCAGCTCACTGCCTTCGTTTGGCGGCGTGTACAGGGTTGAGATCACGCCGGTCTGGGTTAAGCCCAACGGTATCGAGAAGGCCCCGCTTGGAGCGCTGAACGTCACCAGCACGTCCACGAGCAGGGCGCCAGCCTCGTCTTTGACCGTGGCAACGACTACGATTGGCAGGTTACAGGGCGGTGCCGTAGTTGAAACGGCCAAAGTAACGCTGTCCGGGTCACCAGGCACCGTAAGCTTGTTGACGAAGGTGCAATCAACGGTATCGCCGGGAACGCTGAGCGTAATCTTTACGGTCGTGTTTTCCAAATCACCAACGATGTCACCCGACGGGACGTTTTCGTCCGTGCAGTTAATCGCGAGCAGCGCCCAGCCTTCGGGCACCTCCTCGGAGATCGTGTACGTGTCCGGGATGTTTTCGCATTCGAACTCTTTGTCTTCGCCATCGGCCAGGCTGAAATCTTCATCGCAGGAATTGTCACCGCTGATCGTGAACTCAAAGTCAACGGAGTCATCATCTACGGCCGACTTGCTGATTGTGATGTTGACGTTCGGTTCGCAATCCACTTCGAATTCAACCGCCAAAACAACCCCTTTATCCCCAGTAAGGGTCTGGTCGTCGATCGTGGAATCTACGATTGTGCAACCGGCATCGTCGGCGTCACTATCCGGAACAATGCTGGCAATAAAGTCGTAGCCATCTGGGTCCATGCGCGGGTGATCAGTTTGGCAGGCAACATCAACATCGATCTGGCCGGTATTCGAGGCAGCATCGTCTCCAGCCAAGTTATCCACAATGTCGAGGGAAGAGTCATGACTAGCGTTAGAAGGATGCACTTCAATGTTCACCTCGAATCCCAGGAATGAGGTTGCGGCGCCCCCATCCTCCCTGAACTCAATTTGGATAGAGCCGAGCTCGTCACCCGAACACAGGGAATCAGCGTGAACAGGACCAGGGCGGCTTACGCCGCCCTGAGTGAGCGCCAAAAGAACTAAGGCGCACACACCCGCAATCGTCAATAATTTCCAGGACATATTCATAGCTTGATCTGCACCTCCGCGAGGAATCGTCCACTTGGTTAAGAGTGGTCTTGGCGCTTGGGAGACACGTCCGGCTGTCCCTGAAGCCGGTCGCGCCCGCCACCTCCCCGTCAGCGCAGTAGGTAAGTCCGCTGGTTCCAGCGACCGCCATCCGCCAGGATGACCGCTGCGAATTATAACATCACGTAAGGTAAAGCGTGTAAGAGTTTACCCCAATTTTCCCCAGATCACAGGATTTGGTTGCCGCGGCGCATTGACTGGCTTGCGGTTGAGGGCTCACTCGGGGACGATCTGACCTAAAGAATCGGCAGGTAACGCTTGAGTTCATAATCGGTGATGTGGGCGCGGTAGCGCTCCCATTCGATCCTTTTGGAGGCTAAAAGGCTTTCAAAAACGTGCTCTCCCAGGCAGCGCTCAAGCAGGTCACTCGATTCAGCATCCTGCAAAGCCTCATGGAGGCTGCCGGGCAGGGTTGGCGCGTCGGCGATTTCCGCCTCGTCGCCAGCGTCGCGACTGGGTGGCAGAGGATATTCGTGCTCAATGCCCTCCAGCCCTGCCGCCAGGATCGAGGCAAACGTAAGGTAGGGGTTGCAGGCAGCGTCCGGTGCCCGGTACTCAATCCGCGCCGCGGTCTCTCGGCCTTGCCGATAGGCGGGAACCCGTAACAGATCGCCCGCCAGGCGGCCCGGCGATGGCTCGCCGCGCAAAGGTAGAGGCCCGGTTTGCCCGCGACCGCTCCAGGCCACCCGCACCGGCGCTTCAAAGCCAGGGATCAGACGTTTGTAGGAATTTACCCACTGGTTGGTTACCAGGGTGATTTCGCGCGCGTGCCGCAGCAGGCCGGCCGTAAATCCCTGGGCCACGCTGGAGAGGTGCATCGGGTCACCGGCGTCAAAAAACGCATTCTCCTCGCCACGAAACAACGAGAGATGGCAGTGCATCCCCGACCCGTTTTCATCAGCCAGGGGCTTTGGCATAAACGTCGCGTAGACGCCGGCCGCCATAGCAACTTCCTTCACCGCCAGGCGGCAAGTCATTAGGTTGTCCGCCATGGTCAATGCGTCGGTGTAGCGCAGATCGACCTCATGCTGTGACGGCGCAACCTCATGATGGCTGGACTCGACACCAATTCCCATATCTTCCAGAGTCAGCACGGTTTCACGGCGCAGGTCGCTGGCGACATCGAGTGGCGTCAGGTCGAAGTAGCCACCCTGGTCCAGGGTCAAGGTTCCCTCGGCATCTTTGAAATAGAAGTACTCGACTTCGGGGCCAACATAAAAGGTAAACCCAAGCGCGGCCGCCCGCTCCAAGGTTCGCTTGAGGACGCGTCGCGGGTCACCGGGAAACGGAGAGCCGTCCGGGAGATCGATATCGCAGAACATGCGGGCAACCCGCCGTTCGCGGGGCCGCCAGGGCAGCAACTGGAAGGTGGCGGGGTCCGGCACAGCGGTCATGTCGCTCTCGCCCATGCGGGCAAAACCTTCGATCGCGCCGCCGTCAAAGCCGACACCCTCCTCCAGGGCCTTCTCCAGTTCCTCAAATGTAATAGCGAAACTCTTGAGCGAGCCGAGCACATCGGTAAACCAAAGCCGGATGAACTTGACATCCTGCTGGCGGCATTGCTGCAGGACATATTCGCGGCTTTCTGAGTCTTGAGTCATAGCCAAACCATCATCCCACGCGGGCAGGCATGACTTACGCCGCTTTGGTTAAGTTCTGATTACTTAAGCGGGTTCGAGCCAGCCGGGGCCATCCGGCACTTTCCTTCAGGCAGCGCATTCGCTAGTGTCTGGAAAGATCAGACGAAGATCACCGAGGCGCCGGGCACCGTTCCCATCTGTTGCCCAAACCAGTCATGCCCATGCCGGGGCCGGACTTTCTTGGCCGGGTAGAGTAGACAATTAGCTGATGCAAAAAATATTGCTTCTTTTTCAGACCGAGGGCATGAACTCCCTCAAGCGAGAGTTCGAGATCATCGGCCTCGAGGTCGAAGCCGTGCCTTTGGCCAATGCCGAGGCAGAAATGGTGCGGCCCGAGTTCGACGCCATAATTCTGGAGGCGGCGGCCAACCTCGACGAAACCCGGCGGATAATCGAATCACCTCTCAGACCGGCGAAGGCGGCTTTGCTGCTGGTCGTAAGAGCCGACCAACTGCCGGCGATCGATCCCGCCTGGCCGCTGGACGACTTCCTCGTCCTGCCGGGCCCGTCGGACGAAATCAATTCGCGGCTTCGCCGGGCGATCTGGAAACGCACCGGCATCGATGCGGCGAACACGCTTCGCGCCAAAGAACTCTTGGTAGACCTGGCCAACTACAAGGTTTTCGTTGCCGATCAGCCCGTGACTCTGACTTTCAAGGAGTTTGAGTTGCTGCGCTTTTTAATGACCAACCGCGGCAAGGTCTTTACGCGGGAGGCACTGCTCAACCGGGTTTGGGGCTACGAGTATTTTGGCGGCGCGCGCACCGTCGATGTTCATATCCGGCGGCTGCGCAGCAAGATCGAAACCGGCAGCACCGTCTACGTCGAGACCGTCCGCAACGTCGGCTACCGCTTCCCAGCCGAAGCCTGAGCCGGTGATCGCCCTCCTTGCCCGTTCCTGCGCCGCGGCTACTTAACAGCAACAACGCTCCCGGCAAAGCCCCTGAGCCTTTCCGGACGCGAAAATAACCTGGTTGCTCAAATTAACCTCGCTGTAACTGACCGGAAATCTGTTCGTAACACAACCGCCATACGCTGCGGCCTGGATTAGCTCGCCGTTGTGCGAACGGGCTCGGCGATGGCGCCACTTTCAATTACGGGAGGAAGTTATGGAGGAGATAAACGGCGCCGACGTAACCTGGGTATTGGTTTCGGCGGCGCTTGTGATGCTGATGACGCCAGGTTTGGCGCTGTTCTACGGCGGTCTCGCGCGAAGCAAAAACGTCCTGGGCACAATCATGCACAGCTTCATGATGCTTGGCGTGATCAGCGTTCAGTTTGTGATCATCGGCTATACGCTGGCTTTCGGCCCGGACGTTGGCGGCATCATCGGCGACCTCTCCTGGTTCGCTCTCACCGACGTTTCCGCGACCGAGGCGGGGCCATACGCCTCGACCATTCCACATCAGACCTTCATGATTTTTCAGTTGATGTTTGCCGTGATTACGCCAGCGCTGATCACTGGCGCCTTCGCTGAACGCGCGAAATTCAGCACATTTCTAGTTTTCATACTGCTTTGGGCGACGCTGGTCTACGACCCGATGGCTCACTGGGTGTGGGGTGGCGGTTTCCTGGGCGGCGATGGACTCGGCGCTTTGGACTTTGCCGGTGGCAACGTGGTTCACATCAACGCTGGTGTGGCAGCCCTGGCGGCGGCCTTTGTTTACGGCAAACGCCACGGCTTCGGCCGTGACCCGATGGAGCCCCACGACGTGACCATGGTCGTCATTGGTGCCGCTCTCCTCTGGTTCGGCTGGTTCGGCTTCAACGCCGGCAGCGCGCTTGCGGCGGGTGCTGGGGCCAGCAACGCCTTTGTAACCACCCATCTCGCCACGGCAGCGGCGGCCTGCACCTGGGTCGGCCTCAGCTGGTACTTCAGCGGCCGGCCCAGCGTGGTCGGTGCGGCCACCGGCGCGGTCGCCGGTCTTGTCGCAATCACCCCGGCTGCCGGATTCGTGGAACCGATGGCTGCTTTGCTCATCGGCCTCGGGGCTGGTGGACTCTGCTACGGCGCGGTGCGCTTCCGGGCCAAAATCGGCCTTGATGACTCGCTGGATGTCGTCGGCGTCCACGGCGTCGGTGGCGCTTGGGGTTCCATCGCCACCGGTCTGTTCGCGGTCGCGGCAGTCGGCGGTGCGGACGGCCTGTTCTACGGCGATGCCGGCCAGCTCGGCAAGCAGATTGTTGCCGTCGGCGTTACCATGGGTTACTCCTTCGTGGTCACCTTCGCCCTGCTCAAGGTTTTGGACATGACCATGGGCTTGCGGGTTAGTGAAGATCAGGAGACCGCTGGCTTGGACAGCAGTCAGCACGGCGAACGCGCCTATGTACTGGACGGTGGCGCCGCCTACGCCGGTATCCCTGTCATCCCGGAGGGTACTTCAAACGCGGCTCCCTCTTCATCGGGCAGCGGCGACTAGGACATCCAGAAAGAGAAGGTTGGCAAACTATGAACAAAGTTGAAGCGATTGTTCGCCCTGAACGGCTTGAGCAAGTCAAGGACGCTCTAGCGGCAGCCGGTTTTGTCGGACTCAATATCGTCAACGTGACCGGTAGAGGAGTCCAGAAGGGCATCGTTCACAGCGGCCGTGGCGGCGAGGAGTACCGAGTCGACATGCTGCCAAAGAGCAAGATCGAGCTTGTCGTCAGCGATCCCAACACGGAGAAGGCAATCGACATCATCGTCGATGCGGCCCGAACCGGGTCGATTGGCGACGGCAAGATCTTTGTTTCGCCGGTTTCGCAAGCGATCCGAGTCCGCACAGGAGAGCGCGGCGACGAGGCACTGTAGCGAATTCTTAAGATTGGATGAACAAGAGGTCTTTTGGGGCGCTAGAGCGGGTCAGGCTCTAGCGCCCAGACCGTTTCACGGTTATAAAAGATTTTGAACCAAATACCCCGCTCAGAACCGCTTCTAGAGGAGGAAACAACCATGGCCTACTTGGCCGAATACATTTGGATAGATGGCACTAAGCCAACCGCCAAGCTGCGCTCCAAGACTAAAGTCCTGCAGGATGGGGAAGCACCCTCTATCTGGGGCTTCGACGGCTCCTCGACCAACCAAGCGCCCGGCGACCGCTCTGACTGTGTCTTGAAGCCGGTCAGTTCCTACCAAGACCCAATACGCGGTGGCAACAACAAACTAATTATGTGCGAGGTACTGCTACCTAACATGGAGCCGCACGTGACCAACACGCGCGCTGCCTGTGCCAAAACCTCGGAGAAATTTGCCAGCGAGGAGTACCTGTTCGGCTTGGAGCAGGAATACACGTTTTTTGACGGGTCTCGGCCCCTTGGCTTCCCGGAGCACGGCTTCCCGGCGCCTCAGGGTGGCTATTACTGCGGGATTGGCGCCGATGAAGTCTTCGGCCGCGAAGTTGTCGAGACCCACCTTGCCGCCTGTGTCACAGCCGGCCTGGGAATCTCCGGCATCAACGCCGAGGTCATGCCGGGACAGTGGGAATTCCAGGTCGGTCCCTTGTCGGCGCTGGAAGTCTCCGATCAGCTTTGGATAGCGCGATGGCTGCTCTACCGAACCGGTGAGGAACACGGCGTCAGCGCGACTTTGGACGCCAAGCCGGTGCGCGGGGACTGGAATGGCGCCGGCTGCCACACGAACTTCTCCAGCAAAGCAATGCGAACATCCTATCGGCCCAACGTTGACGCGGCCGAAGCCCTGGGCAAACGTCACGATCTGCATATCGCCAACTACGGCCACGGTATCGAGGACCGGTTGACCGGTCTCCACGAGACGGCTTCATACAAGGAGTACTTCTACGGAGTCTCAGACCGCGGCGCATCGGTTCGGATTCCTTGGCAGGTTGAAGTAGAAGGCAAGGGCTACATTGAGGACCGCAGGCCGTGCGCCAACGTGGACCCGTACGTCGCGACTCAGCTGATTATCGAAACCGTGATGGGAGACTACTAGGAGTCTGACCTGACTTAGCATCTAAACGGCCGGAGCCTGGGCTCCGGCCGTCTTACTTTTCCTCCGACAGCCCTTTAAGCCACCACCGGCAAGCCTCAGACCACGCTGTGGTCTGATTAGGCCACGTCTTGACATTTCGTAAGCACAGGCTTACATTTCCCAAATGCAAGACGTAATCAAGGCCCTCGCAGAACCACGCCGCCAGGACATCCTAAAGTTACTGGGGAGACAAGAGCTACCGTCCGGTGAAATTGCTTCCCACTTTAATGTGAGCCGGCCGGCGATCTCCCAACATCTTCAGGTGCTGAAAGCTGCAGGACTGGTGACTGAACGACGCGCCGGCACGCGGCACTTTTATCAAACTCGGCCTGAGGGTCTCAGCGAGCTAAAGGTCTTCCTCGAGCAGTTTTGGGACGATGCCCTCACTCGCCTGGCAGAAGTAGCCGAGGAAGAACAGCGGAGGATCGACAGTGGCCGTTCCAGAAACTAGCGATTTCGTCGAGCGAGAAGTTCGCATTGCCGCCAGTCCGGAAGTAATATACGACTTCTTCATCGACCCTGCGAGGATGATCCAATGGAAAGGCACGGATGCGGCACTGGACCCGAGACCCGGCGGCATCTACCGTGTCAACGTGACCGGAAGGGACATCGCCAGAGGCGAGTATGTTGAGCTGGTGCCATATAGCCGGGTGGTCTTTACCTGGGGTTGGGAAGACGGGCCAATCGCGCCCGGCTCTTCGACCATCGAGATCTCGTTGATTCCTGATGGCGCTGGTACCGTGGTCCGCCTGCGCCACTCCGGGCTGAGCAGCGAAGCGGCGGCCCAGCACGCCGAAGGCTGGGAGCACTTCCTGCCGCGACTCGCCGCGGCCGCCGAGGGCCGCGACCCGGGAATCGATCCATGGACCTTGGACCCCGCGTGAGGGCTTCTCCCAATCGAGAAGTGACCATCCAGAAAGGAAACAGAGCAAATGCCCAACCCAGTCGTCCACTTTGAGGTCCTCGGTAATGACGCCGCCAAACTCCAGAGTTTTTATGCCGACCTGTTTCAGTGGAATGTCAACGCTGACAACCCAATGAATTATGGTTTGATCGAGTCACAAGGAGCCGGCATCGGCGGCGGCATCGGTAAGAACGAACAGGGTGGCGGGCCGGCGGTGACGGTTTACATCGAGGTTGCGGACCTTCAGGCCTCCCTGGATAAGGCCGTTAGCCTCGGTGGCAAAGTTGTCATGCCGGTCACCGATATCCCCGACATGGTGGTCATGGCGCAGTTCGCCGACCCAGAGGGAAATGTCATCGGAATGGTCAAGTCCGACCACTAAGCGACGGTCGATCTGCAACAAGAAAGGAGGGCGCGTCCTAGGACGCGCCCTCCTGGTTCCCTGAATTGAAATGATTACAGGGCGGCAAGCGCCTTGGCATACTCGGCGTGCTCACGCGCTTTTGGCCTTGAGATCCGCAGGTTAGCCTAGGCTTGCCTCGACGCTGAGAGCCACGTTGCCGGTCATCATGCCAGAGATCGGGCATCCGTCCTTGGCCGCCTCGGCGGCAGCTTGGAAGCCAGACGCGTCTAGACCCGGAACCGTGCCAACGACCTTGAGGGCACTGGAGACGACCTTCCAGCCGCCGTCAACTTGGTCGAAAGTGACCGTGGCGTCAACTTCGAGCTTGGTTAGCGGAGTGCCCCCTCGCCCGAGGCCGGCGGAAAGCGCCATCGAAAAGCAGCTCGCGTGCGCCGCGGCCACCAGTTCTTCAGGGCTTGTCGAGCCTCCTGGCTCCTCGGTCCTAGCCTTCCAGGACACTGAAAGGTCCTTGAAGGCACCGGACGTCGTCGCACTGACGACACCGCTGCCGGCTGCGAGATCGCCGTTCCAGACGGAGTGTGCTGATCGGATTGCTGCCATGCGTCCTCCTGATTTTACGAGCTGGTCTGTATTCTAAGAACGGCTGAATAACATCCTAAGCTCTTACGTTACTGAATTAACTACGCCAATCTAACACAAGCCATAATTACTGCTGAGTAGCCGCCCGGCTACGATTTTCAAATTCGGCATACCTTGCCGCAAAGCCAGGCCCCGGTTAGCTTAATCAAGTGTCCGAACTGCTCGAGGCCGCGATTCTTGGCATCGTCCAAGGACTGACTGAATTCTTACCGATTTCGTCGACTGGACACCTGATCCTGGCGGAGAAGGCTCTCGGAATCTCCCAGGACGAATTTGGCCTGAGATTTGACGCCGCGATTCATCTCGGCACCCTCGCCGCCGTTTTGGTTTATTTCCGCATCCAGATCATCGGCATCGTCAAAGCCTGGCTACGCAGTCTGCGTTTGGCAAGATGGGACCTCACGTCGGAGTCCCGCCTTGGCTGGCTACTGATCCTCGGCACGATCCCCGCCGGCATCTTTGGATTGCTATTGGAAAAAACGGCCGAGGACTCGTTTCGCTCGGCAACGCTGGTGGGCGCCACACTAATCTTGTTCTGCATCCCGATGATCTTGGCTGAGCGATTTGGCAAGCGGGACCGTGAGATGGCCGACGCGACGCGATGGGATGCGGTTCGGCTCGGTCTGGCTCAGAGCGTAGCCCTTATTCCTGGTGTTTCACGCTCCGGCATCACAATCTCCGCCGGGATGCTCAGCGGCTTCCGTAGGGAGGAAGCCGCCGTCTTCGCTTTTCTGCTATCGGTGCCGATCATCGCGGCGGCGGGTGGCAAGCAACTATTCGACATTCTTTCCGGTCGGGCCGAAAGCAGCAGCCTGGAGAACGCGGCGGCAGTCTACGCCGTAGGGCTGGTAACCGCGGCAATCGTTGGCTACGCGGCGGTCGCCTTCCTGGTCAGATTTCTGCGCAGCAATCCTCTGTATGCCTTTGTCGGCTACCGAGTTGTGCTCGGTGCAGTGGTACTGAGCTTGGCTGCGGCCGGGGTGCTCTAAGCAGCGAGCAGCGCCACTATCTTTTGGCGAACTCCCGGAGCAGAGCGGGCAGTTGATCCAAGTGCTGGACGATGCCGTCAGGGGCAACTTTGGCGCCCGCTGGATCTTCTGTGCGGTACTGATGAGTGAGCACCGTCCGCATTCCCAGGGCGGCCGGGCCCTCCACGTCGGCATCAAGCCGATCTCCGACGAAAACAGTTTCTGACGCGGAAATCCCCATCCCTTGGAGAGCAGCCTCGTAAATGGCCGAATGGGGCTTGCGAAAGCCCAGCTCGCAGGACGACACGGTTAGCTCGAGGTATTCACCGAGGCCCTTCTCGTCCATGATCCGGTCCAGCGGTGCCGCGGGCATGAAAGCATTGGAAACACAGCCGAGGCGAAGGCCCATGCTTTTTAGTTCCGCCAAGGCCTCCCTCATGCCAGGCTCTGGCGCCTCGACCTTGGCCGTGTAGATGCTGGTTTCAAGAATCGCGTCAGTAAATCCGGAAACCGCCGCCGTCGAGGGAGTCAGTCCCAACTTAGCCAATGCCTCGGCAACAAATTCAGTTGTTGGCGCCTGGTCAATTTGGCTCGAATCTGTGCGCCAAATCTCCTCCCAAGCAGCGAAATGACCCTCTACGGATTCGATCAGCGACTCAATAGGTGGAACGCCGGTTGATTCTGCCAGGAGGATTTCTCGGCCGCGGCCATAACAAGCGTTAAGTGCCGCTTGGTCCTCGGGTGGTGAACTCCACAGAGTGCTGCCGATATCAAATAGGACAGCGCGAGGTGGTGTTGCCATCTGTGGTGTTGCCATCTCAGGAGTCTAACAGGCGTGGTGCTGAGCAAAATACGCTTCATTTCATGGAACTTTTACAGTCTCGTAGCCGTCCTGTAATCGACCCCGGCCGCGAAGACGATAGGCTCAACCGAGTGACAAGCGCCAAGAGGCCGCCAAAAGGAGACCCGAATCATGAACCGAAGCGCGACCAAAAGAGCATCTAAGCGGTTGAACGCCTGCTCACGCTGTGGCGGTTCCGCTTTTCTTGACAGCATGGAAGAGGATGACTGGCACTGCTTGCAGTGCGGCCGGAAAGTGCCGAGCCCGGAACCTGAACCAGCGGCGGAGCGTCGTCGGGCCGTGGCTTAACCCTACCGGTCAAAGGTCGTAAGCTAGATAGAGACCTGAGAACCTTAATCACTCAAACTCGTCTTCAAGAATGAATTGGCAAAACCCTGTTGGCCGGCTCGCAATTGCCTCAGTCGTCGTAGGCTTGGCCATTCTTGCCCTCTGGCAAGCGGGGGTCATATTCCCGTCCAACCAGGAGGAGGTCCGTCCCGCGGCCGGGCGATCGGTCACCCTAACGGCTGCCGGTCGATCACCTGAAACACCCAACGAGACAGGACTGTCTGTTGGCCTCAAGGCCGGAAACCTCGCACCCAACTTTGAGTTTTCCACCTTTGATGGGCGGCGAGTCAGCCTCTCTGACTTCCGAGGCCAGCCAGTTTTTCTCAACTTCTGGGCATCGTGGTGTGGGCCTTGCCGCGCCGAAATGCCCAACATGCAGACGATGCTCGATCTGTATGGCCAGGATGGACTGGTAATCATTGGCGTAAACGCTGGCGAAGCTTTGACGCCGGCCCAGGCTTTTATCGACCGCCTGGAGGTCGACTTTACCGCCTTCGCCTACGATCCAACTCAGGAAATCGTCCGCCTCTTCGGGGTCCAGGGACTGCCTGTCAGCTATTTCATCGACGCTGACGGCGTCATCACTAGGGTCATAGCCGGCCAATTGAGCTACGAGGTGATGGAAGGGTCTGTCCTCGAAATCCTCGGCGGCCCTGAAGCAACCTCGAATCGGTAGAGCCAGGAAGCTTCAGGACTTGGGCTAGGGTCCAAGATAGGTCGACAGGCCGTCCCTTAGCTCCGTGAGTTCGGGGTCAAAAACCCGTGCAAGGTTGCTGTTGTCCGCCACGGCAGGCGAGGCAATAAAATCGACTGCATCGGCGCTGAGCGGCGGTTTCGGCAGTAACCCGGACAACCTGCCTAGCACCTTACCGGCCAATATTGGCTGATGCAGCAAAAAGCGGCGTCGGCGCATGACATCAAGAGCCGTGTTTAGGACATCGTTCATCGGCATCACGTCTGGGCCACCGAGCTCGAATGTCTGATTAGCCGCCGCGGGCTCGGCAACCGCCTTAGCGACAATCCTGCCAACGTCCCCGATGAACACCGGTTGCATCTCCTGCTTCCCATCACCAAACATCGGCACGAAGGGCAAGAACCGGCTGAATCCCAGCAGTCGGTTTAACGAGGCGTCTTCGGGACCGTAAACCCAGGTGTTACGAATCACCGTCCACTCGAGACCGCTCGAGACCAGATACTGCTCCGCCATGCCCTTGAATCTGAACCAATGTTTGTCTGCTTCTGGCGCCGCGCCAACGCCGCTGATGCAAACAAAGCGGCCAACCGCGTTCTCTTTCGCGGCGTCAACCTGGTTACACGTGCCTTTGAAGTCGACTTCCTCGAAGGTCCAGCCACGCCGAGGAATCTCGATCGGCGAGGAGGGGAACTGGACCGCGTTAATAACCACATCGGCTCCCTTGAAGGCCTCTCGTAGACGGTCGCGGTTGCCCACGTCGGCTTCGCGGGCTTCGACCCGATCGGCAAACACGGCTCGAATTTTGTTGCCGTCCCTGCCAAGGACAGAGACATCGATTCCATCGTCGAGCAATTGCTTAACGATGGCTGACCCGATGAAACCCGTACCTCCGGTGACCAGGATCATGAAACCTTCCCCTTTCGCCGCGCCGGCAACCTCAACAGCGACTTTGGTAACTCCGCCAAGCATTTGCGCCTTAAAAGTAAATGGCGCGGGGCCCCAAGGGGCTGGCGCCATTTACGGCTACTGCATTTTAGAATTTCAGCCTCGTCTAGCCGCCAAGAGTCTTGACCGAGAGCGAGACACTGTCTTCAGGCCGCACGTTGTACTGCGCATCGACTACTTTTCCTTGTTCGTCGATTACGAAGTGGCTGCGCGCCACTCCCATGAACTTTTGGCCGTCCCGCTCGCGTTCCTGCCAAACCCCGTAGGCGCCACAAATGCTCTTGTCCTCGTCAATTAGTAGCGGGAACGGCAGGTCGAACTTCGACTTAAACGCCTGGTGAGATTCGATGCCATCCGGACTCACCCCCAAAACCACGGCATTCTGCGTCTCTACCTGAGGGTAGACATCACGAAATCCGCAAGCCTGAATCGTGCAACCGGGCGTATCGTCCTTCGGGTAGAAGTAGAGAACTACTTTCTGGCCGCGGAAGCCAGCAAGGCTTACTTTCTGACCCGCATCGTCCACGGTTTCAAAATCGGGAGCCTGATCGCCAACCTTGATCTCTGCCATCGCAAACCCCTTCCACTCAAGCTAACACGGTCCAACTTCGCTTATTCTAACCGGCCCGCGGCCGCAAATATGCTTACTCGCTCTATAGAGCCTTTACTGACAAGGAAACGCTGTCGAGAGGCTTCACCTTGTACTGGGCGTCGATAACTTTGCCCTGCTCATCGATCACGAAATGGCTGCGCAGGATGCCCATATACTTCCGGCCATACATGGATTTTTCCTGCCAGACGCCATAGGCCTCGCTTATCTGATGATCTTCATCAACCAGAAGCGGGAACAGAAGCTCATTTTTGGCCTTGAATTTTTGATGGGAGGTGACGCCGTCCGGGCTTACACCGAGGACCACAGTATCCTTGGCGCTAATGTCCGCGTACTGATCGCGGAAGCCACATGCCTGTGTCGTGCATCCGCTGGTGTTGTCCTTGGGGTAGAAGTAGAGCACAACCTTGTGGCCACGAAAGTCACTCAGGCCGACTGCCTCTCCCTCGTCGTTTACAGTCTTGAAATCCGGCGCCTGGTCACCCGCCTTGATCTGGGCCATCAATTTCACCTCACTCCCTAATTCTGGCTGAGAAAAGCATTCTAGCTCAGACTCCCGCCAGCGGTGTGAAGTCCAAGGCAACACGGCGGTTTTGGATTATGTCCGCTACACTTGGCTGCGTGAAGATCACGGTTCGCGCCCCCGCTACGTCAGGCAACGTCGGCTCTGGCTTCGATTGCCTGGGGCTGGCTGTCGATATCTGGGCCACGGTCAATATCGAAACGGTGGCGAGCGCCCCGCGCGGTGGCAGCGGCATCGAGCGACTGGTTGCCCAAGGTGTTCAAGCCGCATTCGGTGAGGTGGACAAGGCCCCGCCGCTCGCTGTGGAATGGGATCGGGCTATCCCCCTGGCACGCGGTCTTGGGGCGAGCGCGGCCCTGAGAGCGGCCGGACTGCTTGCCGGCAACGCCCTGCTGGACAACCCCCACACCCTGGAAACTCTGCTGGCAATGGGTACACGCTTAGAAACGCACCCGGACAACATCGCGCCCTGCCTGTTCGGCGGCCTGCAGATTATCGCCCGGCGCGATAACGACCTTTTTCACACTCAGGCTCCCCTGCCCGCCGATCTGAAGATCGTCGTTTTTGTACCGGACTTCGAAATGCCCACTCAAGAAAGCCGTCGCCGCCTGCCGCGCCAATTCTCCCGGGATGACACCGTTTTCAATCTCAGTCGTTCAGCTTTATTGATCGCGGCGCTTGCCGCCGGCTCCTACGAGTTGCTAGACGAGGCAACCCAGGACCGCATCCACCAACCAGTGCGTGGCGAAATATTCGCCGGCCTCGATCCGATCATGACGGCTGCCAAAGAGGCGGGGGCCGCGGCCGCCTATCTTTCTGGTGGCGGATCCACCGTCGCCGCATTCGCTAAGCAAGACGAGGAGCGGGTTGCACGCCTCATGACCCAGGCGGCAATTGCCGGAGGTTTTAGTGGCCGCAGCATCATCACCGCGCCGGCTCTCGCAGGTGCGGAAGTCACGGGCACCTCTCCCTGACCTCGACGCGATCCAATTCACCATAACGGCGCCCTCGCCTAAGATACCGCAATGCTGATCGTCCAGAAATATGGTGGTTCGTCGGTCGCCTCGGCCGAGCGTATTCGTGCCGTTGCCGAGCGAATCGCGAGCCGCAAGGCCGCCGGTCATCAGGTTGTCGCCGTCGTTTCAGCTATGGGCGACACCACCGATCAGCTACTGGACTTGGCCCACGAAATCAATCAACACCCGGAGGATCGTGAGCTGGATGTGCTCCTATCTACCGGGGAGATTGTCTCAAGCACGCTCATGGCAATGGCGCTCCATTCCATGGGACTTGACGCCGTCAGCCTCACCGGCGCCCAGGCCGGTCTGCGCACAGACGCCGTCCACAGCAAGGCACGCATTCTCGCCATAGAACCAGACCGAGTCCGCAAGGAGCTGGCCGCGGGCCGCATCGTCATCGTCGCCGGCTTCCAGGGCATTACCGAAGATTTGGATGTAACCACGCTTGGCAGAGGCGCCTCCGACCTGACGGCCGTTGCCCTTGCCGCCACCCTCGACGCCCGTTGCGAGCGTTTTACCGACGTTGATGGCGTCTACACGGCTGACCCGCGCGTCGTTCCCAACGCCCGAAAGCTTAAAGAAATCATGTACGAAGAGATGCTCGAACTCGCCAGCAAGGGTTCGAAAATCATACAGTCACGGTCGGTGGAGATTGCTGCCGAGTACAACGTGCCGATCTACGTCGCATCAAGCTTCACGGACACGCCCGGCACCCTCATCCACGGAGGCATCGAAATGGAACAGTTCAATCGCGTTCGCGGCATCGCCCACGACCTCGACGTGGCCAAAATCACCTTGCGAGGCATCGCCGACCGGCCTGGCATCGCCGCCACCGCTTTCGAGCCGTTGGCGGAGAATCACATCTCAGTCGACGTAATCGTACAGAATGCCTCGGCCGAGGGCTTAGCAGACCTAACTTTCACCGTTTCCAAGAGCGACCTCAGCCGGACCACGCCGATCATCGAGCGGGTATCGAAAGAGCTTCAAGCCTCTTCCGTTGGCACCGACGCCCATATGGCGAAAGTCAGCATCGTTGGTACGGGTATCCAAAGCGCTCCTGGCTTCGCGGCGCGCATGTTCCGATGTCTTTTCGACTCCGGAATCAACATTGAGATGATTTCGACTAGCGAGATCCGTCTTACCTGCATCATCGCCGAGGACAGGGCGGAGGACGCGGTTCGGGCCTTGCACGACGCCTTCGAGTTGCAAGACGCCGAGCCAACCGAGCTGACCTGAGACCAAGCGCTTAGACGAAGGGCCCGATCTTGTCGCCTAGTAGGCAACGATGAGACCGCGGATGCAGTTGCCCGGAACCACCACTGCCCAGATTTGGGCGGCAGGGCGCTAACCGAAGATGATCTTCTCACCCACGTAGGCTAGCAGGATGCCTCGCGTAATCTTACCCGGCGTTACGGAAGCCATGAATTTCAGAAACGAAAATCGGGTTGCGCCGGCGGTCCAGCCTGCGACTTCAAATATCGGATTGGGGATCGCCGAGAGGACAAACAGAGTCAGCATGCCATAGCGAGCCATCAGACGATTAACGAAGCGTGTTATTCGGCTGATCAAAGGCTGAAGGCGCCGTGGAGCACTGATCTCCTCCTCGCGAACAACAAGAGCCGCGGCCATGCCAGCGACATAAGCGGAGACCTCGCCGAGGGCCATACCGAGACCGCCAGCCACCCCCACCCAGAATGGGCTGAGGATTTGGCCGCTGCTGACAATCAAAGCCTGCGCCGCTGCCGTAAGCCCGGGGACGGGAATGAAAAGTGTCGCCGTGCTGGCGAGGTTTGCCAGGAAGATTCCGCCATAGCCCAAGTCGTCAAACCAGGCTGCCGTAGCATCCTCTCCGGCCGTAAAGGTCACATAGAGAAGCGCACCCGATGGAGCCATTACCGCCAGAAAGATCGCGGCCGCGAAAAAAAGCCGGCCCCGAGTTGACTTCGGCGCATGCTGCATCAACCACAAGTAAGCACTTACAGCTTTGAGGGCGATCCAGGTTTCCTCGAGATCTTCGCGAACCGCCGTGGCGGCGCCGGCAACCTCGGCCGGTGTCTCTTGGATTTCTTCGCCCAGGCCGTGTTCGTTAGCGCCACCGTCGGAAGCCGGTTCTCGCCCTTCGTCCAGAGGCAGATCAGGCGTCTGAGTCGTCGCCGTCCTCGCTGCCGACGAAGTCGAATTCGTCAGGTTTCAGGGAGATGACCTCGGTTATGCCCTCAACCTTCTCCAACAGAATTCTTTCGATTCCAAGGCGAAGAGTCAGCATGCTCATCGGACATCCGTGGCAGCTCCCAACCATCTGCAGCTTGACCACACCCTCATCGCTGACGTCGACGATATTGACATCGCCGGAGTGCGAGTGGATGTAGGGCCGAATTTCATCAAGAGCCTGGTCCACGCTCTCGTAAAGATCGTTCACGTTGGCATATTAGCATGCGGCTGCCAGCGCCTACAGAAATCCAATCTGTGCTCCTACCGCTCCGCCAGCGGCTGGCCGAACTGGTGACGCAAGAAGTTGAGGATGTTCCAGCGATCCTCCTCACTAATTGAGTCCTTAAAAGCCGGCATTATGCCTTCTGGCCCGTTGGTTATAACACCGAAAAAGAACTGATCGACGTGATAAGGAATGTCGGCATCGTGTTCAGCGCCGGTGGCCGGGCATTCCTCCCCGCCATCCAAGGCGATGTCCGCAGCCGAGGCCGCTTCGGCTGCGGCTTGTCCGACAAGGAAGTAACGGCAGGCGGAAAAAACTTCGCCATCACCGTCGCCATGGCAGTGCACTACGTGCTCGGAGGATCCGTGTATTCCAACTAAATCTGGTGATGGTCAGTGACAGGAATGTGATGATCCAGCGCCATGAACTAAAAGGCCATTGCAAACACAGCCAGTCGCGCTAACCAGGGAGTCGCTCTGCGGAGGCTAAGATGTTTAGATCGCATGAAGGAGGGCCCTCAGGGCGAGAACCACTTCACCGTAACATAACAAAGCCGGGAACAAAGGGCCGTTGGGACTATAATTAACCCGTCTCACCAAAGATGTTTACCCACTTACACCTTCATACCGAGTACTCCCTCCTAGATGGCCTAACCCGTATTCCGCCCTTGATGAATAAGGTGCGGGAACTCGGCCAAGAGGCCGTCGCCATCACCGACCACGGTGCCCTTTATGGGGCAATAGACTTCTACCAAGAGGCGAAATCGCAGGGCATCAAGCCAATCATCGGCGTTGAAGCCTACGTCGCGCCTGGATCGCGGCTCACTCGCGAGGCCGGAGACAAACAGCCATTCCACCTCACACTCCTGGCACGCAACAATACCGGCTATCACAATCTGCTCAAGCTGGTGACCAGCTCACATCTCGAGGGCTACTACTACCGGCCGCGGATGGACCGCGAACTCTTGGCTGAATATGGAGAAGGCATAATCGCGCTTTCCGGCTGTCCCTCGGGTGAGATCCATCGTCTCATTCTTGGTGGCCGAATCGACGAGGCCAAGGCGACGGCCAGCTGGTATCGAGATGTTTTCGATGAGTACTACTTGGAGATTCAGGACCACGACCTGCCGGAGTTCAATGCGGCAAAGGCCGAAATCGTCAAAATGTCGCGAGAGATGGACATCCCCCTGGTCGCGACCAACGATTCACACTATCTAACCCGCGACGACCACGATAGTCACGACGTGCTCCTTTGCATCGGCACCAACACCACGGTGCAAGAGGAAAAACGCATGCGCTTGTCGGACCCCTCCTACTACGTGCGCTCTGAGGCAGAGATGCGCGAAGGTTTCAAGGAATTTCCAGAAGCGATCGATAACACCTGGAAAATTGCCGAGAAGTGCGATCTTAGCCTTGAATTTGGCCGGCTACACCTGCCGGAGCCGATGCTACCCGAAGGTGAAAACTCCCTGGAGTATCTGGAACGCCTCTGCTGGGAGGGACTTCGCCGGCGGCTACCTCACGTCGACACCGATGCCGAGGAGCGTATGCGCTACGAGCTCGATGTCATCCAGGCCACCGGCTTTACCAACTACATCCACATCGTGCGAGAGATCGCCAACTTCGCGCGTTCCCAAGCGATTCGCATGGGCGTGCGCGGCAGCGCCGCGGCCAGCCTGGTTCTTTTCAGCCTCGACGTCACCGACATCGATCCACTAAAGGCTAACCTGGTCTTCGAACGCTTTCTAAACCACGAGCGGCCGGAACCGCCCGATGTTGATTTCGACTTTCCCGATGACCAACGCGAAGAGGTTTTGCGCTTTGTCGCCAGCCGCTATGGCAGCGACCGCGTGGCCCAGATCATCACCTTTGGCACATTGGGGGCCAAGGCCGCGATTCGTGATGTCGGCCGGGCAACGGCCATGACCTACGGCGATGTTGACCATGTGGCCAGGCTGATACCAAACGCGCTGCACATGACCTTGGAGCGGGCTCTCAACGAAAGCAATGAGCTCAAGGCGATCTACGAAAGTGAAACACCGGTTCGCAATCTCGTGGACTCGGCCCGGCGTCTGGAAGGCGTTGCGCGCAACGCCAGCACCCACGCCGCTGGCGTGGTGATCAGCAACGATCCGCTGGTCGAGCATTTGCCCCTGGCACGGCCGACGCGCGGCGACGACCATGCGATGCCGACGACCCAATATGCAATGGAACCAGTGGCTGCAATCGGCCTCGTAAAGATGGACTTCCTGGGCCTGTCAAACCTGACCATCCTCGAAAGAGCACTTGAGCTGATTCAGGCGCGCCGAGGTGTGAAGATTGTCCTTGAGGACCTGCCGGACGGCGATGAGCCCACCTTCACCATGCTGGGTCAAGGGGAAACCTTCGGCGCTTTCCAGTTGGAATCGGCTGGGATGAGACGGGCTATCCAAGAACTCAAGCCAACTTCCGTGGATGACCTTGCAGCGTTGGTTGCCCTCTACCGGCCCGGCCCAATGCAGCACATCGGCACCTTTTGCCGAGCCAAGAATGGCCTTGAGCAGGTCACTTACCCACACCCCGATCTGGCGGACATACTCGACCAGACCTACGGAGTAATCACATTCCAGGACCAAGTGCTGCTGATCGCTCAGAGGTTTGCCGGCTATAGCCTCGGACAAGCCGACATCATGCGCAAAGCGATGGGCAAGAAAATCGCTTCGATGATGCAAGCCGAACGGGAGCGTTTCATCACCGGAGCGCAGGAAAAAGGCTACTCGGAGCGCGATGCCGTAAAAGTCTTCGAGCTTATCGAGCCTTTCGCTGGCTATGCCTTCAACAAGGCGCACTCCTACTCCTACGGGACACTGGCCTACCAGACCGCCTATCTCAAGGCTAATTTCCCCGAGGAATATCTCACCGCGGTTCTGCGCGGGGCTGACAGCCATTCGGCCGGCGCGCTGGATCGGGTTGCCCAGACCTACAACGAATGTGTGCGACTCGGTATCCCGATTTTACCACCGGATATCAACCGCAGCGAGGCCCAGTTCTCGCTAGAGTCCCTCCCCGATGGCGGCACGGCGATTCGTTTCGGATTGGCGACGATCAAAAATGTCGGTAGCGCCGCCGCCGAATCCTTGGTCGAAGAACGCAAACAGGATGGCGAGTACAGCTCCCTGGACGATTTCTGCCGCAAGCTCAACGCTCGCAGTGTCAACAAGAGGGCGCTTGAGAGCTTGATCAAGGCGGGCGCCCTCGATTCAATCGCCGGAAACTCAGATGCCCGTGGGTCACTGCTCGTAAACCTAGACCGGATCGTCAGCATTTCACAGAACGCCCTCAAACTGCGTGAGAGCGGCCAATCAACAATGTTTGACCTCTTTGGCGAGGAAGTCGCAACCCCTCTCGCCGGAATCGACCTCGAGAGCGCCGCGATACCAAAAGACGAACTCTTGGGCTGGGAGAAGGAGCTGCTCGGTGTCTGGTTATCGGAACACCCCTTCACCCGAGCGGCTTCGGCGCTGGCTCCGCACGTCACCGCTCTCTGCAACGAGCTGACCTTGGAGTTAATGGCCGATCTCCCAGTTCAGGGCCGAGATTTCGTCATCGCCGGTCTGCTCGGGTCCAGCCGGCGTTTGACCACCCGAAATGGCAGACCTTTTATCGCCGCCGAAATCACCGATTTGTCCGGTACGCTTGAGGTTACGGTTTGGCCTGATGTCTACGAGCGCTCCCCGGAGCTCTGGACAACCGGCACTATCCTCCTTCTCCATGTACGGGTGCGCGAACGCGGCGACCGGCTCTCTGCCGGTGTGCAAGCCGCTGCCGTCTTCAATAGCGACTTTGAACCGCCTAGCTGGCTGGCCGGCGTAACCGAAGAGGTTCCGCTTCGCCGGGGCCAGAACGCCGATGGAAGCTGGAAAAATGGTGACCGCAACAGTGAGGAGACCGTCAGCCAAAGCGGTGGGCCAATCTCAGAAACCTACGACCCGGCATCGAATGCGACAGCCATCCCGCCAGACGAACCACCCGCGGCAGAAACCACTGCGCCCACGATTCCGGCGGAACTAGCTATCGCCGATTCCCCGCCAGATGAACTCCAGTCAGTACCGGCGCCCACCCCTTTGCAGTTATCTATCGACGAGACCGACAACGAGGAAGCGGACCAAAGACGTCTGGCCGAGTTGTTCCAGGTGCTACAGGAGCATCCCGGCCCAAATCCGGTACTTCTCAAAATCCATACTCGAGAGGGCGATAGTTACGACTTGCAGATGCCGGGCGCGGCGCTCGACTCGGACCTTAGCCTGACCCTGCAACGGGTTCTTGGCGAGGAAACAACCGTAGTCTAACTAGTTGTCATCGGCGGCGCCGTGGTCTCGGCGCAAATCCGTCTTTAAGACCTTGCCCATTTGGTTGCGTGGCAACTCACTGACGAAGGCGACAAAGGCCGGCGTCTTGTAACTGGCCAGCCGCTCCCGGCAATAAGATTGAATCTCCTCTTTTTCAATTTGATTGTCGCTACCGAGAACGACGATCGCCTTGATAACCTCTCCCCACTCTGAGTCCGGAACAGCGATAATCGCCGTCTCCTCCACCGAAGGATGGCTATCCAAGACGGTTTCGATCTCTCCAGGTGAAATGTTCTCACCGCCGCGAATTATCAAATCCTTCAGGCGTCCGGTGATAAACAGGTAATCGTCCTCATCCATGAAGCCCTGATCACCCGTGTGTAGCCAGCCATCACTGATAGCGGCCGCTGTCTCGTCAGCCTGGTTCAGGTACTGCTTCATGACTCGATCGCTGCGAACCCGGATTTCGCCCTCCTCTCGGACCGGCTGGCGTTCACCGATTGAGTTGAAAATTCCAATCTGGACATCATCCATAGGGCGGCCAACGGAGCGCAGGCGGTGCAATTTCTGGGCATTCTCCTCGGCAGTTCCGTCCATGCGGTGATCGTCCGGCCCCAAATAGGTCAAGGAAGATGTACTCTCCGTCTGGCCGTAGGCGTTCATCAAACCGCAGTCGAAAACTTCGATCGCCCGACATACGACATCGAATGGCATCGGCGCCGCGCCGTAGGTAATAAGCCTCAAAGAGCTAAGGTCGTGCCGATCGAAGTACGGGTACTCGATTATCCGCTTCAGGGCCGTCGGCACTACAAATGTATGAGTAACTTTCTCTCTTTCCACGGCCTGCAACCAGGACTCGGGATCGAACTGTGGCAGCGTGATTAGAGTCCTGCCGCCCCAAATCGATGAAAGGATTGCCGTCAGCCCGGCCACGTGCGCCATCGACACCGAGGTTAAGGTTTTCTCGTGCTCCCCATCAGGGTCAGCTGGACTCATCGTATTGATGACATACAGCGAGAGGTTGAGAAATGTCAGTTCAACGCCCTTTGGCAAGGCCGTGGTTCCGGACGTAAAGATTAGCGCTGTCGGTTGCTCCAAATCGACCTCGGCATCGATCGGTGAATTGGACCCTTCGTCAAGAACGCTCTCGTAATCCAGAATCCCTTCTGCTCTGCCGTCAAGAAGGATGATCGTGGGCGCCGACGAAAGATCCCGGCTAATCGACCTGAGCATGTCCAGGTAGCGGCTGCCAACAAAAACAATGCTTGCTTGGGACGCATTGAGCATGTAGGTCAGCTCATCCAGCTTGGCGCGGAAGTTCAACGGCACAAAGCAAGCACCGAGCTTGGCGCAGGCGTAGTAAAGCTCAACAACCTCGGGAGAGTTCGTGGACATCACCGCCACGCGTGAGCCTTGCCTGACGCCCATGCCGAGCAATGAACCTGTCAACTGGTCCACTCGCTGGGCCATCTCGGCGTATCTGCGCCGCACTGCACCGTCACCAGAGACCAGAGCCTCACGCTCAGGGACTACTGCGCTGCTGATCGCCAGAAATTCAGCTGGGTTCATTGACTTCCCTTTTGGCTGTTAGTAAGCCCCGGCGCCAGTTGGCTACCGGAGCTGGCTGCGAAGGCGAGCCTCCAGCCGCAGACCTTGCTCCAGTGTTTGATCCATACCGCTGATTACCGCTTCTTTGACCAAATGCAGTGCCCGCTGGGGCATTGCCGCCAACCGTAGGGCCAGCGCTTCAGCCGCGGGATACAAATTATGCCGAGACTCCAGTTGGTGGACAAGTCCGTAGTCGAAGGCATGCTCGCCGGAGATCAACTCCCCGGAACAAATCATGTCTAGTGCCCTGCCAAGCCCAAAGAGACGGGGCAGCATTTGTGTTCCGCCAGCACTCGGCACATAGCCCAGTTTGGCCTCTGGCAGCCCGAGCCGGGCATCTGGACTCGCAATCCTAAAATCGCAGAACAGAGCTAGCTCACAGCCGGCCCCAAGAGCATAGCCTTGAATCGCGGCGACCATGGGTTTCGGAAACGACGCCAAGCGACCCCAAAGGTCGCGTTGCTGACGCGCTTGACGCGCTTCTATGAAAGACGGCGCCATTCCGAAGTCATTCAGATCCGCGCCGGAAGAGAAAGCGGACTGACCTGCGCCCTTGAAGACCACGACGAAAACGTCCGGGTCCAGATCGACGGCATCGATTACACTCCACAGATCATCTCGCATTGCCAGATTTATGGCGTTGTGCACCTGAGGACGGTCGAGCGTGACCCAGGCAATCCCTGCCTGCTTCTCCAGAGTGATAGTCTCGAAGCCGTCCGCCATGGTTGCGGTTAGAAAACGGACCGCGACGCCCTTCTCGCCGGCGCCACGAAGCTTGTCCTTACGGCACTCGCGGCGGCACCCACTTTAGCGCCAGTCAGGCTTGCGCAGCTGGCTGTGAGAATTTCGTTCCCGGTTCAGAGCCAGAGCCTCATTGATTTTCTGGCCCAGTATCCGCATCTCCTGGGTCGTGACACGCATTTCATCACTCTTCCAGCGACGAATTTTCGCGCGATCCGCGTCCTCTAGTTCAGTCTCATCCAGCAATCGTCCCATGACATGTGACATCAGGGTCCAGGCTTCTTCGGAATCAAATTCGACTTTCAAGAGCCCGTCCTCCCCCTGCTGGATACGTATCGGCCTTTTCGGCGGATAAGCTTTGTCGTTGCTTCATCCAATACGGTGCCAAGCGACTCATTCAGAGTCACGGTGACATCGGCAAGTTCGGTAGTGCCTGTCTTTCGCTCGGTGCGCCATTGCTGAAGCGTGGCTCTAGCTTCGTCCGACAATTCGACCTGATCCAGGATCTGCGAAACGACGAGGCCCATAATCACCCCGGTTTCATCCTCATCAAGAATAACTTGCATTGCCTCCCCCTCCTACTGCGTATCATAACGTGTCTGCTGGTTGGGAAAAGGCAGGCGGTTATCTGCCAGTCCACAGGCTAGCGACTTTCGAAGCGAGGACGCCGCTTTTCGAGAAACGCCCTCACTCCCTCTTCTCTATCACGCGTTGTCTGCAGAATTACCGAAAGGTCTGTTTCGAGACGCAAGCCCTGTTCAAGACTCATTTCCGAGCCACGGATGGCGGCTTCCTTGGCATACCGCACCGCGGTCGGGCCGAGGGCAGCAATAGCCTCGGCGATGGTCAGTGCGCCGGCCGCCAAATCGACAGTTGGCAGGACGCGGCTCACCAATCCATACCGCAAGGCCGCCGGCGCATCCAGTTCGTCACCCAGCAGAAGCATAGAAAGTGCCTGTGCCCGTCCAATTGCTCTTGGCAACCGCTGACTGCCTCCAGCCAAGGGGAAGCCTCCCTCGGCAACTTCTGGTAGGGAAAAGCGTGCGTCATCCGCTGCCAACCGAATATCACAAGCCAGCGCCAACTCCAGTCCAGCGCTTTGAACTTTACCTTGCAAAGCAACTACTACGGGACAAGCCAGGTTGGCGATCACACCAAACGGATCGATTACAGCTGGGTCAGCGAATCCGTTCCGCTGAAGCAGTTTATCCCGAAGCGATGCCTCCCAGCCGCCACAAAAGTCCCCGCCGCGCGCCTCGAGCAGTACAACCCTGAATTCCTCTGAATCGGTGACCTGTGTGGAAACATCCTCTAGCTCATTTATCAGCCTGCGATCGACGAGGTTTTCGTTCCCAGCATCGATGACGACGTGGGCGATGGGTCCGCTGGCTAAAAAATTGAGACGCTCGTGCTTCATCAATCTTGCTTGATCTTTGACTCAGGTGCCGGATTCAGCCTACAAAGGGTCCGGATGGTCGACTGCAACCCTGAACCCAGACAGTGGATGTATCGCTTGACGCTGGATCATGCACTAAGTTACGTTCAGTGTCGATGTCCGGTCCTCCTCGTAGTCCAAGACCCAGGCCTGAACCTAGAAGACACTCAAAGCCCAGCTTGCGCGACCAACTGCTTTTTGTCGCCGGCATTTGTTTGTTAGCTGCGGCCGCCTTTTACGCCGCCCTGGTTGTTGCCACCCAAATTGACGAGATTTTCTTCCCCGGCAACGAGATTCGGCTTGGTGGCCTGTCCAGCCTGCCCGGAATCGACGACGGCGAGCCAGAACAGGTCAGCGGTGGACGGATCAATATTCTGGTCATGGGTCTGGACAGGAGGCCCCACGAAGGACAAGCGCCATCACGGACGGACACCATGTTTGTGCTGACGATAGACGCTTCGACGCGGACTGCGCGGGGCTTGGCAATCCCGCGTGACCTACTGGTCGATATACCCACACCAAACGGCTCATTTTCAGACCGGATCAACTCCGCCTATATCCTGGGTGAGTCACGAGGCTACCCAGGTGGCGGCATTGGCACTGTCAAAACGACCGTGGAAAACCTTTTGGGAATCAAAATCGACCACTACATCCTTGTGGACTTCGATGGGTTCAAACAGGTAGTCGACCTGCTTGGAGGCATCGATGTAGATGTCCCTCCGCCTGGGGTGAATGATCCAACCTACTCAGAAACTGAATTGCTCGGTGACTTCTACCCCTGCGTTTTTGAGCCCGGTACCTACCACATGGACGGCAGCCAGGCGCTTTGTTACGCCCGCGTGCGCCGCAACTCTGATGACCTGGACCGCATCCTGCGCCAACAACGGATCATCTTTGCTGTCATGGACAAAGCAACCCAGCTAAATGTGCTGGCTGATCCTACCAACGTGGTCAACCTATGGCAGCGCTACAAGAGCACGATAACCACCGACATCAATGATCTGCAGATTCCCGGCTTCGCCCGGCTGGCGGCCGCCATAGATCCAGATCAAATGGCCTTTCTCTCCTTAGGCCCAGCCACAACTCCCTTCATAACTGCAGAAGGCGCCGCCGTTCTTTTGCCATCCGAGGAAGGCATCCGCCAAATTGTTGAGGCGTTCCTAGCCGACAATCGACTCCTGCAAGAAGCTGCGGTTGTCGAAGTTCAGAACCGCACGGGTCAGAGCGGCCAGGCAGAGCAAGCCGTCGAGTATTTCATCAGTTTGGGTATTCCTCAGAACTCGCTAATTACAGTACCAACTCCACAAGAAAACCAAGCTGAGACCGAGATCATTGATTTCAGCGGCAAGAGCTACACCGCTCAACTCTTGGCGAGCTGGCTTGGCGTCAGCCAGGATCAGATTCGTGCAAGTACGGACGTAGATCAGGCTATCCGCAACTCAAGCGCAGACATTGTCGTCATTCTGGGTGCTGACGCGAAAATAGCTGCCGCGATTGCGGTTCCATAGCCTAACATCCGCGGATCTCTGAAAGACACTAAACGCCGGCGAAAGCCGGGCGGCTTGTGAAGGACTTCGCCCCTGACTAGGGCGTGTCTGTTGTTTTGCGAGCCCGAGTTCTAGGAGTCTTTTCGGCCGCAGGTTTCTCTTCAGTCGCCTTTTCGTCGGAGGCTTTGCTGCGGCTGACGCGCTTTGCCGGCGCCGCATCCGCCTTCTTCGCCGCTTTCGCCTTGGTTGCCGCTGGCTTTTTTGCGGCTACGTCCGCCTTGGTAGCCGTGGTTTTTTTGGCGACGGCCGGCTTCTTAGCGGGCGCCCGGCGCTTAGCCGTGGCTGGCTTTTCTTCGACGGCTGGTTCCGCGGCCGCGGCGGCGGCAACCGCAACGGCAGTCGCTGTCGCGAGATTAAAGCGCTTCAGCAAACGTGATTTTCCCCGCGACGCCGCATTTGGATGTATGACACCCTTTTGTGCGGCTCTGTCCAGTGCGCTCACCGCCGCTTTCACAGCTGGTTCCGCAACACTTGCATCCTGGCCAATTGCGGCCAATGCCTTGTTTAGTACCGTGCGTGTCCGGCTCTTTACAGAGCGATTGCGCTCACGGCGGTCCAAGGACTGACGCCAGCGTTTTCGGGAAGATCGACTGTGAGCCAACGTGTTCTCCTCGCAGATGCGAACGCTATTGAAAACTGATCGTAACGCAAGGCGCTTGGCTCTGTCCAGAATGAGCCGCAGCCAGCAGCAGCTCGGACAGCCCTGCATGCTAGCATGAGACCGTGGCGTCCGAATCCGACCCCAGACGCTTCTTGATTGAGACCCGCAGCCTCACTATCGCCGCCCTGGTTGTGGCGGCCGGCTTTCTCGGCAGCCGCCTTCTAGGCTTGCTGCGAAGCGTAATAATCGCCGATACCTTCGGCACCGGCGCCGAACTTGATGCCTACTGGGTCGCTTTCCGGCTGCCCGACCTCGTCTTTCAGCTTCTGGCTGGGGCGACACTGGCAAGCGCCTTCATCCCAGTCTTCGCTAAGACCCGCATTGAGCAAGGCGAAGCGGCGGCGTGGCGACTCGCAAGCTCAGTTCTCAATTTGGTCCTGCTGGCGACTATCGCCTTCGCCGTCGTAGCCTTCTTGCTTGCGCCGAACCTCATTCCCTGGCTGGCACCCGGTCTCGGCGAGGCAACCGGCGAGCAAGAGCGACTTCACTCGCTGGCAGTCGATCTCACGCGGCTGATGCTTCTATCGCCGATTCTTTTCGCCGTCAGCGGCATGTTTATGGGAATTCTCAACGCACGGCGACACTTTCTGATGCCCGCCCTTGCGCCGATTTTCTACAACCTTTCAATCATCGTCGCTGCACTGATATCCGATGATGTCAACATCTTGGCCGCGGGCGTAGTCGCCGGCGCCGCTCTCCACCTCGCAATCCAGCTACCAGACCTCAGATCCGCCGGAATGCTGTACTACTTGGCCGCTGACTGGACCGACACCGCGGTCCGCCGGGTTGGCGTTCTCATGGCGCCGCGCGTGCTCGGCCTGGCAGCGAGCCAGATTAGTTTTTTCTTCGTCTCAATCTTTTTCGCATCCAGACTCGACTCTGGCGCGATCTCGGCTGTCAGCTTCGCCTGGCTAATCGTAATGACCCCACTAGCGATCGTCGGTATGGCAATCTCAACCGCCGCCTTTCCCACTCTCGCGGACCAGGCAGCCCGCGGCGACAGGGATTTTGGCCAAACGGTCTCACAGGCGTTGAGAGTCATTCTCTTCCTTAGCCTGCCGATTAGTGTCGGATTGGTAATCTTGGCCCGGCCGTTGGTAGCGGTTCTTCTGCAGCGCGGTGCCTTTGATGCCCAGTCAGCGGCACTGACGGCTCAAGCCCTGGGCTTCTACGGATTCGCCCTCTTTGCCCACAGTGGAATCGAAATCTTGAGTCGTGGTTTTTACGCCCTTGGCGACACAAAGACTCCGGTTGCGATGGCTATCGCGTCCATGTTGATCAATCTGGCGTTGGCGGCTCTGCTGGTGGACTCTTTGGAAGTGCGCGGACTCGGCCTGGCATTGTCACTCGCCACGCTCGCGGAATTTGCCGCGCTTCTCTTGGTTCTATCGCGACGTGTCCCGGGGTTGGCCGATCGGGCTTTCGTCCTCGGGATTGGCAAAATCGCCTTCGCCAGCCTTCTCGTAGCGAGCGCCCTGGGACTCAACTGGCTTCTATTGGATCGTTTAATCGGTCTTGAAACGGTAGCCTGGTCCGATTCTCTGCTCATTCTTCTCAGCGGCGGTATGTTGGGCGGGCTGATCTACTTCTTGGCCACACTGGGGCTTGGCTGTCCGGAAATTCGCCCAGTCTTGGATCGTATCCCCTTGGCGTCGTCGCCTTCAGCCTTCCGATAGTGCCGCACCGTGACCCAAACCGCCTTGTCATCTATGCTCAACACTATCAATGGATATTTATTGGCTCGGGCATGGCTGTTTTAGGCTAAAGGGACGCGCCGCCACAGTTGTCACGGATCCCTGCGCGCCGGCTACCGGCTACAAGATCGGCAAGGTCGCGGCCGATATCGTTACCGTCAGCCAAGACTCGCCAGAAGCTAACTACCGCGACGCCATAACCGGCGAGGCGAAATTCTTATCCCGCCCCGGAGAGTATGAAATCTCCAATGTCTTGATAAGCGCCCTGAGTACAGAACCCGTCAGCACAGACTCCGAAGCTACGAGCGACAGCAAGCGCAACGTGGCGTTCGTCATCGACCTCGACGATGTGCGTATTTGCAACCTGGGCAACATCTCCCAGGTGCCGGCCGCGGATAGTGCCGAGGTCCTCAGTGGTGCTGACGTTTTGTTACTGCCTGTGGGTGGCGGCGAAGTGCTCGATTCTGAGAAGGCTGCCAAAACAGTAAGCCTTCTGAACCCAAAATTAGTCCTGCCAATGATTTACAACACAGAAGCCGCAACCGGCCAATTCGACCCGGTGGATAAGTTTCTAAAGGAAATGAGCATCGAGGCGAAGCCGCCCGAGCAGAAAATCAGCGTTACCAAAACCAATCTACCGGCTGACCTGACCGTAGCCCTGCTCAACTACCGCGGCTAACACTACTAGCAGCCTCAGCGGGCTGCATCATCGCTATCTAAATTCACTTTCCTACGAGAGCAATTCTTGCCGCTCGCACCACCCGAGTTGTTATTTGCGGCGGCGGCTTTTAGGGAAGATAGGCGACCGGGTCAACATACGCGCCATTGACATGGACTTCAAAGTGCAAGTGATTGCCAGTGGAGTAGCCCGTGGATCCGCTGGCGCCGAGTACCTCACCCTGTCCAACGACCTGACCAACCACTACGTAAATGCTGGATAGATGCGCGTAGAGAGTTTGGAGTCCGTTGCCATGGTCAATAATTATGTAAAAGCCGTAAGAACAGCAGACGTTTCCACCAGCGAAGGTTACTGTACCGCCCGACGCCGCAGCGATGGGTCCATTCGGATTCGCGTGGAGGTCAATATCAATACCTAGCGGATGGCCGGGTCCGTAATAGCTCGAAATCGGTCCAGTAGTAGGCCACATGAAGCCAAACTCAGATTGAACGGTCTGGTCTTGATTGATGGTTCCCGAGCCACCTGAAGCTACCGTTAACGAGGTGGCAACTGGTAACGGGGCGCTAAATTGCTTGGGATTCGGAATCAGTAACTCCTGCCCAACGTTCAGGAGATCGACGTCCCCGATTCCGTTACCGGCAACCGCAAGGATGGAATCCGCGGGCACGTCATACCGCCCAGCTATCTCGGAGAGCGTTTGGGCGCTAATTACGGTGTGGATCACGCCGTTTTCCAACGGGATTCGCAGTTGTTGATCAATCTGGAGCAGGTCATCCTCACTGCCGATGTCAGGCCAGTTACTGTTGACGAGAAGTTCCCATGGGGCGACGTCCTCGTTGCCCTGCAATCCAAACTTACTGGCGATCGAGGAAAGAGTATCGCCGCGCTGCACCGTATAAACACAGTAGAGCAGACTTTCCGTCGCCTCACACTGTTCGCTAGGTAGGCTTACGCTGGCCGTATCTTCGGGGGTGTCCTCGACCACTTCAAGCTCGTTGGCCAGGGATGAGGTGACTACCAGGGCGCTGAATTGAAGGTCTACGCTCCTGTTGTCTGCAAGCCCGGCTGACTCGAAAACGGCAACAGCGGCTTGTTCCTGCAGAACTGGGTCGTCAATGCTAACGGCGGCTAGCGTTTCCTGCACGGGTTGAGCCGCTGGCACCTGAACGGAGGCCGATTCCGAGACAGGCTCTACCACGCTGTTGGCGCGTGTGGCAGAACGACTAGGCAGGAACGCCGCGTAAACAGCCGTGGCTAGCGCGATAGCAATAATGGCGCCATGGAAAAACGGCCTCCGAACCCGTCTGCGGGGGGTCTCTCGAGCCGGCAGATTCTCAGGAAACTTTAAGGGTCTAGGGCGAGGGCGCCCCTTGGGCCTGTCCGAAATACTACCGTACCTCCATTTGAGCCAGTAGCCATGCACTTTCGCCGCCCACGATGCACACAGCAGTGCTCACCTCTCGACGTAGCACCACCGTATTCTACACTGGCCTGTCAACGCTGTCCGCCAAAGCGCCTCAAAACCGTAACGCATAAAAAACGTTTAACTTACATTAGGGTTCATCTATAGCCGGAGCATCGGTTCCGGCAATCCGGTCGATTTTCGCACAAAAAGAGAGCGCACCCCTGGATGCGCTCTCTTTATTCTTCTATCTCTCGGAGTTAGGCTTCGTCTTTCAAGTTCAGTAGGAATTCAGCATTGTCGTGCGAACGTGAAAGCCGATCCAAGAGGCGCTCTGTCGCCTCAGTCGGATTGGGTGAGTTGGTGCCGATCATTGCGGTCATACGGCGCACCAGCCAGACCTGACGCAACGTCTCGGGGTCCAAAAGCAACTCTTCACGCCTTGTGCTGCTGCGTGCGATATCGATCGCGGGGAAGATACGCCGCTCGGCAAGCCGGCGGTCAAGGGTAAGTTCCATGTTGCCGGTGCCCTTGAACTCCTCATAAATCACTTCGTCCATGCGGCTTCCAGTATCGATTAAGCAAGTCGCAATAATCGTTAGGCTCCCGCCTTCATCTGTATTTCGGGCAGCGCCGAAGAAACGCTTAGGCGGATAAAGGGCAATCGGATCGATACCACCGGAAAGCGTGCGGCCCGACGGCGGCATTGAGAGGTTGTAAGCTCGTGTTGTCCGGGTAAGGCTGTCAAGCAGTATGACGACATCTTTGCCACCCTCCACCAAACGCTTTGCACGCTCAAGAGCCATTTCACAGACGTGCGCATGGTCCTCAACCGGCTCATCAAACGTGGAAGCAACTACTTCCCCGTCCACTGACCGCCGCATGTCCGTCACTTCCTCTGGACGCTCACCAATCAGCAGCACCATGAGGTAAATGTCGTCGTGATTCTGCGCAATTCCGTTGGCGATGTCCTTGAGAACAAAGGTCTTTCCGGCTTTGGGTGGTGACACGATCATGCCGCGTTGCCCACGGCCAATCGGCGAGATCAGATTCATAATCCGTTGCGTGAGATTATCGGAAGAAGTCTCGAGGTCGATCATTCGGTTTGGGAAAACCGCCGTAAGCTTCTCGAAGTGGGGCCGTTTTTTGGCTTCCTCCGGCTCCATGCTGTTGACCGTTTCAACCCGCAGCAAACTGTTGTATTTTTCGTTGTCTTTCGGTGCCCGAACCGTTCCAGTAACGTAGTCACCAGTACGAAGGCCAAAGCGCCGCACCTGAGACTGAGAAACATAAACATCGCTCATGCTGGCGAGGAAGTTCTCGCCTCGCAAAAAGCCGTAGCCACCCTCATCGAGTATTTCCAAGACGCCGGCCCGGAAAGCCGTACCTTCTCGCTCAGCTTGCGCAAGCAAGAGCTTGTAGACCATGTCCTGCTTGCGACGGACGTGAGGCGATAGCTCGATGTCGAACTCTTGCGTTAGAGCGACAAGCTCGTCACGCTCAAGGCGCTCAAGATCAGTAATCTCAAAACGACGCTGTTCTACCGATGTCATCGGGTATTCCGTAAGCCACTACAATGAAAAACGGACGATAAAGGGGGCAAGCCGTAGACGGCTCGGTCGGGTGGCCAGGCACACTGGCGATTCTTCAATCTAGCATATTCTCCAATATCTGTAAACTACCGGCCAGACTTCTCAACTCGACAAGCCAAGGCACTGCTTTCGCAGTTGTCAAAAAGTTCATGGGTAATGCCCTGGTGGGCAGGAAATCAAGAGTTATCGTCATTCCGGGCCTTATTCGGGAACCTGTCACATGCTGTGGTCCACGAGGTCAATCGGCCGGCCAGCTACTGCTCTCTCAGTCTATAAACGCTCAACCCAGCACTTTAGTTAACCGTCGCAGAAGCAGTCATCTGCACTTCATAGAATTATCGACCAACTCTTTCTAATTTTCAGGCCGCAAGCCGGTGAAATCTTCAGTTCGCGGCCACGGCTTTTTCTCCGGTCGAGTCTGTAATCGGCGATCGAATCTCCGCCAGATCCTTTGCCGCCCTTACTAGTTCACGAAAAAGCGGATGTGGCCGGTCCGGCCGAGACCGCAACTCCGGGTGAAATTGAGTGCCCACCATGAATGGGTGATCTCGAATTTCACAGATCTCAACCAGGCTACCGTCGGGTGATTCTCCCGTAGCCAGGAGACCGAAACCTTCGAGACGCTCACGAAAAGCGTTGTTGAATTCATACCGGTGGCGATGACGCTCGCGCACCTCATCCACGCCGTAGGCAGCCTGCGCCTTACTTCCGGGAGTCAGCAGGCAACGGTAAGCGCCCAAGCGCATCGTGCCACCTTTTTCGCTGAGCCCCTCTTGCGCCGACAACATGCTAATTACCGGGTTGGGTGTTTCAGGATCGAATTCGGTCGAGTTAACGGCATCGGTACCAAGCGCTTCCCTCGCCAATTCGACAACCATTACCTGCATTCCAAGGCATAGACCGAGATATGGGATCTTGTTTTCGCGAGCGAACCGCGCTGCTTCTACTTTACCCTCAATGCCACGATCACCAAATCCGCCCGGGACCACAATCGCGTCCACTCCCTTGAGATGAAAGGCCACATTGTTCGCATCAATGTCCTCTGACTGCTGCCAGAGGATCTCCACGTCTTGGTCAAAGAAAGCACCCGCGTGGATCAGCGCCTCTTTGACTGATAGATAGGCGTCGCGGAGCTCCACATATTTTCCAACTACGGCAACTTTGATGCTGCCGGTCGGGTGGGTGATCCGCTCTACCAACTTCCGCCAATCGCTTAGATCGCGATCGCCGGCGACCATTCCCATCCGCTCGATGATGTGATCACCCAGTCCCGCGTCCTCGAGCAGAGCCGGCACTTCATAGATGCTGCGGACTGTTGGCAGCGCAACAACCGCCTTCCGATCCACGTCACAGAAGAGAGCAATCTTTTCACGGGTCTCGACCGTAACCGGGTGGTCACTGCGACAGAGAATCACGTCGGGCTGAATACCCATCCGGCGAAGTTCTTGTACCGAGTGCTGAGTCGGCTTTGTCTTCAACTCACCGGTCGCACTGATGAACGGTAGGTAGGTGACGTGAATCGAAATTGTGTCATCCCGGTCTTCCTCTTTGCGCATCTGCCTGATCGCCTCTAGGAATACCTGTCCTTCGATGTCGCCCACGGTCCCACCGACTTCAATAATCACAACCTGCGCACCGGTGATACGCCCGATACCGCGAATCCGCGACTTGATTTCAGCGGTCAGATGGGGAACGGTCTGAATCGTGCCGCCGAGAAAGTCGCCTCGACGTTCCTTTTGGATTACGGCGTTGTACACCTGACCCATGGTTAGTGAACTAGCCTTCGTCAGGTCCTCGTCGATGAAACGCTCGTAGTGCCCGAGGTCAAGGTCGGTTTCAGCACCATCACTGGTCACGAAAACCTCTCCGTGTTGATACGGCGACATCGTTCCCGGGTCGACGTTGAGATACGGGTCTAGCTTCTGAACCGAGACGGTGACATGGCGGCTTTTGAAAATGCGGCCAAGGGCCGCCGTAGTTATGCCTTTGCCAACGGAGCTAACAACTCCGCCGGTAACAAAAATGTATTTTGGCATGAACCCCTTCTGGGGATTTGCGGCTAGGATTCATTCATCGGCAGCAGCCGCCCACCAGCCATTCTAGGGAGGCGCTTATTGAGGTGTCAATGAGCGTAATGACAAACCCGACTGCACAATAGATCAATTGCAACTGTTCAAGTTCTGGGCTGCCCCAAGGGGCATGATTCGAACAACTCGAACCCGCCATCTCTGAGTGATACGATCAAGACATGCTGGAACCAGACGAATCTCAAGCAAGCTCCGAAGAGGAGCAGGTGGCAGCGTATCCAAGTCACCGGGCGCCGGCCCTGCTGGCTGTGGTTCGGATAATCTCGGTGCTTGGGATGTCTTTTTTTATCGCCTTCGGCCTTTTCCTTCTGCTCGGCGCCTGGTGGATTACCGGAGGACTTTCCTTGCTCGGTTCTTTGCCTTTCTTCGCCTTGATGCGGTTTGTCGAGAAATTTGCCGCGGCCGACGAAGCCACTTGATCGCGGAACCTGGTCTCTGACCAGCACCGATCGCAGCTGTTCCACGAGGTACAAATGAGAGCCGAAATCATTGCGATCGGAACCGAGATCCTCCTTGGCGAAATTGTTGACACCAACAGCGCCTACATTGCCTCACGGCTGCCAGAGCTCGGCATAGACGTCTACTTAAAACACACGGTTGGCGATAATTTGGGCCGGCTTGAGGCCGTTCTGGAACAGGCTCGGGCAGACAACGACATCGTGATCACAACCGGAGGCCTGGGTCCGACCGAGGATGACCTGACTCGCGAGGCTATAGCCGCGGTAATGACCGAAGAGGTGGCCATCGATCCCGAGCTTGAGGCCCAGCTGCGGGCTTTCTTCAGCCGCCGAGGCAGTAACCAAATGCCAGAGCGCAATCTTAAGCAGGCCTGGCTTATTCCTTCAGCGCGGGCCATTGCCAACCCAAGAGGGACAGCCCCGGGCTGGTGGGTCGAGCGCGACGCCAAGATCATCATTGCGATGCCAGGCCCGCCGAGCGAGATGACTCGCATGTGGGAGCAAGAAGTCACGGCGCAACTTCGGGAACGGTCTACTGAATCAGTGCTAGTCAAGCGAACCCTAAAGACGGTTGGCCTTGGCGAAGGGACGGTGGACGAGATGCTCAGCCCACTCCTCAAGTCGACAAACCCGTCCATCGGCATTTACGCACGCGGCGACGGTGTCCATGTGCGCATCGGCGCCAAAGCGCCGACCAAAGTGCAAGCCGCCAAGCTCATAGAACCGCTCGAAGTCCAAGCGCGAACCACACTCGGCGACGCGATCTGGGGTACAGACGACGAGACTTTGGAAAGTGTCGTCGGCCACGCGCTTTTAGAACGAGGCCTCAGCCTGGCGCTCATGGAGTCCTGCACCGGCGGCCAGCTGGCGGACCTGATCACAAACGTCCCCGGCAGCAGCGCCTACTTCCGCGGCGGAGTCGTGGCCTATGCGACAGAAATTAAGGAGTTGATCGGTGTCGACCCGTCGCTGATCCGCGAACATGGCGTAATCAGCGACGCTACCGCTGCTGCGATGGCTACCGCCGTGCGACGCCGGTTCAATGCCGATATCGGCATCGCCACCACCGGCGTTGCCGGTCCCGGGCCGCAGGATGGCATTGCAGCCGGCCAAATCCACGTTGGCATTGACGGCGGTGATCACTTCCCGGCGCAGACCATGAGCTATCAATTCAACCAGTCACGCGAAGCCAACAAGCGCCGCACCGTCACCCAGGCGCTGATGCTTCTGCGGCGATCCCTTTTGGCGGCAAAATAGACTCGGTTGAGGCCTTGCTGGGCTTGCCCTTCTTAGTTCGAATCCTATACTTGAGACTGTCATGACAATCGAATCAACCCCCGAATCCGCACCAGGCGAACAGATGCCGAAGGCCTATGACCCGGCCGCGGTTGAAGCGAGTATCTACCGGCGCTGGGAAGAATCCGGAGCCTTCACGCCCCAAACCGGCCCAGACCAAGATCCCTTTACCATTATTATGCCGCCGCCAAACCTGACCGGCGAACTCCATTTGGGCCACGCGATGATGGACGCTGTCGAGGACATTCTGATTCGCTGGCGTCGCATGCAGGGTCGCTCAACCCTTTACCTGCCTGGCGTTGACCATGCAGCAATCGCCGTTCACACGCTGATCGAGCGCCAGTTGGCTGACGAAGGTCTGACTCGCCACGATATTGGCCGCGAAGCCTTTCTCGAACGCACCTGGGATTTCGTCGGTCTCAACCGTTCGCGAATTTTTTCACAGCACAAGCGCCTCGGCATATCGGCGGACTGGTCGCGAGAGCTGTTCACGATGGATGACGGTCCAGCCAAAGCCGTACGCACTCTATTCACCGACCTATTCGACAAAGGCCTGATCTACCGGGGCAACCGGCTGATTAACTGGTGCCCGCGCTGCCAAAGCGCGCTCAGTGATCTCGAAGTCGACCACGTTGACGTCGATTCATTTCTTTGGCAGGTCCGTTATCCGCTAATCGACGCCAACGGCGACGACACCGGCGAGTTCATCAGCGTAGCCACAACTCGCCCCGAGACGATCGTGGCTGACACGGCGATCGCGGTGCACCCGGAGGATGATCGCTTTAAGCACCTGCACGGCACCAAGGCTCGCCTGCCGGTAATCGGCCGCGAGCTACCCATAGTCACCGACGAATCCATCGATCCGTCCTTCGGCACCGGCGCGCTAAAGGTGACCCCGGGCCACGACCCCGTAGACTTCGAAATTGGTGAACGTCACGGGTTGCCCACGATCAGCTCGATCGCCACCGACGGCACCATGAACGAAGAGGCCGGCCCTTACGCCGGCATGGACCGCTTCAAGGCGCGAGACGCCTTGGTCGCCGACTTCAAGAAGCAGGGCTTTGTCGAAAAGGAAGATCCTTACACTCACGCGGTCGGCCACTGCGACCGCTGCGGCACGGTGGTCGAGCCGCTGATCAGCGAACAGTGGTTCATGGCAATGACAAAAGACTACGCCACCCGGCCGGACGGCGGAACACGTTCGATTGCCGGCGATGCGCTCCTGGCAGTGACCGACGGTTGGGTCGGGCCAGACGGAAAGAAGCGGCAGATCAAGATGGTGCCGGAGCGGCACTCAAAAGTCTACGAAAACTGGCTCAATAACATCCGCGATTGGTGCATCTCACGCCAGCTTTGGTGGGGTCATCGCATCCCAGTCTGGTACTGCGACGCCTGCGGTGGTATGACCGTAGCGGTCGAAGACCCGGATCGCTGCGCGACCTGTGGCTCAGAGCAAATCCACCAGGACGAGGACACACTAGACACTTGGTTCTCATCCGCTCTCTGGCCAGTCTCCACCCTCGGCTGGCCGGATAAGACCGCGGACTTGAAGTATTTTTACCCGACTTCGGTTATGGAGACCAACTACGACATTATTTTTCTCTGGGTTGCCCGCATGATCATGATCGGCATTTATACCCTGGATGATGTCCCGTTCGAGTGGGTCTACTTTCACGGCACGGTCCGCGATGATCAGGGCCAGCGCATGAGCAAGTCCAAGGGTAATGGGATCGACCCGATAGCACTGATCGACAAATACGGATCTGATGCGGTGAGGTTCAAACTGATAACCGCGGGTGGTACGGGCAACGACCAGCGGATGGAGGAGCCTCGGCTCGAGGCGGCGCGCAATTTTGCCAATAAGCTTTGGAACGTATCGCGTTTCGTCCTTTCTAATCTCGAGGCGGGCGAGAGGGTTGAGGCTCTCGATTCTTCGACTCGGGCATCGATGCCGGTGGAGGACCGCTGGATCTTGTCGCGGCTGGAGCAGGTCGTAAACAATGCCGACCGACTGATGGAGCGCTTTGACCTTGGCGAGGCCGGCCGTGAGATCCACGATTTCGCCTGGGACGAGTTCTGTGACTGGTACGTGGAGATTGCCAAGGTTCGAATTCGCTCTGGCAAAGGACCATCGCCGCTTCCAGTTTTGGTCAACGTCCTGGACACCTGCCTGCGTCTCCTGCACCCCTACATGCCCTACGTAACCGAGGAGATCTGGTCGGGCGCCGGCGATTTGCGCGCCTATCTGCCCGTTAATGAAGACGAACTGCTGATCAGTGCACCCTTTCCCCGCTTGGACGATCTCTGGAATGACAGCGCCGCCGAGCAGGAAATGGCCCTGATTCTCGATATCGTCCGCTCCGTGCGGAATCTAAGACGGGAACGCAATATCGATGCGGGCCGCTGGATTGAGACCTATGTCCTCACGGAAGAAGCTATTCAGCATCAGGTCCCGGCAATTGAGCTTCTGGCACGTGTCCGGCCGTTGCACATTGTTAGTAGCCGCGATGAGGCACCCAGCGAGGCCGCGGCTACCTCGGTCCTTGACCGGGCCCAGGTGATCCTGCCCTTAGCCGGCCTCTTCGACTTCGCCGCGGAACGTAGCAATTTGGAGAAGCAGCGGTCTCAAGCTGCTGGTCAAGTCGATGGACTCCAGGCCAAGCTTTCGAACCAAAGCTTTACCTCGCGGGCGCCGGCCGAGGTGGTAGAAGCGGAGCGTGAGAGACTTGAAGCTGCGCAGTCCCGTCTGGCGGACATCGAGACGCGCCTGGCAGAGCTGGACTAGCAAGCTGGCCTCGCGCAGACCGATCAAGGATTTGGCCAACCCTTTGGCCTTCTCAAGAATCCTTGCCTTTTTGTTGAGGAGATTTTAGGGCGATCTGAAAGGAAGCGAAACAATTTGTTATGCCGGCCGAACCCGGAAATTAGCGTTAACTTAATCGTTTGATCGTACTTCAGCCCGATGCTAGGATTCCGGTGAGTCGAATCCATGGTGCTGCCGACGCCGCCTTGAGAGGCCAAGCCACGCTTATGTGACCCCAATCCGGCAGGAATTTCTTAGCGAGGTTTAGGCCAAATGCAGGCGCTGTTCGAGAATTACCTCGCGGTTCTGCTCGCTTCCGTCGTCGGATGCATCCTCGTCATTACGGCAATCCTCGGGCAAAAGCTCCTGGCTCCGTATTCAAAAAATCGGAACAAAGCAACGCCCTATGAATGCGGTATGTTGCCGATCGGCCGGATTCGCACCCAGATCCACATCCGTTACTACGTTTACGCTATCCTCTTTCTGATTTTCGATGTCGAAGCCGTTTTTCTTTTTCCCTGGGCCGTCGCTCTTGTAGATGTAGGTGAAACAGCCTTGTACTCGATGCTTGTCTTCATCGCCATCCTCGGCGCCGGCCTCGGGTACGCCTGGAAGAAGGGAGCCCTCGAATGGAAGTAAGCAACGAAGCGGCCGTCCCCGGCCGCACACCCAGTCCCGACAGCCCTCCAGAGGAAGCGTTCGAAACCTCGCGGTCAATTCCGCTTGGCATCCAAATAGAAAACCAGCGACTGACCCCGGTCGAGGCGGAGAAACCTACCGCGCTTTATCGGTCGCTGCTGCCCGGCATAATGCAGGTGCCCGCCGACTACGTTATCGCCGCGGCCCGCAAATCCTCGGTTTGGCCAATGACGTTCGGCCTCGCCTGCTGCGCCATCGAAATGATCGCCACCTACATGTCCCACTATGACCTGGACCGTTTTGGCATAGTGCCATGGCCTTCGCCACGCCAGTGCGACGTGATGATCGTCGCCGGCACCGTTACCAAGAAGATGACACCTGCCGTCAAGCTCTTATATGAGCAGATGCCAAACCCAAAGTGGGTGATCTCAATGGGTGCCTGCGCCACCAACGGCGGACCCTACACACGCTATGACCGAGTCCTCCAGGGTGTGGACAAGGTTTTGCCGGTTGACGTGTACGTTCCCGGCTGTCCGCCGCGGCCCGAAGCATTGATCGACGGTTTCATCGCCCTGCAGAACAAAATCATGGAAGACCGCAGCAGAGTCGGATGAGCCCAGAAGACAAAGCCGAGGCTCAAGATGAGGGACCGCCCCAGCCGCCACCCGGCTCGGTAGCGGATCTTTTTAAGGAAGCTCTTCCCAAGCTGAAGTTCGACGCGATTCAGGGCGTGAAAGATGTCTTGCTGCTCATAAACCGCGATGACGCTCACACAATTTTGGAGACGGCAAAGAACGACGACAAGCTTGGCTTCGACTTCTTAAGCAACCTCTCTGGGGTTGACTTCGAGGACGAGGGCATGGAGGTCGTCTATCACCTCTATTCCTATAGGCTGCACCACAGCGTGACGATTCGGGCGCATCTGGCCAGCGACGATTTGCACATTCAGACCGCTTCAGACATCTGGAGAACCGCGGACTGGCACGAGCGCGAGGCCCGCGACATGTTTGGCATCGACTTTGAGGGGCACCCGAACCTGGTGCCAATCTTGCTACCGGAGGACATGCTGGACCACTTCCCTCTGCGCAAGGACAACCCTCTTGCGCCGCTGGAAGAATGGCAGGGAGAAATTTTGGGGTCTAATATCGGCAGTGCCGGGTACATACCGCCGGGCTCGGGTTTCAAGGCCACAGCATCCGAGGAAGACGAATAAACTTGACCGTCGACGACGAACAGCAAATTGCACCGGACCGTGAGTTCGAAACCATCGATCTCAATATCAATATTGGGCCTCAGCACCCTGCTACCCACGGCGTGTTCCGCATGGTTCTGGTAATCGATGGTGAACTTGTCGTCGATATGGTCCCGCACATCGGCTACATGCACCGCGGCGCCGAGAAACTCTCGGAAAATATGGACTACAGACAGGCGATCGGCTACCAAGATCGTACCGAATATCTGGCCCAGTTCAACGCCGAGCAGTGCTACGTGCAGGCAGTTGAGAAGCTGGCGGGGCTCACGCCCCCGGATCGGGCCGAATATATCCGCGTCATTCTGACCGAGTTGAACCGCGTATCCAGTCACTTCATGTTCCTCGGTGCCTTCGGTACCGACCTGGGAATATTCGGCACGGCGTTCACTTACGGCTTCCGCGAAAGAGAATATATTCTTGATCTTTTTGAAGAGGTCACCGGCGACCGGCTGATGTACGCCTACTTCCGGCCCGGCGGGGTCGCCTGGGACGTCCCGGCTAATTTCAAAGAACGGGTCAACTGGGTTTGCCAGAACGCCCTGGTTGGCGTGAGCGACTTTGACAAGCTGCTCACGGACAATGAGATCTTTATCGCCCGAACTCGCAATGTCGGCAGCCTTTCAATAGCTGACGCAATCGACTACGGCGCCACGGGCCCGACATTGCGTGCCTCTGGCCTGAAGTTTGACCTGCGCCGTGATGAGCCCTACTCAATTTACGATCGGTTCGATTTTGATATTCCATCCGGTACAAAAGGCGACTCGTACGATCGCTACCTGGTTCGGCTGGAGGAAATCCGTCAGTCGCTCCGGATCGTGCAGCAAGCAATCGAGCAGATGCCGGATGAGGGACCGATCATGCCGGACCGCATGCCGCGTCTGCTGCGGCCTGCCGCCGGTGAGGTCTACATGCGCACGGAGAATCCGCGCGGCGAGTACGGCATTTACATTGTGTCCAAGGGCCAACCGAAACCGTACCGGCTTAGAATCCGTGCCTCCTCCTTCTCCAACCTTTCCGCGCTGCGTCACATGACCATCGGCCACTACATTGCCGACGCCGTGACCATCCTCGGATCTATTGACATCGTCTTGTGCGAGGTAGACCGGTGAGCCCACCACTCCTGTGGGGAATCTTCGGCCTTGACATGAACGTCTGGCTGGACGCCGTTGTGCGGTTGCTGATCATCGTCCAGGTCATGACCGTGACGGTGATGGCGCTGATTTACGTCGAACGGAAGTTTGTCGGCCGTCTGCAAATGCGCCTCGGGCCGATGCGGACTGGGCCTTATGGCACGCTCCAGTCGGTGGCGGATGCGATCAAACTCCTGACAAAAGAGGACTTGAGACCGGACAGTGCCGACAAATGGCTCTTTGAATTGGCGCCGTATGTAACGTTCGTGCCGGTCTTTATGACCCTGGTAGCCCTGCCGTTTATGGAAGGCTGGGGTGTGCGCAACTTGCAGCTCGGCCTGTTCTACATCGTCGCCGTGTCCGGCGTTAGCGTGGTCGGCTACATCATGGCCGGCTGGGCCTCCGACAACAAATACGCCTTGATCGGCGCGGCCCGGTCCGCGGCTCAGCTGATCAGCTACGAATTGCCGCTAATCCTTTCGGTTCTCGCCGTGTCCATGGTGGCAGGCTCACTAAACCTCAACGTAATCACAATTCAACAGGACGTTGTGCCCTTTGCCATCCTCCAGCCACTACCGTTTGTAATCCTGCTTACGGCCGCGCTTGCTGAGCTTTCCCGCCGTCCGTTTGACATCCCGATCGGCGAGTCCGAAATCGTCGGTGGGCCCTGGGTGGAGTACAGCGGCATGCGCTGGAGCATCATCTTTGCTCTCACTGAATACGCCGGTCTCTGGGGGATCGCGGTCCTTGGGTCGCTAATCTTCCTCGGCGGCTGGCAGTGGCCCTTCGGCACAGCCTCGTTCTGGGGCGATTTCGACTTCCTCTACCAATTGATTTTGGTGATGGTTAAGTCTTCCTTCCTGATCCTGACGATGATGTGGATCAGCGCTAGCTTTCCGCGATTGCGCATCGACCAGTTGATGTCTTTCTGCTGGAAAATCCTGCTTCCGTTCGGCTTCCTTCAAGTAATGATTAACGGTATTGTCCTGGTGTACGAGCCACCTGAGGTACTGCGAGATCTGCTGCTCTTTGGCACATCCAGTGCGCTTTTGCTCGCAATGTCCTACGTGATTTACATGTCAACCCGGCAGCCGTCACGCGAAGAGCGAGTCGGCGACCTGCTGGCGACAAGGAGTAACTTGGAATGATCGGAGTCCTAAAGTCCCTCGGCGCAACGATGAGCACCATGCTCCGCAAACCGGTCACGATTCAGTACCCGACTCAGCACCGAGCAGTACCAGAACGCGATCGCGCGTTTCCAATCTTGCTCTGGGACTTCGATGTCGATGAGCCGTTCTGCACCGGCTGCCATGCCTGCGAGCGCGCCTGTCCGGTTGAGTGCATGACCGCAACCATGATGGACAACCCCAAGTACGCCGAAGGCACCAGCAAACGCAAGAAGATTCTTGACGAGTTCTACATTGACTACGGGCGTTGCATGCGTTGCAACATCTGCGTCGAGGTCTGCAATTTTGACGCTATAGCCATGAACAACACCTGGTCCGGTCACGAACTTTCGACCTTCGACCGCAAAGACCTGATCCTAGACACCGACCAGCTGATGGTACTTTCGAAGTCCCAGCAGATCCGCCCCTGGCTTCCTTCGTGACAATAGCAGAGGTTGTCTTTTACCTGATCGGCCTTGTCGCCATTGTCGGCGCCATCGGCGTAGTTACGGTTCCCAACGTGGTTCATGCGGCTCTTTTCCTAATCCTGTCTCTGTTGAGCACCGCCGGGTTCTACATCCTGCTTTCCTCAGAATTCCTTGCCCTAGTGCAGGTGCTGATTTATGCGGGTGCGGTCTCAACAATCGTCCTCTTTGGTCTGATGTTGACTCGAGGCCGCGAGCTTCCCACCGTGCCGGCGGGACGACAGTGGCCCCTGGGCCTAGCAGCCGCCGTCGTTCTTGGCGGCGCCCTGATTACTGCGGTTCTCGATTCCACCTGGCCTCGCGATCTCGGCACCGTGACGATGGTTAACGTCGAAACAATTGGTGGGGCTCTGTTCCGCGACTGGCTGCTGCCGTTCGAACTGGTCTCCATAGTCCTGCTTATCGCGTTGGTAGGCGCCGTGGTCATATCCCGGCAAGAAGAAGGAGCGGAGGGTTAGTTGGAGACTGCTGCCGAGCAGATTCCATTAGAAGCCTTTCTTTTCGTTTCCGCGATCATTTTTTCTTTGGGCACCTACGGCGTACTGTCGCGGCGAAACGCGGTGCAAATCCTCATGTCTGTTGAGCTGATGCTCAACGCGGTCGCCGTCAACTTTGTCGCCTTCGCCGTCTACACCGGTGGAGAGCTTTTCAGCGGCCTGATTTTCGCCATCTTTGTCATCACAATCGCCGCGGCTGAAGTCGGCCTTGCCCTGGGTATCATCTTGCGGGTCTTCCGCAACAGCCAGACCGCCAACGTTGATGAGGTCAACCAGCTGAAGTGGTAGACATGCAACATGCCTGGCTGATTCCCGTCATTCCGGCGATTGCCTTCGTCATATTGGCGCTGTTTCACAACTACCTGCCCCGTAAGGGTGACTTTGTCGCGATTGGCGCCATCATTGCTTCATTCGTCCTCGGCCTGTTCGTGATCGGCGACCTCCTCGGTCAACTCCCAGAGTTCGGCAACAAACTCGTCAACAATGAGTCCGGCTTCGATTGGCTGAAAATCCCAAATATTCTTGGTGGAATCCATCCTGATTTCGTCCTACGTATCGGCTTCAGGGTTGACCAGTTGACGATCGTGATGCTCTCGGTCGTGACCTTTGTCGGCATGATTGTCCAGATTTACTCGCTCGGCTACATGAAAGGCGAAGCGCGCTACGGCTGGTACTACGCGGTGCTTTCGCTGTTCATCGCCTCTATGCTGGCCCTGGTCCTGGCCGACAACTTCTTGCTGCTCTACATCACCTGGGAAGGTGTTGGCATCTGTTCCTTCCTCTTAATCGGTCATTACCACGAGCGGCGTTCCGCGGCGGAGGCGGCCAAGAAGGCTTTCCTCACAACCCGCCTCGGTGATGTCTTCTTGCTGATCGGCATCATCCTGCTCTGGCGGGAAGCCGGCACCTTCGACATGAGCGAAATTTTCCGTCATGCGGAGGAGGGGCTGTTCGACAAAACCTACCTGACCATGGCGGTGCTGTTCATCTTTGGCGGCGCTGCCGGCAAGTCGGCTCAGTTCCCCTTCCACGTTTGGCTGCCAGACGCCATGGAGGGCCCGACCCCGGTCTCGGCGCTGATTCACGCCGCTACGATGGTCGTCGCCGGTGTATACCTTGTCGCTCGTGTCATGCCCCTGTTCGAGGCTTCGTACGACGGCGCCCTCTACTTTGTTGTCGCCATCGGCATGATCACCGTCTTTATGTCGGCTTTCATGGGCCTGGTGATGACCGACATAAAACGCGTGATCGCCTACTCAACTTTGAATAGCCTTGGCCTAATGATGGTTGCCCTTGGCTTTGGCGAAGCCGGTGTCGGCCCAGCCATGCTCTATCTGTTTAGCCACGCCTTCTTCAAGGCGTTGCTGTTCCTTGCCGCCGGCTCCGTGATCCACGCCACCGAGCAGCAGGAGATCTCCGGACTGGGCGGGTTGGCAAGCAAGATGCCAATTACGAGTAGAACATTCGCCATTGGTGCGATGGCCATGGCCGGTCTGGTGCCGCTATCCGGCTTCTTTGCCAAGGACGAAATACTCGTCGCTGCGGGTAACTTTAGTACGCCAGTGCTTATCGTGCTGCTGGCGTCTCTGCCGCTGACGGCAATGTATATGATGCGCGTCTATCTGCTCGCTTTTACCGGCGAACCCAGAGATGCCAAGGCTCATGAGCACGCCCACGAGTCGCCTCCGATCATGAGCTGGCCTCTGATCGTTCTAGCCCCGCTGGCGGCGTTGTCAGGATTTGTCGTCTTCGAAGGCATCGGCAAGGCGCTTCAGTTTGGCTCCGGCTTCCTTGGCGCCGTCGAGAATGTCTTGATTCAGGACGTACACGGCTTTGAGTTCGATTGGGTGATGGCAGCCGTCTCAACCCTCCTGGTCGGAGGCGGCCTTGCAGCCGGTTACTATGCTTGGAGAGACGAGGCCTTACCGGCCAAGGCGGCTGGCGCCAGATTCCCCTTGCTCTATAAGATCTTCAAAAACAAGTTTTACGTCGACGATTTCTACCAGTGGGTGATTAACAACATCGTCCTGGTCTTTGCTAGGGCCGTTGCCTTCTTCGATCGAGTCGTGATCAACGACACCGGCATCAATGGAACCGGCCACGTGACCGGTGGCTTGAGCTTCCTGCTTAAGTTCCAACAAACAGGCAAGCTACCCAACTACGCTTTGGCGATGATCATCGGTCTCGTCGTCCTCGTCGTTGTCGGATTTTCGGTGAAGGGGTAAGGCGTGGAACAGGGTCACGCACTGCTGGCATTAATTGCCCTACCGCTGATCACGGCCGGTGTGCTCATCGCCGTTCCGGCCGAGCGCAAAGACCTGATTCGCAAAATCGCGGTGCTGGTAAGCGCCGTCCTGTTTGCTTTATCTCTCTACGTTTTTATCGATTACAAGGCCGAAGACGGTGTGCCCTACTCCTTCCTGCTCCGCTGGGCCTGGATCGAGAACGTCAGCATCCTCGGTCCCAACGGCATCAGCCTGCATCTGGGAGTCGATGGCATCGCCGCGACCATGATTCTGCTCAACGGTGTTGTCACTCTGGCCGGCACACTGATCTCCTGGAAGATCGAGGACAAGAACAAGGACTTCTTTATCCTCTTCTTCATCCTGGTCACCGGTGTTTTTGGTACCTTCACCGCGCTCGACCTCTTCTTCTTCTTCTTCTTCTACGAGCTCGCTGTACTGCCGATGTACCTCCTGATCGCCGTGTGGGGCTCAAGCACCCGCTTCCCGACCTTCCTTCGAACCAAGGAATACAGCGCGCTCAAGCTGATGGTCATGCTGGTTGGGATGTCTGTGCCGATCTTCGTGGCTATCTTCGCCACCTTTACCGAAGCTGGACTTGGCACCTTCAGTCTGCCGGCGCTATACGAATATTCGCAAACCGTCGGCTTCGATAGCGATTTCCAGAAAATTGTCTTCCCTCTCTTTGTCATCGGCGCCGGCTCGCTGGCTGGTCTCTGGCCGTTCCACACGTGGTCGCCCGACGGTCACGTTGCCGCGCCGACCGCTGTATCGATGCTCCACGCCGGCGTGCTGATGAAGCTCGGCGCCTTTGGCATCATCCGCCTCGGCATCCAACTGTTCCCTGAAGGCGCTGAGTTTTGGATGCCGGCGCTGGTTGTGCTGGCGGTAATCAACATCCTCTACGGTGCCGTGTCCGCCATGGGCCAAACCGACTTCAAATACGTCATTGGCTATTCCAGCGTCAGTCATATGGGCTACGTACTGCTCGGCCTGGCGACGATGAGCGAGGTCGGCATAAACGGCGCGGCAATGCAAATGTTCTCGCACGGCCTCATGACAGCCCTCATGTTCGCCATGGTCGGAGTGATTTACGACCAGGCTCACACTCGCGAGATAGCGGCATTCGGAGGACTGACCGGAAAGATGCCACGCGTTGCGATCTACTTTATGATCGCCGGGCTTACATCGGTCGGGCTACCGGGAACGTCCGGATTCGTCGCTGAGTTTAACGTCTTCGTGGGCACATTCCAGACTTACCCCTGGGCCGGCGGCCTGGCGGTTCTTGGTGCCGGTCTTACCGCGATCTATATCTTCCGCTTGCTCGCTACTTCATTCTTCGGCAGCTTCGACCAGGTACGCTGGGGCAGCCTCAAGGACATGAATAGGTACGAACTTGCCGGTGGAGCCCTGCTTATCGTCTTCATTGCGTTTATGGGCCTCTGGCCAGACCCGTTTGTCGACAAGATTTCGCCCACGGTCGTTAACTTTATCTTGAGGACCGGATGAGACCAGACCTAAATCTCGATTACGCGCTTTTAGTTCCCGAATACCTGCTCGGGGGACTGGCGCTATTGATCGTCGCAATTGATTTGTTCATGCCGCGCGACCGCAAATCTCTCCTGCCCTACGTCACGGGTGGTGGTTTGATCATCGCCTTCCTCGTTTCATTCGCCTACATCGACACAACCGACAATTTCGCCGGCCTGATTTATATCGATGATTTCACCACCTTCTTCCGCTGCTTCTTCATCGCCATAACCTTCTCAGTCGTCGTCGCCTCAGCCCGCTATGTCGATTTGAAGCTGCGCAACCCGGGCGAGTATTACGCCTTGCTGGTGCTATCCACCATTGGTGCAATCTACATGGCGGCGGCACGCGAGTTGCTGACGGCTTATATAGGTTTGGAAATCCTCAGCTTCAGCCTTTACATTCTGGTTTCCTACAGCAAGCATGAAACCCGTTCAAACGAAGCCGGCATGAAGTACATGCTGCTCGGCGCTTTCGCCTCGGCACTTTTGCTCTATGGCATTAGCTTTATCTACGGCACCTCCGGCAGCACGTCGTACTCGGAAATTTCCGCCGCATTCGCCAGCGGAACGTCAGGCTTCACTCTCGCTACACTTGCCGGTCTGACATTGGTCGTCGCCGGCCTTGGCTTCAAGGTAGCGGCCGTACCCTTCCACATGTGGACACCGGACGCTTACGAAGGCGCGCCCCTACCTATTACGGCTTACCTATCAACCACCTCAAAGGCGGCGGGGTTTGCCCTGCTGCTCAGGCTGTTCAGCGGCGCATTTATGCCGGTGATCAATGACTGGCAGTTCATGCTCGCGACTCTTTCAGTGTTGACAATGATTCTCGGAAACGTATTGGCTCTCCAGCAGCGCAACGTCAAGCGCCTGCTCGCCTACTCCAGCATCGGTCAGGTTGGCTACATGCTCATGGGCATCACTGCCCTGTCCGCCGATGTTTCAAGTGCGCTGATCCTTCATATGGTCGGTTACGTGATTACAAACATGGCTGTCTTCATGGCGATAATCGCCTACCACAACATCACCGGCGCTGAAGAACTCCGCGACTTCCGCGGCATGTCAGACCGATCTCCATTGCTTGCCGCGGTGCTTGCCGGAGCATTATTCTCACTGGCCGGCATGCCGCTCTTTGCCGGCTTCCTGACCAAGTTCATTTTCTTCCAGTCGGTCGCGAGCGCTGACTTCCTCTGGCTGGCAATCGTGGCGGTAATCGCGAGTCTAATTTCCCTTTACTACTATTTGTCCTTGATCAAAGAGATTTACGTGAACAAGGCCGCGGACAGCACCCGCTTGGCGATTCCCCTCTCATTGCAAGGCGCCAGCGTCGCGCTGGTCATCGGCGTCTTCATCGTCGGCCTCTACCCTGAGCCACTATTCAAGATTACCGACAGCGTCGCCGCGGTTTTGTTCGCTTAGGATTAGTTTTAAGGGCCCTGGCCAAGTCCACTCGCTGGCGAGCGACGCCTTGTGTTGCGTCAAACTCCACGTTAACTTCGATTGACCAGATACTCTTTGCTCATCGATGAGGGTACCGTCGAGATCGCAAAAGCCAGCCGCACTAGGCTCAGGAGCGTCCCCTTCGAATCAAACCCAAGTAACTAGCTGATCGTCTCCGCTCTGGGACTGGGGTTTGTGGCTGTGTAGAAAAATCTCGCCAAAGCTATCAGACTGCTCCGCAACTAGCTCCTCGGTCTTCAGCAGGTCGAGAACGGCGAGGAAACATACGACAGCCTCAAGCCGTGTGCGACAGTCGCTCACCAGGCCGACAAAGGAAATCCGGCCCTGGTGGCGAACCCGCTCAATAATCATCTGGCGACGTTCAACAATGTTGACCAGCGCGCGCTGCAAGCGCTCCGGCGGTGGTGCAATCGGTAGGCGTTCGATCGCCTGGGAAAGTGCTTCGAGCAGTTTCCGCATCGTGATGTCTTCGAGCCCGGAAGGCAGCCAATCCAGCGGCGCGCTGGCCACGCGTACGTAGGAGCGATGGCCAGAGTCTTCCAGCTCCTTTAAGTAAGACGCCGCCGATTTATAGGCGCGGTATTCCTCCAGCTGATCAGTCAGATCCTGGGCGATGTCTTCCGCCTCAAGCTCGTCTTCTTCTACTTGACTAGCGGTCCTTGGCAACAGCGCTCTCGACTTTAAGAGCAGCAGTTTGGCGCCCACCGCAACAAACTCGGCTAGGGCACGCAGGTCAATTTCCTCGGCGGCGCGCAGGGCGGAGATGTACTGGTCTGTGACCTGAATCAACGATACAGCGGTGATATCGAGGTCTTCACGCTCAATCAAGTGAAGCAGCAGATCGAGCGGACCTTCAAAAACCGGCGTTTTGACCGCAAGCATCGTCACGCGACCATTTTAGCCGAGTTGCCGATGATGGGCGAACCTGAAGTTGGTTTCTGGTTCCTTAATTGACAGGAGAGGCGAGATCCGGACGCAGCGCGGCCGCTCCGCGTTGGTAGACGTGTACGATCTCTGCCTGAGTAAGCTCTGTATTGACGTGCAGCATCACCCGCAAGCACATCTTCAGGCTGCCGGGCACAGACATCTCATGACCGCACATTAGCGCCACGTTTCCCCAGCCGAAGCCGTTTCGCGCGGCGACGGCCGGAAACTCAGCGTTGATGTCGGGCGTCGTGCTAAAAAAGGCACTGGCCACGTCTTCTTTATTGATCTTGTTGACGCGGATCAGTTCGGCAAGAAGCTCGTGTGTCGCAGCCAGAACTGCGTCACGAGTGTTGGTTTCAACCGTGGTAGCGCCCCGAATGCCCCTAAAAGCCATGAATGTGCTGCTCCCCAATTTCGGCCGCGGCCGCGAGTTCTATTGCCGCCGGGGCCCCTTTAGCTGCTCAAGACCCTGTACTCAAGCCTCGCGCCGACCGGTCAGCAATTCAACATATTCGCGCACGGCCTGTGGCCGATTCTCGGACTCGCTGGCGTTGATCGTCTCCAGCAGAGCACTGCCCACCACCACCGCTTCCGCCTGGCCCTGGAGCGCTTCAACGTGCTCCCGGCGTGATATGCCAAATCCTACCGCCAAGGGCAGGTCGCTGCAACGCCGGACACGGGCCAGAAATTCTGGCAGCGAGGCGGAGAGATCACGGCGGGCACCGGTGACACCGGCAACACTGACGCAATAGATGAACCCGGAGGCCTGCTCCCCAATCACTTCCAATCGTTCGTCGGTCGACGTAGGCGCAACCAGGAAAATCAAGTCGAGGCCATGCTCGCCTAAAACTCGTTTCGCCTCGCCTGCCTCTTCGGGAGGCAGATCGACCACGATAATCCCGTCCGCGCCCGCGGTGCCAGCATCGGTGGCGAACCGCTCGATTCCATAGGCCAAAAGCGGGTTGAGATAGCCCATAAAAATGATTGGCAGGTCTGGATGACGTTGACGCGCCCGTCGGGCAAAATCCATGCACTTCGCCGGAGTAGTGCCGTTCTCCAGTGCTTGGAAGGAAACGCGTTGAATAGTTGGGCCTTCAGCCAGCGGATCGCTAAACGGGATGCCAATCTCAAATACGTCCGCTCCACCCTCAACTGTCGCGTCGAAGATGGCGTCTGATTCGTCCGGGCTGGGATGGCCCGGGATCATATAGGTAATCATCGCCAGGCGACCTTCATCGCGGGCCTTGGCGAAGACGGCGGCCAATCTCTCTCCGGTCATCGCCTCAGGCTAACCGGGGTGCAAGATTGGAGCAACCGCGTCGGGCCGGCGACTTCCTAGAATGTGTCAGCAAGCCGAAACCCACTTAACGCGCCTCCGGGATAAAAACCAGGAGCAGGAATGAAACTGAATTGAAAAGCAGATGCACACCGATCGGCGTGGCGAGCGTGCCGGTGCGCTCATAGGCAAATGCCAGGATTACGCCGATGGCGGTGAAAGGCACGACAAACCCGGGATCCGCGTGCGCCAATGAGAATATGAAACCACTCAAAAAGGCTGCAGGCCAAAACGAAAGCCTGCTGCGCAGCCCGCCGAACAGGAACCCACGGAACAAGACCTCCTCGGCGAACGGGGCGCCTCCCGCGACGGCAACGCCAGTAATAGCGACGACAACAGGAGTCTCAAACAGCTCCGCGGCAATCTGCGTGTCCGGTTCGAGGAAATCAAGGCCCGCCACCGTCACCAGCAACCCATAGACCAGGACGGAACCGAAAGCGAGAACATACCCGGCGATAGCCAATAAGGGCAGGAAGGGCCAGGACCGAGGCTTGCGCAACCCAAGGCTTTGCCAGGACCCCCCGGCACGCCTCACGTAGCCAAAGGCGATCGCGACGAACGCGGCGTCCCAGAGCAGGGTCGCCACGGCGGCGGCAAAGTAGGCTTCCGGCGTTTCCTCACCGTAGGAGGCGACTACGGGACCGACAATCGCAATCGAAAGTAGAATAACGGTGATAATGACCAGGAAAATTCCGAGGCTAATTTGCCGCGGGCCCCAGCCAATTCGGGAACGTAATTCTTCCGAAGCGCGTTGAGCGGGAATTAGAATCTCAGACCGGACTGGCTCAGAGTTCATATCTGTCACCGGCGCCGTTGGCGCCAAGCCAGGGTCACCGTTTCCCTCCACAAGGACGAATGCTAACATCGCATCCAAGGGCTCAAGGAGCCTCTGGTCCACTCTACAGGCCAGTCACTGTGGATAAAAGCGCCAACCTGGCCACACATCGGCGAGGCCAAATAACTACTAACGATGAAGGGGCCGTGGTGAGCGAATACGCCCGTGAAGAACTGCGGCGCACCGAGGGCATCCGCGAGAGTGCGCTCACCATAGGCAACTTCGACGGAATCCACCTCGGGCATCAACACTTAATCCGCGAAGTTATCGACCGGGCGCACGCGAGTGGCCTGGCAGCCGGGGCCGTAACCTTGTACCCCGACCCCGTGAGAGTGCTGCGTCCTGACCAGCCAATGCAGTATCTGACCAGTCTGGAAGAGCGCCTGGAGCTCTTGCGTGGCCTCGGGCTCGATATAGTCGTGCCTCTCAGCTTTACCTCAGAGTTGGCCGAGCTGTCGCCCGCCACCTTCATTTCGTTGCTGAGCGACGAACTAAAGCTACGACTCCTAATCATGGGCCCGGATAACACCTTTGGCCGCAACCGCGAAGCAACACCCGAGCGCATCGCCGAACTGGGACGCGAGCACGGATTCGCTGTCGAAGTTCTGGCGAGCCCGTTTAGTTCAAACGATTCCCCGGTCAGCGCAACCTCGATCCGCGCCGCTCTGGCCGCCGGCGACATCGCCTCAGTATCACGCCAACTCGGCCGGGCCTATTCACTGAGAGGACCGGTCGTTGCCGGTGAACGTCGCGGCCGGCTGCTTGGCTTCCCAACCGCAAACCTGTCCGTGACACCGGACCGGGCCCTGCCGGCCGCCGGCGTCTACGCCACCTGGGCGCGGCTTGGTGAATCGCGCTACCCGTCAGCGACAAACATCGGCATGCGACCGACTTTCGCCGGTCAGCATCTCAGCGTTGAAACCCATATCTTTGATTTCAGCGACGACATCTATGACCAAACCCTGCAGATTGAATTCGTCGCACAGCTGCGCCCCGAAGCAAAGTTCAGTGGCCCGGAGGCTCTGAAGACTCAAATTGATCTGGATGTTGCCCAAGCACGGGTTCTGCTTGCCAGCGTTGATGACCGCCGCGGCTGACCTCGTACTCTAAGCCCGGCAGGGCGAGTTAACAGGTGTTGCTGATATGATCGCCAGACCAAACCAGGAAAGCAGGAGCGATGACGGCAACAGCTGCTTCAGTTGAAGCTCAGATGCGAACCCTGATGCGTGGCGTCGAATACGGTGACGCCCATACTCAGTCAACCATGGAGGAGGAGCTTAAGGAGCGGCTCGCCCCGGGCAAGCCGCTGCGGGTTTACTGCGGCTTTGACCCGACAGCCGTCGATCTCCACCTTGGCCACCTGGTCCCGATGCTAAAAATGCGCCAGTTCCAACAGCTCGGCCACGAAGTCACCTTCGTAATTGGTACGATGACCGGCATTATTGGCGACCCAAGCGATAAGACCGCGGCCCGCCAGATGATGACCGTCGATCAAGTCAATGAAAATGCCGAAACCTGGGTTAGCCAGGCGCTTCGAGTTTTAGACCGGGAAAAGACCGTCTTCAAGCGCAATGCAAGCTGGCTTGCGCCGCTGACCCTTGCCGAGATGGTGCAGATCGCATCCAACTTTACCGTTTCTCAGTTCCTCGAAAAGGAAAGTTTTCGCCAGCGGCTTGACGCCAGCAAGCCAATCTACATTCATGAATTCATCTACGCAATGCTCCAGGCGTACGATGCTTATACCCTTGATACTGACGTCCAGATTGGTGGCGTCGACCAACTGTTTAACATAATGGCGGGGCGCCAACTGCAGCGCGCAATGGACAAGCGTCCCCTGATCGCTGTAACAACTCCCTTGCTGATTGGCACGGACGGTCACTTAAAGATGTCCAAATCCGTCGGCAATTACATCGGCCTCGACGATGAGCCGGCGGACAAATACGGCAAGGTCATGTCGATCCCTGACTCTCTAATCGCCAACTATTTCAACCTGCTGACTGATACGCCCACCACGGAAATCGACGAATTCGAGCGGGCAATTGGCGAACCGGGATTCAATCCGATGGAAACCAAGAAGCGCCTCGCGCGCGAGGTAATCACTATGCTCGACGGTGAGTCTGCGGCCAACCAGGCCCAGGCCGCCTTTGAGCAAGTTTTTCAGCGGCGCGGCGAGCCCGAACAGGCGATTGAAGTCAACTGGGATGACCTTCACTTTGTCACTGAGCCATCCGCTCCCCCAGCCGAGATATCGCTGCCTCACGTCATTGCCAAAGCAGCGGGCATGTCCGTGGGGGAGGCGCGCCGGCTGGTTTCCCAAGGCGGCGTCGAGGTCGACGGTGTAAAAGTGAGTGAAGCCGTGGTCAAGCTAACGCCGGGCTCTCTGATTAAAGCCGGCCGCCATCGCTTCGTCCGAATCATCGGTCAAGACTGACGCCGTGTCAGAAGCCAATGCCGAAGCGGCGATGCGCCGCGCCTGCGACGCGATCATAGCGGGCGACTTTGTGACCGCGATGGCTGACGTTACGCCAGAGGCGCTCGCTCAGGCCATCGTCTTAGGCGCCGGCCTCACTAACATTCCACCGCCGGAATCGTATGAAATCGAATCTAAAGGTGTGCTTGAATCAGAGCAGCGCTTCAGCGTGAGCTTCAGAGCCGAGACAAAGTATCTAATCGCGACCATCGGCTGGCGGGAGATCGGGGGAGCTTGGAAGATTTCGTCGATCGGTCTCGATGATCTGGCGTTGTAGGATCGGTCGATAAGAAACTGCGCTCTAGCTCAGTGAGAACCGCCATTATCGTCATCCGCGTCTGGAGCCGCCAACTGTTTTTCCAGGCCGAAAACCAGCTTCGCCACATAAGCAATGCTGACTAGTAAGACCACCCCAAGACAAACGAGAGCCGTGCCGGCGATCACTTCGTTTCGGTCCGAGTTCCCGGCGGCCGAGGCAACGGCACTCGTCGCCAAACCAATGAGAATCACCAGAATTACCGCAACCGTGAGCCGGCTTATCAATTGATCACCACCGATGATCACCACCGAAAACCCAAACGCGCCCATTGCCGAACTAAACGACCGTGGCGATTCTAGCATGACTCCTGGTTAGGGACCAGGCATGTCTCGGTAGCCGGCGAGGTCTTGAATTGCCACCGTTCGCCCGCCTTTGACCAACAAACTCGGCACACGATGCGAGACGCCCGCCAAGATCTCATAGTTGATCGTCCCTGCCAGAGTAGCGAGCTCACTGGCCCAGATCGATTCGAGTCCCTGCTCACCAATCAACGTAACCTCGTCGTCCGTCTCGACGTCGGCTATATCCGTTATGTCAATCATGTGCATGTCCATCGCCATCCTGCCGACCAGGGGAGCGCGCTCGCCCCTTACCAGCGCCAGGCTCCGACCGGAAAGCAAACGCCGACGGACGGCCGCGTAGCCAGCCATCACCAGGGCAACGCGGCTGCGCCGCTGCGCCGTCCAGGCGCGGCCGTACCCAACACTGGCGCCCGATTCTATCGTTACTACTCGGCCGACGCGACTGCGCAAGGACAAAACCGGCTGCAATTGAACCGGCCGACTGCCCTGTTCCGACGGATAGTAGCCGTAGATTCTGGCGTAATTAGGTTCAAAATTTCTCGTTTGATTTGCGACGGCGGCGCGTGTAGCATTGGCCGAGCCTCTGTCAAAAAGGTCCCCCTTGCTCCCAAAACTCTTCGGCCTACTAGTTGTCTTCCTTGTCCTGGCTGCAGCGTGCAGCGGCGACCGAACCGACAGCAGTGCAACACCGACTTTTGCGGCAATCGATTTGGGCGACGCTGCCTCCGTGACCCCAACCAGCTCACCGACACCGTTTACCACACCCGGGCTCTCACTTACGCCCTTGCCAGGCGTTCTCCCCGATATCGATGACGCACGTCAACTGGAGGCCAAAGGGGAAATTGAGCAAGCAGTCGAGGTTGACGTGGCGATCACGGCAACGGATTTGCCGGTTCGCGACGAGGCCGTCCTCGGCGCTGCCCGCCTTTTGCTTGAGCTCGACCGCCCAGCCGATGCCAGGGTCCTGCTCGAACCATATCTGGCCAACACAACACAATCGGATCTAGCCGGCCATTATTTACTCGCTCGCGCTTAGGCCGCCCTAAGTCTCTGGTCGCAATCACTGCGGCAGTACGACCTTTACATCGATTCGGGCAGGCCAGCCGTTGCCTATGCCTACCTCGACCGGGCGCGCATCCTCCTCGAACTCCATCGGCCGCGTGCAGCGGCTGGATCAGCCAAGGCTGGTATCAGCCAGGCCATTCCTTTCGCCGCCCGGCCGACCTTCCTCCTGATGATCGCCAAAGCTTTGAGCGCGACGGAGACTTCGACGAAGCCGTTAGCTGGTACCGAGTTCTCGCCGAGCTAAGCCCTTCTGGCTCAGATGCGGCTTTTGCCCTTTCACGCATCACTGCGCTTGAAATTCTGCAAGACAACCCGCTTTACAGAGAGGATCTTCTAACTCTGCTGGGCCGCTACCCTGCTACCGGCGTTGCTTTGAGCGAATTAGCCAAGGCTATCGCTCGAGGTGAAGCGATTCCGCCCGTGGTCCAGGGTCTTATCTACTATCGCCACAACGATTACAGCCAGGCCGAACCTCATTTTCGTGAGCAGATTGTTCTCGAACCAAATGGACTCGCAAGTGCGGAATCATATTACTACCTGGCCGCGATTCAGGAAGCGCGCGGTGAGCTCGAGGAAGCACTGAACAACTACGCTATCGCCACAGAGCTAAACCCCGACAGCTTCATCGCCGATGACGCTCTCTGGTGGCGGGCTCGTATTCTCGAGCAATCAGGGCGTCTGCAAGAAGCTGAAGGCTTGCTGACTCGTATCCTCGACCAATACCGAAATTCGTCCTGGGCCGCCAAAGCGGCTTTCCGGCGCGGCATGTTGCCGTACGTCGACCAGCGCTACGCCGAGGCCGCGGCCTTCTGGGAAAAAGGCCTGCTAACCGTGACCGGGTGGTCAGAACGCCAGAGACTGGCGCTCTGGCAGGGCAAGGCCTTGCTAATGGCCGGCGATGACGCGGCGGGTCGGCCAATATTAGCGGAGCTGGCCCGCATCAATGAAGACGATTACTACGGTATCCGCGCGCTGAGCCTCTTGGCCGGCAATCACGGGCAACCGAGGGCAATACTTGAGCCCGAAATCAACCTTGAACCAAATTTTGACCGGGAGGCTGCCGAAAGCTGGCTTGCCCTCGAAACCGGCCGGCGCGTGGTTGAATTTGGTTGGCCCAGCGACCTGCGCTGGGCCCGGGCTCAGGAGCTTTGGTTGGTCGGCCGCGTATCCCAAGCCGATGTCGAGGCCTTCAGCCTAATGGAGAGCTACGCCCAAGACCCAATCGCCATGTACACGATGTCCCAGAAGCTGGCGACACAGGGGCGGCTGGCTATGTCAGCGCGCGCTGGCCAGCGCTTACTTCGTTTTCTTAACCTAAATCCAAATCAAGGGCTGCCCAGGGCCCTGCTGTCACTCTCATATCCGCCTGCCTTCGGCACCAGCGCCGAACTCTACGCCGTTTCAGTGGATTCTCGCCACTCTTGCTGCTTGCCCTGGTGCGTCAGGAGAGTTTCTTCAACCCGCGCGCCCAGTCGCCGGCCGGCGCCTTGGGGCTAAGCCAAGTTTTGCCATCCACCGGCAGGTCGATCGCCGCCGATTTGAACCTGCTAGATTTCAGCGTTGACCAGCTTCTTCACGCTGAGCTTAACCTGCGCTTCGGCGCCTACTACCTCGCCGAGCAGTTAGGCAGCTTCGACGCTGAACTCTATCTGGCATTCGCGGCCTACAACGCCGACCCGGCGCAGCAAATCGCTGGCGCGAGACACCAGGGGCGGCTGACGGCGATATCTTCCTCGAGGCGGTCGAATTCCGAGAAACCCAACTCTATACTGAGTTTGTCGCCGAGAATTACGCGATTTACCGCTATCTCTACGCTGGGGAGTCCTCGCCAAGCCTGCCAGATTGACACCAAACGACAGCCTGCCTAGACTAATTTCAATCTTGTGCCCTTAGCTGGGCCGACGTGAGGATGCTGTGCCAAAGCGCACCTATCAACCCAAGAAACGCCGCCGGCAGCGAAGACACGGTTTCTTTTCGCGCATGGCTACTGCTGTGGGTCGCCGAGTCCTCCAGCGACGCCGAGCGAAGGGCCGAACCCGTCTCACCGTTTAGCGAAACTGGCGAAGCGCGACAGCAGTCTGAGCCGGCGCGCCGATTTCGACCGCGTCTTTCAGCGCGGCCGCCACAACAGCGCGCGGCTAATGGCAGTGCGCTCCGTAGCCAACCAACTGTCGAACACACGCTGGGCCTTCGCGATCTCAAAGCAAGTCGGCAAAGCGGTAGTCCGCAACAAGATCAGGCGGCGCCTGCGCGAAAGCTTGCGGCTGCTTCCATTATCCGAGGGGTACGACATCGTCATAGTCGTGCGTCCGGCGGCGGCGGAAGTCGACTTTCAAGCCCTGAGAGCAGAACTGGAGAAGTTGCTAAGGCGAGCACGCGTTCTGGCCGAGCCGGCCTGACCGCTAGACCGGCACTCGCCTTAATTCGTGTCTACCAGCGCAGTATTTCTCCCAGCCTCGGCACTGCTTGCCGGTTTGAACCAACCTGTTCTCACTACGCCTATGAGGCGATTGAGCGCCACGGACTGCTAAGGGGAGCCTGGTTGGCCTTGAAGCGGCTGACAAACTGCCGGCCACTGGGCGGCAGGGGTTACGACCCAGTCCCCAAATGATGTTTCACGTGAAACAACGGCCCTTAGCCTTCGTGGTCTGCCTGGCCTTGCTTAGCATTTTTGTAATTGGCTGCGGCCGGGGCACCGCCTCCTCACGTGGCTGGGCGGAGCCGGTCCAGAACAATGGCCAGTTGTTGGTCTCCACCGAAGCAGGCCGGCTCGACGCCGTTGGACCAATCGATGACCTAGACGACACGCTCGTCTTCAAGTGGAGATTTCCAGACTTCTGGCAAATTTCCGACCGTGACGCTGACAACCTCGATGGCATCTATGACGCCCCAATTATCGGTAGCGACGGTGACCTGGTTTTCCTCGGTGATTTCAACGGCTTTGTCTACGTCTTTCGGATTTCCGAAGCACTCACCCGTCAGGAAATTGAGTCGGGAACCATCGCACCAAGCGCCGCCTACCTAGATCTCAATGACCCAATTATCGGCGGTCTGATTCTCGACGAAGCCGCCGGCGCCTTGTTCGTGGCCGCCGGAGACAAGCTGTATGCGATCAATCTTTCCAATTTTCTCCGGAGATTTCAAAACCCAGAGGCAGATGTTGGTCAGATCTGGACCGCGTTCCAGGCCGGCGGCGATATCTGGAGCGGCATCGTCGAAAGCGGCGACCATATCTTAGTTGCCTCCCTGGATGGAAACCTCTACGCGATCAACAAGACCACCGGGATCGCCGACTGGACCTTCCCCACGGACAGCGGCCTGGTTTCAACTCCTAAGATCGTCGGCGATATCGTGGTGGTTGGCGGTTTTGGCGGTAACCTTCACGCGATTGACCTCGCGGACGGCGCGCAACGATGGACCTTCCCGGCTGAGGACTGGCTCTGGAGTGAGCCCCTTAGTTCTGGTGGCGTGCTCTACTTTGGCGACTTTAGTGGTGTCCTATACGCGATCAATGCCGCGGACGGCACGGAAAACTGGCGCTTGGAGCTTGGTAAAGGTGCAATTCTTGCCAAACCCATTCTGGCCGATGGAACTTTGGTGGTCGCAACCGAGGAAGGATGGCTGCTTGGCCTGAATCCCGAGACACGCGATCAGATCTGGTCCCAGAAAATCGACGCGTCGATCACCGCCAATCTCAGGTTTATCGATGGAAAAGTCATCATCGCGCCCGACGACTGTGTTAGCCGGGAAAATGTCGCCGGCGATATCTACTACATTGGCGTCGATCTTGAGGGTAACCTCGAGTCGGCGCTCGACGTGTGTCGCTGATGCCAGAACCAATCCCCTATCTATTCAACACCTTCCTGGTTTATCCGCTGACCAACCTCTTTGTCGCTTTCACAGTGCTCACCGGCAATGCCGGCCTGGCCGTGATCCTGGTGACCATTTTTATCCGCTTCGTAACCTTGCCGCTCAACCTCAAGCAAATGCGCACAACCAGGGCGATGGCGGCCTTAGCTCCGCAGTTGCAGACCCTGCAGAAGCGCTTCAAAGACCCGAAGCGACGCTCCCAGGAGCAAATGCGACTTTACCGCGAGGCCAAGATCAGCCCTGCCGGTTGCTTCTCCAGCCTCCTGATCCAGATGCCAATCCTATTCGCGCTGTTTCAGACCTTCCGAACCACGGTCGGTGAGACGCCAGAATCGCTAATAAGTCTCTCTGACCGGCTTTACGGTTGGGAATACCTCCGCACATCAATGCCTCTGCCCGCGGACTTTCTCTGGTTGAACCTGGGTCAGCCGGACCAACTGGTGCTGCCGGTCACCGTCGCCGCTTCGACCTTCGTGCTGCAGAAGGTGACGATGCTTCCGGCCACAGACGATAAACAACGGGCTCAGAACAGCATGATGAACTTCCTCATGCCACTGATGTTTGGCTATATCACCCTGACTTTGCCGAGTGGCCTCGGGCTATACTACGTTTTGTCGAACCTGATCGGCATTGTCATGCAGTACATGTACGTGGGACGCGGTCCGGTCAACTGGCGAGCTCTCGTCGGCCTTTCGCAAGATGCGGTCCTCCCTCGAGCCGTCGAAATTCGCCAGGCAACAATCGATCAGTTAAGCAATTTGGACGACGACGACGACGAAGAAGAAAGCGACGCCAAGGAAGGCAAACCCGCCAGCCAAAAAAATGCCGCCCGGCGTCGTAGGAGGTACACAAGTGGAAAGCGTAAAGGCCGAAGGTAGAAGTGTCAGCGAAGCGACCCAGAAAGCGCTGACCGAGCTCGGTCTCAGCCGTAACCAGGTCGAGATCGAGGTGCTCAGCGAAGGGCGTCCTAGATTGCTCGGCTTCGGCGGTGAGCCGGCGCGCGTAAAAGTAACGCCTCTTGCCGCTGCCGCCTCGCCGGCCCCGGTCGCCCGCGAGGTCACACCCGACATTGAGAACCTCGACGACCAGGACGAAGATCTCGAGATCGAAGATCTAGATTCGGAAGAGGAGATTCCTCCACCACCGCCGCGCCCCCGCCCGGAAAATGCACCTAAACCGGTTGCCTCGGACCCCGCTGAGGTCGAGGCTGCTACTCATGTACTGGAAAATCTCATCAGATTGATGGGCGTAGATGCCAGCGTCGTCGCGCGCGAACCTGAAACTCCAGGTGATGGCGTCGGCATGAACGAAGCGGTCTTGGATATAGAAGGTGAGGACCTGGGAATCCTGATCGGCCGCCGCGGCCAGACTCTCATGTCGCTCCAGTACATTTTGAATCTGATCCTCAGCAAGAGAACCAACCGTCGCGTCGCCTTTGGCGTCGATGTCGATGGCTACCGGCAAAGGCGTGAGGAAGCCCTCGTCGGCCTGGCTCAACGCTCCGCCGAGCGCGTCCGCGGCACTGGCAAGTCGGTTACGCTAGAGCCAATGCCCGCCAACGAGCGACGCATTGTCCACATCACCCTTGCTGAAGATTCCGCGGTAATGACAGTCAGCATTGGCGAAGGTGAAGCGCGAAAGGTCGCGATTACACCTTCACAATAGGCAGAACATGACGCCAGACATCCTCCTTGTTGGACATATCGTTAAGGCTGTAGTTAATGATTCTTGGCAGCCGGGCGGTAGTATTCTGTTCGCCGCCCAGCAGAGCAAGCGCCTTGGGCTCAAAGTTGGCGCCGTTGCGGCCTGCAGCTTAGACATAAATCCAGCTTCCCTCGTTCCAGATATAACTTGGGTCGTCACAGAGGATTCGGCAAGCGTTTCCTTTCAGAACACGTACACGGACGGCCAGCGCCTGCAACGTCTCTTCGGACAGGCATCTGTACTCAATCTGGCAGACATATCGGAAGCCTGGCACGAAGCGAGGCTGATCCTCTTGGCACCTCTGTTCCACGATCTGGATCCCTCGCTGCCAAAACAGCTTGCCGGGCCAAAGCGTTTGATCGGGTGCATAGCTCAAGGCTGGCTTCGTTCTCAACAGGAAGGCAATATTCGACCCGTTGCCGTCCCCAGCAACCCGGATTGGGCCGGCTGCGATGTTGTGTTTCTTTCGGAAGAAGATGTGGCCAATCCAGACGCGGTCGAGGATTCGCGGACACAATTTCCGGTTGTCGTGCTGACCCGCTCGGAGCGCGGCTCGACCATCTGGGCCGAAGCTAAGCGCCATGACCTGCCGGCGTTGCCAGCGGCGGCAGTGGACCCGACCGGTGCAGGTGATGTCTTTGCCACCGCCTTTCTGATCGAGTACAGCAAAACCCACGACGCTGTGGGCGCCGGACGATTCGCCGCCGCCGCCGCCGCCCTCTCAGTCGAAGGCAGCGGCCTCCACGCCATCGGCGGCCACTCCGAGATCGAAGCCAGACTGACGGCCGAACCGGTTGTCAGACCGTGAACGACGTGACGACGCCCCAAGCACCGATAGTCTTCGCGATCACAAACCAAAAGGGGGGCGTGGGCAAGACCACGACCGCGATCAATCTCAGCGCCACGCTGGCAGCCAGCGGCGTCCGCTGCCTGCTCATCGATCTCGACCCGCAGGCAAACGCCACCGCCGGGCTTCGCATCTCCAAAAACAGGCCTGCCAGCGTCTATGACGTGATCATCGGCGAGCTGCCGCTGGCTCAGACAGTAGTCCAGACCGTGCAAGCCCAGCTCGACTTGGCTCCGTCGGCCGCCGATCTCGCTGGTGCCGAAGTAGAGCTCGTTCCGGCCATGGCCCGCGAATTTCGGTTGCGAAACGCGATCGAGGCCCTGGAAAGCGATTATGAGGTCATCGTCGTCGACTGCGCCCCATCCCTTGGACTGCTGACCTTAAACGCCCTCGCTGCGGCTGACCAGATCCTTGTGCCGGTCCAGTGCGAATATCTGGCGCTGGAGGGCCTCAGCCAGCTGACATCAACCTTGGAAGCCGTCCGCCGTGCGCTCAACCCGGAGTTGAACCTTGGCGGCCTGCTCTTGACGATGTATGACAGCCGCACAAAGCTCTGCCAACAAGTAGCAACCGAAGTACGTGACCACTTTCCCAATACTTTTGACACCGTCATCCCCCGCAGCATTCGTTTGAGCGAGGCGCCAAGCCACGGTCTGCCGATCAATCTTTACGCCGGCTCTTCCCCTGCCGCCAAGGCTTACAAAGCCTTAGCCAAGGAGATAACCAGCACTTTCCTATCAACACGAGCCAAATCGGAGGTAGGGACATGACCTCACGTCGCAGCGGCCTTGGCAGAGGCCTTGATGCCCTAATCCCAAACGCCAAACCGGCGGTCCAGGAGGTCGATATTGACCTGATTGCACCAAACCCACAGCAGCCACGAAGTTTTTTCGAGCCCGAGGCGCTGGCTCAGCTGGCGGAAAGCATCCGCGAGCACGGTGTAATCCAGCCGCTCATTGTCAGCCGTCCCGAAGGCAAAGACGCCGCTCCCTACCAGCTTATCGCCGGCGAGAGACGTCTCCTGGCTTCGCGGCAAGCAGGCCTCAAACGCGTGCCGGTGGTCGTTAGGGAGGCCAGTTCTCTCTCGCTTTTGGAGCTTGCGCTGGTGGAGAATCTGCAGCGCGAAGACCTTGGGCCGCTGGAAGAGGCGGCCGCATTCCGGCGCCTGAGCGCTGAGTTTAGCCTGACTCAAGACGCAATCGCGGCACGCATCGGCCGCAGCCGTTCAGCGATAGCCAACTCGTTGCGGCTCCTATCTTTACCCGCCGAAATTCAAGCTAGCCTGGCGAAGGCTGAAATCAGCGCCGGCCATGCCAGGGCCATTCTCGGCATCGAAGACCAGCGACAGCAGCTTGCCATCTGGCAGCGCATTATCGAAGGGCACCTTACGGTCCGCGATGCGGAGGCGTTGGCCAAGGAGCCAGGCAAACCACGGCCGGCCGCGGCCAAATTACAAAAACGCCCAGCCGGCCTCTCGGCCATCGAGGAGCAGCTTCGCTCATCACTTGGCACCAAGGTGGATCTCACTAAGGGACGCAAGGGCGGTCGAATTGTCATCCACTTCTTCAGCGATGAGGAATTGGGTTCTATCGTTGAGAAGCTAGGTTAGGAGTTAACTTGGAACGCCTTGAAATTATAGAAACTCTTAAGCACCTCCCCCTGCTAATCGAGCAGGAGCTAGCCGGTCAACCGAACTCCGTCCTGCGCCAGAAATCCGCCACCGCAGAATGGTCAGTAGCTGAGGTAGTCGGGCACTTAAATGATCACGTTGAAATTTGGCTAAAGCGGATACGGATGGTCTGCACCATGACCGACCCCCAGCTTCCTGGCTACGACGGCGACGCTCTGGTGCTGGAGCGAAACTACCAGGATGCGGACATCAGCAAAGTCATCGACGGCATGCGCGAAACACGGCTGCAAACCGTGGCCCTGCTCAACCAGGCCCCCGACTGGACCCGCTGCGGCACGATGCCTGGTGAAGGCCGCCGCAGCCTAAAGCAACTAACTGAGTGCGCGATCGAGCATGAAACAGCCCACGTCGCTCAGATTCGGGTCCTGCGAGACCAGGCCTCGGGGTAGAAGCGCCTAGCCCCAACCTGCTTAATTCGCCGAAAACTCGGCGACGGCGAACAAGACACCAAATGCTCGGCACCACACTACCGCGCTCTTGATCACGCTTAGATCGACATCATCGGGGATGTCGTAGTTGAAGGCGCCATCGGTGGCCTTGAGTTCGCCGAGATTCAGCTCTTCGATTACACTTTTTCCGCTCGGATCCTCCGATAAATAGACGAACAGATCCGGCCCGTTCAGAACCGAGAAGTTCTCAAATCTCAGAACCCTTTTCCCGTCTTCGGTTGTGATGATCAAAGCGTCTCCTCGGCCGAAATGAAAATCGTCCGCGCCTTCGAACTCACCGCGATGAGTGATGCCGCCCTCAATTGGACCATCGCCTTGACCATCGTCAACTTCAGCGGACGTTTCGGCTGCCGCCACCGGCGTCGCTTCGCTCGCCACGACAACTGCAGGGCTGGCTGCCTGCGCCGCCAGCGGGCTTTCCTCTTCCAGAAAGCTGCGCTGAAAGAAGGGCGAAATCGTATAGTAGCCGACAAACAGCACAACAATTAGCGCCGGCGTGGCAATCAAGCCGGTCGCCAGCCGGTGCCGCAACAAATAAATATGCACATCCCGGCGCACCCCGACGATGATCAGGCCAACCACGGCCGCTATGAGCAGCGGAGTAATAATGTAGCGATAGGGATAAAGTTCGGCCGAGAGGCGCTCGAGTTCGCCAATGATCGTGAGTAGCGCTGGCATTGGTTATCCTCCCGCTGTCAGCGTAAAGGCCAATTCTTACGAATACCTTAAGTTTGACCGATCTTGAGAACTAGCCTTCCGGTGGACCGAGCGATAGGCCGATCAGCCTGTATGCAAGTTTGGCAGCCGCATAGGAGCAGGCCTTGGGGCCGAGATCGGGCGCCAGCTCAGTCAGGTCAAACCCAACGATTCGCTTCTTCGCGGCTACGGCTTCCATCAGCTCGCTCACCTCATCCCAGCGTAGACCGCCAGGCTCAGGTGTGCCTACAGCCGCCATCTCACCCGAATCGATACCGTCCAAATCGACGGTTATGTAGACATAATCAGAGAGTGAATCAATGACCGGTGCCAGATCTGGTAGCCGGCGGAATGCGCGCGGCGTGAAGAAAGGCAGGTTCCGCTCCTCGATCAGCGCGGCCTCCTCGGCCGCGGCGCTGCGCAGTCCAACCTGCGTCACGGAAACGTCGTCCAACATTCGTCGCAGACTGCAAGCGTGGTTATACCGCGTGTCCTGATATTCATCCCTCAGGTCAGCGTGTGCATCGATCGCCAGAACGCTCAACTCTGGGTATCGATCTCGATGAGCACGAAAAGAGCCGACCGCAACCGTATGCTCGCCACCAAACGTCACTACAAATTTTCCGTCGTCAACGAATTCGGCAGCGATCTGATGGACCCGGTTGATCATCGCCTCTGGCGACTCATTGGTTACTGAAATTGCCGGAGACGTGTAGATTCCGTGCAGATACGGTTCGAACCCCAAACCCAGGTCGAAAACCTCCATATCTTCCGAGTTAGCGATTATTGCGTCCGGGCCATCACGGGCGCCGGCCCGGGCAGTCACTGTGGAGTCGTACGGCACCGGAAGGATTACAACGCGGGCGTTTTCATACTCCCCATATGGGTAGGGCGGCGCGCAAAAGCTTTTGGCGGGCCAAAAACGCTCGTCATCCGGCTTTGGAATGCTCATAACTTACCACCCCTATCGCGAGCCGAAGGACCAAAATCCAGCTCGGGCAGGGTGCGCTTGGCGCGCAGCTCGCTCATATCGTCCGCCAGGCTGCTGACAATCATCGGCAGAGCAACCGTCGCTTCGACGTTGAGCGTGACAAAGTCAGCATCAGGAGCGATCTTGCGCCAGGACTGCGCCTCCTCAAAGGTGCATCCGGAGAGGCCACCCCATTGGGGCTGGTCCATCGTGATCTGAACCCCGTACTTGTGACCCGGCAACTCCCTGTTATAGATGTACGCTGCTACTTCGGCCTGTTGGATAAAGTTTTTTGGCGTGCCGCCGCCGATGTAGATAACACCGGTCCCTTTAGAATTGAGGGCGATGTTGGAAGTCTCAAGAACGTCACCGATAACGTCGAACATCACCCTCTGGCCGGTTCGAACCCGCGCTGTTGCCATGGCAAGGCCATGGACACTGTCGCTAATCGCCGGGCTATAGATCGGCACGCCTGCTTTGACGGCAGCCGTCAGGATGCCATCTTCCGATGCCACCGGGATCATCGCTTCGCCAACGTGCTTAAAGTATTCACGCGTGGAGTAGGGCCGATCCGGCTCCAGGGTCTGGACCAGGGAGACGACGAATTCCTCCGCGTCGGCAAAGTCAGTTTCAGGCGCTAGCACATCGTAGAACCGATTGATCCGTCGCCGGCCCAGCTCGACATCGTCGGCATCGGCGCTGGTTTGCCAGTGTGGTCTGCCAAGCGTCTCGTAGACATCGTGAAACAAATTTGCGCCGGTGCTCACGACAACGTCGACCATGCGGTTCTCGACCATGTAGCTGATCACGTTGCGCATGCCGGCCGGAACCATCGCCCCCGCTATGCCAAGAAAGATGGTCACGCCATCTTCAAGCATCCGGCGCCAAATTCGCGACGCGGAGGCCAAATTACGAGCCTGGAATGAAGTGCCCGCCATCCCGCGCACGACATCCGCTGCGGTAGCATGCTCGCGCACCGTAAACGGCTCAACTTCGGTATGGAGGAAGGCGTCGTGCCCTCCGTGATGGGCATGATGCTGGATGTCGCTCATCGCGACCTCCTTTCGCGCCGAAGGCCCGGCTATCTGTTACCTTCCGCCGTCTGCTTCGGACAGAGTCCCCGCTACGGCCATGCGCTCACCCACGGCGACGGGAGTCGCCTCATCAATCGAGTGAGGATACTCAAGGCCACGCTCTAGGACTTGCTTTTTGATTTCGCTCAACGCGAACGCTTCGACAATTTTGTCGGTTGCCCCGTCAGTGTCGAATTCTTTGCAAGAGAAAACATCTACCCAGACATAGCCGCGCTCGACAAACGTATGGATGGCGATGTGGCTTTCGGCGATGAGGACAAAACCTGAGACACCCCAGTCTTCGGGCTTGTCGCCTGAGTATCGGTATACAACCGGAGGAGCGATCGGAGTCATGCTGATTTCGCCGGGATAGCGTTCTAAAAGCGAGCGGACTAATGACTCACTGCTCAAACGTTCCCGGTCTCCACCGAAACCGTCAATAGTCAGGTGCACCGCTCACCCCCTTCTCCCGCGTCTGCGGGCGAACGCCGGCAATCAGCCGGCTGTCAAACCGATAAAACCTCCTGCCGCATCGGGCAGAGTAAAAGGCCCCCGACAGCAACCCTTCTCAGGAAGGACCCCCTCGGCGTTTGAGAGGGGGGCAGCGTGCCCCTTCTAATCTGGGACAACGTCGCAGCCACCAGGCGGCCTACGTGCCTTGTGCCCTGAAATCCCTCTGGGGCCTAAACCCGCGGGCACATCGGGCAGAGTAGCACAGTGAAAAGCGGATGATCAATTAAACACGCAGTTTACTCACTAGCCGGGGCGTCGCCGCCGCCACCGCGTCCTCGCCGGCGGCGCCTGCGCTTGCGCTTCGGCGCGCCAGCCTCGCCTTCAGCCGCGGGCTGAGACGCTGACGCGGCCGCCCCTGATGGCGGTGGCGCTGGAGAAAGGCTGCTTTCGCTGGCAGGCTTTCCCCGTCGCTGGCGCTGCTGACGCGGCTCGTTAGTCGGAGGCCGCAGCGGCGATTGTGGTTGTGGAGACGTTCCAACATCGCTATCTCGCTGGCCGGTGCGCAGCGGCCCCTCAATCGTCTGCACCAGCTCCATCGGACGAATCGTCACACCGTGCTGTAACTGAAAATCGACGGCGGCAACTTCAACCGGGGTACGGCTTTCCAAAAGAAACAGCTTCACGACCTCACGGTTGAAGTCAATTCCTGTGACCTTAGCCTCACCTGATGGCGTCGACAGAGTGGAGCCAACCTTCGGCAACGTGCCCCTGAGTGCCTTGTATTCGTCGTATTCGAAGGTCAGACAGCAGTAGAGCCGGCCGCAGACCCCGGAGATCTTCTGCGGATTTAGCGGCAAATCCTGTTCCTTTGCCATTCGGATGCTTACGGCGGGAAAGTTTGTCATCCAGGAAGAACAACAGAGACGCTCCCCACAAACATCAAACCCGTCGGCCAACTTAGCGCGGTCACGGTCGCCGACTTGGAGTAATTGGACCCGAGCATCAAGCTCCCGCGATAAGTCGCGCACGAGGCCGCGAAAGTCGACTCGCTCTGTAGCGGTGAAATAGCCCGTAAACTGTGAAACCTCGAGATCGTACTCGCCGCTGGAAATTACGATGTCTAGCCCCTGATCCGACGCCATTTCCTTGGCTTTCCTAACCGACTCTTTTGCCTTCTCCTGCGCAGCATCAAACGCTTCCACGTCCTCGGGCGTAGCCAGGCGAAGCACCGGTTTGAGGTCATCTCCCTTTGTCGCTTCGTTTGCTATCACCTGGTCCGGGGTGATCACCACGCGTCCAACCGAAAGACCATGCGAAGTATCGACGACAACGTAGTTACTGATCTGCATCTCAAAATCGCCGGAGTCATAGTAGAAGATTTTTCCAGCTTGCCGGAATCGGATGCCTACGGTGCTTGCCATGGGCGGGGTCGGGAGACCCCAAACTCCTTTCGCGTCAAGCTCGAGCGCCGGCCGTCTTCGGCCGTGGCAAATCGAGCATTAGATTCTCCAGTGCGAGCTGAGGGTCCACGTTCGCCTCAAGGTGTTCGCGAGTTTGTCGCAACGCCCGAAGAAACGCAACGACCTCAGCTGGTGAATACAGTCTACCCTCTTCTTGCAATTCGTTCTCGCGGTCGACGTTGATGATGCCTTCTACGCCCCCGGAAGCTATCGTCAGGATATCTCGCCACCAGAGCTGCCATAGGCCCAGTTCGCGCAAAAACCGCTCTCGAACACCTGGGGCGCGGCTATCGGCTTCCTTGGCCCAACGGAAGCGCTCCAGCCGTCCGCCACGTACCAGCCGTTGAACGGTGTCAAGAACGACGCCGCGCTCGGCCAAAATTGATCGATCATCGAGAACCCGCAAAGCCCAACCAATGCGGCCGTCAGCCACCGCCGCAATCTGCTCCGCGCCTTCGGCCGTAGCTCCCCGGGAGACCAGTGCCTCATGAATCGTATTTCGCTCGACCCGCCTGAAGGTCAATTTCTGACAACGTGAAAGCACCGTTTCTGGCAGGTTCTCCTCGCGTTCGACCAGCAGAATGATTACCGTTTTGTCCGGCGGTTCTTCCAGAGTCTTCAAGAAAGCGTTAGCAGCCTCGGTCCGAAGCGTGTCCGCCCGGTCAACAATCGCTACCCTACGACCGCCCGAATACGGGCTTAGCGTCAGAATTCGCTCAAGCCGGCGTATTTGGCAGATGCGTAGATCCCGGCTGTCAGCGTGGTCCCGATGCTCAGAATCATCACAGATGCTGCCGGGTTCGATCATTTCGACATCCGTGTGGCGATTCGCCAGAGTGTCGCGGCATGGACGGCACTCCATGCAAGGCTTCGAGTCAGCCTCGCAGTTGAGTGCGGCAGCGAATTCCAGCGCCACGGTCCCCTTACCAATCTGCTCGGGGCCGCTAAAAACGTAAGCGTGAGCCGGCTTTTGGCTTAGTAATGCTCTGTTGAGGGCATCCAGTTGGCCCGTGTGCCCGGTAATGCTCCACACCTACGGAGTCTCTCCCCTTGGCGGCATTGACGTAATGTGGGACTTTCGTTTACGGATTTGATGATTTGTTAAGAGAGATATAATCGCCGCTTGACTCGGTATAGGCGATGATAGACGGGTTAGGTTCATAGTCCTAGCTTAGTGCTTGTTGAGGTGGGTAGGGGAGATGAAGGAAAAACTACAGTGGATTTTCGTCGTCGTTGCCAGCGTGGCTCTCGGTGCGGCCGCCGTCGTGGGTATCGACTCTCTGCGCGAGGCCGATAGCCCGCCGGCGACTTCAAACCAAGACCCGCCGCCACCGTCCCAAGACAGCGTCTCGCTGATCGAGACTCCGAGCGATGTCGCTGACCTCTTCGAACAGGTCCGGCCCTCAGTGGTTCTAATCAGCGCCGCCAATTCCAACAATGGTACTGGCGGCATCGGATCCGGGATTGTGATCGACAAGAATGGGCACATCCTGACCAATCATCATGTTATCGAGAACTTCGACCAGATTGACGTGACCTTTGCCGATGGAACCTCGGCCACGGCCAGGGTGATCGGCACGGACCCCGGTAACGACCTTGCCGTCATAAAGGTAGACGTGCCAGCCAGCCAACTGATTCCGGCCGTCCTTGGCAAATCAGCGGATGTGCGGGTTGGTGAGTTCGTCATTGCTGTGGGCAATCCGTTTGGACGCACCGGCACCCTAACGTCTGGCGTCGTCAGCGGAACCGGCCGCACTTTGGGCGGCGGTGCTGGGCGGCCGCTGCGAGAACTGATTCAGTCAGACGCCGCGATTAACCCCGGGAACTCGGGCGGTGGCCTGTTCAACAGTCAAGGCGAAGTCATCGGTATCACGACCGCGATCGAAAATCCTAGTGGTGACCGCGTATTTGCCGGCATCGGCTTCGCGGTGCCAATTGACACCGCCATCCGCTTTTTGCCCGCCATGATCGCCGGCAGTCAGATCGACCATCCGCGCATGGGAGTGGCACTCAGGGACTTAACGGCGGGCGTGGCAGATGATCTGAACCTGCCGGTCGATCAGGGTGTGATCGTCACCCAGGTCCTGCCCGGCTCTGCCGCCGACGACGCCGGGCTGCGCGGCAGCCGCAACGGCCAGGGCGCCGACATTATCATTGGCATCGATTCCATCGTGGTGACGAACTTTGATGACCTCGCCAGTTACGTCGACAGCAAAAACGTGGGCGACACAGTCACCGTCCGGATTATCCGTGATGGCCGTGAAACCACTGTCGAAGTGATACTAGAGGCCTGGGAGCCCAACACGGCCTAAGCCGGACCAAACAGCTGGCTACTGGCATAGAAAGAGACGGTCCGGGACGCGGGCCGTCTCTTTCTCTATGCACTAGAATGCAGCCCCTTAACTCACGGACGGACGCGAGGTTCACGCCGAGTTGGTCTTCCAAGCTCGGTCCCTTAAGCTTCCAAGGGACTCCCGACGCATTCCCCGGGTTTGCTATTGGCTAAAGATTCAGGCCCCCGTCTCTCGCGAGAGAGTGGCTTCGAAACATGAGCGGGCTTTTAAGCCACACCTCATCGCTTTTGCGCGACTGGTATGGCTTGCCACTCGCGGCCTTGGCCGGCCTCTTGGCAGCTCTGTACTACGTCCTTGACCCCGACGTTATGCGTCCAATTTTCGACGACAGCTACATCAGTCTCGCCTACGCTCAGAACCTGGCGGACCACGGCAAACTCAGCTTTGATGGCCAGGCCTGGTCAAGCGGCGCCACCAGCCCCTTGCACGTTTTTGTCCTTGCCGTGGTTCTAAAACTGGGCCTCGAGCCCTTCCAGGCTTCGGTTTACGTTGGCGTCGCCAGCCACGCCCTGCTCTCGTCGGCAGTTTACCTCCTGGCCTGGTCCATCTTTCGCAGCCGTCTCACCGCGGCACTTGCGGCGCTGACCATCGCTTTCACCAGCTACGCGGCTTTGGATGCTGGCAACGGCCTTGAAACCAGCCTGTTCATGGCCCTGGTCAGCCTCGCCATGGCATCCTTCTTTCTTGGCAAGAGCCCCAGAGCGAGGGCGCTCACCGGCGCCTTGATCGCTTTGACCTTCTTGACCCGCCCCGAGGGCGGGTTCCTGGTTCCCGCGGTCCTGATTTATAGCTGGATTGACCGAGACCGGGCTGATCCGCTGACCAGCTTCTTCAGGGATGACCTGCTTTTGACGGCGCCAGCGGCACTGGCGTTTGGCGGCATCAGCCTCTATCACTTGATCGTCAGCGACAATATATTGGGCACCGCCGGCGCTAAGCTGCAATTCTTCCGGGAGTTCGACCAGCCACTGCAAACTAAGCTTTCCAAAGTCGGCGATCTTGTCGGGCTATTTGCCGGACCACTTCTGACCTTGATCGTCTTGAGCCTTGCCGTGCCCCGCCGGAAGCAAATTATCATTTTCGGTCTCTTTTGGATCCCGATCGTCGTTCTGTATGCCTATGCCTTTCCCGGCGGCCTCAGCCACTATTTCTACCGCTACCAACATCCAATGCTGCCGTTGCTAGCCGTCATGGCTGCCGCCGGTGCCACCTACGCCATTACTTTCGCTCTAAGAAGCGATCTTGTCGTCAAGGCCCTCGTTCTGCTTGCCCTGGGCATCGCCGTGGTCCCGATCTGGAAACAGTACGAGCGCTGGCAGGGCATCTACACGCTCGCTGCGACGGAGACTTTTGTTGACCTTGAAGGAATGGCCCAAGACCTGAACACGATTATCAAACCCAATGAGGTCTTGGCGACGCACGATATCGGCGCGGTCGCCTATTTCGCTGACTATGAAGTCCTCGATCTGGTCGGGTTGGTCAACCTCCAAGTAGGCCAGTACCACTCCGGCCGAAATGTTACCAGCTACCTGCAGGGCGCCAAGCCGGACTATTTGCTGATTTTCCCTGAGTGGGACCGGTTTTTCTTGCACATCAATCCGGAAGCAGATCCGGACCGCTATCAGCTAATCAAGGTCTACGAAGGAGGCAGCGTCAGACCGCAGCCCTATAGGCTTTATCGGGTCAACTACGCCGAAGATCCCTAGGCGGCCCCATTTGAGCACTCCCTGAATGTTGGAAAGCCAGAATCCAGAGTGTTCAGCCACGGCGGTAAGTGGAATTGGCTTCGACCCGACGGCGGCAGGCGCGGGCGTAATCCATCCGCCACGGCCTTATCGGGGCAGGTCAGGGTCCCCGACTTGAATCCCACCTAGCGTGCGGTCCCCGAGCAGCCAGCCTATATCGTCCAGGAGCGTCCACTCGGCGGTTTCGGCATTAAAGCTATAGCGCCAAAAGTGAGGCTGGTTCCGATAGTCGTAGACCAGGAAAGTCTTGCTTCTTTCCGGGCGTTCTTCTGCCAATATTGAGACACCGGGGCCGGCGGCTAGGGACGTATTCGATACCGGGGCTGCTGAGGGGTCGAGGCCGAGGAGCTCGTAAAGAGAAGCCGCGAAGTCCACGTGCTGGTAATCGACGTCACTGGCTCCCGGCGTAGCGCCCGGTGACAGGATAAACATCGGAATACGCGTTACTAGCGAATCCACGAAGATTGGATTGGAGTCGAAAGGAAAATGCAGGCGCATGCCGTGGTCGGCGGTGACAATCACCGTAGCAACATCGAGCAAGCCCTCCTGCTCGAGCCGATCGAGTAGGTCGCCGATGAAAGCGTCAACGTAAGCAATTTGATCCCTGTACTGGATCCATCGGGCGTCGAACACGCCATCAGCAGCGTCAAACTGCAAGAAAGTCAGGCGCCGATACTCATCTGAGCTGAAATCTCCATCAGCCGCAAAGATCAGCGGGTGATGAGGCAAAAGAGAGTGAATAAAGGAGATGCGGCCAGGGGCATCTGACGCCGTTATATCCGACAGGTAGAGCGACAGCAGGTCCCGGCTCACCATGTGCAGTCCCAACGGGTCGGCAGGAGGCGGCACCACTCCGGCGGCACGCAACAAGGGGTGGAGCACCGGCCGGGTCAGACTCTGGACGCGGTCTGGCAGCAAGGCATAGAACGCTCGCGCCCCCAAGTCCAGGGATAGGCTGCCTTGGTTGAGAGTCAGGTGGCGGACACCGCGACAGGTGATCTCCGATCCGCATAGAGGAGAGAAATGGCCCTCGATGCGCTCCGCTTGCTCGTAGAGCCTCACCTCATATTCGCCTGAAAGCGACAGGATGGAGTCGATCAGCTCTGGGACGACCAGCCAGGTGTAAAACTGATTGGTCGTGGCGTTGGTCACGTGCATTCCTTCAGCCGCCAGGCGGGCAAAGTTTGGCAAGACAGCGGCGTCAATCTGCCCGTCGGGCCCAAGCAGAGCCTCATAGGAAAGCTCGTCGAAAACGATGATATAGACGGGTGGGGAATCGGCGTCCGGCCTCGTCACCTCCTGATCGTCATACTGGGAAAACTTGCGATGCTGGCGATTATCCTCGAAAGGCATGATCGCGACCAGTAAAACCGCGGCCGGGGCGAAGTAGAGGAAGAAGGAAGAGGCCACGCCGTGAAATCGGACCACAACGATTACAAATAAGCCACATATCGCCAAAAACAGCAGCGTAAAAATCAGCGGCGCGAATTCCTGAATCTGCTCTGCCAGGCGCTCGGTGGGATCCCAGAAGAGCTGCAGTTGGCGCAATACGATAACGAGAGCACCGGCCATCAACGCCGAGCGAAAGAAAAATAGTCCGCGCTCTGAGAAACGCCAGGCGATCAGCCGGTCAATCACCAGCAGGATCAGAGACGGCAAGACCACAAACAACAGAACGGTTTTGACCATGAGCACCGAGGGCACCAGCAGAATATGCGGCGCCGGCAACGAGTTGCGGAGAAATTGCACCGTGACTAGGGCAACAGCACTGAAAGCAATCGCAAGCGCCTTGAGTACCTCAAGCGCCGTCTGGACCGGCGGTGAGGACAGCATCAGCGCGGGCCAAGGGAGTAGAGGACGCGCGACGAGCCCGGTAGCGAAGCCCGTTCCCTAACCGTAAAATGTTCTTCAAGCCGGGCCTCGAACTCATCCTGCGTGTAGGACGGAAAGACATCCGGCCTGGTTACCAAGAGCCTCTGCACCATGGCGTCGTCTTTCGGCACAAACTCCACAACGCCCCGCGGGGCGACGCTTGCCAGCCATCGCACAACCATTGCCAGAGGCACGTTGCCGCCAATCGCCAGGTGATGAACCAGCGCAAGGCAGAGAAACATGTCGGGGCGGCAGCGCTCGAAGAATGACGGCCTTTCGCTGCCGGCCCAGCCCAGGCTTGGCGATGGGCTGAGCAAATCTATCACCAACGGCAAGACATTCGTGTGACTTTCCTTGACACGCTCGTAGAGGGCACCAACGCTGGCTTCGTCGCCATCCACGCCAACAACGTAGTCGGCATTCTCGGCCGCAATGACGCTAAATTGGCCCGTGTTGCAGCCAAGGTCAACCACCATCTCAGGCTTAGCGCTGCCCACCCAGCTTCTGACGAACTCTTCCTTGAACTGATCCGCCTCCGCGGAATAATGCGACTTTGTCGCCTCATAATTGCTCCAGGTTGACATGGCCCGGCGGCGTTTGAGACGGCTCACCTGGGCTGCCATCCCCTTCATCGTGCCGGCGACGGAGGACGCTGGAATCGGTCGTGACACTATGGACTTCACAGCTTTTTGGTTGCCGGCCAAGCGGGCATTAAGCCAGTCTTGCAGCACAACATTTTGGAAGACACCAGGGCGTAGCTTCGACCTGAACGGCAGCACTCGACGCAGGTCCTTAACAGGCAGGCCCTCGGGTAGACCACGCAGCCAGGGTTGATAGGCTACTCCCGTCAGCGCCTGAAACAGTAGAGGGTTGAGAAACATCTGACAAAACTGCGCGTAAGCCGTCCAAGCTGACCCGGCTTGGTAAGGCTCGATCGACGCGACGTCGATGAAGGTCGGCTTGGTGCCAACGAATTGGAGATTGAAAGCGGTCGCGTCCTTGACCTGATAGCCGTTGGCGAATGCGTCCCGAGTCACCTTCATCTGGCATTCAGCCGCCGCCTTAAGCATCTCGAAAGGCCACTCAAAGAAATATGAGATCAGCGGCAAGCGCGGATGCTGAACGACCAGGTCGCCTTCTTCAAGACCTTCGTAGACGGCGGCATGTTGCGACCGATCGACTGGCGTGAAGCCCGTGACGGAGCCGTCGGAAACGAGCTCTTGAAAGAACTCCGTGCGGCCCAGATCTAGGAGAGCAGCACCAGTCGGGCCTTTTAGAAAACGGTAGACATCGCCATCAAATTCAAAGACACCGCCAGAAGGGTCACGAAATGACCCTGGATCAGGTCTGATAGTCACCGGGCTGCGACTAGCGGTTGGCCTCGTCCGCTGCGCTCGCCTCTTCGAGAGGCTCAGTCTCTTCCTCACTCCTACCACGGCCGAACCGCGCAAGCACGGACTTGGCCGCCAATTTGAATACGACCAAGCCGCCAGCCAGGCCGCCTAGGAGTACTTGAAGAGCCATGCCACCGGTGGCTCCATCTATGTAAGCTATTTCAAACAAGTCTTTTTCCCCCCCGCCTTGTAAGGCGAGTTTATGCCGTCGCCGCCTTGATGTCTACGGTGAGGCACGGCTTGGTTGCGCGCGGTGCCCGGATGAAACGCTTCTTGCAGACGCTCTGAGACTTGCCGTTCAGATTCAGAGCTGTCTGAACTCCGTGGTCGTTGCCGGTGGCCGCCTCTTGGTCCGCCCGAGGGCCAAGATCAACACGACGCCGGCCACAAAGCCGCCAATGTGAGCCCACCAGGCGACTCCCGCGCCAGCGGTCGCGTCACCGGCAGAGGCCAAACCGAAAAACAGCTGAGTGGCGAACCAGATGCCGATCAACAGAACCGCTGGCAAGAAAAAGGGGAAGAAGACGAACGGGAAGATCACGACTTGAACCCTCGCAAGCGGGTGCAGGACGAGGTAGGCGCCAAGAACGCCGGCGATAGCCCCGGAGGCGCCTACGGCCGGCAAAACAGTATCCAGGGCCATATAGGTCTGAGCGCCAACCGCAGCACCGCCACTCACCAAATAGAACAGGAGGTAACGCAAATGGCCCAACCGGTCCTCAACATTGTCACCAAATACCCAGAGAAACAGCATGTTGCCGATTATGTGCGCCCAGCCGGCGTGGACGAACATTGAGGTGAAAACCTGCAGCGGCTCGCGCCCGTCAGAGGGGCAAATATCTGCCATCGCTCGCGGACTCGCATTCACCGAGAAACCCAGGTAGTCCCCCAGACAGGCAGGCACAAATCCCCAATCGATCAGAAACCTATCCGACTCACTGGTACGAAAACCGCCTACGATCTGGTCCGGCGTCGAATCTAGCGTCAGCGTGTAGAGAAAAATGGCGGCGTTGGCCGCGAGTAGGATCCAATTGATAATTGGCGACCTACGAGTTCGAATGAAGTCTCCGACCGGGAACACGATTCATCCTAGGCGCGCCCAGCAGCCGCGACAAGCGTGGCCTATAAGTCGATGCCGGGCTGAGCCTTGATTCCATCCTGAAATGGATGCTTCACTTCGCGCATCTCCGTAACCAAATCGGCGAACTCGACCAGCGCCTCAGGCGCGTCACGGCCGGTCATGACCACGTGGAGATCCTTGGGCCGCTGGCGCAGCACGTCGAGAACCTCATCTAGTTCGATCCAACCGTAATTAATTGGATAGGTGATTTCATCCAATACAACGACGTCGTAGGTTCCCGAGTTGATCTTTTCACGGCAAAGGGACCAACATTCGCAGGCCAGCGCCTTGTCCTTTTCAATGTCCTTGGAAAGCCAGGTAAAGCCGGCGCCGAGCGGGATAAGCTCAAGGCCCATACGGCGTGCGGCACGCTCCTCACCGAAATTAGCTGTCTTACTTTTGATAAAAGAAAGCATCACCGTGGACATGCCACGGCCCCAGGCTCTCAGCAGTAAACCAAGCGCCGCCGTTGTTTTTCCTTTGCCGTTGCCCGTGTAGACGATTACCAGCGGCTGGCGTTTTTGAACCGGCATGTTCGGTGAGTTGCTACAGCTCCAAGTGTTGTAGAAAGCGCCGGTCAGATCGGTGGGGTCCAACAACAGCCAGATTGAGGCGCTCCGCGTGGAGTAGATCGCTTGCAACCCGGCAGAGGTCATCAACCGTGACTGCGTCGAGACGATCCACAACCTCCTCTGGGCTGAGAATCTCGCCGCTCAACATCTCCTGACCGCCGAGCCAGCCGGAGACGGAGCGCGTGTCTTCCATGCGCAACAGTAGCCGTCCCTTAGACAACTCCCGCGCCTTGGAAAGCTCCTCCTCCGGGATACCTTCTGGAAGGCGGCGCATTTCGTTCATCAGAGCCTCGACAGTCGCCACCGCGTTGGCGGGCTCCACCGCGGCATAGACGCCGAAAGACCCGGAATCGAGAAAATGGGTTACGTAGCTGTTCACGTCGTAACACAGCCCCTTGCGCTCGCGTAGCTCCATAAAGAGCCGGCTGCTCATGCTTTCACCAAAGAGAACGCTCAACAAATCAAGGGCGTAGCGGTCTGGGTGTTTCAATGACAGCGCCCGCAGTCCGATGCCGATATGGGTTTGCTCGGTACGTTTGTAGAGAATGGAAGACCGTACCGAGCTTTGGCCGTCTCTAGCCGGAAACCAGCCCTCAGCTTTGCCGGCGTCCATCTGACCCAGGCTGGGTTGGAGGAACTCGATTAGTTCAGCTTCCTCGACATTGCCGGCGACCGAAACAACCATGTTGTTCGGCACGTACTGGCGGCCGACATAGTCCTTGAGCGACTGGCGCGAAATGCTCTCGACAGATTCCCGGCTGCCGCCGATGTCCCATCCCAGCGGCTGATCCGGCCAGATCAGTTCATCCAGGTTCATATCCAACTGCTGCGCCGGCGAATCAGCCACCGAGGCCAATTCCTCAATGATCACCTTGCGCTCTTTTTCCATCTCGTCCGGGTCGAAAAGCGACGACTGGACCAAATCCGTCAAGACATCAAGCGCAAGACTCAGATGCGGCCGGGCAACTTTGGCATAGTAAACGGTGTATTCACGGTCAGTTGCGGCGTTGAGCATGCCGCCAACTCCATCCACAGCTTCGGATATCAGTTGAGCATTCGGCCGTTTTGCCGTTCCTTTAAAGCACATGTGCTCGACAAAGTGGGAAATGCCGGCGCAATCCTTGGTCTCATAGCGAGAACCGGCACCAACGTAAACACTGACCGAGACCGAGCGCGTATGCGGCATCGGAGCCGTTATCAGCCTCAGGCCATTTGCCAGGGTAGTCTTGTAGTGGGTCGTCTCCTCGAGCGCGATTTTAGTCTCCAAAGTGTCCTTTCATCCGTAGCAAATTGAGATCATGCATTAGAACCGCCGCCAAGGCTAGGACGTGGCCCAGAGGACATCGCCGCTGAGGTCGGCCGGATGCTCTCTGGATTGGAACACTGCGAACTCAGCCTTAGACTCGCCAATCGTCGTGTTGCCACCATGCCCAGGATAGACGTGGGTGGACTCCGGAAGTACATAAAGACTTCCTTGAATTGACCTGAGTTCTTCCTGCATGTCCTCAGGACTCCAAGTACGCCCGGGGCCGCCCGGGAAGAGAGTGTCACCAGCGATCAGGTGCTCACCAAGCAACAGGCAGATGCAGCCGGGAGTATGCCCTGGTGTGTGAATTACCTGTAGCTTGAGTCCACCGCTTTCGATCTCGTCCCCCTGACCAGTGACACCGCTGACGTACTGCGCATAGGGCTCTCGATCGGCCTCGTGACAGAGAACAGGCACGTCGAAGCCCGCCTTGAGCTCGTCGATACCAGCCCAGTGATCGCGGTGGCGGTGAGTAACGATAATTTGGCGGACATTGAAGCCCTTGGCAGCCTCGATTATTGCGCCGCTGCCCTCCGGAGCGTCCACCACGATCGCGTCGCTTGTTTGAGTATCCGCAATCACGTAGCCGTTGTTTGAGTTAAAACCGACAGGGCCAATCTTGATCAGCTGCAACCTGCCGTCACGTACGCTAACGATTTCCGGTGGCATGGGCACCTCCTGGGATAATGATGAATTTGAGTATAGCAGCGCGGCTCAGAGACGCCTCTCTGGACGGCGGCACCGCTGGCCCGTTACGCTTTGGCTTTGGAGATTTCTTCTGCCGCACGCCGAGAGCGTCTTGCCGGCCGCGGTTAAATACGAGGAGCAGACCTGATGACTAAACTAGCCGATGCGATTCGCCGCAGTCAGCATGTAGAAGCGGCGCCAATGGGTTTCGGTGCCGCGAAACCGGCGGCCAAACCAACGATCATGGTCGGGACCCTGGGTCCATCGACCGCGGCTCTGGATGCGGCCAAGGCCGCGGAGGCTGATGTCGCTTTGATTGACGCCCGTGGCTCATCGCTTAGCAAAGCGGAAGCGGAAAAGGCGGCTGCAGAGGCATCCGGCGTGATAATCGGCGCGATTCTTGACTCGGTCGATGCGACCCAGGCCAAAGACCTGAAAGAAGCCGGCATCGATTTCTTGGTCTTCAACCCAGATACGACACCGGCTGCCGCCCTGCTCGATGATGACTTCGGCTACGTCTTGGCTCTGGCTTCAGAACCGGAGGAGGCCTTTTTGAGGTCGATAGAGCCTCTGTCCCTGGACAGCGTTTTCCTCGAACACATGCCATCTCCCCTGACCGTCGCCGCCCAGCTCAAAATCAGTCGCATCAACATCCTCTGTCACAAGACGCTCACTTTTCGGGTTGAACCGGACGTTTCTCCAGACGAGCTCCGTTCCCTGCGCGCCGTTGGCGTTCGGCTTGTCCTCGTGTCTGGCGAAGCGGACGCGGTGCGGCAAGTCAAAGACAGGGTCTTGGATCTTCCGCCGGCGAAGACCGAAAAGCAGGATCGGCCAATAATCTCGCTACCGAGAGGGCAGGCCAACACCGACGAAGAGGACGACGATGACGAGTAGCCTGCCACAGATTCGACACTAGCCAGCCCCAGCCTCAGCGGAGCTTTCGCAGGACTGTGTCCCGCCTTAATGTGCGCGTAGAACCTACAGGCAACCTTGCTATCGCTTGAGCACTGTCGGCCCGCGAAACCAATCTCATTGACAAGCGTAATGGGCGATGCGTACACTTGTGCTTCAGAACAGACGTTCAAGGAGACAGGCGATGACATCTCAAAAAGCGCTTTCTTCCAAGCAGCAATCGATTCTAACCTTCATCCAGAAATTCATTGAGGAGAAGGATTACCCGCCCAGCATTCGCGACATTCAGGAAGGCTGCAATATCAGTTCAACCTCGGTTGTGGACTACAACCTCAAGGCTCTGGAGCGCCACGGTTATCTCCGCCGTGATCGCGAAGTATCGCGTGCAATCGAGCTCCTCGGCCGGAATAGCCGCCGGACCCGTACCCGCCTTGTGCCAGTCATCGGCCAAATTGCCGCTGGTCAGCCGATGCCAGTACCATCGGCCGAAAGCTGGTCTCAGGCAGAATTTGAAGAGGACATTGAAGTCACCGAAGACATGATCGGAGCCAAAGAAAACATTTTTGGCCTGCGCGTGAAGGGCACTTCAATGATCGATGCCCTGGTCAATGACGGTGATCTCGTCCTAATGGAGCAAACCAGTTCCGCCAGCGACGGTGACATGGTTGCCGTCTGGCTAAAGGATCGCCAAGAGACCACGTTAAAGAAATTCTACGCCGAGGGAAATCGCGTGAGACTTCAGCCGGCAAATGTGACCATGGATCCGATCTACGTGGACGCTGAGGACGTTGAAATCCAGGGCAAGGTGATCTTCCGCCTCGGCTCCAATGCATAGCAGCTAACCTTTAGCCTAGCTGGTATTATTTGGGGGAGCGGTGAGCTCCCCCTTTTTATGCCAGAAACAATCCTTGAAATCGAAAACCTGCGAACTTACTACCACGATCGCGATATCATGCTTAAGGCCGTTGATGGGATCAGCCTGAAGCTTGAGCGCGGCGAAATTCTTGGCTTGGTTGGTGAAAGTGGTTGCGGCAAAACCACTGTAGGGCTTTCGATCCTGAATTTGGTTGCCCATCCTGGGCGTATTGAATCAGGCCGGGTTCTTTTCCATGGACGCGATCTGCTGGAAAAGAGCAAGGACGAAATGCGCGAGGTTCGCGGGCGCGATATCTCAATGATATTTCAGAGCCCAGCAGAGGGACTTAACCCCGTTCTTTCGGTCGGCGCTCAAGTCGAGGAAATGCTCCGGGTTCATCGCAAGGTCGGTGGCGTCAACGTCCACGAGGAGACTCTGGAGCTCCTCGCCAGGGCCGGCCTTCCGGACCCACGGCGGATTGCCAACCGCTATCCGTTTGAGCTGTCTGGCGGAATGGCTCAGAGGGTGATGATCGCCATTGCCACGGCCATGCAGCCATCAGTACTTATCGCCGATGAACCGACATCCGCTCTCGACACGACAGTTCAAGCTCAAATTTTGGCCGAGTTAAGACGACTCCGCGACACCGGCGTCTCAATCCTGTTAATCACGCATGATCTCGGGGTTATCGCCCAGATGGCTGACAGAGTCCTGGTGATGTACGCCGGCCGCATCGCTGAGCACGGATCAGTGGATGACATTTTCTACCGAAAGCGCCACCCATATAGCGTCGCTCTGATGGACTCACTGCCCCGCATAGATGATCCGATTCAAAAGCTGCGTCACGTCCAGGGAATCCCCCCCAACATGACCCAACTGCCCGATCAGTGCGCCTTTGCCCCGCGATGCTCGAAGGCGTTGAATAATTGCCGGCTGCTGGATTCACCACCGCTTGAAGAAATTGAGCCCGGTCATTTCGTGGCTTGCTTTAACCCGGTCTACCTACCCGCCGACGACGGAGAGCGAGAGGCAGAACCGCGGTAATCCGGCTGGCCACGTCCACCCCGGGACGGACGGCCGAGGTCAACCAGCTCCAAAATCAGCATCTCCAGGGCCGTATCCACGTCCATAACCCCTGTTTTCACGGCGACGTCAGTCTCAAATAAGCGACGATAAGCGGCCTCCAGCCGGTCAGCAGGATAACGGCTGGCTTGCTCCACTACCTTCTGAAGCGGGTAGGCGCTGCGTAAACCAATCTGAGCGCCAATCTGTTCGCTACTCATGCCCTCCCTTAGGAGCGCCTGGGCCAAAATCAGCTGTCTGTACTGACGCGTAATCATGAATATCAGCAGCTGGCGTGGATGGTCTTTGGCATCCATCGCCTGAAGCACGGCAAGCGCCCGGTCGCCACGGCCTTCGATCACAGCATCAGTCAAATCCCACGTCTGCATTTGCACGGCCGCGCTAACCAACCGATCGACATCCTCCGCCTCAACCGCGCGGCCGTTGGCGTAGGTTGTGAGCTTGTCGATCTCGTTGGCCAACTCGCCAAGGTGCGCACCATCAATCATTGAAAGCAGACGCTCTAGTGCCCCAGGTGCAAAGTCCGCGTCCAAGTCTTTGACTCGGTTGCTCGCCCAGCGCCGCACTTCGTTGGCGCGGAGGATAGGGAACAGCTTAACGGTGGCTCCTTTTTCAATGGCGGCCATCAGCCCATCCGCTGGCTGATCATCCAGAAGGATCACAGCCGTTGAGGCCGGCAAGGTGACTAGAATGTCGGCAAAGCTATCGACATCCGACCCGGAATCGCTGCCGGTTCGGCGGCCGCGACGGCGTGAGCCGCGCAAACGCTCTTGCAGCTTCTCGACAATAACAAGCCTGGTTTCGGCAAAGAACGAAGCCGTCTGGCAAGCGGATTGCAAATCCGAAGGGGTGATGTTCTTACCGTCGAGGCGCACGGTGTTTTGGCCCAGATTGCCATCGCTGTCCAGACTGGACCGTATTTCTCGGAGCGCCTCTTGAGCGCGAAACTGGTCAGGCCCGTGCAAAATATAAAGCATCCTACTCGAGGTCGATCTTCCAGCCAGCCCAAAGCACGGCAACGGTCCCCAAGTACAACAAAACTCCCGGCCAGATTAGCGCGACGGCCGCATCCTTGAGCGCTCCGCCATCGGCCGACACCGCCTCCCAGGCAGCGAAAATAATCGGCGATAGCCCGGCTACGGCGGGCATCCACCAAAGCATAAATGGCTCTTTGGCACGGTTTGCATTGGAACGGCGGGCTTTGCTAGGCATGATGGCTTTCTACTTCTCTCCTGGAGCATGATACGTCTATGGCCGAGACGGCACGAATCAGCGGCGACCCAGGCTGTGTTTTCTGCGGTATTGGTGCTGGCACCGCGGATGCTAGCATCGTCTACGAGGATGAAGCCGTTGTCGCCTTCCTCGATACGCTGCCAATCAACGCCGGTCATACGCTCATAATCCCGCGCAGACACGCCACCAATCTCTCGGAACTCGACCCCTTAGACGGCGCCAAAGTATTTCAAACGGGCCAGCGGATTGCAGCCGCGCTGAGAGCCAGCACAATCAAGTGCGAGGGAATAAATCTATTGCTGAATGACGGTGCCGAGGCGGGCCAGCGCGTTTTCCATGTCCACCTTCACGTCATACCAAGAATCAACGGCGATAGCCTGCGCCGTGATCTCAGCGGCCAAGGGCCGGACCGCGAGGAGCTAGACGCGGTTGCGGCGACCGTACGCGAGGAACTTGGCTAGCCGATTCGCCCCCGAGTAGGGCTCGGGCCACTGCCTCGTGCCCTATTCGTCTAGAGGCGTGAAGACCGCTTCAGAGGAGTTCTCCCCTGGAAGAATTCGTACGCGTCGCTGTGGATCCCGCCCGTGACTCTGAGAAGCCACGTTGAAGCGCTGAGCCAGCTCGTGCTGGAGGCGGCGGATATAGGCCCGCTGCGGTGTCAGTTCAACAGCCCGGTCACTCGACATAACCGAGTGGATCGCCTCTTCGGCCTCGTTCATGGCCTCAAAATCGGGATTTGAGCGCCCAGTGTTTTCCATCGACAGCAAGGCTTGCTGCATTTGGACCAAGGTATTGCTTTTCAAAACAAACACCGGTGTGCCTCGGCTCTCGGCATCCTTGAGGGCCTGGGGCTTGCGCCGGTAATAACTCCGATCAGTAAGGACGAGGTCGGCTTGATCCAGGCGCTCGGAAATAGCCACTTTGGACCCCGTATCTTGCATCGCCTGCAGCAAACGGTTTCGGGAGATGCCAAACGGATAGATCTGCTTCACAGGCGCCGGTTTGGCTTGAGGCTCAGCCGGGTCGGTAATTAGTGCCGGCTGGCCGCGCATCCCGTCGCTAGCAGCCGGAGGCGCCGGCTTCGGCGGAAGCTGGCTGACGTGCTCCACCTCGCCGTCGGCCGCCAACTGGCGAACCGCCGCCGCGATCGGAAAGCCGCGCAGGACCGAGTCCACGGTATGTGCTACGTCGCGATGAATCGAAACCCGGTCCCAGCTTTGAATTTCCACCACCACATGGAATGTCGGCGGTGCCTTGCGCTCCAGGATCGATTTTTGAGTGCCCCTACGCCTGGCCTCTTCGTCACCCAACGTCACAGACTGGATGCCGCCGATCAGGTCCGAAAGCGTTGGGTTGGCCATGAGATTTTCCAAGGTGTTGCCATGAGCCGTGCCTACCAACTGGACTCCGCGTTCAGCGATCGTCCGGGCGGCATGGGCTTCCAATTCTGTTCCGATTTCGTCGATGACGATGACCTCGGGCATGTGATTCTCAACCGCCTCGATCATCACCGCGTGCTGCATCTGCGGACTCGCCACCTGCATGCGCCGCGCAGAACCAATTGCAGGGTGCGGGATATCTCCGTCGCCGGCGATCTCGTTCGAGGTATCAACAATGATTACTCGCTTGTTGAGCTCATCCGCGAGGATGCGCGCGACCTCTCGCAGCATGGTTGTTTTACCAACACCGGGCCGGCCCAGGAGTAGCACGCTGTCGCCGGTCTTGATGATGTCATCGATCGTGGCGATTGTGCCAAAGACCGCGCGCCCAACCCGGCACGTGAGCCCAACCACTCTTCCCCGCCGGTTACGAATACAGGAGATGCGATGCAACGTTCGCTCGATTCCGGCACGGTTATCCTCACCGAAATCACCGATGCGCGAGACCACATACTCAATGTCGCTCTCGGTGACCTCTCGCTCACCCAGCACAATCTCGCGCCCGGGAAATCGCGCTTCCGGCAGGCGCCCCAAGTCCATCACGACCTCCAAAAGTTCGTGAATATCGTTTCGACTCCGAAGCGGGTCGCCGATATGAGGCGCTAAAGCATCGAGCAACAGATCGAGGTCGTCGGTGATAGACGCTCGCATGCTAGTCAAGCTCCTACTGCTGATTTAGAGGCAACTCGGCGCCGCTTGGGGAGGGCCAGCGGAACCGTGGTTCGCCGTAAGAGAACGATGTAGTCTGTTTCAGCTTCAAAACCCGCTTCCACAAGCGGCTCGGAGAACCCAACCTCCGTGCTTGGCACTAGCATTTGAATCGAACCCGGGCTGGTATGCAAGGCCTGCGCCGCGGCCGCGGCAAGAGCCAGGATGTCAGTCTCGCCCGGCTCCGTGGCCAGCAAGTCAAGACTAAGGCGCTTTCCCAGAATCGCTGCCCCAAGTACCGTGGCTACTTTACCGGAACGCTCCTCAATAAGACCCACGCCGTTCTTTAACCAACGACTCTCACGCGCCGCCTGCCATTCACCAAAAGTCGCGGCTTCGGAGCGTCTGACTGCTTCCGGCGTACTCGCCTTGTAAAGACGGTAAACCAGATATGTATCGGCTGGCCCGACACCGCGAAATCCACTAGCAGCTTTCACAGGCGCAATTGGGCCGCGGTGGAGGTAAAGCGTCTCCTCCTGGAAAGCCGTGAAGCCGGTCGCAAGCACCGAGGATAGCAAGGGGCTTTCAGCCCGAATACGCAAGAACAGTTTCTCAGCCCCAGAACGGCCAGCCGCCCTGACCGCGCAGTCAAGCAAATGCGGCAGCGCATCCTGGGCTGGCGACATGTCCGCCAGGTAGTCCATTTCCCAAGCCCGCCGGGTGCCGCGTCGACGAGCCCCCGCCAAGCCGAACAGCCGTTGACGATCGGTGCTAATCCAGGCGCCGCGCCCTCGCGCGACACCAACAAACTGGTCGAACATTGTGCCAACCGGATTGAGAGATTCCTCGATCGCAAAGACACGCTCACGCGGCCAGGCTTCATTCTTTGACGCCCGCCCGGAAGAAACAAGGGCGATCAGGTCGGTCGGCAGAACAGATCTAGCGCCGGTCATTTCGGTGTCACAGGTTGGGAAAAGGACAGGAAATACTCATGCATTCGAGTGTCACGCGTCAACTCCGGGTGAAAGGAGGTGACTAGCATCTGACCTTCGCGGGCGGCCACGACTCCTTGACCTTCAATCTCGGCCAGAACCTTGACACCCGACCCGACCGAGCGGATCAGCGGTGCGCGTATGAACACGGCGTGTAGCGGCGGCCCATCAATTTCAGCAATCGCCAAGTCGGTTTCGAAGCTGTCAACCTGGCGGCCAAAGGCATTTCGCTCCACTTCAACGTCCATGATCCCCAGCGTCTCTTGATCGAGATCCGTCGATACTCGCGCCATTACGATCATGCCGGCGCAAGTGCCCCAAACCGGCTTGCTTCGGGCAAAGCTCCGAAGAGGGTCACCCAGACCGTAACGCGTAATTAAGCGCGTGATCGTCGTACTTTCGCCTCCGGGAATGATTACAGAGTCCACGGACTCCAAGTCGGCGGGAACCCGCACCTCTTGCACTGCGGCGCCGAGTCCTTTGAGGATGCTTGAATGCTCCGCGAAATCTCCTTGCAGAGCCAAAACACCGGCAGTTGTCATCTATTCAATTCTAGCGCAGCCTCATTTGACCTGCATTTGAGAGCGGGTCTAAGAGACTTCGCGCAAAGCGATGAGGCGGTAGTTACGCCACTTTCTCGGAGCCGGCACTACCCCTTAAACGCCGCGGCCAGCCAGGAGTTCCGTCTCTGGGATTTCGCTGATTTCAAGTCCACGCATCGGCTCACCAATACCACGAGATACCTCGGCGAGGATTTTGGGGTCTCGGAAATGTGTCGTTGCCTGAATGATGGCGTTGGCCATCATTGCCGGGTTATTCGACTTGAAAATGCCAGAGCCGACAAAAACGCCATCGGCGCCTAGCTGCATCATCAAGGCAGCATCGGCCGGGGTCGCGATTCCGCCAGCCGTGAACATTACCACCGGCATGCGCCCGAGTTCCTTGACCTCTTTCACCAGCTCTACGGGCGAGCTCAGCCGCTTTGCTTCTGCGAAAAGCTCGTCGTCGGGCATATTTTGGATGGTCCGGATATCATCCATGACCTGGCGCATGTGACGCACCGCCTCAACCACATTGCCGGTGCCGGCTTCACCCTTGGTGCGGATCATCGCCGCACCCTCGCTGATGCGTCGCAGCGCTTCACCCAAATCGCGACACCCGCAGACAAACGGAATGTTGAATTGGGACTTGTCGACATGGTGCGCTTCGTCCGCCGGAGTCAGCACCTCGGACTCATCGACATAGTCGACACCAAGCGATTCCAGCACCTGGGCCTCGACGAAGTGGCCAATACGCACCTTCGCCATGACCGGAATTGTCACGGTTTCCATAATGCGGGTGATCACATCCGGGTCTGACATCCGAGCAACGCCACCGTCTGAGCGGATATCGGCGGGAACCCGCTCCAAAGCCATTACCGCGCAGGCGCCCGCCTCCTCAGCAATACGCGCGTGCTCCGGAGTCACAACGTCCATGATCACGCCGCCCTTGAGCATCTGGGCGAGACCCTTCTTGACGGTAAAAGTACCCTTTTCCTCGCTCATCGTTTCCCTCCGAGCTGGCTCACAACCGAAATCTTCCAGAGATGGATTGAGGCGGACCGGGTCTAAGACCCGGCGCGGGGACCGCTTCGACAGGCTCAATTCTACAGGCCTGCGATGCGGCCCTCAAGTTTGTTGAGTCGCGGGTAATGGCGGTCTTAAAGTCAGACGGTCGGAGCCAGGTCGAGGACGTTGAGTTGAAGGGCGCCGCCGGCTGCCGCCGGGCCAAAGCGATCGGCCGAAATGCTAAAGACCACATCGATTTGCTGGCCGCTGGTAGGTGGATCTTGGTCCCATCTAAACGCTATAGCCGGCCAAACAACCGGTCCACCACGCAGCTTGAGTTTCAGGTGCCGCTTGTCCTCACCCACCAGCGACGACTCCACAACGGTTAGGCCACGGCTGAGAAAGACCGCGTCCGGGTTGCCCATTCCATGCGGTTGCAGCTTCTTGAGCCATTTGATTTCCTGGCTGCGCAGGTCGCTGAGCGGCCACTCGGCGTCGATCTCCAGGGTGGGGGTGAGCTCCAGCCCTTCAAGCGCACCAGCAGCGTGAGCCAAAAGACGCTCTTCCAGAGCCTTGAGCCGATCGTTGCGAATCGTGAAGCCACCGGCCTGACTATGGCCGCCGTAGCGTTCAAACAGGTCGCCACAGGCTCGCAAGCCCTCGACGATATCGTATTGCGGAATGCTTCGGCAACTGGCGCGGCTTTCCTCGGCGCCCTGCTGAAAAACGACCGCGGGTCGTGCGTAAATTTCGACCAAACGGGATGCAACCAGGCCGACAACCCCTGGGTGCAGGTCAGGGTGGCCCAGCAAGGTCAGGGGAACCTCCCCATGCTGCTCGGCGATTCCCCGCGCCAGCTCCTCGGCTTCGCGGGTGATGCGCTGTCGCTCCTTATTAAGGGCGTCGATGGCCAGGGCCATCTCTGCTGCTGGCCCATCTTCCGTGGCTAGCAGCAGGTCAAGCGCAAGACGGGCATCAGCCAGGCGCCCGGTAGCGTTGAGTCGAGGAGCAAGACTGAAGCCAATCGACTCAGCTGACACCGACTTTGGCGAAACACCGGAAACCTCCATAAGCGCGCGCAGGCCGGGCCGTCTAGTTTCGGACAAAGCGACCAACCCGCGGCGCAGGAGTTCCCGGTTCTCACCGATGAGTGGCACCATGTCGGCAACCGTCGCCAGCGCCGCCAACTCAATATAGCGCTGCTCCGGGAAAGCTTGCCCAGCAGTCTCGTAAAGCGCTTCTGCTAGACGAAAGGCCAGCGCGCCCGACGCATATTCTGGAAGACCCTCGGCCGGGCCCGGAAGTTTTGGGTTTACCAGTGCGGATGCATCTGGCAGCAGCGACGGCGGAACGTGATGGTCCACAACAACGACGTCCAGACCCAAACCGCGGGCATGAGCGATCTCGGTCGTCGATGTTGTGCCGCAGTCACACGTCACCAGAACCTCGACTCCGCGATCGGCCAAAGAGTCGATGGCGGGAGTGTTGAGACCGTAGCCCTCCGCCATACGGTTGGGTATATACGGCAGCACAACGCCACCTAGGTCACGGACTGTTTCAGTCAGAATAGCGGTGGCCGTAATACCGTCGACGTCGAAATCGCCGTAGACGCAAACCAATTGTCGCTCTTTAATTGCCGTCGTCATGATTTTCAGCGCGGTCGTGAAGTTGGGGATGTTGGCGGAATCAGACAAGCCAACCGGCTTGCCTCCGAGGAAAATCTGCGCCTCAGCCGACGAACCCACGCCGCGGTTTTCCAGCACTCGGGCCACGACTGGAGGCAATCCGCTGTGGGCGAGCCGCCCGCGGTTGGCTGAATCACGCAGCCGCCAAAGCTTGCGACCGCCTTGGACCAAACCGGACTGAGCACCGGCTGGGACGGGGGGAGTCTTTGGTATGGCGGTGTTCAATTCGAACGTATATTCTGCCAGATTGTGGGCGATGTCAAGGCAAAACGGAGTTAAGCCAACCCACCTTGAACAGCATGGTTTCTAGGCCTTATCCGCGGACCATTCGCCACTGGCGCCACCGGATTTCAAGCTCAGACCCACGCCATCAAGACGCATGCCGCGGTCCACAGCCTTGCACATGTCGTAGACCGTCAGCCCAGCAACGGTAACAGCGGTCAAGGCTTCCATTTCAACCCCTGTCTTTCCAGTCGTACGCACGGTTGCCGTAATCTCGATCGCATCGCCGGATTGGTTTGGTATAAGGTCCACATCGATTCCGGTGAGCAATAACGGGTGACACATCGGTATCAGCTCGTGCGTACGTTTGGCGGCCATAATGCCGGCGACCTGCGCCGTGGTCAGCACATTGCCCTTGGCGATTTCGCCTCCGACCAGCAAGGCCAGCGTCGCCGGCTGCATCAGGATTCGTCCCTTGGCGACCGCCACACGGACGGTTTCGTCCTTCGCGCTCACGTCCACCATCCGCGCCCGGCCAGCCTCATCAATATGTGAAAGCCTGGGCTCATCGACCACGGCTAGCCTCCAATGTGTGACATCTCGACCTTTTCCAGACCGATAGTGTCCTCATTACGAATGGCGGAATAACGGTCGCTTCGCCCGCCCCAAACAGAGCCAATGAGATCGGCGATCTGCTGGTCAGAGCTGCCATCGCGCAGCACTGTACGCAAGTCTTGGCCGCCAGCACTAAACAGGCAGGTGTAAATTTCACCGTCGGCTGACAGACGGGCGCGCGTGCAATCGCCGCAAAACGCCTGCGTGACAGAGGCGATGATGCCAATTTCCCCTGACCCGTCTTTGTAGCGGTGACGCTCCGCGACCTCGCCAAAGTAAGCCGGCTCCACTGCTTCAAGCGGCCAAGCAGCGTTAATCCGCTCGCGAATTTCGCTTGCCGGAACCACGTCATCCATCCGCCAGCCGTTGGTTGTGCCGACGTCCATGTACTCGATCATACGCAAGACATGGCCGGAGCCTTTAAAGTAGCCCGCCATTTTGACCACGTCGTCATCGTTAATACCACGCTTGACGACCATATCGACCTTGACCGGTGCCAGCCCGGCGGCCGCGGCCGCATCGATCGACTCCAACACTTTTGCTACGGGGAAGCTGACGTCATTCATCGCCTGAAAAGTCGCCTCATCCAGAGAATCAAGGCTAACCGTCACGCGGTTGAGGCCGGCCTCCCGTAGGGATTTGGCACGGTCAGCAAGCAATGAGCCATTGGTGGTCATCGCCAAGTCTTCCAGCCCATCGATGCCCGCAAGCATCGCAATTAGTTTTTCGATATCTCGGCGCAACAGCGGCTCGCCGCCAGTTAGGCGAATCTTTCGAACACCCAAGCTCACGAATATACGAGCCAGGCGAAAAATCTCCTCAAAACTAAGGATTTGCTCACGCGACAAAAACACGTAATCGCGGCCAAAGACTTCCTTCGGCATGCAATATGTGCAGCGGAAGTTACAACGGTCGGTGACCGAAACTCGCAGATCCCGCATAGGGCGATGCAGCTTGTCTATTAAATTCATAGAGGGTCTTCAAATTCTAGCGCGTCACCGGCGGCATCGCGAGTAACAGCGCAAATTCGCTAAGTTTCTCCTGCCAGCAGCTTCAACCTGGCGCTGGTCCGTGCCGCGGCGGCGGTACGGTGACTAACACGGTTCTTTTCCGTAAGACTCAGCTCAGCCATCGTCTTACCCAATCCGGAGAGAAAGAAAACAGGGTCGTAGCCAAAGCCCTCTGAACCCACCGGCTCTTCGGTGATCCGCCCTTCGCAAGTTCCCTCCTCCTGGATTATCTCGCCGTTCGTCAAAACGACCACGATTACGGCGCGAAATCTTGCCGCGCGCTTGTCCGCAACCACTTCCCGCATCGCCGTAAGTAACTTGTCAATTCTGTCCGCTTGAGCAGCGCCGTCCCAACCTCTGACATGGTGCAGGGGACCGGGCTCACCACCCAGGGCATCGACCTCAAGACCAGAGTCGTCGGCGAGCGAGGCAAGGCCCGACGCCCGGTGGAATGCCAGGGCCTTCAGACGGGCGTTCTCAGCGTAGCTGGCGCCGGTTTCCTCAACCTCGAGCTCGATACCGAGATCGGTCGGAGCGAGAATATCCCAGCCGCAGTCAGCCAGAAGCTCGCGAAACTCTTCGACCTTGGACGAGTTACCGGTGGCGATCAGGAGACGCGGCTTTTCTAACAAGGACGCATCGAATTAGGAGGGCTTTTTGAAGCCCTCTCTGCGCTCAAACTCCTGGCGCTCGTAATCTTCTTCATCACGCTGCTCTTCAGCCGCCTTCGTAAGCTCTAGTTGCTCGGCAACAGCCTCATGGAGAGTCTTCCCGTACTCCTCCGCCTGCTTCGGTATACGAGCATCCATCACATCGGACAGAAGCGAATAGTGGTTATCGCCGAGATAGTGCAGCGGCTTCGCGTCATCATCTTCGAGTAGCCAGTGATCGGTGAAAGCTTCATCGTCGGCTGAGACGGCGACGACCTTCCCGACCATCAAGAAGTGATCGCCCATCTCAATCGTGTCCTCCAGCGAGCATTCTATCCAGGCAACAGAGCCTTCCAAAAGCACCGTGTTCAGCAGGCGGGCGCGGAAGTTGGGCAGCTTGGTTAGTTCCAATTTGTCAAATTCAGCACCGCTGAGACTGCCCAAGTACTGGACGTGATGCAAGAGAGCGCGGCTTGGAATATTGATCGCAAATTCATTGGTCTTGCGGATGATGTCGTAGCAGTAACGCGAGGGATGCAGGGCAATACCAACCAAAGGCGGCTGCATACTCAGGGTCATCGCGTACGCCACTGGAGTGATGTTGTGCCGCCCTTTGTAGCTGCTGGAGATCAGCAGCACGGGGCCGCCAGTTAGGAGACGGCGCGCACTCAACTCATCAACTTTGCGTCTCACCCTGCAATTATAGGGGCGCGAGGGCCAAGCGGTGTAAGGAGTCGCCAGCTAGTTGACCAGATTGGCGACAAGGACGATTTGGATGTGAACTCCGTCCTCAGATACTGCGATCCGGAGATTGGGTGGCGTCATGCCGAAGTCAGTCAGATTGAAGTCCATGTCGGCAATCGCCGACAGCACATCTCCTTGGCGCCGTGCCTTGAGCTCAAACACGACCTGGTTCGTAACCCCATGAATGGTCAGGTGCCCTTCAATAGTCAATTCGACCTCGGTGCCTTCGATGTAGTCGGTAGGGAAAGCTGACACTCGATCAATGACAAACTCGGCAAACGGGAACTGACTGGTTTGGAAGGTATTGTTGCGAAGGAAATTGTCCCTCCGGCTCTCATCGCTCCGTAGAGTTCTAAGGTCGACTTGAAAAGTCGACTCTTGGTCCGCGAACAGACCATCCGCCGTGAGGAAAAGGTCGCCGAAAACATCGCTGGTCTCGCCGACCGCATCCGAGGAGACTGGCAGGACCGCGAGCTTCTCACGTACCAAGTATTTGGCCGAGGACAGGTTGGGATCGATGACGAAATGCAGGACACCGTCCGGCAGGTTGATGGTCGTGGCGTCGGTGACCGGACGGCTGGTTTCGGTCGTCGGCGAATCCGTTGACACGGTGGCGGTCGGGATTAGCGGCGCCTGCGTGGCCAGATTCGCATCATCGTCGCGCAAGAGCTGGATCACAACTATCGCGACTATTGCCAAGACCACAAGTATCAAAACACCGGCGATTATCTTTTTCAACTGGGACATTGGACCTTCCCGTCATGCCTAGTACAACAACAAATCAGACACCCACTGCCGTCAACCTTAGGGCCACGGCAGGCGCGGTTGGTTAAAGAGTTGCAAAGTTTCCTCTAAAGATTCAGCTAACGGGTTCGAGCAGATGGCCTTCGACTTCGCGCCGGCGGTGTCGTTATACTTTCCATTAACAAACTAAAAGTAGTTCCAAGTGGCAATTGACTCGCATTTGCGATGGCCTTAGGCTGGGCCCCACTCTTGTTTGTCTTAGCGCAGGAGGGAAGAATCGTGGTCGCGAAAAACAAGAAGTACGACATCATCGACCGTGAGACCGGCAGGCTCGACCGCCACATCTTTGTCGACCAGCAGGTTTACGACGACGAGATGGAGAAGATCTTCGGGCGTTCCTGGGTCATGGTTGCTCATACCAGCCTGATTCCCAAACCGAACGACTTCTTCCTTTCCTACATCGGCCAGGACCCGGTAATCGTTACCCGCGACGCCAGCAACGATATCCACGTCATGCTCAACATGTGCCGGCACCGCGGCAACCGCCTGACGCGCGCCGACGATGGAAACGCGAAGAGTTTCATGTGCACCTATCACGGTTGGAACTTTAGTAACGACGGGAGCCTCACAGACGTGCCCGGGGAGCAGGAAGCCTACTACGGCGACCTAAACAAGACAGACCTTAGTCTGATCGACGCCAAGGTCGACACCTACGCCGGGATCATATTTGCCACGTGGGACCACGAGGCGCCTTCGCTGGAAGCGTTTTTAGGCGATGCTCGCTGGTACCTGGACACAACCTTCAACCATAACGAAGCGGGGATGATCGCCCTGGGTCCGCAGAAGTGGATCGAGAACTGCAACTGGAAGACGCCGGTGGACAATTGCTCGGACAACTACCACGGGCCGTTCACGCACATGTCAGCCGCCCTTGCCCGACACGACATATCGGGCACCCCTGTGCGCGATTTCGCGCAGTTGCTAAGGGAACCAAATCCAAACCACCACGTCCTCGTCAACGGCCATAGTTTGACTTTCAATGTTGTAGAAGGGGGAGATATCCCGGGAATCCCGGGAGTGCAAGACGTTCGCCGCCTTGGCAAGACAACCCAAGCTCTCACGGTTGAATTTCATAAGTCAAAGGAAGCAGAGATGGAGCGCCGATTAGGCGAGTATCGGGCTCGGCGCCTTCGCATGGCCAACCATAGCCTGTTCCCGAACGGCGTCCTCGGCTTCCGCCTGGCACTGCCACGCGGTCCCTATAAGACAGAGTTCTGGCACTTCGCAATGGTCGAAGCGGATGCACCTGAAGAGCTGAAGCAGGCACGCTCAATCGCCAGCGCTATTCAAAACGGCGCCGCGGGCATTGTCGAACAGGACGATATGGATAATTGGGGCCAAGTAACTCAGGCCAGTGACAGCATCATTGCCCGCCGCCAGCCAGCGGACCTCTCAATGGGAGTTGGGCACGCACGCAAGAACGAGGAGTGGCCCGGCTCCGTATCAGACCGCTATATCTCGGAGAACAATCAGCGTGGTTACTACGATCGTTGGATGGAGTTCATGAACGCGGAATCCTGGTCTGACATTCACATCGACCCGATCACGGTGAAATTCGAGGGAACTGCCGGCATGCATAGCTAGCCCAGGGTTCGGATCGCCAGAGGCGACCCCTAATCAGCGGCTGCTAGTTGGCTCGCTCCAAGTACTGGCCGGTGCGGGTATCCACCTTGATCTTGTCGCCCGTGTTGACGAAGAGCGGCACGGTCAGGTTAAGACCAGTTTCGAGGCGAGCCGGCTTCGTGCCACCCTGCGCCGTATCGCCGCGCAGCCCCTGCTCCGTTTCGGCGATCTCAAGAACTACGGCGGCAGGCAATTCAACGCTCAGGGCCTCATCGCCATAGGTAAGAACCTGACAGTCTTCATTTTCCTTGAGATAGTTGCTCGCATCGGCAACCCGGTCGACGTTCATAGCGATCTGCTCGAACGACTCCTTATTCATGAAGTAATAGAGTTCACCATCGACGTAGAGGAACTGCGAGGGCTGACGTTCAACTCGGGCACGCTGAAACTTGGATCCCGCGGGCCAAGTACGCTCGATGATGTGCCCGGCGCGTACGTCCTTAAGTTTGAGTTTAACAACGGCGCCGCCGCGCCCCGTCTTGTTGTGCTCCCAGTCGACGACGCTGTAAAGGGCGCCTTCGAGCTCAATGGTGACGCCCTTACGGAGATCGCCGGTATCAATCATGATTCCTCCCGAGGTGAGCCCTTAGTGCCGGGCGCCCCAACGCCAAATCTAGACCTTATTGTAGCAACGGTGGCGCAGCCGCCTGGCTCAACCGGCAAACTGGAGCTTTGGCGCTTTGGTGAAGGAGACGTAGCGCCCGTCTTCAAGATAGCCCATGTCCTCGATGCGAATTCCGCCCCAGTCAGACAGGTAAATGCCGGGTTCGACCGTCAGGACCATGCCATCGAGCAGCGTGTCTTCTGACGATTTGCCAACACGAGGTGATTCGTGGACCTGTAGGCCAACGCCATGTCCAAGACCGTGGCCAAAGTTCTCGCCGTATCCAGCCTCGTCGATGACCCGATGGGCCAACATGTGAGCCTCCCCACCGGTCATGCCGGAGCGGACCAGCTCCTCTGCGGTGAGCTGAGCGCCCAAGACAATGTCATATATCTTCTTGAATTTGTCGTCCGGTTTGCCCATGAAAATGGTCCGGGTGAGATCCGACATGTAGCCTTTTAGATTGACTCCCATATCGATAACGACGCCGTCACCTTCGTTGATGACTTCATCACGCGGCTGAGCATGCGGCATCGCACCCCAGGGGCCTGCCGCCACGATGGTAGGAAACGAAAGCGCCTCTGCACCGTTCTCCCGGGCGTACCTTTCGATCTCCCAGGCGACCTGCTTCTCGGTCCATCCCGGCTCAACCCGAGCTGCCACATGCTCAAAAGCGGCATCGCCAAGCGCGACCGCCGCATCTAGAGCCGCAATTTCGTCCTTTTCCTTGATCGCCCGCAGAGACTCGACCAAGTTTTCCGTGGAATTCAGCCCCGGCCTGTCGCTCTCCGGCATCTCCTCGATTGCGGTTCTCAGCGCCCGGTAGACCGAATAGGTCAGGCCCTGGGACTCAAAACCGAGCTTTTTGCCGCCCAGCTGAGCCTCGCCGAGCAGCGACGGCAACCATTTGTCCATCGCACCGTTGGCCTGAAACAGGGTGTAGTCAGGAGCCTCGCGCTGAGCCTGGTCGTAGTAGCGAAAATCGACCGCGATAAATGCCGTATCCATCGTGATCAGCAGGTGTCCCATTGAACCGGTGAAGCCGGAGAGGTATCGCCGGTTGGCCCCTATGGTTCTGCTCGTATCCTCGGCTGCGGCAGTTACGAACGCGGCGTCCAGTCCATTGTCAGCGAGTTTGGCTCGAAGCCGGTTCAAGCGGTCTGCGCTGCTCATGCCTTTTTCTCCTCTTTCACAAGACCAACCAGTGCTTCCAATGCCAGGAGATAACCGTGGAACCCCAGGCCGCTAATCACGCCGCGGCAAACTGGCGAAAGAACTAACTGCTGGCGGAATGCCTCTCGCGCGTAAACGTTGGAGATGTGGACCTCCACGGTGGTGAGGCCGCTACCAGCGATCGCGTCACGCAGGGCCAGCCCATTGTGGCCCAACGAGCCGGGGTTGATGATCATGCCAGCCGCGTCAGCAGTATGTTCTTGAATGAAATCCAGCAAGGCGCCTTCGTGGTTGGACTGAAAGGCCGCGATGCTGGCGCCCAGCTCGCCTGCCCGTTGCTCCACTCGACCGACGATATCGTCCAGAGTATCGGACCCATAGATCGTCGGCTCCCGAGTACCTAGCGTGTTCAAGTTTGGTCCGTTTAAAAGAAGAAAACGCATGCCGATACATTTGTACCATTCTTAAGGCGAAACCGTCGACATTCGGCGCCATACCTGGCTTAATCTGATCCAGCCAGAACTAGTACGACAGAGGGAGATCCAGCATGACTATGAGCTTCACCGACCCTAGCGAGCTCAGGCTCACAGGGCAGAACCCTTACATGATGGTTTTTGACGATCCGGAAGCCGCGGCACCTTCGACAATGGTTAGCATCTGGCACGTGCAGTATTGTCAAGCCGGGCCGGGAAATGTCCTTTTCTTTCGCAGCAACGATCTGACCGCAGGCGAGTGCCGCATCTACAGCGACAACATCAACCTCACCCGCTGGATTCAGGAGGAAATTACCGGACCCACGGCACCCTGGGCAGACAACACCTTGCCGGTCCTCGAAGCGACATTTGAAACCGACGGCGATTCCCGCGATTTCATCACCGAGTCGGTCACTTCCGGAGAAGGCGACATTACCTTGACCTGGTTCGACTTCCTGCCCGCATTCGCCGGAATCGCGGCGCCGAACCCCGAGCGTGGTAGCACTCACGGCCACTACGCCACCTACATCCCGGCGAAGCGCGTACGTGTGACGCTCAATGGCATCGACGCAAAAGGCGGCCCGGTTGCGCGCAAGCGCGAGGACTGGGACTCTACGTCTTGCTTCCTGGCCTGGGCAGAAACCTGGGTCCGGCCCAAGCAATAAACCAAGCCAAGCCGAGGAAATAAAGTGGGCTCCCCGAACTGAGGAGCCCACTTTTCAGTACTGGTCTAGGCTAGGGAGTTGTCGGGCTCCAGGCAGCATCGCGTGAAACGCCCGTGCTGATACTTTCGGCCAGGAAGCCCTCGTTTTCCAAAGGCGCCTCAAGATACTGGCGAAAGACAGGACCCCAAGCCCATTCGCGTTTCGGATCATGCTCAATTTCGCGATGCAACTGCGCCGCGGCCTCATCAACGTAGGCCATGAAATGGATGTACTCCGGGTGGCCGGCGGGCGATTTGGGAATCAGCGCGGACCCATCATTGTTTCGGCGCATGAAAGTGTAGAGTACGGTTCCCGCCTCGTTTTCAGTGACCATTTGAATCTGCCGCTTGGCCTGCTCCTCAAATTCCTCGCCTTTGCCTTCAAAGACCTTAAGGCGATGAAAGGCGAAGCGGAACATCGTCCCCGGACTCCAATCGTGGTTGCGCGAAATGCCCGTAACGATATCGTCTGCTTCAAATCGTTCTGCCACGATCGGCGCCGCCATGAACGGCCGGAACACCTTGCCCCAAGCCCAATCCGCGTCGGGGTTGTGCTCGATGTCAAGGTGCAATTGTTGGGCAGCCTCATCCTTGTAGGCCATCAAGTGTATGTACTCGACATGATTGGTGGCGGCAGCGGGCAAAATGGTGGATGCTTGGCCGGCGCGACGGTTAAATCCGTATAGAAGCGTGCCTGGCTCACGTTCAGTAACGATCTGGATCTGCTTCCGGGCTTCGGCCTCGAAATTTTCTGCCTCGTCCGCTTTCACGGTCATCCGTAGAAGGTTGACACGATACATTTTCGCCGTCCTCCAGGTTCTGAGAAATTCCAGTCGATCTAGGCCCACGCTGGGTAGTCTTGTTCTCGTGAATGTTCAGCGTACTATACGCTTGTCATTCGCTGGTGGGTCACCAAATCAAAAGTCAGTCGCACACCAAACGAGACACGCGCCACCAAAGATTTCCGTGAAAGAAGGACAGATGCAAGCAAGCGAGCTGGAGTGGGGCAAATCCATGGCGGACATCCTGCGCCGGAACGGGCTGAAGCTGTTCGCAACCGTTCCCGACTACATAGTGAGTCAAGTACTCGCCCATCTCTGGGCCGACGAACAGTGCAAAGTAATAACCGCCAGCCGTGAGGAGGAAGGGCTGGGAATCCTTTCGGGCGCGTACTTAGCCGGTCAGCGAGGGGCGCTGCTCATGCAAAACAGCGGCCTCGGAAACTGCATCAACACGCTGGGCTCCTTAAACGTGGCATCGCAGATACCTGTCATTCTGGTAATCAGCCATCGAGGCGATTTGGGAGAATTTAATCCTGCCCAGGTGCCGGTGGGGCAAGCCTCCGAGCGCATCCTCGAGGCGCTGGATATTCGCTACGTAACGCCGGCCTCAATCGCCGACTTAGAGGCGAAGGCAGATGGCCTGATTAAACTCGCGTACACACGCTCCCTGCCAGTCGCCTTCATCTTGCCGACAGAACTAACCGGGGGTAAAGCAGGATGATCAATCGAGCGACAGCTACCCAACTACTCACACAGCGGCTCAAAAGTGAGGTCGTGGTGACTAATCTAGGCCAGGCAACACTGGACTTGCAGCAAATCGACGATCGGCCTCTGAACTGCTACACCTTTGGGTCAATGGGCCAGTGCTCATCGGTCGGCCTGGGTATCGCCATTGCCCGGCCGGATCTGCGTGTTATTTGTCTGGACGGTGATGGCTCGATGCTGATGAACCTGGGCTCTCTCTGCACAATTGCCAATCAGGCTCCAAGCAATCTCGCCGTTGTCATTTGGGACAACGAGGTCCACGCGACCACGGGTGGCCAGCCCACCGCGACCGCGTTTCGCTCAAGTTTTGCCGGGCTGGCGCGCGGTGCCGGCATCGACCTTGACCGCGTGATTGAGCCGTCAAATGAAGAAGAACTAGAGCGGGCTTACGAGCGCATCCTGACCGAGCCAGGGCCCTTTGTCATGCCGGTAAAGGTAGAAAAGAACCTGGCGGCTGGAAAACTGAACCGCGACGTTATTGGCTATAAACGGCGTTTCATGGAAGCGCTTGCTTGAGCGCCGCTTAGCAATCAATCCTCCAGCGGCGGCGTCTCCTGGCTCAATACCATCAGCGCCTCCAGGACCCGGTCGGTATCCGCTTCGTCGTTGTAGCTGGCCATGCTAAAACGCACCGCCGGCGGAACCCGGACCGTGCGGCCGGTTATCTGCCAGCGTTCCCAAAGTTCCGTAACAACTTGCTGGGGAGCCCAGCCGTCAACCGTGACCGCAACCAAACCACAGGATTCCTTGCCACCCGCCGGGCCGGCGAGGCCACAGCCGGAAATCTTGGCGACCCCTTCGCGCAAGTAATCTCCAAGACTTTGCGAATGGATCTCGATCGATTCCAATCCAACTGCTTGCACGAGCTCAACCGCTTTGGCAAAGCCCGCCGCCAGTGCCGCACTCTGTGAGGTCAAACGGAAACGCTGCATTGGATTAGTTGGCATCGTGCTTTCGGCCTGCTCTGCCCGCTCATCAGCGATGCCGTGGGTGGAAAACAGCGGATCGATGTTCTTCTGATGCTCGCGGCCAATAAAGAGAGCTCCGGTGCCCTGCGGTCCCAATAGCCATTTCTGCCCGGAAATCGAATAGAAGTCAGCTCCAAGGCGCCGGACATCAAGGTTAATGTGCCCGGCTGTCTGAGCGCCATCGACCAAAATCAATGCTCCATTGCGGTGGGCTATTTCAGCAATCTCTGTGATTGGCATGCGCAGCCCGCAGGTGTATTGAATATGACTTAGGGCAACCAGACGCGTCTGAGGCGTGATCGCCTCTTCGAACAACTCTAGCATCCGCGCATTGGTCGCGTTCGGTTCGACTTCGACGGTGACGACCTTGACGCCGTGCCGTTCCGCGATCACGCTCGCGGGTGTCAGAATCGCCATGTGTTCGAGATTGCAGGTCACCAGTTCGTCGCCTGGTTGCCACCTCATACCATGCAGGACCACGTTAATGCCCTCGGTGGTGCCGTGGGTCAAGATCACCTCTTCAACGTCGGCTTTGAGCAGACTGGCAGCGGCAGTCGCCGCCTCGGCATTCTGTTCCCGCGCCAGGAGTACGCCTTCAGCACTGGCAGGTCCGTGCGACGCCTCGTGCTCCATCACCTCCCGCATTCGGTCCAAGACCGGCTGCGGAGACGGACCGGACCATCCAGTATTGAAGTAAGTGACCTCGTGCGTAGCCGGCACGGCGTCGCGCAGTGCGCCAATGTCCATCATCATTTGCAACCTACAATTCTAGGAATTTTCTGAGAGCTCTTGCGGCCGAATCTAGACAGGCTCGTAGGGTAATCGAGCGACGCCATCCATGTTCTTTCCCTCGATGCGGATTAGCCGGGTCGAGTCTTCCCGGCGTGGAGAATGCAGATCACCCTCATCGTAGGCCTGGGCCATTCCAGGGGACATCTTATATATCTTGGTTATCTTTACCTTGCCAGGTTTATCCGGCTGGGCCGGTTCCACGATTTCCCACTCTGTCATCTCAGTTTCGCCGCTGGCCTGGCCGTAAATTGCCCACGTCGGACCGTGATCGTGCGGCGAGGAGTTGCTGGCGCCGTCGTAGCCGTGCGCCAAGATGCAGAAACCAAGCTCAGGGTCTTCATAAAGAACCTTTCGCGCCGGAATTCCTTCCGGCACGTTAGCAGCCTTGAATTCGTCATCTTTTAGGAAGGTTTCAAGCAGCGCAACAACTTTGCGGCGGCCGCCTGGACCGGGCTCGTCCTTGAGAATCTCGTGGCACTCACCGGCGAACTGCTCAAGAGTGTAGCTCATCTCTGCTCCTTATCGCCTCAGCCTTCGTGGGCCTTCAATCGAGCCAAATCATATCAGAAGTCTCAGCCGTGCAAGGTGCTTCGAGTGGCGGTGACTTTTTCGGAGTGCGGTGGCTCGCGCGATTAGCGCGAGGCGGCTACTTCCTGCTCCGGACGGGGTTTAATGCCGAAGGCTTCAGCCAGCAATTCATAGGAGCGCATGCGCGCCTCATGGCTGTGCACGACCGTGATAATCATCAGTTCGTCAATTTCCAGCGCTTCGGCCATGCCGGCCAGCCGCTCGTGCATTTCGCCAATCGGCCCGTGCATCACGCGCGGCCACTCACTGTTGTCCCCCACGAAAGGGTCCGGCTCATCGCCAAGCAGCGCGATCGCTTCCTCGGGCGTCGGAATCGGTCCACGCTCGCCGCGTTCTCGTGCAATCCTGCGGTAGCGATAACTGGAGAAATGTCGATCCGCCTCTTCCTGTGTGTCGGTGGCAACGGCACCGACCGCTGCCAGCACCTTGGGCTCGCTCAAGTAGTCCGATGGCTGGAAGTGCTCCTTATAGTGTTCGATTGAGCGCCGGGTTGGCTCGGAGTTGATGAAGTGAGCGGCCCCGTACGGTAGTCCCAATTGAGCCGCCGCGTCGGCGCTCCAGCCACTTGAGCCCAGCAGCCAGACAGCCGGGCCACCCGGCATCTGAGGCTGCACCACGATGCGGTTAAATGGGTGATCGTCTGAGAACTCACCCTTTAGAAACGCCAGAAGTTCAAGCAGTTTGTCGGGAAAGTCATCCTTACGCTCGGCGTTGTCACGCTGGCCCTGGAGAGCGTAGCTTTCCAGTGGCGTCCCGCCCGGCGCCCGGCCAAGTCCCAAATCGATTCGATCGGGATACAGCGCATGCAACACACGAAAGGCCTCGGCGACTCTGAGCGGACTGTAATGTGGCAACAGAACAGCCCCAGAACCAAGACGGATTGACTTGGTCTCCGAACCGAGCCTGGCAATCAAAACGTCAGGCGCCGTGCCCGCGAACGAACCGGCTGAATGGTGCTCCGCCAACCAGTAACGCTCGTAGCCGAGACGCTCTGCCAAACGGGCCAATTCAATTGTGTTTTGCAGAGCGTCGGCAGCCGTGAAACCGGCAGGAATCGGAGACTGATCGACAACAGAGAGCTTCATTTTCACCTCAGGCTAGTATAAGCACGCCAACGCTCTGGCCGAAAAGCCAGATTGCTTCCAGGTCAAGGAACCGCGTGGAAATAGCGCTCTTGAGGAGCGGCTCCGCTCTTGTCCTGACTTTCCGGGCCGGAGCCCTCCGTCGGATTGCCAGCCCGAAGCCAGCCATCCGTACCCTCATCCAGACTCGTGACCTTGGGCCGTCCCAATGACAGGAGGTAATTCGCCGCCCGAATCGAGCGCACGCCACCGGCACAGACCACCAAAACGTCTTGATCCTCCGGCACAGAACTCAGGTTGGTCGCCAACTCCGACTGTGGGATTGACAGTGCTCCAGGGATGTGGCGCGCGGCAAATTCGTGCGGTTCGCGGACGTCAATGACAATTGGATTGTGTTCTTCAATCCACGCGGGGGCTTGCCCGATCGTGATCTCCGGAACTTTGGCGACCGTGTGCGGTTCGGCAAACTCCATGTCCGCTTCACCGCGGTTCGTGGCCACAATGGCGGTCATGTTCAGAGGCCTGGCAGGCGCGTCGGAGGCCAAAGCAATGAAGCTCTCCTCCGACAAGGCCGTCATTGGGTTGAAGCGTCTCTCAAAACCGATCGTGCTGCTCGGTCTGCCGCACATTCCTTTACCACATGAACCCTCGAAATGGGCCGGGAAGACCTCCACATAGTCATTCAGCTCCAGCAACTTGCGGACGCTGTGAAATTGCTGGGCCGCACCCTCCGCGCCATCGAAGTCTGGACGGCCGACATCACCAACGAAGAGACAATCCCCGGTCAACACCAAGGACGGCTCATCGCCTCGCGGTGGGTTTGTCACCAGAATCGAAAGCGATTCTGGACGGTGACCGGGTGTGTGCTGGATTTCCAAACGCAGCTGCCCGAGGTTGATTACTTCAGCGTCAGCCAAACCCCGAAACCGAAAAAGCAGGTCGGCGGACTCATGCGTCGCCACCTCAGCGCCAGTCGCCGCCGCGAGCTTTCGCGCACCGGAGACATGGTCGGCGTGGATGTGCGTGTCGATAACTAGTTTGATTTCGAAGCGCCGATTTGTTGCTAACTCGATGTACTGATCGACATCTAGCGAGGGGTCGACAACCACGGCCTCCATCGACCCCCGCGATGCGATTACGTGAGAAGAGCAACCGGCTTCCTCGTTTAGGATCTGCTTGAAGTACATGGCCCTTCCTTTTGCTGACCGAAGCCGTCACTCTACGTGGCCAGGATAATTGTAAGCCTAGGCGGAGACCCGAAGCCCTTACTTCTCAATGACGCGAGCTGGTTTCACAAACCTGGCATTGCCAGTTGTCGATGCCGTGTCGGTAACTTACGATCATTCACGAGCCCTTCCACTGGGCGTGTCAGGAGCCGCATCCAATTGATCTCCCAACTCGGCCAATTCTCGTTTTATCCGGAAGTCACCACTAGATCCATCTGGCTCGCTATCTAGATGGCCAAACGAATCGAAGACTACGCTCTAATAGGCGACCTTGAGACCGCGGCTCTCGTGGGTATTGACGGGTCGATAGACTGGCTCTGTCTGCCTCGGTTTGACTCACCGGCATGCTTCGCGGCGCTGCTCGGCGATGAAGAGAATGGACGCTGGCGAATCGCCCCTGTGGGTGCAGCTCGAGGCAGCCGCCATTATCGCAAAGACACACTCGTCCTTGAGACCCACTTCGAGACCGACGAAGGCTCGGTTACCGTCATCGACTGCATGCCGGCCAAGACCGCGACTGACCACGCGCACGCCAGCCTGGTCAGGCTGGTCCGGGGTGAAAAAGGACGGGTCCGAATGCGCATGGATCTGGCGATTCGCTTCGACTACGGCCGCACCGTACCCTGGGTACAACAGCGAGACTTTGGCCTTAGCGCTCTTTCAGGACCCCACGCCGTTCGGCTTTACACACCGGTAGAATTGCACAGCCAGAACTTCCAAACCTACGCCGAATTTACGGTCGCTCCCGGCGAAACAGTGCCGTTTGTTCTCAATTACAACGATTCCTTGAGTGAGCCCCGCCCGCTGGAGGACGGGGAACTTCAGTGCGACCACACCACGACCTGGTGGCAAGGATGGGCAAAGGTTTGTCACTATGAGGGCCCTTGGCGCGAGGCGGTGGTTCGCTCTCTGATCACCCTCAAGGCTCTGACCCATCTGCCTTCCGGCGGGATCATCGCCGCGCCAACTACATCTCTGCCGGAATTGATCGGCGGTGAGCGCAACTGGGATTACCGCTATTGCTGGCTTCGCGACGCCACCTTCACTCTTTACGCTCTGCTTATTTCCGGTCTCGCCGAGGAAGCTAAGCACTGGCGCGAATGGCTCCTGCGGGTCGCCGCGGGCAAGCCGTCACAGCTGCAGACAATCTACGGCCCCACCGGGGAGCACCTGATACCCGAGTTTGAGCTGGATTGGCTGGACGGCTACGAGGGTAGCAAGCCGGTAAGAGCAGGGAACGAAGCGTATCGGCAACTCCAGATGGATGTCCACGGCGAGATCATGGATGTCTTCCATGTATCCCGGCGTCTAGGCATCGACGACACGCATGATTCATGGCAGTTGCAGCGAGCATTGATGGATTTTGTCGAGACCGGCTGGAGGGGTGTCGATAACGGCATCTGGGAGCTCAGAGGCCCCCGTCGTCACTTTACTCATTCTAAAGTCATGGCCTGGGTCGCGGTCGATCGGGCGATCAAAGCGGTCGAGTTCTCAAATCAGGCCGGACCCATCGACCGATGGAAAGGACTCCGCCAGGAAATCCACGATGAGGTTTGCCGCGAGGGATTCAACCCTGACCTCAACACCTTTGTCCAGTCCTACGGTTCCAAAGCACTGGACGCCGCGTCGCTCTTGATACCCATGGTCGGTTTCTTGCCGGCCGACGATCCTCGTTGTCTCGGGACAGTGAGTGCAATCGAAAAACATCTGACCCTTGACGGGCTTGTCAGCCGCTATGAGCCCGCCCAAAGCATCGACGGCCTGCACGGCGGCGAGGGAGCCTTCCTCCCCTGTAGCTTTTGGCTAGCCGATAACTACGCCATGCACGGTGAAACCGCCAAGGCGGCAAGCCTGTTTCAAAGGCTGCTAAGCATCCAGAACGATGTCGGTCTGTTGTCCGAAGAGTACGATCCAATCAACAAACGGCAGCTGGGCAACTTCCCGCAGGCAATGACCCACGTCTCATTAATCAACACGGCCTACAACCTCACGCCGGCGAGCCCCGCTGCGCACCGCGCCAAGGGTTAAGGGGCGGCTCAAGCGCCGTCGACTCCACATTCGTCGCCACTCCTACGAGAGAGCCACCGCGCCGCTCAAAAATCTCGGCTTGTGAATAACAGCCGCTTGCCTAATCCTTGGTAAAGCCGCGCCAATCGCGCTGGCCCGTAGCACAAAACCGGAAGCCTAGATCTAGAGCGCGGAGCGAAGCGAAATGAAGCCAGGACGGAAAGACAACCGGTTCACGAGGTCACAAGAAAGCCGAGAGGCTTTGCTTGAGGAGATGGAGCGGCGCACCGAGCTGCCCCTCCTGATCCTCTCGATTGTGATGATCCCGCTTTTGCTCGGCCCCTTTCTGTGGACTCTTTCGGCCACGGAAGAAGCAACTTTTTTTGCCTTGGATACCTTCATCTGGGCGCTTTTCGCCGTGGATTTAGCCGCGAAAGTGGCGGTTACCACCAATCGCTCCGCCTACCTGAAGAGCCACTGGCTTGAACTGCTGGTTGTGCTGGTGCCGTTCGCGCGTCCATTGCGGATCGTTCGTCTTATAGTGTTCGGTTCACGGGCTTTCGTCGGAGCCAGCCGTTTTGCCCACGCTGATTTTTTGCTGGTTTACGCCATCGGCCTAATCGTTATCGGAGCCACCGCGGTAACGACCTTGGAGGCTGGGCACGATTCACAAATCGGCGGCTTCTCAGACGCACTTTGGTGGTCTGTGGTCACGATTACAACGGTTGGCTATGGTGACGTGGTGCCGGTGACCGCCGCCGGCAGGGCGTTCGCAATCGTGCTGATGGTCGGCGGCATCGGAATATTCGGCGGCCTAACCGCTCAGCTAGCCTCGTTCTTCGTTCGGCAAGACGCACCGCAACGCCAGGACACGGACAAACTTGCGGACGAAATCAGTTCGCTCAAGGATGAAATAATCAAGCTCCGGGAGCAGATCGGCGCTCAGTAGGGTTACGATCGCCAGCTCCTCAGTCGGCACAGTTGAGGCGCCCCGGCTCTCTGGCCATGATTGTGGCCAGAGAGCCGCTTTCAAAGGTCTTAGGCTTGATGTTGAGACGGACCGGGTTGCCGCGGCCTACGGAGCCAACTACGAGAGGCTGGTTGAGGTGAAGCGGAAGTACGACCCGAAAAACCTGCTTCGCATGAACCACACACAACTTTGCCAAATTCGATGATGGCTTGTTTGATGCCGTGATTGAGTACGTTGGTAAGATTCCCTCGGCCCCGTGCGAAATATTTTTTGGACTCCTGGGCGGTCAAGCAAACTCCGTCGCCGCCGATGACGCGGCATATGGACATCGGAGGACGAGGCTGGGATCGCCTGGGCACGAGCTTTCTCCAAGGCAGCTCCTCCTCGGTCATGAAGTTGACATAGACGCTGCCGTCCGCGAATGGCTCAGACTTCCAATAGTTTCGTGCACCCGCGGACAGCAGCGGATCGAACGCCTGCTGCCAAGCCTCTAGCGAGAGATATTAGAGGGTTCGGATGACAATCGCCTTTAAGAATGAAGAGATGCTGCGTATGGTCGATCCCGAGACCGCGACGGTGGACCGGCGGATTTTTGCCGAACAGGAAATCTACGAGCTGGAGCTAGAGCGGATTTTTGCTCGCGCCTGGAATTTCATGGCCCACGACTCGCAGATCCCCAACCCGGGCGATTTCTTTATGACCTTTATCGGTGAAGACCGCGTTATCGCCGTGCGCGATAGCGATGGCAACCCTCAGGTCCTGGTCAACACTTGCCGCCATCGCGGCAACGCGATCTGCCGCGCTGAAGAAGGCCACGCCACCTCCTTCATGTGCACCTACCACGGCTGGACTTATGACCTCAAAGGCGCCTTGGTCGGCGTGCCCGGCTTCAAGGAGGTCTACCACGAGGAGCTCGACCGCGAGAACTGGGGCCTAATCAAGGCCGCCAAGGTCGATTCATACATGGGCTTCATCTTCGCCAATATGGACCCGGAGGCGCCGGATTTGGATGAATACCTTGGTGAAGTTGGCCGCCTGAGCCTCAAGCAGATCGCGCTGCGCGGCGACCTCAAGGTCCACTCTGGCATCCAGAAGTACATCATTCCCTGCAACTGGAAGCTCGCTACAGACAACGTTTGGGATTTTTACCACCCGGCCATCACCCATGCGTCGGCCGGTATGGCCAGAGGGCGTTCGCGCCAGCAGAACCCGTATGAGCAGCCCCACATCGTTCTCCTCGGCGAGTATGGTCACGCCCTTAGCGGGCCTGAAATGACCGAAAAGACCCGCAAAGGGCTGGAAGCTTCAGGTCGAGAAATGTCCTGGCGGGACCGGCCGGAATCACAGGAATCACTCGGATCGGCCGGCCAAAGGTTCAGAGCCACCCCCATATTTTCCCTAACATGTGGGTGGCGTTCCCTGGCGAAGGTCAGATCAGCATGCGCATGCCAAAGGGGCCGCTGAAGACAGAGATCTGGTGGTTCAGCTTCAACGACCCCGCGACCCCGAACAACCGCCGCGCTCTCGAGACCTTCGGCCCAGCCGGGCTGCTAGAGCAGGATGATGGCGAAAATTGGGGCGAGAGTACTCGCGGGATGCAGGGCGTGGTCAGCAAGCGCTACCCGGTCAACTACGCCATGAATCTCGGCCGCGGTGAAATCCTCGAAAATGAGGGCGAGCCGCCGCTGATCGAGGCCAGCATCAACGAACACGCTCAGCTTTGGCACTACCGGGCATGGTCCGAGTGGATGTCGGCCGAAAGCTGGCAGGATCTGAGAGAGCGCCATTCGCGGGTTCCGGAGGACCGAGCGTAAGCCGGTTCAGCAGAGCGGGATCGTCTCTAGGACAATTAGATGCGCAATGGCCCTGTCAAGAGTATGCTGCCCGAAAACCCAGCCCTGGCCCAGGACTAAGTGCCCATGAGCTTAGGCTCAGACGGAGAATCGCATGGCGGCCGAGACCCCTCAGACCTCACTACTAAAAAAGATTCTGCCATTTCCTGACCTGACGGCTCTTGGACTGCGTGACTACCGTCTCTGGTGGATTGGCTCGACAGCCACCGTTCTGAATCAGGTCGGGATGCAGATTATCCTCGCCTGGTGGGTTCAGACGGAATTCGGTTCACCAGCCCGGGTTGGCACCATGATTCTCTTCTTTGGTCTGCCGTCCTTTATTTTCCTTTTGCCTGCTGGTCTTGTGGCAGATAGATGGGATCGCAAGAAGCAGTTGATGGCGGCGCAGATCGCCGCCCTATTTTCAGCAGCGTTGCTGGGGATTCTAATGATCCTGGATGTGGTCACCTTCCCAATTGCAATTGTTTTCGCCTTTATAAGCGGCACCACCGTCGCCTTTAGCAACCCAGCCCGACAGGCGCTCATCCCCATGATGGTTCCGCGCCGATTGCTGCCCAACGGGATCGTGCTCGGTTCACTCTCAATGAATGTCTCGCGGCTGGTAGCTCCACTTGTCGCTGCAACCATAATGGCAGCGATCGGTGTTGGAGAGGCCCTGTTTTTCGTTGCCGCATTCCTGTGTGTCGGTGTGGTGACCTTGAGCCGGATGAATATTCCTCACTTCCCAGAGGATGATGTACAGCCCGAAGCCGCCGGAGGCGGTTCCGCCGCTCCAGCGCCTGTCCCAGGTGGCGCCAGGCCACAGGAATCAGCCCTGCAGAATTTAATGGCGGGCTTCCAGTTTTTGTTGGAAAACAAGCCATTGTTCGTTCTCATGGGTCTCTATATGGCCACCGGCCTTTTCATCGTCGGTCCCATGCAGGCCCTGATTCCCGTGCTCATCGACCAGGAATGGGGACAAAATGCCAGGGCCCTTGGCTATGCTTTTACGGTCCAGGCAGCGACTGGCTTCATCACAGGCCTTTACTTGACAAGGATGGGAGGACTGCGCAACAAGGGTGGCTTGTTCGCCTTAGCCATGATGGGCGGTGGCGGCTCATTTTTCCTCTTCTCGATTTCGCCCGAGTATCTGATGGGGTTGGTTTTCTTCGGCACTTTCGGCATCGCGGCGTCGTTCTACAGCAACATGAGTCAAACGATCTTGCAGAGCAACACCCCGCGTCCCTTGATGGGCCGGGTTCTCTCGATCTATCAGCTTTCGATTGCCGGCCTCCTGCCAATCGGCGCCTTCATCGGTGGGCTGGTTGCCGAAGGAATTGGCGCGCCCCTGACCGGACTCATTGGTGGTGCCATCGGCGTAACGCTGGCTGCATGCGCTCTGATCTTTGCCGGCAACTACCGGCGTCTGACCTAACTTGATTCCAAATCGCCGCTAATGACGCTTGAAATCAAGCCCTTCACCGCCGCTGACGTCGAAGCGGCGGCTGGCTTGCTGGCCGAACGGCAGCGTCGTCTGCGGCTCAGTCAGCCGCTGCTGCCAGACCGCTACGAAGCCACCGAAGTCACCCGGCCTCTGCTCGAAAGCCTGCTGCAAACTGCCAGCGGAGTCGCAGCCTCTTCCGGCGGGCAAATGACCGGCTATTTACTCGGTGCGCCGAGCTCCGGCTGGGGCCTGCGCATGACCCTCGTGCCATTCGCCGGTCAGTCAGTCGCCGATCTGGACGACGTCGAACTCTATCGCCTGATGTACGCTGCGGCCTCACCGCAGTGGATCAAGCAGGGCTTCTTTGTCCATTCCGTTGACCTCGCCGCCGAGGACAATATTGCCTCCGACGCCTGGTTTTCCTTGGGTTTCGGCAGTGAAATCGAAATGGGTCTTAAAGAAGCCAACGGCTCTGCGCCGCACTTCGGCGAAGGACACATCGAACAAGCCGGGCCAGCGGAAATCGAGCCCGTCCAGCATCTCATGCAGGGCCTGGGGCGCTTTAACAGTCTGCCGCCAATTTTCCGGCCCTTTGTGCCGCCGCTAGACCAATGGGCGAGCTTCCTTCCGCGTCTGCTCGAACAATTGGAAAACGCCGAGCACTCCTTCTGGCTCGCCTATGAAGGCGCAGAGCCGGTTGGCCTGATGATTTTCACGCCCCCGGAGCAGGAAGAGCTCATGTTCAGCCCGGAGCGTTCCGCCTACATCTCGATCGCCTATGTTCAGCCGCAATCGCGGGCCAGCGGAATTGGCGGCGCTCTCCTGGATCGAGGTCTTGCCTGGGCCCAGGCTCGAGGCAACGCCTATTGCACGGCTGGCTGGTTCTCGGCCAACCTGCCCGGGGCCGGGTTCTGGCGAAGCAAGGGCTTTACGCCGCTCGCCCAACGGCTACAGCGCCATATCGACGAGCGCATCGCCTGGGCGACCGCCGAAGGATAAACGACACGCCAGCTTTGGTTTTGTGACTGTCTTGCCTTTACGGTTTGGGATCGGCGTCCATGCGGTGGGTCGGCACCACGCTGTTGCCCTTGTCACCTTCCCAGCCGTTGAAGTGGGTGACCTCCTGCCAGGGCCGGCGAGTAGTCTTGCCGTAGTGCTCTTTATCAGGGAAACCAATCGGCACCATGGCCAGCGGCTCGACGTTCTCCGGCAGGTCCAGCAGCTCTCTTACCTTGTCCATGTTTCCCAAAGTCATGGTCGTGAATGCGGCGCCAACGCCAAGGCCACGGGCCGCGAGCAAAAGGTTTTGAACCGCGGGATAGATCGAGGCCTGCATGCCTGGCCCGCCGCTGCGACCCGGAGGCCTGACGGCACAGGGGTAGACCAGAACCGGGATGTTATCGAAATCCTCCACCATTAGCTTGAGCCGTGGCAGCGGAGGAGGGTCACCCGGCTGTTGGTTTTTCAGGGCGTTTTCGTACATACCGGCAAACAGAGTCCTGGCCACCTTACCCAACTCAACAATTTTCTCTCGGTTGTCTACCACGATAAATGCCCAGGGCTGGCTATTGCCACCGCTCGGCGCCTTGGTCGCGGCTTCGATTATCTTGGCTATGGTTTCGCGCGGTACAGCCTCGTGCTTGAAGCTACGGATGGCGCGCTGCGTAAACAACGCGTCGAAGAGACCAATCTGTTCGTCTGTCATTGGGCTGCAATCCTTCGAGAGCTAGCGGCGGAAGAGTAATTGAACACCAGTGTACATTGAGTGCCAGATTGCAGAAATAGTTGGTCCTGCGAATCTTGAGAGGATTAGCCGTGCCCTTGTTGAGCCTGAATCGCATCCCCGAACCGGAGTTGATGGACGACGATTCCGAGGTCGAAGCCTACGCTTCGGCTGCCGCTCAGACCCATCTCGAAACGATCGACAGGAGTTTCCTCGAGCATCTCGAGCGCTTGCTACCTCGGCCGAGGCTAGAACATGCCCGGGTTCTGGATCTGGGTTGCGGCCCCGGCCAGATCCTGATCATGATCAAGCAACGCTGGCCGGGCATGCGGATCACCGGCCTTGATGCCGGCCCGGCAATGATCGAAAAGGCCCGTGCCGGCGCGGCGGCGGCAGACCTGGCCATCAATTTCGAAGTTTTGCGCCTGGGGCCCCAGGGGGAGACCAGGCTGCCGTTCGCTGACGGCGAGTTCGATTTGGCCACCTGCAACTCGGTCCTCCATCATTTCGCTGATCCTATAGGTGCACTGGACGAATTAGCTCGCGTTGCGAAGCCGGACGGTGCCGTGCTGATCCGGGACCTGCTCCGTCCGAAGCTAATCTTGCCCTACGCACTTCACGTTCGTGTTTTTGGACGTCATTATGCCGGCGAGATGCGCCGGCTCTTCGAAGCGTCGGTGGCGGCAGCCTACACAGAGGCTGAGCTCGGCAGCCTGCTCTCAGCCTCCAGCCTCAACGATGGCCGGACAAAGGTGTTTCGCGGCGGCATGACCCACGCCGGAATCGAGAGAGCCGCCGCAGGCTGAAAGAGCGACAACCGCCAGCGTCCTCGCAAGGTGGAGCAAGGACCTTTAACCTTCAGGACGGTTTTTCGAAGTGCCAGGAGCAAACGATCTGGTCGCAGAGCCCGGCCCGCTCTGTGAGCGCGGTGACAATGGCCGACTTCGGCCGCCCGGCCAGTTACCGACTCCAATTCGTATCTGTAGAGGGATTTGGTGGGCGATACAGGGCTCGAACCTGTGACCTTCTGCGTGTAAAGCAGATTGGCCTAAGCGGTGTAGCACAGAAGCAGAAGCCTGAGCGAAACGTGTCCAGTTATCAGCTCTAACTAGGACTCAGTTCTTTTTTCGTCGCGGGATCAGGGGTAACCATGGGCTTCCGTTGACCTTACCTTCTGCCCCAAGACAGGTAAGTGTGGCCGTTGGCACGTTGTAAGGAGTTAGCACCAAGAAGCCGTCGTTTCCGTATCCGAGCACCTTTTCAGTTATCCACTGGCTATTATGCTTTGGGTCACCGTCGTCAAGAAGCTGCCTGCCTATACCCTCACAAGCAGCTTTGAATTCCGCCTCACGGCTTAAATCCTGGATCACACCATCACCGAAAGCCCTCGGCAGCAGCTTCGAGTCACGACCGATAAAAACGGTAGGATCCAATAATTCAAGCTCGTTGGCCTTGTCTCTCAGCCTCTCGGCACCATTTTCCGTACCAGCAGCGAACACGCAGGCGACCTTGCGCTCTTTCAGCAACTTCCTTAGTGGCTCACTGAGAGGAGGACCATGATCCTCCCCAAGGTCAACGGAGTGCGCGATTCCCATCCAGTTCTCAAGTATGAGTACAGACTGGCCACCGCTGCCAAGGAAGTCATCCATGAAAATCAACGGGCGGGTGTCACTTTCTACAAGAGCTGAGCGAAGATCCAAGAGTGTCAAGCCGTGGCTTTGGTCCAAGTCCTTAGCGAAGTAGGTAACGATTGATGAACTATCACCAGGTGACCCAAACTGACAAACGTAGGCGCGTCGTAATCAGGATGCTTCTCCAGGAACTCAATAAGTGCGTTCACACAATCTGAACGGCTTAGCATTCGGAGATTGTGTGCAACGACCAGCGCGTCAGCGGTAAAGTCGTCATCAAATTGGCGGATCCCGTCGATGATCCGTTCCTCGCTAACCTCTACAGTCTGATGAGGGAAACCTTCACGGTAGATACCCTCGAACTGGGCCAAGCCTTGGCAGGTTTCCGCAACTAATCTCCTTCCGGCCACCGAGAGCAGATCAGGCGGCATTGGTCGGAGGTCAAGAGGTAGATCATCATAGAAGCCGGCCAGAGCTAACCTTCTTCGCAGGCATCTAGCTCTTTCGCATTGTGCTTGGCAAGCTCGAGCATGGAATTCGGGCTGCGGATCCCAAATCGAGTTCGGAGCAACTTTTCAGTAGCCAGATATGCGTAGGATGAAGCCTCTACCGGCGCGAAGACAAACCCAATATCACGAGTGGACAGATAGGCATCCGCCCACCCCTTGGTCTCTCCCGACTCGTCACGAAATCTTATCGGTGCTCCACTCTCCGGGATAAGGAAAGCGCGCGGCGTGCCTCCACGCCGATTCGTAGAATCCGGCGGATCAACCCAGATGTACGCACTAAGTGATTCCGGTGCAATAGAGTTGAATGGACCTTCTTTTAGAAGCGACCGCATATTCAAGATTTCATTTGCAATTTCCCGTGCGAGCTCTCTGAGCTCCGTAGGATCTAGGCCGAGGACTTGCATTAACCCAACACGTTGAGCACTGTCCGCTCGGTAAGAATCCAAAGCCATGTTCTGGGCAAAGGCATAAGAACGAACGAGCAGCTCTCTGTTTCGGAGTCTCGCGAGAAGATCAACGATTAGGGTCGCTCGATCGTCTTGGTCAGGCGCCCATGACCCGCCCTGCCGCCACCTGAGCTCCTCTACACTCATGTTGAGTAATTGCTCGTCGGAAAGCTGGTAGACGAGCTGCCATGGCGGCACATTGAGCAGAGCGGCCAACTCAATCAGTGCCGACGCCACCATATTGCCATCTCTGGAAATCGGACACTCGATGAATTGATGCTGAGCCGCACACTTCTTCACGACAAGATATATCGACACCAAAAGGTAAGAGCGGCTGAGAACTCCCGTGAACAGGTAGGTGCAAAAGCCTCCTCTTATCTTTTCTCCAATATCTTTTGGCAACTCAGCTTCAGTCAAAGTCTGCAAGCGCACTTTTTGCACTAACCTCGGTACGTCAGTGACTATGGGGACACCCGCCATCGTGGCATCGCGCGTAATGTAGTCCAGCTTGTCTGCATCGAAAGGTCCGGAGATTAGCTCTTGAAGCAAAGGTATCCGTGGGTCAATCTGCTGTCCCACGATGATGCCCGAGATTAGTTGAACAGCATCCTGCGGGAGGACATGATCATTTGTTGTCTCTTTAATCTCATCAGCCGCATCCTCTAGTTCTCCGAGCCCTTCCTCGAGCGGCGCAACCAAAGAACTGAATGAGCTGCTTGATCGAGTCAAGAGCGCACGCGAAGACCCCGGGTCTATGGACGGCGAATCATACGGGCAACTTATCACATCGCGATAATCAGGTCACAAGACCTCGGTCTTCTATTACTCAAGCTGCAGTCACCTTCAAATGCCTAATCCAGAAACCATCGATCTGGCGTTGAAGTTGGCCACTCGTCGGAGTGTTGTGATTCTGTCTATGTTTGTCAATATCGAGAAAGTGCCGCAGTGCCCGCTCCAGCGACGGCTGCATCTTCATTTCTTGGAAGTCGCCGATGGCGGCATCGCGTTTGCCTCCGATGCTTTGCCCGTTTATGTGGCTTGCTGAATCGCGGCTGACGCGGTCATCTTCCTCAGGTGGTTGGCCGCGTACGCAAGCCATCCCCCCAGCACCACAATCCAGACACGCTGGACGATTCCGCCAATCTCTGACTCCGGACTCAACACAGTCGCCATGGTAGTCGCGAATGACGCCGATCTGGAGGTAGATGACGAGTACTGGGAGCACCAAGAGCGACCAAGCTGAGTTGATGTTTATCATTACGCCTAGGGTTAGTTTTAGTTCTGCTTCAATCTCTGCTGTGGACGGTTGCGCTAAACTAACATCTTGCACTGAGAGCATTGGTTACTTCCTTCGTCTACGGTAAGCTCTTGTATGAAGTAATTCTACGCTCTAGCAGCGCCCTGCTGCAAATACGGATAGTAGATAATTCGCGAACTTGCCGCGTTATCTGCTGTTCTCATAGCTAAGTCCGTGGGCGATTAGCTCAGTTGGTTAGAGCGTCTGCTTTACACGCAGAAGGTCACAGGTTCGAGCCCTGTATCGCCCACCAAACCACTTTTCAGATACAAATTTCAGCTGATAAGTGACACACCTTCAGTTTCGACTCTTTCCACACCGGACTGCCCCAGTCGCGACCCGGCCAGGGGGGGAGCCGGGTGAAGAGAAACGGCTCAGGGGTAGCTGTCACCACCACAATGACCGTTCGTTCCACAATCACCGTCTGCTCGACGATGACCTCTTTGGTCCTCGTGCAGCCGATCGCCAAAATGATCAGGGGGAGAAGAACGAAAGCCAGCTTAACCATCGCGGCGCCTCCGTCTAGCGTATGCGCGTGATTGTACGCCTTACACTTCTACCCTGTTAGCGGGCTTGGCCTGCCGCTGGCGCCCGTGCTTCCAAGCGTGAACGGGAATAGTGACTCACTCCCGGCACTCCAGGCTGGCCCACTCATCATTCGCGACATTGAGGCGCCTATCGTTTCCTTCACTGCCCTGAAAGGTTTGTTGGTATAGATCAACGAGGAAGTCATTCAGGGCGTCACACGAGGGCAAGACTCCGAGTTCTTCAACCGTGAATAGTTGGACCTGCTTCGATGTCCACACAGTATGAAACCTTGGCTCCAGAGGGGCCGGCTGTAGGTCGGCGGGCTCTGTCACAACGATGGCGACAGCGACCAGCAATCCGGCAATGGCAATGCCGGCCTCGATGATTGCTGCGTGTAGCGTGGCCATAATTGCGACCTATCTTATACGCAACTCAGGCTCCACCCGTACCGGCACAGTAGACCCTCGACAGATCAGCACGAGCAGGACCTTGGAGGTCCCTTTGTCTATCCGAGTCACGGTTGTCTAGCTTGTGAAGTACTTACTTTAGCGTGACCAGACACCGGCTCTGAATCGGATGAATCGGAGATAGGCGACTAGCTCCGCTCGCTCTTCTGCTGTGGTGTTGAGCAAGGGATCCTCGGGCTCATCCTGAAATATTGCTGCAAGCCAGTCCAATTCTATGAGTCCCAGATGCAGTAGTAAGCGGGCGGGTGGCACGTCGAAAAGACCCGCGAGTAGGCGGAGGTTCCTAAGGCTGATGGCAGTCCTTCCTAACTCTATTTGGCTCAGATAGGGAACGCTGACTCCCAAGTATTCAGCAACGTCCACAAGTCGTCGCCCCTGAGGATAGTCGCTCGATGGAGTTTTTCTCAGGGTACGGAGCTCCAGGCCCAAACGAATTAGAGCTTCTGGCGAAATCGACCGCAATGTCACTATGACACAAGAGTTCTAAATGCTAGACTTTGGTTCCTGATTTGAGAGCCGTGCGTAGTTCGTAATTTGGGAGGCTTCGCGTGACCGCTCGCCTATCCGCAAACAACTTCATGGTTGGGCTACTGGCTGCACTTGCGCTCGAAAAGCAGTCACCCATATCCATTAGGGGAGACCGTTTCGATGCGGCAGTCGAAGTTGCCTTTGACAGGTTGACCGAGGTCGCTCAGAAGAAGGGGAGCAACCCTGTGTTCCGAATCAGGGTCGATAAGTTTCACGGTGACTCAGTTACGGTCCGTGACGCTATCTATAATGCCGTACAACGAGATGTTATTAGCTTAGACAACCCTGAATACCAGGACATAAGGCTTAAGCTTAACCAATGGGGAGCAGAGAAAATCCTGCACGATATGCCTGGTGGAGAAGACTTGTTTACGGACTTGGCCAAGCAATTCCTGGTTCGGTACCAACGAACGGCGTAGTCCAAACTTCCGACTCAGATTCTAGCTGGTGTCTTGTGGGACTTCGGTCTCACTTTGAAGCACTTGCCGAGAGGCTCCTTCGTAGATACATAAGTCGGCTCACCACTAATCGCCCCAAGGGGGCAAAGGAGTTTAACGATCCCATTTGGGGAACAATAGTACTTCGTCCCATCGAAGTAGCTTTTCTAGACTCGCCTCTTCTCCAGCGTCTCCGCGGAATTCGTCAGCTTGGTGTAGCACACTGGGTCCTATCCTGGCGCCGTGCATACAAGATTTGAGCATTCGCTAGGTGCTCTTCATATGGTTGATCGTCTTACTGACGCGATGAACGATAGGGCAAGACAAACAAACCACGAAGGACTAAACGAAGAAATTGTGAACCTTCTCCGGCTAGCGGCGCTCCTGCATGATGTTGGACACGGCACCATGTCCCACGTGTCTGAAAACGCAATGGCGTATTTTGAGGAACTCGATTCTCTAAAGAAAGATTTTGCCGCGAGCACAGTGTCGAAACCAAAATCCAGCTCAGTGAAATAGCAGCTTTTGGAGAGTGGATCGTCCTCAGCATCTGACATAGAAGATGCCCTAGAAACTTGCGCAGCTTGCAGCAGCTCGTGGAACGCTGGACTTCTCAGCAGATACAGACATTACAAAGTTTGGGGCAAGCCGCGTCCCGCTGACTGGACCGATGAATCTAGCCACAGGGGCAGCGTCACATGCCATTGGCAGCCTGCTGGGCCTCGAAACCGCTTTCGCCTTGAGCATAATCAGAAAGAGGTTCATAGACTTAGGCGGTACCCCAGATATGTCCGAAGAGGATGCGGAGGAGCTCGCCGGGGAGGTTTCGTGGAGCTCTGCCGATAGCGATGCGATATTTCTTTGGTGGCGCAGGGGCATGCCGGTAATTCCAAACCGCTCCTTTCGGGAGACATTGATGCTGCCGCTCGAGGATTTCTGGATTAAGATTCGCCTTGGAATCTTCGGAGGGCTCGGGGTCTCTTCAATGCCGGGGAGGATGGGTTGCCTACCGAAGGGTTGCCTGCCTCTTCTGCTCGTCGCACTCCTAGTCGTTTTAACCTTAGCCGGCTGGCTCTTGCTTAGAAACGGTGGCGACGCGACGCTGGTAGGTGGCGCTGCCCCAATCGCGACCGATACACCGACACCGACCCCAACCGCGACCAACACGCCCACCCCAACCAACACACCTCCGCCCGCCGCGACCAATACCCCCACGCCGACTCCAACCCCAACCAATACGCCGCTGCCAATCGCGACCGACACGCCCACCCCAACGCCGACACCCACAGCTACGCCGCTAAAGGCCTGCTGCGTTCCCCAGACTCACGCCGATCCTACCAATGACGCCGTACTGATCGATGGCAACGGGAACGTCGTCGGCATCGCCACGACCCAAGCTGGCGGTATCACCGGCGTCGACATCGAGTGCGATATAAACGGCAACCTCTTAGTCTGGGTGGATCGGTCAATCGTCGAAAAGGGCTTCAGCTCTGCCGTCATCATCAGCGTCGTCAGCAAAACCTACTTTTGGGAGTTCCATAATAATGTCGAGAACAAATCCGCCGGCGTTACCCTCGACCCCAACGGCAGTCGCGTCTGCTTCATTATCAGTGTCGCCGACCTCGCCGAAGAATTCGGCGATCAGAATGCGATCGTGGAGATCGAAAGCTTCTACCAGGAAGAGCAGTCCGATCCTTTTCGAACCAATGACACTGCGGAGGTCGAAGTAGATTAGGGCGTGACGGGGCAAAAAATACCCGCTCCTCGACGCCGCGTATACCAGAAGCGGGCATCGACGCCCTCCTCCTCAGGGTCAGGCCGGGGTTACTATTTTCTCAATTCCTTGGCCTGTGGCCATGAGCAGCGTCCGGAGTTCGAGGAGAACATCGACAAGGAGCGCGGCCTCGCCGAGGCGCACTTATCGAAACCTGGAGGCCTCCGGCCCAGCAACCGAGGCCGGTGCAGATCTGTCAGAAGATTCAGAGAGTGATCGATCTGCGGTTCTGCCGGCTTCCTTTGTAAACGGCCGCTACGAGGTTAAGCGGTTCCTCGGCGAGGGCGGCAAGAAGCGCGTCTACCTGGCCCGCGACACGACATTAGATTGCGACGTAGCCTTCTGCCTAAATAGGTTTATTCCTGAGGATAGTAGAACTTCAGATTCGAAATCCGTATGGTGTCCTCTATCGCCCGTTGATTAGATACCTTGCTCGGGCCTAAAGCCAGAGTGTGGTCCTACACGTAGCCCTGTGGAGAAGGTGAGTGGTTGGCCAGGAGCTCCGGCCAGGACTCGGCAGCCATCCAGTCGGCCCAGCCGCGGTAGTACCATAGCTGCGCGTGTTCATTGACGTGAGTCTTGATGTGAGCCGGACCGGTTTCGTCGTCGATGATCTCCCCCTTTCCGCGGTTGAGAGAGTAATTCAGCGGGTATTCTCTGCTCACGATTCCACGGGTGCCGATGGTGCTTTGCTCCCAGTTTTCGCCATCTTCCTGCTCCAGCATTCCGGCTGGTCCGAAGGTATGCATTACACCGTTAATGTGTTTTTGACGCACTTCCTGAGACATAGCTTTATCAACGAAGGTAAACCACCACATCTCCGTCTTACTCGGCCCCTTCGGCATACGTAAGCAGATCTGGCCATTAATCTGGGCCACCCAGCAATTGGGAAAGACATTGGAATAGCCGAAGGAATCGAGGCCGACCTGCGTCAGCATCTCCTTGGCACGTTCGGTCTTTCGCCAGGCGTGACCGCCACCCGTGTAAGTACCCCGGTTCGCCATCTCCTCCGTCAACACGGGTCCGCTGAGTGCGTGGCCGTACTCACCCAGCGCGACAATCTGGGTTTGCAAGAGACGAGTTGTGGAACCGGAGGGAGCTGAAGGCGGTGGCGGCTCCTCCTTACCGGCCGCTGCCGGCTGGGCCTGGCCAATGCCGGACATGAACGCTGATGCGTGGCTGAAATAGGGGTGATAGAAGTCCCAGGAATTGTCAGCCGCCAGCTTCCAGTTGCAAGGGATGACATATTTCCCGACGCCGCCAACCATCGCAATGTCACCGCGGGCAGCCAACAGGTTGAGGCCGATGCGGGCGACTTCTCCAAGATATTCGTAAAGCGGCGGGGCTTCAGCATCCAGCGTAGCGAAGATAAATCCGCTGAACGTATCGACCTGCCCCGCTTTTATTAGCCCCCAGTTCTCACGGTCGAGTTCCTCGTGGTAAACCTCCTTGAAGCCGGGCACGCCAACCAGAGCACCCTTGAGGTCGTAGGTCCAGCCGTGGTAGGTGCACATGAAGCTGGTGGCGTGACCTTCGTCGGCCCGGCAGATGGCGTTACCGCGGTGCCGGCAGGTATTGACCAGGACTTGAGGCATGCCATCGTTGTCACGAACACAGATGACACGGTCCTCGCCAATGACGGTCTGGAAGAAGTCGCCGGGGTTGGGGATTTGTGAGTCATGGGCCATGAAGTTCCAGGCCCGGGCGAAGATGCGCTCCAACTCGAGTTCATAGATGTCCTGCTCTGAGTAGATGCGCCGGTCGACCGTGCCGGCCTCTTTGTCAACCATGCCAAGCAGCTCTTCGTTTCTATAGGCTAGAGTCACTTACTGTCTCCAGTTTCGTTAAGCAAGGGTGGTGGTAACCATACAGTACACGTAAAAGTGCGCTACCGGAGAATGGTAGCCTAGTTTAGCGCACGCGTGCACTGCAGAGATTGAAGCAGAGCTCAAGCGCTTTCAAAGACACTTGAGATCCGAAAACAAGTCTCCGCAGACCATCGGCACCTACAGCGAATCGGTCCAGCGCCCAACAGAGTTCTTGGTCTCGGCTGGCATGTCGGCCGGCACCAGAGGGAGCCGGCCCTTCTTTTTGTCGCCCACAGGACGCGGCCCCAACAAACTTGAAGACGGAGCAGGGCTCAAGGTCTCCACCAAGGATGGAGAAACTCTCACGTGGGAGGACTATTGCTGTAGCGGGATTGTTTCTTTAAAGAAGAGCTCGCCATCTCGAGACAAAGAGATGTTGAGGTCGCCGTGAGCTTCAAACACAAAAGACAAACTGACCTTGCCCGTCTCTACCATCACAGAAGACGTGACTAAGCTGGCCCCTCCGTCCCTGCTGGGATACTCAAGCCTAGCCTCCACTTCTGAATTCGGCTCCTCCGCTTCCGACGTAAAAATAATGTCGAAATCCACGGCGTGGCCAATCATCCCGGAGCCAAAGCGCCAGACTGCTGACTCACTTCGCGGATCGAGAACGTGGCCTCTAGCCTCGATACCAGTTACTTCGAGCGTGGCTTACCGCCTTGCTGGCTAGGCACATTAGGCTCCGAGACATCTATTTAGAGTGTATCCGCCGGCCTCTTTCCCGACGCTCACCCCCCTTTGTGCGGATACGGGCGAAGCCTTGTTGGGAATTGTCCTCGAAGCCCCTCTCGCGGCGTTCGAGGGCCGCAAGAATCGAACCTAATCACTTCATTGGTTGTATGTTATGTCCAGTTCTAATCGTAATCATTCGGCGGTCTAATCACCCACGTACCGAGCAACGGATAACCAGCCAATTCCGCCAGCCATCGGCAACTCGATGCTAGTTTAGCGCTAACGTCCACGCTCGAGATTGAAGCCGAGCTAAGCGCTTTTAGCGCGGGGTTGCTCACCTTACGCTCCTCGAGTATTAGCCAGTTGCCCGGCGCCTAGCCCAAATTTATTGTCGAGGTATAGTTGAGGCGAATTCGCCTAACTGGGGGGCAGGACGATTTTCGATCTATTAATAAGGAACGCCCGCGTGATCGACGGTGCTGGAAAGCCGTGGTTTCGTGCGGACGTTGGCATCGAGCATGGGACTATAACCGATGTCAGTGCAATCACTCCTGGCACGGCTGCCCGGAAGGTTGTCGATGCTGACGACGCTTGCCTGGCGCCCGGCTTTATTGACATCCACACCCATTCTGACTTCACGCTGCCTTCTTTCCCTCGCGCGGAGTCGATGATCGCGCAAGGTGTCACGACTGAAGTTACCGGTAACTGCGGATTCACTCCCTACCCGATTTCTCCTGACCGGCTCGACCTCCTCCAGCACAACACCGCCTTTATAGCCGAAGGGCTCTCCTGGGATTGGACCTCGGCCGAGGAGTACCTCGCTTACCTGGACTCGCTTCCTCTTAGTCACAACGTGGTCCCGCTCCTCGGGCATGGATCGGTGCGCATCGCCGTTCTGGGATTCGATAACCGGCCGACAACTTCCGTCGAATTAGAGAGGATGCAGCTGCTCGTGGCAGAGGCGTTCGAGCAGGGTGTCGCCGGCCTGAGTTCCGGTCTGATCTACACCCCGGGCGCGTATGCCGACCAGCATGAGCTCGTTGCCCTTTGCCAGGTGGTCAAACGATTCGGTGGTTTCTATTCAACCCACCTCAGAAACGAGGCCGATGATCTCGCTGCTGCTGTCGAGGAAGCGCTCACCATCGGCAGAGAAGCAGAGGCGCCGGTCCAGCTTTCGCACCACAAGGTGATGGGAGAGAAAAACTGGGGCACGGTTGATCGGACTCTAGGCCTCGTCGACAAGGCGAGAGCCGCGGGACAGGACGTGACTTTGGACCAGTATCCGTACACCGGATCGAGCACGACTTTCCTTGCCTTCCTGCCGGCATGGTCACTTGAGGGCGGGGTTCAGCCTCTGCTTGACCGCTTGAATGACCCGGCGCTCTGCAGACGTATTCGGGATCAGGCCGAGAGGGCCAAGCCGATGGACTGGGACAAAGTTCTGGTCGCGGCGGTCCGCGATGATAAGAACAAGCAGTTTCTCGGCGCCACAATTGAAGAGGTCGGCCAGAAGCTGGGCCTGGAAGGTGCTGATGCAGGTCTTGAGTTGTTGCGCCGAGAGAACGGCCCGTTTTCGATCATTCGGTTCGGGATGAGTGAAGAAGACATAAGCAGGGTAATGCGCCACCCGCAGGTCATGGTTGCCAGCGACGGGCACGCGCTCAATCAGACGGACACCGGTCGGCCCCACCCCCGCAGCTTCGGAACCTTCGCCCGAGTCTTGGGCAAGTACGTCCGCGAGGAAGAAAACCTCACGCTCGAGGAAGCAGTGCGCAAGATGACTTCGCTTCCGGCTCAGCGTCTTGGGCTCCGGGACCGGGGCCTGGTCCGCCCCGGCAATGTCGCGGACCTCGTCTTGTTCCGCCCAGAGGTGATCGGTGATAGAGCAACATTTGAAGAGCCGCACCAATATGCGGCCGGCGTCCAAAAGGTTTGGGTAGGAGGCATCGAGGTCTGGAGCGAAGCTGGTGACACGGGTGCGGAGGCAGGTCGAGTCCTACGCAGGCCACAGGGATAACGCCCACGAACCCGCCCTTGATGCGGTTCAGTGGGATTTCAGGGCTCGTCCAGGCTTGCTGGATACTATTTGCGGACCGCCGTTAAGCGGCTGGAGTTTCCCAGCCTGAACCGGCTACCACTTAACTCGCACCGATCTCAACCGAGGGTCCTCCGGCTGCCATACGCCGTCGACCAGCACGAAGAAGCAGTGGTGATACCACTCTGAGCCCGGGTAGCCGTAGCGTCGCTCAGCAGGGATCGGGCGCGGCCGTGGTGCCTCACTCGCCGATTCCCGCTGCAGCACTTCCCACTGGAGGTCAAAGGCCGCGGGAGTCCAGGTTTCCATGAGGACATTGTTCTCGGGAAAATCGATGCCGCGAAAGCGCTCGAACTGATCGCAGCCGGCCATGCCTCGCCGCCGCATGGCGTGAGTTGCATTTTCCGGCCCGTCGCTGTCGGGGTGAAACGTGCTCTGATAGATGATTCGCACGCCTCCCCATGCCGGCCAATCGACCGAGCGGGGCCGAGTGCCGCCATCGTCGGGTTGCCAGGCGCCATCAACGAACACGGCGGGCGCGAAATCATAGATCTCGACACCATTCTGGCCTACCGTCCGAGGCGAATCGAGGCCGCCATCATGGACTGCCGGGTCAAGGCCTAGAAGGTCCAGCAGCACTTCCTTACCAGGTTCGCTCTTTATACCACGCCCCCAGTGAGTGTCCCAAGCCTCAGCGGTCTCCCAGAGCTCCATGTGGAGCAGGTTCTCGGCGACGTCCGTGCTGCGAAAGTCCTCAGCCAGGACACAACCTGGCTCCTCTCGTGTCGCCGCGGTGAACTTGAGCAGGGCCGGCTCGCGCGCTTCGCTGTCTGTGGGATTGCTCTGGATAATGAGGCGAACCGCCATCGTATCTCCTCTAGGCGTTAAAAATCAGGCCGCCGAAGCCTGGCCCAATGAGCACGGCGCTAAGTATGGCTGCGTGTAAAGCAGCCGCTCAAGCCACCGAGCTATATGCCCACGGACGGACGAGGGAAATTCCATCAGTTGCCGCAGTTAGTTTAGCGCGACAGTTCACTGCCCACTCAGGTCGTCAACCAAACCGATGCGCCAGACTAAGCAGACAGCCAGAGAGACGCTTGTCAAGTCGCGTGGGATAAGCATAGTCTAAGCGCTCGGGAGCCCATCTGCCGCCGCGAGGAGTCAGCCATGTACAAAATGCTCAGCAACTACCCCTTTACGCGCGCCTTCCCCACCCGCGCATTCACTTCTGCAGTTGAGTTTTCCTCCGATCAGATCGACAGGATGAACGACTTCTTCTCAAAGAATGAGCTGAGGCCGGCCGATCTCAACCAAGAACGGTCGGTCGACCAGAGGTTCAGGATTGCCAACATCAAGTTCTTTTACCCGGACGAAGAAAACTTCTGGATATTTGAGAAGCTTAACGACACCATCGTGATGGGGAACGAGCATGTCTGGAACTTTGAACTGAACGGCTATGAGTCCTTCCAGTACACGGAGTACGAGGCGTCCGAAGGCGGCAAGTACGACTTCCACGCCGACATCGACTACTCCGACCGGAGCGAGGGGTCCGACCCGCAGACCCGCAAGCTCTCCCTCACGCTAGTTCTCAACGAGCCCGGCACGGACTTCGAAGGGGGTGAATTGCAGTTCCTCTTGGGGGAGAAACCAATCACCTGCCCCCAGGCCAAGGGCATGGTGGTCCTCTTCCCCTCCTGGGTTTTGCACCGCATCACTCCCGTGACTAGAGGGGTTCGGAAGTCGGTGGTGGTTTGGGTTACCGGCCCGAAGTTCAGATAGCCAAGAGAAGCTAATAAAGAAGGGCGAGGTAAGGGATTCTCTTACCTCGCCCTTTGAATCCTGCCCGCCACTACTGGATAACGGATAGGCTCCGGCTTAGCGGCGTTAAATGCTTGTCTACTCCTTTAACCACATGTCGTGCCAGTAGGCCGGCTGCACCTGCGTGATCTCCCAGTTCTGCACCCTCCCACTCAGCAGCGTGTTTCTAATTGGTGTCAGCAACATTGGCGAGGGCGTCCAGACCTCCATGGCCCTTAGCTGCGCCTGCGTCACTAGGGCGTGATTCTCTTCGAAGTCCAACTTCGTTTCCGATTCCTCGATCAGGCGGTCTACCTCGGCGTCGCGGGTGCCGAAGCGCCAGTAGGTGTCGGACCAGCCCTTGGAGTGCTGGTTCCGCAGGGCCTGGCCGGGCGTGTCTGTGCCGGGCGACAACTGGTGCATGAGCTCCCAGTCGTTGTCGGTCCAGCGTTGGAAGAGCTGGGCAAGGCCAGCGACGTTGGAGATCTGGATCTTCACCCCACCCCGCAGCAGCTGCTGCTGCCAGACCTGGGCGGTGGCGTCCGAGTCGCCACCGGCGGTAGAGGCCATGCAGTCCCATGCCCGGTCGCGGTCAAAGTTGGCGGCGTCGAGCAGTTTGTTGGCCTCCGCCGGATCCTCGGTGTAGAAGTTCTTCACGATCGAGTTGTTCGGGTCCAGCTGATAGGCCGTAATCGATGCCGGAATCAAACCGATGGGCAGCTCGGCATTGTCGTTATAACCCAACGATTTAATCTGCTCCCGGTTGGTCAGGCGCATGAACGCCTCGCGCACGCGCTCGTCGGTCTGCCAGGGGAAGTCGCGGTACATGTTCATGTGCCAGTAGTAGCAGAAGAAGGCCAGGAGCTCGACATTGGTGACGCTGTCCATATCCGCCAAAACGCCCGGCACCGCGGTGCTGGTGCCGTTCCAGATGTCGAGCTGGCCGCCGCGGAAAGCCGCCTCTGACGCCTGAGCGTCCGGGATGAAGACAATCTGGCGCTCCTGGATGTAGGGCAGCCCCTGCTTCGCCTCGCGGAATTTGGCGAACTTCTCGTACACGTAGTCGACGGCTAGCGTCTGTTCCGCAACCTGATAGGGTCCAGAACCCACCTGGGCGGCGCTGGCTATGTTTTCGAACGTCTCCGGCGCCATGATCGGCTGGCCGGTTCCTGAGCCCAGCATGTTCTGGCTGTAGAGATAGGCGTTGGGCTTCTTCAGGTGATAGACCACCGTCAGGTCATCAGTAGCCTCAGCCGACTCGAGGAAGTCGTCAATGAAGGTACGGTCGAAGTTGGAGGACGCGTCGCGGCCGTAATCCTGGCTCGCCACCACGTCCTGCGCGACCAGAGCGCGGCCATTCACAGGCGCGATGTCGTGGAAGAACTGGTCGGGCTTGAGCTTCATGACCACAGTTAGCGGATCCGGCGTCTCGATCGACTCCATTGCCTCGAGCACAAAGCGGCGATCGTCCTCGCGCGATGTCAGCGGCCGGTCGAAGACATGGGCGCCGCCCAGGTAAGTGCCCTCGTTCCAGTTGCCGACTGGGTCGTAGTTCTGGCTAGTACTCCAGCGCCGGGTGTAGCGGCCGCCGGGCTGCGGCGCGCCGTCGCTGGACGTGTATAGGCCACCCTGTGACGAGGCAACGCCTTCCGTGGTCGCGGTAGCGTCGGGTGCACCAGGCGCCGTCGTCGCGCCCGGCGCCGTCGTAGCGCTAGGCGAGGCGTCGTCGTCGCCGCAGCCCACCAGCGCCAGCGCCGCCGCACCCACGGAGAGCGCGGCGCCGGAGCGCAGCAACCTGCGCCTGGCCACGCGATTCGACGTTACCCTGTCCCAATAGTTTGCCGGCATAATTTCCTCCCAAAATTCGCTCCGTACGCTGTCAGTTGTGGGCTGAGGATGACATCGCAGACAAAGAAAGTCAATTTACATGTTGCAAACTTCTGTCGGAGACCAGAGGGCTGGCAGTCACACTTCGGATGACGTGGGTTCAGCTAACCCGCTGGGGCTCACACGAGCAATGGAGGCTTCCAAATAGCAAAGCTACTCTGGACATCGATCGATTATAGAATCGTCTACGAAGCGTCAGGCAAGTTAATCGCGATTTCATGTCTAAGGAAATTCACTACGAGATTGAAAACACTCGCGGGTGTATCGAGAAGCAAAGCGATGCAAGGACTGGAATCGATACAACCTTGTGGACTTCTCAAGAATCTTTTTGATATCTCGCCTACGCGTTTAAGTTATTCTTATTCTTGCAGGCGTTGTGAGGCGCTTTGCCTCTAGGGCACGTCATGGTCATTTCTGTCATCTCTGCCGGTTTCCCTGCAGGAGGCGAGTTTGATTAGACCGATTGTCGCAATGCTAGTTTCCCTGGCTTTGCCCGTTGGGTCTGCGTTCGCCCAGATCCCTGAGCCGGAATCCATCACTATTTCCATCCTGGAAATCGACGACACTTTGTTTCCGGAGATTCGCGCGCTCGTGACTGTCGTGGACTCCCGGGGCCGGCCTGTGGAAAATCTTACTGCGTCATCTTTTGTGGTTGAGGAGACCGGCAAACCAGCAACCCTCGCCGGGATAGGCGGCGACCTTGATGAGGAGATAAGTGTGGGTATTGTTCTCACCATTGACACCAGCGGCAGCATGGCCGAGGCCTTGATTCCTGCCAGGGCCGCCGTCGTCTCTTTTGTCCAAGATCTGCGCCCCAGCGATCAGACCGCTGTGGTCAGCTTCGCAACCGAGGTGATTGTTCAGGCACCGCTTTCGGCTGACCACAATTCCGCACTGGTTGGACTGGATGGTCTAAACGCCCTAGGAGACACGGCACTATACGCTGCGGTCAGTGACTCGATTGGCTTTGCCCAGGGAATACCTCTACCTCGTAAAGCCATCATCCTGCTTTCCGACGGGATTGATTTTGGCGGCCGTTCCGCCGTCACACGGGAAGAGTCATTGGCACAAGCATCTGAAGCCGGGGTGCCGATCTATTCAATTGGCCTGGGTGCGGCCGTCGATTCAGAATACCTACAAGCCTTAGCAGGCGCCACGGGCGGTGCTTTTCTAGAGACTCCAAGTGCGGATGGCATTGCCGAGCTTTACAATCAGCTTTCCGAACTACTGCGCAGCCAGTACACCCTTACGATTCAGTCCAGCGCACCGGCTGAGATTGAGGCGCGTTCGCTTACCCTAACGCTCAGCACCGCATCCGGTGAAGCCGTAGAAACAGTCAATTACCAAACGCGTCGCACCATCGAGCTAACGCCAGCGGCTGAAGCGCCAACAGCCGTTCCACAAGCCATAACGATCCCTCCCCCGATCAGCGGCAGCAATGACAACCTGCCTCTGTATGTCTTGCTTGCCAGTCTGGGGGCAATCGTGACTCTTGTCGCTAGCAGATTCCTCTTTGCCGGTTACCGAAACCGCCGTGTGGCCACCGAGATTGCGGGATTGAGTCAGAGGGCCGGCCAGGAGGTCCTGCCGCAGGCGGCAGAACCTCGCCCGAGGGTCGAGCACGGATTGGTTGTGAGCGTAGAGGGTCCCGGCAAAAGTGACCGATACCCCGTCACCAATGAGCCCATAACCATAGGGACAGCCTCCACCAATCAGATCCAACTTGTGGGCGGCGACGATCAGGTCGCAGGCGAACACGCACGCATCTGGATGAGAGACGACTGGCTTGTCTTCCATCAAATCGCGACAGGCGAGAAATCTACGGTGCGCGGTGAGCCAGTGACCTGGGTCTCCCTGAGTCAGGGTGAAGAAATCCAAATCGGCCCCTACACGCTACGGGTTGAGGGCGAATAGGCAAGGAAACCTATCGGAGTCCGATTTCTCCCATGAATTCCACGAGCTGTAGAACTGACGGCGCAACTATGACGGCTCCCATGGCCGGGATAAAGCACAGCGCTAGTGGAATCGTCATCAATATTGGTGCCCGAGAGGCAGCTTCTTTCGCCTTGAGCCGTCTGACCTCGCGCAATTCGGCAGCCTGAAGCCGCATCACGTCGCCCATGCTGGTACCGACCTCGGTTGCCTGGGCCACGATTGAGGCGAGACGTTTCAGGCTAGTTGCGCCGGATCGCTCGGCAATATCGTTGAGTGCGTCACGGCTTGACCTGCCAAGACCGACCCGCTTCAGGTACTCGGTGAATTGTTCCGCAAGCGGACCGTGGGTTCGCTGAGCCACGAGCGCGAATGCGGCATCAACCGACAAGCCCGCCTGAGACGACGTCAATAGCAGGTCCAGCGCGTCCGGCAGGGCTTTTTCTGTCTCATTTTTCCGTCTCTCTGCCTTACCTCTAAGGAAAGCGTAGGGCGCAAAAGTCCCGTACAGGTTCATCAGCGCCACGATCAGGATAAGCGGCAGGGTTCCCAGACCTGCGGCAACCAGGCTTAGCCATGCCGAGAACAAGACCAAGCTGCCAGCTACGATCAGCCAGATCGTCAGAAAGGCGCCTAGCGACATTGGCTCGCCGGCTTGGACGAGTAGCTGTTCCACATGCCGCACCAGGTTCGCCGGCAGCAGGCGGCTCAAGCTCGCACCCACGCGGCGCATGACGGGCATGAGTAGACGCTGATTGGCGCTGCCCTCAACCGTGCGGCGGCGCGCCAGATCGCTGGCCGGGGTTCCATCCAGGATGCGCCGCCTGACAGTGCCCGATGATGGTTGGAACACGTACGTAACAAGCAGCGCCACCGAGGCGAATGTCAAAACGGCAATCAAAAACAACATGATTCGCCCTACACCTCTATCTCGGCAAATTTACGAACCAAAAAGATGCCCAGGACCTCGAAAAAGATGCCGATGCCGAGAGCAATCTGGCCCGCAGTCGTCTCAAATAGTAAGCGCGCCATATTTGGATTCATAAGAAAGAAAAAGATGGCGATCAAAATCGGTATCATCGCCGAGCCGTTTGCTTGCCAGCGCTGCATCGCTGTCTCCGCGTGCAACTCCTCGCGAATTTTCCGGCGCGCTCGAATTGTTTCAGCAACGTTGATCAGGATCTCCGAGAGGTTTCCCCCCACCCGGCGCTGAATGATCATCGCGGTCGAGACAATCTCTAGATCCTTGCTGTTCAGGCGGCCATTCATCTCGTCGAGGACAAGTTCCATGTCAGCCCCAATTGCAGCTCGTGCACTATTCGCTGGAACTCCGAACCAAGCGGGTCACCAACCTCCCTACCGGCGTACTCAATCGCCTGGGTTATTCCGACACCTGCTCGCAGAGACTTGGCAATCGATTGCAGAGCTTTTAGGAGCTGTTCCTCAATGCGCATCAGACGCTGTGAGGTCCGGCGGTTTACGTAGAACTTGGGCAGGTTGTAGCCGAAAAGAAAACCGAGGACCAACACGATTATGCCGAGCACTCCGTCCATACGCAGAATTGAATTCAGCAGGAAGGCCAAAGCGCCAACGCCAACGGAGTTGCCCAAGCGAATAAGTAAGGCGCGCTCGAGCTCCTGGACAATTTGCCTCGCCCGGTCTGAAACCCAAACTACGCGGCGAAGGTTTAGCTGCGGGGAGGCTGGTACGAACGTCGAGGTAACGGTGCGACGCCGAACCTCTCTGCGAGTAGTGCCACCGCCGGCAAGCAAGGCTGACACTGCGATGAAAACCGCGCTGGCCGCGATGAGAGCGATTACGAGAGTCAAAGCGTCCATCAGGCCCACCTGGCCACGTCGAAGATGTCCTCGCCGAACTCAACGCCAAACGACTTGAGACGGTGCGCGAAGTGCGGCCGTAGACCTGTGGGATGGAGGTCACCGATGACTTTGCCGTCTTCTCCAATACCGGCCTGCTTGAAACTGAATATCTCCTGCATGGTTATAACGCTGCCTTCCATGCCGGTCACTTCACTCACTGCCACCACCCGGCGTGTGCCGTCAAACAAGCGCGTTAGATGGACGATCAAGTGCAGGGCTGAGCCCATCTGCTCCCGGATTACCGCCACCGGCAGCTCAAATCCCGCCATCATGACCATGTTTTCGATACGTGCGAGCGCGTCACGAGGCGTGTTGGCATGAACAGTTGTCAGTGAACCCTCGTGACCCGTGTTCATTGCCTGCATCATGTCAAAGGCTTCGGATCCTCTCACTTCACCAAGGATGATTCGGTCTGGCCTCATGCGTAGGGCGTTGCGCAGCAGCATGCGCTGGGTCACTTCGCCGGTTCCTTCGATTGACGCCGGCCGGGCTTCCATCTTGATTACATGCTTCTGCTGCAAGCTAAGCTCGAGTGGGTCTTCGATCGTGACAACACGCTCTCCGTTCGGGATGAACGCGGAGAGGGCATTTAGGAAGGTCGTCTTACCCGTACCGGTGCCGCCCGAAACGACTGTGTTCAGTTTGGCGCGAACACACCCGGCGAAGAACTCGGCCAACTGCGGCGAAAGCGTTCCAGTTTCCGTGACCCTCCTTGGTGATGGTGTTTGCTCCCTCGGGGGCGCTAACGTCGGCGACAACAGCGGTGACGCGTTCGGCGTACGGGCGGCAAGTCTCGATCAGGCCGGACTCGTCGCGATCGGCGGCTATAACACTCGCGCCTGATTCGAAGAATGCACCCACCATTGCGTGACCGACACCACGCGCCGCGCCGGTGACAATCACCATGCGGCCACTGAAATCAAAACTTACCTGTGAGGTCATTTGCCCCCTCCTTTGAACACGAGTTTCCAGCTTTCGTAGTCACGTCGCGCCAAACGCGCCGCCCTTTAGCGGGGTCTGGGGGATCCCCAGGTTTCAGAGGCACATCGGGCCAAGCGCGCCTCGTGCAGCCCTTTAGCGGGGTTTGGGGTGTCCCCAGATTCAAAGCATGTCCCCAGGTTTAGAGCTGCCTGGCCACGTCGCGCCAAGTGCGCCGCGTACGCCCCTTTAGCGGGGTCTGGGTGTCCCCAGGTTTCAGAGGCACATCGCGCCAAACGCGCCGCGTGCGCCCTTTAGCGGGGTCTGGGGCGCCCCAGGTTCAAAGTCTGCTTACTGCCCGGTCACGTCAGCAGCCCTGCCCCCGGACGGCTCTAGGCGAGGTCCATCCTCGAAGAAAATCCACTCAAACCTGATACTCCCACTCCCTGTGGTGGTGCTGTCGTAGTCACAGGCTGTAGTCACCTTCCAGCGTCCCATATCTAGCTGGGTCGTCTGGAAAGAATGGATCTTGATGTCGCTGCCCCCCGGTGTTTGCGCCCTTGCATACATCGATGATGGCGGTGCTTACGTCACCGGCTCCCGGCCAACCGCTTGGCCAGCTATCCACGATCTGTACAACCTCCGCGGCGGTGTACTGAAACGCCTCGGGAGTGTCTGTGCCAGTCGCGGCTTGCTCAACACCTGCCTCATTTGAACTCGCACAGCTGAAAGTGGATCCGGCCAGGCGGAGAGCCATGAACATCAAAACTGAGCCATCGGCAGGCCATTGAGCAGAAATCTTCCTTCCCGCAAGTGGCGGCGGCGCCAGCCGGGGATTAACCCGGCCGGCGCGTTCGTGGTCGTCTAACTTAATTATTAGGCTATGAATTCGCCTACCAGCCTGACTACCTCGTCAGGCTGCTCCCAGTGGACGTTGTGGCCGGACTTTAGCGGCACGTATTTCGCCCCGGGAATGGTCCACGGTTTGGAGGACTTGCTCAGGTCACCACCGATTTTCTCCCACTCATCGGTCCAGGTGGGGAAGGGGTCCATCGTGTCACCCTTTCCCGCCTCCGGCCACTCATCGCTTATGGGCTTGCCGCCGCCCATACCCCAGATCACTAGAGTTGGGCACTTGATGTGCGGGAACATCCGCTGCAGCAGGTAGTACCTGCGTGCCTCCGGAACTCCCATCTGGTCCAGGATCGGATTGAGGCTATCGCGACCGCCTGGCACAGACGCGTAATCCACCATCTGCTGCGCCATTTCCTTGCCAAGCTCTGGGGTTAGCGATGAGCCTTCGACAAAGCTTTGAGAGACACCTGCAAGGGTGGAATCGAAGGTCGGCATGTTCGGCGACATGCCCTGGATGCCAACCCGCGAGCCGCCGGCCGGCGAGACATTCATACCCGCAGAACCAATCATTACCAGTTTCTTGACACGCTCAGGACTCTGGTAAGCAAGGATTGCCGCGTACCAGGGCCCGGCGCTGTGGCCAACGATGTTCGCCGACCCGAGGCCAAACACATCGATGAACTCGCGGATGCTATCCACGACGATGTCGAAGGTCGGTCCGTAGGGCATCTGACGTTCGCTCTTGCCGTAGCCGGGCATGTCGATGGCGTAGATATGGCCATACTTGGCGAGGTCTTCCATTACGAACTGAAAAGTGTCCGCCGAAGTCATGATCCCGTTGCCGTGGAGTAGCAGGGTGTGATTATCGCCGGAACCGATTTCGTAGTAACGAATTTTGCCCGCGGTTAACTCTACGTACTTTTCATACTTGGACAGATCTGGTAGCACTCTATCCCCTCCGGTTTCCCTTTGCCTGAGCACGTTTACTAGCGTCGGCAGAGTGCGCCTGTTTCGTCAAGTTGTCAATATCGGCCGCCTCCGGAGCAGCATCTCAATGTGCAGTATCTCAATCGTGTTCAGCGCGATGCTGTTTCTTGGCTTCGCGTATTGACTGAGTCTGCCGTCGCCGGGTACTGCGCATGACGAGCTTGCAGCGCCGAGAGACATCGAAGAGGATTGCGGTGTTTGAAAGAGAATCCGCCGCGTGACCAGCATTGAGCGCGCTCTGAGCTGGTTGCCGTCACGGTTGCGCAGCGGACGCCTCCTCAGCCTGCTTTGATCGGCAGGGCGTTCATGACCTATTGGGAGGACCAATGACCTTTGAAATCGACCGTGAGCTGCTGGATGTTGCCTTGGGGCTTGGGCCCCTAATCAAAGAGCATAGTCCTGAGGGCGAGAGCAACCGGAGGGTATCGGCGGCAGTTATCCAGGCGATGAAGGATGCGGGACTCGTCCGCATGATGACTCCGAAATCGGTGGGCGGACTCGAATTAGACCCAATCACCAGTGCTCGCGTTTTTGAAGAGGTTGCACGCTTTGACAGCGCGGCAAGCTGGATCCTGCAAGCTGCCAACTCCGGAGACTTCTACTGCGCACGACTCCCTGATCAGGGGGCAGAGGAGATTTATGCCAACGGGCCGGACACGATAATGGCTCTATGCGTTCATCCTCCAATGCAGGCAACCCCGGTCGATGGTGGTTATCGCGTCTCGGGGCAAAGTCATCTCGGTAGCGGCATCAACGATGCTGATTGGGTCATGGTGCTGGTGCAGCCCGCTGGGGGCGAAGGGCTGCGGGGCGCATTCTTGCCAACGCGAGAAGTGACGATCGTGGATACCTGGGGACAGCATGGGCATGCGCGGCACCGATAGCAATACGGTCACAATTGAGGACGGGTTCGTTCCCAGCGCTCGAACCTGGGCGCTGCAGCCCACATTTGAACCAGGGAGTCACTTCAAGGGGCCACTATACCGCTATCCCAGCCTAGGTGAGGGGATCGTCGTTCTAGCACCGGTCGCGCTTGGTGTCGCAAGGCTGGCCATCGATGAGTTCAAACAACTGGCGCTGGGGAAGACGCCATTCATGTCATCGACTTCGTTGAGCCAACGACCCACAGCCCAAATGGCGCTTGGGAAGGCTGAGGGCGTGTTGGGCGCCGCTCGCGCATTCTTCTATGCAACGGCTACCGAGGCATGGGAGCGCGCTCTGGATGGGCGGGACTCAACCAAGGAGGAGAAGGGCAAACTTATGCTGGCCGCCGTTCATCTCATGCAGAGCTGTGTTGAGGCGGTCGATCAGGTCAGCGGTGTAGCCGGCACGAGCGGCATCTACACACGTAGCCCACTTGAACGGGCGTTCCGAGACGTTCACACAGCTCGACACCATGGATGGGTTTCCGAGACCCGCTATGGAACCTACGGCCAGATCGCGTTGGGTCTCGAGCCAGACTTTCCGATTGCCCTCTTTGGTCCTACCGCCGAGGGCGAGTAATAAGCTTACGGCATCGGGCAGATCCGCGGCAGGCGAGTCTTCGCGACCTACCGGACTCGGGTCATCGGAGACCCTGGCGCTCCGGCGTCAGTGTGGAACATTTGGCCTGTAGCGAGCGAGGCGCTGTCTGGACTTGGCAGGCTTTCTGTCGCCGCAGGCGCGATGCCTGCCGGTGATGCGTAGTCCAGCGGAGGAACGTTCTTCCTAGGTCCCTTTGTAGTAGGGCGAGTCCGGCGGTGTTTCTTGTTCCGTGAACACACCGATGATTAGCAACCCCTGCCAGGCGCGGTAGACATTATGCAAGACAATCAGCGCCGCGGCCACTAGCAGGATTCCGGCAACCCAGTCTCCTTCCGGGAATGCTTCAACCCCCGCTGTGACCAACGCCGCCAATAGCACGATGACTCCACTCGCCATGGCGAAGGAGAGATATGGAACTGTCTCATTGATGTCGTTTCGCAGGAACCATGCGTTCAACAAGGTCAGGCCTGCTAGCACAAAGTAACCAGCCATCACCAGCGTTTCCGCTTCCTCCAGAATGCCCCACAACCCAAACGGCAGCGCTAGAAGCAGTGTCAGCAGCGCTACGGCCCACCATTGCGCCGGTTTCTGGGGCGTATTGATGATATCGTCCGGAATGCCAAACTTCCCGCGATACTTTGGGTCGCGACCCAATCCCGGCGGCCTCAACATGCTCATTTGGTCGTCCTACCCTTTTATTCAGAAAGCGCCGCTATGATTCGAGCCCGCTGTAGGAAGCTGCCAGGTCAGCCGCCGTCTTGCCTTCCGCCTGGAATTCCAGCTCGGGGTCGGCGACTTCCTCCACGCCGATCGAACGCCACTGGTCCACCTGGCCACGCGCCTGCCGCTCCACCATCTTGCGCCAGCTGGTGATGGAGGCGTCCGTCTTCATCAACCGCTCCGCTTTCATGTTCTTCGTCATGGCCGCGACCATGGAACCGTCCTGGCTGTTGAACCGCCACTGGCCGATCCAGCGATGCCACAGCAGGTACTTCGCTTTGAATATGGCTAGGGCTATAGGATTTTTTGTGTACCGGCACATGAACTGGCCATACAGTTCGTTCTCCGCGTCGATTGGCACATGCCACTCATAGCTCACTACCATTGGGTATGGCCAGCCCATGGGGCGGAAGATACAGGGCAACCGCGCGCTGCCGGGGCGGGCGGCGTCAGGAATGACCGACATCGCCACCTTCTGGCGCGTCTTGGCTTGACGCTCATTTTTATCCTTGCGAAACCAGCGCTTGCGCGGCCAGGTGCCGAGGCCAGGGTAGTCCGCGTAAGTCTGCGCTTTGTCGATTCGCCGAAAGATCCACTTCTTGTCCGGCGTCTCCAGAACCTTCATCTCTGTCGTAGCCGGTGCCTGGCGCCAGCGGGACTGCATCGAGTCTTTATGAAGATAACGGGCGTGGCCCTCATCTAAGGCGTTCTCCATGCCAAACCGCCAGTTTCCTGGGCGGGCGTGGAACCAGCCCATCATGTGCATGTCATCCCGGAGCATCTCTTCCGGGATGTCGTCTTCCACCGGCACCATGGGCTCACCCTCGCCCATCCAAACGAACACCAGCCCGCATCGCTCTTCCACCGGGTAGCTTTTTACACTGATTGTGTCGCGGTTCACCATTGGCGATTCGGGGCCGTCCACCAACGCCGCGATCATTTGGCCCGTAGCCAAGTCAAACGTCCAGCCATGGTAGATGCAGGTGATGCATCCCTGGAATTCAAACTTGCCATTGTGGAGAGGAATGCCCCGGTGCGGGCACCGATCTGCAAGGGCGTAGGCTTCCTTCCGATAACGGACAAATACCAGTTCCTGGCCCAGCAGCTTCACGGCCTTTGGCCGCTTGCCGAGCTGGACCGAGAACATGACCGGGTACCAGTAGTTGGGCAGGCCCAGGGCGGCCTGTTCGTAGGTCGGCCCGAATGCGAGCCCGGTGCGCCGTTTTGCCGACAGCTCGGCATTCTCCGACACCACTTGTCCATTGGCCGAGGCCCCGTTGCCCGAGGCCCCCTTGGCATTGACCGAGTCAGCCATTCTTTGCCTCCCGCGAAGTTGAACTGTTTGAAAACGAAAGCGGCGTTTGTCCGGCAGCTTTGGTTCGCCTGCAGCTTTGGTTAGATTGTAGGATAATCCCTGCTGCTGCATTTCAGGTTGCCGGAAACGCCAGACATCGTACTCCGGCAACAAAAGACCCGGCCAGGGCCGAATCGCCTGAGACGCTTCCCGTCACATGAGCCACACGGGGACAAGACAGGCCGGCATCACCGTCGATATTTACCCCTTCCATAAGCCGGGCCACCGCGTGTCTTGGCAAAAACCCAGCATGCTCTATCGCCAGATGTCCGTAGGGCGGCCCGGTCTCTTCCCACCCCTTGGGCGTGTCGGGACGGCCGTCACGGATGGCTTTTTGACGTCGCCAGATATCGGAGCTGGCCCCAGCAACCTCGAATCCACGACGACCGCAGCACGACGATCTAGAATCTAGATCGTCGCATGTTGAACCGGAACCGGAGGTGACACCATGGCAACCGAAACTCGGCCGAACCGCAAAAGGCAGGCCAGCCCGAGACAGATCAGCCACTACATTGACGGCAAGCAGGTCGCCGGCGCCTCCGGCCGAACCGGCCCTGTCTTTAATCCTGCCCTCGGTGCCCAGACCGGCGTGGTCGATTTCGCCTCCGTCGAAGAGGTCGATAAGGTGGTCGCTTCCGCGAAGGCCGCTTTCCCCGCCTGGCGTGCGATGGCCCTTGCCCGCCGCGTCGAGATCATGTTCAAAGCTCGCGAGCTGTTCGCGCAGCACCGCGACAAGCTCGCAGCCGTCATCACGTCGGAGCACGGCAAGGTGCTCTCGGACGCCGCTGGCGAGGTCGCGCGCGGACTCGAGAACCTAGAATTCGCCTGCGGCGTGCCTGAGTTGCTCAAGGGCGGCTTCAGCGAGCAGGCCAGCACAGGCGTCGATTTCTACTCGATTCGCCAGCCCCTTGGTGTCGTTGCCGGTATAACGCCGTTCAACTTTCCCGCCATGGTGCCGATGTGGATGTTCGCGAACGCGATCGCCTGCGGCAACTGCTTCATCCTCAAGCCCTCGGAGAAAGACCCCTCCACATCGCTGCTCATGGCGGATCTGCTGAGCGAGGCCGGCGTGCCGGCCGGCGTCTTCAACGTCCTCCAGGGCGATCGCATGGCCGTCGAGCGGCTGCTGGAGCATCCAGACATCGCGGCAATTAGCTTTGTCGGATCCACTCCCGTCGCCAAGAGCATCTATGAAACTGCCGCGCACCATGGCAAACGCGTCCAGGCTCTCGGCGGCGCTAAGAACCATATGGTTGTTCTGCCTGACGCCGACATCGACGCCGCGGCTCACGCCGCTGTCTCTGCCGCTTATGGCTCAGCCGGTGAGCGTTGCATGGCGATCTCCGTGGTTGTCGTCGTGGGGAACGTCGGCAATGCGCTGGTCGATGCCATCAACGAGCGGCTGGCAAAGGTGAAGATCGGCGACGGCACCGACCCTGCGTCGGAGATGGGGCCGCTGGTGACAAGCGAGCACCGTGACCGAGTCGCTGGCTACGTGGCGGCCGGCGCGGACGAAGGAGCGAAGGTTATCGCCGATGGACGTGAGACGCGCTTCGATGGCGAGGGATTCTTCCTCGGCATCTCTCTGCTGGACGGCGTCAAACCCGAAATGAGCGTGTACAAAGACGAGATCTTCGGTCCAGTGCTCTCCGTCGTACGCGCGCAGAGCTTCGACGAGGCCGTGCAGCTCGTGAACGACAACCCCTACGGCAACGGCGTCGCTATCTTTACCCGCGACGGCGGAGCGGCCCGCAGATTTCAGTTCGAGGTTAACATCGGAATGGTTGGGGTCAACGTGCCAATCCCGGTGCCGGTGAGCTACTACTCGTTTGGCGGCTGGAAGTCCTCTCTCTTTGGCGACACCAACATGTACGGCCCGGACGGTGTGCACTTCTACACCCGCACCAAGGTCGTCACCAGCCGCTGGCCGGACCCCGCAAGTAGCAAGGTGGATCTGGGTTTCCCGCAAACCCGGGACAAGTAGGCGTGGCGTGAGGCCTCGCGGCTTATTTATTGGGGAACTGAGATAGTGCGTAAGGAGGATCGAATTGGACTTGCAGATTGAGGGTCGAAAGGCGCTCGTGACCGGCGCCAGCAAGGGCATCGGTAAAGCAACGGCACGTCAGCTTGCTCTGGAGGGCTGCGACGTAGCGATCTGCGCGCGGACAGAAGCTACTCTGAAAGAAACCGCCGCGGAGTTGTCCGCGGAGACCGGCCGCAAGATCTTCCCCATGGTCTGCGACATCATGGACCCCGAGTCGATCAAGCGCTTCGTCGATAGCTCTGCTGAAGCCTTGGGCGGCATGCACATCGTGGTCAACAACGCCGCGCGGCCCGGCGGTAGGGCTGGGAACGTCGAAACCGCCATGGACGAAGACGTTCTGACTGACTTCGAAGAGAAAGTGGTCGGCTTTCTGAGGGTCGTACGGGCGGCAACTCCCTACATGAAGGAAGCCATCTGGGGCCGTGTAATCAACATCAGCGGCGGCATCAACCGCATGCCCGGCGAGAACATCGCTGGGCCCGTCCGTGAGATCGGCACAATCAGCCTCACAAAGTCGATGTCAAACACTCTCGGTCAGTATGGCATCACCGTCAACAACGTAACGCCTGGAATAACCCTCACCGAAGACTACATGGACCGTCACAAGGCTATGGCGAAAAGTGAGAGCGTCCCGCTAGATGAGGTTCTCGGACGCTTCCGCAATCGCACAGCTATCAAGCACCTGATCACCGCTGAGGACATCGCAAACGTTATCGCTTTCCTCTGTTCGCCCTTAGCCGTGTCGATAACTGGTGAGGTCATCGCTGCAATGGGTGGCTCTAGCCAGGAGACCCACCTCTAGAGGAGACGAAACCGACTAATCCCCCGAGTACTTACCGCGATTCGAGGTTTCTCCATCGTGCGAGGTCGCAATGTAGCTCAACCAAAAGCCCCTCGCACCCTTCCCAGGAAGAATCATAGTCGCGGCACCGTCAGATTGGGCTGGGCCCAAGCCGTCACTCCCCGATCCAGTGCATCAGTGGCCGGTATTGCTCGATGTCGCGCGATATCTTCAGGTCCCACTCTTCGCGAACGTTCGCCGAAAGCTTCCGGCGGACCTTGGACCAGACCATCGGGCTGACCTCGCTCAATCTCTCATTCCTCTGCACTTCGCTTAGGAACGCGGTCGAATCGCCTAGGTCGAACTGCTCGATTACGGAGCATTCCAGCCAGCCAACGCTGCCGTGAAAAACAGGGTTGCCGCGTTCGCTTAGCTCGAAATCGAGACCGTCGAGCTTGTGCCGGTCACGCCCCGATACGAACCCGAGTCTAGGAATCAGCTCAGCCTGGTCTTCAGACAGCAGAGAGAGGCTAAAGTCGCGCTTGGCCAACACAAGGTCGTGGGTATAGTTGCTTTTGTACAGGACTACCAGGAGGCGAGGTTGGTCAGGCACGGCGCTGGCGCCGAAAACGGACACACTGATCTGGGCGTTCGGGACTCCATCGTTGCTGCAGCCCACCGCCACCATCGGCGTCCAGAAGTAGCTCAACAGGCTCCCACGGTTAGGTTCTTCCATTCCTGGAGCTTAGCTCTCTTCGATGGTTACTTCGACCAGTGGTGAGTAACGGACGATCTCATCGATGTCGTCTCGTTGCCATACAAGGGCACCTTCCTTTTTCTCGAGTAAGCGTCTGTCTTGCTAGCATGCTTGATCTGGCTTGCGGCGTCATCAGTTGAATAGCCTCTCCCGTGAATAGCCTCTCCCATTACCCAGAACAAATTGACACGCTAACCTCGGCATAAGAGGATTGCATCCTAGCCATTTGCAGGGGTTTGCAGGTTCGTGAAGTACACCAAACCAGACTGAGGAGATGAGTCGCCGTGGCTGATTATGACGCGGTCGTCATCGGCGGTGGTGTTGTAGGTACGTCAACCGCCTATCACTTGGTACGGAGCGGGGCCAAGACACTACTTGTGGACCGAGCCGACGTTGGCCGAGCGACCTATGCTGGGGCTGGGATTCTCTCCCCAGAGACAAATTCGCGAGATCCGGAGGCCTGGTTCAACTTAGCCGTGGAAGCGGCGAGCTATTACTCGACTCTAATCACCCAGTTACAAGCGGAGCAAGAACATGACACCGGCTACGCGCAGTGCGGGGCACTCGTGGTCGCCGTATCTGAGGACGAACTTGAGCAGTTCGAAGAGGCGCGACAGACGATCCTCTCACGTCAGGAGCGCCGCGGCTTACCGTTGCCGGACGATCTGCGCGTCATTACCTCAGACGAAGCGCGCTCCCTTTTTCCCGCCCTGGCACCGGTTCACGGCGCTATCTTTAATCGCCGCGCCTGCCGAGTGGATGGGAACCAGTTGAATCGGGCGCTCCTAGCGGCGGCGGAAGGACATGGGCTGAGCGTACGACAAGCCAGCGCCGAGCGATTGGTTCTAGAGCAGGGCGTTGTCTCTGGCGTGGTCATCGATGGCGAAACCTTCACAGCGGGCGTGACCGCGATCTCAGGCGGTGCCTGGTCAGAAATGTTCGGCGCGCAGTTGGGGGTTCAGATTCCGGTTCAGCCCCAGCGCGGTCAGATCATTCATCTGGGCTTGGCCGATACTGACACCTCGTCCTGGCCGATTGTTAGTGCCTTTCACGGACACTACCTGGTGCCATGGCCGGACAGTCGCGTTGTCGCCGGAGCGACTCGCGAGACAGGCGCCGGATTTCAGCCTCACTCAACCACATCAGGAGTCCACGAGGTCCTTGGAGAAGCGATGCGTGTGGCTCCCGGCCTCGCGCCAGCTGAAGTGCTCGAAACTCGAATCGGTTTGCGGCCGCTTACAGCCGACACGATGCCAGTGCTCGGCGACTTGCCCGGCTGGAGCGGCATCTACCTGGCGACCGGGCACGGCCCCACGGGCCTAATGCTTGGGCCCATTAGCGGCAAGCTCGTCGCGGAGATGATGCTGGGCGGAGAACCTTCAGCGGACATCAGCGCCTTCCATGTCTCGCGTTTTCAGACTGCCTGAGAGTCGGGAAGCCGGCACGCTAGTCCGCGGCTCTAGGAGGGTTCCGAGCGGCCTCTATCCATTGCTGAGGTTGCAGCAAGGCCTTCGCCCGCCGCCGCTTCCGCATCTGGCTCTCCAAGCTGGTCCAACGGCCGCCCCAGCCACTTCAGTGGCTGAGCCCCGGTGCTCATGAGCAGGGTAACCACGAACAGTATTAGAGCAACGAAACCGAGAGAATAGCGCAATCCGAACTCATCGCCAGCGGCGCCGACGGGCAAGGCTGAAATCGAACCGAGCCCACCGACGATTCCGAAGAGACTCATGGCGCGGCCCAGCATGTGATGCGGAACACTGACCTGAAAAATACTCTGGGCCGTAATCAGGATGCCCGCGTTGGAGAGACCGAAGAGCCCCATGATCAGGAATGACGGCGCCGGCCAGGGGTTAATCGCCAGGAGAATGAGGCTCAACCCGAAACCGGCACAGAAGAGCAGGAGCCTTGTGAAGTTTGGCTCGCGCCGGCTAACAACCAGCGCCGTACTGCCAATCACCGCCCCAATGCCACCGGCCATCATGAAGAAGCCCGTCGTGCTTGCACTGAAATCCAACTCCTGGCGAGCAAAGCCAGGCGCCAGTTGCATAAAGGCCAGCCCGAACGTCGCGACGCAGAGGGCTAGCGTTATGACGCGGCCGACCAGCGGGTGCCCAAACGTGTAGCGGATACCCTCACCTATCTCAGCGATCGGTGACATGCGGCCGGATACTGCCGCTATAGGAGCTGAGCGGACGATGCTGAGGCACACTATTCCGAACAAGGAGGCGATCGCGATCGCGGCCAGTGTCGGACCAATGCCAGAGGTCCCAATCATGACTCCAGCTATGGAGGGCCAGATGATCCGCGAAGCGTGCATCTGCATAAGACGGCAAGCGCCGAGTGACCTGCGTCGATAAAAGCAACGTGCTCATGTCGCACGCCTTCTTCCGCCGCGTTTTCGACCAAGTTGGCGAGGCCTACCCTGACATCGAGCGCGAGTATCTCTACGCCGATGCCGCCGCCGAGGCGCTAGTAATGCGCCCGCAGACCTTCGACGTCCTGGTAATGGAGAACTTCCTCGGCGACATCCTCTCCGACCTCGGCGGCGGCACTATCGGCGGTATCGGCCTCTGCCCCTCGGGCAACATCGGCGACGAGCACTCCTATTTCGAGCCAATCCATGGCTCGGCGCCCGACATTGCCGGACAGGACCGAGCCAACCCGATCTCACAGATCCTCTCGGCGGCGCTGATGCTCGAACACCTGGGTGAGGATCAGATGGCACGGCTAATCCGGCGAGCGGTGGACGAGGCTTTGGCCAGCGCTCGGCTCCGTATTGGCGCCCTTACCCAACCCGAAGGCGGGACGAAGATGGCCGGTCAGACGATCGCCGCCGTATTGCGAGAGCTAGACGACTAGGCTGGGCGCAACAGCTCGGGCGCTGTCCATCGTACCGTCTGGCGGCCGTTCTTAAAGATCGCGTGCGGGCTTGAGATCTCGGCGATCGCCTGCTCCGCTGATTCGGCGTCCAGAATCACAACGTCAGCCGGGTTTCCAACCTCAAGCCCGTAATCATCGAGATTCAACAGTCTGGCCGAGTGCACGCTGAGCATGTTGAAGCATTCTTGTAGCTGCGCCGGCCGGTCGAGTTGGAGCAGGTTGGCGTAGAGATTGGCTATGCGCACCAGCGAGCAATCGCCGTAGGGCGTTGCCGGATTGAGAATGTTGTTGGACGAGAGCGAGCAGTTCACGCCGTTCTCGATCAGCAGGTTGGCGTCGGCAACGCCTCGGCGCACACTATGGTCCTGGTCGCGCCCCATGAGGAACAGATCGGTCGCGGGCAGCACCGTAACCGCGATTCCTGCATCTGCAAATCCTCGTGCGAGCGCAGCCGCCTCCGGCGGCGGCATCAGCGAGAGCTTTGCCATGTGGCCGACGACCACGCGCCCGCCGCGTTTAAACTTCTCGGTCAGGTCGCGCACCTGGTGAATAAACATGCCGTCGGTCGTGGGACCGACGTCAAGATGTATATCGATGTCGACATCGAATTCGCGCGCGAGTTCAAAGATGCGCTCAACTTGTGCCGCGCCATCGGTGTCGTAGCGCGGCGCGCCGCCGACCACCTTTGCGCCGCGCTCCAGGGCCTCGACCAGGAGCTCGTCGGTGCCCAGATAGTTGGTTAGGCCCTCCTGGGGAAAGACGCAGATCTCGATATCGATCGCCCAACGATAATCCTCGATCAGCGATTCGACCGCGTCAAAACCACGCATGCCGATTCCCGGGTCAACCTCCACCTGGGTGCGCATGCGCGTAGTACCGTGCTTGATGCATTCTTCGAGCGTGCGTTCAGCCCGTGCACGCACGTCCTCAACCGTCATCGCCCCCTTGATCGGCGCGACGCTGATCACCGGGCTCAGAGTTGCCCGCTCCTGAGGCTCGCAGCGATCAATAATGCGAGACTTGTCGAGGTGAATATGGCTTTCGACCAGGCCGCCGCAGGCGAGCCGTCCCCCGGCATCGAAGACTTCAGCCGGCGCCGCGAGGTTCGGTCCCATGGCGGCAATAAGGCCGTCCTCGATGCCGATGTCGATTAACGCGCCGTCAATGAGCACATTCCTGATGATCAGGTCCATCCCGCAAGTTTAGCCGAAGCGCCATCATCGGCATGATAGTGCTGCCGGCGGGTCAATCGCCGCTGTATCCTATATGAACCGCTGTCCCGTCTTCCGATTTGCCGGAGGGTTGAATCCATGCAAAAAATCATAGAACGGAAGCCTCAAGTTTTGGATCAAGGCGGAGACCGGCCGGTCTCCGCTGCGATGGATGGAATTACGCTGGAGCTGATTTGGCACAGACTGGTCTCTATCGTGGACGAAGCCGCGGCCGCGCTGGTCCGAACCTCTTTTTCATCGATAGTGCGTGAGTCGAATGACTTTGCCTGCGTGATCACCGACGCCGAGGGATATTCAGTTGCCCAAGCGACGAACAGCATTCCTTCCTTTATCGGCACGGCTCCCCGAACGATTCGCTATTTTCTCCAGGAGTTTCCGGCCGAAAGCTTGAGCGAGGGCGACGTCCTTATCACCAATGACATTTGGCTTGGCACCGGACACCTACCCGACATCACGGTCGCGAGGCCGGTTTTTTTCAAGGGGCAGCTTGTAGCTTTTGCCGGGTCCGTCGCCCACTCGCCTGACATCGGTGGTCGGATCCGATCGGCGGACGCAAAAGAAGTATTTGAGGAAGGTCTTCAAATACCTGTCATGAAGGTTCTGGAACGCGGCCAAATCAATAAGACTTTCGAGAGCTTTCTGCGCAAGAATGTCAGAGTGCCGGATCAGGTAATTGGCGACCTGTACGCGCAATTTAGCGCCCTTCACCTTATCAAGCGCCAGCTTGTCACGCTGATGCAGGAGCGTGGACTGAGCTCGATGACCGATCTGTCGCACGAACTGCGATCACGAAGCGAAGGCGCGATGCGAAGGGCCATCTCGGCGCTCCCGGATGGGGTCTATCGCGCCGAAGCGATCAGCGATGGAATTGACGCTCCGATCCGGCTTCAGATGGCGCTCGAGGTCTCTGGCGATGAGATAACAGTTGATTATGCTGGCACTGATCCTCAGGTTCAGCGCTCAATCAACGTTTGCCTGGCCTACACATCGGCCTACACGTCCCACGGAATCAAGGCTGTACTTTGCCCTGATGTGCCAAACAATGACGGCACTCTGGCACCACTAAAGATCGTTGCACCCGAGGGCTCGATCCTAAATTCTGTGCCCCCCGCCGCCGGCGGAGCGCGGGCCCTCATCGGTCATTTCGTGCCCGCGATGGTTTTAAACGCTCTGGCCAAAGTAGTTTCAGATCGAGTCATTGCCGGAGTTGGCTCCCCGTTGTGGTGCGTAAACATGGCTGGCGTAAAAGACGATGGCAAGACGTTTGCAAACCTGTTTTTCCTAAACGGAGGTTACGGGGCCAGCGCCGAGCGCGATGGCATCAATGTCTTGTCATGGCCGAGCAATATCTCGTCCACACCGGTCGAAGTCATCGAACAAATCGCCCCGCTAAAGGTTCACTTTCGGAAGTTCAGACCCATGATCGAAGCCAATGGTGCCCGCAGGGGCGGTGCTGGACAAGAAATGCTCCTGGAGAGTCTTAATGATGGACCCGCCACCCTGTCCTTCATGGCAGAACGCACCCGGCCAGAAGCGGCAGCACCAGGAATCAATGGCGGACTGCCGGGCGCTCCGGGCCAAATCCTGATCGACGGCAAGCCGGTCAATCCGAAAACCCAACATGCCGCTAAAAAGGGAACCATGGTGCTGCTCCGAACCCCTGGAGGCGGTGGCTACGGCGATCCAAAGGATCGGTTGACCGAGCTAGTAGAACAAGACCGTGCCAACGGCTACCTATCTTGACCCAGGACACCTACTCACTTGGGATCGATATTGGCGGAACCTTCACCGATATCGTTCTCTACAACCATGAGCAGGCATACGTCTTCAGCCACAAGGAACTGACAACACCCGACGATCCAACGATTGGTGCAATCACGGGAGTTCGGACCCTTCTCGAACGCGAGCAAGTTTCAGCCAACGCCATCACGCGCGTTGTCCACGCGACCACGCTTTTTGCCAATGCCCTGATCGAACGCCAGGGAGCGGCCACCGGGCTGGTAACCACCGAAGGCTTTAGCGACACGTTGGAAATGCGCCGCGAGCATAAATACGATCTTTATGACCTGTTCATTGAGATTCCGCAGCCCCTGATTCCTCGTGCTCTTCGAGCAGAAGTGAAGGAGCGGGTCAAGGCCGATGGAACCATCGAGCAACCTCTGGATGGAGATGGTCTTCTCCAGGCTTGCCGCCATCTCGTTGATCAAGGAGTTGAGTCAGTCGCGGTTGTTTTCCTGCATGCTTATGCGAATTCGCAAAACGAGGTCGAGGCGCAGCAGTTGCTCGAGCGGCACCTTCCTCAGCTCTACGTTTCAATCTCCAGCGATGTTTCGCCCCAGATTCGCGAATACGAACGGACCTCTACCACTGCGGCAAACGCCTACATTCGGCCGCTCGCCGATAAGTACCTCGAAAGCCTGGAGCAGATGCTCCGGGGGCTGGGCATCAATTGTCCGCTGATGATGATGCTCTCCAACGGCGGGCTCACACACCTGGGTGAAGCGCGCCGCGTTCCGATCCAGCTTCTGGAATCCGGGCCAGCGGCGGGAGCCATCGCGGCTGGTTTTTTCAGTAAGCGCTCGCAGATCTCGGATGTTCTCGCCTTTGACATGGGCGGTACCACCGCCAAGTTAAGCATCGTCAAAGGACACCAGCCACTTATCGCCCATCAAATTGAGGCCGGGCGGGAAAGACGCTTCGCGACCGGCAGCGGCATGCCAATCAATATTTCGACCGTTGAGCTCCTGGAGATCGGCGCCGGCGGTGGAAGTATTGCCCATCTCGACAGCCTCAACCTTCTCAAGGTAGGGCCACGCAGCGCTGGTTCCGAGCCCGGCCCCGCCTGCTACCTGCGCGGAGGCAAAGATCCCACCGTTACCGATGCCAACCTCCTCTTGGGCCGCTTGGATCCCGAAACCTTCGCCGGTGGCACGATGAAGCTGAGCCGTGACGCGGCGTCAGAATCTATCGAAGCGATCGTTGACGCCCTGAGAATGCCAAGAGAGCAGGTTGCGGACGGCGTGCTCGCGATAGTCAATGAGAACATGGCGGCCGCGGCACGAGTCCACGGAGCCGATCGAGGCTATGATGCATCCGATTTCGCGCTCGTCGTGACCGGTGGCGGCGGACCCCTACATGGTTGTGACGTGGCTCGCCGACTTGGAATAACGCGAGTAATTTGCCCACCAGACGCCGGCGTTGCGTCCGCGCTGGGGCTCCTCGTAGCGCCGGCGAGAGTCGACCGGTCAGTGACGGTTGCCCGTCAGTTAGGGGAGACCAGTCCCGAGGAGCTCGAAGCGGGTTTCCAAGCATTGGAGGAAGATGCCACAAGTGTGATCCAAGACACGCTAACTCCCGGCGCTGAATGCGCCTTCGAACGCCGGGCCGACATCAGATTCGCCGGCCAGGGATTTGAGATCATTACACGCCTCCCCGACGGTCCCTTCGACGAAACGACTCCGGAAAGTATCAATAGCGCATTCCAGTTGGCTTATACGCAAGTCTTTGGTCAAGTGCCACCAGTAGCAGAAATCGAATTGATCAACCTCCGCGTAGCCGCCGTAGAGCAACTGGTGGAGCGGCCCTTGACACTCGATGGCCCGAGAAAAGAAGTCTGGGAGGTCGCGATCGATTCTCGTGAAGTCTGGACCGCTGAAAGCGGCGGGTCTGGAACCGTAAAGGTTCTTTCTCGCGAAAGCCTCAAAATTGATCAGACCCGCCCAGGACCCCTCATCATCGAAGATGCCTCATCGACACTGCTCGTGCCAGACGACGCATCGGTTGTCCGCGACCGCGCCGGCAACCTGATCATCGACCTCAAGCCAAACGTTTAGTCGGCTTCGATATTGAGTCGCCTCAGCGGCTATCAGACCTGATCCTACGAGTAGACCGGGTCGCCGTAGGGGTAATACTGCTTGAGGTCGACGTTCTGATATTCGAGGCCATCGAGACGCAAGGTCCCCAGGAATGGTTCATCGGGTTCGACCACGATGATCGCCTTGGCAAAACCGCTATCGTCAAAGCCGCGCCGAAAATGGACTCGAGATTTGAGAGCAATCACGTCGAAATCGGCTGGGTTGAGTCCGAGCGACTCCAAGGCCGACGGTTCGATTATTTGGGACAGGTAAGGGCTGATTACTAGCACGTTGTCTCGGCCAAACTTTACGTTCACCGTTAGCTGACTCGCACCGCGCCTGGTGATATCACCAACGCTGATAACCTCACCCTGGATGCGTACCGCATCGCCGGCCGAATCCTCGATCCTGCCGCCGACCTCCATTTCGAACGGGTCGCCGGCCTTGACGCCCTTATCGGTCAGGACTTCGATAGCCTTGGCGTCTGCAACCGTGGCGATCAGGGTTTTCGACAGGTCCTGTTTGATTACTTCTTGCAGGACCCAGGTCGCATAGCCAGAACGATCGCTGTGATCGGCTAGCACGACTGGAGTTTGGCCTTGCTCCACCGCCTGCTTGGCCATGCTGACACCTTCGCTGACTCGGTGGACCGTGGCTGACGTGGTTAGCTCTTCACGCTTGCGCCAGGCTGTATCGGCCATGTCTCTTCCGATCCTTTGCGCCAGGTCGGGGTCGCCGTTGGTTAGGACTTGAAACGTAATGCCGACGTCTGGAACATCAGACCAGGGAAAGCCAAAGAAGAAGTTGACGTAGACGTCCGGTTCGCGTGCCTCCCAGGTCAGGGCGCGTTGAATCATGTCCATCCAGGGTGAGGCGCCGGTCCATTGGACGACAGTCGGGGTGATGATCGGCACTTTGAGGGTGACGTGCGCTGGCTTATAGTCGCCGCGAATGGCGCGAACCAGGGTTCGCGCAGCGCGCGCTCCCTGTAGATAGCTGTCGTAGTGGGGGAAGTACTTCACGGTGAAAGCCATGTCCGCATGGTGCAGGAACTGCTCATCCTCGTTGCCATGCGGATCGAAGGTCGCGGCGATAAACGCGGCCGGACCGATCACTTCTCGCACGCGCCGGGCAATCTCTGCCTCCGGCCGAGGTACGCCGCGAACCCCCATTGCTCCATGCAGCGCCAAGAAAGCGCCGTTGAAAGCGCCTTCGGTTTTAAGCTCGGAGATCATCTTGCCGAGGAAGAGCTCGAATGCTTCCTCGGTGATCCAACCGGAGCCGGTGCCGCGCTTGGAATCAAGCGGCGACTCAATGCCGACTAGCTCAACTCCTTCAAACTCACGCGCTAGCTTGACGAAACCACCCATGTAGCCCCTGGGGTCATAGCTGAGTAGCTCCTCACCACTGGCCGGCGATCCCTCGTAAGTGAAGTCGTCGACCGTCGTATCGTCTTTCAAAAACGTAACCGTCTCGTGGGAGAAGTGGAGGACGGCAATGCGGGCCGGATTAGATTTCATCGTTAGCTCATTTTCCTGGGGCTATCAGACGCGAATGATCTCAAATCTTAAGTCATCCTAAGGTGAATTATCCTGTCTGGTCTTTCCCCACCTCTAGAGGCTGGCACTCTTTCCGCAAGGCTCCGGCCAACAAGAGGCTCCGCCCAACGGGAGGTACTCCCTCCAGGATCGCGGTGAAGTGTAAACTGTCTCCGGCTGACAAAAGATTGGAGATCTTCTATGGCTGAAAAGTTTTCCGGCGTCCATTGGATGCTGGCAACACCCTTTAATAATGACGAGAGCCTTGATCTTGCATCCCAGTCCAAGTTGGTCGACAAGGCGATCTCATCCGGCTGCCAGGGCATGGTCTGCCTGGGCGTCACCGGCGAGGCGGCGAGATTGACCGACCGCGAGCGCCATCAGGTGGCGGAAACGGTGATCAAGAGCGCGAACGGCTCTCCGGTCACCGTGGGCACCACCGCGGCCAGCACCGCCGCTGTCATCCAGCGCAGCAAGGGCGCTGAGGAATTGGGCGCGGCAGCGGTGATGGTTTCGCCGCCGCCGATGGGCAAACCCAATCCGGACGCTGTCCTTAAGCACTACTCGAGGCTGGCCGACGCGATCGACATCCCGATAGTGGTTCAGGACTACCCCACGACTTCCGGGGTGCATATGTCGGTCGACTTTATCGCCCGGCTGGCCAAGGAGATCCCCGCCGCTCAGTACCTCAAACTGGAGGATCCGCCGACGCCGACGAAAATCTCAGCGATCCGCAAGCTGGTTGGCGATGACATGCCAATCTTTGGTGGCTTGGGTGGCGTGTTTTTGCTGGAGGAGCTAGCGCGCGGTTCCGCCGGCGCCATGACCGGCTTCGCCTACCCTGAGGTTCTAGTCGAGATTTGCAGCAGCATGGCCGAAGGCGACACGACTAAGGCTGAGGAAGTATTCAAGCGTTACTTGCCATTGCTTTTGTTTGAATTCCAGGAAGGCATCGGCGTGGCGATCCGCAAGTACGCGCTCCACAGCCGTGGCCTAATCGAGAACCCCAAGGTGCGCCACCCGGGCCCCATGACAACCGACGAAACCAAGGCTGAATTCCATCGCCTCGTGGAAAGCGTCGGTCTGGGCTCCGCCTAAAATCGCTCTATCCCGGGACGGGTAGTTCATCTCACTTTTAAAGGTGAACAGCCTGGCTGGGGTTGCCACTGACTTCTATCGCCGAGCCGGTAATCGCTACCGCGACCGGTGAGCAGAGAAACGCGATCACATCCGCGACCTCCGCGGCCGTGGCGATGTGTCTTGCCGGCGTCGCCGCGGCCAGATCAGCTATGACCTCGTCCTCCGTCCGCCCTTCTCGCTCAGCTTGTTCCCGGTACTGCGCCCGATCCCGTTCAGTGATTGTCATTCCCGGATACACGACATTCGACGTCACGCCAAACGGGCCCAGGCGATTCGCCATCGATTTCGAGAGGTTGACGATGGCGATATTTCGCAGCCCGGCGCTGACCAGTTCGCTAGGTAGGCGACCCGTAACCCCGCTGACGTGGACGATTCGGCCCCAGCCGGCATCTTTCATATAAGGAGCGGTCGCTTGCGCGCAGCGCAAATAGCCGAGGACCTTCTCGTCGAAATCTCTCAAGATTTCGCTGTCCACCGCGTCTTCAAAATTGCCCTGCGCTCCAATAGTGAAGGCCGCGTTGTTGACCAGAATCTGGACCCCACCGAACTCTTGCGCCGCCTGGTCGACGAAATCGGCGATCGCTTCGGCATCCAGCGTATCGCAAACAATAGGCAGCACTCTCCGTCCACTTTCAGCGCCAATTTCTGCAGCAGCTTCCTCTAGGGGTGCCCTGTTACGAGCACAAATCGCCACATTGCAGCCTTCTCGCGCCAGCGCCCTCGCGGCAGCCTTACCGATGCCTCGGCTGCCGCCGGTGACGATCGCCGGTCTGCCTTTCAATCCCAGGTCCACGCAGAACTCCTCTCTCGGCTTCGATGATTAGATGTTCGATCACTAGATGTCCAAGGGATGGCCTAAATATAGTTGGGACGAAAGGGGGGCGCTATCCCTTTAGCGCCAAGGCTAACCGGACCCTCGCTTAACACTACGCCGCATTTCGCTTGGTAGCGCCGCGCCACACGGCGTACTCTCCGCAGTAGCTCCCCAGTACTGCCAATATGAGGTGAACGCTGTGACAATAGGATTCATCGGGCTTGGAACCATGGGCAGTGAGATGGCCCAAAATGTCCGCAAGGCCGGCCACGAGATGGTTGTTTATGACCTCAACCGAGGTGCTGCCACACTACTTATCGAAGCCGGCTGCACCTGGGCGGACTCCCCACGCGAGGTTGCCGCGGACTGCGACCTAACTTTCACATCCTTGCCGGGGCCGGCCAAGGTTGAGGACGTGGCGCTGGGTGAGAAGGGACTCTTGGCCGGGATGAAACCAGGGTCAGCTTGGTTCGACCTTTCGACGAACTCCCCAACCCTGATGCGCACTCTGCACACGCAATTCGCGGCCCAGGGCATCGAAGTGTTGGACGCGCCGGTCAGCGGCGGGCCAAGCGGCGCTATCAGCGGCTGGCTGGCGATCTGGGTCGGCGGCAATCAGGAAACCTTTGATCTCCAAAAAGAAGTGTTGGACTGCATAGGCGACCAGGTAGTACGCATCGGCCCGATTGGCGCCGGTTCGGTCGCCAAACTAGTGCATAACTGCGCCGGCTACGCGATTCAGACGGCGCTGGCCGAGGTGTTCACGATGGGAGTGAAAGCTGGCGTGCCGCCGCTGCCGCTCTGGGAGGCCGTTCGCCAGGGTGCCAACGGCCGGCGCCGGACATTCGACCGTTTGGCGGGTGAGTTCCTGCCCAACAGTTTTGAACCCGCCTCGTTTCAGCTCAAACTGGCACACAAGGACATGAAGCTGGCGACTGAGCTAGGCAGAGAGATGGACGTCCCGATGCGTCTATCCAACCTGGCCCTGGAAGAGCTGACCGAGGCGCTCGACCGCGGCTGGGGAGGCATGGAAGCCCGTGTGGCGATGCTTTTGCAAGAAGAGCGAGCCGGCGTCAAGATCGAGGTGCCAGCCGCGAGATCGAGGCCGCCTTCAAGCGCGCCGATGGAGGTTAAAGCTTTATTCAAAATTCTAACTTGGATGGTAGACTCGCGCCTGTAATCTTTGAGGGAGGAATCAGGTGATGCCGGAAGCCACTAAACTGACGCTCAGTACGTTCATCATTGAAGTACCCGATGTACCGACTCTGGATGCATGCCGAGGTTGGTATGAAAAGCTCGGCCTCACACGAGCGCCTCTTGATAATCCAGGGGAGTCGTATTGGTTTGATCTTGGCAGTGAAACGTTGCTAGGCATCCACACTGGTACACAGGCGACGGCGGGTTGCAGTCTATGGTTGCTGGCTCCTGACGTCCACTCACAGCTGACGCAGGCTGGAATTCAATTTGAAACCACGCCGAGGACAGAGCCGTATGGCAGAGTTGCTCGCCTCAAAGACCCGGCGGGCTTCCAAGTAAACCTGATAACCCGGCCTTAATGAAGTAAGCGGCTTGCCGCCATCATTGCCAGTATTTCAAAATAATCACCATGACCGAGAGTTACGAAGTATTCGCCGTGAAATACGCAACCCGTGACGCGAAACGCGCTGATCATTTTCTTGACAAGGCCGCTGTTTCCGACCCGCACGTCCCAATGCCGATGGATTACTTCGTTTGGCTTGTCCGAAACGCGAATCGCACGGTTTTGGTTGATACCGGCTTTAGCGAACCGGTCGGCAGAAGACGCGGCCGGACCTTCTTGCGGCGGCCCGTTGACGGCCTCCGGCTTCTGGACATTGACCCAACTCAAATCGAAGACGTTGTCCTCACCCACCTGCACTACGATCACGCGGGCACCCTTGCTGACCTGCCGAACGCCAACTTTCACCTCCAGGAACAAGAACTGCGTTGGGTGACCAGCAGCGAGCTGTTCAAAAACCAACGCCGCCGGCTCGTTTGAGGTTGAGGAGGGCGACTGGCAACTTGCGCCGGGCATCAGCGTCCATTTGATCGGCGGCCATACACCGGGCATGCAAGTCCTGCGCGTCGAGACCGCTCGCGGCTCCCTGGTTCTGGCATCCGACGCCACCCATTACTACGAAAACATCGAGACCGGCCGGCCCTTCGCGATTACCTATGACGCCGCCCAGGTTCAGGCTGGCTTCCGGACCCTCCGCGAGTTGGCCTCGTCACCTCAGCACATCATTCCCGGCCACGATCCCCTGGTAATGGAGCGCTACCCTCCTGCCTCACCGAACCTTGCCGGCGTCGTGGCGCGGCTCGATTCCGAGCCACTGAGCTAGGTACACGGCGCTCTAGGTTCTAACACTCGGTGATGCTGCTGCTTGGCCCCTGGGAATCTCAAGCTAGCTTCCGGAGCGAAGCACGCTTTCTACGGCTTCAAGTGTCGCCTGGTTACTAGTCACAACCAGAGCGCCGTAGATCTGCTGCAGCATCGGCAGCGCCGAAACCGCCTGAAAATTGGTACAGGAAACGAACAGAGAATCGGCGTCGAGCCGATCACCGAGGCTACGGCGGGCAAAGTCGACAATCTCTGACGGTGAAACCGCCGCGATGTCGGGATTGTGCGTCAGCCCCAGCCCATGCATCGCGACTACTTCTAAGCCATCGTCCTCCAGACTTGCCTTTATCCGTTGGTTCAGCTCATCAACGTAGGGCGTGAGTACGGCTACCCGGTTGCCGGGCGCTTTTTTCAGAGCGTTCTGCACTGACTTAATCGTGCTGATCGTCGGTACGCCGGTAACATCGCTGATCCGGCGACAGAGGTCAGAGTCGTAGGCGTTGCCGCGCAGGGCCCCCGCGGTGGTGCAGGAGAAGACAACGAAGTCCGGTTTGGCCGTGGCCAGAAGCCGGACAGCTGGAATTGTGTGCTCGTCCAGCATCTCCTCTTCAGCCTCCGCCGTGGTCGCCGCCAGAAACATCCGGCCGGTGTGGACCGTCGCGGAGGCTGCAAGGCCACGGTAGAAGTCAGGTTCGGCCACGGTGTTGGTTGAGGGCACCAAAAGCCCGATACGCGCATTTATTGGTGTCATGACTCGGCTCGAAGATACAGCGCGTTAAACAACAGGCCAAACGTGGACCTCCACTGGCCACGGAAGGCAGGCGCGATTCCAAACAGCACCACCTGACCGCGGCCTAGTCTCTGGTGGACGATGGCCGCGTTTGCGGCGCCGGCCGAAAGCGGCTCGGTTCTGACGAAGGAAAGCTCCTCTTCAAGCGCGTGCACACGGTCGTAGTTGGCCACGGCATCGTCAGAACTTCGGAAGGCATAGCCACCTTCTGGCGAACCAGGCGGCGCCACGAAAAAGGCCGGCAGGGTCTGCTCGGTCTGGTAGCCGAACAGCAGTGGAGATTCAGGCTGCACGATCTTGAGCCTCACCTGGCCAAGTCCCACCTCCGCCGGCACCATCTCCGCCGTCGTGATCCTCAGATGCCACTCGCCGGCAAGCAGGGCGCCGCCACCACCCAATCCCACAAAGGTTCCACCCGCTTCGACAAACCCGCGAATCGATTCTAGTCCACGCTGGCCCAGTCCCTCCGATGGCCGATGCATCTCCCAGGGCGCCTTACGATTCAGGGCCTCGGGGTTCCAGCCGTTGGCGATCTCAGCCGCCGACCCATTAGGAACGATCAGAGCATCCACCTCGGCCAAACAATCGCCACGGCAAAAGTCAGCTGCCTCCAGGCGGCGGTAAGGAAAACCGCCTTGCTCCAGAGCCCAGGCGATTTCGGCAGATTCGTAATGAGGAATACCCTGGCCGGCGTACATGGCAACTCGAGGTAGACCAAGCGCGGCTCCTTCACCTTCCCCAGGTTCTGACGCGGCCGCGGGCTCGAGCGGGACCCCGAGGCGGGCGGCCGCCCAACGAATTGCCACACCGCCGCCAGTGAAACGCAAACGTCCGTTTTCGCGGCTCACGCGACCCGTGTCGGCGGTGAGAAGCTGATTGACCAGCGCCGTGGCACGCACGGTTGGGCGAGCAACGAAAGCGTCCCCATCCCCTGGGGCCATCGGCGGTTCCGCCGGTGACAAAATCGCAGGCTCGGCTGTCGCTTCCATGTAGGAGCGGCGTTCGCTATCGGAGAGCGAGTCGGATGAAAGAACCCGGAGGCCCAGGGCCGGCGGCACTTCGTTGAGCTTCGACTGCTCTCCCAGCAGCAGGTGCCGGGCGATGCGCGACTCGGGCTGAGCCAGTGGAACAACAAAAGCCGGGCCCGGCGAGAGCACCTTGTGAAGCTTGACGCGGTGAAGTTCCAGCAGATCGAGCAGCGTACCCAGGGCGTCATGTTGCTGATCTTTCTCAGGGATCACAACAAATCGATCGCCGGCCTCCGCTTCCTCCACCAGCCGGCGGTTGTATACGGCATTGAGGAAATTTTCCGGCCGCGCCGAGACTTCCTCGAGAGTGGCGAGGGCGGCGTCCGATTTTTGTTCCACCCGGTCCTGCCAGGTCTGAGAGCCCGGCGTGCGTGCGCTTTCGGTGATAAAGCCGGCCATTCCGTGCAGCGTCGCCAAGAGTGGCATCCGCCCAGCCGAGCTCGCCACCGGGTTCAAGCCCTTCCCCGGCTCGGGCATAGGGGCAAAGGTGTTTTCGCCCTCTTCGTCGAAAGCCGTCTTAAATCCGTGCCGCTGCCAGCGGCCAGCAATTGCCTTTCCCAAATCGGCGATCGCCGCGCGGGTCAAAGGGTGCTCTTCGACATCAAACCCCTTGGCAAAGGGCTCAACGAAGCAGACCTCTTCTAACCTCGCACCCAAATTGAACATGTCCTCGTGCAAGTCAACCACCGCCACCGGACGCCAGCGCATCACCGTTTCGATCACTGCACGTCCCTCCGGCTGGGTGCCGTGGATAAAATCGCGGTTCAAGTAGAAGCCAAAGGCATTGCCGGCTCCCGTGTCGCCGTTTGATAGCGGCGTCTGTCGCCATTCCCGCAGGGCGGCGGCCCGGCCATCCGGGTTTATTAGTGGAATAAGGAGGGCCACGGTCTTCGACAGAGCCAGGCCAACCTCCTCGCTGTCGTCAAACGCCAGGGTTCGTGCAGCCTTGAGCAACCCCTCAACCTGGGAGGCTTCATGCCCCCAGGAGTCGCCGGTAAACAAGACCGGCAGATAGGCACCGGAAGCGAGCAGCTCAGGCTCGGCGGTGACCCGGGAGTGCAGCTCGATCGCGGCCAGCGCTTCTGGCATGGCGATGATGACAAGCTTGATCGGCCGGCCCTCATGACTGCGCCCAATCGTCTCCACCCGGACCCGTGGGCTGGCTTCTAGCTCTGCGAGCACCTTGGCAAAGCCGAGATCATCAAGCAGGTCTGCGGCCCCCGGCTGGGTCGCCGATGGATCAACCGGTGGGACCGAATTCGTGAACTCTGACATGCACTTTCCTCAAATCCCGCGAGGTGTCTTTGCCGAACTGGTGAGTAACTATAGCGCTTCAACCGGAACCGCAGTGTGGACGGCTTAGTATCGCCAGTCTTGGCTCCAACTACTGGTCAGTAAAGCCTTTCCGTATCCAACACGTTCAGTAGGGCCTCGCCGTTTAAGTAGCGGCGCAGGTTGTCACAGAAAAGCGCCGTGATCCGCTCATTCTCCTGGGTCACGGTACTGGCAGAGTGCGGGCTGATGATCACATTGGGCATCTCCCACAGGGGCGATTCGGCCGGCAGCGGCTCCTTGCTGAAAACGTCCAGTGCCGCACCGGCCAGCCGATTTTCTTGCAGGGCACGCACCACCGCATCCTCATCTGTCAGCGTGGCGCGGGAAATATTGATCAAAATGGCGCTTGGCTTCATGGCCGCAATTTCGCGCTCGCCGATCATGCCCTCCGTTTCGGGAGTGTGGGGCGCGATTAGCACCAGAAAGTCCGCCTCAGCCAGCATTGCCTGCAACTCCCCGCGTGGATAAACCTTGTCCACGTTTGGCACGTCGCCCGGCGTACGTTTGGTTCCGACCACCCGCATATCCATGTTTTTCCCGTGGCGGGCCACTTCCTGCCCGACCCGTCCCAGCCCGACAATGGCCAGCGTCTTGCCGGTCAGCTCCTCGCCGGCGTAGCGCTCCCAGCGTTTTGCCCGCTTGTCACGTTCCATCCATACGTAGTCCTTGGCGAACATCAGCATCGCCATCAGACAAAAGTCAGCCAACGGCCGAGCATGGACGCCGCTCACGGTGGTATGAATCACATCCACCTGATCCAAACCAGAGTTCTTGATCCTTTGGCCGATGCCTGAACTGGTCCACTGCACCCATTTGAGGCGGGGCGCGATCTCGTGCAGCCTACGGTCGTGCTTGCGATCAAAATCGAAGGCGACATCGGCTTGCGATAGCAGGCCGAGAAACCGCTCTTCCTGCTCAGGCGTGCGCTCGTAGCTCGCGTGAGCGGCATGGTAACGCGGCTTCGCCAGAAGGTCAGGTTCGTACAGAACCGTAATGCGCGGATCGACGGCGCGAATCCGTTCTACATGCTCGGCTTCCAGAGGCGTCGTGATCGCGATCGTGATTGGTTTAGTCACAGTTAAAACCTTTCATCTTTTTAAAAGCCGGCAATGAGGCGGTAGCTGCGAAGCAACTACCTACACATGCCGGGGGCTAAATGGCGTTCCTGGATGATCCAAGCGAACGGGCTCCGCCCGCGCCTGTCACTTCAGGCTGGTTCAGATACTACGTAGGTCATCGCGCCGGCTTCCAGACGCGCCAGCGTCGGACGCAGCAGCAACAACGCCGTTTGCGGATGCGGCGCTCGGAACTCTTCCAGTGCCTCAAAATTGGCCGGCTCAACCAGGGTTCCCAGCAGAGTTCCTTCAGGCACCAGGGTGCCAACCTCTGTATGAGCAACAGCCGGTATCAGCACCCCTCCTTGTGATGGTCGTAGCACCTGGCTCGGCCTCACGGCAGTCGCCGGGGTCGGCGGCGAAATCGATCGGTCAGGTTTGAGCACCCCGCAGGTCGCCAAGGCACGGCGCAGACCAGTGGCAAGCCGTTGCGCCCACTTTGCTTCATCTGGTCCACGACCGCCGATCTCCACGCTGACCGCCTTGGCGCCCAATTGCCGCGCGTAGCCGCTGATCCCCATCCCCCGGTTAGTCGCGGCCCGCTGGTCCATGTCTACCGAGAACGGCGCGTCGAACGCGGCCGCTCCCTCGGGCCAGTCCGCGTTGCTAAACACGAAAGCATTGACGCACCAGCTGCCGCCGCCATGCAGGTCGATCAACGTGTCACTGCCATCGACGGCATGCGTGGCCAGGAGCGCCGCCAATATCTCGGTGTGCGAACCGTTTGGATTGCCGGGAAACACGCGGTTGAGGTCCAGCACGTCCAGCGGAGCGCACCGCGCGTCGGCTTCCATTGCCAGCGGGTTGCTGCAGGGCACGATGCGAAGCGTACCCAGCAGGTCGTCGAGGGCGGTTTGCTCGAGCAGCTTGTTGATAGCCCAGGCACCCCATGGACCCTCATCGCCATGAATACCGGCAGTAACCAGGGCTATGGGGCCGCCAGTACCGATACTGCCGATCTTGATATCGGTCATTCCAACCGCGGCGCCGACCCCAACCGGGACACGCTGCCAATGGACGGCGTCGCGCAAGCTTTCGGTCGCCATCACTCACCCCGCTGAGCGTCGAGAGGCAGATCGACCCAACGGCGCTGCCTGTGCGACAGATCCGCCGCGTTGATTATTTCCTGCACCTTGGCGCTCTGGGCGAAATTGCCTTGATTCTCGTCTCCCCCGTCTCTGATTTCCTTGGCGAAGTTATGGGTCAGATTCGTATAGAACAGCGAACGCCACGATTCACCCTGGTCGTAGACCGGCGGGAAGTACTCCGCGGGAATCTGGCGCGGCACGAACTCGACCGCGTCAGGCTCAGCCGTGCTGATCGTTTGACACTCGCCAAACTCCTCGACCAACCGCACCTTGATCGCGCCCTTTGAGCCGTAAATATTGGCTTCGATACCGGGATAGTTGCCGACGGTGACAAACGAGGACTGGAGCGAAAATAGCGCTCCATTTGCGCACTCGCCCATAAACATGTCGGCGTCGTCGATGTTCATCCGCACGTGTTCGCTGTCGAGATTGGTCGGCCGGCGCCTTGGCACCATATTCGCCATGATCCCGACCAACTGCGTCAGGTCGCTGCCTGTGCACATCAGGCCGATATCGATCGTTGGCGCTCCGTAGCCTTCGAGAGAGCCAATTTCGATGCCTTCCCGGCGGAAATCCTGCCCCCGAATCGGCTCGCCGGCCGGCACCTCGCGGTGGATGCGTTTGTCCATGGGAACATCGGGGTCAAGCCACTGCGAATTCTGCTCGAAGCCGTTGAATATGTAGGGTTCGCCGATGAAGCCCTGCCGGATCAGGTCGTACATGTACTGGACGGCGGGCGCGTAACGAAAGGTCAGCCCTACCTTGGTCTTTAGCCCCTTCGACAGAGCGAGGTCGTGGGCGCGCCAGACGTCCTTGTAGTCATGGCAAACCGGTTTCTCGACCAGCACATGTTTGCCGGCTTCCAGCGCCGCAAAGGTTAGCTCCTCATGTCCATCGCCGTCGTTACGCGTCACAATGTCAACCACGTCGATGTCGCTACGGCTCAGGACTTTCGCGTAGTCGGTTACCGCGTCCGGAATCTCGAATTGCTTGGCGGCCGCGTCGGCCAGGTCCTGGTGAAGGTCGCAGACAACCGCCACCTCGGTTAGCGGCGAGCGTGTCCAGCCCGGCAGGTGTGCGGCCGTGGCCCATCGTCCCGCTCCGATCACGCCAACTCGTAATCTTTCTACCAATGAACGACTCCTTCCAGCTTGTCCTGTGAGGCTAGTCCTATTTATCTGACTGAAAGGCGATTGCCGAAGGCGATTGTACCGCCCCCGCGGGTTCGATATGACAGATTTCGGCCTTTGCCGCCCCCGCGCGATTTCCGCCTTTGGCGTATCCTAAAGCGGAAGTCGACTGGAGCGTGATATGACACAGACCGATCAGACTGGACAGACAGCATTGCCGGAAGCGACAAAGCCGCCAGCCTTTGAGGGCGTGCGAGTCCTGGATTTCACCCGCCACCAGCAGGGGCCTTTCGCGACTCTTTTATTGGCCGACATGGGCGCCGAGGTGATCAAGGTAGAGCCGCCCGGTGGTGAGTCGGGGCGCTCCAACGGGCTAAAACCGGACGGTTTCTCCTCTTACTTCGAAGGCCACAACCGCGGCAAGAAGAGCCTAACTCTGGACATGCGCAAGCCGGAGGCGGTCGAGATCGTCCACCGCCTGACGCCGACTGTCGACGTCGTGGTCGAAAACTTCCGTCCCGGTGTCATGCACGATATCGGCATCGGCTACGAGGACCTCAAGCAGATCCGCCCCGATATCATCTACGCTTCCGCCTCCGCCTGGGGCCCCAAAGGACCATGGAGCGATCGTGGTGGCTACGACCACGTTGCCCAGGCTCTCAGCGGCGTGATGTACGAGCAAGGGACCGGGCCCGGTGGCGAGCCGCACGCCTTGATCGGCGGCTTCGCCGACCAGATCGGCGCCATGCTGCTGGCTTACGGCGTGGCCAGCGCCCTCTACGTGCGTCAGCGAGACGGCATCGGCCAGCTGATCGATGGCTCGCTAATCGGTGCCATGGTTGCCATGCAGTCGAAGCAGATCGTCGGATTTCTCCGCACCGGTGAGCAGAGCGGCTTCCAGACCCGCCGCGCCGCCACCTACACAAATTACGAGTGCCAGGACGGCAAGCATATGGCGATCGCCGCCAACTCACAGAAGTTCTGGCTCGACCTCTGCAAGGCGCTGGACACGCCACAGCTGGCCGACGACGAGCGCTTTGCCGAGCCCTTCGGGCGCGCCAAGAACAAGGACGCCCTGGTCGAGGAGCTGGCGGCAATCTTCCTCAGCCGCCCGCGCGATGAGTGGGTGCAGCCGCTGGAGAGCAACGCCGTGCCACACGCGCCGGTCCTCGACTACGCCGGCATGTCGGAGCACCCGCAGTATTGGGCTAATGGCTACCTCCAGGAGATCGAGTCAGAAACTCTGGGAACGATGCGCGTGCCGGGTCCGCCGCTGCACATGAGCGAGACGCCACCGCGCATAACCGGCGCCGGACCGGTCCTCGGCGTACACAACGAGGAGCTCCTGCTGGAGATCGGCTACACCTGGGAGGAGATCGGCAAGCTCAGCGAGTCCGGCGCTACCCGCGTCGACGCACTTTAGCCGGGCCGCGGCCTTGTTCATCGTCCGGCCGGATACGATCATCGGCTGGCGGCGATAGGCCTGAAAATAAAGTGCCCTCGTTTGGGCTCAAGCCAAAAAAACAATGGCCGCTAGCCAGAGCCGGCTAGCTCTAGCTTTCGCTGCCCTGGAGCACGGTGCCTACCGCCGCTTCGCCGCTTCGCTCCTCCTGACTTCATTTGGAGCCCAGCTTTTGCAAACCGCCATTCTCTGGCAGGTTTTTGAACTGACCGGCAGTGCCCTTCTGCTGGGCCTCACCGGTGTGGCCCGCGCGGTGCCGCACATTATCTTGTCTCTGGTTGGCGGCGTCGCCGCCGACCGCGTCAACCGTCTTAGGCTGATCCAGTCCGGCCAAGTCGCAAATGCAATTCTGGTGTTTGCCCTGGCCGCGCTGACCTTGGCCGGTTCGGTTGAGATCTGGCACCTGTACTTGATTACGGTGCTAAACGGCGGTTTTACCGCTCTCACCCAGCCGGCCCGCACCGCGATCATCCCCGGTCTGATCCCTCGGGAAAAGCTGGTCAATGCAATCGCATTGAACGCCACGATTACCCAAACCTCGCAGATTGGCGGCCCAGCGATTGCCGGACTGGCGATTGGCATTGTCGGCATGGGCTCGGTCTACCTTCTGAACGGGATCTTCTACGTCCTGGCCATGATCGCGCTGATCGCGATTCTGGTGCCGCCAGTTGTAGAAAGGGCAAAAGAGACCCCCTGGCGCAGTTTCCTCGACGGCCTAATCTTCGTGCGGCAAAAACCGGTTATCGTCTCGCTGCTCTCGCTCGATGTCGCGGCGACCGGCCTCGGCAGCTACCGGGCCCTGCTGCCGATATTCGCCGCCAGCCTCGGTGTCGGGGCGGCGGGCTTTGGTCTGCTCAGCGCCGCCCCCGGGGTTGGAAGTCTCATCGGTTCGGCGCTGATCCTGTCCTTGGGCGATATGAAATACAAGGGCCTTTACACGGTGTTTGGTGTTCTGGCTTACTGCGTGGCACTCGTCCTTTTGGCCGCGGCGCCTTGGTTCTTCCTGGCCCTGATTGCCGCCGGCTTGCTTGGCGCGACCAACTCGGTGCAGATGATCCCGCGCAACTCGGCGATAATCGCCATCTCGCCGGCGGAAATGAGAGGCAGGGTGGAGGCGTTTCGCAGCATGCTCGCCGGCGGCGCTCCGCCGCTCGGTTACACCTTGAGCGGCGGCTTAGCGGCAGTTTTGGGGGCGCCGCTGGCTGTGATTCTTGGTGCGGCCGCCTGCGCTGCCGTGGTCGCCGGCATCGGTGCCACTCGCAAAGAACTGCACGATCCAAATCTAGGCGCCGAGCCGTATCCACATTACGACCCAAAAACTGAGGCAGCAGCAGAGAACGAACTCGAGCAGACAAAAACTGATTGACTAGCTGCGGCGCTCACTGAGGTGCTGCTGAGTGTGAGGAGAGACCCATGCCCAGGAACGTAAAGGTCGGCCTGATCCAGGCCCACAACCCGGTAAACGACGAGTCGGTTCCCATTCCGGAGATCCAGGAGGCTGCCTTCGCCGCTCACCTACCGCTGATCGAGCAGGCAGGTGAGGCCGGGGTGCAGATCCTTGGCCTGCAAGAGATCTTCAACGGCCCCTACTTCTGCCCGTCGCAGGATAAGCGCTGGTACGCCGCCGCCGAGCCAGTCGATGGTCCCACAGTTGACCGGCTTCGGGCTTACTGCAAAAAGTACGAAATGGTAATGATCGTGCCGATCTACGAAAGAGCCATGGCCGGCGTCTACTACAACACGGCCGTGGTGCTCGACGCCGATGGCAAAACCCTGGGCACCTACCGCAAGAACCACCTGCCTCACACCGAGGGGTTTTGGGAGAAGTACTTCTTCAAGCCCGGCAACCTGGGCTACCCCACCTTCCAGACCCGCTACGCCCGCATCGGCGTCTACATCTGCTACGACCGCCATTTCCCCGAGGGCGCCCGTCTTCTCGGCCTCAACGGCGCCGAGATTGTCTTCAACCCCTCGGCAACCGTGGCCGGACTTTCACAATATCTCTGGAAGCTAGAGCAGCCGGCCCACGCCGTGGCCAACGGCTACTTCATGGCGGCGAGCAACCGAATCGGCACCGAAGCCCCCTGGGGAATTGGCAAGTTCTACGGCACCAGCTACATCTGCGATCCGCGTGGCAGCCTTTTGTCCGTTGGCGGCGAGGACGAGGACGAGTTGGTCACGGCCGACTGCGACCTGGACATGATCGAAGAGGTCCGTCAGCTCTGGCAGTTCTATCGCGATCGCCGGCCTGAAACCTATGGAGCCCTGACCGAGCAGCTGCCCTGAGAAACCGGCTTTGCTTTTCCGTCGCGGCTGGCGGCAGACAGGCCACCGTTCTACCAAAGGCTATCCCTGGTTTGAAGCGATCGCCGCGGCTTGCTTCTGCTCGCGTTCGCGAACACTGGCGTCGCGGACCAGGGTAGTGTGAGCGCGAGCCACGATCGGCGTATCGATCATCTTGCCATCGATAGCGAAGGAGCCGCGTCCTTCCGCCTCCGCCTTTTGGTTCTCATCGATCACAAGCTGAGCGTAGGCAACCTCTTCCGGCCGAGGACTATATTCTTTGTTGACGATGGTGACCTGACCCGGGTGGATGCACGGAGCACCCATGAATCCGAACTTGCGTGAGCGTCGCACCATCGCCCGGAAGCCATCCCAGTCGCCATACTCGGCGATACTGGCGATGAACCCCAGCGGCAAAACGCCGGCTGCGCGGGCCGCCAAGACCCCTTGCTGCCGGGGATAAAGGGCTCGATGCCGGTGTTGGAGATGAAATCTTCCACGCCGAGATCAAGTCCAACGATGCGTGGCGATGCCATCGCTATCTCGTTGATTTGAAAGAAGGCCTTTGGAGTCTCCACCAAGGCGATGAATTTGGTGTGTCCAAGCGGCAGATCACGCTCGTCCTCAAGCTCGGTCACAACCTCGTCCAGCAACCTTAGGTGCGCTGCGTTCTCCACTTTGGCGACCGAGACTCCGGCTACTGGCGTTGAAATGACCGATTCCAGATCCAGAATCGCGCTGCGCAAAGGCCGATTGATCCGCACGACCACATCGGCGCCACCGCGGCATGGGCTTTCTCGGCCATGGGAACACTATTTTCCAGGTCCAACAGAATGCAGTCAGCCCCGCGCAAGTGAGCCTTCTCCACAAAACGCTCAACGTTCACCGGAACGGAGAGCAGCGACCGCCAAACCGGCAGAGAGCGCTCTGCGGCCATCAACTACCTCCTCGAGCCAAGAGTTCGTTTAACAAATCGATCTTGCAGCCTCACTCGGCCTCCACTACTTCATCAACACCGGAAGCCAGCACACAGCCGTCCTCGTTCAGCGAATCGACCTGGTCTCGGCTGTAGAGCCCGCTCTCAAGTTCTGGCCTGTGAATGCTGTCGGGCGTTTCTGAAAGCCGCGCTGGGAACCGCGTTCAGCGGCAACGCTTGCATATCGGCGCCCTGAAACCTATAGCTCCCTGACCGGGCAGCTTCCTAAGAAAAGTCTAACCGCCGCTGGCGGCGCTAGCCAGGCGGTGCTTCTCCTCGCGCTCGCGCACGCTCGCGTCTCGGTCCAGCGTCGCCTGGGCGCGTGAAACAACCGGAACGTCGATCATCTTGCCCTCGATAGCGAAGGAGCCGCGGCCTTCCGCCGCGGCCTTTTGGTTCTCGTCGATCACCTGCTGAGCATAGGCGACCTCCTCCGGCCGTGGACGGTACTCTTCGTTGACGATTGTGACCTGACCCGGGTGGATGCAAGAGGCGCCCATGAAGCCAAACTTGCGCGAGCGTTGCACCATCAGGCGGAAGGCTTCCCAATCGCCGAAGCTGGCGATTGTGTCGATGAATCCCAGGGGCATCACGCCGGCGGCGCGCGCGGCGAACACCACCTGCTGCTTCGGATAAAGCAGCGTCTCCTCGCTCGGCTCCATGCCGGTGTTGGCGGTGAAATCCTCGCCGCCGATGCTGATGCCGGCGAGGCGCGGCGAGGCCATCGCGATCTGCTCGATCTGAAAGAATGCTTCTGGCGTCTCCACCATGGCAATGAACTTGGTCTGACCCGGCGGCAGCCCGCGCTCGGCTTCGAGCTCGGTGACGACCTCATCCAGTAGCCTCAAGTGCGCGGCGTTCTCCGTCTTGGCAATCGCAACCCCGGCAACCTGCTCGGAAACCACGGCCTCCAGGTCCAGCATCGTCATCCGCAAAGGCCGATTTATTCTAACGATGACATCGGCGCCGCCGCGCGAAACTTGGCCTGCCGAATCCTGCACCAGCGTCCGCGCATAGATTTTTTCCGAGTCGGGAACGGAATCTTCCAGGTCCAACTGAATGCAATCAGCACTGCGCAGGTGGGCTTTCTCCACAAAGCGCTCAACGTTCACCGGAACGTAAAGCAGCGAACGCCAAACCGGTAGGGAGCGTTCAGGAGCCATCGTTTACCTCCTCTGCCGGCGTGTCCGAAGCCAGCACACAACCATCGCCTATCAGCGATTCGACCTCATCCTCGCCAAAACCCGCTTCGGTTAGGACGTCACGACTGTCGAGCCCAAGAGTCGGGGCTGGACTGCGGATTGTGCCGGGTGTTTCCGAAAGCCGCACCGGCACGGCGTGCATTGGCAAGGTCTTCATATCAGCGTCAGGATAATCCTCGATCAGGCCGCGAGCCTGAATGTGGGGGTCTTCGATGATCTGAGAGATGTCGTACAACGGACCAGCGGTGACCTCGGCTCCCTCAAAGAAGGCGATGTTCTCCGCCAAAGTCCGGCTGCTGATGAACTCAGCGATGATTCCGTCGAGCTCGTCCACGTTTTGCAGCCGCGCGGCGACGGTAGAGAATCGCGGGTCCTGGAAAAGTTCGCCGTGGCCGATGGCATCGAGAAGGCGCTCCGCCATGCCTTGAGTCGAGGCGGATACGCAGACAAACTGGCCGTCCATGGTTTCATAGACGTTGCGCGGCGCGGTATCGGACGATCGGCTGCCATTGCGCGCCTTCGGCTTGCCGGTAAGGCGATAGTTTGCCGCGTGGGGACCCAGGACGGAAAATAGGGGGTCGAACAACGGCAGATCGATTACCTGCCCCTGGCCGCCGTTTACTTCCACCTCTCTCAGCGCCAAAAGCACAGCCGCCGCGCCACTCAGGCCCGCAACGCTGTCGGCCAAATAGCTGGGTGGCAGAAGCGGCTCTCGGTCAGGATAACCGTTCATCGAGGCCAGGCCCGACATCCCTTCAACCAGCGTGCCAAAGCCCGGACGCTGCCGGTAAGGACCATCCTGTCCCCAGCCGGAAATGCGCACGATCACCAGCTTCGGGTTTGCCTCGAGCAGAACCTCGGGCGAGAGGCCCATGTTCTCCAAGGTGTCCGGCCGGAAGCTCTCGATAAACACATTGGCGCTAGCTGCCAGGCGCCTGAGCACGTCTTGACTGCGGGCGTGCCGAAACTCTAGCCCTAGGCTGCGCTTGTTGCGGCTATAGATCTTCCAGGTTGTCTCGACACCCTTAACCTTCCAACCCCGCAGCGTGTCACCAGCCCGCGGTTCCACCTTGACCACATCGGCGCCAAAATCGCCCAGCATCTGCGTGAGAGTGTTGCCCGCGACCAGGCGTGAGAGGTCGAGGATCCGAATCCCTTCGAGTACTCCTCGCGGCGCATCGGCAGCGTATTGAGCCACAGGCGACCTCGCAGTCATGATTTCTTTAGGAGTTTCGAGCCACTCGGGCAACATCCCCACGTCCGATTGAGAAGCCCGTCCTAGATTCTACCCGGCGCTGTAGAAGACGGACAGACAGACGGCTCACCTCTCCTTCTAACCGATTAGATGGGCATCAAGTCGGACATTTTTAACTAATTAATTTAGGCTCAGTCACAAGTTTTGGTTGGTAGTAAGTAGTAGTGCCGTGGAAAGCGGTGATGCCGAGACGTGCGGCAGTGTTCGGGTTGTGGATAAGTGCCCGGATCGCGTCGACTCCGGCTCCTGGGCTTGGTGATTGTTTGGCCCGGTTGGCGACTTGAGCGCAGGCGTGGATAACTTTCGAGATCTTAATTCTTCGCCGGGCTAGGTTGGCGAGGGCTGGAACCAGCCGTCGGTGTACCCAACCCAAAACGAATAAAGCCGGCGATCCCCGAACCGGCCATCACCACGGCGCAAATTCCAATCCCGGTCCGAATTGCGACATTGGCGTAAAGCGGACCCGCCAGCATCAGCCCTACAAAGATGCCAATGCTGGAGATCGTCATCCGCAAGGCATAAACCTTGCCGATCGTTCCCTGGGGCATGTCTCGATGCATCACGGCTAGCAGCATCAGGTCGCCCATCGGTCCGCCAATCGCGGTCAGAAACGAACCGGCCATCGCCACGGGCAGCGAAGGTGCGACGGCGATGATCGCAATGCCGGCGGCTTGGACCAGACGCGAGGTTGAGAGCATGACGGACGGACGCCTGACACTGAGATTTCCGATCACGAAATTGCTAAGGATGTTGCCCGCCCCGTAGGCGCCGAGAATCAGCCCGTAGGTGCCAACCTCGCCACCCAAGGTCCTTGACGCCAACAAGGCCGCGCCGACATTGAAGGTCGCCGCCCAGGCCGCATTGCTGACCGCTTGGTTGACCAGAAACCAGCTCAAAATCGCGTTCGTCCGCACCAATCTGACACCAGTCACGACATCGCCAAAGACATTGGCGATCGTTAGCCGGGTCTGGGCCGATGCGGTGGCCGGAGTCTTGGCGAAGTGGCGGCCGATTGCGATCAGAGCGACGGCCGAGACGCAGAAGCTCAGCGCGTCCAGCGTAAAGAACTGCGCCAGCGGCATCAGGGCGACCAAGGCTCCGGCCAGGCTTGGCGCCAGCGCCAGGGCCAGCCGCCGCGTGCCGTCCATCAGCCCGTTCATCGCTACGATGTCGTCCTTGTTCTTGATCAGACCGGGCAGGCTCGCCTGCAGGGCCGGATCGAATATCGTCGATTGGGCGGCCAGCAGAATCGAGACAACGATTAGGTGCCAGAGCTCGAGCGAGCCGGTGGCGTGGATCAAAGGCAGCGAGGCAACCGTGATCGCTCGCGTTACGTCGAGACCAATTAGGGTTTGGCGATGGTCCCAACGGTCCGCCAGTACCCCACCGATCGGGCCAAACAGAACCCGGGTGGCAAAGCCGGCGGCGACGACCACACCGGCGCTGCTGCCGGCGACATTCACCGCGGTCCAAATCAGGGCAACCGTATAGAAGGTGTCGCCGGTGGACGACAAAACCTGGCTCAGCCAGAGCAGCGCCAGGTGCGGCCGTTTAAGCAGCCTGAGAAAGGCCACTACCGTCTCACCTGTACGGCCAGGCGCCTAACGATCAAGGATGGGCTTGTCTGCAAAGCAACTCTGCAATCTGACTTCATTTGCCGCTAAACTCTGACACACGAAGCAAGCAGTCGGCAAAGTCTGGCGTTTGGAGGGGAGCAGCAATGAAGGCGATGCGATTCCACGAGGTCGGTCCACCTGAGGTCCTGCGATACGACGACATCGACAAGCCGGAGCCCAAGCCTGACGAGGTGCTGATCAAGGTCGCCGCCATTGGCGTCAACTTTAGCGAGGTCAGCCGCAGGGGTGGCCACTCGCCGCTAATCGGCGGTCAAACCTTGCCAGCAATCCCCGGTTACGAATGCTCCGGCCTCATCGAAGCAGTTGGCGGCGATGTGGCCGGCCTAAAGCCGGGCGACCACGTCATTGGCCGCGCGCTGCCAAACACCTATATGGAATACGTCGCCGCCCCCGCCTCGCGCGTCTACAAGATCTCGCCTGAGGTCGACCTCACAGAGGCGGCGACCGTCATTTCCGGCTTGACGATAGCCTGGCAGGCGTTGGTTCACTGCGCCAAGCTGCAGGCGGGCGAGACGGTGCTCGTGCACGCTGCCGCCAGCGGCACCGGCATCGCCTGCGTCCAAATTGCCAAGCATCTCGGCGCAACCGTGATCGGCACCGCCAGCGCCGACGACAAACTCGAATGGGCCAAGCAGTTTGGTCTCGACCACGGCATCAACTACTCCGACCACGACTTCGTCGAGGAAGTAATGCAGATTACCGACAAAGCCGGCGTCCCGGTCGTCGTAGAGGGCCTGGGTGGCGACTACCTGCTCAAGGGTCTGAAGTGTCTCAGCCCCTACGGCCGCCTGGTCAACTTTGGCCGCGCCGGCGGCGGCCGCAGCGTCGAAGTGCTCCTACCCGCTCTCTGGGGCAAGAATATATCGATCATGGGTGCCAGCAGCGGCACCCCCGACCGCCAAGAGACCGAGGAAATGCTCGACTTCTGGCAAAAGGGCAACTTCAAAGCCACCATCGACCGCACCTATCCCCTCAGCCAAGCCGCCGCCGCCCACACCTACATCGAAAGCCGCCAAGTGAAGGGGCGCGTGGCGCTTACGGTGTAGGGCGGTTAGGGTTGAGCGGTGGCTACTGCTACTTGATGGCGCTGGAGATCCTGAGGCTGCTAGTCAGCCGCTCCTGGCCGACCAGGGGCGCATCCATTTCAGAGATGAGAGCTACCCAGTTGTCATCGACGAGGTCGTCCGAGAACATGGATAGACCCTCTTCCCGTGGGCGTCGAGCTTGCGCATGTTGAGCAAGCTCTGTAGGGCTGAGCCGGCACCGGCTGCGCCTAGCACCGAGGCGCCGCTCGTCTCGTCCAGTGTCTGGCTATGGAGCTCGCTCGTAGCTCACCGTAGAGTCCAAAGAGGGCGAAAAGGGGAAGCCCTCCACGTGGGACCAAGTCCGATGGATTAAAAGTCTCTTCGTGCGATTCTGGACTTTTCCGCCAATCTGCTTGCCCACTTGTATGTAGTTAGGCAACCTTGCTCGTCAGAGCGCAACTTTAATCCTCTGGTGTTGTCCGGTGGACATCGCACCAGAAGATTATAAAGCGTCTTTGTACCCACTCCTTAGCCCGACCTAGGTCGAGAGCCTGGGTATCCTTGAGCATGGCAAGTAGTTGAGCTTGCGTGCTGGTTTGCCGAAGTCCGGCGATCTCTAACTACATGGCCTCGGGCAGAGTTTGCCACGCCTGCAAGAAAATGCGGCCCCAAGAGGGCTCGACTCGACAACTAATCTGAAAGGTGATAATCTTCTCCATAGGTTTCGCTAGCGATGAGTACTGAAAATGGCTGACAGACAGGTCACGAAGACCGGCAAAGATCTGGACGGTGACATCTTATCTTTGTGTTTGGATGGGGCGTCTTGGTCTCCTAGGATCAAGAGCGATGCGATTCGCGATATTGAAGACAAGCTCCACTCGTACTTTGTCCTCTGGCCGGGTGGCGTGAGGACCGAAATTCACGTCGTCAGCGATCGCTCAAAAGGCAAGTACCTTCGGACAGACCGCGACACAACAACGAGGAACAATCTGGACGATTTGCCTGATTGCTAGGGCCAATCATCGTCGAGAGATTCCTAAGTCGACTAGACCGCCGGACTGGGTATCGCCCAGCCAGGTCTAAAATGCCCCGGCCTCCGCTGGCGGGTAGTCAGCGTGCGGTTCAACTGTATTTCCCAATTAAGCCTGGTATTATTTGAATCGCTAACGTCGGAAAATTCATTTCTACCATTCGGAAATTCTATTACATCGCTGGGCAGTGGTCATAGCGAAGCTGGACGCTCATGCGTTACCCCTGGGAACTTTTCACTCCGCGCGTGCGTATCCTTCTCAGCGAGCTTCCCCGCCATCTGTCGCCAATTTGCCAAGCATTTTACCGGTTTTTGCCAGCCCCACGACAGCTGGCAGTCCTCTTCGCTCTTTTGGCGAGCCTTGTTGGCGTTGTCGTGGGATACAACCTTTTCCAGTATCAAAAGGTGAACGATGCTTTGGACTCCATAAAGGACGAGAGGCTCGTGCGGCTGGGCTCATTTCACGAGGTTGATCTCTTCGTGATGTGGGGCGATATATGTGATCCCAAAAAATACACCAACACCGTAGAAATTGACGCTCCAGTTATTTCTATGACCGTGAATGACCTCGAACTTCCATCAATCTCCATGAATTTACTTGCCCGTAGCTGCACAGCCTTTCTAGCTGAAGGCCTGGACGATGAGCTTAGTGAGAAGTTAGTGGATAACCTCTTACTCGAAACTCGCGACGCAGTAGTGAAGAGGCGGAGAGTCCTTACTTGGAACACTGCAAGCGAGGCGACCAGCATTGGTCTCGATTATCGCCAAGCGGACTTCTTCCAGAGGACTAGAATTACGCACTTTATCGTTATACCAATGTTCGAATCTGCAGACTGGGATGAGGCCAGCGCCGGAAAGAGGGACAGAATCAAGCGGAGATTCGAGAAGAACATCTCACTCGCTGTGAGAGACGCACTGCAGGAAGCCGAGAGAAAAGGGGAAATTCAGAGAATCGCATTTCCGGCCTTGGCCGGTTCTGAATTCCTGCTCGACAGCCAGAACACGCTAACGTATAAGCAAAGCTGGTCCTCGATCATGCAGGAGCTCCATCGAGAACTCCCGCAAACACCTTCCTTTCGTGAGATTTACTTTGTCCTCTGGGATGGCTCAGGCGCGGCGGAATTCGAGGCGGCAAGAAGCGGTCTCATTGCCGCCTACGTTCCGTTGTTTCAGACAGGCCCCCACCTACTAGAATTCGTGATCCTCCTAGCTATCCTGTCCTATACCGCCTTCACTGTAATCGAGTACCGGGAGCGCCGGACGCTGAAGGCACTCATCCTTGAGATGTTTGTGGGTGTGTTTGCTGTGGTTGTTGCTCTTTATGCTTTGCCGACGCGAGATGTTGCCGACTGGGTGGCGGAACTTGATATCCAAAACCAGGCTGTTGCCGAAACGGCTGTCGGTCTGGCAGCGTTTGGTGCTGCCTTCATCCGCAATCGCCACGCTGTGCATATCGCCCCCGAGGCCTCTGTCGACCGCGGCTAACAACCAAGGCCGACAGGAGGGTAATGGCCATCTAGTGGCGGATTGTCGTCAATGAGACCTCGGACTTAATAGAAAAAGACCAAACCACATCGGGCCGGGCCTTAGCAAGCGTCAGCGTGATTTGCTGACTGGACACTGCTCTGTAGACGTGTCCCCAGGTCGCGGAGCGGAATGCCACGGCGAAACTGGTAACGGAGGTTGTCATCTACGCTGGTGGCAATTGGACGTGTTGTCTGTCCCCCCTGTGTGGGTCCATCACGAACCGGTGGATTGGGTATCCGCCGGTGCCCCCTTATGATTCGAGCTGGAATTCCCTTTGGCGAAGTCCCCCCGTTACTCCTCCGGCGTATACAAATCCACCTTGTTAAATGAGCGCAGCATCTCGAGGTAGTTCTCCTTGGTCAGGGCCGGCTCGGTGGCGGTCATGACTTTGTTGGCGCCGCCGGCGCCATCACCTAGCAGGTCAACCACGGTCATTGCGGTCATCCTGGCTGGGTTGGTCAGGGCAACGTTGTAGTCCTCGATCAGGAAGTCGGGGCCGTGGGTGACGCCGCTGGCGCCGCGGGCGTAGGGCTGAATCGTCGGCATCAGGTGGCTGATGTCGCCAACGTCGGTTGAGCCGCCGCGCGGCATGGCGACGGTGACGTTGTCGGCGCCGACAATCGATTCGGCGTTGTCGCGGTAGAGCTTGGTCAGGCCGGCGTTGTTGCGGATCGGCAGGTAGGAAGGGATCGTCGTGATCTCCACCTGCGCACCCATCCCCATCGCCCCCGCCTTGAGCGAGCGGTCCACCTTGCGGCTGGCGTCCCAGATCGCTTCCAGCTCGCGGCCGCGCACGAACATCTCCATGCGGATGTCGGCCGGCACGGCGTTCACCACGTCGCCACCCTTGGTGATGATGTGGTGGACCCGAATCGCATCGCCGTCGCGGAAGGTCTCGCGGTTGGCGTCGATCGCCACGGTGGCGATGGTGGCGGCGCGCAGCGCGTTGATGCCCAGTTCCGGCGACCCGCCGGCGTGGGAGGCGCGGCCGATAAAACGGATCGTCTTGGCGATCACACCGTTGTTGGTCGCACCGACGGCGATCAGGCCGTCTTCTGCTCGGTTGTTGGCGTGGGTCAGCATCGCCATGTCGACATCGTCGAAGACGCCGAGCTTTACCATCTCGGCCTTGCCGCCCATGAACTCGATCTTGCCGTCGTCTACCAGCCCCTGACGAAAATCGAGCTCGACAAACTCCTCGGCCGGCACCGCCATCAGGGCGATGTTGCCCGAGAGCTCGGCTTTGATCTCCGGTTCGCTGAGGGCGGCCGCGACCGCCAGGACGATGCCGATCTGGCAGTGGTGGCCGCAAGCGTGCGCCGCGTTGGTGATCGGGTCGGCGTGGGGGTGGCCCGATACTGGCAGAGCGTCGAGCTCACCCATGATGGCGACGGTCGGGCCTGGCTTGCCGCCCTTGATCTCCGCCCGCACACCGGTGAGGGCGATCTCGCTCTGGAACGGCAGCCCAAGGCTGCTGAAGTATTCCTGCACCAGCCGCGAGGTGTTGCGCTCGCGAAAGCCGGTTTCCGGGTGGGCGAGGATCTCCTGCGCCACCTTGATCGCCGCCGGCGCGTGGCGCTCGACCGCGTCCTGTACTTTTGCTTTCAGCGTAACGTCTGCCATTACTTCCCCCTATTGTTTGGAATTCTGGCAATGCGTCGTCAGCGTTTTGCGCGGGCTCTACTTGCCAGGTGCTAAAAGGCGCATTGCATCTGCGAAGTTACTGGGTTCTGGTCTCAACTGCTGCCCCTCCCCGGATATTAACCCGCGTTGTTTGTAATACCGTCAATGGCCATGGGCCTTGACGGGAGCGCATGGAGCGCATGTCTTATCTTCGAAGAACGCGGGCTCCGCCCGGGCCCATGTGAAAGCGGCCCACTTGCCGGTTGTGCCGACTGACTTTTGTAGCTCGCCATCGATCTCTACTCTTAGTCCGCGGCGATACGCAGAGCTTGTAGCCACTGCCTCGCCTCAGGGCCGCGATCGAACATCGACGGCTCCGAACGTCGAGCCGAACGCAGGCTTGCGGTTGCCTCGTCGTCGATCTCGACGCTCTCTGGCTTAAAAACAACACCGTAATCCGCGTCGGCGCGCGCCACCGAAAGGTAACCTTCCCGCACATCGGTTTGCACCCGTTCGGGCTCACGGTTAAAAGGGTCGCCCCAGCCGCCGCCGCCGCAAGTTTCGACTCGCAAGAGGTCGCCGGCTTTGAGCGCAATACCTTCGTCCACCGGGTGGAGTTCGGTTTCGCCTTCGGTGCCGGGATTGAGCAGCATGCGTCCGGGCGCGCCGGCCGAGCCCTGGTTGGCGCCAAACGGCGGGAACCGCGCGTTGTCCATCCGCGTCGCCAAAGTGCAATCGGTCAGCAGACGAATGTCACGCACCACACCGGCGCCACCCCGGTTGTAGCCGGCGCCGGCCGAGTCGGGGCGGATCGAGTAGTGCTCGATCAGCATCGGGAACTTCGCCTCTTCGTACTCGATCGGATAGTTCTTCTGGTCGCGCTGGTAGATCGCGTTGATGCCATCGGCGGCCGGGCGGGCGCCCTGCCCCGAGCCGACGCCCTCGCTGAAGTACTCGGCCAGAGCCCCGGCCGTCCTCAGGTTGTAAATCACGTAAACCGGGGTCCCCGCCGGCGCCTGGCCGCCGGTCGCCTGACCCAAGGCGCCGAGGATGCAGCCGATCAGCCGGATCGCCGTATGACTGCGCAGCCCGGTCGCGGCCGGGAAGTTTGGTTGGGTGATCGTCCCCGGCTTGCTACGCACCTCGTCAAAAATGTGCATCGCGCCCTCGTTGAGCGAGAGGTCCGGGTTGAGGTAGCAGAACAGCCGCCCCGCCATCAGGCCGACGGCGCTCGGCGTGGCGATAAAGTTGACCGGCCCGGTCGCCTGGGGTCCGCTGCCGCTCAGGTCACAGATAATCTTGCCGTCGCTGTGCGTGATCCGCACGTCGATGCGTCGCGATTCGCCATCAACCGGGTCTTGGTCCAGGTAATCGAAGAAATGATACTCACCCTCGCTGATGATTTCGCGGGCAAAGGCACGGTAGGCCTTGATGCTGCGCTCAACAATCTCGTCGAAAGCCTCGACAAGCGTGGCGCGGCCGTAGCGCCCGGCCAGCTCGATGATGCGCGATTCCGCCAGGTGGCAAGCGGCCATCAGTGCGCGGGTATCGCCTTCCAGCGCCTCCGGATAGCGCGAGTTGTTGAGGATCACCGCGTAGGCGTCGCGGTTCAAGGTCCCGGCCTGGACGATGCGGATTGGCGGCACCAGGGTGCCCTCGTGGAAGATCTCGGTCGAATGCGGCGAGAGACTGCCGGGCACGGAGCCGCCGATGTCCCAGAAATGGCCAAAAGCAATCGAAAATGCCAGCACCGACCCATCGACGAACACCGGCGAAATAAAGCACATGTCACCGGCGTGCTGGATGGCGCCGTGCGAGCGATGTGGGTCGTTATACCAGTACACATCGCCGGGCTGCATTTCCTCGATCGGGAAGCGCTCCAAAATCGGGTCCACCATCCTCGGCCCGCTCATGCCGATGTGAGCGCTGACGATCTGCCCCTTGAGGTCATAGATTCCGACGAAATAGTCCGCCTTCTCGCGGATCACAGGCGACATAGCGGTGCGCTCGATGCCCATCTCCATCTCTTTGAGCATCGCGGTCAGCGCGCCGCGGACGATTTGCAAAACGACAGCATCAACAGCCATGGCTAATTCGTCCCTCCCCGCGCGACAGCCTCAATGACGATGCTGCCATGCCTGTCAACCCTTGCCGTGAAGCCGGGCCAAAGCACCGTCGTGGTGTCCGCCTGCTCGATGATGGCCGGCCCTTCGAGCGACGCCCCGCCCAGGAGTTGCTCGCGACCATGGACCGGCGTATCAAGCTCCGGTTCGCCGCGCCTAAAAGTCACCGCCCGCCTCGAAAGCGCCGCCGGTGCGCCCGCTGAAGTTCCCACCTCCGCCGCCTTCGGTCTGGGCAATTGGCCAACAGCGGTTACCCGCAGGTTGACCAGCTGCACCGGGATGTCCGGCATGTTGTAGGTGTAGAGCCGCTTGTGCAGCTCGTGGAAAGCCCCTACAGCCTGAGCCACTGCGTCAGTTGAGAGGCGGCCTTCCGGCACCGGCACGGTCAGTTCGTAGCCCTGATTGCGATAGTGAAGGTCGGCCGAGCGAATCAGTTCTCCCTCGGCGCCAGCAGCATCGATACCCTGGTTCTTTAACCACTGGCGCCCCGCTGTCTCCAGCGGCGCGAACGCGGCAGCCATCTGATCGGCATTGAGTTGATCGAGGTCACCAGTGAAGGTCTGCACGTAGTCGTTGCGCAGGTCGGTGAACAACAATCCGTTAGTCGAGAGAACACCGGGCGAAGGCGGGATCACGACAGTTCGGATGCCCAGAAGTTCAGCCAGCATGCAGGCGTGCATCGGTCCGGCGCCGCCAAAGGCAATCAGGGCGAATTCCTTGGGGTCGTGTCCGCGTCCGATCGAAACTGTGCGAATCGCCGCGGCCATGTTGTTCTCCATCACCTCGACCATGGCGGCGGCGGCGTCTTTGACCGAAACGCCCATACTCTGGGCCACTCCCGTGTCGATCGCCTTGGTCGCCGCATCGATGTCGAGGCTGACGTTGCCACCCGCCAATTCGGCCGGCAGGCGCCCCAACACCACGTTGGCGTCGGTCACGGTCGGTAGCGTGCCGCCGCGGCCGTAGCAAACCGGACCCGGTTCGGCGCCGGCACTCTCCGGTCCTACCGCGAGCCCATCCAGCGCCGTCATCCGCGCGATGCTCCCACCGCCGGCACCAATCGTGACAATCTCCAGCATCGGGATTTGCATCGGCAACCCGCCGATTTCCTGCTGCAGCGTCACCTCCGGCTGGCCATCCTTGACCAGGGAAATGTCGGCGCTGGTGCCACCAACGTCCACCGATGCGAAATTTGCAATATCCATGGCGCTGGCGACCTGTAGCGCGCCAAGCACACCGGCCGCCGGCCCCGAAAGGACCGTGCTAATCGGCCGTGCCGCGGCGTCCGCGGCCGTGGTAACGCCGCCGTTCGATTTCATGATGAACAGCGGCGCTTCGATACCTTCCTTGTTCAAGGCGGGCTCAAGGAAAGAGACGTAGCGGCTGACGCGCGGCATGAGGAAAGCGTTCACCGTTGTCGCCACCGAGCGCTCAAATTCGCGAAACTGCGGCAAAACGTCCGACGAAAGCGAGAGATAGATGCCGGGCATTGCTTGAGCCAGAGCGCTACCGATTACCCGTTCGTGTTCTGGGTTGGCGTAGGAGTACAACAGGCAGACCGCGACAGCCTCCACTTCGCTCTCGCGCAGTTGCCGGACGATCTCCTCCAAATTGTCGAGCTTGAGAGGTGTGACAAGATTTCCGGTGTGGTCGACCCGTTCCTCGACCTCGAAAATCAGGTCGGGCGTAACCGGCCGCTCCGGTTTGATCCAGCCATACATATTTCTAGTGCGCGGCACGCTGTGGCGGCCGATTTCCAGGACGTATTTGAATCCCTTGGTCGTGATCAGGCCAATTTTCGCCGGCGTCCGCTGGATCACCGCGTTTGTGGCGATCGTCGTACCGTGGAACACCCGATGCACCGCGCCGGGGTCGACCCCAGCATCGGCCAAAACCCGCTCAACGCCGCTGAGGAATCCCTGAGCCGGATCCGCCGCGGTCGGCACTTTAGCGGTCAACAGCGTGCCGTCGTCCGTATTCTGGAGGACGACATCGGTGAAGGTTCCGCCGACATCGACCGCGACGTGATAACTGCTCATGCATGCGCCTCCCCGCCCCGACACGATACCCGGTGCGAGTCACCTTGGCCAGACGGAGTTGCCCTCGGCCAACGCATTGCCAGTATTTTAAAATGGGCCCGGGCATAGCCCGGTATCTTCGAAGACGCAAAGCGCTGCCGACGCACCTGGGAAGTAGGCGGCATGCCGCCATCATTGCCAGTATTCCAAAAGATACCCGGGCGGAGCCCGCTAACTTCGTAGATGCAATACACCTTTTAGCCCCTGGCAAGTAGGCGGCATGCCGCCATCATTGCCAGTATTTCAAAGATACCCCGGGCAGAGCCCGCTATGTTCGAAGACGCAAAGCGCAGCCGACGCTCCAGGGAAGTAGGTGCCAAAGATGGCTTCGCCTTTTCGCAAACGCATTCCCTGTGTTTAAAAAATACCCAGGCATAGCCCGCTATCCTCGAAGATGTAATACGCTACATGCGCACCTGGTAAGTAGGTGCCGAAGATGGCTTCGCCTTTTCGCACACGCAGTGCCAGTATTCCAGGCCCGGGCGGAGCCCGCTAACTTCGAAGATGTAATACGCCTTTTGGCTCCAGGGAAGTAGGTGCCAAAGATGGCTTCGCCTTTTCGCACACGCATTGCCAGTATTTTAGAATGGGCCCGGGCAGAGCCCGCTATCTTCGAAGACGCAAAGCGCTGCCGACGCTCCTGGCAAGGCCCATGGCCATTGCCAGTATTCAATCAAAATAGGAAATGATGACTGTATTCGACCAAACCGACCGCGATCTTGCCGTGCAATTGTTTGAAACCGTGCGGCAACTTTCCGCCGTGCGCCTCGGAGTAAGCCGGCCCTCGTACGGCGAAGCCGAAACCGCCACCGCGAACGTAATCATAGACGCGGCCCAAGCACACGGCCTCAAAACCCGCTTCGACGCGGCGGCCAATCTTGTTGTCGAGTTACCGGATACGCAGCCCGGTCAGCCGTCGTTGTGGATTGGCTCACACCTCGATTCGGTTCCGGAAGGCGGCAACTACGACGGCCTGGCCGGGGTGATAACCGGACTGCTCTGCCTGATCAAAGCCAAGCAGCAAGGTGCGGCGCTAAAGCAGCCGCTTACCCTGGTGGCCTTGAGAGGTGAGGAGAGCGCCTGGTTCGGCAAAACCTATCTCGGTTCCTGTGCCCTGCTTGGCAAGCTTAATCAGCACGATCTGGCGTTCACGCACAGAGACAGCGGCAAGCCGTTGAGCGATTACATGAGGGCCGCAGGCGCCGATGTCAACCAGATCGCCGAAGGCAAGCCGCTGGTAGATTTGGCAACGGTCAGCGGCTGGTTGGAGCTGCACATCGAGCAAGGGCCGCTAATGATCGCCAGGGAAACACCAGTGGCGGTGGTCAGCGGCATCCGCGGCGCCCTGCGGCACGTTCTGGCTCACTGCCGCGGCACCCACGGCCACTCCGGCGCCGTGCCGCGTGAGTTTCGCAGTGACGCGGTTTTGGGCTTTGCCGAGCTGATGACCCGGCTGGACGCGCACTGGGGACGTCTGGAGGCAGAGGGTTTGGACTTGGTAATGACCAGCGGTATCGTCGCCACCGACCCCCAGGAACACGCCGTGACGCGAATTGCCGGCGACGTTGCCTTCAGCCTTGACATGCGCAGCCAGTCACTGGAAACCATCGATAAGTTCTACGAGATCGTGCTACAAGAGAGCGCGGCTATCGAAGAATCGCGAGGCGTAACCTTTGAATTCGGTCAGCAAATCCGCTCGGACTCGGCCCGCATGGACCGAGATTGGGTTGGGCGCCTGACGCGACAGTGCGTTGAAATGGGCTTTTCCGGAGAGGAAATTCCCAGCGGCGCCGGCCACGATGCGGCTGTCTTTTCCAACGCAGGCATCCCGGCAGCAATGGTCTTCGTCCGGAACTACAACGGGTCACACAACCCTGACGAACACATGGAAATGGACGACTTCATGCTTGGTGTCGAGCTCATGTACGGGGCGATTGCCAACCAGTAGAGCTCGGATCTATGGGTATCTATTGGGCTCGGGCGGAGCCCGCAATCTTCGAAGACGCATTGCGCTCCATACGCTGAATGGAGCCAGCGCCAAAAAGGTGCTGGTAGCACCTGGTAAGTAGGTGCCAAAGGCACACGCATTACCAGTATTTCAAATGGGCTCGGGCGGAGCCCGCAATCTTCGAAGACGCATTGCGCTCCATACGCTCCTGGTAAGGCCCATGGCCATTACCAGTATTTCAAATGGGCTCGGGCGGAGCCCGCTATCTTCGAAGATGCATTGCGCTCCATACGCTCCTGGTAAGGCCCATGGCCATTACCAGTATTTCAAATAGGTTGTGTAAGCGTCAGCTGCCCTTGGACGGCCGGCATGGAGCGATACCAGCCGCTCCGCTCTTAAGTTTGCATTGCCGTGCGACTGTCTCCTGGAAATTGTTTACCTGGAGAACAAATAGGTGCGGTTTTTTCTGTTGGTCTATTGTAAGATCGGCAAAGTTTATACCCCGTGAAGGAAAGCGAACGTTTTCCTGTGGGGATTTTTGCCTGGTAAGCCAGCAAAAAGAAAAGGGGGAATCATGTCAGGAAACTACTGGAATCGGGTCACGACTAATCGGGTAGCCCGGCGCCGCGTATTGCGCTCCGGTGCTGCACTCTCTGTCGGCGCCGCCGCCTTGGCGCTGATCGGTTGCGGCGACGATGATCAAGCACCGAGCTCCACCACAGCGCCCGGCTCGACAACGGCGCCCGCCGCCACGTCAGCCCCAGCCGCGGCCACGTCAACGCCGGGCGGGACCACGACAACCCAGGGTGAATACACCCCAAGTGAAGGGACACCCAGGCCCGGTGGCAAGTTGACATTTCGCTACGGTACCAGCGCCAACTTCAACCCCGTTTCCAACTGGAACGAGGGAACCAACCTCGGTGGCGACCATGTCTACGACCGCCCCCTGACCTCCCGCGAGGATGAACGCCGCTTCGTCTTAGAGGCGATGGAAAGCCTGGAACTGCCGGACGACCTCACCGTGGCGATGAAGCTGGTTCCCGGACAGACCTTCCACGATTTCGCACCGGTTAACGGCCGGCCGTTGGTGGCCCAGGATGTCGTCGCCAGCCAGGATTATGTTTCCAACCTACCGGACGCCTTCGACCGTACCTTCCAGAATGACTTCCTTGACTTCGCCGAAGCACCGGATGACAACACGGTCATCTACCATCTTCTAAAGCCAAATGCCTATCTATTCAGCCAGAACATGCTTGGCAGCGGTACTGGCCAGCCGATCATGCCTCCAGAAACTTACGACACGCTCGATGAGGGCCAGCAAATCGGCAGCGGCCCTTACTTTCTCGCCGACGCGACGCTAAACGCCAATTTCCTCTACAAGAAGCACCCGGGCTTTCGCCTGGCCTCGAAAGGTCTACCCTACATCGACGAGCGCGAGGTGTTATTCATCCCGGACAGTGTCGCTACCGAGGCCGCCTTCCGCGGCAAGCAGATTGACTTAATGCGTTTCCCGACCGTCACCCAGACCCAGAACATCGTGGCCGACTTAGCTGACGATATCCATCTGATCGAATTCCTCAGCTTTGGCTGCTACTTCTGGCACATGAACATGGAACGCGGCTTCCCCTGGGAGACCGACGTCCGCGTGCGAGAGGCCTTCTCCCGTCTCACCAACCGACAGCAGATGATTGACCTGGCCTTGGATGGCCTCGGGGAGATTCCATCTGGAATTCTGCCTTCGGGCCTGAGGAAATACCAGCTACCCGCGGCCGATGTCGCCGATTTCCAGCGTGAGGACGTGGCCGAGGCCAAGAAGCTCCTTGCGGCCGCCAACTTCGACCTCGACCGGGAGTGGGACTGCATGGGTAACTCTCCCGGCTCCACCAACGACCAGACCTCTTTGATCTGGCAGCAACAGCTGCTGCGCGGCGATATCAAAATCAATATCTCCAACGTCACCGGTGTGGCCCAGCTCTTTGAGCGCTGGACCGACAACTCCTGGGAGGTCATGCACCAGGTCTCGCCCGGCACCGACACACCCGGCCAGGCGCTGCGCAACCAGCACACCGACGGCTGGTCGGACACCTACCGCCGCTTCGGCGTGCACGATGCCGAGGTCGACCGTCTAATCGAGGAGTCGGAAGCGGCGATCGATCCGGAGGAGAACCTCAGGCTCGTTACCGAGTGCCAGAAGCTCTGTATGGCGCTCTGGACGCCGTCGCCGATGCTGCTTACGGAAATTCGCAGCCGCATTCTGCACGACCGGGTCCAGAACTACGAGGTCACCCAGGTTTCGCCCTCTTACAGGCACGACCTTTGGCTCAAGGACGCCTAACCCGCAAAGCCAGCTCCTTTATTCCTCACGAGGTAGCGTCGCCGCTGCAACACACAGCGGCCAATCGACCCGTGACCAGCGCTACTGCTTCATCGCTCGGCCGGATAGCCGTTCCTCGCGCTCGACTTTCAGACTGATTCCGTCCCAATGGAAGTAAGTCCTTCGCAATATGCTAGGACAACAGAGCGGGTCCTCCGGCCCGTACTCGCCGATCGTCTCGACTAGCTGGCCTTCCTCAATCTCCATCACAAGTCCGCTGGGTGTCGAACGGTCGAGCGTGCGAGTGAGAAGCAGCTCCGGTGCCCCAGACTCCAAAGTAAAAACCAGGTAGGCGATGTTGCCCAAGGTTCCACCGGAAGAGATAGGCACGATTGCCTCTTCGCGGTGGTCTCCAGTTAAGTCTGCAAAGGTTATTTCTCGCGGGTCGACACTGCCGCCACCAAGCCGGTTCAGCGATGACAGAACCGCGGTTGCCGCCGTGAAGTCAACATCCCGAATTGCGACCGCGTCCGGCGGCGGGCCCGGTTCTGTAGGTGTGGCAACTGGCTCGTCGTCAGCAGACCCACAAGCGGCGGCAAAAAGGAGAAAAATTGTCAAAACGGTCAGGGTGGAACGCAGAACTAGACTGCTCCTCTCCCCCGCTAAATCGAATCTTATCCTCTGCGAAGACGCCCGGCAAACTCACAGAGGCTCGAAATGGTCTGGCAAAGGCCAGATTCATGCTTGAGTCAAGAAAACGGCGGTAGCTCTTGAGAGCTACCGCCGTTGGTGAACTAGGTGCGTCCAGCCTATCCTTAGACTTCTCGGAATTCGCCTTCTACCGTGTCTTCCTCCGCCTCCTCGGCTGGCGCCTCAGCCCCGTCAGGAGAACCGGCCTGACCGTACACGGCCTGGCCGATTTTTTGCATCGACACATTGAGGCTCTCGACCGCCCCGCTCAAGGCGCTAGCATCGGTGCCCTCCAGAGCGGTTCGAACCGCCTGAACGTTGGCCTCGACTTCCGCCTTCAGCTCGGCTTCAACCTTTTCCTCGTTGTCGCGGAGTGTTTTTTCCGCGTTGTAAGCCAGACTGTCCGCCGAATTACGCAGCTCAATTTCTTCGCGGCGTTTCTGGTCTTCGGTTGCGTGGAGCTCGGCTTCCCTCTGCAGTTTTTCGACCTCGTCTTTGGAGAGGCCTGAGCCCGCCTGAATTGTGATCTTCTGCTCACGCGAAGTCGCCTTGTCCATCGCACTGACGTTTAGGATTCCGTTAGCGTCGATATCGAAAGCAACCTCAACTTGAGGTAGACCGCGAGGGGCTGGCAGAATCCCATCGAGAATGAAACGCCCAAGTGACTTGTTGTCAGTCGACATGGCTCGTTCGCCTTGGACGATGTGAATCTCGACCGACGGTTGATTGTCGGCCGCCGTCGAAAAGACTTGGCTCTTGCTCGTGGGAATCGTTGTGTTCCGCTGAATAACCGGCGTCGAAACGCCTCCAAGCGTCTCAATGCCGAGGGTCAGCGGCGTAACGTCCAGCAGCAAAACGTCCTGCACATCTCCCTTGAGCACGCCGGCTTGAATGGCCGCGCCAACCGCAACCACCTCATCCGGATTCACGCCACGATGTGGTTCCTTACCGAAAAACTCCTTCACCTTCTCGACGACCAAGGGCATACGTGTTTGGCCGCCAACGAGGACAACTTCGTTGATCTGACTGGAAGACAGCCCAGCATCTTGCATAGCCTGTTTGCAGGGACCGATGCTGCGCTCGACCAGATCACCAACCAGTTGCTCAAGCTTGGCGCGGGTCAGCGTCAGGTTCAGGTGCTTTGGGCCCGAAGCATCAGCCGTGACGAATGGCAGGTTGATGTCCGTCTGCATGACTGTTGAAAGTTCAATCTTTGCCTTCTCTGCCGCTTCCTTCAGCCGCTGCAGAGCCATGGCGTCCTGGCGAAGGTCAATGCCTTGGTCACGCTTGAACTCCTCAACCAGCCAGTCAATGATCTCCTGGTCGAAGTCATCGCCACCGAGGTGAGTGTCACCATTGGTCGAACGCACCTGAAAGGTACCCTCGCCAATCTCCAGGATCGAAACATCGAACGTTCCACCACCAAGGTCGTAGACAACGATGACCTCATCACCTTTCTTGTCGAGGCCATAAGCCAAGGCCGCCGCCGTGGGTTCATTGATAATTCGCAAGACGTCGAGGCCAGCTACAGAGCCGGCATCCTTCGTGGCTTGTCGCTGACTGTCGTTGAAGTACGCCGGCACCGTGATCACGGCCTCAGTCACCGGCTCGCCCAGATAGGCTTCGGCGTCTGTCTTGAGCTTTTGCAGAATCATCGCCGAGACTTCCGGCGGCGAGTATGACCGGTCTCCCAGAGTAACGTAGGCGTCGGCGTTCAAACCCTCGACCAGGCTGTAGGACAAAAGCTCCAAGTCATGCTGAACTTCAGCATCGTTGAACTTGCGTCCCATCATCCGCTTGATCGAGTAAATAGTGTCTTTCGGGTTGGTTATTGCCTGCCGCTTTGCTACCTGACCCACGAGACGCTCGCCACTCTTGGCCAGGGCAACTACTGACGGCGTGATTCGGCCGCCCTCCGCGTTGGGAATAACCACAGGCTCGCCGGCCTCCATGACAGCTACGCAGGAGTTTGTTGTCCCCAGGTCGATTCCGATTACTTTTGCCATTTCTCATTGCCTCCTGGAGACCGACCACGGTCTGTCTCGCAATAAACCATCGAGTTTCTTTCCAATCCAATTCGTCCGCCTTAGAAATCTACTCCGGCGGGCCCGCTGCTTACATGCGCCCAGCCTTGCGGTCCAGCGCCTTTTCAACTGTGCTAGACGCATCGCGCAGCACATCACGTTCACTTCTATCCGAGGTCAGTTCCGAAGCACGTTTGAAGGAGCGCTGTGCCTCATGATAGAGATTATCCACCGTCAAATTCGCCGGCGTAATCTCTTCAGTCGCGGCCGATCCAAGGTCAAGCTTCGCCTCTGCCGCCTGATAGTAGGCGGTGCCGGCGCCATAGTGTCCTCGCACTTCCAATGCATCACGGCTGATCGCATCTACAAACGCCTCTATCGCTTGGGCAAAGTGGCGGATGCTCATGAGCTGCCAGCCCAACAAGCAAGCCCAGAGAAAATCAGACTCTTCCGCCTCTGATCTCTCACGCAGGACTGCGACCGCGGCTGGCGCTTGACCGCCAACACCGGACTCACCCGCCCGGCGCAGCACTTCATCGTTGAGCGAATCGCGCCGTTTCTCCTCCTCATGAGTCAGGCCGTCAAGCTTCGGGCGTTTACTTCCGCCGAATAAAGGCATTGCAGCCCCGATTTCCTTTCGAACTTAGTTCTCAGACTCGCTCTTGCCGACGACAACCATGGCAGGGCGCAGGACGCGGCCGCCCAGCATGTAGCCTTTCTGAGCCACACTAATAATTTTGCCTTCTTCGCCCCCACCAAACATCACCGCCTCGTGGACAGCGGGATCGAACGTCTCCCCATCCGTGGCGATCCCGCTTGCTCCATGAGCCTCCAGCAGGGCTTCGAACTTACGCTGAATCAGGCGGATGCCATCTAACCAGGTCAATGATGCGACGTGAGGATCAACGTTCTCCAGAGCCCGTTCTAGATCGTCCATCAATGGCAATAGATTGAAGATTAACGAGGCGTTAGCTAGACGTGCCATCTCCTCGCGCTCCTGTTCAACGCGGCGTTTGAAGTTTTGGAAGTCAGCCGCGGAGCGCTGCCATGACGCAAGGTTTGTTTCGGCCCGTTCCTTCTCCTCTTTAAGCTGGATTTCCAATGGTTGATCGGACGTTCCTCCACCCGTTGACTCCGGCGTCCCAGATGGATTCTCCTCAGCGGTTGGGTCCCCAGCATCTGGCCTACTAGAGGCCCGAGAATCCTTTATCCCTGGCTTCTGCTCGTCTTCTTCCACGGACATCTCTCCCCTGAGCGAGCTGCGGTTGAACCGCTGAACCTAACTAAATTTGTGCGACGAGGTCGCTTAGCACTGAGGCCAGAAACCTTACGGTCGGTATTGTGCGCGCGTATCGCATTCGAGTCGGACCCAGCACGGCGACCACGCCAAAGGGACCGCCGTCCTGCCCGTAGCGGGCCACGATCATGCTGCAGTCCCGCATGGCTTCATGCTGGTTTTCGGCGCCAATCACTACGTTTAGACCACCGGCACCCAAGTCTCTAACCGGAATCGCCGCCGAGAGACTTGTCTGCTCAAGAACATCCACCAACTCGAGAAGCCTCTCTGATCGGGAGAATTCCGGCTGGGAAAGTACCTCACGCACGCCATCGCGAAAGATGTCTCCGAGTGCGATAGCATCCTCCTCCATGAGGGAAACCACGCTGCCTACTACGGATTCCTCGATCTCGGAATCTGAAGCCGGCTGGGACCTGATCTCCTCCAAGCTAAGACCATCTATACGCCTGCTAAGCCGGCCCGCACTTTCCGATAACTGAAGTTGGTCGACCGGCTCGGGGAATAAGACCACCTGCTGGCGAATTCTCGCTTCGTTTAGAACAATCACACAGAGTGCGCTGGTCTCATGCAGCGGTACGAGCTGGACGTGGCGTAACCGAGGCTGCTTGCTCCGCGGCGAGGTGACCACGGCGAAGTTGCTCACGGAATGGGCGAGAACCGCGGCCGCCAATTGAAACCACTGCTCCAGAGCCTGTTCGGCCTGGTGAAACTGATGGCGAATCGTCTCCCGCTCTGTCGAGGGAATCGCTTCCTCAGACATCAAGCTTTCAACGTAGTAGCGGTAACCTTTATCGGAGGGAACTCGTCCCGCTGATGTGTGAGGTTGATTTATAAAGCCCTCGTCTTCCAGGCGGGCCATCTCAAGACGCACTGTTGCCGACGAAACATCCATCTGGTGCTTACTGACAATGTGCTGAGAGCCAACCGGGACGGCCGTGCTCACGTATTCTTCGATAATGTTGTTCAGAAGAGCAGAACGGCGGTCGGTCAACATCGGACGTTCTCCGCTGATTAGCACTCTCACATGGCGAGTGCTAACATCTGTTAACGTAGCAAAGGTGCCGCCGGCCTGTCAAGGCTGTTGACCCCTTAATCTACCGCCAATACACTTGCCAGGAACTAGCCAGGGCAAGACAAAAAGAATTCAGGAAGCTCTATGACGGCAAAGATCGTCGGTGTCGGCAAAGCTCTTCCGCGAAAAGTCCTGACCAATCATGACCTTGAGCAGCTAGTCGATACGTCTGATGAGTGGATCGTTGACCGCACCGGAATCCATGAGCGGCGCCAAGCATCCGATGACGAAGGTACCGCCAGTCTCGGAGCCGAAGCGGCAACAATGGCGCTACAAACCGCCGGTCTCGACGCGGACAGCATTGATCTGATTATCTGCGCAACCATGACGCCCGATGGCATGTTTCCGGCCTCAGCCTCGCTAATTCAAGACAGCATTGGCGCCCGCAATGCCGCGGCCTTCGATGTTAATGCTGCCTGTGTTGGTTTTCTGGCCGCGCTCGGAACCGGCACTCAGTTCATCAACTCTGGCGTCTACGATCGCGTTCTCGTCATCGGTTCGGAAGTGCTCTCACGAATCGTCGATTGGACCGACCGGAAGACCTGCGTCCTGTTCGGTGATGGCGCCGGCGCGGTCGTCTTGGAAAAGTCTGACCAGGCCGGCCCCACGTCATTCGTGATGGGAAGTGACGGCTCGGCAGCAAAAGTCTTATACGCGCGGGGCCCAGCCAGCCCTCCAGACTCACTCCTCGAAGCTGAAGGCTATTACATTGTCATGGACGGTCGGGAAGTGTTTCGGTTTGCCGTCAGAGCAATGGAAGACTCGATCCGACAGTCGGTCGCGGCCGCTGGCCTCTCACTGGATAACATCAGCTACGTTCTGCCCCACCAGGCGAACAAACGGATCATTGCTGCCGTCGGCAAGGCTCTGGCCCTGCCACCAGAGAAAATGCTGGTAAACGTTGAAAGTTACGGCAATACGTCCTCCGCCTCCATCCCGCTGGCACTGTGTGAAGCATGGGAGGAGGGCCGGTTGAAGGACGGCGATATTATCGTTATGGTCGCATTTGGCGGCGGCCTAGCCTGGGGTGCCTCTGTCGTTGAGTGGAACGGTATCGGATCAAACCTGCCCAAAGCCCAAGCCGAGAGTGGCACGGCCGAGGCAGCCTCCAAGCGTTAAGCTGCCGGCATCGTCAAGATAGACAAAAAGTGAACTACACCGAAGGCCTCCGCTTTCTTTACAGTCTGGCCGACTTTGAACGCACGGGCCGGTTTGCCGACCGGACCGACTTGGCCCCAATCCTGGCCCTCCTGGATGAACTCGATAACCCCCACCTCGGCCGCCTCACGTTGCATATCGCCGGCAGCAAGGGAAAAGGCAGCGTTGCAGCGATGTGCGAATCGGTGCTCAGGGCCGCCGGCCTGCGCACCGGCCTCTTCACCAGCCCTCACCTCCAACGCTTTCCAGAGCGCATTCAGATCGATGGCCAGCCAGTGACGACCGAAAGCTTTGCCGCGGGTTTGACTGCGGTGGCAACCGCCGCTGAACGCCTCCAAAGTCGTCTGCCCGATCGTCGCCTGGTCACGTTTGACGTTCTTACCGCCCTTGGCTTCTACCTGTTTCGTGAAGAAAACGTCGAGGCCCAGGTGATTGAAGTCGGCCTCGGTGGCCTGTTGGACTCGACTAATGTTTTTGAGCACAAAGAATGCGCCGTTATCACCAACATCGGACTCGAACATCGCGACGTGCTCGGCGACACCGTGGCGCAAATTAGCCGCCAGAAAGCCGGAATAATCCTCTCGGGCTGTCCAACAATCATGGCCCCGCAAAGGGAAACCGCTGCCGAAGTTATTCGCGAGATAGCCAAAGAACGAGACTCCCAGCTCCTCGAGGTGGCCCAGGTTTGCAACCTACGCAGTGAATCCATCGCCAGCGATTCCCAACGATTCCGCCTCCGCACACCCGCTAGCGGCTATGAAATCAAGCTTCCTCTCCTGGGCAAACACCAGCTGGACAACGCGGCGACCGCGATCTTGGCAATCGAATCCCTCACACCCAAAGGAGCCAAGGTTAAGGACCAAGCGATAAAGGCAGGGCTGGAAAGCGTTCGATGGCCGGCCCGGATTGAAACAGTCAAACATCGGCCGCTTGTTGTGGTCGATGCCGCCCATACAACAGACTCGGCACGAAGACTGCGCGATACAATGAACGAGTACCTCAAGGTTAACGACGCGACTTTGGTCGTCGGCCTGATGGGTGACAAGGACCTCGAGGGGTTGGTTTCCGCGATAGAACCACTTGCGCGACGAGTTATTGCCACCAAGGCAGACCATCCTCGCGCGCTCGACGCCGAAGTCGTTGCTGCCTCCTTCAAGGAAATCGGCGTCGAAACTCTGATGGAACCCAATCTTGAGCATGCTATTGATTTGGCTTTGGACCTCTCGACTCCGTCCGATACCGTTGTTATCCTCGGATCAGTCGCCCTCGCTGGCGAGGCCCGAGCGCACATCCTTGGTCTCGAACGGGATCCGCCGGTGAGTAGCTGATGGCAGTGTCAGGGGAAAAATGAGGAACCGTTCTTCCGGCGGCCGAGTCGTCATAACCGGCATGGGTGGCGTGACGCCCATAGGCAACAATGTAGAAGACTTCTGGCAGTCATGCGTCGAAGGCAAATCGGGGATCGACTGGATTACCCTCTGCGACGCGAGCGCCTATAAAGTCCAGGTGGATGGTGAGGTCGTCGGCTTCGACCCACACGAATATATGGACCGCAAAGAAGCGAGGCGAATGGCTCGGTTCGCCCAGTTTGCCGTGGCCGCCACCCGCATGGCGCTTGATGACGCCGCCCTGAAGCCGGAGGACGAGGACGCTACTCAAGTGGGTGTCCTGCTCGGCAGTGGTATCGGCGGCTTCCCCGACACGGACGAGGCAGTGCGCACCATAGTTCAGCGTGGCGGGAATCGCCTGGACCCGTTCTACATGTCGAAGATGCTGCCAAACATGGCTGCTGCTCAGGTGGCGATGCAATACCAGCTCAAGGGCTACAACAACACGGTCTCTACCGCCTGTGCCGCTGGAACCCAAGCGATAGGCGATGCCGCCAACATCCTGCTCTCCGGCCGGGCAGAAGTCATGATCGCCGGCGGTGCCGAGGCTGGAATTACCGAACTTGGCCTGGCTGCGTTCAATATCATGCGCGCCCTGTCTACCAGGGAAGACGAGCCTCTCAAGGCCAGCCGCCCGTTCGATGCCGGGCGCGATGGGTTTGTCTGTGCTGAGGGCTCCGGAATTCTTGTGCTTGAGACTCTAGACCACGCCAAACGCCGCGGCGCACCAATCCGTGCAGAACTGGCTGGCTACGGCGCATCGTCAGATGCCTACCACGTTGTCGCCCCCTGCATTGACGGAGAAGGCGCGCAACGTGCCATGCAACTGGCGATCGATGACGCGGGGCTCAGCGTGGATGACATCGACTACATCAATGCCCACGGCACCTCAACGGCAGCCAATGACTCCTCGGAGACAGCAGCAATTAAGGGGCTATTCGGTGAGCGAGCCTATCGGGTGCCAATTAGCTCCACAAAATCATTGATTGGCCACGCCTTGGGCGCCTCCGGCGCCATTGAATCGCTCGCCTGCATCAAGGCGATTGAGACCGGCATTGTGCCGCCAACAATCAACTACGAGACGCCTGACCCGGATTGTGACCTTGATTATGTTCCCAACCAAGCGCGCAGCGTCGGAGAAGTACGTCACGTTCTAAAAAACAGCTTTGGTTTTGGCGGTCAAAACGCCTGTCTACTTTTCAAAAAATTCGAGGAGTAAGGTATTGACCCCCTTGTCCTCAGCCGATGATAATTACGTAGGAGTTGCTTGATGAGCGCACCGGCCGGTAGATAAGTAAGCACCTGGACATGAGCCCAGGTGCTTTTTGTTTTAGGAGGAACTCTGTGAACTCGAGCGTGATTGGAAAAATCGAAAAAGCAAAGTGGTACGCACGGGAGCGGACGCGCATGCGGGTCACCGACCTCAGCGTGAAATTCCACGGCGATAACGGCGAGCATCGGGTGACCCTCGCCGGTGATTCGTGGCGCTGCGATTGTGATTTTTTCGAGAGCCATCACGCCTGTGCCCATACGATGGCACTCGAGCGTGTTCTCACCGGAATGCTGCCCACAGAGGCCTCATCAACCCCACAGATGCAGTTGGCTTAGCAGCGAACTAAAACCAGACAACCGGCGATCAGGCTCGCTCGCTTCAGTTTGTGAACTCGGCGCGCCTATGCGTCTAAATCACGGAAATCTTCTGAGCTAGGAGTCCAAGTGGCTCTTAATGGTGCTCAGATCTTTCTCCAGGCCCTTTGGCGCCATAATCATTAGCATCGGCAGCGCAAAGCGGGTCATCATCGAAGGCCGCACCAGTTCGAACGTCTTGGTCACGCGGGTGCCACCATCCACGGCTGCAAGGTCAAATGCGTGAGATGTCACCCCTGCATCGCCGCGGCTTTCAAAGGCAAAGCGCTCGCCCTCTGCGTACTCGGTCACCGCCAGGTTATCTCGATGTGTCCCCATCTGATGGCCAACACTGCTAAAAGTCGAACCAACGCCGATATCGCCCGTGGACGTTTGGGTTACCTCAAGGTTGTGTGAAGCCCATTCCGAATGGCGAGTTAGGTCCGCCAAATAGGCAAAAACCTCCTTTGGCGCCGCCTTGACCGTCGTTTCCTTAACAAATTGTGCCATTTCACCCCTCCTCAGTTAGTTGAGCAATTGTAAGCGACCACTAAATTTCAGGAAAGGGCATTGTCTGTGCTAATTCGGACCCGGCGGATTCCTATCGCTCGGCTCAAGCAGCGAGTTGGGCGGTAAGCCTGATTAGCCTTGTACTAAGTGGATGGGCGCGACTCGTAGTGTTCAACTGTCAAGCGCAGACCCTCTTCCAGTCCAACCTCTGCTTGCCAGCCCGTGGCTTCGCGCAGCCTGGCGGACGAGGCATACAATGCTGGAACGTCGCCGGGCCGTTCGCCAAGATCGTCGATTACTAGTGGGTGACCCAGGATGTCGGTGACTATGTCAAGCACATCCTTCACCCGGACGCCCGCTTCTGTACCGACATTAAAGTAGTTAAGCCCGTCCAACCCGAGGACTGCCGCATGCGCGCGCGCCAAGTCCTCCACAAAAATGTAATCGCGCACCTGCTCGCCACCCCAAAAGACCGGAATCGGCCGATTTCCCAAGCCAGCACGAATCACGTTAGGGATTAGGTGCGTTTCCGGCTCGCAGAGCTCGTTCGGTCCATACGGGTTGAAGTACCGTAGAATCGTCGCGTCGAAGCCGTGCAGACGATGGTAAACAGCAATGAATCCCTCAGCCGCCACCTTGGAGGCTCCATAAGGATTGGACTGGGAAGCCACGGGCTGATCCTCTTTTATCGGTAATTGCTTTGGATCGCCGTAAACCGTGGCTGACGATGAAAAAATAATCCGGCGAACCCTGGCCGTCTTCATCGCTTCCAAGAGCCGGACCGTGTTCACAACGTTGTTCTCCGCGAAAGCAACCGGTTGTTTTACGGACATCGGCACCGGTACGAACGCGGCCAGATGAATTACCACATCCTGGCCTTGGAGCCACTCGACAAGCTTGTCTTCCTGCTTCAAATCGCCGTGGATAAAAGTCGCATCACTAGGAACCAGTTCCGGACGGCCGCTCGAAAGATTGTCGAGAACGGTGACCTCGTGACCAGCGTCTTGCAGGCAGCGCGCAACGTGGCTTCCGATAAAACCAGCGCCGCCGGTTACAAATACTCGCATCTCGGCAATCCTTACTAATCTGAAGGCCTTTCGCAAAGACTACTCGTCGGATTTGTAATCCGGGAGTAGGGCCTTCCCTCATTAAATCGGGCCCGAAACTGTATTAACCTTTTCCGCGATACACTCGTTGTTATGTATGCAGGCCCAAAACGGCGGGGGCCTGTATCATGTTTGGACCAACGTTGGTCCAAGAGAGGAAAGCCTTTGGCTCGTTTTCCGGCACCCGGGAAAAGAATCATGAATTCCATCTCAAACTCGGAGCGTGAATCCGAGTGGGAGCCGGAACGTAAGGCCATTGAAGCCGCACAGGCTGGTGACCTCGAGGCTATGTCTACACTTTACGATAGCCACATTAACCAGGTTTATCGCTACTCGCTGGCTCGCCTGGGCAACGTACATGACGCCGAAGACGTGTCCGAGGAAATATTCCTCAAGATGCTCGCCGGCCTTCCGAATTACCAATGGCGCAAAGTGCCGTTCGCTGCCTGGCTAATGCGCATTGCCCGCAACGAGGTCGTGAGTTTCGCCCGGCGCAACGGTCGCAGAGCACACGAGACGGAGCTCCCAGAAGATCTCATTGACCGGGCTAGCAATGACCCGGCTGAAACGACTGAGAGGGCGCTGGCCCTTGAAGACCTCCGCGAGGCAGTGGCGCTTCTCCCGGAGGCTCAACGTGAAGTAATAACCCTAAGATTTGCCTCCGGCCTCACCATAGCCGACACGGCTCGGGCTCTCGGCAAGCAAGAAAACAATGTGAAGGTGCTTCAGCACAAGGCGACTCAGCGCCTGCAATCTTTGATGAAGCCGAAGTATCCGGAATTGACGAAGAAATCTCAATGAATAAAGAATCCTTAGCAGAGCTGCTTCAAGAGTGCCTGTCTGGCTTTGACGCCGGATTGTCACCAGAACAGTGCCTCTCTGCGTTTCCCGAGCAGCGGGCTGAGTTGGAGCCACTCTTCCGGCACGCCTTGTCCTTGAGAGTAGCCTTCGCGGCCGCGCCGAAGCCGGAATACCAGGAGAGGACCAAGGAGAGACTTCTCTTTGCGGCCGGGAAGGACATCAGTGCCGCGTTGGCGCGTGAGCCCGACCCTGAGTTTGTCGATGATGTCCGCCAGCGTTTGGTTAGGGCTGGAGGCGAAGCCGTACACGAAGCGCTTCGCGCCGTACCGCCGCCGCGGCTGCCATTCTGGGTTAACGCCCGTCGTCGGTTGCTTGAGGCCGCCCAAGAGCCCGCCTACCGAACCACCCGGCGTCAGCCGATGGCCCTTGCCTTACGCACCGGCCTGACCGCCGCCATCGTCGTCTTGGCGATTTCTGTTGCTGGGGTGGCTTACATCACCAATTCTGAAACCAACCCGGCATCCGTCAGCGCCCAGTACGAATTGATCGACCAGGATCTGAGCGAGCTGGAAGCGCAAGCAGAGGCAGGAATAATCATCGAGCAGTCCGTGCTGAATGAACTATCGCAGCGCACGAGTAGCCTTGTCGCCCAAATTGGATCTCAGACAGATCCGGTAGTCGATAAGCTGCCCGAAATCATCCAGCGGCAAAAGGAAATAGTCTTAGCTGCAACTGAAAACAGCTTGAGTCCGGTGCTCCGGGAGGTCCAGGTTCAGCTCAATGAGACAGAAGAAAAAGTTGATGAGATTTTGCTGGCTGCTGCCAGCGTGAATGCTTCTGATCCGTCGCCGACACCCGCCGAACCAACGGCAACCCTTTCGGCTAGTGTCGCTCCGACTGCCACGTCGGCGCTGACGCCCACATCGCCGGAATTGGCCGCTGGTCAGGTCAAGGTGAGCCCGCTGCCAGGTGACACAACCTATGGTCTAACCTGGCAAACCGTCGAAACGGTCAACCTCCATATCGTCATACCCAGCACCTGGGCCGTGATCGTACCGGAAATTGATAGCAGCGGCTTTGGAACTCTTGAAATTTCAACGATTCGAATCGATGGTCCAGATATCATCCTCGTTATTCAAGTCGATTCCGGTGGCATGCATGCCATCCTCGGCGAACTGGTTATTGTCCTCAGAACGGAGGGCGCAAACGGGGAGACGATTACCGCCGACGAACTTGTGGCGGCAGGCCTGCTTGCCCTAGAGCTAACCCACGTGGTTGAGACGATCGTCTTCACCGGTTTGCCGACGATTACAGACTCCAACTAGTAACCCGACTCCACGGCCCTGATCAAAGACCGGCGCATGGCTGCGTTCTGCTAGAAATTTTCCCCTTACTAAAACCTTCCTTGGAAAAGCCGATAATTCTAGGCAAGGTAATTAATCAGGGAGGAAAGCCGTGGTTCAATCTGGAGCGCCCGAACCAACCGAAAGCAACCAGCCGGCACCGCAATCAGACGGAACACCGCAGCAGGAGGACTCCTGGAGCGGTATCGTTCGCAACGCTGCGACCGATTTCAGCCGAATGGTCACCGACTCTTCACAGCAGCTCACAGCTGCTGCCGAAAAACTGGCCAGCGATTCAATGAGCATCTTCGGCGACCTCGCCAACGATCTCGCCCAAAAAACAGAGCAAGCAACCAGCAAGAGCAATGAAATGGCCGCCGTCGCTACGCAAGCAGCAGCCGAAACCAGCCGGGTGGCTGATTCAATCCAAACGAGGATTGATCAAGCGGTGGAAAAGGCCCGTGAGGAGACCAAGTCAACCCTTGGCGAGCCAGCGCGGCAGGCTGAGCAGGCACTGCAGGCCTCAGAAAAGGCCCGCATTGATCTCCAACAAAACCTGGATGAAGCCGTTCGGCGCATAGAAGCTTCCGCCAACGCTGGCCGTGAGGCTGCCGCCAAGGCCGAACGGGCAGCCGAAGAGTCTCATCGGGCGGCCGTTGAAGCGAGCGCTCGGGCGGACCGTGCCCAACAAGCCCTTGAAGAGCAACAAGGTTCCGGCAAGTGGGAGCGGCTTCGTGATGACCTGCAGGGAAGAATCACCCAGCTCAGCGTCAAAGTCGATGAATCCGCCAGCGTTTCGCGAGAGGCCACTGCCAGAAGCGAGACCATAGCCAACGAAGCCCGCCAAACAGCGACCGAAGCGGCGGCCCAGGTGCAGCGCGACCAGGCGGCCGTCGGCCCCACCGTAGATCCGGTCGCTCAGGAGGTCCTTGAGAGGCTCGAAGCCGACTACAGCCTGCTGACAAAGCTGGTCCAGGAGCTCCACTCACGCATCGCTACTCTCTCCGGCCAAGCCCCGGCCCTGGCTGTTGGCACGCCAATCGCGCCGGCATCTGAGACAGAATCGTTGCCTGAGCTGGGAATTGCTGCTGCCGCTCCTTCAGACACGCCACTTGACTCCGATGAACAGGAAACAACTCTCGAAACCCATCGCTCCTGGTATCCGGGAGGAGACCATATCGCTTCACCCCCGACCGAGTCCGCGGCTGAGCACGCGGTCGATGAGGCGGCTGAGCATGTCGCCGAGGAGCCAGTCGAACCAGCGATGGAGCCTTGGTCTCCCACGATCGCCGGGCTGGTTCTCGTCAGCATTTCACCAGTACCCGATTTCGACCGTCTCCTAAACCTTGATGGGGCACTCGGCCGCATGACCGGAATCGAGAATGTAACTCTCGCCGATTACGCCAAGGAAGAAGTCACGTTCCGAGTCGAGATCGAGCCGCCCACCAGTCTTGAGGACTTCCGCGAGAGACTCAGCCAATCGGCAGACGCTCAGGTAGAGGTAGTGAGCTCAGGCGAAGGGACTGTTGCACTAGGGCTTGTCGGCTAATCGTCCCACTAGGATTATGCTCACTGACTGAACGGCGCCGCGCCTATGCACCGCCCTGGTAGGTCAAGGTTGAAGGCCAATTAACCTGTCCAGCCCAATAACAAGCTCGTTTCTGTTCATGACCTCGCGCACTGCCAATAAAACGCCGGGCACGAAGGACTCTCGTCCCGTCGAGTCATGGCGAATACGCAGGCTTTGACCCAGCCCTCCAAAAGCAACTTCCTGGTGGGCGACAAAGCCGGGCATTCGTTGGCTGTGGATAACCACACCGCCTTCCACCGCGCCGCGGCTGCCTTCCAGCGTCTGCTTTTCCGGCGTCGTGAAATCGAAGGGCCGGCCCCGTGACTCGACCATCGCTCGCGCCGTGGCAACCGCCGTGCCGGAAGGCGCGTCAAGCTTCTTCTCTTGGTGCATCTCGATGATCTCAACGAAATCAAAGTAGCGGGCAGCTATGGTTGAAAGGTGCATCATTATCACGGCGCCGATAGCAAAATTCGGTGCCAGAACAGCACCCAGGTTCTTCTCGCGACACTCACCCTCGAGGTCTCGAATGAATACCTCACCCAAACCAGTCGTGCCGACAACGAGGCGCGCTCCCTGGCTGAGAGCCGCTCTCGCGACTTCCCCGGTCCATTCGGCGTTGGAAAAATCAACCACCACATCAGGCCTGGTGAGCTCGATCAATGCGGCTGGGTCGTTACTCATCGGAACCTGGCCACCTCCGCTGATCGGCAGCGAGGCGACTTCTTCCTTGGAGAACTTCTCAATCACTCCGACAGGCTCAAGGTCGTCTTCTCCACAAATTGCAGCGAGAACTTCCTGTCCCATGAAACCGGTTCCGGAAACCGCAACTCGAATAGTGTCCATTACAGGCTCCTCAAAAGAGAAGTCCGACCGAGAGGTCGGACTAAGTCTCGAATTAACGAGGCGCTGGTGGCCTGGGCCGCGGCCCATTTGAGCCACCACCAGACCCGCCACCCGATGGCCGGCCACCGCCACCGCTACCACCACCACCTCGGCGCCGCCGATTAAAACCGCCGCCACCGGAGCCTCCCCCTTCTGCGCCGCGCGGAGGCCGAGGTTGTGGAGTGCGTTGCGGCGCAAGAGTGGATGTCCGGCGTGCCATTGGTGAGGGGATATCACCGGGAGCCGCCTCTTCAGCCAACTCACTCGGATCGGTGCCCTCCAAGACAGCACGCCGTGAGAGATTAATTCGACCAAGATTATCGATCTCCAGAACCATGACCATGACTTCGTCGCCCACCTTGACGACATCTTCGACGCTCGGCACATGGTGATCGGCGAGCTCGCCAATCCGGATCAAGCCCTCCTTGCCAGGCATGATTTCGACAAAGGCACCAAAATCAACAGTCCTGGTCACCCGGCCAGAGTAAGTCTGACCGACCTCAGCTTCCTTGGTCAGGCCTTCAATGATCGATATCGCTCGCTGTGCCGAGTCCTCATCTGCAGAACCGACAAAAATCGAGCCATCGTCCTGGACGTCAACCGTGCATTTCGTCTCTTCAATAATGGAGCGCACCATTTTGCCGCCGGGACCAATGACAGTGCCGATTTTCTCGCGCGGAATTTGAATCCGGTACATACGCGGGGCATAGCGTGACAGCTCGTTGCGCGGTGCTTCAATTGTCTCCGTAATCTGGTCGAGAATGTAAAGTCTCGCAGTGCGTGCCCGCTCAACAATCTCATCCACCATCGCCACCGGTATGCCGTGAACTTTGAAATCGGCCTGAACTGCCGTGATACCATCGCGCGTTCCAGCGACTTTAAAGTCCATGTCGCCAAGGGCATCCTCGAGGCCGGCGATATCGGTGAGGATCTTGTAGCTGCCATCTTCACCGGTGACTAGACCCATCGCCACGCCGGCGACCGGCTCTCGAATCGGCACACCGGCATCCATTAACGCCAGGCTGCCGCCGCAAATACTTGCCTGAGAAGTGCTGCCATTGCTGCCCAGCACCTCCGACACTAATCGGATTGTGTAAGGAAACTCGTCCTCACTAGGGATAACAGCCTCAAGGGCCCGCTCTCCCAGAGAGCCATGACCAATCTCGCGCCGGCCGGTTCCACCCATCCGCCGCACCTCACCCACCGAATAGGGAGGGAAGTTGTAGTGGAGCATGAAGCGTTTGGTGGTCTCAGGTGACAAGCTGTCCAGTTTCTGCTGCTGACTCATGGAACCGAGGGTTACAACGCTCAGTACCTGCGTTTCGCCGCGCTGGAAAAGGCCGGTGCCGTGCGTGCGCGGCAAGATGCCAACATCGCACGAAATCGTGCGCAGTTCATCAAGGGCGCGGTCATCTGCCCGCTTGCCATCCTTGAGAATGCGATTCCTCACGATTCCCTTGCCAACCGCCTCGAGAGCCATTGCTAACTGGTCAGAAGGGATTTCTTCGCCAAATTTCTCTTTCAGTTCACTCTTGAGGGCGCGAGAACCTTCTTGCCGCTCTTCTTTGACAGAAGAGAGGACATCCTCCTCACGACTGCTGAAAAACTCTGCTACCTTGCTTTCGGCCTGCGGGTCCAGCGCCTTTGCTTCGAAGCTCATCTTCGGCTGACCGAGCTCTTTGACAATTTGCTCCTGGGTGTCAATCAGCTTCTGGTTTGCTTCATGCCCAAAGCGGACTGCTTGTAGGAATATCTCTTCGCTGACGCCTTTGGCCCCAGCCTCGACCATCACGACAGTCTCACGCGTTGATGAAACGATGAGGTCAAGTTCACTTTCTTGAAGCTCTGTATAGCCTGGATATGCCATCAGTTCGCCATTTATGTAACCGACGCGCACGGCAGAAACGGGCCCGTCGAACGGAATATTGGAGACACTGAGAGCGGCTGATGCGCCAATTGTCGCCAGAACATCAGGATCGTTTTCCATGTCCGCCGAGAGTACGGTAATGATTATCTGAACGTCGTTGCGGAAGCCTTTGGGAAACAGCGGCCTCAGCGCCCGGTCGGTCATTCGCCCTGCCAGAACGGCATCGGTCGAGGGACGTCCCTCCCGGCGAGGAAAGCTGCCGGGGATCTTGCCGGCGGCGTACAGTCTCTCCTCAAAATCAATCGTCAGTGGGAAAAAGTCGATGTCGGGTCGGGGCTCGTTGGTCACACAGGCCGTCACCAAAACTACTGTCTCCCCAAGGGCGACAGTTATCGACCCGCCGGCTTGGGTTGCAAGCCGCCCCGTCTCAATGATGAACGACTTGCCTCCCGTTTCTACTTGATAAATCTCGGACATTTATTCTCTACCTTCACTGTCTTTCTCGCTCTTTCCCAACCATAAATTAGACGGCATAACTATGTGCCCTTGAGCGCAAAACGCGCCCTCCATGTTTGGCCACTAGATGTTGCACGACGAGTTGGCAGGAATGGTGGCGGTAACCGCTGCTTCCTTCTCGGGCCCAATCAGAGCCCAATTTACAGAGAAGCCTCCGGTATTACTTGCGGAGGCCCAACTTCGCTATGATCGCCCGGTAACGCTCGACATCTGTCTTATTGAGGTACGCCAGCTGCCTACGGCGTCGGCCCACCATCTTCAGGAGGCCTCGTCGGGTGTGGTGATCTTTGCGATGGATTCGCAGGTGCTGCGTGAGGTCATTGATCCGCTCCGTCAGTACGGCGATCTGAACTTCAGCCGAGCCCGTATCGGTCTCGTGCACCTTGTGTTCCTGAATTATTTCAGCTTTGCGCTCTTGAACGAGCATTCAGACGGTCTCAGCCTTCCCCATCTGGGTAAATGATTTTCTACCCCGGAAGTCTAGCATGGGCGCTCGCCGCACCGCAATGGCAGGAACCACTCACCCAGCATGAGCCCGCCAGATAATGGTACGCAGCAAAAACCGATGTCATACTTTCATTAGCACTTGCACCACCGTGCAGGTTTCTGCCGGTGGAGGGGGTTTTCATGAGCAAGAAGAAACCGCAGGAGAGACTAGAACAACGGGCGGAGCGTGAAGCGCGCCAGCCGGGTTCCGCGACACCAAAGGCACGTCGCAAGCGTCAGGCCCAGGCGACCCGCAAGAGTGGCGGCCTCTCCGCCGGCTCCATCGCCCTCGGGCTAAGCGCGATTCTTCTGGTAGTCGGACTAATTTATCTTGTCAGCCAAACCGGCGGCGACGCCGGTCCGAGCGATTTCGAGAAGGCACAAGAAGCCGCGCTCGATGACGATCCCAACTTGCCCGGCGTCTACCTCCCGCCGCACCCCGGTCAGGATGGTGTCCTCGGAACCGCGGACGACCGTCTGCACCATGTCCAAGGCGACGATATACCGATCTGTACTGAGGCACAGATCGAAGCTAGCCAGGTATCCAACCCGGTCTGCTACACCAGCAACCCGCCCACATCTGGGCCTCATGGTGACCGCCCGATGGCCTTCGAGATTCTAGAAAACCCGGCTGCCAAAGAAAATCTGGTCCACAACATGGAGCATGGCGGAATCGTCGTCTGGTACAACACGACTGACGAAGACGTAATCAAGGAGCTCGAAGACATTGTCCAAGGCCAGATTGATCGCCGCCGCTTCGTGGTCATGAGCTTCTACCCGGGAATGGAGCCGGACACGATCGCCGTTACCAGTTGGACGCGCCTCGATAAGTTTCCCACCAGTGACTTTACCAAGGACCGGGTCGAGGACTTTATCGCCGAGCACCACAAGCGCTTCAATCCGGAGGGCTTTTAGCGACTGAGCGGGGAATCGCTGGTTTGTTCCCCGCTGCCTTTAAGTAGCGCGAGCCTAACGCGACCAAACTCTTTTCATCAGTAAGGCCACCGCCAGACCAAACACAGCGGCTGCCAGCCCTCCTGCCGCGTCGATAAAGTAATGGTTTCCCGTAACAATCGTGGCTACCGTTTGTGTCACTGGGTGCAACACAGCCAGAGCGATTACCACGCGGTTGCCTGGGTAGGCTCTTGCCCAGCTAACCGCCATGATCAGCGCCCAGCCAACATGCAGGCTTGGCATCGCCGCGTAGGGATTGACAAAGAACTCGGTCGATTGAGCTTGATAGCTTAGGTTGTTAAAGGCTTGCAGCGTGTCAATGATGCCGGATTCTTCCACCAGCCTTGGCGGGGCCACGGGGAAGAAATTGTAGGAGACCAGAGCCAAAGCGCCCGCGGCAAGAATCGCGTCGCGGGCAAACCTATAGTCGTCCCGCTTGCGGAAAAAGAACACCAGACCAATGACGGTAATCAATGGGAAATCCAGCCAAAAGTAGGCGAAATTGGCAAGCCAAACCAAAACGCTACTGCCAAGAATCGCCTTTTGCCAGTCAGCCTCGACAAACATGCCCAGACTGCTCTCGAAATCGATCAGCGACTGTGCGTTGGTGAGCGCCTCGACCGGCCGGTCGATGACGTTGGCTCTAACAACGAAGTAAAGCAGGAACGCCAGCGCCACTAAGACCAGCTCAGATAAATCTCGAAGATGTGGCCTCGCGGCAAGAATAGAAGAGCGGCCGGAATTCGGCCGCCCATTCATGCTTTCCTGGAGTCGGTTCACGGCTGAAGCTTTTTCAGAACCGTCCTATTTCGCTGGACCTGTCTCCGAGGCGTACTGCAGCGCCAGGTGAACCAGCGTGCGGACCGGAATCCCGGTGGCTCCCTTTACCAGCACTCCCTTGTCCTTCTTGGTCGAATCGACCCCGGCGATATCGAGGTGGACCCAGGGAGTGTCCTCGGCGAATTCGCGCAAGAGCATTGCCGCAGAAATCGAGCCGGCTGGGCGCCCGCCGCTATTCTTCATGTCCGCGACGTCGCTGCTGATCAACTCTTTATACTCTTCCCACATCGGTAGCTCCCAGACCTTTTCTCCCGCCGTGGAGGCCGCCTTACGAACCTGGTCAATAAGATCGGAGTCGTTGGTCATCGCACCCATGCCAACGTCGCCCAGCGCTACCGTGACCGCGCCGGTCAACGTGGCTACATCGACCAACGCTTCCGCGCCTTGCTCACGGGCATAGGCGAGGCCATCTGCGAGAACCAACCGCCCTTCGGCGTCGGTGTTGACCACTTCAATTGTCTTGCCGTGCATTGTCATCAGGACGTCGCCCGGCTTGATGGCGCTGCCGCTCGGCATATTCTCAGTGGCAGGCACAACGCCGATAACATTTGCTTTGGGCTTGAGTCGCGCTATGGCGCCCATCGCCGCGATGACCGAGGCTCCACCAGCCATGTCACCCTTCATTTCACCCATGTTCTCGGAGGGCTTGATCGAAATGCCACCTGTGTCGAAGGTGATGCCCTTGCCGATTAAGGCTAGAGGCTTTGCCTCGCCGTCACCGTTGTAGCGGAGAACAATAAAACGAGGCTCTTCGGCGCTACCGGCGGCTACACCAAGGAGGCCTCCCATACCTTTTTCTTTCATCCATCCAGGGCCGTAAACTTCACACTCCAAGCCGGTATCCTGGGCAAGCTTTTCCGCCTGACCGGCTAGGTCAGTGGGCGTCAAGTAATTGGAGGGTTGGTTCGCCAAATCACGGCAAAGATTGGCTGCATCAGCCAAAATCTGGCCCCGTTCGAGCCCCCGGCGTATCGAGCCAATCTTCTCTGCATCCAAGTCGATGATCTGGAGCTCTTCAAGATCTGCGTCTGCCTCGGTGCTCTTGTGCGGTAGGAAGCGATACAGGCCAAGAAGCGTACCCTCCGCCATAGCCGCCCCGCAGCCCTCCGGGTCAAGACCGCCGGTCCAAGCCCCGTGAACCACGGAGGCGGCGCTCTTCACATGGCTAGAACGCAAGAAACGCGCTACCTCACCAGACAAATGGCCAAGTTTTTCCAGGGATAGTTCCCCCGATTTGCCGAGCCCGGCGATTACCACCCGTGGGGTTGGCAGTTTGCCGAAGGAATAAATTAGGGTTAGCTCCCCCAGTTTCCCTTTGATGTCGCCAGCGCTGATCAAGCTGGTTATCGCGCCGGCCATGGCTTGGTCAACCGCCCCCGCGGCTCCATCCAGAGCAGTAGCACCCTCGAACAGGCTCACGACAATCGCTTCAGAGGAAACGGTTGTAATGTCACCCTGATCCGCTCCAATTTTCATTGCGAATGCCTCCTACGAAAGGCTAAGCCTGGCCCAACCAGGGACAAATAAAAACTGAGTGCCGACGGTTCTGTCGAACTATTCTAGCCGCGACTCAGAAGCTGCGGCTACTGCCGATGAGCCGGTGATTGCCGGGCCCGAATCTGAATTCTCCGGGTTTTCATCTTCCCTCTTGCAACAGGGTAGCTACCCTGTCGAGGATCTTGTGCGCCACTTCATATTTGCTCAGGAGAGGCAGCTCCTGCTCGCCGTCACTTTGGTCGAGGATCGTCACCTTGTTGGTGTCCACCGCAAAGCCAGCGTCCGGGTCAGTGATGTCGTTGGCACAGATCAGGTGAAGACCGTAATCTCGGAGCTTCTTGCGAGCGTTGGCAAGCAGATTGTCCGTCTCCGCGGCGAAGCCGACTTTAATTAGACCGTCTGGCACATCCTGCAAAATCTTCTCGGTCTTCTGGAGAGAGATTAAAAGATCGCCTGCGTCGCTCTTGATCTTCTGGCTGCTTGGTTCCGCTGCTCGAAAATCTGATGCAGCTGACGCCATTATTAGTCCGTCGGCCTGCTCACAGGCCTCCAAGACCGCGCTCCTCATCTCCGCCACGGTTTCGACCGGAGTGATTTCAACCCCATAGGGCAACGGCAATGCATTCGGCGCCGCCACCAACCTTACGTTAGCTCCTCGGTCGCGCGCCGCTTCCGCCAGCGCGAAGCCCATCTTGCCGCTGGACCGGTTGCCGATGAAGCGCACCGGGTCAAGCGGTTCACGGGTCCCACCGGCACTAATGACAAGCTGTCTCCCGGCCAGATCTCCCTGCTTTGCCAACTCGAACTTCGCCGCCTCAACAATTGTTGCGGGTTCCACAAGCCGGCCGGCTCCCTCGTGGCCGCTTGCCAGCCTTCCGACCGCGGGCCCGACCAGAGTGACTTCCCTTCGCCGTAGGGTTTCAACATTTTCCTGAGTCGCGGCGGCCTCCCACATTTGCGAGTCCATCGCCGGCGCGATCAGCAGCGGCGCTTTTGAGGCCAAACAGGTCAGCGATAAAAAGTCGTCAGCCAGCCCATGAGCCAGCCGAGCGATCGTCGTTGCTGACGCCGGCGCAACTATGATCAGGTCCGCTCGTCGGGCGATCGCCACGTGTTCTTCCGGCAAATCCGTCGCCGGCTCAAACATATCGGTGAACACCGGCCGTCCTGTAATTGAGCCGAACGTAAGAGGCTTGACGAACTCCTGCGCCGCCGATGTCAGCACAGCATCAACCTTTGCACCGGCCTGTACCAACCTGCTTGCAACCTCCACGGCCTTATAGGCCGCAATACTGCCGCTCACTCCAAGAACCACGTGCCGATCTTGCAGAACCATCAGCTCGGCGCCTCATTCATCTCATATATGTGTCGCAGGCCATTTAACGTCAGGTCGGTGTCAACCTGGTCAAACGCATCGGTCAATTGACTCACTAACTCAGCCCAGCCGCCAGTAGCAATTACCCAGGCTTCTTCACCGATCTCCGCCTTGAACCTGCGAATCATCTCGTCTATGAGGCCGGTGAAACCCAGGAGGATACCTGATTGCATGGCCGCCGTCGTATTTTTCCCCACCGCGTGCTTTGGTGGCCGCAGGTCCACCCGCCGCAAGAGAGCCGCCTTCTGTGCCAGAGCATCAGCCGCAAGGCCAATACCAGGAGCGATAGCCCCGCCTAAGTAGTCACCATCCTTCGAGATCGCGTCGAATACGGTAGCTGTACCAGCATCGACAATAATCAGCGGCGGCTTGTGTAGTCGCAGCCCGGCGACGGCGTCCGCAATACGATCGGCACCCACTTCGCGTGGATCCTCATACAGGATCCTCAGCCCGGTTTTTACACCAGTGCCGATATGAAGCGGTACAACCTCAAAGTGGCGACGGCAGACTTCCTCAAAAACAGAGCTCAGGGATGGCACCACGCTGGCAAAAACGGCGCTATCAAGTTCATTCCGGCCAATGCCGCGCAATTGCAGCAGAGCGGTTATGACAGCCGCGTACTCGTCTGCCAGCTTGGCCGTATCCGTAGCAATCCGCCACGTGCCACGAAGCTCCGCATCCTCAAAAACGCCAATCGTTACGTTTGTGTTGCCTACATCAATCGCTAACAGCATTTTGTCGTGCAATTATAGACTTTTTAGATTCGAAACCTGGGTAATGGGCATGAGTCGCCAGTAAGAAGAGTCCAATAAAGAAAATGTTGCTGTACTGATCATAAAGCACTTGACCAGCTTGGCGCTGGCCATGCTACTTTCGCGGTCGGCCTGACTGCTGAGTGCCAATGATTCGGCGTGGCATCAGGCGCACGGCCTCACTGGCTGTTCTCTGGGCATTTTCTTTTTCCGTTAGCCATACCCGCTGGAGGGCAGTGCTTGTCGTTTTCGTCCCTTGGTAACTCCGCCCCGCAAGTTTGGGAAGCCACCCTCGGTCAGCTTCTCCTTCGAGTAACCCGGCAGAACTATGAGACTTGGTTGAGAAACACGGTTGGCCTCCGCTTTGAGGCCACAACCCTTATCGTCGCCGCGCCAAACGAACTTGCCTGTGACTGGCTGTCCACCCGCTTGCGGTCGGTCGTTGCCCAGGCGCTTACCGCTGTGGCAGGTGCTGGGCTGAAAGTAAGATTTGAGCCAGTTGAGAGCCCGGCTGCATTTTTCGATAATCCAGTTCTGCAACCTGAGCTAATACCGGGTTTATCGACACCGCTCAACCCACGCTTCACCTTCTCGGCCTTCCTGGCCTGTGACTTCAATCAGTTGCCCCTCAACGCCGCCCAGGAACTTGCCGCCGGCGAGGGCCAGTATTCGCCCCTGTTTATCACCGGCCCCAGCGGTAGCGGCAAAACCCACCTCTTGCATGCCATCGCCCACGAAGCCGCGGCCATGCGGACTTCGTTTCTTCTGGCCGGCGCGGAGCAATTCCTCAGTGAGTTCACAACCGCGATTCGAAACAAGGCCGGGGCCGCCTTCCGCGCCAGGTATAGAGAAGTTGACCTCCTTCTGATTGACGATATCCACGTTCTCACCGGCAAAAAAGCCACGCTTAGCGAGTTCTACCAGACCGTTGCGGGTCTTCACGATTTGGGAAAGCTGGTCGCGGTTAATGGTGAGCCTTCGGCTATGAACGGCGGCGTGAAAAGGTTTGAAAACCAGCTTCGCTGGGGTCTCGTAGCACCGATCACCGACTCATCGATGGCTGACCGCATTCGTTTCACGGCGATGAAGGCCGAAAATCAGGGTGTCGATCTTCCAGAAGAAGCCCAGCAATACATTGCCCTCCGCGTCCGGGGTAGCGTTCGCGACCTCGAGGGCGCCATCAACCGAGTGACAGCTTTGGCGCGAATTTCGCGGGAAACACTGACTCTGGACTTTGTTAACAAGGCGCTTGAGCCAGCCAGCCAGGAATCCGCCCAGGAGCCGGTCGCGCCCGCGCCGGCGGCGCTTCTCCAAGCCGTGTCCGAACAGTTCGCGCTTTCGATTTCAGTCATCAGCAGCGCTAAACGCAATCGAGAGTTGACTTACGCGCGTCACATAGCGATGTACCTAATGCGCAATGACGGCGGACTTACCTACTCGGCTATCGCGACCCTTCTCGGCAAGAAAGACCACTCGACTGTCGTACACGCCTGCACTCAGGTCGCAAAACAGATAAAACAATCACCATCGCTCCGAGCCGATGTCGATGCTATTCGGGCCCTTGTTCACAAGCCCACCACAGCCGCCTAACCCAGCATCACCACTTTCCATACCCCCTACTAATAACTAATACCAGGCAAGATTCACGCGCGATCCTATAATTAATTCAATATGATCGATCTTGTCCCCATTCAAATTATTCCTGGTAGTGGAGGTAGCGGAGCCTCCAGCTTTAGACGAGAAAAGTTCGTGCCCTATGGCGGACCGGACGGTGGCGACGGCGGCCGTGGCGGTGACGTGATTCTCATGGCGGACGAGGGGCTCACGACCCTGGCTCATTTGCGCCACCGGCAGGTCTACCGAGCTGAAGGCGGCAAGCGCGGCCAAGGGGGACACCGCCATGGCGGTAATGGTAAGGATGTGCTCATAAAGGTGCCGATTGGCACCGTTGCCAGTGTTGATGGCGGCGAGACCAGTTGGGATTTAGATGTGGCAGGCGCCAGAGTTGTGGCTGCGTCCGGCGGCTCTGGTGGCAGGGGTAACGCCCGCTTCGCCAATTCAATCAGGCAGGCGCCAAATTTCGCTGAGCGGGGGTTACCTGGGGATGCGCTCGACGTACAGCTCGAACTGAAATTGCTGGCGGATGTCGGACTGATAGGTTTGCCCAACGCCGGCAAGTCGACCTTGCTCAGGGCTGTGTCTCGGGCCATGCCAGACGTCGCAGATTTTCCGTTCACAACTCTCGAACCCGTGCTGGGTGTTGTCGATTTAGGTATAGACGCGTTTGTCATGGCAGACCTACCGGGCTTGATTGAGGGTGCCCATGAAGGTGCTGGCCTGGGCCTTGAGTTTCTCCGGCACGTGGAGCGCACCCGGATACTTGTGCACCTTCTAGACGCGAGTTCGGCTGACCCACTCGCCGACTACGAGACAATTCGCCGTGAGCTCGAACTCTATAACATCCAGTTGGTCGAGAAGCTTGAGGTCATCGTCTTCAATAAGATCGATTTGCCGGAAGCGCGAGAAAACGCCTCGATCTTGAAAGATCGCCTGCCCAACGCTGAAGTCATGGAGATCTCAGGAGCCACCGGCGAGGGGACTCAGGCCTTGATCAAGCGCCTACAACAGTTCATCCAAGAGTCCGCGGCGAAATCCGCCACTGAAATCGAAACACGAGAGCTACCAACCCTAAGGCCGGAGCCGAGGGACAGGATCGCGGTCGAGGCGGTGGACGGGGTATTTGTCGTTCACGGCAAGAAGGCGGAGCAAGATGCGATCAAGCTCGGTGAGGGCGGATACGACGCCCTTGATGAATTGCAGGGGCGCCTGGGCCGTATGGGGCTTAGGAAGGCAATGCGACAGGCTGGAGCTTCGCCTGGCGACCGCATGAGAGTCGGTGACGTGGACCTGGAATGGCACGGATGAAGATCGGGATTCTCGGTGGTACTTTTGATCCGATCCATATCGCCCACCTGATCCTCGCCGAGCAAGCCCGGGAACAACTAAATCTGGACATCGTAAAGTTTGTGCCGGCAGGGGATCCCTGGCGCAAGGCCAATCGCAACATTTCCGCCGCCGCGGATCGGCTGGAGATGACCCGCCTGGCCGTGGCTGGCAGCGATTTCTTCGAGGTTGACGATCGTGAAGTTCTCCGTGAAGGAGCCACCTTCACGGTCGATACCCTGCGGGAATTCCGTTCCGAAATGGAAGAAGGAGATGAGCTCTACTTTCTCACTGGCGAGGATGCGCTGGCTGACATCACAAACTGGCGCGACCCCAGCGGGATTGCTGAGGCCGCGTACATTGTTGTTGCCCCTCGCGAAGGTGTGCCACCGCACATTGATGCCGTGCCGGAAGACCGCTTGGTTAGGTTGGAGATGCCCAATGTCGGCATTAGCTCTACCCTGATGCGTCAGCTTGCCGCACGCGGGGCAAGCCTGAAATATATGGTGCCTGAGGCAGTAGCTGTCTATATCAAGGACAAGGGGCTCTATTCAGAGTCCAGCAAGTAGGTCACGCGAATCAGGCTCCCTCTGGCCGCGGCCGCGGCCGCGATTCGGCCGAGCTCAGCAATATTGCCGTGAAGTGCCGGGTACTTTTCCTGAAGGTCGATGAGTCTCTTGTCTCCGCTTGCCACCGCCGCGGCTACCAGTTCACAGGTTTCGTGCAGCGGCGCCGCTGCCTGCCAGGCTTTTTCAAGCGCCTCCTCATCGGCCGGCTCCTCCGTATCCCGGTCAGCGAAAGTTAGCAATGGCTTCAAGTCAATCTGGAATTCGCCCCGCAGTACGAGAGATGCGAGTGACATTTCATGGTTTGCGCCGTAGCGTGCGGAGAAAGCCCAGGACAGGAAATAGACCAAATCTGAGCTGTCTGAGCCAAAGGCTGGTGAAGCTTCGAAGTCGGGGTCGAAGTCAACAATTATCCGCGGCATGGCGTACCGGAAACGGTGTTATACGTCTAGGTTCCGGACCGAGGCTGCGTGGGCTTGAATGAAAAGCTTACGCGGGGCGACGTCATCTCCCATTAGGTTGCTGAAAATCGTGTCGGCCTCCATTGCGTCCTCGATCCTCACCTGGAGGAGAATGCGCTGCTGCGGGTCCATGGTGGTCTCCCACAACTGGTCTGGGTTCATTTCACCAAGGCCCTTGTAGCGCGCGGTCACCTTAGCTTTGCTTTTCTCGATCAGCTGGTCGCGCTCCTGGTCGGAGTATACGTAGCTTAGCTGGCGTCCAACCTGCATTCGGTAGAGTGGTGGCTGGGCGATGTACAAGTGGCCCTCGTTGATTAGCTCCCGCATGTGCCGGAAGAAGAAGGTCAAAAGCAGAGTGCGGATATGTGCGCCGTCTACGTCGGCGTCAGTCATGATAATTATTCGATGGTAGCGCAGCTTTTCCAGGTCAAAGTCGTCGTCGATGCTGGCGCCAAGAGCTTTGATCATCGCCGCGATTTCAGTGTGGCTGAAGATTCTGTCCAGGCGAGCCTTTTCGACGTTGAGGATTTTGCCCTGGATCGGCAGGATCGCCTGGAAGCGCCGGTCACGGCCTCCTTTGGCTGATCCTCCCGCTGAAATACCCTCCACGATGAAGACTTCGCAATTTTCTGGGTTACGGTCAGAGCAGTCCGCCAGCTTGCCGGGCAGCATGCTGCCGTCAAGCAACCCTTTGCGGATTACCAGATCTCGGGCTTTGCGAGCCGCTTCCCGAGCCCGGGCCGCGGTAATACTTTTCTCAATGATTCGGCGCGAATCCGCGGGATGCTCTTCCAAGTACTGGTTGAGACCCTCGGCAACCACCGACTCGACATGACCCTTGACTTCGGGGTTACCAAGTCGAGTCTTGGTTTGCCCCTCGAATTGTGGCTCCGGCAGTTTGACGCTGATCACGGCGACCAAGCCTTCGCGCACATCCTCACCCGAAAGGTTGGCGTCGTCATCCTTGAGTAGCTTCTGCTTGCGGGCGTAGTCGTTCAGAACTCGGGTGAGAGCTGAACGGAACCCCGTCATGTGGCTGCCTCCGTCGATCGTGTTAATGCAGTTAGCGAAACTGAACACCGATTCGTTGAAGGTGCCGTTGTATTGGATCGAGCATTCAACGTTGGTTCCGCCAATTTCCTTTTCAACGCTGATTGGGCGGCTGAACAGGACCTCACGGTCCTTGTTCAGGTGGCGGACGAAACTCTGGATCCCTCCCTCAAAGTAGAAAGTGGATTCCTTGCCGCTGCGCTCATCGGAAAAAGCCAACCACACCCCTTTAGTCAGGTAACACGCCTCCCGGAAGCGCTGAATAAGGATTGAAGGGTCAAATTCCAGGTCAATAAAAATTTCGCGGTCGGCCACGAACGAGGTGGTCGTACCGGTCTCAGCCATGTCCCCGGTATCCGGGCCTTCGTAGAGTGAAGTCTTGACTGTTTGAATTGGGGCGGTGGGGATGCCGCGCACGTACTCTTGGCGGTAAAGTTTCTTGTTGCGCCTTACCTCCACCCACATATTCTCCGATAGGGCATTGACTACTGATGCGCCGACGCCATGAAGTCCGCCGGATACCTTGTAGACTTGGCCGCCAAACTTACCACCGGCATGCAGCACGGTCATTACCGTCTCCAGCGCTGACTTGCCGGTCTTTTCATGTGTGTCGATTGGAATGCCCCAGCCGTTGTCGCGTACCGTCACGCGGCCATCTTTGGCGATGTGGACCCAAATTCGGTCGCAGTGGCCAGCCATCGCCTCATCGATGCTGTTATCCGCGATTTCAAACACGAGGTGATGCAAGCCGCGCTCGTCCGTCCCGCCGATGTACATACCAGGGCGCCGGCGAACCGCCTCGAGCCCCTCCAAAACTTGGATGTCGCTAGCGGTGTATTGTTCTGCGGCGGGTTCTCTTTTTGATGCCATAGCTTATGCACCAGCCTCGCCGGACGGCTGGAACGTCTTGAACCTTTCGTTTTTCGTTGGGTTGGGCGTCCGCTTTTGGGATCGAGTGACGGACGGGTGTTCAAGTGGTTAGATTGAATCTAATTATAGCATTTTTTTGCTATCTTTTCCATCATTTCGAGCCATTATGTATAAGCGCCTTTACATTTTTATTGGGCTAAACTTGTCTGCTGGCGCCACTAGACCCGAAATTCACAAGTAGGCCAGCAAAAAGGTTTGAGTGGTAGAATTTACAGCGGTGCGGAGCTTCCTTAGAGTGGTTCCGAGGGGCACAGAGCATACTCACAGGGATGTCGTATGACGGGCAGACTTACGCTCGTGGGCGCGGGCGAGCTTATGGCAGCGATGAGTGGTGAGCACCGTGCGGTGCTCAATCGGCTCAATGGGCCAGCGCGGCCCGTGTTTTTCGACACGACCGCTGGTTTTGAAACAAATATCGACGCAATCGTAGCCAAAGCAGTCGAATACTATCGCCATCACTTGCAAACAGACCTGCGCGTCGCAAGTTACCGGCACCGCGATCGAGCCTCGGCGACAGAGTTGGCTGCCGCGATAGCGGAGATTCGGGCCGCAAACTTGATTTTCGCCGGTCCTGGCAGCCCTAGCTACGCGATCAAACAATGGCGAGAGTCACCGGTCTGGGACGCGGTTGTCCAGCAATTTGAAAACGGTGTTGACGTGCTTTTCGCCAGCGCCGCATCTATAACGCTAGGAAGCCACGCGCTGCCCGTGTACGAAATTTACAAGGCTGGTGAGGACCCTGAGTGGATAGAGGGGCTTGACCTTCTAGGCAACCTTGGACTGCGGCTCGCCGTCGTGCCGCACTTCAACGACAACTCTGGTGGAGACAACTATGACTCCCGCTTCTGCTACATGGGCGCCAAGCGTTTTGACCTCCTCCAGGAGGTGCTACCAGCGGATGTTTCCATCCTAGGCATTGATGCGTATACATCGGTCAGCTTCGATTCAAGCGCTCACGAAGCGGAAGTATCCGGGCAGGGAGGAATAACCCTGATCGGCGAAGGTGCGGAGCGGCGCTTTGAAGCCGGCGTCAAGATACCGTTCTCCGAGTTCAATTCGTCCTCTCGTGAGGTAGTCCGCAAGGCGACGGAAGAGCGAGTTTTTGGCTACGAATTTAACGACAATGAGGACGAGGAGGTCGAAGAGACGGACGTTCTGGCCCCAGTCCTGGAGTACCTCGAAGAAATTGAAGGCCTCTCTCAAGAGGCCAAGCTTGAGGTCATGACCAGGCTCCAGGCTTTGCGTGGGCAAATAGCAGACTCTGCTTCCAGTTCTAGCGCCGAAGCGCCTCTAATGGACCTCGTCCTTGAGCTACGTCAAGCGCTACGGGTCGAAAAGCGCTTCGACCTGGCGGACAAGGCGCGCTTGATTTTAGACGGGCTCGGCTTCGAGGTCGGTGATACTCCCGGGGGTGCCACCTGGACACGGCGCTAGAACCAACTCTGAAGCGCTTGCCAATCAGGGGTCTGAACCTGGCGGTTCGAGAATGGCCTGGCTTCAAGCGACCGTTCCTTCTAGTTCACGGCCTGGCCTCAAACGCCCGGATGTGGGACATGGTGGCTCATCGGCAACCGGGAGGGACACCCAGTCGTGGCTGTTGATCAACGAGGCCATGGTCAGAGTGACAAGCCAGACGATGGATTTGATTTCGATGAGGTTACGGCAGATTTGAAAGCGCTTATCGAGGTGATTGGCCTGGACCGGCCAGTCGTTGCCGGCCAGTCCTGGGGTGGCAATGTCGTCCTGGACTTGGCGGCCCGCTACCCTGACCTCGTGTCCGGTGTGGTGCTGGTTGATGGTGGCTTCATCGATTTGCAGTCACGACCACAGGGAAGTGACTGGAAGCAAATCTCGGTTGATTTGCAGCCACCTGACCTAATTGGCACGTCGCGCAAGCAAATGGAGGACCGCATGCGGTCTTTCCGTTCGGATTGGCCCGAAGAAACTCTTGAAATGCGCCTGGCAAATTTTGAAACTTTGCCGGACGGAACGGTCCGGCCCTGGTTGACAAAAGAGCGCCACATGAAAGTATTGCGCGGGCTCTGGGAGCACCGCCCGGCCGAAGTCTATGCCAAGGTTCAGGCGCCGGTGCTCGTAGCCGTTGCTGACCATGGAGACAACGAGCACCGCTTGAGACAGCATGATCAAGTATCACCGGCGCAAATGGATTTGGCACGAGTTAATGTGCGTTGGTTCTTTGATACCGCTCACGATATACACGTTCATAGACCGCTGGAACTGTCTGAGTACATGCTCTGGGCGCTGGCCACCGATTTCTTTGAAAGCTAAGAAAGGGGGAGGCCCCATGCACGCCCGCGAAAGCACACCCTCAAAAGTACTTTTCGTCTCACAGGCCGCGGGTTCTTGGCCTGGTCTCATCTCTTCTTTACTACCGCCCGGCGCCGAATTGGTCCAGTCAAATGGTTCTCTGCCAACCTCATTGTCGGTTGACGCCGTGGTATTGCACGGTTCTCAGGACGGATTGAGCGCAGATGAAATTGAGCGTCTTCATGGTTTTGTCGAGGCGGGCGGCAGTCTGCTCGCCTTGGATGCTCTTAGTGGGGACGGGGCCGGCCGGCTGGAGCAATTGATCGGGTTTCGGGCCGGTCCGCGCCTGCCCTCGGGTGAATTTTTCGCCCGTGTCGCTGACTCCGGCCACGAGCTTCTGCAGCGTGTAGACCGTGAATTTCCCATCGTCGATAGCTTCGCCCCGATTGAGGGACTCAATCAGTCGTCAACGGCGCTAATCCATGTCAACGTGAATTTTCAAGACCGAGTCGCGATTGCTGAACACCAGCTTGGCAACGGCCGAGTGATCGCTAGCTCCCTGGGAGCACAGGAACGCGCCTTCGAAAGCGCGGAGCTTCGAACCGTCCTGCGCAGAGCCATTCGACCGCGTGCCGAGGGCGCGACCGGGCGGAATCTGCGCATCGCAATCGTCGGCTACGGAGCGCTAGGCGGGATGGGATATACGCACTCGCTGGCGGTGAGATCAACCGATGGCCTGGAACTGTCGGCCGTGTGCGACAGCAACCAGGAAAGACTCGTGGCTGCCACGTCGGAGTTTCCTGAGCTGCGACCTTACCAATCCATCGATGAAGTAGCTGCGGATCCCGCGATTGATCTCGCTATCGTCGCCACGCCACCATCGATGCACGCTGAGCATGCGCTACAACTTTTGCGCGCCGGCAAGCACGTGGTCTGTGAGAAACCGCTTTGCTTCACCACGGGGCAGGCCGATCAATTGACAGCATTGGCCCTCGATAGCGGGTTGCTTCTCACCGTGCATCAGAACCGGCGTTGGGATGCGGACTTCCTCACCATACGCAGGCTAATCGCCGACGGCGTGCTGGGAGAAGTCTTCAATATCGAAACTTTCGTCGGCTCTTTCGAGCACCCTTGTCGCGAATGGCACTCGGAGAGCTCGATTTCCGGTGGCGCCGAGTTCGACTGGGGCGCACACTACATTGACTGGATACTCCAGCTGATGCCAGGCCAACCGGCCTTGGTCTATGCCAACGGGCACAAAAGGGTTTGGCATGACGTTTCTAACTTGGACCAGGTGCGCGTACGCATGATCTGGGATGACGGCCGCGAGGCGGAGTTCGTCCATTCAGACGTTGCCGCGGTGCGGCGTCCTAAGTTTTATATCCAGGGAACCAAAGGCACGCTGGTCGGGCACTATCGCCCCTTGGTCAGCGAGCGGATTGATCCAAGCCTCGGTTACCTGCGGGAAGAGTCGCACCATGCCGAGGCCCCGGCCGACCTGACCCTTGTCCGGTTCGAGCCGTTGGGCAGCGGCTTACATGAGCAGCGCATTTCTTTGATGCGCTCCAACCCCTTCGCCTTCCACCGCAACCTCGCTGATCATTTGCTGCTCAATGAGCCGCTGGCGGTTGATTCAAACCAGATCCGAAATTTGGTTACGGTACTTGAAGCCGCCCACGAATCAGCCGCTCATGGCGGGCGGCCTTCAAACCTGTCCTAAAACCGGTGCAGCCTGTCCGCTGGGGTGTCATGGGTGTCTCCGAGATCGTCGGAAGGCTTGCGGTTCTGCCTGCCTTGCAGCACAGCTTGACAGCTGATTTGGTGGCGCTAGCAAGTCGCGACGCTGCGCGTGCCAAGGCAGAGGCAAACAGATTCGGCGCTCGCCGATCCCACGGCTCCTACGATGAGTTGTTGGCTGACTCAGAGGTTGAATCGGTCTACATTCCTTTACCCAACGCCCTGCACAAAGAATGGACAATCAAGGCGTTGATGGCCGGAAAGCACGTGCTGTGCGAAAAACCTCTGGCCTGCAGTGCTTTGGATGCGCATGAAATGGCAGCCGCGGCACTAAAAGCGGACAGAACCTTGATGGAAGGACACATGACCACCTTCCATCGCCGTCACGTTGCAGCGCTTGAGCTGATCGAAAATGGCGCACTGGGGAAGCTGCGCCATATTCGTTCTCAGTTCACTTTCATCAACCATGACCCGCGGAACCACCGCTGGCTTCCAGAACTCGGTGGCGGCGCCCTTTTGGACGTTGGCGTCTATTGCTTGGACCCGGTGCTTGCTCTAGCCGGAGAGCCCAAACAAATCCAGGCGAGCCAGGTCTTGGCTCCGTCCGGGGTCGACACCACCTTTTCGGCTTGGTTGGAGTTCAACGCTGGAATCACCGCTTCCATGCTCGTGTCCTTCGAGCTGCCCGAGGAACAGAAACTGGAAGTCATTGGCACCTCTGGAAGATTGGACCTCAAGGTAGCTTTCACGGCCGGCCGTGATCAGGATTCTTTGGAGCGAACTGACGCTGACGGCAGCGTTGAACGAATTGAAACTGGCGGCAATGATTCCTATCTTGAGATGGTGGAGCACTTCGCCGCGGTTGTCCGGGGCGAGAGTGCTCCGCTACGGCTGGTTGCAGCTTCGATTCGCTGCCTTGACCTCATGGATCGGCTACGAAGCGCGGCCCAGATAGCATCAACAACCTGGACAGCCGACTGACACTCAAGAAACGAGAGGCTAAACTGGCTGAGTGGCAGCGCTAGAAGCTCCCCAGCGTCCGCATGATGAACCCAGGGTCGTGGCAGCCATGTTTGGCCGCATCGCCAAGCGGTACGACTTGGTGAACAGGTTGCTCTCAATGGGTCTGGACGGCAGCTGGCGGCGCTTCGCCGCCAGGCAAACCAGGCTCCGGCCCGGTGATCGGGCCCTGGATGTGGCGACTGGCACGGCCGATCTTGCATTTGAGCTGCGCAAACGGGTCGGTTCGACCGGCCAGGTTGTTGGCCTTGATCTGACTCGTCAAATGCTCGTCCTGGGTCGGGGGAAGGTAAGCCGCCGTCTCGGTAGCCACGTCGATTTACATCAGGGCGACGCCATGAAGCTGCCCTATCGTGACGGCGCTTTTCAGGCAACGACGATGGCATTCGGCGGTAGGAACGTCCCCGATCTCACGGGCGCCTTCGCCGAAATGGCCCGCGTGCTCGAGCCCGGAGGAAAAGCCGTCTTCCTCGAACTTAACCGCCCGGGGCTTTGGGGCTTTCGCCACATGTTCGACTGGTACTTCCACAAGCTCTCACCTTTGGTAGGTGGCCTGATTTCTGGGGATAGACCCGCCTATGAATACCTGCCGAAGTCAGTCGACAAATTTGAAGCGGTTGAGGACGTTGCAAGTTGTATGCGTCGCGCTGGCCTTGTCGACATCCGGGTGAATCGCCTGGTGTTTGGTGTTGCGGTCGTTCATGTCGGCACGTTCCTGGGATCGAGTCATATAAGATCCTCCAGGCTGATGGCCGCTCGAGGTCCTGAGGCTGACAATGCCCCGGCCGACGAGGACGAAGTTTTCCTCGCTGCCCGTAAACGGCTGATCCGCTCGCTGCGGGCCGAGATTCGTGATCAACGCGTGCTCGATGCGATGGCTCGAATTCCGCGGCAACGGTTCCTCGATCCGGAACAAGCCAGCGCGGCTTACGATGACCGGCCCCTGCCAATCGGCCACGGCCAGACCACGTCTCAACCGTTAATGATCGCGATCATGCTTCAAGAGATGGCCTTGGATGGCACCGAGAAAGTCCTGGAAGTCGGGTTTGGTTCCGGGTACCAGACCGCAATCCTAGCTGAGCTGGCCAGCCAAGTAGTTGCCGTGGAGCTCATACCCACCCTCGCAAAGAGGGCTTCTGTTGTCTTAGCCGAGTTTGGTTACTCCAATATCTCACTGCATCTGGCTGGCGAAGATTTGGGCTGGTCTCAAGGCGCCCTATACGATGCGATTGTCGTTGCGGCGGCGGTGCCCAGGGTACCGGCCTCCTTGGTCGACCAATTCGGCGAAGGTGGCCGGCTGGTACTTCCAGTCGGCGGGCCTGAAGGGCAGGATTTGTTGGTGGTTGACAAGACTGCTGGCGGCGTAACCGTTACCCGCAAGGGTGGTTGCGGTTTTGTCCCGCTGATTGGCAAAGAAGCCTTCGACGACGCGGGCCATCAGGCTAGCCGATAGAAAGCAAACATAATATTATTTCGCTCGGCGCTAGACAGACACGTTATGCCTAGTTAGACTTCGCCAGTACCTGTTCCCCGGCAGCCCCTCGTTGTACCACAGGGAGGTTCAACCTCGTGGATTCCCGTGTCAACGACTTCCTGGAATTTCTATCGGTGGAAAAGGGAGCGTCTACTAACACCATTGCTGCCTACCGCAATGATCTTGGTCAACTCGAGGAGTTCATCAATGCGAAGCGGGACAGTGCATCCATCGAATGGGGAGGCATACAACAAGACATAATCTTGGATTACATCCTCGATCTGAAGTCGCATTCCTATGCGGAAGCAACAGTGGCCCGCAAGGTAGCGGCGGTTAAATCCTTTTTCACGTTCCTGCAGGCCGAAGGGCAGTTGAAATCAAACCCGACCGAGGCCCTGGCTTCGCCCAAGGTTGGCAAGACTTTGCCAAAGCCGCTAACCGTTCAGGAAATTGATGAACTCCTTGAGCAGCCAGCGCGGCGCAGCACACCGGAAGCAAGACGTGACCGGGCGATGCTTGAGCTCATGTACGCAACCGGGCTCCGCGTGACCGAGCTGGTTTCGCTAGATTTAAAGGACGTTCAACAAGATGTGGAAAATCCTCACGTGCGCCTCGTCGGCAAAGGCAACCGCGAGCGTCAGCTGCCCCTGTTTGATACGGCCGCCCAGGAGGTCGTTGAGTACATCAAGACCGCCCGGCTCAGGCTTGTAGGCAACCGCAAGGAAACTGCTCTGTTCGTCAATCGGCGGGGAGAACGTCTCACCAGACAGGGTTTCTGGTTGATTCTCAAAGGCTACGCTGCTGCTGCCGGCATCGATGGACGTGTAACTCCGCACACGCTGCGCCACAGCTTCGCAACCCACATGCTGCGAGGTGGAATGGACATCCACAAAGTTCAAGAGTTGCTCGGCCACGCCAACATCTCGACCACGCAGGTTTACACTCAAGTCAGCCGCGAGCATATTCGTGAAACCTACGAGAGCGCTCACCCAAGAGCTCACTGAGCAGGCACCTTAGTCACTTGCCAGCTGGCGACGCCCATTTATCATGGGATGTCTCCATTGGTAGTGATCGAACTTGCTTGAGGCCGCATCCTAACTGGCGCCTGGGACCCCGTCATGCCGCTTGGCTCCACGAAGACCCGTGGTCGCAACTTTTGCCGGAGTTCCATTCGAAGGAGCCTAATCAATGCCAGATGACCGAATCGCGGATGTACAGGCCTTAGAGGTTCTCGACTCCCGCGGCAATCCGACTGTCGAGGCTGTGGTCCGCCTCCAAGATGGCTCGGTGGGCCGCGCAATTGTGCCGTCCGGCGCCAGCACTGGCAGCCACGAAGCACACGAACTGAGGGATGGAGACAAGCAACGCTTTGATGGCAAGGGTGTTCTCACGGCTGTGGAAAACGTCAAACAGGAGATCGCGGCCAAAGTCAATGGCATTGCCGCATCCGACCAGTCGGGTCTCGACCAAGTGCTGCTTGACCTGGATGGCACCGCGGACAAGTCGCGACTCGGCGCCAATGCCTTGCTAGCGGTGTCTTTGGCCGCCGCCCACGCCGCTTCCGCGTCCAAAGGCCTGCCGCTCTACGCTGGCTTAGGCGATGAGAGTGCCAGTTTGCTCCCTCTGCCCATGTTCAACGTCCTCAACGGCGGACGCCACGCCGTGAAAAGCACCGACTTTCAGGAGTTCATGCTCGCGCCAATTGGTCTGCCGACCTTCAGAGAGGCGCTTCGAGCCGGTGCCGAGGTTTACCACACACTCAGGGGCCTGCTTGCCGCCCGTGGTCTTAGCACCAATGTTGGTGATGAGGGTGGCTTTGCGCCGTCGCTTGCCAACAACGTGGCGGCCGTCGAGCTATTGGTGGAAGCCATTGGAGCAGCGGGTTACGAGCCAGGTCCAGAGATCTCTATCGCCCTCGACCCGGCTACGAGTGAAATCTACGAAAACGGTCGCTACGTCCTCGCAAGCGAGGACCGATCCCTATCAAGTGCCGAAATGGTTGACCTCTGGCAGGACTGGTGCAGCAAGTATCCCATCGTCAGCATCGAAGATGGTCTAGCCGAGGACGACTGGGACGGATGGGTTAAACTCCAGGCGCGCCTGGGCGATCAGGTCCAGTTGGTTGGCGACGACCTCCTGGTAACAAATATGGAACGGTTGGAACGCGCTATCAGCTCCCAAGCCGCCAATTCCATCCTCGTGAAGGTGAACCAGATTGGGACGCTGAGCGAGGCCGTCCAGGCTACAAACCATGCCCTTGAATCGGGCTGGGGTGCCGTGATCAGTCACCGTAGTGGCGAAACCGAGGACACGACGATAGCCGATCTATCCGTCGGCTTGGGTGCCGGACAGATCAAGGCCGGCGCGCCCACCCGTGGCGAACGCACTGCGAAATATAATCGGTTGTTGCGCATCGAAGCGGAGCTGGGCGATCGGGCGGTCTACGCTGGCCGGAAAATGCTGGCCCAGGAACGCCAGGGGTGACAAACGTACCGCCGCAGCGTGTTTCCGCTATCGCCGCGCCCGATAGCTACCAACTGCCGTCACGGCCGGATGACGCGCCGGCCTCTGTCCAAGATGCCTTTCGGCAGACTCAGTTCGTGCTCGGCGCCGATCTCAAAGTCTTCGCAGAGGCCATGGCGCTACAGCTCGGGCTGTTAAAGGACGCGTCCCCCTCTCGCTACCGCACCCAAGAGCTGGCCGCTCTGACCGGCCTCTGGTCGCGTGCCTTTCTCTGCCTCCAGGACTCGATGTCGTTAGCTTGCCGGGGCTCCTACGTTTCGGCAATTCCTGCCGTCAGAACTAGCGCAGAAGTCATCGCCGCCCAGGAGGGCTTGCGGGCCGGTGAACTCGAGGAGCACCAGCGATGGTTGCTTGGCGCACTTAAAGCCAACGAATCCTTCAAAGCGGTGGAATTTAATCTAGGCCGATACTTTGCTGGGGAGGTTTTGGCGACCGATACGGTCTTACGTTCTGTTTACCGCCCCGCCAGCGATCTGGGCCGGCCTAACTTTGGTGCGACCTTGCTCCAGGTCGGACCGGAATCAAATAATAGCCGGCTCGCGCTTGCCTTTGGCGACACGTCGTTTCACCTGGGCTGGGCGGAATTGGTCATCGGCTGGTTGATCGCGCTCTCCGCCCGCCAAGTCAGGGTGATTGTCGATGCCGAGCCCCTGTTTCCGGTCTCGGACGAACGCAAAGCGCAGTACGAGGAACTCCAAGCCAAAAGTGACGAACTCATTGCAGCCCCCGACCGCTGCTCGATCGAGGCTGTAGAGGACGCCAGTGACCGCCGCTACCTCGTACACAATTTTCGCCGCGGTTCAGGGGCAGCGCCGAAAAAAATCCTGCTCTAGTCGCTAGACGTGGGCGCTAATCGCGGCGCGACTCTCAGTAGCCAGCTTTTCCCAGCCGGGTATGAACTTTCGCCAGTCTTCTTGAGCATCCAGGTATTGGTGGAACATGTAGTAGGAGGACGCTGGCAGCCGCTTTGGTTGCGCAAGCATAACCATCCGAGCCTCCCGGGGTGTTCGGCCCGCCTTGCGGTGGTTGCAGCCACGGCAAGCTGAGGCCAGGTTTTCCCAGGTCTGCCGGCCGCCACGGTGCCGTGGCAATACATGGTCAATGGTCAGGTCACGCGTTTCTTTGCCGCAGTACTGGCAGGTGTAGCGATCTCGCATGAAAATCTCCTTGCGAGTCAGGCGCATCTGCGGCCGCGGCCGGCGGATCATGTAGATCAGACGGATTACCGACGGTTTTGGAAATGAGTGCAGCGCGCTCCGGATCACGCCCTCCGCGTGCTCAAGAATCTCCGCCTTGCCTCTATCGACAAGGACGAACGCGCGTCTCGCGTTACAGACGTTGAGCGGCTCGTAGTTCTGATTCAGGACTAGAACCGCTGAATTGCTCATTTCAGATGATTCCTCTGGGGCCGATGATAGCAAAGCATCTGGGTGCTTTCAATTGATTCTAGAGAACCTGTCCTCGAACGCCGTTTGACTATGGCATACACGCCATGGCCTTTCTAGAATAGAACCATCGGCGCCGCGGATTCGGCCGGGGGGTTCGGAAGGAGCGATTTTCATGACAACGCGGGTTGGAATCAATGGTTTTGGGCGAATTGGGCGCCTAGTCTTCAGAACAATTCAAGAACGCCATTCGCACGACCTCAAGGTCGTTGCGATTAACGATTTGGTCGATGTCGAGACCAACGCGCATTTGCTGAAATACGACAGCAACTACGGAAACTTCCACGGCGACGTGCGTACCAATGGTGGTGACCTGGAGATCAACGGTGAGACCGTAAAGGTGTTCGCGGAGCGCGACCCGGCCGCAATTCCCTGGAAGGCCGCCGATGTTGAGGTTGTCATTGAATCCACCGGCTTCTTCACCGATGGGACCAAGGCAGCCGCCCATCGCCACGATAGCGTCAAGAAGGTAATCATCAGCGCGCCGGCGAAAAATGAGGATGTGACTCTCGTCCTCGGCGTCAATGACGAAAAGTATGACCCGGCCAAGCATCACGTAATCTCAAACGCCTCATGCACAACCAATGGTCTGGCTCCACCCGTAAAGGTGTTGGTGGAAGAATTTGGCCTGCTCAAGGGTCAGATGACCACCGTGCATTCCTATACAAATTCGCAACAGATTCTCGACAAAGCCGGACCTGACAACCTACGTGAGGCTCGTGCCGGCGTCATGAACATCGTGCCAACCTCGACCGGGGCCGCCAAGGCCCTGCGCCTGGTAATACCTGAAGTTGAGGGAATCCTCGACGGCTTGGCTTATCGGGTACCGACACCCACCGTTTCGGTGGTGGAGGTGGTTGCTCTTGTTGGCAAAAAGACCGATCGGGATGAAGTCAATTCGGCGCTCCAGCACTGGTCCCGTGAGCGCATGAAAGGCATCCTCGACCTCACAAATGACCCCGTTGTTTCGATGGACATGAAGAGCAACGAGCACTCCTCGATCGTCGATGGCCTATCGACCAACGTCGTTGCCGGCGACCTGGTCAAGATTGTTTCCTGGTACGACAACGAGTGGGGTTATGCCTGCCGCCTGGCTGATGTGACCGCAATGGTAGCGGAGAAGGGCTTGTAATAGGGGTCTGCTGGCTGTCTCAGCGAGTAAACTAATTGCTGAAGATGTTCGGCTCCCGCCAGACAAGAGATTCGAGAGCGGCCCCAGTCACCCAGCCTGGTGACCAAGGCCGTCTCTCTTTTCTGGCCTGATGTCAAGCAGTCCTCCGTACCTCTGGTTCAGCCGCGTCTGCGGCTCCGGGACCGGTTTTGCACTCCTCAGCAAGTATTGGCACATCCTGGTCCTCGGAGCGCTGGTCTGCTTGGCGCTGGCCGCTCGAGCAATTGACGTGGTCGACAACCCGCGTGGCTTCTTCACCGATGAGGCATCATTCGGTCTCAATGCTCATCTCATACTCACGACAGCGCAAGACGAGCACGGAGAGTTCTTGCCGCTTCTTTTCCGCAGCTTCGGCGAGTTCAAATTGCCAGTCTTCGTCTACGCGGAGGTGCCGTTTGTTGCGATCTTTGGCCGCACAGAGTTAGCCGTACGGCTGACCTCCGCGGTTCTCGGCAGTTTGAGCGTGGTTACGCTCTACCTGCTGGGTCGTGAGATTTTTCGGCGAGAGTTGCCGGCCCTTGCCGCCGCAGCAACCTTGGCTATTTTGCCCTGGCATATCCACTACAGCCGCACCGGGCTGGGCGATATCGTCGCCCTCCCGCTCTTCTTTGCGTTGGCCTGGTACCTCTTCCTGCGAGCGGTACGTGAGGAACGATTCTTAATTCCGGCGGCGATAGCTCTGGGACTAGTCTTTTACACTTATCGCGGTGGCTGGGTGATCATGCCACCGCTGCTGTTGATCATGGTCGTGGTTTACCGCCAGGAGCTGCTCAGATTCCCCCGCACGGCTAAGCAGGCGGTGATCATCTTCGGCGTGATGATGTTGCCACTTGTCAGTCACCTTCTCTCGGACAACGGCGACCGCAGCTCCCAGGCCTGGATATTCAACCTGGACCCAGAGCAAGGCACGCTCCGCCTCTTCTGGGACTTTTACAAGTCATATTTCTCCAACTCTTTTCTATTTCAAGATGCTGACAACTGGAAAATCACCCGCCACTACCTTCCTGGCCAGGGCGTGCTCTACCTTTTCCAGTTGCCCCTGATGATCATTGGCGTCGCCGGACTGTTGACCAGGTTTAACCGGCGCTACCTCCTGCTCTTGGCCTTGGTGCTCCTCTTCCCCATGGGCGGCGCGCTCTCTAGCACAAGTCCAATTAGCAGCAGAACCATACTCGGGTCCGTCACGGCGGCTCTACTCACTGGTGCTGGCTTGTGGATGGTCGCGTCGACGCTGGCCGCCTGGATTCGCCCCTGGGGCCGGCCGGCGGCGGCGGCTTTCGTTGGCTTGGTAGCAGTGATTGCGCTGGCTAGTTTTGGTTCCTACGTCTCTCGCTACCACTCAGAATATCCGGCCCAATCGGCTGGCTACTGGGGCTGGCAGGACGGTCCGCAGGAAATTATTGAGTACTTTCTTGCTGTTGAGGGTAGCTATGACCAAATGTATATGGACGGAAAGTTCAACGCGCCAGCCATCTTTTTCGAGTTTTATGCCGGTGATGACTGCGTTAAGTGCGCGATTGGCGGACTCGATCGTTATGACCCAGCCAGGCGTCAACTCTTTGCACTACGGCCCGAAAATCTCAATGACGACGACTTCGAATTTACGGTCCTGGATACGCTGTTTTTCCCGGACGGTGAGTTAGCCTTTCTCTTTGTCGAAATTACCGCCCGGCGTTAACCTGCCCACTCGGCGTAAGCTGTAATTAGCTATGTCAGAACAAACCGACGCTAAGAATAGCGTCGCTGACGCTCATCACCCCAAAACGCCGGCCTCATCCAGGCTGAGGGCTGTCGGTCTTCCGATACTGGTCTTAGGAGCCGTTCTAGCGCTGGCCCTTGGCCTGAGGCTCTACAACGTCAACTGGGACCAGGATAATCACCTTCACCCGGATGAGCGTCACCTCACGCTAACTGCTAACGCTCTAGAGTTACCCTCGGGCCCCGGCGAATACTTCGCCACCGACAGCTCACCGCTCAACCCCTACAACCGCGACACCGGCTCATTCGTCTACGGTTCTTTTCCTCTCGTCCTAACCAAAGTCGTGGCCGTGGCGCTGGATTACGACGACTATGACCACATTGTCCTCGTCGGGCGCTATCTCTCTGGCCTGTTCGACGCCGCGACTGTACTTCTAGTTTTTCTTCTAGGCAGACGGCTCTTTGGCTACGGACCCGGCTTGATTGCCGCTCTGCTATATGCCACGGCTCCGCTGGCGATTCAGCACGCGCACTTTTTCGTAGTCGACCCGTTCTTGGTCTTTTTCATCACGGCGGCCCTGTTCTTCGCGGTTCGGATTGGCCAGCTTGGTAGGCGGCAGGACTACATCCTGGCCGGCCTGGCGCTAGGGCTTGGCACCGCCAGCAAGCTAACCGCGCTGAGCTTTTTACCAATTTTGTTCCTCGCTGCTGGTGTCCACGCCTGGCCGGCCATATCCGCCTCGCTCAAGCCGCCGGGACCCCGGGCCGGTGGAGCAGCACCGCCATCGGCGCCGGTCATCAACCAGGCAAGAATTCTCGGAGCCGCGGCTTCGGGGCTGGCACTGGGCTTGCTCGTCGCCTTTCTCGTGTTCCGTGTCGCTCAGCCATACGCATTTGCCCAGCCCGACACGGGAGACCCTCTATCCCTGGTGACCTTGAACGACCGATGGGTGACCGACCAGCAGAACCAAAGCCGGATCCTGGGCGGTGACGTGAGCTTTCCGCCATCGGTGCAGTGGATCGACCGCGAGAGCTATTTTTACCCGCTGCGCCAAATGATCGAGGCCGGCATGGGGCCAGGCTTCGGCATCATCGGCTGGCTCGCCTTCGCCTTCGCTGCCTATCGGCTGGCTCGGCACAAAGACCCTCGCCAGATTCTTTTGGTGGCCTTTGTGCTCGTGTACTTCGGGTTCATGGGTCGCCAGTTCTCTCTCTACCTGCGCTACTTTCTGCCGCTTTATCCCGTCCTAGCCGTCCTGGCGGGCTTTGCCCTGCTGGAGGCCTCCGCCGCTCTTGGGCGAATAGCGCGGCGCCATCCCTGGCCTGGACTTGCTCTTGGCGGGCGCGCCGCGGTTGTGCTCCTGGTTGGCCTGGCAATGCTGCCAGGTCTCGCCTATGTCAGCATCTACACCCGCTCGGTCACCCGTGTGGAAGCCTCACAGTGGATTTACGACACGCTGCCCGCCGGCAGTGCGATTGCCACCGAACACTGGGACGATGCCCTGCCACTCCGTCTAGGCGGCGCACCTGATAAACAGTTCACCAACTTGTCTCTTCCCCTCTACGAGCTCGATACGGAAGCCAAGATCGAAAACGTCATCAACCTGCTAGATCAGGCTGACTTCGTCGTGCTCAGCAGCAATCGCCTGCTCAATTCGATCCCGAGAAATCCGTCGAATTATCCGGTGACCTCACGCTACTATGACCTACTCCTGGCGGAAGAGCTGGGCTTTACACTCGTAAGCCGTTTTGATTCGCCACCCAGGCTTCTGGGCATTGACTTTCCCGACAATCAGCGCGAGGAATCTTGGAGTTCCTACGATCACCCTCGGGTGCTGGTCTTCGAAAAGAGCGCCGATTACTCGCGCGAACGCCTGGAGGCGTCGCTCGGCCAGGGTCCCTTCTCAAGCTTCGGGCTAAACCCACGCCTGGCCGACTTTAACGGCCTTTTGCTTTCAGCGGACGATCGCGAGACTCAGCGGCTTGGCGGCTCCTGGTTTGATGTTTTTAGTGATAGCGGCATAGTCGCCTCACACCCGACAATCATCTGGCTGCTAGCGATCCAGGTTGCGGCGCTCGCCGTCACTCCGCTAACCATGCTGCTTTTTCGCCGGTTACCTGACCGTGGGTACCTGATGGCAAAACCCCTCGGCATGTTGCTTTTGGCCTACCCGGTTTGGCTTTTGGTGGGCCTAAAAATCGTCCATTTCAACCAAGGGACGATTCTACTGGTGCTTGGCGCCCTGCTAATAATCGGCGGCGTCAGTTTGTATCGGTGGGGGGCCGAATTAGAGCGCTTCGTCAAAGCCAACTGGAAGCTAATTCTATTCTCGGAGGCGTTGTTTCTGGTCGCCTTTTTTGTCTTTTGGGAGATCAGGCTGCAAAACCCAGACCTCTGGCATCCGTTTCGTGGTGGCGAAAAGCCAATGGATCTGGCGTACCTAACGGCTGTTACCCGCAGCACAACCTTGCCTCCCTATGACCCCTGGTTTGCCGGCGGCTACATCAACTATTACTACCTGGGCCAATTTTTCACCGCCACGTTCCTCAAACTGACGACAATCCCGCCCGCAATCGGCTATAACCTCGCCGTTCCCACCTTTTTCGCGTTTACTTTTGCTGGCGCCTTTTCGGTAGCTTTTAACCTCGCGGCCTTTGGACGTAAGCACTTGCGCCGCGGTCCTGGCTTTCGTCGGCTGCCTCGCTCCAGTCTCTACCTCGCTGGGCTGCTTGGCGCAATTTTTGTCGCGGTCGTCGGTAACCTGGATGGCGTCGGTCAATTGGTGGAGCGGCTTTCCGCCGCCAGCTCGTGGCACCTGAATAGCAACCTGCCAATCGTGGACAGCGCCGTCAACAGTGTCGGCGGTATCTGGCGGGTGCTCTTTCATGGCGCTGACTTGCAGTCCTTTGACTTCTGGAGACCCAGCCGCATGATGCCGCCAACGATCAGCATCACGGAATTCCCCAACTTCAGTTTCCTTTTCGCCGATCTACATGCTCACATGATGGCGCTTCCGTTCGAGGTCCTCGTAATCGGTCTTGCCGCCGCGTTGGCGATGGGTCCGCGCGGCGATCGCACGTCCGTACGAGAGTGGGGCCTTGTTGTGTTGCTCGCCCTTGTTGCTGGCAGCCTGCGTTGGATCAATTCTTGGGACTATCCACCGTACCTTCTGATCGGTTTGGCGGCTGTCGTTATCAGCGAGCGCCGCCTGGAAGGTGGTGCGGCAAACGCATCCTGGCGGATTGTCCTCAAGGCGGCCATCCTGGTGGGGCTATCCTTCCTTTTCTTCCAGCCCTTCCTCTCCAATTATCTGACGCCGGTTTCAGGACTGGATTCCACCCCGGAAACGACGCCACCCCACCAATACCTGGCTCACTTTGGCGTCTTCGCGGCAGTAATCGGTGTGTGGCTCCTCTATCTCCTAGCCCGCACGTGGCGCAACTCGGTGGGTTCTCTTGGGGGACTCTTCCGCGCACCGCGGGATCAGGCGGCAAGCAAGCGGCAATTTTCCAGCCAGCTTTGGTTTAGCGTTGCGATTGGCGTTATCGGCGTCGTAGTGATCGCAGCCGCTGGGCTTGCGTCTCGTGGTCAAAGCTTAATTGCAGTTCTGCTGCCCGCTCTGGTGATCGTCTCCTACCTTGCAATACGTGAGTTCCGCTTGCAACGCTCCGATGGCGGTCTGCGGCTGTTCCTTTTGATGCTCATTGGCCTCGGTCTTGGCCTCAGCATGGCTGTTGAACTGGTCAGAATTAGCGGTGATATCCAGCGCATGAACACGGTCTTCAAGTTCTATCTGCATGTATGGGTCGTATTCGCCCTGGTGGCTTCATTTGCTTCCTGGCATCTGTTTTTCATCCTTTGGCGTCCGGCGAAGCCCAGATCGCTGCTCGGCAGCCTGACCCGCGGTGCCGGTAGGCTAAGTTTCGTGGCCCTGTTACTTGCTGCGATGATCTACCCCGTGCTTGCCACCGGGGTCAGAATCGATGACCGCTTCGTCGATCTGCCACCGACCCTCAATGGTGAAGCCTTCCTGCGGACGGCGTTTTACAACGACAAGGACACTGAGATTGACCTCTCTCAGGACTTGGCCGGTATCGAGTGGCTACGCCGAAACGTCCAGGGCACGCCGACAATCGTTGAAGGCAGGACTGATCTCTACCGTTGGGGCTCACGCTTTTCTATCTACACTGGGCTGCCTACGGTTCTCGGTTGGGATTGGCATCAAATTCAGCAGAGAGGCGAGCTCGGCACTCAAGTTGGAGAGCGAGCGCAGCAGGTTGAAGCGTTCTACGCCGACCCCGATGTCGGGCAAGCCCTGAGATTTATCCTGCAATACAACGTGGAATACGTAATCGTCGGAAAAGTTGAAGAACTCTACTACCCATCTGAAGGTCTGGCGAAGTTCGAATCCGGTCTGAACGGAGCCCTTCAGGTGGTCTACTCCAACCCGGATTTGACGATCTATTGGGTGGTTCCTTCGGCAGGCCAATCGTTGGCTTCGCCTTGACCGCCATCGGGCCCTCTGGTAACTTCAATCTCGCTCCCCGGGTCTGAAACAGTCAAAGAATTTATTTTTCGAGGCCTCTGAGGCCACCGAGAACAACATTTTTGCCTGACCCCCGATGAACCGTCTTTTCGCTGGTTCGACCCGCTAGTTTGACCAAGCTTGGAGGAAATCATGGCTCGTAAAGTGCTCGCCGTCGAACCGCGTCAACTAACTGGCAAAAAGGTGGCGCAAATGCGCCGCACCGGGATTCTTCCCGGCAACATCTATGGGCGCGGACTGGATTCCGTCTCTGTCCAGATCGAGACTGAGACGCTAGAGCGTACCTTGAAGACCTCCTCAGCCAACGAAGTTCTTGACCTCAAAGTCGGCGATGAAAAAAACCTCCGGCCCGCCGTTATTCACCACATTCAAAGGCATCCAATTTCGACCAAGATATTGCACGCTGATTTCTTTCAGGTTGCGTTGGGCGAAAAAATGCGCGCCGACATCCCACTGGTCCTTGTCGGTACGTCGGAAGCTGTGAAGACCTATAACGGGGTCGTAGTTAGCGGAATCGACATCCTGCATGTAGAGGCTCTGCCGCTGGACATCATCGGCCAAATTGAGATTGATATGAGCACCTTGGAGAATCTTGAGGATTCGATCCACGTTCGTGACGTGATCGTGCCGCCAACTCTGACGGTTCTCAACGATCCGGATGTTGTCATCGTCAAAGTCGCCAGTCCTCGAGTTGCCGTGGAAGCTGAGGGAGAAGAGGGCGAGGCTGCTCCAGAAGCTGCTGTTGCGTCCGCCGACTCAGGCGCGGTGTCTGATGATGCAACACCCGACGACGACGCTGGCAAAGATTAGCCGAGCTTTACGAGCCCAACCTGGAGCCTAGCAGCGACTGGTGTCCACGCCAGAATTCAAGTCCCGTGGTCGGCCGCCGCCCAGCCTGCTGTATGCGGACCAACGCCAGGCTGCCTCTTCCCGTTTGAACTAGGGGCGCTTGGTCTGAACTACCAGACTCAGGCGGCAGGCGTTGCGGCTCGAGAACAGTCCCGGGCGGCGCGTTAACTTCAGTCTCAGGCAGCGCCCAAGCTTGCCAAATCTTCACTTCCGCCGCGTTCTCCACCGCGTTCAAAGTGGTAAATGCCCCTGGCCAGGGGTTGAACGCTCTGACCCTGCGCCACAACTCCTCGGCCGGCAGAGACCAATCCAAGCGCGCCTCTTCTCGCTTCAGTTGGCCAGCGTTGGTGACCAGCGTTTCATCCTGGTCTCGCGTAGGCAGCGCACCACCGGCCCAGGCCGTCAGCGTTTCGCTCAGCAGGCCTGCTCCGGCAACAGCCAAACGTTCTTCCAGGCTTCCCGTCGTGTCAAAGGGAGAAATTGTTTCTTCCCGCGCAGCGACAATTGGCCCAGCGTCAAGCGCTCGAACGACCTCCATGATCGTTACGCCTGTTGTTGGATCGCCGGAGAGGATCGCGGCAGCAATAGGCGAGGCGCCCCGCCAACGCGGCAACAGAGACGCGTGGACATTCAGAGAACCGCGCTTTGGCAAATCCAGTAGCCGCTGGCGCAAGATCTGGCCGTAGGCCGCCACAACCAAAATATCCGGTTCGAGATCGCCGAGACGCTCAATTGATTCTGCGTTGCTTACATTCTCGGGTTGCAGCACTGGTATTCCCAGCTCAAGCGCCGCCTGCTTCAGTGGCGGTGCCGTGTACGAATGGCCGCGCCCAGAAGGCCGGTCCGGTTGAGTCACAACCGCGATAAGCTCGTGTTCGCTATCTTTGAGTGCGGCGAGCGTCGGCAGTGTGAACTTCGGTGAGCCAAGCAGAATCAGCCGCATAGTTCAATCCTGTCAGTGGCCGCAGCCATCAAACGCTGACCACTCGTTCACCGAGTCTGGCCTGAAGTTCGTTGGCCGCGTTGCCGCCCGGCACCATCAGCTCGACAAATCCACTGCTGCCGATAACCGCCGCCGCTCCGGAGGCTTCGCCATAGGTTCGGCGCAGCGGCAGAGCATGCGCGCCAAGACGAATCTCTTTTGCCGAGCCCAGGTCGTCGCCGCGAATGTCGGTGATCAGGTTGCCAAACCGGTCAATATGAATGACCTGCCCACTGAGACCATCATCTCTTCTCGGTGCGCGAAACACCGGAAAAGATTGGACGCTGCCGGCCCGGCGACCGACAGATTCTAGGGACCCACCTTCGGCTAGATAAGCCGCGGTCGGGGCAAAGACATCCCTACCCTCAAAGGTGGCGCTTGGAGCATAGCCAAGTAGCTCGGAGTTTTCTATCAAGACAGATCTGGCCCCTGGAGGCAGGGTCACGGCCTGTACCGAGTAGTCCTCGGTGGCGCTTCTGAGTCCGCGGCTGGCGGCGGGCACCGCTGCCGAGAGACAGCCATTGTCTGGTCCAACAAAATACCTTGCCTCATGGCCGAGAACGATTCGCTTGCGATCAGTGCCGAGGCCGGGGTCCACAACCGTTAGGAAGACAGTTCCCTCCGGGAAGAATCGCCATGCGGTTTCGAGTGTCACTGCCGCTTGCAGCACCGCTTGCGGCTGCATATCGTGCGAAATGTCGACGAGCTGAGCACCGGGGAATCTTGACAGAATTGCACCCTTCACGACGCCAACGTATGCGTCGCTAAGCCCGAAGTCGGTTAGCAAAGCAATCGGTGGGCGCGGCTCTGTCATCTAGTCTCAAGGTACCATTCATGCGCCTGGCCGAAGCGCGCCCCTGCATTTTGCATGAAGCCGATTCGGACACCGCCGAGTGATGACGTCTGCACATAGATCATGGAAGACGTGTAAATGGGAATTGATGGAACCTCCTCGGCAAACAGCTCTTGGAACTCAATGTAGAGCTCCTCTCGCCGGTCCAGAGAAAGAGCAGTTCGCCCTTCCTCCAACAGGGCGTCGATTGTGATATTGGTTAGCATCGCCAGATTGTCACCTTCAGCGCTGATCGCACTTCTGTGCCAAGTGCTATACGGGTCGGGGTCGGGGCCACCGGTCAGCGCAAATAGGAGTGCTTCGAATCGGCGTGGCTCCAGTAGATCACGCACCAATTTTGTGCTACCGACCGATTCCAGAGTCACCTCGATTCCCAGGGCCTGCCAGCTTTTTACGACCTCTTGGGCCACCGCGACGCGAACCGGGTCCGAATCAGTAACCAACTGAAAAGACAAGCTGACCCCGCCACGTTGCCGCACCTCTTCAACCAGGACCCATCCTGCCTCTTCAAGCAGAGATTCGGCAGCCTGGAGGTCATAGCCGTATTTTTGCAGGGACGGAGTGGATGACCATATTGCTGGCGGAAGCGGCGAATCTGCCCGGATTGCCAGGCTGCCGTGTAAACCCGAGATGATCGCGTCGAGGTCGAGGGCGTGCAACAGAGCCTGACGGACTCTAAGGTCGTCAAAATTAGGCTCTGTCAGGTTCAGAAATACAAAGACGGTCTCGGTTGTCGGTAGGTGGAGGGTATTGAATCCGGCCCGATCGAGATCGAGGAGGTCGGCGTCACCGAGCCCGGAGCTAAACATTGCTCCATCGATCTGCTGGGCTTTGAGCGCGGCCAAAAGGTCAACTTCGTTCCTAAAGAACCGGAGTTCAATCTCTTCCAGGAGAGGTAGGGCAATGTGGTAGAAAAGATTCGGGACAAGTACAGCTCTCGTCTGATCCAGCGCCTTCAGCCTATACGGGCCAGCACCAATTGGCGCTCGATTGAAGACTGCCTCTGAAATCCCCTGGGGGCCAACATCGCTCAGAATGCGGACCGGCAGGATGCCCAAAGTCAGGTAGGCGGGCAGCGGGGCAAACGGCTGGTCCAGTCGAATCTGTATCGTTCTAATATCGAGAATTGAGATTTTCGCCTGGTCAAGAACACTGGCAATCGTAGATGAAGGGTTCACACCCTGGGCGCCCAGCAGCTCATATGTGAATTCAACGTCCTCAGCCGTCAAAGGGGTCCCATCTTGCCACAGCAGCCCGGAGCGTAGAGTGAAGATGTAAGTCAGGCCATCTGGGCTTACCGTCCAGCTCTCAGCCAGGTCTGGCGATGGCCGGCCGTGCTCATCGAGCCGGGTGAGGCCGGCAAAAATTAGCGAGACCAAACTCTCATCGACCTCGTTGAATCCAGCGAACAATGGGTTTATCCGGTCTGGCTCGCCCGCAATACCCTCGATATAGATTCCGCCGGCTATTGGCTCACTTCCGTTGCGTGACGCGGCAATCCAGATGGCGGCGAAGAGGCCGAGGCCGGCGACTAAGGCGAAAAGAAAAACCCATCGACTGCGCATCAAACCTAGACCGCTTTCAGGCTTGGCTTAGGTTGAGGCCACGCTCCAGGCAGACATAACGAGGAAGATCGCAGTGAGGACAATCGTCGCTTGAAACAAAGTCTTTTCCAGGCCGCGTCGTGTGCGGAAGGCAGAAGTGGTGCCTCCGAGTCCAGCGCCAAAGCCCGATCCCTTTGCCTGCAGCAAAACCACAGTTATTAGGACCACGGAAACCAGGATCTGGCCGACATTTAGATAATTCTCGAAAGTCATCGTTTTCCAGTCTATTCGGGAGAAGTCACCGACGCCAGTTCTCTGACCATTTCATGCTGGTTTCGGTCGGTGTAAAGCCTCATGATCGCCGCTGCGAGTTTCTCCGGATCGTGGTGGTAACGGTTACTTTCTGACACAACGTCCGCGGTAATGACGCGAGCTCCGTCAATCAGGAACTGGTCCACGGCTACCGGCTTGGAGTTCCACTCGTCTGGCAGCGGGCCCGGGGCATTATCGTTGGCGAGAATATGACTAAACAGGCCGCTGCCAACGTGCCGGGAAAGCGTCTTAAAGTGGTCACTAACTGAAAAATCATCGGTTTCGCCGTGCTGAGTAGCTACGTTACAAACGTACGTTTTCGTCGCCGGTGAAACCGCAAGCGCTTGGCGGATTCCGTCAACCAGAAGATTTGGCAAGACGCTGGTCAACAAACTTCCCGGTCCTACGACTATAAGGTCGGCTTCTAGGATCGCCCGGATCGCCTCGGGATTCGCTGGGATGCCAGATGGCTGCAGAAAAACTTCATTTATTCGGCTGCCATGGTTGGTGATGTTGGATTCGCCGGTGATTAACTCTTCGTTCTCCGTCCGGGCATGGACAGTAACGTGATGCAGGGACGAGGGCAGGATCTGGCCTCGTACCGCAAGAACCCGGCTCGTCTCGCGCACAGCCTCCTCAAAGTTTCCCGTGACCCCGGACATTGCCACGATAAATAGGTTGCCAAAACTGTGGCCCTCAAGCCCAGATCCTTCGTTGAATCGGTACTGAAAGAGGCGGGTCATCAAAGGTTCAGCTTCGGCGAGCGCGGCTATGCAGTTTCGAACATCACCCGGAGGCAAGACTCCAAGTTCTCGTCTCAAGCGGCCAGAAGAGCCACCGTCGTCAGCTACCGTAACAATCGCGGTCAGGTTGCTTGTGTGTTCCTTCAGCCCCCGCAACAGAATTGGCAGCCCTGTGCCGCCGCCAATAGTGACGATTTTTGGCCCTCGAACTTGATACCGATAGCGATAAATGGCCTCCAAGAGACCCTCGTCCCGCGCTGGGGAAGTAACTGCCTCCAGAAGCGAGGCGTTGAGCCGCCAGATTCCGACCAAGATAACGCTACTCGCCACTCCAATGAACAGCGCACCACGGGCGATCCGCGGAACGAACTGCAAGGTGATATAGTAAACCCATTCAGGGAAGGAATAGCTGAAGTAGACCTCGCGCAGGATATAGCCAAAGCCCAAACCCATGACGGCAACACCCAGCAGCACCAAGGCCAGCCAGCGCTTGATGTGCATGCCGAAATAAAACCACTTGATCAGGTTGCCGGTCTTTAGCCATTGCATGGTCCGCGTCATTATACGGCTCAGGTCGGACTCCCCAGCTCTTTTCGAAGCAGAGATTCGATGTCCGCGGCATTGGCGCGGCCGCGCGTCTCTTTCATGACTTGCCCAACTAAAAACTTAAGGGCTTCGGTTTTCCCGGCGCGGTAGTCATCTCCAGCTTTGGAGTTGGTCTCTAGAATCAGGGCTACCGCCCTTGTTATCACGTCCCCGTCTTCGATGCGGCCGAGTCCCTGTTCAGTCACGATCGTGTCCGGATCACGCCCGGATGAAAACATCTCTTCCAAAATCTGCTTGGCGGCGCTGCCGCTGATCTTTCCTTCCTCGATGAGTGTGACAAGGCTAGCGAGCTGATTTGGCTGAACTTTGGCCTGGGTTAGGTCTGTACCAGAAGCGTTTAAAAGCCGGCTCAGGTCCCCCAGCAGCCAGTTGCTGACCGATTTGGCCTGCGCCACCACGGGATTGGCTGTGCTGGTCTCGCTCGTGGCCAGCGCGGCTTCAAAGTAGTCGGCTCGCATCCGCGACTCGGTGAGCAGGTTTGCTTCATATTCTGAGAGGCCATAGTCCGTAGCGAACCGCGTACGTCTTTGGTCCGGCAACTCAGGCAGCCCTCGGCGCAGCTTTTCAATGTCGGCTGGTAGCGTTACCAACGGCGGAAGGTCCGGTTCTGGAAAGAAACGGTAGTCGTGAGCCTCTTCCTTTGAGCGTTGGCTCACGGTTTCGCCGGTCTCTTCACGCCAACCGCGCGTCTCCTGAACCACGCGACCACCCTCCATGAGAATTTTGCCCTGGCGCGCGACTTCAAACTCCATACCTCGCAGCGCCGCCCTGAAGCTGTTGAGGTTTTTTAGTTCAACTTTGGAGCCAAGTGTCGTGGAGCCTTGTGGTCTAAGGCTGAGGTTGGGTTCGCAACGGAAGCTTCCCTCGTCCATGTTGGCTTCGCTGACGCCAAGGTAGCGTAGTATCTGGCGCAATTTGGTCAAGTAGGCAATCGCCTCTTCGGGAGAACGGGCATCCGGCTCCGTAACAATTTCCATTAGCGGCATTCCGGCGCGGTTTACATCCAGCAGCGAGTAATCGTCACCGGTCCCGTCGGCCCGGTGCAAAAGGCGAGCTGTGTCCTCCTCGAGGTGCACCCGGTTGACCCGAATCCGGCGTGTGGATCCGTCCACTTCAATGTCTACCCAGCCGTTGATGCAGAGCGGCTGGTCGAACTCTGAGATTTGGTAGCCCTTCATCAAATCTGGGTAGGGGTAGTTCTTGCGATCGAATTTGGCGAGAGTCGGAATCTCACAATTTAGCGCCAGCCCAGTCATGATCGTGTACTCGACTGCCTTAGCGTTGATTACCGGCAACACCCCCGGCATGCCAAAACACACTGGGCAGACGTGAGTGTTCGGCTCAGCGCCGCTATAGTCGGAGCTACACCGGCAGAACATCTTGGACTGCGTGTTTAGCTGGGCGTGGACTTCAAGCCCAACTACAGTTTCGTAGGTTTCTTCAACCTTGGCGGGAATCATAAGTGAGCCCGGTCAGTATACCACTCGACTTCTCCAACGCGGTTAGCCCGCCGATGTAACTAATTTCCCGGTTGAATTGTCCAAAATTAGCGAGCCGCGAGCTCCGATTCCATCTCCGGCGTGTAGGCGCCTTCGCGTGCGGCGGATGTAAGTTTCGCACGTTGAAAGAACGCCTTCTGGGCGGCGGCCATGTTTTCGGCCTTGCCGGACCAGGCTTTTTGTGGTGCTGCCTGGAGGCCGCGGCCAAAAGAGAAACTTAGCTGCCAGGGTGCTCCGACAACCGCTGCTTCGCGGTTGATCGCGTCGAGATTTGAAGTCGACTCGTTGTCGGACTGGCCGCCGGAGAGGAACACCAAACCCGGGACGGAAGCCGGAACAGTGTCCTTGAAGCACGACACCGTCTGACGAGCCACCTCATCCGCGCTCGCGCGGTTGGCAGCGCCGGCCCCGGAAAGCACCATGTTCGGCTTTAGAAGCATTCCCTCAAGCGACACATGCTGGCGGACCAGTTCGTGGAAGACTTCGCCAAGGGTCCGGCGTGTGACCTCGAAGCACCGATCAATGGAGTGCTCGCCATCCATGAGGACCTCGGGCTCCACTATTGGTACAATCCCGGCTTCCTGACTCAAGGCGGCATAACGGGCCAAGCCCTGGGCGTTAGCGGCGATGCAGTAGTCGGAGGGAATCTCCGCGCCGATTGTTATGACCGCGCGCCATTTGCTGAACTGGGCACCGAGGTCCTTGTATTCGGCGAATCGGCCGCGCAGCCCGTCTAGGCCCTCGGTGATCAATTCACCCTCGGCACCGGCCAATGCCTGGGCGCCGGTGTCGACTTTTATGCCGACGATAATTCCTTGATCCCTGAGGACCTTCGACAGCGGTGTGCCATCGGCGCCATCCTGACGGATCGTCTCATCGAACAGGATTACGCCGCTAACAAACTCATTGGCGCCGGCGGTTCGAAACAGGAGTTCACGGTAGTCACGACGATTTTCCATCGTACTTTCGGCACCGATAGCATCAAATCTACGCTTGATCGTGCCTGAACTCTCGTCCGCGGCAAGAATTCCTTTGCGGGGAGCCACGAGCGTTTGAGCGATTTTGGCCAGCTCTTCAGCGTTACTCATGAAAGTACTCCTAACTTCGAAATCGCCAAGACTGAATTAGATCGTATCAAGCGCGGGGCAGAGGTCAATATGGCCCGCCAAATGGGAGTACGCCGTCAATCTCGCGCCGTTGCCCGTGCGTTACGGTCAACCAATCGAGCCCACCCCGCGCCGTGCTCCACAACCTCTGGGATCGCCTCCGAAATACCAACCTGTATCGCGAGATCGATGTCGGGAGCAAAGCCAAGCTCGACCGTCTCTTTGCCGTGCTCAGAGCTGATTATCCGTTCCCGTATAAGGCCGGGGTCGGCTGCCTCGGCCGCCAGACGAGCCGCGTCGCCCAGCTCCGCCTCAGGGCTGGCTTCTGTCTGCAATCGAACGATGGCGCCGGCGGCCAGGAAGTCTTCTAATGCAAAGCGAGTACCGCCGCCAGTACCTGCACAGGTGACAAGCACCGATTCGTATCGTGCGGCGGCGTTGACCACTGCCTTAGCGTTAACCAAAGAACAGGAGAGGATGGCGCCGTGTCCCGCTCGGGCGCAAAGCGCTGCTGTTCCGTTAGTTGTAAACAGCACTGCCCCACGACCCTGAACCGGCGCGCCGGCCGCCTCGACCGGCGAATTTCCGTAATCAAATCCTTCCGGAGGCAAACCGCCAACTTCACCCAGGAGGAGCCTCTTGTCCAGAGCGGCATACTCCTGAGCCAAGCCGATGCTATCAACAACAACTAGGTCACGCAGGCCAGCGGAGAACAGCATCGCGATGGTCGTCGTTGCCCGTAGTAGGTCCACCACCAAGTAACAGTCCGCGTCCACCACCATCGCTTCAGACGGTAACAATGCAACGTCAATCCGTTTGGTCACGCCGGCAATTATAAGCAGACCGGCTCAAACCTGAGATCTGCTCCTGGTTCGAAATGAATTTCGTCGCCCCAGTGCTGTCCCCCAAGGCTGTCCATATTGGGCTTCCAAGTGCCTGAGGGTTCCCCAAACGTTGTACTTCGCGGATACTAGCGCCCGACAGCCCTTATTGCTCTGAATCTGGAGCATGCGGTGCTGGTTTGTCCGGCCAGAGCAGCAAGGATTTGGTGAAGGAAGATGACTCAACCGACCACCCGTCAACCAATCGAGAGAAACATTGCCATGGAACTTGTGCGGGTCACGGAGGCGGCAGCCATGGCTGCATCCGTTCACATGGGCAAGGGTGATAAGGAGTTGCTTGACCAGGCTGCTGTTGATGCGATGCGACACACCCTGGAAGGCATTCGAATGGATGGGTTAGTCGTGATTGGCGAGGGTGAAAAAGACGAAGCACCGATGCTCTACAACGGTGAGCAGATCGGTGATGGATCTGAGCCAAAAGTCGATATCGCCGTGGACCCCATAGACGGCACGACCTTGCTATCAAAGGGCCTACCTGGCGCAATCGCCGTGATCGCGCTCTCGGCTCGTGGCTCGATGAACCTGCCCACCGGCCTGTTCTACATGAACAAGATCGCTGTCGGCCCGGCCGCGCGAGGTGCGATCGATATCAACGCTCCTGTCGCTGACAACTTGAACAAGATCGCTAAGGCTCTCGGCAAATCCGTTGGTGAAGTTACGGTGGTAATGTTGGACCGGCCCCGGCATGCGCAGCTCTTGGCAGAAATCCGCGCCGCCGGCGCGCGCGTGAAAATGATTTCTGACGGCGATGTCATCGCTGGAATCCAGGCGGCCGTGCCCCAGAGCGATGTTGATGTTCTCATGGGCATCGGCGGCAGTCCGGAGGGCGTCATCACGGCGGCGGCGATTCGCTGCACCGGCGGCTCGATCCAGTGCAAGGCCTGGCCACGAGATGACGAGGAGAGGCAACGGAGCCAAGCGGCCGGCGTGGATCTCGACCGCGTCTATGACACCGAAGAACTGGTTGGCGGTGACGATGTTTTCTTTGCCGCCACCGGTGCCAGCACCGGTGAACTTCTAAAAGGCGTTAGCTTTTTCCCGGGCGGAGCTTCAACCCATTCCCTGGTCATGCGATCACGTTCCGGGACTATCCGCTGGGTAGAATCCACTCACAGCTTCTCGAAACTCGACAAGGTTCGATTTTCTTAGCAGCTCCAGCTGCGTAGCAAAAAGAGCGTTCGCCGGAAACAAGATGGGAGGCGATCCGGTCGCGGAGCGGCACCCATTCAGCAGCAAACCTGGCCGATTGATGCGATGGTGGGGTTAACCAGGATGCATTACGGTGCTGGACACGTTACAGTGGCAGGGTAAAAAGCTTTATCCGTGAATTCGGATTATCAAGTTCGCCGTCTGCCGGCGCAGAAGTCCCCAAGATTGATGACTTGGGGTGTGGTCGTTGCTCAAGTGGTTGCCAAACGCGCTACTGGCAAAGCAAAGGCTAAGAAGAGAAGAAAGGGTACAACATGGCAACCGGGAAGATTAGAAGCCTCGTAAGAGATCGTGGCTTTGGTTTTATTCAAGTAGAGGGCTCCGCTGACGAAGTCTTTTTCCACACCACGGCGCTCGTGGATGGCAGCTTTGATGATCTAAAAGAAGGCCAGGCAGTCGAATTTGACGTAGAAGCTGATCCCCGAAACCCCCAGCGCAGTCGCGCTGGAAACGTTCGCGTAACCGACTAGGGACAAGCGGCTTCCTGAGCACACGCGCTCAGGAAGCCGCTTGTCCCACATTTTTCGCCTCCAATCGCGCAGGTGGGTCGCTTGTGCCTATTTGAGGCATCTCCACTTTCTTTTCCCGAGCGGGTCCAAGCTTTACGCTGTCCTGGATCGGCCTGCTTCTTGTCGTCCGCAAAGATTGGTATCAGAGAAACTGCCCGAGTCCACTGCTGCGTGATTCCGAAGAGTCAGCCCGGACGATAAGCCCCTCAACGGTCGGTTCTCGGTCCGGGTAGGCGCGACCCTGTTCGGCACCGAGCAGCAGTGTGAGCTTGGCATGGTAGTCGGCTTCTGTTGCGGACGGTGCCACCACGGTGACCTGCACCGCGTCGCTGGTTGATGGTTCGCCGGTCCGAGGGTCAATCAGGTGGTGGAGCATCGCGCCGCCAGCTTGCCAGCGGCGTGTGAGGCTGCTGGATGTGGCAACGCCACGGTCTCGGACTGAAAGCATCAGTAAATCCTCTTCGGCGCTGAACGGATTCGCGACGCCTACTCGCCATTTTTCGCCGTCGCCCGGCACACCGGCCGTCGAAGACATCACCGCCGGCATTCACCAGACAGGGCACACCCAGGATTTTCGCTAGACGATCAACGGCCCAGCCTTTGCCAATCCCACCAAGATCGAGTCCAAAGCCCGCAGGAAGGGAGATTTCTCTGGCGGACTGGTCCAACCCGACCTGTTGGAACGATGCCCTCGGCGGGGCGCCGCTCTGGACTTGCCGGTTAGCCGCGAGGAGTTCAAAGGAGCGGTCATAGCCCGCGTGCTCTAGAGCACCGAGCATTGTCGGGTCGAAGAGGCCACCCGACCTGTTTGCAAGGTCGACTGCCATTTTGACCAAACTGAACAGAGCGGGAGACGCGCGAAAAGGCCGCCCTGCCATCTGATTGAGCCGGCTGAGTTTGCTGGATTCTCGAAAGCGACTGAACCGGGCTTCATAGGCCAGCACCCAGATTTCGGCGCGGCGAAGACGCCTGTCCGGGTTCGTGCCCCCGCAGATCAGAGACACGTCGCTGTTCATGACACGAAAGTCGCGACGAGACAAACCCGGTCTCTTGGCCGCTCCAGAGACATGTCAGAAAATCCCGAGCTGTCGGATTTTTGTCTTCGCCGCGTTTACGAATTCAAGCCCACGACAGCAGCACGACCGGTCAAACTTGGACCGGTTCGCCGTATTCTGCCGTCTAGTGCTTAAGGTGCCCTAACAATACTTTCAAAGTCTGCTCGGTGGCTACCGTCGCAGAATGGTTTGTTCGAGGATTGACCGCATCGGCAGAGATAGGTCTCCTCCGTCTCCTGAATCAGGTTGCCATCGGCATCCACAATGGATATCGGTCCGATGCAGCGAATCGGGCCATTGTCGCCTGGCGTAATCGTGACTTTTATCGACTCGGACATGGATTCCCCCTCAATGTCATGTTTGTGCGTCGGTGCTTGAGAGAGTCTCTACAGCGGCCGAGCGACTGTCAAGCGGTAGATACGATCACATTGTCCGACAGCCCTAGGCCGAGTGATGCCGCCGGACCCGCCGCCCGATTATGGCTTGCAAAGCCAACCATCGTGACCCTGGTCACATTGGCAAGTTTCACGCCGGCATATGCTTTTTAGGTGAACCTGATCCTCTATGCAGATTTGGGCTGTGTTACCTGTGAGCGGTCTCGGGCCCTCCTCGATGACATCGTGGTGGTATATCCTGATCTTGATGTTCAGGTCATTGAGGTGGACGAAACCCAGCCATTGCCCGACGAGATAATTGCCGTTCCCACCTTTATCCTGCAAGGTCAAGTCATCTCGATGGGCAACCCAACTTTTGACCAGTTGATTGCCTTGGTTGGACAGGCGGTGAACAAAAATGCTTAAGCCTCTTACCAAACGTTCTTCGGCCGTGCCGGGAAAACCTGCTCCTGCCGCGGTTGCTTCCTCAAAGGAACGACTGCTCATGGAAGCCGAAATCTTTCGTGGATTGACTCCGTCTGACATGCAGGATGTCGATCGCCTCACGACGATGACGACTTGCCGCAAGGGACGAGTGGTCCACGACTCTAATGCGAATAGTGAGGTCCTCTTTATCCTGAAAAAGGGCCGAGTGCAGATTTCAAGATTGACGGAAGATGGGCGCCGCTTGGTGCTGGACACTCTGGAGGCGGGTACGGTCTTTGGTGAAATGCCCGTGCTGTCTCAGCGCTTGCAGGGCAACATTGCTGAGGCGGTTGATGACTGCACCCTTTGCGTGATGAGCCGCTCCGACCTCGATCACCTGATACTCGCCAAGCCCAGTATTGCCTTGAATCTCATGCAGGTTCAGGCCAATCGCATCGCGGAGCTCGAAGAGCGGTTGGAGATGCAGGCTTTTCAATCCGTCCCCCAGCGCCTCGCCGCCGTTCTCCTGCGGCTCGGCGCGACTACGGGCCAGGCCGAAGGTGTCTCTCATCAGCAGATTGGCGAGACAATCGGTGCTTCAAGAGAGACGGTGACCCGAGCGTTGGGTGACTTTCGGTCCCAGGGGCTTATAGAGTTGGGCCGTTCGCGGGTCGTACTCAAAGATCAGCCTGGCTTAGAGGCAATTGCCCATAGCGAATGATCAACAGGGATTTCTCGCACTCTATGATGCTGCCTTAGATTCATTTAGGGAAAAAAGCAATGTCGACCTTAGACGAATTTCACCAGGAGAAAGACCGGTCCTTTAAGGCATCGGCCGAATCTCCCCTTAGCCAAGAGCAACAGAACCACTTCACGGGGCTGGCATATTTTCCTGAGAACGAGCAGCTACGCTTTGTCGTCCAGCCGGAGAAATTCACCGACCAGCAAATCGAAACCATCCAGCTGTCGAGCGGGGCCACCGTGGACTACCTGAGGTGGGGCAAAGCAGCATTCACTGTTAACGGACAGCAGATTGAGCTAACTCTCTACCGCGACGCAGAGGACGGCGAGCTTTTCTTGGCTTTCAAAGATGCCACCGCGGCAGGTGCTGAAACCTACGGCGGTGGCCGGTATCTTGAGCCCCATGAGTTGGACGATGGCAGCTTGGTTCTCGACTTCAATTACGCGTACAACCCGTACTGCGCTTACAACGATAGCTGGGCCTGTCCCTTGCCGCCGCCAGAGAACCAGCTGTCAGTTCGAATCGAAGCTGGCGAGAAATCCTTTTCGATACCCAAGTAGGCGGAGCAGATCTCCGCTGCGCTGGCCCACCTAATCGGCGTGGGCCACTATATAGGCATAACCCAAGGTTCCGGCAGAAACGCAATCAATCGCCTGCTTGAGTAGGCGTCGCGCCTCTTGAATGTCCACTCCACCCAAGTCCATCTTGCCAACCGCTTGGGCAATTCGTGCTAGCAGCAGTTTCTTATCAATCGCCTTGAGAAACTCTCCGACAGCCGAGGCGCAATCCTTGACGGCATCGATCTCGAAACCCTCGGCCCGCAGCAGCTCAATGTACTCCTCAATCGGGAGAGCATCGGCCAAGCAGGCAACGCGCGCCAGGGGTGCCTCCAGCTCCACCGGCAAAGCTCCGCGATCCAGCGTTACGTCGGCCAAAGCGAAACGCCCGCCGTGCTTCAGTACTCGGCGCACTTCGGAAACGGCTGCTGGCTTATTAGGAAAAGTGCAAAGGGCGCACTCCACCAATGCCACGTCGAAGCTGTTGGCCGCGAACGGTAGGTTTTCCGCCTCGCCTCCAGTCCAGGAGGTTTGAGGCCACAAGGGCTCGCCAGCAAACTTCTGCTGGGCCAGCCCTAATGATGGCAAGCTCAGGTCGAGGCCTACCACCTCGGCCGATAGCTGCCCAGCCAAAACACGGGAACTGTCGCCCGCCCCACAGGCAATATCCAGAACCATTGATTTGGCTTCGATGCCGGCTGCCGCGGCGATTTCCTCGGTCAAAACCACGCCGCCCGGCCGCCAAGAATCGCCCAGGAGAAACCTGACAGCGGCAATTTCATAGAAGCTGGCGCAACAAATCTTGTAGTCAGTTTCGTTAGCTGGTGCTTGGCCGAACAGGGTTTGGTTCACACTTCGACCTTGCGGGCCGAAAGCTGCTCTCGAACCTGTTCCCGGTAGCCGACCGTGTTATAGGCACAGAACGGAATCATGCGCCCATCCGGTATCAGGACGCCGACGCAGCATTTCATCACCTGCTTTACGCTAAAAGTGTAGGCGTCCATGAAATCCTTGATTGCAATTTGGAAGACGTGCTTCCGCAGGTGGCTGAAATCTTCCGGCAAATCAATTGTTGGGCCGCAGGCACACTGAAATTTGCTGGAAGCTCCGTCTGATCCTGGGACGGCGCTGGCGGACCATAGCCCTTCGAGTGCCGCCTGAATTTCCGCTTCAGCCGGAATTGCCGGGAAGGTTCGGTTGCTGATGTAATCGAGATACTCTTCGACATCAAGCACCCTGGGTAGCGGGATTACTTCGTCGCCGTCAACGTAGAGATATGTATTTACCTGGCAGTTAGGAAAGCAACACGGCACTGGCACAAAGTCATCTTTTAGCAGGACTCCATTTGATTGCGAGACTATGTCTCCAAGTACTTCCGGAATTGTCAGCCGCTGCATTGGGTCGTAATCAATGTGTCGGCCAGCGTGGGTGACAGGCTGAACTACCACGCCGCGCACGGCAGGGTGGTTGATGCCAAAGCGCACAATTTCGCCGAGTTCGTGTTCATTGACACCGCGTTCGATAGCGGCGACCAATGCGACGTCGAGGTCGATTTCAGCCAGGCGATCCAGCGCCTTGAGTTTCAATTCGAGCAAGTTCGCGCCGCGAATCACTTCATTTGTCCGGCGGTCAAAGCCATCGAATTGGAAGTAGATCGACGGCCGTAGTCTCGCCAACCCCTCGACGAAGGCATCGTCTTGGGCGATTCGGACGCCGTTGGTGTTAATCATGACTTGGGGGATTCCCCGCGTCTGTGCGGGATAGACCTGTCGTCGAGGACCAGGTTGGCGGCCAAAAGATTGTCGTCTTCTTCAAGAAGGGTACAGTTTCAGCGCTAGACATGAACTCAATCGCAAACTCGCGTGACGTGGGCTCAGCGGCGGTGTTCCGTCCAGAGGTTGGCAGCTTGAGCCTGACATTTGTCGCACAGGGAGACGCATTTCTCGATCAAGAGACCGGCTCTTTGTGGAACATTTTTGGCGAGGCCGTGAGCGGCGAGCTGAAGGGCGAGAGACTGGAACCGATAGTCAGCGGCAATCATTTTTGGTTCGCCTGGGCGGCGTTCAAACCGAAAACTCGCATCTGGGAAGGCTAGGAGGCTCGCTTTAGGTCGTCCTGTACCTCACTGATACTGTGATCGCTATCACGGAGCTTCTCTGAACGCTAAAGGAAGGTAGAATGAATACTTCGGCTAGACTCGACTCGTCTTTCAGCTTGTTCAGCAGCCGGATCATTGAGGTACTAACGCGGCCACCAGGGAGGAAGCCAGATGCTCGCGAAATTTCTCAAGAAGACAGCCGACACCGGCCAAGAGCCAGCCGCGGCGGATCTGCCTGCATCTGACGATGCCAACCCATCGAGGGTGGTGATGTACACGACGACCTGGTGTGGCGACTGCAAGGCAGCGAAGCGCTACTTTGCCGACAAGGGCGTTAGCTACGAAGAAATCGATATCGAGCGAGTCCCCGGCGCCGCTGAAAAGGTAATGGCCTGGGCAAACGGCACCAAAACGGTGCCAACCATGGTTATCGGCAACGAAGTAGTGGTCGACTGGCAGCGGAAGCTGGTGGAAAGGGCGTTGGTCTCGGAAGGGATCATATCAGCGGACTGAAAACTGTTTGGCTCCGCTTATGAGGCGCGGCTAATGCCAGTCCAGCTACTAAACATTGGCGGCTCAGGAGAAAGGACCCCGGCACGATTATGGCAGAGCACAACGGGCAAGCGCCGATCAAGCAGGATGCCGACTACATATTCAATGAGCTGACCCGCAGCATCTGCCCCGAGTGCAAGAAAGTTATCGACGCGCAGGTGCTGCTGCGTGACAACCGCGTATATATGCGCAAACGCTGTCCCGAGCACGGTTGGTTCGAGGGTCTGGTCAGTTCCGATGCGGAAAGTTACGTAAGCAGCGCTCGTTTCAATAAGCCAGGCACGATGCCCCTCGAATTCAGTACAGAGGTGAAGGACGGTTGCCCGCTCGATTGTGGCCTTTGTACGGAACACAAGCAGCACACCTGCGTGGCACTGATTGAAGTAAACAGCAACTGCAATCTGGATTGCCCGATTTGCTTCGCTGACGCTCAGGACGGTTTCAGTCTGACGCTTGCTGAAGTTGAGAGCATGCTCGACCGTTTCATTGGCTGGAAGGCAACCCAGAGGTTGTGCAGTTTAGCGGCGGCGAGCCGACGATTCACCCGCAGATCCTGGAGATGGTTGAGGCAAGAAAACGCATCGGGTAAGCGACGGTTTCTCCGCCTAGCTCCACAGTGACCACGCGTTCCATCGCCGCCAGACGCCCGTCCAGTTCGCCGCGAAACAGGAACGGCGACGAGTTGATGTCGTCATAGTCGACATATGGGTTTTGGCCGTAAGGTCGCGAAAATCCAGTATCTTGCGAGAGGACCAGCCCATCAGGGAAAGACGTGCGAAAGTCCTGCCAGGAAACGATGCTGGATGGCAGGACTTCCAAGCTTGTACCGGTCCGCACCCCCACTATCGCCTCACCAGTTATCTGCTGCCAGAACGACTCGGTTTCATCGTCGAACATGACTAAATCGCTATTTCGCAGAAACCCGGACACACCAAACTCAAGGACCGTTCCTTCAATAGTCCTGTCAAATGCGATCGCTGTATTGCAAAGCGGGCAGAAAGTGATCAAGACCGGCCTGCCACCGACCACGTCGTTGACGATTTCGTGCCACATGAGGATCTGCAGCGGGTAGGCTCTTGCATCGCCGTTATGCTGGAACGCGATAACAGGCTCCTGATCCCCCAAGAACGTAACCTCTGATACCGGAAGAAAATTCGGATCGCGCAAGGCGGGTATTCCGTCTTTTACCTGCCCTTGCGTCAGCTCACTGAGCTCTATCGACGCTATGCCGAAGTCCGTCAGCCAGCCTGGGCGCGTAATCGGTGGTCCAACCTTAGTTATAGGCTCATCCGGACTGGGATTTTCCAAGGACGTTTCGCCTGGAGTAGGTGCATCCGAGTTCGGGGCGGCGGTTGAGCATGCGGCGAGGAGAACAAAGCCAAATGCCAGAGGCAGGTGGAACGCCTTCACTTCAGTCCGACATCTTGGAGCTGCAACTCTTTTACTAGCTCTTCCCGCAGGCTGTCTGCGTCTGGCACTACGCCCTGACTGTGGACCCGGCCGCCTACTAGAAGGACCGGCGGATGCCAGCCACCTTTGAGGAGGGCCGGTATCATATTTGCTATCCAGGGCTTGGCTTCAACCCGGATAGCGTCGCCCACGTCTAGCTCGTCGACTAGCCGGTTCATCAGTCTCACGGTCAGGTCGCACTCCTCGCACCAGGAGTGCGGAATCGTGATCGGCCCCAATTGCCGCCCGGTAATGTAATAGATCTTGACGTCCAGGGTCATCGTTGTTTCCTAGCGGCCCCAACAGTTTAGTCGGAGCGGGCCGCTCCTCTGAATCCAATCTATCGGGAGGCAGAGAGGCGGACTGTGACTGAGGTCACAGGGAGAAAAGCGCTCCTAGGCGGAAAGCTTATCCTTCGGCTTGCTACTGAGATCCAATTGGTAAGTTCGGTAAAGCCACGGGATCCGGATGATGCCGGCCAGGTTGAGGCCCAAAATTATGAGCAGGACCCCGGCTACTTTCTCCAGTGTCGCGAGATTGTCCCTCACCACGAAACCAACGGCGCCAACCGAGGCTCCCAGAATCATGAACAGCGTAGAAAATCCGGCCACAAAGGCAATCGCGTGCTTCGTTGTCAGAGTGCGGGGTGGATCTTTTCCCTCTTCCTGGCTCGATATCCCTGCCAGGTGACCAATATAGGCTGGAACTAACGGAAGACAGCAAGGTGATAGGAACGTCACCACACCGGCGGCAAATGCCGCCATAAACCCTACCGGACCGTAAATATCGAATCCAACCAAAGAGTCTTCGGCACCGGTTACGACTGAAGCGCTGCCGCCGAAGTAAGAATTGAAAATTGTGAACTGGTCCAGAAAAATCAGCATACCGACGACGATCACAAGGATGCCGCCCGTCATTTCTAGGGCCGGCATGAGTGGCCTTATTTTTCGCATCCCGTTCATAACCGAGCCCATGGCCATCCCGGTAACAATAAATGGCAGGCCAAGGCCCGCTGACCAAAATGCCAGCAGAAACGCTCCATGCGCCACCGTGCCTGAGGAAGCCGCGAGCGTCAGGATCGCACCGAGAATCGGCCCGATGCAAGGGGTCCAACCAACTGCAAAGGCGGCGCCAATTCCGTAGGATCTACCGAAGCGGCCAATCGGCTGAAAAATCGACCGTCCGCCGCCGGGAGACGCACCCGTGGATGGCGCTTCCGGACCGACTGCTTGAGAACTCACGGACTGTCTGCCAACGCCGCGAGGAAATTTTGCTCCATCGTGAAGAATGTTTGCATCCCCCGCGCAAGCGCCGTGACGTAACCATCTTTGTCGATAAAAAAGCTCTGAGGCATGCTGTTGGGAAGCTTGTACGTCCCCGAAATCGACTCACTGGAGTCGACGACGAAAAATATGTTGTCGAGGTTGCGTGCGGTACTCCAGCGCTCGGCTTTACCGGGCGACTCACCGCGGTTCACGGCAAGCACCACGAGGTCGTCAGGGTACTTGGCTGCCAAGCGATTCATGTCGGGCATTTCAGCCTCGCAAGCTGTGCACCAGGTAGCCCAAAAGTTTAGGAAGACTACCTTGCCGGCAAAGTCACCTAAGCGCACCGCGTTACCATCATAGTCGGCCAAGATAAAGTTTGGCGCCAGAAGACCGGGCCGGGGCCCAGACCCCGGAACATCGTTCGTCGGCCCGACTTTGCCCTCAACACCAGAAGCATCGAGCGCGGTAGGTGTCTCAAAGGGATTGGTTAATAGAATCACGGCGACCAGCGCACCGAGTACGGCAGTGCCCCCAATTATCAACCGGGCTTGCTTGCGTAGGATATGAGCAAGTTTGCCGCTTCGGCGTGTCTCGCGCTTGTTCTTGCTTCTCTGAGCCTTTTTCTTTGCCATTCAGAAGGTCTCCCGCGAAAAGTTTTGATCCCGAGGCTAAGGCGAATCTAAGCGCTTGGTCAGTGACTGATGTCACTTTGGGCGCGGGCCCGGGTGGCGGCCGATAGCGCCTGGCGGAAAAGACCGCCATTTTGGCACGCGTGCGCGCTCTGAACGCCATCTTCTTAGAAGAAGACTAGGTCCTTGTCTTTTGGAACTTCACCATGGCGCGAAGCGATTGCTAATAGAGGCAGGTTGAGGGCACCTGCAGGATGCGCTCCGGCCCAGTGCCCGCGACGTCAGGCCTTTGATTTTTCCGGGGTGGTCTGCCGTAGTGGCTCCGCAACCTGGTAGAGGTGTCGCATGACTTCAACGTAGGACTCAAAGAACCCGACCTCATGATAGGGCACGTCATTTTGCTCGCAGTAGCGCTTCACGATATTCCGGGCGCTCTTCAATTTATTTCTCGGCAGTGTGGGGAACAAGTGATGCTCGATCTGATAGTTCAGGCCACCGCACCAAAAGTCAGTTATCGGATGCGGGTTCATGTTCCGGGTCGTGATCACCTGGCGATGGAGATAATCCAACTCTGTGTCTGACTTCAAAACGGGCATGCCTTTGTGGTTGGGCGCGAACACCGAACCCATATAGAGGCCGGCCAAACTCTGGTGCACAACGGCAAAAATTATCGCCTGGGGCACAGTCATCACAAAGGCCAAAAGCAAGACATAGGCCGTGAGGTGAACACTCATGCCCAACGCCTCAATCACCGGGTAGCGTGCAACCCCACGAGATATGAACTGAACTCCGGCAAGACGCGCCCCGAAGCTCTCCAGAGACAGCAACGGGAAAAAGTAGAAGGCCTGAAATCGCGTTATGTTCCGCAGCGATCCTTGCTTGGCCGCGGCCTGCTCTTTTGAAAAAGCCATGGTCGGGATAGCGGTGTGCGGATCGTAATCCAAGTCGTTGGGCTTGTTGTGATGCATGTTGTGATTGGCTATCCACCAGCTCGGGCTCATCCCCAGCAGCCAACCGAAAAACAGCGCCAGCCAATCATTCTTGCGGACTGATTCGAAGATCTGGCGATGTCCAGCGTCATGGACCATGAAGCCCATGTTTGTAAAAACCACCGCCAGGAAGACCGCGTCCACTAGCAGCAGCGCGAGGGAGTTGACGACAAGGATGGCAAAAACGCCGGCAGCCAACCCGCCAACTGTCAGCGCAACTTGGACCGCGTAATACCGCGGTTGGCGGTTGAGCAGGCCAGCTTGCTCGATCATGCCCCTCAATGAGGCGTATCCAGAAGCCGTATCGGCTTCCGGACTCTGGGTGGGGCGGACAGATTCTACTGTTGTCATTGTTTCTCGCTGATTGAACGATGCGGGGGGAAACGCACCCAAGGGTCAATTTCAGAGCAGATAGCCACTTGGAGAAGCCGCCTGCACCGAAACTCAGTATACCCTGGCCCGCGCAACACAACTGTTGGTCGAATTGCCATGACGCGCGTCTTCAGATCGCAGTCCAGCCGCCATCGACTAGGAGCGAGTGCCCGGTTACCAATCCGGCAGCGTCCGATGCAAGGAATACGGCCGGGCCGATCAATTCCCAGGATTCGGCAAAGCGCGGGGTCGGGCTGCGGCCAATCACTTGGCTAAGAAAGTTCGGGTTATCTTGAATCGGTTCCGTTAGCGCCGTTTTGACATACATCGGCGCTAGGCAGTTGACTTGGATGTTGGCTGGAGCCCACTCCACCGACAACACCTTTGTTAGTTGCACGATGCCACCCTTGCTCGACGCATAAGCGCCGTTGCCTTCAATCGCGACGTGTCCGTAGATGCTGGCAAGATTGATCATCTTGCCTCGGCCCTGCTCGGCCATTAGAGCCCCAACCGCCTTGGCCGTTTGCCAGCTTCCGGTCAGGTTGACGTCAATAATCGAACGGAACTCTTGTGGGCTCATCTCCAGAATTGGCTTGCGGACGTTGATCCCAGCCGAGTTGACGCAGATGTCAATCTGACTGAAAAGCCCCTGTGCGTCAGATGCCATGGCTTGGACTTGATCCCAGTTCGTCACATCCACCACCAGCGGTTCGGCCCGTTGTCCGGTCGCGCGAATCTCCTCCGCGACCTTCTCAGCCCGTTCGCGGTTGATGTCCGCGACTGCAATATCGGCACCAAAATGGGCGAAGCCAAGCCCAATCGCACGTCCCAGGCCGGAGCCTCCACCGGTTATCAGTGCGACCCGCCCCGACAAATCGAATAGCTGGCCCATAGCCGGGCTGGTTTCGTCGTACTCTCGCGAGTAGCCCAAGGATTTCATAAGCCGCCTCCAGTTGATCTCTGTCGTTTCCGCGGGTGTCCATTAATCATGGTGCTACCGCTGCAATCAAAGAGGATGCGGCTCGGCCCGTCAAGCGTCGAGCCGCTGCTGATTAACCAGTGGGGCGGCGGGCGAATTCTGGCCACGTCATTGATTCTTATAGCGATGAAATCTCTGGCCTGGCTAGATGCCAGATATTGAACCTTGCTTGCCGAGGCTGCGTTATGATGCGAATCACAAGGAGGGCGTGATGCAGACCCAGACTATATCGGTGGCGCCGCTAAACCCTGCTATCGGCGCTGAAATCAAGGGGATAGACCTCGGGCAGCCGCTAGACAAACCTGTAATCGACGCCATTCGGGAGGCGCTGTCGGCTCATGGCGTAATCTTTTTCCGCGACCAAGACATTTCTGTCGAAGCTCAGATTGCCCTCGGAGTCGAATTTGGAGAGTTGATTGCTCACCCCAACGATCCGGGCCTCGAAGGGCATCCGGAAGTAATGCCGATCCATGCGGACGAGTCATCGAAGCGGGTGGCCGGCGAGAGTTGGCACTCAGACGTCTCTTGCGAATCGGAGCCGCCGATGGGGTCGATCCTTCGTATCCACACGCTTCCTGAGATCGGCGGTGACACGCTTTTCGCCAGCATGTACGCGGCTTACGAAGCACTTTCCGAGCCGATGAAGGCTTTTCTCGGCGGACTAACGGCGGTGCACGATGGCGCCCCGTACTATAGCAGTGTGAACGCCCGCATCGGGCGCGAGGACAGTGGACGCAAGTTCCCCACGGCCGAGCATCCGGTCGTACGCACTCACCCGGTCAGCGGCCGAAAAGCAGTCTTCGTCAATGAGATGTTCACTACGCGGATAGCCGATCTGGGAAAAGCTGAAAGCGATATGGTGCTTCAATTTCTTTTCAAGCACGTTCAGCGACCGGAGTTTCAGTGCCGTTTCCGCTGGCAGAAGAATTCGATTGCGTTCTGGGATAACCGCTGTGTCCAGCATATGGCCATCTGGGATTACTGGCCTGAGACGCGCTCGGGCTACCGTGTAACAATTAAAGGCGAACGACCAGTTTGAGGGTCTCCCTGATCAAAGAACCGTTGCGGTGAGCTGGCTGGTCTGATTGAATTTCCCTTCATGCAGCTTGAGCCTTCAAGCTCTGGTGCTGACAGATTTATGGATCCATCGACGTCTAAATAATGCCCAAACCCTTCAACACGGAGAGTGAGCCTGCCAAGCAGACCACAAAGAGAGTTATTTGTCTGACCAAAGTCTCCGGAACCTTGGCCGCAAAAAATGACCCAATTAGTCCACCAAAGATCAGACCGGGCAGAATGACCAGGCCCGAGCCCAGCGTTCCCCTGGTCAGGATGCCATTCGAAATTAGCAGAGGCACCGCCGTGAATTGCACCACGAGAAAATAGGCGACAATCTTGGCCCGGAAGATGGCCCGAGGAATACTCTGGTTGGCGAAAAAAAGGATTACTGGCGGGCCACCCATGTTGATACTCCCGCTCATCACCCCGCCGATAAACCCCACCGGCACCGAAACCATATTTTCTCGTCGTATTTCTCTTCTCAACCCGGCAAAAAAGAGCATGGCTACAACTATTGTCATTACACCGATATAGATGCGGAGCGACTGCACATCCCAATTCGCCAAAATCCAGGTCCCAAACGGAACACCCGCGAGGCCGGCGACCATCAACACCCAGATTCGGCGCAGCTCGACCAATCGATACGAGCCCCTCAGAATCAACAAACTCAGGATGATGCCATTTACCAAAACCATGGGCTGAGCCAGCTTTGGCGAGATGAATAAGGTCAGCAAGGGGATCGCGATCAAGCCAAAACCAAATCCGGTAAGAGACTGAGTGAAACCTGCTGCGAAAATTACGATAAGGCCAAGGAGCAAGGTTTCGGTCTCTAGCATGGGGGGAGGTTAGCATGGGGCCTTTTTCCCTCATCAAACGGTGCCGGGCCTCGGAGCTCCGGGCCAGCACCGGCCATGTCATTCATTTGCGGGCCGGACCAAGCAGCGGCTGCCGCCAGGGCGGCAATAGGAACTAAGCTTGGAAATTCGTGGCCAACCAGCGTCCTAAGCCAAGCCCCAAATAGTTTGGAGAAAACGACTAATTGCGAACTGTTACGGCAATCGTCTTCGCTGCGGTAGCAGGAATTTGTCTGGCCCTGTTCCTCTTTGCTCTAGATGTCGGAGGGGTGACTTGGATTGTGCCCGCCGTCGCCCTTGCCTTCACTTCAGGCCTCGTTCTTTCATCTTTATATATGGCGAGGAAGGCAGGAACTCCCGGGTGTTTGCCGCTGGCCGTATTCGTGTTGGTGTCGGGTCTAATGCTGCTCTTTATTCTCGCCAGCGAGGGCTAGCAAAGAGGGGCTCTATTGGCGGCAACCGTCTGTTTACGCCAAAGGCTCAGCAATGGCTTCTCAACCTGGTACTGGCAATCCGGCGATCGTCTGGTGGTCGAAATATGTCGCCGAGCCTTGACCGTTAAGCACCACAACGCGGCCGGGCCCAACGACCCGCCAGACGTCACCATGCCAAATCAGTGCCGTCGATTCGTCGATGCCGATCCCGACTAGGTCTCGAGATGTCACCGCCTCACGGGCGCGTTCCGCACCCTCAGCATCCCGGTTGTTGAAGTGGGGCAGGACGACAGCGCCCATAACCAAGCCGAGGCCCTCAGCCCATCGACTCTGGACGAATATCGCCTCGCACAAAACCATGGCTCCGGCGCTCGAGCCGCCAAGCGCCATTCCCTGCCGCCACCTACTCAGCAGTTTCTGCCACGCCGGTGAGCCGCCGAGCACTTCAGCAAGGTGGATGGGGCTGCCACCGGCGATGTAAGCCGCGTCGAGCTGGTCTATTTCGCCAATCCTATTTTTATCAGCCGCGGCCTGGGGCCCCGTTATCATCGTGGCCTCGGCAGCGGCGTTTAGGTTCAAGAAATGGGACACGCCATTTGCGGCCGCCAGCTCAGGACGGTGTTCGGCAGCCGTGGGCAGCACACCGAGCCGGGGGAGTTCCCGGCCCAGCAGATCGAGCCAGGCTCGGTCGGCAGGCGCCATACGCTCGTTAAACTCGGCTCCCCCGGCGAGAATAATCGGGCCGGGCGCGAAACCTTTCCCGCTGCTGGTCATTTTTGGTGCTCCAAATTGGGCTCGACCATCTTGAGTCTCCTCGATCTTAGCCGCCCTACCTGGCAATGCCGGTTTGCGAGCCAGCCAAATTAGAAGCGCGGCGACCACGTAGACTGCCCCGAAGGCGACGAAGGCGTGGCAAAAAGGCCGATCACGATAGTGACCGACAACACCCGCCAGCCATAGAAAATTCTCGGCTGGCGTTTTAGTTCGCGGCGACCGGGGGAGTCCGTTGGAGTCAATTGCTGAGCTGCAGCACCGATTGTAGAGGCGAACGGATTTCCCAGCCTGGACCCCAGCTCAGGCTCATTACTTTCTCGTAGGTGCCGTCTCGGTGGTGGGCTGTCATAATTAGCGCGATCATGCCCTTCACTTCGCAGCTAATGAAAGTCGCATCCAAAGTGCATGTTTCCCTCTATCAATTCAGCGGTGGCCGCATCGGCCCGCGGCTGGGGAAGCTGCCGATCCTGTTGCTTACCACGACCGGTCGTAAGAGCGGAAAATCCAGGACCATGGCGCTCCTCTACCTCCGTGACGGTACTGACCTCGTGGTCGTTGCTTCGAAAGGGGGCAGCGTTACCCACCCGGACTGGTTCCGCAACCTGCAAACCAATCGACAAGTCGAAGTGCAGGTCGGACGCTCAAGCCAGCCGATGATTGCTCTCGAAGCTGACAAAGGCCGCCACGATCGCTTGTGGCCGGAGGCTGTCAAAGTCTGGCCGGGCTACGCGAAGTATCAGGCGAGCACGGCGCGGCTGATCCCGCTTGTAATTCTGAGCCCCGAAAACCCTGGGGCCTAGCCAGGCCGAACTCAACCGGCGCGCTGATCGGACTCAACTGTGAGCAGTTGGCCGCGATGACGAGCAAACGCTATCGATGCCCGAAGACGGATATAATGGCTGCGCTTAACTGAAAAGGAGAAGTTTAAATGTTGCAGGCTGCCCTGCTTGCCCTTGACATAAACACCGACGCGATTATTGACGATATTGTGACAATCGGCGGCCGCATCCTCCTTATCGCGGTGGTCGCTGGCCTGCTGATTTTCCTGCTCCAGCGCTTGATCACGCCAATTATTCGCAAGGTAGTCGGAGAGCATATGGCGGACGATCCTCAGGTCGAGATCGATAAGCGAGTCGCAACCCTGTCTCACGTCGTTTATCGCACCGCGTTTGTCGTAGTCGTAATATCCACGTTTCTCGTCGTTCTCTCAGAGTTAGACGTAAATATCGCGCCCCTGATCGCCGGCGTTGGTATCATCGGTTTGGCTGTTGGTTTCGGCGCCCAAAACCTGGTCCGTGACGTGATCAATGGCCTCTTCATCTTGCTGGAGAATCAGTACAGTATCGGTGACTGGGTCGAAATTGGTGGTATCGAAGGTGCCGTCGAAGAAGTCAACCTCAGGCGTACTGTGCTGCGCGATACCAATGGAACGGTTCACTTTGTCCCCCACGGTGGCATCAGTACATCAAGCAACTACACAAAGGAGTTCGCCAACGTCCTGCTGAACGTTGGCGTGGACTTTGACACCGACCTCGACCAAGCCTTTGAAATAGTCCGGACTGTCGGCCAGGAAATCGCCGAAGACCCAGAATGGGCTCACCTAGTCCGGGCCGCGCCAAGGCCGCATCGTGTCAACGCCTTCACTCCCAACGGCATCGATATCCGAATTGTCGGTGAGACAGCTCCCGACTGGCAGTGGGCGATCATGGGTCAGATCCGTCTGCGTTTAAAGAAGGCCTTCGACGCCGCCGGTATTGAGCTCGCCTACCCTAGAACCAAGGTCTTCGTGGCGAACACTCCAGACCGGCAAGCACCACCGACAAACCAAGAGTAGAAACCGCTACGGCGAAGTGGCTGCCGGCGCACCCGGCAGGGCCCACGGCCACTGACGGTATTTCAAATAATCTCGCCTACCCCAGAACCAAGGTCTTCGTGACGAACACTCCAGACCGGCAAGCACCACCGACAAACCAAGAGTAGAAACCGCTACGGCGAAGTGGCTGCCGGCGCACCCGGCAGGGCCCACGGCGACTGACGGTATTTCAAATAATCTCGCCTACCCCAGAACCAAGGTCTTCGTGACAAACTCCCCGGCCCGGACAGGAGAGCCTCCCAGCCAAGAGTAGCGTTACGGCGAAGCGCGCTTGGATTCTTTGAAATACCGGCAATGCGTGTGTCCCGGCACCAGCTTGCCGAGGGCAACGACGGCCCTTCAGATTATCAGACAGACACGGGCCCCGACTGATGATGCAGCAGCTTCCAGTCCTCCCCGTGCTTTACGAAAACGTTGGTAGCAGCAAGTGGTGACCCGGCGACCAACTCCCGGCACAGGACTACTGCAGCATTACCAGAGAAGACCACCGTGGCGCCGCCGACAACGATTCGCGGCTGGTTGGCGTTGGACAGAATGCCGTGCCAGCTCTCCAAGACGGCTTCGCGACCCTGCAGGACATTCCAGCCTGGGTGTATACAGCTGATATCGTCGCTGGTCGCCCAGAGGTCATCCATTAAGGTGAGGTCCATCTGGTTGAAGGCTTTGTAGAAGTCCTCGTTGGCCGCTAGTACGCTTGGCGCGGCCTGGTCGCTGCTTTCCACTAATTCAGCCTGCGAATTGTCACTTCGCATACGCCTGACTCCTCGCCGCAGACGAGGAGATGACCAAGCCGGGAAAGATCCAAATGATTGATCGCGCATCCCGGACACGAATCTTTGCGCTCACCCACAATGCAGCCTCCGGATCCACAGACCTCGAGAATGGTGCCGCAAGGCCAGTCCTCGTAATGATCAGGTCCGACCGCGATAATTGTTACGTCTAGAGGATCGTAGACTCAGATTACAGGTTCTCCGTCCTCGTCGTAGCCGTTGCAGCCGAGCCGATTGCCCGTTAGTCCATCCCAATAGTACGTCGCAATTCCAACAAGGACGCCAGGCAGTGGCGTCTGAGTCGCCTGCGGTGGCGTAGCAGTGGGCAAAACCGGCGTCGCGGTAGCCGTCGGCGGCACCAGCGTGGCCGTCGGCGGAATCGGGCTCGCCGTAGGAACGGGCGTAGCCGTCAGCGGAACCGGTGTTGCCGTAGGAACGGGGGTCGCCGTCAGCGGAACCGGTGTTCCAGTGGGAACGGGTGTAGCGGTGGCTGGAACCGGCGTCGCGGTCGGCGGAACCGGTGTAGCGGTAGCCGGAATCGGCGTCGCGGTTGGCGGCGAAGTGGCCGTGGACGGAACCGGTGTCGGCGTCAAAGCAGTCAGCAAGGCTAAGACTGGTGGCGGCGTTGGTGACGCAACCGGCGGGCCGTGATCGTTCCCGCTGGTCTCGCCGGCTGCTGATTGTCTAGAAGCTCGCTCGCTAGAGTCGAAGAGGCGGCGACCTGAACTGGACCTCTCTCGCCGGTAGTAGCCTCGGAGGACGGATTGAGGCTAACAAAGCCAGCCTCGGCGCCAACGTATAGACCGATCACCAGAAAACCAGTCAGGATAAAGATGCCGCTTGGCACAAGCCGGGTCAGTTTTTGACCGCCGTGTTCATGTTCGTGCCGGCTGGATCAACTCGCAGCCGGAGAGTCCCCCAGGGATAAAGAATTGCCTCGATATTACCACTTATGTTAATTGAGGTCTCTGAAGGATGCTGGCAGCGAAATGTCGGTATCAAGAATCTGGGCGACCAAGGAGGCGATACCTAACTGCTTTTGTACGCGCCGATCAATCGGCACTGGGCCCCAGTCGTAGCCCGGTGGCTCCCCATAACCGCCGGCCACACCCTTAAGCGGTACTGGGCCTATTCGTAGCCCGGTGGCTCCTCGAAACCGCCTAACACACCCTCCAACCGCGCCGCAAAGTCGATCGACGTGCGGTCCTCGAGATAGGGTCCGACGATTTGAATCCCGACCGGTAGGCCGTTTGAGGCCCGCCCGATCGGCGCCACCGTTGCGGGGAGATAAGCCATCGTTGCCGGCCCAATCCAGGCGAGTTGATCGAAGTATGAGCGCGTCTCCCCGTTTATTTTGATCGTTCGTTCCAGCCGCGGGCTCTGGTCGTGCTCGATGGCGGTCACGGGGGTGACTGGCATCAAAAGAACGTCAAAGCGTTGAAAAAACTCCGCCCACCTTTCGCGCAGCTGCTGGCGCTGTTCGTTCAGCGTTAGCCAAGTTCGGTGGCGTAACCCGGCATTGTGGAGATCGCTAGGCCATTCGGCGTCTGTTTCAGCAGCGCCTTGGTCTTCTTCTAAGATCATTTCCTCGAACCGGTCGCTGGCCAGGTCTTTGGCCGAAGTCGCCGCCAGTAGCGAGTCATATAGGCGATTAGCTTCGCCGAAATCGCCTATGTCAGGCCGGGCTTCCTCATCGACGCTCACACCAGATCGGCGAAGTTCTTCGACCGCCTGCTGCAGTTTGGAGAGCACTTGCGTATCAACCGGAAATGCCGAATCGTCCAACCATGCCGCCACGCGATAGTCGGCGAGAGACGTGTGTCTCGGCGGCGGCAGATTCAGGCGCCAGGCAATTTCTTGATCGGCCTCGGGCCCTGCGAGAATCGAGAGCTCCAGATCCAAGTCGGCTGCACTGCGGCCCATTGGTCCCGCCACGCTGAGATCGGCAATCGCCATCGGCCCGGTCGGCGCCAGCCGCCGCCGTGGCACGATGCCGTAAGTAGGCTTGTGACCGTAAATGCCGCAATAGTGCGCTGGGTTGCGAATTGAGCCGCCAATGTCACTGCCCAGCTCTAGCGCGCAAAGACCCGCCGACAGCGCGGCCGCGGCACCTCCTGAAGACCCTCCCGGGGACCGCTCAAGGTTCCAGGGGTTGTTAGTCGTCCCATAAACCTCGTTGTAAGTCTGGATGTCCATACCGTTGAGTGGGGTGTTTGTCACACCGAAGATGTTGGCTCCGGCCTCTACTAGACGAGCCACGGGCGCCGCGTTGACCGTGGCAGTGCGTCCGGCGAAATTCAGGTCTCCGGCTGTCCAGCGAAAACCTTCGGTCTCGAATAGCTCCTTTATCGTCATTGGCAGGCCGTGCAACGGGCCCCAAACCTCACCGCGGACGATAGCCGCGTCTGCTGCATCGGCACGAGCGCGTGCCCGTGCAACGTCAAGCTGCACGATCGCGTTGAGGCGAGGGTTGTAGAAGTCTACTCGTGCCAAATAGTGATCAAGAAGCTCACGTGCGCCGATTTCTCGGCTTCTGAGGGCGGCGGCAAGCTCAACAGCAGACCAGAAGGCAAGTTCGGTCACCAAAACCTCCCGATTAGCTGCCCCCAACCACTATCCTCATTTTTATGGCCCATGAAGCGTACACCAGCCGCTCCCCAGCTCTCGCTGGATGATCCCCGCTCAAGATCGTCTGACTAGTCCTTCTGTCTGGTAACCTCGTGATCCGGCGTCTAGGGATCATAAGAGGTAAAAAGATGGATCTTTCCGAACTTGATAGTGAACAGATCCTGGCTGAGACCATTGAAATCGCCAGCATCGCGGCGCCGCCCTTCAACGAAGGCCTCCGAGGTGACGAGGTTGAGCACCGGATGAAACAAATTGACGGCTGGCGCGTGCGCCGGGATCCGGTTGGTAACGTGATCGCCGAATTGGGCGACTCGCCACAAGGCGCTATTTGGGCTGTTGCCCATTTGGATACCGTGTTCGCCGCCGAGCAGGAATTGCATTTCGAACGCCGAGGTGAGGTAGCTGGGGCGACAGGGGCCGGCCCAGCGCCCTGCACGCGCTGATCGGCTTTGGTGAGCAGGTCTTGGCCCTGCAGGATGAGATCGGCGGCGACATTTGATGAACATAGGAACCTTGAGTGGCGGCACCTTCGTGACCGCCATCGCCACTGATGCTGAGATGACCTTCGAAGCGCGATCTACCTCCTCGGAGGCTATCAAAAGCTTTGAGGATCGCGTCATGGTCGCTGCGGCTAACGCGAAATTGACCGTGAGCCTCGAGGAGGTCGGGCGCCGAGCGGCGGGCACGACCTCGCCAGAGAACCCTCTCGTGATGGCTGCCCAGGAGGCGCGGTTGCAGGAAGGCCTGGCGCCGGCACCGCTTACCAACAAATCAACCGATGCCAACGCCTTTATTGCCGCCGGTATTCCCGCGGTTTCCACCGGCATAACCCTGGGTCGCAACTCCCACAGGCCTGCTGAGGAGATTCAAGTCGCACCGATCAAGACCGGCGTTTCTGTACTACGACGCTTGATCCTCAGCCTGGCTGAGTAGGCAATCGCTGAGGATTGCTGCGGTTTAGGCTGGCCATAATTCAAGACTCGGTTCTGCTAGCGAACCGCGGCTATTAGCAGGGTCAGAGTCAACATACTCAGGATCGTTGAGGTTACGACGGACCGAGTGACAAACGCCGGATGGGCGCTGAACTCGGTTGCCAGGATGATTGCGATGACAGCAGTTGGTACACCCGCCGCCATCGAGGCGACCGTGATGCCGGCGGAGTTTGGCAACACAGACCCGGTGAGAATCATTACTGCTGTCTGGGCAAGCCAAGAGGAAGGGCCTGGCTTCTGCCAGGCCCTTTCCTCTTCTCAAGTTTAGCCCTCGGTTTAAATTGCTAGCCCTTGATGAAGTCGATCAGCACCTGGTCGTGCTCCTCCGGCTTCTCCCACTGCGGCCAGTGGGCAGCGTCTAGCATGTTGTAGAATTTCGCCCTCGGAATTAGTTCCGAGATGTACTGGCCGTATTCCGGACCCTGTCCCGGGTTCTTTTCCGACCAAAAGACCAAGGATTCCGGTTTGAAGGCCTGCAGCTCTGCCTCTTCCAGAGGCGGAGTCGTTGGCGTCCAGGTGCCGCCCACGCGGTAGACACGCTTGATCGACTCGTAAACCTCCGGGAAGGAGTAGAGTCGCAGCCGGATATTGACCATCTCGTCAGTCATGCGGCTTGGTTCCGCAACCAACCATTCCATCCGGGCCCGTACCGTGGCAAACGTCGGCTCGAGAATCGACTTAAGCGAGAGTTCGGCGAGTGTGTTTCCGCCGCCGGGGTTCTCAGGAAAGTCGGTCCGCTTGGTGTTTACACGCGGGCCGCCCGTGTTCATGATCAACTTGCCGGCCATCTCCGGATAGTGCAAGCCAAATTCCCAGGTGATTGCGCCGCCCATCGACTCACCTTCGACGTGAGCCCAGCTGTAGCCCAGCGCCTTGATCAGGTCAGCAAGCGCGTCTGCCTGTCGCTCAGACCTGTTGTCGTCGCTGTAGTTCTCCTTGCTGGAGAAGCCGTGATAGAGCGCATCGATCGCGTAAACGTGAAAGTGCTTGGCAAGATTGTGAAGGTTACGAGCATACGTTTCAGCGTGACCGCCGATGCCGTGAATCAGGATCAGGGGGTCGCCGCTTCCGACTTCAATGACCCGGTGGTAAAAGTCCTTACCCTGCACAATCCGTGTTTGCGTCCCGAGTAGCTCAACGGCTACTGATCCCCACTCATCGAGTGGCCTGGCCTGAGGTGGCCTTGAAAGTTCCAGTGTCTGTACCATTTTTCCCTCCGAAGAACTCCATCCAAAATCTGTCCGAATGGTCTGCTGCAATCTAAGACGATCAACTGAATTTTGCAAATCGGATCACGCCCCGCCCGCGTGGTGAGCGTTAGCCGCGCTCGGCGACAGCTCCTGCTGCTTGGCCTTCGCACTCGTGTTGTGGCATCAGACTGTTGCTGCTGTCCGCAACTGCCGAATCTCGACCTTAGCCGCGGCGACGCTGAGGGCGAAGAAGATGATTGCCGAACCGCCGATCATGACCGCAAAGGCGGGGCTGACTGCGGAGGCCAACGCCCCGGCCTGAATCGCCCCCAGCGGGCCCAAGTTAAAGGTCATCGTGTAGATGCCCATGACCCGGCCACGCAGTCCGTCCGGCACCCGAAGCTGCAAAATCGTCTGCACCGAGATCATATAGATCTGGTTAAAAATGCTCATCGTAAACAGCAGCGCCAATGAGATGGCAAAGGTAGTGGAGAACGAAAACAAAATCAGGAATATTCCATAGGTGACAGCTCCGGCGATAATTACCAGCCCCTTACGTTCTATGTGCCTCAAGGTGCTGGCGACCACGAGCCCCAGGACAGAACCAAAGCCGACAGCGCTAAACATCAAGCCCAAGCCAGATGGTCCAACGTCAAGAATGTCACGCGCAAAAACGGGCATGATTTGTAGTAGCGAAAGCCCAAAGAAGCTGTTGCAAAATGTCAGGCCTATGAGGACTGCAAACAGAGAGTTGGCGCTGACATAGCGCAGTCCATCCGTCATGTCGCTCATCAGGCTTGCCCGCGCCTGCTTCTCTGGAGGGCGAAGCTGGAAACCAAGCACGATTACCGAAAAAATCAGATAACCAATCGCGCAGGCATAAAATGTCGTTGCGGAACCGGCCACGGCAACCAGAACTCCACCGCCAGCCGGCGCAACAATGCGGGTCCCGTGCCAACTCATCGCGTTAAGTGAGACCGCGTTCATCAGCTCCTTGCGGTCGATCAACTGAGGAAAGATCGCTTGGCGCGCTGGATTGTTAAATGCCTGAGATGAGCCTGTAAGGAAGGCGATAATCAGGACATGCCAGGGTTGAACTACCCCAAGCGCTGTAACCGTTGCCAGGGTTGCCGCCATGACTGCTACGAACAGCTGTGTGACTATCAGCAGGCGACGCAGATCAACTCTGTCGGCGAGGACGCCACCCAAGAGACTCAAAAAAAGCCCTGGAATCGCCGTGGCCAGGCCAACGTAGCCCAAATAGAGGGGTGAACCAGTCAGGTCGTAGACCAGCCAGCCTTGAGCTACGGTCATGACCTGCTGGCCACCCAGAGAAGCCACGCTGCCAAAGAAAAACCTACGGAATTGGGGATACCGAAGCGCGCTGGCAAATTGCGCACTTTTTTTCAAGCCAGCTAATCGGCTCTCAGGTGACGGTTCTGCGGACGCCACTCACGGCCCTTTCTAGAGACCCATCTCGGAGGGTGCCATCTAGCCAACAATGACATACCCGAATAGATCTGGGCGGATCTTGGCGAAGTTCACGAATTCGTAAAATCGCAAGAGACGGACGTCTAGATTGTCGCTTCTTAGCGCCCGGGTCACAAGCTCGTTATGCTTGCTCTGCGAAGTCGTGGGCAACCTTGCCCGGTGGTACCACTAGAATTACGATGTAAACTCGGTGAATCTGTGTCTTAACTTGGACCAGAGGACCACCCGAACCTAACAGTCTTCTAAGCCCTCGAGTGGGTCGTTGAAGGGGTCCCGGCTAGGATAAGCGGCCGGATCTTTATGGGGGAACCAAATGCCTGCAAGAACTGGCGCCGACTACATCGCGTCTCTAAAGAGCATGAAGCCTTGCATCTACTACGACGGCCGGTTGGTGGAGGACGTGACCGAGGAGCCGGTTTTCAAAGGGCCGATTGAGTCTATTGCCCAGATGTATGACTTGCAGCACGACCCGAGATATAAGGATTTCATGCTCTATGAGTCGCCGACAACCGGAGATCCTGTAGGCCGTTCGTTTCAGGTTCCTTATACAAAAGAGGACCTGGTCAAAAAGCGCCAGGCCTTCAAACTACGCGCGGACCACAACTTTGGCAGCATGGGCCGCTCTATGGACTTCATGAACGGTCTCGTCACCGGCTGGTACTTGGGCCGGGAAAGGTTTGCCCAGCGCGGTCAACAATTCGCCGAGAACGCCTCCAATTACTACGAGTACGTCCGCGAAAATGACCTCTTCCTCACCCACGTTCTGATAACGCCGCAGACCGACCGCTCCAAGACTTCGGCCGAGCAAGAGGATCCCTTTCTTCATCTAGGCCGGGTGCGGGAGACCAAAGATGGCGTGATCGTTAGCGGCGCCAAGATGCTTAGCACGATGGCGCCGATCACCGAAGAGATCCTTTGCGTCCCCTTTGGCGGAATCGCCCCTGGCGACGATGCTTACGCCATCTCTTTTGCGATCCCCAATGACACGCCAGGTCTGAAATACATCTGTCGTGAGTCGGTTGCAAAGCCGCCACTAAATCGATTCGATCACCCGCTCAGCAGCCGATTCGAGGAGATGGACTGCGTAGCGATTTTCGATGATGTTTTACTTCCTTGGGACCGAATCATCGTCGATGGCGGGCCAGGCAGCGCTGACCTGATCAACAGCGCCGGTGGGGCAATGGCGGCAATGACCAATGCCCAAACATCCTCCCGCATGCTCAGTCAGCTGGAGCTGCTTTGCGCCGTGGCCATGAGAGTAGCCGACAACATAAACATCACCGGCTTTCTCCACGTTCAGGAGAAGTTAGGAGAGATGGTTACAGACCTCGAGATCGCCCGGGGAGTGTATTACGGCGCTGAGGCCATGGCCCATCCGACACCTGAAGGTATGTGGACCTACACGTCGCTCGCGCCCCGAGCCTTTCATATGAAAACGATGCGCATCTATCGACGATTTGTGGAAATCATCCAGGTGTTGGCTGCTGGTGGTTTTTTCCAGGCGCCAACCGAGGCGGATATGGGCAATCCCGAGGAGAGGCCGCTCATTGACAAGTATCTCCGAGGCCGAGAAGGGGTCACTGCCGATGAGCGTGTCCGTCTTTTTAAACTTGCCTGGGACCTCACGGGGTCATCCTTTGCCCAACGTCTGCTGCAGTACGTTTCCTTCTACTCCGGTGACCCGCTACGCCTGACCGCGGGCTACTATCTGGCCTACAACAAGCAGCCGCTCTTTGACCTCGTGGATCGTGCTCTGGGTGACCGTGGCGACCTCGACATTGAGCCCTCGCCCGAAGATCCAGGAGCACTGCCGGCCACGCGGCCCGCTATTGCCCCGGGAATTCTGGCCGCTCAGTACCCGGCTGGAAGCCTGCCAAAGCCTGGTGATGCCAAGAGCTGACTTTCGCCCACCGCGTGGACGTTAATTATCTTCGGTGCGGGCTGGATTGGTGCTGGCCGGAGGACAAGGTCGCCTTTCAGTGGTTAAATTGCCCAAACACCGTGGTTTGACCTGTCTCCGAAATGAAAGGCACGCTCCATGACCTTGCTTGGTAACCGCGAAGAAATGCTGAGCCTGGTTGACCCAGAAAAAGGCATGATTGACCGCCGGATTTTCTCCGAGCAGGACATCTACGAGCTCGAGCTTGAGCGCATCTTCGCCCGCGCCTGGAACTTCATCGCCCATGACTCACAAATCCCCAACCCCGGCGACTTCTTCCAGACCGTCATTGGCGAGGACCGCGTCATCTGTGTTCGTGACAACGATGGCATGCCTCAAGTCCTGGTCAATACCTGCCGCCACCGCGGTAACGCCATCTGCCGGGCCGACGAAGGTCACGCCACCAGCTTTATGTGCACCTACCACGGCTGGACCTACGACCTCAAGGGTGCTCTGGTTGGCGTGCCTGGCTTCAAAGAGGTCTACCACGAGGAGCTCGACCGTGAGAACTGGGGCCTGATCAAGGCCGCCAAAGTAGACAGCTACAAGGGCTTTATCTTCGCCAACATGGACCCGACAGCGCCCGAACTAGATGAGTACCTGGGTGACGCCGGCCGTATCGGCCTCATGCTGCTGGCCGAACGTGGCGACATGGTGGTTGCTCCCGGCATTCAAAAGTACACGATTCCCTGTAACTGGAAGTTCGCAGTCGACAATGTCTGGGACTTCTACCACCCTCAGATCACCCATGCCTCGCAGACGATGGCCGGCTTTTCCAAGTTCCCTCAGAAGCTCTCCGCCACGCTCAGCCGTCCGCAGCAGATTCTTCTCGGTGAGTACGGCCACGTCGTCAGCGGCGCTCTGAGCAACGACGACCAGCGGGAGCTGCGCAGCCGACAGACTGGCATCAATGACGACGAATGGCGCGAGAAGCAGTCTGCCAAGGACGCCTTGGGCCCAGTCGGCATCCTGCAGGGCGGCCACTCACACATCTTCCCCAACATGTGGCTCACCAACAACCAGTTGAGCATGCGCATGCCCAAAGGCCCGCAAAAGACCGAGATTTGGTGGTTCACCGTGCTGGATAAGAACGACCCGCCGGACCTCTACAAGACCCGGCTTGAGCGCCGCATCCACAACTTTGGTCCCGCCGGCATGCTGGAACAGGACGACGGTGAGAACTGGGGCGAAAGCACTCGTGGCGCCAGCGGTTTGGTCAGCAAGCGGTTCCCGCTTAACTACAGCATGAGTGTCGGCCACGGCGAGATCATCGACGACGAGCTCGGCCCGCCGCGAGTCGAATCGCCGAACGTCAACGAGCACGCTCAGTTCTGGTATTACCGCTCCTGGGCGGAGTGGATGGCCGCCGACGGTTGGCAGGATCTAAGGAACAACCACACGGTCCCCGGGGACGCCGTCTAACCGGTTCAGCGAAGCGGGAGCGTGTCTAGGTCTTCAATCGCGTTTCAGAGATGAGGAGAGAGCCCGAGCAGTTGCTCGGGCTCTCTGTTTACTAATTTGGCAGGAGTGGAGGGACTCGAACCCCCGACCGGCGGTTTTGGAGACCGCTGCTCTTCCAACTGAGCTACACTCCTGCGAAATCGCCGATTCGGCGCGGATGGTTTTTTGGTGGAGATAGGGGGACTCGAACCCCCGACCTCTGCATTGCGAACGCAGCGCTCTCCCAACTGAGCTATATCCCCCGGGCAGCGTGCTCGATTATATCAGAACCATCTTTTTGCCAAGGCAGCGTTGGCTGTCGCACCTTCGCAGCGAAACCCTTAGGTCGTAGTGGTGGGCCGAGCTTTCTTGGCCTTGCGAGTTGGTGGCTTCGGCGTCGTGGAACGAAACTCAAGGCCCGGTAGCAGGTCAACGATCATTCGCCCGCCGGCCGGGTCGATCTCCTTTACAACCTCCTCAACCGCCGGCAGCAGCAACTCGCCTAGCTCGCCCCGGATAACGTAGACATCGTTGGCACCCGTGGACAGTATCTCGAAAACTTCACCCAGCGTCTTACCGGTCAGGTCCGCCACGCTCAACCCGACGATGTCGTGCTGATAAAAAACGCCCTCCTGGTCCAACGCGGCAGGTTCTGGCATCTGCAGCTCTTTACCTCGCAGTGCTTCCGCAGCGGTTCGATCGTCCACACCCTCAAGGTTGAGATAGACGAGCCGCCCTTGCCAGCGACTGCGCCGGACTACAATGGCCACGCCGTCAAGCCAGACCGTCGCGCCAGGGTCAAATCGTTCAGGGAAATCAGTGAGCGGGCGAACTTTGACCTCACCGCGGACACCGACCGGGGCTAATATCCGGCCGATGCTTACCGCGGTCGCCGGATTCACCTTATCTGTACTTTCGCCGGTACATTCAAAGCAGGAAATTCAAGGTTTCGAGTAGGGCGCGGCCACGCGGCCGGCACCTTCAAACTCCCGGCCGCTCAGTCCCCGATATCGAGAGTGGCGCGGGTATCTTGGCGGGCGGCGGCCACCTTAAGGAGCGAGCGCATCGCCTCCGCCACTCGGCCGCCACGGCCAATTACCTTGCCCATGTCATCTTCAGCCACATCCAAGTGGATGACATTGCGATGCCCATCCCATTCCTCTTCAATGACCACATCGTCCGGACTGTCAACCAGCTCTCGGGCGATGTAATCGATTAGCTCTTTCATTGGTCAGCCTCACTATAAACGGAGTCTCGGCTCGTTAGCGCGAAATGCCCTTTGCGGCCAGGAGCTTCCCAACCCGCTCAGTTGGCTGCGCGCCCTTACTTAGCCAGTCTTTTACCTTGTCCTCGTCGACCTCGAAGGTCGTGGGCTCGGTCCTCGGGTTGTAGTGGCCGACAATTTCCACGAAGGCGCCATCGCGTGGTTTGCGAGCATCTGCAATTACCACCCGGTACGCCGGCTGCCTCTTTTTACCGACGCGCGCCAGTCTAATCTTGAGCAACTTCTTTCTCTCCCTCTAACCCAGCTAGCGTATGCTCATAAGTCGGGCAGTCTTGCCAGAGGCCATCATCTGCATTACTTTCTTAGCTTCTTTCCACTGTTTGAGAAGCTGGTTGACGTCTTGCGGAGTGGTACCGCTGCCGTCGGCGATCCGGCGACGCCGACTGCCGTTGATCATCTCTGGCCGGTGACGCTCCTGCGCGGTCATCGAAAAGACGATAGCCTCCGCTCGCTTGAAGAAGGTATCGTCTATCTCTGTTGCCAGCAACTTCTGCTTGATCCCACCCATGCCGGGAATCATCCCCATAAGGTCTCCCAGCGGCCCCATAGACTTGACCCGTTGAAGCTGAGTGACGAAGTCGTTGAGATCCATTTGATTGGATTTCATCTTCTTGCCTAGCGACTCAACCTCATCCTGATCGATTGATTGTTGAGCTTTTTCAATCAGAGTAAGTACGTCGCCCATTCCAAGAATCCGCGAGGCAAAACGTTCCGGGTGGAAAGGCTCCAGCTCCGTTGCCTGTTCCCCTGTCCCGACAAATTTGATTGGCAGACCAGTGATCGACCGGATTGAAAGCGCCGCGCCACCGCGAGCATCGCCGTCCATCTTCGTCAACACGAACCCGCTAATATCGGTTGCCCCGCCGAATTCCTCGGCAACATGGACAGCCTCTTGACCGGTCATCGCGTCGACTACCAGCAGCGTCTCCTGGGGAGAAAAGCTACTCTCTAGTTCTCTGAGCTCCTCAGTGACGTCTTCATCGACTTGAACATACCCGGCGGAGTCAACTATTAGGGCGCTGGCACCGGTTCGTCGGGCCTCTTCTAACGCACCCTTTGCCAGGCCTTTCAAATTCGTCGGGTCTCCGTCAAAAACCGGCACTTCGTGCTGACGCCCCAGGACCTGCAACTGTTCGCCGGCCGCCACGCGGTAAGGGTCAGCCGAAACTAGCAGCGGTTTGCCACCCGCTTTGCGCAGATGCAAAGCAAGCTTTGATGCGAAAGTGGTCTTTCCCGCGCCTTTAAGGCCAATCAGAAGGATCACCGTTGGCGGCTGGGGTGCCGTTGCCAGCGTAGCCTGGCTCCCACCCAGCATGCTGGTCATCTCTTCATTGACGATCGAAATCACCTGTTGCGGGCCGGTCAGCGACTGCAGCACACCACTACCGCTGGCACGCTCGCGTACCGAATTCACGAATTCCCGGACAACGCGAAAGTTTACGTCCGCTTCCAGGAGCGCGACCCGAACCTCGCGCAAGGCCTCGTCTAGGTCCTGCTCGCTTACGGTGCCATGGCTTGAAAGACGCCCGAAAACACGCTGAAGTTTCTCGCTGAGCGCGTCAAACATAACGGATCAATCTTAAATGCGCGCCGTGAGAGGGGTCAAGGTAGAGATGCCGCCGCCGCTTAGAGTCACGCCATGACAAGGACTATGCGCTTCCTGCACAATCAACTCGCGTTTCGCCTAAAGAATTCGCCAATCAATCGAAAAACAAAACACGGTTGTGGTGGAGGTGCCATACCATTTCAGGCATCAACAGGAATGCTATATTGGACCGCATGACATCACCTGTGGAAATGACAGCATCGCTACAAGAGAAGCAGACCAAGCTTCAGAAAATCCTCCGCGAGATGGGATCGGCTGTAATTGCCTTTTCCGGTGGCGTTGACAGTACCTTCGTTGCCGCCTCGGCCTTTGACGCTCTTGGCGAACGGGCTCTCGCGGTAACAGGAGTATCACCTTCAATTCCAAAATCGGAGCTTGAAGAAGCCAAGGCCCTGGCGGCCCAGATTGGCATCGCCCATCGCCTGATTGAGACCCACGAAATGGACCAGCCGGGCTACGTGGAGAACTCCCCGGAACGCTGCTTTTTCTGCAAGGATGAGCTTTACACGCTGCTAGAGGAGATGACCAAGATTGACGGATTCGAGTATGTGGCCGATGGCTGCAACCTGGATGATGTTGGCGATTACCGCCCCGGACGGCGGGCAGCCTCAGATCACGGCGTACGCAGTCCGCTCATCGAAGCTGAGCTGACCAAAGAGGAGATCAGGACTCTCTCCCACGAGCGGGATCTGCCTACTTGGGACAAACCGGCCATGGCCTGCCTCTCCTCACGCATACCATATGGCTCGCCTGTGACGATTGAGTCTTTGGACCAAATCGAATCAGCGGAAGCGTTTCTGAGATCGCTGGGGCTACGGCAACTGCGTGTACGGCACCACGGCGATGTGGCGCGAATCGAGTTAGATGAAGGCGGCATGGCAGTGCTGATGCGTGCCGGCCGGCGCGAGTCCGTCGTGGCCCGCTTCAAGGAACTAGGTTTCCTGTACGTGACTCTTGACCTCGCCGGATTTCGCTCCGGCAGCATGAACGACGTACTAAAGCAGAAGGGCACTTAACCGGCTGCAGATTAATCCATTTCAAATCGGAGTCCACCAAAATAGCACCGAATTGAATCTGGCCGGGATGGCGAAATCGGCAGACGCAGCGGACTTAAAATCCGCCGACCGCAAGGTCTTGAGGGTTCGAGTCCCTCTCCCGGCACCAAGCGTTTTAGATACGAGATCTGGTAAATCGCTCACCTAAAACACTGCGCCCACGATACTTTGACAGCGGTTTTGACAGCAACCGGAGCGAACGGTGGCGGACCCTGGTCTGCTCGTGATACCTGCACTTTCAATTCTCTCTTACACGCTCGACTATCAACGCAACGGTACTCCGGTAAGGCTCGTAATCGGAGTCGTGGGAGCGCGCGGGTATTTCCATGAGCAACGCGCTGCAAACGCCCTACGGGTGCTGCTGGCGGCGGGGCAAGAATAAACCTGGGTCAGCTCGTCGAGGACTAATCGGCGGCCAAACTTTGTATACCGTGGACAAATTTTCATAGAATAGTACTATTCCGTTAACTTGCTCAAGCAGATGTATGATTGAAACTGAAGGCAAGCAACTATGACCTTGGCTAGAGACGATCTCATCACCGAGGCTCGCGATAGGCTCTGTGTAGCCCTCGATACCGCAGACCTCGGCCAAGCTTATTATTGGGCAAGGGCCACAGCCGAATTCGTAGGCTGGATAAAGATCGGTCTTCAGCTTCATACCGCCTACGGTCCTGATGCGTTTCGGCCGTTCGCTAAACTTGGACAGAAAGTCTTTCTCGATCTCAAGCTTCACGATATTCCGAATACCGTAGATGCGGCCATTACCGAAATGGCAGGTCTCGGGGCGTCAATGGTTAACGTCCATGCGTTCGGGGGCACCGCAATGATTGCGTCGGCTGTTGAGGCTTCGAAAACCTGGGGCCTTCGTTATGGACGCGAGCCCCCAAAATTATCGCAGTGACTGTTCTGACGAGCATTGATCAAGCTGCCCTGGACCAAATACTTGGCTTTAGGCAAGAACCACGCGAAGTGGTAATTCGCCTGGCAAAGATGGCGAAGGCGGCCGGTGCGGATGGAGTTGTCGCTTCGCCTCTTGAAGCTTCAGTCCTCCGGGAAGAAATGGGAAATGACTTCCTGATCGTGACACCTGGAATTCGATCCTCAGATTCATCTCGCGCTGATCAGCGCCGGGTTGCTACGCCAGTAGAAGCTATTGAGAGCGGAGCTAGCTTATTGGTGGTTGGTCGCCCCATTACTGGCGTAGAGGATCCCGCATTAGCTGCGAAAACGATCGCCGAAGAAGTCGAACATGCTCTTCGCGGCGCTTGATTGGACTGAGTGGCTCGGCTCAATAGGCGATGCGGCGCAAATCCTCTAAGGGGCAGCCTTAATAGTGGCTCTCATCGTTACGTACAGAGGACGGAGTTCGATCAAAGATTTCTTTGCAGCTCTGGCTCATGAGCCTGCTGATCGACAGCGTAGCCATGCCGCGGGAGGCGCGCTCACACTCAAGATGGTGATCGCTGGCCTACCTGCCGACCAGAAGGTGGAATACCGAAAATCTCTCCCCGATGAGTGCCTGTGTAAACCAGTCTTGCCGCTACCCGGTTCTCGTCTCCTACGAGCTCTTTTATCTGATTGTGGAAGTCTGGGAAGGCCCCCCGAATCAGATTCACATATGCCCCGAACGCTTCACGGCCATCGACGTCAATTCCCAAGGAGCCACGGAAGCGAATGTTCGGGGCAATGATTTCCTTGGCAACGGCAAGATTCCATTGGTTCCAAAGGACCTCGTAATAGCGCTCGACTATTGCCTTGTTGACGACTTCCATGTTCTAGGTCGTGATTCTACGCCATTCACTATGGCGCGATTGTGCAACTACCAGCCCCCGCCCCCATTACCTGAAAGTAGTCGGAGGTAGATCCACAGTGGTCAGGAGAGCTTGCAAGGCAAACACGGACAAAGGCGAACCGTGCCGGGCTGCGCCGATGCTAGATGGCGACTTTTGCATCTTCCACGACCCCGATCACGCAGAGGTCGTTCAAGAGGCCCGCCGTGCCGGCGGCCAGCGCCGCAAGCGTGAGGTGACCCTTGCCACTGCCTATGACTTCGAGGGCCTGACAAGCATCCCGGAAATCCGCCGCCTGATTGAGGTGGCCGCATACGACGCGCTAGGCCTCGACAACACGATCAACCGGGTTCGGGCCCTCGGCTATTTGGCTTAGGTCGCCGTCACCCTGTTGGAGAAGGGCGAGATCGAGGAGCGCCTCGCGGCTGTCGAAAGCGCCCTCGGCCCTAGGACGGCCAAGGTAGGAGGAAGGCGCTAGTGAGGCTAGCTTCGAGGATCGAGAAGGCAGAGGCTGGACTTGTCCATGACTACATTCGCCGCGACCTGCAACAGCTGGCGAGGGAGACGGGCGAGCCACTCGAATCCCTCTACCGCGAGCTCGAACGGCTGAACCGCAAGTACCTGCCATACGCAGTCCCCCAGCCAGATGGCCTGCTGGACATCGAGCCGATGCTGCGTGCGGCGGCTGAGGGCGAAAGGCTCGACTACGACGATCTTCTGCGAAGCGTAAAGGAAGCGGTTCGAAAGCTAAGAACAGGCCAAGGAGACCCGGAATGACGATGACCAGGCGCCTACAAAAGGCGACCCAAAGCCTCTCAGCCCTCGAGCGCATTCAGCTGCTCTTGGGTGCTGCACGCAATGGCAAAGAGCCCGACCCAGAGGTTGCCCGAGGGATGGAGCCCGGCCAGAATCGTGCCTTCAATCGGTACGTCGCCCTCCTCCACGTGAGCGGAGCAACCTTGGGACCGCGCTGCGAAGCGTTGCGGATCGTCTCTCATGACCTCGAAGGCGCCGCTGAACGCTGCCGATTGTTGGAGGAAGCAGCCGCCCAGCTCGAAAGCGAGCATAAATTGAGGCGACCGCGCAGGGTTCGTGACTGGCGCCAAACAAAGCAGATCGGCGTGAACGAGTTCCTCCGTAGCCTGGCCGAAGAACAACGCGCTGAGCTAATCGAGATCGTGGCGCTGAGATGGACGGAGCTGAGGGCAGTGGAGCTCGCCTGGCAGGAACTAAGCGAAGAGTTCGGCGGCGAGGACCCGGCGGCACCGGAGCAACGTCAGATAGCTAACGAACTCTCGTCCTCGTTGCAAACGCTAGCAAGAGACATGGGAGGTGCTGAGGGGCTTGAGGAGCCGAACGACAGGGCTTTGGCCGAGGTCCAAACAGCAATGGACGATGCATTGGCCAGGCTTGAGCCGCTGCTTTGAGCCTCATTGAGACTTCGAAAGGCAGGCCCTGAATGAGAAGCCTAGCAAGCCGTTTGGAGACCCTTGAAGCAGAAGCGGATCAGCGCAGCGGGGCCGACTTGCGAGGAACATTGGAGATTCACTTCACTAACGCCTGGCCGCATTGCCAGGGTCACGCCGGGCAGAAGTATGAGGAGTGCACCGAGCACCCGGCGGCGTGCGCCGTGAGTATCCACAGGTCGAAGGAACCAGGACGGGTCGTAATTGTGCGCGGGCCGTGGCTCGGCATCTGAACCCAACGCGAGTTCGATGGTCCAACGACGCGTCACACTCGCTGGATTTCGCCTGACGCTATGAGTCAATAGTATCGGCTACGTCTAGCCGTCAAAAACGGCAGCATGGAACGTGTCGTGAAGATGCGTGATTGCTAGAACTACTCCTTCGTCTTCGTTCCTCGAGATTTGAACGCTTCATACCACCGTTGTGCTATCTCTGGGTTTTTCCTCAGGAAAAGCCAACTCCAATGTCCGGGTCGAAGCACGTAATCTGTCCAGCCCACAGTGATCACCACGGCCGCTCCATGAAATGTCTTCGCGCGGCGAACATGACGAATGGAGTCCATGTCTATCACTACTTCTCGCGGTGGCAGGAAATACGGAAGGCGGAATATAAGTGGCATTGTTGATTCCCAGATGAAGCGCTTCGAGGTCAGGTATGCGCGCCCTAGACCGAGCGACCGAAGCGGTTTCACCAACTCCGCATCCGTCTCGAGTATCACGAACTCGTCGTCATCGAATCTCATTTGCTACTCACCCTGCCTCCGCAATTATGATAGGCTCGCTCGTCGCTTCCTTCTCGAAAGCCGAGAATTCCGACACACGTGACGATGACGCGGAAGTCAGCGTCGCGAAAACCACGCCCACAACCATACCAGCGGCCACGGCGACACCGATTCCAACGGCCACGCCGACCAGGCCCAGCCTGGGCGCGGTAGTGATTGACGGCGCCAAGCAGGCCCGCGAGAACCGGGAGGCTCGGCCACGGGTAGCACTATGACCAAATAGCGTCATGTTGCGTACTTGGTGGGGTATGATGGCCGGCATTCAGGAGGGCTCGATTTGAAGGACCAAATCTCCCGCATCGCGATGGCAGTTGACTCTCAGGGTTGGCACAGAACCGGGACAGAAGAGGACGCGGTCTCAGGCGCATGGCTCAAGGGAGAGATCGAAACGATTGGTCTCCAGGCTGACTTGGAGGCTTTCGACCTCTCGCGCATTGTCACGGAGAAAGCATCGGTTGAAACAAGCGGCCGAACCATCGAAGGGCTGCCTGTTTTCGATGGCGGCTTCACACACTCGGCAGGTGTTAGTGGCCGACTCGGTTCGGCCGGATCCGACGCTGACATAGGCCGGCCAGCCGGGTTGGGAGAGCTGCCGGGCAAGAACCTTCCGAAGCGGTCTCGTTGAGGTTCGCCAGAGGGAGTGTTATCTATGATTGATTCCATTGGTTTGAGTATAGGATATATGTTCGCCTCTGGCTTTAGCCGTAGGTATTACTAGTGTTAGCTACCCGCTGCTAGTTCAGCTTCTCAAGTCGATGTTGCAGCTTGTCGTAATACAGCAACTTACTACTCCCGTCCTCAACGGAGGCATACCTCGGCCTAGATACGAAAAGGCGCCTCTGCCCCGTGTTTTGCACGGCAGCGAGTCGGAGATATACTCCAGCAGTCTCGACCCGCTCGGGCCGCCCCGAAGATCGGCGGCCACCGAAAGAAACTTCGATGTCACAATCCGTCACCTAGACCTCCCCGATCGAGTTCCCACCCGAGATCTCTCATCACCCCGAAAAGATAAAGAGGAAATGCAATGTCTAATCCAACCGATTTTCCCAAGCCCACCCGTATTTCAGTCAACGGTGTGGAACTCGAAGTCTTTGAAGCCGGCCAAGAAAACGCAGGAAACCCCATCGTGCTCTGTCACGGCTGGCCAGAGCATGCCTTTGCTTGGCGCCACCAGGTGCCCGCCCTTGCCGCAGCCGGCTACCACGTCATCGTCCCAAACCAGCGGGGCTATGGCAACTCATCCCGACCGACCGAAGTAACAGACTATGACATTGAACACTTGTCGGGTGATCTCATCGCACTGCTCGATCACTACGAATACAATGATGCCACCTTTGTCGGTCATGATTGGGGTGCAATGGTCGTTTGGGGGCTGGCCTTACTGCATCCAAACCGTGTAAATAGAGTGATAAATCTGAGCCTGCCTTACCAAGAGTGCGGAGAAAAACCCTGGCTCGAGATGATGGAAGGCATGCTTGGCGACGACTTCTACTTTGTCCACTTCAATCGGCATCCCGGCGTCGCAGACGCCGTACTCGATGAAAACACGTTCCAGTTCCTTCGCAACATGTACCGGAAGAACGAGCCCCCCAGAGAGCCTCAGCCAGGTATGGCGATGATCAATCTCGCCAGAGAGGAAACACCACTCGGTGAGCCAGTAATGAGCGAAAACGAACTGGCCGTTTTCGTCTCCGCCTTCGAATCAACAGGGTTCACGGGCAGTATCAATTGGTACAGAAATCTTGACCGAAACTGGCGCTTATTGGCGGACGTGAACCCAATCATCCAACAGCCCACACTCATGATCTATGGCGACCGGGATGCGGTCGCGAAGTCTGAAAACCTAGCAGATTTCGTGCCCAATGTGGAGGTGGTCAGTCTGGATTGCGGTCATTGGATCCAGCAAGAGAAGCCGGAAGAAACAACCCAAGCGATTTTGAAATGGCTGGAACAGCAGGGTGCCACTTAGTCCCAACAGCGTTTCAAGGTGAAGCATGCCCTCCGGCTTGACCGGAGAGGGGTGGAATGAGACGCGGTCACCGTCGTCGAGGTGACCGATCGGGTACCGCTACCCCGCCAGCTGTTTTAATTGAGAACCACATCTAGTCGTTTTTCCACTAAAGTACTATCCAAAGGGCATGAGTCTCAGACGGTGGCTTCTTCTCCCAATCGGACTCTCGATGGCCTTCCTCGTCGTAGGCTGTGATCCCGTAGTCGACTACAACGTAGAAAATCGGACGGATGGTAGCGTCCTGTCAGCTGCATTCAACGAATCGTGCGACGTTGCTTCGAGGCGCAACTTCACCGCCGTCGCTTGGGACGTCACAAAGGCTAACTCAAGCTTATGGATCCAGCGCGTCGAAAGAGCTCGGTGCATCGTTTTCGTGGGGTCGGATCTTGACTTCCTCGCTGCAGAGAGATACGAGGAGCAAGCAACTTATGTCCTGGGAGTGAATCGCGACCTCATTGTCTTGGTTAGTGATAGAGACGAGAGTTCTCTGCTCGACAGCGCAGCAGTTGTAGGGATCATTGCCGGTGGCTGGTTCATCTTTGGCGTGATTATCTACCTGAGCGTGAGATGGCTCAAAGTACGCTGGCGAGTGCATCGCAAGGCCTGAGGCGTGGTTCCCCCTTCTTGCCCACCGACAGGCTCCCCATGCAAGTGGAATGATGAACAGATGACGCGTTCCGGACCCGACACTATGACTGAATCGTGGTAGGCGTCCTGGTCGCAGTCCTTTTCGTTTGCCCCACGCTGCCCTCGTTATCGTCGCTGAAGCAACGAACAAACGATCTTCAATTACTAGAAGGATCACCGCGTCCGAAGGAGCAGGAACTCCCGGAGCTAGAACAACGGCGTGCAGCAGCAAGAAGCTGACGCTCATGAGCCGATCCCGTGTACCGACTGAGGCTACAGGCTTGGCCCGAAATGATTACGGCCTTCAGGACGGATCACTTTGGAAGAGATAATCGGCCTCATTGCTCCGACTCAACCTCGTAACGAACCCTCTAATTGCGAACCGGGATCACTAGAACCTGACCGATCTGTATTTGGTCCGGATTAGCGATCGAATTGAGTTCGACTATGTCCTGGACCGTGCAGCGCCACAACCTTGCAAGCGAAGTCAGCGTGTCGCCTGCCGCGACGGCATACATCGTCAGTGCTGGGGCCGGGCTAGCAGGCTCTTCGGGTGGTACGGAATCCAACGCACCTAAAATTTCCGTCCATGGGATGCGTCCAGAGGGGCAATCTGAGCCGCTGCCCCCTAACCGTGTTACTTCGTTATGCTCCCAAAGCGTGTGGGTCACGTCCGTCGTCGAGACCGGCCGGGTTGGCGCCCAGCCATATGCTGAGAGATTTCACGGATCACGCGTACAGACGTGGCTGTTTGGTCCGGCGTTAGCGATGGGTGCTCTGGTAGCTTGCCCTCGTGCTCCATCCCAACATAGCTCTGGTTCGCGGCAGTTGCATGCCAGCACCGGGCTGTCAACGGATAGTGTTGGAGTAATCTACCACTGAAGAGGTTACTAAGGTGCCACGACTTATCGCCGCCAACCGTACGATCTTGTCCCGGATTCGTGCGCAGGTATTCCTCAAAGCCGTCCGCGCTGTGAAGGAAGATGCCGCCGACAGGATTGACGCCCTCGTTGACCTTACCCAAATGTCCAGGTACGCGCTCGGCCCAGTCCAGCCATCCGTCTGAAGTAATCATTTCGTAGTCCTCCTTGGTTTGAGCAGGTGCACTATGCAAGCCACAACAGCCTGTCGGAACCTCGAATCGAGGCTTTACCGTTCTAGGAATCCCCCGTGCCGTCCGCAAGGTCGATTCTCACCCTCCGCAAACCTACGACAAGGGGTGTGGGAAGCTCGATGGTAGGTCCATCGGGAGTAAGCGAGACGGTAGAACCTCTGGGGAGTTCAAATGCAGGAGGACCCAGCTCCGGTATGGACACTCCCATTGGAGACGTTGGCTCTAAAGTAACTGGCGAATGTCCAGGAACGGTGACCTTTAGATTTCCACTGCCGGATGATGATAGATCGATAGGCTCTGACTGGCCGGGAATCTCTATCTTGACGTTGCTTCCTTCCTCAAAGGTCAAGCCACTTCCCACCGGAAAGGAGATCGTAATTCCGGCTCCGTACAAGGGTATTGATGGCTGCCCGCTGCCGGGGAACGCAATTGAGCTTCCCGAGGGCATCTCGATAGTTGTCGTGCTGGGGAACGTCATTGTGAGATCGAAACGATCGGGCATTATCATAGTCCTCCGACGAGAAACTCTCGAACTGACGATTAGAAAAAGGGAGTTCGAGTACCAAGAGCGTAGCCCGGTAATCCAGAGATACCTTCCGTAGAATTACCCAAACATTTCCCGCCGATTCAGTTCGCGTCAGTCACCTGTGCGTATTCCTACTCAGTCTGAAAACGGACGACACGATGACCAAATCGTGTGGTTATTAGTTCATATGACGTTGGAGATTGGCCCGAAAAATCGTCGACCATAGCATGAAACCATCGTGTCCAGCCACTTTGTTGGCATATGCAGGCATGGCTCGTATTGCAGCCGACTAGCCGTTGGAGTAACTTTGAAGCGTCGTTCGGGGTGGTTCCGGTAGAGCCGGCGCCTGAGAGCACACCCGCGGACCTGATCCGGGTAATGCCGGCGTAGGGAAGGCGATGATACGGACACGTTCATTCCCTTTAACTACGTCGCTACCTTACGTCTGATTCGCGACTTGGCCTCCTAACCCGGCCGTCGGAGGTTCATCGGTGCATGCCAAACTAGGGCGTTTACACGTCATCACGGACGAGGTCCTGCAGACCCGCTACTCACACGGCGAGATCGCGGAACTGGCGACACGGGGCGGCGCCGACATGGTGCAATTCCGGGAGAAGCGTCCGCGGTTGACGCGCGAGCTGATTCAGGACGCGGCAGCCGTCGTGCATGCCTGCGCCGAAAACCGCGCTGGGTGCATCGTGGATGATCGCGCCGATGTAACGGCTGCCGTCGGCGCGCCGGGGCTCCATTTGGGCAGGGATGACCTCCCTGTCGATGTAGCAAGGCGCCTGCTGGGACCAGACATCCTCATCGGCGGGACAGCTAACGGCATAGAGGAGGCGCGGCGCGTCTGGCAGCAGCCGATCGACTACATGGGCGTGGGCCCCGTCTACGGTACGAGCTCCAAGGCCAACCCTGCCCCCGTGCTGGGTATCGAGCAGCTGAGTGCGATTGTCAGCGAATGTCCCGTGCCCGTGATTGCGATAGGGAGTATCACCGCGGATCGAGTTAGCCAAGTACTAGACGCGGGCGCATACGGTGTCGCGGTGCTGTCAGCGATTACGTGCGCTGATGACCCGGGAGGAGCAGCACGCGAATTCGCTCGGGCGATTGCAGAGTGGCTGGCCCACCGCGGAGGAACAGGTAAGTGACCCGAAAGGTTGAAGCAGACGTCGCCGTTATCGGCGGAGGTGTCATCGGCCTCGCCTGTGCGTACGAGTTGACGCTGCGCGGTCGAAGCGTCGTGGTGCTCGAGCGTGAGCATGTCGGCGCAGGTGCTGGCGGGGTCGCCGCCGGGATGCTGGCGCCGGTCAGTGAGGCGGAGTGGGAAGAGGCCGCGTTTATTGATCTCGCGGTCGAGAGCTGCGAGATCTATCCAGAGTGGATCCGTGAGATCGAAAGCCGTGCGGGGTTTCGCTGCGGCTTTCGTGAGGAAGGCACGCTGCTCGTCGCCTTGCACAGCGACCACGAGGAGGAGCTAGAAAGGCTAGCCGGTGTCCAAGGGAGACTGGGATTACAGTCGGTGGCAGTCACGCGAGAGCAGGTGCTCGAAAAGGAACCGTACATTTCGCCGAGGGCTGTTGGCGGCGTCTACGTGCCCGGCGACAAGCAGGTGGACCCGAGGCGCCTGATCAGGGCGCTCGCCGCCGCTCTAATGAGAGCTGGCCATCCGATTCTCGAGGGCGAGGCCGCTCGTCCTCTTATCGAGGCCGGGCGCGCGGTCGGTGCCGTGACGTCTGAAGTCGAGATTCGAGCAGAAGCGGTCCTGCTGGCCGGCGGCGCCTGGAGCGCCAATGTCTGGCCCGAGGCTGCCGGGCCTTTGCCGCTGCGACCGGTCAAGGGCCAAATCATGCGCCTGCGAGGAGCACAGCTAGCCCGCCATGTTCTGCGGACCCCAGACGTCTATCTGATACCGCGTGAGGATGGCGAGTTGGTTGTCGGCGCGACCAGCGAGGAGAAGGGTTTCGACACTACAGTCACGACCTGGGCTGTTATGGACCTGCTGAGGAAGGCTTGGCGCGTTCTTCCAGGGATCGCCGAGCTGGAATTCGCCGAAGCGTCGGCAGGGCTGAGGCCCGCGCTGCGGGACCACTTGCCGGCTATCGGTGCGACGGCTGTGGAGGGATTGTATATCGCTACGGGCCACTATCGACACGGGGTTCTGTTAGCGCCCATCACCGCAAAGCTGCTCGCGGATGCGATCGGCGGGGCGTCTCCCGACCTGCTTCGGCCCTTCGATCCGAATCGCCTACAGGCAGACCCAGCATCGACACGGCAGACGTAAATGCGCGCAAAGGTCAACGGCGCGGAGACGGAGATCGCGGAGATGAAGACGATTGCTGCGCTTGTCGAGGAGATTACGGGCACGTCCGAGCGGCGTGGCATAGCGGTGGCGCGCAACGGCGAGGTCGTGCGGCGAGACGACTGGTCACAAGCCGTCGAGGACGGCGACGAGATTGAAATCGTGCGCGCAGTGCAGGGAGGCTAGGCATGACTCAGGCTGATAGGTGGGCGTTGGGCCCTCTCACACTGCACTCGAGGCTGTTGCTTGGCAGCTCCCGCTATCCGAGCATGCAGGCGATGCTCGACTCCCTGGAGGCGTCCGGGACCGAGGTTGTGACGGTAGCGTTGCGGCGTGTGAGCGCTGGAGATGACGGTGGCGAGAACCTTTACAGCCTGCTGAGGCAGCGCCGGCTGAACATTCTGCCGAATACGGCGGGCTGCTACACGGCCAAGGAAGCCGTGCTCACCGCTGAGCTGGGCCGCGAGGCGCTTGAGACAGACCTCCTGAAGCTGGAGGTCATAGCGGACGACGAGACGTTGTTGCCGGACCCCGAGGAGATGCTGGCCGCGGCCCGCGACCTCGTCAAGCGAGGCTTCTTCGTCCTGCCCTATACGAATGACGACCCGGTGACGGCGCAGAAGCTTGAGGACATCGGCTGTGTAGCGATCATGCCCCTCGCCGCTCCCATCGGTACCGGCCTCGGTATTCGCAACCCTCACAACCTGGAGCTGATAAAGTCGCGTGCCCGAGTCCCGGTGATTGTCGACGCCGGCGTGGGTACAGCTTCGGACGCCGCGCTGGCCTTCGAACTGGGCTGTGACGGACTGCTGCTTAACTCCGCAGTGTCGAGGGCGCAAGACCCGGTGCGCATGGCACGGGCGATGAAGGCCGCAGCCGAGGCCGGTCGAGACGCGTACCTGGCCGGGCGCATGCCTAAGCGCTTCCTAGCCGAAGCGTCGTCGTCGTTCGAGGGCCGCATTGGTGGGTCGAAAGGATGAGCGGCGCAATCGAGCTCTACGTCGTCGTTGAGCGGTCGATCTTCGAGACGGATCGCCAGTGGATTGGAGCGTTAGCGGATCTCGCGGGACTGGACGTGCCGGGGCTTGGGTTGCAGGTGCGGACTAAGAGCGAGCCGCGTGAGAGATCGGTAACTCTTGCGTGCGAGGCGCGGATGGCGACGCAAGGTGCGACTGCCCCCGTCCTGCTCAATGGGACGACCCGCGAAGCTATCGAGCTTGGGTATGAAGGCGTGCACTGGCCTGAGGCGCAGATTCCGGCGCGTGACGAGGCATCGCCGTTACTGCGGGCCGCGTCCGTGCATACCCCGGATGTATGCTCAAGCGCAGAAGCAGCGGGCGCTGCCTTCGTCGTGGCAGGAACCGTGTTCGACGCTGGCTCGAAGCCGGCCTCTGGAGCTGGCCTCGCCGCGCTGAGCAAGATCGCACGCGCGACCTCGCTGCCGACCTTGGCGATCGGTGGCGTCACGCCTGGTCGAGTAGTGTCCTGTGTCGAAGCGGGAGCCTCCGGCGTTGCCGTCGTGACGAGTGTCCTGCGTGCACCCGACATGACTGCTGCGGTGCGTGACTTGCGTGAGGCGCTGGACGAGGCCCGCGTGGCAGGGAGGTCCTCATAATGGCCACATATGTTCGTGCGTTGACGATTGCAGGGTCCGACTCAGGCGGCGGAGCTGGCATCCAGGCCGATCTCAAGACCTTCTCGGCGCTGGGCTGCTATGGCATGTCAGTGATCACGGCGTTGACTGCCCAGAACACGCTCGAGGTCAAAGCGGTGCATCCCGTGCCGGCAGATGTAGTCGTAGCACAGATGGACGCCGTCATGTCGGACATAGGTGTCGATGCGGTGAAGATCGGGATGCTGCACAACGCGGAGACGACAACGGCGGTCGCGGATGCTCTTCGCGGCTGGGACACAGGCCCGGTCGTGCTCGATCCCGTGATGGTCTCCAAGAGCGGCGATCGCCTATTGGACGAGTCGGCTATCGAAGCCCTCAAGACTCACGTGTTCCCGCTGGCGGACGTGATCACGCCAAACATCCCCGAGGCCGAGGCGCTGCTCCAGCGCTCAATTAATAATCGAAGTGAAATGGAGTCCGCAGCGGCAGAGTTGCTGAGCCTGGGCCCGGAGGCAGTACTGCTCAAGGGCGGGCACCTCACCAGCGACAGCCTCAGCGCCGATGTACTGGTGTGGTGGGACGGCTCCAGTGTCGTGACACGCTGGTTCGAGTCTCAGCGCATCGATACCAAGAACACGCATGGGACCGGATGCACTTTGTCCTCAGCGATTGCCGCGCACATGGCCCGAGGAGCATCACTTGAAGCGGCCACCGAACAAGCTCGCCAATACATCCAGGGTGCGATAGCGTACGGAGCTGCATATAAGTTGGGCCACGGGCATGGTCCGGTGCATCACTTCCACGCCATATGGCAAGAGGTGAGACGATGAGATTTGCGGACCAGCTATGGCAGAGCACGCTGCCTGTGTACGACGAGATCCTGCGACATCCGTTCATCGAGGAGCTCACAAAGGGGTCGTTGTCCAGGGAGCGGTTCGTGTTCTACATGAAGCAGGACGCGCTCTATTTGCAGGACTTCTCGAGGGCCCTGGCTCTGACCGGCTCCCGGCTGCCTGACCTCGACGCTGCGCAGTCATTCATGGGCTTTGCACACGGAGTGTTCTCGGTGGAGCGTCAGCTGCACGAGACCTACTTTCGAGACTATGGGGTCTCGCTGAACGTTGATCGCGCGCCGGCTTGCTTCGCGTATACCCAGTTCTTGCTGGCCACAGCAACCACGGAAACTCACAACGTGGCCGCGGCCGCCCTCCTACCCTGCTTCTGGATATACCGAGAGGTTGGCAACACCATCGTCAGCCGTGCTGCGGAGGATCTGCAGTCCAATCCCTATGCCCGGTGGATAGAGACCTACTCCGGCGAAGGCTTCGACGAGAGCGTCAGGCGCGCAATCGACATAGTCGAGGCGCTGGGCCAAGGCGCGTCGAGTGACGAGAAGCAGTCCATGCAGCAGGCGTTTGAAAAGTCAGCGCGCCTTGAGTGGATGTTTTGGGATAGCGCCTACCGGCTAGAGCAGTGGTCGCCGCCTTGAGTGACGCTTGAAACGTCACCCGTCCGCGGGCGCCAATGTGAACACTATGAGGACATCGTGCTAGCCAGGATGTTTCCGCCGAAGCATCCTCAACCTCAGCCGGCGCCGGCATCTGTCGTGGGACGCGACTTGACGGCCAGGTATATTCTTGTCATGCGAACGATGGAATCTTCATCTTTGGAGCACTCGCATCGTTAGCAAATCTTGGAGGAAATCGATGGTTGCTACCAAAAAGTCTGGAGATGTCCGCTCTCTGGTCGACATGCAGAAGGGCCTAATTAGCCGGGAGGTATTTGTCAGCGACGAGCTCTACAAGCAAGAGTTGGAGCAAGTCTTTGCCCGCACGTGGCTGTTTATCGGTCACACGTCACAAATTCCCAACCCAAACGACTTCTTCCTGTCTCGGATGGGTGAGGAATCGGTGATTATGACCCGAGATCGTCAGGGCGAAGTCCACGTGCTGCTAAATACATGCATGCACCGTGGCATGAAGGTCTGTCGCTATGACGAAGGCAACACGCCTGTATTCTCTTGCCCCTATCACGGCTGGTCCTACTCCACCGACGGCAACCTCGTATCGGTGCCCGGCGAGCTAATCGGTGTGCCGCAGTTTGCCACCGCCTACCACGGTGAACTGGAAAAAGAGGAATGGGGCCTGATCAGCGTGCCGAAAATGAAAGTCTACAAAGGCTCCGTTTGGGCCTGCTGGGACAAGGATGCTCCTGAGTGGGAGGAGTATATGGGCGGGATGATTCCCTACCTCGATGTCGTCTTTGACAGCATCGACGGTGACCCGGATGGGAGAGAAGTGTTCGTTGGAGTCCACAAATGGAGTGCGCCACACAACTGGAAGTTTGGCGCTGAGAACTTCATTGGTGATGGATACCATGGGACGCCTACGCATCGCTCGGCCCAACTAACGGCTGGTCAGGGAATTGCCCAAGGCTTAATCCCCAGCGTCACCAGGAAGACGGCGACAGAGAACCTCACCATTTCCTTCCAACATGGCCATGGGGTCCTCTCTTCCGTGGCTCCAGAAGAGTGGCAATCTCGTGACTCATTAACACTGGAGTCGCATCCTGACCCGGAGATTGACGCCTATTTCAAAAACGCCTACGAGGAAAGGTTTCGGCGGCTGGGAGGTTTTGGGCCGCAACGCAGTGGTGGCAATCCTTCCACCATCTTCCCCAACATGTCGTTTGGCGCTGCGGCTGTAGCCTTCACTTTGGCGGTCTGGCATCCCGCGGGACCCCGGACAACGGAGACCTGGCGCTGGTACCTAATCGATAAGAAAGCACCACCTGTCGTGCGTAACGCCTGGCGCGCGGAGCAGATCCAGTTTTCCGGCCCTGTTGGCAGGGTCGAGAAGGATGACGAGGAGAACTGGGGTTACGCAACGGAAGCCAGCATGGGGACCATCGCACGTCGCTATCCCTACAACTATGCGCAGGGCCTCGGTCACTCGAGTGGACATGCCGCCTTCGCAGGCGCCCAGGTCTTTGGTCGCTCAATCGTCCGTGGCGGAGTCGTTGGTCAGACTACTGCCACCGAGCAGAACCAGCGGGGGTTCTACGGGCGTTGGGCGGAATTGATGGATGCGGAGGACTGGGACCAGGTGCGAAGCTGGGACGACGCCAAAGGCCGGGACTGACAGCATTTTGACAGCAACCGCGACGGACGACCTCACGGGTAGAGGGAATACAGCCCTGGGAGGAAAGGCATCTGGGGGTTAAACAACACTGCCGAGAACACCTTAACGCCGACGAAGCAGACAACCTTGGATTGAATGACATGATGTTACCGGCGTCCTCTCCCGTCCCTCCTGGAGGTCTGGGCGGTACGTCGCTCCAATTAGGTGGACCCGGAGCCTTCGCTTCGCGCCCCGGCCGACGTCGAGGGAACAGGCGCCTAAATTCCATGAGAGGTAAGGGTGGAAACGTTCGGCCTCGAAGCGAAATTCCGCCTTAATTCCTCTCTTTTTTGCCGCGGCTCTCCCATTGGAGCCAGCTAACACTATGAGTTGATTGTGTTGCTTTCGACTGCCTACGCCTTCAGCAGCGCCCGGTGCCGAAGCGCCTGCGCCATCTTAATTTCGGGGAACTCGCCGCTGGCGAGTCAAGGTCCGCGAACGGCCTCGGCTGGCATCCTTTCGCGAGCCAAGTCTAGCTGCGGGATGCGAACACGGAATCGTCACAGCTCGATCAGGTATCCGTCCGGATCAGTGAAGTACGCGTACGGGGCACCTAGGGAGTGCTCGCCTCGGTCGACCAAGGTTCCTCCCGCTGCCACGACCTCCCGAACTGCCGTGTCCAACTCATCCTTGTCCTGGAGGCCAAAGCCGAAGTGGGTAAATCCCCCACCGGGCCCTACCGGTTCTTCCGGTGCCGCCTGCTGTAGGGTGAGTATGTCGCCACTGTCCGGCGTGTTCAGGAAGACCATTTTGTCTCCTGCCCAGAACTGGACTTCCATTCCAAAGGCACTTTGGTAGAACTTGAGCGATTTCTGGATGTCACAAACAGCCAGATTGAGATGCGTTAGACCGCTCGTCTTGATCATCAGCTGGTCCTTCGTACTATCGACGAACTTACCTGTGCCTGAATTAGTTTACTCTCCGGTCAGGCCCGCGGAGGCGCGGGAAGGACTTGTCCGACCCTGATCCGAAGGCACGCCGTGCGCACTCCCCATTGGAACAAAATCTCGCCCGCTGGCGTCCTGTTTAAGTGAAGGAGGTGCAAGTTTCATGAAAAAGCTAGTACTGGCGGGAATGTTACTCGCCATTGTTTTCACCGTCGGCACGACTGCCGGATTTGACCTGGCTGGAGGTGAGGCAAATCAGCCACCAGTTCCCTCTGCCGAGGGCCTTGACCCCGATGTGTGCAATGAGGTGCACAACATCGATGCTTGCTAGCCTTCGAACATGCGCGCTCGCATAGTTCCTTGAAGTGTGCGAGTGCGTGCGCTTCCGCTTAGAGACCGCCCCTACCCGCCTCGATATGTCGCCGAGCTGCTTCTGGAGCAGCACCCGAGTGAGCGCCCCGCGCGAAGCTATGCGTGCTTTTGGTTCCAGGGGGCTTTCGGGTTCTCGGTTGCGCCCCTCACACCATTGTTTTTTCGCCGAAATTAGTCGGCAGTTCAGTTACGAGTGCAGTCTAATTGAAGTTTGAGAGCAGTAATCGGATAGCTGCGCCACGCCACCGCTGGCAAAATAGATGTACAAGAAAGGAGGCAGCCCGCTATGTTAGAGGAGCTGTTGGCAAAGATCGAGATGGAGAACAGGCAGACAATGTTGGATCGGGTGGATACTAGGCAGCGTCTCGAGCTGATCGGGCAGCTCTCGTCGGAGCAACGACGAACGATAAGGCGCCGCCTCGGCTCTACCCTGATCGCGATCGGCGCTCATCTCAGCTCTGAGGCGCTGCACGAACGCAGCGCCGCGATCCGCTCCTCGTCCACTCAAGGGAGGCTAGCATCATGACCGCCCTACAGATCGACCCCAAGATCGCCTGGCAGGCCGTCAGCGACCGCGACGAGCGGGCCGACGGCGAGTTCGTATACGCCGTCCTGAGCACGGGCGTCTACTGCCGGCCCACCTGTCCGGCTCGGCGGCCCAAACGCGAGAATGTCCGCTTTTTCGCATCGCCCGTGGACGCCCGCCGCGCTGGCTATCGCGCCTGCCGCCGCTGTCAGCCGGACGAAAGTGCCTCAGCCGCCGAACGCCTCGTCGAAGCCGCCCGTAACCTGATCGATGACGACCAGCCGGCCCGCCTCGCCGACTGACGGCGGCAGGACGTTCGCTCGAAGCCATGGAACCGACCGACTCGCTGTGGCCCGACATTCGATCTGGCCGTGGCATCACCAGCGGCACCTTCTACACTAACCTTCGCCGCTACCTGAAATTGGCCGTGCTTCCTCTGGGCGGCGTGCACATCTTCAGGCACTCGGCTGCAAAACTGCGGCGCGACGCGGGCGAATCAATTGAGGAGGTGTCGCGGTTCCTAGATCACAGCAGCCTGGCGGTGACCACCACCTACCTCAGGCGCCTAGAAGGTCAGGAGGACCACAGCTGGGAGAGGGTCGCGGAGGCGATAGGGCTTTAGAGAACCAGTCCGGGCAGTCGAACCTAGATCGGCAGCCCTGTTCTACTGTTTGGGAGCTGGCTTTGCCGCCGCTACAGCTTTCTTCTCTTTCTTTTGCTTCTTTGCCTTGTCTGTGTTTTTGGGACTCTTGTCGCCCATGGCCGTTGTCTCCAGTTCGATGAATGCTGGGATTATAGCAAAGTGGGCCTTCAGACTTCCCGAAAGCCGACTGGGCCAGAACCCTTGGCGAATTCTTGGCTGAATCTGCGGCGGCTGGAAGGTCAGGAAGACCGCAGTTGGGAGAAAGTGGCGGCGGCGATTGGGGGTCTGAATGACAGCAGTTTTGACAGCAACCGCAGCGGACCGCCTCATCCGAAGCGGGACGTTAAGGGACAAGACCTTAACAATTCCCGTCGTGCGTGGACGGCAGCAGACGTCAGTAACCTATCGTCTGCGCACTTAAAATCCGCCGACCGCAAGGTCTTGGGGGTTCGAGTCCCCCTCCCGGCACCAGGCATTTTAGCTACGAAACCTGACTAAATCTCACCCAAAAATCTCGCCGACTGCGATGATATGACAGCAGTCTTGACAGCAACCTCAGCATAAGGTGGCGGATGCTAGCGGACGGAATTCAGGGCATGCCAGGTGGGTGCCAAATCGTAAAGCAGCCCGGTGGCCTCCCGCCCGCCAAGGGAACGAGAAGTTGATTGACGCTTCCTGCGGAGCCGCGCAAATTGCCTCGCATTCTGTCAATCCATCCCAAATAGTCAAGCACTCACCCCATCCACACACCAAAAGAAAAAGGACCCAGCTCGAACCAGGTCACCCAATTCATGGCCCAGGCTGGCCGAGAATGTTCTCATTGTTAACTGCCTGCCTTCGCCAGGCTAAGTTTCGGCGACTTTTAGTTTCTGGATACAGGCGAGCCTAATCTAGAATAAACCAGAGGAGAAGCATGCTTTATTGGGTGAGGAACAAGAAGGGCCACGTAGCGGCAGAAGTCAGCGAGACAGGCCTCTCGGTGCATGACCAAAAGTTAAGCTGGCAACTGCAGAAGTTGAAGGAGGAAGGTGCTCCTCCGTTTACAGCTGCTGACGCCACCGAGGGGCGGTCCTGGAATTTGGCTACGCTGCTGGCCTTCCTTGAGGAAAACGATTACCTAATCGAGCGTCATGATACGTAGCCTTGCGCTCGCCCTTTTCGCCTGGTCAGAGGGGTCTTCCACGACGGCTTGAGCTTTCGTTGGCCAGCCGGATTGGACGCCGGCCGATGACGCGGACCAAATGCGCGATGACGACTTTGTTCTCGGCATAAGCATTGGGGCAGAGCATTATGCTCTGCCCTGGTGGGTAATGAAGAATCACCATGTCGCGAACCTCCGATTTCCAAAGCTCAGTATGGTGGTTGCACTATGTGAGAATTGCAGCTCCGGAGCCGCCTTCACGTCGGTAATCGAAGACGAGGTGCTGTCCTTTCGTGTAGCAGGCATGTTCAATGGCATCTTCTTTACCGAGGACTTGGAAACGGGCACATACTGGGCACCGTTACCGGGGAGGCAATCTATGGCCGGCACTTGGGCGCGATCTTGGAGCCCTTACCTCTGTACCAGTGCTATTGGGCGGAGTGGAAGGAACTTCACCCCGGGACGTTTGTTGAACGAGGCATCGGTGAGCCTCGAGACGGGCACGGGGCAGGCACATCCCCCTGGCTCTATGACCAAGATCGAGAAAAGGATGGTCAAGGTCGTCCCACGTGACCGGAGGCTACGGCCAAACGTCCTCGTGCTTGGTGTCAAAGTTGGTAGCAAATCGCGGGCATATCCGCTTGACGAACTGCATGAATTTTCGCCAGCCCTCAATGACACAGTGGGTGCCATCCGATAGTGATCTTCTCCCGGCCGCAGAGCCTGATCGGCATGGCATTTTCCCGCGAGTTAGACGGTCAGGTCCTTAACCTTGAAGCCGATGGAGCTCTCAAGTTTCGAGATTCTGAAACAGGCAGCGACGCGTGTGCCTGCGGCACCAACTTCCCAGGGGCGTCGGCTGCGTTGTTTGGGCTAACGCCGCCAGTGTAGCTGTTTGAAATACTGGCAATGAGGCTTCGCTTGTCCGGCTTCGCTGTTCGCCATAAGCCGCCCGTGTTTATAAACACGGGCTCTACTCCGCTTCGCTTCGGCCTTGCCAGGCGCCGCGTGTGCTGATGCACACGCTCTCGTTCAGCGCCGGCCGCGTTGTTCGAGCTGGCGTCGCGGGCGTGAAGCGTCATCAAGACTTGCCGATTTCGTCGAGGGTTTTGAGTTGGGCGGCAGAGAGCTCAAGCTCGGCGGCGGGGGCGCTTGCTTCGAGCTCTTCGGGGGTTTCTGGGCCGATGATGGCGCAGGCGACGGACGGCCTGGATAGAACCCAACCGAGGGCGAGTTGGGCGGCCGGGATGCCCCATTCGCCGGAGACGGCGTCTAGCTGGCCGGCGGCTTCGATTTCGGCGGGGGTGAAGCCGGGGCCCTGGCCTTGGCGCCAGCGCTGCATGCCCATTTCGGCGATCGGGCGGCGGTCTCGGATTTCGGTCAAAAGACCGCCACCGAGCGCGGTGAAGCAGGTCAGGTCCAAGCCGTACTCGAGTGAAGCGGGGATCGTTTCTCGCTCGACGTTGCGGTTGGTCATGCTGTAGTTGACCTGGTGGCAGATCGGGGAGTCGAGGCCGTACTTTTCCGCCTTCCACATGACATTGGCGACCTGCCAGCCCGGGAAGCCGGAAAGGGCGATGTAGCGCACCATGCCCTGGCGCACGAGGTCATCGAAGGTTCGCAGCGATTCTTCGAGGGGGGTGGTTGGGTCGGGGTGGTGGGCGTGGTAGATGTCGATATGGTCGGTTTGCAGGCGCTTAAGGCTGAGTTCGAGGCGCTTCATGATGTGGTAGCGAGACAGCCCGCCGCCATCGGGGCCACCATCGTTGACACCGTCGCCGACGCGCTCCTGGACCTTGGTCGAGATGATGACGTCGTCGCGATGCCCCTTCAGCGTTTGGCCGAGGATTTCTTCGGCGGATTTTCTTTCTTCGGCCGGTGGAATGCCGGGGCGGTCCTGGCCGGAGCGGTTGCCGTAGGAAGTCGCGGTGTCGAAAAAGTTGATCCCGAGGTTTAGCGCTTTATCGACCAGTGCTTGGGCGTCGCCCTCCTGGGGAACGACACCAAAGGCGGCGGTTCCGAGGCAGATTCGAGAGACGCGGACTCCGGAGCGACCCAGCCTTACGTATTGCATTTGGTTTGACCTCGATCCAGGGATGATGCGGCATAGCCGGCTGCGGAGCAGGTTGATCCGGCTGGGCTAGGGGTTCAAGTTAACCGGCACGTTGGGCTCCGCCCTGGGGCCCTCGGGAACCTGGGCGTGGATGTGCGTGGCCACCTCTTTTCCGGGGTTGGTGAAGGTGTGGGGCGTGCCGGCGGGGAGGTAGACGTAGCTGTTTGGCACGACGGTGCTTTTCTTGGCGCCGATCTGGACTTCCATCGTGCCGGTCATTGTGTAGTAGACCTGGTCAAAGCTGTGAACGTGGAGGCCGCCGCCGCCCTTGCCCGGCGGCACCTGGACGATATCGATCTTGGTGTGATGGGAGCCGGTGCTGTAATCCGCCATCGTGACCGAAGAGGTCTGGGTGGGGTCGAACTTAGAGGTGTCGAGGCTACGCACATAGCGGGGATGCGAGGTCTCCTTGAGTTCGTATTCGGGCCACTCAGCGCGGTACATACGAGCTAGGCCGGGTGTGTGGCCGGGAACGATGAACTCGAAGTGGATCTCATCTTTGTCGGAAGAGTTGAAGTTCTTATGAGGGACGGCAGCGGGGATGAATACGAGGTCGCCGGCCTTGGCCTTGTGGACCTGGTCGGCGAGCTGGAGGTTCATCTCTCCCTCGAGGATGAAGTAAATCTGGTCGCCGAGGTGGGTGTGGACCCCGGGCGTACCGGTTCCGGGCGGCACCCGGGTGCAAACCAGGAAACAGCTATCGACGCCGTTTTCTTCGGTACCAACCCACTGGCTGTGGAACTGGTCCGGCTTGAAGGCGCCAAAGTCGATCGGGATGATGTACTCCACGTGCAAAGCCTCTTTCTTGAGCCGGCGGGGTTGTGGCTGTGATAGTTGCGGCTGTAATGGGTGCGGCTACGCTGGAACGGGGCCCGAAGCTGACTTTAGCAGATTTTTGGGTTGGAGCGGAGTTGGGGTGGTGTGGTGGGTCTGAGACGCAAGGGGTTGGGTGCGGTGCAGACTGATTTGCGCCGCGCCGAATTTTATTGCTGGGCCAGGTGCGAAGAGGATAATGTTGCAGGAATTGACGTGTTATACGGCTTCAAGCAGAATCTAATCACCCAGGGAGAGAGTGGCGCCGTGGTCAGGTGGCAACGGTCGCAGCCAGGCTTTTCATTTGGGCATTAACTCATTGGTACTGAAGTTGGATCGACCCTTTCGCCGGACCCGAGGGACTAAGGGCCTGCACCGACTCCTTCCAATGGTGCTCCTCGCGGCAGTTTTCGCCAGCGCGTGCTCCGGGCACTCTCCAACGGGCGGCGACCCGCTGGTTGCGCCTGGCGATGGTGCAGTTGTCGGTGGCGTGACTCCAACACGCCAGGGGGTTGCCGAGCCCACCGCAGAAGCCGGCGAAGCCACGGCCGTGCCAGAGGTCGCCGGGGTGCCGCCGATTTCCTTTTCGATCGCAGGCGTCAGCGCAGACCCGGGCGGCGACGCGACGGGCGGCTTCATCGCCGTTACGCTGGCGCACTTCCAGGAGCAGCTCCAACCGGTGGAAGGGCCGACACTTATCGACAACCCGGAAACATACAGAGTGCTCTCGAACGTGATCTATCTTCCGGCCGGTGTGCAGCAGCGGGACAAGGCGATCCTCGATTTGTGGGTGGCACCGGGCGCGCAGAGCGCGCCGACGCCACTGGTGATCTACATCCACGGCGGTGGCTTTCGGGGCGGCAGAAAGGCGATCAGCGACGGGACGCTGAGCGAATTTCTTGCCGCGAACATCTCGGTGGCGGCCATTGACTATCGGTTGACCCAAGGCGGCGCGTTTCCGTTTCCGACCCAGTTCTACGACAGCGCGTGGGCTCTGAAGGTTATCCGCGCTTACATCGCCGAGGCCAATCTGCCGATCGACAGCGAACGAATCGGGCTGTACGGCGGATCGGCAGGTGCGGGTCTTTCGCTCTGGCTGGCTTTCACGCGGACATGGCCGGCGAGACGCTGCTGACCATGCTGGAAAGTGGAGCAAGCGAAACGCAGGTGCTGGCGTCCAATCTCGATGTCGCCGGTATTACGTTGCCTGTCTCTACGATCGTCTCTCAATCGACCCGAGTGCAGGCCGTATCGGCTTTCAACGCGCAGACGTTCTACAGCGTCGATTGGATACAGCAGGTGTTCTACAGTGACTTCATCCACATAGCGTTTGTGGGTCTCTTCGGCTACGCAAACTTCCTCGAGATCGGCGAGCTCATCGCTCAGGACCCGGAAAATCCAGAGCCGACCGTATATCTGTACTCTAAGCTCGCGTCCCTTTCGCAGCGCGCGGCGGTCGAAGCGGGCTACCTTGAGTCCTCGCCGCTTCAACACCTTACGGCGGAGACCGCCGTGCCCGTGGTATTGTGCTACGAGCCGGATCAGTCCGACCTCAATCTCATCGGCATACCGGCCGCAGGTGGCGGCATCACGCCCATGGCTGGGCCGTCGGCAGAAGCGTACATCCACAACGTGCGCTTCGGGCTGATCCTCAAGAAGCGTTTTCAGGATCTCAATGTCAGCGTGCCAATCACCGTCTACGGCCCCTGTAACTAGGGTGGTTCGCCCGGTCCACGGCCGGCGGCCTTTGAAACTGCGCGTAGCTAGAATGCTTCAACCTGGCTAATCGATGAGCAGCCTGCCACTCGGCTTGGCGATTAGCGAAATCCTTTCAGTTGGCGCCCTTAAGCCTTTTATCGAGCATTGCTATTAGTCGTTATGCTTGTAAGTCTCTTCGCTCTTTCGGACGCGACGGTACAGGAGCCGGGTTTCAGTAACCCGCGTCCCGTGGCGGCGGTGGCATCAGGGGCGTATGATCCGTCGCCGCCAAACGGCTCGCTTGACGGCAATGGATATGCGGTGGGCACCGAACCAACGAATTTTGACTTCGAAGCTGGAAATTTAAGCGGATGGACGACGATTGCATCGCCGTTCACGATCCAAGGTGATCCAATAAGTGGTTACTATGGCCGTCTTGGTAATACAGCGAAGGCGGTGACTTCAGCATTTACCGTGCCGGCGGATGCCCAGATTCTCATCTATGAGCGCCAATTCCAGGGCGGTGGGACGAACTGTCTTCAGGTAAAGGCGCTCTGGGGGGCCGGCTTCACGAACACTACAACGCTGATGACGATCTCGGCTGACTGCGGTAGCTCGGGTAGCTGGGGGACGATAGAACGTAACATAACGAGTCTGGCTGGAGAAACGATCAAACTGGAGTTCTATGCCACCGGCCAGGTTGGAATTGACGAGGCCGGGCGCATGTCGGTCGAGGCGCCGCTCTGGGATGTAACCGATGGCGCTCACAGCAACGTGGGTGGAACCGCCTGGTGTTGCACACCAACCGTGCTCGATGACGATGGGCCGGAAGGTAACTATCTGAGGGTCCCGAACGTCCTGAACCCACGCACGGCATTTTTCACCGTGCCCGACAACGCGTTGACCTTTATTTACTGGCGGCGATTGGGTACCACGAGCGGCTTCCACGAGCTCTGGGCCTGGTGCGATCCGGCCAGTCCGGCTAAGTGCGGCCCTACCGAGTTTCCAACCCTATTTCCTTTGGTGAACGATGATACTGAGTCTCGCGGAAGCTGGGTCCGGCGAGAAATCGATATCTCTTGGGCTCAAGGACTGACGCTGCAGTTCGAGTTTCACGCGGCGGATGTCTTTGATGTTGACATCGTGGGCCTAACGCTGTCTCAGGCGCACAAGGCCGGCGACCCGGTGGACACGGCTTCGGGGGCATTTACGCACTCGCACACCGACATCGTGATTCCCGGCAAGGGCATCCCGCTTGAGTTCACCAGGGCGTATAACTCCCAGGGTGCCAAGGGTGATGGTTCGCTCGGCTTTCGCTGGTACCACAACTACAGTTGGTCCCTGGATTTTCTGACCGGGACGAACATCAACGTGAACTATCCGGATGGCAACGTTGTGACCTTTACGGAATCGGGCGGCGATTACACGCCGCAGACCGGTGTTTTCGACACTTTGGTTGAGAACGGGGACGACAGTTTTACCTACACGACGAAAGCCGCCGTTGTGTTCAACTTCACCTCTGCCGGGCAGCTCACGAGTATCCTCGACCGCAACGGCAATACAACGACGGTTAGTTACGACGGAAACGGCTACATCAGCGAAGTCGAAGACGCCGGCGGCCGGACATTGGATTTCACGGTCGATGGCTCAGGTCGGATCACCGATATCGATGGTCCGCTCAGCCGTAGCGTTGGTTTCACCTACGACGAGGCCGGTGACTTAACCGAAGTTGACGATGTTAAGTCAGGCACCACCACTTATACGTACAACAACCACCGGATGACATCCCTGACCGATTCAAATGGCAACCTCGCCAACCAGAACATTTACGATGCCGCCAACCGGGTTGTGGAGCAAGAGGACGCTGAAGGGGGAATCAGTTGCTTCTACTACGGCACGGCCCCAGCCTATACGAGCGATGACTGCACCGGCGTATCGCCGGCGGCCGATGCCGGCGAGACCGTATACGTCAACCCGGCGGGGAAAAAGACTACTTACGGCTTCGACTCTTCTTCTCTGACTACGTACATTGAGGACCATGATGGCAACCTGACGAGTTTTTCCTACGACTCGGATCAGAATCTCGTCTGTGTCACGGATCCTCTCAGCCACAGGACTGGCTATACCCACGACAGCAACGGAAACGCGACCGGCATGATCGACGCCAACAACACTGACGTAAACTGCGACCTCGACGGTGGTGGCGTTAAATGGACTTATACGTACACGGCGCTCAACGATCTAGATTTGGTTACGGATCCTCGCGGCAATAAGACTGCCTACGTCTACGATTCTTCTGGCAATCTGGTACAGGTCAAGAAGCTCAACAGCAGCGATGCCGAGGTTCAGCGCACCTGCATGACCAGGGACAGCGATGGGCTGGTGACGGAGGTCATAGAGTCGACATCGCTGGTGGACTGCACGGGCAACCTCACCGTGTATGGGTATGATAGGTATGGCAACGTTGCCTCTGTAACCAACGCCCAGCATTCGGGCGGCGCTAACGTCGCGCCAAGCGCCGTGAAGGTTGGATTCTTCATCAAGAAATCCGGCGCAACCGGCACGCAGACGATCATGCACTACCTGGGTGTAGAACCAAAGGCAATCATTATCTGGTCTGATGGGCAGGACGTAGAGGGGAACACCGGCGACTATCACGTTGGTTTCGGCTTTTCGGACGGAACGACAAGTCATTCGATCGCGACGAGCTCGGATGATGGCCTGGCCACCAGCAATGCCTCCCGCCGGCAATCCGACGCGCTATTCACGATGGTGCTACCGGACGAGAACCACTCGTCCACCGCGGAGCTGGACTCCTAGAACGACACCTCTTTCACAATTGATTGGACGAAGAACGATCCCTGGCCGTATCGCCTGAATTACATGATTATCGGCGGGGCCGATGTTTCGGCGAAAGTCATAAATTGGAATACGCCGACCAGCACCGGCAATTTTTCGGTTACCGGTACGGGTTTTGTACCCGACACGGTGTTGCATTTGTACCAAGGTCTTGGCCCCGCCACTCTTCCGACGCAGTGGTCGGCCGCTGTATTTAGCCTTGGGGCGATGGATGGCGCCGGAAACCAGTGGGCCAGCTTCTACCGAGTGACGGACAACGCCAGCACGAGCGATACGGTTAGGGGTCTGGAGACCGACTCTGCCATATATCGAAATTGGTCAGGCACAGCCGATACGCGGGCGACTTATTATTCGATGGACTCGAATGGATTTACAGTCAACTTCTCGGTCGTGCCCAGCACGGCGCGGCTCATGGGTTCGCTTGCCCTGGAGGGGCTCGACATCGACGTTGGTAGCTTCACGAAATCAACCGGTAGCGCGCCGGCATCCCAGGCGGTCACGGGGGTTGGCTTCCAGCCGGAGGCTCTCTTCCTTACCGGCGTGCAAAGCACGGCGACCAGCTTCGCCGATCACGCACGGCATGGCTTGGGAATGACCGATGGCGTCGCGGAATTTGCGACCGCGGGGCAGGACGCCGACAACGAGACAACTACCATCGTCGACCGGGAAATGAGTCTCGACAAGGTCTACGTCAAAATTGACAACAAAACCCAGACAATTGATGCAGAGGCCGAGCTAACCAGTTTCGACGCTGGTGGATTCACCTTGAGCTGGACGACCAACGATGCGGTTGCCACGGAGATTGTCTATTTGGCAGTGGGTACCGATCCTGGCAGCTTCACGCCGCCGGCCAGCCCGCCGGAAACCACGCTGACCTATGACCTTGGCGGACGGTTATTGACCACCACCAACGAACTCAGCCACGTAACGACGTTCACCTATGACAACCAGAACAACATCCTAACCGCCAAGGACAACCTCAACAACACGACGACCAACACCTACGACGCCAAGGGCAACCTGCTGACCGTGACCGACGCCAACGCCAACGTCACAACTTATGTCTACGATGATTCCGACCGGCTAATCAAGGTCACCGACGCCGAGAGCGGCGTGACAACTTACGCCTATGACGCCAACGGCAACCGCACCGGCGTGACCAACGCCAACCGCGAGATCAACGGCACGGCCGAGAGCGGCGTCAACTGCGGCACGCCGGGCACCGGCAACGGCGTCGATAACGACAGCGACGGTGATATCGACGACGGCTGTCCCTCGGTGTTGTACACCTACGACAACCTGGGTTTGCTGGCGACTCAGACCGACGCGCTGGGCAAAGTTTGGAGTTTTACTTACGACGACGCCCGCCGTCCAAGCGTCAGGAACGATGCGAAAGACAAGGACATAACCTACACCTACAACAAGCGCGGCGAGGTTACCAAGATCGACTATGAGGTCGGCACTGTCGACGATGTCGACCTTCAGTACGACGAGGCCGGCAACCGGACCCAAATGGACGACGCCACCGGCACCACGACCTATGTCTACGACGCGCTGAACCGGCCGACCTCGGTGACTTTCCCGGGCTCGAGAACCGTGAGCTACGCCTATAGTGATGTCGGCAACCGCTCGACGATCACCTACCCGGGCTCTGACGTCGTGACCTACGCTTACGACGTGGCCAACAACCTGACCAGCGTCACCGATAGACACGATCTTCCGGCGCATTCGAAGGGGCTGAGGTTGCTCTTGGACCATAGGTGTGCCTACGGCACCTGCTCAGCCTCTGTCTTCTAGCATACACGTGGCAGTCGAAGCTGCTGCGGGGCAAGCAGCTGCTGGACTCAGCGGGGCTTCGCTGATTCGCCATGCGTGTGCGTACTGGATTATTTAGAGTACTGGAAATGGCCATGTGCTGTCCGCATTGGCGGGCTACGCCTTCGGGGCCTTTCCAGCGGGTAAAAGACGTTGTTTATGGCTCACGCCGACTGTTTTGAAAACCGGGGATGATGCTGCGTTTCGCCCAACGGCACGTGTGCCTTCGGCACCTGCTTCGCTTCGGGCCTTGCCAGGCGCCGCGGGTGCTAAAGACGGCACGCCTGTTCGCACTCGCTCTCGTTCAGCGTCGGCCGCGTATTTCTAAGCTCACGCCGCAGGTGCTATGGGACGCGGGGGCAGAGCAAGTGACGTAGGCATTTGTTAGATCTTGTGTCTTGTCAGTAATGGGCTGCAATACTATTGAGGCTGGTAACGTTTGACTCAGGTCTTGGAGATGGGACCGAATAGACGCTCGCATTGTTAAAGCGGCCTGCTTCGGAGTGGAGCGGCGCAAATGATCTGAAAGTGGAGGCAGAGCTGATGGCAGGTTCGCGAGTAACACTGGTGAACGGTGAATTGTTCGACTATGAAGATGCCAAGGTCCACGTTGAAGACCGCGGGCTGCAGTTTGGCGAATCGATTTACGAGGTCATGCTTTGCCAAGACGGGGGTATATTTCGGCGCGAAGAGCACCTCGAGCGTTTGGAGGAGAGCGCACGCGGCATCGAGCTGACCCTGCCGCCGATTGCGGAAATCGATTCAGCGGTGTCGAAGGTACAGGCAGCCGCTGGGTTAAAAAATGGCCTGATTTACATCCAGGTGACGGCGGGTGAGCTGCCGCGGGCTCATGCTCCGTCGCGGGAGGTGCCGCCGAACCTTATTGTGATCGGCCAAGAGACGCCGAAGGCGGAGATTACGCCAGAGCCGCCGCAGATCACGTGTATGTCGACAGAGGACCGGCGCTGGTCGTTGTGCTTTGTGAAGTCCACGAGCCTGGTTTTGAGCACGATGGCGAAGAAGCAGGCGCTGGCGGCGGGGTTTGATGACGCGATTTTTGTGCGGGACGGCCGCGTAACGGAAGCATCCGCGAGCAACGTCTTCTTTGTCTCTAAAGGTGAGCTGTTGACAGCGCCGGCGGACAACTTCATTTTGCACGGGATCACGCGGCAGGGCGTGATTGACGTGGCATCGAGTCTGGAGATCGCTTGTCACGAGCAGGTGATCCCGGCGGAACGGTTGATTGATGCCGATGAGGCCTTCCTTAGTTCGACATCGGTTGGTTTGCGGTCAATATCGCGAATTGACGGCAACACGGTGGGTTCCGGGGAGCCGGGGGAAGTGACGAGGGCGATTTGGCAGGGGCTGCACGAGCTAATGACGAAGGAATGCGCCGAGGTGGCAGGCTGACGCTGCGCTTCAGCTACGCTGATGCTGCGCTTCGGCTACGCCGACGCCGCGCTTCGGCTACGCCGACGCTGGGGAAGATGGGATGGACGGTCAGGTGAACGAGATTAGGGCTGACTTGGCGGCGCGTCTGCTTGGCGCTGAAAATGGCCGTAGTCCGATTGAGCCGCTGACGGACGAGTACCCGAACCTGAGCGTGGATGATGCTTATCAGATTCAGGCTCGGATCATCGACGCGAAGTTGGCGGCCGGAGGCGTGCAAATTGGCTGGAAGGCGGGCTTTACCAGCCGGGCCATGCAAAAGCAGATGGGGGTGAACGAGCCAAACTATGGCTGTCTGCTGGATAGCGCGGTGGTCAAGGCGGAGCTTTCGATGGGCGAACTAATTCATCCTCGGGTGGAGCCGGAAATTGCCTTTGTGATGGATATGGACCTTTCTGGGCCTGGTGTAACCGCCGAGCAGGTTTTGGCGGCGACCCGGTGGGTTTGTCCTTGCATTGAGGTTGTGGACAGCCGGATCAAGGATTATCGGTTTCAAGCGGTGGACAACATTGCTGATAACAGCTCAGCGGCGCGTCTGGTTATGGGCGAGACGATGTACAAGCCGGATGATTTTGACCTGAGGTTGGTGGGTGTGGTGCTGGAAAAAGACGGCGAGGTGGTTGAGACCGGTGCGGGTGCGGCGGCGCTGGGCGATCCGGCGCTTTCGGTGGCATGGATCGCGAATCAGCTGACGTCAGCGGGCAAAGTGCTGAGAGAGGGCCAGATTGTGATCACGGGCGGGCTTACGGCCGCGCCGTATGTGAGGCAGGGCGACGAGGTTGTGGCGCGATTTGACCGGCTGGGGCCGGTTCAGCTGCAGGTGGTTTAGAGACAAAGGCTTTAGCCGCGGAGTTTCTGGCTGACTGTTTGAGTTAAAGCCGAGACGCGGTCTTGGTGGGCTAACTGTCGGATGCGGCGGTTGAGTTTGGCGCCCAGGTCACGATCGCAAGTTGGCGCCGGTGGTTCCAGAGCGTGAAACCGCCTTCAACCTCAATTGCTATTTCCCGGACGCCCTCGCCCAGGCGTTGGGTCCGCGTCGGTGCCTTCCAGGACCCAGAGGAGCCGGCGGGACTCCTGATGAAGGGTTTCGAGGTCCGGGAAGGTCCTCGGCGGTGGATCACTTCTTGGCGGTGAGCCTTGCCGGGAGCATCGGCGGCGTCCTTCGCGGGAAAATGCCTAGCTGGGTCCAAGTCCAAGTCCTTCGTGGCGAGGTGTTCCTTAGCTGATGGTTCGGCGGATGAACTCGGTGGCTATTGCTTGGCTTCGCGGTTCGAATTCAGCGTGTTTGACGCCGGCCAGAAGGTGGAATTCGATTGGCAGGCCGGCATCATCGTAGGTAGTGACTGCTTCCAGATTGGTTTGCCAGGGCAAGGTTGCATCAAGTAAGCCGTGAATTGCGCAGGTTGGCGTCTTGCTGGAGACGGCTGCTTGGAACTCCGCCAATTGCCCACGGCGCAGGGCCAGCGAGTCAGGCGAGAATAGGTAGCCGCTGTGGGCGATGCTGGCGCCAACCGACTCCTTGAAAAAGGGCACGGTATTGAACACCGTGATTGCGCCCTGAGAGATACCGATCAAGGCAACCCGAGAGCGATCCAAAGCGTGGGCTGCCACGCATTGGTCGATGTATAGATCCAGGAGTTCCCCGGTGCGTTCGAGGCCTTCCTGCCTGGTCTTTTCTGAATAGCGGTAGTACCAGCAGAAACGCCCGGGAGTGGGATCGGAACTCATATCGGGGCTTTTCGGGTCCAGCATTGGGACATGGGGGTTGGGGCCATCTGGGGAGTAGAGGTGGGCGCTGGGGAAGGCTGGCGCAAGCCAGGCTGACTGTTCCATGGCACGGGTTCCGCTGCTGCCCATGCCGTGGAGCAGGATGATGACTCGGTCGGTCAGGCCGGTGGCGGCAGGTTGTTCGATGTGGTTGAAGCTGAAGTCTGAGACGAGAGTCGCACCTCCGAAAAGCGATCGTGACCCGAAGTATAGACGAGGGTGCGTAAAGGACGGGCGAGTTTTGACTTTGAGCAAGCGAAGCAGCCTTGCTGTACTTCAAAGGGGCCCGGGCGGAGCCCGCTACCGCGCCGGTGAGGCCAGCAAGCCGATGAAGACACAGATTGACAGGCCTGGCGTCCAGGTGTACTCGGCTGCCGCCATTCGGAGCTTCCATATATTGCCAACTCAGTTGAAATCGGGATTATCGACAGGTGGGTCGCAATTCTTGGGGACGAACCCCTGACAGCTCATCACGAGGTGAGTGGTGACTGCGGCACCGCTTCGCTACGCATCTTCGTCTGATCAGGTCAGAATCGCTTATTCAGAGGTCGGCAAAGGCCCGCTGCTCCTCATGTGCGATGGTCCGTTTCTGCCGCTTGCGGGTGGTTGGGAGTTAGGTCCGGCTAGCCGGCTCACGCAGCGCTTGCGGTAGTCCGCTTCGACCATCGGAGAACCGGGGCGTCAGAGCGGACGCAACGGCCCGTGCGGATAGAGGATCAGGTTCGTGACTTGGAGACGGTCATCGACGCGGTGACCGATCAGCCGGTCACCTTGTTGGGTTATTCGCATGGTAGTCACGCGGCGCTGGCGTTCGCCGCACAACAACCGCGGCGGGTAAGCCGCCTCGTCGTTTATGGCTCGCCCTCGCTTTTTCAGACAAAACGATCCAATGATCAGCAGATCTACGACCAGGCTTTTGACGCCCTGTGCCAACAAGCCTTCACTGGCAATTTGTTCGCGAAACGCGCCTTTGCGATGGCATTCATCCCAACCGCCGGGTCGCCGGCAATCGACCGGTTGGCGAAGCAATTCTCGGACCATCTGGACGCGGCAACCCTGCTCGCATTTAACGATGCGAGCCGCTCTTCGAGTGTGGAGGAGCTCTTGCCGGCCGTGACGGTTCCAACGCAGGTTTTCCACCGTCGCGACGATCCCCTGGAGTTCGTTGAGGGCGGACGGCAGATTGCCTCAATGATTCCGCACGCGGAGATCCGGACCCTGGCTGGCAACGACCATTTGCTGCTCGACGGGCACCCGGAGCTCGAAGAATTCGCGGTTGCTGTCGAGGAGTTCGTTCTTGGCGCAGGTAGTCACTTTCCTGATGGTCTTACGGCGCGTGAGGTGGAGGTGCTGCGGCTGCTATCCGGAGGACTGCGAAACCTCGATATCGCTAATGCGCTGGTGATTAGTCCAGCTACGGTTACGAGACACGTCTCTAACATCCTCGCGAAGACTGGATTCTCTAATCGAACCGAGCTGTCGCGCTACGCTTTCAGGCAAGGGCTTTCTGAATAGGCCGAAGGTTGGCGAGGCTCTCCACCAGTACACGGTTCGTGCTCGGCGCCTGGTGCGATTCTTATTCATGGCGCCGAAAAGATGGTATCTCTGAACCATGGCGCTCCTGTCCCTCCGGCTAGAGAATGTAGCGAGGATTTTCGTGTGGAGAATGGAGTGGTTTCGATGTCAGCAGAAGAAAACAAGGCGCTTGTGCACCAGGTTATAGACCTGATCAATCGGCGCGATTTGGACAAAGCATTCGAGTTTTATGCTTCCGATTACGTTTACCACGGCCCGGGCAACCAGGAGCTGCGCGGGAGGGATGGCATTCGCGGTCTCTGGGCCGGTTTTTTTGGAGGTTTTCCAGACCTAAATGCCAGTGTCGATCAACTCATCGGCGAAGGGGACCTGTTGGCTATGCGCTGGACGGTGCGTGGCACGCACACTGGCGAATTCCTCGGGCTTGCTGCCTCGGGAAAGCCGATGGTTCTACCGATTACGGAAGTGTTCCGGATCGCCGGCGGCCAGCTTGTGGAGGCGTGGGACCAATACGATACGCATCACCTCCTGGATCAGTTAGGCGCCCTCGCGGCGCCGGCACTTTGAAATGCTGGCAATGGCCATGGGCCTTGCCAGGGGCGTCGGCAGTGTTGTTGACGCTCACGCCGCCGGCGATCTGACGACGAAGAGTTGGGCGCTTAGGCGTTAAGGCCGATTTGGGGCGCGATTGGCTTGAGTGCTTCTACGACGAATTCGACGTGCTGATCGAAATCGACATCGAGCTGCTCTATGCCGTTCCAGATGTCGTCGCGGATGACGCTTCTGGCGAAGGATTTGTCTTTGAGTTTCTTGCGGACCTTGCCGGCGTCCAGTTCTGAGAGGCTTTGATTGGGGCGGACCAGAGTACAGGCGATGACGAAACCGGTGATTTCGTCGCAAGCGAAAATCATCTTGTCCATTAGTGAGCGGCGTTCGTAGCCGGTGAAATCGGCATGGCACTGGATGGCGTAGATGATTTCCTCGGGAGCATTGCGAGCTTCGAGGATTTCCTTGCCTTTCATCGGGTGTTGGTCGGGGAATTGTTCGTAATCGAAGTCGTGTAACAGTCCGACAAGGCCCCAGGTCTCCTCGTCGCCGCCGTTCTTGCGGGCGGCGGCGCGCATCACGGCTTCGACCGAGAGGGCGTGACGGCGGAGGGCATCGGTCTGGGTGTACTCGCAGAGCAGGTCCCAGGCTTCGGTGCGGTTCATGGTAATCAGTTTACTTGTTTTAAATACTGTGAATGGCCATGCGTTTTAGGGAGCGCGGCGTTTCCTTGGCGCCGGGTCAGTTTCCTCTGCCACGCGGGCGAGGCTGGGCCGCTCCGGCAGGATCGGTATGTAAAGAGCGGTGTCGTCGCGCTTCTTGAAGAGGGAAGGCAGCTTTGAGCCTAGGTTCTGAAGGCGGCGATTTAGTGCCGCGACGGCCGGGCTTGTGTCGGCTCGAAAGATCGAAGCTAGGAAGGAACATGCCGCAAATAACGCTAGGGCGATGACCAAATAGCCGGTTTGGGCCGCGAGGCCGGCCGCGATCGAGCCAACCGATGAGAGATTGGAATGATTACAAACCAGCCGAAGTGAAGGTCCTTGACCAGGCCGAAAGTCTTGCGGCCGTAGGTGACGCCAGCACTTCTGATTGCGCGCTTGGAGAAGAAGCTAAATCTCACCGTGTCCACCTCTTTTGAGTACCGGCAATGACGGCGGCAGACCGCCTACTTGCCGGGGGCGCTTTGGCGACGTCTTTTGGGCTAAGGCCGCCTGAGTTTCTCAAAACCGGCAAGGTTGCTTCGCTTTTTCGCTTCGCTCCGCATGTGCCCGTAGCGCATGCTTGCTAGAGCGGCGGCGCTGTCGTTTGTAAGACGCCGCCAGTGGTCTGACCTATTGAGAATGGGGCTTCGCCGAGTCGAGGCTCATGTCCCAGTGAGCCAAGGCGCCGGCGTTTTTGCGAGGTTTTGTTATCAAAACACGTGCTCGCGGGCCGGTCAAGATGAGAGTGTCCGGAAAATTGGCAAGGTGGGTCCGCTGTTGTTTGTCGTTGGACGGTTTATTTGGCTGACAGCTTAGTGATCATCCTGTCAACTACAGCTGGTCTGAGGGGATGAATGCCGGGCGGGTATAGAGTGAAAAAACCAATATGCGACGCATTCGGCGGCTAATTCCGCTGAGTGATGGCTGCTTCGCTTCGCTCCGCGGGTGCGTGTGCCTTCGGCACCCAGCACTGACTCGGTTCAGCGTCGGTTGCCAATATGAGCTAAAGCAGCACCGGGAAATTCCCGGCGCTGCTTTTTGATCTGAATTAGGCGGTCGCGACCGCAGTCCCGAGCTTATCGCGGTAGAAGTCGAGGGTCTGGGTCCAGGCGTCACAGGCCTTGTCGTAGGCCTCGTGGTCGGGGTCGAGTTGCGATGCTGCCATGAAGCCGTGGCCGATGTCAGGGTAGACGGTGTGTTTGAAGTCGACCTGGCGGGCGTCGAGGCCATGAGCAAAGCTTTTGACATTGTCCATACCGACGCCGGAGTCTTGGTCGCCCCAGAAGCCGAGTATCGGGCCGTTGATGTGGCTGATCAGGTCGAGCGGCGCGGGTGCAGGCACGCCGGCTCCACCGCCGGGGGCTGGGAAACCGTAGAAGCAGACACTAGCCAGGTCGGAGCGGCGGGCGGCGAGGTCGAGTACGAAGGTACCGCCCATGCAGAAGCCGATCGTACCGATTTTGTCGCCTTCGACGTTGGGCTGCGCTTTGAGCCAGTTGATCGCTGCGTTTAAATCGGTAAGGGTCTGCTCTTCGTTGAGCTGGCCCCGCCGTGCGAAAGCCAAGTCAAAGTTTCGTTCAGCGAGGGGACCTTGGCGGAAGAAGAATTCCGGCAGAAGCACCTGGAATCCGGCGGTCGCGAGCCGGGCGGCCAAGCTCTCGTAAAACGGGCTGCGGCCCATGATGTCGTTGATCAGCAAGATGCCGGGGCCCTTGGTGCCCTCGGGGCTGGAGAACAGCGCCGGCATCTTTTCGCCTCGGGCGGAGAGTACTTCTACTTCTTGGCGTTGGACTTCGGGCGTGACCTGTCCGGCTGGAACCTCTGGATGACACATAGTTTTCTCCTCCTGACTTTGAAAACTTTTCGTAGGGCCAGCAGGCTGCGTCGGACCCCCATCTCGCTGACCTCTTTTTAGAATGACTGCCGCGACGATAGCCGAGCCACCAGGCAAAAGCAAATTATCTGACCCGGCGTCGAGTCAGCTCAGCCGGGAGAGGATCCAACTCGTTTTAACGGCTGTTAGAGGTTCCCACAGACCAGCTCTAGCAAAGGGGTCAGCTAATCGAATCTATACGAATCGGCAGGGGTCCGAGCTCCTCGGACCCCTGCCGTAAGGCAATGTGACTTCTTGCCTTGCGCTTCGACTCAGAAGCCGGGTTAGCGGCTCGGTGCCTCTAGCAGCTCCCCTCTCGCCGATGCGGGCTCTTGAACCTGAGCCCCTTCGATGTTAATCCTGGGCAGCCATTCTAGCCAGGCCGGGAGGTACCAGTTCCAGTCACCCAGCAGCGCCATGCTCGCCGGGACCAGCACCATGCGGATGATCGTCGCGTCCAGAATGATGGCGATCGCAAGGCCGAAGCCCACCTGCTGGAACACCACAAGATCGCCCGAGGCCATCCCGCCGAATACCGCCACCATGATCAGGGCCGCGCCGGTGATAATGCCAGCCGTGCTGCGCAGGCTGTGGGCCATCGACGCCGCGTTGTCGTGGGTCTCGTCGTAGCGCTCCTTGATCCGGCTTAGCAGGAAGACGTGGTAGTCCATTGAAAGGCCGAACAGGATGGCGAAGAGGAAGAGCGGGAGCCATGATTCGATGACAGCCGACTCTTGGAAGCCGAGCAGGCCCACGCCGATGCCCTCCTGGAAGACCAGTACCAAGATGCCGTAGGCCGCTGCGACCGATAGCAAGTTCAAGGCAACAGCCTTGAGAGGCACCACGATGGAGCGGAAGACGACCAGCAACAGCAAGAAGCTAAAGCCGAGCACGAAGGTGAACACAAGCGGGAGGTATTCCTTCTGGGTTTGGACATTGTCTACGGTCTCCGCCGTCGGCCCTCCGACCAGAACCTCGGCCGATTGGCCATCGAACGCCGCTGGGATGTAGCCGTTGCGTAGCCGCTGGAGAGCGGATTTGGACTCAGTGCTCGAGAAGTCACCAAGCATCGCGACGGTGAGCAAGGCCAGGTCGCCGGCCTCGTTCGTCTCAAGTTCTGCAGAGCCGAAGAACTCGTCGGCCTCGAGCGCCGCGGTCAGCCCTTCGATAGCGCTCCGTACGGCCGCATCGTTGACGTCGGCAGCATCGATCACGATGTCAGCCGTCAGTACTCCCGCCGAGAATTCCTCGTTGATCACGTCGAAGGCGTGCCGGAAATCACTGTCCTCAGGTAGCGCGCTGATGCCGATGCTGCCGAGGTTAATGGTTACAACCGGTACGGCGGCTGCAACAAGCAGGCCGCTTGTGGCGACGACGCTAATCAGGGGCCGAGCCGTGACCGCCTTGGTGATCCAGTTCCACACGCCGCCGCTCTCCGGCCGTCCACGGCGGCCGATTAGTGGCAGTGTCAGCCAGTTCACGCGGTCCCCAAGCAGGCCGAGGATGGCCGTGAGCAGGGTCAGCGCTGCGAGGACCGTCGCGGCCACGACGAGCATAGCGCCCACCGCGAAGCTCTGGAAGGTCGGGTCCGGCATGATCAACATGCCGGCGAGCGCGATCGTCACCGCCATGCCAGAGAAGAACACGGTGCGGCCAGCCGTGGAGCCGGCGGTCGCTATCGCATCAATCTTCTCGCGCCCGTGGCTCCGCTCCTCGCGGAAGCGCTGCACGATGAACAGCGAGTAGTCGATGCCGACCGCGAGGCCGATCATCGTGATGATGAAAACGATGAACTCCGACATCTCAATGACGTTGCTGACGAGCGCGGTGGCCCCGACGGCCACGAATATTGACAGCAAGGCCAGCACGACCGGCAGGCCGGCGGCCACGACAGCGCCGAACACGACGAGCAGGATAAGAAGCGCCACGGCGATGCCGATCATCTCGCCTTGCGCCATGGTTTCTTCGAGCAGAGTAGACATCTCGCCTTCAACGCTGCCGAAGCCGACGGTGGTCACGCGGAACCCGTTGATCCCGTCGGCTTCTTCGACCAGGTCGACGACCGGCGCCGCCGTGTCGGCTGCGTCCGCGTCGTCGCCTGTGAGCGTCACCGGGATGAGGACGGTTTGGCCATCCGCTGAGACGAGCCCCGGCGCTCCTTCCAGGTAGCTGGCTACCGAGGCAACTTCCTCAATCAATCGCAGCTCGCTCACGAGCGAGTTGACGAATTCTGAGTATTCGCCTTCGTCGGCGGTCGCCGTCTCTGATTCGATTACCAGGAACTCTTCCGGCGGCGTCTGCTGACGGAGACGCTCGTCAATGAGGGCCGCGGCCTTCGTCGCCTCCGTGCCGCGGGTTTCCGGGTTTGAAGTGAGGTTCATTGTCCCGGAGACGAGAAAGGCCGCGACCAGCAGCACCATCCAGAATCCGAGCGTCCGCCAGGGGTGTCGCGCCGCCGCTGAACTGATCCTTCCTGTGAATCCCAGTCGATGTTTCATCGTTGGTCCTCCCTTTTCGCTTGCTAGCGCACCGCGCTTATTTCGCCCTTCTCTTGATGTTGAACTGACCATCTTGTTCCTCCTCCGCGTTTGCTCCGATTTCCTTCAATGCCTAGGAAACACTGGAACGGTTGGCCCGTCGTCACCCCGCGGGGGGATTTGGCTGTCCACTGAAGAGCGAGATCCAGCAGGGATACGCTCCCCCTGGAGTGGGATGCCGAGTGATGGTTGGGGGAGGTGTCTAGGTGCTTTTGGGCTCGACCAGTCCTACGTCGTAGGCGAAGATGACCGCCTGAGTCCGGTCGCGCACGTCGAGCTTCATGAAGATGCGCTTAATGTGCGTCTTCACCGTGCCCTCGGTCAGCACGAGCTTCTCGGCAATCTCTGTGTTGGGGAGGCCGTGAGTCACTAGTCCCAGCACCTCTCGTTCTCGTTCGGTGAGCGCGTCTAGCGCGCCGGTGTCAATTCTCCCGGCGGCCGGACGCTGCGCGAACTGGTCGATGAGACGGCGGGTGACAGACGGCGCTAGCAGCGCCTCCCCGGCGGCCACGACGCGAATCCCCGAGACTAGGTCTGCGGCAGGCGTCCGCTTGAGCAGGAAGCCGCTCGCGCCGGCACGCAAGGCCTCGTACACGTACTCGTCCAGCTCGAAGGTAGTGAGGATCAGCACCCGCGAAGTGTCCTCCCGGCCTAGCTTGGCGATCTGGCGGGTGGCTTCCAATCCGTTCATCTCCGGCATCTGGATGTCAATGAGGACGACGTCCGGATCGAGCTTCCGCGCGAGGTCGACGGCTTCGGCGCCGTTTCCCGCCTCGCCGACCACGTCGAAGTCTGGCTCCGTCTCGAGGATTAGGCGAAAGCCCGAGCGCACGAGATCTTCGTCGTCGACAAGCAGGATGCGAACGCTCAGTTGGTTTCGCTCCCTAGCGGCAGCAGGGCGCGTACGCGAAAGCCGCCTTCCGGCCGCGGTCCGACACTCAATTCGCCTCCGTACAAGGCCACTCTCTCTTTCATGCCGATCAGTCCGCGGCCGCCTTCCTCGCCCTTGGCTGACTGCCTTGAGTCTCCGCGGCCGTCATCCGTGATCTCCAAGTCTAGTCGGTCGGACCCGTAGTGTACGGCTACAAGGCATTCGCCGCGCCCGCGTGCTTGAGTGAGTTGGTGAGTGATTCCTGGATGATTCTGTATGCCGACAGATCGATGCTGGAGGGCAGGGTCCTCGGAACTCCATCCACCGTTAGTTCGACCGTAAGGCCCGCCTCGGAGACCCGGGCGGCTAGACCCTCGACTTGGTCCAGGCCAGGTTGTGGGCTCAGCCTATCGTCGGCCCCCTCCGTTGCGTGGAGGATCCCCAGCATACGCTCCATATCGGTGAGTGCTTGCCGTCCTGCCAATTCGATCGAAGCGAGTGACTCGCGGGCCAGTTGAGGCTTGGACTCGAGAACTCGCTGCGCGCCTCCCGCCTGGATTACGACGAGGTTGAGCGCGTGTCCGATAACGTCGTGCAGCTCTCGGGCAATCGTGGCGCGCACCTCTCGCTCGCGCTCGAGCAACCTCGAGCGCTCCTCCACTACGTCTGTGTACTCCCGCCGACTCCGGACATATATGCCAAGCGCCCAGGCGGCCGCAGATAGAGCGTAGGTTGTGAGAGCCTCCGTGACGCCAAGGTCGCCGCGATCCGTCGTGAAGTAGATAGTGATGCCAGCGGCCGCCAGCAAGGCGGCTATGATCCCTCGCCGAGTGTCCGTCAAGGAGGCAGCGCTGTACAAGATCACCAGCGCAACGACCGTGCCGGCGCTTACTCCCTCGTAGCCTGCCGCAATGTGCAACGAGATGGCGGCGATACTGACGGTTAAGGCGCCTATGGGAGCCACGCTGCGGGTCGCAATAGGCAGTGTCTGGAGGAGGAGCAAGACGATCCCGAAGAAATCGTCACTTCGGTATGGATCGTCGTCGCCTACCCTGTCCGCGACCGTCCAGAGAGCAACGGCGGTGAAGCCGAGCGCCAGTAGCGAATCTACAGCGTGCGGGTTTACACGCCGGACGCGTTCAATCATGGGTCCGTCCGTAATGTGAGTGGTGGCCTGGTCGAACTCTAATCGATTCCACGTTCCTGCAATATACGCGCCTACTCTGTTACCAGCAGCGCCACCGCCATTCCTTCTTCGTAATGGCTCTTGATCGGCTGATCCGGAGGGAACTCAGCGATATTGCAGATGAAGACGTATTTGCCGGGCTGAAGAGTTAAGATCAGGCGCTGGGTCTCGCCGGGTGCGAACGGCTCGATCTCGTCGATCAGGTTTACCTCGTCCTCGGGTACTTTGCCGTCTTCCACCGGCAAGAGGTGCGCCGGCAGGTCGGTCCTGATGACCAAGAACTCGTGCGGCTCATCGCCGTCGTTCGTAACCACAAAAACCACTTTACCAGCCCTGATCTCGCCAACGGCCGGTGCAACGCTGTATTGGTCCAGGCTTACTGCGACCTCTTTGGCGGCGTTTCCGCCGCAGGCAGAGCCAGCGATGGCGATCGTGAGGCCCGCGACGACGAGCGGAGCGACTATGGACCTTAGTTTCACGAACCTTCTCCTGAAGCTCTTTTAACTTTACTAAAGCCCGTAGCTTTTGAATTAGTAATGAAGGCCGTCTGTGTAGCCGGCGGAAAGTCGCTTTTTGGTGACTTTTAGCATGCTTCGGAAACGGAGTCCTGGAGTGACCTTGTTAAGAGAGCCAATGCGTTAGCATTGGCGCATGAAAAGCCGGACGCTGCTGGTCGGCGCGCTGCTGCTGACGATCTCTTTGACGGCGCTGGACACGACGGTGGTAAGCACGGCGATGCCAACGATTGTCGGGAGCCTGGGCGGGTTGTCGCTGTTCAGTTGGGTGTTTTCAGCCTACTTGTTGGCGTCAACGGTGACGGTGCCAATTTACGGGAAGCTTGCTGATCTATACGGCCGCAAGCCGGTGCTGTTGTTTGGGATCTCGCTTTTCCTGTTCGGCTCGGCGCTGAGCGGAATGGCCGGCAGCATGGTGGAGCTGATCCTGTTCCGCGCGATCCAGGGCCTGGGCGCCGGAGCTGTCATGCCGGTGACGATGACGATTATCGGCGACCTGTTCCCGATCGAACAGCGGGCGCGAATCCAAGGGCTTACGGGCAGTGTCTGGGGAATCGCCGCCATTGCGGGCCCGGCGATCGGCGGGGTGCTGACCGACGAAGTTAGCTGGCGCTGGATTTTCTATTTGAACCTGCCGTTGGGAGCGGCGGCGGTGGCGATGGTGCTGTTGCAGTATTCCGAGACCAAGGAACGGCGGCAGCACAAGATCGATTACTGGGGGGCGGCGTTGCTCTCGGGGGCGATTGTGTCGCTATTGATGGGGCTGTTGCAGGGTGTGAGGGTTTACGGGTGGGCATCGCTGGAAACGCTGGCGCTTTTCGTGCTTGCCACCGGGCTGCTGGCGGTTTTTGTTAGACATGAGTCAAAAACAAGCGAGCCGATTGTGCCGCTATCCCTGTTTCGCAACAAGATTATCGTGATTTCGAGCCTGGGCGGTTTCCTGGGTGGCGCTTCTTTGTTTGGTGTCAACGCGTACGTGCCGCTGTTTTCGCAGGGGGTTTTGGGCGGTTCGGCGGTGGACGCGGGGATAATACTGGCGCCGATGTCGGTGGCCTGGACTTCCGCCGCCTACACGTCGGGGCGGACAATTGTCAGGTTCGGCTACTATCCGAGCGCGATCGCCGGAACAGGCTTTCTGGTATTGGGTTCGGGCGGACTGCTGACGATTACTTCGGCGAGCCCGATCTTCGTGTTGATGGGCGCGGTCTTTGTGGTTGGCCTGGGCCTTGGGTTTACGACCAGCGCCTTCATGATCTCGGTACAGAACGCGGTATCAAAGAACCAAAGAGGAATTGCCACCGCTTCGACCCTGTTCTTCCGATCGATCGGCGGGGCGATTAGCGTCGCGGTGATGGGGGCGGTGCTGAACAGCGGTATGTCGCGGAGGCTGGAGGAATTGGCCGATGTTCCGGCAGGCACGGGCGTCAACTCTCTGCTGAGCCCGGATTTTCGCAACAGGTTGGATGCGGGGGCGCTGGAGGCGATGAGCAAGGCGCTGGCTGCTTCGCTGCACGACGTTTACTTGCTGGCTTTTGGTGCGGCGGTGTTAGCGCTGGCGGCGGTCGCGTTTTTCCCGCGGGGCAGAGCGGAAGAGCTGGCACACAGGGAGGAAACTGGCTGGGCGGAAGGAACTGAGAGGAAGGAGCAGCCCGCCTCGCTGCTCAAGGCGGAAGCTGTCAAGATGGCTACGCCTGCTGCGCCTGCTCCGCCTGGTACGCCTGCTGCCCCGGCTACGTCTGACGCGCTGGACGATGCGAAGTCGTAAAATCCAAACATGCCCTTCGCGCCGGTAAACGGCATTCAGCTCTATTACGAAGTACACGGCTCCGGCCCGCCGGTGCTGTTTGCCCACGGCCAGGGTGGCAACCATCTGAGTTGGTGGCGACAAGTGCATCACTTCGCCAAGCACTACACCTGTATAACCTACGACCAGCGCGCCTTTGGCCAGAGCATCGATACCGATGACCAGGGGCGCCGGGGTTTCGGTCCGGACGCGATCGGGCTCTTGGACCACCTCGAGGTCGAGGATGTGCGGATCGTGGCGCACTCGATGGGCGGGAGGGCCGCGACGATGTTAGCGACGCGAGACCCGAAGCAAAGGGTGCGAGCAGTGGTGCTGTCGGGCTCGACCGGGGCCGTGGCGGACGAGGCGGTTCGGCGCGGTCGCGACGCGGCGGAAGCGGCCCGGGGTGGCAAGAGCCTGTCGGCGTTTTCGGTTCATCCTTCATATAAGAGGGCGAACCCGGAGGAATACTTTCTGTTGCGGCAGATCTCAAGGATGAATCCGCCGAGGCCAAAGGATTTCCTGGGTCCGGCAAATCCGCCGCCGCCAGCGGACGCACCACCGCGGGTGCCGATGTATCAACGGCTGCGCGAAGCGGGGGTGCCGGTGTTTTTCCTGGTTGGGGAACACGACATGATCACGCCGGCCGATCTGATCGAGATGTGCCACGGTCTGTTGGAGGATTCGCGGTACCACGTCGCGCTTGGGTCGGGCCATTCGGTGTATTGGGAGAAGCCGGAGGAGTTCAACGAGATGGTGATTCGATTTTTGATTGAAATCGATGGCCGGAACGCTAGCGTCAAGTAGCCAGAAGTACGGCAAAATTCTCGAGTAACAGTCGCGGTCGGTTGGCGTCTGGCTGCCGGAAGAATTGCGATTAACTCAACTTTTGCAGCGACCGTTGGCTCGGGCTGGCCCATGTTATGCTCGCCGCGATGGCCAGCGAGAATTCAGCCTCAACCAGCCGCACGGCCCCGTTCCGGGCCCTGCGATTACGCAACTACCGCTTGTACTGGATCAGCGGCCTCGGGATGACCGCTTCACAAAACGTCCAGCGCCTAGCCTTGGCCTGGCTGATTCTCGACCTCACGGGTTCCTTGGGCCAGTTGGGATTAATGATCTTGATGATGGGCTTGCCAATGGCCCTCGTCTCGCTCTGGGGCGGAGTTTTGGCAGACCGCTACGATCGCAAGAAAATCCTCCTCCTGACCCAGGCGTTCGCGGCTTCAAACCTTCTGCTTTTGGCGATCCTTATCGAGGCCGATTTGATTGCCACTTGGCAGATATACCTATCATCGGCCGGTCTGGGTGCGGCCCAGGCGCTGACCATGCCCGCCCGAACGGCCATGGTCCGCAGCCTGGTGGGACCGGAGGACATGAAAAACGCCGTCGCCCTCAACGCCGTCCAGATGCAGTCTGCTCAGGTGATCTGGCCCTCAGTTGCTGGCGGGATCATTGGGTTGGCCGGCGTATCGGCCACCCTGGCCACGAGCTCCGGCCTGTCTTTCGTGGGGATTGCCTTCCTAAGCCTCGTACACTCCGCCCCATTAGAATCTCGCGGCGTTGCCAAGAGCCCCTTGCGCGAGTTGGCTGAAGGCCTCCGCTACTCCTTCTCTGCGCCGCAGGTCAGTACCCTCATGGGCATGGCCATGATCGTCGGCTTCTTTGGACTCCCTTTCATGTCGATGGCGCCCGGCTTCGCGCGTGAGGTCTTGAACTTTAACGCTGGCAGCACCGGGCTTTTTCTGATGGCCAGCGGCCTGGGCTCGATTGCTGGGAGCATTTTTGTTCTGATCGTGCCTGTGTGGGACAACCTGCGTCTCTACTTCCTGGGCAGCGGCCTAATGGGTCTCAGCGTTGCGTTGGTTGGAATAACACCTTGGGCTTACGTGACGTTCTTGCCGGCCGCCCTGTTCGGCTTCTGCTTATCGCTCATGATTGTTGGCGGCCAAACCCTTCTGCAGACGGTAGTGCCGCAGAATATACTCGGCCGGACCACCAGCGTCTGGAGCCTGGTCGCCGCGATTGGATTCGTCGCCTCGTTTCCGATCGGGCTGGCTGGTGAAGCGTTTGGCCTACGCACCGCCCTCACTGCCTGCGGCCTGATCCTGATCCTCGGCGTTCTGGTCAATGGCACCGTACGAACTGGTGTCCTGCGAGGGCGATCGGCCGAGCCCGCCGAGGCTCTTTTAACCCGTTAGCAGGATTATTTGGAATGCCGGCAACGGCCATGAGCTTGAAACTTGAGGGGCTCAGGGGCCATGCCGGGGGGGGTAAAAGACGTTAGTTAGGAGAAAATCATGGCGCTTTTTCTTGACCACACGATTGTTCCGGCACGAGACAAAGAGGAATCGGCGCGGCTGATCGCGCGTCTTTTCGGACTGGAGTACAACGGGCCCTGGGGCCACTTCGCGCCGGTGAAAGTTAACGAGACGCTTTCGCTGGACTTCGACAATCGCGACACTTTTGAGCCGCATCACTATGCCTTCCTAGCGTCGGACGAGGAATTCGACTCAATCTTGGAGCGGGTCCAGGCTGAGGGGCTGGCTTTTGGCAGCGGGCCTGGTTCAACCTCGGACGGGAAGATCAACCATATGCACGGCGGCCGCGGCTTCTATTTCAAAGACGGCAACCGTCACAGTTGGGAAGTCATCACCCACACTTACGTTTAGGCGCCGTGAATCACTCCAGAGGCAGGCGAATCCAATGAATCAGGAACAGGCGCTAATCGCTGAGCATGACCCATCCTGGCGGCGTCGATTTGCCGAGGAAAAGGAGCGTTTGCTTCAGGCGGCGCCGGAGGCGATCAAGGACGTGCATCACGTCGGTAGCACGGCGGTGCCGGGCCTGGCGGCAGCGCCGATAATCGACATTCTGATGGTGCTGACAAGGCCTCTGGATGAGAACGAGATTTTAGCCCTGGCAGAGCTGGGATATGAGTTCCGCGGTGAGGCCGACCTGCCGGGGCGCCAGTTCTTCATCAAATCATCGCAGCAGGGCTTCACGATCCACGCGCTGCTAGAAGATCACACGGCGACCAAAGCGATGGTCAATTTCCGCAATCACCTGTTGGGCAACCCGAGCGAGAAAGCGGAGTTCGAAGCTGCCAAGCGGGAGCTCATCGATCAGTACGGCGCCGATCCGGATGGGCTGGCGAGGGAGAAAGACGCCCTCTTGTTGCGATACGACCGCAAGGCGGCGATGTGGGCGCACGAGCAGTGGAGCAAGAAGATGGCCGAGGGCGGGGAAGAGGAAGAGCACGACTAGGGGTTGAGGAGGCTTGTGGGTCCAGCTTTTTGATCGATTCTGTGGATCAGTTTGATCAAAAAGGCGACTATGGCTGCGATGAACAAACTTCATCTCGGATGGATTTCTGGTGTTGATACTGCACCGCCGCCCGCACTGCCAGCGGAGTTACTCCCGGAGGGGCTCAGTAGCCATACGGCAATAATTGCTCAATCGGGCTCGGGCAAGTCATTTCTCCTCGGACGCTTGATTGAAGAGCTCATTCTTAAGACAAGGGCCAAAGTACTTATCCTTGATCCAAATGCTGAATTCGTCCGGCTCAACGAAATTAATAGAGATAGCTGGAAAAGCAAAGCCACGAAGCGTCTCTTCGACGCCGAGGATACGTTGTCCAATTTCAGGGCGGCCTGGGCCGAGCAGCACTTTATGGTGGCGAGTAACCGGCCTGGTCAAAGTCTTGACGCCGACGAGTCAGATTCAACCCTGGATTGGTTCAAGTTTCGGATAGACTGGGGGAAGCTGTCCACGGCGGAGAAGTCACAATACCTTGGCTTCACATCGCGCGCTGATCCTGTGGAAGTGATCATGGTCGATTTGGCTGAGAGAGTAGCTAAATCGATAAAGGCTGGCTATCGCATGAGTGAATACCTGAAAGCGCTTTCCCGAATGAGACAGGTAAGTGCTCAAGAGAATATTGGGACCGCTGCCGCAGGACGCCAGATGATGTCAACACCACCTTTTTCAAAGAGCCCAACATTGTTCGTGTTCTTGCTAACGCCAACTACCTCAGCAAGCTCGCGATATGGCAGACATCAATTGCAAGTAACTTTGTTGACAGGCGGCTGACGAAGTTCCTCGATAGCGACGAGATTTCAGCATTCGTCCTTGATTTGCCGAGTATCCGCGACACAAACGCGCAATTGGCCGCCAGTCATCAGGTTTTAAGTCTGCTTTGGGAAAGGTCTCGTGAAAACTGGGCCACGGCTGTGGCAGAACCTGCTTCGGAGGACGAGCGCGTCCCAATCTTCATTGTTATAGACGAGGCACACAATTTGGCTCCACAGGACGCGGACGGGGAGACTCGAGCTGAGGTTCGGGAGAAAATCGCGCAGATCGCCGCCGAAGGAAGGAAATATGGGCTATTCCTCATTTTAGTTAGTCAGCGCCCGTCAAAGCTTCACATGGACGTACTCTCACAATGCGATAATCTCTGCCTAATGAGAATGAACAACCGTTTGGACTTGGAGCTAATTGAAAATACGTTTGGGTTCCTCCCAGAGAACCGGAGCGTAGAGGCTCGGGACTTCAAGCTGGGTGAAGCACTGTTGGCGGGACGATTTGTGCCTCAAGTAACACGGATGCAGGTAGCCCCACGGCGAACGGTTGAAGGAGGCAGAAGTCTGGATACTAAGTACTGGGCAACTCTCTAGCGAGAAATCCGAGTATGAATAATCTCAGGCGGCAGCCAATCGAAAAGTACGGCTCCGCTCTAGAAACCGCCGCGAGGGATAAAGGCGCGCTCTTGTTGCATTTCGGCTGGAAGGCGACGCTGTCGGCGCACGAGCAGTGGAGCAAGAAGATGGCCGAGGGTGGGGAAGAGGAGGTCGATAGATGCAAATGACGACGGGCCCAATGGCATCCCCGCCGAAACCCCCCAAATTTGTCGCCAAAGCCTAAGTTGACTGTAGTGTGCTCACCGCTCTGAAGCCGTATATCTCATGGACGATGGAGTTCTCTCAATCTCGTCTGCGACGGGACAGAGTGCCGAGTTGCTATAATCCAGAGGGCCAGGTGCTTGAGCCACGCTTGAGACTGCGGAGTCTCTCTCACGCCGCATGAAGATTTTCGTCAGCTCCACGTATGAGGACCTCTCAGAACACAGGCGCGCCGTCGAGGATTCATTTCTCATCAGTGGAATTCAGTTTAATGCGATGGAGCATTTTGGCTCTACTCCTCGCCCATCAATTACAACGTGCCTTAATGCGGTCGCTATAAGCGATACATTCGTAGGTATCGTTGGTGTGAGGTACGGTGAGAGCCCTCCCCACACAGCGCGCTCGTATACAGAGAGAGAGTATCGGAAAGCTAGGGCGCAGGGAATGCCGGCGTTGATGTTTTTAATCGATGAGAGAAACGCATCTGTTCCAGCACACTATGTCACTAGGGAAACAGCAGACCAACAAGACCGACTCAAAAAGCTGAAAGCCGTGATTCTAAATAACCACACTGTCACGTTTTTCAAAACCCCTGAGGATCTGGCCCGACTTGTCCTTGCGAGTATCATTCGGGAATTCGGGGTAGTCTCTTAAATGACCAGCACGACTGTTAAGGCGAAGATGATCCCTGCTCTAGAGAGCAGACTCCTGGACCGCAGTGTCGCAGACATTGGCTCAGTCCCTGCCGTGCGCGTTTCTTTGGGATTAGGACAGAATATCATCTCGTGCTTAGGTCTAATTGACACCGGTGCGGACATTTCTATGTTGGATGCTTCTTTAACAAGAAGGCTATCGAGTGACGCACAATCTGCGCCAGTGGACACTTTCAGGACAATCAACGCTGCAGGCGAAACACTAGAACTGCCACTTCTGTCCCTGACTCTAAGCATCGGGGAGCAAGACTCAGGAGAGCTCGTTTTTCCGGAGGTTCCTGTTGCTGTGGCGACTTTGAATCGCCCCTTGTTACTCCTAGGAAGAAGAGGGCTTCTCGAGTGGCTGAAGTTAGAAATCGACTTCCCTCAAAACATTGTGACTTTGACGCGGTCCCAGAACCTTTTTAAGCGGTTTCCCGCACTTAGCAATCAAGTTCCAGGGTTCGATCGCTTAATCGAGTCAGCCCAGGGCGAGAGGGTGGCTGAAGGCATTGCCATGATTGCGCTTCACTTGGAACGCTACATTGACTTATTAATAACGGCTGACCCCTCGTTGCAGCCAGACACCAACTGGCGTACCCGTGCATCCTTCCCAGAGAAGTTGAGCCTCGTGTGTGCGAAACGCACAACTGACGATCTCAGCAACGACGTTAAAACGGTTGTGCTCAACCGCAACATTGCTGTACACGGTAGTGCAATGCGAGGCGATTTGTCCTTGTCCCTCGCAAATTTCCTAGAAGCAGCAGAACGAGTAGTGGCAGGTATATCAGAGACGAATGCGGTAGCCTCGGATTCGACGGGTATTCATGAATCTGCCGAAGACTTGGACCTCAAGGCCAACAGTCTACTGCCGTGGATGCAAATTGAGGCGGCAGAAGGCCGTTATGAACATACCCTGAGAGAGGTCGCTGGACCACTCAATATTTCGCTGCGCAGCGCGGAACCACTCCTGCAGAGACTGGTTGGAAAGGGTCGCCTTTCAGTTCGGCACCGTGGACGCACGCGTTTTACTGCGTATTATTCATTGAACGAGCTTCGGCTTTCCGCAATTAAGTCACTAGGAACTCGAGAAGAATCAGGCACGCCAGAAGCTGAGATAATAGTGGCGTACCTGGAATCCGCCGCTGCAGAGGGACGTTTCGAGCACACACTGAACGAATTACGTCAGGCCGTAGGGATCTCTCGTGAGCGTATCCAGCGTGCCTTGGAGATGATGCGATCTATTGAAAAGATATCAGTTCGGGTTAGAGGGGCAAATCATGTTCCTTACTACTCGCTCAAACTGGACATGTCAGAGATTCGTCGATCTGAGATTCTTTTTGATGCTCACGAAGCCGATGAGTCGCTAACCGCATTGAACAGGTGGACCTCGAAGAGTACGCTATCTCGCGCCGAACGAGAATCGATTCGTCGGGTCATCGAACAACGGAACCTCCGATTTGTGCCATTGATCGGCGCGGCGGCGATTTTTGGAGTGTCCATCCAGACTTTTCGAGGCTATTTGAAGCGGGGAATTATACAATTGGCAGGCGTGCATAAAGGCCAGTATGTTTTTGGAGTCGAGGATCTGCGACATAGGCATTCGCAATTGCGTAGTCTGAGCAAGCAAAGCCTCAGCCTTCCGGACAACAGCAAGAGCCGTACCTGATGCTAGTTTGCTAAGCACAAGGGACGATTGTCCGGCCTCCTCCAAGGGATGAGAAGACCATCTGCTTTGCCGTGCCTTGCACGATTCACTCCTTTGAAAGCTCTACGAATATGGAGGGCGGGCTAATGCTGGTTCCCCAGCCGAAGGTGCCTTTCGATCGTTTTGATACTACTCGCAGGAAACCACCGCTTCGTTGCCTAGCACCCTAGGTCGCGTGGCAAGGCCGAGTACAGGCGCGAACGCCTGCTTCGACAAAGTCGCTGTCAGCAATGTAGAGGCCGTACTCAATCTCCTCGAATGTCCAGCCGGAAGGTTGCGGAGATTGCGGTGCATCGTGCTGGGCTTGAGCATTCAGCCGATGCTTCAATGAGGAGTTGACGGGACCTGTCTTTCGATGGGTTTGCTGACGAGCCCGGCTCAGATCGTCACGTGAGGTCACGGGAGCTTCCGAGGATTGAAGAAGTGACGAAGGCTGGTCGGAAAGCGGGGGCGGCTAATTCGAGCCGAAATTCGGGTTCGTGTTGGTCAGTGGTGGATTCAGATGGTTGGCCTCGCAATTGGTTCGACGGAGCTTTGCTTGGAGCTTGGAGATTACAGGAGGCAGAATTGCAGATTGGTGTTAATATTCTTAACTTTGGGCCGGGGGCTAGTCCGGAGGGGTTCTTGCGGTGGGCGCGGCTTTGTGAGTCGCTTGGTTACCATTCTTTGATGATCTCGGACCATGTGGCGATTACGCCGAGCGTGGCTCAGCGTTACCCGGAACCTTTCTTTGATTGCCTGGCGACGCTGACCTGGCTTTCAGGGCAGACTTCTCGAATCAAACTGGGGACGACGGTTGTGGTGCTGCCGTATCGGCATCCGGTTTTGTTGGCTCGGCTGGTGGCTGACCTGGACCGGTTTAGCGGCGGCCGGTTCATTTTTGGTATTGGGGTTGGCAACGCCGAGGACGAGTTCAAGGTGCTCGGTCAACCGCATGCGCGGCGCGGATTGATTGGCGACGAGGACCTGGCGGCGATGATTGCGCTGTGGAATGCTGAGAGGCCGGTGAGCTTCAAAGGGAAGCTGGTCGATTTTGACGACGTGGCCGGGATCGAAACGGAGCAGAAGCCGCATCCGCCGATCTGGGTGGGCGGGGCGAGCCCGGGGGCTTTGAAGCGGGCGGCGCGGTTTGGCCAGGGGTGGCATCCGATTTTGTTCACGCCGGGGTCACTCGGCCAGGCGGAACTGGCCGAACTAAAGGAGCTTGCCGCCAAACAAGGCAAACCGGCGCCGGCCTTTTGTCCGCGAATTCGCCTCGACATAACGGACAAGCCTCTGGATGGCGAGCGGCTGGCTGGCAATGGCAGCCTGAACCAAGTGAGCCAGGACCTGGCGGAGCTGGAGCGCATGGGCGCGGTTCACGTGACGCTGGATTGGAACACGGGAGACTTGGAGAAAACGAAGAATCACGCGCATGGGTTCCAGATGCTGTCGCTGTTGGCGGCAGAGGTTGTGGACTTGGAGCGTGAGGTGTTGAGGTAGGGGTTAGATACTGGGAAGGGATTTGAAATAACCCTGGCATTGCCTGATTGTTTGAAATACTGTCAATGCTGGCGGCAGGCCGCCTACTTCCCAGGTGCCGCGTGTGCCTATGGCACCTGCTCTACTTCGCTGACGCTCGGGTAAAAAGCGTTGGGTGAGCATGCTGGATTGTTAAAATGCCCGGTTTGTCTTCGGCTCCACTTCGGCCTGATTGTTTGGAGTACTGGAAATGTGGCTTCGCTTCTCGCTTCGCTCGGCCATGGTGCCGCCCGCGCCATTTGGCGCGGGCTACACTTCGCTGACGCTGTGCCGCCCGCGTTCAGACACGCGGGCTCTACTGCGCCCTGCTTGGCCTTGCCAGGGGGTAAGGGACCTCGGCAGGGTTTAGATACTGGGATGGGATTTTTTAACTCCCGGCATTGCTTGATTGTTTGAAAGACTGCCAATGCTGGCGGCAAGCCGCCTACTTGCCAGGGGGTAAAAAGCGTTGGGTGGGCATGCTGGAGCGAGAGGAAGGCATTCAGCGTTGGTCGGGCTTGCTGGGGCGTGTAAACGCTGTCAAGGCTGACGGCAGGCGGCCTACTTGCTAGGGGGTAAAAGACCTCGGATTTTTAAGATGGCCATGAGGCGCCCGCGCCGCGAGGCGCGGGCTAGACTTCGCTGACGCTGTGCCGCCCGCGTTCAGACACGCGGGCTCTACTTCGCTAACGCTCGGGTAAAAAGCGTTGGGTGGGCAAGCTGGAGCGAGAGGTGCTGAGGTAGGTTTTAGATACTGGGATGGGATTTTTTAACTCCCGGCATTGTTTGAAATACTGTCAATGGCCATGGGCCTTGCCAGGGGGTAAAAAGCGATGGTCGGGCCTGCTGTAGTGATAGGAAGGCCGGGCATGATGGCGACAGGCCGCCTAGTTGCCAGGTGCCGCATGCGCCTTTGGCACCTGCTCTATTCAGCGCCGGCCAGCGTCGTCGGGCAAGCTGGAATGTTTTAAGGTCGGGAATCCGAGTGCCTATGGCACCTACTTCGCTCGGCCTTGCCAGGGGAGACTTAGGTAGGGGTTAGATACTGGGGCGGGATTTTTTAACTCCCGGCGTTGCCTGATTGTTTGAAATGCTGTCAATGTGTGTGCCTCTGGCACCTACCCCCAGGGGGTAAAAAGCGTTGGGTGGGCATGCTGGAGCGAGAGGAAGGCATTCAGCGCCGGCCAGCGTTGGTCGGGCATGCTGGCTGGTATTTTCGCGCTAGGGGCTTGATTCTGGGGGGACTGGTTCTGAGGTGATCTGTAGCAGCTCGATCTTGAGGCTGCGCATTTCGATGACGGCGATGCGATGGGTCTCGAAGATGATGAACTCGCCTTGGCGGGGGATGTGGCCGGCCTGGCTGAGGAAGAAGCCGGCGATTGTGTCGTAGGGGCCCTCGGGGATATCGAGTTCGAGTTCCTCGCGTGCCTCTTCGACGCTGAGGCTGCCGTTGACGTGTACGGTGCCTTCGTCCAAGGCGGTGATCTCGGGTTTGGAGGGTTGAAGCTCCTCACCGACCTGACCGACCATCTCCTCAAGAAGCGCTTCGAGGGTGACGATGCCGGCGGTTCCACCCCATTCATCGACTGCAACGGCCATCTGGTGGCCGAGCAGTTGCATCTCGCGGAACAGATCGAGGGTGCTTTTGGTCGCGGGCACGAAATAGGCGGGGCCGGCGACCGCGTCCACGGCGTCCGGGTCATCGATCTCGTCCATGGCCACCGCCCGCATGACCTCCTTGATGCCGACAATGCCGGTGACGTTGTCAGCGTCGCCATCGAAGATCGGAAAGCGCGAATGGGGAGTTTGGGCGAAGACTTCATAGAAGTGTTCGACACTGGTGCCGTTCGCGAGCCAGACGACCTCGGTTCTCGGCACCATGACCTCGTGAACCTGGCGGTCACCGAACTCGAAAACGCGGTGGATTAGCTGGGCCTCGTCCGCTTCGACGGCGCCGGTCTCGGCGCTGAGTCCGATCATGGTTCGCAGTTCCGCTTCGCTGATTTCGGCGTTGCTTTCGCGGTTGTCGCCGAAAACCTTGATTACCGCCCGAGTGACAAGATCGAGAATGCTGGCGACTGGCCGCATCAGCCAGGCCCAAAGTCTCATTGGCAGCGCGTAGATGGTTGTGAGCCTGTAGTTGTGATGGAGGGCAACGGTCTTGGGACCGACCTCACCGAAGAGGACAAGAAGTACAGTCACCACCAGTGCGGCGAGCAAGGCGCCAAGGCCACCGGAGACTACTCTCTGGGCGATCAAGCCACCGACCACTGCAGCTCCGGTGTTGGCCAAGTTGTTGCCGACGAGAATGGCCGAGAGCAGGCGGTTTGGTCTTGTGAGCAGGTTGGAAACCGCGACGGCGCCGGGATCCTCTTCCTTGACGTGGTGATCGAGCCGGATGCGCTGAAGACTGAGAAACGCGGTTTCGGCGCTGGAGAAAAACGCCGAGAAAATCAGCAAAACGATTAGGAGTGGTATGTATTCCATTAGCGCGCGGGGAGTGCTTCCGGGCGCGAAAAGCCGGTCGAGAGACACGCGCTCGAGCGAGTCTGGCCTGTGATTACTGGTCTTTGGGAAGGCCTAGTCGTACTCAAAGCTGTGCGCGGATTGGTTTGCCGCGGCTGATCCCGTTGCAGGGCGCCGGCACGAATACGTAGGTTTCATGCACGGGGGCATAATACTTTGAAATGCTGTCAATGGCCATGGTCCCGCCCGCGCCGAGAGGCGCGGGCTACACTTCGCTTCGCTCGGCCTTGGGCTGAGGTAGGGTTAGATACTGGAAGCGGATTTCTTAACTCCCGGCGTTGCCTGATTGTTCTAAATACTGTCAATGGCCATGGGCCTTGCCAGGGGGTAAATGGCCTTGGTGGGCGAGCTGGACCGATGAAATACTGTCAATGTGGCTTCGCTTCTTCGCTTCACTTCGCGTGTGCCTCCGGCACCAACTTGCCAGGTGCCGCGTGTGCCTATGGCACCTGCTCTACTTCGCTGACGCTCGGGTAAATGGCCTTGGTGGGCGAGCTGGACTGATGAAATACTGGGGATGTGGCTTCGCTTCTCGCTTCGCTCGGCCATGAGTCGCGCGCGCCGAGGGGCGCAGGCTACACTTCGCTGACGCTCGGCCTTGGGCTGAGGTGGGGTTGGATACTGGAAGCGGATTTCTTAACTCCCGGCATTGCCTGATTGTTCTAAATACTGTCAATGATGGCGGCAAGCCGCCTACTTGCCAGGAGCGCCGGCCAGCCTTGGTCGGGCTTGCTGGAATGATAGAATGCTTGATTGTTTGGAGTACTGCCAATGTGGCTTCGCTTCTTCGCTTCACTTCGCGTGTGCCTATGGCACCTGCTCTACTTCGCTTACGCTCGGGTAGATGGCGTTGGGCGGGCAAGCTGGAATTTGAGCTGAGGTGGGGTTGGATACTGGAAGCGGATTTCTTAACTCCCGGCATTGCCTGATTGTTTGAAATACTGTCAATGTGGCTTCGCTTCTTCGCTTCACTTCGCGTGTGCCTCCGGCACCAACTTGCCAGGTGCCGCGTGTGCCTATGGCACCTGCTCTACTTCGCTTACGCTCGGGTAAATGGCGTTGGGCGGGCAAGCTGGAGTTTTCTCATGGCTGGAAGTTTAGCTGAGGTGGAGTCCGGTTTTGACTGAACGCCTCGGGGATGGGTTTACGGCTGGTTATGATCCGCACTGGGACGATGGGGACGATGGGGACGATGGGGACGATGGGGACGATGGGGACGATGGGGACGAGGGGGACGAGGGGGACGAGGGGGGAGAATCGGCTGAGGCTGAGCAGCCGCGGCGGCGGCGCTGGCGAGGCGTTGTTGGCTGGTCGGTTTTTGGAATCGCTTTGGTTCTACTGGTCTATGGCGCGCTTGCCGCGGGCCGCAGCCTGTACAACCCCGATTCGAGAATACCGCCGGCGCCGGACTACCCGCTGGTCCAGGGTCTGTTTGGCGCTAACCAAGCCATTTCAGATGAGTTGGAAGCGATTGAAGCCCTGGTTGAGGACGAGACCAGGATCGAACTGAGCCTAGTTGGTGAGGTTCAGCGTCTGGAATTCCCGCGAACATTGCTTGATCGAACGCTGGCCAAGCACAAGGAAAGCGCGACATTTTTTGTTGCGGGGCTGCCATCCGGAACCGAGTTTCGGGTGCTGGTCCTGCGTGATCAAAGCCTGCCGACGGTGTTTGCAATTGAACTGCCTGGGTCGCGGCGGGCCGGCCAATCGATCCAAGGCGCGTTTGTGGTGCTGCCGCTTGTATCAAGTGAAGCGAATTTGGCGCTGGCGAGGCTGGGTCAGGCCTTGGAACAGTTAATGATCGAGGTGGACGAGGCGGGCTCAAGCGATGTTTCCAACTCTGAATTTACAATTTTCGGTCCATTTACGATTGAGGGTGACCAGAGCCTTGCGGAGCTAATTGAGATCAACATCGTTTTGTCTCACCTGGTGGCGAAACTGGATCAGGCCGGCGCCGATGTCAGCGTCCAGGCACCGGCGTTTTTGATTTTCGCGGCGCCGGAGACAGGCTTTATCCGGGCTCTCTACCAGCCGGGGCGTCGCCTGGTTCAGAAGCCGCTATGGCGGGCGGGTGAGGTGCCGAGCCTGGCTCATGAACTGGCTCACGCTTACATCAGTCTTGTGCTTGAGAATCCGGATGGCGCGCTGCGCTCGGCCGCCACCTACTTTGAGGACGCGCACCCGAGGCTACATGGAGTAGTAGTTGGCGACCTCTACGAGAGACTGGACAGCCTGGGCCAGGCGGAAGAGACGTTGGCGTTTATTATCGGAGCTTTGGCCAATGGTCAGACGAAGACGATTCCGACGGCGCGATTGCTGCAGAACGAGGGCCTGCTGGCGATTTCAGAGGCGGTATTGGTGTCGGATGTGGAGCTTTTGATCAGCTTGGGGATGTTGCCCGAGTGTATGGACCCGGAGGACCTGGGCTTTGGGGGTCGCGAGATAGTGCACGACTACTACGCCGCCGTGGAAGCGGCTTGTTGAGGTTAGGTGGATTATCTGGGTGTTGAAGGGGGCTCACTTGCCATGAGGGGTGCTGCAGGATTATTTGAAGTACTGGCAATGGCCATGGGCCTTGCCAGGGGGTAAAAGGCGTTGGGTGGGCAAGATGCGGCCGAGGGGGCGCTGATTGTTTGAAGTACTGGGAATGCGTGTGCCTGCGGCACCAACTTGCCAGGGGGTAAAAAGCGTTGGTCGGGCATGCTGCGGCGGGAGCGCGCTGATTGTTTGAAGTACTGGGAATGTGGCTTCGCTTCTCGCTTCGCTCGGCCATGAGCCTGAGCCATGGGGGCTCAGGTGCCGCCGGCGCCATTTGGCGCGGGCTACACTTCGCTGACGCTCGGCCTTGCCAGGAGCGCCGGCCAGCGTGGTCGGACCTGCTGGATTGATTAAATGCCGGCGTGCCTATGGCACCCACTTTGCTGGGCCTTGCCAGGGGGTAAAAAGCGTTAGGTGGGCAGGTGCCGCCGCGCCATTTGGCGTCGGCTCTACCGGGAATGATGGCGGCTTGCCGCCTACTTACCAGAGGTTAGAAGTGGTTGATTCTGCACTTATTCAGTTTCTTCGGCTAATATTGTGCCAAGTCATGCCGAATCTGAATGAAAGCGACACAGACGGGAGAAATTCACTGATGACTATCGCTTATAAGAACGAAGAGATGCTGCGAATGGTGGATTCGGATGCCGCCACGGTCGACCGGCGGATTTTCGCCGAGCAGGACATTTACGAGTTGGAGTTGGAGCGGATATTCGCCCGAGCCTGGAACTTTATGGCTCACGGCTCGCAGATTCCCAACCCCGGTGATTTCTTCATGACTTTTATTGGTGAGGATCGTGTCATCGTTGTGCGCGATAACGATGGCAAGCCGCAGGTTTTGGTGAATACCTGCCGCCACCGCGGCAACGCGATTTGCCGGGCCGAAGAGGGTCACGCAACCTCATTCATGTGCACTTACCACGGCTCGACCTCCGACTTAAAGGGTGACCTTGTTGGTGTGCCTGGCTTTAAAGAGGTCTATCACGAAGAACTTGACCGCGAGAACTGAGGTCTGATCAAAGCGGGCCAGGTAGACACTTACAAGGGCTTTATTTTCGCCACCATGGACCCAGAAGCCCCGGGTTTGGAGGAGTTCCTGGGTGAAGTCGGGCGGCTGGGGATCAGTTACCTGGCTGAGCGTGGCGACCTGCAGGCTGTGGGCGGGATCCAGAAATACACGATTCCTTGCAACTGGAATCTGGCGGTGGACAACCTGTTCGACTGGTACCACGTCGGCATCACCCACTCCTCGGCGATGATGGCCGGAATTGGTGGCGCCGGCAGGCCGACAGGCGTCACAAGCGAGCTGACAAGGGAGCACTTTGTGATGCTGGGGAGTACGGCCATGCGGTTGGGGGGCCCAAGTTCACGCCGGAGTATGTCGAACGCGCGAAAGCGCGCGGGATGGACGAGAGTTGGCGCGACCGCCTGGAAGTGATCCGGGAAATGGGACAAGTGGCCCTGAGATCGATTGGCCATCCGAGCATCTTTCCGAACCTCTGGATCACGGAAGGAAATCAGATGAGCTTGCGGCTGCCCAAGGGTCCGCATTCGACAGAAATCTGGTGGTTCACGCTAATTGAGAAGGATCTGACGCCGGAACGGCACAAGCAGGTTTTGGGAAGGGCAAACCACGTTTTCGGTCCGGCCGGGATGCTGGAGATGGAAGATGGCGAGAACTGGGGTGAGAGCACACATGGAGCGATGGGCCTGATCAGCCAGCGTTACCCGCTGCATTACGCAATGAACCTTGGTCGTGGTGAGGTAATCGAAGAGGAAGGCGGCCCGCCCTTCATCGAGGCCAAAGTCAACGAGCACGGTCAGTTATGGACTTATCGCGCTTGGGCGGACTGGATGGCGGCCGAAAGCTGGGCGGATCTGAAGGCCAATCACACGGCTTCGCCTGAAGGCTACGCTTGATTATTCTAAATACCGGGTATGGCCGTGGGCCTACCCGGGGGGTAAAAAGCGTTGGTCGGGCGTGATGCAGCGAGAGGACGCCAAGTTGTTTGAAATACTGGGGATTAGTGTGCCTTTGGCACCTACTGCGCTGCGCTTGGCCATGGTGCCGCCCGCGCTGATGGCGCGGGCTCTACTTCGCTGACGCTCGGCCTTGCCAGGGGGTAGAAGGCGTCGGTAGGGCAAGTTGCAATGAGGCGTCGCTCCGCTCGGCCATGGTGCCGCCCGCGCTGATGGCGCGGGCTCTACTTCGCTAACGCTCGGCCTTGCCAGGGGGTAAAAAGCATTGGTTGGCCGAGTTGCAATGAGGCGTCGCTCCGCTCGGCCATGGTGCCGCCCGCGCTGATGGCGCGGGCTCTACTTCGCTGACGCTCGGTTTGCCCGGGGGGTAAAAAGCGTTAGGCGGGCAGGCTGCAGCGGGTTTAGTCGGCTGATTCCAGTGCGGCGGCGGACTGGTCTTTGCTCGCGTCAGAGAATCGCGACAGGTATTGGGCTGAAGTAATTAGGCCGATGTGGGAGAAGGCCTGGGGGAAGTTGCCGAGATGATGGTTTGTCGCGGGGTCGTATTCCTCGGCCATCAGACCGACGTCATTGCGAATGGCCAAGAGCTGCTCAAAATTTTGGCTTGCTTGATCGATTTGGCCGCTAACGGCCAGAGCGTCGACCAGCCAGAACGAGCACATGAGGAAATGGCCGTCTCCGGGCGGTAAGCCGTCGACTTCGGACTCGGTCTCGTAGCGCTTGACGAGCGCGCCGTTGCAGAGGCGTTTCTGGACAGCCTCGATCGTCCCCAAGACGCGTGGATCGTCGGCTGGCAGGAAACCGACAATCGGAATGAGCAAGAGACTGGCGTCTACCTGGTCTGAGCCGTAGTACTGGACAAAGGTGTTCGCCTCTTGATCAAAGCCGTTTTGACAGACATCGCGATGAATCCGGTTGCGTAGGCGGCGCCAGAAGCGGGCGCGGGCATCGAGTTGCATGCTTTCGGCGAATTTGACCGCGCGGTCCATGGCGACCCAGGCCATGACCTTTGAGTGGGTGAAGTGGCGTGGCTCACCGCGGATTTCCCAGATGCCCATGTCGGGCCGCCGCCAATTGTGGCGAACGAAGTCCATCACCGCTTCTAACAGGGGCTCAATATCGCCTGCAATATCTTCCGACTCAATGCCGGCTAACAATTCTTGATGGGCGATGTCCATGATTTCGCCATAAACATCGAGCTGGAATTGTTCGCTGGCCGCGTTGCCGACTCTGACGGGAGCAGATCCCCTGTAGCCTTCGAGCCAAGGGATCTCCATTTCGTAGAGCCAGCGTTCGCCGGAGAGACCGTACATTATCCGGATCTGATTTGGGTTGCCGGCAACGGCTCTGAGCAACCATTTTCGCCAGGCCTTGGCTTCCTCGGAGTAGCCGGCATCGATCAAAGCAGAAAGGGTTAGGCTGGCGTCTCTGAGCCAACAAAAGCGGTAATCCCAATTGCGGACGCCGCCAAGATGTTCCGGCAGTGAGGTGGTTGGCGCGGCGACGATGCTGCCGGTGGGGGCAAAAGTTAGGGCCTTGAGAATGACCAGCGAGGCCAAAACCTGATCTCTGAAGAGGCCGTCGTAGGTGCACTGGTCGGACCAGTCCAGCCACCAGGCTTCGGTAGATTCAACCTCAGCAAAAGGGTCGACCGGCTCGGGCAGCGGCTCGTGGGAGGGGAACCAGGTCAGGCGAAAAGGAACCCGCTCTCCGGCGGCGACGCTGAAGTTGGCAACGGTTGTTTGGCCTTCGCCGCGAGTCTTGACCGGAGCACGAAGACAGAGACCATCAGGTCCGCCAACCGCGGTGAGCGCGTTGCCAGTGCGGCGAACCCAGGGCACGGTTGAGCCGTAGTCGAAGCGGATGATGAGGCTCATGGTCATCGGAACCTCGCCGCTGATGCCTTCAACAATGCGCACGAGGTCCGGGACGCCTTCCAGCTCGCCGCGGCGGGGAGGCATGCATTCGGTGAGACGTACCGTGCCCTCTTCGGTTTCAAATTCGGTCTCAAGAACGAGGGTGCCGGGACGATAGCGGCGGTTAACGTGCAGAATCGGGCTGGTAGGGCGTAGGGACCAGCGGCCGTTGTGCTCCGAGCCAAGCAGGGCGGCGAAGCAGGCGCGGGAATCGAAATGAGGCAGGCAGAGCCAATCGATTGACCCGTCATTTCCCACCAGGGCGGCGGTCTTGGTGTCGCCTATGAGGGCGTAATCCTCAATATCGAGAGGCATTTTCGATCATCCTGTTGGTCTCAATCGGTTTCGGAGCTTGCCGGCGGCGTCCACGCCGCCGGCACAAGCCGGAATATTTTCTCGATTGCTTGATTCCTAGATGTTAGCTTACTACTAGAGCCGGCTGGGCACTTTCCGCGCCGGCCTTGCTTGCAGGTGCTTCAGGGGCGTAAATGAGCGAGGAATTTATTGAAGGGGCCGGAAGCATGAGGAATGGCGTTTGAGTCAGACACGGGACGCGACTGAATTTGTCGTCGTGGACAGCGCCGAGGGGGCGGCCACCGCGCTGGCGGCGATTCGTGATTCGGCAATTGTGGGGATTGATACCGAGTTCGTTGGCGAATCCAGCTATGAGCCGGAGCTTTGTCTGCTACAGGTGGCGACGTCTGATGCGATTTGGTTGGTTGATCCGCTGGCGGGAATCGACCTCAGCGAGATTTGGCAGGCTCTAACCGATCCGGACCGCGAGATCGTGGCGTTCGCCGCGCGGCAGGAGCTTTTGTTTGGTCTCCGCTTTGCCGGTCGCTTACCGGGCAGACTGTTTGACCCGCAGATCGCGGCGGGACTGCTCGGTTTTGGCTACCCGTTGAGTCACACGAATCTGGTGCAGAAGGTGATTAACGTGCGGGTGCAGGGTGGGGAGGCGTATAGCGATTGGCGGAAGCGGCCATTGTCCAAGCGCCAAAGTGAGTATGCCGCCGACGATGTAAGACAGCTGCTGACGATTCGGAGAGCGCTTATCGAGCAGGCGACGGGTCTGGGGCGTCTCGACTGGCTGAGCAGTGAAAGCCAGGCTTTTGCAGACCGAGTTAAAGAAGCGGAGAGTGAGGAGCGCTGGTGGCGGACATCGGGCGGGTCGGGCCTGAATCGACGGGCGCTGGCGCGGTTGCGAGAGCTCTGGAGATGGCGGGATGACACCGCGCGGGCGGCGAACCGGCCGCCAAAACGAGTCTTGGGTGATGACTTGCTTGTAGCGATTGCCAAACGCGGCCCGCGCGACCTGGAGGGTCTGCTGGCTTTGCGAGGTCTGGACCGGCCACAGCTGCGAAAAGTGGGAGGGGAGATTCTCACGGCATCTTTGGCCGGGGACGAAGTGCCGGAGGACGAATTGCCGCAATTGAGGCGGCGGGACGATCCAGCTCAGGTTGCGATTCTGGGTCAGCTTGCGGCGATTCTGGTGAACAGTCTCGCGGTTGAGAACGAGGTAGACGCGTTGCTTCTGGCAACGACCGCTGACCTACAGGAGTTTATCCGCGGCCAGCTTGGGCTAAGCGATGGCAAGGCTTCGCCGCTACTTGAGGGCTGGCGGGGCGAGGTCTTCGGTTTAGCATTGGTTGAGTTGCTTCAGGGGAAGAGATTTATCCGGGTGGGCGACATGAATTCGGCGAGTCCTCTGAGAATTGAAGCGCTGGAAAGCTAACCGCGGCGAACGCGGGCCGCGGGCATCTAGGGGGAAGAGATGGCACGATTTCAAGTAACAGCAATGGATCACATTGTGCTCAATGTCGCGGACGTCGAGCGTTCCCTGGCCTTTTATGTTGAGGTTTTGGGATTGGGAGCGGAGCGGGTTGACGAGTTTCGGGCCGGCCAAGTGATGTTTCCGTCGGTAAGAATCAACGAGGCATGCCTGATTGATCTGATGGCTGCCGAGCAGGATACGAGCGCACAGGCTCGGACCAATCTTAATCACTACTGCCTGGTGGCGGAGGGTCTGGATTTCGAGAGCCTAATCGACGATCTCAAGCAGGCCGGTGTAACGGTACTGCGGGGGCCGGTGTCGCGCTGGGGCGCGCGTGGTGATGCCAGGTCCGTGTATATCCTGGACCCGGATGCGAACGAGGTTGAGATTCGGTCCTACTGACAATCTGATTGACCAGGTTATGTGCCGTCAGCAGGCGAAGGGGAAAGTTATGTACTCCGAAGGGGACGATTTTGAGAATCGTGACTTTCTCCGCGATATTTGGCATCAGACGACGACGGCGGTCGCGTTGCTGACGGCATCGGCGGAGGGACGGGAAAACGTGATGGCGTGCGAGTGGGCGATGATGGTCTCAAATTCGCCGATGTCCTTCGTTATTTCGGTTCATCCCTCACATGAGACCCATGACTTAATCGAGAAGTCTGGGGAGTTTGGCTTGAGTTTCTGTTCCGATCTACAGGCGAAACTGGCTCACGTTTCAGGTTCTTTTTCTCTGCATGACGTTGACAAGTGGGAGCTGGCGGACTTTCCGCGCTATTCCGGCGCCAAGATTGCAGCGCCGATGATCGACGGCTCCAATTTGAATGTCGAGTGCAAGGTGATAAGCAAACAGTCGGTGGGTCACAGCGTATTTATTGGAGAGGCGGTCTGGGCGAAGTACGACCTGGAGCAGACACCCTTGCTTTACCACGCCGGCAAGTATTGGCACTTGGGGTCACAGGTTCCCAAGGACTTGTGAAAGCCGGCCGGCGTTGGTGGGAGTGATATGGGTTAAGCCGGGGCTTTGGCGAGAATCTCCTCGATCAGGGATTCTTCTTGCTTTGCGGCCGCATCGATCAGCTCAAGCATTGAGCGACCGCCTTTCCTGGACTGGCCGGCAAGGTTTTCAGGTATGCCGAAGAGCATGGCCAGGAGGAGGCCACGGGCTCTTTGAGCGTGGGCGATAACCAGATGAGTTTCCGAGCGTTTGGGATGGACGATTGCCACGCATTTCTGAAGCTGCGTAGTGTGCTCCCGTTCGTGAGCCGCGAAGCGATGCAGGCGGAAGCGAACGTCAACGGCCAGGGTGCCCCAACCGGTGGCTGCGTCCAGTTCTTCCTCGGTGAGACTGCCAAGAGTAGTGATCACGCCGCCGCGAACATCAGTCAGGCGGCGCCGGATTTCAGTCAGGGTTCCGGCGGTCGGAGCAGCAGAAATGGGTGGCGGTAAACGATCATCCGGCATGCGCAAGGGCAGGTCCTGGTCGCTGTAGAGGCGCTCAACGGCGTAAGCCGTCTGGAGCCTGTAGCGCTCTTCAACACCAATACAGTGATCAAAGATCTGGCGGACGCTCCACTCGCCGGGTTCCGGTTCCGTGTCGAGACGATCGTCGGGCAGTCCGGAGAGGGGGGCGAGAAAGGCACCGCGGGTCTCGAAGGTTTGGGCGAGAATCCGCTGGGCCGTGGTTGGGGTAAAGGCCAACTCGCTCACGGCGCCGGCGAGATTTACGCGAAGTTCGTCGTCCGCCTCGGCCAACCGGTACAAGAGGTAGCGAAACTCGACGCGGCCGTCGCGCCAATCGACGAGGTCGGCGAAGTGGGTATCGTCGAGGCCCTGGAGCCTGGCAAGCGCGGAGCGGCGAGTTTCTACGAGCCGATCTTGGGCTGAAAACAGGGTGGTCATTTCTGCACCGACTTTTGAAGCTCTAGCTCTAATGGTGAAGAGTTGATGCGGTCCGCGGGTCTCTCGCGGGTGTCAGGAAGGCTGGCGCGGACCAATTGTAGCAGCGTGAGGCGTGCGGCCATTCGCCGCGATGTTTTGAGAAGAACGTTTGTGGACGATTTGGGGGCTAAAACGTAGGCTTTAGCTGAGGGGGGCGCCAAGGGATGTATGACATTGCCCGGTTCACGTTAGCGGACATGACCGACTGCGGAGCGGCGCTGCGCGATGTGGTCGACCGTGCAGAAAGCATGGAAGAGGCGGCCGAGTTGATGGTTCGCTTCCTCTATTCCGAGTTTCATCAGCCGGAGAGCGAGGCTTCGGCGTTTTCCATGGTGCGCCTGTTCAAAACCCACCGGTACGATGAGCTCCCACCGGATCTGAGAGCCTTTGCCGCCGACAAGTTGGGACACGAGCCCTGGTTGCCGCAGACCAAGTGTCTTACTTTGCTGGCCACGGCGGGAGACCGTGACGACTGGAACGACCGACGTTCTTCCAAGGATCACCAGGCAATTCCGCTGCCCAGCGTGGGAATGGTCAACTCGACTCCCATGATTGCTCGACTTGTGAGTCAGTTTGGACTGAAGACTCGGGACATAATCGATCCTGACTCGGATATGCTGCTCGATCTGGAGCAGAAAAGTTACAACGTTTTCTATGAGCCGGATGCAGCGAGCAGCAAATACATCACGGCGCAGGACGATTTCGTGATCCGGGAGGGTATTCAATCTTGCCTGGGGTTTGGAGGCATGCTGCCATAGGGCAACCTTTTTGCCGTGATCATGTTCTCGAAGGTTCGGATAAGTCCGGATGTGGCTTCGATGTTCAGGACCGTGGCGTTGAGCGCCAAGCTGGGTCTGCTGCCATTTGAGTCGATAGTTTTTCAGAACGCCGCGGAATTGACGCCTGGGCGGGACGAACTCCTGGAAATCGAAAGCCAGGCTTGGCAATCAAAATTGGCCGTCCTGGAGCAACTAATCGAGGCTCAGGGATTAAGCATCGTCAAACGATCGGAATGCCTGGAGCGTGAGAGTCGCGAGATCTATCGCACCGTCTTCGAGCAGGGCAACGAGAGCATACTGATAAGTAACCCAAGTCAGGACAGAATAATCGACGCGAACGCCAAAGCAGAGGTAATGCTGGGTTATTCTCACGAAGAGCTCCTGGCGACCCCACTTTCGGCGATTCATCCGCACGATCTTGATGCGTTGAAATCCTTTGCTGACTCGGTTCTGGAGCACGGCCGAGGCTGGACAAACCAGCTGAGCTGCGACACAAAGGACGGGGTCAGCATTCGCGGAGAGATGTCAGCATCAGCGGTGGAAATTTCCGGCCAGCAGTGCATAGTCGCGCTGGTTCGTGACATTGGCGATCGCTTGGCAGTGGAGGAGGCGGCGCGGGAGCTGGCGCTGGTGAACGAGCGCCATCGCCTGGCGCGGGAGCTTCACGATTCGGTAAATCAGCTGCTCTACAGTACGACCCTGTTCGCAGAAGCTGGGCTAAACGAGGCGAAGGCGGGGCGGCTGGAGGCGGCTCAAGATAACCTCTCTGAGCTGCAGTCGGTTTCGCTGCAGGCTTTGAAAGAGATGCGGTTTTTGCTTTACCAACTCTCGCCTTCGGCGCTAGAGGATGAAGGCCTAGCGGCCGCGTTGCAGAGGCGGCTGGATTCAGTGGAACGGCGGGCGGGCGTGAATGCTTCATACGAAGCGGAAGAGGGGATGGCGATCCCGAAATTTGTTGAAGAGAGCCTGTTCAGGGTGGCGCAAGAAGCTTTGAATAACGCATTGAAGCATTCGCGGGCGACTGCCCTCAAGATCAAATTGTCAAAGCACGGAGTTGATTCCTTTTCATTAGTAATCGAGGACAACGGGAGCGGATTTGACCTGAATTCGGCAGCGTCGATGAGTGGGATGGGCCTGCGAAACATGGAGGGCCGGGTAAGTGAGCTCGGCGGCCGGCTGGCGGTGATCACTGGAGAAGGCCAAGGCACGAAAATCGAGGCGGTTGTGCCCGACAACGTGACGGCCGGGCCGAAGAAGCTGTCCAAATGATTCAGATTCTGATTGCCGATGACCATCCAGTGGTTCGCCAGGGGCTGAAAGCGCTTATCGGCGTGCAGAGCGGCATGGAGGTGATAGGTGAGGCGGTGGATGGCCAGGATGCGGTGGCCAAGGCGCGTTTGCTGGCCCCGGATGTAATCTTGCTGGACCTCGTGATGCCGCTCAAAGACGGAGTGGAAGCGATTACAGAGATCAAACGCGAGAATCCTCAGGCTCGCATACTTGTACTGACAAGCTTTGGCGATGACGAGAAGATTTTCGCGGCAATCGAGGCTGGCGCCCTGGGCTTCCTCCTGAAGGAAACGCCGCCTGACCAGCTCGTCGCCGGCATACGGGAAGTGTACGAAGGCCGTTCCTCACTCGACGCCAAGGCGGTTCGTGCTGTGGTAGGCAAGCTGCAGCGACCTTCGGAAGATCCGATCGGCGGATTATCGAAACGTGAAAAGGAAGTGCTGGCGCTAATCGGCGAAGGGCTCTCGAATCAGGAAATCGCGGGAAGGCTTTTCGTCCAGGAGCACACGGCAGCCAAGCACGTGAGCAGAATTCTTGGAAAGCTCAACCTGGCAAACCGGACGCAGGCGGCGCTGCTGGCGGTCCGGCGCGGTCTGGTGGCAGAGACAACCGATTAGACATTAGTTAAGTAGCAATCGCCACAAAGCCGCAGCGGGTGGCTGGACTGTACTCATTTCCTATCCCCAGACCCGGTCATTTTGTCGCTTGCAGCGAGGACAAGAGCAGGGACTTTCGGGGAACAGATAAGCCTCATATTTGTGGTTGCCAGCCTCTATTCTTTGCAGCAGAATTCGAGAATAGACAACCGAGTAGCCACTGAAAGGGGCAGATTGAATGGATTTCGACTCTAAGGACACGGGACTTGTAATCACGGACCCGCAGAATGACTTTCTGAGCCCGGACGGTGTTGTCTGGGGATTGGTCGGCGCCAGCGTGGAGGCTAATGGCACGGTTGAGCACATCGAGCAGTTGCTGAGCGCCGCGAAGCAGAAGGGCTACGATGTGTTCATCTCACCGCATTACTACTATCCGACGGACAAGGGCTGGCAGTTTGGCGGGACGGTGGAGAACATGATGCATGAGGTCGGCATGTTTGACCGAAAGGGCGCCCTTAGCACGGAAGGTTTCGAGGGTTCGGGCGCGGACTGGCTGGAGCGGTACAAGCCGTTGATCTCCGACGGCAAAACGATCATCGCGAACCCGCACAAGGTTTACGGTCCGGAGTCTACCGACCTGGCCCTGCAGCTGCGCAAGCGCGGCAAGAGCAAGGTGATACTGGCGGGGATGTCGGCTAATCTTTGCACCGAAGCTCACCTGCGCGAGTTGTTGGAGGAGGGCTTTGAAGTGGCGGTGGTGGCGGACGCGACGGCAGCGGCTCAGCACCCGGAATTGGGCGATGGTTACGAAGCAGCGATGATAAACTTCCGTTTCATGGCCAATGCCGTTATGCCCACGGCTGATGTGGTTTCTGCCCTGGGTTAGGCATTGATTTTTGAAATACTGGCAATGGCCATGGGCCTTACCAGGAGCGTCTGCGGCGTTTTTGCGTTGCAAGATGGCGGGCTTCGCCCGGGCCCGATTTCTGAGAGACTGGCAATGATGGCGCGAGCCGCCTACTTACTAGGCAGCGCGTGCGCCGAAGGCACATGCTCCCGTTCGGCACCGGCACCGTTTTTCGCGAGCGCCGGGGCGCTGATGTAAAAGGGGGGCGGCAAATTTGCCGCCCCCTCTATTTGGCTTCTCGCTGATGCTAGAAGCGAGGATTTTTTGAAATGCCGGCAATGGCTATGAGTCGCCCGCATTATTAGCGCGGGCTTTACTTCGCTTCGCTCGGCCATGCCGGGTCCAAAGGCAGGTTGTCTCCCGCCAAACGCGGTTACGCTGCGCTCGACCGGTTACACCCGGTTGTGCTGCGCTCGACCGGCTACACCCGGTCGGTGGGTGCCGGGGTGTGGTTGGCTTTGAGGTCAGCCCAGCTTTCGGCCGCCATCCAGTCTACCCAAGAGCGATAGGTCCAGAGCTGGGCGTGCTCGTTGACGTGGGTTTCGATGCGCAAGGGGCCGGCTTCGTCGTCAATAATCTCGCCGTGGGTGCGGCCCATTGAGAAGTTGAGTGGAAAGCGGGAGCTGATTGTGCCTTTGGCGCCCTTGGTACTTTCGCCCCAGTTCTCGCCATCGTCCTGTTCGAGAAGGCCGGCTGGTCCGAAGGCGTGGTTGGCCAACCAGCGCTTCATGTGGTAGCTGGGCTCAGGCTGGCTCTTGTCCAGGAAGGTGAACCACCAGATTTCGGTGGTGCCGGGCCCCTTGGGGTGGCGCTGGCTGAGCTGGGAGACGTTGTGGGCCACCCAGAGGTTAGGGAAGATGTTTGGGTGAGCCATGGTCTGGATTATGGCTGGGGGCAGGGACTGCCTGGCTTCCGGCCGCTCACGCCAGGATTCGTCCAGGCCGGGCACTTCCAGCGTCTCGCCGCTGGGCGGGATGTAGGACAAGGGTCCGCTGATCGCGTGTCCGTAGTTACCAAGGGCGACAAACTGGGTTTGATCGAGTGGGTTGGGAGAGCCACCGCCGGGCTTTGGCGGGCCCATCATTCCGGACATGATCGCTGAGCCGTGGCTGACGTCTACGTGGTACCAATCAAAGAGGTTGTCGACCGCGAGTTTCCAGTTGCATTGGATGGTGTATTTCTGGACACCGGGAACGACTGTCATGTCGGAGCCGCGCTCGGCGAGCAGGCTGAGCCCGATTTGTCCGGTTTCGCCAAGGTACTCTTCGAGGCCTACAGCCTCCGGGTCCATGTTGGCGAAGATGAAGCCTTTGTAGGTATCGACTTGTCCGGCCTTGATTAGGCCCCAGTTTTCGCGGTCGAGTTCCTCGTGGTAAACCTCTTTGAAGCCGGGCACGCCGACCAAATCTCCCTTTAGGTCGTAAGTCCAGCCGTGGTAGGTGCACATGAACGAGGTTGCATGGCCTTCTTCGGCGCGGCAGACGGCGTTGCCGCGGTGGCGGCAGGTGTTGACCAGCACCTGTGGGTTGCCATCGTTATCGCGAACGACGATTACGCGGTCTTCACCGATGTAGGTCATGAAGAAATCGCCGGGGTTGGGGATCTGTGAGTCGTGGGCCATGAAGTTCCAGGCGCGAGCGAAGATGCGTTCCAACTCGATCTCGTAAATGTCCTGGTCGGTGAACATTCGGCGGTCGACCATGCCGGTATCAGGATCGACCATTCGCTGCACTTCTTCGTTTCTATAGGCAATTGTCATTTTCTGGACCTACTTCTAAAGATTTTTACTAAAGGGGGTTACAGCGGCTGGTGGAGGTTGGTTCGTGGGCATTGTAAACGAGGTGGAAAACCGGGAGGCGAGTTTCGGCTTCTAAAGATTTTTTACTAAAGGGGGTTACAGGGGCTGGTGGAGGTTGGTTCGTGGGCATTGTAAACGGGAGGCGACGACGTTTTTTTGAGTCTTAAGGGCGTTTACTAAAGGGGTTACAGGTTCTGGGTTGAGGTTGGTTCGTGACGATCGTGAACCGGGAGTGCGGGAGGCTAGGTTAGTGGTTAGCTTTTGGAGGAATGTGGGAGGCTGCCGAGAGTGGCGAAGGGCATATGTACGCGGCTGCGGGAACGCTGATCAGGAAGCTGGGTCTAAGGCAGGCGCCCAGCGGCGGAGCCGTGGGTTCGCTATCTAAAAGCGACCCTCAACATTGAGATGGCCGGGGTCGATACTTAGAAGTGAAGTACATCACCAGCCAGAATTTTTTGCTGATTATCTTGGTATCAGCGTGCGGCGTTTTCGCCTCAGGTTCGCTCTTGGTTAGCCGGGATGAGTTCCAGCCGTTGGCGATTGGTTCTCTTGTCGTTATTTTCGTTTCACTTCTAGTGTTAGGCGTGGGCCGTGCCAAGGCACGGTCACCCAAACCTCTAGTGGCTGAAGCGGAGAGGCAGGCCCGAAGTGGGCGCAAGCTGGCGATCTACGATCCGATCCACGGCGCGCTGGCGCGTTGGTATTTTGAACTGAGGTTGGAAGAGGAAGCTCGCCGCTCCCGACGCTACGGCAAGCCAATGGCAGTTTTGACAGTCCGGGGTATCTCGGATGCCGCCGGCTTGCCGAGTGGCAGCGTGCAAGCGGGTCCGGCTGATTCGTTGGTGAAGGTGGCGCTGGAGTGTGCAAGAACTACAGACCTGGTTGGGATGCTGGACTTCAATAGCCTGGCTATTTGTTTAACCGAGACCGACCGAGTCGGGGCATTTTCATTGTTGAAACGCATGATGGCTAGGCTCGATGACAAAGACTGCGTCGTTGGTGTTGCAATGGCACCCCAAGACGAAGGTGACGCTGAAGAGCTGCTAGAGCTAGCGGAGAGGCGGTCAGCGCCTTGGCGAAAGCGACCTGTTGACAGCGGAACTAAGGCCGCGTAGGTGTAGCAGGCGAGAGATTAGACACGGCGCTTTGCGGTGTTAGCACACGACGCGGCGAACCAGGATCGCATCGAGGTGCCTTGAAGTCCGCTGCGCGGCTGGGTTCCGGGTCTGGATGACTGATGACTCAGTTCGATTCGGAAACGACCTGGCAGGGTGGCCGGCAAGGCTGGTCTGTAACGTTTCGCTCCTCGAAGAGTTTCCATCTAGGCAGGGATGACGAAATGTTTCGCGGCAGGATGCCGGTGGAGTATCCGAGGGCCGCGGCTTTGAATGAGACCTCCGAACAGGCTGACCGGCGTGAGGCAGATGAAGCTGCGCGTGGTGAGCGTGATTTTAGCGAGCCGAAGCTACCTGAGCCGTATTTCTCGGTCCTGAGGACGTGGACCCGGCGCCTTCGCATTACGTTCTGGACCAGTTGCTTCTGGGCCATGCTCTTGGCCGGGTTTTGGGTCGCTTCTTTTCTTACCAGTTCTGCAGCGCTTTCAGTGGCCAAACTGGACTTGCTTGTTGCGGCTCCGCGGTAGTTTTTGGTGCTGGCTCCTTTACGTTGCGCTGGCTGGTCAAATATGGCGAAAGCCACGTCAAGAGCATTGCGTTTAGTGATTCGCTCACAGGCCTGCCGAATCGCGAGTATTTTCTGCAGTGTCTGGATGATGAGTTAGCTACATCTGCCGCTAAAGGGGAGATGACTGGCGTTCTATTTCTAGATCTGGATCGATTTAAGATCATAAATGACAGTCTGGGCCATGCAGTTGGTGACGAGGTCCTGGTGGAGACCGGCCGGCGCTTGCAGCGGCGCATTCGGCCCAACGACCTGCTGTCGTGAATGGGTGGCGATGAGTTCGTCGTCCTGCTACGGGGTGTGCAGGATGCGGCCGATGCCAAGGCAATGGGTGAGCGACTGATTGAAGGTCTGGCTACGCCGATGACGATCAATGAGAGAGAGCTCTTCATTGGCGCGAGCGTTGGGGCGGCTCTCAATGACGCCAGGCATGGCGCGGCCAGCGAATTGCTGAGGGAGGCCGACGTTGCCTTGTACAAGGCTAAGGCGCAAGGCCGAGGCTGCATGGTGCTGTTCGATTCTGAGACTAGCGGTCAGAGCCTAACGCAACTCGACATGGAGACCAACCTTTGGCGTGCCGCGGCAAACGGTGAGTTGAAATTGGCCTACCAGCCGGAGATTTCGGTCAAAACTGGCGAACTAGTTGGCTTTGAGGCGCTATTGCGTTGGAATCATCCGATTCAAGGGTTGCTGGCGCCCAGTAGCTTTATCAGCGTAGCCGAGGAAAACGGCTCCTTGATTGAGATCGGCTTCTGGCCTTGGTTCCGAAAGTCCAGGCATCTCATCGATCGAAAGGTTCGCCACTTCGAGCGCTGGCATTGCGCGCCTTGAGTGATCCACATGTTTGGGAAGATGTTGGGGTGACCGCTGGCCTTGATGCCTACGGGGCCGAGGGCGGCCTTGGCTTCCGGTCTTTCACGCCATATCTCTCTGAAGTTCGCACCCGGCGCAGAGCCAGAAGGGTTCTGGCCGGTGGCAGGGCCACTAATGGCGTGCCCATATTCACCGAGGACGACGACCTGTTGTTGTGCGAACCTGCTAACGGCCGTTCCGGAAGTTTCGCGAGGCCAGCCGGCAAGCATGGAGGAGAAATGGGTAACGCCGCCGTGATACCAATCCCAAACATTATCGACCGCGAGCTTCCAGTTGCAGGGGATTACGTATTTTTGGATTCCCGGTAGGACATGGATCCCGCCGCGTTCGGCCAGCATATCAAAACTCATGCGTCCAGTTTCACCGAGGTATTCAGCCAGGCCCGGCGCTTCTGGGTCCATGTTGGCAAAAATGAAGCCCTTAAAGGTGTCCACTTGGGCAGCCTTGATCAGCCCCCAGTTCTCGCGGTCGAGCTCCTCGTGGTAAACCTCTTTGAAGCCGGGAACGCCGACCAGCTTGCCCTGCAGGTCGTAGGTCCAGCCGTGGTAGGTGCACATGAAGGAGGTGGCGTGGCCTTCTTCCGCCCGGCAGACGGCGTTGCCACGGTGGCGGCAGGTGTTGACTAGGACCTGGGGGTTGCCGTCGTTGTCGCGCACGACGATGACGCGGTCCTCGCCGATGAAGGTCATGAAGAAATCGCCGGGGTTGGGGATCTGAGAGTCATGCGCCATGAAGTTCCAGGCGCGGGCGAAGATGCGCTCCAGCTCCAGTTCGTATATGTCCGGGGCGGAGAAAATGCGTCTATCGACGGTACCTTTCTCCGCGTCTACCATGCTCAGCATTTCGTCGCTGCGGTATGCGACTGTCATCAACTTGAGCCTCCCCATTGGTCCGGTCGTGGGAATTTTGAACAGAATTCTTCAACATTGGAGCGAGTGTTGCTGTGTTGCGTCCGACTGAACGACAGTGGACGCTTGTTTACCAGCACCGGACTTTGCTAGTTAGATGCGCGCTAAACGGTCCCTTTCGGCTCGGAGTGGTTCGCCTTAAGTTCTGACCAACTCTCGGCCGCCATCCACTCGGACCAGGCCCGGTAATGCCACAACTGCGGGTGCTCGGTGACGTTTGGACTTTCGATTCGCGGCGGGCTGAGCTCATCGTCGATAATCTCGCCGTGTCCAATGCTCATGGCGTAGTTCAATGGATAACGCCGAGTACTAATGCCGAGCGTGCCCATTGTGCTCTGTCCCCAGTTCTCGCCGTCGTCCTGCTCCAGCATCCCGGCTGGGCCAAAACTGTGCACCGCGTGCTGGAGCTGCGCGCCATGCTTTTCGGGTGTGGTCCTGTCCAGGAAGGTAAACCACCAGATTTCAGTCTTGGTCGGACCCTTCGGCATGCGCATGCTTACCTGGGCGAAGCCAGGAATCGTTACCCAGAAGTTGGGGAAGATTTGAGGGTGGCTGACGGGAATCCGGTCAATCAACGGTCCGAAGGCTTCCTTGGCCTGGGGCCGCTGCCGCCATTCCTGAGCGTTCATCACGGTGGTTGGATTATTTGGGTGGTTCTCGGGTCCGCCATAGACGTGCCCATACTCGCCAAGAAAATGCATATTCGGGTTACCAAAGCGGTTGCTTATTTCTCCAGGCCGGCGAGGATCATTTCGCTGCCAGCCGCTCAGCATTGAAGATTGGTGCGTAATCGAACCGTGATAGAAGTCCCAGACGTTATCGGCGGCGAACTTCCAATTGCAGGGAATGGTGTACTTCTGGACCCCAGCCGCGACGATGACCTCCTCACCCTTTTCGGCAACCATGTCGATGCTCATGCGTCCAACATCACCCAAATACTCCGGGAAAGACGGAGCTTCGAGGTCCATGCAAGCAAAAATGAAGCCTTTGTAGCTGTCTACCTGGGCGGCCTTGATCAGGCCCCAGTTCTCGCGGTCCAGCTCCTCATGGTAGACCTCCTTGAACCCCGGCACGCCGACTAGGGCGCCCTTGAGGTCGTAGGTCCAGCCGTGGTAGGTGCACATGAAGCTGGTGGCGTGGCCCTCTTCGGCGCGGCAGATGGCGTTGCCGCGGTGGCGGCAGGTGTTAACCAGGACCTGAGGGTTGCCGTCGGTGTCGCGCACGACGATGACGCGGTCCTCGCCGATGAAGGTCATGAAGAAGTCGCCGGGGTTGGGGATCTGGGAGTCATGGGCCATGAAGTTCCAGGCCCGGGCGAAGATGCGCTCCAGCTCCAGCTCGTAGATCTCCTGGTCGGAGAAGATTCGCCGGTCGACCACGCCCTTCTCAGTGTCCACCATCTCGAGCATCTCTCTGCGGTTCCCTAGCAGGGTCATAGCCGTTCCTTTTCCAGTCACTGCGGTGACTAATGAGTGGGTCGTGACGCAATTAAACCACTAGAAACCCTGGTTGTCACACATGCTGAAGGAACGAGGCGAGGTCCGTATTCCATACCACGGGGGAGGGTCTGAACGAATCGACGGCACCGAAAGAAGCTACGAGATGGCATTAAGGCCGCAGGGCTGATAAGGGAGAGGGGGGTAGCGTAACCAGACCGGATCGCCAACGGAGCGAATATTCCTGCGGCCGCCTAACACCCTGAGATCTGCCAGACGATGACCCGTCCTTAGTACCTAAAAAGGTTTTTGGCTTTCAGCTCTGCCCAACTTTGTCGCCCTTATCCACTCGGACCATGATCTATGCAGCCAAAGCTGGCCATGCTCTGCTACTCCCCGGTCCGCCGTGGTAGGTGCACATGAAGGAGGTGGCGTGGCCTTCTTCCGCCCGGCACGGCTTAAGGGGCAGATTAAAGTCAACCACCATTCGCACGATGTAGCCGGCCGAATTAACGCTAAACGGTACCTTTCGGCTCGGAGTGGTTCGCCTTGAGTTCGGACCAGCTCTCGGCCGCCATCCACTCGGACCAGGCCCGATAATGCCACAACTGCGGGTGTTCGGTGACGCTTGGACTTTCGATTCGCGGTGGGCTCAGCTCATCGTCGATAATCTCGCCGCGTCCCAGGCCCATTGAGTAGTTCAAAGGATGCCGCCGACTCACCGTACCGAACGCGCCTAGCGTACTCTGGCCCCAGTTCTCGCCATCATCCTGTTCCGCCATCCCGGCCGGGCCAAAACTGTGCATCGCTTGGTGGAGCTGCGCGCCATGCTTTTGGGGTGTTGTCCTGTCCAGGAAGGTAAACCACCAGATCTCAGTCTTGGTGGGACCCTTCGGAAGACGCATGCTTACCTGGGCTAGGCCAGGACCGGTTACCCAGAAGTTAGGGAATATTTGCGGGTGGCTGATGGGAATCCGGTCAATCAGAGATCCAAAGGCTTGCTTGGCCTGGGGCCGCTGCCGCCATTCCTGAGATTGGGTCACGGTCAATGGATTATTCGGGTTGTTCTCGGGCCCGCCATAGACGTGCCCATACTCGCCAAGAAAAGCCATGTTCGGCTGGGCGAAGTTGGTTGTCAAATCGCCCGGGCGGCGCAGATTATTCTGCTGCCAGCCGGACATCAGCGCGGACTGGTGAGTGATGCTGTGATAGAAGTCCCAGACGTTATCGGCGGCGAACTTCCAGTTGCACGGGATGGTGTATTTCTGGATACCGCCGGCGACAATGATGTCTTCACCCTTTTCGGCAACCATATCGATGCTCATTCGGCCAACATCGCCCAGGTAGTCGGGAAAGGATGGGGCTTCTGGATCCAGGCAGGCGAATATGAAGCCTTTGTAGGTGTCCACCTGGGCTGCCTTGATCAGGCCCCAGTTCTCGCGGTCCAGCTCCTCATGGTAGACCTCCTTGAAGCCGGGTACGCCGACAAGCGCACCTTTGAGGTCGTAGGTCCAGCCGTGGTAGGTGCACATGAAGCTGGTGGCGTGGCCCTCCTCCGCCCGGCAGATGGCGTTGCCGCGATGGCGGCAGGTGTTAACCAGGACCTGAGGGTTGCCGTCGGTGTCACGCACGACGATGACGCGGTCCTCGCCGATGAAGGTCATGAAGAAATCACCCGGGTTGGGGATCTGGGAGTCATGGGCCATGAAGTTCCAAGCGCGGGCGAAGATGCGCTCCAGCTCCAGCTCGTAGATGTCCTGGGCAGAGAAGATACGGCGGTCTACGGTACCCTTCTCGATGTCAACCATCTCGAGCATCTCTTCGCGGTTTCCCAGGAGCGTCATGAGACAGATCCTTTCTGGCGATACTAATGCTTAGCGTGCTATTGCTTTCACGCTCCAAATAATCCGGGAGACGAGGCCTGAAGAAGGCCTCATCTCGCCGGCTGGGAGCACTGCCCGCCGCTACTGGTCAACAGGCAGACTTAGCCCAGATACTGACATCCATCAAGTAAAAGTCAATAGCTGGACTCTATCCCTCTATACGATTACTTCCTGCCCTTGACAACCAACACGCTTGGCCAGATACTCGCCGCGCAAGCTAATTATGGAAATTCCAAATGGTTAAAAATAAGAAACAAGTGCTGAGCACGTTCGCGAAGCCATTGGTCTCAAATAATAACGCTGGGCAAGAAATGCTTAGGCTGGTTGACTCGGTGCAGGGCCGGTTTGAGGGACGTTTTTTTCGTTATCGGGAACGAAGAAAGAAATGAGCACCCTTACGGACAGGTTGATCTTTGACAGCGCGACTTCAATTACGAAGGCAATTCGCGCTAAGGAAGCCTCATCCGAGGAAGTGGTGAGGGCTCATATAGACCGAATTGAGAAGGTGAACCCTAAACTTAATGCTGTAGTGCAACTGGTCGCCGAGAGAGCGATAAGCGAAGCAAAGCATCTTGACGATTTGCAAGTTCGGGGAACGATTCAAGGGCCGCTTCACGGTCTCCCTATCACAATCAAGGATGCGCTGGATACGGAAGGCATCATTAGCACAGGGGGAACACTAGGACGAAAGGCCTACGTTCCTGGGCAGGATGCGCCTGTTGTGTCCCGATTACGGCAAGCGGGGGCAGTGGTTGTTGGTAAGACCAATACTCCAGAGCTAACTCTTGGTGGAGAAGGTGGAACCAGTAACGAAGTCTATGGCCGAACGAACAATGCATATGATGTCAGCCGTTCTCCTGGTGGAAGCAGTGGGGGAGAGGCAGCGATCATTGCAGCAGGAGGATCTCCACTCGGCCTCGGCGGCGATAGTGGCGGTAGCATTCGTGCTCCGTGCCACCTAAACGGGATCGCTGGTTTAAAGCCAACTGCGGGGAGGGTACCGCGCACAGGCCACATTCTTCCACCAGGTGGCCTGTGGGATTCATGGACCCTCATTGGCCCCATGGCTCGGTTCGTGAAAGATTTGGCGTTAGCCTTTCCCCTCACGGCCGGCCCTGATGGAAAAGACCCTTTTGTTCTTTCCATGCCGGTCCAAGACTATCGAACAACGGAGCTTGTCGCCTTACGCGGCGTCTGTTACGCGAAGCTGGATGGCGTGCCTATCGACGAAGCGACGGTTGCGACGGTAAATGCAGCCGTAGATGTGGTACGGGAAATAAGCTTCGTCGAGGAGAGGGTTCCCCCAGGAATCGAAGGCGGCAGCGCCATGGGTGATGCCTTCATGAGGGCGGACGATGGTGAATGGGTTTGGCGGGGTTTGAGAGCCGCCGGTACATCAGAGCCGGGGCGTGGCTTGAAATTGTGGCTGGATCAGCCAATGCCGCATCTTTCCATGAAAGATTACGTGGAGCTTGTTGACCGCTGGACCTCCTTCCGGATCGACATGGCCGAGTTCTTCGAGAGTTACGACTTCATAATTTGCCCAGTTATGTCGAGTGTCGCGGAGCTCCACGATGAAAAACCGCAGGATCTTAACACTCATTACACGTTCGCGTATAACCTCACGGGTTGGCCAGCCGTCGTTGTTCGTGCAGGAACCTCTCAAGACGGCCTCCCGATCGGAGTGCAGGTCGTCGCCAAGCCCTGGCGTGAGGACGTTGCATTTGCCGTAGCGGAGTGGATTGAAAGCAGGCTGGGAGGCTGGATACCGCCAAATCTCTAATTTGCAGGAATCGAAAGTAAGGAGTACGAAATGACATCAACTGGTCGATACTGGGCAACTCTCGCAAGTAAGAGAGCAATAAGTCGAAGGCGGGCACTAGGCCTTGCCGGTGCGGGACTTACTGGAGCGGCACTACTCGCTGCTTGTGGCGGCGATGACGACGCCCCGACCCCTGGTTCTGGAGGCACGTCGCCAACATCGGCTAGCGGAGAAACGCCAAAGCAAGGCGGAAGGTTTGGCCACAACACATCTGATATAGCTAACCTGAATATCGTTTCTTCCTGGCGGGAGGGAACTCAGCTAGGTGGCGCAACCGTCTACGACCGACCGATCACAGCACGGGAGGATGACCGCCGGTTTGTCCTCGAAGCAATGGAGAGCATCGAAATCCCGGATCCGTTAACCGTGATTATGAAGCTGCGACCTGGCATGGTCTACCAGGACTTTCCGCCTGTGAATGGTCGAGCGGTGAAAGCCGATGACATTGTAGCAACCCAAGAATACGTCACCAGTCTCGAGGACGCCTTTGACAAAACCTTTCAGGCCGATCAACTGGAAATGGCTGAGGCACCAGATGATGCAACGGTTATATACACGCTTAAGAAGCCGAACGCATACACCTTTGGTGCCTCAGCCCTAGGTAATGCTAATAGCCAAGGAATCATACCGAGGGAGACACTCGATAATCTTAGCACTGAGCGTCAGATTGGTAGCGGACCTTATCAGCCTGACACCTGGACGATCAATAGTAAGTATCTTTACAAGCGTTTCGAGCAATTCCGCCTCGCGGCTCAAGGCATGCCTTATATAGACGAAAAGGAGATCTTTGTCTTCACCGACGTCGCACCAATAGAGGCAGCCTTTAGGAGTGAGCAAATTCATGAATGGAAAAATGTGCCGGTCGGGCAACTCGATAGGCTTGAATCGGAACTCGCTGATTTCGCGACACTCTACACGGCGGCTGGTGTTCAGCCATATACATTCCTCCTCAATATGGAAAACAATCTGCCCTGGCAAGACGACGTTCGTGTACGAGAAGCTATATGGCGGCTGACCGATCGACAGGAAGTCCTCGACCTGATTTTCTCTGGCCGAGGGGTCCTTACCACCGGGCTAATCCCGATGGGGCTTCCAGCCTATCAGCTCGACCCAAGCGAAACTGCACAATATTTTGAGAAGGATATTGCCAAAGCAAAACAGCTCTTGAGTGCAGCAAACTTCGATTTTGAGAAAGAATATCGCATTCTGGGTTACGTGACCGAGCAGACGGGTCAAGTCTGGCAGCAACAACTCGACAAAGGTGACATCAAAACAAGAGTTGTACAGGTAACCCCGAACGAAATATTCGACTACTGGAGTGCAAATGACTTTGATACGACGATCACAGGCTCGCCAGCCGATAACACTCCTTTTCAATCACTTCGACTCCAGCACACCGACGGATGGTCAACGGTGTTCCGTCATTTCGGACTTCAGGATCCTGAGATCGACGCGTTGATCGAAAAATCGGAACAGACAGTCGATGCAGAAGAAAATATCCGAATCGTCAAGGAAGTACAGCTGAAAGCGCTTAAGGCATACTCAAGCGCTTGGTACATATTGACGCGAGATTACAACGATTTCGTAAACTCTAAGATCCAAGACTGGGAAGTTGTGCAAGCGTTTCCGAAGTATCAGCATCAGATTTGGTTCAAGGATTAACCCTGCTAGCTGTCAAATTATGGAAGATGGAGGACCTTGCTTTGACCGTGCAAGGTCCTCCATTTTCCCGTGGTTTTCTTTGTCACAAAAGTCGATAAATATCACCAATCAGATGTAGGCTGTGAAAATGTCAATATACGTGTAATGCAAAAATACATCATCAAACGCATTATGGGGTTGGTGCTAAACCTCGTACTGGTGTCATTTTTTGTATTCACGATGCTTCAGCTTGTTCCAGGCGACATTGCGTCGACAGTTCTAGGCTTGAACGCATCGGAGGAGCAGTATGCCGAGTTCCGCGCTTTGCATCATTTGGATGACTCCTTTATTGAGCGTTATTGGATTTGGGCCAGCAACGCTCTTCAGGGGGATCTCGGGGAGTCATTAAGGTCGAAATTCTCAGTCACTGAGGAGTTCATGAGGCGGTTACCTGTCACCATGGAAATCGTCCTGATGAGCTTTATCTTCAGCAACATGATTGGAATCAGTTTCGGTGTGTTGTCGGCGGTAAAACAAAACAGCGTGTGGGATTATATTGTCAGATTGATTTCCGTCTTCGGCCTTTCTGTTCCGGGGTTCCTGTTGCTGACACTTTTGCTAATTCTCCCCTCACGCTGGGGTTATGCACCCCCATTCGGCGCCATACACCTTTTTCAGGAGCCCCTGGATAATTTACGCCTGTTCTTGCCACCGACTTTGATATTGGCAGTCGGGAGCGCGGCGTTTTCGATGCGATTGACGCGCACAGCGCTACTCGATGTATTGGGTGAAGAATACATCAGGACTGCGAGATCAAAAGGGCTTAAAGAGCGTGTAGTAATAATGCGTCACGCGTTTCGCAATGCTCTCGCGCCGATCATCACGCTGGCGGGTCTTCAGCTCGGCTTTCTGTTCGGTGGTTCTGTTGTCCTTGAGTCAGTCATGAGCCTTCCGGGGTTGGGCACGTGGGCGCTCAATGCCATTAAGAACAACGATTTCCCGATCGTCATGACGTTTTCGCTGTACATAGCCATAGTCGTTATGACCGTCAGTCTGATAGTCGATCTTCTGTACGCCTGGCTCGATCCTCGGGTTCGATACAGTTAGGCAAAGGTGGAATCGTGGCCCAGGGCATAGATGCACAAACCGTAACCGGCCCAGAAGCAAGGGATGACTTCAGGCGTTCATTAAAAAAGGCATGGCGACCTTGGCGACAACGTCCGCTAGGTGTCCTTGGTGCTGTGCTTGTTGCGCTCGCGTTGATCGTTGCGTTTGCTGCACCACTCCTCGCACCATATGACCCGAAAGAGTTTGTCGGAAGCAGACTAGAATCCCCGAGCAGCTCGTTTTTGTTGGGTACCAATACCCTCGGACAGGATGTGCTGTCCCGGACTATTCACGGTGCCCAGATTTCAATTGCCGTGGGTATGTCAGCCAGTATTTTAGGTGTGGGCATGGGTGTTTTTCTTGGCATCATATCTGGATACTTCGGTGGCTGGCCTGATTTAATAATTCAAAGGCTCTTGGAAGTGCTTGCGTCGTTTCCTGGCCTAATTTTAGCTCTCGTAATGATTTCCGCTGTGGGACGGCCCCAGGAATCAGGCAGTAATCTGCTGGCGCTGACTTGGCAACTAAGAAGCCTCGAAACTGCGATAGCAATAAGTCTTGTATTTGCGAGCATGCGGGTGATTCGTTCAGCCGTAATTGGAGTGCGAAATATGGCCTATATTGAAGCTGCGGAGTCAGTCGGTGCCTCGCCTGCTCGTATCATGCGGCGACACATTCTGCCGAATGTAGCACCATATATTATTTTCACCTTCACAGCGATCGTGGCGGTAGTAATTTTGACTGAGGCAGCACTTTCATTCCTCGGATTTGGCGTATCAGCAGGCACACCCTCGTGGGGAATCGACCTTTCTCGGTGGAATCGGGACTTCTTCTTGCAAGCGCCTTGGCTTCTGTTAGCACCGGGTGTGGCCCTTAGTATCACCGTTTTGGGGTTCAATTTTCTCGGTGACGCCTTGCGCGACATACTCGATCCTCGATTGCGGTCAAACGCCAAGTAGCCTTGCTTGCATGATTGGGTTCCGCCGTCATGGTTTTGGGGAGCCTCGCCATGGCGCCTACGCCAGTTGCCAGTCATGGCCAGACAAGCGTCAGATGTCGCCGACGTTGAGTTGAGTGGCTGCGAAAGGCAGCCACGGCGCCCGGGAAGCTGCTGCCAAAGACGGCTTCGCCTATTCGCAGGCGCACTGCCGCTATTTCAAACAATCCAGATGTTTCATGTAGACTAGGCAACGCTGGCTGCTTAAGGCAGCTCAGAGGGAAAAGGCGATGCTATCCCCGATAGCTCAATGGTAGAGCGAGCGGCTGTTAACCGCTAGGTTCGAGGTTCGAGTCCTCGTCGGGGAGCCAGACATTCAAATTGCGCTTTTCCGGCTCCAAGTAGCGCTGAGCTTCATTATTTTTCTGAATCAAGGGCGATCACTTCCTCAGCCTTGGCCACCACCGGTGGCCTCTACTTTTGCGAAGATGGCGGCGCCCACTGGACGCACGTACCAACGCCCGATCGCTACACAGTGCCTTTGCTTGCGATAAGCAGGTCATCGCAGGCACGGCGATAGATCTAGAAGACACCGTTTTGTGATCGCAGGTTTCGCAAGAGCAAATGCAGGACTTGAGAGCGCCGGCCGGCAACTGGAACCTGCCGAGGGTGTTAGCGACGAATTCCTATGGCGAGGCGAGCTTTGGCGCCAAACTGAGCGCGCGCGAAGCCCTTTGTGATGCGAGGCCCGCGAGTCCGATCAGGAAATGATACGCGGCGTACACCTCGAGGCCAAAGGGGATGTATCCGCCGTAGCCCAGCACCGGCATTTCGAATATGCGGCCGTGTTCGAAAATCGGAATCGTGTAGTACCACTTCGGAAAGGCCCAAAAATTCCACATCTCCCAGAACCAGCCGCAGATCAGTGCGCCCAGGCCCAGAGCGACGACGAGTCTCCAGTCCCCGCGTTGCACCTGACTCAGAAGGCTTGGCCGCCCCCAAAGCTGATTTATTGGGTCGAGAATCAGCAGCACGGATAGCCAGGTCAGCGGAAAAGCGTACTGGGGCCAAACCAGGACGGCAAGCAAGGCAGTCATGCCGCCGGTTATCGCGATCGCGACCAGCCTGCTTGAAACCGGCAGCTTCGGACCCCGCGAAAATGCGTTGACAAACTTCATGGAGCCCACGAGTTCGGTCGTTTCAAACACAGCCGGGATCACGATCGAGAAGTGCCAGGAAGCGAGCAGGGCATATTTTAAGGCGGAGTACTCTTCGCCGCCCAGGTAGTGCCAGTTTTGCGTGAAGTAGTTGATGCCTTCGAATCCCCACCACAGAGGAATCGATGCCAGGAACATTGCTGCGAAGACGGCCCGGTTCCTGGTCAGCAGGGAACCGGCCGTGCGCCGCAGGACCAAGGCGTCCACCGCCAGTATGTAGCCCAGCCACAGAGGGAAGAACGCGTATTCGCCAAAGGAGCCGATTCTAAGCCAGGACGCTGGCCACGCGGCCGCGATTAACCCCAGCGCTAGATATCCGTGAAGCGGGACCCTGCTGATCAGAGCCCCCGGCTGCCAGGAGCGTCTGCTCCAGCCCCGGCTGCATCTTGTGCGTGGAACGTCTGTTGCCAGGTGGACAGACGGCCCCGATCGGGGCCGTCTTCGACTTCTCACAGGACGCGAGCGCCTACCGATAGCCCTCCGTCTTGGGTTGGGTTGCGGTTACCTCAGGCCAGGTCTGGGCCGCCATCCACCGGCTCCAGGACTCGTAGAACCAGAGCTGTGGGTGTTCGTTCTCGCCGCTGTTGATATGCGCCGGCCCGGTTTCGTCGTTGATGATCTCGCCGCGCCCGACGTTCATGGAGTAGTTCAGCGGATACCTGCGGCTGACCAGTCCGCGGGCGCCTTTGGTGCTCTCGCCCCAGTTCTCGCCATCGTCCTGCTCGAAGATGCCAGCCGGGCCATCGTGGACAGATCCCCGGCGCGTCAGGTAGCGCTGGCGCTCCTCCGTCGTCTCCGGGTTCTTGAACAGGAACCACCAGACCTCGGTGGCGTGGGGACCCTTGGGCAAGCGCAGGGATATCTTGCTGAAGCTGTTGAAAATCCACAGGTTGGGGAAGATGTTGGGGTGAGCGGCGGCGGAGTGCAGGCCGACGTCGCCCAGCAGCTCCTGGCTTTCGGACTTGTCGCGCCAGGTCTGGTCGACCAGGCCGTAGTTGAAGTCGTCGGCCTGCTCCCTGTTCATCATCCAGCCGCCGATGGCGTGGCCGTAAGTACCCAAAACCGACATGCGGCCTACTTGGCCGATGTCGCCGAGGTTCATGCCGGGGTCTTCGTCGCCCGGCTTGACCACGTAGCCGGCACGCCAGCCCGCCATGCCAGCGGAGAAGTGAGTGATTATGTGGTAAAAGTCCCAGGCGTTGTCGACGGCGAACTTCCAGTTGCAGGGGATGATGAACTTCTGGACGCCCGCGACCCGTGTCGTGTCGCCGCGCGCGTAGACCTGGTCGATGCCCATGCGGCCCACCTCGCCCAGGTAGTCGTAAAGCTCCGGCGCCTCCCGGTCCAGCGTGGCGAAGATCCAGCCGTGGTAGGACTCGGCCCGGCCGGTGATCAGGCCCCAGTTCTCCCGGTCCAGTTCCTCGTGGTAGACCTCCTTGAAGCCGGGCACACCAACCAGCTTGCCCTGCAGGTCGTAGGTCCAGCCGTGGTAAGTGCACATGAAGGAGGTCGCGTGGCCCTCGTCCGCCCGGCAGATCGCGTTGCCGCGGTGACGGCAGGTGTTAATCAGCACCTGCGCGTTGCCATCGTTGTCGCGCACCACGATCACGCGGTCCTCACCGATGAAGCTCATGAAGAAGTCGCCCGGGTTGGGGATCTGCGAGTCGTGGCACATGAAATTCCAGGCGCGGGCGAAGATCTGCTCCAACTCCATCTGGTAGATGTCCTGGTCGGAGAAGATGCGACGATCCACCAGGCCTTTGTCGGCATCGACCATCGTGAGCATGTCCATGGGCTGGTACGCGAGCGTCATCTGACTACCTCCACTAACTTCATTGAAGAGCAGGTCGAGTTTAACCAGTTTGTGCTGGCTTATCTAGACCCTCGACGGGAGTACTAGGGGCTCCAGGCACACTTAGGAGGTAGCCTCGCTGCTCCCCCGGTTCTACGTCCTAAGATTCCGAGGCTTAGACCGCCGGGCTGGCGTAATTAGGGAGACCAGAAAGGGCAAGAGGGACGTAGGAGTCGGGCCGGGTGGCGAGGGAAGCAGCGCCCGTTCTTCTTCTGTAACGGCGTTCCGCCTGGCGATCTCCAGCTTCAGGCTCTCTTCACCCTTGGCCATTGCCCAGCGATGGTTTGCCGAAAACAACGGCTTTAACAGCGGTGACAGGTATTTGAACAGAGGCTTGTCGGCGCGGATCTTCCATTCGTAGGTGATGTTGGTCCACTCGTCGACCTGCTTGAACCGCCAAACCCCGCGACCGTCGAGGTCGCCCGATGCCTCGAGGCTAAATCCTTGTGGACGCTGGGCATCGCTTACCCGAAATTGCCATCGGATGGTGTAAGGAAGCCAACCTTTGGTAAAGAGACTTATTATCTTGCCGATGCCAGTATCGTCGCCCGGGCTAAGTTCCTCTACTTTCAGGTACACCGAGGGCCACCATCTCACCAGGTCGAGCGCGTCACCGAGGATATCGTAGACCTCCTCCGTCGTACTGCGGATTCGCCACCGGGTTACGAACTCATAGTCGTTACCAGCCATCTCTCACGCCTCGAAATCGTATCGCTCCACTCCGCATCGGGATCCTGACCCGGGCGCAGATTGAAGGTTACAACCTGAGTTGAGGTTTGCAGGAAACGCCACCTCTTCGCCAGTCCGGGCAGAAGTCAGGGCGCGGGCAGGTTAGCATAGTGTGGGCATCAGGTACGAAGTTTCCTCGAAGCACACTAACCCAACCTTAATTGAGAACAGGGAGCGTAATGGGAGAGAAACTTCAGATCGGCGACAAGTTCCCCGCGTTGGAGCTGCAGTTGCTCGACGCCAGCACTTTCAAATTTGCTGACGACATGACAGGTCGTTACCTCGTCCTGATCTTTTACCGGGGCCACTGGTGACCGTATTGCATGCGGCAGTTGGCCGCGTTCGAAGCCAGGAGAGCGGAGCTCGAGGAGCTGGGCGCGACAATAATCGCCGCCAGCGTCGACTCGTTCGATCAAGCGACGGAGGTTGCCAACCGCGGCTTCCACTTCAAGATCGCCTATGGAGCGACCAAAGCTGACGGAGACTTGCTTGGCGCCTGGTGGGAAGACAACCGCGGCTACATTCAGCCGACCGACTTCATAATCGGCCGCGGCGGCACCGTGCTCGGCTCGATGTACGGCTCCGGTCAGGTAGGGCGCATGAGTGCGGACGAAGTCTTCAATTTCATAACCTCCCGCGAGAATCGGCGCCGTCAGGAAGAAGAGGCGAACGCGGCACAGACTCCGCCGGCGTAACCGACCTCCGTCGTTTGCGAGCTGGACTAGCTCCTACCGCGGCATCCTGATCGAGCAGGCGAGGTTAATTCGAACTCGTCCTCGCTTGCGAGGGCCAGCAGCAAGTGTTCTGACCCTACATAGGTGTGCTTCACCAATCGGAGCGCAATCCGAATCGTGTCCGTCAGGACGCTTCGGGACACCAACACAGGGAGCAGACTTTCAAATTGCGCTATTCCGACTCCGGATAAACGAGCACTGCCGCGGTTGAACAGAGCAGGTGCGTAGGCCTCTGGCACCGGCATGCGCGGCGCCTGGCAAGCGGTAGGACTGGGAACGGTTTGGTTGATGGCTGCCGGGCCAGGATTCGAACCTGGACAAGAAACTCCAAAGGTTCCTGTGCTACCGTTACACTACCCGGCATCGCTTCCTAGTATATGGGTCCGGGGCGGCTTAGCCTCGAATCAGCGCTTGCGTAGGTAGAGGTGCAGGGCCGCAATCGATTTTGCATCCACGACCGCACCGGAATCGATAGCCTGAAGCGAATCTTCCAGCGAAAGTGGCAGGACCTCAATATCCTCATCTTCATCGCAGTCAGCGCTCTCGGGGGCGAGATTGCTGGCGGCAAAAGCATGAATGTATTCGGAGCAGAAACCGGGTGCGGTGAAGAACCCGCCCAGGGGCTGCCAAACGGCCGCGGCAAAGCCGGTTTCCTCGGCTAGTTCTCGGCGGGCGCAAAGCTCAGGGTCCTCTCCGGGTTCGATGGTGCCGGCGGGCAGTTCGAGCAATTTTTGGCCGGTCGCATGGCGGTATTGACGCACCCAGTAGATGAGGCCGGCTGAGTCGATCGACAGCATGACTACGGCGCCGGGATGTTCGATGATCTCGCGGTGCATCCTTAGGCCCGAATCGACTTGAAGTTCATCGACCCGAAGCTTGATTACGCGGCCCTCGTAGATCTTTTGGCTACTAATTACGGTTGGGGGCGGGTCGTGGGATGTCATTTTAGCTCCTATTGTTTGGAATACTGGCAATGATGGCGGCAAGCCGCCTACTTGCCAGGAGCGCCGGCAGCGTTGGGCGTAATGGCTGTGGCGGGGGTGTTTTCGAATGCTGGCAATGTGGCTTTGCTTTTCGCCATGGGCCTGAGCCTTGGGGGCTCAACGGCCTTGCCAGGTGCCGCCAGCGGCGTTGGGTCACTGTTTGAGGTCGATGACGAGGGCGATTTCGTTGCAGCTGGGGAACTTGGGGCAACGGTAGCATTCGTTCCAGACCTTGCGCGGGAGGGTCATCACATCGGCTTGTTCAAAGCCGAGGCGTTCAAAGAAGCTGGGTTTGTAGCTGAGGGCAAAGACGCGGTCGAGGCCAATCTTGGACGCTTCTTCGAGGGTTGCCCGAACCAGCATGGAGCCGACGCCGCGAGCCTGGACGGCCTCCGTGACGGATAGCGACTTTACCTCCGCCAAGTCAGACCAGACGATATGGAGGGCGGTGCAGCCGAGGAATTGATCGCCGTCACGGAGGACGAAAAAGTCGCGGATGTTCTCAAAGACCTCACCCATGGTGCGGGGCAGCATGTCACCGCGCTGGGCATAGAGGTTAATTAAGTCGTGGATTTCGCGGGCGTCGCCGATTTCCGCCTTGATAACTTCGAGATGCTCGTTCATGAACGCTGACTCAGTGGTGATGCCGCTGGTGGCAGGGGTGCCGCCTTGCCGCCGGGGCGGTGCCAACCAAGCTGGGCCGCCATGCGCTGGTAAAAATCGGTACTCGGCTTTAGGCGGAGAAAACGGGCTTTGTACTCGCTGGCGCCAACCAAAACAGAATCGCCTTCATTCAAGGTGATGTCAGATAGGCCGTCGACGCTGAGAACGGCCTGCTGGCGTTGCTCTAGCGTGAGATGAACGGTTTCGCTTCCGGGCAGGACGACGGCGTGCTGGGCGGATAGGTGCGGCGCGACAGGAACTATGACCAGATCTGTCGACTCGGGATGGAGAATTGGACCACCAACCGAGAGGGCGTAGGCCGTGCTGCCGGTGGCAGAAGATACGATCACGCCGTCACAACGGTAGTCAGCGATCCGGGTGCCATCGACATCGACGGCGAGCTGAATGGCACGGCTCAGAGTTGCTCGGCCGACGACAGCCTCGTTGAGACCGTGGAGGTGATCGCCGGTGCTTGGCACCGCGGCGCGTAGCATGGTCCGCTCTTCGACTCGACCGGCCCCTGCTAGGATTTCATCGAGGTGGTCTTGAATCTGAGAGCCATCGAGTTCGGTTAGGAAACCGAGCCGTCCGAGGTTGACTCCAAGAATCAATGTTTCGCTCCCCATCACGGTCCGCGCGCAATGAAGCACGCTGCCGTCGCCACCCAGGCAGATGACCAGATCGCTGCCGGCAAACGCGCCGGCGGTTGCCGTCTCGTCCGCGATCCACGAATCCACGCCGCGCCCTTGAATTTCGTCGTGCAGGATCCCCGCCAGTTCTCGCGCAGCATCTAATCGGGGATTAAATGTCAGGGCAACGCGTTTTAGCAGACCCCTCGCTGATTCAGTCATCTGCCGTGCCCGTGCTGTCCAGTTTCAGGTGGAGGAAGAATTCACGGTTGCCTTCGGGGCCGAGCAGGGGTGAGGCGGTGAGGTTGAGCAGTCTCAACCCGTGATCCACGGTCCAGGCTATGACGCGGCCAATCACAGCGGCGTGAACCTGAGGATCCTTGACGACGCCTTTCTTGTTGACCTCATCGCGGCGGCCCTGGAATTGGGGTTTTACCAGAACCGCAAGCGATGCGCCGGGTTTTAGGGAGCGGCAAATCGCCGGTAGCACCTTCTCAACACCGATGAAGGAAAGATCCACGGTCGCTAGATCACAGGGCTCGGGTAGTGGATCCAGGTCGCGAACGTTTGTGCGCTCCATAACGGTCACGCGGTCGTCTTGACGCAGACGAAAATCTAGCACTCCGTAGCCGACATCAACGGCGTAGACGCGGCGCGCGCCGTTCTGCAGCAGGCAGTCGGTGAAGCCACCAGTGGATGCACCGGCGTCGAGGCAGGTTTGGTCGTTGGGATCGATGCCAAAAGTGGTTAGGGCGTGGGCGAGCTTATCGCCACCACGGCTCACGTAGGTGGGGCCATGCGCGACTTCGATTGCCGCGGACTCGGAGACGAGCAGGGCGGGCTTGGTCACGGTGGCACCATTCACACGGATGTCGCCAGCAAGCAAGACGGCGTGGGCTTTGTTTCGGCTTTGGACTAGGCCGCGATCGACCAGGAGGGTGTCGATGCGGCTGCGAGCGGTGCGTGCGCGGGTTGGAGTCATGCTAGCCAGATTAAGGAGCGGCATATGTAAAGTCAAAATTATTTGGAATACTAGCAATGATGGCGGCAAGCCGGGTTATTTGGAATACCGGCCAATGGCCATGGGCCTTGCCGGGAGCGTCGGCATTATTTTGAATGCAGGCAATGATGACGGCAAGCCGCCTACTTGCCAGGAGCGCCGGCAGCGTTTTTGCGTTGCCAAGATGGCGGCTACACCCGGGCCCTTTCTCATCATCCCTTTCCGCAAGAGCACGAAGTTGGCCGCGGATCGGAGCCTTTTCTGACATTCTCAGCCATAATTCGTGTGTGACTCGGATACTATGCTTTTTCGCGCTCTGGGCGACGCTGGCGGCGATTGCGTGTGGCGGCTCATCGAAGGTTGACGAAACAGCGGTGGTTTCTCCGACCTTTGAGCCGCAGTCTGACGAGCTTTTGGCTCGCGCTGCTTCGGCGGCGCAGGCGCTGCGTTCGTTCCACTTTCGTCTCGATCACGAAAATGGCAGCAGTCCGCTGCCATTGAACCTGAAACTCCTGAGCGCTGAGGGGGAGATTGTGGTTCCAGGAAGACTGGAGGCGGAATTGCGGGCCGTTGCCGGCTCGATCAACATCAGAGTGAATGTGATCAGCATCGACGACAAAACCTGGATGACAAATCCGTTTTCGCTGCAGTGGCAGGAACTCCCGGGCGCGACGGTGAGAGATTTCGCCGATCCCTCGGCCCTGATCGAGGCTCTGCTGAATGAGATTAATGACGTGCGGCTCGAGGGTTTGGAGGAGGTGAACGGCACCGAGACCTATCGGTTGTTGGGGTCAATGGATTCGGGCGCATTGGGTTTGGCCTTCCCATTCGCCGAGGCGGGAATGCGGGTTGAGGTAGAAATCTGGGTTGGGGTTGAGGATCATCTTCCCCGGCGAGCGCGGATAAGCGGGCGACTAGCCGGCGGGGAGGCGGAGAATATCGTGCGGCTGTTGGAGCTATCCGAATTTAATACCGAGATCGAAATAAATCCGCCTGAGTGAGTAGCGAAGCTACCGCCTTGGGTTCGCGCCGCATACCATGGGTCGTTGTACTCGCGGGGCTAGGCGTCTTTTTGGCCGCCGACGATCAGACATCGGTTGTGGTCCTTTTGCCGGCGATAACGGAAGACCTTGGCGTGGCTCAAGATCAGTTCTTTCGCGCTGCCTGGATCATCAACGGCTACATCCTGGGTTACGTGGTGGTGATGCCTTTGATGGGTCGCGCTGCCGATTCCTTCGGTCATGGCCGGGTTTACGCGTTGGCAATGCTGCTGTTTTGCGCCGGTTCGGCCTGGGTGGCCCTGGCAGGTGGCCTGACTTCTCTTTCTATAGCTCGGGCGGTGCAGGCCGTTGGCGCCGGTGCTCTCGTGCCAGTTTCGATGGCGATTGTGACGTCGACTGGGCCGGCCGTGCGGTGGCCGATTTGGCTAGGCGTCATGGCAGCGGCGGCCGAAGCCGGCGCCCTGATAGGGCCGTTGTGGGGTGGTGCGATGAGCAGCCTCATTGGCTGGCGCGGTGTGTTTTGGATCAACTTGCCGCTATGCCTACCGATTGCCTTGGCTATATGGCGCATGTCTTTAGGCGTTCGTGACAGAGCTTGGCTTAGCATCGATTATCTAGGCGCAGCCCTGCTGGCTGGGTCACTGGCGTCGCTGGCTGTCGCCCTGACAAACGATCCGATCGAACCGCGGCCGTTTGGACTGACCGCGGGCTTGTTCGCGGCGGCGGCGCTGTGCTTCCTGCTGTTTCTGTTGCGGGAGAATCGAGCCCGATTACCAGTGATCGAGTTGAGCCGGTTTGCCAGGAGGCCATTGGCCGCCGCCTTCATGGCGAACGCCCTTTTGGGAGCGGCGTTGATAGTAGCTCTGGTTAACGTGCCGCTGTTCACGAATACGGTGCTGGGCGGTTCGGCGCTGGACGGTGGTCTGAACTTGATGCGGTTGATGTTGGCGTTGGCCGTGGGGGCGTTGACGGGCGGGTGGATCGCATCGCGGTTCTGGCCCTCGTTAGCCGCGGGTGGTGGAGCGCTGCTGGCCGGAATCGGCTACCTGGGTTTGGCAACCTGGGGAGAGGACCCCGGCGTTTTGCAGATGACGCTGCCGCTGCTTGCCGCGGGCTTCGGCCTGGGCCTGGTGATTGCGCCGCTCATGGCAGCCGTGATTGATCAGGTGGATCAGGCCGATCGAGCGACGTGGGCATCTCTGTTGACGGTAGTTCGGCTTTTGGGTGCCTTGGTTGGCGTTGCCCTTTTGACGACGCAGGGCTTGAGCGGATTTTATGCCGAGGCAGCCAAAATCCCTCTCGATCAAGCTGGTTACAGCGAGGTCTTGTTGGGACTTGAGGTAGACGCATATCAGGACACCTTCCTAGTAACCGCGGCCGTGTGCTTTGTTGCGCTGATACCGGCCGGGATGCTCGGCAAAGGCAAAGTGCGCCGAGTTTGAGCCGAAGCGGCCATGTTTTTTATTGTTTGGAATACCGGGAACGGCCATGGGCCTTCCCAGGAGCGTCGGCAGCGTTGGGTGTGGTGGTTGTGGCGGGGGTGTCTTGGAATACTGGCAATGATGGCGGCAAGCCGCCTACTTGCCAGGTGCCGCTAGCATCTCTGGCGCTGGCTCCATTCAGCGTCGGCAGGGTTGTTTGGCCTGCCGGAAGACGCGGTTGTTGGGAAGGCCGGGAATCATGGCGGCAAGCCGCCTACTTGTCAGGAGCGTCGGCATTAATTGGAATACTGGCAATGGCCATGGGCCTTGCCAGGAGCATCGGCAGCGTTTTTGCGTTGCCAAGATGGCGGGCTACACCCGGGCCCGTTTGAAATACCGGCCAATGATGGCGGCAAGTCGCCTACTTGCCAGGTGTAGCCAGCGGCGGCAGCGCTTTTGAGTGGGGGTCAAGAACTGCTTTGCCGCCGGGCGATACGCCGACTATGATCAAGGGCAATGACTGAAAATCGATGATTTGAGCTGCTGGCTGAAGCGCCGGCCGATCAGCAGGGACAATTGATTACGGAACCAGCCCCTCCGCCCTTCTTCCGCCAGTTGCCTTACATCCTGGTTTCGATGCGGCCGCGACAGTGGTCCAAGAACGGCATCGTCTTTATGGCGCTGATCTTCTCGGTCAACCAGGAGTGGCAGCCGAAGACATTTGAAAGCTGGGACCACCTGTTCCTGCGAGCCTTGCTTACGGCTTTGGCCTTCTCTCTGGTTGCCGGCGCTGAGTATCTAGTTAACGACGTGAGCGACCAGGCTAGTGACCGGTTGCATCCTCGCAAGAGGCTGCGCCCGATCGCCGCCGGCCAACTTGCGCCGCAGGTCGCTGTGAGCGCGGCGGCCGTGAGTGCGGCGATTGGGATTGCGATAGCGTTTCTGCTTGATTGGCGCACCGGCGTGGTGGTGCTGGGCTATATCGGCCTGATGGCAGCCTACACGTTTGTGCTCAAGTTTCAGGTGATCCTTGACGTGATGGCGATTTCAGCCGGCTTTGTGCTGAGGGCGATTGCCGGTGCTTACGCCATCGACGTGCCGATTTCCCCGTGGCTTTATATGGTAACGGCTCTGGGAGCCCTGTTCCTGGCGATTACCAAGCGAAGGGCGGAGGTCAACCTGCTGCAGGACGGTGCGACGGAACACCGGTCAACTCTGGAGCACTACACGCCGGCGTTCCTCGATCAAATGACGGCGATGGTCACCGCCTCAACCGTGATCGCCTATGCCCTGTATACGTTCACGGCCGAGAACCTGCCGGACAATAACGGGATGATGCTGACGATACCCTTCGTGGTCTATGGCCTTTTCCGGTACCTGTATCTCTCGCTGACCCGAAACGAAGGTGGCAGCCCAGAGGAAGTGATAATGAAGGATGTGCCGCTGATCCTAACGGGTGTGGGCTGGATTCTGACCTCCATGTTCGTGCTCTCGGCCTATAGGTAGAAATGCCGGGTAGGTCACGGAGGCGCTGAGCTTGAGCGATTCACCGGTTTACCGGCCGGCGGCGCGGGTTCTTCTTCTGGACGGCGCAGACCGGATTTTCCTGTTCCATTACAGGCTGGAGAGCGCTGAGACTGGTTCGATCTGGGTGCCGCCAGGCGGAGGGCTTAATGAAGGAGAGAGCTACGAAGAAGCTGCGCTACGCGAGCTTTGGGAGGAGACAGGGCTCCAGGACGTGACCTTAAGCTCGCGGGTTTGGCTGAGGTCTCACGAAGCTGAGTTTAGCGGCGTGGTTTATGACGTGCTGGAGAACTATTTTGTTTGTCGCGTGAACAAGCACGACCCTGGTGCTCACGTCAACCCGGACGAAGTCGAACGTGCTTCACTGCTGGGCTCTGAATGGTGGTCGCTGGAGGAGCTCCAGGCGTCGAAGGAAGTTTTTGTTCCACGCCGTCTTGGCGAGTTATTGCCGCCGCTGATTCGTGGAGAGTTCCCGGCAAAGCCGATTGAGATTGGCGCTTAGTCGTGTAGGGCTTTTTTTGAAACACCGGGAAATGGCCGTGAGCCTGAGCCCTGGGGGCTCAGGGGCCTTCCCAGGCGCCGCGGGTGAGTGTGCCTCTGGGGCACCCAGCACCCGCTCAGTTCAGCGCCGGCAGCGTTGTATACGCGTAGCCGGCGCGATTTTTCTTGAAATACTGTGATGCGGCAATGCTGGTTCGCGGCGATTACGCGGCGGAGCCGATTGAAATTGGCGCTTAGTCTCGCAGGGCGTCGATTTTTTGAAACACTGCCAATGGCCATGGGCCTTGCCAGGGGCGAAGGCAGCCCTTTCTTGAATTGTGCGAGAAAACCGTGGGATTTAGCTCGGAAACGGTCACGCTGGCTTCCGGGGCAGGGCAGATCGAGAGTAACGCTTAATCGCGTAGGGCGTCCGCGAGGATTTCTAGCGCGTGGCGCGGCTTCCGTGTAGTGAAGTGGTCGATTTGCTGGCGGCAAGAGACGCCGGTAATGGCGATTTCTGCCTCCGGCGGGGCACCTTCAATGGCTGGGAAGAGACGCATTTCTCCCATGGCGCGTGATATATCGTAGTGCTCGGCCTCAAAGCCGAAAGCGCCGGCCATGCCGCAGCAACTTGTTTCAATCAGATCAACGCTGGAGCCGGGGATAAGCCGCAGGGCCGTCAGCGTGGGGTCCGCGCCGAGGATCGCCTTTTGGTGACAGTGGGCGTGGAGCATGACCTGCTTGCCGGCATCGTCGCGAAATATTTCCCCAATGGTGTCGTCCTGCGATGCGAGCTGGGCGATCAATTCGTCGAGCATGAAGGACTGCTCGGCGACAGTTTTTGAGGCCTGGTCACGCAGCAAGTCGGGGTACTCGTCGCGGAATGTAAGAAGGCAAGATGGCTCTAAGCCGACGATGGGCAGGCCACGCTCGGCGTAGGGAAGAAGGGCTTTTACATTCTGGCGGGCCCATTCTCGTGCCATAGACAGCATGCCCTTGGAAATTGCCGGCCGGCCGCAGCAAGCGGTGCGTTCGACCACGACGACTTTATAGCCCAAAGCTTCCAACAGGCGTACCGCGGCCTGTCCAACGCTGGGATGAAAGAAATTTGTGAAGGTATCGCTAAAGAGGACGGCCTCACCGCGTGGTGCGAGCGGCTCGGTTTTGGCGGTATGGCGCCGGAACCAGTGCGAGAAAGTTTGATTGGCGAAGGCCGGCAGAGGCCGGTTGCGGTGGATGCCGAAGATGCGATGCATAGGGTGGCGCAGGATGCCCTGACGGGAGGCCCAGTTGGCGAAGGGCCTCAGGTGGCTGCCAAGCCGAGCCAAGGTTGCGATGCGGGCAAAGAGGCGTGAGCGAATCGGTACGCCCTTTGTACGGTTGCGCTGGGCGAGGGCTTCATACTTGAGCTTGGCGAGGTCGACACCGGAAGGACATTCGGATTTACATGCCTTGCATTCGACGCAGAGGTCCAGGGCTTGGTGGAGGCGTTCTCCGGCCAGTTTTTCGTGCGGCAAAGCGCCGGAGAAGGCGAGTCGAAAGAGATTGGCTCGACCGCGGGTCGAGTGTTCTTCCTCGCCGGTGACCATGAAGGAGGGGCACATGGTGCCATCCAGTTTTCGGCAGGTGCCTTGGCCGTTGCATTGCTCGGCGGCGCGGGCGATGCCGCCCTCGAAGCTGAATTCGAGTTCGGTGACCGGCTCCCAATTTGCGGTTTGCGGACTCAGCCGCAGGTTTTCGCTAAAGCCCGGCGTGTCGATTATTTTTCCTGGGTTGAGGAGGCCATCAGGGTCAAAGGTCTGCTTCACTTCGCGGAAGGCATTTGTGAGTTGGGGGCCAAACATGTGCTCGGTGAAGACACCGCGCAAGATGCCGTCGCCGTGCTCACCGCTGAGACTTCCTTCAAACTCCAGCACCAGATCGGCGACCTCGACGGCGATCGCTTCCATTGTGGCGAGTCCCTCGGTCGACTTGACGTTTACCATCGGCCGCAGGTGAAGGCAGCCGACGCTGGCGTGGCCATAGTAGGCAGCTTCAGTGCCGTGCTTGCCGACGATTTCCTGGAAGCGCTCAATAAACCGCGGCAGCTTCTCCGGCGCCACGGCCGTATCTTCGACGAAGCCCACAGGCTTTGAGTCACCGCGAACGCTCATCAGCAGGCCCAAACCAGCCTCCCGCATGCGCCACATGTCGCGCTGCAGCGCGGCGCCGGTTGTCTTTACGACGGCGTAGCCGAGGCCGCGACGACTTAGGTCGGCCTCAAGCTGGTCTAACGCGCTGCCAAGCTCGACTTCGGTTTCGCCGTAAAATTCTACGAGCAAAACACCACCGGGGTCGCCGCTGACCCACTCGGCGAGCCGGCGGAAGCCTGGGTTGGCTCGGCAGTGGTTGATTATCGTGTTACCGACCAATTCGACCGCCGAAGGCTGATGCTCTAGGGCGACAACCGTTGCTTCGGCGGCCTGGACCACGGTTTCGAAGTGGACCGCGGCGATTCCTTTGAGTTTTGGAAGCGGCGCTAAACGGACGCGCGCCTCGGTTATTACCGCAAGAGTGCCTTCCGAGCCGACGATCATGCGGGAGAGGTCGATCGGGCCATCCTCATTTGTGAAGTCGTCCAGGTTGTAGCCGGAGACGCGGCGCATGATCTGAGGATAGCGTTGGGCAATTTCTTGGCGTTGTTCGCTGCCGATCCGACGGAGTTCTCGGTAGAGATTGCCTTCGAGTCCCGGGGTAGCCAGCTTTGAATCGAGTTCCGGTCCGCTCAGGTTCTTGAGGGTCGCCAGAGACCCATCGGACAGCACCGTTTCTAAGTCCAGCACCTGGTCGATTGTCTTGCCATAGATCACCGAGTGAGAGCCGCAGGAATTGTTGCCAATGCCGCCGCCGATTGTCGCGCGGTTGGCGGTGGAGGGATCGATGCCGTACTGGAGGCCGAGGCGAGCGGCGGCGCGGTTGAGCTGAGCGAGAACCAGGCCAGGCTGCACGCGGGCCCAGTTTTCGTCGGGGTTGATCTCCAACACCTGGCCCATCTTGGCGGTGAAATCGAGGACGACGGCGTGATTCACTGCCTGGCCGGCGAGGCTGGTGCCGCCACCGCGCGGCAGGACGGGAATGCGTGCCTCGGCCGCGACGCGCAGGACGTGCTGCACATCGTTTTCGCCGGCTGGAAAAACGACCGCGACCGGCTCCATCTGATAAATAGAGGCGTCGGTTGCGTAGAGGCCGCGAGATGCCTTGTCGGCGCGCACTTCACCTTCGAGGTCGTTTTCGAGGGCGTTGACCAGCTCGCCGATGTCGGAATTGGAGAAATTGCGGGCACGCTGGGCTCGAGCGTGGAGAGGATAAGCGTTCATGCTGTCTGCAACTTACACGGGGGCCACGGGCCCGGCAAGAGTACTAGCGACGGTGTTGGTAGTCGTAGCGCGACGCGAAGCGTTCTTCGACTTGGGCGGCGATTTCGTTGACAAACGACCCAGCAACAAGTGAACCAAGGGCCTCTCTGAGGCCTTTTTTAGGCCGGAGCCAGACTGGTCTTCGCGCGACGTTGCCCAATTCAGCGGCAATGTCGATGGCGCGCTCAACGTTGCCGATCTCATCCACCAGGCCGACTTCCAGGCTTTTCTTGCCTGTGAATACCTCGCCGGTGGCGAGCGCCTTGACCTGATCTTTCGGCATGTTGCGGCCTTCGGCGACGATGTCGAGAAACTGGTCGTAGAGGTCATCGATCAGCGCTTGCTCTTTTTCGTGTTCCTCATCGGTCGGTTCACGAAACATGCTGCCCATGTCCTTGAGCCGGTCCGATTTGGTGGTCTGCATTTGCACACCAAAGCGATCCATTGCCTCGTAAAGCAAGGGCCGCATTGAGATGACACCAATGGAGCCGATTATGGCGCTGGGAATCGCGACGATGCGAGAGGCGGGACAAGCGAGCATGTAGGCGCCGGAGGCACCAACGCCGCGGATGAAAGCGACGACGGGCTTTCGCTTTGCCAAGGACTGGACGGCGAGGTAGAGGTAGTTCGAGCCGGTGGCCGAACCGCCGGGCGAATCAATATCAAGAACCACGGCGCGGATACGGGCGTTGTCTTCGAGGGAACGCAAGAGTTTGGCGTATTCCGCCGGCTTGAGGCGGGCGCCTATGGGCCCATCCATCTCCACGACGGCGATCTGCTGGAGTTGTTTTGGCTTCAATTCGAGTAAAAGCATTTTTTTCCTATTCTTTTTGAATACCGGCAATGGCCGTGGGCCTCTGGCACCAACTTGGGCAGGCGCCGCGGGTGCAAACCACCCGCTCTGTTCAGCGTCGGCAGCGTTCTCGTCGCTGACGCCAGTGCCGCTCCGCTGGTTCGCCATGAGCCCAAGCCTTTGGGGGCTCAGGCGCCTTGGCAGGCGCCGCGGGTGAGTGTGCCTCTTGCATCCTAGCACCCGCTCAGTTCAGCGGCGGCAGCGTCTTCCCGCTGATTAACCCTTTTTGGATTTCGGGCCAAAAAAGCGAAGCGCCCGGGCCGAGGCCGAGCGCTTCATGCTTCTGGGCGGGGCCGGAGCTCACGCATGCGAGAACTGGCGAACCGCTCACCTTAACGTTCGGCTGATATCGAAGCGATCAGCAGGGTTGAGTCCTGATTTCAGAAGGAATTGCTGTGGTAAATTAGCGGTATCCGGCGAATGAAAGGGGACCGAGCGGACTTGCAATACAACGACCTCGCCATATTTACAGGCCGGGCCCACCCAGCTTTAGCCAATAACATTTGTGCTCATCTGGAAATGCCGCTCGGTGACTGCGATATTTTCGAGTTCAGTAACGAAAACATATTTGTCCGAATCCAAGAAAACGTGCGAAACCGGGACGTTTTTCTGGTGCAGTCCCTTTCAACACCGGTGAACACAAGCCTGGTTGAGCTGCTGATTATGATCGATGCGTTTCGCCGAGCCTCGGCGGGGCGGATTACAGCGGTGATTCCCTATTTTGCCTATGGGCGCAGCGACAAGAAGGACCAGCCTCGTGTGCCGATCACGGCGAGGCTTTTGGCGAATCTTATTGAGACGGCGGGCGCGGACCGGGTACTTAGCATCGACCTGCACGCCGGCCAAATTCAGGGATTTTTCAACATACCGTTGGATGAGCTTACGGCGATGTATGCATTGGACCGCTACTTTCAGCAGCAGGATCTCTCGGAGGTTACGGTTCTGGCTACGGATGTTGGCGGCGCCAAACGGGCGCGCAATATGTCGCGAATGCTAGGCACGCCGCTGGCGATTGTCGACAAGGAACGAATTGATAACCAGGAACGCGTCGCGGCTCAGAGCCTGATCGGAGAAGTTGACGGCCGGCGTGTCTTGATAATCGACGACGAGATCGACACGGGCGGAACGATTATGGCGGCTGCGGAAATGGCTTTGGAGCGAGGTGCCAAGGCTGTTACGGCGGCCTGCGTTCACCCGATCTTATCCGGCACTTCAGTGCAGCGGATCTGCGACAGCGAGATCGAGGAGCTGGTTGTCACTGACACGATACCGTTGTCAGAGAGCAAGCTGCACGACAAGGTCAAGGTGATCTCGATCGCGGCTTTGTTGGGAGAAGCGATTATCCGGATCAACAGCGGCCGCTCAGTCGGCGAGCTTTTCCAGCAAGACGCTGTCGTCCAACCGCGGCTTTAAGGGTCGGGGCTTGATTGTTTGGAATACCGCCAATGAGTGTGCCTTTGGCACCATCTTGGCGGGAGCGTCGGCCGCGTCTTTGGGATTGTTTGAAATACCGTGAACGCTGGCGGCTTGCGGCCTACTTTCCGGGCACCGCATGTGCCGCAGGCGCACGCTTTCGTTCAGGGTCAGCAGCATCGTTTGGGATTGGTTGAAATCCCGTGAATGCTGGCGGCTTGCCGCCTACTTTCCGGGCGCCGAGGGTGCCTTTCGCACCCACTCAGTTCAGCGCCGGCCGCGTCGTTTTGGATTTTTGAAATGCCGTGAATGCTGGCGGCTTGTCGCCTACTTCCCGGGCACCGCAAGTGCCGTCGCGCATGCTTTCGTTCAGTGCTGGCAGCGTCGTTTGGGATTGTTTGAAATACCGTGAATACTGGCGGCTTGCCGCCTACTTTCCGGGCACCGCATGTGCCGCTGGCGCATGCTTTCGTCCAGCGTCGGCCGACGCGGGCTCGCTTTTAACGCCGGCCCTCGGTGAGGTCTTGGCGGTCGGCGAGGACTAGGTGGGTTTCGCCGGTTTGGCTTGGGTCACTCAGGCTCCAGGGGCCTTCGGATTCAGCAGGCCGCAGCCTGAGGCCCCAGTCGCCGCCGTAGACGACGTAGGCGGAGCCCTCGCTGGAATCCTCTACTTGCACGGCGTAGGCCTCGATGGGAGAGCCACCGTTTTCGCTTGACCAGCCGGTTACGGCGCAGGGGGTGCCGCCAGGTTCTCCCTCGTGGATTCGAACGCCTACAACCGGGAAGGGATCCGAGAGGTTTTTGTAAACCTGGTCGGCGGACATCAGTGAGCTGTCGTTGAGTTCGACCTGGACGTGGGTGTACATAGCCGTCAGCTTAGTTTGAAATGCTGCCACTGCATACGCCTACGGCACCAGTTTTGGCGGAGACGGTATTCCCGAGTGCTGTCGTCCTCCTAGTTGCTGAGGAGTAAGAGGCTGTCGTTGAAGGTCTTGGACGGGCGCATCATCGCCTCTGCTTTTGCGGGGTCGGGCTTGTAGTAGCCGCCAACATCGACAGCGTGACCCTGGACGGCGAGCAGTTCCTGGGTGATGGCGGACTCGTTGGCCTTTAGCGTCTCGGCGAGCTTGACGAAAGCAGCGGCGATCTCGGTGTCCTGGGTCTGGGAAGCTAGTTCCTGGGCCCAGAACATCGCCAGGTAGAACTGGCTGCCGCGGTTGTCGATTTCGCCGGCTCGGCGGCTGGGCGACTTGTTCTGGTTGAGGAAGGTGGCTGTCGCCCGGTCGAGTGTATCGGCGAGGGTCTGGGCACGGGCATTGCCAGTTGTGTTGGCCAGGTGCTCGAAGCTGGCGGCGAGGGCGAGGAATTCGCCGAGGCTGTCCCAGCGCAGGTGGTTTTCCTTCTCCATCTGCTGCACGTGCTTGGGAGCGGAGCCTCCGGCTCCAGTCTCGAACATGCCGCCGCCATTAATGAGTGGGACGATGGAGAGCATTTTGGCGCTGGTGCCGACCTCAAGGATGGGGAATAAATCGGTGAGGTAGTCGCGCAGCACATTGCCGGTGATGGAGATTGTGTCTGTGCCCTCACGGATGCGGGCTAGAGAGAAGGCGGTCGCCTGATCCGGTGCCATGATCTCAATCCGGAGGCCATTGGTATCGTGCTCGGTTAAGTATTCGCGAACCTTGGCGATCAAGTTGGCGTCGTGGGCGCGGGTCTGATCGAGCCAGAAGACGGCCGGTGAACCAGTAGCGCGGGCGCGGGAGACGGCCAGCTTTACCCAGTCGCGGATTGGGATGTCCTTGGTCTGGCATAGGCGCCAGATGTCACCAGCGCCAACGCTGTGCTCGATCAAGGTGATTCCCGACTGATCAATCACGCGCACTGTGCCGGCGGCCGGAATCTCAAAAGTCTTGTCGTGGCTGCCGTATTCTTCGGCGGCCTGGGCCATGAGGCCGACGTTAGGGACCGAGCCCATAGTGGCCGGGTTGTGAGCGCCGTTGGCACGACAGTCATCAATAGTGACTTGGTAGATGCCAGCGTAGCTGCTGTCAGGGATGACGGCCAGCGTATCGGCCTCTTTGCCGTCGGCTCCCCACATGTGGCCGGAGGCGCGGATCATGGCCGGCATCGAGGCGTCGACGATAACGTCGCTGGGCACGTGGAGGTTGGTAATACCATTGTCAGAATCGACCATTGCCAGGGCCGGGCCGTTGGCAAGGCCTTGCTGGATGGCAGCTTCGATTGACGTGCGCTGATCGGTGGGCAGTGACTCCAGCGCCTCGAGGATGGCGCCGAGGCCGTTATCGGGGTCGGCGCCGGCGGCGGCCAGCGCGTCGCCATACTCGGCGAAGAGTTGCGGGAAGAATGCGCGCACCGCGTGACCGAAGATGATTGGGTCCGAAACCTTCATCATGGTGGCCTTGAGGTGCAGTGAGAAGAGCAGACCGTCGGACTTGGCTCGGGCGATCTGCTCGGTGAGGAATTTACCAAGCGCCGCGACGTTCATGGCGCTGGCATCGACTATTTCAGCGGCAAGCACTGGCACGGATTCGCGCAAGACAGTTGTCTTGCCGTCGTCGCTGGCCAGTTCGATCCTGAGCGAGCCATCGGATTGGATGACGACTGATTTCTCGCTTGTGCGGAAGTCGCCGGAGGTCATGTGGGCGACGTCCGTCCTGGATTCAGATGACCAGGCACCCATGGAGTGAGGGTGGGCACGGGCATACTGTTTGACCGACGCCGGAGCGCGCCGGTCAGAATTACCTTCGCGGAGGACCGGGTTGACAGCGCTGCCTTTGACCTTGTCGTAGCGGGCGAGGACGTCCTTCTCCTCGGCGGTGCTGGGGCTGTCAGGGTAGTCCGGCAGCTTAAAACCTTGCTCTTGGAGCTCGGCGATGGCGGCCTTCATTTGCGGGATCGAGGCGCTGATGTTGGGCAGCTTGATGATGTTGGCCTCGGGCTTTAGGGTCAGGGCGCCAAGTTCGGCGAGGGCGTCGTCGAGGCGCTGGTTGGCATCGAGGTTTTCGGGAAAGCTGGCGATGATCCGGCCCGCGAGGGAGATGTCCCGGGTTTCGACCGAGACTCCCGCAGTCGAGGCGTATGCGGAGATGATCGGTAAGAAGGCGTAGGTCGCCAGGAGGGGGGCTTCGTCCGTATGGGTGTAGATGATTTTTGAGTCAGTCATGGTGGCTCCAGTCGGTTTTGACTTCAATGAACAGGTGGGGATTTGTGACGTAAAGATAATGCTAGAGGTTTGCTTGGGTCTAGCGAGTGCGGGATTGCTTGAAATGCCGGATTTTTTGAAATACTAGCGATGCGGCTTCGCTTGTTCGCCGCGGCAGCTGCGCCGGCAGCGTGGGCTCTTAAATACCGGCTATGCGGCTTCACGCACGGGTCGGAGAAGGTTTACTCTTACGCCACTAACTTTTTAATGGTTATCCAGGAGGGGTTCGATGGCGTATATCGCGGCCAACGGAATGACGGAAGAGGGAACCAGCCGGACGGTCGAGGCGATGGGCACAACTATCCATTATCAGGACATGGGCGAGGGCTACCCGGTTATCTTGTTGCACTCCTTTGGTCCCGGTGTTACGGCCTGGCTCACGTGGCACAAGGTGATAGCCGAGTTCGCCAAGCATTACCGGTGCATTGCCATGGACCTGCCGAACTATGCCAAGACGGGGCCGGTGATACAGGACGACAACATTCATGCTTTCCAGGCGAAGACGGCGTTGGCGCTGATGGATGCACTGGGGATTGAGAAGGCGCACGTGGTCGGCAACTCCCAGGGTGGCCAGAGCTCGATGTCGTTCGCCTATCACTACCCGGACCGGATTGGCAAGCTGGTTTGGGGCGCGGGCCACGTCGGCACGATGTACGGCTATCCCAACGAGTACCTGATGTCCAACCACCCGGAAGAGGGCGTGCTGACCGCCATGGAGGCGGGTAACGACCCGACCCCTGAGACGTTTCGCCGCTATTTGCGGTCGCAGCTGTTCGACCCGAATTTGGTGACGGACGAGTTGATCGACTACTTACTCGGCATGCACACAGGGCGCCCCGACCTGGTGGAGGCACGAGAGCGGATTTTCACACAGCCGATGCCGTACGACCACAGCGGCGAGATGATGACGATACAGTGCCCGACGCTGGTGGTCTGGGGTCGCAACGACCGGACTTGCACTTTTGAAATTGGGATCAACGCGCTTAACCTGACGCCGCACGCCAATTTGGTGGTGCTGAAGAACACCGGCCACTGGGTGCCCTTCGAGCAGCCAGAGGAGTACACGAACCACGTGCTCGCTTTCCTCAAAGGAACGGACGATTTTGCGGTGGTGCGCAACGCGCCAGTCAGCGCAGAACACAACCCGATAGCGGCGCTACAAAAGAATTAACGTCGCGGGGGATTGTCTGAGAAGCGGGGTAGTCAGGTGTTGACAAAAGGACACTATCTTCCTGTTCTTTCGTTCATGCGTAGAAAATCCGGTGTTTTACTTCCGATCGAACTATCAATCCTTGTAAGCAGCCGAGAACCCTCGCTCTCAGATATCTCCGCGGCGATTTTGAAGCCGTGAAATTCATTGGTACCGTGACGACTCAGCTCGATCGCCGCTTCAGCCTACGGAACTCTCTACAAAGCGCTGAGCCGGATGGAGAAGGCTGGGCTCCTGGAGAGTCAGTGGGAGGACCCGCTGATCGCCGCAGCCGCGCAACGACCGCGAAGAAGGTTGTATACGATGACTGCTGTTGGCGAAACAGCCCTGGTGAAGTCCGCAGGAGAAGAGGCCGGCGGCAATCAGTCGCTCAATAAGGGGTTGGCTCCGTCATGAGTTCCACTTTAATTGAAGGGATGATCCGTTCGTGGACCAGTCTCTATACAAAAGGCCTGCCTTCGGAGCTGGGTGCGGAACGACGAGCTGAAGTTGAGTCCGACCTCTGGGAGCAAGACTGGCTCTGGCAAGAACGTGGCTTGACCGGCCTTTTCAGCCAGCGTCTCGGGCGCTGGCTGTTGGGAATGCCCGCGGACCTGTCATGGCGTCTCGAGCAAAGGGGACCGACGAAGAATCCTGCCGAAGATGTCGGGAGCAAGCTGGAAAGGATGATCAAGTTGGCTACTACGACGGTTCAAAAAGTGATGCTCGGCCTTGTTGTACTCCTCGCGGCCTACCAGCTCGTGGTAGTTGTATTTTCGGGGGCTGCCGGCGTCGGGATCCTTAACGCCGAGGAAGCTCCCGGGTGGACTACTGCAGGGGAGCTTTTTCTCGCCTTCATAAGTGCAGTGGGCATCGCGTTGATCGCTTTCGGCCTCAGGCACCCGAGCGCGCCGGCATGCTTTTCGCGATCGGCGTCGTGCCAAGCATCGTCATGTTCTGGCTGATAATACCGCCGATAATCGCATTGGTCGTCGCTGTCTACTCTGTGCTGAATGGCCGCACGCAACAGCGCCAGCTGACCGCGGGAACCTAAAGCGAATCGACAAAGCCATACACATTGTGGTGGTTGGTGCGTACGGTGAGGGCATCGCCAGAGGAGACATTTGTTGCTCCGGATGCTGAAAAGAGCGACTCGAGGCGACAACTTGCGTGCGCCCTACCTCGCCGGCTCTAGCATCGAGTTTTCATCGATCTTCCCCGGAGGCCATCCGCGAGTCGATCCCGGTGCTGTCAAAATCACGGAGAGGTAATGAAAGCGGGCCACAGTGGCCCGCTTTCGTATTTAAAAAATGGAGGCGACGGGCGGATTCGAACCGCCGATGGAGGTTTTGCAAACCTCTGCCTTACCACTTGGCCACGTCGCCTGGTTCGAATTGGTGCCGAGGAGGGGATTTGAACCCCTACACCCGAAGGCACGGCCCCCTCAAGACCGCGTGTCTACCTATTCCACCACCTCGGCGGCACCGCGCGCCACTCGCAGAATCGAATCGGCGCCTTTATTTTAACATTGGCCCGTAAAACCGGGCAATCTAGGCTTGGAACCTGGGGTGGCTTGGAACCTGGGGACTTGGCTTGGAACCTGAGGACTAGGCTTGGAACCTGGGGACTTGGCTTGGAACCTGCGGACACCCCAGACCCCGCTAAAGGGGCGCATGGGGCGTTGGGCGACGGGGCTTGACTTGGATGGGGGTGGCTTGGAACCTGGGGGTGACTTGGAACCTGGGGACATCCCAGACCCCGCTAAAGGGGCGCATGAGGTGTTGGGCGAGCCGGCGTGGTGGGGGAAAGGCCGCTAAAGGTGGGTGCGAGGCGCGTGGTTTTGACTTGGAAGCTGGGGGCACCCCAGACCCCGGTAAAGGGGCGCATGGGGTGTTGGGCGACGGGCGTGGTGGGAAAGGCCGCTAAAGTAGGAACTAAGGTAGGACATACGCCTGACTAAAGCGACGAATTCGGACGTGAGACGGCCAAAGATTTTCTACGGTTGGTGGCTGGTTGTCGCTTCGATAGTGGCGATGGCGGTCAGCAGCGGCTTGTCTTTTTGGTCCTACGGTCTTTACGTCAGTCCGCTGGAGGAGCAGTTCGGCTGGTCAAGAGCGGCGACCTCACTGGGGTTTTCCTTTGCCCTTCTATTTGGCGGCGGGCTAGCGCCAGCTGTAGGCATGCTGATCGATCGACGAGGCCCACGGTTTTCGATCATTTTTGGGGCGATTCTTACCAGTGGCGGTTACCTACTGTTGGCTACTACTGCCTCACTGTGGCAGTGGTACGTATTCAATTCGATTTTGGCTGTTTTCCGGCAGATGATGTTTTTCATGCCGTTTCAGGCGCTGGTTTCGCGCTGGTTCGAAGCACGCAGAGGCGTGGCCCTCACTATGGTCAGCATCGGCTTCTCCCTTGGCGGCCTGTTGGTGCTTCCGATAGTGCAACTGATCATGGATCGGTATGGCTGGGACGGAGCCTTGATCTTTTCGAGCCTCATGACCGTGTTGATTCTCTTGCCGATCGGCTTGTTTGTTGTGCGAAATTCTCCATCAACGTCAGGCGATTTTGTAGACGGACGCGAGCCAACGAGTGGCTCTAATGAGGTGGCCCACTCTCCAGGTGTTACCCTCTCGAAAGCGGTCAGGACGCCGGTCTTCTGGCTAACCGCCTTTGGCTTTGGCTTTTTGTTCTACGGCATTTTCGGCTGGACGGTGCACCAAATCCCGTTCTGGGAATCCAAGGGTTACTCGCGCGAGACCGCGGCGCTCATCGTCGCTTTGCCTGCCGGGTTGGGAATTGGCTTGCGGGTTGGGTTGAGCTTCGTGGCCGACCGTGTGCGGCGTTACGAGTATGCCGCGATGGGGTTCTGCGCTTTCTTTGCCGTGAGCGCGGCGCTGCTTCTTTTCAACACGGATCAGGTGGCGATAGTTCTGTTCATCGGCCTCTGGACTTTGGGTAGCGGCGGAACACTTATCGAATCTCTGTTGATCGCACGGTCCTTTGGGGTGACCCATTTCGCCACCATTCTTGGCAGTTTCCTGGTGATTGAGACTGCTTTTCAGATCGTTAGCCCGACGATCGCCGGAGTGATCTTCGACTCGACGGGTTCTTACGATGCGGCGCTGGTCATGTTTGGTGTCGCCTTTGTCATGGCGTCGCTCATGTTCGGCCTGGCCACCCGTTTCCCCCGGCCTCTGGAATTGATTGAAACCCGAGGAGGCCTTTGAACCTGGGGTTATTTGGAACCTGGGGACACCCCAGACCCCGCTAAAGGGGGCGCACGAGGCGTTGGGCGACGGGGTTTGACTTGGAACCTGGGGGGGGGCTTTGAACCTGGGGGGCACCCCAGACCCCGCTAAAGGGGGATACGAGGCGTTGGGCGACGGGGTTTGACTTGGAACCTGGGGGTGGCTTTGAACCTGGGGGACACCCCAGACCCCGCTAAAGGGGGATACGAGGCATTGGGCGAGTCGGCTTTGAACCCGGAGGTGACTTGGAACCTGGGGTGACTTGGAACCTGGGGACACCCCAGACCCCGCTAAAGGGGCGCACGAGGTGTTGGGCGAGTCGGTTTTGAACCTGGGGGTGACTTTGAACCTGGGGGACACCCCAGACCCCGCTAAAGGGGCATGTGAGGTGTTCGGGGGGTGCCGGCTGGCTGATACAGTGGATCCCCCGGCTAGCGTTCGCGCTTTCCCATCTCCTCGCGAGTAGGCGCACCTTCGAGGCGCCATTCGAGCTTGACTTCGAAGGAGCATTTCTGCTTTTCGGAGTCAAAGTCGGCCTCGATCTCCATTTGGATGGGAAAATTCACCGCCAAAGAGACCGAGGCGTTACCTTCTTGAACTAGAACCTGGCCGCCGCGCAAGCCAGCGATGACTTGCTCGAGATAAGCGATCGTTGCAGCAGCGTCCAACATCTTTGCAAATTCGACTTCTTGTTTGGCCATCGTTCTATCCTCCAAGAGCTACGGGTTTCACCCGCGTACGATTCGAGCATATTTTTTGGGATGTCGGCAATGGTTGTTTGAAGGTACGCAATGACCGCAACAGCAAGCCGTGCTCGAATCCAGCCGTTCCGTGGGGTTAATCCTAGCGTGACGTGTGCCAGGCTGCCGGCCCTGTCAAGATGGTCGAAGGCATTGAGGCGGGGCGCAAATTGATAACTTGGGGCAACAGTGACTGAGGAGACGGCTGCAGAATCGACCGAGAGCCGCGATCGCGACGTTCGCTTCGGGGTTCTAGTCATTGCCGGTCATGCGCTAAAGCACATCCAGATTTCGGGCTTGCTGGCGATCCTGATACCGGAAATGAAGCTGGGATTGGGGTTGAGTTCAACCCAGGTTGGCGCCTTGGCATCGGCGCAGCAATTCTCGGGTTGGATTGCGACCGTGGGCTCGGGCTACCTGGGAGACCGGTTTGTGCGCAAGACAGGCGTCTTGCTGGGGCTCTCTTTGGCATTGATCGGGCTGGCCTACTTGCTGATGGGTACGGTTAAGGATTTTCCGCTGCTGCTGCTGGGGATGCTGGTTATGGGTTTGGGCGTTTCGATGTACCACCCGCCGGCCCTGGGGTCTCTTGCCAGGCGTTTTCCACGCCGTCGCTCGCTGGCGATCTCGCTGCACGGCGCCGGCGGCAGCCTAGGCGAAGTTTTGGGGCCGCTCACGGCGGCGGGTCTTGTGGCGATTCTGGTCTGGAATGACATTCTGTTGATTGGCGCGATTCCGGCGTTGGCCGGCGGCGCGGCTTTGTGGCTGCTGCTATCAGACAGAGGAACCGAGGATAGTTCAGCGCCCTCGTTTGGGGACTACGTGCGCTTGCTGCTGAAGATGCTCAAGCAACGGGCTCTGATCTGGATCTGTTTGGCAACTGCCCTTCGCACGGCGGGGCAGTCGACGATAAATGTCTTCTTGCCGGTCTACTTGCGTGAGGATCTGGACTTCACGGCTGGGCTGGTCGGGATCTACATAGCCCTGGCCCAAATAGCTGGCATCGGCTCGCAGCCTCTGATGGGTTTTATGACCGATCGCTATGGTCACAAGCGGGTCCTAATACCGTCGCTACTGCTGATGGCGGCACTCTTGTTGCTCATACCAGTTGCCGGCAGCCGCTTTGAACTAGCCGTGGTGGTCTTTCTGCTGGGAGCTTTCTTATTTTCCTTGCATGCAATCCTGGTTTCGGCGGCGACGCGGCTGGCAGGGGAGAATCTGCAGGCGACGGTTGTGGCGCTGGTTTATGCTTCCAGTTTCTTGGGGGCTCTGGCTCCGACTCTGGCTGGAATCCTGGCCGACGCCGTCGGTATCAAGATGACGTTTGTTTTCAGCTTTGTGTTGGTGATGCTGGCGGTTCTGGCGATAAGCAGGGCGCAGATACCGACACGGCATGTTGAACCTGGGGGTTGACTTGGAACCTGGGGACACCCCAGGCCCCGCTAAAGGGGCGCATGAGGCGTTGGGCGAGTCGGTTTTGAACCCGGGGGTGACTTGGAACCTGGGGGACTTGGAAACTGGGGACACCCCAGACCCCGCTAAAGGGGCGCATGAGGCGCCTTGGAAACTCACGGACTTGGAACCTGGGGGTGACTTGGAACCTGGGCTGACTTGGAACCTGGGGGCACCCCAGACCCCGCTGAAGGGGCGCACGAGGGATTGGGCGTGACTTGGAACCTGGGGTGACTTGGAACCGGGTGACACCAGACCCCGCTAAAGGGGTGGATGCGGCGCCTTTGAAGTCAGGCTTCGCCTTAGCCCTGTGCGACCTTAATTTCCTCACTGGGCTCGTAATCGCCGAGCTTGGACATGTCTCGCCACTGCTTGCGGCCTTCCATCAATAGATCGCGGCCTTCGCAGTCGTCCATGACGACCGCGGAGAAGTCTTCGACTTCGACGCGCTTGATTGACTCTGTGCCGAGGTCTTCGTAGGCGACGACTTCGACCTTCTTGATGAACTGAGACAGCATCGCGCTGGCACCGCCGACGGCCATGAGATAGACCGCTTTGTATTTCTTCAGCGCTGCCTGCACCTCCGGACCCCGGTTGCCCTTGCCCATGCAGACTTTGAGGCCGGCCTTGAGCAGTGGCGGCGTAAACGGATCCATGCGCATCGATGTTGTTGGGCCGAAGGCGCCGGAGACCTTGCCGGGTCGAGCTGGGGTTGGGCCGACGTAATAGATCAGTTGCCCTTCAATATCGATCGGCAGTTTCTCGCCGGCGTTGAGCGCGGCGATCAGGCGGTTATGAGCGGCGTCGCGAGCCGTGTAGATGACACCGCTGACCAGAACGTGATCGCCAATCTTGAGCTGGAGGACATCTTCCTCGGTGGCCGGCATGGTGAGGCGGACTTCGAGGTCGCTAATTCTTTCGACTGACATGGCTCGTTCTCCTTGTTTGAAATACCGGGAATGGCCGTGGGCCTTCCCGGGAGCGTCGGCAGCGTGGTTAGGGCTCACGCCGCAGGCGCATTGATTTGAAATACCGTCAATGGCCGTGGGCCTTGACGGGAGCGTCGGCAGCGTTTTTGCGTGGGGCCAAGATAGCGGGCTCCGCCCGGGCCCGTTGTTTGAATACCGTCAATGCGTGTGCCTCCGGCACCAACTTGACGGGCGCCGCGTGTGCGAATAGGCGGAAGCCGTCTTCGCCACACTCTCGTTGAGCGTGGGCGGCGTGGTTAGGACTCACGCCGAAAGCGCATTGATTAAAGACCGTTTGTTTGAAATTCTGGCTGTGGCCGTGGGCCTTGACGGGAGTGTCGGCAGCGTTTTTGCGGACTCCGCCCGGGCCCGTTGTTTGAATACCGTCAATGCGTGTGCCTCCGGCACCAACTTGCCAGGCGCTGCGTGTGCCGCTGGCGCATGCTTTCGTTCAGCGTCGGCAGCGGGGTCAGGGCTCACGTCGCCAGCGCATTGATTAAATACCGTCAATGCGTGTGTCCCGGCACTCACGCCGCAGGCGCATTGATTTCGAGGGGCGGCAAAGGTGACCGGCATGTCAACTCTCCTCCACGCCTTCGGGCAGGTCGACGTTGACGACGATGTTTTCCTGCGAGCTGCGCGCTACGATCATGGCGACGGGCGCATCGCTGCTGGCGTTGATTTCTTGATGAACGATAAAGGGAGGCACGAAAATGAAATCTCCCGGCTCCGCCTCTACGACATTTTCAAGCCGTTCGCCATAGCGGAAGCGGGCGTGGCCGCTAATGATGTAGATCGCGCTCTCGATCTCACCGTGGTGGTGGGGCCCGAAGCGAACACTCTTGTCGATGGTAACGTGGCCAACCCACATGTTCTCAGCGCCGACCGTGTTTGGACCAACGCCCTCGGCGCGATCCATTCCTGGTGTCTGGGCCGTAGAACGGTCACGGTCTGCTGGGCGGACTACGCGAACCTGGTTAGATTGTGTATCTCCTGACCACTGTGTGGCAGCCATGACTTTAAAGAACTGCTTCTTTTTGAAATTCCGTCAATGCTGGCGGCAAGCCGCCTACTTGCCAGGCGCCGCGTGTGCCGTCGGCACACGCTCTCGTTCGGTGTCGGCAGCGTCTTTGCGTGGGGGCCAATGCAATTCGTCCTGGGCCTTGCCGGGTCCAAAAGTAAGCTTTCATCACAGGACGGCCTCCTTGAGGCGGGCGCTGTGGCACTGGATGTTGACGCCGACCGGCAGGGCGGTGATGTGGGTGGGGTAGGTCAGGACGTTGACGGCGAGGGCGGTGTTTACGCCGCCGACAGCTTGGGGGCCAACGCCGAGCGCGTTGACCTTCTCCAGCATCTCCTGTTCGAGTTCAGCGATTTCGGAATCTTCGCTCTTGGAGCCGACGCCGCGGGTGACGGCTTTTTTGGCGAGGGTCATGGAGTACTCGGAGGTGCCGCCGATGCCGACGCCAATGATCAGCGGCGGACATGGGTTACCGCCGGACTCCTCCACGGTGCGGAGGACGAAATCGATCACCGGGCCCTTGCCGGCTCGTGGCAAAAAGTTGGCGAAGCGGCTCATGTTTTCGCAACCACCACCTTTGGGCAGGACCTTCAGGTGTAGTTGGTCACCGGGAACGATTTCGTAGTGCGGAACCGCGGGTGTGTTGTCGCCAGTGTTGACGCGGCTGGTCAAGGGGTTGGCGACGATCGAAGCGCGGAGGTAGCCGCTGGTGTAGCCCTGGGCGACGCCGTCATTTATTGCGTCTTCCAACGAGCCGCCGACTACGTGGACGTCCTGGCCGAGCTCGACAAAGACAACTGTGGTGCCGGTGTCCTGACAAAGCGGGATTAATTCCCGTTCGGCAATGTCAAAGTTATCGATTATTTCGACCAGGATTTGCTGAGCCAGAGGAGCTTTTTCCGTGGCCTCGGCCTTGCGCAGGCCTTCTCGAACGTCCTCGGGCAGGACGTGGGTGGCCTCGATGCAGAGCTCGGCGAGCTTGTCCCGAATTGTATCGACGTGAATTTCTCGTACTGCCATTTCAATCCTTTCTATTGTAATACCGGCAATGAAGGCGGCTTGCCGCCCACTTGCCGGGAGCGTCGGCCACGTGGTTTGCGCTCACACGGCCAGCGCATTGATTGTAATACCGGCAATGCGGCTCGCTGGTTCGCTATGAGCCTGAGCCTTGGGGGCTCAGGGGCCTTGCCAGGCACCGCCTGTGCCGTCGGCACATGCTTTCGTTCAGCGTCGGCCACGTGGTTTGCGCTCACGCCGCAAGCGCACTGATTGTAATACCAGCAATGCGGCTTCGCTGGTTCGCCATGAGCCTGAGCCTTGGAGGGCTCAGGGGCCTTGCCAGGCACCGCATGTGCCGACGGCACATGCTTTCGTTCAGCGTCGGCAGCGTGGTTAGCGCTCACGCCGCCAGCACATTAATCTTAATACCGGCAATACGTGTGCGCTTGGCACCAACTAGCCGGGCACCGGCCGCGTTTAGCGGGCAAACTAGAAGAGGCGAGATTGCTCCTTTAGGAGACGACTTGCACCAATTCGGTTGTCAGGTTCGCCGCCGTGACGATTTCGGCTTTTTCCTGGTCGGACACCGGGACCTCGTAGATCTGCTCGGCGCCACCGGCGCCCATTTTGACGACGGTGCCACAGAAGGTGTCGTTTACGCCGTATTCACCCTGGAGCCGGACGGCACAGGGGATGAGGCGCTTTTCGTCGAGCAGGATGGCTTCGACCATGGTGATGGTTGCCACGGCTGGCGCGAAGAAGGCGGAGCCGGTCTTATACAGCGCGACGAGCTCGTCACCACCATTTTTGGTTCGAGCGACGATTTCGTCGAGCCTGCCCTTAGAAATCAAGGATTCAATGGCCATACCGCCGGCCTGGGCGCGACTGGTGATCGGGACCATGGTGGCATCGGTGTGGCCGCCGAGGACGAAGGCGTGCACGTCTCGCTGAGAAACGCCTAGCTCCATGGCCAGGAAGGTGCGGAAGCGCTCGCTGTCGAGCATGCCGCCCTGACCGATGACGCGCTCACGCGGGAAACCAGAGGCTTGCATCGCGACGTGGCACATGACATCCATCGGGTTGGCGAAAACGATCATGACGGCGTTGGGGCTGAGCTTGGCGGCGTTCGACGCCGCGTAGTCACCGACGACCTCGGCGTTGCCCTTGAGCAGGTCCTCGCGGGTCATGCCAGGTTTTCGCGGGGCGCCGGAGGTGATCACAACAACATCGGAGCCGGCGGTTTCGGCCCAATCGTCGGTCGGGGTTATTAATGTCTCAAAGCCGGCGTAGCTAGCGCCCTGCATGATATCCAGAGCCTTGCCGTGGTGCTGGGCAAATTCTGGCACGTCCTTAATTACGATGTCGCATATGTTCTTTTCGGCCAGGCGAGAAGCCATCAGGCCGCCGGTTTGGCCGCCGCCGACGATTGTTACTTTCTTGCGCGCGCTCATATGTCTTTCGCTGCCTCCTGGCTAAGCAAGTGACCGTCTCTCCTCAGGAAAAGCACAGAGGTACTCTCTACTCTTCTATCGTCCATGTCCCGCGGGGGTGGGGCAGTGAGAGGATACAACTTTCACGGCTTATACTCCCTGGTTTTGGTGTCTTCAGGGATGTGAGAGGAAGTACGACGATTTGGCTAAATCGCGTCTTGCATGGGCGACGCAGCCGGGTTGCGCTGGCGGCCGGGGGCCAGATGTAGGGTATGCCTGAGCTGGGAGATGTTTGGGCCGAGACGGATGGGTGAGTGATGACGCGGCTGTTGCCCCACCCCGGATTTTTTGGCCCACCCAGCCGATTGTTTAAGTACTGGCAATGCGTGCCACGCTTGCCACGAGCTAAAGCGCGTGTTGCATCTCCGAAGTAGCCGGGCCAGCCTCGCTCGCTGCCGCTCGCTCGGCGATAGGAATCCACCCCCCATTTGTTTGACACTGGCAAATGCGTGTGACCCTTGCCGGGTGAGAACCATGGGCTTTGCATGGGCGACGCAGCCGGGTTGCGCTGGCGGCCGGGGGCCAGATGTAGGGTATGCCTGAGCTGGGAGATGTTTGCGCCGAGACGGATGGGTGAGTGATGACGCGGCCTTTGACCCACCCCGGATTTTTTGGCCCACCCAGCCGATTGTTTAAGTACTGGCAATGCGTTCCACGCTTGCCAGGAGCTAAAGCGCGTGTTGCATCTCCGAAGTAGCCGGGCCAGCCTCGCTCGCTGCCGCTCCTCGGCGATAGGAAACCACCCCCCTGATGGGTGCGACGTTTGTCGGGTAAGCAACAGATGCTGGGTACGGCTGAGCAGGATGACGTTTGCGCCGAGACGGATGGGTGATTGTTGACGCGCCTTGCCCCACCCCGGATTTTTTGGCCCACCCACCCCCCTTTTTTGACACTGGCAAATGCGTGTGACCCTTGCCGGGTGAGAACCATGGGCTTTGGATCTGCGAAGAAGGCGTGCTGCGCTCGCGCCCGGGATTTCGTTGTTGGGTACGGCTGAGCAGGATGACGTTTGCGCCGAGACGGATGGGTGAGTGATGACGCGGCCTTTGCCCCACCCCGGATTTTTTGGCCCACCCGGCCGATTGTTTAAGTACTGGCAATGCGTGCCACGCTTGCCAGGAGCTAAAGCGCGTGTTGCATCTCCGAAGTAGCCGGGCCAGCCTCGCTCGCTGCCGCTCGCTCGGCGATAGGAAACCACCCCCCTGATTGACACTGGCAAATGGGTGCGACGTTTGTCGGGTAAGCAACAGATGCCGGGTACGGCTGAGCAGGATGACGCTTGCGCCGAGACGGACGGGTGATTATTGACGCGGCCTTTGCCCCACCCAGCCGATTGTTTGAGTACTGGCAATGCGTGTGCCTGCGGGCACCTGCTTGCCAGGGAGCCGCCGGTGCTACAGCGCTGGCTACTTTTCCGAAAGCACGTGTTGGATCTCCGAAATGGCCTGGCCACGTCGCTCGCTGCCGCTCGCTCGGCGATCGGAAGCTACCTCGCTTGACCGGCAAATGCGTGCAACGCTTGCCGGGCTAGCACCCATCGGCTTTGGATCTGCGAAGAAGGCATGCTGCGCTCGCGCCCGGGATCTAGGAGTTGGGTACGGCCGCAATCGCCACGGTTGAAACCATAGGCTTATGCTCGCGGGTCGTTGTTGGCCATGAGGTTTTCTGTCTGCCGGGCGCGGAACTGCTGAAGAGCTTCGTGGATCGGCGGGTACTTTCGGGCCAGGATGGCCGCGGCGAACAGGGCCGCGTTGATCGCCCCGGGCCGGCCGATAGAAAACGTAGCGACCGGGATTCCGCCGGGCATCTGAACCATCGACAACAAGGAGTCGAGGCCGTTTAGGGCGGAGGTTATTGGCACGCCGAGAACGGGCAGCTGGGTTTTGGCGGCAACGACGCCGCCGAGGTGGGCGGCGCCGCCTGCACCGGCGATGATTACTTCAATGCCACGGGCTTCGGCGGTTGAAGCGTATTCAGCTACCTGGTCAGGGGTGCGGTGGGCCGACATGACCTTGAATTCGTTGGGAATTCCGAGGGTATCGAGCGTCGCGGCCGCGTGCGACATGACCTCGGGCCAATCGGACTTTGAGCCCATGAGGATGGCAACTAGCGGTTTTTCTGACTCGCTCAAGGCTTTAGCTCCCGGCTAGCTGACGCAGGACGTAGGGCAGGATGCCGTCATGCCGGTAGTAGTCGACCTCGATCGGCGTATCGATGCGAGTGACTACTTTGAAGGATTTGCTGGAGCCATCCGGGGCGGTGGCCTGGACAGTGAGGATTTTGCCGGGAGTGAGGCCCTCACCGACGCCTTCGATGTCGAAGACTTCCTCGCCACTCAATCCCAGACTAGCGACTGATTCGCCGGGTTGGAACTGCAGCGGCAGAATACCCATGCCGAGCAGGTTGCTGCGGTGGATGCGCTCAAAGCTTTCAACGATTACTGCCTTGACTCCTAGCAGCCTTGGACCTTTTGCGGCCCAGTCGCGGGAAGATCCGGAGCCGTATTCCTTACCGCCGAGGACGACGAGTGGGACTCCATTCGCCTGGTATTTCATTGAGGCGTCATGTAGCGGCATTTCCTCGCCATCGGGCAAGTGACGGGTGAACCAGCCTTCGACGCCGGGAACCAGGGCGTTCTTGAGGCGGATATTGCCGAAGGTGCCGCGCACCATTACTTCATGATTACCGCGGCGGGCGCCAAAGGTGTTGAACTCGGTCACGGGAATGTCGTTGCCCAAGAGATAGCTGCCGCCAGGACTGCTGCGGATAATTTCGCCGGCCGGCGAAATGTGGTCGGTTGTTACCGAGTCGCCGAGAACGGCCAAGGCTCGGGCGCCGAGGATGTCCTGGGGCTCGGCCGGCTCCATCTTCATTCCTTCAAAGTAAGGAGGCTTGCGGACGTAGGTTGAGTCCGGGTCCCACTGGAACAGGTCACCCTGGGGAACTTCTAGCGTGCGCCAGGTGTCGTCACCGGTGAAGACATCGGCGTATTTCTCCCGGAACATCTCGGCTCGGACCGATTGGCGCATCGCCTCTTCGATCTCAATCCGGGTGGGCCAGATATCGCGCAAGAAAACCGCCTGACCTTGGTCGTCGTCACCAATCGGGTCCTTATCGAAATCGATGTCCATCTCACCAGCCAGCGCGTAAGCGACAACCAGCGGCGGAGAGGCCAGGTAGTTGGCACGAACGCGGGATTGAATCCTACCTTCGAAGTTGCGGTTGCCGGAGAGTACAGAGGCTGCAACCAGGTTTTTGGAGTCGATTGAAGTAACAACGTCCTCCGGCAAAGGCCCTGAGTTGCCGATGCAGGTGGTGCAGCCGTAGCCAACCAGATAAAAGCCGACTTGTTCCAGGTAATCCATGAGGCCGGCGTCCTGCAGGTATTCGGTAACTACCTGGGAGCCTGGGGCAAGGCTGGTTTTGACCCAGGGCTTGGAATTGAGTCCGCGCTGGGCGGCGTTGCGTGCCAAGAGTCCGGCGGCCATCATAACCTGGGGGTTGGAGGTGTTGGTGCAGCTTGTGATCGCGGCGATGACCACGGCCCCGTGTCCGAGGGAGAACTCGCCGCTGTCTCCGACTGGCACCGACTTGAACGGGTTGCTCTCTGGATCGCCTTGCAAACTGCCGCCGACATCGTGCTGCCAGCGCTCCAGGGCCGCCTCGTCAATGCCTGCGGCCGCGGTAAGTAGCCCGGGCAAGCTTTCACGCCAGTTTTCCTTGGCGTCGGTCAGTGAAACTCGGTCCTGGGGCCGGCGTGGTCCGGCAATGCTGGGAACAACCTCTTTGAGGTCGAGTGAGAGTGTGTCGGTGAAAACCGGCTCCGGTGAGGAATCCTCGCGGAAGAGGCCCTGAGCCTTGCAATACGCCTCTACGAGTTGAACCTGGTCCGGCTCGCGGCCGGTGAAGTTGAGGTAGGAGAGGGTTTCAGCGTCGACCGGGAAATAGCCCACGGTTGCGCCGTATTCGGGCGCCATGTTGGCGATGGTGGCGCGGTCGGGCAAGGGCAGGTTTGAGATGCCGGGGCCATAGAATTCAACGAACTTGCCGACCACGCTCTTTTTGCGAAGCATCTCGACGACCATCAACACAAGGTCGGTTGCCGTCGCTCCCTCGGCGAGTTGCCCGGTCAGGCGGAATCCGACAACTTCCGGAATCAACATCGGGCTGGGTTGGCCCAGCAGCGAAGCCTCCGCCTCGATTCCGCCGACACCCCAACCAAGCACGCCGAGGCCGTTGATCATGGTTGTGTGGGAGTCAGTACCGATCACGGTGTCCGGGAAGGCAACGGTTTCGCCGTCGGCGTCAGCCTGGAAGACCACTCGAGCCAGCGATTCGAGGTTGACCTGGTGGACGATGCCGGTGTCCGGAGGCACAACCTTGAAGTTTGAGAATGCTTCCTGAGCCCAGCGCAGGAGGCCATAGCGCTCGCGGTTGCGCTCCAGTTCCATCTCAGCGTTGCGCGCGAAAGCGCTCGAAGAACCGAACGCGTCTACCTGAACCGAGTGATCGATAACCAATTCCGCGGGTTGAAGCGGGTTGATCTTTCTTGGGTCGCCGCCGAGGGCGACCATGGCGTCGCGCATCGCGGCGAGATCGACGATGGCCGGGACGCCGGTGAGGTCCTGCATGAGGACTCGGGCGGGACGGAAGGCGACTTCCTTGTCCGAGGCTCCGGCGGGCTCCCAGCTTGCTAGCGCAGCGATATCGTCGCGCGTGACCGTGGTGCCGTCTTCAAAACGCACCAGGTTTTCGAGCAAGATGCGCAGCGAGAAAGGCAGACGGTCAACCCGGCCGACGCCGGCATCGCTGAGGGCCGGGAGGCGGTGGTAGCCGAAGCTTTTGCCACCGACGTCGAGGTTGCTGAGGGTACCGAAGCTGTTTAGTGATGGAGACATAACCTTATCCTTTTGAATACTGCCAATGGCCATGGGCCTTGGGCAGGAGCGTCGGCAACGTCATTGGACATGATGGCTCGCAATTAAGAATACTGCCAATGGCCATGGGCCTTGGGCAGGAGCGTCGGCAGCGTTGTTGGACATGATGCCTCGCAGTTTTGAATACTGCCAATGGCCATGGGCCTTGGGCAGGAGCGTCGGCAACGTCATTGGACATGATGGCTCGCAATTAAGAATACTGCCAATGGCCATGGGCCTTGGGCAGGCGCCGCGTGCGCCGTGGGCACACGCTCTCGTTCAGCGTCGGCGGCGTCGTTGGACATGATGGCTCGCAATTAAGAATACCGGCAATGTGGCTTCGCTGGTTCGCCATGGGCCTGAGCCTTGGGGGTTTAGGGGCCTTGCCAGGCGCCGGGTGCGCCGTGGGCACACGGTCTCGTTCAGCGTCGGCGGCGTCATTGGCCATGATGCCTCGCAATTAAGAATACCGGCAACGGCCATGGGCCTGAGCCTTGGGCGTTCAGGGGCCTTGGCGGGAAATTATAGGCCAGGTTTTGCTTTCGCTCTACGGGCCGTGCGCCATAAGGGGTCTAGCCCGCGGCTTCCGCCTTGAGCACTTCAGCGACATCTTCGTTGGGGTTGAAGTGGCGGCCTGAGAGAGCATCGGCTTGGCCGGTGGCGAGGGCGAGGCTCAAACGGGTCACTTTCGCCATTGCTTCATCGAAATTGTCAGCCGCCTTTTCGCTGTTCAATCGCTCGACGAAATCCGGGCGCCAGCGCTGGGCACCGGGGTCGCGCATCGCCCATTCGGCCAGCTCCGTAATAACCAGCCCCGGGCTCATGGGAAAGGCGATGATGCCGTGCTCCTTACCCTCCAGGGCAAGGTTCTCACTGAGCCGGACCATCGCCGCCTTGGCGACGCCGTAACCGGAGAAGTTGGGAGTTGGCTGGTTGGCGGCGCCGCTGACGACGTTGATCACGCGTCCGCCGCCGCGGGCGACCATACCTTTGACGATCAGGTTGCAGAACATGAATGTGCCGCGGAGATGAATCTCCTGTGCCTGCCACCAGTCTTCGGGGTCGACCTCCCAGATTGGACCATAGGGTCCGTTGATGCCGGCGTTGTTCACCAAGATGCTGACCGGGCCAAGCTGGCTTTCGGTGACTTCGCAGACCTGACGAACCGAAGCCGGGTCGCTGACGTCGCCGGTGAGGGCGATAGCCGTGCCGCCGGCCGCCTTGATCAGAGAAACCGTCTCATCGAGTTCGCCGCTTGATCGCGCGGTGACCGCAACCGAGGCTCCTTCGGCGGCGAAATCCTGGGCGATGCCCCTCCCGATCCCTCGACCGCCGCCGGTAATTAGGGCTACCTGTCCAGCTAGCTTGTCAGCCATGTCGTCTCCTTATTTCTAATCGGCCGGGTCGTTTCGGCTTGAGCCGGTTCATGTTAAGCCAATCTGCCGCTGATTGGGCACGTCAACGAGATCATCAACGGACGATCTTTACGTCGATCTGCGAGGGGCGATTGGCTGTTAGAGTGAAAGCCAGCGAATTTTTGACCTCGGTTGGGTTGTTCAAAGATTGAGGAGAGTGCGCATGCTGGAAGGCATTGAATTTGAACTTGGGCCGGAAAGAAACACGTTTACCGCGATCGGGAGGTGTCCGCGAACCGGACGCCTTGGCGTTTCGATCACCACGCGAGAACTGGGTGTTGGCGGGCGCTGCGTCCACATCCGCCCCAACCTCGGTGCGGTCGCCACGCAGGCCTCGACCGACCCGCGTCTGGGGCCGCTGGCGCTTGAACTCTTGGAGCTTGGGTACCCGGCCCAGCGTGTCGTGTCGGAGCTTGAGGCCAGTGACCCGTTTATTGAATATCGTCAGTTGGGTATTGTCGACCGCTGGGGGCACACGGCGGTTCGAACCGGCGCCGAGAACAAGGACTGGGCGGGGCATTTCGATGGGGATGGCTGGCTGGTCATGGGCAACAACCTGCTGAATGTGGGCGTGGGCGAGGCAATGGCGAAGGCGATGAAAGAGTCGGCGGACGAAGACATCGAGACACGCCTGATGAAGTCGATCGACGCCGGGACCGCCGCAGGTGGGCAAGCCAGCGGCCAGCGTTCAGCGGCGATTACCGTGTATGAAAACGAGGGGTTCTCGATCATCAACCTGCGTGTCGATTACAACGAGGAGCCGATGCAGGAGCTTTGGAGCTTATTCAACGCGTTGCACCCGTTGGTGCCGTACTACAAGGAGCGGCCAGATAATCCCACTTTTGGCAGTGTCGTCGACTGGGCGGCCGCAAGAGGGCTTAAGATCTGAGGCTTGCGCCTAGCGTCCCTTTGAGTTGAAGGCTGAAAGCTCTGGTTTATTCCAGGGCGCCTCTCTAGGGGCGAGAAGTGTGGCGGAAGCGAGAGCCCGGATGAAGAGACTAGTGGCAGGCGTGGCAGGGTTGATCGCGGGTTGCATCCTGCTGGCTTGCGGCGGCGAGTCCGAAGTACCGACAGTAGATTCGCCCACCGTCGCTGTCACATCTTCTGTCGACCAATCGTCTGTGACGCCCACTCCTGACCAATCAGGGACCGCGACGAGTGTCCCTGCCGCTCAGCCGGCGTTGCCAGCCTCGGAGCTCCAGGTCGTCGAGTATGAGGTCCCGAGCGGCTCGCGGCCGCATGACGTGGCGCCGGCGCCGGACGGCATGGTTTGGTACACGGCGCAGGGGTTGGGAGAGCTTGGCGTCCTCAATCCGGCGACCGGCGAAACGCATCACATTCCGCTGGGAGCGGGATCGGCGCCGCATGGGGTTATCGTTGGCCCGGATGGGGCGGCGTGGGTGACTGATTCGGGTCTCAACGCGATTGTGCGGGTTGATCCGGAGACCGAAGCGGTTGAGGTGTTCCGGTTGCCGGCCGAGCGTGGCAACGCAAATCTCAACACGGCTGCTTTTGATGCCAACGGCATTCTCTGGTTTACGGGGCAGAACGGGATTTACGGTCGTTTTGACCCGGTGACGAAGGAGCTTGCCGTTTTCGATGCGCCACGCGGACGCGGTCCGTATGGCATAGCCAGCACGGCGGATGGCGTCGTCTATTTTGCCTCGCTGGCCGGCAGCTACGTCGGCCGGATCGATCCGGAAACCGGCGCGGCCTTCGTGCTGGAGCCGCCGACAGCGAATCAGGGCGCGCGCCGGGTGTGGCCGGACTCGCAGGGCCGGATCTGGGTCAGCGTATGGAACGCGGGCATGGTTGCCGTGTTTGATCCGGCCACCGAAGAGTGGTGGGAGTGGCGGCTGCCGGGCGCGAGCCCGCGGGCTTACGCGGTGTATGTGGACGAAGAGGACATCGTTTGGCTGAGCGACTTTGGCGGCAACTCGCTGGTCCGGTTCGATCCGTCGACGGAGGAGTTTACGTTATTTATTCTGCCCAGCGCGCCGGGAAACGTCCGCCAGATACTCGGCCGTCCGGGCGAGATTTGGGGAGCAGAGTCTGCCGCTGACAAGCTGGTCCTGATTCGGACGAAGTAGTCAGGGAATTAGACCAGCTTTGTCCAGAGCCAGCGTTAGCGAATGGATGCAGGCGATTGCGCGATCGATCTGGGCTTCTAGGTTAGAGTCGGCTCCGGCTTCCAGTCAAAGTCGCCGTCCAGGGGAAAGATGGGGCGCTGAAGGCCGGTGTAGTTGAGAGACGAGAGCTTTGGCGTGCTGATGCCGGGCGCGTCAACCTCGAAGACCTTGGTTGCGATCGGCTCGTAGGCGGCGCGGAAGTGGGCGGCGCTCTTGAGGGAGATCATGCGGCGCTCGGTGGGCTCGATGCCGAAGGCACGAAGGTGGTTGAGGTCGCTGGGGTGGCCGCGGATTTCAGTGAGTTGGAGCTCGATGCCGCCGGGGCCGTTGATCTCCAGGACCACCGTTTTGCCGCGGCTGGCGCGGGTACCGGCACCCATGGCGCCGCCAAGCTCAAAGCTGCCCTCATGGATCAGTCTTACCTTGCCGGTAACCTCGACCGGGTCACCATGGAGGCTGTCATGTTTGCCGCCTACTTTAAGAGTGACAGTTTCACCAACGCCAGCCGCGATGCAGGCGTCGACGGCGGCACGGTCCATGATCTGAGCAACGACGGCGGAGCGGGCGCCGGCTTCTAAAAGTCGCTTGAGGATCTCGGTGCCGTCGCCGGCGGTGCCGCTGGCGCCGGAGTCAGCGACATCGGCCAAAAGATAGAGGCTGCCGGGCTCTCCGGCCATCGCCTCGGCGATGGCTTCCTGGGGTGGAGTTGGCACGGTTTCGAAGTCGGCTCTGGCATCCCAGCAGATTTGGCCGAGCTCGCCGGCGTACATAGTGGCCTTCTCGGGGTTGCCATTGGCAACCACGATGATCGAGACGGCTGTGTGTGGCCCGTCCGAAAACGGGAAGCTGCCGAGGACGGTTGCGGCGACGACGTCATCGTCCTCTTCCATCTCTCGAGCTCGGTCGATGGCGATCTTGAGTGGCGACTGCCAGGTCGTGACCATGGACTGGTTTGATACGACAAGCGGCACTTTGACGTAGGCCATCGAAGGTTTGACCTTGCCCTCGATCATTTCCACCAAAGCTTTCATGGAGCGAGCGCCGGTCTCGGCCGTGTCGATGTGGGGGTAGTGCTTGTAGCCGACGAAGATGTCGCAGTGGCGCATCATCAGTGGGGAGAGGTTGGCGTGGAGGTCCAGGGGCGCCGCGATCGGCACATTGGGTCCAACGATCTCGCGGACGGCAGCCAAGAGTGGACCCTCGCCATCGTCGTCGTGTTCCAGCGCCATGGCGCCATGCAGGCCCATGAGGACGCCATCAACCGGCAGGGCGGCGCGAATGCCATCGAGGATTTCCTCGCCGATGGTTTCGAATGCCTCCTTGCTGACTCGGCCACCGGGGACGGCGTGGGCGTAGGTCGTGGGGATAAGCTCGACTCCCTGGCGCTTGGCCTCGGCGACGATGCCGCCGTAGATTGTGCCGGTTCCGTCCAGCGCCAAGATCTCCTCGCCGCGGTGAATGGCGCTCGACCCCTTTTCGAAGTCGGTCAGCGTGGTGGGTTCCCACTGGAAGGTGTTGGTTTCCTGGGCGATTCCGCCGGTGACGATACGCATTGCTTGCCCCCTTTTATTTTCAAACATCTGTGGGCGGGAAGGTAGAACCTGACTATTTATACATCCGTGGGCGGGAAGCTTACACCTTACCTGGTTGTCGGTAAGTCTTGCACGAGCGCGTGTTGGCGAGACCAATGGCGATTGTGGCGGTGTAATTCCCGCGAGGATACCTATTTCAGCGTAGGATACGCCGGCGCTAATGCTGCCATGGGCCGGCAAGACGACCATTTATACATCCGTGGGTATACATCCGTGGGCGGGAAGGTAGAACCTTCCCTGGTAACACGGCAAGTCTTCGTCCAGCGCGTGACGGCGAGGCCAATGGAGATTGTCGCGAGGATACCGATTACGGCGTAGGGGCGCCAGCGCTATGCCGCCGTGGGTGGAAAGCTAGGACTCAGGCCTCGCGCCAGCGCATGCCGGCGATACCGATCGCTAACGTGGCGGCTGAAATTGCCGCGAGGATGCCCATTTCGCCGTAGAGGACGCCACCGCCAGAGAGCACGCCATCGATGGCGTTGCCGGCGTGGGTATAGGGCGAGAGGTGCGCCGGGCCCTGGAGCCAGCCAGGTAGGCGGTCGATTTCGTAGTAAATCGGCGAGAGCATGACCACCATGATTCCCACGGTGTTGGCCAGCATGTTGCCGAGCTGGGCGGAAGGCGACCAGGTGGCGATTATCAGGGCGATTCCGGTTAGGGAGACGACAGTAAACAGCATCAGCGGGATCAACCAGAGGCTGAGTTGAATGCCAATGCCGAAGAGAGGGGCGAACAGCAGGATCGCAGCGGCCATGGCAAGGCCGTAGAGGGAGTTGAAGGCCACGACGCCGGCCGCGTAAGACAAGGGGTGGATCGGCGAGGCTACGAGCAGCTTGAGCCGGAACGTGAAACGGTCGTTGAGGATCGCCTGAGACAGGTTGTTGACCGTTGTGATGCCGAGTCCGAAGACGATGGAGCCGGTCACTAGCCTAGAGCTGATCTCCGTGCCATCCGGGGTCAGCGAACGGGCGAAGATAAGGAACACCAGGGGGAAGGCGGGCATCATCAGCACGAAAGCAACCAGGTTGCGCTGAATAACCTTTAGGTAGATTTCGAAGACGACAAAACTATCGGAAACTGCTTTCGGCACTTTGATTGTTTGGGGTGCAGGGAATGATGGCAGCAAGCTGCCTTCTTTCCGGCGGCGTTGGGGCAACGGTGTCATTGCTCTCTTCTCCTTTGTGAATTTGATGGAGCGGGCGCGGCGATTTAGGCGACGGACGGCGCAATCGGTTCGGCATCGCTCTCGAAACCCTCACCGGTGAGCTCGAGGTAAAGATCCTCGAGACTGGTGCGCGCCAGCGAGTACTCGCTGATTTCTTGTTTCTGAAGAACCGAGAGGACCTCGTCCCTAGTCCGGCCGTAGATTGTCTGCTCGCTGCGGCTGTCGTCGCCAAAAGTGGCTTTGAAGCGGTTACGACACAAAGCTCGGACGTCATCGATCGTGCCTTCGGCCAAGATGCGGCCGCGGCCGATCACAGCTACTCGATCGCTGAGAACTTCGGCTTCGTCGAGATAGTGAGTGGTGATAAGAATGGTGGTGCCATTGGCGTGCAGAGAGCGAATCAGAGCCCAGACCTCGCGGCGGGCGTGGGGATCGAGGCCGGTTGTGGGCTCATCCAGAACAATCACTGGCGGCTTGGCGACGAGGGCAGTGCCGACCAGGAGTTTTCGCTTGAGCCCACCGGAGAGCTCCTCGGATGTTTTCGCGGCGTGTTCTTCAAGGCCGAGGGCCGCGATCATTTCGACCTCGGCTTCTTCCGCCTGTCTCTGATTGAGGCCGTGGAGCCGGCCGAAGAAGACCAAGTGCTCGGTAGCGGTTAGTTGTGGGAACGGGTTGGCCTCCTGAGGGACGACGCCCATCAAGCCTTTGACACGAACCGGCTCCTGCACGGCATCGATTCCGTGAACGGTTATGGCTCCCGCGGTCGGCTTCAGCTCGCCGGTTATCTGGCGCACAAGAGTGGTTTTGCCGGCGCCGTTGGGACCCAGCAGGCTGAAGATCGTGCCTTTGGGAACTACGAGATCGAGGGCGTCATTGGCGACGACGCCGCGCTTAAAGCGTTTTGTCAGGGCCGTGATCTGGATGGCAGGTTCTGCGGCCATTTGGCCTCCTATTGTACCGGGTATGGCCATGGGCCTACCCGGGGGCCGCCAGCGCCGTAGCGCCGGCTCTACGTCAGCGTCGGCAGCGTCTTTGCGTTGCCAAGATACCGGGCTTCGCACGAGCCCGACTTGTTTTCGTGATACCGGCAATGCGTGTGCGAACTCAGGATGATTTCTGGTTACGTGGCGTTTCCGGCTCCGCGGCGCGTGCTGACTGGGCCTCGCCGGCGATTTCCTCGATGCGAATGCTGCCGTTTTCGGACCTCAGCTGGACGAGGGGTCGTGGGTCGCTAGTGGCGCCGCTTTTGCGTACGGTGAGGTCCGACTTGACCGTACCTCTCACCGAGTTTGCGTCCAGTTCAAAGCGGCTATCTTTAGGAACACCAAAGCGGATGCTGCCGTTTCTGGTGGTGATCTGAACGACGGCAAGCACTTGACCGCGGAAGCGAACTGAACCGTTTCGAGAATCGGCCTGAACGGCGCCGCCTGGGGTGATAATGTCGATGCTACCGTTAGCGGCCTCCGCCAAGACGGCTCCACCGACTTGCTCGGCGGTGATTGAGCCGTTCTTGCTGGTGAGCGAAGCCGAGGAATCGATGCCGTTGACCTTAATCGATCCGTTGCGTCCCTTGACCGCGACATCCTCTGTGATCTGGTTCAAGGCCACTGAGCCGCCCTGGGCATCTACCTGGACTGGGCCGCGCAGGCTGCGAATGTCGACCTTTGAGTTTCGCGACTCGACCTCCACCGATGTCCCGCGCGGAACGCTGACTTCGATATCGACTTTGGGTCCGCGGGCCCAGGACCAGCCAAGCAGACCGCCGGAGGGCTTGAGCAATTCTGGCGTGCGCAGGTTCACGGTGCCGTCGACAAAGGTAAAGGCGCGCTGAATGCGTTGTAACTCCAGGTCGGCGTCTTCTGGCGATTCGGCCCATAGCTCGGCGACGACGTTGACCACGACCTCGTCCGCTGCATTGCCCTGAACGCTAATCGGGCCGTTTTGGTTCTCGATCCGCAGCTTGACGCTGGGCCCGGTTGCGAAGGTCTGTGAGAACGTCCGTCGGAATCGTTCCAAATCTGGCGCCATGATTGTCCTCTCTGAGCCTTTTATCTTTGAAGTACTGGCAATGACGGCGGCAAGCCGTCTACTTGCCAGGAGCGACAGGGATGTTTTTCTGGATTGATCGGGGCGAACCGATTGCCATTCCTCTGCCAACTGGTTGAACTGCCGGCTAGTCTTCGCCGACCACACCGCGGAGGCTGCCGCCTTGGCTGCGGCGACCGCCGCCGTCGTGACGGCGACCTCGGCCTGACCCGCGCCCATGTTCGGCCGCGTCATGAATTGCCTCATGGCCGGCTCTTACCGCGGCACTTCGCACCGCGTTTGCAAGCTCCTTGATGTACCAGGTGTTGACAGAAACGCCGCGCAGATTGGCGGCCTCTCCTACCAGGTCCTTTAGCTCGGCAGGGAGGCGAATCGTGACTTTCTCGACATCGCCGTCTACGCTGAAGAGTTGTTCGGCATCGCCTTCATCCTCTTCCGGCGAGACCGGATCGACGACCAGGGTTAGGCCGCCGTCCTGGTATTCGAGACGAGCCTCGATGTTTCCCTCGGCGTCGTTGACAGCTTCGACAGCGCTGGAGACGAGATCAAAGATCGCCCGTTCAAGATGGATTCGGGTCATCTCGATGTAGCGCTGGGTCTCGGCGCGCCGTTCCGGGTTGTCAACCAGGCCCAGGGGTTGTTCCAGGGCCTCGAAGACCGCGCCAATATCGATTGTCTTGCGCTGTCCTTGTGCTGGGGTCATGATCGCTCGATTCCTTTTTGGAGTGTTGCCGTTTTTATGCTGGCTTCCTGCTGGCAGGATGCAAGCATAAATAGAAGTTGTCAATGGCTTTCTCCTTGGCCGCAAGTTTTGCCACATTTTTTGGATTACCGGCAATGATGGCGGCAAGCCGCCTACTTGCCGGGAGCGTCGGCAGCGTTTGAAAAACCGACAATACGTGGGGTCATCAGATTGAGCTCGATGACCGGCGCCTGATTCACGGTTTCCAATCCTGCCGGTATTGCTTCCGGCTTTTGGTTGTTTTGCCTGATACGCGCTGCCTCCTGGCTAATCTCGGCTAATCGCTGCTCGGCGACGACCTGGTCAATGTAGTTTGCAAGCATTTCTGTTTTCTCCTGCCCTGCTGTAATTTTTACTGGCTCCGTACCAGCGCTATGCCAGTATAATGCCAGCACTATGCTGGCATGGCAACCCCTCTCTAAAAGCTTTTTGGGTTTTTTTCTAAGATTTGTCCAAGCCTGATTTGTGAGGCTGCTCAGAGTCGCTTGCCGCTCGGTTGCGCGAATTGACGCAAAGGACTCCGGGGAGGGTTGCCAAAAATAAGAGGGGCCGGGGTTAGCCGACCTCTCTGGAGAGCGAGTTCTTAGGATTGAGTCAGGCGAGTTCGCTTAATTGGGCCTGCCAGATGGCCATCTGGTTGGCAAGCCTTGTCCGAGATCTTGCTGCTAGCGACGACCTCGGCCAAAATGCGAGCCGGACTCGTTGTTTGAAATGCCGGCAATGCATGTGCCTTTGGCACCAGCTTGCCGGGAGCGATTGGAACCTCAACCGGGTTGATCGGATCGGTAACGGCCAATCCACCCATCAAGACTGTGCCGGTGATTATCAGATCGGGGACGTGGTCATCCGAGGTGTCCCGGTGTCTCGTGTCTTCAATGCCGCCCATGGTGGCTCGTGCTTCGATCTCGACGGTCCAATCCTGCGGGACTTTGATCTCGCACCGCCCATGATTACGGTTGCCTCGATGGTCACGGGGGGCGCTTCGATGGCCGCATTGGTCAGGTCAAGCTCAACTCCACCGATCATGGCTCGGACGTAGCCGCCTCTAAAGTCCTGGCTGGCGCTGAACTCCTCGGCGCCGCCCAAAATGCCGATGGCATTTACCTGATCGATGCCGAGCTCTTGAGCCGCGTAGCGGCGCTTGAGAATCAGGGCGCAAACCATGAAAGCAGCGTGCAGCTCAACCAGAAACAGGAAGAGCTTTTTGAACGACCTCATCACCTAGTCCTCCTGCAAATTGTCGGAGCTTTAGATTTGATTGTAAGACCGGCGGGGACCATGTGCCTGAGCCCAGGGCGCTCAGGGGCCTGAGCTCAGGGGCCTGAGCTCAGGGGCTTGCCAAGTGTCGCCAGCGCCACGATGGCCCTACCTCAGCGCCGGGGACATCCGGGGTTTAAAAATGAATAATAGACCTATGGAGCGTTTCCAGCTTGCGCCGGACCTGGAAATTTGCCGGAGCGATTGATTGAAGTGTCGGCAATGAGTGTGCCTTTGGCACCTACTTGCCGGGAGCAACAGCGGCGTGGTCCGATTGAGAATGATCAGGAGAGGGATGGAGAGCTTTCAGTTGACGCCCGATCTAAAGATTTGTCGGATCCTCAACGGGATGTGGCAGGTTTCGGGTGGGCATGGGCAGATCGACCCGGAAGCGGCGATTTCGGCGATGAGTGCCTATTCCGACGCTGGGTTCAAAACCTGGGATCTTGCCGATCACTACGGGCCGGCGGAGGACTTCGTGGGTGAGTTCCGGCGTAGAGAGAGGCAACGGACCGGTGCCGCGGCGGCCGAGGCCAACCAGTTTCTTACGAAATGGGTGCCGCAGCCTGGGCCAATCAATCGACAAGTGGTCAAAGCCGCAGTCGAGCGATCACTACGCCGTATGGATGTGGAGACGATCGACCTGCTGCAGTTTCACTGGTGGGACTACGAGGATGGCAGCTATTTGGAGGCTTTGTCGCTGTTGGCGGAGCTACGAGAAGAGGGTTTGATTCGCAACCTAGCCCTGACCAACTTCGACACCGAGCATACGCGGCTGATCGTGGGGCAGGGGATTCCGATTGTCTCTAACCAGGTGCAGTATTCCTTGATAGACCGGCGTCCGGAAGAGGCGATGGTGGAGTTCTGCCGCGGCCAAGGCATTCACTTGCTGGCCTATGGCAGCCTGGCTGGCGGCCTCTTATCTGAGCGTTATTTACGCACGCCAGAACCCGGACGGGGCCAGCTGAATACAGCGAGTCTGCAGAAATACAAGCAGATGATCGATGCCTGGGGTGGCTGGGATTTGCATCAGGAGTTGCTCAGGACCCTGGACGTCGTCAGCGAGCGCAGGAATGCAAGCATTGCCAACCTGGCGCTGCGCTACGTTTTGGACCGGCCGCTGGTGGCAGGGGTGATCGTAGGCGTGCGTCTTGGCGTGTCGGACAATCTGGAGAAGAACGCCGCCGTAGTTGGGGTTTCTCTCGAAGAAGAGGACTTGGCGGAGATAGATGCTGTGCTGGACAAAGGCCGCGACCTTTTCCGGTCAATCGGTGACTGTGGCGACGAGTATCGTCGCAGGTGAACTACTGAATGGGCGGCTAAACGTCAGCCATTGAGGCGAATGCCCAGCCGCGGTGCCCAGAATTATCGAGGTAGAAGCGACAGGTGGAGCCCTGCGCATCGGTACGCGTGACGGATTGGAGCCGCCAAAGGAATCGGCGGCGCAGGTCCCGCGGTGTAATACCGTCGGCGCCGGCCTGCTGGCAGCGACGGGTGAGGATGAGATTGACGGCGGAAGGGCTGAGGCCGGCGGCGTTGAGAACGCCGTGGGCATTTATCGGCATAAATAGGGGGCCGGCCGCGCCGCCGCGCAGCGCGATCCAGTCTTCCAGGTCGGCCCGGCATTGGCCCTCGAGATAGACCAGTCTTAGAAATCCACGAGAAGAGTGGACCTTGAGGCAGTTTTCGTCCTGCTCAAAGTCGGAGACATCAAGGCGGACAATCTCGCCCCGGCGTAGGCCGGCCAGCAGCATCAACGAGATCAGGGCGGCGTCACGGGAGCCGGCGCTGCCCGGATCGTCGCGGCAGACGTCAAGCAGCAGGCGCGCGGCACGGCTGGTGAATATTCTGGCGGCGATCGTGTTTCGAATCAGGGGCCGCAATCCAGACACCAAGCCCGCCGGCGCAGTTTCAACTTCCGTATCTGGCGCGACGCAATTTCGCATGGCTGATCGCATGGCGCCCAAGGCGCGGCGTTGAGAATCGGGAGAGAGGGTTTCGCCGGCCCAATCGCGGATCACCTGGAGGTCTTCACGGCGCAATAGGTGCCATGGCACCAGGTCTTCGCCGCCGGGTGCTCCGGTGAGAAATTGGACGATTGGCCGCACGTTTTCGTTGATGGCTTGTCACCTTGGATGGCTAATTTACGGAACTAGTAATTGAGGCTGTGTCTGCCTGCCAGCTGAGAATAGCACAGACGTTCTAGTTCAGCAAGAAGGAAGGTTCGGAACTTTCTTGTTTGGGCGGAATGCACCGCGGCGCCGACATGGGAACACCCGAAGGGCCAACCAATTTCCATCGCCTTGAGACTAGATTTCTCAGTTACTAGCAGGATTGAAAGCCGTAAGATAGGCGCGCTGACGCGACTAGGGACAGCGCACCTTTTGTTTTTAGCAAGGGCAGGGAATGCTCTTTACACAGGCGGAGGAAGCGATGAAGGCACGAGCCGCGGTTGATCTGGAGCACGGTCAGCCACTGGTGGTTGATGAGATAGAGATCCCTGATCCGGCGCCGGATCAAGTTGTGGTCAAGCAGTTCGCCAGTGGCGTCTGTCACACGCAGATCTTTCAGATGCACAACCCAGATTCGGTGCGTCCTTTGTTGCTGGGCCATGAATCGACCGGGGTGGTCGTAGCCAAAGGCGCCGCGGTGAGTCACGTTAAAGAAGGCGACAAGGTAATGGTTACCTGGGTGCCACGGGCGGCCGAGGAGGGGTTTGTTCGGCCGGATCCCGCCAGGATCTCATTTCGCGGCCAAGAGGTTTCAGCCAGCGTCTTCACCTGGGCAGAATCGACGATCGCCCACGAGCAGTACGTCGTGAAGCTGGCCGATGACGTGGCCACCGACGTGACTTCGATCATTGGCTGCGCGGTGATGACCGGTGTGGGCGCGGCGCTGAACACGGCGCAGGTGAGCAAGAACAGCTCGGTTGCCGTCTACGGAGCCGGTGGCATCGGCCTCAGCATCATCTCGGGCTGTGCCGTCGCCGGGGCCGATCCGCTGATTGTGGTCGACGTTACCGATGAGAAGCTTGAATTCGCGCGGCAGTTTGGCGCCACAGTAGGAGTTAATGCCACCAGCGAAAATCCGATTGAGCGCATCAAGGAGCTCACGGGCGGGATTGGCGCGGACTTTGCCTTTGATGCCGTGGGGCTTCAGATCACCATGGAGCAAGTTGTGCCTTCAGTTCGGCCCGGGGTTCTGGGGGTGAAGGACGGCGGCATGGCGGTTTTAGTGGGCTTTCCCCAGACCACGGCGACATTGAATATGCGGGACCTGTTCTTTTCCCGAACCTACAGGGGAACTCTAGGGGGCTCTAGCAGACCGCAGATCGACCTGCCGAAATATGTCGATTGGTTCCGAGAGGGAAAGCTCAAGCTCGACCTTTTGGTAACCAACCGCTACCGGCTGGAGGACATAAATCAAGCCTGCGCCGATCTGGACACAGGAAAGATTCTGGGCCGGGCGATTATCGAATTCCAGTAATGCGCCGGAGCAAGTCAGTTGACTACACAAATTCTTCCTGGAGCAGTACAGTTTTGAAAACCTAATCGGACTGTGGTCGAAATCATCGAGGAACACTTGGCCAGGAGACACTCTGATGGTGAAATCGGTTGCATCCCCTCTCGGGCTTGACGCGTCAAGGGTCATCGATCGGGATATCTACGTCGATCCCGACGTTTTCGAAGCGGAGAAGTCGCGCATCTTCCACAAGACCTGGCAGTGGCTCGGGCACGTGGGTGAAATGCGGAAGTCTGGCGATTATTTGACCGCCGACATCGCCGGTGTTCCCGTAGTCGTGGCCCGCGACCGGGATGGCGAACTGCACGGCTTCTTTAACAGCTGCACCCACCGGGGTGCGATTCTGGCACCCAAGCGGCGGGGCAATTGCGGAGCCGGCTTTCAATGCATGTACCACGCCTGGAACTTCGATATGGAAGGCAAGTGCGTCGGCATCCCATGGCCGGAAGCCTACGGCGAAATCGATCGCACGGACTACGATGTCCCACCGCTGCGCGTGGAGGTTTTCGCCGATCTAGTGTTCGTTACCCTCGATGATTCTTTGCCTTCGCTGTTGGAATACCTCGGGACGGTGGCGCCATACGTCGAAGAAATCGCCGCCGGGACCGAGCCGCTGGGGCGGGTACGTTGGTGGTTTGAAGGCAACTGGAAGCTCTGGCACGAGAATTTCCGCGACATGTACCATCCCCAGTTCACGCACCGGTCGATCCTTGCCGGCTACAAGAGTGTGGAAACTCAAGGCGAAAACTTCTGGCTTGACGATGGGCACGGCCTGCTTTCCTGGCCGCTGCAGCGCAACGCCGAGAATGTGGTCAAGGCGATGGAAGAGGCCACAGGTCTCGAGTTCACTGAAAGCGCCGAGTCTGCTGGGCTGCAGGCTCGCCAGCGGCCCCCCGCGGACGTCGGCGACCGCACCAAATGGAACCACATCAGCGCGGTTTTCCCGAATCTGGACTTCCAATTTGGTGGCGGTGGCGCCGGCCGAACTCTGCAGGTTGTGAGGCCGGTTTCGCCGGGCCGGACGATCGTGGAATTGATGGAGTTTGGAGTGAGGGGCGAAAGCGCCGAGGCCCGCCAGTGGCGGCTGGAGCACTCTGTCGACACGCAGTCCGCGTCCGGAAAGATCAGCGGCGATGATAATGAGGCTACCCGCCGCGTCCAAATCGGCGTTGGCGCGCGCGACCGGGTTCCTTGGTCAAACTTCAGCCGCGGGCAGTCGCCCGGCAAGAAGGGAGAGAAGCACGACGAGTATTCGATTCGCAGCTTCTATGATGCCTGGCGCCGCCGCATGGGTCCCGATTTCTCCTGGTAGGACGAGCTAACCAACCCAGGCATGGCGGTCCACCGCTGTAGGAGTAATTAGATGACCACCGTTCATCGATCCCAGAAAACCGAAATTCAGCTAGAAGTCCGTGACTTGCTGCATCGCTACGCCCGGATCGTCGATCAGCACGAGTTTCTGGCATGGCTGGACTTGTTCACAGATGAGGCTGTCTATTCGGCCATAACCCACGAAAACGTCGAAGACCAGGGGCTGTATCTGTTCCGGGATGCTGGCAGGATGGCGCTGAAACAACGGGTCGCCTGGCTCATGGAAATGTGGCAGGTGCCGCGTCGCCGCACGATTCACGCCGTGACCAACATTGAGGTCAGTCCAACTTCCGCCGATCGAGCTGAGGTGCGGAGCTATGGGGTCATCTTCCGCACCGATGAGAACGGAATTTCGCAATTGCACGCGGCAGTGACATACGAGGATATCGTCGTCAAGACCGCTGACGAGTGGCGGTTTGAGGAACGCAAGGTCATTGTCTCGGCTTCCACGCTGCCGCCGGCGTTTACGGAGTTGCTGTAGGAAGTCGCCGGGCGGTGTTGAATCAAACGCCTCGATTTAGAAACACCGGACTCGGTACTGTGACAGGGTGCAAGGGACAACAAATGCCAAGGAGTAAGACGTGGCATTCATCGCGGCAAATGGCCTGACCGAGCAGGAAACCGGCACAACCATTGAGGCCGGCGGCATGAAAATCCATTATCACGACATCGGCCAGGGCGAACCGATCCTCTTTCTTCACTCCTATGGCCCCGGCAGCACCGCCTGGATCACCTTCCACAAGGTCGTGGCCGAGTTCGCCGGCCGCTATCGCTGCATCCTCTTCGACCTGCCCAACTTCGCCAAGAGCGGGCCTTTCGTTTACAACGAGAGCAGCCACGCATTCCAGGCCCGCGTGGCCACTCAGCTGCTTGACGCGCTCGACATCGCCGACGCCTTTTGGGTCGGCAACTCGCAGGGAGGGCAGTCCTGCCTCGTGGCAGCGATCAAGCACCCAGAGCGAGTGCGCAAGTTCGTCCTCGGTGGTGGGCATGTTGGCACCGCCGACATCTACGTTATGGCCAACCGGCCCTCGGAAGGCACGCGCGCCTACCGCGTGGCCATTGAGGACCCCTCCGACGATAACCTTCGCCGCTATTTGCGGGCAAATCTATACGACCAGGAGCTGGTCACGGACGAACTTGTCGACTACATACACCATTGGCACACTTGGTCGCCGGAGCTGACAGAGGCCCGCGAGAAATCCGCCAACGTTGTCGTCAACTACACCGAAGGCCTCAGTGGGATCAAAGCGCCCGCCTTCATGGTTCACGGCCGCGACGATCGCATGGTCCCCTTTGAGGTGAGCATCAAAATGCTCAACCATATCCCCGATTCACGCATGCTTCTCCTCAACGGCTGGGGACACTGGCCGCCATTCGAGAAACCGCAGGAGTACGCGGCCCACGTCATTACTTTCTTGGAAGGGTGAGAGCGTCTCGCAAAAAGCAGACTTGTCCATCGCTTTCGGCACGGCGCAAGCCTGCAACCGAACGTGCCTGTCGCCTCCGGCACGGGCCATGGCCAGTGCTGGCATTTCAACCAACCGTGAAAGTGCACGCTGTGTCTGGCCGGGATATGATTCAGGGACTGAGAAATCCTAAGAGCCGGGAGGGCCTCCGATGACCACCACCTTTCGACACGAAGACATGCGACTCATGGTGGATTACGAGAATGGGACGGTGGACCGCCGCATTTTCGCCGACCAGGAGATCTACGAGCTGGAGTTGGAGCGGATTTTCGCCAAGGCATGGAATTTCATGGCGCACGATTCGCAGCTTCCTAATCCGGGCGATTTCTTCATGACACGCATCGGAGAAGACCGGGTAATCTGCGTGCGTGACAACGACGGCCATCCCCAGGTGCTGGTCAATACCTGCCGGCATCGTGGCAACGCCATCTGCCGGGCTGACGAAGGCCACGCCACCTCCTTTATGTGCACCTACCACGGCTGGACCTACGACCTTAAAGGTGCGCTCGTCGGTGTGCCGGGCTTCAAAGAGGTCTACCACGAGGAGTTGGACCGCGAAAATTGGGGATTGATCAAGGCGGCGCAGGTCGACTCGTACAAGGGTTTTATCTTCGCCAACATGGATGCGGGTGCGCCTTCGCTGAATGACTATCTGGGCGAAGTCGGTCGAATCGGACTGGACCTGATCGCCACTCAGGGAGACATGGTCGTGCTTCCGGGGGTGCAGAAATACACAATCCAGTGCAACTGGAAGCTGGCAGCGGACAATGTTTGGGACTTTTACCACCCGGCGATCAGCCACGCGTCATCGACGATGAGCCGCTGGCGGCCGTTCCCAACGATTCGGCCAACCAACCGTTTTGAGAGCCCGCACGTTGTGGTTTTGGGCGAGTACGGCCACGCGATCAGTGGTCCCGAGGTAACCGAGGAGACACGTGCCAACCAGGCGAACAACGCGATTCACCCTGACTGGCGGGACGAGCCGGAAGCAAAGGCAGCGCTGGGCCCGGTGGGGGCTCGCGTGGGCAATCACCCGCACATCTTCCCCAACTGCTGGCTGGTACCAAATGGCGAGCAGCTTTGCATGCGGATGCCAATGGGCCCGACCACGACTGAAATCTGGTGGTTTACTTTCATCGCTGCTAACCAAGAAGCAGACCGCCACGCGATTCAGCAGCACCGGGCGATACACACATTCGGCCCGGCCGGCATGCTGGAAACGGACGATGGCGAGAACTGGGGCGAAAGCACGCGGGGGATGACCGGGGTGATCAGCAGGCAATATCCGCTGCATTACGCGATGAACCATCGCCACGATGAGGTTATCGAAGAAGAAGGCGCGCCGGCCTACATTGAAACGAAGATCAATGAAGTTGCACAGCTCTGGCTTTACAAGTCCTGGACTGAATGGATGACTGTTTGAAAGGCCGGCAATGGGGCTTCGCTCTTCGCCGTGGGCCTTGCCGGGAGCGCCGGGGGCGCTGGAGGCGCTAACGCCCAGCAAGCCCGGGAGTAGGCGGCGGTAGTGGCGCTGGCGCTACTTCGCGGCGACAACGGCGGATTGATTGAATACTGGCAATGGGGCCTTGCTCTTCGCCGTGGGCCTTACCAGGAGCAGCGGCTGCGTCTTGCACGCTAACGCCCGCGTTCAGGCGCACGGGAGAGAACATGGAGTCACTAAGAATCATCGAGGCGTTTCGCAACGCCTTTTACAGCCCGCTTTATGTGATTGAAGCCTTGGGGCTTTTCGAGGCCGAAGGGCTCGAGGTTAGTGTCCAAACTCGAGACGCGAGCGAGGGGGTCCTTTCGGTGCTGCGCAGAGATGGCGCGGACCTGGCTTTAACCGGGCCGATGCGGGGCTTGGTAGGGGCTGATGCCGGCGAGACCGATTTGCCGATTTCCTTTATCGAGGTAAACAGCCGGGACGGTTTTATTCTGCTTTCGCGGGACAGGTTCGAGCCTTTCCGGTGGGAAAACCTGGAAGGGCAGACGGTTCTCACCTATAGCGAACCGCCGACGCCATGGATGTGCCTGCTGACCGTCATGAAGGAGCAAGGCGTTGCCGTGGAGCGCGTGCATCTTTCGACGGATCGGTCTCTGCCGGAGGCGATGACCGCGTTTCAGCAAGGCGAAGGCGATTTTATCCAGCTTCCCGAGCCTCAGGCAGAAGAATTCATCGTGGAGGGGCAGGCGCATCTGGCGGCGCCCATGGGACGGTTTTCTGGTGAAATACCCTACACCGCGTTTGCGGCGCTGCCAGGGGTCTTGCAGCAACGCCGTGAAACCCTACTGCGTTTTACGCGTGCGGTTTATGCCGGACAACGCTGGATGTCCACCGCCAGTGCGGCGGAGATTGCAAAGTTAACATCAGGACACCTGCCGGGAGTGCCGCTGGAAGTGCTAACCGCGGGCACCGAGCGCTACCTGGACCATGGCACATGGGCATTCGACCCGCTGCTGCGCCGTGAGGGCTTCGACCGATTGCGCGACATCCTGCGCGACGGTGGATTGATAAAAGGCGCTCATCGCTACGAGGACCACGTGACGACGGACCTGGCCGAATCGGTGATGTCAGAGGGTTGATTGTTTGCAAGGCTGGATTATTGAAATAGCGGAACCGCGGGTACCGAAGGCAGCCGCTACTCTTGGCACTGGATGTGCCTTTAGCGCCTGCCGGCCTTGCGGGGAGGCAGCGTGGAGTCGCTGAGGCTAATCGAGCCCTTTCGCAGCGTTCTCTATAGCCCCCTGTATGTGATTCGCTCGCTGGGCCTTTTTGGAGCCGAGGGCCTCGAGGTGAGCGTGCGGTCTGACGTGGCGGGAAAAGACACCGTCGCCGTGCTTCAAAGAAACGAGGCCGACGTTGCCCTTACCGGACCAATGAGAGTCCTGATGGCCGCAGACGCGGGCAAGAAGGACCTGCCGCTTTCATTCATAGAGGTCAACAGCCGCGATGGCTTCATGCTGGTCTCCAGAAGGCCACACCGCGACTTCGAGTGGAACGATCTCGAGGGACAGACGGTGCTGATCTTTCGTGACCCACCGACGCCCTGGATGGGGTTTCTGAGCGTCCTGAAAGAGCAAGGTGTTGCCGGAGAGCGTGTCGCACTTTCCTCGCACGGCTCGCTGGCGGAAGCATCCACGGCCTTTCAGGAGGGTGCTGGCGATTTTGTTCTGCTGCCAGAGCCCATGGCCGAAGAATTGATCGCGTCAAAGCTGGCGCATTTAGTCGCACCGATGGGGCGTTTCGTGGGACACGTGGCGTTTACGTCCTTTGCCGCTACAGCCACTAGTTTGAACCGGAATGGTGAGGCATTTTTACGTTTTACGCGTGCGGTTTATGCCGGACAACGCTGGATGGCGGCAAACAATGCAGCAGCGATCGCCGAGCTGGCCGCCGAATACCTTCCGGAAGTTCCAATGAAAACGTTGGTTGCCGGGACGGAGCGCTACCAAAGTCAGGGCACCTGGGCTGCCGATCCCCTGCTGCGGCGTGAGAGCTTTGAGAGGCTGCGCGACATCCTTCATGAGGGAGGACTAATCAAAGGTGAGCACCGCTACGAAGACCATGTGACCACGGAATTCGCCGAAGCCGCGATGGGTCGCCAGCGCTAATGGCGCTGACTCTAATTCGCGCCTGGATTTATTGAAAGGCCGGCAAAGGGGCTTTGTTATTCGCCATGTACGGCCCGCGCTGAAGGGCGCGGGCTTTGCTTCGCGCCGGCAGTATCCTGGATTGTTTGAAAGGCATTCGTGTTTTGCACAAGGAGTAACCTCTAGGGCTGAAGATTAAATTAAAGCAAATGATCTGGGAGGATGCGAAGCCTGATGTCGGAAAAGAATCAAGAATTGGAAGCAATGCGGGTAACGGCCGAGAGAGCTGGCCTAGTGCTTAGCGAAGAAGAGTTGGCCGAGCTCTCGGTCGGTGTCAAGCGAAATCAGGCTTACGCGGAAGCGGTGCGCCGCTTCTTGCACTCGGACAGCGAGCCGGGCACGGTCTTTGGCCTGCAGGCGCCGTCCGACATCGCCGGCTCCGCAAATGAGTAGCGTCGAAACGCAGTTCCTAACGATCTCAGAGGCCGCCGAGCTGATACGGAGGAGGGAGATTTCCCCGGTTGAAATAACCGAGGCTTGCCTAGACCGAATTGAGAGAATCGACCCGCAAATCAACAGCTTCATTACGGTGACAAGCGAGCTTGCGCTCGAGCAGGCAAGACTTGCTGAGCAGGAACTGGCGTCGGGTTTAGATCTGGGTCCATTGCATGGCATTCCGGTCGCGCTGAAGGACCTGTATATGACCAAAGGGATCCGAACGACGGCTCATTCAAAAGTCCTCGAGGACTGGGTACCGAATGAGGATGCCACGACTACTCGCAAGCTGCGCGGGGCCGGGGCTGTGTTGGTGGGAAAGCTGGCGATGCACGAGTTTGCTTTTGGCGCGCCGGTCTTCGACACGCCGTTTCCGCCGGCGCGCAATCCCTGGAACAGCGACCACGTGACCGGTGGCTCAAGCACCGGTTCGGGTGCAGCACTGGCCGCCGGTCTTTGTTTTGGCTCTCTGGGCTCTGACTCGGGCGGATCCGTCCGCAATCCGGCTTCGCAATGTGGAATCGTCGGCCTAAAGGCAACTTATGGCCGGGTGAGCCGTTACGGCCTGATCCCGCTGGGATGGTCAGTGGACCATGCTGGTCCGATGGCGCGAACGGTTGGAGACACCGCTTTGTTGCTGCAGGCGATCGCGGGGCCGGACTCGAAGGATTCAGCCTCGGCGAATCAACCGGTGCCTGACTTTAGCGCTGGACTTGGCGACGGGGTAAAGGGTCTGCGGTTCGGGGTACCAAGGGATTGGTTGGACGAGGGAGTCGGGACAGATCCGGATGTGCGAGCGGCTTTCGAGGTGGCGCTTGACGTGCTGAGGGGCATGGGCGCGCGCATAGACGATGTTGACAGTGCTCCGTTTATCGAATCCCGTCCGTCTAACACGATGATCCTGACCGCGGAAGCCTACGCGGTGCACGAACATACGCTACAAACGAGGCCGCAAGACCTGAGCAAGAATCTGCGCACACGTTTACGAGAAGGCGCCTATATCAGCGCCGCGGACTATATCCAGGCGCAGCGGGTGAGAACGACGATTGTTGAGCAAATTGAAGAGATCCTTGCGACGCACGATGCGATCCTTTCGCCGACGACGCCGCGTCCGGGTGAGGCATTCGACGACTTTGCCAAGGAGGGAAGGTACGGGGTACCGAGTTTTACGAATCCGGGCAATCTGACGGGGCTACCGGCGATTTCTGTGCCGTGCGGATTCTCTTCGGCCGGGCTGCCGATAGGGCTACAGATTGCGGGCCGCGCGTTCGACGAGGCCTCGATTTTGAAGATCGCGCGGGCTTACGAAGGGGCTACGTCCTGGCATGAGCAGCATGCGATTATTTGAAATACATGCAATGGCCATGGGCCTTGCCTGGAGCGCCGGCCGCGTTGTTGCGTTTCACGGGGGGGGGGGGATTCTTCGAAATACCGGGAATGACGGCGGCAAGCCGCCTACTTCCCGTTGAGCCGCCAGTGCTCATGGCACTGGCTCTACTTCGCGCCGGCCGCGTTATTTCGTTTCGGGGCGGGATTGTTTGAACGGCTGGCGAGCGCGGATGCTGGTGGCAACCGCTACTCTTCGCAGCGGCCGTGAGACTTAGAGTGGAGGACAAGGATGCCGAGAGCTGAGGTCAACGGCGTTGGGCTTGAGTATGCGGAGGCCGGCAGCGGGTATCCCTTGCTCTGGTGTCATGAGCTGGCCGGCAGCATGGAGAGTTGGCGGTCGCAGGTTTCGTTCTTCTCGCGTTTTTACCGCGTCATTACTTATAACGCCCGGGGCTACCCTCCTTCTGACGTTCCTCTCGATGCTGACGCTTACAGCCAGGAGATCGCGGTTGCCGACGCCTTCGGTCTGCTCAAGTACTTGGGAATCAACGAGGCGCACGTCGGCGGCTTGTCGATGGGTGGCACTACGGCACTGAACTTCGGGCTGAAGCATCCCGAGACGGCGAAGTCGTTGATCGTGGCGGGGGCCGGCTCCGGCAGCACCGATTCGGAGCGTTTTCGCGAGCAGAGCCGCAGCATGGCGGACCATCTCGAAGCCGATGGCATGGAAGCGCTGAAGGAGTATGCCGGCGGCCCGGCGCGCGTACAGTTTCAGCGAAAAGACCCGGTTGGCTGGCAAGAGTTCGCCGATCGACTCATGGGGCACTCGCCGATCGGCAAGGCGCTAACCGTGCGGGGGGTTCAGGCCAAGCGGCCAGGGGTGTACGAGTACGAGGAGCAACTGCGGCGGCTCGACGTGCCGACGTTGATTCTCTCCGGCGATGAAGACGAACCTTGCTTGGAGCCCTCGCTGTTTTTGAAGCGAACCATTAGCCGCTCGGGCCTGGTGTTTTTGCCCCAGAGCGGTCACGCGATCAATCTGGAGGAGCCAGATCTATTCAACCGGACCGTGCTCGATTTTCTGTTTGCGGTAGAGGCGGGCAAGTGGCGCAGCCGTGAGTCGGGTTCCGGCGTAGGTTTCCTGGCGCCGAAGGATCCGTAGGCGGTCCAGGAGAAAGCCGCGGTCTAGGGCTGGAAGATTCCTGTCTCCGGGTGATAGGCGGACCAGCCATACCACTCGGTCACGAATGACGCCACGTAGGTGAGCGAGCGAGCGGCCATAGGGCCGGAGAGCGCTTTGCCCTCAATGTTCCATCGTGAACCCGTCTGATCGTCAGTGAAGAAGCCTGGTTCGAGGGCTGCCCGGAAGGTTAGCTCGCTGCCATCGACGGTTGCTAGGTAAGCCAGGCCAGAGGGAGCTTCGGCATCGGCGAACACGACCAGTTTTTGTCCCTCGATCGTGTCGGCGATGACGAAACGAATCTTCCTGGAACTCCCGCGGCTGTTCTGCCTCGTATTCCGATGCTGTCGCGGATGGCGCATCAGCCGTCGGCGAGGCCATCGCAGAACCTATCATAGATACTTTCGGGCCCCCGTACGATGCTGTCGCGGATGGCGCATCAGCCGTCGGCGAGGCCATCGCAGAACCTATCATAGATACTTTCGGGCCCCCGTACGATTGGCAGAAGATTGCTGTTCTGCTTGACGTGTTACCAGTTGAAGTTGGTTGTGCACTGGTCGGCGGCGGTGTAGGACTTGCAGTTGGCGGCGGTTATGGAGCTGTCATTGGTGGCTTGGCCGGCTACAAAGCCTGCGAACTTGCCTTTGGTGTTGCTAATGCTGTCGGAACCTTCGAGGCAATTGATAGCTCATCTTGTAACACAGGTCGGAAAGTTGCAGCTCACCTGCTAAATGCCGGAAATTTGTTGATAGACGTGGGTTTCAGCGATCCTTTGAGTCCAATATTTGTTGAGGCTGGAATAAGCTCAGCAACGACAGCACTCGTTGATTGCGGCCGTCGAAAGGAATAGTGGCCTTTCATTGCGTATACAACTGCAATCTGTCTATGAGTGGTTGTGCGGGGTAAGACGTCCCAAACTGAGAGATGGAGAGTATCTCGTGCGCGACAGAAAGGCATTTCATGGTGGCGGCGCGATTTGGCAATTCAGAACCGGGCGCCTTCTGCTCACAACGCAGCGTTTAATTTTCGTGCCTGGGTTCCCTCTGCTTCTCCCGATACACTTTCTAGGGGCTCGATTCGAGCTCGAATGGTCCGAAATCGTATCAGCAAAAGCAAATCACAAGCTTCTCAAAGCCATGCGGGGAGGACTCTTTACCCGGGGCATCGTGGAAATTGAAACGAACGCGGGTAGAAAGTTTTGGGTCCAAACCGATGTGGCTGAGGAGGTAGAGAGCTTCGTGTGTGCAAGAACTGAGGAGTCGAAGGCAGGTACGTCCTCAACCGATTTCTACTAGGTTATTCAGCGGCATTGCCTAAATCCACGACAGCAAGCTGACTCTCTGGGCTCGACCATGGTGCTGACCGACAGCGATGACGATGTGGTCAACGACAATGAGTACGACGTGTTTGGCGCGGTGTGGGAATCCAGCACGACGACCTTCACCTGGGATGTTGCGCAGGGCATACCTCAGGTCTTGGACGACGGCGACTTGCGCTATATTTATGGTCTGGGGCGTATCGCCCAGGTGGATGACAGCGAAGTGACCCATTACTACCTCTCGGACGCTCTGGGGTCGACGATGGCGCTGACGGACGCCAGCAAGGGAGTGGTACGTACGAGTACGACGTGTTTGGCGCGGTAAGCGCCTCCAGCGGCTCTTTGGCCAACTTCTTCGAGTTCGCCGGCGAGCAGGTGGACGACTCGACCGACCTTGCAGTACCTGCGGGCGCGGCATTACGACCCGGCCACGGGGCGGTTCCTCGGCCGCGATCCATTGAATTCATCGCCGGCCTGGCCTGGACATGGCTACGCGTATGTGAATAATAGGCCGGTCCTATATGGCGATCCGTCAGGACTTTGGTGTCCTTGGAGCCCCACAGACTGTTCCTTTATCTCCGATGACGGGTACCCTGAGACGGGCCACTGGTGTACGTTGCTCTGGTCCTAATCTTCGTATTTGGAGCAGTCCTTGTCATGAGCTGTTCCTCAGGCCCGAAGGTGACATTCTTCAACGATCTGGAAATTGATGTAGCGCTTCTCCGATGCCATAGCAACCGTGCATTAGCGGACCCGATCTTTCTCTCTGCGGGAGAACAAAAGACCAGTCGAACGAAGTTAGTGTGTCCGATACTGGGGCCGACTTTTGAGACGGGCCCCTTGGGCTTGGCTACGCACCCAGGTCCTTATATCGGGTGTCTGATCATTACCGAGGAGCAGAGGACCCATGAGCAAGTTGTGAGAATTTCAGACGTCGATCGGTCAGTTAGCTTTGCGGAGTGCGACAAATAAGCCGAAATGTTCGATGGCCAACGCCCTCGGCGGATCGCCCAGGTGGATGACGGCGAAGTGACCCATTACTACCTAACGGACGCTCTTGGGTCGACGATGGCGCTGACGGACGCCAGCAAGGGAGTGGTGAACACCTACGAGTACGATGTGTTCGGCGCCGTGAGCGCATCCAGCGGCTCGCTGGCCAACTGCTTCGAGTTCGCCGGCGAGCCGCTGGACGACAGCACCGACCTGCAGTACCTTGCGCCGGGGCGTTGAGGCTGCGGATCAGGCGGGTCTTCCTTTTGGCATGCTGATGGGCTAGTGCACGGCGGGTTTGTGGTGACGGTGTTAATGCCGCAGCTGCGGGCATTTCATCCGCGCATAGCGTCTGAAGCATGGGGCCCGGATCCGACCCGTCAACTGGAGCCGCCGGGGAATTTCGGCCTCAACTACGGAGGCTCGCCACCAATGGTCACGTTGGTTGCACACTATTTGTTTGGTGGCATCTTGGGGTACTTCTACACGGTCTGATTGCCGCCGCAAAGTTAGAGTGGCCGCGAATGACGAAGGATGAGCTACTTTTGGTACGGGCCTTTAGGCAATGAAAAGGGCCGGCATTTTGCCGGCCCTTTTCGAGTCGCACTGTACGCAGGTCCTGGGGTTAGTCGCCCTCGTCCTGAAGATAGAGGTACCAGTAGCCAAGAGAGGCGATCGCTGCGCCTAGCAGCGGACCGATCCAGTAGACCCAGTGGTCAGCCCACTCGCCGGAAATCAAAGCCGGGCCGAAGGTCCTGGCCGGGTTGGCACCAGCCCCGGTCATGGGAATGGCGACGAGGTGAAAGACGAATACGGCAAAGCCGATGAAGAGTGGCGCCGGGGCAGTGCCGCGCTTGGAGACAGCGGTCGCGAAGATTGTCCAAACCAAAAGGAAGGTAATCATCGCCTCGATGCCGACCGCCGCAAGATTGCTGGCGACGACGGCGTCATTGACGGCGTGCCCGCCGGCACCGGGGATCGCGTCGAAGACAGCGCCGACCAGGAAGATCTTTAGCAGGAGCATGCCGATCACGGCGCCGATAAGCTGGGCGACGACGTACATGATGGCACGGCCGAGGGCGATTTGGCCGGTGATGAACATGCTGAAGGTCACGGCCGGGTTGATGTGGCCGCCGGAGATGCCGCCAATGCCGGCGGCGAGCAGAGCGATGGCCAAACCGTGGGCGGCCGCGATAATCACGATACCGCCGCCGAGATCGGGCGCGGTCTGCAGCATGGCGGCAATCGAGCCGACACCGACAAAAACGAACAACAACGTCGCTATGAGCTCCGCCAGGGAGTTCTTGAAGTCCTCTGTTTGAGGTTCCATCGATGTATTGAGTTTGAGGGCCAAATTTGCCTCCTTGCCCTGATTAACCGGACGCACCCGGGACTGGCACCAATTCTTAGGTAGGATTGGTCAACTGTCAATACTGTTGACTAAATCAGAATTCGGTCCCCCCCGGCCGGCCGAGTGGCGGGCCAGGGCAATCGAGCGGGACACCCCACCTCACCTGCTGCTGTCGTGTCTAGGCTTGCGCCAGGGCTGAAAATTGGGACTGAATCCATACTGGTAAACAACTGTTGGCCGACAAAGAGACGGCGAATCAGCCCCTGTTTTAACTGGCAAAATTATTGCTTAGCGCGCAATATCTACTGTTCTGGTAGGTTTTCGCTCCAACTCGAATCAAGCGAATGAAAAAGACTGCCGGCGCGACTACAAAGTGCGCCGGCAGTCCTGTCCTGCTGGGCAGGTTTCGCTAGTCGCGGCTACTTACTGCTTGAGCCACATGTCGTGCCAGTAAACCGGCCGCACCTGGGTCAGCTCGAAGTTCTGTACTCGTCCACTGAGTAGCTGGTTGAAGTTCGATGTGAGAAGCAGCATCGAAGGACTTGCCTCTCTGAGTGCAAACATCTGGACTTCGGTCACCAGCCTGAGGTTTTCCTCAAAGTCGATCGTTGCCTCCGATTTCTCGATCAGAGCATCGATTTCGGGGTCATAAAGGGCGAAGCCACGGTAGGTATCGGACCAGCTGGCACTGTGCTGGAGGCGCAGCGCTTGGCCGGGGGTGTCGGTACCGGGTGAGCCCTGGACCATGATTTCCCAGTCGTTGTCGGTCCAGCGCTGGAAGAGCTGAGCCGAACCGGTGATGTTAGAGATTGCGGTTTTGATGTCGGCACGCTTGAGCTGCTGCTGCCAGACCTGACCGGACGCATCTGTGGAGGAGCCAGAGCCACTTGCCATCATGTCCCAAGTCCGGTCGAGGTCGAAGTTGGAGGCCGCGAGCAGTTTCTTGGCCTCGGCCACGTCCTCAACGTAAAACTCCTTGATATCGTCCCAGTTGAGCTGGTAGGCCTTGAGGCCGGCGGGCAGAATGCCATTTGGCAGGACGCCATCGTCGGCGTAGCCGAGGGAGAGCATTTGCTGGCGGTTTGTCAGGCGCCAGAATGCCTGGCGCATGCGCTTGTCGCGCCGCCACTCGTAGCCGGCGCCACCTTCCGAATCCGGTCGCGTGTTGAGGTGCCAGTGGAAGGGGCTAAACCCGGGCAGACTGGCGGTCTGCACTTTGTCACCCATCTCCGGCGGTATGCTTTGGAACTGAGTGACGTTGGGGAACGCCCACAGGTCAATCTGGCCGGCGCGGAAGGCTGCTTCGGCTGCCTGGGTGTCGGGGATGAACTTGATCTCCCGCGAGTCAATGTGGGGCAGACCTTCGGCGGCAAGCCGGAACTTATCATGCCTTTTGTAGACGTGGCTCACCGAAAGCTGGGCCTCATCAAGGAAGTAGGGCCCAGAACCAATCTGCTTGCCAGTATCGATGTTATCGAGCGTTTCCGGCGCCATGATCGGTTGGCCGGTGCCGCTGCCAAGCATGTTTTGACTGAACAGATAAGCGTTGGGCTTCTGCAAGTGGTAGATGACCGTGAGGTCGTCGGGTGCCTCGATTGTGTCGAGGAAGTCATTTTGGAAGGTCCGGTCAAAAGCGTTGGGCAGTTCCGAAACGTAGTTCTGGCTGGCCACAACATCGGAAGCAAGCAAGGGCCGGCCGTTAACAGGGGCGAAATCGTGGAAAACCTGATTCGGAACCAGTTTCATGATGACTGTGGTGTCGTCGGGAAGTTCCAGGCTTTCCATGGCCTCAAGTACGAAGCGACGGTCGTCCTCGCGAGAGGTAAGCGGCCGGTCGAACACGTGGGCGCCACCGGTGTTGGTGCCGTCGTCCCAGTTTGAGACTGGGTTGAAGTTGGCCGTTGCTGTACGACGGGTTACGAAATGTCCGCCGGCTACCGGCGTGCCGCCGCCGCTCAGGTAGTCACCATGCTTTATCGCGACTGGTTCTGCAGTTGCTGTCGCGTCCGGCGCCGAGGTAGCGCCGGGAGCAGCGGTATTGGCTGGTCCGTCTCCACCACCTGTCGCCTCGTCATCGCTGCCGCAGCCGATCAATGCCAAGGCGGCGGCGCCGACGGAGAGAGCCGCGCCGGAGCGCAATAGCCGGCGCCTAGCGACTCTATTTGTGGTTACCTTGTCCCAATAGTTTCCTGCCATTGAAATTAGCCTTCCTACTCCCCTTTGTTGGTGATGATGCGCCGCGCGCAGGTCCGAGCCGGTATGAGGCCGACCAGCCACATTGTCTTCTATTACGCTAATACCATAGTTCTGGATTCGCCTTGTGTACAACCCCAAGACGTAGCGTCAGGGCGAACGGCGCGGAAGGTTTGGATTAGCCAGGCAGGCCTTGATGTCTGGCGCCGCTGGAGTTATTGGTCTGAATCGAGCTTGTGGTCGCCGGAAAGCCGGTGGCAGATGATGCAGCAGCCGAATTCGAGGAGCAGTTGGTTGAGGGCAGCTATTGGCAGCCCCACGACGTTATAGTAATCGCCCTCGATTTTGGTGACAAAGACGGAGCCTAGGCCTTGAATTCCGTAGGCGCCGGCTTTGTCTAAGGGCTCAGCAGTTTCGATATAGGCATCGATCTCAGAATCGTCCAGGGTGCGGAAATAGACGTCTGTCTGCGCTAGCCGAGTTTTTTCTGTCATTGTTTTGGCATCGAGGACGGCAACGGCGGTTAATACCTTGTGGGCACGACCGCTCAGCGTGAGCAGCATTTCGCGTGCATCAGCGTTGTCTCGCGGCTTGCCAAAGATCTGATTTTCGACTCCGACCAATGTATCGGCAGCGATTATCAAGGCATTCTCGTGCCTTGGTAGGGCGGATTATTTCTGGGACGCTGCTGGGGTCGACTTGGAAACGTAGGCCGAGCAGGTTGAGCAGATCCTGGCGCCGGGGCGAGGCTGAGGCGAGGACGAGTTCTCGTGGGGCATCCTGGCAATGGATTGGCCTTGGGTTCAGCATGCGGCCAATGTAGCAGACGCCTACGACCCTGAAGCGGTGAGCACTACTCCCTGGCTGAGACCTGAAATTAGAGGCTAATGGGTTGCTCTTGCGGCCTCTATACTGAAGCGCGAATCGGTGGGTAGGACCGACGGATAGGCGGTTCTCAAGTTCGGAATCCGCAATCGTCTGGTGAGATCTGAGAGACAAGGAGTAGGTGATGTTCAAAGCTACGGGCCTGCGTTCCTGGAACCTAAACGCGGACGACTTGGAAGCCATGGCCAGGTTCTATCGTGAAGTCCTCGGCTGCGAGGAATCTGGCCGACAGGATGTCGGTGGGGTTGAGGTAGCGCGGCTAAAGGTTGGCGGCCAAAGCCTGGGTCTGTTTGATGCCAAGGAGGGCCCGAGACCTTATGTTCCGCATCACACCTTCGTTTGCGAAGGCCCGGCAGATGCCGGTGAGTTGGTTGCCGAGCTGAAGGCGGGGGGCACTGCCGTGGAAAACGTCAGGGTTCACGGGAATGGCAACGGCTACTCGTTGTACGTCACCGATCCTGCGGGGAATCAACTGGAGCTTTCGGTCCAGCACTAGAGGACGAGCCGTTTGCCATCGGTCAGAGCGAGATTTTTGGGGGGCGGAGGGTCGAGGTGATGTGTTTCGGTCACCACCGGGGGAGGAATCTGGTTAAACGCTCCGAGATCTGAAACGGAGCGGCATGGTTGAGCCGATGTTTACGAGTTTTGAGAAGCGTGATAGTGGTCGGCCAGCACCTGGGCCAGGACACAGGTCAAGCGGCGAGCAGTTGGCAGGTTGAGGAATTCATTGGGGCCGTGGGCATTGGACTGTGGGCCCAAGACACCGGTGATGAAAAACTGGGCGTCGGGATAGCTGTTTCCCAGCATGCCCATGAAAGGAATCGTGCCTCCTTCGCCCATGTAGGCAGCTTCGCGGCCAAAGAATTGGTGAGAGGCGGAGTCGATCGATTGCTCGAGCCAAGGGGCTGCTGGTGGGGCATTCCAGCCCGGGGCGTTGTGTTCGGGCTGAAATTGAACTTTGGCGCCGTAGGGTGAGTCTGCCTCAAGAAGCTGCTTGAGGCGATCGGTTGCATGATCGGGATCGAGTGTGGGGGGAATTCGCAAGGAAAGCTGCATGGCGGTAAGAGGGCGTAAGACGTTGCCAGCTGTCGCTACCGAAGGCAGGCCGTCTGCGCCGGTGATCGATAAGGCGGGGCGCCAGGTGCGGTTGAGGATCAATTCGCTTGGGTTTGGGTTCGCTGGCTCTACACCCTCGTGCAAGCGGTATTTGAGAAAGACGTCGTTGCCAAGGATTCCGGCTAGTTGGTTCGCCTCGGCGAGCCTGGTTTCAGGGATTTCAACGTGGAAGTCGGGTGGCAGGATCTCGCCGGAGTCCTGATCTTCAATCCGGCTTAGGAGCTGACGTAATACCCGGAAGCTTGAGGCGATAACTCCAGAGGCGTCGCCAGAGTGCACACCTTCTCGAAGCAGCTCGACGGAGAGACTGCCAGCGATTAGGCCTCGCAGGGAGGTTGTGCCCCAAAGCTGGTCGTAGTTGCCGCAGCCGGAATCGAGGCCGACGACAAAATTGGGGGTGCCAATGCGATCGGCCAGGGCCTCCAAATAGAAGGGCAGGTCAAAGCTGCCGCTTTCTTCGCACCCCTCGATCAGAATCACACAGTGAGCGTGTGGCAGGCCCTGCTGCCTCAAAGCCCGCAGAGCGGTAATCGAAGCAAAGACCGCGTAGCCGTCGTCGGCGGCGCCGCGGCCGTAGAGGCGGTCTCCCTCCAACACGGGCTGCCAGGCGCCGAGGCCTTCTCGCCAGCCGGTCATTTCGGGCTGCTTATCGTAGTGTCCGTAGAGGAGAACGCTTTGATCCGAATCGCCGGGGACGTCTATTAAGAGGACCGGCGTACGGCCTGGAAGTCGCTCAACGCTTACGGTTGCGCCGACAAGGTCTTGATTTTCGCACCAGCCGGTGATCAAGTTTACGGCGCGCTCCATGTGGCCATGGGCCTGCCAGTCGGCGTCGTAAGAAGGCGACACGTTGGGGATGGCAATGAACGCGGTGATTGCCGGCAGAATTGACGAAGCCCATGCCTCGTCAACGAGTTCGATTGTCTGATCCCGATTCATTGCAAGTCCCATCCTGACTAATTTGATTCTGCGTAGTCTAGGACAAGTGGCGACGACTCTGAAGTCCGGGGGATTTTTAAAGCTGGGGACACCCCAGGGACCCCGCTAAAGGGGGTAATAGGCGCCGGTTTGAAACCTGGTGGCGTGACTCTGAAGTCCGGGGTGTCCCCTGACCCCGCTGAAGGGGCGTTCAGGCGAGAGTGCAAAGAGGGGGTGTTGAGACGGCGGTTTAGGCTGGTGGGCGCGGTCAGGAATCGGTTCTTTCTAAAGTGGAGGACAAAAGAAGACCGGAGGCTCAACCAGCCTCCGGTCTTTGTGATTTTTCGTTACCTTGCGCCTTCTAACCTTCCTTAATGGGAAAGCAGGGCTGTCATAAAGGCACCTGCCGGAACCCTCCGTTGAGCTGCCAGCGGTTCGTGACGTACTCCCTCATAGTTCCTGACCCTTCCTCTTGGCCTTGAAGCCTGGGGGACTGCCGCTGTCGCCTTAGCCTTGGCACGGGCAAATTCACGAACCAATGAACCTAATTCGGCGAGAATTGCGCGACTATGTTCTGGAGCGTCTTGCCGAGGTCAAGCCAGGTCTGAATTACCTCACGGCCTCGGTGCCTGAAGGAACGGTCAGCCACAAGAATGGCTTCTTCTTGGGGGACAACGGTTTCGTGGATAACGATGCCGGCATCATCAGACTAAGGCGTGGCCACGTGGAGTATGCCTACGCGCTTACTTTTCTTTCAGAACAAGTGCCCTTCGAGTTTGGTGATGTAGTTTTGGCCCAGAGGCTGAACACGATGGTCTACGAGGTAATGGCTGCCCGCTATCCCTGAAGAAAAGACATCCCAGAAGAAAAAGAGATCAAAGCGGTATGTTGCCGTGTTTTTTGGCCGGCATCTGCTCACGTTTGTTTTGCAGCATCTCCAGAGAGCGGATGATTCTGGCGCGCGTGTCGCGCGGGTCGATAACATCGTCGATATAGCCTCTGGAGGCTGAGACGTAGGGATTGGCGAAGCGCTCCTGGTAATCGCGACTCAGCTCAGCCCTGCTATCCGGGTCCTTCTCGATTTGGGCGCGGAAAACGATGTTTACAGCCGCGTCAGGACCGGTGACGGCGATCGACCCGGCGGGCCAGGCGAAGTTTACGTCGCCGCCAAGGTGTTTCGATCCCATGGCGATATAGGCGCCGCCATAGGCCTTGCGCAAGACGCAAGTCACCTTTGGCACAGTGGCTTCAGCGTAAGCGTAAACCAGCTTGGCGCCGTGAGAGATGATGCCTCCATACTCCTGGGCGGTTCCCGGCATGTAGCCGGTGACATCGGCGAAAGTGATGATCGGAATATTGAAGCTGTCGCAGAAGCGGACAAAGCGGGCTGCCTTGGTCGATGCGGCGATGTCCAGGGTGCCGGCAAGATACAAGGGCTGGTTGGCAACCATACCGACGCTACGGCCAGCCATGCGAGCCAGGCCAATGACCACGTTCTGGGCATAGTCGGCGTGGACCTCCAGAAAGTCAGCCCCATCGACTACGCGAAAAATCACTTCCCGGACATCGTAGGGGTGGGAGTCATTCTCGGGCAGAATCTCCAACATCTCTTCGTCTCGGCGCTTCGGGTCGTCACCGATGTCGACAACCGGCGCCTCATCAAGGTTGTTGAGGGGCAAGAACGAGAGCAGACGGCGCACCTCATTGAGGCAGTTCTCTTCGGTATCGATGGCGAAGTGCGCCACGCCAGAGCGGGTCGCGTGGATCCGAGCACCGCCCAAATCCTCGTCCGTGACCTCTTCCATAGTTACGGCTTTAACGACGTCAGGGCCGGTAATGAACATGAAACTGTGACCCTCAACCATGAAGACGAAATCTGTAATTGAGGGGGAGTAGACAGCGCCACCGGCAGCCGGGCCGAGGATCACGGAAATTTGTGGAACAACGCCGGAGGCGCGAACGTTACGCCGGAAAATCTCGCCGTAGCCTTTGAGGCTGGACACACCCTCTTGAATGCGGGCGCCACCGCCGTCGTTTATGCCGATGACGGGCACCCCGGTTTTCAGGGCGAGGTCCATGATCTTGCAAATTTTTTCGGCGGCGACCTCAGACACGCTGCCGCCGACAACGGTGAAGTCCTGGGCGAAGACACAGACCGAGCGGCCTTCTATGTGGGCAAATCCGGTCACGACGGAATCGCCCGGATAGTTCTGCTGGTCGATGCCAAAATCGCTAGAGCGGTGGGTTACGAGGGGGTCGAATTCCTCGAAGCTGCCAGGATCGACGAGGATTGCAATCCGCTCACGGGCGGTTAGCTTGCCGCGCTGGTGCTGGGCGTCAATTCGTCTCTGCCCGCCGCCAAGCGCGGCCTGCTCTTTGCGGCGATTAAGTTCGTCGAGTTGGTCCTGATTGCTCATTTTATCACTTTAAGGCATTAGGGGGCGAAAGCCGGCTAATGCTAGCACTGGGTCTTCGGGAGGAACAAGGTCGCGTGCGGGAGAGCGCCAGCGGCGCGGCGGCCTCCTTAAGGAGTGTCCTGAGGTAGTTGTAAGACCTGGCCGATACTCAAGCCAGACTCGCTAACCCGGTTGAGAGCCAGCAGTTGTTGGGCCCATTCCAGTTGCTGGGATCCGGGAACACCGAGCTTCTGGGCTATAAGGATGGCGGAATCGCCAGCAATGACTGTGTATGTGGCGCCGCTGCCGGTTGCTGGAGTTGGTGCCTCGGAGTCCGGAACTGGAGTTTGAGCAGGAAGGGAGCTGTCTTCTGAGGTTCCAAAACTAGGAATGATCAACTCCTGACCTGCCTGGAGAAGCCGCGCGTCGGCAATTCCGTTTATTCTGAGCACTTCCAGAGTCCAGGCGGCCCGCTGGTCGCCGGGAACGCCAAAAAGACCAGCGATTGCATTAAGCGTGTCTCCAGGCTGAACGAGGTAGGTAACCGTGGTCTCGTCGGGTTCGGCTGGAGTTGAACCGGGAATGGCGACGCTTTCGCCGAGGTCGACTGGCTCACTGAGCGTTGCCGGAAGAGTTGCGGTGGGGATCGCGCTGGGGCGCGACGCCGAAAAATTCCCACTGTCATCGCCACCAAACACGCAGCCCTGAACTAACAAAAGGACGACGATCGATGCGAGCGAACCGATGCCTAACTTTGTGCTCATGCCAGCCTTTCCAGACGATCGTAGCCTGACAAATTCTTGTGCGCCAAACATCCGCCAAGAAAATGAAGAAACGGCGAGTTAGCCGCGGCGGGCGGGAGGCTGGTGAGCCGGCACTAAGTCCCACCCGCGAGTGATTCCAGCAGCGCCACGGCGAGCCGTGCGGCCTCTTCCAAAAGCTCTGGCCGAACTCGCTCGATCGTATCCTGCGGCGTGTGAAGGAGGTTGTCGGTTGTGCGGTGAAGCATCAATGCTGGGATGCCAGCATTGATAAAGCTGGCGTGGTCACTGCTTGTAGTCGACGCCAGCTGGCCAAGCAGCGCCGGGATTCCCAATGTCTCGGATATCGCTAGAGCCCATTGCTGCTCTTCGCTGCTGCCGATTAGCAGCCAGCCGTCCGTGCCGACGCCGACCATGTCGAAGTTGAGCATGACCACGATGCGCGCGCGTTGATCGGGGCTGAGGGAGTTGACGAAGGCGCGGCTGCCAATTAGGCCCGGTTCTTCGGCGCCAAAAAGAACGAAACAGTTCGCTTCCATGGCGCCGTGGGCAGCCAGAATGGCAGCCACTTCGATGACCGTCGCGGTTCCGGTGGCGTTGTCGCTGGCACCGGCGGCCTGGATAACGCTGTCGTAGTGGCCGCCAGAAATCGTCTCGCACTTCCTAGCTGGAGGCCGAGCGATCACATTGAATGAAACCGCGTCAGAGAGCGCATCGACCTTGATTTCTACGTCTACTTCATTGGGGCCGTCGGCAAGCTGCGCCATCAGCGACTGCCCGTCGGCCCGTGAAATCGAGACCGCTGGTATGGTCGAGTCGGTCTGGAGCGTACCAAAAAACGTTCCCAGCGCGTTGTTAAAGATGATCACCCCGACCGCGCCGGCGGCCTGAGCATTGGCGACCTTTTCCTGGAAAAACAGGTCACCACGCTCGATGAGGAGGACAGCATTCTGAGCTTCAGGCGGAATTTCCGCCGCCGAGCCGAGTCCCGCCGCCACCAGGAGTCCTTTAGCGGTTCCGGTGCCGCTGTTGGCGAATGGCAATGATGGGATGGTCTGCTCTTGAGGAGAGTTCACGACCAGGGCCGATTGGCGGGCTACTTCCCGACCGATTGGGAATTCCTGGAGCTCGACTTCGTAGCCAAAACTGTCAAGCAATCCGGCGATGTACTGGGCGGCGGCCAACTCGCTGTCAGAACCAGCAGGCCGAGGCCCGATGCTCACCGAGAGCGCGCGTACCAACTCGAGAATGCGGTCACCGCTGGGGCGATCGGGGTCGAGTGAGAAACCGAGGGTGGGAGTTGCGGCGATGGTTGTGGGTGAGGCGTTGACACTTTGCGCGGGCGTTGAGGCCGGAGCGGTTGAGGTTGGGGACGGCGGTTCAGATGAACCAGCAGTGCTCGTGCATGCTGCGGTGCCAAGCAGTAAAACGAGGGGCGCGATGATAAAAAGTCTGCGGGACGCCATCACCTGTCCTCCCCACCCCACGGTCCCTCTGAAATGGCGGCAGACCGCCGAATTGTTATTGGCAGGTTTCTACTGGCGCTTACGGCCTTTGAGCCAAGCCTTCAAACGGTTAGCGTAGCTTGGCCCGGAGAGGTCTAGAGTCTGGCCACGCCAGCGCTGCCGGGTTTGTTGCTGACCGCCGCCGCGGATCGAAAGCGTGAAAGCGGTTGCGAGGATAATTAGAGCGCCAATCATTACCCAGCTTGCGACGGGAATGCCCCTGAGAAAGAACATGGCAATGATGACGATTAGAGACCACATCATCACCTGGCTCAGGGAAACACGCGCCAAGAGGTGACCGAACCAGCCCTGAGCCGAGGTGAAGCGATTGTGTTTTGGGGGTTTGGCTGGGGGCCGTTTGCCGCGATCGGGCACGAAGTCATCTATCTTGCGAAGAATGTCTTCGATCTCGCGTTCGATCTTGTCTGCCTTGTCAGCCATGGCTAGACACCACCCTTTTAGCCTAGTCAGCTTCCTACCCTAAAGCGTTGTGGATATCCTGCCAAGCTCTTCTAGTAGTGTCGTTCAGTAATTATCTATTGTACAGGGGTAGCAAGGAGGCGGCTAGCGAAGCCCTAGTTCAATGTTTCGTGAACCGTGCCGGCGATTTCTTGTGGAGTCAGGGTGTCCGTGTCCGCCGAAAGGAAGCGCTCGCCATATCGCGGTTTGTAAGCGGAGTTTATGCGTTGGGCTGAAGCGACCTCAGGAGTGCGGTTCAAATGGGCCGCGCGCGAGGCTAGCGATTCGTCGCTGACTTCTAGTCGCACGACCAGCGCCTGTTCGGCCAGGTGTCTCATTAATGAGACCAGTTGATCGATATCGGACTCAAAATCAAAGGTCTCGCCGCCACGCTCGAACCGAAATGGACCCTCTACTACGAGGTTGTAAGCGTTCTTGAGGTAGTTGGCGGTCATCAAGCGCAGCTGAGTATGTGCCATTTCCAGTTCGGCTCGTTGATTGAAATCTGGCACCGCGATAGACCCTTTGCAGAGGCTGTCTGTGCTTAGTACGGCGGTCTTGCCGCTGAAGGAATTGGCAGTCTCCCAAGCAGTGGTTGTCTTGCCGGCGAATGGGGGACCGTAAATAACGATAAGTTTGGCTGACATTTCTTTCTCTGCTGATTTCGCTGGCAAGTCCGGGCCGGTTGAGAGTTTTAAAGCAGCTTATCTGGAAGCTAATGGTAATCCCCCAGACGCCACGAGTCCCGGTTCAAGCGGTTGTTAATCTTTTTACAATCCCTTTGAATCCAGCTAACCCTCTGCCATTGGCAATGGCTTAATTTCATATGGACGCACTTGCGCCACGGTTTAGATGGGAGGAAAGAAGATGAGGATGATGAGATGGGGGCTCGGTGTAGCCGGCCTCGCCGTCGCAGGCGCCGTAGTGGTCGGGGCTCTTGGCCTTGGGGTCGGAGCTCAGGCGGAGGAAGGCGAAAAGAATGGGCTTCATGCGCTCTACCTTGATTTGGTAGCCGAAAAGCTTGGGGTCACGGTTGATGAACTCCAGGCCGCCCAAGAGGCGGCTCGCGGCGAAGCGCTTGACGAAGCGGTTGCCACTGGGGTGATTACGGCCGAGCAGGCTGAGCGAATCAGGAACCACGAGCCGGGTGCTGGCCGGCATCGCGGCGGTCGAATGAGCCACGCGATCAAGAACATTTTCGGTGCTGCCGCTGCCGTGATTGGCATCGAGCCAGAGGCACTAAAGGACGAACTCTTGGCCGGCAAGAGCCTGGCCGAAGTCGGCGCGGACAATGGCGTCTCGCGTGACGACCTGAAAGCCGGCATCATCAGCAGCGTCGAAGCCGAGCTTCAGGCGGCGCTTGACGCTGGCAAGATCACGGCTGAGCAGTACGATGCCATGCTTGCGGGCTTGAACGACCGGATTGAGGAGGTGCTTGACCGCACAGGCTTCAGGACTCACGGCGACAGGGTTGAGACTGACCCAACTTCCTAGGAGAAGGCGAACCTTGCCTCAGTTGAATGGGAGGAGCCGGCCGGCTCCTCCCATTTCTTGCGCGTTGTGCTGCTAGGCGTATGTGAACGAAAGCAGAAACTGAGGCTTTTCCTGATTGGCGGCAAGCGATGATCAAGCCGCATAATGACACTGATACTCGAAAGCGAGCAGTGCGATGGCTCTCCTGAGCAAATTTCTCAGCAACCCAAACGAGAAGGAACTGAAAAGGCTTTCGCCCGGCATTGGCCAAGTCAACCGGCTGGAGCCTGACGTGCAGGCGCTCGACGATGGGCAACTGGTGGCGAAAAGCGATGAATTTCGAACCCGCCTGGGCGCGGGCGAAACGGTTGACGACATCCAGGCAAAGGCCTTCGCGGTCATGCGTGAGGCAATCTGGCGCCAGCTTGGGCAGCGGGCCTTTGATGTGCAGATCCTCGGCGCTATAGTCCTGCACCAGGGCAAAATCGCTGAATTGAAAACCGGTGAAGGGAAGACACTAGTCTCTTCATTGACAATGTACCTGAACTCACTCGCGGGGCATGGAGTCCACCTAATCACGGTCAATGATTACCTGGCTAAGCGAGACGCGCAGTGGTACGGGCGCGTACTTTCCTGGCTCGGGATCAGCGTGGGTATTCTGCAGCACGATGCTTCGTTCTTGGTTTCCGCGGATGCGGTGAGCGAAGAGGAAGGCATGGAATACCTCACGGCTTGCAGTCGCAAGGATGCCTACGCGGCAGATGTGACTTACGGTACGAATCACGAATTTGGTTTTGATTACCTGCGGGACAACATGGCGACGGATCGGGCCCTGCAGGTACAGCGTGAGCGTCACTTTGCGATCGTCGACGAGGTCGACAACATTCTGATTGACGAAGCCAGGACGCCCCTGATCATCAGCGGTCAGGCGGCGCAAGACATTTCGATCTATCCACGCTTCGCGGGGCTTGTACCGCGTCTGCAGCCCGACACCGATTACACGGTGGACGAAAGAATGAAGGCGATCTCGCTAACCGAGCCCGGCATCGAAAAAATCGAAAAGGCGCTAAACGTCGACAACATCTACTCACCGGAGAATTTCCGCCTGACGCGCTATATGGAAGCCGCGCTGAAGGCGGAGGTCATGTTTAACCGGGACCGCGACTACGTCTTGAAAGATGGCGAAGTTGTGATCGTCGATGACTTCACCGGGCGGTTGATGTTTGGCCGCCGCTGGTCAGATGGCCTACATCAGGCGGTGGAGGCCAAGGAAGGCGTCAAGATTCAGCAGGAGTCGATAACCTACGCGACGATAACGATTCAGAACTACTTTCGCATGTACGAGAAGCTTGCCGGCATGACTGGTACGGCTGTCACTGAGGCGGAGGAGTTTCACAAGATTTATAAGCTGGAAGTTGTCGTCCTGCCGCCCAACCGGCCTACGGTTCGCGAAGATGAAGACGATCTGGTTTACCGATCGGTGAAAGCAAAGTTTGATTCCGTGGCCAAGGAAGTGGAAGAGATTCATGCAACTGGCCAACCGGTGCTAGTTGGTACCGTGACGATTGAAAGCTCGGAATACCTGGCGGATTTGCTGAAGCGTCGCGGAGTGCCGAACCTGGTGCTAAACGCAAAGTTTCATGAAAAGGAAGCGGCAATTGTCTCCGAAGCGGGCCGGCTCGACGCGGTAACGATCGCGACCAACATGGCGGGTCGAGGTACGGACATCATTCTTGGAGGCAATCCAGAGAGCCGCGACGAGAATGATTGGCAAGAGGAACACGACAAGGTTGTTGACCTTGGCGGGTTGGTGATTCTCGGTACCGAGCGGCATGAATCTCGACGAATAGACAACCAGCTTCGTGGACGGGCTGGGCGGCAGGGTGACGCGGGCAGTTCCCGATTCTACGTCAGTTTTGAAGATGATCTGATGCGCCGGTTCGCGCCGGAATGGCTGCCGGGAATGTTGGCCCGTTTGGGCATGGAAGCAGACATGCCGATTGAGTCGAGTTGGGTTTCAAAGGCATTAGAGAATGCCCAGACCAAGGTTGAGGGTCACAACTTTGACCAACGGAAGCATGTGGTCGACTACGACGACGTGATGAATGTTCAACGTGACATGATTTATACGGAGCGTACGAAAGTACTCCAAGGTGAGGACCTGCGCTCGAACATAACTGGCATGGTTGAAGAAGAGACCAAGCTGCTAGCCGACACTCACTTGCCGGGGCGCCGCGAAGAGGCTTGGGATCTGGGGCTGCTTCTGGAGGAAATTGGCGCGATTTTCCATCTCCCCGACGAAGTAAGCGTCGAATCGATGGAAGAGCGCGGCGCCGAAGAAATCGAAGCGTTGCTACTTGATGAGGCGGAAGCGGCCTACGATCAGAAAGAGCAGGAGCTTGGACCTGAGGGGATGCGACTGCTCGAGCGGCTGCTGCTGATGCAGACCGTTGATCGGCTTTGGGTAGAGCATTTGACTGCTATGGATGAAATGCGCCAGGGCATCGGTCTGCAAGCCTATGGGCAGCAGGATCCGTTGGTTGCCTACAAGCGCGAAGCTCATGACATGTGGGGCCAGTTGCTGGAAAACATCAACCACACCATTGTTCATGCAATTTACCACGTTGCTCTCTCTACACAGCCGACGGCAGCACAGCCGGTTGCGGCGGGTGGGGGCTCGGGCATACCGGCTCAGCTGAGCGAAAACCGGCAAAGCCAAGCAGCGAAACCTGCCGCCAAGGCGATCGACGGCAAGAAGATTGGCCGCAACGACCCGTGTCATTGTGGCTCAGGAAAAAAATACAAGAAGTGCCACGGGGTGGCGGCATAGCTTCGGGGCGGCTAGGGCGGGAAAGGTTTTGAGGCTAGGACCGGCGTCCGATATAGGGTGTTATTGGTCCTTCTAGTATTCTCAGACGGAGCCCAGCGATAATTGGGGTGAGTCTACGCCAGCGGATGAGAAGTTGACAGCGACCGAGACCAACAAAGTTCAAGACTCCATTACCTACCTGAAGGAATGCATCGACGACGGCGAGCATTGGTACATCGCCGTTTTAAAGACGATGGCGGGATGGAGTCTGGCGGAAGAGACCGTGGACGGCCGGACCTACCATTACTTGATCGGCGGAGAGGCATTTGATTGGCTATTGCTGGTTGAGCGTCTTGTGGACGAGCTGGGCAGCGTCGTCGGTGAGAAGGATCGCAACGCTCTACTTTTCCATGGCCACCCACCACTTGAAATTGACGAGGACGAGTTCCAATCTCTGCTTGGCACGCCGAAACATCAGGCTTACTTGAATTTTCTTTATGGCGTGGTGGTTGAAGAGGCGTTGCAGCTGGCAGTCGAGCAAGAAGTGGAGAAGGAACGGCACGGACAAGTGGTTTCTGGTGGTGAAACCGCTGGCGAGACGGCGTTTGAGCGTCTCTACGGCAATTCCCAGGCTGAACTACTGGGAGAGTTTCGCAAAGAGAGAAATTTGCCAGATGGCGACCGCATCGAACTGGCTGACCTGAGGGAGTTTACCTACTGGCTGTTCAAATTTAGGGTTCGCCGTCATGAGGGAGCCCGAGTGGCTTCAGACACCAGAAAGGGCCTAGTGGCCTTATCCGGGGTTGAAGCAGCCTTCCGGCGGCGATTGGCGCCGGAGACGGTTGAGGCGTAGGGATTGTTTGAAAGACCGGAAATGACGGCTGACGCCTATTCGCCGCTCAGAGGCCTTGCCAGGTGAGCCGGTGGCGTTTTTTCCTTGATGTAGCGGGAATGAATGAACGGGCGGGATTGGGGGTTTTCCGGTTGACAGGACATAACCTGCTTTCTAGACTTGTTCTAAGTAATTTTTAGGCGAAGACGGGAAGTAGTAGAGAGCAGAATCGGGCAGATAGCGAGCCGGGATGGTGAGAGCCGGTAGCCAGAACAGCCTCGAACTCGTCCCCGAGCCCCCGGACTGAAACTAAAGGTCTGGGCGGGTTTGCCCGTTATAGCAATTGAGGTGCTCTGGCTGTGGCCGGGGAACTTGGGTGGTAACGTCCCGTCTCCCGGGATCCCTTGGCGAGACGGGACTTTTTATATGTCGAAAGATCAGGGTAGACCCTGATCGTCGAAAGGAACCAATGACTTTACGGTCGCTAGCAGTGGAGGCCGATACGGTCTCGGACTTTTCCGGAAGCAGGAATGCGTGTCCGGTAGCCCGAGACCAGGCTGTACTTGGTGAGGACCTCAGGTTCCTCGCCGCTGCCCGGCTTGACCTGACGGTCCTCCTCCTTAGCTAGTCCTTTCTCTGAGAAGGGATAGGACGGCAACACATAGGTAAAACCACTTCAGCTGTCGCTGAATTACCTCCGGGAGGACAGAGTGAAACTTACAGGCGCACAAATCATCATGGAGTGTCTCGGCCAAGAGGGCGTGGACACGATTTTCGGTTATCCGGGCGGGGCCAACCTGCCGATGTACGACACGCTAATCCAGTATCCGCAAATTCGTCACGTTCAGGTCAGGCACGAGCAGGCGGCGGCGCACGCCGCCGACGCGTACGCTCGGGTTACCGGTAAGGCCGGTGTTGTCTGGGCGACGTCCGGCCCCGGCGCGACCAACCTCGTGACCGGCATTGCCAACGCCTGGATGGATTCCATCCCCATCGTCTGCATCACGGGCGCGGTCGTGAGCTGGCTAATCGGGCGTGACGGGTTTCAAGAAGCAGATATCACAGGGATTTCGATTCCAATAACCAAACACAACGCCTTGGTGCTCAACGTCGAAGACATCGCGTCGACCTTGAAAGAGGCGTTCCACATCGCGACGACGGGGAGACCGGGGCCGGTGCTGGTCGATATTCCGCGTGACGTGCAGCAGCAGACGTGTGAATTTGAGTATCCGGATTCCGTGAGTTTGCCCGGCTACGAGCCGCAGACCGAGGGCGATCCGCGTCAGATAAAACGGGCTGGACAGCTGATTGCGGACGCCGAGCGCCCGGTGATCCTGGCAGGACATGGTGTTGTGATCTCCCAGGCCTGGGAGGAATTGGTGGAATTGGCCGAGAAGGAGCAAATCCCGGTCATTACCACACTACTTGGCCTTGGCGGATTTCCTGGGACCCATGAGCTGAATATGGGAATGCCAGGGATGCATGGTATGTACTGGAATAACCAAGCGATCAGTGAGGCCGACCTCCTGATCGCTATTGGCATGCGCTTCGACGACCGGGTGACCGGGCGGCTCAAGGACTTCGGTCCGAAAGCCAAGATTATTCACATCGATATCGACCCGGCTGAGATCGGCAAGAATCTGCCCGCAACGGTGCCGATTGTTGGCGACGTCAAGCATGTGCTGGCTGCGCTCAACCGCGACCTGGAACCGAAACGGCACGAAGATTGGCTAGCGTGGATCAACGATTTGAAGCGGGATCACCCATCGATCGTGATTCCGGAGACGGACAAATTGCTGCCGCAGGCGGTGATTAAGGCGATCTACGAAGCTTCTGGCTCCGACGCCTATTACGTGACGGGTGTGGGTCAGCATCAGATGTGGGCAGCGCAATATTTCTGGGTTGACAAGCCAAACGGGTTCATCACTTCGGGTGGATTGGGCACGATGGGCTTCGAAGTCCCAGCTGCGATCGGTGCGCAATTCGCCGATCTCAAGTCGACCGTCTGGTCGATCTGCGGCGATGGTGGCTTCCAAATGACATCGCAGGAGCTCGCCACCGTGGTCGAATACGAACTGCCGATTAAGTACGCGATTATCAATAACGGTTACCTTGGCATGGTGCGCCAGTGGCAGGAGTTGTTCTACAAGAACAATTTGTCGGGCGTGAGGATGTTCCAACCGGACTTTGTGAAACTGGCGGAGGCCTATGGCCTGCGAGGTCTGCGGGTGACTGACAAGTCGCAAGTTGATTCATCGATTGAGCTGGCGCTGAGCCATCCCGGACCAGTGCTCATCGACTTTCAAGTCGATGAGTATGAGAACACCTACCCGATGGTGCCACCTGGGGCATCGCTGCAGGAGACGGTCGACTCTCCTTACAAAGAAGAGGACAAAGAGCGATCGGGTCAGCCGGCGAGCGAGAGCGTGAGCTGATGCCGTCCAGAGCCCAGCATCACACAATTGTCGCCCTGGTGGAGGACAAGCCAGGCGTTCTCAATAGCATTGCCTCCAAATGGCGGCAGCGTGGATTCAACATCGAGTCTTTGGCGGTTGGGCATTCGGAGATTCCAGGTTTGTCGCGGATGACGTTCACGGTGGACGGCGCCACGCACGATGTCGATCAAGTGACCAAGCAGCTTTTCAAGGTGATCGAAGTCGTTTCGATTTCGGATATAACCGGTGATGACGTGGTCGCCCGCGAACTGGCGCTGATTCGAGTTGGAACTACCGGCCAAACTCGTGGCGAAATTATGGACATAGCGGCGGTGTTCCGGGCCGACATCATCGATGTAGGCAGCGATTCTCTGATCCTTCAAGTGATCGGGACTGAGGACAAGATCGAGGCGGTTTATGAACTTCTCTTGCCCTATGGGGTGAAGGAATTGATGCGAACCGGCCGCATCGCGATGACGCGAGGCGCGGCCGGGGCGCACCACGATGACGGCCGCCGCCGCTATCGCTCCGCCGGAGAAGGCAAGGCTCAGGTAGGCAGCCTGCTTTAGTGGAAATGATGTCGCGAAAAATGAATCAGACAAGGACCGATCTCAGACTTCTGCGGCCCTCTCTTGCGTAGCAAGAGGAGGGCCTCCGGGCTGACCGCTCAAATCGATGCCGGATGACGAGAAACATGGGAGAAGTGGAGAAATGTCTGAGAAAGTACTGATTTTTGACACGAGTCTGCGGGACGGGGAACAATCCCCCGGCGTAGCCTTCAACGTCCAGGACAAGATCGAAATTGCGCGGCAGCTTCAACGCCTTGGGGTGGATATTATTGAAGCCGGCTTCCCGGCGAGTTCGCCCGGCGATTTCGAAGCGGTCAAGGCCGTGGTAAGCGATGTGCGTGGGACTCGAATTGCGGCCTTGGCTCGCGCGGTACAGCGCGACGTCGATGCCGCCGGCGAGGCGCTGAAAGAGGCGACGGATCCGCGAATCCACGTCTTCCTTTCGACTTCTGACATCCACCTGATGCACCAGCTCGCCAAGGACCGCGACACGGTTCGGGAAATGGCCCGCACGATGGTCGCGCACGCCAAGAGCTACGTGGAGGATGTCGAGTTCAGCCCGATGGATGCCACTCGGTCGGAGTGGGAATACGTCTACCGCATGCTGGAAGATGTGATTGAGGCTGGCGCCACCACGGTTAATATTCCCGATACAGTTGGCTACACGACACCGGAAGAGTTTAGTCAGTTCATCAATGGGATTCTGGAAAACGTCAGCAACATTCACAAGGCGATGATTTCTGTTCATTGCCACAACGATCTGGGTTTGGCGGTTGCCAACAGCTTATCAGCGGTGCGCTCGGGCGCTCGGCAGGTGGAGACTTGCATCAACGGCATAGGTGAGCGCGCGGGCAACGCCGCGCTTGAAGAAGTGGCCATGGCGATCAAAACGCGCGGCGATTTCTACAATATCGAGACCAATGTAAAGTCACAGGAACTCTACCGGACCTCACGGCTGGTTTCTGACCTGACCGGGATGTCCGTGCAGCCAAACAAGGCAATTGTTGGTGCAAACGCATTTCGCCATCAATCAGGCATCCACCAGGACGGCATTCTGAAAATGCGTGAGACTTACGAGCTCCTGGACTCGAGAGAGGTCGGCTGGCCGGAAGGCAGCCAGATTGTCCTCGGCAAGTTGTCGGGGAGAGCGGGGTTCAAGGCACGTTTGGACGATCTTGGCATCGAAGTGACGGCTGAGGCGTTTGATCGTGCCTTTGCGGCCTTCAAAGACCTTGCCGACAAGAAGCCGGAAATCGACGATCGCGACATCGAAGCGATTATCGGCGAGGAACGGCGGGCTGTAGATGAGGAATACAAGCTCGACCTGCTGCAGATTTCCAGCGGCAGCCAGCTAATTCCTACAGCGACAGTTCGATTAGGGACGCCAGACGGGCGGACCCTGGTCCAGACATCAACCGGAACCGGTCCGGTCGACGCGGCCTACCAAGCGATTAACGCTTTGGTTGGCATTGAGAACGAGTTGACCGAGTTTTCGGTGAAAAGCGTGACGGAGGGAATCGATGCTATCGGCGAGGTTGTCATTCGCATCCAGTGCGATGGCCGGACCTACACCGGCCGTGGAGCTGACACTGACATCATCGTCGCGGCGGCCAAAGCGGTATTGCAGGCGATAAACCGGGCGCTTAGTGTCCAACGCCCGGCCGATGCTGAAGTACGGGCAAATCCTTAGGCAAAAATGTCCCGAATTTTGGCTTCCAGCCAATGAGAAAAAAGAATTGGACGCCGGAACCCGAGTATGTCGGTGCGCTGGCTGACGCTATAATCATCGTCGCTGCATTGGAAACTGGTGCTGATATGACCTGGGCAGCGAAAACAAAGATCAGGCTGGCAGACGAGCCTGATAGTGATTTAACGGCCCGTCTGGCGAATCACCGTTAGAATCCGCCGGTTTCCGCCCCGACGGGCCGACTGAGGAGTAATTAATGACAGAGGCGAAGACGCTCTTAGACAAGATTTGGGAAACTCATGTCATAGACAGTCCACTGCAAGAGGTGGCTCGCGGAGAGGCACTGGTCGAGGCCGGCCTGACCGACGCAGAAGAAATGTTGGCCCAGCGGTCTAAACTCCTTTACATCGACCTCCACCTAGTACATGAGGTTACGTCGGCTCAGGCATTTGAAGGTCTGCGGCTGGCCGACCGACAGGTGCGCCGTCCGGACTTGACCCTGGCTACCCTCGATCACAATGTTCCTACCCAGAATCGTGACCAACCCTGGCCCGACCCACTTTCAGTAATCCAGGCCGACACCCTCGAGAACAACGTCAAGGACTATTCTGTCCCCTTCTTTGGGGTCAACGATATTAGGCAGGGTATTGTCCACGTCATTGGCCCAGAACAGGGAATTACTCAACCAGGGATGACGATTGTCTGCGGTGACAGTCATACTTCGACTCACGGTGCTTTCGGTGCCCTCGCCTTTGGCATCGGCACGTCAGAAGTTGAGCACGTTCTAGCGACCCAGACGCTACGGCAAACGCGGCCGAAGTCGATGGCGGTTGAAGTGAATGGCAAGCTGCCCGAAGGAGTCACTGCGAAGGACGTCACTCTGGCGGTTATTCACACAACTGGTGTTTCCGGAGGTATTGGTCACGTGATCGAGTACCGCGGTGACACGATTCGGAACCTCTCGATGGAAGGCCGGATGACGATCTGCAACATGGCGATCGAAGGCGGCGCCCGCGCCGGCATGATTGCCCCGGACGATACAACCTTCGCCTACCTGGAAGGCCGGCCTAAGGCGCCCAAGGGGAAGCACTGGGAGCAGGCCTTGGACCATTGGCAGTCTTTGCCCACTGACGAGGGCGCCCAATTCGATAAGACGATCAGCCTTAAGGCTGAGGAGATCGAGCCGTGTGTTACCTGGGGCACGACCCCGGCGCAAAGTGTACCGGTGACAGGGAAGGTGCCCGATCCGGATAGCTTCGATGATGCTGCGGCCCAAGAACTAGGATGGCGCTCTTTAAAGTATCAGGATCTCAAGCCCGGCACGGCGATAGAGGATATTCCGCTCGATCGTGTTTTCATCGGGTCGTGCACCAACTCACGAATCGAAGATCTGAGGGCCGCCGCCGCTGTCGTGCGCGGACATACGATTTCCTCGCACGTGCAGGCGATGGTGGTACCGGGTTCCGGCCTGGTAAAGGCCCAGGCAGAGTCTGAGGGGCTGGACGGGATTTTCACCGCCGCGGGCTTCGAGTGGCGCGACGCGGGGTGCTCGATGTGTTTGGCGATGAACCCGGACATTTTGCTGCCCGGCGAGCGCTGTGCTTCGACCTCAAATCGTAATTTCGAGGGGCGCCAGGGCCCTGGAGGCCGGACCCATTTGGTGAGTCCCCAAATGGCGGCGGCCGCTGCCATATCTGGCCACTTCGTCGATATTCGAAAATGGAAGGTGGACTAGTGGAGCCGTTTCACAGCACCAAGGGCCGGACAATACCGCTAAATCGCAATAATGTTGACACGGACCAGATTATTCCCGCGAAGCACTTGAAGCGAATCGAGCGCACCGGCTACGGGCCGTTTGCCTTTGAAGCCTGGCGAAAAGACCCGTCATTCGTACTTAATAACCCGGCCTACGATGGTGCCCCGATCTTGATTGCCCGACAGAATTTCGGCTCAGGCTCCAGTCGCGAGCACGCCGTTTGGGCGCTCCAGGGCCTGGGTGTGCGAGCCGTGGTTGCTGCATCCTTTGCCGACATCTTTGAGAACAACTGCTTCCAGGGAGGCGTTCTTACGGTAGAACTGCCCGAGGATGCAATTGACCACCTGATAGCTCGAGCCGAGGAACTTCCGGAGAGCGAGATTGAAATTGACCTTGAGTCGCAGACTGTCAGCGTTGTCGGTGGCGAATGGTCGACTCATTTTGAGTTCGACCCGTTTAAGAAGTACAGGCTGCTGCGCGGGCTGGATGACATATCCATGACGCTCGAACTCGAGGACGATGTCGCCGAGTTTGAAGCGAAGCGACCGGGATTCCTCACCGCGGTTGAGGGCTAGGTTTGCAACCGTTCCCTCCCTCAGCTTGAGGAGCTTCCCTGACCTCTCGACCAACCAGCCGGGTAGGCAACCTGAGCGCATGATCGAACGCGGAAAAGCAAAGAAACTCAGGTCAGCGGCGCCAAAATAGCAGAGGGAGAATGGGCGTGGCCAAATTTAACATTGCGGTTCTGCCGGGTGACTTCATCGGCCCGGAGATCATTGCGGAGGCTCGGCGGGTCTTGGACGCGGCTGGGAGCCGCTTTGGCCACAGTTTCGCATTCAATGAGGCGCTCGCCGGTGGCGCCGCGTGGGACGAGTTCGGTGAGCACCTGCCGCAAAGCACGCTCGATACGTGCGAGCAGGCCGACGCGATTATCAAGGGACCGTTTGGCGGCCCGACCGACGAGGTCAACCATCCGAAGTGGCAAGCGGTGGAAAAAAACGCGATCCTGCCACTGCGTAAACACTTTGATCTCTATCTCAATCTGCGCCCAGTAGTTGTGCCAGACGCGCTGCTCGACCTCTCGCCGCTAAAAGAGGAACGGGTAAAGGGCACCGATATTCTAATCTGCCGTGAGTTGACCTCTGGCCTCTACTTCGGTCCTTCGGGTGAGCGCGAGGTCGAAGGACCGCAGGAGAAGATGGAACGCGAAGTCTTTGACACCGAGCTCTATCGCGAGCACGAGATTGAACGTTTCACACGGGACTCGTTCAAACTGGCCCTGGGTCGCCGGCGCAAGGTGACGCTGGTCGCCAAGTCCAACGTCATGAGCACCGGTATTTTCTGGCGTGAGGTCACCGCCCAGGTCGCGGCGGACTTCCCGGAGGTGACGTTCGACTACCTCCACGCTGACAACGCCGCGATGCAGCTGATCCTCAACCCGCGCCAGTTTGACGTCGTGGTGACCTCAAACGTGTTCGGAGACATCCTCTCGGATGAGGCGTCGGTGCTCTCGGGCTCAATCGGGTTAATCCCGTCGGCCTCATTAAATGACAAGGGGTTCGGCCTTTACGAACCGATTCATGGATCGGCGCCAGACATCGTAGGCCAGGGTAAGGCGAATCCAATTTCGATGATTCTCAGCGCGGCGTTGATGCTGCGGTTGTCGTTTGGCCTTGATGATGCCGCGGCGGCGGTAGAGCGCGCTGTTGATAAAGTGCTGAGCGACGGCGCCAGGACCGCAGACTTGGTGCGACCGGGTGAGGCGGCGATTACGACCGATGAGGTTGGGCGCCGGATCGCCGAGGCGGTGGCTAAGACTTCTTAAACCGGGAGTGGATTTGTAACCCGGGGGCACCCGGGACCCCGCTAAAGGGGGTAATAGGGCGCCGGTTTGAAACCGGGGTGAGAATTTGTAACCCGGAGGACACCCCGGACCCCGCTAAAGGGGGTAATGGGGCGCTGGTTTGGAACCTGGGTGAGAATTTGTAACCCGGGGACACCCCGGACCCCGCGAAAGACGAATACATGGGGGGACCCAGGGAACCAATTTACGCCCGCCATCGTCTTATCCACCATGACGCTGCCGCTGCACACTCTGGCAGGCGGTCACAAATGTCACTGGGGAGGGTAGGACATTGTTTCCAAAGCAGAAGTTCTTGAGGATTGTCGCCTTTGGGGCACTCGGCATGGTCGCGATCGGCGCTGTGGGTTATATGCTGGATAACAAGGGTGACTTCGGCGGGTCCGTAGCTTCCGAGCAGCGATCTTCCAGTCGCGACGGTGATGATGGCTCAACGTCGGGCGGAGGCGCTGATGTTTCCGGCGCATCCGGCGGCGGTTGAAAGCAAGGCTGGGTCGCTGCCAATTGCGCCACCGGCTGCCAATGAAAGCGCGGGCGGGTCAGTGCCGACCAATGGCGGAGTTGGCCAGCTATTGGGCAGCAGCGACCGCAAGATTATCCAGACAGCGTCGCTCGACCTCGAAGTGGAAAAGGTTGGCCAGAGCTTTGAGGAGGTCGGACGCATCGCGACCTCGGTCGGTGGCTTCGTTTCCAGTTCAAACTTTTCGTTCCAGGGTGAAAATCAGTTTGCATCGATGACAATCCGGGTTCCCGCGACCCGCTACCAGGATGTCTTGGGCCAGTTGCGGGGATTGGGCGTCAAGGTAGTCAGTGAGACGTCTCAGGCGAACGACGTAACCGAGGAGTTTAGCGACCTGAACGCGAGTCTGCGGAACCTGGAGGCGACGGAGAGCCAGCTACTGCTGTTGCTGGGACGGGCGGAAAACATCAGCGAAGTGCTGCAGGTGCAGGACCGGCTTAACGCGGTGCGAGGCAGCATCGAGCAGGTCAAGGGCCGCATCCAGTTGCTGGACGGTCTTAGCGAACTGGCTACGATTTCGGTCCACCTCTCGCCGGTCCTGGTTGTGGCTACGACCAACGAAACCGTGGCACCAATCTGGGCGTGGAGATCAGCGAGGCTTGGGATTCGAGCATCGTGTTCTTGACCGACGTCGCCGCCGGATTCTTGAGAGTTGTCGGCTTCGCCTGGTGGCTGCCGATCGTCGGAGTGCCAGGCGCGCTGATCGCAGCACGCTTGCTGCGGTCGCGTCCCCAACCTCTAGAGGTGGCTGACTAAACGCCACTGTCGGCTGCGAGGGAAGAGGCCCGCTGGAGTCCAGCGGGCCTCTTTTAAAGCTGGGGACACCCCGGGCTTTTAACCTGGGGCACCCGCTGACTTTTAATGCGGGGACACCCCGGACCCCGCTGAAGGGGGTAACAGGCGCTGAATTGGAAAACCGGGACACCGGACCCACTTTAAAAACCGGGGACACCCCGGACCCCGCTGAAGGGGGTAACAGGCGCTGAATTGGAAAACCGGGACACCGGACCCACTTTAAAAACCGGGGGCACCCCGGACCCCGCTAAAGGGGGTAACAGGCGCTGACTTTGAAATCCGGGGACACCCCAGACTTTTAACCTGGGGACACCCCGGACCCCGCTAAAGGGGGTAACAGGCGCTGATTTTGAAAACCGGAGGACACCCCGGGCTTTTAACCTGGGGGCACCCCAGGCCCCGCTGAAGGGGTTACAGGCGCTGATTTTGAACCTGGGATACCTTGACCCCTGTCGGGGGTGGCTGCTAGTATCGCTTGCAATGAATGGACATAACCTCACACATTTGGGCTCCATGGTGATGCCCGAGTCCTTTCGGCCTCAGATGAGGTTGGAGGGACGTCGCTAAGTTTCTTTGCTGAGACTGCCCCTTCCGTGGGTTCGGAAGGTTGATGGCCCGCCTCGGCGGGCCAATTTGTTAGTAAGAGGTATCGTCAATGTCCTTTGCCAGAGCCCTTCGCTGCCGCGAGTGCGGCCGCGAGTATCCAATAGCTCCAAATCATGTGTGTGAGTTCTGTTTCGGCCCACTAGAGGTCGCCTACGACTACGATGCGATGCGCAAGGCGGTCAGTCGCGAATCGATCGCGCGCGGGCCGCAGTCGGTGTGGCGCTACGCCGACATGCTGCCTTGCGAAGGCGAGCCTGTCGATTTGCAGGCCGGGTTCTCGCCGTTGATCAAGGCAAAGAACCTTGGCAAGGTCCTGGGTTTAACCAATCTTTACTTGAAGAATGACTGCTCTAATCCAACCTGGTCTTTTAAGGACCGCGTTGTCACGGTGGCGGCGACCAAGGCGCGAGAATTTGGATTTGAAACGCTGGCCTGCGCTTCCACCGGCAACCTGGCCAACGCAGTCGCGGCTCATGCCGCGAGGGCGGGTCTGGAAGCATTCGTCTTTGTCCCGAGCGACCTCGAGGCCGGAAAATTGCTGGGCTCGAAGGTTTATGGCGCCAATTTGGTGGCGGTCGATGGTTCTTACGATGATGTGAACCGGCTTTGCGCCGAATTGGGCGACAGGCATAAGTGGGCTTTCGTTAACATCAATATCCGCCCTTATTACTCCGAGGGTTCGAAGACTCTGGCGTTTGAAGTTGCCGAGCAGCTTGGTTGGCACGCCCCCGACCACTGCGTGGTGCCGCTGGCTTCAGGATCGCTCTACGGCAAGATCTGGAAGGGCCTGCATGAGTTGGAGATGCTCGACTTGATTGGGCCGGTCAATACGCGGATGTCGGGCTGCCAGGCAGAGGGTTGCTCACCAATTATCACCGCATGGGAAGCCGGGACATTGAACTTCCGTCCGGTGCGGCCAAACACGATTGCCAAATCGCTGGCGATCGGTAATCCGGCGGACGGCTACTACACGCTAAAAATCATGCAAGAGTCGAACGGCGCCGGTGCCGCTGTTACCGATAAAGAAGTTGTTGAAGGCATTCGGCTTTTGGCTGAGACAGAAGGCATTTTTGCGGAGACGGCCGGTGGGGTTACGGTCTCGGGCCTGCGACGGATGGTCAACGCTGGCCAGGTCAAGGCAGATGAGCTGGTTGTGGCCTTTATTACTGGCGCAGGCCTGAAAACCCAGGAGGCCGTTGCGGACGCTCTGCCGGATCCGCTGATGATCGAAGCCAATGTGGAGTCTTTCGAGCTCGCCTTGGCGGAGCGTACCGGTCAGGCCGGCGCGGAGCAGGCCGTGTCCCAATGACTCCGGGTGCGGCGAGTCGCCGGGTCGTACCGTGATAGGGCCTTTGGCCGCGTAGCGTGGCTTCGGGAGGTTTAGCGATGGCAAAGTTGCGTGTGAAGTTCACCTTCCCTCAAGACCGAGTGACCGAGCCGGTCATTTGGCAGATCGGTAAGGATTTTGATCTTGTGACGAACATCCGTCGAGCAGACGTGACCGCTGAGGTTGCCTGGACGGTTCTAGAACTCGAGGGTGAGCAGACAAACATCGACCGCGGCATCGAGTGGGTTTTGGCAAAAGGTATACGGGTTGACCCGGTGGAAGACACTATTATCGAGGGCTGAGCGGCAGAAACGCCGGCCAGCCTGCCGGCTGAGACTCTAGCCGGCCAGGCTAGATTAGGAATCAATAGAGGAAATATTAAAATGTCGGTGAAAGTACGAATTCCGAGCCCGTTGCGTGAGTTGACCAACAACCAAGATGTTGTCGCGGTGGAAGCGGAAACGCTGTCCGCGTGCATAGATGGCCTCGAGAGCGCCTACGCGGGCCTCAAGGATCGGATATGTGATGAGCAGGGTGAACTGCGCCGGTTCGTCAACATTTACGTCCGAGGCGAAGACGTCCGCTTTCTGCATGGGTTGGAGACAGAGCTAAAGGCTGGCGATGAAGTCTCGATCGTGCCAGCTGTCGCCGGCGGCTAAGCCAGCCGACGGATTTAGACTTCTGAAGACGAAGAGGCGAAGAGGCGAAGACGAAGAGGCCCGGCCAGCGATTCTGGCCGGGCCTCTTTGCTTTGATGTCTTCTGGCCTAGGTTTGCTGGTAGTACTCCATGCCTAGATGGGTGATTTGCTCCTCTCCCATGAGCCAGCGCAACGTGTTCTTGAGTTTGGTTTGCTGGATGAAGAGATCATGCTCGGGATAGACCTCGGGGGCGTGCTGGGGGCTCTTGAAGTAGAAGGAGAGCCATTCCTGAATGCCCTTCATCCCGGAACGCTTGGCGAGGTCGAGGAAAAGCGCTAAATCGAGCACCAGCGGCGCGGCAAGGATTGAGTCTCGGCAGAGGAAGTCGATCTTGATCTGCATTGGGTAGCCGAGCCAGCCGAAGATATCGATGTTATCCCAGCCCTCTTTGTTGTCACCACGAGGCGGGTAGTAGTTAATTCGCACCTTGTGATAGATGTCGGCGTAGAGTTCAGGGTAGAGATCGGGCTGAAGCACGTATTCTAAGACGCCGAGCTTGGACTCCTCCTTGGTTTTGAAGCTCTCGGGGTCATCAAGGACCTCACCATCGCGGTTGCCGAGAATGTTGGTGGAGAACCAGCCGTTCACGCCGAGCATGCGGGCCTTCAACATTGGCGCGACGACGGTTTTGATCAGGGTTTGGCCGGTTTTAAAGTCCTTGCCACAGAGCGGAACATTGCGGTCGTTGGCCAGCTTTACAATCGCCGGAACGTCTACGGTGAGATTAGGAGCGCCGTTGGCGAAGGGGACGCCCTCCATAATTGCGGCGTAGGCGTAGAGCATCGAGGGCGGGATGGTCTGATCGCTGGACTCCATGGCACCTTCGAAATTCTCCAGGTTGAAGTGAGCAATCTCCTCCTCCATGAAAATTTCGGTGGAGGCGCACCAGATCATGACCAGCCGATCACACTGGTTGTCGGCCTTGAAGCGGCGAATGTCTTCGCGAATCGCTGCGGTTAGTTCGAGCTTGGTTTTTTCTTGCTTTACGTTTGAGCCGCTGAGCAGTTTCACGTAGTAGTTGTCGAAAACAGCGGGCATCGGCTCGATGCTTTTGAGATAGTCAGCGATAGGTTCGATGTGTTCGTAGCGGTCCAGCACGCCGCAGCGGATCGCGGCCTCGTAGGCGTTGTCGGGAATCGGGTCCCAGGCGCCGAAGACCATTTGGTCAAGTCCGGCGAGCGGCACGAAATCCTTGATCAGCGGCGTCTGTTCATCGCTGCGCTTACCGAGCCGAATTGTGCCCATCTGAGTGACCGAGCCAACTGGGCGCGCGTTGCCTCGCCGGATATGCTCGACGCCGGCGATAAAAGTAGAGCCGATTGCCCCGAGCCCGACCAGCATGACCCCGAGTCTGCCCTCGGCTGGGACGATCTCGTGGGCCTGTCCTTCAACAAAATCTTTGGCTTCCAATACGACACCTCTCTGTTTTGCGAGTGAAATTAATAGCTGATGCCACTGCGAAGGAATGCGGCCGGTATTTGCCCAGTGCTGAACTGTGCTTTGACGCCTTCCAAGAAGGGTTGCCAGGGCACTCTGTCCGCCGAAGCGGCGGATGATGCGTTCGGCTGGGCTGTCGGGCTCCGACTCCATGCGCGCATATTAACGATTTTTTCGTTATTACGCCAGATCTGAGGGAATTTCAATCCTGGTGAAGGTTTCTGGCCTGGGGTGGGAAGGGTCAGTGACCTAGGTGTCGTTGCTGCCGATGGATGGGCCCCTGTAGACGCGACGGTCTCTTGGGTTCAAGGCCAAGCGCAGGGTGATGGCTCCAAAGGCGGCGAAAGGGATGATGAGCAAATAAGCTTCCCAATAACCGAGGCTGCGGAGGCCGATTCCGCCAATTTCGAAAACCAGGCCACCGATGATGCCCGCGAGGAGCCAAAGCAGGGTTGGCAGGAGAGCCAGGAGCAGGAGCTCGAAACTGTGATCACCGGCGAATCCGTAACCGGCGATCAGCCAGAGCCAACCGGCGGCTATCAGGGAAATGGCAAGGGAATCGATCGGCCGAATCTGCCGAATCGCGGCGACAAGGATGTTGCCGAAAGCGCCGGGGGTGGACTTGAGCGAATCAAACGCATCTTCCCAGTCGTCGCCAAAAAATGCTTGCAGCCGGTTAAGAATCATCCCTTTGTCCGTTGTTAAACAAGCTTTGGTTTGCCCTGCATTTCTTTGAGTGAGCTAATCCGCATTGTAGTGCTCTGCTCGCCAGCGTAGTTGCATGACGCCGATCTCCCTAGCATCGACACCGTAGCGGTGTAGGACGTGGCGGACGAATTCAAGGCTGGTTTCAAAGCCTGGGTCGACAACCTCGGACGAACCGGCATGGCGCAATGGCGTGTGGCTGGCGAATGCGCCTCGAGCGACGACGTCAAGGGATGGGTTGAGGCTCTTGGCGTTTGCGACGGCGAGAGGGGCGTCAGCGGGGCTTTCAAAGGTAACAGCCAAAATGCGGGCCTCTTTGACCCGGGCCAGTTCCAGAACCTCAGGGCGAGTCGCATCGCCGAAAATAAACGGCACTCCGTCATCCAATTGACGCACCGCATCGAAGATTAGGGGATTGTTTTCGATCACGACGAACGCCAGCCCGCGGCCTCTAAGACTCCGGACCACGGCGGCAGCGGCAGAGCCATAGCCGCAGATGATGACGTGTCGTCTGAGAGATTCGATTTGTCCGGTCTCAGCCTGCAAAACTGCCGGGGCTCCCTGGAGCATTGTTCTGAGCCCGTCAGTTCGGCTAAGTCTGGCGAGCGCTGCCGGACCAAGCCAGACCAGAAATGGATTGAGGAGAATTGAAATGATTGCCGCGGCGAGGAAGCTAGACTCCAGGGCTTGATTGATGACGCCTTCGTCGAGCGCGACGCGGGAGATCACGAAGGAAAATTCGCCCACCTGGGCCAAGACTAGGCCGGCAACAATCGCCGAACCGAGCGATAGGCCGACGAGGCGGAGCGCCGCCGCGGAAACCAAAGCCTTTCCAAGGGTGATCACGAGCAGGATCGCGACTACGGTTTCAGTTTCGTGCCAGAGGACCTCAGGCTGCGCCAGCATGCCGATCAAGACGAAGAAGACCGAAGCGAAGATTTCACGCAGCGGTATTACGTCGGACAAGGTGGCATGGCCGTAAGCATTCTCGGAGACAGCCAAGCCGGCAAGGAAGGCACCGAAGGCAATCGAAAGGCCAAGCAAGCCGCTGCCGGCAGCCAATCCGACGGCGAGAGTGAGGGCGCCCAGGAGCGACAAATCTCGAGATCGCGAATAGGCAATGCGCCGCCAAATTTGGGGCAGGACGTAAACGCTTAAGACGTATGTGGCGCCAATTAATAGCAGACCTTTGCCCATCGCCAGGGCAAGCTCAGTAGGGTCAAAGCCGCCGCCGCCGATGGCCGGAACGGTGATCACCATGACCACGGCGGCGAGGTCCTGAAAGATCAAAACGTTTATGGCGGCGATGGCCGGAGCGGTGCGAGTTTCCTGCCGGCCTTCGAGGACCTTGACGGCAACCATTGTGCTGGAAATTGAACTGATGAAACCCAAGACCAGGGCCTCGCTACTACTGAAGCCGAGGAATTCACCGGCCGCGAAGCCGATGAGCAGCGTAAGGATAATTTGCAGTCCACCGCCAAGAAGGAGGACCCGGCGCTGCTCGATTAGCTGACGAAAGGAGAGGTGCATTCCGACACCGAACATTAGCAAGATTACGCCAAGGTCGGCGGCGCGTCCGATGCTCTCGATATCGCCAACTGGACCGAGGCCGTTTGGTCCGATCGCAATGCCGGCAACCAAGAAGCCGACAATTGTGGGTAGACGTAGGAGTTGGGCCACCGCACCGCCGACGAAAGCAGCGGTGGTGACCAGGAGCAGGTCGAGGTAGAGCTCAGATTCAGACACGCTTGTTCTCTTTGGTCATCGCTTCTGAGGCCGGTAGAGAAAGGTCCACGCCGACGGCTGAGTTGGCTCGGCCGGGACTCGCTGCCCGGCTAGAATCGGAGGATGAAGGGAAGCAGAAGGCTGGTGATCAGAGCGGCGCCGACAAGAACCTGCAACCAACGGCGCAGGAACCACGGGTGGGTCCGAGGCTCGGTATGGTGGCTAATCCCCCACTCGGAAAGGTCATGATCGGGGTGCCTTGAGTCGGCCAACTCGCTGTAGTCGTCCGGCAGCTCCCCCTGGTTATCATCAGTCCCCATCGGGATGAGTCTAACATTCCAGAGGTCAGGCGGTCCGCGGGCTCGTCGGATAGCCTTAGAAGAGGTAAAATTACTTTCTAAATGGAAACTCAAAAAGCGGACTACTACGAAACTCTTGGTGTGGCAAAGAGCGCTACGGCGGATGAGGTTAAGCGTGTCTTTCGCCGCTTGGCGATGCAGTTCCATCCTGACCGCAACTCGGAGGCTGGGGCCGAAGAGAGATTTAAAGAAATAAACGAGGCTTACGAGGTCCTGTCTGACGCTGAACGGCGGGCTGCCTATGATCGGTTTGGTCATGCCGGCGTCGATGGCAACTCAAGGTCGCGTGGTTTTGAGGGATTTGGTCCACTCGGCAGCTTCGGCGATATTTTCGATGCGTTCTTTGGCGGTTCCACTCAGGCACGCCGGCGGGCGCCGACGCGCGGGGCGGATATTCAGGTTGGGGTAGAGCTGAGTCTTCAAGAAGCAGCTTTCGGGGTCAACGAATCTGTGACGGTGAATCGGACTGAGCTGTGCTCAAGCTGCGAAGGCCTGCGCGCTGAACCCGGCACCGAGCCCCAACGCTGTTCCACCTGCGATGGTACGGGCGAAGTGCGCCGGGTACAGCGCAGCGTGTTTGGACAGTTCATTAACGTGACGGCGTGCGACCGCTGTCATGGCGAAGGCATGACGATTCCATCGCCGTGTTCGCACTGTCGCGGTTCAGGCCGCGAGCGTTTTTCACGCACGATCGACGTGAAGATTCCGGCCGGTGTGGACAGCGGGTCGCAGATTCGTTTATCCGGTGAGGGCGAGCTCGGTTCTCATGGCGGCCCGCGAGGCCACCTTTACCTGGCAATAAGCCTGAAGCCGCATGCCTTTTTCGAGCGTCATGAGGACGATGTCTATTTCCGTCTCAACCTCAGCTTCACTCAGATAGCGCTCGGCGACGAAGTCGAAGTCCCGTTGCTGGATGGCAGCCATAAGTTGAAGATCCACTCCGGAACCCAGAGCGGCGATCTTGTTACGCTGCGTGGCAAGGGAGTCCCACACCTCCGGGGCGGCGGCCGGGGTGATATGCACGTGCAGATCCAGGTCAAGACGCCGAAGCACCTGGATTCCGCGCAGAAGAAACTGCTCAAGCAGTTGGCGGAATCTTTGGATGACGAGGACGAGGACGACGGCAGGAACCTGTTTAGCAAGGTCAAAGGCGCTCTCAGCTGACACTGAGATTTGACAAGGCTGGGTATCGGTGCCGCCGCCGCCGGGAATTAGGCGGCCTGCCGCCATCATTCCCGCAAGTTCAGATGACCAATCCTGAGCCGTTTTCTTGTCCTTTTGATTAGATGACACCCGGCGCGTGGGCGGAAGTCGCGATGCTTGTGGCGCCCGAGGCGTCTGAGGACGCCTCTAGCTTGCTCCAGGAGCTCAGTGGCATTGGGGTTGTGATTGATCCGCCGATTGAGGTTCTGGGCCCGGACGAGGGCTACACGCTGGACCTGGCCGCCGCCGTCACGCTGCGTGCTTACTTCGAATCTCCCCTTTCAAAATCAAGACGAGCCTTGGTCCGCCGCCGCCTGAACCAGGCCGGGCTAACAGGCGGCGTCACGGGGCGGTTGCGATGGCGAGTCATTCGCGACGAGGACTGGGCCGAGTCTTGGAAGGAGTACTACCAGATTGAGCACCTGGGGCGGATTGTGATCCGGCCGGTGTGGATTGAATACGAAGCTTCGTCCGGGGAGTTGGTTGTTAGCTTAGATCCGGGGATGGCTTTTGGTACGGGTCAGCACGCGACAACTCGAATGTGTTTGGAGGCTCTGGAGGATTTTCTGGTGCCGGAGTCGAGAGTGCTTGATCTTGGCACTGGATCGGGAATCTTGGCCATCGCCGCGATTCGCCTTGGAGCGGGCGAAACCATGGCAGTAGACACAGAGGAACAAGCGGTAGCGGCGGCGGTTTCTAACAGTGAAATTAACAGTATGTCAGGCAAGATTCGCGTAATTGAAGGCTCTTTAGATGCGGTTGAAGGTGATGGCCCGTTTGATCTTATTTTGGCCAATATCAATGCCTCAACGATTTCAGCCCTGGCGCCATCCCTAAGCCGGGTTCTCAAACCCGGCGGTTTCCTGGTGGCCGGGGGAATCATCGAAAACCGGGCGAAATCTTGCGCTGACGCGCTGGTCGAGGCAGGATTTCAGATCGAGCGCAGACTCGAAGAGGGCGACTGGCGCAGCCTGGTCTGCCGCAGTGAAGGGCTGCCGAGCTAAGGGCCAATCTCGAAGCCCTGCAACCAGAGTTGGCCATCGACTTCCACGCCTCTGACGATTACTTCCCAGTGCAGATGAGGTCCGGTCACGAGACCGGTACTGCCGATGGCGCCAATGCGCTCGCCGGCCGACACCAATTGGCCTTCCACGACCTCGACTGAGGAGAGGTGATGATAGGCACTGAAGACGCCGGCGCCATGATCGAGAATGATGGCCGTACCGCGGATTTGCAGTTCACCGGCAAAAGCCACTCGCCCGGCTGCCGCGGCTACCACAGGGTCGCCGGTATCACCGATGAAATCGGTGCCGTGGTGATAGTCGGTTATTGGGCCGCCGTTATAGCTGCGGCCCTGGCCATAAATGCTGCTAACCAGGCCCGCGGCCGGTAAGACGAACGGACCAGACCAGAGGCGCTGGGCTGAGAGTTTGGAGAAGATTGAGGCGCGCTGTGCGAGCTCTGCCTGGATAATCGCCGGGTCCAACAGTGCGGCGGTGTCCGGATCGAGTTCAATGTTCTCGCTTGGATAGTTTTTGGCAATTACTGACAAGCTGGCAACTATGGTTGCGGGGTCTGAACCTCCTTGGGTCGTAAAGGTAATGGCCGCGGCGTAGTCGCCGGGCTCTTTGAAGGCGCCGACGCCGACAATCGCCCACCATCGATTTCCCTCTTGCAGCATTGGATACTGGCCATTCTCGAAAGTCAGCGTCGCTGATGAGATGGCGCCGCTCAGGTAAACAACGGCTGTTCCACCGGGCACGATCTGAGCCGGCACGATTTCGATAGATGGTTCTGGAATCTGGGTTGGTGTTGGAACCGCGGTGGTTGGGGTTGGCTCCGCAGTTTGGGTTGGCGCCGCGGTAGAGGTGGGTTCGAGTTCTGGAGGCAGTGTTGCCGTGGCATCAGGGACCGAGACTGAAGAAGTCTGCCGGGGCGGCACGGTCTCAATTTTGACTCCAGGGCTTTCGCCACACGCGGCTACAACGATGGCGGCGATGAGGAGCGCAGCCAGGCGGCCGGAGAGAGTCGCGAGCCGAGGCATGTTACCTGATTGTAAGTGCCGCCGGATTCAGGTACCAAGTCGTGGCGGCAAGGGCCTATTCAGGCCTATGATCATGCTGCTACCCTCGAACTGAACGTTGGCAAGAACTATCGGACGGGGTCAATCAGCTGGGTAGCAACAGGAAGCCGGTCGAAAAGAAGTTTTTCGACCGTATTTTGTCGTAACGGTACCCACGAGGGAGCTGAAAACAAGCTCGGAGTTGCAGAGTGGAAGATCCAAAAATTGTCGTAGAACGCGTTTTGGCCAATGTGGAAAGGGTAATCATTGGCAAAACATCGGAGGTGCGACTGGCGCTGATTTGCTTCATGTGCCAAGGGCATCTGTTGATTGAGGACGTGCCCGGAGTTGGCAAGACAATGCTGGCGCGGAGCTTGGCCCTCTCGGCCGGGTGTAGCTTTAATCGGATTCAATTCACGCCCGACATCTTACCCAGCGATGTGACGGGAGTTTCGGTCTATAACCAGGGCACCAGCGATTTTGAATTCCGACCCGGGCCGCTTGCAGCACAAATTGTGCTGGCGGACGAAATCAATCGCGCTACACCGAAGACTCAATCGGCGTTGCTCGAAGCGATGGAAGAACACCAGATTACGGTTGACGGGGTCACGCGCAAATTGCCGGAGCCGTTCATGGTGATGGCAACTCAGAACCCGATCGAATACGAGGGCACATTCCCGTTACCCGAGGCGCAGCTCGACCGCTTTTTGATGCGGGTTCACCTGGGATACCCGACGAATACCGACGAAGTGCTAATGATGGATAGCCAGCAGTCGCATCATCCGATCGACTCGCTGGACCAGGTTACGAATGCGAACGAAATCGGAGCCGTTCAGGCGGCGGTGAAGGAAATTTTCGTTGACCCGCTAATCAAGCAATATATCGTTTCCTTGGTGGATCTAACGCGTCAGCACGAGTCGGTCTACCTGGGCGCTTCACCGCGAGGCTCGTTAGCTCTGTTTCGCACGGCGCAGGCACGCGCCCTCCTAGACGATCGCGACTTTGTTATCCCAGACGATGTCAAGGAGCTGGCGTACACGACGCTTGGGCATCGAGTGATCATTAGTCCGTCTGCAAGGGTAAAGAACGTGACGACCTCAGAGGTAATTCTTGCTTGCGTGGACCGAATCCCGGTTCCCGGCACGCGCGCGCGCGGCGGTCAGGCCCGCTAGGTAGCCTCGTGTTGAATCTGATTCGCCGGGTTTGGGACGTCCTAGTTCGCCGCCATTTTTCGCTAACGGCGATTGTGATCATTTTTTCTATTTGCATGCTTTCGTCGCTGGCGACCGGGTTTTGGCTGCCAGCAAGGCTGGCCTACGTAGTCCTGTTTGGGGTTCCGATCGCCTACGTCTGGGCTAGGACAAATTCAGCAAATCTTGAGGTTATTGTCGAGCGGCCGAACGACAGATTACAGGAAGGGCAAGTCTTTGAAGAGCGGATTCAGGTCAAGAACACGAGCTGGCTGGCAAAGCTTTGGCTCGAAGTCGAGGACCCTTCGGACATTCCGGGGCATGTATCCAGGCGGATCATAAGTCTGGGTCCGCGCTCGTCGGCGACCTGGAAAACATCGACGTTGTGCGAACGCAGGGGGTTGTTCACACTCGGACCTGTCCGCATAACAACGGGCGACCCGTTTGGTTTTTTTCGCTTTGAAGAAACTCACGGCCATTCGCAAACAATCCTGGTTTATCCAACAGCGGCGGAGCTACCGAATTTTTACCTGCCGCCGGCGAACCTACCCGGCGAGGGGCGCTTTCGGCGGCGAACCCACTACGTGACACCAAACGCCGCCGGTGTACGAGAGTACGCGCCCGGCGATAGTTTTAACCGGATTCACTGGCCTTCCACCGCACGCACAAACCATCTTATGGTGAAACTTTTTGAGCTGGATCCCGCCAGCGACATTTGGATAATCCTTGACCTCGACGAAGCAGTGCACGTTGGCGAGGGGGATGAAGGTACTGAGGAGGCGGCCGTCAAAGCCGCGGCATCAATCGCGCGATACTTCCTGGTCGCAAACCGCTCGGTCGGATTCATAAGCTTTGGCAAGGAATTGTTTGTTGAAGGCGCCCAACGCGGAACACAGCACTATACGAAGATCCTCGAGGCGCTGGCGCTGGCGCGTGCCGAGGGCGATGTTTCCGTGGGGACTCTGATTAGCGAGGAATCAAAGCTTTTCGGCCGTCACACGACGGTTGTAGTTATTACGCCGTCAACATCTGAGGACTGGGTTTCCTCGTTGCAGTTCATTTCTGAGCGGGGGGTCAAGGTAGCGGCGATCCTGCTGGAGCCGAGCACCTATGGTGGCGAGGACGACTCGCTGATGGTGTTCGGTGCTTTGGCCGCGTCCGACATTTACACCTACATGGTCAAGCGCACGGAAGACCTTACTTCGTCTTTGTCGGTCGGGTCAGACGCAGGGGAACCGATCCCTGGAGGGTCCGCAAGGTGAGACAGGCTTCCTGGGAGGAGATGTTTCAGCCCGCCAAGGAGCCGCCCAAGGAATCTCGGTTTGCGGTGGTGGGCCGGGTCGTTTCCTGGGAAGACCTGGTCACACTGGCGATTGTCCTAATCGCGTTCCTAATCGTCGTAGGCTCGATTAACGCCGCTAACTGGGTTTCAGTCATGCCTTCGCTGTTCCCAATCGCGTTTGCCGGCCTGGGAGTTGGTCTGGTTCTGGCCAGATTGGGACTGGGGGAAGCCAAGGCGCATTTAGCATCGCTAGCGATTGGGGTTGTTGCTGTGACCCTGAGCGCCACGAGCCGTCTCGACGGATCGATCCCCGACCGGGTTGAGGCGATGGCAGACCGGATGTGGCTTTGGGGTAAAGCCGTCTACGAGGGCGGCATTTCCAATGACAACCTGCCGTTCGTGGTTGTCGTTGTCGGCCTGACGTATTTCACGGCCTACATTGCTACTTGGAGCCTGTTTCGCTGGTACAACGCCTGGCTGGCGCTGATTCCGGGTGGAATCGCTCTGCTGACAAACATCAGCTATCTGCCGGGGCAAAACAGCACGACTCTGCTGGTTTACTTGTTCTGTTCAATACTGCTGATTGCTCGAATCAATGTGCTGCGGCGGGCTCGGACCTGGCGGAAGGAAAGCTCTGGTTACCCGGATTTTCTAAGCCTGCATGTGTTGAACGTGACGATTTGGGTTGCCCTATTGCTCCTGGCGATGGCCTGGGTGATGCCGGTTGGTTCAGGCAGCGGTGCCCTGTTCACTTTCTGGCAGAAAATAACAGCGCCAATTGTTGAGCCACTAAGTGATTTGGGCCGCGTATTCACAGCCGTTGACAGCAAAAAAGGTGGCAGTATTCACAAATTTGGCTCGACCCTGCCATTGCAAGGTGCTATCTCCCTTGGCAGCACCCAGATTGCCTCAGTTACTACGACTGAGCCGGTTTTCTTGCGTGCTCAAAGCTATGACTTCTACACGGCCCAAGGCTGGAAGATTGGTCCTGACTTCGCACTTAGCGGTAGCTTGGATGCATTTTCGCCACTGCAGAGCGTGGAGGAAGCAAGTGCTCAGCTAAGGCGGCCAATTTCGATCCTGGTCACGGTTGCGGACAAGACCAACGTGATCCTAAGTGCGGGACAGCCATTGGCGATTAGCATCGAAGCACGGGTCGCCTTTGGTCTGGACCTTGCGGACGTTACCTCCGTCCGGCCCACGGATACGTTGGAGGGCGAGACTCGGTACAGGGTTGACGGCACGGTGAGTAATGCATCGATTGAACGACTCCGAGGAGCCGGGGCAGCCTACCCTGACTGGATTGCTCCTTACCTTCAGCTGCCCTCTGACTTGCCCGCGGAGATCGAAGCGCTAGCGCTGGAGCTGACTCAAGGAGCAACAACAGCTTTCGATAAGGCAGACTTGATCGAAGAATACCTGCGGGCTTTTGCGATCGACACCAGGATAGATGCCGCGCCGCCGGATGGGGATTCGGTCGCCTATTTCCTTTTTGAAGCCCAGCGTGGCTATTTCGACTACCATGCCTCGGCGATGGTGGTGATGCTGCGCACGCTTGGTATTCCGGCTCGACTGGCGGCAGGGTACGCGGTTACGGCGGCGGACCGTACACCGGGTTCGAGCGTTTACACGATTACCGGCGCCAACTCTTTTGCCTGGCCGGAGGTCTATTTTTCCGGCCTTGGCTGGATTGAATTCAACCCGACTCCAAGTGAGGCGAGGGTTTTTCGGACCGGCACCGATGAGGAACAGATTCTTATTGACCCAGACGAGGAGTTGTTCTTACAGGGTGGGTTGATACCACCTGAGTATCAGACAACGGTCCCGGCGGCCGAGGGAATCGATCGACTGACCTTGGATGATGAGCAATCAAATGTCGTCAGCCGAGTAGTGATAAGTCTGATCTTGCTTTTCCTGGCGATAACGGCGATTGGTGGCGGCGTTTTCCATTACACGTGGCAGCATGGCTTAGCCGACTTCGACTATCCGGTCCAAATTTGGGAGAAGACTTTGCGTTTGGCGCGATGGGCTCGAATTCCGATTGTGCCCCAGGAGACTCCGCGTGAACTGACGGCGCGCCTACAGCAAGAACTGCCGGAAGTTGAGGACTTGGACTTCGTCGGTGAGAGCTACACACGCGCCCGGTACGGTCACAAGGAGATGAGTCCTGAAGAGACGGAACGCCTGACGACTGTTTGGAAGAGCGCGCGCGGGAATTTGTTGGGGAAGATATTGCGCTGGAGGTAAGTCGCGGCTTTGCCGCTCTACGACTTCGTAGGTCGTGGCTTTGCCGCTTTACGGCTTCGTCGGTCGCGGCTTTGCCGCTCTACGGCTTCGGCGGTCGTGGCTTTGCCGCTCTACGGCTTCGGCGGTCGTGGCTTTGCCGCTCTACGGCTTCGGCGGTCGTGGCAGTGGGTTGGCGGCCGTAGGCTGAACCCAGGCTGGGCGGGTTCAGAAATAGGTATTTGCTGTAGCGGTGGATGTTTCTGGGCCGATTAATCAGAATCTAAATCGGCCGCTCCGATAATTTCACGGGCATTTTCCAGGTCGGCTTCGCGCACTTGAACCCGACAGCCGAATCCTGAGACTCCGAGATAAGACACCGCGTCAGAGGGCCTGATCATCGCGGTGATGTCTGAAGCGCGCAGAGAATCGATCCAAATTTCCGCCGTAATCTGGTCCGGAGCGGTTACCAGGTGGACCCAATCGCTCATGGTCTAGGCTGTCCCCAGTTTTGATCGTACCTGAGTGTCGGAAGAATCAATAGTCTGGGCCCTGCTGGCTACCGCCGGCGCCCGGCAATGTTTGAGTCTGTTGCTGTTCCTGGAGCAGGTCAAGGATAAGTAGTGCCTCCTCAAAAGTGAGCTCTTGATCGATACCGCGCAGGGCTTCCTCGAGTTGCCGAGCGATATTGGCTGGGGTTTGAGGAGGAGCATCGCTGGCGCCGCCAGCTGATGGCTGTTGACTCTCGGAATCACTGTCGCCATTTGGAGACGGTTGGTCGCTGGTCTGAGGCTGGCCGTCCTGAGAGTCTCCCTCGCCGGGCTGCTGGTTGTCCGGCTGCTGACCGTCGCTGGGGTCCTGAGTCTCAGGATCGTCGGGCTGGGCTTGCTGCTGTTCCTCTTGCTGGAGAAGCAGCAAGGTGAGCTCAAGATTGTGCTTTGCGTCGGCATCGTCGGGATCGAGCAGGAGGGCGTTTCGGAAAGCATCGTAGGCTAACTCGAGATTTTCGAGGGCCAGGTAGTGATTGCCGAGAGCGTAGTAGGTGATAGCACCGAGTTGAGTGTCATTTGGCGGCAAGGCACGCCGAGTGTCAGCGATAGCTCGTTGATACTGGCCGAGGCGGTGGAGAGTGTTACCGGTGTTGTAACTCAATTCCGGCAGGTCAGGGCGTTGGGCGAGCAGAGCTTGATAGCTCTCGAGGGCAGCCTGATAGGACCCTGAATCAAAGAGACGGTTGGCTTGATCAATCTTGGTTTGCAGCGAATCCTCAGAACAAGCCGCCAGGCCCCCGGCCAGGAGTATGAGAGCCAGGCTAGAGTAAGAGGCGGAGCGCGGAATTCTGGGGAGAGAGATTTTTAGACGAACTGTTGCAAACCAACTGGATACCAGCAGCGCCGCCGCGAGCGCGACGAACAACTGGAATCGTTCGACCCGAACGTGTCGCGTGTTCGCGATGGCGACCTGATCAAGCCGGTTGATATCGTCTCGAAAACTGAGGAGGTTAGTCTCGGCGTCCAATCTGAGATAGCGTCCACCGCCAGCCGCGGCGATTTCTTCGAGGTTCTCCTGATCAAGCCGTGTAATCACTGGCTCTCCGGAAGAGTCGAGTTTGAGGCCTGACCCAACGCGTGAGTTGGTTTCGAGGAGAGTGGAGCCCTCCGGAGTGCCAACGCCGGCGGTGAGAACGACGACGCCAGATTCGCGTAGAGAAGCGGCTTGGGCAGCGAATGAACCGACGTGGTATTCGCCGTCACTGACCACCAAGACTGCTTTACCGGGGCTTTCGCTCGCCGCCAAGATTAGACCGGCCTGCTCAAGGGCGGCTCCGAGGTCGGACCCAACCCTGATTAAGCCGCCTTCTCGGCCAGCCCGGAGGACAAGCTCGGAGATTGCCTGGGCGTCCGTGGTCAAAGGTGAGCGCAAAATGGCGGTGCCTGCGAATAGCACGAGCCCAAATCTGTTGCCCCTTTCGGCCTCGATAAGGCGTGTGATTTCAGCCTGGGCTCGCTCGAGGCGGCTCGGTGCCTCGTCAGTGGCGGTCATGCTCAGCGAGATGTCGAGGACGATAACTAAATCAGCGGCGTTTCGTTGATTGGCAAACTCGCGGCTGCCCCACTGGGGTCTAGCAGCGGCCAAAACTAGAAGGATTGCCGCCGCGATCAGCAGGGTTGTGGCGAGCAAAGTCCCGCCGCCCTGCCAGCGGCTTGATTGGGGACCGGAAAAGGAGCGTGCGGCGCGCCGGCGCCAACGCATAAGCCAAAGCGCGGCGAGGCTCATGCCAGCAACTGCCAGGATCAGGGTGAGATTTTCTGGTTGACCCAGGCTCACGTCGCCTGTCTCCAGATGGTGGTGCGAAGCAAGAGTTCCAGGCTGAGGAGGATCAGGGCGGCGGCAATGAAGTAGTAGGCAATCTCATTGTGAGTAACGAATTGAAGACCCTCAAAGCGCGACTTCTCTAGCTGATCAATGTTGGCGTAGATTTCGGCAAGAGCCTCTTGATTTTCAGCCGCGAAATAGAGTCCACCGGTGACCCGAGCAATCTCTTGTAGAGCTTTTTCGTCGACGCCGGTGTTGAGCGGCAGAGATTGGAAACCAACGACGCCAATGGTGTAGACACGGATTCCGAGCGTCTCAGCAATTCGCGCAGCAGCTAGTGGCTCGATTGAGCCGGAGTTGTTTTGGCCATCGGTAAGCAAAATGGCTACTCGACTGCGGGCGCGAGAATCGCGTAGCAGGTTTAGCCCGTCCGCTAAACCGCCGCCGATGGCCGTGCCGTCCAGGAGGTTAACCTGCTGAACGCTGTCTACAAGTTGGGAGAGCGCATTATAGTCCAGCGTTAGAGGGCTGAGTACGAGACTGGACTCTCGGAAGATAACCAGACCCAGGCGATCATTCTCACGTCCGTCAATGAAAACTTTCAGGACCCGCTGAGCCTCAGCCAGATTGGTCTGCTGACTGGTGCGACTGGCGCTCATGCTACTGGAGGTGTCAAGCACGAGGGCGATGTCGATTCCTTCAGTTGATAGGTCAGCTTCAGCGATGCCGTTCTGGGGACGAGCCAGAGCGAGGAGAATTAGAGCGAGCGCGGCAGCGCCGAAAGCTGTCGGCACCCAGCGAAAACGCAGCCGCCAGGTTTGACCAAATCCGGCGAGCAATTCGAGATTGGAAAATTTGGCTGAGCCACGCTCGCGCCTAAACCATGTCCTGACCAAAAGCAGAACCGGAATCAGCAGTATGAGCAGCAAGAGGGTTGGATTGGCGAAGGTCATGCCACCGGCACCTCGTCCTCGGGACTCGGCGCCGGCCGACTGATCTCAATGATTTCGTAAGCGGAGTTCAGGTCGGCGTCGGCGCGCTCCAGGGCTGGCGAATAGTGGGCGTAAACAGACGTGTCGCATTGGCTGAGCAGCCCATTTACAAGGCGGGTTTGCCAGCGATCAATACCGCGCCGCTGCATTTCATGATCCAGTTCTCCGGTTGTCAGGGCGAAGGCTGGAAATCCGTAACGTTCAGTGAGGTAATTGCGGATCGCCTGGGCGATCGCGGCGTAGTAAGCGCCATAGTCGTGGGCGTCCAAGAATTCGAGGCCAGCCTGGTCGAGAATCGCACGCGCCTGGTCTTCCGGCTCAAGCTCCTCTGGTGAAAAGGATTCGGCGAGCGACTCTGACCGCCGTTTAGCGAATCTAAGATTTCTTCGCATGACGACGAGAATCGCCAGGGCGGCAAGTATGACGGCGAATGAAATTAGCACCGGTGCGGGAGAAGTAGAGCTGCCAAGGTTTGCTTGGGGTTTGAGGTCACGAGGTTCGATTTGGCCGGAGGAGGGCAGAACGCTGGCGATTTCGATGACGCTGGCGGGAGTCAATAGCTCACCGGCGGCGCCGGAAGGCTCGGTAAAGCTTAGGCGGAGAGGTGGAATTTCGATTTGACCCGGGACGAAGGCGGCAACTTGCAGTTCGATCGTAATTGCGGCGCGCCCCCCAGTTAGCTGTTTGACGGCAATTTTCGGAAGTGACGTGAGAGACAGTTCCGCCGGCAAAGCACCGGGAGCCAAGGTGATTTGGCTGCCGGCTTCAGCCTCCAGCTGGATGACAAAACGAAAATGATCGCCCACCGTCAGGCCGGAGGGCGCTTGCAGCTCGAAGCCGATAATCGCCGGCTCCGCCGAGGCGGATGGGCTGACGGCGAAGGATGCAATGAGTGCGACCAGGGCCAAGAATGTGGCTCGGCCGATCACGCGGAGGTCTTCTTCCGACCGGCGCGTGTCTGAAAAAAGGTGATCAGAGGCCTGATGTAGGAACGGTCGGTACGCAGAGCAATCTCTTCGATTCCCAGGGATGCGAGGATTCGCCGGCGGGTGACGATGGCGCCGGTGCCTGCAGTCGCGTAGCGCTCACGCTCCACGTCGTCGTCGGTGTCGATAAGGACTTCGGCGCCGGTCTCGGGATCTCTGAGGCTGACCAACCCGACCTTCGGCAGCTCCAGTTCACGCGGGTCAGTCAAGCTAATAGCCGTCAAATCGTGCTTCTGACCGGCCAGCCGCAATGAGGCCTCAAAGCCGTGGCTGTGGAAGTCTGAGATCAGAAAAGCTACACCGGGGCGCTTGGCGACATTCATAAGGAAATTGGTTGCGGCGGCGATGTTGGTGGTGGCGCCAACCGGTTGCCGATACAGGAGTTCCCGAGTGATCCGCAGAATGTGTTGGGTTCCCTTTTTGGGTTGGAGATAGAATTCCACTCTATCGCTGAAGGCGATGACGCCGGTCTTGTCGTTATTGGCCTCGGCCGTGAAGGCGAGCAGGGTCGCAAGCTCGGCCGCCAATTCGCGCTTGGTGGAGGCTGTCGAGCTAAATTCGGTTGATGGACTGATGTCTACAAGGAGGTAGAGGGTGAGCTCACGCTCTTCAATGAATTTCTTGATGTAGGGAGCTCCCATGCGTGCGGTCACGTTCCAATCGATCGCGCGCACGTCGTCACCAGCCTGGTATTCGCGCACTTCGTTAAATTCTAGGCCGCGTCCGCGGAAGACACTGTGGTACTCACCAACAAATAGTTGCCTCACGAGACGTCGCGCCCGGATCTGCAGGCGCCGAACCCGCTTGAGGATTTCCGCTTGCGGGAGGGTGCTGGTTAAGTCAGTTTCTGTTTGAAAGGTCATGAGATCGCGTCACTTCTAAACGATTCTGCCGAGGCGATCAGTCAAGGGACTGGCTAAGGTACGGTGACGCCCTGGAGTACACGGTCAATAATGTCGTCGCTGGTCAAGTCCTCTGCCTCCGCCTCGTAGGTGATGATTACGCGATGCCGAAGCACATCTTTGGCCACTGCCTTGACATCTTCGGGCGTGACATAGCCGCGGGCGTCGATAAATGCGTGGGCCTTGGCGGCTTGGGCGAGGTAAATCGTTGCCCGAGGTGAAGCGCCAAAGGAGATAAGCGGAGCCAGGCCCTCGAGGCGATAGGAGGTTGGCTCACGGCTGGCGAGCACCAGGTGCACGACGTAGTCACGGAGCTGTTCGTTGAGGTGGACTTGTTGGACGGCGGCGCGCGCAGAGGCTAACTCTTCCAGGCTTACGACCTGGCGAATAGGTGGCATCTCGCCAGTCTCGTATCGTTCGAGGATTTGGCGCTCCTCCTGGCGGCTCGGGTAGCGGATCACTGCCTTTAGCATGAAACGGTCAAGCTGCGCCTCTGGCAAGGGGTAGGTACCTTCCGATTCAATCGGGTTCTGTGTGGCCAGAACCATGAAGGGTTCCGGAAGCGGAAATGTAGTGCCACCAATACTAACTTGTCGCTCTTGCATCGCCTCCAAGAGAGCCGACTGCACCTTGGCCGGTGCGCGGTTTACTTCGTCTGCCAGGATGATATTTGCGAAAATCGGCCCCTTGCGAGTGTGGAACTCGCTGTCGCGTGGGTTATAGATCTGGGTGCCGGTAACATCCGCGGGCAGCAGATCGGGCGTGAATTGGAGGCGGACAAAACTGGCGCCGATGGTTTGAGCCAGGGTGTGGACGGATAGGGTTTTAGCGAGGCCGGGAACGCCCTCTATGAGGATATGGCCGTTGCTGAGCAGGGCGATAAGAAGGCGATCAATGAGGTAGTGCTGGCCGACGATTACGCGGCTTACCTGGTCGCGGATCAATTCGACGAAACGCGACTCCTCTTTTACGCGGGAGTTAATCGCATCTAGATCTACCGCCACATGCTGACTCCCACTTCTGTACTACCTAGCAGTATATACGAGCAGATTGGCGGTACAGACGTGTGGCCAGTTTTGCTGTTTAGACGAGGCGACCTTATCAGGCAATTACGGGGCTGAGGGTGGTTTTGCCGGTTTGCAAGGCTTCGATCATGGACTGCCAGATAAGAATTCCGTCGTGGCCGCCGAGAAGCGCCTCGCTGGCCCGCTCCGGGTGCGGCATCATTCCCATAACGTTGCGGTCCTGGTTGATTATGCCGGCTATGTTCTGGCTCGAACCGTTAGGGTTGGCTTCCGTGGCCAGATCGCCAGTTGCGGTGCTGTAGCGGAAGACGACGCGGTCATCGGCGTTGAGGCGGGCGAGAGTTTCCGGGTCAGCAAAATAGTTGCCCTCTCCGTGGGAGATCGGCATGGTGACGACCTCGCCGGGTTTGGTGGAGTTGGTAAAGGGCGTCGCGGTGGTTTCCACCCGTAGGTGGGCAGGCTCGCAGCGGAACTGAGTGCTCTGGTTGCGGAGAAGTGCGCCGGGCAGAAGACCGGCCTCACAGAGGATTTGAAAGCCGTTGCAGCTGCCGAGGACGAGCTTGCCCTTTGCTGCCTCGCGACGGACAGCGTCCATCACGGGAGAAAAGCGGGCGATCGCGCCGCAACGCAGGTAATCGCCGTAGGAGAAGCCGCCGGGAAGAATTATCGCGTCATAGGCCGAGAGATCGTCTTCCCGGTGCCAGACTAGATCGGCCTCCTGGCCCATGACGTAACGCAGGGCATACTGGCAATCGCCATCGCTCCAGGTGCCGGGAAAGACGACAATGGCAAATCTCATCTAATCACTCTCCTGTGAGCGTCTGAACGGCCTTCGCCTCAAGAGGACCTCGGCGACGCTAGGGGCCGGGTACTCTATGCGAGGATGATAAACCGCGATGAGGGTGGTTTTGAATGATTCAGCCAATGAGCGCAGGTCACGCAGGGTGATATCGCACTCGTCGAGCTGTCCTTCGGTGAGCCGCTCGCTAAATACCTCGTCGATAAGCTGATCGATTTGCTCGGGAGAGCGGTCAGGGCTGGAACGCACGGTTGCTTCAGATGAGTCCGCAAGCATGCTTATTGCTGTCTCTCGCGTCTGTGGTTTGGGTCCTGGGTAACGGAAAGCATTTTGGTCCAGATCAGGATTCTGCTCGGCTGCCTGCCGGTAGAAATAGGTCACGAGCCGGGTGCCATGGTGCTCGGGTATAAACGAGGCAATACGGGCAGGAAGCTTGTACTGCCGGGCGAGAGCGAGGCCGTCGTTGACGTGATCGGAGATGATCTGGGCGCTATGCTCGGGGTCGAGAGCGTCGTGGGGGTTGGCGCCGCCCATTTGGTTTTCGATGAAAAACCCGGGTCGAACGAGTTTGCCGATGTCGTGGTAGTAGCATCCAACTCGCGCGACCAGCGAGTCGGCACCAATCAGGTGAGCTCCCTTTTCGGCCAGATTTGCGACTATGACGCTGTGTTGGAAAGTCGAAGGCGCTTCGTCTTGTAAGCGCAGGAGCAGTGGCTGGCTGAGCTGAGACATCTCCAAAAGCTGCAATCGAGTTGTGACGCCGAAGAAATTGCCGATGGTGACAAATATGCCGGCGCTGATGAAGGCGCTTAGGCCGCCGTTGGTAGCTGAGGCGAGGAGGATCCAGGCAAAGTCATCGATTTGGTGATTGGGATCAAGCAGCCAGGTTGAACTAAGAATGGCGAAGATACTGACGCCGACTGCCAGGCCTCCAAGGAGAAAGCGCGCGAGGCGATCGGCGTTTCGCACCGCGAAGGCACCGGCGGCGCCGGCGATGCCGGACACGAGCGCGAGCCGGGCGATTTCAAGAGAACCGGTAAGGCCAACAACGGTGACATCAAGGAGTAGGACGGCGACGAAGGCAGTCAGAAGAGCAATCATGGCGGCCGCAAGCAGGGCAACGCCAGCGCCGATAAATCCGGCCAGGACCATGGACGATACGGCCACCGGCAGGATAAAGGCGAGGAAGTGGCGGTCCTCATCGGGAAGAATCAAGGGCAGATAGACCTTGATGACGAACACGGGAATTGCAATGGCCAAGCCGACCAAGAGTAGCTGCCGGGCGTCAGCAGCGGGCTGAAAGGCTTTTAGGCCGGCAAGAATGACGCTGGCAGCGACCACGGACAAGAGGGCGCTGGCGCCAATTAGCTCTCGGGTGAAAACATCACCTACGAGGCCGGATTCGATTAGGGCTTCTCGAGCCTCTGGGGTGATGAGGGCGTCGCGCGAGACGATGATCTGATTTTCGGTAAAGGAGACGGTGATCGGCTCGACGGCTTCTCTTGCCGACTGGCGGTCCGCTTCCGTGAGGACGCTGTCGACGGCCTCGGTGGAGACGATGAATGGTTGGATGATTTCGGCGATTAGGGTGGCTGTCTCGCGGTCCATACGGGGGTCGACATAGGTGGCGGCACTGAGCTGCACGTCGGGGAGGAAGGAGGCGGAAATGGGCTGGTTTAGGATAGCGGCGAGGGCTCGTCGAGCTTCAGAGTCAGCCTCGCTGAGGACCTGAGCGCTGAGGTTAACGAGTACTTCTGTGCTGGATGAAGTAAGGCCAAAGTTGCTTACGAGATCGAGGTTGGAACGGCGGATTGCCGGGCTTAGGCTTTTTACGGCCTCGCGGATTCGTGACCAAAGTGCATTTAGTTCGGCTTGCTGCGCTGCAGCGACCGAGGGGTCAAATACGAATACTTCCGGAACCGCGGCCGCGGCCTCCTCACGGCGGCGTTCGGTGAGCGCGGCGCTGACAAAGGAGATGTCCCGGGGAGCGCGGATGGTGCGAGAGGCGATCTCATCTTCTTCAACGCCTGTGCCTCTTGGCACGACCGGTAGAAGAGCTACAAAGAGGAGGCCAACGAAAATGAGGCAGGATGCCGCGAAGGCGAGAGCCGGACGATTGAAAGATGCAAGCATCGTCAGCTAGCCCATGATACAGGACCGAGGCGCCACGGCGAGGTCAACTTAGGGCAGAAAGAAGCTCTGTCACGGCCGCATTGATTTCGCGACCGTCGGCGTGGTCGCGGAGTTCCGCCATTATTACTGGCATGACTTTGCCCTTGTCGGCGGGACCGCGGGCGCCCACCTGTTCGATTACCCGGCGAGCGACTTTATTGACTTCGTCGCTGGACATTTGGGGAGGAAGGTAGGCGGCCAAGACTGCTAGTTCCGCCTCCTCCACTGCAACCAAATCACGGCGCCCGGCCTTGCCGTACTCTTCGATGCTTTCGCGCCGCTGTTTGATCTCCTTGCGAAGTACAGCGATCACGTGGTTGTCTTCGAGAGCCTTTTTCTCGGCGATTTCGGCGTTGTGGATTGAGGCAAGGAGTAGGCGCAGCGTGCCCTTTCGGGTGGACTCGCCGGCACGCAAGGCGTATTTTAGGTCAGCATTGAGCTGGTCTTTTAAGGTCATTTCTAGAAATCTAGTGGATACGGGAGGTGTTCTGGTTTAGGCGGCGGCCTTACGGCTCTTGCGGCGTTTGGCGGCAGCCTTCTTCTTGCGACGAATGCTGGGCTTTTCGTAGTGCTCACGGCGCCGAGCCTCGGCGAGGATACCATCTTGCTGCACGCGCTTTGTAAAGCGCTTGAGGGCAGACTCAAAGGACTCATTTTCACTGATGGTAACTTCGGCCAATCAGACCTCCTGAATTGAATGCAGTTTATCGATCTGATATCGGACGTGTCAAACCAAATTAGGGTTGCGGGACCCGTGTTGACGGTGTTTGAGGGCCACATTTATACTGGCAACAAGCCCTGGTTTCCGGGGGCCTATTTTTTTGACGCCCGGAATTGATGGGCGCTGACGATGCCCGAGTGGCGCAACGGCAGCGCAACCGATTTGTAATCGGTAGGTTGAGGGTTCGAATCCCCCCTCGGGCTCCAACGCAACGAGGGTCTCAGCGAAGCGAATAGGGCACAAGGGCTGGACTGCCCCGTGAGCCTCATTCGTAAGAAAAGCCGAGTGAGCCAGGTGGGAAGGGACGAAGCCGGTCGTTTGAAAGGCCAGTAATGACGGCGGCAAGGCGCCTACTTGCCAGGAGCGACAGGGATGTCGTTTTGAGAGCCCGCAAATGCCAGGGTGGGTGAGTGGCTAAAACCGACGGTCTGTAAAATCGTTGCCCTGACGGGCTACGCAGGTTCGAATCCTGCCCCTGGCACCAGAAGAATTGGCCCTAGCTTTACGGAGGAAAGGGCACGAAAATAGGCTAAGCTGCTATGTGCGGCGAATGGTTACCGTGGCCCACATAGCTCAGCTGGTAGAGCACGCCCTTGGTAAGGGCGAGGTCATCGGTTCAAGTCCGATTGTGGGCTCCAGCCACTGAGTTTCGGTCGGAGCGGTATGGTCTTCAGAATAGAGATGCAATGCCGGAAGGCCGGTGGAGTTAGGGAGGGACAGAAGACAAATGGCAAAGGCAAAGTTTGAAAGGACCAAGCCCCACCTAAACGTTGGCACGATCGGCCACGTTGACCATGGCAAAACGACGCTGACGGCGGCTATCACAAAGGTTTTAGCTATGAAAAAGATGGCGAGCTTTCGTGCGTTTGACAGCATTGATAACGCTCCAGAAGAGCGGGCCCGCGGCATCACAATCGCGATTCAGCACGTTGAGTATGAGACGGAGGCGCGCCACTACGCCCACGTTGACTGTCCCGGTCACGCTGACTACATCAAGAACATGATTACTGGGGCGGCTCAGATGGACGGCGCAATCCTGGTTGTTGCCGCGCCGGATGGGCCGATGCCTCAGACGCGGGAGCACATTCTTCTGGCTCACCAGGTGGAAGTGCCCGCCGTTGTGGTCTTCCTGAATAAGGTTGACATGATGGATGACCCAGAGCTCTTGGACCTTGTGGACCTGGAGCTGCGTGAGCTACTCACCCGCAACGACTTCCCCGGCGACGATATTCCGATTATTCGTGGCAGTGCGTTGGCGGCGCTTGAAAGCACGAGTGAGGATCCGGATGCTCCGGAATACGAGTGCATTTGGGAGTTGATGAGCGCGGTTGACAACTATATTCCTCAGCCTACGCGTGAGGAGGATATGCCTTTCCTGATGCCGGTTGAGGATGTCTTTGGCATCAAAGGCCGCGGAACGGTGGTGACGGGGCGAGTCGAGCGTGGGATCGTAAAAGTCAGCGAGGAAATCGAGATCGTGGGTATCCGCGACACGCGCAAGACGGTTGTCACCGGTGTTGAGATGTTCCGGAAGTTACTGGATCAGGGCGAACCAGGTGACAACGTCGGCTGTTTGCTGCGTGGCGTTGAGCGTGAAGACGTTGAACGAGGGATGGTGCTTTGCAAACCAGCCTCGATCAAGCCGTATGCGAACTTTGAGGCGGAGGTTTACGTTCTTGCCAAGGATGAAGGCGGCCGCCACACGCCGTTCTTTTCCGGCTACCGACCGCAGTTCTACGTTCGTACGACCGACGTAACCGGCACGATCGAATTGGAGCAGGGTGTCGAGATGGTGATGCCTGGTGATAACACGAAAATGACGGTGCACCTGATTCAGCCGATTGCGCTGGAAGAGGGTCTACGCTTTGCGATCCGCGAAGGTGGACGGACAGTTGGCGCTGGCGCCGTAACCAAGATTCTGAGCTAACCGATGGCCAGGAAGGAAGATCGCATAATTATCCACCTCGCTTGCAGCGAATGTCGCGAGCGAACTTACACGACGACCAAGAATCGACGGAGCGATCCGGAGCGGTTGGAGTTGAGTAAGTACTGTCCGCGCTGTCGCGTCCACCGCATGCACAGGGAGGCCCGGTAGAGCGACGGGCGGTCAAAAACCTCCCGCCGCTGACCGAAAATTATGAGCCGCGCTTCCAGAAGACAGGCGGGGTCATCACCCAAGGAGGGTGGAGCTCAGCGTTCGATCAACCTGCGCCAACGGCGTGCTACGCGAGGGGCGAAACCGCCGGCTTCGACGAAGCGGCGTTTTCGGCTCGGCCTGCCGCGGTGGCTCGAGGAAATTTTCTCCGAACTCAAGAAGGTAACCTGGCCAACCCGCGAAGAGACCGCTTATTTGACCATGGTGGTGATCATTGTTTCGGTGGTCGCTGGCATTATTTTGGGAGGCATCGACATCTTGTTTAACTGGCTGATCGATCGCCTTCTGCTTCAGTAGATGGGTGGTAACTCAAGCGATGAGTAAATTGCCAAGTACCCCTGCGAGGCCTTCATGACCAACAAAGCATCCGAGGTTGAAGGCACAGAATTTCCTGATGAAGAATATTTCCAGGAAGGCCATGCTTGGTATGTGATTCACACGTACTCGGGTTATGAGAACAAGGTTCGGACCAACCTGGAACACCGAATCGCATCGATGGATGCGGGTGATCTTATTCACCGGGTTATAGTGCCAACCGTTGATGAGATTGAAGTTCACGGCGGAGCACGCCGCACGGTTTCACGCAAGATATTCCCCGGCTACGTCCTGGTGGACATGACTACGCTTCTGGAAAACGATCCCGAATCGAGCCGCGCCTGGTTCGTAGTAAGAAATACGCCGGGAGTGACCGGTTTCGTTGGTTCGGGAGTGCGGCCGGTGCCGCTAGAGGAAGATGAAGTCAAGCGAATTTTGCGCCAAATGAAGGCGGAAGAACCGCGAGTGCGGGTGGGATTCGTCGAAGGCGAAAGTGTGCGGATCGTCGATGGGCCATTTGTGGATTTCATTGGAGTTGTAGAGGAGATCAACCTGGAGAAGGGCAAGGTACGAGTGCTCGTCTCCTTCTTTGGCCGTGAAACCCCAGTCGAATTAGACTTTCTCCAAGTAGAACGACTTTAGAATTTGCGGCCAGGCCGCGATTACCGCGTGGAGTAGAATTGGCTAATGGCAAAAAAGGTTAGAGCGGTCGTTCGGATTCAACTAGACGCGGGCAAGGCTACGCCGGCGCCGCCAGTCGGCCCTGCGCTCGGTCAGCACGCGATCAACATCATGCAATTTTGCAAGGAATACAACGAAAAGACTTCATCTCAGACCGGCCAGATCGTTCCTGCAGAAGTCACGGTGTTTGAGGACCGTTCGTTTACATTCATCCTGAAAACGCCCCCGGCGAGTGATCTGCTGAGAAAAGCGGCGGCGATCCAGTCTGGAAGCAGAGCTCAGAAGCGCGAGAAAGTTGGAAGCATTAGTCGCAACCAGCTACGTGAAATTGCAAACCAAAAGATGCGTGATTTCAACACGGTGAGCATTGAGGCCGCGGAGAGAATGGTCGAGGGTAGCGCCCGCAGTATGGGCATTGAGATTACAGGCTAGGGAAAATGCAACGAGGTAAGAAGTACGAACAGGCAGCCAGTCTTATCGAAAAGGATAAGCCTTACGGGCCGGATGAGGCGATCTCCTTGGCCAAGCGCGCGGCGCCAGCTAAATTTGATGAAACTGTGGAGTTGCATTTGCGGACCGGTCTGGACCCGCGCCACGCTGACCAGCAAATTCGTGGTACAGCTCTGTTGCCGCACGGGCTTGGCAAGAAAGTGCGAGTTCTGGTGTTTACCGAGGGCGGCGCCGAACGTGACGCTGAGGACGCCGGTGCGGACTTTGTTGGCGGGGACGAGCTGATCACAAAAATCGAGGGCGGTTGGACCGACTTCGACGTGGCTCTGGCGACACGTGACATGATGACGAAGGTGAGCCGTCTTGGGCGAGTGCTTGGTCCGCGAGGATTGATGCCAAACCCGCGAACAAACACGGTTGTCGAACCGGAGGACATCGCGAAAGCGGTCACGGATGCGCGCCAGGGGCGGGTTGAGTTCCGCCTGGATCGCACGGCCCTGATCCATGTTCCGATAGGCAAGGTGAGCTTCGAGCCGGATCAGCTGTTAGAAAACATGGGTACGATTGTCAATGCGATTGTCGCGGCAAAACCAAGCGGAACCAAAGGTCAGTACATTAGAGGGGCATCGTTGGCTACCACGATGGGGCCGGGCATCAAGCTGGAGCTAAATTCGACGCTGGCGATGAGCGGGAGCTGAATTGCCTGGCTGGCAGCAAGAATTGGAGTTAGACTAGGAACAGAAATAGCCTGATACCGAAGACAGCGGGTGTCTGAGACTTAAGTCCCCGGTCCGCCGGGAGCCCGCCGAGGTTTAGTGCAACAGTGCGATGTTTTTACTTGCGCACGGCGCCCTCACCTCGTTGGTGAGGGTTTTTTTGTGACTACAGACCCGGAGGAGAAATGCCGACCGCAAAAAAGAGTCAAGAAATTGCAGAAATCACGGACATGCTCTCACGCAGTTCGGTGGTGATAAGCGCGGACTATCGAGGCCTTAACGTGGCGTCGGTGACGCGGTTGCGCCGGCAGCTGAAGGAAGCCGGCATTGAAATGCGGGTGGTAAAAAATACTCTTTTCCTGCGGGCAATCGATGCCATTGGCAAGCCAGAGTTGGCCGAGTTGGCGGAGGGCCCGACTGCACTGGTGGTTGGATTTGACGATCCGTTGGCACCGGTGAAGGCAGTTGTAGAGTATCAGCGCGCCGCAAGAAATAGCTTTGCTGCCCGCAAGGCGTACTTTGACGGGGAGATCCTTCAGGCCTCACAGTTGTCTGCCCTGGCGTCTCTGCCGCCGAAGGAGGTCATGATCGCCGAGTTTGCTGGGGCGCTTCAAGGCCCAATTGCCAACCTCGTTTCGCTTCTACAGGCGACAGTTCAAGAGTTCAGTGGGCTGGTTGATGCCCGCGCCAGCCAGATGGAATCTGCTTAGTTAACGCAGGTCCGGAAAAGGTAAATCAGGAGGAAAGACGATGGCTACCAAAACAGAGGAAGTCCTGGAGATTATCAAAGGCATGACCGTCCTTGAGCTCCGTGATCTTAACGAGGAGATTAAGGAAGTGTTTGGCGTTTCAGCGATGGCACCGGTTGCGGTTGCGGCCGCGGGTGCGCCGGCCGCTGGTGGGGCCAGCGCGGAGGCGGAAGAAGAAAAAACCGAGTGGAACGTTGTCCTAAAGGACTTCGGCGCCAACAAGATCAATGTGATCAAGGCGGTACGTGAAGTAACCAGCCTCGGGCTGAAGGAAGCCAAGGATATGGTTGAAGCGGCCCCGAGCAACGTGAAAGAGGGCGTGGAGAAGGCTGAGGCCGAGACGGTCAAAACGAAGCTGGTCGAGGCGGGTGCGACGGTCGAAGTCGCCTAGACTCGCCTCCTGAGTTAGGAAACTCGGAGCGACCGGCTTGTTGGTGGGTGACTGGATTTTGGTAGCCCGCCTGGCCTAAGCTTATTTGAAGAATGCTTGAGTCCGTGACCTGCTTTGCCTGTGATCAAGAGCCGGAGCAGCAGTGCCCGCGCTGCGGCCGGCCTTACTGTAACCAGCACGGCGAAGAACTTTGTGACGCTTGCCTCCAGCCGGCCAGTGGGGTGCCGTCGTTCACTCTATATCGTGGTTCGCTGCTGGCTCTGCTGGTGGGAACGGCGCTCGCGGTTTGGCTGTTGATCCAGCCCGGTGACGGCGAAGGCGAGGGAGCATTTCGACCTCTAATCGTGACGCCGACGAGTGCGGAAGCTGCCAACGTTACGCCGGAGCCCGGGACTCCCGGCCCGTCTGGCGTAGTCGAGCCGACAACGGCTGGACCAGGCGAGCCGGTGGAGACCTCCACGCCGGCTGATGCCGGCGGGCCAGCGAATAATACAATTTATACGGTGGTTTCCGGAGACTCCCTTTCGGCGCTCTGTGAACAGCTAAAACCAGCCTCAATGACGGTGACCGAATGCGTAGATCAGGTGGTATTGCGTAACGGATTAAGCAGTCCGGACGATATCAGCATTGGGGAGGACCTGCTGATTCCGCAATGAGTTCTGAATTTGGTTTCGGCGAGACTGTGAAAACGAAGCGTGGCTTTGTGGTGCGTATGGCGCTTGTCTACGGCATCGTAACCGCTGTGAGCGCGGGATTTGCAGTCTTTGCGGTGATAAATATCCTCGATGGCGATACCGGGTACATGATCATGCTGGTGGTTCTTGGCGGCCCAGGATTGCTTACTGGTGTCCTGTTGCGGCAATACGTCTTGGATATTTCAGCCTTGCCGGTGACGATTGAGGGCGAGGTGCAGCGAAAGTGGCATAAGAGCAATCTGCTGTTCTTTTTCATGCCGACCTTCTACATCAACGTCGAACGTAAGATTTTCACGATCCCGCCGCTCGCCTATGCTTCCTTGCTTGAGACAGACCTTGTCCGAATCCGCTGTTTGCCTCGTTCCCTGACGGTTGAGGAAATTGAGCGGTACGACGAGACAGAGAAGCGATTCCTGCCGGCAGATCTTGGAACAGCCGAAAAGTAACCAGTACAACACCCGCATTCGCGAACTGCCTGCGACCGAAAGGCCCCGGGAGCGGTTGCGTGAACGTGGCGCAGACGGGCTTTCAACCGCCGAACTCCTGGCGATTGTGCTGCGGACAGGATTTGCTGACCAAAGCGTGCTGAATCTTGCCACCTCACTTCTGGCGCGCCACGGCGGGTTGGCGGGATTGGCGAGGCTTTCGTTTGCCGAGTTGGTGCGCGAAAAGGGAATTGGACCAGCCAAGGCGTCGGAGTTACTGGCCACCTTTCAGTTGGCGGTTCGTCTGAACGGGCTTCGGCCGGAGGAGCGGCCATTTGTCCGATCACCGGCGGATGTCGGTTTGCTGCTTGGCGGCGAGATGGCGCTGCTGGAGCAGGAGCACCTTAGAGTCGTTTTGCTGAACACGAGGAACCAAGTTCTGGCGGTTAGCGAAGTGTACAAGGGTAACGTTAGCTCATCTGTTGTGCGCATGGCCGAGCTGTTTAGGGAGGCGATTCGGCAGAACGCTCCATCGATCATCCTGGTTCACAACCACCCGTCGGGGGACACGTCACCGTCTCCAGATGACATTGCCATGACCAAGACGGCGATCGACGCTGGTGAGCTGCTCAACATTGAGGTGTTGGACCACGTCATCATTGGGGGTGGGGGGAGCCACGCCAGTTTGAAAGACTTGGGCCTAGCCTTTAAGGCTTAAAGTTTTCTCGGGAAAATGTTCGATTTCGAAGCGGCACCTAGATGCGGTCACGGACTAGTGCCCAGCTAAACTGACCGGATAGCACTGATTTAGCTAGCGATCACATTTGGCCTACGCGAAGGCTGGACCCGTGTCTCTCTGAGGCTGTGCAGGGAGCCTTCGTGCTCCAGAAGCCAGACTTTGGTTGGGAGGCCTCCGCCAAATCCGCCAAGAGTTTTGGCGGCACCGACGACTCGATGGCAGGGTATGACGATGACGAGACGGTTGGCGCCGCAGGCGGTTCCGGCGGCACGGTAGGCGTTGCAGGCGCCGGCAGCGTTGGCGATTTGGGCATAGCTAGCGGTTTCGCCAAAGGGAATTTCAGCGATTGATTGCCAGATTTGGCGCTGGAAAGCGGTCCCTTCGATGTCGAGTGGCAAATCGAAAGACCGGCGCGATCCATCGAAGTACTGGTTGATTTGGAGGACGCTTTCGGCAAGAATCGCCTCGGCTTCCGAGGCCGTAGAGGTGTCCTCGCCGATCGAACCAGGTGCTTTCAAGGTACGTACGCTGCCGGAAGCGAAATCGGCGTTTCGCAGCCCTTGGTCCGTGGCCGAAAGATAGACTGGTCCTATCGGCGTTTGGAAGACTGTGTTAGCCATGCTGGTTACCACTTGAATACCTCCTGGCTACGTCTGATCAGGGAAAACAAGGACAAGCCCGGCGGTTTGCAGGCCAACCGCGACTTGACGTCCGCCATCATCAAGAAGTGAAAGGGTAATCGTGGCGTTGGCCGTAGCCACCTCATCGATATGCAGTCTGGCACCCGGGACCAGTCCGCTACGCTCAAGGTAGTGCATGAGGGCGGCATCTTCCTCGGCATGCTCAGAGATGTTGTTGATAGTGACCGTCTCGCCGTCTTTTACGGAGCGCAGTGGCTGGACCGGCGTGACCAGCTGGGGTTCGGCGCCCGGGATCGGGTTGCCGTGCGGGCAAGTGGTCGGGTTGTCCAGCAACAGCAGGATTTGGTGCTCGATCAGGGGCGAAATCGCGTGCTCAAGGTGATGTGCTTCATCATGCACGTCGGCCCAATCGAGATGGAGAATGTCGGTTAGCAAGCGCTCCGCGAGCATATGGCGACGCATGATCGACTCAGCGAGCTCAAGCCCGGCGGAGCTGAGCTCAACATTGTGACCTTTTTCAAGACGGACAAGGCCGTCGCGTTCCATCCGCTTCAAGGTTGCCCAGTTGGTTGGGGCAGAGACACCTTTGCGCTCTCTGACCCGGGCCGCAAGCACTTCCTCACCCTCACGATGCATTGAGTAGATGACTTGGAGGTAGTCTTCAACGGTTTTGGTGGGTTGAGTTCTATTCATCAAGTATCTCTTTGATCGTAGGTGGGCCTGAGCACCGGGTCAACCGAAAGCGCGCAAGAATTCAGGCGTGGTTTACCAAATGCTCCTGCGCTTCGGCCGTGACCAGGCGGTAGACCTCGGGCAAAGGCAGGGAGTGCTCTTGGGCGATTCTTCTACAGTCGTCGTACTCTGGGGCGATTCGGGGCGCCTCGCCAGGGAGGCGCTTGAGCTTCACGGCTACTGAGCCCAGGGTGGATTGAAAGGTGAGTGATTCGCGTTCTGCCTCGTAGCGCCCAACTTCTCGAACGCGGACGCCAAGGGTTGAGGTTTCGCGCAGGAGGATATCGGCCAAGACTGCTTCAAGGGCTTGAGTGGCAATAATCGAGAGCATGACGGCTGGCCGGTTCTTTTTCATTTGAATCGCCGTGAACCAGACATCGGCGGCGCCAGCGGCGAAAAGGCGTTCTTGGACGTAGCCGAGCATTTCAGGGCTCATATCGTCAATGTTGGTCTCCAGCACTCGCATGCGCCGGAGGCTTGTTTCTGCTTCACCAAGCCAGACGCGCAGCACGTTGGGACGGTCCTCTGGGTCGCGGCCGCCAGCGCCGCAGCCGACGGCTTTGAGGTTCATCGCGGGGCGTTGGAACCGGCCAATGGTTGTCAGAATTGCGGCGCCGGTTGGCGTAACCAACTCCCCGCGTGGGCCCTCGCCCTCGTCTATCGGTGCGGCGGCGGCGGCTATGAGATTCAGCGTGGCTGGAGCAGGAACAGGGAGGATTCCATGCCTCGCCTTGACCTGGCCGTGTCCCAATGGCAACGGAGATACGTAGACTTCACTAACGCCGAGCAATCTAAGTCCGGCGACGGCTCCGGTGACGTCAACGAGTGCATCGACTGAGCCGACCTCGTGCAGCTCAACCTCGTCGATTGTCGTGCCGTGGACTTTAGCCTCAGCCTCGCCAAGTGCTAGGAAAATGTTGGAGATACGTTCGCGGTCTTCGGCCGGCAGCAGGGAAGCCTTGACGATTTGAAGCACTTCATCCAGCGATCGGTGGCGTGGGGCCTCGTTTACGTTGACCTGGAGTTTGGTAGCGGCGAGGCCAGCGCGTTGCACTCTGTCGGCGGCCAGTGAAAACGTGCCGTCGGGGAGAGCCAGACGCTCAATTTCCTGGCTAAGCTGGTCAAAAGAGAGCCCAGCGTCCAGCAGGGAACCGAGGATCATGTCACCGCTAGCGCCGGAAAAGCAGTCAAAGTAGGCGATCTGGGTCAAATGAGCCTCGTGTCCTAGTCCGGGGGGAGGCGATGAGCGAGGGAGTTGATCATGGCGGCCATGTAGCCGGCACCGAAGCCGTTGTCGATGTTGACGACGGAGACACCGGCCGCGCAGCTATTTAGCATCGCCAGCAACGGAGCCAAGCCGCCAAAGCTGGCACCGTAGCCCACGGAGGTTGGGACCGCGATTACGGGAACCGAAACAAGGCCGGCCACGACACTGGGCAGGGCGCCCTCCATTCCGGCTACGACTACGAGGACGTTGGCCTGCGAAATTTGCGGTAAGTGATCAAAAAGGCGGTGGATACCAGCGACGCCGACGTCGCTAATTAAAACGGGGTCGCTGCCAACCATTTTGGCTGTTATTGCTGCTTCTTCGGCGACGGGCAAATCGGCCGTACCAGCGCAGACCACGGCCAGGCCATCGAGCAGAGAGCGACGGGCAGGCTCGACGATGGCGACGCGCGCCAGTTCGTGATATTCGGCATCAGGTACGGCTGCCTGTAAGACCTCAAAGGCCTCTCGGCCGATGCGGGTGACGAGGAGTCCACCAGATTTCTCGGCGATGTTGGCACCAATGGCCGCGATCTGGCCGGGTGTTTTGCCCTCTCCCATGACCACCTCTGGCAGGACATCGCGTAGGCCCCGGTGGTGGTCCACTTTGGCAAATCCCAGATCCTCGTAGGGCAGATGCCGAAGGCCTGCCAAGGCCGAGTCCACTTCGAGAGAGCCATCAGCTACCGATTGAAGGAGTGCCCTTAGTTTCTCGTCTACTTTGATAACCTCCGTGGGACTACCTCCGTGGGATCATCCCAAGGCTGTAACTCTGATTGAGGAAGAACCAGCCTTGATGAAGGAATTATACAACCGCACATATTGGAGCCCCGGATGTTGGTCATGTGCTAAACTCAGCCAAATTGGGCGAGGATGGGCCTGCAAGCGGGTGCAAGGAAGCAGGAGACCGCGAATCGGTGCTCGTGTGCACCTGACGTGTTTTTGTGTCGATAAGACAAGAAGATGCGTACAGATCGAGAGGTCGAGCCTAATTGAATTGGATTGACGCTGCCATTTTCGTCAGTCTGGCCTGGTTTACCTATGCCGCCTTCCATGCTGGCCTAATCAGGGAATTAGTTACCATAATTGGGGCTATCTTCGCGGTTGCTTTGGCCGGGCTGTTCTATATGGAGCTAGCCGAGGACGTCAAGGTGGCCGTGGATGACCAGCAGACGGCGGAAATCATTGCCTTTGCGGTGATTTTTGGCGGAATGGTGCTGGTCAGCCAACTGATAGCGATTTTTCTCAAGCAGGCTGCTTCGCTGCTTATGCTCGGTCTCATGGACTCGCTTGGTGGCGCCGGAATTGGGTTTGTAAAGGGATTTATTTTTGTCGAAATCGTGCTGATTGCCGCTATTACTTTCCCCTCAGTGGGGATGGCGGACGATGTGAAGAACTCCGCACTGGCGACCGTGTTCCTGGACTTTATTCCGTTCCTGCAAGTGATTTTGCCGGACGAATTCAAGACGGCAATCGAGACATTTTAGGGCTGGCAATGACGGCAGAAGCTGGTAATCCGATTACCAGCGGTAATCTCGCTGATCTTTGCGCCACATCTCTGACAGTCGAGTCCGCCACGACGGTGAACTTTGAGATGGTCCCGCCATTCTGCATAGTCAAGATTTTCGGTCATCTTGGCGGCGACGATTTCTTCGGCCCAGCGTAAAACTGTGCCGGAGGCAAGGTAGAGTTTGCCGATTTCTTGATCGCTTAGCTGGGTACGCTTGCGATAGGGATGAATTCCGGCTTCCCAGAGGATCTCGTCCGAGTAGGCGTTGCCTATACCGCCGACGAACTTGTGATTGACGAGAATGCTCTTGATTTGTCCCGTATAGCGACGAATTCGCTCTCGAAAGACTGATTCGGTGAGCTCCGGCGACAGGATGTCCGGACCGATCTCAGCGAACTGCGGCACAGTGCTGAGCTGGCCGGCTTCGACGACGTAGATTCTCCCCATCACGCGTTGGTCGGCGTAGCGCAGTTCGTGACCATTGGCGAGCTTAAGGACGAAACAGGTGCGGGCTTGTTTGCGAGCAGGCTGTTCAACGTAAGAGAAACGGCCGGTGAGCATAGGGTTAACAACGAGGATGTGACCGCTGGCGAGGGTGAAGAGAAGAAATTTTCCGTGGCGCTGAACTTCGCTAAAGGTGTTGTCAGTGAGGAGGCAAACAAAGTCTTCTCGTGGTATCCTGACAACAATTGGTATGTTGAGTTCCACCTCCTGCATAGTTGTGCCGACGATGTTTTTGTTGAAGAATTTGCGGATCGCTTCCAGGTCCGGTACTTCGGGCATAGCACCACTATTCTAGACGTTCACTCTTGCCGAAATTCATTTGAGAGGCGCTTAAAAGCACTTCCCTAAGGGGAAGCTGCCTCTGAAATCGCTTGATTCACAGCCGGCTGAAGGATTTTTCGTGGAACGAAGGAGGTTAGACCAGATTTGGCCTACGTTGACAAAGAAATAGCATGCAAGGATTGCGGCACAGGTTTTATTTTCACCGGCGGTGAACAGGAATTTTATGCAGCCAAGGGGCTGCAGAATGAGCCGGCTCGCTGCCCACGTTGCCGCACGTCACGGCGAACGGCGCGAGCTGCAGAGCCCGAGGAAGGGTATGTGCAATATGGTGCCTTTGCCAGCTTTGGCGGCAAGACGCCGAAGCAGATGCACCCGGCCGCCTGCGCCGAGTGCGGGATCATGACGGAAGTTCCATTTGTTCCCCGCGGTGACCGGCCTGTCTACTGCAGTTCTTGTTACAACAAGGTACGCGGTCCCAGCCCCCGAGCCTAGCTTTTCCCGAACCCCTGAATGGCAGAGCACGCTGAGGCGCTAGCGCAGCTCGCCCGTCTCTTGGACGACGATGGTTTGCGCGTCGCTTCGTTGGAGACGGCACGCATTGCTGCCAACTTGAATCTGAGCCGCCTGGCTGAGGCGCTGATCGCTGAGGCAGCCGCAAGTGATGATGTCTTCGACCGCGACTCCGCGGTCAGCTATCTCGAGAGCCGGCTGGGCTTCCTATCGATGGTGCTAAACGACAGCGACGGTCCGATTTTGAGTGCTGACCTCAACCGCCGGGTTGTCGATTGGTGAGAGCCCAGGCCCCCGGCTACGATGACCTCTGACCCCGAAGCCAGGGTTCAGAGGCGCTCTACGCCGGACGTGTTCGAGCGACACTGAGATCAGCGGTCGCCGTTGGCGGTATCAAGGTCGTCGTCGTCGTCATCATCGTCGTCGCCAGATTCAGAAAAGACACCGATTTCGTGACCGGCCCAAACCGTGACGATGAAGTCATCACGCAGGGGCTCCCAACTCATGACGAGGCGCTCGTCGATTTCGCCGATCAGTTCTTCGACGGAATCTTCACCAAAGTCGTTTGGCACGCAGAGGGTGGCGTAAGCAGTAGTACCGGCATAGTGCAGGTCAACGCGTCCAAGTTCGTCGCCCTCGGCTTCGATGATGAATGCTTCTGATTGGGGTGTTCGCGCCTCTCGTTCGAAGTTGTAAGTGGCCATTGTTTCCTCTCTGGCTGACCTTGGGTTACCGATGCTGGCTACTAGGGGCGCGTTTGGCCGTCTCCGATCACAATCCATTTGTAGGTTGTGATTTCGCGGAGGCCGGTTGGGCCGCGGGAGATAGTCTTTTGGGTTGAGTCTATGATCTCAGCGCCGAGGCCGAATTGGGCTCCGTCCGTGAACTGGGTGGAGGCGTTAACGTAGGCTACAGCAGTATCGACTTCATCGGTGAACCGGCGGGCGGATGATTCATCCTCGGTGACGATGGCGTCGGAGTGGCCGGTGCCGTATTCGGCGATGTGGTCGAGGGCGTCATCGAGAGAGTCAACGACGCGCACGGCTGCAATTGGGGCGAGAAACTCCCTACCGAAGTCGTCCGGCTGGGCTGGGACGAGGTTGGCTCCGCTGCCATCGGCCGCGAGCAGAGATAGAGCTCTGGCATCGCAGCGTAGCTCGACGCCTTTTTCGGTCCAGCCGGACGCGATGCGCGGCAACAAGCTGCCGGCAACGCTTTTGTGGACCAACAGTGTGTCCATGGCGTTGCAAATCGACCAATCTCGGGTTTTGGCGTTTACGGCGATCTCGACGGCCTTATCGAGATTGGCGGTCTGATCGATGAAAGTGTGACAAACGCCAACTCCGCCGGTAAGGACGGGCATACGCGCGTTTTCGGCGACGAAGTGGATTAGTTCGGCGCCGCCACGCGGCACTACCAGGTCTATCTGGTCGCGTAGGGTCAGTATTTCAGAGACTAAGGCGCGGTCGGTGTCTTCGATGAACTGCAGGGCACCTTCGGGTACGCCGGCGTTGGTCTCGGCCTCGTTGGCGATGCGAGCGAGGATTGTGTTGGAGCGTATAGACTCGCTGCCGCCGCGCAGGACGCAGGCGTTGCCGGATTTTAGGCTCAAGCCGGCAATATCGATTGTTACGTTGGGCCGACTTTCAAAAATCGCCGCCAAGACGCCGAGCGGAACCCTGCGGCGGCTTACCTGGAGGCCGTTTGCCAGCCGCGAGCCATCGATAACCTCGCCGATAGGGTCAGGCAAGCCGGCGACGGTGCGCAGGTTGGCGGCGATAGCGGCAATCTTGTCGGGGGAAAGCTTCAGACGGTTGAGCGGCGCATCGTCAAGGCCGCCCTCGCGGGCGAGTTCGAGATCGATTTGGTTGGCGGTCAAAATTTCGTCCTGACGAGAGATGAGAGCTTGGGCGATAGCCTCCAGGGCTCGGTTCTTGACCTCGGTTGAAAGGCCGGCGAGCTTGCGGGAGGCTGCCTTGGCAGCCTGTGCCTGTGAAAGTACTGTTTTGGCTGCTTGCATCGCTTCCAGCTCCGATCAGACCATTACAAGGTTATCGCGATGAACGGCCTCGGCTCCATAGTCGTGGCCCAGGATCTCGATAATTTGGGCTGATTTTGAACCTCTTATCGCTTCCAGTTCCTCGGCGCCATAGTTGGTGATGCCACAGGCAATGCGTTGATCCTCTTGGGTACCGATTGCGATGGTATCGCCGCGTTCAAACGGGCCGCAGACTTGCTTGACGCCGGCAGGTAAGAGGCTGCTCTTGCGATCGACAAGCGCGTGGGCGGCTCCACTATCGATGACGATGGTGCCTCTGATTGTCAGACCGGAAAGGATCCAGCGCTTTCGGCTCTCGATTCGATCGGCTGACGAGGGGAAGGCGGTACCGACTTCTTCTCCTTGAGCCAGGCGCTGGAGGATTCTTGGCTCGCGTCCGCTGGCAACCACGACATCGGCGCCACCAGCCGTGGCAAGCCGAGCGGCGTTGAGTTTTGTGATCATGCCGCCAGTGCCGTGGACATCACTGCCGCCAGCATAGGATTCAATGGTGGAGTCAATGCGCTCAACCTGGCGAACGAGGGTTGCCGAGGGATCGGTCTGGGGGTCGGCGGTGAAGAGCCCCTCGCGGGTCATGAGCATAACTAGCAGGTCGGCGTCCACGAGGTTGGCGGTGAGCGCGGCCAGGGTATCGTTTTCGCCGATGCGGCTTTCTGCCAACTCCTCAACCGCCACAGCGTCGTTCTCGTTTACGATTGGCACTACCTTGTGCTTTAGCAGCGAGAGCAGCGTATTGCGAGCGTTTAGGTAACTCAGGCGGTCCGAGAGATCGCGCCGGGTGAGCAGGGTTTGGGCGGCAATAATATTTTCTTCTTCGAATAGCCGGTCGTACGCCTGCATGAGCTGGCCTTGGCCAATTGCCGCCAAGACCTGCCGGAAGCTAACATCCTTGCGGTTGGCCGCTGACCCCAGGCGTGCTCGCCCTGCGGCGACTGCGCCAGATGTGACGACAACTACCTCGACATTGTCACGGCGCAGCACTGCGACCTGGTTGACCAGGGCCCTCATTTGTTCCAAGTCGAGGTTATCGCTCTCGCCCGTAAGCAAGTTCGTGCCGAACTTGGCGACTATGCGCTTATATCGTCGTTTCATATGGGTGGGTTAATGTCGCGATTGTTGCTTCGATTATAGCCTACAGCCTGAACGGCACGGCTCAGTTCTCAGCCGTGCCCGCTTTCTGAGCCGTCCGGCGAACGGAATGATCCGACAGCGGGTTCTTCGTGGATGAGGATTTCGGCGTCCGGCCAGCGAGCTCTGATCTGGGCTTCGATGCTTTCGGTAATCGAATGAGCAGTGGTGATCGTGGCCGAGGATGGGAAAAGAAGATGAAAGTCGATGTGCGGAATTTGGCCTGAGCGGCGGGTACGAAGCTGGTGGAATCCGGAGATGGCATCGCCCTGGGACAGAATTGCCGCCTCTACAAAGCGAACCTCTTCGGCAGACAGACTGGCATCGAGAATGTCGTTGGCCGCGGAGGCCAGGATTCTGCCGGAGGTCCAGAACAGATATAGCGCGAGCGACAATGCCAGGATGGCGTCGAAAGCCACTTCTCCGGTTAGTGCAACGAGGCCCAAACCGGTGAGAACCGCGACCGCTTGAACGACGTTGGTCCAAAGATGACGGGCATCGGAGGCGATAGCCGGCGAGCGGGTGATGCGAGCGGCGTTGGCGACGTAACGCACAACAATGAGATTGACCAAGGCGGCCAGCAGCATGGTGGCGAGACCGAGGTCCGTGCCGATCTGATCTGGAGGATTTGTAAGGCGACTAACGGCGCTAAAGGCGATGTAGGTGGCGCCAACACCGATCATTAGAGCTTGGATCGCGGCGGCAATTGTCTCCGCACGTCCATGGCCGAAGGTGTGCTCCGGATCCGCTGGTCGCCGGCCGATGCGTACGCTGGCCAAGACGATGCCGGCGGCGAGCATGTCTTGGGCACTGTCGATCCCGTCCGAGAGCACGGCGATGCTGCCCGTAATCAGGCCAACGGTGATCTTGATGATCATGAGACCGAAGTTTGCCGCTAGGGAGAGCGCGGCGGCGCGGGAAGCGAGGTCCGCTGGCAGGATCGATTTGGCGTTCAGGCTCATGGCGGGGCCGGTTTTTCATTATTTGAGGAGAGGCGGTTGGCTGCTGAATCGCGCATGACTGGAAGTCTCATAAAGAGGAAGAGAGCGAGCAGTCCGACGACGACGCCAAACCAGAGGGTGCCAAAACGGATGATCAGGGCGCTGACCGCGGCCTGACTCCTCGGCAAATCAAGCAAAACCTGGGAGAGGCCGGTGATGCTGCCCTCGGCGACACCCAAGCCACCTGGGGTTAGCAGTAAGGCACTGGCCAGAGTTGCGGCCGGCATGATAAAGGAGGCTTTGAGCAGCAGATCCCAGCTGCCGTCTAGACCGAGCCCAAGCAGGACGCAGTAGAAGCCGAGAACTTCAAAACCCCAGGACACGACACTGAGCAGCGTCATTGAGCCCAGCGAGGCGGGTGAGAGCAGGGCGTAGCTGCTGGCGTAAAAATCCTCCGCGTGGTGGGCGAATTTTGAGACCAGGGGTAGGCGTTCCAGGCGGGCTAAGAGCCAGAAGGCGAAAGGACGATGGCGCGCTACGACAACGAGAACGGCGCCTCCGGCCAGCACAAAAATGAAGGCTGGCCAGAGGTCGCCGAAAATCAGGAGACCGGCGGCGCCGAGGATTACCAGGCCGAGGCTGTCAGTGAGGCGCTCGGCAATGATAATTGGCGCTGAACGGCTAAATGGGGTCCCGCTTACCTCTCTCAAGAGGAAACATTTCAGCCATTCACCGACTTTGCCAGGTGTCACCACCATACCGAGGCCGGAAAAGTAGGTCAGGGCGCTGTCGCGCGCTGAGAGATCGCGAACACCGATGGTCTTCAGGTAGTACTGCCACTTCAGGTACCGAAGAATGTAGTTGGCAAAGGAGAGCAGAAGCACCAGCGGCAAGTATTGCCACTGGAAGTCTCCCAGACTTTCGACAACGTCGCTGAAATCGGCGTAGGCCGTTAGGCCGAGAAACACGGCGGCGCCGATGACGAGGGAGATGAGGAGCCGCCCGCGCAGCTTTTCGAGACTCACAGGCTGATTGTATCGCAGGGTAATTCGGGCTCAGGGAGCCTACGCCGAGCCAATCTTGGAACAGATCTTGTTGCGAAAGGCCTGGAAGGTGACTCGGTGCGCCGCCTGGTTAATAGGTTGAGAAGAGCTTGCCCCACTCGGTCGCGCGGGCGGTCTTGACGCGGCCGCGACCGATTAGCGGGTACCAAAACAGGTTGTAATAGATGTTAGACGCGGCATATGACCAGGGCACAATTGGCGAGCGCAGCAACGGCTTCTCCATAAAGTGCAGCGGGCCCCAGTAGATCAGCTTTTGGCCCCAACTGGCGAAGGTGTCTTCATCCTTGCTGAAACCAAAGTTGACGTTTGAGACATCAAGGCCGACAACTTCGATTTCGCGTGGGTCGCCAACACCGAGGCCACGTTCGTGGCCCAGGCGGATGAACTCCAGCGACATCGGGTCGAAGCCCATGATTTTGGCTGAAACGGCGTCTATGGCCACCATGTCGTCGGATGCGAGGATGAGATTTTTGACGTGGGGGCGCATCGCCCGTGGTCCGGGGCCGTCGCCGGCGAAGGTGCCATCGGTCACGGCGAAGATGCCGGGGTGAATCTCCTTCTGAATCGCCAAAAGATCGACGAGCGTCTTGTGGATCTGCGAGTGGGTCCAGTGGCGGCGGTAGTGCAAAAGGCCGCCAAAGGCGTTCTTCATGGCGCCGGTCATGGTTGTAAAAACGTGGGTCTTCAAGGTTGGCAGATGGACGACGTTGCGGCCGATCAGTGCCTCCGGGATTTCGATACCGTCGGGGAAGATCTGGTCGAGAACCATCATCTCGGTCTTGGGCGCGTAGCGTACCCAAGGGACGCCCTTGTCGGTGAGGTGGGTGCTTTCGATGCCGAATTTGTCCTGGACAGCCTTGTGCTTGTTGCGTACCTCGCCGTCATGAGAGTCGACAACGACGGTGCCGTTGTGGGCGGCGACGATATCAGCGAAGCCTTCCTCGCGCAGAGCACGGACGACACCCTCTATTTGCCACGGCGTAGAGGAACAGCCCGGGTACCAGTGCTGCCAGGAAACGTTGACTTTGAGTGCCGTGGGTGCGCTTTTATGCAGCGACGAAGGGAAGTCTGCCATGCGCATCGCTCGGCCGATGTCATCGACCACGGTCGGAGCGCTCGTGTAAACAACGGCGACTTTGGCGGTGCGTGGTGGTGCCGGCATTTCTGAGGCCACGGGCGTTGGGGGCTTGGATTCCTCAATGGGCTCGGTGGTAGTCACGGGGTACCTCTCGATGTTTGGCCTGTGGCTTCTATCTTAGCGCAACCCCGGCGAGCCTTAGGTTGGCTGATTGGCCGGGCATGACTGAGTGATTCTAAGCCAGTTAAGGGCTCCCAGTTATCGCGGATCGGCCTTCACGCATTGGCTTGCCACTGCCGCCGCGCCGAACCGCAATCAACTCGGCGATGATCGACACGGCGATCTCTTCCGGCGTTTCGGCGCCGATGTCGAAGCCGACCGGCGTGAAGACGCGTTCGAGAGCGTCCAAAGGAAAGCCTTCCTCGGCCAGGTGGCGCAACACGGTAGCGACACGACGTTTGCTGCCAATCATGCCGACGTAGCGGGCGTCGCTGGTGACGATGGACCGTAGCGCAATTTCATCCTGTTTGTGGCCACGGCTGACGAGAACGGCGAAGGTGTTCGGGCCGATCGGAAAGTCGCGCAAATGCTCAACAAAGTCGCCGCACATGACGCGGTCCGCCATCGGGAAGCGTTCGGCATTGGCGTAAAGCTCGCGGTCATCGAGGACGGCGACGGAGAAGCCGACGTGGGCGCCGATGGTTGCGAGCGAAAGGCCGATGTGGCCGCCGCCGACGATCAGGAGTGTGACCGGCGCCTCGATAATCTCGACCATGACCTCGTAGGCGTCGGCGCCATCTTTGGCTTCGAGGCGATTGATCCGGTCACCTTCGGTCCGATAGTAGAGCGCCTGGACGATGCTGCGGGGGAACTCGCCGAGTACGGCGAGGCAGTCGGCGGCGATGGCATCCTCAAGGGCTGGGTTGGCCAAGGTCCCGAGCCGAGAACTGTCGGGGCGGACCAGAAATTTCTCCCCTTTGGCTTCGGTAGAGGTGGATGGGGCGACGACAATGGTGGCTACCACCACCGGATCGCCGCTGCGGGCGGCTCGCAAGCTCTCGTTGGTTATTTCGCGGGAGATTTCAGTCACGCTTCCGAGGATGCCACGCTGGTGGCGGGTTAGCAATAAATTCGGCTACGCGGCTAAGAAAAAGAGTTGCCGGCGCTCAGACGTTGAACAGAACGTTGATCACGTCGCCGTCGCGCATATCGTAGGTTTTGCCCTCAAGACGCAAGACGCCGCGTTTTTTCGCCTCCGCGTGGGAGCCAGCCGTCAGCAGGTCCTGCCAGTCCAAAACCTCAGCGCGAATAAAGCCGCGCTCGATATCGGAATGGATGCGCCCGGCCGCCTTGAGTGCGTGGGTGCCGGCGGGAATCGACCAGGCATGGGTGTCCTGAGGACCGACGGTATAAAAGGTAATGAGTCCCAATAACGACACTGCTTCCTGGAGGACGCTTTCAGCTGCCGTTGTGGCTGGCAGGCCCAACTCAATTCGAAAATCCTGGGCCTCCGCAGCCGTGAGCTCGGCGAGGTCGGCTTCGCCCTTGGCGGCGATAGCGATAATGCTAGTCCCCGGGCCGCTGTAACCGGCGCGAACCTCGGTTGCGATCGCCTCGCTATTGCCGGCGTCGGTTTCGCTGATGTTGAGAACAATTAGTATTGGCTTGGCGGTGAAGAAGTTGAAGCCGCCGAGTTGCAGTTTCTCATCCGGGGTTAGGCCGAGGGCGCGTACCGGCTTCTCGTTCTCCAGCCCCTCTTTGAGCCGAGTAAGGGTGGCGAGCTCACGTTCCTGTGCGCCGCGGGCGCTTGCCGCAACCGAGCGCGATTCGACTTTGATCCGCTCTACGCGGCGTTCGATGACGCCCAAGTCGGCGATCATGAGCTCGAAGTCGAGAGCGGCGATGTCCCGGAGGGGGTCGATGGTTTCAAGCGGATGGAGGACGTTGTCATTTTCGAATCTGCGTACGACATGGACCATCAGGTCGACGGTCGAGAGGGAGCCTAGCAGCTGAGCCGGCGGGCCTTTTTTGCCGACGCCGAATGACGGGAAATCGAGGATGCGTTGTTCCAGATAGGTCGTTTTTTTCGCCTCTACGAGGGCGGCCATCTCGTCTAACCGCTCGTCCGGGACCTTGACCACCGCGACGGCCGGGTCATTGATGGAGCCGTGGCTTGGCAGGTGACCAGAGGCTAGAGTTTGAAGCAGTGTGGTCTTGCCGGAAAAAGCCAGACCGATGAGAGCGATATCCAGAAGAGCAGCCTCCTAATAAATTGGGCAGCCGATGTCTGGAGTCATTCTAGCGGAGCCTCCGCACTTCGGTCCTCGGGTCCCCGCTGCTGCGCCTCGTCGGGTCTCCGCCTCTACGTGTCGTTGGGAAGTAGGCTTTCGGCAGAAATCTGGGCTTGGCCGAACGGGCAGCGTTCCAAGAGCGGGCACTGGCCGCATTTTGGCCGTACACGGCAAAGATCCTTGCAGTGGAGGACGATCGCGGCGTGGCTTGCCTGCCGGAGAGCAAGGTCGGGCGCTAAAGCCTGGTTTAGCCAATCGCGCCAGGCGTTGTAGCTGTTTTGTTTGGGGCCGAGGCCGAGGCGCCGGAAGAGACGGGCCGTATAGGCGTCGTGGACGACGACGGGTGCTTTGGCGGCGTACAGCAAGATAACGTCGGCGGTTTCCGGGCCGATGCCGGGCGTGGCCAGCAGGCGGGGGCGAAGCTGAGGTTCAGGTTGGTTAAGCAGATCTTGTAGACTGCCGGCTTCGATGGCGAGGTTGGCGAAGGCCCTTAGGCGCCTGGCTTTTGTCAGTGGCATGCCGGCCGGTCTGACCAAAAGCGCCAGCGCGGCCTCCGGCATTTCTGTCAGTGCCGCCACGGACAGCTGGTCAAGGTGTTTCAGGTTGATCAGTGCTTTTTCGACGTTAGTCCAGGCCGTGTGTTGGACGAGGATCGCGCCCAGACAGACCTCAAGCGCCGGGGTTTCCGCCCGCCAATGCCAGACGTTGACGTCGTGTGCTTCCAGCAAAGCGCGCTGAAGCTCCGCTGTCCGCGTCCGGGCCTCGTCAGTTGGGTCTTGGTACGTCTAATCTGCCTTTGGCGCCGTGGCCCAGGCGGGCAGTTCGGCATCGGGAACCGAATCGTAAGGCGGCAGATAGGGTTTGACGTCTAATACCGGCGAACCATCCAGGGCATCGAGTCCGTGCACGCGCAGAACCTCCTTGCGGCGGTTGACGAGGCGGACGACGGCGACACCGATGCGGTTGGGCCGAAGCTGGCTGCGAGTCGCCAAGACGCCGCGATCGATGTCGCTGACGGCAATTTTCTCTCTTGCCGCCCCGGTGGGAACCCGGTCGATGTGGAAGATTACGATGATGTGAGAGAAGCCCTCAATCGAGTCCAAGGCTTCCGAAAGATCCGCGCGAAAGACGATGTCAGAGGAAGTATCTTCCCAGTTTGAGGCGTCAGCGTTGCGCTGCCGATTGCGCACGACGCCAATTGGCGTGTAGTCGACCGGCTCGCTCGGCACGCTGGATCTGCCCGAGGCCATTTTGGTTCGCAGCCATTCTAAGAGACCCATGCCGACAACTATAACGGCTCTAGCATCTGGGTTGCTCAGGTTCGCCGAGGACGTGCGCTCAGACCATGCCTTCCTTATACTCGGTATGCTCGCAAGGGCGTTGTTGGTTCTTAGGCCGGCGTAGCTCAGGGATAGAGCAGCCGATTCGTAATCGGCAATCTAGCCCCCCATTAATCTATCAAGCGTCTTCCCAGGAGTATTCGTGGTGCAGCCCGACTAGTACAGGGCGGCGACGCTCCTCCCTTTGATTGGGCTGAGGTTGCGGTGGCATCAGTCCAGGCTTCTCCAGCAGCCTCGAAAACCCCCACGACGTCGGCAACGAGAGCTTTCTGGCGCTCGATTTCGGCCCCCTGAGCCTCCACAGTCTGACTCCTCCCCCCGGAGGGCCTCTGTTGGCCTTGATGTTGCGCCCTGGCTAGCTCCTCAATCGCCGCAACCCATTCAGCCCGGGAAGCAAGCTGTTACCGGAGCGGGAGGAAGTTCAGCAGGGGCATGCTGAGGCCATATCTGCCCTGGCGGTAATTTTAATTCGCTCAGAATACTTCTGCTAAACGTGGACGTCTTGGCTGGGCCCTCCGCTCACGTTTATCGCCTCACCGGTAATCGTTACCGCGGCGGGTGAGCAGAGAAAGGCGATTACCTTTGCGACCTCCGCGGCCGTGGGAATGTGCCCTGTGAGGGTTGCCTTTGCTAGACGAGCGATGATCTGGTCAGTTGTTTTGCCCTCCCGCGCTGCTTGTTTTTCGTATTCTGTCAGGTCCTCTTCGGTGATCGTCATTCCTGGGTAGACCACATTAACGGTGACCCCGAAAGCACCGAGGTGATCGGCCATCGATTTGGATAGATTCACCACGGCGATATTGCGAAGGCCGGCGCTGATCATTCCGCCTGGGGAGCGTCCAGGGAGTCCAGCAACGCTGACAATACGTCCCCATCCAGCAGCTTTCATATGGCGCGCTGCTGCCTGACTGGAGCGCAAGTAGCCGAGGGTCTTCTCGTTGAAGTCTTGCAGGACGGCCGAGTCTACGACTTCTTCAAATCCTCCTGGGGCGCCACCGACGAGTGCCGCGTTGTTGACGAGGATTTGGACCCCACCAAGCGCCTCAGCTGCCTGATCGACAAAACGGCTGATCGCTTCGCCATCGCGCGTGTCACAAACTATGGGAAGCACTCTTCTACCGGTCGCCGCGGCGACCTCGGCGGCAGCCTCCTCCAAGGGTCGCTTGCTGCGAGCGCAAATCGCCAAGTCGCATCCTTCTTGGGCCAAAGCCAGCGCTGCGGCCTTGCCGATGCCACGACTCCCACCAGTCACGATTGCCGTTCGGCCCTTCAATTCCAGATCCACAAGGTGCTCCTTCTGACATTTGACTCAACCTTGATCGCGGCTGAGTGAATCGGCTGTGTTTGCTTTGGCATCGATCTCGACCCGCACTATGTCGACGCCGCAGTGATGCGCTGGGAGGCCTTTACAGACGAAAAGGCCTCAAAGTGGAATGAGTCGCCGTGGGCCCAAAAGAGCGTCGGATTCTTAATCCGTCGAACCTGGGTTCGAATCCCTGAGGGCTCACCATAAGTCACCTTTTTGAATCTCGGCTCTGTCGTCGTTTCAGCTTCGCGTCAGTCGGCGCCCAACCTCCTCAGCAACGATGCCTTGATCGCCGTCCGGCTGCCGAAGACTAGGAGGAAAGCGGCCTCGCGGTAGAGGCGCTGGGCGTGGTCCGCGACCATGATCGACCGGCTGCCGCTCCTGACGGTCAGCGCGGCTGCCGCCCGAAGGGCCAGCTCTGCGGCTGCGGCCCTTGCTTCCGCCATCGTCTCGTCACTAGCGTCATCCAGCTGCTGTCTGCAAGCGCGCAGCCCAGCGTCGAGCTTGCTTGGCCCGAGCAGTTGCAGGCACCGTCGCGCCACACCGAGCGCCAGAGAGCCGTTGGGCCGCCCACCGCCGTCGTGGGGCGGCGGTGGCGTGTACGGCGCCACGGACGTCACGCGCTCTGACGGCACGAACAGATCGTCGATTTCCAGAAGCACTGTGCTACTGGCGTTCGCCGCAATGAGGCGTATCCGTTTCGACGCCAGGTTTGGCCCCTCGACAGCGTCGATCAGCGCTCTTACGGCCTTGTCGTCCGGCGTAAGGGCCGCAATCAGCAGTACATCGATCAGGCCCCAGCCCGTGACGTACGGCGCCTCGCCGCGCACCAACCAGCCGCCTTCGACCGGCTCCGCCTTTAGTCCGGCGCTGCCCTGGTGCAGCCCGCCGAGGGCGATACCCGCCCGCAGCCGCCCAGCGCACATCTCGGCCAGCAAGGCGTCGCGCAGGTCAGCGTTACTCGAGGTGGTGAGCTCCAAGACGGGAGTCGTGTGCTGCACCCAAACGAAGGTCGTCGTCAGGCAGCCACCAGCGCCGCCGTACTTGGCTGGTCCTGCCAGACCGTACAGCCCCGCCTCGGCCAGAACGTCCAAACGTGCTCGTGGCACGATGTCGGCCACGTCTGTCTGGAGAGCAGCCGCGAACAGCACGCGCTCAGCGATGTCATCAGCCAGCTCGATCAGTGAAGGCGCCATCGACGTCACTCTAGCATCGCGGCTGAGCTTGCAGCTTGGCGCTACAACTCGTCGCAGGCCGGATATTGGGGTCGGAACGCCCAGAAAGCAGTTGTCTAGATCGATGGCTGCTAACGGGTCGTAAAGAACGGTAACTTTTATTCCGAAATGTGAACCCCGTATCCAAAGCGAGAATGGTAGCCAGCGCTTACAGATTAATTCGACTCGAACTTTCGAACCGCCCCGAATCGATGCCAGGCGCCGTGCCACCGAGCAGGTCGAGGCCCTCCTAAGTTAACTGGCTACACGATTGGCTACACTGGCCGGGTGCTGTTGGCTTCAACGACCTTCAAGTGTCTAGAATTGAATCTCCAGTGCAGCGTAGGCCGGCGTAGCTCAGGGGTAGAGCAGCCGATTCGTAATCGGCAGGTCGAGGGTTCGAATCCCCCCGCCGGCTCCAGTTTTTAGGCAAGCGGACAGACAGCGCAGTCGATGCTATATTCAACGCGCAATTGAGCAAGGAATTTAGGAAAAAGAAGGGCCAAAAATTATGGTCGCGACTGAGAAGCGTCAATACAAAGTAATCGGCAGCCGGCCAATACGGCCGGACGGGACTGATAAGGTCACGGGCCGGGCCGAGTATGGTGCGGACATTCAGCTTACCGGTACGCTTTACGGCGCCGTAAAGCGGAGTCCGTACGCCCACGCCTTGATCAAGCGGATTAACACGGAAAAGGCTCTAGCATTGCCGGGAGTAAAGGCGGTTCTGACCCGCGACGATTTCCCGGCGGTCGGCGACAGCTTAGTGGACATAATGGAAGGACCGGGCACGCCCTTGCCACAGTTGGTCGACCGGATCATGGCCTCCAAGAAGGCTCTTTTCCGTGGCCATGCCGTCGCGGCGGTCTGTGCCACCGATCCTCATACAGCAGAGGAAGCATCCTTGTTAATCGAAGTCGAGTATGAGGAGCTACCGGCTGTCTTCAACGTGCGCGAAGCGATGCTCGAAACAGCCCCGGTGCTCCACGAAGACATGCGGACACGTGAATTCGCGACTGTCGGCGAAGCGCAGTCCGACAAGCCGACGAATATCGCATCTCACCGGCGATTTGTAAAAGGTGATTTGGAAACGGGCTTTGGCGAAGCTGAAGTCATCGTTGAGGGTGAGTACGAGACGGCTCGTTTCCATCAGGGCTACATCGAACCGCAGAACGCAACCGCTTTCTGGAACAAAGACGGCCACCTTACGATTTGGGCCAGCACCCAGGGCCTGTTTGGTGTGCGCAATTCGGTTTCCGATTGTTTGGACATCCCCCTTTCGCAAATTTCAGTCATGCCGGTGGAAATCGGTGGCGGCTTTGGCGGCAAGCTGGGGATTTATTTGGAGCCGCTCGCGGCCCTTCTAGCCAAAAAAGCGGGCCGCCCGGTAAAGATTACGATGAGCCGGAACGAAGTTTTCGAGGCCACCGGCCCGACCTCCGCCTCCTACGCTCGGGTCAAGGTTGGCGCCAAAAAGGATGGAACGATCGTCGCCGCCGAGGCGATGTTGGCGTTTGAGTCGGGAGCCTACGCCGGCTCGCCGATCGGCGGGGGGATGAACGGGGTCTTCGCTCCATATGACATTCCAAACGTCACGGTTGACGGCTACGACGTGCTAGTCAACCTCTCGAAAACCGCCGCCTACAGAGCGCCCGGCACCCCGGCCGGCATGTACGGCAGCGAGGCGCTGCTGAATGAGCTGGCCGAGACACTTGGCATCGACCCGATCGATCTGCGTTTGAAAAATGCCGCCAAGGAAGACACGGTACGCGCCAATGGGCAGAAGTTTCGCCGGATTGGCAACATCGAGGTCATGGAGGCGATGCGGGACTCGGCACACTACCGCTCGGAGCTTCAGGGCCGCAACCGGGGGCGAGGCATCTCGCTTGGCTTTTGGGGCAATGGCGGTGGTGAGTCGAGTTCCAGCGCCAGCGTGTCTGCCGATGGCAGCGTCAGTTTGGTTCTTGGCTCGGTTGATATTGGCGGCACACGGGCCGCGTTGGCGATGCAGCTCGCGGAGACATTGGGAATTGCGATTGAAAATGTACAGCCGAAAATTGTCGACACGGATTCGGTTGGCTTCACCGGCAACACGGGTGGCAGCCGGACCGCTTTTGCCGGCGGTTGGGTTGTCTACGACCTGGGAATGGATATACGCGCCAAGCTGTTGACTCGTGCCGCGAAGATTTGGGAGTGTGACGAGTCCGAGGTCACCTACAGCGACGATGGCGTGATCAACGGCCCGGACGACAAAGAAGGCAAGCCGCGAAGCTTTACATTCAAACAGATTGCCGGCCAGCTGCCGCGCACCGGCGGCACAATTGACACCGGCGCCAACGGCGCTCGCAATACGCAAGGGCCGGCGTTTGCAGGCCACATCGTCGATCTGGAGATCGACCCGGAAACTGGCAAGTCTCAAATACTGCGTTACACGGCGGTCCAGGACGTGGGCACGGCGATTCACCCAAGTTACGTCGAGGGGCAGATCCAGGGTGGCGTGGCGCAAGGGATCGGCATGGCGCTGTCAGAGGAGTACTACCTGGGCAAGGACGGACGTATTCTGAACCCCAGTTTCCTGGACTATCGGATGCCAACTTCGCTGGACGTGCCAATGATCGACACGATCTTGGTGGAAGTCGCCAATCCTGGACATCCGTACGGGGTTCGAGGCGTGGGAGAGGTGCCGATTGTACCGCCATTGGCCGCGGTTCAGACCGCTGTTTACAATGCCACGGGGCACCGCTACGCCGATCTGCCGATTACGCCGCGTGTGGTACTGGATCAACAGTTGAAGGACTCGGATTAGCCTTTGTTGAAGTACCGCGAATGGGGCTCCGCACTTCGCCGTGGGGCTGAGCCCTTCGGGTCAGGGGCGTTCGCGGGAGCGGCGGCGGCGTTGGTTTCCACTAGACCGTCAGCGTAAATTTCGGTGAGGTTGGCTAAGACGTCGTGACTGACGATCCTTACTCGACTCTGGCCGAGCTTTACGATTTCTCGTACGGCGACTTTGACGACGACCTGGATTTGTACACGAACCTAGGTAGCGCCGTGGACGGTCCGGTCCTCGAACTGGGTGTCGGCACCGGCCGCGTCGCCATCCCTTTAGCTCAGCGGGGGTTTGAGGTTGTTGGCATCGACAGCTCAGAGTCGATGCTGTCGAGGGCCGGCGCAAATCTCGCCGAGGCTGAGATCGCGGGCGGCGGCAGCCTGGAGTTGGCCAAAGCGGACATGACTGAATTCGATCTGGATCGTCGCTTCGGGATGATCTTGGTCGCCGCAAACACTTTTCAGCACTTACTGACGACGGAACAGCAGTTAGCCTGCCTGGCGTGTGTCGTCCGGCATCTCGATCCGGGCGGAATCTTTGCCTTCAGCGTGAGGTCGCCGTCCAGCGTTGCGTGGGACGATTCTGACGGCGACAGCCGGTTGCAACTGGACTGGACCCGTGAAGATCCTGCCACCGGTGAGATGGTGATGAAAATGACATCCGGCGAAGCGGACCCGGCGCGCCAGGTGAAGCGCTGGACCTACTTGTACGATCGGATTGAAGCCGACGGACAGGTGAGGCGGTCTGTGTTTGTGACCGAGCTACGCTACTCCAGCCAAGGCGAGTTAACGCTATTATTGCAGCAGGCCGGACTGCGTCTTACACACGTCTACGGTGACTACGATCTATCACCTGTTGGCGATGGCGATAACCTAGTTTTCGTGGCCCGAGCGGAGGGACGTTTGTGAAGATTGCTCTGGACGCGATGGGAGGAGACAGCGCTCCGGCGGAGCCGGTCAGCGGTGCGCTCCTTGCCTCCAAGGAGTTGGGGGTTGAGATCGCGTTAGTCGGGCCCGAGGGCCCAATCCGAGCTGAGCTTAGCAAGCACCCGAAGAATGATGCGATTTCCGTTGTCGATGCCGGCGAGGCGATAACGATGGAGGAGGACCGCGTGGTGCAGGCGGTCCGCCAGCGGCGCGACGCGTCGATCAATGTCGCAACTGCATTGGTACGGGACGGAGAGGCCCAAGCAGTGGTCTCGGCCGGCAATAGCGGCGCCGTAATGGCTTCCGCATTTCTGGTCCTGGGGCGGATTTCCGGGATTGAGCGGCCGGGGCTGGGGATGCTGCTGCCTTACAATGCCGGCCGCGTATTCCTGATCGACATCGGGGCAAACGTAGACTGCCGTCCAAATCATCTGCTGCAGTTTGGTCAGATGGGTTCGGCTTTTGTGGAGAACATCGCCGGGCTGTCAAACCCGAGGGTTGCTCTTTTGAGCAACGGGGTGGAGGCCAGCAAGGGAAACGAGCTGGTGCTGGAAGCACACGAGAAACTGCGCGAGTCCGAGCTCAACTTTATCGGCAACGTCGAGGGAGTCAATGTGCACAAGGCGGTTGCCGATGTTGTGGTGACCGATGGTTTTACGGGGAATATTGCTCTCAAAGTGGGCGAGGGCATTGCGGACTATATCTTGGACCAGGTGAGGGGCGTAATTAAGAGCAGCGTGCTGTACATCGGCGCCGCGGTCCTGTTAAAGCCGGCGTTGCGCCGGACACTAAAGAGATTGCAGTATGAAGAGTACGGGGGAGCGAATCTGCTCGGAGTCAACGGAGTCGTGGTAATTGCCCACGGCCGGTCGGACTCGGTCGCGATTAAGAACGCGCTGCGTGTTGCCAAGACTGCCGGCGAGAGTAACCTGATTGAAACGATTCGAGCCTCGCTGGGGTCGCCTTCGACGGCAACGACTGGCGACGCGGGGTAACGCCTAGCCGCCACGGCTGACAGGACATTATGGAAATCACCAACATTAAGCGCGCGTCGCATTTTCTGCGCGAAAAGCCGATCAAGGTCAACTTGTTTGACCGGCCGCGGCTAGTCTGCGAGATCATCTGCCTGGAGGCCGAGCAAGAAGACGTACGCCAGAAGCACGCCGCCTCCGATGCTTTGTATTTCGTGGTCGAAGGCAAAGGGAAGTTGCAAGCCGGTAGTCACGATGACGACCTGGAGGAGCAGGACGTATTTGTGGTGCCGCCGGGAATTGATTACACAATTCGTAATCCAGGGCCGGATAGGCTGACGGTGATGGCCCTAGTCTCACCGAAGCCGAATCGGGTTTCCGAGGTTCGGATGCCAACCGAGGGCCGCCGAATAGCCTCAAGACGGGACGAGGAGCCGCGCGATAGGGAGCTTCCTTCACGGGGGGCCTCTGCAGGCGAAAGGCCAGGTGGCGAGCGTTACGATCGCCCACGGCGCGATCAAGAGCCGGCGGCAGCGGCTGGCCGTGGGTTTGGGGGCGAGGACCGCGGTCCAACCTCTAGGCGCGATGGCGGTTCCGACTTTCGCCAGCGACGTGGTGGCGAAAGTCCAGCCGGGAACGCAGGATCTCGAAGCCCGCGGCCGCCAAATCGAGACTCGGCGCCGTCGGGCGATGCGAGGGGAAATGCGGCGGGTCGTGATTTTCAGCGAACGTCCAGCAGGCCATCGAGTGCGGGAAGGCCTTATGCGGGTGGCGATCGGGGAAAGCCAAGCGGTGGGTCTGCTGATTCGAGAGATGACCGGCCGGGCCCCCGCCGGGGCGGACAGCCGGCTGGTCGTTCGGGTCCCCGCACTGGAGGTCCTTCGGCCGGGCAAGGCTCAGCCTCGCGAAAGCCGTATTCGGGTGGCGATCGGGGAAAGCCAAACGGTGGGTCTGCTGACTCGAGAGATGACGGGCCGGGCCCTCGCCGGAGCGGTCCACCGGCTGGCCGTTCGGGTCCTCGGGCCGGAGGTCCCTCCGCCGGGCGAGGTTCAGTCTCGCGAAGACCGTATTCGGGTGGTGGTGGCGAAAGACCGGCCGGGGCTGGCTCTGATTCAAGGGACGACAGGCCGCAGACAAGAAGCTCGCCCAAGGGCCCAGGTTCAGGTCGTGCAGTTGGGAACCGCGCGGGCGGACCGATACGAGGCAAATCTGGGCCGAGCGGGTCTGATGAGAGGCCGCGAGACGGCAGGAACCTGCGGCGCGGGAGCGATGCGAGCGCCAAGGGACCTGGCGAACGGCGGGGACCGGCCAGCGGCGGACGGCCAGCTTTCGACCGCGGAAGCCAAGGAACGTCCGGCAGGTCCGGCGACTCAGCAAATGAGGGGAATCAGGGCCGAGGCAAGCCCTTTACGCGGGACCAAGCGCCGCGGCAGGGTAGCCGAGGGGCGACCAAGCCCGGCGCCGGCGGGTTCAAGAAGAGATCGGCTTCGGATGGGGCCGAAGCAAGAGGTCCGGGACGGGCCGGTCCGGCGCCACGCGGCACCAGCGCCAAAGGTGGCGGTGTTAGCCGCCGGCCGGGTGGTCCGCCACCGCGGCCGGGAGGTCCGCCCGAGCGCCAGGGATCAAGCCGAAACGGGCCCAGGACTTCAACGCGTCGCTGAGTTCCTTGGTCGTCGGTGCGTCCGGCGGTAGGCCGCCGAGCACACAGCGCTCAATATGCCGCTCCATGAGCAGCAGGCCGACCTGGTCCAGACTGCTACGCACGGCCATCACCTGGGTGAGGACCTCTTCGCATTCTCGATCATTGTCGAGCATTCGCTGCAAGCCCTGTACTTGTCCTTCGATGCGGCGTAATCTCGTGGTTAGATTCTTGGTTTCTTCGTCCATGGGTCCACTTTCCACAATTAAGATATCCGGGTTTGACATACCCCCACGGGGTATAGTAAAGTTTACGACGTGAGATGCTCCAAGTCAAAGTGACAGGAGCCCCTAGTGACGAAGGAGGCCACTCAGTGGCGAAGCCGGCAGAAGTAGATGACACCACCTGGGACGACGAAGTTCTAACCGGTGACAAGCCGGTGCTTGTTGACTTTTGGGCGCCTTGGTGCGGCCCATGCCGCATGGTTGCTCCGATCGTTGAGGAGTTGGCGGACGAGTACGACGGCAAGGTTGAATTCCGCAAGCTAAACACCGATGACAACCCGAAGACGGCCGCCAAATATGGCATCCGCAGCATCCCGACATTGCTGGTTTTCAAGGCTGGGGAGCCGGTTGGACAGATCATCGGCTTCCGACCCAAGGGCGACCTCAAGAAGAAGCTGGACGAGGCCCTAGTTTAGACTTTCGCTACGCGTATCCAGAGGACTTCTCCGACCTCGGGGCAGCCCTTTGTCGTTCAAGTCGTCCGAGGGATTGAATGGCCGAAGAGTTTGACATAGTGATCATTGGCGCTGGTCCAGGCGGTCTAGCGGCCGCCCTCTACGCGGCGCGTGCTCGCCGTTCCACGCTGGTAATAGAGAAAAACGTTACTGGCGGTCAGATTGCCCTGACCGCGGAGATTGAAAATTACCCGGGAATCATGGAGATCAACGGATTCGATCTCGGCCAATCGATGCAGGCGCAGGCGGAAAAATACGGGGCGGAGATGGCCTACACGGTGGTCACGGGTATCGAACCAGAAGGCGCCAAGCAGTTGGTTCACACTGCCGATGGCGACTATCTGGCGAAGGCGCTGATTCTGACTTCGGGTGCTGACTACATTCACCTGGACGTGCCGGGTGAGGAGCGTCTGACCGGATTTGGCGTGTCTTACTGTGCGACATGCGACGCCGCGTTCTTTAAAGACGAGGAGGTTGCAATTGTTGGCGGTGGTGACGCGGCGGTTGAGGAAGGTTTGTTTGTCACCCGCTACGCCTCAAAGGTGACTCTAATCCACCGTCGCGACGAATTGCGGGCTCAGGCGTTGCTTCAAGAACGGGCTTTTGCCAACCCAAAAATGGATTTCATGTGGGACACCGTGGTCGCAGAGATTCAGGGCGAAACGTCGGTAAAATCCCTGCAGTTACAAAACGTAAAGACCAAGGATGAGTCGGTGTTGCCGGTCAGCGCCGCGTTCATCTTTATCGGACACACGCCAAACACGGGTTTTCTAAACGGCACGCTGGAGATGGACGGCGGGCAGCACATCCTGGTGAACGACTGGATGGAGACAAATGTGCCCGGGGTCTTCGCCGCCGGCGACGTGCGGCAGAATTCGGCGCGCCAGGTTGTCAGCTCGGCCGGCGATGGTGCCACGGCGGCGATCCGCGCCGACCACTACATCACCGACACTTTCAAGTAGGCTGATTCGGTCCGTAGAGACCGCCAGGCCGCGTCTATACTGCGCCTCGGGTTCACGGATTCTTGGAAACCTCCAAGCTAGATGTATATGTTCTTGTCCTCGGGCGATCTTCCCGTAAGCTAGTGCGGGGGTGGATGGGTTCCGGTGGGTCTCGCGGTCTTCAAAACCGTTGCGGGGCGGTTTCGCCGTCCTGGGAGGGTTCGACTCCCTCGCACTCCCGCCAGTCTTTTCGTGTCTCGCTGCCAGATAACCTTGTTCGAAAAATTCGTTTGAGTTGCTTGACAAAGCTCTATCGCGGGTAAATAGTTGCGCCAAAGTTGGACTCAAGTAGTTGAGAAGTAGGATGTTCGTGCCATGGGTCTGTCGTCTGAATCCAGCCTCAGCGGCCAAGGAGTCGAAACCAGCGTCAATCTGGAGATCGACTACCCAAAGCAACTTTCGCGTCCTCTCTGTTTGTTAAGTGGTTGTTCGTCATCCCCGCGCTCATTGGCGTGGTCCTTTATGGCATAGCCGTTTTTATTACGACGTTCCTCTCCTTTTGGGTGATCCTGATTACCGGCAAGTATCCGTCTGGTCTGTTTGACTTTGCGGCGGGTTTCATGAGTTTTCAGGCCAGAACCTACGCCTACTTTCCACTTCTGATGACAGATGTCTACCCGTTTGATGACAAGGGAGACGTGCGCTACAAAGTCGAGAGGCCTGAAGAGCTTTCAAGGCTTGTTCTCCTGCTAAAGTTAGTCAATTACCTTTTCAATGTCGTTGGCACCGTCATTGGTATGGCGATTCTTGTTCTGGTCTTGGTCAGCATGCTGGTGTGGTTCCCGATCCTTTTTACAGGTGTATACCCAAGAGGACTCTTTGACTTCCAGCTTGCGATTGCTCAGTGGACTGCACGAGTTAGCGCATGGGAATTCTTGATGAGGGACGAAAAGAGACTTTTCGCCACGACGACCTCGATCGCCTACTTGGTTGCAGTAGCCATAATTCTGGCCATAATTTTGGCTGTTGTGTACCCACCGTACAGTGTCGCGTAATCAACTCGTCAAGGGAGACGAAGGTGAGCACATCAAGTCCTCACCCCGGAATCTCGTTTAGCTAGTTAGTTTATTCGCGGACTAGGGGCGACTGCTCGAAGCTCTGGCTTGGTATTCCACCAGACGGCAAGAATGAAGAACCTGAGCCTCCGTCAGATAAAAAGTGAGAAATGATTTCAGAGACGCTTTCATCGCGGTGGCGCGGCTGCCTTCAAGGGGTACCCACCCTCCGCGTATCGGAACTGAGCTGACAACATTTTGCCAACAGCCCCGCTGAATAGATGCGAATCAGGGTGAACTATGATTCATTTTTCTAATTGCCTGTAACCTTCTGCGAACGCCGTAGAATGGCTGCGAACAGGGCTTGTCGAACTTCAAAACCGTTGAGGGGCGGTTTCGCCGTCCTGGGAGGGTTCGACTCCCTCGCACTCCCGCAGTGTTTTCGAAAGAGGTGCTCGCGATAGACTTCGTCGATAAACTTGCTTTTTTGGGGCGCCGCTACGAGCGGCAGATTTCACGCCGGTCGGGCAACTCGCGATTTAGTCTTAGTGATGTCCTGGAGATGTTCGACCGCAACACGATCCTGGAGCTGACTCCTGTCGTCGGCGGTAAGCCGCTGGAAACTGTGCTGCCTGACGCGGAGCGCAAGATTAAGGTTTCGTTGCTGGATAAGGGCATATCGGCGATTCACTCCCACGCCGAGGATTGGTTCGAGGTGTCACGGACGGCGCCGAGCGGCGACCTGACAAAGGTGAGAATCGTGGCTTACTCACCGGACAACAAGCGGGCCGGCGAGATTGAGATGCTGGTTTCACAGCGAATGCCGGCCTTTTACTTTGCTGATGACCCGATACTCGAGCAGATAGCCAAGCAATAGCGGAGTGACGCGGGCTGGCGCCCGGCAATTGAGGTCGCGGCGGTCTTAAACGAAGCTGACGCTGAGGTTGCCGAGGGTGGCGAATTCCACGACCACGTGGTCGCCCGGAGTGACGAAGACGGCGTCGGCCAGGGCACCGGCAAGGACGACTTGCCCGGAGCGCAAGGGCCTCCCCAACGCTGACGCTCGCCGGGCCAACCAGGCCAGAGCCTCCCAGGGGTTGCCGAGGATAGCCGCGCCGGCCGCGGTCGATTCGACGGCGCCGTTCTTGCTATAGACCATGCCGATGGTTCTGAGGTCGAGATCGTTGGGCTGAAGGTTGGCGCTGCCGAAGATGACGCGCGCAGCCGAGGTGTTGTCGGCGATGACGTCGCCGAGGCCGAAGCGAAAATTGGCGAAGCGGCTATCAATGATCTCGACGGCCGGCATGACCAAAGCGGTGGCGCTTCGTGCTTGGGCCGCGGTTATTGGTCCCTCGAGGTCTCGTTGCAGGAGAAAGGCGATTTCAGGCTCGGCCCGAGGGTGAATTAGCCGGGCACAGTTTACGGGCGTCCCTTCCGAGACGAGGCTGGAATCGAGGATGTGCCCGAGGATTGGTGTATGCACGCCCATGGTTTCCTGTTTGGCGCGGCTGGTTAGTCCGGTTTTGAGTCCGACAACTTGGTCGCCGGCCGAGACCCTGGCGTCGACATATTGAAACTGGAGACGGTAGGCGTCATCCTCACTCAGTTGGCCATCGGGATCGATGCGATCGATCTCACGCTTTTCGGCCTCGGCTTCGAGCAGGGTGCGGACGCGTGAATCGATCTGGTCGGTTGTTGCCATAATTAGTCTGCCTTTCGCGAACCTGCAAGAGGATTGAGTTTAGTGGTGAGTTTGATAGTAAGGGAATGCCTTACTTTTCGCGCCGCTAATCGCCTGTTATGCTGAAGAAAATGTCGCCTCGTTTTTATTTTTTGAAATACCGCCAATGGGGGGCCTCGGCACCAGCTTGCCGGGACGGCTACGCCTGTTCGCGTCGGCAGCGTTGTTAACCAGGCGATTCCAATGACTGTACAGCTTTACGATACGACCCTACGCGATGGTGCTCAGATGGAAGGCATCTCGCTTTCGGTGGAAGACAAGCTGCGCATCGCGCAGCGCCTCGATGACCTTGGCATGCATTTCATCGAAGGTGGTTTTCCGGGCGCTAATCCCAAAGATGTCGAGTTTTTTGAGCGAATCCAGGATGTAAAGCTGAACGCTGAACTGGTTGCCTTTGGCTCAACCCGACGGGCAGGAATTGAGCCAGCCAAGGATCCGACGCTCGGCACGCTGATAAACGCCGGGACAAACTACGTGACCATTGTTGGCAAGGCGGACGACCGTCAGGTCAAAGAGGTTATTGAAACCAGCTACGAAGAGAACCTGGCGATGATCGCGGATTCGGTCAGGTTGCTGAAGCAGAGCGGCAAGGGCGTCTTCTTTGACGCGGAGCACTTTTTTGATGGCTTCTCCTCCAACAGCGATTATGCCCTCGCTTGTCTCAGGGCCGCCGTGGATGCCGGAACGGACGGGCTGGTTCTGTGCGACACGAACGGCGGCACGCTGACCACGGTTCTGCTTCAGACGCTTGAGAAGGTGCAGAGCGCGTTTCCCGGCGTGAAACTGGGTATCCACTGCCACAACGATGCAGACGTCGCTGTCGCCAATAGCATCGCCGCGTTGGGGGCGGGCATTGAGCAGGTGCAGGCGTGCATCAATGGCTATGGGGAGCGCTGCGGCAATGCCAGCATGAGCAGCGTCATCGCCGGTCTCAAGCTGAAACTTGGCCAAGATGTTGTGACAGATGACCAACTTGCGCGGCTGAGTGAGGTATCGCATTTTGTCAGCGAAGTGGCGAACATGATGCCGTGGCCACAGCAACCCTATGTCGGCGCCAGCGCGTTCGCGCACAAGGCCGGCTATCACACCGACGGCGTGCTCAAGGTTGAGTCGGCTTACCAGCACACGGACCCAGCGTTGGTGGGGAATCAGCGGCGGATGCTGGTCTCAGAGCTGGGTGGCAGCCGAGGTTTGCTCAGCAAGGTTGACGACCTGGAAATCGACCACAAACTGACGCGCGAAGATGCGCGGAAGCTTACCGAAACGATCAAGGAGATGGAGTCGCGCGGCTTTCAGTATGAAGGTGCGGACGCGTCGTTAGAGCTGTTGATTCGGCGCAGTCTGCCGGGCTACAAACCGGCCTTCAACCTGGACGACTTTTGGGTCATCCAGCGCCGCCGAGAGCGGCTTGAGGACGATGTCGAGCACAACGAAATCCAGGCCGAGGCGATGGTGAAGGTCCGCGTTTATGGTCAGGATGGCGAAGAAGACCGGGTTTTGCAGACGGCCGCTGATGGCAACGGGCCGGTAAACGCGCTGGATGCGGCGGTGCGAAAGGCTTTAGCCGAGTCTTACCCAGAAATCCAGGAAATCCATCTTGTCGACTACAAGGTGAGAATCATAGATTCCGGCGCTGGAACTGGTGCCTCCGTGCGGGTCTTGATTGAACTCAGCGACTCCAACCATGTCTGGCAGACAGTGGGCGCCAGTACCGACGTGGTTGAAGCGTCCTGGTTGGCGCTAGCGGATGCATATCAATGGTGGCTGCTGAGGCACAAATAATTGGTCTGCGGTTCCGGTTCCACCGGCCGCGTTCCGAAGGCATAGACTCTGAGGGAGGACTCGCCGCCGTCCAAGGACGGTGGCTCAGCAGGCACGGATAATTGGCTTAGGGCACTAGCGGCAGGGCACCGAAAACGTAAATTCCCAGGGCGGACTCACCGCCGTCCAGCGACAGGATCATCACTGTTTCGCCGTGTTCGATATCGCTAGCGGATATGTTTTCGCCATGACGGACGATCGACGTTTGCTGTGATCGCGATCGTCAGTTCGTCGCCGGCCAAGGTGATTATTGTCAGTGAATCCGCGCTGGCCGCGGCCACGGTTCCGACTTGCAAGCCGCTGGATTGTCCCTGAAGCGCCCGTTGAACTTCGCCCCGCGAGAGTTCACCGCGCTCGATCAGCTCTTCGAGTCTCTGTCTCAACACGCCTAGCAGTCCCTCCGGCAGATCGGTGAGAGGCGTGTCGCGAGCCTGTAGGTCCTCTGGGTCTTCTGCCTCGATTCGCGCGCCGGGCGGAGCCTCGCCGAGCCGCCCTTGGGCCTGAAGCTCCGCGTCACCGCGCTCATAAGTGATTGTCACCAAATCGCCGGGCTCCTGGGATTCGATCGCCGCGCGGAGTTGTTCAGGTGTCCGCACGACACGTCCGTTCACCGAGCGAATCCGGTCGCCGGCCTCGATTCCAGCTTGATCTGCCGGCCCGCCGGACTCAACACTCACAATCAGAAGATCGCTTCTGGCCTGGAATGAGACCGATACTGGCAATGCGTGTGCCTCGGCACCTGCTCGCTTCGCTCGGCCATGAGCCTGAGCCTAAAGGGCTCAGGGCCTTGCCAGGGGGTAATAAAGGTGGGAGCGGCACGTGGCCCTATGTTTGGAATACAGGCAATGCGTGCGCCTCGGCACCTGCTGGCTTCGCTCGGCCGTGAGCCTGAGCCTAGAGGGCTCAGGGCCTTGCCAGGGGGTAATAGAGGTGGGAGCGCCGCGTAAGCCCCCAATACGGACATTCGGGACAAGATCACCTAGGCTCTCGACGAGTGGCTTAAAAGGCTGATCTCAATCCGCGGCTTTCCTGCTATGATCGCGTGGCTGGCTCCGATCGTGAGCTCCTGTCCGCAATTAGCGGCAGAAAGGATTCGGTGCAATGACGACACAGAATGAGCAGATGATTGCTGTTACGGACCTTCGGATTGCCAACCAGTGGACCGAGCCGGGGGCGCAGGCGTTTGAATGGCGAGTTTTCGAAGACGCGGTCACATCGGTTGAGATTCCGATAGTAATTGCCTTTGAGTGCATTCCGCGTCCTACCGAAGACGTGGTCGCTTCGTTGATTTACCCGGCCAAGGAAGGCGGAGTTGTTGAGAAGGAGTTGCGTCTGACTGCTCGACAGCAAGTCGCGAAGCTGAGCTTTGTGCCGGAAGCTTTCGGCGATGTTTGGCTGGCCTTGCACTACAAGGGCAAGCTCTACTTCGAAGACATGTTCCTGGTGGGCCCGCTCTAGGTAGGTGATTTTTTGAAATACCGGTAAAGGCCATGGGCCTTCCCGGGAGCGTCGGCAGCGTTGTTAGGCCTGACGCCGCCAGCGTTTTTGTTTTGAAATACCGGCAACGATGGCGGCAAGCCGCCTACTTGCCGGGACGGCTCTGCTCGCGTCGGCAGCGTTGTTAGGCTTGACGCCGCCTGCTTAGTTTCTTGAGACGGTGTTATTCGGGCGTGGCGCCCTCACTCACGTATAGAGTAATGGCCGTGTTCGGGTCCGAATCCGACCCCGCATCCGGCGATTGATCGACGACGATCCCTTTTGGTGTAGTGGCGTTGGCGTATTCAACGATGACATAGCTGATCTGATTTTCGCGCAGGACGGCCAATGAGCTGGCCAGATCGGCGCCGATGAAATCGGGCAGCTCACCGGGCCGGATCGGGCCGATTTGACTGCCTTGAACCGGCTCGTTGGTCGTCGCCGCGGGTGGCGACTGGACCTGGCTGCCAGGGCCGGTTATTGCCGAATTAGGGACGAGATTAGTCTGACCATCAGACGGTGCGGTTTGGGTCCCATTGCTGCTGCCCTGAAACAGCAAAAGTCCAGCGCCAAGTAAGAAGATGGCGACTAGGCTGGCGACAATCCAATTGACGCTGATCATCTGTGCCGGAGTTCGTGAGACTGTCGGCAGGGGGACGACTTCTACGTCCAAATCACCATTCGGGAAGATGTGGAGCAATTCGTCTGGATTTAGCCCGAGATAGCGGGCATAGGTCCTGAGGAATCCACGCGCGTAGACCGGCGCCGGGAAGATCGAGAAGTCCTCCGTTTCGAGCGCCTGCAGATACCGGCGCGATACATGGGTATCGCGCTCAGCGTCTTCAATCGAAATTCCGCGGGCGCGACGAGCCCGGGAAAGCGTGTTACCAAGTTCGGCCATAGTCTCCGTTGGCGGGGGTAGTTTCACTATACGATCATTGGGAGTACTGGCAATGGCCATGAGCCTGAGCCTAGAGGGCTCAGGGCCTTGCCAGGGGGTAATAGACGTGGGAGCGAAAGCTGCGGGCTTCGGAGGAAACAGGCGATGGGTTCCTTTTTTTTCAGCCAAACGCTCATGCTAAGATTTTCAGCGTTACCCGCGTTCGACCGGATTTGGGTATCTAGCAGAAAAGAGGATGGCGCTGGACCTAGGACTCAGAGGCAAGGTTGCGATTGTCACGGGCGGAAGCCGGGGGATTGGGCGTGCAATCTGCCTTGCCTTGGCGGATGAAGGTTGCAACGTTGCCTTTTGTGCGCGAGGCGAAGAGCGGTTGCGCGAGACCGAGGTGGAACTGAAGCAGAGGTCAATTGAAACGCTGGGCGTGGCGATGGACGTGACGAAGGAAGGCGCCATAGAGAGCTTTGTCGAGAGCACCGCCGGCGAGTTGGGGAGAATCGACATTCTGGTAAATAACGTTGGCGGCGCCCGTCACGTTGATGAGGACGAGGCTTGGCGTGAGGCGACGGAGGTTAACGTGATTGGTGCCGTGCGCGCCAGCCGCGCCGCGGTGCCACACATGCGGGCGCAGGGCGGCGGTTCGATTATCCACATAGCTTCGATTTACGGGCGTGAATCGGGTGGGTCCTTACCTTATAACGCTGCCAAGGCGGCGATGATCAGTCACGCAAAGAATCTGGCGCTCCAGCTCGCTCCGGACGGCATCCGAGTCAATTCGGTCGCGCCGGGGTCAATCAGACACCCGGGCGGTTCATGGGACCGTAGGGTTGAGACTGATCCAGAGGGAATGGAGCGTTTCATTGCGGAAAACATTCCGATGGGGCGCTTTGGCAGTGCGGAGGAGGTCGCGGACATCGTGACCTTCTTGGCCTCGGAACGCTCGGGATGGGTCACCGGCGTTAGCCTTAACGTCGATGGAGGCCAGTCCAGGTCGAACATCTGACGTGCGTCATCGAGAGTACGCCGTCCGGCTCTGTCTAGATTGGCTCAATGAACGCTATCGAAGTTCTTATGTTCCACTTCGCGAGGACGCTGACGCCGACGCTGACGTGTGGCGCGCGACCGATCCGGCTAGCGGCGATTCCGGTGATTTCAGTGTCATAGTTGCCGAGCTCTTCGATGCCTCGGATTCCTGGCAGCGGCGCAGCGCCGAGTTGGCGCTGCGTCTCGACGCATCGCGGCCGGGCTCTTTTATGCTTTGGGTGCCGCCGGGGGCGGAATTGCCGCTGGAGGAACCGGATGAGACGGAGTGGGTGCGACGGGTAGTGCTCGGAGCCTCCCGCCTGGCATCCGGACGCTCAGGTGAGGTACGCATTCCGGTCGAAATGGTTCTGGGGAAGGTCCGCGACGAAGGTGGCTATGCGAGTGTCACCGGCGGGTTGAGCCGTTACTGGACGGATATTTCTACTCATTTGGATGGGAGTTTTTTCCTGGATAGCCGCGAAATGCACCGTTTTTCGCGAAATGAGGAAGAGCGCCTGCAGCTTTTCGAGCATATAGAGATGCTGAGTCAGGGCTTGAAAACCGGCGAAGTTTCCGAGTTTGAACACGAGGATACCTGGACGGTGCAACGCCTGCCTCGAGGTGGGACAGACTCTGATCTGACCGACGGCTGGGCAATTTCTGGCTGTCCGGGCGGTTTTGAGCCAAATGACGGCGCCGCCATACGGCGTCTTTTGCGGCAGCGGCTGGGTTCGGCCCTGGAAGGTTTTTCCGATCTTCCCAGACCATGGCTACTGGTTTTGGTTGGCGCATATGATTACTTGGCTAGTGAAAATGCGGGTCAGGCACTGCGTGGATTCGATCCGGCGTTGAGTGCTGCACTGGACGGCAGCGTGCTGGTTTCAGATGGGGAAGTTAAGCCCCTCACGCTGAGTCGCGGCCTGCCTTTCCTAGGCAAAGGAGACGCCTAGTGGCCTCGCAAGACTCTGATGGTGCTCTGAGCGTTTTGACGATTTTGGACCTCTGTGAGAGCGTGGCTGGATCGTATGCTGCCCGGCTGCTGGCTGGGTATGGTGCTCAGGTGATCAAGGTAGAGAGGCCAGGCACGGAAGAGCCTTCTCGGACCGAGGCGGCTTTCTTGGCTCTGAACGCGGGCAAGATGGGTCTGACTCTTGACTATGAAACCGGCGCTGGAGCGGCGGTTCTGAGCCGGTTGTTGGAGTACTGCGACGGGATCATCGAAGATCATCCGACCCGCCGCCAAGAAGAGCATGGTCTCTCTGCCGAGGCGCTGATCGGCCGCATCCCGCGTTTGGTTATTTGTAAGGTTTCGCGGGTTGGCGCAGCCGGTGGCGGCGGTCTGTCCAGCTCGGCGCCCATTGCGGCCACGAATGGCTCGCCTGCGGTAAGCGGGGGCCAGCCGGACTCTGATGAGGTGGACTTCGGCGGTAGCGGCCTTGAGCTTAGCCACGGTTTGCATGCTTTTGTCGGCGCTCTGGGTGGCCTTTGGCGGGCAGCTCAGACTGAGCACGGTCAGGTCGTGGAGATCGGCAATTTGGAGACATTTGCTTCAACTCTGGGTGAAGGACTGGCACGACGCTTGAATGGGGAAGCGATGGCAGAGCAGGCGATGGTCGCCGCCGTCCAGCCAGACCAAGGGGTGTTGAGAAGCGAAGGTGCGGTGCGGGCTGTCGAGCATCCAATCGGTCTGGCGACAGGCCCTTTTGCGATGGTTGCGACGCCATGGCAGCCGGGAACAGCTGCGCTGCTCGGCGAACATACGGAGCAGGTACTGGAAGACATCGCTGGGCTTCAGGCGTCCGAGATGGAGTTGCTGCGAGCGGAGGGGGTTGTCTAGTGCTGCCACTGCCGCTGTACTTGCTGCGGGTTTTGGATTTGACCGAGAGTATCGCCGGCGGCCACGCCACTCGAGTTCTTGCGGACATGGGGGCGGAGGTGATCAAGGTGGAACCACCGGGGGGCACGGGTCGGCAGATCCAGGCTGACTATTTCGCTAGCCTTCATCGCAATAAGCTGTCTTTCAGTATTGATTTCAATCTAGCCGCTGGTCGCGACCCGATCGGCAAGCTGGTCAAAGTTAGCAACCTGGTGGTTGTAGATGACGGCGGCAAGGACTTTCCCGGGGGCAGAATCGATGCGGAAAGCGTGCTCTTGGCGAACCCGGGCGCCAGTTTGATTTCGATCGACTCCAAGGGTTCGCCGGATGATGGCATAGCGGCTGCCGGCGCCGCGTTGGTCGCGCTGTTCCATCATCGGGCGTCTGGCGAGGGGCAAGAGGCGGTCGTTGAGGCGAGAAGCCCAGACAGGAGCCAATCGGGGAATAGGATGATTGGCGATGCCGGCGATGCCGGCGACGCCTCGCAGCGGACATCATCCTCGGGCAGCCTGGAGAATCTCAGCCTCGACGCGGTGGTTTCGGACCAGCAATTGAAAAAACGGGGCTTCTTTGAGCCCGTGGCGATGTCGGACGGCGAGCAAAGGCTGCTTGACGGCTCTCCCTATCGCTTTAGCGGATCGCCATCACTGGTTCGCTTACCGGCACCTGGTCTGGGAGAGCATAACGCTTACGTCTTGGCTGAGGTGCTGGGCTGGTCCACTGAGGAAGTTCAGGCGCTAGGCCTCGGCTAGCGATTAGGCTTCGCTGCATTGAACCACGAAGTCGGCGCTGCCAAGCTCGGCTCTTGCCATGCCCAGCACTTCGGCAAAGGGCGCGATTGGATCGGGGTCCGAGGTTACAACCACGGAACGGCGGCCCAGGGACCAGATCTCGTTGGCGATTGAGTGTAGAGCGGCCTCGGCTGCCAGGTTTCCGGCCGTCGCTCCGCTGATGGCGATGTTGGCGCCGGCCTCTGCCATGGCAATGGCGACGTCGCGATGGGATTGATCTCCCGCGCCAAGCACCAAGGCTACCTTTCCTTGCAGTGAGTTGCTCATTCTGAATACCTTTCTATTGTTTGAAATACCGGCAATGGCCATGGGCCTTCCAGGGGGGTAAAAGACGTTGGGCGAGCTTTCTGGAAACCTTTCTTTGGAATACCGGCAACGGCCATGGGCCTTGCCGGGGGGTAAAAGACGTTGGGTGAGCTTTTTGAATAGCTTCTTTGAAATACCGGCAAATGGCCATGGGCCTTGCCGGGGGGGGGTAAAAGATGTGGGGCGAGCTTTTTGGAAACCTTTCTTTGAAATACCGGCAATGGCCATGGGCCTTGCCGGGGGGTAAAAGACGTTCGGCGAGCTTTTGGCAAACCTTTCTTTGAAATACCGGCAATGTGGCTTCGCTGATTCGCCATGTGCCTGAGCCTTGTGGGCTCAGGGCCTTGCCGGGGGGTAAAAGACGTCGGGCGAGTTTTTTGAAAAGCTGTTTGTTTGAAATAGCGGCGATGTGGCCTCGCCGATTCGCTATGGGCCTGAGCCTTGAGGGCTCAGGGGCTCAGCGCAGCTCCGTGTTTCCAAAGAACGCCTCTCGAATTAAAAGGCCAGTAGTCTTAACATTCGCATATGACGATTGTAGGATGGATTCTTTTAGCCACGGGCTTGATATCGTACTTGGCGGCCTTCGCTCAGGGGCCAGGGCCGACGATGGGCGACACGACGTTGCAGGCTACGCTTTTCCTGCTTGCAACGGCTCTTTTGGTAACCGGCTTCATCTTCCTGGTAGTGATCTGATTTATTGACGATCTCCTAGCGAGACGATCTTTCCCGTTGTGGTTGAGCTAGTAGCGATTTCAAGCACGGCGGCGGCGGTGGCCGCGGCGAAGCCGGGGTCGGCGGGTTTGGCAACCAAGTTGACGCGGATATTTTTCTGTTGCCACTCCTGGGCCAGCGTCTGCATCAGGACGACGGCGCCAGCTTGCGCGGCCGCAAATGCGGCTTCTTGTGATTGCGCGGGCTCATTGATAGGAGTGGTCACGAGAATCAGCGATCCGCCTGGAGGGTCGTTGCGGCCCATTTCACGCGCCGCGCCGCGGCAGGCGTAGAAGACGCCGCTGAGGTTTGTGTTGATGACTTTGGTCCAGTCCGCGTCATTCATGCGTTCGGCGGCCAAAGGAAGATGGAATTCTGGCGCCGCGATCAAGAGGTCGAGCCCACCGAGGTCCTTTGTTTGTTTGCGGATTGCAATTTGTACGTTGGCGCCATTGGCCATGTCGATTGATTCAGTTTGAATTGGATGGTCGGGGCGGCTAATTCGCTTAGCCAGCCTTTGGAGCGAAAACGCCTGATCCGGGTGGGGCGTCGCCGTAGTCAGCGCGAGATTCGCACCGGCGGCGGCCAGGGATCGGCCGATAGCTTCTGCAACGGCATCGGCGGCACCCATTACCAGAACCTTGAGTTGATCAAGGCGTAATTCTTCGCTAGCCATAACTCGGCGATCATAGCACCGCTCCCGGGGCTGGCCGGAGGGGGCAGTGGGCACAAGGTCTGGTGTTGGAAGGCAGGTGGCGACGCGTCTACAATGCCAAGGCTGATTAAAAAGGGGCTTGAACGGACCTTTCATTCCGGGTGATCGATTGCCCCTGCGACTGGATGACGCCTATAATCGGCAAACCAAACTGTTCCTAAGTGGAGGTTTGTCTTCGTTATGGCAACGCCGTACGCCTATCTAAAGAAGCAGATTGTGCCCCTGGCCGAGGCAAAGCTTGGCATAATGACGCACGCCTTCAACTACGGCACCGGTGTATTCGAGGGTATCCGTGGGAACTGGAACGCGGAGGATGAGACGGTCTATCTGTTCAAGATCGAGGCGCATCTTCGGCGTCTGTATCAGAGTGCAAAGATGCTGCGCATCGATGTTGGGCACAGTCCGGAGCAGATAACCGACCTGATCAAGAACGTAGTCGAGATGTCTGAAATCCGCGAGGATCAATACATTCGCCCCCTGGCTTACAAGAGCTCTGAGGTTCTAGGCGTGAGAGTTCACGACCTGGAAGATGATTTGCTGATTTTTGTAGCACCATTTGGCCCATATCTCGATATTGAGAAGGGAATTCGTTGCCAAACATCTTCCTGGCGGCGGGTTGAAGACACGGCAATCCCCACTCGTGCAAAAAGTACGGGAATTTATGTAAACTCGGCGATTGCCAAGACGGATGCGATTCTGAATGGCTTTGATGAGGCGATCTTGCTGAGCCATGATGGACACGTCGCGGAGGGTAGCGGGGAGAACATCGTGGTGGTCCGCGACGGGCGGCTGATTACACCCTCTCGGTCAGATAACGTTCTGGAAGGCATCACTCTTGACACCGTAATTGAGGTGGCGCAGGAGGAGATGGGCCTGGAGGTCGAGGCACGCTCGATCGGCCGGTCCGAGCTTTACATAGCGGATGAGGTGTTTATGACCGGCACCGCGGCGCATGTGAGTGCGGTGGCTGAGGTTGATCATCATCCGGTTGGAGACGGTGATACCGGACCAATAACCAAACTGTTGCAGAAGTCTTACTTCGACATCATCTCGGGACGGGTGCCGAAATACGCTCACTGGTGCACACCGGTGCAACTGAGACAAACCGTGCCGCAAACCTAGAACTCCGCTAGCCTCGCCAGCTTGGAGGCCAGCAGCGCCAGGATGCCGTCAATAACGTCTTTCCGACCGACCTCAAATTTGGGGACGCTGTATGGCGGCATGATCGTGGTGACCACGTTTAGCCTGGGATTAATACTGATTTTTCGCGGGCTAACGCTTGAGGCAGGCCTAAGTCAGATGTGGCCCTTCCTGGGGGGCAGTCTGTTCTTGGCCCTGGGAGCGTTGTACACATACTGGACCTGGAGCAGCAGTTCGCTGACTTACATTGTCGATCGTAACGCGTTATCGATTCGCTGGGGCAACGTCAGACAGGTTATCCCGCTGGCAAACATTCAGCGGTTGATTCCCGGCTCTGACGACCTCGACCCGCCAGGAATTGAGGGTGTGAACTGGCCAGGCCACCATATCGGAAGCGCGAATATCGAATCACTTGGCCCGGTCTTGTTTTACTCGGCGCACCGGACAATGAGTGACGTGCTTTTTGTGAAGACGCCCGCCGACACCTATGCTATTTCGGTTCCGAACGCGGCGGAGTTTGCCCAGTTGGTGCAGGAGAATCAGGAACGTGGGGCCCTTTTCGATCAGCGTCAAGCGGTTCACCGCGATGGGGTTGCCGCTCAGTCTTTCTGGCTCGACGGACAAGCACGGCTGCTTGCCTTGGTTCTCGTGGGGGCGTTTTTCGTAGTCCTGGGCTACGTGTTGGACACGTACGCCGGCCTCGACCAGAGTGTGGAACTTAGATTTCCAGCGCTGGGAGGAATCGGACGAATTGCTGATAAATCTGACCTTCTGGATATTCCCCGCTCAGCCGCGGCTTTTGTCGGGCTCAACCTGGTATTGGCTGTAGTGCTGCACCGTTGGGAGCGCATGGTTTCCTATGTGCTGCTGCTGTCGGGTGTGGCGGTTCAGATTGTCCTGTTGTTGGCTGCAATCGTCGCGGTGGCGTGAGCTTCGGCCTTAGGGACCTCACTGCTATTCTGGTCGGGTGATCGATTACGAGGTTGCAGTCGTGGGCGCTGGGCCCGCCGGCAGCGCCGCCGCTTTTCATCTTGCCAGAGCCGGCCGGTCGGTCGTGCTTTTGGACCGGGCCAAGTTCCCGCGTACTAAGCCGTGTGGCGGCGGGGTCACGGCGCGTGCATTCAGAGAGGCGCCAATGGACCTTAGCCCGGTGGTGGAGCGGGTGATCAACCGGGTGCGCTTTAGCTTTTGTCGCGGTGGAAATTTCGTGCACAGCCACGGCAAGACACTAGCCTACATGACTCAGAGAGACAGGCTCGATGCGTTTCTGGCCGAGCGAGCTGCAGAGGCCGGTGCTGATTTTAGGGACGACTGCGGACTAATCTCGTTGGTTAGCGAAGGGGACGGCGTCACGATTCAAACAGATGGCGGCCAGATTCGCGCCCGCGTGGTGGTGGGGGCGGATGGGGCTAATGGCATTGTAGGTCGCAGCGTGAGTTTGACGCCGGTAGAGGACCGCCAGGTTGCCTTGGAGGCCAACTTTCCTTACCTCGAGGAGCAAATTCCCGACGATTGGGACGGCGCGATTGGCTTGGAGTTGGGAAGTGTTAGCGGAGGCTACAGCTGGTCGTTTCCGAAGAGCGATCATCTCAATGTCGGCAGCGGGGGCTGGCAGAGCGAGGGTGTGCGCTTGCGAGAACAGCTTGGGGCTCTGCGGAAGCAGTATGACCTCCTCGGGATGCCAATGCTAAATTTGCGCGGTCAGCACTTACCGCTTCGGGCTGAAGGTGCGCCAATTGTCAAGGGCCGGATTTTACTTGTGGGCGACGCCGCGGGGTTGGTGGATCCGATGTCTGGTGAGGGTATTGGTGCGGCTTTTATCAGTGCGCGATTTGCCTCTGACACGATCCAGAGCTTTTTGGATGGAGCTGAGCCCGACCTTCTGGGCTACGAGATGGCAATCGATCGGGAAGTGATGCCCGAAATCCGCTCGGCCAGGGTCTTGCGAGACGCATACGACTTTTCGCCGCGCCTCAACTATCTGGCGATGAGGCTCTGCAGACCGTTTTGTAAGATGCTTTGTTCCTTAATGACGGGAGATAAATCGTACGTGGACTTTGTGGGCCAGCTGGGTCCGGGGTCCGTGGTGTTGCGCTGGCTAGCGGCCCGTGGCCGGGCGGCTAGCAGGAGTGTCTGACGAGTCGCGCTCACGCGCTTTCTATTGGCTCAAATCGGTTTTGTTTCAGCTCGACAGAACCTGATCTGGTAGCGATGCCTTGACTTACATATTGCTCGCTATTGGTTTTGTTCTGCTGGTTGGCGGAGCCGAGGTGCTTGTACGGGGAGCATCCAAGCTGGCGATCATTCTTGGCGTTTCACCGTTGATTATTGGGCTCACGGTTGTCGCTTTTGGAACCAGCTCTCCGGAGCTTGCCGTGAGCCTGAAGGCGGTTTTCACGGATGAGCCCGCGGTCACGGTCGGGAACATCATCGGAAGCAATATCTTCAACATCCTGGTGATATTGGGCGCTTCGGCGCTGGTGTTACCGCTAGCGGTAGCCCAGCGCCTGGTTCGTATAGACGTGCTGTTGATGGTGGTGCTTTCGTTGATTGTGCTGCTGCTTTCGCTCAACGGAGAAGTGGGCCGGCTGGAAGGGTTGTTTCTGACAGCTGGGCTTGTTGGCTATATCGGGTTCACGATTTTTGAAAGCCGACAGGACAGTGATGCCGTAAAGGCTGAATACGCTGAGGAATTCGGTGGGGGAAACGGTGGCATTGGCGATCATCCAGCGTTCAATTTTGGATTGGTTGGAATCGGCTTGGCGCTGTTGGCTTTGGGCGCCCGCTGGTTGGTGGATGGAGCGACAGAAATCGCCCTGGCTTTGGGCTTGAGCGATCTAATAATTGGTCTGACGGTAGTGGCCGTGGGCACGTCGCTGCCGGAGGTGGCCACCTCAATCGTTGCAGCGCTCAAGGGTGAGAGAGACATCGCCGTGGGCAACGCGGTTGGCAGCAATATTTTCAACATTCTTGCAGTTCTGGGGGTTGCCTCTCTAGTCAGCCCGACGGCGATTGAAGTTCCGACATCTGCCATCCGCTTTGATCTGCCGGTGATGCTGGTGGTTGCGGTGGCCAGCTTGCCGATCTTCTTCAAAGGAATTGTGACCCGCTTGGAGGCCGGACTCTTTTTGGGCTACTACGCCGCATATCTTGCTTACACGATCTTGGTCGCGTCGCAGCACGACGCCTTGGGTACATTTAGCACCGTGATGCTGGCGTTTGTCGTGCCGCTGACGGTTTTGACGCTGATCACGATTTTCTATCTCGAGATGAGATCACGGCAGGCCAGTTCGCCGTAATGATTTAAGAATAAGAAGAGGCCGTCCAACGGACGGCCTCTTCTTACTCTCATGAGCGGCCGGCGCTACTCGTCCTCGGCTGCTTTGCTGTCCTTGCCATCCTCGGGTTCCGATGTTTTGGACTCAGGTTCGGAGTCTGCGACGGCGACTGACTGCAGGCTCTTCAAGTCACCGAGATCAGGATCTTCGCCCAACCCTTCTTCAAGGTCCTCGACCTCGTAGCCTTCCTCGCCCTCGGCTATGAGATGAGCCGGAGCGCGGAGTTCCTCGACGGGTCGCGGCGGAAGGTCGATCTCATGGCGGGCTGGAATCAGCTTGCCGATGATGACGTTCTCCTTGAGGCCGAGTAGGTGGTCGGTCTTGCCGGAGATTGCAGCCTCGGTGAGTACCCGAGTTGTTTCCTGGAAGGACGCGGCAGCCAGGAAGCTGTGAGTGTTTAGGGACGCCTTGGTTACACCTAGGAGGACCGGGACGGCTGTCGCCGGCTCACCGCCTTCGGAGAACACTCTAGCGTTAGCCTCCTCATATTCGAAGCGATCGATGTATTCACCGGGCAGCATGGCAGTGTCGCCCGGGGAGTCGATGATTACCTTTCGCATCATCTGGCGGACGATCACCTCGATGTGCTTGTCATTAATGTTCACGCCTTGGTTGCGATAGACCCTCTGGACTTCCTGAACGAGATAGAGTTGGACTGCTTCCGGTCCCATAACCCGAAGAATGTCCTGTGGGTCTAGCGGTCCTTCCGTGAGTTGCTGTCCGGCTTGGACGTAGGCTCCTGCTTCCACCCGGATGCGGCCGGTAGCCGGCACGGAGTACTCACGCTCTTCGCGCTCCTCATAGAGGATCGAGATGCGGTTGGCTCGGTCGACTGTCACTCTACCTGGCAAGCGGGCGATGACTTGAGTTGTCGGAAGGTCAGTCTTCTCCTCTTTGGCCTTTTCCCCCTTTTTCGCCTTTTTTCCCTCCCCGGTGGCTGACTGAGCGAGAATTGCGCCGGACTCAACCTGCTGACCTTCTTTGACGAGCAGATCGACACCATCGGGCAAATCGTACCGATCGCTATAGAGTTCGCTGGACACCACCTGGATGCGGCGGGTCTCGCCCTGGCGGGTAATCTCAACAACGCCTTCGACTTCGGAGACGATAGCCTTGTTCTTGGGAACCCGAGCTTCAAACAACTCGGTTACACGCGGCAGACCAGTGGTGATTTCACCACCGGCGACGTAAACACCGCCGGTGTGGAATGTGCGCATGGTCAACTGGGTTCCGGGTTCTCCGATCGACTGGGCGGCGACGATTCCGACTGCTTCACGCAGGCCGGCGATTTCACCGCGTGCGGGACTGATTCCGTAGCAGAGAGTGCAAATGCCCCTGCGTGCGGCGCAGGTTAATGCGGACCGAACATGGGCGCGCTCGAGGCCAGCGGCCATGAGCGCGTCAGAGAGTTCGGCGGTGATCTCTTGGTTGCGGTCAACGATGACTTCGCCAGTTTCCGGGTGGGCCATTGACGAAGCGGCAAAGCGTCCAATCACCCGCTCGTGTAGTGATTCGAGCACGCCACGGTCTTGTGGCTCGGTGAGCCAGACGCCGCCAAGGGTCTCGCAGTCAGCTTCGAGAGTAATCACATCCTGGGCGACGTCGATGAGACGCCGGGTCAGGTAGCCAGAGTCGGCAGTTCGCAGGGCGGTATCGGCCAGACCTTTTCGCGCTCCGTGGGTGGAAATGAAGTACTCGAGAACCGAAAGGCCCTCACGGAAGTTTGAGCGAATTGGCAGGTCAATAATCCGGCCTGAGGGGTCGGACATAAGGCCGCGCATGCCAGCCATCTGGCGAATCTGGGCAATGTTACCTTTTGCTCCAGAAGTGGCCATCAGGAATACGGATCCGTACTCGGAAAGCCGTTGCTGGATCACTGCTGTTACTTTCTCAGTGGCGTCGTTCCAAACTTCAATCGTGGCGTCGTAACGTTCCTGTTCGGTGATCAGACCCATTTGGTACTGCTCATTTATTTCCTGGACGCGTTGTTCAGCAGCGGCAATGATCCCGGCCTTTTCTTCGGGAACCTTGATCTCGCTGATGGAGATCGTAACGCCGGATTTGGTGGCGAAACGGAAGCCGATGTTTTTGATTTGGTCCACGACTTCTGAGGTGCGGTCCATTCCGATAGTTGTGTAGCACTGCTGAACGACGGCCTTGAGTGCTTTGCTATCCAGAGGCTCGTTAACAAAGGGGATTTCGTCTGGCAACGTCTCGTTGAACAAAATTCTGCCGGCGGTTGTCTCGATCAGCTGACCGCCGGTTCGGTGGTCACGGACACGGATCAGAGCCTGCAGATCTAGCAGGTCAAGGTCATAGGAAAGAATTGCCTCTTGGAAGCTTCCATAGACACCTTGAGAGGGTGGGCCAGGGCGGAATTCACCCTTAGAGTCCTTGCGGATGGCCGTCATGTAGTAGCAGCCAAGAACAATATCAAGGCGAGGGGCTACCATTGGGTCACCGGATGAGGGACTCAACAGATTCTTGGTAGCGAGCATAATTTGCCGGGCTTCGGCCACGGCTTCGCGGGAGAGCGGCACGTGTACCGCCATCTGGTCACCGTCGAAGTCGGCGTTAAAAGCGGCGCAGACCAGAGGGTGAATCTGAATAGCGCTGCCATCGACCAATACGGGCTCAAATGCCTGGATACCGAGCCGGTGTAGGGTTGGGGCGCGGTTTAGCATTACCGGCCTGGTCTTGATCACGTCGTCGAGGACATCCCAAACTTCTGGCTTGGCTCGCTCGACGATCCGCTTTGCACTTTTGATGTTGTGGGCGAGGCCTCGATCGACGAGAGCATGCATAACGAAGGGCTTGAAGAGCTCAAGCGCCATCCGCTTTGGCAGGCCGCATTGATCGAGCTTCAACTCAGGTCCGACGATAATCACCGAGCGCCCGGAGTAGTCCACACGCTTGCCGAGAAGGTTTTGGCGGAAGCGACCCTGCTTGCCTTTGAGCATGTCAGACAGGCTCTTGAGCTTATGGTTACCGGTTCCGGAAACGGCGCGACCACGCCGTCCGTTGTCGATCAAAGAGTCAACGGCTTCCTGCAGCATGCGCTTTTCATTGCGAATGATAATTTCGGGCGCACCCAAGTCGAGCAAACGCTTCAACCGGTTGTTGCGGTTGATGACTCGTCTGTAGAGGTCGTTGAGATCACTGGTGGCAAAGCGGCCGCCGTCCAACTGCACCATTGGACGCAGGTCAGGTGGTAGAATCGGTAGCGCGGTCAGGATCATCCAGGTGGGCTTGTTGCCTGATTTTCTCAGGGCCTCGACGACGCGAAGGCGCTTGGTTGCCTGCTTGCGCTTTTGTCCGCTTGTGGACTGCATCTCGATTTGAAGCCTTGTCCGCAAGAGGTCGAGGTCGATACGGTTGAGGATATTGAGGAGGGCATCGGCGCCCATTCCAGCGGAGAACACGGAGCCAAAGCGATCGGCTAGCTTCTTGTACTCCGCGTCCGTGAGCAGGCGAACCTTATCTCGCGTCGCTTGGGCGTTGATCAGGTCCGCCGGGTCTTTTAGGCTATCCAGTTCCTTGAAGTCTTCTTCAAACTGGGCTTGAACGGCGGCTCGTTCTTCCTCGATTTTTTTGCGCAGCGGCTCAGCCTCGGTGTTGGCCGCGTCCTGTTTCTCCTTGACGGCCGCGTCGGCGACGAGAGTGACATCGTTGAGACGGCGCGTGATGTCCTCTTCCTGGGTCGCAACCTTTTCCTGGACCATCTGCTTGAAGGAATCCAGGTGAGCGGCGGCGATGACCTCCCCGGACGGCACGACCGGTTGGCTATCGAATTTAATCGCTTTTTTCTGGAGTTTACCGACACCCTCAGACAGGGTTTGTTCCATGTCAACGGCGGCTTTCATCAAGGCGTCTGCTGTCTGGAGCCTTTCCTCCTCTAGAGAAGCCAATTCGGCGTCACGCCGCTCAATAAGCTCGGCGATCTCAGAATCACGTAGGGTCTCGACGGAGCCGAGCATGTCCGCCCATTCTTTTTCGCGAGTGGCGGCTTCCTTCTCCATCTCTTCACGAAGATGGTCCAGAGCGCGTCGCTTAGCGGTCTCATCAACACTGGTGATGATGTACTGGGCGAAATAAAGGACGCGCTCCAGGTTGCGCGGAGTGATGTCCAAGAGTAGACCAATGCGGCTGGGTGTGCCTTTGACGAACCAGATGTGAGCAACCGGGGAGGCTAACTCAATGTGCCCCATGCGTTCGCGACGAACCTTGCTTCGGGCAACTTCGACGCCGCACTTGTCGCAGACAATGCCCTTGTAGCGGACGCGTTTGTACTTTCCGCAGTAGCATTCAAAGTCCTTTTGCGGCCCGAAGATCTTTTCACAAAAAAGACCATCTTTTTCGGGCTTTAGGGTGCGGTAGTTGATGGTTTCTGGCTTGGTAACCTCCCCGTAAGACCATGACCGGACCTGTTCCGGCGAGGCCAATGCAATGCGGACCGCGTTGAAGTCATTCACTTCTAGTAGTGGCACTTACGGTTCCTCCCTAATTTGCTGCTGGTTGAAAGATGTTTCGTGCGGTCGCGACGGCGATGGGGGTTAGAGGCGGCCACCGCGGACATCTTCGGACTCGAATCCCGTGAGGTTCACACCGATTTGCGGCACTTCCTCGTCGCTATTGTCAGCGAACGCTACTTCTTCCTCGTCCTCATTGAGAACCTCGACGGCCAAACCTAGGCTTTGGAGTTCCTTAACGAGGACCTTGAATGACTCAGGAATGCCGGGCTCAAGCACGTCATCGCCCTTTACGATCGCTTCGTAGGTTTTAACCCGGCCAACGACGTCATCGGACTTGACGGTGAGGAGTTCTTGCAGAGTATGAGCGGCGCCATACGCTTCCAGGGCCCAGACCTCCATCTCGCCAAAGCGCTGGCCTCCCATCTGGGCTTTTCCACCCAGCGGCTGCTGGGTAATTAGGGAGTAGGGGCCGGTAGAGCGGGCATGAATTTTTTCTTCGACCTGGTGAACGAGTTTGAGCATGTAAATTTCGCCGACTGTGACCGGTTGATCGAAAGCCATGCCAGTGCGTCCATCAAAGAGAGCTTGCTTTCCGAAGATTGGCACCGCCAGACGTCGACGCTGGCCGATTTCGTCGGCGATACGCTTGAGGTTTGCCACGGATTTCTTGCCGCGGAAGGTCTCACCGATGCTCTTGAGCCATAACTCAAGGCAGACGCGGGTGGCCTGGCCCGCCTGAGTTTCGTCGAACACGGTCTGGAATTCGTAGCCCTTGCCTTTGAGCCAGGATTCCAAAACAGGAATATTGACGTTCTCGCCAAAAACCCTGGTTCCGGGATTGTCGGCATTGATGCCTGGGATCACCGCGTCTGCTTCGAGGGCGAGCCAAGCACGAGCCAGTGTGTCCTCGATTGACTCGTCAGATGCGCCGTCGAAAACGGGTGTTGAAGCGCGGAAGCCGAGGACACCCGCGGCCCAGCCAAGGTGGGTCTCCAGTACCTGGCCGACGTTCATTCGGCTTGGCACACCGATGGGATTGAGGATGATTTCCACAGGAGTTCCGTCTTCAAGGTACGGCATGTCCTCCACGGGCAGGATGCGAGCGATCACGCCCTTGTTGCCGTGGCGGCCAGCCATCTTGTCACCCTCTTGCAATTTGCGCTTTTGGGCGATTGAGACGCGCACGAGTTGGTTGACGCCGGCGGGCAGCTCGTCATGATCGTCGCGCCGAAAGACGCGGACATCGATTACCTTGCCATGCTGGCCGTGCGGGACGCGCAGGGAGGTGTCCTTGACTTCGCGCGCCTTCTCACCAAAGATCGCGCGCAGGAGTTTTTCCTCGGCGGTTAGCTCGGTCTCACCCTTGGGCGTGATCTTGCCGACCAAAATGTCACCAGCCTGCACTTCGGCGCCGATGCGGATGATTCCCTCTTCATCGAGGTCCTTTAGCGACTCGTCACCGACATTGGGGATATCGCGAGTGATTTCCTCTGGGCCGAGCTTGGTGTCGCGGGACTCGAGTTCGTGTTTCTCGATGTGGATGGAGCTGAACTTGTCCTCACGGACAACTGATTCGGAGATGATAATCGCGTCTTCAAAGTTGTAGCCTTCCCAACTCATGAAGCAGCAAAGCACGCTTTGCCCCAATGCCAGCTCGCCAACGTCCGTTGAGGAGCTGTCGATCAAGGTGCTGCCGGCAGTAACGCGGTCGCCTTTGCTGACGACCGGCCTCTGATTTAGACAAGTCGCGGCGTTGGAGCGGATGAATTTCAGGATTGGAGAGGTAATCTCCTCGCCATCGTCATAGCGAACGGTGACGCTTTGCGATGTGGCGCTTGTTACCTCGCCGTCGCGCTCAGCGGTGATCACCTGGCCGGAATCGACGGCAATTTGGCGTTCAGTTCCGGTTCCTACGAGCGGCTTCTCCGGCTGCAACAGCGGTACGGCCTGTCGTTGCATGTTCGAGCCCATCAAGGCGCGCGGAGCATCGTCGTGTTCGAGGAAGGGGATCAGGGAGGTAGCCGTGCTGAGGATCTGCTTGGGGGAGACATCCATGAAGTCGATCGCTTCAGGGTGAGTAAACTCAAATTTCTTGCCCTCCCGAACCTCGACTTCGTCCTCGAGGAAATGGCCTTTTTCATCAATGAGGGCGTTGGCCTGAGCAATGATGTACTGCTCCTCGTCGTCGGCTGCAAGATAGTACGTATCGGTGGATGCGTACGGCTTGATCTTGACGTGAAGGGCTCCAAGAGGGGCAAGCTTTTTGGCCAACGCAGCCGTGATTTCTTCGCCGGCCTCTGCCAGAGTCTTTTTCTTTTTGACGACGTCTTCGCGAACAATTCGCCCGAGGAGATCGGCTGAGTCAGCCGGGAGCTCGCGGATGACGCGCCGATAGGGTGTTTCGATGAACCCGTAGTCGTTAATGACGGCATAGGACGCGAGGCTGACGATCAGGCCGATGTTGGGGCCCTCGGGAGTCTCAATGGGGCAGATACGACCATAGTGGCTGTGGTGGACATCGCGCACGTCGAATCCGGCGTGGTCACGGGACAAACCGCCGGGGCCGAGGGCCGAGAGCTTGCGCTTGTGGGTCAATTCAGCCAAGGGGTTGGTTTGGTCCATGAACTGTGAGAGCTGCGACCCGCCGAAAAATTCCTTCATTGAGGCGACGACGGGGCGGATGTTTATCAGGGCGCTTGGTGTGGCCTGATCGGGATCGGTAATTGTCATGCGCTCACGCACAACCCGCTCCATGCGCAGCAGGCCGATGCGGAACTGGTTTTGAATCAATTCGCCGACGGCGCGGACTCGGCGGTTGCCGAGGTGGTCAATCTCATCGGTGTCGCCGATGCCGTTATTCAGGCGCACCATCTCACGAATGATGCCCTTGATGTCCTCGACAGTAAGGACGCGCTCATCCAGAGGGATGTCGGTCTTTAACCGGCGGTTGAGCTTGTAGCGGCCGACTTTTAGGAGGTCGTAGCGCCGAGCGTTGAAAAACAGGGAGTTTACGAGCGTGCGCGCGTTCTCAAGGGTTGGCGGGTCTCCCGGACGCATCCGCTTGTAGAAATCTTCGAGGGCACGAAGCTTGTTGCCGGTCTTGACATCGGCTGTCTCTTTTTCGATTGTGCTGGCGATGTATTGGTGGTCCGGGTTGGTGTCGATGTCCTCGAACCAGCTGAGCATTCGCTCTGCCGTTCCCAGATCGCTGTCCTTCATGCCTTCCACGGAGTCAATGGCGCGTAGCAGGGTTGTGACGGGGATCTTGCGCTTGCGGTCAACTTTGACCGAAATGATGTTGCGGTTGGAGGTTTCAAATTCAAGCCAGGCGCCACGGTTTGGGATTACCTTGGCGTAGGCGAGTTCCCGTCCGGAGGTCGCATCTTTTTCTTTGGTGAAGTAGACACCGGGAGAGCGGACGAGCTGGGAGACGACGACGCGCTCGGCTCCGTTGATGATGAAGGTACCGGTGGGTGTCATGAGCGGGAAATCGCCCATGAACAACTCCTGCTCCTTGACCTCCCCGGTCTCTTTAATTATCAGCTCAATTCGAACCCGCAACGGCATGGAGTAGGTGGCATCGCGATCGCGAGACTCCCGCTCTCCGTACTTGGGCTCACCAAACGAGTACTTGCCGAACCGAAGCTCCATTTTGGAACCGGTAAAGTCTTGAATCGGCGAGATCTCGTCGAGGAGTTCACGCAAACCCTCGTTCTTAAACCAGTTGTAGGAATCGAGCTGAACCTTTATCAGGTTCGGCATCTTCATGATTTCCGGAATGCTGGCGTACGACTTCGCAGTCGTGGGCAAATAGTCACCGAATCGCACGACATCGCGGGCAAGCGTCATTATCGGTCGCTCCTCATGAAGGCTCTAGCGCTCGTGGGCAAAAAGAACTACGGTCCCGATTTCCAAATGGGAAAAATGGCAGGAAGGTACTGGTTGCAGGATGGAACTAGTATATGGACAGGCTCAAGGCTCGTCAAGAACTGAGAACCTAAAACTTTAGCATAGTTTGTCAATACATTCGCTGTGATCGGCTTTGAGATGGTCAGTTGATGCCTTCCGAAGCGAGTGACTATGATGAACGTGCTGGCGAATTGGGAGCTAAGACTATTGGCTGAGTTAAATCCATTTTCTCCCCAACTTCGGAGCGATCCTTACGCGATTTACAGGTCACTGCGTGAAGAGGATCCGGTCCATTGGAGTCCCCTGATGCAGGTTTGGGTACTGACGCGCTACGCGGATGTGCTGGCGCTCTTACGAGACCATGACCACTTTTCTTCTCAGCGGGAGCGAGCCATACACCCCCTGGTCCAGCAGATGGAGCCTTACCGCGAGGCGTCGGGACCGATTGGACGCGCGCCGACAATGCTTAGCCTGGACCCGCCGGCGCACACGCGGATGCGAAATCTGGTGAACAAGGCGTTCACGCCGCGAGTGGTTGAGCGGAGCCGAGCGCGGATTGAAGAACTTGCGAATCAGCTAATCGACGGTCTGCCAGACTCTCGCAGGATTGACGTCGTTGCCGACCTGGCGGTTCCGCTGCCGGTAATTGTGATTGCCGAGGTCCTCGGGGTTCCGTCTTCTGATTGGGATAGCTTCAAGATCTGGTCAAGCAATATCGCTGGCGGCTTGACCGGGCCCTTCCAGGCTCCTGACTCACTAGAGGTCGCCCGGAACAGTTCGAATGAACTGGCCGAATATTTCCGCGAACAGATCAACTTGCGGCGTAGTAAGCCACGGGAGGATTTACTTAGCGCGATGGTCGCGGCGGAGGAGCAAGGCGATCTCCTCAGTGAGGACGAATTGTTGGCTACCTGCATACTTCTTTTGGTTGCGGGCAATGAGACGACGACGAATTTGATCGGTAACGGCATGCTGGCGTTACTTACAAACCCGGACGAGCGCCGCAGGCTGCAAGACGATCTATCGCTGTTGCCGTTGGCGATTGAGGAGATGCTGCGTTATGACGGTCCGGCGCAGATGACCTCCCGAATTGTGACCGAGGAAATGATGTTTGAGGGGAAACAGTTCGAGCCGGGGCAGGTAGTATTGGCGATCCTTGGGGCGGCGAACCGCGACCCGGATCAATTTGCTGAGCCGGACCGGTTTGATGTGGCGCGTAGCAGTAACCGCCACTTGGCCTTCGGTCTGGGCATTCACCATTGTCTGGGGGCGGCTCTGGCGATCGCCGAGGCGCAGATCGCGATGGAGACGCTTCTGAAACGCTTTCCTGAGCCTGAGCCGGAATTTGAGACGCCGGCCTGGGGCTCATCTTTCATACTACGTGGACTTAGTAGCTTACCGATTTCCTCAAAATAAGCTGCTTTTCGCCGATGCTTCTAGGCGTCGTCGTGAAGCGCCTCGCCGCGTTGGAGTCTCGCGGCAATGTCAAAGGTCTGTCCGACTGAACGAACGGTTGGCGAATGAGCCGCGAGGAATCGGGTCACGCCGAGAAGAATGTGATCGCCAGGCGGCTTGCCTTCGAATCGGCGGTACTGACGCAGGCCGGCCTCGTAGATCTGGAATTGATGAAAACCGGCGTCCTCGCGCAGTAAAGCGTGGCCTAGGGTTTGGATGACATCTTCGTGGCGGTTTTCGGCAAGTAGGTCCGCGACCAACTGACCGGTCTGATCAACGTTACCTTGGAGGTTGAAAGCTTCCTCGAGAGCCTCGGGCGGAACCGGGCGCTGGCTTGGCCGTGGTATCGGCTGCTTGGGGAGATTGAGAAACCGCTCAAGATAGACCGACATCGCGCCGTCGAAAATGCCGCGCGCCACCAGGCTCGATGGCGCTCGGCGCAGTGCTTGGTCAACCGCGTTGGTGTAGGTGAAAGTGTGATGGACAGTGTCCCAGTCGGCGAACTCGTTGGAAATGTGGAAATGGACAGGACGGCGGGCGGCAGCGTAGGCAACGGTGGCGGATAACTCAACGAGCGGTACGCCTTGCCGAATTTGGTCACGCAGGCTGGCAACGATTTGAGGTGGCTCGCCGTCCAGTATTGTTTCGGCCAACTCTTGATGACCGTCCCAGCCGGTGAGCTTGCCGCCGCCCTGAGCGATCAGAGCCTCCAGTTCTTCATGAACACCGGCCAGGAGCGCCGGGAGATCGACGGGATGACGCCAGCTAGAGCTTTCCTCCGCCCGCGTGGCCCGAACCAGATTGGGGACGATAGAGGGAAGTACTGTCTCGGCGTACTCCCAGCCGATATGGTCCAAAAGCTCAAAGGCTTTGTTAGCGAAGTCAAGCGAGTGGCCTTCGTCGATGTAGAGATGGTCTGTGCAGGCAGAGAAGATCATGGTGGCGATGATCTCGCGGGGCAGTCCGATGCTAATCGCGGTTCTCAGAGTGCGCTCGGCGGCATCTTGGGAACGGCTGTCGATGAAGCGGCGAAACCAATCGACATAGCGTTCCGCCCGAGTCTCGGTGGTGGAGAGGGCGGCGAGATCAAAATTAGGCCGCTCGCCATCGGTGGAACGGGCCACGTGGACGACACCCTGAAATAAAGCTTTGGGGCGGTCATCGGGTGCCAGGGCAGGCAGAACATTGGCCATTGCCGTAAAGATCGAAAGGCCGGTACTCCAACCGGCGGCCCGATTCTCAATGCCAAATAGCGTGGTTGTTTTCATCAGTTCATCGGTGGCGCCGGCGTTGTCCAAGCTGATCACGCTCTTAGCGAGTACGAGCCGAATGTTCTGTTCCAGACCTTCCTGCAATTTGTGCGACCAGTGATCAATAACTTCCGGTTCCGGAGGCTGGGTCTTGACGTAGACGGTGCCGTCGCGGACCTCAGCCTCGAAGGAAGGCACGTCATCGGCGAAGGGGTCCAGCGTGCAGCCGCCGGCAAGGTCAAACTTGGCGTGATGCCAGTGGCAGGTGAGAATGCCATCGCGCACGGTTCCGCGGTGGAGCGGGAAGCCCATGTGGGGGCAGCGGTTATCAAGGGCGTAAACCTGGCCACGGTCCAGAAGGATGAGGATGGTTCTTCCATTGGCCGAAACGACCTTTGGAGATTCCTTTTCCAGATCAGCAAGACTGCAAACCGCGATGGTGGCTTCTTTTGCTTCGATTGCCATGCCGTCTCCTCTTGGGCGATAAAGGCAGCGCAAATTTCGAGCGAGCTTGGTGGAATTAGTTTGGTGCCGGCAGGTTAGGCGAATAATGCCACCGCGGCCGGGTCTTGGCTAGCGACTGGTGCTTAAGGGTTTCTTAGATCAGTAGCGTCATCGCCGGGCTGTGCTTCTTCGGAAATCTGAGACCAACAGCGGTCCACCGTGGCCCTTGAAGTGCCATAGGAAAAGCCGCGGCTGGCGAGGAAGGAGCCGAGTTTACGGGCGAAGGACTGGCGATCCAGGTTTTTCAGCACGAGCATGCGGCGCTGGGCCGCTTCGAAGGCTGCATCTTCGTCAGAGTAGGTGATCACCGTTTCGGCGGCGAGATCGCGGTTGACGCCCTTGCGGGAGAGTTCGAATGCGAGGGCACGGCGGGATCTGGGTGAGCTTGCCTGTCTGGCTTCGACAAAGGACCGGGCATAAGCGGTGTCATCCAGATAGCCTAGTTCACTCATGCGGGTGACCGCGGCTTCGACCGCCTTTTGCTGCAGGCCACGGCGCCGCAACCGGTCACGGAGGTCCTTTTCGGAGCGCGGCGCGGCGGCAAGGAGCCTGAGCGCGGCGGCGTGGGCGGCGGCGTGTTGATCTTGGTCTTCGATCTGACGGCGGCGCGCGGTTGTAAGCTCGTCGCCAACCTGGAGCCTGACTGTGGCGAGAACATCGAGCCGCAGGGTTAGAGCGAAGGCACCATCGAGATGAACATCAGCCTTTTGGCGGCGCTTCTGAGTTTCGATGGCGGTTACGGTGGGCACTTGGTTTACGCTGAGGGCCGCGGGCAAGCCGCAGGCGATGTTGCGCTACTCCTCTTCCGGCTCTTCGCTGTCTTCGTCTTCCTCATCGTTGGCAATTGGTGCTTTGGCGCCGTTCTTGCTAGCGGTTGGCGGCGCGGCTGCGGCGGCGGCGCGGATAAGCACCTCGATCTCAGCGGCCATGTCTGGGTTATCAAGCAGGAAGGTGCGTGAGTTTTCCCGTCCTTGGCCGAGGCGAGTTTCACCGAAGCTGTAGAAGGCGCCCAATTTCTTGAGAATGCCGAGTTCGGCACCGAGGTCGAGGATATCGCCTTCACGGCTGATGCCGGACTTACGGCCGGTAAAGAGCATGTCGAATTCTGCCTGGCGGAAAGGTGGAGCGACCTTGTTTTTGACAACTCGGACGCGGACGCGGTTGCCGACGACCTGCTGTCCCTGCTTTAGGGACTCAATTCGACGGATATCCAGCCTGACTGAACTATAAAATTTGAGGGCTCGGCCGCCGGGGGTCACTTCTGGGCTACCGAAAATGACACCGATTTTCTCGCGCAGCTGGTTGACAAAAAGGACCGCGGTGCTCGACTTGGAAATCGTGCCAGTCAGCTTGCGGAGAGCCTGGGACATTAGGCGAGCCTGCAAGCCAGGCAGGGAATCACCCATCTCGCCTTCAATTTCGGCCCGCGGCACCAGCGCGGCGACGCTGTCGATGACGACGATATCGAGCGCGTTAGATCGTACGAGGGCTTCGGTGATTTCAAGCGCTTGCTCGCCGGTATCAGGTTGGGAGATCAACAGGTCTTCAATTTTTACGCCTAGGGCGGCGGCATAATTGGGTTCCATCGCGTGTTCCACATCGATGTAGGCTGCCAGGCCGCCATTCTTTTGGGCCTCGGCGATGATGTGCTGGGCGAGAGTTGATTTGCCGGCGGATTCCGGGCCGAAAAGTTCAGTTATACGTCCGCGTGGAATTCCACCGATGCCGAGGGCGATATCGAGTGAGAGGGCGCCAGTGGAGATCGCTTCGACCTCGAGCTTGTTCTGCTCACCGAGCCGCATGATTGCGCCGCGTCCGAATTGTTTTTCAATTTGGCCGATCGCGAGGTCCACGGCGGTGGAGCGATCGGTGGGGGTGTCTTTCTTGCTGACTGCTTTGGTGGCCATTGCTTGCTTACCTTTCCTCACCGGTGAGATCAGGTTCCTGACGATGAGTCTTAACTCTGCTTAGCGGTTTGAGACGGTCGGATCATATCATCGGTATTGGGAGTCAACAAGGGATTTTGTGGCCAAATTAGAAAAAATGTTCGAAAAATTAAAAGACGGAGTTTGAGCTTATTTGGCCGTTACCATGGCCGGGTGAGCGAAGGTGTTGTAGTCAATGTGAGAGTCACGGTCCGTGCCAGCGGGAGTGAGGTGGTGGGGTGGCAGGATGACGTACTGCGGGTCCGGTTGCAGGCGCCGCCGGTCGAGGGGCGGGCGAACTTGGCGCTGCGGCGGTTGCTGGCGGAGAAGCTGGATTTGGCGGCCAGGGATATCGAGGTGATCACCGGCGCGACGGGCCGGACGAAGCGGGTCCTGATTCAACGGCTGGGTTTGGAAGAGGTTCTGGAACGCTTAGGTCTCTAGTTCATCTACCTCAGTTTATCCACGATGATGCCGCCAATTACTTGGAGCAGGATGATCGCAACCAGCGGGGCGAGATCGAACATGCCCAGGCGGGGCATGATCGATCGAATCGGTGACAAGATGGGATCGGTGACTTTGACCAGCATTTCGGCAATCGGATTGCGCGGATCAATCGGGAACCAGGAGAGAAGTGCCCGGCCGATTATTGCAATCGTCAAGGCCAGGAATGTTAGCTCGACAATTTCTGCGATCATTTTGAATCCTCCCGTCCGAGGGCTTTTGAGCGTTCGTGCGCGGCGATGACCGCATCGACAACGGCGGCGCGAAAGCCGCCATGTTCCAGAGCGCGTAGTGCATCGGCTGTAGTGCCGGCCGGGGAAGTTACCCGGTTGCGTAATTCTGCCAGATTTCCGCCGGCCTCTTGGGCGTATCTTGCCGAGCCGAGAACCGTCTTCAAAGCCATGGTTGCCGCCAAATCCCGGCCGAGGCCGATGTGAACTCCGGCATCGGTTAGTGCTTCCATAAACAGGAACACGTAGGCAGGTCCGCTGCCACTGACGGCGGTTGCCATATCAAGGTAGCGCTCCTCGGCAACGAAGGCTTCGGCGCCCATGGAAGCGAATATTTTGGCAGCGTCTTGGCGTGCAATGTCGGCTACCTCCGGTGTCGCCGTCCAAACAGTCATTCCTTCGCCTATTTGCGCGGGCGTGTTTGGCATCGCGCGGATTACCGCGCCGGTGCCCAGCATCGTTGTCAGGGTTTTTATCGGCAGGCCGGCCATTATCGATATAGCGACCCGATTCTGCATGTGGCCCTGGAGTTCGGCGCCGACGGCTGCCGCATCCTGAGGTTTGACGGCAAGCAGGACAAAATCGGCGGCGTCGATGGCGGCGACGTTGTTTGCGGCCGGGTTAACCGAGTAAGTCTGTTGCAAGTATTCGACACGGGGGCGATAGGCGTCGGCTACGGTGATATTGTCAGGACTCACCGCGCCGGCGCGAATTACAGACGAGATCACCGCCTCGCCCATAGCGCCGCCGCCGATAACACCAAGTTTCATTTCAAGTTCTCGGGGGCCAGGTTCTCGGGGAAACGCTCGCCAAAAACCGCGCGGCCCAGGCGGATCATGGTTGCTCCCTCCTCAATCGCTACTTCAAAATCATTGCTCATGCCCATGGAAAGCTCGGCCAGGCCGTTGGCGTGGGCAAGTTCGCGGAGTTCACGGAAAGTGGGCCTTACTTTCTCCGCCGTCGCGGTCGCAGGGGCGACGGTCATGAGTCCGGTGAGCGTGAGGTTTGGCAGTCGGCTAATGCTGGCGATGGCCCCGCTTACCTCGATGGGCTGGAAGCCGAACTTCGATGGCTCCGCAGCTACATTTACTTCCAGGAGAATCAGCAGATCTTTGGATGAGTGTTCGCTCAATTTTTCTGCTACTCGTAGTGAATCAACGCTATGGATTATATCAAAGAGCTCCGCGGCGGCTCGGGCTTTGTTGGTTTGGAGGTGTCCAATCAGGTGCCAGGTGGCTAAGTTCGCGTCAGGGCCAAGAGCTTTGATGCGCATACCAGCGTCTTGAACGACATTCTCGCCGCAATCTTTCAATCCGGATTGTAGGGACTGCGAGACCCGGCTGGGGTCGATGCCTTTGGTTGCGCCGACGAGGCAAACGCTGGCCGGGTCTCGCCCTGCGCGCGCGCAGGCTTGGTGGACACGCTCACGGGCGTCGCTCAAATTTTTTGCGATCGTCACCGGCTCAGGATAAGGGATCTCAAGATTGAGGCGTCGCGTTGACCATCATCGATCTTCGGGCGGCATTTCTCTGGCGACGCGGCTGGCTTCCCAGCGTGCCAAAAGGACGATTAGAGAAGTGCAGGTGACGAGAACCAGGAGTGCAAGCAAGGGATGGTAGGAAAGAGCGACAAAGGTCAAGACGACCGCGGTGACCACTCCGAAGATCATTACAAACGGCACAAGAAGCAGGCCGAAGACTATTCGGGTGTAAAAGATTGCCTCCATGCAGCCAGACGGTTCGCGCTGTTCCTGGGGGTTATACATTGTGCTTCGCACAAGCATACCCCGATGCTGAGTGGTCCAGAAGTCCGCGTGGTTGGATCTAAGTCAGGCGAAGCGTCCATGGCCACAGATCGCACAGCGAAGCCAGCCTTCGCCACGAACGACAGGGCCGCCGCAATCGGGACAGCGAACGCCATTGGGTCGAGAAATCATGCGGCGCCGAGCCATGAGGGCCTCCATCTAGATAAAACATTTGTTCTATATGGATGGAGTATATTGGGAACAGGTGTTCTAGTCAAGTGCTAATTTGAAGTCGCGCTGGGGTGGCTGAGGTCAGAACTATTCAGCCAGCCAGGCGACTAGTTCTCGCAGGCGGTCAAGAAGAGCCTGGAGACGGTCGGGATCGGCGATCACAAGCACCCCGATTACAAGCATTCCGAGAGTGATCTCTGCCATAACTCGCGAAGCATAGCATGATCGCGGCGGCGAAGTTGTAGCCTTTGGCCGTGCTGCCTATGATCTGCTAGATGCGATTCTTGATCATAGGCTTGGTAATCGCCGGCTTAGGTGTGGCGCCGTTCGTGATGCTGCGGCGTTCCTGGGCTCTGCGCGTATGGGAAAAAGTGAAGCTCCTCGTGGTGGCATATGTGATCGTCATGATCATTTCGGCGATTTTCTGGTTGATAACCAGGTGGGACCAGATCTACGGCTAGCGATGCGCGTATTAATCGCCCCGCAGGAGTTCAAGGGGACCCTTACTGCTCTCGAAGCAACTGAGGCGATAGCGGCCGGCTTGCGCGAACAGGTTCCTTCCTGGGAGATCGACGCGCTGCCGATGGCAGATGGCGGACCAGGCAGTGGAGATGTGCTGGCAGCCGCGGGTGGCGGTGAGAGGCAGAGGTCTCGGGTTAATGATCCATTGCTTCGCGAAGTTGAGGCGGAATGGATCGTGCTGAAGACAGGTGCCGCGGTGATTGAATGCGCCGCGGCTTCTGGCCTTTGGCGCCTGGCGGAAGCGGAACTCGACCCTCGGCGGGCATCGAGCTACGGCACAGGGCAGCTAATTGCCGCGGCGCTGGAGCGAGGCTGCCGGTCTATTTTGGTTGGCCTCGGCGGCAGCGCGACGAATGATGCGGGCGCGGGTCTGGCGCAAGCCCTGGGTTTTCAGTTGTTGGACCGCGGTGGTCGAAATCTGCCACCGGGCGGCGCAGCGTTGATCGACCTGGACCACATCGATACGGCTGGCAAGAATCCCGTCATAGTGGCGTCGCGGATTTCAGCGGCGATCGACGTGACGAACCCGCTTTGCGGTCCTCAGGGTGCGACGGCGATGTTTGGGCCACAGAAGGGTGCGGATGAGGCCGCGGTTGCAGAGCTCGATGCCGCGCTCGATCACTTTGCAGACATCATTGGACGGGATTTGGGTACCGAAGTGCGGGACGTGGCCGGGGCAGGGGCAGCAGGGGGCTTGGGGGCCGGGTTGATCGCATTCTTGGGCGCTGAGCTGAAGCCCGGCGCGGCGCTGATTGGCGAGGCGGTTGGCCTCGAGGAACGAGTGCGCGCCGCCGATCTAATCCTGACTGGTGAAGGCCGGCTCGACGGCCAAACCGCGTTTGGCAAGACGACGTTGCATGTTGCTCAACTCGGCCGCAGCGCTGGGAAGCCAGTAGTTTGCTTGACTGGGTCTCTGGGGCCAGGCAGCGAGAAAGTTACCGGTGAATTCGCCGCAGTCGAGAGTTTGTCGGACTTTAGCGAGGGAACTCCGTTGCGAGAAGAGGCGGCTGAGAAACTTGCCAGAGCTGCTGGCAAAGTTGTCTCAAGCTTCGAGTTCAGAGGTGGCTTCTTCATCCCAGGCTGATTCGGACAGATCTTGATCCTCAAGTTCAGCCTCAAGCCGGGTACGCGCAACGATTCGTTGCTGGCTGATCCAGACAAAGCCGAAAAGGCTGCCCAGAATAAGGCTTACGGCTACGGCCAAGATTCCGTCGCTGAAATTGGTGTCGCTGGTCAGGATGCTGTATCCGACCGCAGAAATGACTACGACTTGGCCGAAAAATGGCAGCCAAATCATGCCGCCATAGCGTTCAGGCTGCCAGGCGATCATGAAATAGGCGGGAACCAAGAGCAAAAGATGTACGCCGACCAGCCTCTGGCCAGCGTCATCCGCCACACCGGCGCCCAGGGCGCCGGAACTGGCGCCGTGGAAAGCGGTCAGCATGATCCCGGAGAACAGGCTCCAGAGGGCAATTAGAGAAACGATGACCCTCAAGAGAACGCGAGTGCTTATTGTTGCTTCCGGGGGAATTTCGCCTGACATCAGGTTCCTAACTGACCGTGTCGTTCCGCGGGTCTGCCTGCCGTTGAGAGTGCCTTTTTGCGGTGCATTCGGAAGCAACCTGTCTGACCGATTCGCAACGCGGTTGAGAAAGTATGGCCATTCTAGCAGTCCCGGCTTGGGCTGGACTTTTCAAAAAACCTTCGAGCCAGCGATGTCATTTTCTTCAAGTCCAAAGTAATGGGCGATTTCATGGAAGACGGTCTTCCTTACCTCCTGCTCCAGCTTCTCCTGAATCGGGAAGTCGCGGACCAGGGGTCCCCAGAAAATGGTGATGCGATCGGGGAGCACCCGGTCATAGGATGAGTCGCGCTGGGTGAGCGGGATGCCCTCGTAAAGGCCATAGAGCGTGGAATTGCGCAGTCCGCGCTGACGGCGGCTACGTCCTGAAGGGACGCGGCTCACCGTGAATTCGACATTTTGAATCTGTTCGGCGAAATTTTTTGGCAGTGCGGCGAGTGCCGAGCGAACCATGCGCCGGACGCGAGCGGCTGAGGGACTTAGGGCCAGCTTGTTCTCCTAGGCGTCCGAACGTTGCCAGATGGTCTGGAAGCCCTTACCGGTGATCGCGTTATGAATTTCTTGCCGCTCCAACTGGATGAGTTCCTCAAGGATTTCGTCGCATTGCTTTACGGAACTCTCGTAGCCAGACTCAGACACCTTCTCAACGATCCCGTTCCAGACTCCGGAGGTGCGCAGTGTATCGATGTATTTGGGCCACCAGATGGCGGTCATCCGCTCGGGTAAAGCAAAGCGAGGCCTTAGGCGCTTGAGGCTGCGGAAGGTCTCTTCAGAGGACCCTGCCCGCGGTACGATCTTTAGCAGCGGGCCTTCGACATCGTTGAACCGAGTGTCAATCAAAAGCCGCTTATCGAGGAGGAGAAAGCGGACTCGCAGAACCTCAGCCGTGTCGATGGTGCGGAGGATCTCTTCGAGATTGATCGCGTAATCGTTATCCATCTCACCTACCCTCGGGAAGTCTAACACGCCGTTCCAAGCTAGAACGGTCCGCTCTCTGCTGTCTTTGAGTGAGTGCTAAAACAGGGCATTGAGCCCGGCAAGTCGTGAAACTAGGACTTCAGGTTGGACTCTTGACTTTGGCAAAGACGAGCCGGCGACCGATGCGAGATGGTTGCGGAGATTCGCCCAGGTCGCGATTAGCAAGGGGCCGGAAGCCTAGCGAAAGAGGTCTGTTTCGGCCATGCGAAGCATCTCCTTGGCTGAACCGTCGCCACGCTGGATCGCGTAGCCGCGAATCACGGCGGCCGGGACCTGGTTGACCTTGCCGGTTACCAATTCCGCGGACGAAGCCAGCTCGTCGGCCACGCAAATCCAGGTGGCCTTCAACTCTCGTCCTTGGGTGTCATTTGTGCCGACGTAATCCATGATTGGCATCATCCCGGCGACGCCGATAGCGACCTCGGTGTAACCGGTCCGCCATGGGCGGCCGAAGGTGTCCGAGATGATCACGGCAACGTCAGCGCCGGTGTGGTGACGGAGGCCTTCGCGGATCTGCTGGGCCGAGGCATCCGGGTCCACGGGTAAAAGCATGAGGCGTTCGCCAGGAACATTGGATGCATCGACGCCGGCGTTGGCGCATACAAGACCATGGTGGGTCTCGCAAATTATTACGCCGTGGTCCATGCGCACGATGCGCTTTGATTCTCTGAGCACCACTTCCACGTGGCGCGCATCCTTTTCCCAGTTGTTGGCCAGCTGGGTCGCGAACTCGGAGGGTTGGATCTCGTCTAGGACAACGAAGCGACCCTCGGCCTTGGAAACGCTTTTTTGGGTTACAATGATGACATCGTCGTCCAGCAACTGCAATCCTTGACCTGCGGCGGCCTGGGCGATGTGTCCGGCAAGGTCGTCGCCTGTCTGAACCTCAGGTATGCCTTCAATGCCGGTAATCGATACTGGTCCGGCCATGTTTTTCCTCCTAGATTCCGACGATGCGCACGCCGGCTTCGACTTTGTGTATCCGGTTGATGTTGACGATTAGGGCGGTCATGCCTTCGATGAAATGGCTGCTTGAGAGCGGCCCGCCGTTGACGCCACGAAGGCCCGGAATCGTTTCGGCAAGCTCTTGCACCTCTTGAACCGCCTCCTGGTTGTCACTACATACGATGACATCGCCGTCCAGGTCATGTGAAAGGTCCAGCAGGTGCCCGGCGCTTAGATTGTGAAATGCGCCGACGACTTTCGCTTTCGGAAGCAGGCGCTGGGCTTCCTCGGCGGCTGAGCCATCATCGAGGCGCAGCATTGATACTCGCCCTTTGCTGAATTGCAGGGGTACAACCGCCGAAACAAGGATTTTTTCAGCGACTGCCTCAGCCAGGGGTGAGAGTGTGCCGGCCAGGCCGGCGTATGGCACAGTGACAACTATGAGCTCTGCGTCGCGGGCGGCGTCTTCGTTAGTCGCTCCGCTGACGGTCCTCGTCGCGAGAGCGCTTACTTCGTCCGCAGCCTCTTGACCACGCTCGACCGAGCGTGAGCCGATGACGACGTCAAGTCCCGCCCGGGCAAACCTGACGGCGAGCCCCTTGCCTTCCGGACCGGTGCCGCCGATGAAGCCGATTTTTCTAGCCATGTTGCTGCTCCTGAATGTGTCCGCTCCTGAACCTGATTTAGAATAGACCTGCCAAAGATAAGCGGCGGGGCGGGCGTGAGCAACGATACACATATCTCGATCGAAGGCGTTGATGCGGTCTATGAGGCCGGGGCGGCGCCGCTGTCTGCGTTGTTGGGCATTGAGATGCGGGTTGAGCGTGGCGAATTTGTCTCGGTCATTGGTCCGAGCGGCTGCGGCAAGTCCACGCTGCTGCGCATAGTGGGCGGGTTGCAGGCGCCGACCCGAGGCCGAGTCTTGATTGATGGACGCGAGCCGCGCGAGGCGCAACGCGACAAGGGGATTGGATTTGTTTTCCAGAACCCGTCTTTGTTGCCGTGGCGCCGCGTGATCGAAAATGTCAGGTTGCCGCTAGAGGTTAACCGCAAGCGCACGGGAGCGGACGCCGACCGACTGGTTGATCTGGTGGGCCTGGGTGAATTTCGCGACTATTATCCGCATCAACTCTCGGGCGGCATGCAGCAACGAGTGGCGCTGGCCCGCTCACTGGTCACCGAGCCGTCGTTGCTGCTTATGGACGAGCCGTTTGGCGCATTAGATGAAATCACCCGCGCCAGTATGCGTCTTGAGCTCCTGCGGATTTGGCGCACGCGCAGCGAATCCCTGTCCAGCACGGTTATTTTTGTCACTCACAGTATTCCAGAGGCGCTGTTGCTTTCTGATCGAGTCATCGTCCTGAGCCCTCAACCCGGACAAGTCGCCGGTGTGATTGAGGTGGACCTGCCGCGGCCACGGACAGAGGAAATCGAGTTTGAGCCGTCCTTTCTCGAGCACGCCAGGGGACTGCGAGCCTTGCTACGAGAGCAGACGCTGGCATGAGTTTGCCAGTTACAGACCGTCGTGAGTCCGCCGGGTCGCCGGTTGAGCGGCGGACCATGACCAAGAGATGGTGGACATGGTTTTACGGTCCGGCGCTGCTTATTCTGCCGGCTCTGACCGGTTTGGCGGTCGCTCTGAGCGCCTGGGAAGTCTGGATTCAGGTTGCCGAGATCGAGGAGTATCTCGTGCCGGCTCCTTCGGCAGTCGCTGAACGTCTTTATGCCGAGCCTTGGTTGTTTATCGGGGAGGGCTTGAAGACTTTAGAGGGAGCAATGCTTGGATTTGCCGTGGGTGCTTCGGTCGCGATCGGCCTGGCGACGATCATGGCACAGTCTCGGTTGCTGGAAAGAGCGCTCTTCCCGCTGGCGATCCTGATCAAAGTAACGCCGATTGTCGCCGTGGCGCCGTTGCTGACAATCTGGTTCGGATTCGGGCTGATGCCGAAGGTTTTTATCGCAGCGCTGATTGTTTTCTTCCCGATAATGGTCAACGCGTTGGTTGGATTCCGATCGGTGGACCCGAATGCACTGGCTCTGCTGGAGTCGCTCGCTGCCAGCAGGCGAGAGATCTTCTTGCGTCTGCGTTTGCCATCGTCCTTACCCTATCTGTTTGCGGCGTTTCGGGTTTCGATCCCCCTGAGCGTGATCGGTGCCGTGGTGGCGGAGTGGTTTAGTGGCGATCGAGGCTTGGGCAGCGTGATTTTTATCGCCAACAACAATGTCCGGATGCCAACGGCTTTTGCCGGCATTTTCACCCTGGCGTTGATTGGGGTTGGGCTGTTCCTGATCGCTTCCGCCATGGAACGCCGCGTATTGTTCTGGCACGAGTCGTCTTTGGATGTGCGTTGAAGGCTCTAGGTCCGACCGCGAGCGACAGGTAAACTCGTCAAAATGGCGATCGCTTACAGGTTTGATGGCAGGCACTTTGAAGCTCTCGACTGGTCGACCAGCCGTGGCTTGCGCTGGGCGGCTTGGCGTCCGGACGGCGGAACTGTCCTACTTGTGGGTAACCGCGGGACTGTAATCCAATTCGACGGACAAGATTTGCAAGCTCTTGCGTCGCCAACACAGCAGAATTTACGGGGCGCAGCCTGGTCGCGGGACGGTGAGACGGCGCTGATTGTTGGCAACCGAGGACTGGTCTTGAGCGTGTCCGGCGAATCGATCGTCGAACTGCAGGTGGTCACAAGCGAGAATCTGCGGCGGGTCGCCTGGCATCCATCAGGCGAATACGCCCTGATCGTGGGTAATAGCGGCACGATCCTGCGCTATGAGCGAGCAGGAGGCAGTCTTTCGCCAGTGCCGGCAGACCGCTCACACACATTGAGGTCGGTGGCATTTCGGCCGGACGGGGACTATGCGTTGGTCGGCGCATATGCCAGCCGGTGGGCTGGTTACCCGAAGCCCCATGCCCTTTACCGTTGTGATGGCCGTTTCATGCAGGCACTCCTTGGCAGCGATGATGAAGATGATTTTGTCGCCGCGGACTGGTCGGACAATCTAGCTTTGGTTTGTGGCTATGCCAGGCTGGGAGATGGAAGCATTCTGAACAAGGCTTTGCTATACGATGGTTCGGACTGGCGGTCAAAGAGCTGGAAAGCGACCGAGGTCATCTTGGGTGGTGCCTGGCGACCGGGAGCCGAGACAGCCCTACTGGTCGGCGAGAGCGGTCTCGCGGTTTGTTTGGACAAGAATGGAGGGATATCGGAACTAGGGAGCGAAATCAAAGACAACTTGATCGGCCCGTTTTGGAATCCAGACGGGTCTTTTGCCATCGTACTCAAAGGACCAGGCGAGAAAATTTATACCGTCTAGCGGTTGATAGAGCTAGAGCACGCCGGTCCGGCTAGATGATGCCTTAATGGGAGAGGTGAATTATGCATCTGACCGGTCTTCGGCATTTCTTTTTGCCCAAGAGAAGACAAATTTCAGGAAATTCGTTGTCTGAGCACCAGCGTTCTTGGCGTCTAGCTCTGCCAGCGGTATTGCTACCGATAGCCCTTTTTGCAGCGGCCTGTGGCGGCGGCTCCGATGACGAGGATGTCACGAGTGTAGTATTCATGGCTGGCTTCAAGGCTCAGGCAAACCTGCCGTTCGTTGGCGTCTATGTGGCGCAGGAAAAGGGTTATTTTGCCGAGCAAAACCTTGAAGTGGAAATCCGCCATGCGCAAACGGGAGAGCACCTTCAGCTGCTGCTGGCGGGCACAATTCAGTTCTCCACCGCCAACGGCGCCTCGGTACTAAAGAGAAATGCTGAGGACCTGCCGATTGTGGCGCTTGCCTTGATCGGCCAGCAGAGCGAGCAAGGATTTGCGGTCTTGGCGGATTCCGGGATTGAATCGGTGGCTGACTGGTCTGGCAAGGTATTTGGCTATAAGGGGTCGGCGCCGCCGGCGGAGTTTTACGCAATCGCCGCGGCCAACGGTCTGGACACCGATACGGTGGAGCAAGTACGAGTTGGATTTGATCCGAGGGTGCTGATCGAGGGTCAGGTCGATATTTTGCCCGTGTTCTTCTCCAACGAGCCGGATACTATTCAGCGTTTGGGTTTTGAGACCCGGATCTTTGACCCCAATAATTTCAACATTGACTCGCTGGGCCTGACCTATATCACCTCCAGAGAATTTCTGGCGTCCGATCCCGAGGTCGTTGAGCGATTCCTACGGGCCGTGCTCAAGGGCCTCGAATATGCCGAAGCCAACCGCGAGGAGGCGGTGGAGATCGTCCTAAAGTTTGGTCCTCAGGAAGAACGCGATCACCAGACCTTCATGTTGAATACGGAATTTGATCGGGCCTTGACAGAGGTCACGCGCGAGAATGGCATCGGCTGGCAGACCGCGGATCAATGGCAGACATTTCACGACACGCTGCTGGAATTTGGCGCGATTGAGAAATCGGTTGACATTACGACTGTATTCACCGACGAGTACCTGAAGTCGATTTATGAAGGCGGCGTAGTCGTCTGGCCGTGAGGTCTCAGGTGGTGCCGGGGTGCTTATCCGCCCCGGCACCAGCACCCGGCCTATTGAACCGACTGCGAATGGCTTTTGTTTGGCGCTTTGGCGAGTAGGAAGTGCCGCGGGTTCGGTGGGATGAGCCGAAACAGGACAGGGTCAGGAACGAAAGCTTCGGCGGGTTAGTCTTTGCCGATTGGGTAGAGCATCAATAGGGCGAGCCCCAGGAGGCCAACCGCTACGGTGAGGCCGAAGAACAGCCAGGCAGGATTCTCGAGGATGGCCCAGACGTCGAGTAATGGCATGGCGTCTCCCAAGCATTGTTAATCTTGTTTGTGTGGCTGAGTTTAGCAAACGGAACGCTTGGAAGCACCTCCAATTGCGTGGGGTTTGGAAAAATTATGGGCCGGTTCAGGCCCTGAGCCGGGTCAATTTGCAGGTTGAGCCTGGTGAGGTTCTCGGTTTTTTTGTGCCCGAACGGGGCTGGCGGCCACGGTCTTTCGTTGCCTCGGTTGGCGCAGGGGAAGAGGCGAACCGGTGAACAGGCACCCCGTATCGCTTAGGGCAGCCGGCACCGCGGCGCTGATGATTGAGCTAATTGTCTTTTGAGCTAAGCGCTTGCAACCGGCGCGGTCTTGGCGGTCCAGGCTTCGTTTAGGGCGGTGGTTAACGCTTCGGCGGCTGCCTTTGGCTCCTCGGCGTCAGCGATTGCTGAGACGACGGCGATGCCGGCGGCGCCGGCTTCGATGATCTCGGGCACTTTTTCGGCAGTGAGGCCGCCAACCGCGAGGACCGGCACAGAACTGCCGCTGGATATTTCACTGATTAGGCCTGTCCCAGCGGGTTTCGCGTCGGATTTCGATTTGCCCTTAAAGATTGGTCCGGCGAGGACGTAGTCGGCGCCATCGGTTCCGGCAGCCTGGGCTGATTCAGCGTTTTGGACATTTCGTCCCATCACGCCATAGCGCCCAATCAGGCTGCGGGCAGCCCGGGTTGGCAGGCCGTCCTCCGGCACCTGAACGCCATCGATTTCCGCTGCCTGACAAATATCGGCGCGGTCGTTGACGATTAGCAATGCCTTGCCGCGGGTGATCGTTTTCAGGCTACGGGCGAGTGCCAATACCTCACCGGCCGGCGCTTCGTATTCGCGCAGATGCACCATAGTGACGCCGCCGGCGACGGCGTCCGTGACAGCTTTTTCAACGTCTCCGTCTTTGGTCGTGGAGCGGCTGACGATGAAGCAGAGGACCGGCGGGTGTAGGCGGCCGATTCTTGTAGATAAAGGCATTGGTTAGTCCCCTTCGAACTCCGCGGTGGTTTGCCGCCACTGGTGTTGACGAGCGTCCGGACTAGTTCCAGAAACTATACCGGCGACAAATTGGAAGACAGTTGGAATGTCGGCATGCTCGGTGATCTGCTCGATTCCCTCTAGGGTAAAGATACGCCTCCTGGATTCGATGAGCGAGCTTGGAGACATGGGCGTTCTATGACTGATTTCCTGGTTTGCTAATTGAGGTCGGTGGGGCGGTCAATCGCCGGCCGCCAATAGCGGTAAAAGTGGTGCACGGGTCCGCGCCCTTGTCCAAGCGGCAAGCTGTCCTGCAAGGCCTTTGTCACGAAGGCCTTGGCGGCGGCGACCGATGTGGCGACGTTGTCGCCCTTGGCTAGTGTCGCGGCAATGGCTGAGGAAAAAGTGCAGCCAGTCCCACGTGTATTATCGGTCTCAACCCGGTTGGCCGTGAACTCGCGGAAGTCATGGCCGTCATAAAGGAGGTCCGTAACCATGGGGTCGTCGAGGTACTCCCCGAGGCGAGTGCCCTTAATCACGACATTTGCCGCGCCCAGTGAGTGGATTATTTCGGCTGCCTGACGCAGATCATCCCAAGTTTGAATCTGTACTCCGGCCAAGACCTCAGCCTCGGAGACGTTAGGAGTGAGGACAAGCGCGAGAGGGAGCAGTTGCACCTTGAGCGCTTCGACGGCTTCATCGGCCAAGAGTTTTTCGCCGTTTGTGGCGAGCATGACTGGATCGACTACCAGATTGCGGATGTTGTGATCACGCAGGCGGCTGGCCACGGCGGCAATTGTCGGCGCGTCTGGTAGCGTACCGGTCTTTACAGTTTCGGCACCGAGGTCATCGATAACGGCGCCGATTTGGGCTGAAACAAGGGCTGGCTCGATCTGAATGGAGCCGTGAACACGGCGTGTGTCCTGAGCGGCCACGGCGGTTATTGCCGAGGCGCCGTAGACGCCAAGGGAGGAAAATGTCTTGAGGTCAGCCTGAATTCCCGAGCCGCCGGAGGAATCGGAGTCAGAAACGGTAAGAGCCACCGGTACTTCTGCCATGGAAAAAATAAAGGCGCTCCCTTTGAAGGGCGCCTCTCCCAGCCTCAACCGCTAAATTTCCCTGAAAATCCCTAACTCTGTTGCGGATTCGTTTTCAAGTCTAGGGAGCAGATAAATAGGTGTCAACGAAGGGATTTGCCGGCCTAAATTAGACGGGTGCGTGCCATACTGAGCGCATGACGACTGACTTTCCAGAAGGGGCTTTCGACCGCGAGGATGGGGAGCCGGACACTGAATTCTATGACGTGCCGCGCCTGGTCAACCACATCGATGACTACGCGATCGCCGCAGTGGGAGATGTCTACCGGCGGTTCCTGACCCCGGGCGGCGACTATCTTGATTTGATGAGCAGTTGGGTCTCGCATTTTCCCGAAAGCTTCGAGATTGGCAGTCTAACCGGCCTGGGCATGAATGCTTCGGAGTTGTCGCAAAATCCTCGTCTGAATGAGCGCGTGGTCCAGGATCTGAATGTGGCTCCGATCTTGCCGTTCGACGATTCTTGCTTTGAGGGCGTTGTGATTTGTGTGTCGGTGCAGTATCTGGCGCGACCAATAGAGGTCTTCAGCGAAATTGGCCGAGTGCTGAAGCCCGGCGCTCCATTGATCGTCACTTTTTCCAACCGCTGCTTTCCGACCAAGGCCGTGCGAATCTGGCTTTCGCTCGATGATGACGATCGCGGCAGGCTGGTGGCAGTGTATGCCGAAAAAAGCGGCGCTTTTGATGGCGCGAAGCTTTACGATGTCAGCCCGCGTAAGACGATGATCGGTTTGCCTCCTGACCCGGAACTGAGAGAGAAAGCGGCGAAAGGCGAAGTGCACACTGACCCGGTTTACGCCGTTGTAGCCAGCAAGAAGGCAAGTGAAACCTAAGGCGTCGCTCGCTAGCGTGGGCTCGGACGGCCAGACCGGTTCCAAAATAAGACCCGAAACTAGTGAGGATGACTCGGCGCTGCTATCCGAATGCGAGGTCGATACTTACCGGGCTTCCGGCCCGGGTGGTCAGAAACGTAACAAGACAGAATCGGCCGTTCGGCTAAGGCACCGCGCTTCGGGTCTCCTGGTTATCGCGGAGGAGAGCCGGTCACAGGCGGAGAATCGAACGCGGGCGCTTAAGCGCATGAGGAAGGCACTGGCGCTGCGTTTGCGGCAGAACCCTGCTGGGGAGGGTGTGCCGGAGGCGGTGAGCGCCTGCGTTGGCAAGAACGGCCGTTTGCGGGTTGGTCAAAGAGATTCACGCTACTTACCGGCGGCAGCGGCAGTCTTGGATGTGCTGGCGGCTGAGTCAGGGGTGCTGGCAACCACGGCGGAGCGGTTGGGTTTGAGCACGGGAAATCTTTCTTCGTTTCTGACCGCGGATGAGGATCTATTAGTCGCGGCGAACCGCTTGAGGGCTTCGTTCAATCTGCGCGGGCTGCGGCGAGATTAAGAAGGACTATTGCCCGCGTTTCAGCCTATCGATTAAGAAGCCAGGTAGACCAGCTTCCCTCATCTTGTCCTGGGTCTTCTCAATGTCGTATGCAACTCGGCGAAAATCCAGACGCCTGGCATCAGTATCGAGCAGCGCGTAGCAGGCTCGCGGGTCGCCATCGCGGGGTTGGCCGAGGCCGCCGGGATTGGCGACGACGCGGTCGTGGTTGAGCTGAATCGAGGAGTTACTGCTTAGGTGCCCGCCAGTGACTTGGCCGCCTGATTCCACGAAGGCTAGCGGCAGGTGGGAATGGCCAATCAGGCAGTAGGGGGTGGTCTGGAGCTGGAAATTGCTTTCGGCGTCCGGGGCCGATGTGAGGTAGTGCCAAACAGGGTCGCTCAGGCTGCCGTGGACAAGGGTGAATTCGGACTCGGTAACTGTACTTGGAAGCGCGGCCAGCCAGGTGCGGTCTTCGCCGGAGATCTGGCCGCGAGTCCAGACGGCGGAAGCTGCCGCTACGGAGTTGAAGTCTTCCAGTCCGATGGCGTCGATAGCGACCAGATCATGGTTGCCGGCGATGGCCAGGTGAGGGAAGCCCCGTAGCATGGCGATGCACTCGCGCGGCTGGGGTCCGTAGCCGACGATGTCGCCGAGGCACCAAATTACGTCGATCCAACCTTCGGAGCGCGCATCGGCGATGACCGCTTCAAGGGCCTCCAAGTTGGCGTGCACGTCGGCGACGATCAGGGCTCGCATGGTAAGAAGACTATAGTCCTGAATTTTGCGCTTGGGAGGGTGTGCCGAAGCTAGTCGCTTACCCATTTATAATCGTGGGGATGCGTGTTTCTGAACTCGGTGAGTTTCGCCTGATAGAGCTTCTGACCAAAGAATTTGGTATTAGTTACCCGGCGAGCGTGGGCGGAGCCCCACGGGCAGGTTTGCTTGTGGACATTGGCGATGATGCCGTAGTGGGCCAACGCCGTGACGCGGCGTTGATTTGGACCACGGATACGCTGGTGGCCGGTGTGCATTTTCTGGCGGGCCGCACTTCTTGGCGCGAAATTGGCTGGAAAGCGGTGGCGGTCAACCTTAGTGACATCGCAGCCATGGGAGGAAATCCGGGTCTTTTTCTCGTGACCCTGGCGCTGCCGGATGACTTCTTAGTTGAAGACGCCGTCGAGGTATACGCTGGCCTGCGCGAGGCCTCGCTCGCCTTTGAGGTGACGCTTGGTGGCGGTGACACCGTTAGTTCGCCACATTTTTCGTTAACGGTGGCGCTTTCGGGCTGGGCTGAATCTTCGCGTCTGGGTCAGCCGCGAGTTCTGCGTCGCGGTGGCGCCCGCATCGGTGACATCGTGGCGGTCAGCGGCCATGTCGGTGATTCAGCGGGAGGGTTGCGGCTGCTTCAAGACGGAGGAAGTTTTGCAACCGAGGCGGAAGTCTCGCTACGCCGAGCGCATGAGCATCCGGTGCCACGGGTTGCGCTTGGTAAGGATGCGGCAAGAGCCGGGGTTCGATGCTGCATCGATATCAGTGACGGGCTGGTGCAGGACCTTGGTCACATTGTGAGGGCTAGCGGCGTGGGAATAAGGCTAAATGCCGCTCGCATCCCGCTGAGCGCCGCCTTGGTTGAGGTGTTTCCTTCTGAGGCCAGGGGGCTAGCGTTGAGCGGCGGTGAGGATTACGAACTGATTCTGATCGGCTCCAGGGTCGAGATCGAATCGCTAAGTTCTGAAGAGACGAGCGTGACGGAGATCGGCGAAGTGGTGCGCCACGATGAGCCCCGAGTTGAGGTTGTGGACGAAGCGGGTAGCGAAATTCCGCCAGGGGAACGTGGCTGGGATCATTTTCGGGCTCGATGAGCGATTCAATAGTCAGCGGCAGTCCAGCGAAAACGCGCCGTATCGGCGGGCGTCTGGCGCCGCTGCTTCGGGCCGGCGATGTTGTTTTGTTGCAGGGTGAGCTCGGAGCCGGGAAGACCTGCCTTGCTCAAGGAATTGGGCGAGGGCTACGAGTGGAGGAGCCGGTGAAGAGCTCTTCATTTGTCCTGGTCAACGAGTACAACGGGCGGCTCAAGGTCTATCATGCTGACCTTTTTAGGCTCGAGGAGCCTGGCGAGGTCGCGGGGCTGGCCCTGGAAGAGAACGCGAGTGACGGCCTGTTGCTGGTTGAGTGGCCGGAACGGGCGATGTTGGAATTACCTGACGAATACCTACTGGTTCGGCTTGAATCAGTGGATGACAAGACGCGCCGACTTACGTTTGAGGCGAAGGGCAGTCGATACGATGATCTTTTAAGTGAGGCCCGCGGATTGCTGGCAGCGGAAAGCGACTGACTGATGGTTGACGAGACTCCCGAGCTTGCCGTTGCTATCGATACGGCTTCGGAATTTGCCGGCCTGGCATTGTTCGATTCGGGCCGCCTTATTTCGGAACACACGTGGCTGAGCAATCGAAACCATTCGCGCGAGTTGCTACCCGGCCTCGATTGGCTACTGCAGCGTGCTGGACGGGATAAGAAGGAGATTGGATCGGTGTTTATTTGTCTGGGCCCGGGGTCATATGCCGGCCTGCGGGTTGGGCTCAGCACGGCAAAGGCATTGGCGTTTGGCCTCGATGCCAAAATCGCCGGGGTGGGACGCCTGGTTGCTGATGCTTTCCCATTCCTGGGGCTCATTCAGGGCCGGGTGTTTGCGGTTCATGCCGCGGGGCGGGCTGAGCTGGCGTGGGCGGCTTACAGCCGGAGCGATGCGGAGGCCGCCCATGAGGAGATCGCTCCGCGTCTGGGGCCGATGGAAGAGCTGCTTGAATCAGTCGAAGTTAATGACTTGGTTTGCGGTGAACTTGCCACACTTCCGGAGCCGCTCATGGCTTCGCTGAAAGACAGGGAGACAGACCCGGTGGAAGTGCGGCCGTTTCGCGCCTATGCCGTGGGCGTGCTGGGGCGGGTTCGTCTAGCGGCGGGTCAAGTCGATCTCGCTGATTCGCTGGTGCCGCTCTATCTTCGGGAGCCAGCGATCGGTCCGCAGCCACCGCGGGCTTAAGCTAACCCGCGGCGATTTAGGAAAGGGAATCAAATGGAACGTACTCTGATACTGGTTAAGCCGGATGCGATGCAGCGTGGCTTGGCCGGTGAAATTCTGGTTCGGCTGGAGCGTCGGGGGTTGCGAATTGCTGGGCTCAAATTGCTTCATGTCGATGGAGCGCTGGCCGAGCGCCATTACGGTGAGCATATTGGTAAGCCATTCTACGAGGGACTTGTGCAGTACATAACGGCCTGCCCGATTATTGCGGCTGTGTTTGAAGGAACCGATGCGGTTGAGGCAGTGCGCCGCAGCATGGGAAAGACAAATCCGCGTGACGCCGACCCGGGGACGATTCGGGGCGACTTTGGCCTCGAGATCGGTCGCAATTTGCTTCATGGGTCTGACTCCGTAGAGAGCGCGGAGCGAGAGGTTGGACTGTTCTTTCAGGAATCCGAACTTCACGCCTATGAGAGGGCGGTCGACGCCTGGGTTACGGAATAAGCCGCCTCGACGCGGTGCCGGAGCCGCGCTTTCGCTGACTCGGAGCAAATTCTGACGGGCGAGGTCTGCTATTGGAATCGGACGGCGGCAACTCCGGCCCGTTCCCAAAGGCCTTCGAGGTTGTAAAGGAGCCGATCGTCCGGCGTGAAGAGGTGGACGATAATCGCACCAAAGTCCACCAGGATCCAGCCGGAATCAGAGGCGCCTTCGGTGCGTATCGACTTTATGCCCTCATTGGCCAAGTCCTTGTGGAATGCGTCCAGCAGAGAGGCCATGTGTCGTGTGTTTTGGGCTGTGGCGATGACAAAGTAGTCCGCGAAAGAAGCCACGGTGCCGATGTCCAGGAGGATGATGTCTTCAGCTTGACGGTCGGAAAGCAGATCGACAATACGAGTTGCGACTTCGGATGGCTCGACTAGCTGAGTGGTCATTGGTGTGATTTTAGCAGACTGCCGATGGAGGGCATTTGTTTGGCGGAGTGCGAATCCTATGGCTCACGCCAGTGAGGTCCGCTAAGATGAACTCATGAGTAAACGCGTGATTGTGGCGATGAGTGGCGGCGTTGATTCAGCGGTCGCGGCCGGCCTTTTGCACAGGCAGGGCTACGAGGTGGTCGGGATAACAATGCGGCTTTGGACCCAGGCGGACGGCGAGGGGCGGATGCACCAGAAGCGCTGTTGTGGCGTGGAGGACATTGACGATGCGCGAGTCTCGGCGGAGGTTCTTGGCATTCCGCACTACGTGTTCAATCTGGAAGAGGAATTTAACCGGCGGGTTGTTGACTATTTCGTTGATGAGTACGAGCGCGGCCGCACTCCGAATCCCTGCTTAGCCTGCAACGAGCACGTGAAGTTTCGGGCGCTGCTGGATCGCGCGGTGGCGATGGATGCCGATTACCTGGCGACCGGCCACTATGCGCGTATCACCGAAGAAGACGGCTCTCATCAGATGCTGCGCGCGGTGGATGACAACAAGGATCAGTCGTACGTTCTCTACACACTTCACCAGGCGGAGTTGGCGCGGCTGCTGTTCCCGGTAGGCGGGTACCCGAAGGATGAGATCAGGCGCCTCGCGCTCGAGATGGAACTGCCGGTTCACGACAAACCGGACAGCGCTGAGATTTGCTTTGTACCGGACGGCGATTACCGCTCATTTATTGCCGAGAGGGTTTCGCAAACGCCAGGGGCGATCCTCGATCAGACGGGAGAAAAGGTCGGAGAACATGAGGGCGTGGCTGGCTATACGATTGGTCAGCGCAAGGGCATTGGTGCCTGGGGCGGCAAGCGCTTCGTCACCGATATCGATCCGGCGCTTGGCGTAGTGACGATTGGCGCCGAAGAGGATCTGCTTTCTAGCCGGCTGTGGGCAGAAAAGCCAAGCTGGCTGCGTGAGCAGCCGCCGGGCTCAGAATTTGATGCCGGAGTGAAGATCAGATACAAGAGTCCGCCGGCGCCAGCTCGCGTTCGAGTGCATGAGGACGAGATTGAGATCGAATTTGAACAGCCGCTGCGCGCGATCACGCCGGGGCAGGCGGCGGTGATTTACGATGGCGATAGAGTCTTGGGCGGTGGTGTAATCGCCCGGGTTGAGCGTCCCACCGGAGGAGACTCAGAGGTGGCTGCTATACTGCCGCAAGGATCAGCCTAGCCCACCAAAATGCCGGAGATGCAAATGCCAGTACTCGCTTCACTCGCCGATATCCGTGACGGTTTTATCATCGTCTACGGCGTGCTCGGAATCATATTTTTCTTGATCGCAACTATTGCAACGGTGTTTATTTTTATGGCGGCAAGAGGCTTGATCCGGTCGATAAATGACCTGCTCAATGACTCCGTACGTCCGACGGTAAACTCAGTTCGGGATGCCGCAGAAACGTTTAGAGGGACCACAGAATTCGTGGGCAAGACCACGGTAACGCCGATAGTTCGCACCTACGGTGCCTTCGCCGGGGTGCGTAAGGGGCTAGGCGTGCTTTCAGGGTTAAAAAAGAAGACGGATGATTAGGGTGGGATTCTTTCTCGGCTTTTTGATCGGCGCCGGGGTGGGGGCGGTACTTTCTCGCGAGGAAGCTAGCGAGGTGCCACAGCCGTCAGGAGATGCCGACGCAAAGGGTCCGCTGAAAGACCTCAGGGAAAAAGCGCTATCGCAGATTCAGTTGTCTCGCGAGGCGGCCCGACTCGAATCTGAGGCAAAAAAGGAAGAACTGATGCGCGAATTTGAGAAGGTCACGCGGCACTCGGATGACGAAAAGCGATCGCCGAAAAGCAGCTGAATCCTAAGAGAAAGAGACTGGCGGAGAGAGTGGGATTCGAACCCACGAGCCCCTTGCGGGACTACACGCTTTCCAGGCGTGCCTGATCGGCCTCTCCAGCACCTCTCCTGAGCCAGATTTTAGCAAAGGCCACGAGCCTGAGGCCATGCTTGGTGCCATCGATGGTTTCGGGGACCGGAACTAGAGCCGCGTTTAGCGGTGGGTACGAAAATTGCGAGGGCAATTGCGGTGAAACAATATCTGGCGTCGGTTCTCTTTCGCCCCTGAGATGGAGGTAGGTAATATCTCAGGAGAGGAGAGTTAGACGATGCCGATGCTGCGCATTCGAAAGCCCAGTGAAGCCCCACCACCCTCGCGGTCCTCGCGCGCGGCTCAGGAGCAGCAACGTCGCTACGACGAATTCGTGCGCAAGGTTGATGTTAGCGAGGTCGGCGATTTGGAGCTTGAGCCGAGTGAAAGTAGTCGAAGTGTAAAGGTTCGGCTGCGGCGAGCATCTTCGCGTCTGAATATTGATCTAGAGATTTGGGATGCGGACGGCCACATTTATTTTCGTCGAATGATGAGGCGTGGACGGCCACGCAAGCAGACGTAATAATCGCGGTCAAGACGGGTTTATTGCCGTCTTGAAACCGTCGTGGTCGTACTTCTGCTGGAATCCCGGTTTTGCTCGGTCGGGTTTGTTAGGCTCGCGGGTGCTCTGGTATACTCGCACGGATTTCGAGAGTGGTGAGTGGGGCGGTGCGTTGGATTCCAGTGATTTTCCGATTACCAGTAGTTTTCCAAGATGTCAGAGGTGCAAGACCGGCGACTTGGTCCCTCTGTCCGATTTCGGCAGCCAGGGTGCCGCGATCCATTACAAGGCCTGGGTTTGTACGAACCCCGAGTGTGGCTTCAACCTCAAGATCCGCAACGGTGACCTTTACGTGGATGAGCCGATTGCGAATGGCGCAGTCCACGCGCCGCGCTCCCGTTAACACGAGCAAGCCTGTCGCTTAGCCGACAGCTATCAGTTTGCCCTGTTCCTACGGTGCTCCGATGGCGAGATAGCGCATGCCCGCTGCTTCGACGCGTTCTCGCTCAAAGCCGCCGCGGCCATCGAGGAAAACCTTAGTTCCGCGAAATTGCGAGAGGTCGAGGTTTTGATATTCGGTGTGGTTTGCCTGGAGGATGATGGCTTCGGTCTGGCTGGAAGGCGGCAGAGCGGTGGCTTCAAGGCCATGGGCGGCGACCTCGGCATCGGAGAATAGCGGGTCATGGACCTGGACCTGAGCACCGCGTTGCTTTAGTTGTTCGGCAATAAGCAGGGTGCTTGAGAGAGTGGACTCCTTGACGTCTCCCCTAAATGCCAGACCGAGGATTAGGATGCGGCTGTTGAGAAGGTTGTGTCCGCTATCGCTAAGGGCTTTCTCGAGCTTGTCAACCGCGAATTTCGCCATTGAGTCGTTAATCTGGCGGCCCAATCTGACCAGTGGTTGATCGGCCGATTCGAGCAAGAGATATGGATAAACCGGTATGCAGTGACCACCGACGCCGACGCCAGGCGTGTGCAAGTGAGAATAGGGCTGGGAGTTGGCGGCGGCGGCCATGGCCTTGAAATCGACGCCCACGGCCTCCGCCGTTTTAGCCAGCTCGTTGGCCAGAGCGATGTTCAGGTCTCGGTAAACACTTTCCGCCAGCTTGGCGAGTTCTGCCGTCTCCGCGTTGGGAAGAAGCATGGTTTCGGCGCCGAGCATCTCCTGATAAAAGGCCGCGGCTGCCTCGCCGCTAGCGGGATCGACGCCACCAACCAGCTTAGGGTAGGTAGCCAAGTCGCGAAAAAGGGTGCCGGAGGAGACTCGCTCTGGGCTAAATGCCAGGCGTAAGGCGGCGGGTTCAAGACCAGAGGCGTGCGCCAGGTTATCTCTGAACCGGCCTCGTGTGACGCCAACGGGAACCGTGCTTTCAAGGATGACCAGGGTATTGGGACGCAGGCCACGGCCAATCCGGTTCGCAGCGTCGTCGAGTTGTCTAAAATCGGTTTGATTGGCGTCATTGATACCGACCGGGACAATCACAACGACGACTTCGCTTTGGGAGACGGCCGCAGATGTATCTCCAGTGGCGGTCAGCAAGCCAGAAATGTGTGTCTCTCGAACCAATTCGGCGAGGCCGGGTTCGCCCCCGACGCTGCTAACGCCGGAGTTTACGGCTTCGACGACGGCAGGATCGAGGTCGCAGCCGATTACGCTTGCGCCCTTACCGGCGAAGCTCGCGGCGAGAGGCAGACCGATCTTGCCGAGGCCGACCACCGCTATGCGCATCTATTTTCCTTGGCCAGGCTGGCTTGGCCGGCCAAGCCCGATCGGCTGGCTGGTTCGCGCGGACTCAAGCAGCGCGTCGGCTATCGCCAAGGTTGCGAGCGCGTCGGCACCGCTGACGGGCATCTGGGTGCCGTCCTTTAGTGCCATTAGGAAGGCGGTCAGCTCTAGGGAGAGGGGTTCGTGCTTTTCAATCGTGATGCTGACCAACGGCGAAGGCTGGTCGCCTCTGAGTTTTAGTAGATGTTCCTCTTGCGGCGTTGGCGCATCGGCCTCGGTCAGGGTTTGGGCTGGCTGAAAATGCAATTCCTTGGCGTCGTAATCGAGGGAAAACACGCCCCTGGTGCCAAGAACGCTGAGTTCTCGAACCTTTGTCGGCGAGAGCCAGTCGACCTCGATGGTGCCGACAACCCCGGCTTCGGCGTTGGGAGACTCGAAGCGCAGGAGGGCGCTGATTGAGTCAGCGAACGGTGTATGGACGTTTGTCTGAGTCTCAGCGTAGGCGCGATGCACCTCGGCGCCGAGAAGCATGCGCATAACATCGATTTCATGGAAGGCGAGGTCATGAACCACGCCGACATCGACGTCACGTAGACGGTCTGCGAAATAGGCAAACCGGCGCGCCCGAAGCTGGATTATACGGCCAGCCTCATCAGCCTGAATTCGACGATGCAACTCTTGGACCACGGGATTAAAGCGTTCGATGTGGCCCGGCATGAGTGCCACGTTTGCGGCGGCGGCAGCCTGGACTATCCGCTCTGCTTCGGCGTGGGACCGGGCCAGCGGCTTTTCGATGAAAACGGCGCATTTGGCGGCGATGGCATCGATTGCGACGGTCTCATGGAACCGGGTTGGGACAGCGACGACCACCGCGTCGAGGGATTCGTTGCGAAGCATCTCTCGATGATCGGAATATCGTTTGGCTCCGCTGGCGGGCGCGACACCGGCCAGTTTTTCGGGGTTGGAGTCGCAAATGGCCGAGAGCTGAACGCCTGCAAGCTGGTCAAGGACCCGAGCATGGTTTGCTCCGAATCCGAGGCCGACAACGGCTAGCTTAAGGTTTGGCGCCATACCTAGCGGCCAACTGGCGCGTGTGACGCGGCCCAGGCGTTGACGGCTTGGATGATTTGATCCAGGTCCGCCTGACTTAAGCCAGGGTTGACGGGTAGGGAAATGGATTCAGCAGCTAGCTGACGAGCTACCGGCAGGTTTGAGCTGGTGAAGCCGAGGTCCTGGTAGAGCTTGTGGTCAGGCAGAGGCCGTGGATAGTAGATACCGGATTCTATATCGCGATCCCGCAACCATTTGAAGAGATCGTCTCTGCCCGCGGCGGCGCGAATGGTGTACTGATGCCATACGTGCGCGTTGGGCTCAGCGGGAGCCGCGGGAACGGCAACGCCGCGCAGGTGGGCGGTCAAGAATTCGGCGTTGCGCCGTCTTTGATCGTTAAGTGCGGTTAGTTTCTTGAGTTGGACCAGGGCGATCGCGGCGGCGATATCGGTCATACGGTAATTGAAACCGAGTTCGACGCTGTGATAGCGCTCGTCCTCTCCGTGCGAGCGCAGGCGTGCGATGCGCTTCGCTAGGGCGCTGTCGTTGGTGGTAACAATGCCGCCTTCGCCTGCCGTGACATTTTTTGTGGCGTAGAAAGAAAAGCAGCCGGTGCCGAAGCTGCCGGCGGACCGGCCGCCGATGGAGGCGCCGTGAGCCTGGGCAGCGTCCTCGATCATCGCCAGGCCGTGCTGCTCCGCAAGATGGCAAATGGCGGGCATGTCACAGATGCGACCGAAGAGATGTACCGGCATGATCGCGCGGGTCTTCGCGGTTATCGCGGCCTCGATCAGGGACGGGACCAAGTTGCCATCCTCGCCAACATCGACGAAAACTGGACGAGCGCCGGTGGCGAGAACCATGTTGGCGGGTGACTGAAAGGTGAATGGTGAAGTAATGACCTCATCGCCGGGGCCGATGTCGTGGGCTAACAGGGCGAGGTGAAGGGCCGCCGTGCCGCTGTTGACCGCTACGGCCTCGCTGGTACCGGAAACATCGCGGGCAAAGGTCGCCTCGAGCTCTTTGACTACCGGGCCGCCGGCCAAATTTCCGGATTCGAGAACGGCGCGGACGGCGGAGATTTCCTCCTCGCCAAGCTTAGGTTGGGAAATCTTGATCATGCCGGTGGAGCACCGAGCGGCGGCAGCTCGAAAGCTTTGCCACAGGACCGACAGACCCAGTTGCTGGAATCCTGATTCAAGGGTTTGCCGCATTCACAAACGTAACCCACGGCAACGGCTGGGACGCCGGTGACGAGGGCGTGGTCGGTGGTGTCCCGCGACAGGACCGCGCCGGCGCCAACCAGTGCCCAGCGTCCGATGGTGACGCCTGGGAGGATAATCGCCCCGGCGCCAATTGAAGCACCGTACTTCACCAAGGTTGGGAACGGCGTCCAATCGTCGTAAGAGGCCAGGATGCCTTCGGGAGTGATTGCCCTGGGGTACTTGTCATTTGTAAAAGAGGCGTGAGGGCCGACGAAAACTCCATCCTCGATCGTAACGCCACGATAAACGCTGACGCGGTTCTGAAGTTTGACGTTATCGCCGAGAATCACGCCGGAGTCGATGTAAACGCTGTGACCGAGGATGCAGTTTGAACCGATGATCGCGCCGGCCCTGACGTGGGCGAAATGCCATATGTGGGCATTCGCGCCGATCTTGGCGCCGCTCTCAACTTCGGCTGTCGGGTGGATCACTCTCGAGTATCTCGACGATTTTTTCAGCAGCGCGACCGTCGCCAAAGGCGGGCGGGGGCGGTTTGTTGGGTGCCGGCCTTTTGGCCGCGGTGGAAATTCTGCCTGGTTCAGTTCCGGCTAAAATGTTCCAATTGCCGGCTAGAGTTTCAGGCCACTCAGTCTCCTCTCGCAGCGTAACACAGGGTATCGAAAGGAAGTAAGCTTCGCGCTGAACGCCGCCTGAGTCGGTGAGAATGGCGCGAGCATTTTGTTCGAGTGTCAGCATTTCCAAGTAGCCGACCGGCGGAGTGGTTCTCAGATTGGCGCCTAGTTGGCGGTGTTGGGCTTGCAGGGCTGCTTCTGTCCTGGGATGAAGCGGCAAGATCACGGGAAGATTTAGCGCTTCGAGTGCTTGGCAAAGGCGTTGCAGCGTTTCGGGGTCGTCGGTGTTGGCAGGACGGTGAATAGTCGCGAGATAGTAGCCGCCGGGCTTGAGACCGTGGCGGGCGAGAATCGAATCATGCTCCCGTTTTGCGAGCGGCAGTGACGCGAGCAACGAGTCGTACATGACGTCGCCGACCTGATAGATGCCGCGATCGAGGCCTTCGGCCCGCAAGCCTTCGGCGGCAGTTTGGGTTGGGCAGAAGAGGTAATCGGAAATATGGTCGGTGAGGATCCGGTTGATCTCCTCCGGCATCGCTCGGTTATGACTTCTCAATCCGGCTTCAACATGCGCGACCGGGATCTGGAGTTTGGCGGCTGCCAGGGCCCCGGCGATGGTTGAATTTGTATCGCCGAAGACGATCAGAAGATCAGGGTGTTGATCGTCGAGGACGGTTGCTATGCCTTCGAGCATCCGCGCTGTTTGGAAGGCGTGGGTGCCGGAACCCACCCCAAGGTTCAGATCTGGCTCGGGCAAATTGAGGTCACGAAAGAAGACATCGGACATAAGGTCGTCATAGTGCTGCCCAGTGTGGATCAGGATCTCCTCGTGGTGCTTCCGGATCACTCTGCTGAGTGCAGCCGCCTTGGGAAACTGCGGTCGTGCGCCGACGACTGTGGCGACCTTCATCTAGATAGTTGGCTATGCCGGCTTTGCCTGGGGGAGGTCACTGTTGTTGTTCAGCCCGCGGGGCGGGCGAGGGCTGATCAAGATTGGCCTCGTGGCCGGCAGGTTGTTCTAGACGAGCCAAGGCGTGCAGTCTGGCGGGTAAGTTGCCGGTGCGGCGCCGGCCAATGTCGATCTCGAGCTCGTGAATTCCGGCCCTGAGTTCAGCGCCGGAAAAAGCCAGGGTGGAACTAGCGTTGAGCACGCGCGCGTGGCTGGTTTCCTCTAAGGTTTCATGTTCACCGGTGAGGTCTTCTCGCAGTTTTTCCCCAGGCCGAAGGCCGGTGTAGATTATCTCGATGTCTTTGCCGGGCTCCATGCCGCGCGATCGGATCAAGCGCTTGGCGAGTTCGTGGATGCGGACCTCGTCTCCGACATCGAGAAGGAAGATTTCGCCTCCGTTTGACAGGGTGGCAGCTTGGATCACTAGTCGAGCAACCTCGTTGACCGAGAGGAAATAGCGCGCGACTTCAGGGTCAGTTACGGAAATCGGCCCGCCGCCCTGAAGCTGACGGGCAAAAAGGGCGAGGACGGCGCCTTTGGTATCGATAACATTCACCAGCCGGACGGCGCAGAAATTGGTGCGACTCTCGGGCATTGACTGCACCAACAGTTCGCCGATGCGCTTGCTGGCTCCATAGACGCCGCTTGGGTTAACTGCCGTGTGGCTTGAGAGGAAGGCTACGCGCTCGGCGCCAATTGCTTGCGCAGCCTCGAAGACGTTGAGGGTCCCGAGGATGTTGGTCTCAAAGGCTTGCTCGGGATGCTCCTCCATCACAGCCACGTACTTGTAGGCCGCGAGATGAAAGACAACCTGAGGGCGAGAGGCTTCGAAGATATCTTGCAGCTTCTGCCGATCGATGATGCTCGAAAGCCAGGGCTTGATCCGGCAAGTCGGTGGTGCTTTTGAGTTCAATTCAATCCGCAGTTCTTGGAGCGCGGTCTCGTTGGTATCGACAAGGTGGAGGGCGGATGGGTTGAAGGAAAGAACCAAACGCGACAGCTCGCTGCCAATCGAGCCAGCGGCACCGGTGATCAGCACCACCCGTCCTTCGATTGCCTCCTGGCAGGCCACTTCGTCGACATCTGCTGGTTCTCGCGCGAGGAGGTCTTCCATGGTGATTTCGCGCATTTCACCGCGCTGGGCCCGGCCTTCCATGACTTCAGAGAGCCCAGGCACGAGACGAATTGGCACTTTTGCCGGCTCGCATAACGCGAGGATTTCCTGGAGGCGATGGGTTGATTCGGGTGGAAGCGCGATCGCGACCAGTTCGATGGCATGTTTCTTGATTACCGCTGGGATGTCGTAGCGGCCGCCGACCACGGGTATGCCGTGGACGCGTTTGCCGCGCAGCGACGCGTCATCATCCACGAAGCAGACGGCGCGGTAAGGGCGAGCTTGGCCATGCGTAAGCTCCCAGGCCAGCAGTTGTCCGGTATCGCCGGCTCCGACAATTAGGACGCGCTGGCGCGGATTGTCGAGAGCCTGTCCCGGGCTGGCGATAATCGAGAGACGGGGAAGCATGCGCGCAAGCGCGTGAAAAAGGAAGATGAATGCGGCGCTGATTACGTTTACGGTTAGAGGGATCGGCCGCTTGGGCAGCAGGGCGTTTACCACCAGGATGCCAACAGTCACGACGGCGACGGCGAAAGCGAGCAGGAGGGCGTCGCGGACGCTGCCATACTGCCAGGCGGTGCGGTAGACACCGAGGATCTGGTAGGCGCTGATGTAGGCGAGGGCGATAAGCGCTCCGGCCCAGGCTAACTGCCGCCAGGATTCATCCGGCACGTTGCCATCGAACTTGAGCCAGAGGGCGAGCGCATAGCTAGCAAAGACTATGCCAATGTCGAGGACGGGCGAGAGAAACAGACGGGTGACTCGTGTCGACCAGCCGTCTGTCTTTGGCTCGACGGGGTTGGAGTTTTTCACCGGGCGCCTTTGCGCCCGAGAACGACGGGGAACGTCTTTAGCATGATTCCTATGTCCCGTGCGAACGAGTGATCTGAGACGTAGTCGAGATCGTAAGCAATCATTTCCTGGTAGGTTAAATCAGTTCGGCCATTGATTTGCGCCAGTCCGGTGATTCCCGGCTTCACATCGTGGCGCGGTCGCCACTCAGGCCGGTATTGCGCAACCAGCTCAGGCTCGTCGGGACGTGGTCCGACCAAGTGCATATCGCCTCGGATCACGTTGAATAAATTGGGTAGCTCATCCAGGCTGCAGGCGCGCAGCACCCGTCCGATGACGGTTTTTCTGCCGACCGGCCTGAACTGATAGGTGTCAATATTCTCGACCTCGGCCACGGTTTCTTCGCCGGCAGATGGCACGCGCATGGACCGGAATTTAATGATCTCGAAGGGCTTTTCGTCTTTGCCGACGCGAATCTGGCGAAAGAATACGGGGCCCGGCGATTCAAGCTTGATTAGCAAGCCGGTTACGACGATCAGCGGGCTGAGTACTACCAGACCGAGGAACGCGGTCATGAGCTCAAAAGCGCGCGTTTGTGACATCTCGTCCCTCGAGTCAGACGCGGTTTCGTTCAACGATCTCCTCAATGGCCTGGACTACCCGGTCAACATCGGCTTCGGTCATGGTGGGAAAGAGCGGTAGCGAAATCAGGCGTTCAAAGGCTTTCTCCGCGACTGGATAATCACCTTTGTGGAAATCAAAACCCTCTCGGTAGAAGCTGTGATAGTGAATCGGGATGAAGGTGACGGCCGTGCCAATGGAACGTTTTCTGAGCTCCGTGTCGAATTGATTTCGATCAATTCTCAGGCTTTCGAGCCGCAGGCGCACTGTGTACAGATGCCAGGCGTGCACGACGTCTAGCCGTAGACTGGGCGCCTCTACTTCTTTGGTTGAACCAAGGCCATCGGTGTAGCGCTTGGCTAGCCGCGCTCGGTCCGCGTTCATTTCTGGCAGCCGCTGCAGTTGGCCGCGGCCAAGGGCCGCTTGCACGTCGGTCATGCTGTAGTTGAAACCTGGGGCTACAACATCATAGAGGGAGCTTCCCTCGATCGTGTGACGCTTCCAGGCGTCCGTACTGAGGCCGTGCTTTCTCAAAATACGCGCCTTGTCGGCAATGGCGGAATCGTTGGTGGTCAGCATGCCTCCCTCTGAGGTTGTCATGTTCTTTGTCGGATAAAAGCTAAAGGCGGTCGCATCACCCACCGAGCCGATCGGGCGACCGTCGTAGGCGGCGCCAGCGGCGTGGGCTGCGTCCTCGATCACGACCAACTCATGAGCGCGCGCCAGATCGAGCAATTCGTCCATGCGACAGGGCTGGCCACCGTAGTGCATCGGCATGATCGCGCGGGTGCGCGGCGAAATCTTGGCGGCCACGGCGTCTGGGTTGAGGTTGAGATCATCCTCTGATACATCGGCCAATATTGGAGATGCGCCGACGTGGACGATGACGTTGGCGGTGGCGCAGAAAGTTAGCGGGGTAGTGATGACTTCGTCGCCGGGGCCGATGCCTGCTGCCAAGAGGGCGAGGTGTAAGCCGGCGGTGCAGGAGTTCAAGCCGACGGCGTGTTCGGCTCCAACCGACTTTGCGAATTCGGCTTCGAATTGCTGGGTTTTGGGTCCGTAGGTAAGCCAGCCGGAGCGCAGCGTCTCAACCACGTCGGCGATTTCGGCCTCGCTAATGTCGGGCTGGGCTATGGGAAGAAATTTTTCAGGCAATGAAGACCTGTGACGGCGGCTTAAAAGTGGATTGCCGCCAGGTAATGAGTCCTCAGGAAGGGTACCATTTCGAGCCCTGTACAGGCGAACCAGCCACCGGGAACTCGGCTGAGCAGGCGAACGAGAGGCGGGACGAGAGTCACTCCGAGGAACTCAACTTGCTTGTCCGGGAACAATCGCTTGAGGGTTTTGCGATGCAGGGGCCGCACGTCGCGATTGAAGGGGTTGGTCCAGAAATCGTAGATGACTAGGAGCCCTCCGGGCCGCGCCACGCGCGCCAATTCGGAGGCGACTCTGGCGAGTGCAGCCGTGCTACCGACCGAGGAGAGCAGTGTGAATCCCAGGATAAGGTCGAAGCTAGCGTCAGCGTAGGGCATCGCCTGGGCATCGCCGGGTTCGATGCTGGCTCCCGGGGTCAAATCACGGGCGCGTTGGATGCGTTCCTCGAGGAGATCGAGGCCGCTCAAGTCCTGCGGCCGGGCGCCAAAGCGTTGCAGATCGCGAAGCAGGGCGCCATCTCCACAACCGGCGTCAAGGATGCGCTGACCGGCTAGGGGCAGACCGGGAGAACGCCGGAGAATCCTTAGGAGGCTGCGCTCCCTAGATTGAAAGATAAAGAGGTTGGCCGGGTCCCAAAACGCGTAGCGGCTATCCAAGCCGAGCCGATCTCGCCGGGCGTAAGCGGCGCGTACGCGATCAGCCTCTTGCTCAATTTCACGCGTCATGGCTCTCTTGCTTGGGTTTGGTAAGGGCCTTCCAGACCCCCATGAGCATGCCGGCGCCGGCGCCGAAATGGATCGCTCCAAAGGCCAGTGGGAGGTAGCGGAGTTCTTGCTTATTGCCGTCAAGGCCGATACGCAGGGAGGCTACAGCATTGGCGGCGGCATAACTTCCGCCAGCGATCACGGCGAACCAGGCGATTCGGCGACGCAGCAAGGTTAGCAGCGAGCCAGCGCCAAGCGTGAGAACCAGAGCGGCGGGGACGAAATGACGGGGCCCGGTGCGCCTGGGATGACGCCGAAGCACTTCGACCTTGGCCTGTCCGTAGTTCCAGTACTGCCTGAGTAGATCGGCTAATTTGGGACGTGAGAAATAAACGGACTTGATGTTGGGCGAGAGCAGAATCCGGCCGCCGTTTTCGCGCAGGCGATAGTTGAATTCGTCGTCTTCGCCGTACTCGACGTCCTCGGCGAATCCACCGATTTGCGAGAAAACATCACGCCGGTAAGCGGCATAGGGGACAGAATCGGTCCAGACGGCTTTTGGCTCGCTGTCGAGGTTTTCGGCATGGCGGAAGGCAGCATCACCTACGCCAAACGGTGAGGTCATCGCCATGGCGATGGCGCGGCCTTCTGGTCCGTGGCCACGAGTACGAATCCGCCCGCCGACCGCGTCCGCACCGCTATCTTGCAGCGCTTTGACGTTGGCAGAGATGAAGTCGGCGTCGACTCGGGTGTGGCCGTCAACTTTAATGATGATTTCGCCGCCGGCGTTGAGGATGCCGATGTTGAAGCCGGCCGGGGCAGTTTGGGATGGATTGGACTTAAAAACGTCTGGAATACCGTAAGCCAGCGCCATTTCCCGTACTTCCTTAGAAGTGCCATCGGTGGATTCGCCGTCGACAACGATGACTTCGAAGCGTTCGCGAGGGTAGTCTTGGGCCTGAAGAGCCTGGAGACAGCGAGTGATAAAACCTTCCTCGTTTCGAGCAGGAACGATTACGGAGACGTAGGGCTGCATTTGCTGCTCTGTCGGCCAAACCGGCTGGAGCTCGTGCAGCGGCTGCATATTGGACTCTTGGCTGTCCTGTTGTTCCTCAGAACCGCCATCTTCGGGCTTGTCTTCTTCTGGATTCAATTCCATGTCCGCATCTTGCTCCCTCGGTTGGCCAGAACGCTCTCGTATGTACGGTCCATTTGGGCGGTATTGTCACGCCAATCGTATTGGGCTGTCACGACTGCACGCCCGGCCTCGCCCATCTCAAAGCGCCGCGGTGCATCATCGATCAGGCTGGAAAGTGCAGCTGCGAGCGCCTCACTGTCACGTGCCGGTACGAGAATACCGGTCTTGCCATCTCTAACTATGTCTGGAACACCATAAACGTTGGACGCGACAACGGCCAACTTCATGCTAGCGGCCTCGGCGGCCGCGACGCCGAACCCTTCATAGGTCGAAGGCAAGGCGAAAAGGTCCAAGTCTTGCAGGAAGGCCGGCAGGTCAGCGTGGTCGATCCAGCCGGCAAACTCCACGGCATCGGCGATTCCTAGTTTTTGGGCGAGAGCTTTGAGTTTTCGCTCTTCTGGGCCCTCACCGGCGATTCTGAGGCTGACTTGGGAGCCAGAGCGCTCACGCAATAATGCGAAGGCCTCAAGCAGGTAACTTTGTCCCTTTTCCGGCGAGAGGCGCGAGGCGGTTCCGATGATTACTGGTTTAGTTCGGGAGCGTGGTTTGGGCTCGAATTGCCGCAAATCAACGCCATAGGGCACGACTTGGACGGGCGTGCCGCGGGGAGTATGGCGAGTGGTTTCGGTTGCGAGATGAAGCCCGGTTGCGGTGATGAGATCGGCGCGGCCGAGGGAGTAGCGGGTGAGCCACTTGTGGAAAGGCGTGAGGCTTGGTGCCTCAAGAATATCGGTGCCCCAGACTGAGATCAGGAGGGGATTGAAACCTGCCAGGGCTCCCAGGAAGCCGTAGCTGGTGAGATGTAACGCGTGGACGATGTCCGGCTTGAGTGCCCGCACCAGCCGCCTAACCCGGCGCGCATGGATAAGATAACGAGCTTTGCCGAGCTTTTCAGCGCCATTAATGTAGTGAACGCGGGCGCCGGAGATCTCTGCCGGCCGGAAGGATATCACGTCACAGTCGATACCCTGTGAGACGGAATGAGCGATCCAACGGCGGGTATGTATATACGGCGCGTCCGCCAGATAGACGACCTTCATGGAATCGATTTTAGCAGAGGGTTTTCGAGTGACTGCTAGTTCAGAGGGATGCCGTTGTAGAGCAGGTCTGGGTCGCCCTGAAAAATGTCGGTATAGAGGTTGGCCAGGGCAACAATTGGACGATCTGCCTCGATAATTGCAGTGCCGGCAAAACCATCTGGAAGCATTGCCTCTAGATACTGGAAGACAGTGAATTCGCGGTCCACGAGAACCCTATAGGAAACGCTGCCACCGGGGAGGTCAAGCCCGTAGTAAGTCACCAGGACGTTGGCTTGACCGCCATCGGCCACCATGACGCGGAACCAGCTGTTCCAGCCGTTGCCGACGCCTTCCACGGGACCAAAGTTCTTGTTGAGGACGGGGAGCAGGATCTCGTAGGCGGCGTCCTCAGGCCGAACGCCGCGGTAGTCGGTGAATGTGTCGTTGAGAGTCGTGCCGCGGTCGACAACGACGGCTAGCGGTTCTGTGGATGTGAGGCGCGCGGTACCGACAAAGTTGGAGGGCAGGTTATCCAGCTCCGCCAAGCAATCGGCGAAGTCCAAATTCTGGAAACATTGGCGTGATCCGGCGACCGTAAAAGTATTGGTCATGGTGATTACTTCTCTGGTTGTCAGGTTTATGCCATCGAACCGCAGCGTGATGGTTGCTGGTCGCAGCGGCGATTGATTGACGATGGTGAAGCTGGTGCTGTAAGAGTTTCCCGGTCCCACCTGACGATCGATGAGGGGTAGGATGATTTCTCGACCCAGATCGGTCTCGGCGAAGCCGCGGTAGGAGGCGAATGAGTTTGAATTGGCGTTCCAGGAGTCCGCGGTGGCGGCGATGAATTGCTGGTCCATGCCTTGGCCGCTGCTGTTCTCGCTGAGGTCGATGCGCACGGAGCCAGTGAAGTGATCAGGCACAATCATGTTGTCCGGGAAGCGGAACAGTGAGCCTTTGGGCGCCAGAGGCCAGCCGCCATTTGGGCAACCGGGCAGAGCCAATTCAGGGTCGCCGGTCTCCGACGGCTTGTAGGGATCCCAGCCGACTTCGCTGTCGGAGGCGGCGCTAATGTAGGTGATGGTCACGCAGGCGAGAACCGTGTCACTCATGTTTTGGATCACGAACCGGCCGTTCCAGTCAGAGTTGGGACCGGCGTGCTTTGCAGTGATCGGCAGGTAGATGCGGTGTGCGCCGGGGCCGGGGGATAGTGTGTCACCGGCGATGGCGAAATCGGTTCCGCGAAAGACATCTTTGGCGAGCAAAGCAACAATCGGCTGGTCAGTGGATATCACGGCTGAGCCCTGGAAGCCGACGGGCAGGCCAGGGTTATCGCGCTGGAAGAAAGTCCAGCCGCTACCGGGAAACATGGTTGGGCAGGTTGGCGATGGGCACTGGTCACTGCTGATCAGGCGGCCCTGCTCATCGTAATAGCTGACCTCAACGGTCGCGTCCTCCGTGCCGATGTTTTGGACGCGAATCCAGGAGTTTTCTTCACCGAAAGAGTAGGTTCCCAGGGCGCTGGCCACGGGAGGGTCCTGCCTGCCAGACGAAACAATAAATGTTATCGCTGCAATACCGATGAAAAGGAGAACCGATTGGCGGCATCTCTTTAGGAAGAGGGTTCGTCTAGACAACTGGTGACTTCCTTGGTCCCGCCGTTCGGATCATAAGGACCGAAGTCTATTCGAGTCAAACCAAGGTGCAGTGCAATCGAAAATCAAAGCAGGCCCTGGCGGAGATGGCCGTCTCCTGGCAAGAGGGTTGGTTTGAGCCTATTCGACGATAAGTTCACCGACCATCAGCGTCGGGTGGACGTCGCAGCGGAAAAAGTAGGTACCGACCTCGGGGACGTCAAACACGGTGTCATCGACCTCGGGACCCAAAAAAATCAAGCCGATGCTGCCCGCCGAAACTTCGGTTAAGTCGTCAGCACTCTGGTAGATCGCGATGTTGTGCTCCGTGTTTACATCCTGGTTATCGAGACGTATACGGACCTGGCCACCGGCTTCGAGCCGAATCTCCGAGATGTCGAAAGCGATACCCTTGGCGATTAGGTTAGTGGTCTGGCCATCGAAAGGCTCGATCAATTCCGGGGTGCCGGTCTGGGCCCGGGCGGTCTGGCCGCAGGCCTGCTCGTTGATGCTGGTCTCAGGTGTTTCCGGGAAACGGAAGATTTCGGCATCAGCGGGATGGTCGAGCGCAACTGTCCCGATAATACCTCGTTCGACGACCAAAATACCGCTGTCACTGTCATCGTCCCCGTCCGTGTCGAAGGCAGCAAATACTCGAAGCCGTTCATTTCCAATACGGATTGCTTCGTCAGGGTTGAAGAGAGTGACGTTCTCCACCGCGAAGCTAACCATTCCTTTAGTTACGGTTTCAGTCAGGGTCGTCGCGAAGTCTTCGTGGTCGACCTCTTCATCGACCAACTCCCAGCGGCCCTGGGTGATTACGATCATCAGCTGGCGGATCTGCTCATCGCTCAGAGGACCACCTTGCTGCAGCGCCCAGGCGGGCATGGCGGTGCCAACGCGGCCACAGGTGAGGGTGTTGGTTATCAGGTCAATTTGCTCATCCAAAGTGGCCTGGTCAAAGAGCAGGATTGGCGTCCCGCCGCGGTGCTCAGCAGCCTCGGTGTGGCTGATGCCCCGCTTGACGGTGAGTACGGCGCCATTGACGCTCTGGACTTCGATGCGCTCGTCATTGATTAGAAGAATGTGTCCCGCCTGAAAGCGTTCCTCGGCGCTGACGGTCAGAGTCAGCGAGCTTTCGCTGATGTCGGCCGCGAGGGTCTCATCGCTGTCAGCAAATCCCTGGAGATCTGTCCGGTCCAAAGCAGGAGCGGCGGTTAATCGACCGCCAAGAGCGCCGCCCTCACCAACGTCACCGTGGCAGAGGCGGCAGTTGCGGGCGAAGAGGATTGAACCGCGGCCGGCGGCCTTTTCATCGAGTTCGATGCGGGATTCGCTTTCGCGGGTTGGCAACCAGGCTCCGTAAATGCCAACTGTGACCAGCATTAGCATTAGCAGCGCTGACATGAGGAGGACTTGTTTCCTGGTGTTCATTTGTCAGCACCATCGCCACGGCGTCGGCTCATGTAGTCGTCCCTAACCTTCAACCGCGAATTTAGCGTTGTCTGTAGTTCCCTTGCTGATGGCGCCGGTATTGACGCTGATTCGCCCAGAGTCCGGGTCGATCATGACTTCCATACGGTCCATTGATCGTGGAGCCGGGCCAAAAACGCGAACTCCGGCGTTATCGTAAGTAGAACCGTGACAAGGGCAGAGGAACCAACCCCTGCGCTCGGCAAAGGTGTGATTCGCCCGGAAGGGGATTGTGCAGCCGAGATGGGGGCACTTCCACCAGAGAGCTAGAAAGCCGGCCTTGCCGTTTTCGGGGTCGCTTATGCGCGCTTGCTCATCGCTGAGGTGGACAAGCCAGAACTTGCCAGCGTTGATCTCGGTTCTGGTTCCGGGTGGGAATTGGCTCGCGTTGCCGGCGGCAATCAGGCTGCCGAAGCCGGTGATTCCACGCGGATAGAGCATGTCTATGGTAGCCCCGGCGATCGCGCCGAGGCCGGCAAGAAGGCCGGTCCAGAATGTGAGGCGGAGTAAACCGCGGCGGGAAACCTGTCTTACCTCGGTGCGCTCCAGGGCGATAGCAGCACCGCCAGCGGCTTGAGTGGTCAAAACTTGGTCAGAGACTGGCGTCAAGATTTTTCCACTTGCGGTAACGATTGCGGGCCCCGTTTGGTCAGGGGCGGGAGTCGATTCTGCATCTTGTTGTACCGCAGACATCCAGCCTGCTGATGACGACAGCGCCAGTGGAATTGCGGCGATCAGTGCGGAGTATTCCCAGGCCCAAAGTAGGCCGACGGCGATACCGACGATACCGAGGGCAAGGACGAAGGGCCAGTAGGTCAGTCCCGGCGGAGTTTCTTCTTCTTCGTGCTCGGGCTCAACTTCTGGCGGTGGCCCCGCGACATCACGTGCCTCAAGGATCCAGCCAAGGAGAGCAATCAAGACAACTGCAGAACTCGCGTAGGCTAACGAGTGAGTGACTGGCTCAACTACGGTCACCAGTATCATCGCAAGCGCTATGCCAAACACCGCGGGCCACATGCTCAGGCGCCCCGTCATTGCACGCCCCTCCTCACAAGTACCTTGTTATGATCTGATGCCATCAGCCTCTAATAGCCGGCGGTTACGGTCTAGCCGTCGATCCGCGGGACGTCCCACGGGGCGACAAGCTCCTGGCCAGCGCCACGTAATGCGGCGCCAACGATTGTCATGAGCCAGTAGACGGTAATAAAGCCGGAGAATAGGGCCAGCATTACGTCTCTGCGTGTGCTGACCCAGCGGATGCGCCAGAGGATGAACACGAGAAGCACCGGCAAGGCGACCATAAAGATGGTCGGAATCAATAGCTCAACCAAGAAGGCAGGCAGGTTGAGGTTGAGGTCATACGGCAGCAGACCTGTCAACCAGTCCGGTAGATCCTGGTACCAGCCCGGAGCGGGCTCACCATGATCGTTGCCCCATTTGGGCCAAGAGGTGCCATTTAGAGGCAGCGGGATGCGAGTGAAGTCCACCGGCCAGTCCAGCCTGCCATCGTGCCCATCTCCTTGCAGGAGGGGCACCAAGCCGCCGAGGTCGGTACTCCATTTCCATTCCGTCTGAATGGCGCGAAAGTTGCGACTGAACACCAGGTCCCAGCCGGTTGAGAGAATGCCGATATCCGGCAGCCAGCTTGGCCGGTTGGCACCGGTCGGCCAGGTTGTCCCGGTCACGCTCTCATAGGCCTCGGCGTGCTTACCAGAGTCGAGGAGGATGAGGATGCTGGTGTTCACGAGAGCGAAAATTGTTGCGAACACGGAAATTCGCACGGCGTTTAGGGTGCCGAACCAAGTGCCTTGGCCTTCCTTATCGCGGTCTATATAAGGGACAGCGGCGAGGACGATCAGGAGGATAGTGGGAACAATGACTCCGGCCAAGGCGGGATGCATGTGGAGCAGAAGTTCCTGGAGGTTGAGGAAGTACCAGGGAGCCTTGGAAGGGTTTGGTGTTATGTCAGCGTTGGCCCGGTTAATGAGCGGCGCGTTGACCATCGCCGATAGGACGGTAAAGCTGAAGGTGAAGAGGACGGCGCAAATAAACTCGACGAAGACGAGGTCTGGCCATACCAGAAGTTCCTCTTCTCTTTCTCGTCGTGGGCGTACCTGGGCCGGAGCAGTAGCCGCCAAAGTTTCCTCTTCCGCGCCTTACAGAGGCCGGGCCATGCCGCCATCACGCCGGATCCGCCAAAAGTGAACCGCCATAAATATCGCGGCGACCAGGGGCAGACCGATGACGTGAAGTGTATAGAAGCGTAGCAACGCGTTGGGACCGACTTCGAAGCCGCCTCGCATGACGAACACGACAGAGTCACCCAGGACAGGAGCCGATCCAACCATGTTGGTGCCGACGGTGATGGCCCAAAGTGCCAACTGGTCCCAGGGCAACAAGTAGCCGGTGAAGCTGAGCAAGAGGGTGAGAATCAGGAGGATTACACCGACGATCCAGTTGAACTCACGCGGCGGCTTGTAAGCGCCGGTGTAGAAGACACGCATCATATGGAGCAGAACCGTGAGCACCATGCCGTGGGCCATCCATCTATGCATGTTCCGCATCAAGGCGCCGTAGCGAACGTTGGTCTCCAGCGCAGCAATGTCAGAATAAGCGCGCTCAACCGAGGGCACGTAGTAAAACATCAACAGCACACCCGTGACGGTGAGGCCAAGGAAAAGAAAGAAGCTCAACCCGCCCAAACAGTAGGTATGAGTAATCTTTACGTGTGTCTTGTGAATTCGGGTTGGGTGAAGGTGGAGGAAAACGTTGGTGGCGACGACCAACATCTGGTTTCTGGGAGTCGCAGGGTAGCCGCTGCGGAAGATCGATTGCCAGACATAGTTATGGAAAACCTTGTCGTAGATAGCACTGAGGAGCCCACCGCTCTTCGGCCGTTCTGTGCTGGGTTTGTTACCTACGGCCATTCCTGGCTCTCCTCCTTAGCGGGACCACCAGTTACCGAAGACCACCAGAACACCCATGCTCAATGCGATAGTGCCGAAAACTACAATCAGTTCGGACATATCCACCGAGAACAGCCGGAAGAAAATCTCGTCCGGTTCGAAACCGATGAAAAGCGGTGAAAGATCCATTTTGCTTTTGTCATCCTCGTGGGCGTGGCCCGGAATTTTCGGAGTCCCTCTGAAGGTCTAGGCAAGCCGCAATCTAGCATCGGCCTATATTAGAGTCAAGCTGAGATGAGACTGGCGCAGGCCGCTCCCGGCCGCCTTTTTGATCGGCGAGCGCGCTTACCTTAGGTGGCTTTTCGAGCCAGCTTCCAATCAAAAAACCGGAGCCGCGCCAGTCCCCTCAGATCGCGCCAAACGGTCTGTGTAACTCTTACTCGGCTGTCAGTATCCTCGATCCAGCGGACCGGGACCGAAGCGACACGCCAGCCGCCTTTGGCGGCGAGCAGCAGCAGTTCGGTATCCCAAAACCAGCCAGTGTCCTTGACCAAAGGGAGCAATTTTTGAGCACACTCGCACGAGATTGCCTTGAATCCGCACTGCGTGTCCTTCAGCCGGGTTTGGAACACCAGATTGGTCATGAGGACAAAGCCGCGAGAGAGAAGCTCTCGTTTGAAAGAGCGTGTTGTTTCGGATCCAGCTCCGAGGCGTGATCCGGTGGAGATGTCGTAACCCTGGTCGGTGATCGAACTCAGCAGGCGCGGCAAAGCATCGAGGTCGGTCGAAAGGTCGATGTCCATATAGACGAGCACGTCAGCTTCGCTTGCCAGCCAGGTGTTGGTTAGGGCTCGGCCACGGCCGGCTTCCGGTATGTGATCCGCCCGTACGTTGGTGAGCTCGCTTGCCAATGACCGGGCAATGTCCGCGGTGCGATCGCGGGAGCCGTTGTCGGCGACGATGATCTGCCAATCGTGACGCAGGTTGTCGTCGAGGTAGGCGTGCAGGCTGCGCAGGCTACGTTCCAGCACCTGCTGCTCATTAAATACCGGCAAGACGATGTCTATGCGGGCCATTGGTGCTCAGTACCTAAGTGGGAAGGGCCTCTGACGACCTACGCGTAATTACCGTTGGCAGTAGCTTACTCAATGGCCGCAGGGGATGTGCGAATCCAGCAGGTCCTAGTGACGGAAGTGACGCTCGCCACTGAAGACCAGGGCCATACCGGCGGCGTCGGCGATGCCAATAACCTCTTCGTCGCGTACTGAGCCACCGGGCTCGATGCAGGCGGTGATACCGGCAGCGGCGGCGGCGGCGAGGCCGTCGAAGAAGGGGAAGAACGCATCTGACGCGAGCACGCTGCCACGCGTCCGCTCTCCAGCTCGCTCGGCAGCGAGGCGCACGCTGGTAATCCGATTTGGCTGACCGGCGCCCATGCCGAGCAAAGTTTTGTCCTTGGCCAGGACGATGGCGTTTGATTTGATGTGCTTGCAGGCCCGCCAGGCGAATTGAAGATCAGCGAGTTCCTCTTCGGTGGGTTCTCGCTTGCTAACGACTTTTAGTTCCAGGTTCTCGTCAGGCTTGTGGTCGGGCTCCTGCAGCAAGTAACCACCGCTTACACGGCGAAGGTCGTATGGGGTGCCATCGCCGGTGGGAACTTCCAGAATGCGAACCTCGCGCCAACGGGTCAAGGCTTCCAGGGCCTTCTCCGAGTACCCGGGTGCCACGATCATGTCATAGCGCATGCGCTGGCCGCTGCTGGGGCTGACACTGGCGCGCATGGCGCGGGCCAGATAGCCGTCGATTGGACGGTTGCTGGCGACGATTCCGCCAAAAGCGGAAATTGGATCGCCACCGAGGGCCCGTTCGTAGGCGGTGGGGAGTTCATCGTCGCTGGCAAGACCGCAGGGATTGGTGTGTTTGATTACGGCAATGGTCGGTGCTTCGAAGTCCGACACGGTGCGCCAGGCGGCCTCGGCGTCGAGGACGTTGTTGAAAGAGATCGGCGCGCCATGCAGTTGCTTAGCGTGAACAATGCCGAGCTTGGGTAGGCCGGCCTCTTCGTAGAGGACGGCACGCTGATGAGGATTTTCGCCGTAGTGCAGACTGGCTCGCTTTCGCAGCCCGACGGTCAATTCCTGGGGCCAGTCGGAATCCTGCTCGCCGCGTAAGAAGCGCGAAACCATGGTGTCGTAGAGCGCAACGTGCTGATAGGCCTTTGCCGCTAATGCACGGCGAGTTTCAATGGGGACGCCGTCGCTGCGCAGCGAAGCAAGGGCGGTCTCGTAGTCTTGCGGGTCACAGAGAACAGTCACATCGGGGAAATTTTTGGCAGCGGCCCGGAGCATCGCCGGTCCGCCGATATCGATATTTTCCAGTGCCTCGTCCAGGGAAACATCATCTTTAGCGACGGTCGCTTCGAACGGGTAGAGGTTGTTGGCGACAAGATCGATGCCGGCAAAGCCGAGCTCTGCCAGCTCACGCATATGGTCGGGCTCCGAGCGGCGCGCCAGCAGGCCGCCGTGGATAGCCGGGTGCAGAGTTTTAACGCGGCCGCCGAGCATCTCTGGTGAGCCGGTGACTTCTGAGACGCTGGTCACGGCCAGGTTTGCCTCACGCAGCGCTTTTTCCGTGCCGCCGGTGGCAATTAATTCCCAGCCGAGATCGACCAGACCCTTGGCGAAATCGATCAAGCCGGTCTTGTCATAGGGGGCAAGCAGGGCTCGCATTTGGTTTGGTTCCCTTCTAGCGGCGTTCTACTCTGGGTCCGGCGTTCTGCAGCGTAGTGACTTCGCCCAATTCAAGCGCCTGCGGCACCAGCCCGAGGAATTGGTCCGCTTCGGCTAGCGAGACGCAGACAACCATGCCGATGCCCATGTTGAACACGCTAAACATCTCTTGATCTTCGATTTCGCCGGCCTTCTGGATAAATGGGAAGATCGGTGGGATATTCCAGGAGCCGTTGTTAAGGTGGGCGCCCATGCCGTCCGGCAGGATGCGAGGGATGTTTTCTTCGAAGCCGCCGGCGGTGATGTGGGCCATGCCGCGAATGATCGGCAGGGCCGGACTCAGTTCATTCGCATAGCTGAGGTGTGGCTTGAGCAGCGCATCGGCCAGTGATTCGCCGAGTTCCTCTTCGTGCTTCTCGAGTTTAAGCCGGTCAGCCTTGGCGTCGGCTGGATCGACGCCAACCTCCAGCGCGGCGCGCGCCAGGCTATAGCCGTTGGTGTGCAGGCCGTTGGATGGCAGGCCGAAAAGCAGGTTTCCTGGCTCGATTCGTTTGCCATCGATGACGTTCTTGCGTTCGACGGCTCCGACGACGAAGCCGACGATGTCGTAGTCGCCGGGCGCGTAGATGCCGGGCATATCGGCGGTTTCGCCGCCTAGCAGGGCGCAGTTGACGGCGACGCAGGCGTCCGAGACTCCCTTTACCAGTTCAACTTTGGCGTCGGGGGTGAGGTCGGCGCTGGCGATGTAGTCGAGGAAGAATAGCGGCTCAGCGCCACTGGTGAGCACGTCATTGACGCTCTGGTTGACGACGTCATAGCCGACTGTCTCATAGCGTTGGGCGAGAGCGGCGATCTTGATCTTGGTGCCGACACTGTCGGTGCTGGCGACGATTACCGGGTCTTTGTATTTGTTGCCCAGCGCGAAAAGGCCGGCAAAGGGTCCGATGCCGCCAAGGACCTCGGGCCGGGATGCCTTCTTGGAGACTTCCTTATAGCGCTCGACGATTGCTCTGCGCTTTTCGAGGTCAACGCCAACGGAAGCATAGGTTAGGGGTGGCTGGCTTTCTTGGGTCATGCGGTTGCTTGACTACTTGGTCCTTTTAGCACGCTTAAGGTGACGGCCGCGCTGTGGTTGGGGCCGGGTCTCTGACGGAGTTGTGCTCCCAATCGATGTAGTGGCGGTCACGTGCGTCCTGTGGGGCTTCGAGGCCGAGTTTATCGAGCTCCTGGGGGACCGGCATTGGGTACTCGCCGGTGAAACAGGCCATACAGAAGCTGTCGCGCGGTTGTCCGATGGATTCGACGAGTCCCTCACGGCTGAGGTAGCCGAGGGAATCGGCGCCGATATCGATTCGGATCTCTTCCACGGTTTCATGGGCGGCTATCAGTTCCCAACGGCGACCCATGTCAATACCAAAGAAGCAGGGATGGGTGATTGGCGGCGCCGTGACCCTCAGGTGAACCTCTTTGGCGCCGGCCTCACGCAGCATCTTCACGACATGGCGGATCGTGGTGGAGCGCACGATGGAGTCATCGACAACGATGACGCGTTGACCTTCGAGGAGTTCACGTAGGGGGTTAAATTTTACATGAACTCCCTGATCGCGGATGCGCTGGTCCGGCATGATGAAGGTCCGGCCAACATAGCGGTTCTTGACCAAGGTTTCGGCGAATGGGATACCGGACTCCCGCGCGTAGCCAACGGCGGCGGCGGTAGCGGAGTCGGGCACACCGGTGACAATGTCGGCTTCAATGGGGTACTCGCGGGCCAGTTGTCCGCCGAGGGCCATGCGCACGGGGTAAACACGCTTGCCGCGGAGATAGCTGTCCGGGCGAGCAAAGTAGATGTACTCGAAGATACAGAACGCTTCGGGTTCCGGCTCCTTAATCTTGTAGCTCTTGACGCCATCGCCATTGATTAAGATAGTTTCACCAGGGTCTAGATCGCGAATAAAGGTGGCGCCCAGATGATCGAAAGCACAGGTCTCCGAGGCGAAGCAGAAACCGCCGTCGATGCTGGCCAGCGACAGCGGCCGAAGACCGGATGGGTCGCGTGCGGCGATGACTCCGTCGGTGGTGAGAATCGTCAAGCAAAAGGCGCCACGCGCGCGGCGCATGACGTAGGCCATGCGTTCGCCCCAGTCGTTTCCGGGTGCGGTGGCCACGAGGTGAGCGATTACTTCGGAGTCAGTCGAGGTGAGGAATTCGCGTCCCTCGGCTTCAAGTTCGGTGCGGAGGAGGTCGGCGTTAACGATGTTGCCATTGTGGCCAAGGGCGATCGTGCCGTTGGGTCCTTCGATAACGAATGGCTGGGCGTTTTCGACTCGGCTGGAGCCGGTGGTGGAGTAACGAGTATGTCCAGCGGCGGCAATGCCCTCTAAATAAATCAGGTCTTCCTCCTGGAAGACCTGAGAAACGAGTCCCATATCCTTCCGCAGCTTGATCTCAGTACCATCGGTTGAGACTATGCCTGCGCTTTCTTGCCCCCGATGTTGAAGGGCGTAGAGGCCAAAAAAGGTCAGGCGGGCTACGTCTTCGCTCGGGGCATAAATCCCAAAGACACCACAGGCCTCGCGGAGGCTGTCCAAAAATGCCTCATTCCCGCTGCTGCTCGTCTACTTAACGCACAGAAATTCTAACTGTCACTGATCCGCAGGTCAATTGGGGCGCCTGGTGCGGGCAAGGATTGCTATTGCCAGCGCGTCCGGCGCGCTAGGATCGCCGAGAGATGTGCCGCAGAATAGTAACCGCGTTGATGGCAGGCGCCGCCTTAATCGGTCTCTTGGTGGCTACTGTAGGTGCTCAGGAGGCCGCGCCGGTTTCCCGGACGAGGATTTCCGGCGGCAACCTGCCCCATAGCGTGCTGCTTACGGTTGTGGACGAGGATGCCTTTGTCCGGCGGCTTGATTTGCCGCCAATTCTGGAACAACCACCAAGTCCGAAGGGGCCTGTCTACACGGTGACTTCCGCATATTGGGCAACGGTCTTGAAAGGCGCGGACGTGGAGGCCGGCGCGGGCGAACTGGACGCTTCCTACTATCCGGAGCTGGGCTACGCTCGGGTTTTGATGTCCGGCGAAGAGTTCTGGCTCGTGCTCAACCAGCGTCAGCGGGCAATTCTCAATCGGTACATAGACTTAACAACGGCCGGCTCGCTCAAGCAGGAGCCGCATATCTTGGAAGTGCTGATCGAGACGTCGAAGCTTGAGTTGGTAACAGTCCAAATTGGCGATCGTTTTTTGGACAAAGCAGAGACGGCTCAGTTCTGGCGGGTATCAGATGGGCTGGCACGACTGGCGGGCTCGGAGGTGCCGGATCAAGCTGAAGCCGAGACGGCTGAAGACATCTTGTGGATCTTTTTCAACCTGCCGGAAGGCAGAGCTATCCAGATGCGCTATTTCGTGGCTGAAGGTTTGCTGGTCGATAGCCTGGGCGCGGAGGCTTTTCGGGTGCCTGTCGGATGGCTCGCGGACATCCTGGGGGCGCATGCTCCGCGGCCGGGAGAGCCGCTGGCGGTTGGTGGCAGGGTGATCGAACAAGACGCAGGGCGCGGTTCGCCGCTGTGGTGGGTGGTGATGGGTTTCGGGGGTCTTACGGCTATCGGCGCGGCGATCTGGTTGCGCCGGCGGTGGGCTGGCTAGGCTAATTTATCTTTGGAACCTGATCCAAACCAAAAAAGCGGAGCGCTGTCGCGATTAACTCTGGCGTGTTGTAGCCGCCGGGGGCTGAGCCGCCCATGGTCACGGTCAGGCGGCCGTGCGGTGCCAGCCTAGACACCAAATTTCGTCCGAACTAACCTGGGTGGTTCAACCGTCTGAGATTAGGTTGGGGGTGGGCCGGAACCGGGGCGTGGCGCACCCGCCGGCCGGCGTCGTTGTCGCCGCTCTATGACCCGAAGCCGGGCAGATGCGCGATCCAGTGCAGCCATTGCTCCAGCGAGGTCAATCTCTCCCTCATAGGCGGCGAGCCGCTCCACTGCCCTTTGCCGTGCCTCTTCGGCGCGTGCGGCGTCAATTTCCCCGGATCGTTCAGCGGTGTCGGCGAGAATAACAACCTTGTCGTCACGTACTTCTACGAAACCGCCAGCAAGGGCGACATCGGTCTCCTCTCCCGAACGGCGGAATACCAGTGCACCAGGTTGAAGCTCGGTCATCAGCGGCGCGTGTTGCGGCAGGATGGTCATTTCACCCTCACTGCCGGGCAATGTAACCGAGTCAATGTCCTCTTCGGCAAAGACAACGCGCTCGGGCGTAATGATCTGCAGGTTGAGCGGCACTATCTAGCCCTGCTTCGCAAGCTGTTCGGCCTTTTCGACGGCACCTTCGATCGCGCCAACCATGTAGAAGGCTTGCTCGGGCAGGGCGTCATGGGTTCCTTCGAGGATTTCCTTAGTGCCTCGGATCGTTTCCCGAACCGGGACATATTGCCCGGGCGTGCCGGTGAAGACCTCCGCCACGAACATTGGTTGGGTTAGGAAACGTTGAACCCTGCGAGCGCGGCCGACGGTGACTTTGTCTTCGTCGGAAAGTTCGTCGAGGCCGAGAATGGCGATGATGTCCTGGAGGTCCCTGTAGCGCTGCAGGGTTCTCAGCACTTCTTGAGCCACGTCATAGTGCTCTTCACCTACGACCAGGGGGTCCAACATTCGTGATGAGGACGCCAGGGGGTCCATGGCGGGGAACAGGGCCTGCTCAAAGATGGCTCGGTCCAGGGTCACGCTGGAGTCGAGGTGGCCGAAGGTAGTCGCCACACCGGGGTCCGTGTAGTCGTCAGCTGGAACGTAGATTGCTTGGAATGAGGTGATCGAGCCTTTTCGGGTTGTGGTAATACGCTCCTCCAGCGCACCCACCTCTGTGGCCAAGGTTGGCTGGTAGCCCACAGCCGAAGGCATGCGTCCGAGCAAGGCCGAAACTTCCATTCCGGCCAGTGTGTAGCGGTAAATGTTGTCGACAAAGAACAGGACGTCCTGGCCGTCAACGTCACGAAAGTATTCCGCCATTGTCAGGCCACTGAGCGCCACGCGCAGACGGACACCGGGGGGCTCATTCATTTGGCCGAAGACCAGGACAGTTTTCTCGTAAACCTCCGGCGAATCTTGCATTTCCACCCAGAGGTCGTTGCCCTCACGGCTACGCTCACCGACGCCGGCAAAAACAGAACGGCCACCGTGTTCGCGGGCGATGTTGTTGATCAACTCTTTGATCAGGACTGTTTTGCCGACGCCTGCACCGCCGTAAAGGCCGACCTTGCCACCGCGGGCAAGCGGCGCGATCAAATCGATGATCTTGATGCCGGTTTCGAGGATTTGGGGCTCGGTCTCCTGCTCATCAAAGCTGGGTGGCGCCCGGTGGATTGGCCATCTTTCCGATGTGTCAACCGGCCCTTGGCCGTCGAGAGGTGTTCCAAGGACGTCGAACAGTCTGCCCAGAGTCTCCGGACCGACCGGGACAGAAATCGGCTGGCCAGTATCGGTCACTTCGGCGCCACGTCGCAGGCCGTCGGTGCCGGTCATCGTCAGTGCTCGTATCCAGTTGTTACCCAGGTGCTGCTGCACTTCGGCGACGATTTTCTCACCGCTGTTGTCAATTTCAACCGCGTTGTAAACGCCGGGCAGTTGATCCGGCGGGAACTCGATATCCACGACCGTGCCAATTACCTGTACGACTTTGCCTTTTGTTCCGGCAGCCATTGTCATTGGTTTTACTCCTACTCCCGCGGCCCGTTCGGATGGCGAGCACCAGCTGGATTGTGTTTCGGCAGCCTCATTTTGCTAATGCCTCGACGCCGCCGGTGATGTCCAAAAGCTCCTTGGTGATTTGCTCCTGGCGCACTTTGTTTCTTTCCAGGGTCAGAAGTTGAATCATGTCCTGCGCCGCGTCGGTCGCGTTACGCATCGCCACCATGCGGGCGGATTGCTCGCTGGCGGCCATTTCTAGGACAAGTCGATATATCTGGATTTCGACATAGCGCGGCAACAGCGTTTCCAGAACCTGGCGCGCGTCTGGCTCGTATATGTAATCAACTGCCTTGACCTCGGCGTCCTCAGGCGGAGTTACCGGCAGCAGTTCTTGCGTTTCCGGCCGCTGAACCACCGTGTTGATGAACCTAGGATAGACGATGGCGACGCTATCGATTTCTCCAGCGGTGAAAGCATCAATTACGAGTTTGGCAATTGGCCGGATATCATCATAAGACGGGTAGTCGCCGAGCTTTGTGAATTGACCGACCATTTCTAAGTTAGTGCGGCGGAAAAAGTCGTATCCCTTGCGTCCGACAGAAATTACTTTTGTTTGCGGATGGGCGGCGCCGAAGCTCCCGGCCATGCGAATTATGTTTGTGTTGAGACCGCCACAGAGGCCGCGGTCTGCCGTGATCACGAGTAGGCCAGGGCTAATCCCCTCACCTTTTTCCAATAGCGGATGCAACGCCGTTCCGTCTTCACTGCCGCTAGCCGTGAGGCTCTCAACCACGTCTGCCAAAAGCCAACGAAGCTGATCGGCATAGGGGCGATGAGCCAGTGCCATCTGCTGGGCTTTGCGCATCTTGGAGCCGGCGACGAGCGACATCGCGCGCGTCGTCTTGGCCGTCGACTGAATCGAACGGATCCGGCGAGTGATTTGACGTAGTGTCGCCATTTACTGCTTATTCCTGTCTACGGCCGAAGCGCTAGAACGACCCCGTCTGTTTGAATTCGTCGATCGCGGTTCTGAGTTTTCCCTCCAGCTCATCTTCGAGAATCTGCTTCTCGCTGATCTCTTTCCCGAGCTCGGGGTGGTTACTGTCCATGTAGCTAAAAAGTCCGGTCTCGAAGGCGCGTATCTTATCGACCGGGATGTCGTCCAACAAGCCTCGGCCGGCGGCGAAAAGAATGATGACTTCATGGTCGAAGGAAATCGGTGAGTATTGCGGTTGCTTCAGGAGCTCGGTGATGCGCTGGCCGCGCTCGATTTGGCGAACCGTCGCGGCGTCCAAGTCGCTGGTACCGAACTGGGCAAAGGCCTGAAGCTCCCGGAACTGGGCTAGCTCCAGCTTTAGCGAGCCGGCGACTTGCCGAATGGCGCGGCGCTGCGCCGCCCCACCGACACGGGAAACGGAGAGGCCGACGTTGATCGCGGGCCGAATACCAGCGTTAAACAGGTCGGCTTCGAGGAAAATTTGGCCGTCCGTGATTGAAATGACGTTGGTTGGGACGTAGGCTGAGATGTCGTTTGCCTGGGTCTCGATGATCGGCAGCGCGGTAATCGAACCACCACCCAGGTCGGCCGAAAGCCGCGCCGAGCGTTCCAGAAGCCGGCTGTGCAGATAGAAGACGTCGCCAGGGTAGGCTTCGCGGCCGGGCGGGCGGCGCAGCAACAAAGACACCTGTCGATACGCCCAGGCGTGCTTAGACAAATCGTCGTAGACAATCAGGGCATCCTTGCCGGCTTCCATGAACTCTTCGGCGATCGCGCAACCGGCGTAGGGCGCCAGGTACTGCATCGGCGCCGGGTCTGCGGCGGAGGCTGAGACAACGACTGTGTGTTCCATGGCGCCAAAGCGCTCGAGAAGCCCAACGGTCTGAGCCACTTTAGACGCTTTCTGGCCAATGGCGACGTAGACACAAATCAGATCGCCACCTGTCTGGTTGATGATTGTGTCGATCGCCAGGGTGGATTTGCCGGTTGATCGGTCACCGATAATCAGCTCTCTCTGCCCGCGACCTACCGGGATCATCGAGTCGATGGCTTTGATGCCGGTCTGGACCGGCTGGTTGACACCCTGGCGGCTTACGACGTTTGGCGCGACGCGCTCAACCGCCCGGTGACTGGTTGCGTTAATTGGGCCCTTGCCATCGATGGGGCTGCCCAGGGCGTCAACGACGCGGCCCAGCAGCGCATCGCCGACCGGGACCTCGGCGATACGACTGGTCGTCTTAACCTGCTGTCCCTCTTCGATGCCTGTGTAATCTCCGAGGACAAGGACACCGACTGTCTCCTCTTCCAGGTTCAGGGCCAAGCCCATGGCACCGCTTTCAAACTCGACTAGCTCGCTGTACATGCACTCCGAAAGGCCGTGCACGCGGGCGATGCCGTCACCGGCTTCGACGACGGTGCCGACGTTGACGGCAGCTGTATCGGCGCCAAACTGTTCGATTTGCGCCTTGAGGATTGCTGTGATCTCTTCAGGCCTGACTGCCATCGTGGCGTCCTCCGCTCAATCTCATTATTTTCGAGCAGGCTCCCGAGCCTGACTCAAGTATGTTTAAACCGCGCCGGTCAGGCTCTCCCGCAGAGCTTGGAGGCGCGCCTTTGTGCTGACATCGACCAGCTTGTCGCCAAGCTGAATCACGAGGCCGCCGATGAGGTTCGGATCGATTTCTGCTTCCAGGATGATGCTCCTACCTGTCTGCTCTTGGAGACGTTTGGTTAAGGCCTCCCGGGCAGAATCATCTAAGGGAACTGCTGTGAACGCCCGTGCCCGGCTGATCCCCTGACTTTGCTCAGAAAGTATTTTGAACTCGGTGGAGATATCACCGGCAAGAGCGGTCCGGCCTTTTCGGACCAAAAGCCGCGCCAGGTTGAGGGGCAGGGGTGGCAAGTCCTGAAGGGCTGCGTCGATTAGCCTCTGTTTGTCCTCAACCGGCACACGAGTGTTCTCGAGAACACTGGCGGCATTGCCTTCGCCCATGAAGCTAGCGATCTGGCCGAGAGCGCCAGCCCACTGGTCCAGCGTTGCAGCTTCGAGCGCCAGCTCGAAGGCTGCCTGAGCGTATCGCTTCGCCGCAAGATCGGTTGTTGCCACGCTTTCCCCGTCTCCTAATTTTCTCGGAACGAAGACTGTGCAAGGGCTTCGTCAATTAGGCGCTGGTGGGCTGCCCGGTCCAGCGATTGGCCGACGATTTTTTCGGCGGCATCGACTGTCAGGTCGGCGAACTCGCCGCGCAGTTGGGCGATGGCGGTATCACGCTCAAGCTGAATTTCAGCCCGAGCGCGAGCCAGCATCGCTTCCTGCTGCAGTTGGGCCTGCTGCCGGCCCTCTTCCTGAACCCGAGTTGCAGCTTGCTGGGCTTGAGCGACGATTTCCAAACCTTCACGGCGGGCCGTGTCGATTTGGTCCTGGGCATCGCGATTGGCTTCTTGGGCCCGCTCCTGGCCTTTTTCAGCCGCCGACAGGCCTTCGCGTATTCGCTCACGCCTCTGGTCGAGCATCTTTAGAACCGGCTTATAGATCAGCATCCGCATCACGATTAGCAGGAACGTGAAGTTGATCAACTGCGCGAACAACACCGGCACGTTGATGCCGATGTCCGTGATTCCTAGAAACACCATCGCTTTACCCTCTAATTTCGGCTTTCTAGAATACGAAGCCGATCATGATCGCGACGACAAGCGCGTAAATTGCGATTGCCTCAGCGAAAGCGATACCGAGAATCATGTTGGTCTGAATCACGGGTTGAGCTTCTGGGTTGCGTCCCAAAGCTTCCATGGCCTTGCCGACCAGGTTGCCAATTGCAAGTCCTGGGCCGGTTGCTCCGATACCGATTGCTAGCCCTGCGCCAATAAATCTTGCCGCCTCGTCAGTAACTTCTAATAGAGGGACAAACATGTTTTACTCCTCCTCTTGCCTTTCAGCCCGTCCAGGGCAATTGACCACGCATTAATCCTGTGCCGCGTCTTCAGCGTGCTCGTCACCATCATGATCAGTGACGGCTAAAGCGGCGAAAATCAGGGTCAGGGTGCCAAAAACGAATGCTTGGATTGCCCCGACGAAGAGTTCAAGACCGTAGAAGATAACCAAGATTGGTGATGCTACGGCGACCAGGAATGTCATGACAAGCAGGAGGATTTCTCCGGCCAGCATGTTGCCAAAGAGCCTAAAAGTGAAGCTGATCAATCGCGCGAATTCGGCGACAAGCTCAAGGATGCCGACGAACAAGGCGATTGGAGAACTGAAGTTGAAGAACTTTTTGCCGTAGCGAAGAAAGCCCAGGCTGGAGATGCCCCAGTACTCGATGAAGAAGGCCGATATCAGCGCAAAGGAGAGGGGAGTCATCAGGTCGGTATTTATGCCGCGCAAATACGGCGCCAACAGGCCAACTTTTTCGCCATCGCCAACTTTGCCTTCAGTCGCAACCTCAATCGCTAGTTCACGGCAGTGCTCGGCTTCCTCATGGCTGAGAGCCTCGCATTCCTTAGCTTCAACCTCGATCACTTCGGCGCCGGGCATGATCAGAGAAATGCTTCCGTCGCGAAACACCAGCGCGTCCTCGTGGAACTCCGCTTCTTCGGCGTGCAGCGGCTCAAAGACGCCGATCGTGTTGAACAGCGGCGTCAGTGATAGCCAATTCGCAAAGGCGATGTAGATGAAGAAGGTCGCGATCAGTGGGAAGAAGCGGCGGCCATTCTTCTCGCCGACAATGCCAACAATAAAGTTGAAGATGCCTTCGATCAGCGCTTCAAAGAAGTTGTAGAAGCCGCTGGGAATCAGTGCGACCTTACGCACGGCAAAGAAGCAAATCAGAAGCAACAGGGCCATAGCGACCCAGGAGGTGAAGAGCGTATTTGTAATGTCCAGGGGCCCAACACTCGTTAGTGTCTCGCCCTTGATATCAATGATTGGTTTGGGCGGCTGAACGACGAAAATCGATATAACGATGAGGAAGACCGTGAATAGGATGGCTCCAACAATGACGAGCCGCCTGTTCAATCCCGCTTCCTCCTTGACTGCCTACGATTGATCTCCGCGAGGACATCCATGAGCTGACGGGTTCCACCGATTAACGCAAGCGCCAGACCCAAACCCAGACCGAGGAGCGTAAAAAGCCGGCCCGTATCCAGGGCCTCATCCAGTTCTTTGCCGCCAATTGTACCCAACGCTATACAGAGCCCTATGTAGAAGCCAATCCCCACAAGCCGTCCGCTGGGTGGCATTTTCCCTCCAGCGTGGCTCGCCACCAAAGTCTGAGACTTTGCGAAGATTATCACAGGGACTTACGAGGAGCAAACAAAGCTCAGGTGATTGGCAGAGGAGGTCAGAGGGCTGGGCAAACCTGATGAGCGGGCTTGAATGAAGGCAATCCGAAGGTACCAAAAGCAAGAATGGCGCCCCCCAGGACGCCATTCTTGTAGGTGCTGACTAGACTACTGTTTCCGCTTTTCGAAGTCGTCGAGGTCGAGCGAATCGATGAAATCCTTGAAAGCAGACATCTTCTCAAGCTCTTCGGGTGCCACGCGTTGTGTCTGATCGCTGTGTCCGGCAGCCGCGGCGGAGGTCACGGGACCGGCCTCGGATTCCTTGTCCAACTGGATGCCGGCGCGTTCTAACACGGATTCGTCGGCGAAGATTGGCACCTGGCTCCTAATGGCTAAGGCGATTGCGTCGCTGGTCCGCGAATCAATTTCGACCTTTTGACCGTTATTGTCGAGGACGATGCGGGCGTAAAACGTGTCGTTATTGAGGTCGTTTACAATGACGTGCTCAACCTGGGCTCCCAAGGAATCAATGATCGTACCCATGAGGTCGTGGGTCTGAGGCCGGGGTGGCTGAACGTCGCCCAGGCGCATGGCGATCGCTTCCGCTTCCGAAGGACCGATCCAAATCAAGAGATAGCGGTCAGATTCCTTCTCTTTGAGGATGACCACGCGGTTGTAATTCTGCATGCTGACGCGGACGAATTCGACACTCATTTCGATCATCTGCCGTCAACCTCCTGATGGTTAAGACTGTTCCAGTCTAGGTTCGGCATATTGGGGTGTCAACGCTATGAGGACTCACCCGGAATGTCTTGAAGCGGAATTACCCGGCTGCTGCGCGCCTGCGACCAGGCGGCGGTTAGAAGGGCGCCGATTCCGGCCATGATCAGAACCGGCTCAACCCCGATTGAATCGGCAATCAGGCCAGCGAGGATCACGGGCACAATTGCGACCAGGTTGGCGAGCACGGTCTGCGCGGCAAATACACGACCCTGCATCTGCAGGGGAATGCGTTCGTTAATCAGCACCCGGCCTAGGGTCAGAACGATTGTCAGCGAGAAGCCGTAAGCGTTGGCATAGAGAATAGTGGCGGCAATGCGCGCGGTCTGCTGGTTTAGGGGACCAGCGCTGAAAATACCCAACGGATCGATCGATTCGAAAAAGTCTCCGGTTAGGGGTACGAAGCCGAGGGCAATCAGAGCGCCGGCCATCAACACGTAGGCGCCGCTAATCGTTACCAGCTTGTTGAAACGATTGGATATGTACTCAACGCTGCGGAGACCGAGAAACACGGCGACACCGACCGGCGCCAGCACGAAAACGATATTTTCCGGCTGTATTTCCAGCACCTGGGTTGAGAATTTCGGCATCATCGTCGCGATAATCAGGGTGGAAACGCTGGTGACGACCAGGAGGACCAACGCCAAAAAAGAGGTTGGGTCCTTGTTTAGCCGGATCCAGCTTTCGGCGAATTCGCGCCTGACCAGTTTGATCGATACACGGCTGTCGTTGGCGCTGAAAAATTGGAACTGGGGGATTATTGTGACCAGAACGGCCGATATCGCGAACATGCCGGCGAGCGTGATCAACAGCGCGTCGCCGTTGGTTGTTTTGAGGAGTATTGGTGCCAAGATCAGCATTCCCAGAACCTGGCTGGCCAAGGTGCCGAGATTAATGACCGTGTTTGCGGCCACCAGGCGACGGGAGCGGACGATGTTGGGTACGACGGCCGCCTCAGTTGGAATGGCGAATTGGGCAATGATACTCAAGCCGAAGGCGACCGCGTAAATCGATGGAAGGCTGTCCTTGGCGCCAATCAAGGCGATTGCGAGGATCGCCCTGAGAAGGTTACAGAGAAAGAGAATCAAACCGCGTGGAAGTCGATCTACGGCGACTCCGGCCAAAGCGCCGAGCATAGCCGAAGGCACGATGAGCATGAGCAACAACACGCCAGTGGCGATAGCTGATTCCGATTGGCGAATGGTGAAAATGATCAGGGTGTAGGTGAGGGCGTTTGAGGCGCCGTGACTGGCAAGACGCATTATCCAAAAGCGCCGGAATGAGTCCTCCCTGAGGAGGTCAGTCCACTGCGAAGGTAGGAAGCGCCTAGGGGGCCGAGATGCGGTCTCCGACATTAGTGATCATCGCCAGTTTCTGCATTGGCGCGGAAGACGAATTGTTTGATCCGCTTCTCAAGAATTGCCCTTTCGAGGAGGACCCGGCGATTGCAGTTGAGGCAGCGGAGGCCTATGTCGGCACCGAGCCGGGTGACCTGCCAGTCGTTGCCGCCGCAAGGGTGGGTCTTGCGCAGCCGGACGACGTCGCCCAGGTCAATTTCTAGAGCCGTGCTAGTCACCTGCGGCCGGCGCCGGCTCGCGCCGGTGGTGGTTGATTTGGTCGCGGAGCTGGACTGCCGCGGAGCGCGCGGCGAGCGCGAAGTCTGTGCCACGGCTGGCGTAGATGACACCACGGGAGGACGTGATGATCGCGCCGTCGGCGGCGGCGGTGATCCCGGCTCGCACCGCACTGCGCAAGCTTCCTTCCTGGGCGCCGATGCCAGGCACCAGGATGGGCATTGTCGGACAGAGCTCGCGAGCCTGAGCAAGTTGGTCCGGGAAAGTCGCTCCCATGACGATGCCGACATTGCCGCGGGTGTTCCATTCGCGAGCCCGGGCAGCCACGACTTGCCAGAGTGGCCGGGTTCCACCATTGTCCTGGACCATCAGGTCCTGGAAATCGATGGCACTGGGGTTGGAGGAGCGACACCAGACGATAACTCCCTTGTCGGCATATTCTAAGAATGGTTCTACGGCGTCTTTGCCGCCGTAGGGGTTCACCGTCATCGCGTCGGCACCGAGCTCGTCGAAGATTGCTCGCGCGTAAGCAGCCGCGGTGTTGCCGATGTCGCCGCGCTTGGCATCGATTATCACTGGTGTTCCAGCCGGAATTTGGCGCATCGTTTCGGTCAGCGCGTCCCTACCTGGCTCGCCCAGCGCCTCAAAAAAGGCGATGTTTGGTTTGTAGGCACATACCAAGTCTGAGGTCGCCTCGATAATTTCCTTGTTGAATTTGACGACATCTTCGATTGGCATCATCGTCGGGTCCGGGTCGAGCCCAACGCAGAGCAGGCTATCGTTTGTTGCTACGGCTTCGGCGAGTTTGGCGGCAAAGGGTTGGCTCATGTCGGAATTATTGTAGCGTGGCTGGTGTGAGTAGCTACCGGTTTTCTTTCTGGAGGATTTGCCATTCCTCGCGTAACCGCTTCAAGTCCTCAGCTGAAACAGCGATGTCGCCGTACCGGGCCTGGTCAAAAACGGTTGTAATTCGGCCGGGGGTCGGAGCCGCGAATGCACGGTCGAGGCTGGGCGCTAGCTCCAAAGGCGTTTGGGCAGGCTTGCGGGTAACGCCACGCCGGGCGCCGGCATCGAGGAGTTCGGCGTAAAGACGCCGCACCGATTCTGTCTTGTCACCAAAGTGGAGATTTGGCTTCAAACGTCCGAGGAGCGATCCTAAGAGGTCGCCAAGCTCAGCATTCAGGCGCCCTTCTTCATAAATCGATTCAGCCTGGTCACCGCTCCTCTGCCGCTTGCGATTGCGGCGGAACATTAGGGCGACCCCGGCGACGACGATGGAGAGGAACAGGAAGACCAGAACGCCTCGGGCAACGTCCCAGATCCAACCGGGCAATTTGAACGATGTGACGTCGTCATCGCCGCCCGCTGGCGGCCCTGGCAGTGGTTCAGGATTAAAGGGTTCGCCAGTGCCGAAGATAAAGTGGATTACGGCGGCTATTGCGGCGAAGAATTGGGCCATTGCCCAAATAAGCGGCCACAGCAGGATGGCAATACCTTGTGCCAACGCCTCCGCTGCTACCCCGAGACCAGTTGCCATGGCACTGAAGTCGAGGAAGACAAAAATCAAGGCGATGGAACTGAGCAGGAGAACGGAGCCACCAACGGCCACGACCCAAGTGCCGGAGAAAGATCGACCGAGTTCCTCTTCGGCGCGAGCGGCTTGTGCCAATCCGATCGCGAGGAGGCCAAGCCCTATGTAAGGCACCGTGATAATGCCAACCGCGTCTGGAGTATCTACGCCGCCAGAGAGCAACTGGACTAATGCAATTATCACCACGCCCGAAGCAAAGGTTCGCACGATGGAGTCGAACGAAGCCGGTTGCTGGCCATGCGCGAGGCCGCGCATCCAGAAAATCCAAAGCAAGGGTATTCCGTAGGTGCCGGCAGTGTTGCTGCTAGTCGCCGCGCTGGTGTTGGCAAAGAGTCGGTCAGCCCAGCTGAAGTCCCAGAGGCGCCAGTCGTCGAACAAGTCGATGCGGACGATGGCGTAGAAGATCAAGAAAGAAAGGCCGATACCCCAGATCCGAACCAGGCCTAGATCCAACTCCGAACGCTCCAAGGCGCGTGATATCAGAAACGAGATGAAGACCACGGCGGCAACTCCCGGAAGCGAGAGAGTGATATCGTCAGCGACCACCGAAAGGAGGAAGGCCACCAGGGCGTAAATCCACAGGGTCTCCATTAGAAGGAGTGCCCCTCTGGTCAGAGGCAGCCGCCACTTCATGACGGGCTTTGTACCGCCTCGGCGGAGTGGCGGGCTTCGAGCGATTTCATCGTTGAACTGAGGTTGAAAACCGGGATAGTACCGAGGTCCGAGTCAAATTCCTGATCCGCAAGTGAGAGGACGGTAACGGCGTGACCGGCGCCTGCAATTCTTAGGAGAGAGGCCGCGAGGGGAGGGTCCATGCGAGAGGTCACGCAGACAAGGGTTGCGCCAAAAGGAAACGCTTGGGCTTCTCGGTCAAGGACGGTCTGGAGCGGCACCAATGTCAGAGGGCCAATTACCGCGAGAGATTCGAGGATTTTCAGCAGTTGATCGGAGCTGCGGCCGACCGGCACACGCAAGGGACGGTCTGATGTTGGATAGGAACCGTTGGCGGCAATGCCGACCGAATAGCCAGCCTCGAAGGCGTAACGCGCGACCGATCCCGCAGCAGACAAGAGCCGTTCCAGCACGTCAGGAAAGAAACCTTGCCAGCTGTGTTCCATGGTGTGGACGTTGAGGGCGATCAGCAGGTGAGGGGTGCTGGAAGGTTCGTAGACCTTGGACTGGAGATTCTGACTTCGCGCGGAAGCCTTCCAGTCGATTCGCTTCATTGGGTCGCCAGGCCGATAGTCGCGGGCGCCGGCGATGCGGGCCGGATCCTCAAAAATCCGTTCGTGGCCCTTCCTCTCGCCAAAAGGCCGCCGCGGAGGAAGGCCTAGTTCAGGCAAGGTGTAGAGGCGTGGGTAGACGATGATTGAATCGTAAATTTCTTCGTCCTGGCGGACTGGAAAGAACCCGAACAAGTCACCGGATTGCAGCTGGGCCGGTCCCAGGCGGTAGTAGCCGCGCTCCGGTGCATCGAATTTCAGGGTCCATTGGACTTGCTCGTACCAGCTCAGGTGGGTTGAACGCGACAAGTAGACATAGTTGGGAAACGATGCTGGACTCAGCCGCGTCTCATCTTCAAGCAGGCCTTCAGGGAACGAGTCACGGATCTCCAGCCAGGGCACGGGCAGAAGCTTGTCGTTGAGCAGTCGAAGGGTTACGCGAAAGCCTTCACCGTAGAAGGCGCGGGTTTCGGGGATAATTCGCTCGTAGATAATGTGGTCCAAAGCGTGTCGTGACCAGAGGCGGGCGACGAAACCGGCCAGGACGAGCAAGACGGCCAGTCCAATGAGTGACCCGCTGCCGGCCACGATACCGACCAGGATTACAAGGAGCGGTACACCGAGCCAAAAGCGGGAGATCCATATGGTCTGGATCTCCCTGCTGCTAAGGCTGCCCTGCTTGCGCTCCTTGGGTGTGAGCTCCTGAGATGAAGGAGGTAGAACCTCGCTCATCCGTCGACAGGTACCGGGACGGTTTCGACGATTTCTTGGAGGATATCTTCGGCGTTGCGGCCGCGAAGGCGGCTCTGTGAACTGAGCAAGACTCGATGGGCCAGGACATTGGGCGCGAGAAATTTAACGTCATCTGGCAGGACGAAATCGCGGCCGCGGATTGCCGCAAGCGCACGCGAGCCTCGCAGGAGGTTGAGGCTGCCGCGAGGGCTGGCACCGAGCTCGTAGGAGGCGTGGTTTCGCGTCGCCTGAACCAGTTGGACGATGTAGCGTCTGACTGAGGGTTCGCAAAAGACCTCGGGTACAAGGTGTCCAAGTCGCACCAACTCTTCCGCCGTAACAACCGCCTCTAGCTCTTCGAGCGGGCTGCGTTCTTCGAATCGCAGAAGGATCGCTTCTTCACCGTCCTGATCCGGATAGCCGAGGCGCACCTTCATAAAAAAGCGGTCGAGCTGAGCCTCCGGCAGCGGGAAGGTTCCCTCCAGTTCGATTGGATTCTGGGTAGCGAGGACGAGGAATGGCGATGGCAGCGGCAGGGTAACTCCCTCTGTGGTTACCTGCCGTTCTTCCATTGCTTCCAGCAGGGCGCTTTGGGTTCGCGGTGTTGCCCGATTGATCTCGTCCGCCAGTACAATGTTGGCGACGATTGGGCCGGGTCTAAATTCAAACTCAGCCAGTTTCTGGTTAAAGAAATTGACGCCGGTGACATCCGAAGGCATGACGTCCGGTGTGAACTGAATACGTTTGAAAGAGCAGCCGATCGATCGTGAGATTGCCTTGGCTAGTGTGGTCTTGCCGGTGCCCGGAACGTCTTCCATCAGAATGTGACCCTCTGAGAAGAGGGCCACCATAACCAGATCAATGACCTCGCCCTTGCCGACGATAACCTTAGAGATATTTTCCTTGACGCGGTCGGCAACCTGGCGGATTTCGCCTGCGGCCGCGACTGCCGAATCTCGGCCTCTGCTTTGAGTCATACCCCGCCAATCCTGAACTAAGTTGTCATAACGGTTGTTTGTCATTTAGTGGTCAAATTAGCATACCAGTAAAGACGTGGCCAGGCGCGGCCGCGAACGCTGCTGAAGTGTGGGCGGCAAGTAGTGGGTTTCAGGCGCGGCAAACAGCCTGTTTCGGCGCCAATCGCCGGGGTTCCGAGGGCAGAATCTAACGCCGGGGCTCCCAGCTAAAGAAGCACACGGCCACGGCAACGCCGAGCAGGCCCCAGAGGACCAGGACGATCAGGCCTTTTAGCTCAAGGCCGCTGCCGATTACAAATGGATCGAAGGCCGAGTGCAGCGCTTCGGCAAAGTGGACGACCGGGAAAATCGAGGCAAAGTCGCGGAGCCAGCCTGGTGCGTTTTCGGTCGGTATAAAGACATCGGAGATAAAAAGCAGCGGCAGGACAGAGGCGTTCACTACCGCTGGTGAGGCATCAGCGTTTGGAATCACGGCCGTGATGGCGATTCCGAGGGAGCAGAATGCGGCGGCGCCAACGATCAGCGTTAGCAAAAAGGCCGGCGCCCTGTCGCCGGGCAGGTCAACGCCATAGAAAACTACGCCGATTGCCAGGACGAGCGCCACGAGAATTATGGATATGAACGTGGCCTGAAGGATTCGACCGATAAAAAAAGCCGCGGCCGGTAGGGGCGTACCGCGAATCCGCTTGAGTTGGCCGCGGTCTCGAGCGAAGGTCAGGCTCATGGCGATGTTGGTATAGCAGGCGCTAATTACCGACAAGGCAACGATAGCCGGCACGTAGAAGGTCGAGGTATCAACGGTGCCACCGCGAACTTCGAGTTCCTCGTCACCGAAAACGAGATTTAAAATGACGAGGAACATCAACGGGAAGACGAAGGTGAAGAAAACCGAGGCTGGGTTTCGCCTAAACGCCAGCAGTTCGTAGCGAGCTTGTCGGAGCGTAAGGGCGATGGCACTCAATGCCGATTGTCGATCGAATCTTCGACTAGCTTCAGGTAAGCGTCCTCAAGGCTGGCCCGGGACACTGTGAGGCCGTCCAGTTCGTGGTCACGTTTCTTGGCTCGCTGGGTTAGCTCGTAGAGGACCGCGGTTGGGGATGATGTCTCGATTGAGACCATGTCGTCTTCAGCGCGGCTGACTTCGCCGATACCGCTAAGCAGCTCTGCGTCCTGAGGCGAGGACCGGAAGCGGATTGTAGACACGGGGTTGGCGTCCATGAGCTGATGCGGCGGGCCCTCGGCGATAATCTCGCCGCGCCGGATGATCGCCACTCGGTCGGCAAGGTACTCAGCCTCATCCATGTAATGAGTTGTAAGGAACACGGTTTTCCCCAGCGACTTGAGCCCCTCGATCATTTGCCAGGCGCCATGGCGTGCCGCCGGGTCGAATCCGGTCGTCGGCTCGTCGAGGAAAAGGAGGTCTGGGTCACCAGAGAGGCCTATGGCCACGTCAAGACGGCGCTTTTGACCGCCGGAGAGGCGTACAACCCGAGTGGCTCGGTGCTCTTCCAGGTCGACGAGATTGAGGACATAGCCGAGTTGCCGCGGTTTTGGATAGTAGCCGCGATACAGGTCAATTGTTTCCTCAACGGTGAGATATGGATCAACACCGGTCTCTTGGAGGACAATGCCGATTCGTTGCCTGAAAGACCGCTGGCCAAGCCCAGGGTCGAAGCCAAGCACATCGACTTGACCCGCGCTGCGTTTGCGGTGGCCTTCGAGGATTTCGACTGCTGTTGTCTTGCCGGCGCCGTTGGGGCCGAGCAGGGCAAAGACTTCACCGGAGCGGACGCGCAGGTCGATTCCTCGCACCGCCTCGACCTGACCATAGAGCTTGCGGAGGTCTTGCACTTCGATCGCGTATTGGCCGGACATCGCTTCATCCTAGCATCAGAGGCGAAGAGGCCGGTCCGTGGAAGGTGAGCTTCAGGAGGCGGTGATGAGGCCGGTCTGAAGCGCGGCAAGCAGGGAGAGTTGCTCCGGTGGCGGCGGTTGTCTGGCTCGCTCTGGGGCCCGATCGGTTACTTCGTACGCTGTTCGGAGCTCGTCAACACGTCTCAGCGTGGGCCGCGTCTGGTCGGGTGGGAGGTATGAACCTCTTTGGTAGAGGCGACGGTAGGGTTCGACCATCTGCGGCCAATCGCGAGCCAGGTGGTTTAGGAAGTGCTCGCGCGTGCCCGGCCGAAGGTGGAGGAGTCCAGCCCAAAGGCCGGTCGCACCCGCCGCTTTTGCCGCCTTGACGACCTCCTCCAGTTGCTCCGGCCGATCAGAAATACCGGGCAAGATTGGGGCGAGGACGACGTTGACCTTGATCCCGGCGTTGGTGAGTGTCTGCACAGCTCGCAAACGCTGTCGTGGCGGGGCCGTGCCCGGCTCCGTCTTGCGCCAAACATCGAGGTCGAGGGTGGGTATCGAAATGTTGATCTCGACGTCCACGCGGCTGGATGCTTGGCTGAGGAGATCAGCATCTCGCACGATCAGGGGCCCGCGGGTGATGATGCCAAACGGGTTGCGCGCCGCGGTGAGTACTTCGACACAGGCGCGGGTCAGCTTATAGCTGCCCTCGGCGGGTTGGTAGGGGTCGGTTGCCGCACCGATCATGACCGTTTCGCGCCGCCAGGAGCGCTTGCCCAACTCCCATCGCAAAACTTGCGCCACGTTGGTTTTCACGCGTATCGAGCGGCCGTAGCGGTCGTCGGAGGCGCGATCAGCCCGTTTCTCATAAGCGCGGACGTAGCAATAGGTACAGCGGTGGACACAGCCCATATAAGGATTTAGGGTCCAGCGAAAGGGCATGCCGACTGTTTGGTTCAGTGCGGTCTTGCAGGGTTCCTCGCGGTAGTCAACCAGCATGACAGGATTATGAACATACGTTCTAATTCTGTCAATACCACCGACCTGGAATACGCCGCGAACATTCTCAATGCCGGAACGCGGTTGGCGCTGCTCTCGTTCAGATAGAGACCTTACACGACGATGTATGAGGCGAGGGCGATATGGGGTCCCAATGCAGACGTATGGATAAATCATCCCAGGCGGTCTTACTTTTGACTGGAGCGGCCGGCGGAAGACGCACCCTCCTGGGACGGAGCTAAAGCGCCGTCCCTACGAACTACTGAATGTTCCTTTCGTGAGTTCACTTCACCGAGCTCCCTTCCTCGTCCAGACGTGCAGGAGCAGCGTTACAACACTTCCCGACCCCATCGGCGCTGGGCCCACCTAACACCCCAAGGATGGCTGCTAGCATCCTCGTAAAGGAGGTAAGTGACCGGTAGGTGCTGGGCGAGTACAGGCGCTATCTGCTTGCCGCCATGCTTGGTATTATTGACGAAATGTTTCAGATATCTCCAGAGGAAAGACAACGCCCCGACTCATCATCGGGGCTGGCAATTAGGCGGTAGCCCTTTCTGCTTACTTGAGCCTAAAGAAGGCGCATCCAGGTTGTCCAAACCATGAGTCTTTTCTTGCCACCCTCCGGAGGTATGTTGATGCCGTTGAATTCCCGAGCAATCTTGCCAGTTAAAGAGCGGAGAGGCGGGCATGTTTAAGCCGGTCCAGACCCGCGTGGATTACGTCCAACTCGAGCACGATATTCAGAAGTGGTGGGACGAGACCGAGATGCCGCAGAAGTATTTGCGGCGCAACCAGGCTGCCGAGCGGCGCTGGTCTTTTATCGACGGTCCGATCACGGCCAACAACCCGATGGGTGTTCACCATGCCTGGGGACGTTCTTATAAGGACCTTTATAACCGCTTTTGGACTCTGCGCGGCCGTAAGCTGCGCTACCAAAATGGCTTCGACTGCCAGGGCCTCTGGATCGAAGTTGAGGTTGAAAAAGAGCTGGGATTCAAATCCAAGCGCGACATCGAAAGCTACGGCGTCGCTGAGTTCGTGGAAGCGTGCAAGGAGCGCGTCCGGCGCTTCTCAAAGATCCAGACCGAACAATCGATCCGGCTTGGCTACTGGATGGACTGGGAGAACAGCTACTTCACCAACTCTGATGAGAACAACTATGCAATCTGGGGCTTTCTGAAGAAGTGCTGGGAAAAAGGCTGGATTTACAAAGGCAAGGACACGATGCCCTGGTGTCCTCGTTGCGGTACCGGTATTTCGCAGCATGAAATCGTTACCGAGGGCTACCAGGAGATCACTCACAGGTCGGTCTATCTCAGGTTCCCGCTTTTGGGCCGGGTCAGCGGCTCCGAAGGCTTCACCCCGGAAGAAAACGAATCACTTCTGTTGTGGACGACGACACCATGGACTCTAGCTGCCAACGTTGCCGCGGCGGTCAACCCTGACCTGACCTATCTCAAGATCAGGCAAGGAGAAAATGTTCTCTACGTCTCTCAGGGCGCTGTTGAGACCGCGATTCAGGGTGAGCATGAGATCATCGGTGAAGTCAAAGGCAGCGAACTGGTTGGCTTGACCTTTAGGGCACCTTTTGACGAACTACCGGTTCAGGAGGGCATCACACACCGAGTGATCCCGTGGGACGAGGTAAGCGATTCTGAGGGCACCGGCATCGTGCATATCGCGCCGGGAGCCGGTGCCGAGGACTTTGCCCTTTCCAAGGAGTTTGACCTCGAAATCATCGCGCCACTGGACGAAGACGGCAGCTACCTGATGAATGCAGGGTTCGGTTTCCTGGAGGGCCGTTTCGCCGGCGACGTTCCCGCCGACGTATTTGATAGCCTGCGCGAAAAAGGCATCCTTGATCGCGTCCACGATTACACTCACCGCTATCCGACCTGCTGGCGCTGCGGCTCTGAACTGGTCTTCCGCCTGGTTGACGAGTGGTTCATATCCATGGATGACCTACGCGAAAAGATCCAAGGAGCGACTAAAAAGGCGCGCTGGATACCGGAGTTCGGCTCAGCCCGCGAGCTGGACTGGCTGCGCAACATGGACGATTGGATGATCTCCAAGAAGCGCTATTACGGCTTGGCTTTGCCGATCTTTGACTGCCAAGAATGCGGTAGCTTTGAGGTCATTGGCTCCGAGACCGAGCTTCAAGAGCGCGCCATCGAAGGCTGGGAGCAGTTCGAAGGCAAGAGCCCTCATCGGCCCTACGTTGATGAGATCAGAATCGCTTGCAAGGACTGCGGATCACCGGTCGAAAGAGTGAAAGAAGTCGGCAATCCCTGGTTGGATGCCGGAATCGTCCCGTTTTCGACCCTTAACTATCGACACGATCCGGATTACTGGCGCCAGTGGTTCCCGGCTGACTGGGTCTCTGAGAGCTTTCCGGGCCAATTCCGCAACTGGTTCTACTCGCTGCTGGCTTTGGGCACGGTCATGGTGCTTGATTCCGAGTACGAGGGCGAGCCGCCGTTTAAGAACCTGTTTTCCTATGCTCTTTTGCGTGATGAAAACGGCGAAGAGATGCACAAGTCCAAGGGCAATGCGATTTGGTTCGAAGACGCAGCCGAGCGAATGGGCGTCGATCCAATGCGCTGGATGTTCCTGCGCCAGCCTCCGGCCAGCAACCTCAATTTCAGCTGGACAGCCGGCGACGAATTGAAGCGCGGTTTCCTGGCAACTTTCTTGAACACTTACTCGTTCTTCGTTACTTATGCCAACATCGATGGCTGGCTGCCGGGCGGCCAAGCCGTGCCGGTCGGGGCGAAATCCGAATTGGACCGTTGGGCGCTCTCCGAGCTGAATCGGCTGGTGAAGACGGTGACAAATTCTCTGGAGAACTACGACGCGATGACTGCGTGCCGCCAGATGGAGGAGTTTGTAGAAGGCCTTTCCAATTGGTATGTCCGCCGCAGCCGACGGCGTTTTTGGAAGAGCGAGTCGGATGCCGACAAGCAGGCCGCCTATGAGACGTTATGGACCTGTCTCGAGACTCTCACTCGACTGATGGCGCCGTTTATGCCGTTTATGACCGAAGAGGTTTACCAGAACCTTATCCGCAGTTGGAGTGCGGATGCGCCGGAAAGCGTGCATCTGGCGGAGTGGCCGCAAGTTGACGAGCGGCTAATTGACGAGGACCTGTCTACTTCTGTGCGGCTGGTTCAGAGGATCGTTTCATTGGGCAGGGCGGCGCGGTCCAAGGCCAACCTCAAAGTACGTCAGCCGCTGGCGGCGGTTCACGTTCGGGTTCTGAATGATGCTGAAGCGAAAACGCTCGGCCAATTGTCTGATCAGGTCATTGAGGAATTGAACGTCAAGATTTTGGAGACGATTGGCGACGACGCGGAATTTTTTGATTACAAAATTCGCCCCAACCTGCCGGTCCTCGGGCCCAGACTTGGCGGTGAATTGGGTCGCCTACAGCGGGCTTTGGCCGGCGCCGACCACGGCGAACTGGCGCGCACCGCGAGGGCGAACCGGACACAAGAAATCGATGGCATCGAGTTGGAGTCGGGAGATCTGCTGGTCAGCATGTCTGGCAAGCCGGGCTTTGCTGTTGCCGAGGAGGCCGGGTATGCGGTTGCGGTGACGACCAAGGTTACGCCGGAGCTTGCGGAAGAGGGCCTGGCGCGTGAATTAGTTCGCCGGATTCAAGAGATGCGCAAGACGGCTGGTTTTGAGATCGCTGACCGCATCCGTCTTACATTTGAAGGCGATCTTGGCGGGGTACTGGCCTCTTGGGGCGACTACATCCGGCAGGAGACCTTGGCCGAGGAGATCGCGGCGGGCACGCAAGAAGGTTTCAGCGAGGAGCACACGATTGACGGCCTTGAAGTTCGCTTGAGCGTGCGGAAGGTCTAGGGTTTCGATTAGCTCGCGTGGTTAGCTGATCAACTTGATCGTGTATAGCGGCCAATCGGTCGCGTAGTCCGGGTCCACGCCCTCCACGAAGTCGATGCCATTGAGGAAAACCTTGGACTTCACCGGGATCAGTTCGACACTGGCCGGGTCGGCACCGAGGCCGCCGTTGCAACCACTAAGGTACGCGGTGACAAAAGTCTTGATCGTGACGTTCGTCGACGAGCCTGCCGATCCTTCAGGCACCGACACCACCGGAATCAGAATGTAGCGCGGGCTGGTGGTATCGACGATTTCGTAGACGCCGTCGCCGTCCGCATCGGCAAAGACATCGTCAAACGTGTCGATGTTTGCGCCGAGCAGTTCGTCGATCGCGTCGCAGGTCGGCCCGACCAGGCTTCCGGTGAAGGTTTGGACTTCATCACCGGGTGCGTAGCTGCATTCGCTGCCATGAACGATGTTCTCCGTGTATTCGTCGGCACCGCTGTTGCTGCCGGGTGGGTCACAGGTTGCGGCGTAATTGGTCGGGTTTACGTTGGAGACATCGTCCAGACGCAGGGGGCCCGAGTTGCCCGGCGTCCAAGTTTCTGATGGCTGGGGGATCTTAATCACGCAGGTCGGTCCCAGAAGAAGTCGTTGTCGTTCAAGTAACAGACCGGCGGAACGTTGGCGATTACCGGGTCCTCCTCGAGCAGCCCAAAGGGCAGCAGGCCTGGCCCAGCCTGGGCGTAGCCGGTGCGGGCTGAAGCGCACACGTTCAGGGTCGCTTCGGTGATACCCATGACTTGGGCAAGAAATGTTTGCTGGATTCTCGCGAGCGAGATCGTAATGGAGTCAGGGATGAGCTTCCATCACAGTCAACGTTATAGGTGACGGAAACGATCTCGGCAGCGTCAACGCCGTTTTGAGACGCCCAGGTTGCGGCAATCGTGGCTGCCGCAGATGTATCCGGCATCTCCCTAACCGCGGCCAGGACCATCGCGTCAACATCGTTTTGCAGGTCACGTTTTGTCTGAGCGAACAAGCCGCCGTCGATGGCTATAGCTGCCAGGGCAAGAACGAAGGCAAAAGTGCCGACGGCCATGATTAATAACTGGCCGCCTTCGTCGTTCCCACTTCTCAGGGCAGATTTGAACAGATCGGCGAGCTGCTTCATTCCAACCTCATATCCGCGGCGGAAGTCATTGATATTGTCGATGGGATCGTTCCGCCGCTAATGAAATTCATAAGGCCGCCAAGAGGCGTGATCATGTCGTAGTCGTAATTGACGGTGACAATGACGGATTCGGTCGAGGCTCCGGGGCAATTTGTCACGGCCACGTCGGCGGAGGTCAGTAAGCCGGCGGATGTGTCGACGGCTCGAGTTTGGACATCGGAAGTACTGGCGGTGTCGGTGGCGCAGGTAACCGCGGCTAACCGGGCGCCCTCCCGGGCCGAGTTGGTGACCGTAATCCAGGCGCGGAGTCCAAGACCAAAATCGGCGACGGCAAAAACGACGATAAGGAAGAAGGGAATGATCAAGGCGAATTCAACCAGGCTCTGACCTCGCTCGCCTCTGCGCCGGGATTTCCTAGTCGCCAAATTTCTTCTCCCTAAGGTGCGTCCCCCAAAAGTGCGACGCGTACGGGTAACACCTGAGATCAAATGTCATTACCTCTTAGATATCGGCCGCGAATGCAGAATCCTGTAGCCTTTGGCTGAATTCGAGGAAACTTTCTCAGAGGTCTCTGCCTCGTGGGCCTGTGCCAGTCAGTAGGGAAATCAGTTAGGCTGCCTTCAGCGGATGGATGTTTATCTAGTCGACGGAACCTACGAGCTGTTCCGGCACTTTTTCGCCGTGCCGTCCCGTGCGAACGCGGAGGGTCGTGAAGTGGGCGCCGCACGCGGCGTCGTGGGCTCCATCCTCTCTATGTTGGAGTCTGGTACGACGCATATTGGTGTGGCCACCGATCACGTCGTCGAGTCGTTTCGCAACGAATTGTGGTCTGGTTACAAGACCGGCAGCGGTATCGATCCAGAGTTGTTTCAGCAGTTCCCCCTACTGGAGGAAGGTCTGCGACAACTTGGAGTGCCAGTATGGCCAATGGTGGAACTTGAGGCGGATGACGTTTTGGCCGCTGCCGCCAAGTTTGCGGACGCGGAACCGAAGGTGGAGCGGGTGTTTATCTGCTCACCGGACAAAGACTTGGCGCAGTGCGTGCGTGACCCTGGTGTGCTCCAACTTGACCGACGCAGCGGCAAGGTGACCGATGAGGCCGGCGTAATGGAAAAATTCGGCGTGCGGCCGGAGTCGATCCCGGATTATCTAGCGTTGGTCGGTGATAGTGCGGACGGATTTCCTGGATTACCGGGATGGGGAGATCGGGGCAGCGCCACGGTTTTGGCCCGCTATGGCCATTTGGAGTCGATCCCGCGGAGTGCCTCGGACTGGGACGTGAAGTTGCGGGGCGCGGACCGCCTGAGCCGCACTCTAAACGAAGGCCAGGACATTGTCTTTCTGTTCCGCGACTTGGCCACGCTGCGCGATGCGGAATCGCCGATCGCTTCGGTGGATGAATTGTGCTGGCGCGGTCCAAGAGACGGGTTCGAAGAAGTGTGCCGGGAACTTGACTCCACCTCGCTTGCTCTGCGTGCGAAGAAGCTAGCGGAGCGGCTGTCGAGGCAGGGTTAATAGTTAGGGGCGTGCCCTGAGATTGTGACCGCGTTGCCGGTGACCACGAGGGTCGAGAGAAGAAAACAGGCCAGGCAAACGCCTGGCCTGTTTTCTTTCTCAGGGTAGCGGCTAGATATTGGCGAGCACCTTCTTGGTTGAAATGACGTGGCGGTCAACGCGGAGCTCCTTCGGGTCGATGCCGAGGGCCAGACCGATGAGCTGCGGCAGGTGCAAGATCGGAACATCAAGGCCGTCGACGGTGGCATACTTCGCAGCGTCAGGCTGCTGCGCGTCAAGGTTGAGGTGACAGAGCGGACAGGGAGTGACCAGGACATCGGCGCCCTCTTCTTGGGCGTGGCTGAGGTGCTCCGCGGCCATGCTGAGCGAGTTCTTTTTGTTGATTGTCAGGATTGGGAAGCCGCAGCATTTGTCCTGGCCCTCGTAGGTCACCAAAGTCGCGCCCAAAGCCTCGATCACGTACTCAAGGTACTTGTCCCGGTCCGGGTGCTCATCGAATCCGAGGACGGATTCGGGGCGAATGATGTAGCAGCCATAGAATGGCCCGGCCTTGAGCCCGGTTAGCGGCCGCTTCACCAGGCTCTTAAGGTTGTCCAAGCCCAGATCCTCAACCAGGGTCCAGAGGAAGTTTTTGACTTCGAGGCCGGCCTCGGCGTCGTAATACAATCCCTCTTCGGCCAAGGAAGCGTTGACATCTTCCGCCAGTTTTGGGTTCTTGCGCATTCGGTTCTGGGCCATGCTCTGTACGCCCTGACAGGTACTGCAGATGTTGATTAACGGCAGGTCCATCTGCTGGGCCATGGCGAAATTACGGGCGTTGAGGGCGTCCGCTGTTTCCATGCTGTGCTCGCTGATGACGCCGGCGCCAGTGCAGTTGCCGTCATATAACTCGACCAGGTCCATGCCGAGTTCAGGCGCCACTCTTACCATCGAAGTGTAGAGCTCAGGAGCCGCACCCTTCGAAACACAGCCAGGCCAGAAAGCGTACTTCATCTTACTTACTCCCTACTGTCTGCTTTTTTTCAAAGCTCTTGAACAGCCGCTTGACGTGCTTCGCGCCACCGATTGGTTTATGGAGCGGGTTGGGCATTTTTCCGGCGCGAATCATGCGAAGTCCGACTGGAAGGTCGGAGATTTGGCCAACGAAATTGAATTTGCCGTGGGTGAGCATTGGCAGGCGGAATTCATCCAGTCTGCCACTGTGCTCGACCAGATCGACAAAAGCGAGTGTGTGACGGCTGCCGTAGTTGTCCTTGATGCCGGCGTGAATGGCCTCAGAGCGAAGCTTGAGGATTTGATCCATCGGCTTGACGTCTTTGGGGCAGACTTCGACACAGATATTGCAGCGGGTGCAGTCCCACATGCCGCTGGGGTCGCTGTATTCACGCATGCGTGCCATTCTCTGGTCATCGCGCGGGTCACCGACGAAGCGCCAGGCCTTGGCCAGGGCGGCTGGTCCGAGGAAGCTGTTGTCGATTTCCAGAACAGGGCAGTCTGAGACGCAGGCACCGCACATGATGCAGTTCATGACTTCGCCAAGGGCCGCCATAGACTCGTTGGGAACCACGTACTCGCGCTCTGGAGGCGTCCCGGAGGGCTGCAGCCAGGGTTTCACGGCGCGAATTTTGTCCCAGAAGGGCGCCATATCGATGACAAGGTCCTTGATGACCGGCATGTTGCCGGCCGGTTCGACTAAAATTCGGCCATTCTGGTCCACAACTGTACTGACCTGGGTCTTGCAGGCGAGGCGCGCGCGGCCGTTGATTTGCATGGAGCAGGAGCCGCAAATTGCGCTGCGACAGGAGCAGCGTAAAGAAAGACTCCCATCCTGGTACTCGCGAACCTCGATCAGGGCATCCAGGACAGTAGCTTTCTCGGGCATGTCGACGGTGTAGTCGCTAAAGGCCTCACCGCCGCCGCCTTGCGGATCGGATCGCTTTACTTTGAGCTTGACCTCCATCAGTACTTCCTTTCCTCGGGTTGCCACTGAGTGATGGTCACCGGGGACTCGCCGAGTTGCGGGCCCTGGGCCGAATAGGAGCAAGTGATGTGCTTAAGCCACTCGGCGTCGTTTCGCTCTGTATAGTCGGTTCGCGAGTGGGCGCCGCGGCTTTCTTTCCGTTCGATAGCTGATACGCAGATTGTCTCAGCGCATTCGAGCATGAATCCCAGTTCAATGTGGAAAAGCAGGTCCGTGTTGAAAACTCGACCTTTAGCTTCTACGCCGAGGTTCTCGTAGCGCTTTGTCAGTGCTTTGATGTCCTCGTGTGCCGATTTCAACTCGTCTTCGGTTCGAAAAACCTGAACTTTCTCGTTCATCGTCTTTCCCATGTCGGCGCGTAGGTTGGCGATACGCTCGCCGCTTTGGGGCCGGTCAAGCAGGGAGCGAATACGCTTTTCAGTATCGCGGGCATAGCGCTCCTCGGGTGGCCGTGTGGTTTCACCGCGAGCGCGCTCAGCGGCGTCGATGCCAGAGCGCTTGCCAAAAATAACTGTGTCGAGCAGTGAGTTAGCTCCGAGGCGATTAGCACCATGGACGCTGATGCAGGCGGCCTCACCGGCCGAGTAGAGCCCAGGGACCGCGGTCCGACCCCAGACGTCGGTTTTGATTCCACCCATGATGTAGTGCATACCAGGCAGGATTGGGATCGGCTCCTCGGTGATGTCGACGCCGGCGAAATCGATGCCGATTTCACGAATCTGCCAGAGGCGCTCACGGATCAGATCCATGCCCAAGTGACGCATATCAAGAAAGACGCAGCCGTCAGTGCCGCGGCCCTCGTCGATTTCGGTTTGCTCCGCACGCGAAACGACATCGCGACTGGCGAGTTCCATCATGTTGGGAGCATAGCGCTCCATGAAGCGCTCACCTTCGCCGTTTAGCAGGTGAGCTCCCTCACCGCGGGCGCCCTCGGTGATCAGCACTCCGGAACCCTTGAGGGTGGTTGGATGGAACTGCACCATCTCCATGTCCATGAGCGGGGCTCCAGCGCGGTAAGCGAGACTCAGCCCGTCGCCGGTGCAGATCAAGGCGTTGGTGCTGGGCTCGTAAACTCGTCCAGCGCCGCCGGTGGCTATGATCGTCGACTTTGCGGCTATGACATGTACTTCACCGGTGCGAATTTCGATCGCCACGCAGCCCTTGCACATGCTGTCCTCGATGATGAGGTCCGTGACGAACCACTCCTCGTAGATGCGCAGCCCATCCTTGATCAGTTGCTCATACATAACGTGCAGCAGCGCCTGACCGGTGATGTCTCCGACAAAGTAGGTGCGGGCCTTTTGCTGACCGCCAAACGCGCGCGAACCGAGATGACCGGTTTCGTCACGATAGAAGATGACTCCCATGCGTTCCAGGGCGAGAACCTCAGCGCCGGCCTCGGAGCAGAGAATCTCGATTGCATCCTGGTCACCAAGAAAATCGCTGCCCTTGACCGTATCGAAGGCGTGCTCTTCCCAAGAGTCACCTTCATCCACGGCGGCATTGATTCCACCCTGGGCGGCGTTGGAGTGACTGCGTACAGGATGAACTTTTGAAATAATCGCTACGTCGACGCCTTCGGCTTGAGCGGCAAGGCCGGCGCGCATCCCGGCCAAACCGGCGCCAATTATTAGGACATCATGCTGAAAGACGGCCATTTGTCGGGACCTCCGCGGGTCACGGGCGTCGACTAAATTTCCTACGGTCGAACTCAGCCCTTCGACTTCGACTGTTTGCGATGGTAGCGCTCTGCCTACCTACGAGCAAGACAATTCGCCGCTGTCTCTGGATGCCTTCAAGCCGTCAAGCGGTGGCCAGCGGGACGTCTAATTCGGCGTTGTCGGACGCGAGCGTTCATGATCGGCTGTTGTGGCCATCGGCGCTACAAGCGTAAATGGCACAGGCCTTATGCTTTGCCAAAGCAAGCCGCCGCAGAAGAGGTTTAATGAGAGAGACTGCCCCGAGCGAGGCCAAATCCAAGCCAAAGATATTTTATGGCTGGAAAGTTCTCGGCGTCGGTTTTGCCGGCGCCTTCTTCGCCTCTGCCATCGGCCAATTATTTCGTAACTATCCCTTGACAGCACGTATAGATTCAGCTACACTCACTTTAGCAGGAGTGAGCAAGAGATGCAGAAATACACGATCCGCAACTTCAATGAGGACTTCACAGACGACGATGCTTGCCTAGAGAGCATCGTTCAGATGCTGTACCCCGAAGGGGTAGTATGCCGTGCATGCAATGAGGTCCGCCCACACCACAAGTTGACCAACCGCAAGGCTTACTCCTGTGACTACTGCGGTACGCATGTCTACCCGCTGGCAGGAACCATCTTCGAGAAATCGTCTACGCCGTTGAAAAGCTGGTTTTACGCCATGTATCTGATGGCCTCGACTCGTACCGGCATCAGCGCTAAGCAGCTAGAACGCGAGCTGGGCGTCACTTACAAGACCGCCTGGAGGATGTTCAAGCAGATTCGTACGCTGATGGCTGAGGATGGCGGGATGCTCAGAGGTACTGTGGAAGTAGATGAGACGTTTGTCGGCGGTCGCCCTCGTCAGCGCCAGCCTCGTAAGGGGCCACGTAGCAAGGATGATCCCACGGCCAAGAAGCCGGTTGTTGGTATGGTCGAGCGCGGAGGCCAGGTCAAGGCATGGGTCACGGATGACGCGAGGGCACGGACGATTCGCCCACTCCTGGAAGGCCACGTCATCCCAGCGTCTATGGTGTTCACTGATGAGGCTGCGCAGTACGGTTTAGTTCGCCGGTCCGGATACCAGCACCGCAGGGTGAATCACGCGGCGCTCGTCTACGTGGACGGCGACGTGCACACGAATACGATTGAGGGGTTCTGGTCCCTTCTCAAGAACGGCATTCGGGGCGCGTACCACTCCGTTGGGAAGAATCACCTACAGACCTACGTGAACGAGTACACATTCCGGTACAACCACCGAGGCGATGATGCAGCCATGTTCGAGACGATAAGCGAACGGGTAACTCAAGTCCGGGATGGGCAGCACGGCCAATATTCACCGCTCGGTTAAGTCAGCCGACCAAGCTTCATTAAGCAATGAAGCTTTAGAGAAGCCAACTGCCTTAGGCTCGCGCTTCTCCTTTGCAGCCGTCTCATATTCCTCATCGGTGCAAACGATCACGCTGCTCTCGGTTTTGCCTACGACACGCCGGGTGATCTCCCCGCCGTAAGCCTTGAGCCTCACCCACTGCCCTCTCTGAATCTCGGCCATTAGTGCCACCTCCGCCCTAGAGTCTGCAGATGCCAAATCGCATTGTCAAAGATAATCTCCTGCCGTGCCTTGACAATGTGGCACTCGTGCCATTAACATTGTGGTTGTGGCCTGTAACAGGAGGTGTTTGGCACGATGAACGACAAGGGAGAGCGAGCGACTCCGCCGCATTTGGCATTCACAACATTTCTGGGCGGGCTTGAGACCCTCGACCAAGGCCTGCCACAGAAGCTCGACCGAACCGCATGGCCGTCGCAGTCAGGGACGAATCAGGCGCAGCTTCTCAGGGCGCTTCGCTTCTTTCATCTGACTGATGGGGACGATCAAGTCCAACGGTCGCTCGATGAACTCATCGTTGCGAAGGCGGATCGGAAGGGCCACCTAAGGACGCTCTTAGAGGCTGCCTACCCGAAACTCGTCAGCCTCGGCGGAGCCAATGCAACACAGCAGCAGCTTCAAGATGCGGTGGGCGAGTTTGGGATCGATGGCGCGACGCGCAGAAAGGCGATGACTTTTTATCTACAGGCTGCCGACTACGCCGAGATTCCGGTCTCGACCCACTGGCCCGCGATCAAGAAGCGTGGGACCTCTGGAGCCAAAAAGCGAGCCGGAGGCAGCAAGCGCAGTGCGGGTTCATCATCCCCTGCGGGTAGCAAACCACCCGCAGGCGATACCAAGATTGTCACGCTCAAGAGCGGCGGCACAGTTACGCTCAACATTTCTGTGAGCATCATGAGCTTGAGTGCCGAGGATCGCGAGTGGGTGTTCGACCTTATCGATATGCTCGGCAAATACGAAAGCGATGCCTAATCCGGCTGTGAGGAAGCCGTCAGGAAATAAAAGGGCGGTGGGGCCTCATGGTTCTCGGGCCAAACCCCACCGCTAGAGAGGAGACAACTTTGCTCGTTACGGCCCCGCCCTGGCAACCCCAGTGGCAGCCCCGGCTCTTATCAACTAATCCTTAGTGAGCTTTGTGGGCGACCTGGACGGCCTTCTTGATGAGGGCTAACAGGTCGCCCCTTTTGTATTCAGCATCCTGCCTCGCCTCGATAGAAGGATCACGTAACTTCCCTTCCTCGTAAGACGGGCGCGTGTGCTTATCTTGCTTCTTCATTTGCCTAGTTTATCATCTATGCGCGATGAACGACAGAGTCTCACCCTCATGCTATTAGACCATCCATAGACTCTGCTTACGTGCTATGAGGGGATAGTTACGAATTATTTACCGGGGCGATGCTACCCAACATAGAGGCTGATACGGGCTGGAGCCGTACCTCGATCACTCTGGCCGTGACCTTTGGCAGCATCCTTGCGGGCGTGCTTTCACCCCTAGTTGGCCGTCTAGCGGACAAACACGGGGCTCGGCCCCTCAGTACGGCCGGCCTTCTGGTGGTGGTGCCCGCTCTGATCATGTTGGCGCTGAGTAGCTATGTCCACGTCGCCCTGTTTTATGTGGCCTACATTGTCGGCCGTGGGGTGTCGCAAAACACTCTTGCCGGTGTTGTCCCCCGGACTACCGCGGTGAACTGGTTCCGGCGAAAGCGGGGCCGGGCGCTTGGCATGTCAAATATGGCTTTGCCGCTTGGCGGAGCCGTGCTGGTGCCAATTGCCCAGGTGATCAGTGATGGGTTCGGCTGGCAGACTGCGTACTACGTTGTGGGAGCAGCAATGCTCGTCATTCTGCTGCCGGCCTTTCTGTTGGTCTTACGCCGGCGCCCAGAGGACATGGGGCTCCTACCAGATGGTGACGATAGTCCATCGATACCAACCGCTGGGCCAGCCGCTGCAGGGCCCAAGCCGGCTCAGGCCGAGGACGAGGAATATAGCTGGAGTTTGCAGCAAGCCTGGAAGACGCGCTCATTTTGGCTCTTAATTGTCGCGGTTTCGGCCGGAACTTTTGGCAACGGAGGGATCGGCTTCCACCAAGCCGCCTATTTTCAGGATCAAGGCATTGCCGCGGCGACGGCAGCGTTGGCGATCAGCGCCTATTCACTTTCCGGGGCCTTCGCCACTCTGCTCTGGGGATTCCTGGTGGAGCATGTTTCCGAACGCCTGCTCGGGGCTTTTTCGATCTCAATCGCCTCTCTTCTTTGTCTGTTTCTTTTGACGGTGGATACGACGGCGGAGGCGATGATCTTTGCGGTTCTTTTTGGCCTCGCCGCCCGCGGTGAATCATCGATCATTTTGATGATTCAGGCTCAGTACTTCGGGCGTGGGTCCTTTGGCGCAATTACCGGGTTCACAGCGCCATTTCAGCAGGTTTCCCTTGGACTGGGGCCGATTGTCGCGGCGGTGATCTACGAGGTTGCCGGTGATTCGTACACGCCGGCATTTATCCTTTTTTCGGTCATGTTCGCCACGGCAGCGCTGTTGGTCTGGCTGTCTCGCAAGCCGCTGCTGCCCTTAGAAGCGACCCAGGCAGCCATCTGAATCAAATAACCGGACCGCACGCATTTGCTGGTTGACGATTTCCTGAGGAAGAGAAACCAAGCTGATCCCGGTTGAGTTCCTGTCAGCAACGGAGATCGAGGTTTTTCATCTTTCTTGAATGCAAAGAACTGTGCGGTCACCTTCTTCCCAGCCATTGGGCCCAGGGGCGATGGTTCCGGTCGAATTTGGGTGGCAGAAGGCGTCAGCTTGGTCTTCGAAGTAGGACGCAATCGGGTAGTCGCCGGTTGCTCCCACTTCAAAGCTACTGATAACTCGCACTTCCCAATCCAACAAGCAGGAAACAAGCTCCACGTCCCGGATCGCGCTTGTGTCTGGCGGCCGCCGGAAGCAGTCACCCCTTTGTAGATCACGCACGCTTATTATTCCGAGTGGTCTCTGAGAATCAGAAGTCTGGGTCGACGAGGAAGCTGGGGCAGGGGTCGCATCATCAGAGTCGGGTTCGGACTCACCGTTTGAGCCGCAGGCAATTAATAATGCGGCAGAGAAGGTGAGGATTAACAAGATTCGCTGCAAGTGTTTTCCCTCGCGCGTTCGATCTACGAATGGAATCCAGCCACTAGTTTATGACTTTCAGAGATGGATTTGGGCGCGATAGAGCGCAGGGTTACGCATTTTGACCCGAGTGGCGTGGCCGGGGCCGGTGGAGGGTTTTTTAGAGGGTGCCGGCGAGACGTGGTTCTGGCCTGCGGCCAGTTCCGAGGCGCTCAAGAAAATCCAATAGCCGCTCAGTATTGCGCCTGGGAGTGAAATCCGCCGCCCGCACCAGGGCACGCTGTGAAAAATCGCGGCGGGATTCCGGTTCGGTCATTGTCAGCATTGCCTGGCTGAGCTCATTTGCTGAGCCGCGCAGAACCAACAACCCGGAGTTGCCGTTGTCGGTAACAAACGCGGGGCCGCCGCCGCGCGAATCGGTTGAGATCACCGGACACCCGGTGCTCATTGCTTCACCGAGGACCATGCCGAATCCCTCCTCATCTGAGGCCAGGACAAAGGACGTGGCCTTTGCCATCAAAAATCGAGGCTCCGGGACCCAACCGAGGAACTCTACCGCGTCATCGAGGCCGGCGGCCACCACGTGCTCAGAGAGACGCTGCTTGTCTGGCCCATCGCCGACTATCAGGAGTTTGGCCGGTGTCTGGATTCGGGTGAGCTTGAGCGCATCGATCAAAAGATCGATTCGCTTGAGCGGGACTAACCGGGAGGTTGTCACGAAGGCCGGTGTGTCCGGATCGTCAAGCCAGGGATGAACCGATTCCGGGGCTTCACCGGGATCGAAGGACGGCAGCGTAGGCGGAACAACGGCGACCGTTTCCGGATTCAGCCCGCACCAAGTGATGGCATCTTCGCGGATGGCTGGCGAAACGGCGAAGGACCCGGCGGCACGCCGGTAGAGCAGCTTGGCGGCCCATTTGTTGTCTTTGCGACTGGCGCTATGGGCGAGGGCAAGGGGGTGTTCGTGGCCGAGAATGAGCTTGCCTCGCCACCCCAAGGCTCTGTGAGCCCACTCTGCGACAAGGATGCCTACCAGGTTGACCTGGATCGGACGGGTGAGAAGGAAATCGGGCTGCTCGTCTCTCAAGTGCCGGGCGAGTGGGCCGGCCGCTCGCAATACGCCGGAGTTGCTGAGTTGGATGAAGCGAATTGACCCCGGTTGAACCTTCGGCAAGGAGCCATAGTAGAAAGCAATGGTTACGTCGATACCCTGCTCCGCGAGACCTTCGGCTAGCCGAAGAGTGAGGTTGGCCATCGCTCCGCCTTCGACATTATTTACAAGGAAGGTGAACTTCAAACGGGACCCCTCGGCTAATAATCGACGCCAGGAATGGAGCGTGAGACGTGGCCAGGCTTCCACGGCCACGGCTTGCTTCAATGCAACTGCAAGATTCTCGGCAATTTCTTGGCTACGGTGCAGCCCGGGCTGCACGCGCACGACTTCAAGATGGCCAGGCAGCGGAAGTCAATGGAAGAGGTTCCGATCGGCGCGGCTGGGGCCGATGAAAGTTTGATATCTCGGCTGCGGTTAGGAAACCAGTTTCCTGACCGTCTAGTCGTAAAACTCTGAAACTAAGCGCCAGCGCCGCAGGTTCGCGTCTCGCGGGCCGACAAGGTGGCGCCTCGACCCTTCGGCCCGTGTTCCTTTTAGCCTAACGCCCAGACCCGAAGCCGAGGCCGAGCCGCAGGGCGGCGATGCGGACGTAGTTGCTGGGTGAGAGGTTGGCGTGCTGAGTAACCATGTGCACGTCGCGCCAACAACGCTCGATCTTGTTGCCCTCGTAGATTCCGGAAGTGCCCGCGGCAGTGCGGAGGAGGTCGACCGCGTCGGCGGCGCTCTCGGCCGCGGTCGAGCAAGCAACCAGGGCCTCCAGCAGCAGCGCTTCGTGGTCTCCTCTACCCGCTTCGATCTCCGCCCACATGCGGTCGCACATCGCGTAGAGATAGCTGCGGCCGGAGTTGAGCTTGGCCATCACGCGGCCCAGGGTCATCTGAATGTTGTCGTTCTCGGCGAGGCGTTTGGTGCCGCGCGAGGGCGTCTTGTTGACGGCAAGGTCGGTGAAGGCGTCGATCGCCTCCGCCGCTATGCCGAGTCCGGTGAAGGCGAGCGGCCAGCCAAAAATCTCCCGGAAACTGGTCTGAAAGAGAGTGCCGGCCTGGAAATCTGACTTCTTCGCCATGTTGTTGAGCGCACGGGCCTCCGGCACAAAAGCATCTTCAACTTGCATGTCGTTGCTACCGGTGGCGCTCAGGCCAGTGGTGTGCCAGGTGTCGATGATCTCGTACTGGTCCGAACTGAAGAATGGGAACCGAGTTATGGGCAACCCGTCTTCGTTCATTCGAAAACCGTCGCCGTCTTTGATCCGGGAAACGCCGCAGAGCCAGCCCGTGTGGTCGCCCCCGCTCACGAACGACCATCGGCCGGTGACACGGTATCCGCCCTCCACCGGCGTCATGATGCCGTTGGGCTGGCCGGAGCCACCCAGGGTCACGTCCGGTTTTGCGGACAGCATCTCCGCCGCCGCGTCCTGGGGGAGGTAGCCCAGCATCCAGGCCGTTTGATTGGCGATAACGAGGACCCAGCCAGCGCTGCCATCCATGCGCGCGACAGCTTCTATCGTCTCGGCGACCGTTCTAAAGTCAAGTTCCTCGCCGCCCAGCGAGCGCGGCAGCCAGAGCTTGAAGAGACCAAGCTCGCGCATCGCTTCGTACACCGGCTTTGCCAGGTGGCGTTGGTTCTCGCTCTGGTCACGATACTGCTCGATGAGCGGTGCTAAGGTGCGCGCCTTCTCAACCCAAGTATTAGTTTCTGTCAAGGTGGCCATGCCGCGGCGGCTCCTTTGCTCGGTTACGCCAATCCCAGGCTGCACCTCGAAACCGAGGCTGGCCATGTCCTTTAAAGGCTAACCCCGGGGGTGCAATTCCGTTGGATCTTGATTTCAGGCTAATGTCTCGCGTAAGTCAAGTTGCGCGCGCTACTGAATTTTGGTCTCGTCAGAGTGCAACAGACTTTAAATCTGTCAGCCGCAAGGCAGCCTTGGTTCGAATCCCAGGGCCCCACCATCCACCACCCTTTAATTGGCTAACATCTAAAGTCTTGATTAGGGCGCACCGAAGGCTGGTAGGCCCTAATCAAGCATGCAGGACTGCAGTTAGGAAGGTGTGTGTTCAATGAAACTTGTGAGGTTTTACGAAGAGGGGGGCCCTGAGGTACTCAAGCTGGAGGACGCTTCCGCTCCGGAACCCGGCGAAGGGCAGGCTCTAATCCACGTTGATGTAACGGGTGTCAGCTTTGCCGACGTCCTGCAGCGACAAGGACGCTATATCCAGCGCGTGACTCTGCCCTACGTGCCGGGTGCGAGAGTGATAGGGACCGTGGAGAAGGTCGGGCCGGGCGTCGATACCTCCATGATCGGCAAGCAACACTATGGTCTCGTAACCGGCGGGGCTTATGCCCAGTACGCTGTGGCGTCCGAGGACATGCTTCGGCCTATCCCGCAAGGCGTCGACCCGGTTTCAGCCTACGCGGTACTTGCTGAGGCCGATGTCGCGGCACTCGCGTTCAAGGTGGCGGGGCGTCTCCAGCCCGGCGAGTCCGTCTTCGTGCCCGCGGCAACTGGTGGTATTGGTTACGTGGCCCTGCAGCTGGCACGGCTCTATGGCGCCGGCAAAGTCTTCGGCGGCGCCAGCTCCGACAAGAAGCGTGCTGTGGTCGCCGACTTCGGCGCCATTCCGATCGACTACACGAAGGAAGACTGGCCCAAGGAGGTCATTGCTCAGACGGACGGCAAGGGCGTGGACCTTTCCTTCGAGGTAAATGGCGGTCAATCTGTCTACGACACACTCGAAGCCACGCGGGTGGGTGGCCGAATGGTGAACTATGGCAACATCTCAGACACGAACGCGCCGGTGAATCCACGACAGCTCCTGCGCCGCAATCAGGCCCTAATCGGCTTCTCACGCGGTAACTCGGTCACAGACAAGCTCTTTTTGGACGAGAAGAAAGAGGTTAACGGACGACTTCCTCATCGCCGGCACACTGAAGCCGCTGATCGCTGGGACGTTCAGCCTGGAAAACGTCGCCGAGGGCCATAACCTACTCGAGAACCGGGAGGCGATAGGTAAGGTTATCGTGCTGCCCAACGGCTGACGGTCTCCTGGCGATGCTGTTGCGCTGCGCGCTTGTCCAATTTTCACAAAGAAGCCGGGCTAGTAGATCGGCGGAATCTGATGTATCGAACTATTGATATCCTCGCGACTGGCGGCACGATTGGGTTTAAGGGCCATGAGCCGCTTGACGCCGTGACCTACGGAGAGCGCGGCGCTCCGATTTTGATCGACGAATCGCTGGCGAGAATTCCTGAACTCACCGGGATCACTCAAGTCAGGAGTGAGCAGCTGTTCATTGAAGGTAATGGGCGGCGCCGGTTAGTCAGGCCTCAGCACGCCAGTCTCCGACTTCATGTGCAGTTTCAGGGTTAGCGGCAAGCCTGTCTCCACCGCGGCAGGCGATCTTAGGGTTCGAAATTTGGTGCCGAAGGTGGGACTCGAACCCACACGAGGTGTTAGCCTCAACGGTTTTTGAGCCCGATAAGGTGCATTCTTTATGGCTCAAATAGCGCAAAGCAGCACATTCCCAGATACGAATCATGTCCCTCCACGGAGAGCATATGACGTTCTTATCAGTTCTTGCTACTACCCGATGGTAGCAAATTGGTAGCAGAGGTCGCAGCCGATAAGTTAAACAGGAGGCTCCCCGCCCATGAGCACGGTTGAATTCTTCATCTATGGCCTCGGCCTGCCACTAACCGGCGCGCTGGCCTACCTGGCCTGGCGATACCTGGTGGCCCCGGTGCTCCCATGGCTCATGTGGCAGGCCTGCATCCGGTGGGGCCCGGCCTGTTGGTGCGCGAGCATTGCGAAGGAAAGCCAGGCGAAATGAACACTCGCCGACAAAAGCAAAAGGAGAAATACCCCGTTGAATTCTTACTGTTTCGTTTGTGAGGCTCGGAGGACGGTCACCGCCGTGCTTGGCTCCCGTAAGGCCCATCTTATTGATGACTTGTTTTACGTGAATGTTCGTCTCTCATGTGGCCATGAGCGTCACGAAGACGAGCGTCTGGTAATGACGACTACAAACCGATACCGTCTCGAAACCAGTGTCGGGGTCACAGCTGGCGCCGCATGAGTCAGGACGGAGAGAAGCCTACGGCTTGGGAAGTTGCCACGATGCGAATTGAGACGCTAGAGAAGAGCGTTGCCAATCTCAGGACCGCCAAGAGTCGCTTGAAAACACCTTAACGCGGTCGGTGAATTTTGCGACAACTGCGCTACCAGAGAGGAAGCGGTCGGTTTACCAAAGGAAGTCGTCGGTGCACTTGCTAATTGACGGAGAGGATGCCCGCAGCTCAAGGCTTGCGAGCAAGTCTCGGGTACGGCTCCTACTTCGGCGGCTGCCTCGCCAAATGGACATGCAGATCATCGAGGGACCACACGTCAGCGAGGCTTGCTTTGGGCCGACGTGTTCAGTTGCAAGGACTTCGTTGACCACAAACGCTTTCAATATCGAGGTCGCCACCTGGTCCGCGTCGGGCGGGTGACGCAGATGGTGTTGCCGCGGGGGCTACCGCAAGACGAGGGGTCGTGATGAATGCCAACGCGACCCCGCTTGCCTTGCCGAAACCCGACCTGTCCAAAGCTCCAGCCGTGCCCCGACCACCCACTGCCGGCGCCATTCACGGGAGCTCGCCGCTCTTCATCTCTATACCAGACGCAAAGATGGCGGAAGGAACGCAAGGCCTTTCTAGCGCTCCATCGCTACTGCGCCGAGTGCGGCCGCAAGGGAGCGATCACCACAGCAACATTCGTGGATCACGTTCGGCCACACGGCGCCCACGACGCGATGTTCTGGAATCAGGGCAACTGGCAGCCGCTCTGCCGGCGCTGCAGCAACGCGAAGACCGGGCAGGAGATCCAAGCTCGCATCAAGTCACGAGCCAGGCCCTATGAGGAATAGCCTAGGGCGCCTCGAAAACTTCTCAGCTGAGGAAACGAACATCGCTGGCGTACCACTTCTCGCATGACCGCGAAATTAAACAGGGGGGTGTCAACCGAAAAGTAGGACTTTGAACAACCCGCCATCGGTTAGGCGGGCGACCCGTCGCGGAACGACGAGCCGCCCTTAGCACAGATTTATCGGCACTATGGAATCAATCCGAGACCGCATCGTGGAGCTTCGCAGGGTGAAGGCAAGTGAGCTATTGCCGAACGCGAAGAATTGGCGCAAGCATCCGCCGGCACAGGAGGCCGCGCTGAAGGGCCTGTTGAGCGAGGTCGGTTACGCCGATGCGCTGCTGGCTCGTGAGACGCCCGAGGGTTTGGTGCTTATTGACGGCCACTTGCGGGCTGAGACTACGCCCGACGCCGACGTGCCAGTTCTCATTCTCGACCTGACCGAAGAAGAAGCGGACAAAGTACTCCTGACGCTGGACCCATTGGCCGCAATGGCGGAGGCAAACAAGGACAACCTCAGCGCCTTGATGGAGGAGGTGTCCTTCAGTAGCGACGAACTAAACAACATGATGGAAGACCTGGCGCGGCGAACGAAGATCTCCATGCCGCCGGCGAATGGCCTGACAGACCCCGACACCGTCCCGGAGCCTCCCGACGAGCCCATTTCGAAGCTTGGCGATCTATGGCTCCTTGGCGGGCACCGATTACTCTGCGGCGATTCGACTAAGGCTGAGGACGTAGGCCGGTTGATGGCTGGCGAGAAGGCAGCCCTGATGGCCACCGACCCGCCGTATCTAGTGAACTACCAGGGCGACAACCACCCAGAGTCTTGGCAAAACAAGGCGACCGTAAAGGACAAGCACTGGGACGACTACCACGACACGAGTGCGGCTAGCGACTTCTTCTATGCGTTCCTAGCAGCCGCTCTGCCGCACCTCGATCCGGACGCTGCCGTCTATCAATGGCACGCGATCCTTCGACAGTCGGTGATTGAAGATGTATGGAACCGTATCGGTCTCCACGTTCACCAGGTGCTTATCTGGGTAAAGTCACGGTCGACGCTCACCCGATCACACTACATGTGGCAGCACGAACCGGCTCTTTACGGCTGGCTCGAAGGCCACCAGCCAAGCAAGAGACCACCGGTCGCTAGTCGCTCTGTCTGGGAAATAGACCAGAAGGGCGAATCCGACGGCATCCATCCCACACAGAAACCAGTCGAGATCTTCTCGCGACCTATCGAATACCACACGGAAAGAGGCGACGTTTGCTACGAGCCGTTCTCTGGCTCCGGCACCCAGATTGTCGCCGCTGAACGCCTAGGCCGGCGCTGCTACGCGGTGGAGATGGAGCCACGCTACGTGGACGTGGCGGTCCTGCGCTGGGAAGAATTCACAGGCGAGAAGGCGGTGCGAGATGCGCGGTCGTAAGCCAACACCTTCCAACCTTGTAAAGCTGCACGGCAACCCCGGGAAGCGAGCCATAAATAAGGACGAGGCCAAACCAAAGGCCAAACTGCCGGCGTGCCCGGCGCACCTCACGGGTGAAGCTCGGCGCGAATGGAAACGGACCGGAGGGCACCTGCTAGCCCTCGGCCTTGTCACGGAGATCGACCGCGGCGCCCTAGCCCTCTACTGCCAGGCGTGGGGTCGATGGGTAGATGCCGAGAAGAACCTGACCCAGTTTGGCACCGTCATCAAAGCACCTGGTGGCTTCCTGATGCAGTCTCCCTACCTCGCTATCGCCAACAAGGCACAGCAGCAAATGACAAAGCTGTTGGTTGAATTCGGCATGTCGCCGAGCAGCCGGAGTCGGGTCACGCCGGTCGAGCAGCGAGAAGACGACACGTTCGCTAACTGGGAAAGTCGGAGGCGGTCGAAGTGACCACGGCGGCACCGGCTAAATCGCCCGTCACTGCCTACGCTGAAGCCGTGATAGCCGGTCGCGTTGTGACAGGTAGGCTTGTGCGCCTGGCCTGCCAGCGCCACCTGCGAGATTGGGAGCATCGGAGAGAGCGAGGATTCGATTTCGATCCGGACGCCGCGCAACGCGCAATCGACTTCTTTGGCTACCTGAAGCACACAAAGGGCGAGTGGGCAGGCCAGCCCGTCGTCCTGGAGCCGTGGCAGGAGTTCATAATCGGATCGCTTTTTGGCTGGCTACGTGAGGACGGCACCCGCCGCTTCCGTGTTGCGTACAACGAGATCGCCCGTAAGAACGGCAAGTCCTTGCTCGCGGCTGGTGTCGGTTTACTTTTGGCCTTCTTCGACGAGGAGCCCGGCGCCGAGGTTTACTCCGCGGCGACTAAGCGAGACCAGGCCAAGATCGTCTGGGGCGACGCGCAAGCCATGGTGAAGAAGTCGTCCGACCTCAGGAAGCGCATCAGCGTACTGGTCGGCAACCTGCACCAGGAATCCTCGCGTTCAAAGTTCGAGCCGCTGGGCGCCGATGAGGACGGCATGGACGGCCTTAACATTCACGGCGCCATCGTTGACGAGCTCCACGCGCACAAGACCCGGGTGATGTGGGATGTGATCGAGACAGCAACCGGTGCCCGGCGGCAGCCGCTCACCTTCGCCATTTCCACCGCCGGCCACAATCGTCACTCGGTGTGCTACGAGCAGCACGATTACGGAATCAAGATCCTCGAGCAGATCATCGACGATGACACCTTCTTCGTCTTCATTGCCTCTATCGACGAGGGTGACGACTGGAAAGACCCATCCGTTTGGGTAAAGGCAAACCCCAACCTCGGAGTCTCTGTGAAGCTGGATGACCTCGAGCGCAAGTGCGAAAAAGCCAAGCAGATGCCCAGCGAACAGAACGCTTTTCGTTGCAAGCACTTAGACGTCTGGACCGAGCAAGCGGACCGCTGGTTGGACATGGACCTCTGGGACGAGAACGCGGGCCCACTCAGCCACGAGGAGATGCGCGAGGCCCTGGCGGGTCGCGAATGTGTTGCGGGCCTAGACCTATCGCAGAAATATGACCTGACTGCCTTGGAGCTTATATTTCCGGACGATGACGGAGGCTACGACGTTTTGAGCTTCTGCTTCGTCCCGGAGGAGAACATCCTCAAACGCGCCGAGCGCGACCGCGTGCCATACGACCAGTGGCGTGACGAGGATTTCTTGATTGCCACCGAAGGCAACGTTATCGACTACGACTACATCATCAACCTGCTGGTCGAGTTGGCGGACGTCTACGAGATCCGTGAGGTCGCCTATGACCCATGGAACGCCATGCAGACCGCAATCAAGCTAGGCGAGGCCGGCTTCACCTGCGTGCCAGTTCGACAAGGATTTCAGTCGTTATCCGAGGCGACGAAAGAAGTCGGAAAGCTCCTTATGAGTAAAGACCTGCGCCATGGTGGACACCCTGTGCTGAGGTGGGCGGCGAGCAACGTGGCGGTAAGCCATGACCCTGCTGGGAACATCAAGCCTGACAAGGCCAGAAGCACCGAGCGAATCGACCCAATCACGGGGTTAGTCACCGCGACCGCTCGCGTGATCGTGCTGCCAGCGGTGGATGAATGGCACGGCATCTATATCTCGGAAGAGGACGAGGAATGAATAAAGAAGGCCAACTTGTGGATGCTGTAGCGCGAAGACTGAGGTCATCGACCTGGGGTACGCCCGCGGGACGAGATCTCCTGGCGGTCGCAAGCGTGATCGCGATAGTAGCGGCTGTGGCTTTGTGGCAGCCAGTGGTTGCTTTGTTGGTGGCTGGCGGATTCGGTCTGCTGGCCGCGTTCGCCGGCGCCTGGCTCTCGACGCTGTCAACACCGGAACAGGAGGACGAGGATGGTACTGGATAGCATCGCACGCCGGATCAGGACGTCGGGGCCAAACCCGGCACTCAAGGAGAAGGCAGCCGAGTGGGCATTCAATCCACGCTCTCTGACAGGGGCCACCGTCAGCGACCAAACGGCGCTCTCACTCACCGCCTTCTATCGCGGCGTCACCTTGATCGCCCAGACGGTCGGCGGCCTTCCGATCCAGGTCTTCGAGGAAGAGGTCGAGGCTGACGGCTCCGAAGGCAAGACGCGCAAGGTAAAGACCGACGACACGTCCTACCTCTGGCGGCGACCCAACCCGGAGATGACGATGCAGAGCCTCTGGGAGCGGGTCGCGGGTGATGAAGTTCGCGGTAACGGCTACGTCTTCGTAGACAAGGATGACCGCAACTGGTCAGGTGGCTTTGGCTCGATCTGGTATATCGACCGCAACCGAGTCCGCGTTGGCCGAACCAAGGCCGGCGTAAAGGTCTACGACGTCGAAGGCGAAGAGCTGCCGATGCTCGACTACAAGGCCGGTGGCGAAATCATCCACATACCGAACTGGGGTGGGGCACTGACCGGCTATGACCCCATTAAGATTGCCCCGCAGGCTATCGCCCTCGGCTTGTCGGCTGAGGAATACGCCGCCCGATCTCTGGGACAAGGACAAATCCCGCCCGGACTTCTCTCGACCACTGGCGACTTGACCGAGAAGCAGGCCGACGCCCTGGCCGACCTATGGGAGCGCAAGCACGCCGGCGTCAGGCGCACCGGCAAGATCGCGGTACTTGGCAACGGCGCGACTTTCCAGAAGGTCAGCACCGACTTAGAGGAGATGCAGATCCTCGGCGCCCGCAAGTTCACCGTGGCGGACATGGCACGCCTACTGGGTCTACCTCCCTTCCTGTTAGGCGACATAGACCACGCCAGCCAAGGTGGCGGCAACGGCCTGGAGGAACAGAACCGCAACCTGACGACCTTCAACTTCCAGGCTCACATCAACCGAATTCAGCAGGCCGTGTCAGATGACCTCCTGGTCCGCGAGCTCACCAACCGCTACATGCGAATGAATACCGCAGGGTTGTTGCGCGGCAACACGCTGCAGCGCTATCAGGCCTACCGCATCGCCGACTTCATGACCATCAACGAAAAGCGTGCGCTCGAGGAGCTGGAGCCGGTCGAGGGAGGTGACACGGTGCTCGCGATGACGAACATGGTCCCGTTGGACAAGCTCGATGAGGTGGCAATGGGATCTGGCGCTAAGTGAGCGACCAAGCTTCAGCCCGGCGGTTCACGTGCCCTGCTTGCGGCCGCTATATCGGGGCCACCGACGGCTCGGTGCTGGATGCCGTGCCTTGCCCATGCGGTTGGCAGACCGTGGTCAAACTGGTAGGGCGCATCGATAAAGCGTCATCAAAGGGCAATGAGGCCTTGACAGGTCAGACAAAAGCGTCTTAACGTTTAGAGTAATCGAATAAACACCGCGAGAGGACCGTCAGGGGTTAAAGCGGTTACAAGGACCTCCACCGGATCGGGTTTGACCGGGACTGGAGGTTCTTTTGCTTTCAGATTTCGACATCGACAAGTTTCTGGCCGGCAAACCGCTGGCTATCACCGTCGCCGGACTGGAAGAGTTGCGAGCTCATGTCCTGGCCCGGCTGATGATGTTCGATGCTCAGCCATCGGCCACGCTAGAGGCGATGGTCGCTGCGGCGACCGAACGGTCCGCGCAGTCATCCAAAACTAACGGCGCCACCGGCATCATCCCAATCCGGGGCACAATCTCCCAGCACGCCAAAGGTGACATCTCCGGCTTTGCTGTCGGCGGCGCTGCGACTGATGAAATCGCCGCAGCTCTCGATACCCTTCTGGCTGATGACGCGGTAAGTAAAATCATCTTGGACATCGACAGTCCGGGCGGCACCAGCTACGGGGTCACCGAGCTAGCTCAGAAGATCTATGACTCACGCGGTCAGAAGCCGATCATTGCCGTCGCCAATAGCCTGGCTGCCAGCGCGGCCTACTGGATTGGCGCCTCGGCGGACCGCTTTTACATCACGCCTGGTGGGATCGTCGGCAGCATCGGTGTGTACGCCATACATCAAGACGTCTCCAAGATGGCCGAGGACCTCGGTGTTAAGACGACGCTAATTAGCGCTGGTAAATACAAGACATTGGGCAACCAGTTTGAGCCTCTGAATGAGGAGGCCCTCGCACACATTCAGGCTCGGGTCGACGACGTCTATGGCCAGTTTCTTGCCGACGTCGCCCGAGGGCGCGGAGTGGCTGCTTCCGTGGTCCGCGGCGGATACGGCGAAGGCGACGTGCTGACCGCCAAGGCCGCCAAGGCGGAGGGCATGGTCGATGGGGTCATGACTTTCGATGCCGTCGTCGCCAGAACCTTCCGAATCGCACCAAGCGGCGCCGGCGTTCGCGCCGAAATCGAGACACCTGACCTCGAAGCAGATAACGAAACCCCCACGCCGCAAGAGGACGAGGAGGCCAATGAGCGCCTCGCCCGAATGCGGCTGCGTTCATTTCAGGCACGAGCAGCCGCTAACGCGGTCTAAGAGGAGGACACCAATGGCCACAGAAGTCGAAGAGATGCGTCACAAGCTGACAGTGGTACGAAAGGAGCGGATTGATTTCGCTGCTTCGTTCGATGCCGAGAACGCGCCGACGGAGGACGACGAGCGCAAGCTCGATGCCATGATTAACGGTGAGGCCGACCTTGAGGCCGAGGTCACCCGGACTGAGAAGTTCGCAAAGTCGTCCGCCACCGGTGGCCGGGCCGACCCTGACCACCCCAACCCGGCCAAGACCGATGGGCGGGCCCCGGTCGTAAGTCTCGGTCAGCGCTTTGTCGACTCGGAAGAGTTCAAGGCAGCCCTGGCCAACTACGCTCCGGAAGGAAGGATCCCCGAGGCTGGTAAGTTCCAGATGCCAGGCTACGCCTTCAAAGGCCTTGGCGAGCTTGGCCTAATGGCCAACTTGATTACGGGAGACTCCGCGACCTCGGCCGGCGCCTTCGTTGTTGCTGACCGCTTCCCCGAGCTGCAGACAATAGGCCGCAAGCCGCTACGCATCTTTGACATCATCCGGCGTCTCTCAACAAGCAGCGACCTGGTTGAGTACGTGGCGCAGACCTCGCGCACCAATGCAGCTGCTACCAGGCCAGAAGCGACCGGTAGCGGCGACGGTACAGGGTCGGCGGCCGAATCAGCGATGGCATTTGTTGTGCGCAACACCGCTGTCTATGACATCGCCAACTGGATTCCCGTCACGAAGCAGGCTGTAGCGGACGTGCCACAGATGCAGGGCATCGTTGACACCGAGCTCAAAGACAACGTCGAGGAGACGCTGGCTGACAAGATCGTCAACGGCTCCGGTAGCTCCGACATCCCGGGCATCCTCAATACGTCTGGTACTCAGACGCAGGCATGGGACACGAACATTCTGACGACCACACGAAAGGCCAAGACCCTGGTCAGCACCGTTGGCCGGCGGGTCGCAAACGCCTACGTCCTAAACCCGACCGATTGGGAGACCATCGACCTCCTCCAGGACAGTGAGGCCCGCTACTACTACGGCGGTCCGGCTCAGGTCGGTATCCCTCGTCTCTGGGGCTTGCCGGTTGTGGAGGAAGAGGCGGTAACCGCCGGCGGCGGCATGACCGGCGACTTTCAAAAGTGCACGCTGTGGGACCGGCAACAGTCGTCTCTCTCGATCAGCGACTCCCACGCCGACTTCTTCACCCGCGGCCTTCTGGCGATGCTGGCAAACCTGCGGGCAGCCTTTGCGCTGACGCAGCCAAACGCCATCGTCGAGATCGACACCGCAGCCTAGTAGGCAAGTCATCCCTAAGGGGGACTGAAACATGACAATCGCAGGAGACCAGACGCTTAACGGCCGGGCCCAGCTCGGCGTGGAGGCTCACACAGCGTCCGCTTCGCTCACCGCGGCGGAGAACGGCACGATTCACACCAACGCCGGCGCGACAGGGACCGTGGCTCTCACCTTGCCGGCAGCTGTTGCCGGTCTGCATTTCTACTTCGGCCTGCGTGCGGCGTTTGCAGTTCAAATCGAACCCGCCTCAGGCGAGACGATCTCGCTGCCTTCGACTGGCGTACCTGAAGCTGCCGACGACTACATCACGGCGAACGCGGTCGGCGAGACCGTCCACTTGATGTGCGTCGCGGATGGCAGCTGGGCTGTCATGGGCTTCACGGGTACCTGGACTGGCGAGTAGGAGTACGTGAACTGCCCGGTGTGCGGGGCGGCCGACGGCTCATGTGGTGGGCCGACCTCGCATACCGGCATCTCAATCGTTAGGCAGACGGAGGAATCGAAGATGGGCTCAAGCATGGTCAGAGTGGACCGAGGCGACGGCAGACTGCTTCAGTTTCGCGAAGGTGACGTCAATAAGTTCCTCGCCGACAACCCTGACGCCCGCGTGGTGCCGGGGCGCTCGGGCGAGCTACGCGTGACACCGCAGGAAGTCGCTGCCACCGAGGCTCTGAAGGAAGGTCCGCCGAACTTCGCGGCGATGCGCAAACCACAGATCGAGGCCTACGCCGAAGAGCACGAGATCGACATCTCCGAGGCCAGCAACAACGAGGAGAGGGTGACTCTTATCGCGGCGGCCGGCGAATCGGACTAGCGCATGGCAATCGCAGACCCGTACGCGGACGCCGCCACCTATAAGCTGGGCATCGTCAAGTCCAGCGACTCGGATGACGCTGCGATTTTATCGAGCTTGAACGCCACGTCCCGCTGGATGGAAAAGAAGCTGGGCGTAGTCACGTTCAACCAGACAGCCAGCGCCGTCGCCATTGAGTACCTGATCGAGGCTGACGGCAATGGCCATGCCCAACAAGTCTTGCCGGTCAGGCCGATAGCTTCGATAACGGGGCTCGAGGTCATCGTCGACACCGACGCAGACGGCAGCTATGCGGACGAAACCGCCCTGGTTCTAGGCACTGACTACGAGCTGCTGCCCTATGGGGCAATCGATGCAACGCTGCTGCCAGAGGCAGAGCCTTACACGAAGCTTCGCCTCCTTGGGCTCGGCTCCGTCAGTTCGGTCTGGCCGGTGGGCAACAAAGTCAGAGTGACGGCGGTTTTCGGCTACCCGGTGATCCCTGAAGGGATAGTAAACGCTTGCATCCAGTTCACCGCGATGTGGCGGGGCGAGTCGCCGTATTTCACTCAACAAGTTCAAAGTCTCGATGAAGTCGAGGCAATGTCGCCACAGGCGAGGTCAACCCTCAAAGGCCTGCTGCTGGTCAACTCGCCAACGGCAGGGATAGGGATCGGCTGATGGTCGTCTCACTCAACGTCAAGGGCCTCCCTGGCCTCCAGAGAAAGCTCAAGCCGGCCCATCTCTACGAGCCGGCCATCGCGGAGGTTGTCGAAAAGGTCGGCAAGCGTATGGAGCGCGGCGGCAAAGGCCTCGGCGCCAAGAGCAACACGATAACCCGCGAGCCACAGCGGCTTAGCGCCACGGTTTCAACGACGCTGAATAACCCCAGGCAGACCGGAGCCGCATGGGAGCGCAAGCAACGAGCAATCGCCAGGGCAATGGCGCCCCGAGTACTTCGGAGCGCTCAGCGAAAAATCATCAAAGCGTGGAGTGCCTAGATGGACATTCGATCTGCGCTCGACCGCATCGTCGTCGTCCAGGGCGGCCTGGCGATTACCGATCCGATCACTGCATCGGTTCAAAAGGCATGGAAGTACGTGCCGTCGAGACGTGCAACCCTGGCCGACACCCCGGCCTTTACTAACAGCTGGAGATTGGTCTCAACGGAAAGCGGCAACAGCCTATTTCGGCGCCAATACACGGTGAACATGCAGCTCTTTGTTAATGACGCTGACACGGACCGCGCCGCGGACATTGCCTCTTCTTTCGAACAGGCGCTCCACGTCGCCTTCAATGCGGACAAGCGACTAGAGAACACGGTCACCCGCCAAACCATCTATGGAGGCGATCCGACGCTCGCGCTCTTGGAGTACGCCAAGAAGACCTATGTCGGCCTCGATCTTTTCATGGACATCTGGATGAACGACGACGTGACCTTCGCGGCTTAAGGAGGCTGCTATGTGGATATGGGTTGGTGAAAACAAGGGCAAGGCGCCGCTTTCGGGCGTGCCGGGCCGGGACCTGACAGACGAGGAGTTTGACCATTACCGGGGCAAGGTTGATGCCGAGAACCCGGATGACCTTGGCGGTTTGGAGCGATCAGGACTCTATGAACACTCCGGCTCCCGGAAGAAGGGGGCTGGCGAGTCAGCAACGGAGGTGAGCAATGGCGGGAACGATTAGGGACCTCGGCAAGTTTCAGTGGGGTATCGAGGCAACGCCAGGCACGCTTGTTGCCGCGACATCTATCGTTGCAGTCGAGGACGTGGCCTTCACGCCCGAGGACACGGTTGAGGCTCCGAGGACCGCTCAAGGCCTCGCGATTGCGACGCCTGGCCAAGAGTACATCCCGATGCGGGGAACGCGGTTTAGCGTCCCTGATCACGCCGTCTTCTTTGAGCAGCTGCACGACTGGTTCAACATGGCGCTCGGTCTCGATGCCGCGCCCATGGGTACTGGTCCCTACGTCTGGGCTCACATTCGCGACATCACCGCCGGTTACTCACCGCAGACGCGGACCTTTGAACGGCGAAGGACCGACGGTACAAGCCCACTCGATCACGAATGGGGCTATGCCTTCCTGGAGTCTCTGCGGTTCAGCTCGACCATTGATAACGCGGTGCAGATGTCGGCCGCGGGCTTTGCCCGCCGGGTGCAATCCTCGACGCTTACCGCCGCTCAGTCGCTCCCCTCTGGGCTTCAGACGCTTCTGGGTGAGCTCTCCAAGGTCTACATCAACGACAGCTGGGCCACGCTCGGGACAACCCAGATCACGGCTAAAATCCTCGGCTGGTCCTGGGAGTTCACGACCGGCCTAAAGCCCTTTCGAGCCGCCGATGGCCGTAGTGACCTCGACTTCTCCGGCGTCTGGCTGGACCCGACCGCCGTCGGCCTCAACCTTGAGCTCACAGCAGTCATGGACTCGCTGTTCACGGCTGAGAAAGCCAAGGCTGAGGCGGCCGCGCTTCGGGCGATTCGAATCCAGGTTGATGGCGATGACGCCACGCGTCAGCTCCAGCTCGACGGCCTCTACAAGTACAACGCCGGTTCAATCTTTGAGGCCGGCGAGCAGGAGGGCCAGGACATCGTGACGCTCTCGCTGAGGCAAGCCACCGACGCGACCAACTTCGCTCAGGCCAAGGTAACAAACAACATAACTACCGCCGTTTAAGACGGCAAGAAAGAGGACTTATGCCACCGGTAGGAAAACCAGAGCCCGTTCAGTACCCGGCAGAGCCCGGCGTGATGTTTCAGATCCGCCGGCTGTCTGGCCACGAGTTGCGAAAAGCGGAGCGGGCAGACACCAAAAAGAAGTTTCAAGTAGCTCAGGACGCCGGCTCGGCGCTCGAGGCCCTCGGTGAGATCGAGGACAAGGTTAGGGCACGAGTGGAGGCGGCCAGAGTAGCGCGTGGTGAGTCGCCAGAAGGGCCAGCGAAAGGCGCCTACGACGGTTATGACTTGGAAACCGTGATCGAGAACGGGCTAGTCGAATGGTCCGGGCCCAACTACGACGGGCTTTCTTTCACCATGGCCAACCGCCGCACGCTCGACCCCGACACTGAAGATTTTCTTTTCGAGGAAATCATGAAGCGAAGTGTGCTAACGCCGGGGGAAGGGACGAGCTCTTCGGCAGAGCCTACGCCGCCTTCAAACACGGCGGAGGAAAGCTCCCCGGAGAGCTGAGAGAGGCTGTGCAAATCATCAACCTGGGTGTCGCCATGACCCTCCAAGACTTCTACGAGGTGCCGGAAAGACTCAAGGACGAGATCGAGTTGATACACCAGGCGTCTGACAGGGTGCGGCGCGAAGAAGCGGAAAAGAAGAAGAAATGACGAAACTTGAGCTGCTACTGCAGGTTAGAGACGAGGTCTCGAAAACCGTAGATAAGCTGAGTAAGAAGCTCGGCGGTCTCGGCTCAAAGCTCGGCTCTGCCATCAAGGCCGGTGCACTGGTTGGCGCCGCCGCCCTGGCTGGGCTCGCCGTGGCCGCCGTTAAGTTCGGCGGCGACTTCAACGCTGCTTTTAACACGATCGCACAAGGAACGGGGGCAACGGGCGAGGCCCTCAAAGGGCTCAAGGGCGACTTTAAGGCCGTGCTGGCGGGCGTGCCAGACGATATGGGCAAGGTGTCGTCGGTGATCGCCGACCTCAACACCCTTACAGGGCTAACCGGCGAAGGCTTGCAGGGTATGGCGAAGCAAGTCCTCGACGCCTCCCGCGTTATGGGCGTCGATGCCACCGGCCTCGTCGAGCAATACGGCAGAGCTCTTAACGTCTTCGGGATCGATGCCGTCGACGACGCGAAGGGCGCGGCAGATATTCTTGATCGCCTCTTCGTGGTTTCCCAGGACACCGGGGTTGGCATCGACACCCTCGCGAGCCAGATCCAGACCTTCGGACCCGTCCTCAAGAATGCGGGCTTTAACATCATCGAAACGACCGCCCTCTTCGGCCAGATGCATAAGTCGGGCGTCGACATCACGCGAATCATGCCGGGCCTTAACTCGTTTACGCGGCGATTGGCCGAGGAGGGAGTGACCGACCTCAAGGGCGCCCTCTTCGACGTCGTTCATCAGATGGAGAACGCCGCCACGGACGTCGAGGCTCTTAACATCGCGACCGAGGCCTTCGGCGCCGAGGGCGCACAACGTATGGTTACGGCCGTCCAGAATGGCGCCCTCTCGCTTGATGACCTGATCGAGAAGCTCCGCGGGACTGACGGCGCGATCGCCGACACCGCCAAGGCGACCGAGACCATGGGGCAAAAGTTCTCGCGAATGAAGAACACCGTTCTAGTCGCCCTGGAGCCGCTCCTAACTAAGCTCTTCGACGGAATCATGAAGGCAGTCGACGCGCTAATCCCGATGGTTCAGGAGTTCTCTGAGGAACACATCCCCAACATTGTTAGAGCCGTGCAGGGCTTTGCCCGCGATGCGAAACCCGTTGTAGAGGCATTTCTTGGCGCGTTCACCTCGGGGTTGGATGTCATCCTGCCGCTCGTCAAGGACCTGGTCAGGTTCATCGTCTCGAACAAGCCAGTGATGATCGCTGCCCTGGCTGCGATCGGCGTGGCCATCCTTGTGGCTTTCGGGCCTGGCGCGGTCGCCATCGCCGCGATTGTAGGGCTGATCGCCCTAATTGGACTCATCAAAGACAACTGGGACGAGCTCAAGGCAAAAGCGGTTGAGATATTCGGGTCACTGCCAGGACCAATTCAGGACGCGGTTGGGTTCATCCACGACTTCATCAAGACAAAGATTGAGGGTGTCATCCAGATTTTCTCGGGCATGGTCGATGTCGTCAAAGGCGTGATCGACCTCGTTTCGGCGCTCTTCAGAGGCGATTGGGCAGCCGCCTGGGAGGCCCTGAAATCGATAGCGTCTGGGATCATCGACATTTTTATCGGCTACCTGAAAGCGGTGTTTGGCAACATTCCCGAGATCATCCTCGGGGCATTTAATTCGGTACTCAGCTCCGTTGGAGGCATCTGGGAGGACATCAAGGGTGTAGTCAGTGATGCCGCTCAAGGTATGGCGGACTTTGTCTCGGCCCGTGTGGATGAAGTGATTGGGTTCTTTGCTGGGCTGCCGGGGCGGATTGGCACCGAGATCGGGAAGCTTCCCGGCATCCTGCTCCAGGGGCTCGGAGGCCTGGCGGAAGCTGGCGGCGACCTCGCCAAGGCCTTTGGCAACGGGCTAATCGGTTTTATTGAGAAGGCCGTCAACCGAGCGATAGGAGCCCTAAACGGCTTGATTGAGGAATTCAACGAGGCCGGTGCCTTTGGCCTGGACCTCAACCCATTCACCATCCCGCCGATTGAAACCGTGGGAATCAAGCGCCTCGCTCAAGGCACCCGAAACTTCAGGGGTGGTCTCGCTGTCGTTGGCGAGCAAGGCCCAGAGTTAGTGGGCCTGCCACGTGGCTCAGCCGTGTTCAGCAACCGCGAAAGTCAGCAGCTGGGTGGGAACGTCATCCATCAGCATTTCACTTTCAATGGCCCAGTAGACCAAGACGCGGCTGAGTTCATTATCGAGACGATGGGCGAGGAGTTCAGAAGGGGCAGCTTCCCCTACCTGCAGAGGACGATATGACCTTCGACAGAATCTTCACTGAAGGCGAGCTGCGTAAGCGGGTTGACGATAACCTCGAGGAGATTGCCCGTTCTTTGATTGGGCGGCTCAGGGACGATGGCCAGTTTGACCCCGTGCATTGAGGAAGGGGAGCCAGGGTGAGGTTTCTATTCGACCTGCCAGACGGCGCGGGCATTCTCCCGAGGAACAAGGCCTCCGGTAGTAACGACGACGCGCCACCCCGCCAAGGACGTGGGCGGTTCGACTCCTTCGGCTTCGAGGGGTATGAAGAATGCCCCTTCCAACTGGGTCCTGGGTGGAAGCTCCTTGATAGATACCAAGTCTTTGGGGTACTCCCAGCCAATATAAGTTTTGTCGAAGCTTTTGCCACTGGGCGTAACGACCACGAATTTCGGACGGCTGCCAGTGCCATCCGTAGGGTTTTCTATCAGAACTTGAAGGACGAGAGTAGGTTGGGGATCGGATTCACCGACGGGCGACAGCGACTCAATGCTGAGCGCCAGAACAGTGACCCGCATCTTTTCCGGATCCGACTCAAAATCCCGGTCTGGGAAGAAGGCCAGCTCGCGAGAATCGCCAATGCTTGCAATGTCCTTGGCATCCTCGGTTTCTTGGGTCGCAGCAACTGCCGTCACAGCATCCAGGAGAGGGCCACTAGCTCCACCTTCGGGAACGTCATCTCCCCCACCACCGCACGCAACGGCCAGGACGCCGGCGAGGCCGAGGGCAAGGAGCACGTACCGCATAGGCCCTCACGTTACTTTGCGACCGAGGGGGTTGTCTAGATGGCGCGCGGTTACGTCCTTGAAGTGGACTGGAACGCCGATGGCGACTACGGCGACACCAATGAGGATGTGTCGGCAGATCTCCTGGACGTCGAGTTCCTCCGTGGCCGCAAGTTCGCCTCGCAGCTGACCGGACGCTCCGAGGCAGGCCGCCTCAAGGCGCTCTTGCGCAACCCAGATGGTCTCTACAGCCCTTCCAACGCATCCTCAGCGCTTGCCGGCAAGCTGCTGCCGGGTCGCAAGCTCCGCTTCAGGGTCACGGGAGATGACGCTAAGACGCGCTGGACTGGCTTCATTGAGAAGTTGACACCCAAGCACAGCACCTCGGACGGCCTCGTCGTCGAGCTGCAAGCCGCCGGGCCCATGAGCCTCCTTGATGCCATAGTGAACCCTCCGGGAAGCTCAGGGGCGCTGACGGGCACTCATATCACTACAGTGCTAGACGAGGTAGGTTGGCCCGCCGCCGAGCGCACGATTGACGCGGGTCAGACGACCACGGGCCCCTGGTTTGTCGAGGACACGCTGGCGGCTAACGCGATCCGGGACATCGAAGAGACCGAGCTGGGTTTCTTCCTCGAAGGGCCAGATGGCAAGCTGGTGTACGAAGACCATCATCACCGGCTCAAGTCGCCACACCTCACCTCTCAGCTCACCGTTAGTGACGCCGTCGGCTCAACCTACCCCTACCTGCTCTCGGTCAAGGAAAGCGACCGCCTCCAGGAGATCTTCAACAATGTAAGAGTTACCGTATCCACCTATACCTTCACCTCGGGCACCGTGGCTGTTCTCTGGACGCTCACGGGCGAGACGCCGACTCTCGCCGCCGGCGAGTCGCGCAGCTGGTGGGCCCAGTACCCCAATGCCTCCTCAGGTGGCGACGCTGACGCCTACGTCCATGCCTGGACCACGCCGGTAGTTGTCACCGACGTCACCCAGACCGGCGTCGCCAACGCCGACATCGGCGTCGTAGCGAGCAAGTTCGCCCGCACGATGAAGATCACGATCACCAACAACCACGCCTCTTTGGAAGCCAGCTTGACCCTGGTTCAGGCCCGAGGCACGCCGGTCAGCCGGGGCAACCCGACGACCGTATCAGCCGAAGACGCGACCTCTCAGGGCGACTACGGCGTCCGGACCTTCCGCCAGCCTGGCAAGTTTCACGCCAACACCAACGACGCTCAGGCCTTCTGCGACTACATCGTCAATAAGTGGAAAGACCCGCAGCCCCTGGTCACTCTGCCCTTCGACGCCAGCATCAACGATACGGTCTTCGCTGGCATAAGCGCGCGTGAGATTAGCGACCGGATAACGGTGGTGGCTCAAGGAATACGCACCAAGCTTGGTATTAACCAGGAATTCTACATCGAGAGCATCCGCGACCGGATCAACTTTCGCCGCGGCGTTACGCATCAGATCGAGTTCGCCTGCGCACCAGCCGACTCACACGACTTCTGGGTGCTCGGCACAAGCGCTCTCGGCAGCTCGACAAAGTTGGGTTACTGAGGTGATACATGATTAAGACAGCGCGAGACCTGGCTGGCGGAGTGTCGGACATGGACCTAGTCATGGCCAGCCACGCCCGCAACCACGGCCGGACACCACTGCCCTCCGGCGAGGCCGCCGAGCCAATCCTCAAGGCTGAGGTCAACCATGGCCGCTGGATCGTGCGCTGCCCGTTCTGCGCCGGCGCCGAGGCCGCCGACCCCGACTCGCCGCGTTTCTACTGCCTGACTTGTTTCAACGAGCCGGTCGGGAATCGTTTCCTCGCGGTGCAATGGCCGGGTGAGAAGGAAGCCATCGAGGCCGAGCTGGCCAAGCGCAGCAAGGAGAACAACAAGAACTGGCTGCCACATGAGAGCGTGACTGATCTGGTTAGTGAGACGGAGGCCATGTCATGACCTGGACTGCACCCAAAACATGGGTGACCGCTGAAATCGTCACCGCCGGCGGGCTCAACACACACCTGCGCGACAACCTGCTTGAGACGGCGCCTGGCAAGGCAACGACGGCCGGCAAGATCTTTCGCGTGACCGGCGCAAACGCTATCGCCGAGGTTGCTCTCTCCATGGCGATGCAGGTGTACACCGCCAACGCCACCTGGACAAAGCCCACGGGTCTTCTCTATGCCCGCGTGCGCGTGGTCGGTGGCGGTGGCGGTGGTGGTGGAGCCAAGCCGAACAACGCTGACGAGGTGGCAGCGGGCGGCGGTGGCGGTGGTGGTGGATATTCCGAGGAGCTTTTTGGCGCGGCCTCCCTCGCTGCAACCGTGGCTGTAACGGTCGGTGCGGCCGGTGCGGCCGGCTCAAGCAGCGGTGGAATGGGAGTAAAAGGCGGAGACACCTCTTTCGGGACGTACCTTTCCGCCACGGGCGGGCTTGGAGGACACGGGGCGTCAGGTGTTGGAGCAAATGATGTTTACTTCACGGTAGGTCGGCTTGGCGGTTTGGGCAGTGGTGGAGACATCAATGTCGAGGGCGGGTCTGCAGGATACGGGAGCATGGTCAATCTCGATAACGGGTTCCATGACATCGGCGGACCTGGTGGCAGCAGTGTTCTGGGTGGAGGTGGTGCAGGAGGCCGAGGCGACCAACTCGGTCATGATGGAGGAGACTACGGCGGCGGTGGCGGTGGCGCTGCCGAAAACGATACGACAGGCCGAGCCGGAGGCGCGGGTGCCGCGGGCGTGGTGATCGTCGAAGAGTGGATTCTGGCATGAGAGGCTCACCGTCCATCCCTCGGCCTGTCCTGGACGTGCTGAGGTGAGTACCGAATGACAGAGACCGAAGTCATCCGCCTCGTCCTGGAGACAGTCGGCACCTTCACGGCCATTGTCGGGGCCGCGGCCTGGCTCGTATCAAAGCTCGCAACCAAGGGCGACGTGAAGGGTATCACCGACCGGCTCGACACGCTCAACGGCACCGTGGCCGAGAACAAAGACCGGAGCCTTAGCAACGAGGCAAGAATCGACGCTCACACGCGCCAGGAACACGAGAGGACGAAGATATGACAATTATTGACGCCCGCGACATCATCCTGAAGCCTCACGGCGTTGCCAAGCACCCGGCCTCCTCCTTCATCGGCATCGCTATCCACCACACCGTGACACAGCTTTCGGTCAACTCGACGATCAAGGCCGAGAAGAACCATATTCAAGCGATTGACCGTGGTCATAACAAGATATTCGGCACCGCCTACTCAATCGGCTACCACGTCTTGGTCTTCCCCTCGGGGCGCGCCTATCAGGTCGGCGACTACGACGGCCAGAGGGCGCACGTAAAGGCCCGCAACCACCAATTAATAGGCATCGCCGCCGTGGGTAATTTCACCAACTCTTTGCCCGAGCAGGCCCAGTGGGACGGCATCGTGGGGGCGGTCAAGGAACTGCTCGTGGTCTACCCCGGGCGGGAGATCAAGGGACACAACGACTGGGCCCGGCCAGGTGAAGGGACAGCCTGCGCCGGGATGCTCAACGATGTGAAGTGGGACGACGTGCTGCTAGCCCCGACACCATCGGCACCGTTGGCTTGGGAGCCGACCGATCGGGAGTTTGCTCATGCCTTCGCTTACTTCTACAAAGCCAGCTTTGAAGGCAAAGACCCGACGAAGCTGCACCGCAACCACAGGTACGCCCTCTGGGAGATGGCCGAGTCGACAGGCCCGAAGCCAAAGTTGTAGACAAGCCGGTGTCCCGCCGGGCGGCGGGCAGGGCAGGAGCACGTAAGGAGACGGAAGATATGACCTGGCTCTCAAGGATCATTACGAGCAGGCTCGAGATCGCCGCGTTGGTGAACGCCTGCCTGGTAGCGGCGACCTCGTTTGGCATGTCGGTGAGTGAGCCGCAGCAGCTTGCGATCATCGGTGTTGTCAATGGCTTTATGGTCGTTGGCTACCGACTCATGACCGGTCGGCCTCTAGAGCCGTCGTCGAAATGACCATCTGGGCCTACGCTGCCTTAGCGTTCGCCCTCGGCTTCGCGGTGGGGGTGGCCTTTAACGAGATGGAGCACGCTCGTGCACGGCCGGTGATCGACCACGAGCAGGCCTTTGCATACTTTGACCCGAAACTCGGACAGTGGGCAACAGCCCCTGCGTGTGACATTTGAGATGGCCTTCTACATAGCCAAGTCCCGCTGCCCGGCTTGCGGCATCGACTATCCGCTCATCGTGGAGATGGAGCCCGCCGCGGCCTACTGGCATCAGTGCGCGCGCTGCCATCAACGGAACGTGATTCAGGTGATCGCCGAAGTAGACGACGTCTGCCACGAGTGCAAAGAGGCCCTGGACGATCACGACTGGTCAGGCGACCTAGCGATCTGCATCAAGGGGAGGGCGAAGCGATGAACCCCGAGCAACGCGCATAGATGATAAACTAGGCAAATGAAGAAGCAAGATAAGCACACGCGCCCGTCTTACGAGGAAGGGAAGTTACGTGATCCTTCTATCGAGGCGAGGCAGGATGCTGAATACAAAAGGGGCGACCTGTTAGCCCTCATCAAGAAGGCCGTCCAGGTCGCCCACAAAGCTCACTAAGGATTAGTTGATAAGAGCCGGGGCTACTGGGGTTGCCAGGGCGGGGCCGTAACGAGCAAAGTTGTCTCCTCTCTAGCGGTGGGGTTTGGCCCGAGAACCATGAGGCCCCACCGCTCCCTTTTATTTCCTGACGGCTTGGCATCTGCAGACTCTAGGGCGGAGGTGGCACTAATGGCCGAGATTCAGAGAGGGCAGTGGGTGAGGCTCAAGGCTTACGGCGGGGAGATCACCCGGCGTGTCGTAGGCAAAACCGAGAGCAGCGTGATCGTTTGCACCGATGAGGAATATGAGACGGCTGCAAAGGAGAAGCGCGAGCCTAAGGCAGTTGGCTTCTCTAAAGCTTCATTGCTTAATGAAGCTTGGTCGGCTGACTTAACCGAGCGGTGAATATTGGCCGTGCTGCCCATCCCGGACTTGAGTTACCCGTTCGCTTATCGTCTGGGTGCTCTGGTTGCGGCGCGCCTTCTCGAGTTGCAGGTTCTGGCCCTCGCAAAACCGGTCAAATCTGTGTGCCGTAGTTTGTCTCAAGATTTTGTACCATCGAACTACACGGTACTTGTGTATAAAGCTGAGGAGCCCGAGGAGGGCTATTGGGCCGAGACTAGTAAGAACACCGCCACCAAACTCCTGGTCGAGCTAACTTGCGCAAAATCGCAACTTGACCCTATCACACTTGACTAACCCTAGCGCTCAAGCAAAATAGTCAGTATGAACAGGCTTTCACTTGAGACCCGCACGGCCTTCTTGGCTGTCTTCTTGGCTGTGCCTAAACATGGTTTTTCGCAAAGCTGAAAGTGTTGTTTTCTTATTTTCCGCGCAACGTATAAACTTATGTTGCAAACGTCCCGAAGGATCATCTAGGTAGGTTTGATGAGCGACTTCCAACTAGCCGAAGCCTTTCCCCCTGGCCAGTTCCTAATTCAAGGCAAGATTAGGGCAGCCATATAGGGGGGAGTGGCCCTCCCTGGGCTGGCGGGTAGGAAGAGAAACCCATGGCCTCTCAGCCTATCGAGGTCTGGCCCGCAACTCCACCAGGCCAGCCCGACCCCTCAGCTCATTTTTGGTATAGGGCAAGCGACTCGGAAGATACGTACTGTCGTATTTGCGACCACGCCGAATGGCCTGCAAATACTCCCCTGGTCAGCGACGACTCACGGGTTTACGTGCCCTGTGTTGAATGCCGCGGTATCTTCACTTATGACTTGGCATACGCCGAAAGAAGGTCGATGCCCGTCACTCATGTGGGGCACCCTTTGCAAGTTGGGGGGTACCCCCCTAAAATAGGGGGGTATATACCGAAAAAGAGGTACCCCACTTTGAAAATCGACACCATACCAGTCTCGACCTTCGGCCGCTTTGTTGAGGCGTCACCGTCACAGAAAGTAAAAGTTGTCCGCGACTCGCGGCTTTACCAAAGCGACCCTCAGGGTTACGCGGCGAGGGATTTCTATCGCGACTTCCGTAACACCCTCAAGCAGACCCATTGGCAAACAAACGACATTTCTAGATTCGAGGCGGCCCTGCCCTCCCTGATAAGCCGTCAGGGCATTGCTGGCAAGCGCGACCACTTCCAGAAGCTGGGCGAAGCGTACATCGCCTTTTGGAAGAAGCATGACGGGGCCAATTGCTTTGATCTAAAGCCAGAGGTTGTTTCGATGGCTGACCTCGACATCCGGGGAGTAGCTGAGCTTGGATTGAGGGAACACGGAGATGCACTCGCTGTGAAGTTGTCGCTGCCTGCCCCTCGGCCAACTCGGTTATTCCGGCAAGTGATCCAGTATGTGAACGGTCAAGCCCTTGTCCGTAATTCTCATCTTCAGCCGGTTATCTTCGATGTGAGGCGGGAGACAATACTTCAACCTGCCCCGATTCCTAGAGAATTCCAGCTTGCTCTGGAAGGGGAAGCAATGGCCTTCCGTCAGATATGGGAAGGATTGGATCGAGCTGCTGGTACTGCCGACGAAGCCTAACGAATGTACACGCCCAAGATCGATCTACCGCCGAGGTGACGGCCTCATAGAATATAGTATTCCTAGTGGATAGCGGGTTACGCTATCGGCGCCTCCGCTCCCTGAGCTGAGGCGCTTTTTAGTTTTGGCCACATTTCACCCGGTGCGCGAGAACTTCTCGTCGATTACCACTGATAAGGAGAGAGACCATGCCTATGACCTAACGTCCCTTCGCACTTTTCCAAGGGCCGCCGCCACTGGCTTAGGGATCGACCTGTCTATGAAAATCACGCTGCGCGAGTGGTTTCATATTGAATAACCTTATAAACCTCTAGGGGTCGAACGTTGAAGTCCTCTGCTATTTCATCGGGAAGATCGCCTGCCCTTACTCTTTCCATGATGATCTCAGTCCGTACCCCCGAACCTTCGATGACTGGTTGCCCAAATCCGTAGTCAGGGTCAATCAATATTGCGTGAGATTGGCCCAGCGGCCACCATCGGTCCGCCCATCCCTCGGAATAGTCAACTTCTTCGAGGAATGGCCCTAGAACTTCATTCCATGCGCTATGCCGCTTTCGCCTGCCAAGCCCCAACAAGGTGTCGCCCCGGTCGATGAACACTTCCCGGCCATCACTCTTAAATCTCAACTGTACCAATGGCCGTGGGAGTGAGAGCAGTTCCTGGCACTCAGTAACGATTAAGCGAACGGCACCAAGAGAGAAACCAGCCCTCTTAAAGCGCCCTATCACAACGACCTCCAGTAGGTCGAGGAATGAGGCAGATGTCACGGTCGCTGGTCGCGGGGTAACGGGCGGCTGATTTATGCGCCGACCCTCCCGCATGTAGTGGTAGCCCTTTATCCAGCGACCCGTCGTTCCTTTAGTAGCCCCAGCCAGATAGTCTGCCTCTGCAAAGCTGTAAATAGGTCGCATGAGGCGGTCGGGAATTGCGCCATTCGTCACGACTTCGGCTCCTTTGGCCTCACCTCCACTCGCTTTGTGCCGGTGAGTACGTGGCTTGTATGTCGTCGCGGTGATTGTAGAGGAAGGCTACTCCTTGCGGGTAGTGGAGATCGAGATCCTCATCGCCATAGAGCTTGTTGGTCATCTCTGTGCATTCTCCGAATAACCTGAGGACTGGGCACCTCTGACCCCAACCGTCAGCCTAAATCGTATTGCCCATCTACGCCACCGCGCAACCACCTCCTTGACACCTCACCAATACGTGAGAGTTGGTGCTGGCTGCTGCAACAACTCCGGTGGCCCCGCTAACCCCTTACGTCACGGCTCATCAAAAGCACGACGCCGACGATCTGCACGCTGTCAAAGGGGGTGTCGCTGGTGTCGCCGTCTTGGAAGTCGGGCCGCCATGTGCTCTAGTTAGGTGTGAGCTAGGGTCCTATTTGTTCAACTCGGCGATCATGAATTCCTGAGAATCAGTTGCACATTTGAGCTCTGCAGCTTCGAAGAATTCGAGAGCCCTGTCCTGGGAAAGACCTCCTTGAAGATCAGACACGAATTGCAGGTAAGCCGAATCGAAACAGACCGCAAATTGGCGCGAGGCCTGAAAAGTCACAAAGGCATTACCACTGGAAACTTCGAAGATCCGGTTGCTTAGCTCCGTTCTGAGCGCGTTGATTTCATTTCTGAGCGCGTTGATTTCATTGCCGCCATCCTCTGAAGAAAGCGCTCGGTAGCAGACGTAGTAGGGTCCTTCGCCGCTTGTAGCCGCGATCGATGCTCAGCTGCCGTCCGCGGACCGGGCAGACCGGAGCTTCGTCAGCCATCGCCGGTGCCAGCAAGTTGGAAGGTGGACACGTGAGCAAAAGACGCAATCAAGGCTATAGCGCTTGAAGCCAACGTCAATACGAGCCCGGATGCAGTGACGAACGGGCCACGGTCCACGAAGCCGCCAGAAATTCTTTCTGCATAGACCACCGGATCGTTTAAGACCAATAGCGAAATTAGTCCCGCTGCTCCAGCCGCCAGAACCGCTAGCCATGCCCATCCCTGGGTTCGGGCGGCGAACATGCAAAGCGCGCCAGCAACCGCGAGCGCTGCCGTATAGACACCATCCCCATCCACGCCAGTCGTCTCAAAGATTCCCGCGCGAACCCAGGGCAGGAACGAGCCTGCAAAGATGCCCGCGAATCCTAGTAGCGCCACTACTTGCGAGCCAGCCAAGTTTCCCTGTCTCGTCACTTCCTGCTTACTCAATGCCTACCCCCGTTGCAACGAGAACGCCATGCCTCGGCCCTTCGCATGTACGGATCGAGCAAAGGTTCGGTGCGTCTCTCTCGGTTCCACTCGCTCGGTGATTTCCTTGGCCGACTCGCCCTAATCCTTCTTCATCCATATGCCGGCGTCTCCTTGACTTCACCTCTACTCGTGAGATACTAGGACAATTGTTCTAATCTGACAGGACCCGGGTGGACTATTAGCTGGCGGGGGCGCTAATGGCTAAGCTCACGATTGATCTACCGGATGAGGTACTGCCCGTGGACGAGGGAACTGTGATCAGTCACCTCGGGGCGGCTCGACACTTGCTCGCAGCCCAGCGAGCGCTACTCGCTGAAGGGCTGGCTCAGTCCGCCGAAAGAGGTCCAGAAGCTCCGCCTCTGCCCCTGTCAGATCACCCGTAGCGCCCTCCTCCTCCAGCCAACCAGCCAACTCGAACATCTCGCGGGGCGTCTTGCCTGCGGGCGTACCGATCTTGATTAACGTCTCGGGGTCGCCGCGCCCGCGCTCCATGACCATTGTCACCGCGTTCTGATTTAGCCCTGCCGCAATTGACCACTGCCTTGCGCTGCGGAAGCGGCCATCCCGTCCGATCTGGCTCTCAATCCATTCAGCCAACAGCGATTGACCCATGTTCCACATCTTCTGATATTCGGCCCTAAAGGTGTTGACTTCCCCCGCTTTGCGTTGTAACTTACCCCTAGAAACAACAGAACTTCTGACGCTAGGGGTTGGACTTGAAGCACTCAAAGCCTGGAGCACCTCTCTTTGAGGAGTACACCGTAGCCCAGCTCACCAGGCTGATCCCATACGAGGGGAGCTACCTGGAAGAGCTCGTTTCTGGGCGCCAACCTATACGTCCCCGTTTCAGGCGTACGGTGGCACGCATCCTCGGTCGTCCTGAGGACGAGCTGTTCGACGGGGTTAGCGGGGAACTTGCAGTTTCGTCCCCTGAGCGGGAGCAAGTCAAGCCATGACGCGGCCTCTGCTGGCCCCTACATGCTCAGGAGGTTGAGGCATGAACCCACTACGCAGTTTCCGCCATCGATCGCAACAACAGGCACCTAGAGCGTGACCTTCACGACCACGGGGAGGCCGAGATTACCACAAAAGAAGGCGAGGTGGTTGAGCGACTAGAAATGCAAAAGGCCCCGGTTTAGGGGGCCTCAAACGAACCACGACCATGAAGTTCTTTTGTGAGGATACCACAGATGCAAAGACTAGTTAACACCCAGAAGGCGGCAGAGGACGTTCTGGCGACCGCTCAGCAAGAGGCCAAAGACAGCGTCTACCACGACGCCTGGATTGGTCTGGACGACGGCCCCGGCATACGCGTGGCTCACCTGCTGGCTGGCGACGAGTACGAGTACTGGCACGACCACCGGCCCATCGGCGACAACGAGGCGCTCCGGTTGATCGTCGAGTGCTTTGAAACCGAGGTGCTGGCGTGAGCGCGCCGCCGGACCTGGAGCTCCTCATGAGTGAGGTTGAAAGTCAGTTCCTTAAACGTCTCCCCGAGGTGGAAGAGATTCTTAAGGGAATGAGAGTAGTCGTCACTACCTTCGATCAGGCTCGGCGCCGCATTCACAGCAATGAAATGACCAGTAAAGAGCGAGCTCACCTCAGCCGGCAACTCCAAGACATCCTGGAGACCCTTAACAGTGACAGCTAATCGCTACTCTCGTCCTCAGGCGGCTCAATGCCCTCGATTCCGAGTTGTTGAATCAGCCATTCATGCTCCTCCTCAAGCCGATTCACACGAGCCGCCAATTCGTCTGCTCTCTGGTCTCTTAGGAGCAGAACTGACTCTTCGGACGGTGACTCCTTCAGCGACTGCGGCAGTTTCGTCTGTGCATCTCGGGCGGCACGTCTCAATTGGCCAAAATCTAACCGCTCAGCAACCTTCTCTACGTCACGGTAAACCTGAAGAAGTTTCTCGAGGCTACTTCCTGTCATGTTTCTTCCTTCCTGGGGTGAGTGGCCGACTTGATTGCTGTCGTGGCGGTCACCACCCCCGCTTTGCTCTATTTGGTTTTGGACGCCTTTTTGGGCCGGTTCCAGTACGGCGACTTGCACTTTGGGCAAAGCGTTGGCTCGGGAGAGTCAACGTATCTTGGTGCCCATTGCCAATTGCATCTCTCGCATCGGAAACCCCTGATCTTGATTACAGCCATAAGCGCCTCCTTTCAAGGGTCAGTTTATCACAACCCTATGCCTTGAAGGTAAGGTCATGATCCTCGTAGCCAGCATCGTGGCCGTGGTCGCAGGCGCCCTCCTGGTAGTCCTTGCGATTGAGGCCTCGCTATGACCACAGCGGCCACCGAATCCGCGTCTGTTGTGGCTTGCAAGCAGCGCTATCGAGCCTTGCAGGAGTTGAGCTATGACGAGGTCCAGCTCCGACTAGCGCGAGCCGAGTCCTGGCTGACTTACGTTTCCAAGCGGCTTGGGGTTGAGGTTGAGATTGCCCGCGGCCACGAAGACCTAAGCGTCTCCGTGCCGCTTAAGCACATCGAGGTTATGAAGGAGCGTATCGACGCCTTTCTGGAGGAACCGCTATGACCAACGAACTAGCAGAGCTCGGCGCCGACGTCGAGCGCGGTGAGGCAGCAGAGGCCGAGGAACTAGAGGCGCTTCTCAAGCCTTTTGTAGAGACCCGCAACGTCAAAACCGGTTTCGAGACCTCAATCAAAGAATGGAGCGACCGGCTCAAAGAGTGGTTCCGGCTCCACCCCGATCAGCGTCTCACTGATGGCGAGCACGGCATCGAGGCGTTCATGCAGACCAAGCGCGGACCGCCTGAATACGACCTGATCAGCATCCACGAAAAGGACCCGGTGCTCTTTGAGCGCTTGCTCAAGACGGGTTGCCTGAGGGTCGATGCGGCATCAGTAAAAGCCCAGGGAATACAGGTGAGTGGCGTCGAGAGATACGCATCTCCGCGACCGGAGACTTTGGCCCTGCAAGTAATACAACGCGGCTAACGGCCACAGCGCCGGGAAGTAATGGGCCACAGCGCCAGAGAAAAGGAAAAGGAAATGCCAGTACTAAAAGCGACCGAGGGCGAGGGAGTCAAGATCGAGCCGGGCATCTACGCGGTGACCTGCTTCGATGCGAAAGAGGACAAGCTGGACAACTCGAAGTTCGGAGACGGGCACGTGATCCGCTTAGACCTTGAGATTGCCTCTGAGCTTGACAACAACGAGAACCCGGTCCGGCTTGACGCGATTGCCAACTTCAAACTCACACCTTCCAGCAAGTTGTGGGAGTGGGCTGAGGCGTTCGGCTGCACGCCGGTTTTGGGTGATGACTTCGATACCGACTGCCTCATCGGCAAACAAGCCCAGGCAGTTGTGATCAACAAGGCTTCAGAGAAAGAGGGCGGCGGCACGTTTAGCCGCGTAGACAAGATCGTGCCTATGCCCAAGGGCAGCAGGGGCAATGGTGGCAGCGCCCCTAAAGAGGTCTCGGTTATCAAGGCTGACGGCTCGTGGGACTCAGATGTCTTCTGGCGAGAGGTTAACAAGGCCGGTCTCAACCGCTCAATCGTCACCGATCACGTTGGCGGCGACATCGACACGCTCATGGAAATGGATGGACCAGCGGCTCAAGCCGTGTTGGACGAGTTGAAGGAGAAGGCCGCGGCAACACCATAGGCGTAACCGCCCCGGCTTGGCGCCCCCTCGTCTGCCGGGGCGTCGCTGCTTGGCCCCGAGGGCTCGACAACTCGGGGCCAAGCATCGACGAAGTAAACAAAGAACGTTGAAGGAAAGGAGTCCCCGCCTTGCCTGACAGTTGGCATTCATACCCGTCCATTTATAACCTCGGCCACCATGCCGTGGATGGCTTGTTCACCGAGCCAGTGATCATTCAGGAAAAGGTGGACGGATCACAGTTCAGTTTTGGTGTTTTCGACGGCGAGCTACGTGTGCGGTCTAAAGGAGCGCAACTAGTCACGGACGCACCCGAGCGGATGTTCAAAGCAGCGGTCGAAAGCGTTCAGGCTGTAGCTCTCGGTTTGGTTGACGGATACACCTACCGAGCGGAATTCCTTTCCAAACCTAAGCACAACTCCTTGAAATACGACCGTATCCCACGGAACCACCTAGTTCTGTTCGATGTGGACGCCGCCGAAGAATCACCCTTGGACTACGAGGACGTTGCAATCGAGGCTGACAGGCTGGGTTTCGATGTCACCCCGAGTTTCTTCGAAGGCATATGGACTGGCGGCGCTGACGAACTACTCGCGCTCCTCAAGAATGACTCACTACTCGGCGGAACCACGGTGGAGGGAGTCGTCATTAAGAGCTTCACCATGTTTGGCCAAGATAAAAAGCGCCTCATGGGCAAGTTCGTCTCGGAGCGTTTCAAAGAGATTCACGAAAGAGAGTGGAAGAAGTCCAACCCGCAAGGCGCCGACGTGGTGCAGTCCCTAATCCTGAGCCTTAGAACAGAAGCCAGGTGGGAAAAGTCAGTCCAGCATCTGCGCGAAGCAGGGCAGATCGAGGACGACGTGCGGGACATCGGCAAGCTGATGTCGGCTGTCAAAGAGGACACCGAAAAAGAGTGCGAGGACGAGATAAAGAACGCCCTCTACAAGTGGGCTAAAGACAAAATACTGCGCGGCGCCAGTGCTGGGTTACCGGAATGGTACAAGAGGCGCCTACTTGCAGGGCAGTTTGAGGACACGCCATGACCCTCACCCGCCCATTCTGCACGAACCACTGTGCTTCCTGCGGTTGCCATTTTCACGGCCTCGGTGCGTTTGACTTGCACCGTCAGGACGGCGAGTGTTGCGACCCGGCGGACGTAACGGCAACCGACCGCAACAGCGAACAGCACCCGGCGCTGCAGGTGTGGACTGATACAGGGTTTTGCCGCTTGCAGGGCCCTAGTGTCCGCGTCAACTCTCCTGTGGCGATCTGGCAGGTATGGCAGAGCCAAGAGCAGCGTGAAGCGCTAACAAGGCTTCACTCGTGACGACCGCTGTTATGCCTTCGGCCCAACAGAAGCGTGGCAAGAAGTCGCGCCGAGACGGCAACGCTGCCCAGAGCGAGTGGGCAAAGCTGATCGGCGGTCGCAACATCGGCCGCCTCAACGGTGCCGACGTTGAAGGACCGGACGGCATGTATTGGGAAGTCAAAGCCGTCGCCAAAGCCAACCTCTCGCTTATCGAGGCCGCAGTGGCTCAGGCGGCGACCAACGCTGCCAGCGATGACCGGCCCTACGGCGTGGCATGGCGAATTAAGGGTCGCCCCCCGGAGACCCGCTGGCTTGTGATCTTGCCGTCAGGCGTTTGGCTCGACCTACCCGGAGGCGGGCAGTGAGCGACAACGCCCACAGCTTCTCTTTCACGGATATTGACCTCGCCGGCGCCGAAAGCGTTCTCACCGGGCGCTGCTTAACCGACAAGAGGCTCCTTCAACTCAGCCTTGAGACCCTACCCGCCGACTGCATGAGGTCTTGCACTGGCGAAATTCGAGTTGTTTTCTTCGCCCTGGCGGGGCGCCTTGCCCGTGGTGGCTACGACTCTGAGGCTAATCAGGAGTGGTTCGCAGCGGCACTAGCGGCGGCAGATCCAGACAAAGCAAGCGTCGAGTCCTGGGACGCGTTTCTTGATGATCTCTGGGTCCCATGGATGGCCGTAGAAGAGTACGCCTGCAGGTTACTCGAGGCCATCGTAACGGCTTACAGGCTCCAGGACGCGGAGATAGCCGCCGCCCGAGCCAACAACTATGAGTCCCCATTTGCTGTCACTGAGAGCGCGGTCGACGCCATTTTTGTTCGTTTTCGGGAGGCCGCGACAAGGGACCGGGCCAGAAAATTCATCAATGAGGCAGACATCGAGGCAGACATCGACTGGTACTCAGTAAAGGATCGTGCTGGTCGATGAGCGAGATCGAGGCCGCGGCAAAGGGAGAGGAGGCACGCACCCAACTGTGGCCAATTGATGGCGAGCCGGACGCCTGCGACGTGGCAGTGAACTCCGGCAACATCGTCTTCATCTTTCACGTCACAAGGCTCTTCCTACAGAGACGCAAGCTCGATAGCCATGTCGGGGTGGACTGGACGCCAGCAGATAAAGATACTGACCGGCGCTCCATCGCGTTACCACAGACTGGATTTAGTCCCGCGAACCTGGAGTGGCGCTCCAATTCGTCAATGGAGACGTTTCGGCGCCAACTGCAGTCCTACTTCGATCCAGGCAAGACGCTGGATCTTCCCTGGACTCAGATCATCCAGATGGCAGCGCACCGGGTTAACCAGTTCACAGCCCAAGCAGGCGACCTTGAAGAGGCCTCCTACGTGGACAAGGTGACGCCTAACTACCTTATCCAGCCACTTTGGCCCGCAAGTAAGCGCCCAACAATCTGGTATGGGCAGGGCGAGACTGGTAAGGGCCAGATGGCGATTGGCGGCGCGGTGGCGTTGTGCTATGGCGGCAACCTTGCCGGCTTGCGTGGAAAGACGCTCAGCCGAGGGCTGGTCTACGTCGACTACGAGGATGACTTTGACGAATTCAGTATTCGGGTTAGTCGAATCGTCAACGGCCTCAACTACGAGGTGCCGCCGAACCTGCGCCGCTTCGATCCTCGAGGTCGTCTTTTCGTAGACATCGCTGACCAACTCAAGGCGAAGATCGCATCCTCTGGCGGCGCCGACGGTGTGATCATCGATAGCGCCCTACCTGCAACTGGTGGCGACGCAAATGCCCCAGAACCAGTGGGCGCGTTCTTTAACTCCGTCTCCTGGTTAAACACGCCGGCGCTGGTCATCGCCCACGAGACCAAGCTGGGCAACGACGCCTTCCCTTTTGGCTCGCAGCTTTGGCGTACTGAGGCCTGTATGACAGTCAACTTTCAGGCCAGCCCGGAATCAATGATGGACAAGTCCGGTCATTACGTCCGGGATGTCCTACTGCGCTGCACCAAGGCAAACAACGTTAGGCGCTTTCAGCCGTTGGCTTTCCAAATGGTATTCACGGACGACGAGGCACAGGGAGCACCCTCAGTAAGACCACTGGCTTCAACGTGGATACGACAGATCGACCCAACGAAGGTGAGCGTGGAGTTACAAGGGAAACTTTCGCCACTCACACAGCTCGTCGCCCACCTTCGGGCAAACCCGGACTCGACCGTCAAGGAGATGGTTGAAGTGACAGGTATAGACCGAGGCAAGGTCGTCAGGCAGCTGAATGGCAACCCCTCGGTTTTCGCTTCTGGAGGCGGCGGACAAGGAAGGGGTAATGAGGCCAAATGGACCCTAATTTAGGGCATTGGGGGCTAAAAGATCTATGAAATCTTTTAATAAATCTTTTTGGACGGAAACCCCTTTAGGGGGGTTTCCGAACCTAAGAAATCTTTTACCGACTAGGGGGAACAGATCTTTTCCGACAGCGAGACGAGGCGAAGGGCTAGAGCCGGGTGAGTAGCTTGCTGGCGTTGCTGGTCGGGCTGGTCCTGGCCATCACGTCGGCGCTGAGCGAAGCGAGAAGTGACTATGACGAGTTTGAGCGATACCGAGCTGGAGTTGAACTGGTTGCAAGCCGAGGTGAAGGGCTTGGAGTCGATGCTGTCGATCAAGGTGGAGAACCTTACCCGCTGCCGGAATCTGTTAGGCGGCTTATTGACGAGCATTTCCCGGCTGAAGCACGAGGTACCGCGGCCTGCATCGTCTGGCGAGAGTCAGGAGGCGACGTCGGCGCCAGCAGCAGCACCGACGATCACGGACTCTGGCAAATCCACCGAGGGCCAGATCGAGGATGGGAAGGCTGGGGCGCGTATTTCGTCCGAGTGTGGAACGAATGGAGACCGTTCGATGCAGAGTGGGCAACCCGAGCAGCAAGACATATCTGGGAGCGAGCAGGACGCAGTTTCAGCCCGTGGACCACGGCGGAGCAGTGCGGTGCTTGAGCCCGCTGCGGCCTGCGAGCACGAGTGGTTGCCAATCGCCGCAATCAGCGCGGGAGGGCGTGAGTTTCTGATGGACTTATGTGGCCCATGTGGCGCTTACCGGATAAGGGGATGGAACGAGGCCGAAGACGATGCAGTAGAGAGTGACTTAATCCTGTACCCGCAGCAGCAGCCCGACGTCAGTGCGGAGCAGTCGTGGGTTGCAGAAAGCGGGTGTGTAGTAGGGCCAGATGGCAAACGCCACATGGAAGCCGTTTCGTTGCTGCCCTACCTGAACGAGCTACAGACCCGGTCAGAGCAGGACGAGCAAAGAGAGATCGCTGCGGATTACCACGAGAAGTCGTTGGCGGCAGAAGAAATCCACCTAGACGACATCCAAAAGCTCGCCGTTGCTTTGAAGGCGCTGGAGGGGATAGTCGAGAGCTCTGACCTGCACGCGAGCGAAACCTTGGGCTCCTGTGATTGCTCGATGGGGGATGCCCTGGGCGAGATTGCCGACGGCGCACTAACGCGCATCAGAGACGGAGCGCCGGCCTGGGCCCGGGAGCTCGGCACATGACGACCCGCGAAGCGCCTTCTTACGCACCGGATGCGATCCTCACGGTGAAAGAAGCCGCGGAGTACGTCAAACTCTCGCAGTCAACGATCCGATCCCTTTGCCATATCGACGCCGGCGACCCCGACCGCATTCCTCATACCCGAATTGGAAACTCCATCCGCATCCCGTATTGGCCTCTGCTTCTCTGGCTGTTTCAACGCTCGGGTGGCGAGTTGCCACCTGTGGGCCCTTCCAAGGCCTCGCGCCGCCGGCGTATCATGCGGACGCCCAAACCTCGCCGGATTGTGGCGAAGAGGTAACCCTATGCCGAACCGCAACCGTGTTCCTGGCGTCTTTAAGCGCGGCGAGAAGTGGTCATACAAGATAACGTTTACAGACACGACCGGACGCACCAAGCAACTTTGGCGCGGTGGATTCGACACCCAGGCTGAGGCGTCAGCGGAACGCACCGAGGCACTTTCTAAGCGCAATGCCGGTGTGGACATGAGCCCACATAGCGCCACGGTCAGTCAGTTTTTACAACGATGGCTTCAGGAATATGCGAAGCAATTAAAGCCGGCGACCAGGCTCGGCTACGAAGCGCTCCTGAAGAATCACGTTTACCCCCGGATAGGCAAAGTGAAACTCTCAAAGCTGCGGCCCCTCCAGGTGCAGGCTGTCTACTCTACGATGAGAGAAAAGGGCCTATCCGAAAAGACCATCCTGAATTGCCACCGAGCGCTCACGGAAGCCCTAAAGCACGCGGTTCGGTGGGAACTTCGCCCGGACAATCCGGCGGAACGAGCGACGAGCCCGCGACCGGGTGCATACAACCCCATAATCATGAGTATCGACCAGGTCCAAGAAGTCCTGACCACTGCGCCTGACAATGTCTATGGGGCCTTACTCCGGTTTGCTATCTACAGCGGCATGCGTCAGGGCGAGCTCCTGCGGCTCCAATGGAATCACGTCGATTTCGTCCGCTCCTTAATCTCGATCCCATCTTCGAAGAGCAAAGCAGGCGAACGGGCTCTGCTTTTGTCAGCTGCCGCGGTTGAACTTCTCCGGCAGCACCGATACAGCCAGATGCAAGAGAAGGTGCAGATGGGACCGGCGTATGACGACAAGGCTTACATCTTCGCCAGATCGGACGGCTCGCCGCTGACGGTCTATCAGGCATCGAACGCATGGCAGAAAATCCGCCGCCAATTAGGTACCAAAGCCCGGTTTCACGACCTGCGCCACACCAACGCATCTCTACTACTCGCGGCAGGCGTGCCGATGAAGGTCGTTCAGGAGCGTCTAGGCCACGCCAGCTACCAGGTGACCGCAGATATTTATAGCCATTTGATCCCAGGCCTTGAGCTAAATGAGCAAGCGGCTGCCAAATTCGACGCGCTGCTTGAGGGAAGCTCGTGGTAGCAAATTGGTAGCAGGGCTCGGAAGCGATGGGTTATAATAAGGGGCATGAGTACGCGTTTAGATACGAATTTGGTGCCGAAGGTGGGACTCGAACCCACACGAGGTGTTAGCCTCAACGGTTTTTGAGACCGTCGCGTCTGCCTATTCCGCCACTTCGGCGCGGAGGGGGTGGCAACTAGTCTAGGCGTCAAAAGCTTAGAGCTTCAAGCGGTGCCCAAACCAGTCAGAAAAACCGGCGGCCATTAAGGCCGCCGGTTGGGTTCACAGACGAATCAGGTGCGCCAGAGAATTCTACTCTAGGTAGTCCCGAAGTTTCCTGGAACGAGAGGGATGGCGAAGCTTGCGTAGTGCTTTGGCTTCGATTTGGCGAATGCGTTCTCGGGTAACGTGAAACTCCCGCCCGACCTCTTCCAACGTACGACTGCGGCCGTCCTCGAGTCCGAAGCGCAGTTCCAGGACCTTACGCTCGCGCGGCGCCAGGCTGGAGAGGACATCGGTCACCTGCTCCTTGAGCAGCTGGTGAGCGGCGGCGTCGGCTGGGGCCAATGCCACCGGATCTTCAATGAAATCGCCGAGGTGGGAGTCCTCCTCCTCGCCGATCGGCGTCTCCAGCGAAACCGGCTCCTGGGAGACCTTCATGATCTCTCGCACCTTTTCCGGCGCTATCTCCATGCCGCGGCCAATTTCCTCGCTGCTGGGCTCACGGCCGTACTCCTGTACAAGGCGGCGGCTGACGCGGACGAGCTTGTTGATTGTCTCAACCATGTGGACGGGGATGCGGATTGTGCGCGCCTGGTCGGCGATGGCCCGGGTAATCGCCTGGCGGATCCACCAGGTGGCGTAGGTACTGAATTTGTAGCCCTTGCGGTAGTCGAACTTTTCAACGGCGCGAATCAGGCCGATGTTGCCTTCCTGAATCAGGTCCAGCAGCGACATTCCGCGGCCGATGTACTTTTTGGCGACCGAAACGACAAGGCGAAGGTTTGCCTCGGTCAGCCGCTTCTCGGCGGCGAGACCCTCAAGCTTGATCCGCCGGAAGTGATCCCGGAGCGCCGAGTCACAGACGGCCAAAGCGTCCTTAACCTCGAAACGGGGCGGAAGGAGAACTTCCTCATTGGTGGCGGCGACCATGCCGAGGACGAGGTCCGGGTCCAAAATGTGGGTGACTATGGACAGGCGGACAATAGACCTGGCTGCATCCTCAGGCTCAATGTCACGCCCTTTGGCAACTGCCTCCATGAATTCCAAATCCATCTCGGCGTCGATCAAGGCGCGAAGCGCCGGGTCGCCGAGGCGCTCGGCAATTGGCATCTTTCGTCGAAGATTCAAGTGCTTGACGGCCAAGTCCAGGGTGGGCTTCAAGTGGTCGAGTTGCTCAAACAACATGAGGGCGATTTCAGTAAGCCTGGGCTGGGAGCCGTTCTCGGCGCTCCAGGAGTCTTCGATCGCCTCGATGTGCTGGCCTTCTTCCATTTGGCGGGCCAGGCGCTTTTCGTCGGCGGCAGAAAGCAGAAAGACCTTGCCGATCTCACGCAAATACATGCGGACCGGGTCATCGATGCCTTCCTGCTCCTCGAGTGGCACAGCCTTGGCAGCGGCACGCTCTTCCTCGGCGTCAGACGATTGCTTGATGTCCGGTTCCGACCAGATGTCGGTGCCGATGCCGCTGGTGCGGTTCTCAATTAGATCGGCCACGCGACGGAGAGAATCATCAGCCGCGGCTGGCTCGCTTGTGACCAGCATCTCCCCGGAAGTGCCGCTTTGAAGGCTGTTGGTCATACTTGCCACCTTTTCCGTTTTGCCGAGGAATGGGCCACGGCAGAGCGGTTGAACGATCGGTTAATCAGTATCTTGGTTTGAGTCTGGTTTGGCTGAGTCTAGGAATGAGCCTTCGGTCACCTGGCCGTGGAAGCGCAGGCCGGCTTCCATGTCTTGAAGGAGCTGTGACGCCAAAGTGTCGGTCTGGATGTCCAAATCTGCTTCCTTGCTTTCGCCTGTTTCTAGCCTTGCCCGGGCGATCGATGCAACTTGCCCTGACTGTGCTCCTGCTTCTCCTTCGGCAAGAGCCATGGCGCTGGCCTCCTTGGCAAACTTCATTCTAGCCGTTCGGAGGCGGGCCACACAATCTAAGAACGCCTCCTCGGCTTGACTTGTTTCACGCACTGGGATTCGTGTTGCCAAAACCTTCGTGTACTGCTCTAGAACCCAAGGGTCGTCTTGGTCGGTTTCCTCGGTGGGTGGCTCTCCTTTTTGCCAACGGCGGAACAGCTCGCGGTTCTCGCTTAGGCTGAACAAATCTTCATTGAAGTCGGTAAGGTCCGCGGTTAGGTTTGCGATTTCGGGCACCTGGAAGAGGAGTGCAAGGCAAAATTCCTCTCGCGGGGCGCTTAGCTGTCGCCCAGGTTGGCCAGGAGTTTTAGCGGTGTCTTCGGGCTGAATGGCGGAGGCACGGCGCTGAGCTGGGCGCGCCGGTCGGGGAAACTGCCTTCGGAGAGCATCTTCGCCGGTTCGCGCCAGACGGCTGAGCCTCTGCAGGTAGTGGGCCTGCAAGACCGGATCGGTTACCTCGGTGATCACTGGCAGGACTTCGGTGACCAACTGAGAGCGATCACGCGGCTGTGACAGATCCAGGCCTTCCCCCACGACCGCTAGCAGATGATCGATAACCGGCCGAGCCGAGTCAACGGCTGCCACCCAGGCTTTAGGGTCAGCGCGGATCAACTCGTCGGGATCCTTGCCCACTGGTAGCGCCAAAACTCGCAGGTCTAGCGGTGCCCGTTTGGCTTGGGTTCCGGCCGTCGCTGATGTTGCGGATGTTGCGGCGACCACTTGTACGCCGCGCAGGGTGGCGGCGCTGCCGGCCTCATCGGCGTCCATGGCCAGGATTATGCGATCCCCCAGGCGCTGGATCGTCGTGGCTTGACGATCGGTTAGCGCCGTTCCCATTGAGGCTACGACGTTGCCAAAGCCGTGTTGGTGGGCGGCGATTACGTCCATATATCCTTCAACAATCACGGTCGTGCCGGCGTTACGGATAGATTCTTTAGCCCGATCGAGCCCGTAGAGAATGCTGCCCTTATCAAAAATCGGCGTTTGAGGTGTGTTCATGTACTTGGGGCCTTCGTCAGGGGGCTGATCGTCCTGATTTGGCAGGATGCGGCCGCCGAATCCTGCAACTCTGCCGCGCTGATCACGGATTGGGAACATGAGCCGGTGACGAAAGCGGTCATAGGTCCTGTGGTCGCCCTCGATCAATAAGCCGGACTCCACAAGCTGGGATTCGGCATAACCACGGCCTGACAGGTGGTTTTTGAGGCCATCCCAGCCTGACGGGGCGAAACCAATCTGAAAGTCGTTCACTGCCCGGCTGTCGAGGCCCCTTCCATCTATATAGGCTCTCGCTGCCGTTGCGTTTTGGAGGAGGCCGTGAAAGTAGAGGGCCGCGGCGTCGTTGGCGTCGTGCAGAGTTTTAATCTTTTCGCGGCTTTGGCCGCTGCTTTGGATTTCGACGCCGGCCCGGTCAGCCAGCAAGCGAAGGGCCGAGACAAAATCAAGGTTTTCCTTGCGCGAGACAAAGGAGATGACATCGCCGCCTGTACCGCAGGCGCCGAAGCAGTGCCAGCTCTGACGCTCTGGATAAACGACGAATGAAGGCGTTTTTTCGTTATGAAACGGGCAAGGGGCCTTGAAGTAGCGGCCAGCCTTTTGCAGGCTCACGTAGCCCCCAATCACCTCAACAATGTCTGAACGCGCTTTAACCTCATCGACCGAACTCATCGCGGTTTGAGGGTGCTGATTAATCGCTCGGCCATGGTCCTACCATACGCCCTTCTGCCTGATTTTTTGCTATTGGGTTTCTATTTATTGGTAGTAAACGGACCCGGGCGGGGCCAGCCGAAAAACTGGGTGTTATGGCGGCTAGATCCCCCCCCAGTCAAGATTCAGGTTGGGGCGGCCCCGGAACGGCAATAGTTTTGAGCGCTTCAATCTGCATCAGATGTTCGGCCTCATGCGCGATGATTTTTTCGGCCAGCATCCAGGCAACACTCTGGCTGCCATGAACTGGATGGGTGATGGTTCTTTCTAAGCCGCCTTCGATGCTGCTGGCCTGGGCCAGAAGACCCTCGACTTCGCGGCGCACCGCGACCATACCGTGTATTAACTGTGGAACCGGGGCAGAGCGGCCGGACCTGGCTTGCTGAGAGTGGGCATCGGGGTCTGAAGGTGTGATTAGGCGCCCGTCTTCTTCAAGGGCTAGCCGGATGCGCTCCGCCCGCAGGCGTTCGGACGCCAGCAGGTGGGCGAGTATTTCGGCGATTGACCAGCCGGTTTGATGATCCTGAGGACTTGGCTCCGGAGGACCTGGCTCTGGACGTCGTTTGAATTGTTCTTCGGTGACGCCGGCGATTGCGTCCAGCAGGCTGGTACGTCCGCTTGCGAGGCCGTTGCCGAGTTGCTCGGCGGTGGTGCTCATGCTGATCTGCCTAACATTGCGGCGTGGCTAACCTCCAGGCTCGATCTCTGGGGTGTGGGTTGGCTCCACGAGACCCACACAGTCGACGGTGTTGTTTGCCGGATTTATGTCAAATGGTGTGCCGAGCAGATCGATTTGTGCAGTGGTCCTTGGCGGTGCGACGAGCTGATTAGTCGGAATGTTGACGATTTCGCCCGGGTTCAAGGATGGGATCAGGATGTCCGAGAGGCCCTGGGGCCCGCTGATGGTGGAAACCGTGATCCGTACCTGGCGGTTGATTACCGGAACCTCGCCAACATTTTCAATTGTTACCACTAAAGGGACTCCGGCCTGACAGTTGTTGTTGAGGACGCCGATGGCGAGGTCTGGTCCAGGCACGTCAGTGCCGGTGACGGTTGGTGTGGGTACCACGGTTTCAGTCGGATCCGGGGCGAAGGTCGGTTGAATCACGGTAGGCCGCGGGATTGGGGTCACCGCGGCGATCGGGATTGAAGCGAGGCTGGTGTCCGGGACACCGAGTGCGGATGAAGGGACCCAGCCGCGCAGCTGCGACTGATAGGGATAGAAGATCTGAAACCAGGACCCATCAGTGTTGCGGCCGACGACTTCGACGTCTTGGCCGTTGCGAAGCAAGCCGATTTCGACGTAGGCAGAGCCAGGCCCCTCACGTACGGTGGCGATGGCGATCGACTGGGCTGCCAGACCGCGGCCCGGGCTTGGGGCAAGTGGTTCGTTTGTCACCGTCCCGTTGCTGATGTCGCCGCCACCGCCGCCGAAGATTATTACAACCAGGATCGCCAGAATGATCGATATTGTGACCGCGAGTCCGGCCAGAACGTAGGGGTTACGAATCAAAGCCGGTTCTTGCGCCGGGCTGTCAAATTCATGGGTGGCGGATGGCGGCGGTGATGGCAGGTTTCTCGAAGGCTGGGACGGCAAATCAGGCTGGCGCTGATCCGGTGGCGGGTTGGGCTTATCATCCGGAGGCACGGGGGGTTCCGAGGTCAAGGCGGGGGTCCTTGGGAGGTTGGTCGCGGGGATTGTTCTCCGCCATCCTAGCAGAGCGAGAGCCGGTCGTAAGTATTTGCGATAATCTCAGGCAGTCCTATTTTGCCGTGGAGGGAGGAGACACCAGAGACACCCGGAGGGTCAGCAGAAGGCCCAGTTCTCGGCGTCGCAGCAGCGATTCTCGGCCGAGGGCGACGCGGAGGGCAAAGCCCCTGAAGGACACCCGGGACCGAGAGCAGATAAAGAAAACAAACGGGCCCAAGGCCCACAAAAATTGGCTTGCATGAGCAAGGAGGAAACGCAACCTTGAATTTTATTAAGAAGGCATTCATGCCAGTGGCTGTAGTAGCCGCTTTCCTGATGTTGTTGGGAGTAGTCGGTGGCGCTAGTGCGTCTCACAATGACATTCAAACGATTGTCCCGGCGGCCGGGATTGTTGGTCCACTGTTGTAAGTAGCGATCTCTACACGGTTGAGGTAAACAGTGAGACCGGCAGCGCCGACATCATTGCCGTCCTCGAAAATAATAGCTCCAGTGGTCTTGTGCCGGTCGGACCGACCCAGGAAATTAACGCTGTGAGCCCGGTTATCCTGTGTGGTGGAGCGGCGGCGGATTCACTGCTGGAGGATCTCGCAGATGTCGGCGTTGACGTTGACGCTGCTGGTACGACCAACAGGGAGTTGGTCGATTGTGATAGTGATATCGACCTCTATGTTCTCGTAGTTGTCGTATGCGACAACCTTGGCACCTTCGACATCTCATTTACGAATGAAATGGACGATGAGGACACGTTGTCACGTGAGTACGACTGCCGTGGCAACGCGGCGTCCGCGACGATTTCGGCAACACCGAGCACCGTCGAAATTATCCCTCAGGTTAATAACACGGACGAGAGCTTGATCGAAGTTGTGATCCTAGACTCCAACGGCGCAGCCGCCTTTCCCGGCGACGAAGTTCTCTTCCTGACTGACAACTGTGGCTTTTCCGCCAACAGCGGCAAGGACTCGATCAACGACGATTCTACTTACGACTCAGCCGCCGACGAGACGACTGCCAGCGCTTTGCTTGACTGCTCGGACCCGATGACGGCCACCCCTGGTCCGGCTACAGTAACGGCGATCGTCGAAAAGAGCGGTTCTGACATCGTTATTTCGACCGTAGTTACCGTTATTGGCCCGCCGGTTGCTAACGGCCTGACGGTTGTTGCCAGCCCCGAAGATGGTCTGATTTGTGGTGAGAAGGCCACGATCATCATCACGGTGGTTGACGCGATCGGCCAGAACGTCTCCGACCACACCCGCGTTGAAGTTATTACTAACTTTGGCCGCGTGCTCGGTGGCACAGGCGCGGTTGCGGGCGCTCTCGGTCTTGTGACCCCGCTGTCCAGCACTGTTGTTGAGACCTTCGCGGGTACCGCTGAAGTGTTCCTGATTACCAGTGACACCCACGTGGGCAACTACGAAGTCTTGGTGACAACTGGTGGCCACATCAGTGCAGGTGGTCCGGAAGGCGCGGTTTACGGACCTCCGTTCAGCACCCAGGTAACAGTGACCTGCTCAGAGGCGGCGCCAGCGCCGGAAATCATCGCCCCATCAACGGGTGGCGGGATTACCCATCCGAGCACAGGAGACGCTGGTCTCCGCTAGTAGCGAAAACGTTTCCCGGTTTACCGGGATCGGTATAGCAAAAGAAACGGCCCTCCCATCTCGGGAGGGCCGTTTCCTTTCTCTTGATTCTGCTTTGATTCCTTGAAAAGTGTGTTACCAGAGCCTGGCTCTTCGGTTAACCTTTGGGAGACCTGTTGCGCTGTACAGTCAGGCATACCTTTGTGCGCGAGGGTGCCGTGCGGCTTGATCCTGAAATCAAATGCCGGCGGCGCCAATCTTAGGGAGACCGGGTTGAAGTTCGCCGGTGACTAGCATTTTCTAGCGCTGTTTGTCTACCTGGAGAGGCTGTCGACGGACGGCCTCTCTCTTTGCACCACGCTAAATCAACGAAACGGATCGAGGGCTCTGTGCTCAGAATTGGACTGACTGGAGGCATTGCAGCCGGCAAGAGCGAAGTTGGGCGCTTGCTTGCCGCCCATGGGGCGATCGTCGTGGACGCGGACCGGGTGGCGCACGAGACTTACTTGCCGGGTGGACCCGGCTACGACGCAATCCTGGCCGCGTTCGGCAGTGAGATTTTGGGGGCGGACGGTGGTGTGGACAGAAACATTCTCGGGGCGCTGGTTTTTCAGGAAAAGAAGTGGCTGGAGCAGTTGACCGAAATTGTCTGGCCTCTGACCCGAGAACGAGTTGAGAGGCTCGAACGCGAGGCTGAGGCGGCATCGGCAGATGTATTCGTGCTAGAAGCGCCTTTGCTGATTGAGGCCGGCTGGCGGAGCCTGGTAGACCAGGTTTGGTTCGTTCGTGTTTCAGCTGAAGTGATGGCCGAGCGATTGCGAGCCCGCGGAGGCTCGGATGCTGAGGTCGCCGCTCGCATCGCCGCCCGCGGTGACCTGACAGCCGGGGAGCAAGCTGCTGATCTGATAATTGAAAATGACGGCGATCTGGAAACACTGAGTGCCCGAATCGAGGCCCTTTGGTTGAGTCTGCCGGTCGCGTAGAATTACTTCAGTACGTGTACTGTGGCCAGAAACGCTGACTGATGCCAAGGCGGGCTGCCTGGACGAGGGGAGGACAGCCATTAACGAGAAGTTCAATTTCAAAGACGAGGAATCGGGCTACCGCGAGTATGCCGCCGAAGAGTACCGCCCGCATGTAAAGCCGTACTACCTGCCGATCGGTGGCGAGATTGAGACGTTCACATCAGCGTTTGAGGAACACATTCCCGTGCTGCTCAAGGGACCGACAGGATGTGGCAAAACCCGATTCATCGAATATATGGCCTGGCAGCTGGGCCGGCCGCTGACGCCGCCTCCGCGAGAGAATGGCGACCAATCAGCAGGTTCACCGGAAGAAGCCTTGCCACTGGTAACCGTGGCGTGTCACGAGGACCTGACGGCCAGCGACTTGGTTGGCCGCTACCTACTTGAGGGCGAAAGCACGCGCTGGATTGACGGACCCTTGACCCGGGCGGTGAAGGCCGGTGCGATCTGTTACTTGGATGAAGTGGTGGAAGCGCGGAAGGACACGACGGTCCTGATTCACCCGTTGACCGACCACCGGCGACTTCTGCCAATTGAAAAGCGCGGTCAAGTGCTGGAAGCCGCCGATGGCTTCCTGCTGGTGATCTCCTACAACCCCGGCTACCAAAGCGCTCTCAAGGACCTCAAGCACAGCACGAGGCAGCGCTTTATTGCGATCGAGTTCGACTACCCGCCGCGGAGCCAAGAGACGGAAATTATTGCCCACGAGGCGGAGATATCTGAGGAAATAGCAGGCGAGCTGGCCAAGCTGGGCGAAAAGGTGCGAAACCTGCGTGAGCACGGCCTCGCTGAGGGAGTGAGCACTCGGCTACTGATTTATACGGGCCGGCTCATTCGTAAGGGTATCGCGCCGCGGGTTGCTTGCCAGTCGTCGCTGGTATGGGCATTGACCGACGACCTCGACGTGCAGCGGACTCTAGAAGAGGTCGTTAGTTCGATCTTTGAATAAGGTGGCTCTTTTTCTGCGCCGGAGCCTGATTGGGATACTAATGCTGCTGGCATTGGCAGCGGTGGCGATGAGTTGCGGTGGTGATGGTGGTGAAGATTCGTTCACGGCCGCATCAAGCACGTCGACGCAAGTCCCGGCAGCTCAGCCGACAGTGGCCGCTGATACTAGCCCAGTCGGAAGCTGTGGCCCCGCCGGCAGCGCGATCAGTGAGATCGACCGGAATGGCCAGCAGCAATTTGCTTTTGCTCCGGAACGGGTGATCGACGTAACCAAAAGCTATACGGCGGTACTGACGACAGAAAAGGGCGAAATTAGAATCGAATTGGCGCCCGGCGGAGCACCGAACACGGTGAACAACTTTGTTTTCCTGAGTTGCGTTGGCTACTATGACGGCCTCACGTTTCACCGCTTCGTACCCGATTTCGTGATCCAGGGCGGCGATCCTCGCGGAGATGGTACGGGTGGGCCCGGATACGCCTTTGCAGATGAGTTCAACCCGGAACTGCGTCACAACGACGCCGGCGTGTTATCAATGGCCAATAGCGGCCCTGACACGAATGGCAGTCAGTTTTTCATTACGCTCTCCGCCACGCCGCACCTCAATGACCGGCACTCCGTGTTCGGGTTTGTCAGCGGCGGGATGGACGTGGTCCGATCGATACGCGGCGGTGACATTGTCGTCAGCATCAGCATCGAAGAGAAGTGAGAATCAGCCACCTTCTGGCCGTCGGGCTGAAAGTGGCTGGCGGTTAGCGCCCGGTGGCGGCGTTGTCTTAGACTGAAACGGATGCCTGCTGCCGACGTCTGTAGCGGTAAGGCAAAAAACCAGATACCAAAGGAGAACTATGACAACGATCGCTGACCTTGAGCGCAGCGGCAAGCGCGACTTTGGCTCGCCGCCAGAGCGCGTGATCGATCCAGAGAAGAACTATGTTGTCACCCTGGAGACGGAGCACGGCAACGTCACCATAGAATTGGCGGCAAAGGACGCGCCGGACACGGTGAACAACTTTGTCTATCTGAGTTGTGTGGGCTATTACGACGGCCTTGCCTTCCATCGAGTGATCTCCAGCCCTCCGTTCATGATTCAGGGCGGTGACCCACGTGGTGATGGCACTGGCGGACCAGGCTACACTTTTAAGGATGAATTTAGCCCGAAATGGCGGCACGAGGGCCCCGGAATGCTGTCGATGGCCAACTCCGGACCGGGGACAAACGGCAGCCAGTTCTTTATCACCCTGGCGGCGCAACCACATCTCGACAACCGGCACTCGGTATTCGGCCGTGTCACCGGAGGAATGGAAGCGGTTCAGGCTGTGCGCCAGGGCGACAAGATCATTCGCATCGAAGTTGAAGAAAGCTAATCCCCCAGCGCAGGCCGCCGCCGTGGCTCGCTATCAGGAGTCGGCATCGCTAGAATAGCGACTGTTGCTGCTCTCTCCGCGCCGCGGTTTGGTACTGAAACTAATCGGAAATGAATCGGGATAGGCTATGCCACTGAGCGAATCACAACTCCAGGAGGCAGAAGCCCGTCTTGGAAAGCTGCCACCATCCTTATTGCAGGCTTTCCGAGAGTCAGTTGCCAGCCTGCCGGCAGAGCTTTCTGATCAGCAGGTAGAGCTCTGGCTTGAGGAAGGTTTTCAATTGTCGGCGCATTCTTTGCGCTCATGGGAGCCCAGCGCCGATTACTACCGGCTGGCGGCGCCGATTCTGCTTAGCCTGGACGAGGCTAGTTTTCGCCAATGGGTCGCGACCGGCCGCGAGCTTGCCGAGCATGCTTCGGCGATCGCCTGCGCATATTTCCGCGCCAGCCCGGAGGTATTGCCGATGTTGACTGGCGGTCAGGTCCGCGAGTGGGCGTTTCTCGGCGACCGTCTTTATAAGGCGACCTGGAAATCGATTTCTTTGGCGAGTGAATTCCTAAATCTCAGCCCGAATCTGTTGAAGGAACTGACGATTCCTGAGATGGGCCGCCTAGTGCGGGTGATTGAGTCAATCTCTGACCGTTCGGCTGATCTTGCCGCGGCCTGCCTTGAGGCATCGCCAAGCCTGGCCTCAACGCTAAATCAGGCGGAGCGTCTGGCTTTTCTGGATTTCGCCGGGGCAATTTCAGAGAGTGCCTGGCCAGAGGCCAGTCTTTACTTTCAGCGTGGCCCGGAATTACTGACCAGCATAGATCCGGCGGAGCGCGCGCATTACCTCGACCTTTGTGCACGGGTTGCCCAGCGTCTCGGGCGCCAAGCCTACAATCTGTTTGCTGAAGGTACGCACGCGTTCAAGGAGATTGATGAGGCTGAGCACGGCCGGACGATAGATCTTGCAGGCGGTCTGGTGGGATTATCGCCGATTGCAGCTATGTCATTTATTAAGTCGGTGCCGTCATTGGTGGATCGGCTTCGCGCCGATGATCTCAAAGCTTGGCACGGCGCTGGTTTGGAGATCTTGCGCCAGACCCAGGAGGGTGGCGAGGCGTATTTCCGGCTAGAATCTGCCAAAGCTGAGCAGATGGTGTCGAATCTCTCAGCTCGGGTGGTGTTGGCCACGGTGAGCGAGCTTTTGCGTCTCTATAGCAAAGCCCTCACTGGTATCAACGTCAGCGTGCAACCGGTCAATGCGTTGGAAGAGAAGGGCATTGGCTGGGTCAGTGAGCGTGGCCCTTCCACAGAAGGCACCTCAATCTTCCTGCCAGAGCACATTGAGGAATTCGAGAACAAGCCGGATAACTTCTCCGTCTTCAAGATTTACGCAACTCACCAGACGGCTCACTTAGAGTTTGGCAGCTTTGATTTCAGCTACCGGCGGGCAGGGGGCAGATTGCCCCGCCGCCGCCACCTGGTCGAGCGCCAACGGCGCGCCGATGGACTGCTATCCAAACGACGCTGGGTTACGGATATGGAACATTTCTTTGACCTATTCGATGAAAGGCAGATGGCATCGGATCTTTTCACAGTGACCGAAGACCTACGGATTGACCAGCGGATCGGCAAAGAGTATCCAGGCGTCCGCCGCGCCGCCGGGCTGGTCCAGGCGATTGAGCTGGGGCGAAGGCCGAGCCAGCGCACTCTGCCCCTGCGGCAGGCGTTTATCGAGAACCTGGTTCGAGTCAGCCTTGATGGCGAGTCGACGATCAGCTTTCCCAAGCCGTTAGAACCAATTCTGGCCAGCGCTATCACGACGCTGTTTGAATTGCGCCAAGAGGGCACGACGGTGGAAGATGCCGCCGAAAGCGCACTGACTCTCTACGAGATGGCCGAAAAGATTCCGAACCTGCCACCTGAGGCGCTTCAAGATATGGAGTGGAGCGATATATCGCAGGAAATGCTCGAGCAAATGCAGGAGGAAGGCAGCGACGGGGTTGACGTGAGTGATGGCTTGGGCGACTTGCCCGATGGTGAGGAAATGCCTTACGAAAGCCCTGATCAGGTTGATTTCCGCGGCGATTTCAAGCCAGAGATGGTGCAGCTGCTGATGCGGATGCGGATGCAGCAGACGGATGAGCAGACGGAGGAAGACCTCTCAGCCTTGACCGAGGAGCAGATCAAGGAACTCCTGGAAAAAAGCGTTGAAGTTGACATGGAAGAAGACGCCGAGCAAATCTCGGCCACGATTAGTGCTTTCCTTGAGAATCTAGAGCGTGAAGCGGGCCAACAACTGCCCGATGACGATGCTGACGAAGGTGAAGAACCGGAGCCCGAGGCACCAGCACCCAGCCCCGAGGTTAAGCTCTTCTACTATGATGAGTGGGATTTCCGAGCCTATGACTACAAGCCACGCTGGTGCACGGTACGCGAACGCGTGCTCGAACAGGGTTCCGAGGAGTTCTACGAGGAGACGCTGCACCAGTATGCTGGCCTGGTTTCCGAGACTCAACGCCAGTTTGAGCTGCTCAAACCGGATAACTTCCGCAAGATAAAGAGACTCGAGGATGGCGAGGACATCGATATAGACGCTGCTATCGAATTTATGGTCCAGAAAAAGGCCGGTCACGGGGACGTGCCGAAGATCTACTGGCGCCGCAACAAGATCGAGCGCGACGTCGCGGTCGCATTCCTGCTCGACATGTCAGCGTCGACCGATGAGGAAATAGAGAAGCACCGTCCGAAGCGGAATGGTGATGCGACGGACGGGAATTCGAAGGATGCGACTGGAGATCAGAAGCGCTACTACCAGTCTGTTGCCCAAGAGCGGAGCCAGAACGGTGAGCCGCCGAAGCGGATTATCGACCTGGAGCGCAAAAGCATGGTTCTTCTGACTCACGCGCTCGAGGTTATTGGCGATCGCTACGGTATTTACGGTTTCTCCGGCTATGGCCGCGACAACGTTGAGTATTTTGTAATCAAGGACTTCGATGAGTTCTTTGGCGACGATGTGCGACGCCGGATCGATAAAGTAATGCCGATCCGTTCCACGAGGATGGGCCCGGCCATTCGCCACACCGCAGCCAAGTTGGAGGAGGCTAACGCCAAGGCAAAGATCTTGTTCCTGGTGTCAGACGGGCGCCCGCAGGATCATGGCTACGGGCGCGACCGCACCGAGAAAGACTACGCCATCCATGACACCCATAAGGCTCTGATTGAGGCCAAAAACCTTGGGATCACGCCTTTTGCTCTGACGGTAGATAAGGAAGGGCACGACTACCTTGGCGCGATGTGTGGCGATATAGCCTACGAAGTTTTGGGTGACATCTCTTTGTTGCCGTCGCGTCTGCCGACCCTCTATCGGCGCCTGACTGTATAAGCGCCGGAATCCGGTGGGTTCTGGCCTTTCTGACGAGTGAGCTTATGTGTTAGGTTGGGCTGCCGGCCCTTGAACCCAAAAACCTCGGTTTTGCCGAGGAAGGCTCTCCTATCGGCCTGGAGGCTACCGGAGAATACTGAGGTTGGTGACGCCGTGCTAAAGAGAACTGAAGAAGAGAGGCCGGGCTTTAAGCCCGGCCTCTCTTGAATGCAAATGCTTCTGGGTAGTGCCCGAGGGCTACATGCCCATACCACCCATGCCGCCGTCCATACCCTCCATGCCGGCTCCCGCAGGCAGGCCGCCTGGAGCTTCCGGAATGTCGGTAATCAGTGATTCCGTGGTTAGGACCATGGTGGCAATGGAGGCAGCGTTTTCGAGGGCGGATCGGGTGACTTTAACCGGGTCAATGACACCGCGCTCGATCATGTTGCCGTAGACGTCATACATGGCATCATAGCCAAAGTCGGGGTCGTTGTTCTTCTTTATGGCGTCGACGACAACGGTTCCTTCGACACCGGCGTTATCGGCGATTTGGGTCAAGGGCTCCTCAAAGGCGCGCTTGAGCAAGAGGACTCCGGTGCGTTCGTCACCCTCGACCTCCTCGGCCACAGCGTCAAGAGTGGCCTGGCAGCGAATCAGGGCGATGCCACCACCGGGGATGATGCCTTCTTCAACCGCGGCCCTTGTGGCAGAAAGTGCGTCCTCAACCCGCAACTTCTTTTCTTTGAGTTCGACTTCGGTTGGTGCTCCAACCTTTAGGACGGCGACGCCGCCAGAGAGTTTGGCTAGGCGCTCTTGGAGCTTCTCACGGTCGAAATCGGAGGCGGTTTCGTCGGCCTGGGCCTTGATCTGCCTCATGCGGGCCTGGATTGCTTCATCGGCACCATGGCCCTCAATGATCGTTGTGGCGTCCTTGCTGGAAACGACGCGGCGGGCGCGGCCGAGATCAGCGATTTGGGCACCTTCCAGCTTGCGGCCGGTCTCCTCGGTGAGGAAAGTGCCACCGGTGAGAATCGCTATGTCCTCAAGGGTTTGCTGACGGCGGTCGCCGAAGCTTGGCGCCTTGATAGCGAGCGCGTTGACAGTGCCGCGCAGCTTATTGACAACTAGGACTGCTTGCGCTTCACCATCGAGGTCATCAGAAATAATGACGAAGTTTTTCGTCACCTGAAGGACCTTTTCCATCACCGGCAGAATATCGTTGACGGCTGAGATGCGCTTGTCGGTGATGAGGATGTAGGGATCCTCAAGTACGGACTCCATGCGCTCGGTGTTGGTAACGAAGTAGGGCGAGCTGTAGCCGCGGTCGAAAGACATGCCATCGACAAATTCCGTGTCCATGGTTATGCCACGGGACTCTTCCACGGTTATGACGCCGTCCTTGCCGACTTTTTCCATGATGTCGGCGATTATCTCGCCGATCTCGGTATCGTCGGCGGAAATGGTAGCGACCTGGGCTATTTGCTCCTTGCCGGTGACCGGTGCGGCCATCTCACGGAGAGCGTCGAGCGTGGCGGCTACACCTTTCTCAATTCCTTTCTTGAGAGCCATCGGGTTGGCACCGGCGGCAACATTCTTGAGGCCTTCGCGAACGATGGCGGCGCCGAGCACGGTGGCGGTCGTTGTACCGTCGCCGGCAATGTCATTGGTCTTGGAGGAGATTTCCTTGGCGAGTTGGGCGCCCATGTTCTCAAAGGGATCGATGAGTTCGATCTCCTTGGCGATGGATACACCGTCATCGACCACGGCAGGTGTGCCGAACTTTTTGTCGAGAATCACCTTGCGGCCGCGCGGACCCAGGGTGACCCGGAGGGCGTCCGTCAACACGTCCACACCCGACATCAGCGAGCGACGCGCCTCTTCATCAAAAACGATCTGTTTTGCCATTGGACGCTCCTAACGCGGGCGGGATTAGACTTCGACCTTGCAGAGAATGTCTTTCTCCGCAAGGACAATCAGTTCTTCATTTTCGACTTTGATCTCCTGGCCGGTGTACTTGGCGTAGAGAACGCGGTCGCCGATGGCGACTTCAGGGGCGATCACTTTGCCGCCGTCATCGCGGCGGCCGGGGCCGACAGCGATGATTTCGCCCTGGTTGGGTTTTTCCTTGGCGGTGTCCGGTATGACGATTCCGCTAGACAGGACTTCTTCCTGGACTATCGGCCTGAGGACTAGCTTGTCTGCAAGGGGGATTAATTTCGAAGCCATTCTGACCTCCTCGTGGGGTTAAAATTCAGGTTTTGTCGTAGTTTAGCACTCGACTGAAGCGAGTGCTAATGGAGGTAGTGTAGGGCGGCCATTAGGTAGGCGCAAGTGTCCGATCGAGGAAAAGCTCTGCCTCAGTTGGGTCTGGCTTCGAGCTACGATTGGCCGGACGGCTAGTGCCCGGCAAGCACTGTTTCGCAAGCACCGTCCGCCAAGAAAACTGATTGCGCTCTTATTTTGAGACCGGATTTGAATTGCAAGGAACCGGCGAGAGGAAATATTGGCTTGTTTACACGGATCCGTGTAGGATGTGGGCATGGCAAAGCGTAAAGCTGTTTGGGATGCTAAAGGAGTACGCGGATTGCGCGAGCACCTAAATCTAACTCAGCAAGAATTGGCCGAGGAGATGGGCGCGCGCCAGCAGACAATCAGTGAGTGGGAAACCGGCCTCTATCGGCCGCGTGGCTTATCTGAACGTTTGCTGAGCCTAGTAGCCGAGAAGGCTGGTTTTGAGTACCAGGCCACGCCTGAGCCCGCCGAAACCGGCCCCGGTCTGCCGGACGAGGAAGTGAGAGCAAGACGCCGTGGCCGGCGGCGCAACTAAGGCGTCCTTAGGCTCGGACCAAGTCTGGTCGGCCAAAGGCGGGATTAGGGAAGCTGATCTGGCGAAGATCTGGGCTGGACAGAGCTTTGCGCCGCTCGCCCTGAGGCTTTCTGACGGGCGCTCACCGCGGGTAATTCTCCCGGGCCGGCCTGGTGGCGGCGCAGGGCCAGACTTCCGTGACGCTGTGATCGCTTTTGACGGCGAGGAGCGACGTGGCGATGTGGAGCTGCACCTGCATGCCAGTTCATTCCGCGTCCACGGACATGACAAGGATCCAGCCTACAACCGTGTTGTCCTGCATGTGGTGGTTTGGGCTGATGACGAGGCTGACACGCGTCTCAGTAACGGTGCGTGGGCCCCGGTTGCTGGCTTTGAGTCCTGGTTAGCGATGCGTTCCGAGGAGATGAGTGACTGGCTAGAAAACGCGACGATCTGGCGCGAGCCCTGTACCAGAGCGGCGCAGGGCCTTGGCGAGGAGGGCATCGACGCAGTGCTTTCTGCCGAAGGCGAAGCGCGCTTTGCTCTTAAAAAAGGACGCTTGCTTGATTCGATCTCCGAGCTCGGCGAGGAGGCCGCCTTCTGGCAAGCGTTTTTGGATGGACTTGGTTATGGCGGGGACCGTTCTGCGTGGCGGCGGTTGGGCTTGGTTTTGCCAGCCGACCGTTTGCGAAGTTTGGCCGCCGCGGATGCGGTTGAGCCGATACTGATGGCAGTGGCCGGGTTGGCGACGCCTCGGCAAGGCGATGGCGTGGGGCCAGCAATGAATCCGGTGATGAGGCCCGGGTCGCGGCCGGCAAACGATCCGCGCCGCCGTCTGGCGGCGCTAGCGCGTCTCTGGCAGCGAGCTGACGCTGACCTGCCGGCGTTCGCGCTCGCCAGTGCGGCTGAAGCCGCTTCGGTCTCGGAGTTGGTTTCGCGCTGGCAGGTGATGGATACTGAGCATGAGATGGCTCTACTTGGGCGTCAGAGGGCTTCTGAGCTGGTGCTCAACGTGATCTTGCCTTACGTGGCGGCGACTAAGCCGGAGCTGAGGCAGCAAGTGGAGAGCTTTGTTCATCAACTGCGCCCGGCGCCGGCCTATGGCAAAACCGCGACCTTGGAGCGGAACTTGCGGAGGCCTGATGGACGACGGCGGGTTCAGACAGCACTCCAGCAGCAGGGTTTATTGGCGTTGGATGGTAACTGGTGCCGGCGCGGCGGCTGTGGTCGCTGTCCATTGTCTTGAGTGAAATTCTTAAGCTGGCAGGCGTGAATAGTTTCGCTCCCGCTACTCCTGCTCTAGTTCCTAGCATCGCCCGGAACCTAGGCAATCGGCCATGAGGCGCGCACGTCGAGGTCAAGTCCAGCTGCACCGCTCTCTGCCCGGAAATGGGCAGCCGCGGCGATCATGGCGCCGTTGTCGGTGCAGAGCACTGGTGGCGGAACCCAAACTGGTATGGGAGCCGCATCTTTGATTGAAGCTCTGAGCGGCCCGTTGGCAGCGACGCCGCCGGAGATGAGGATGCTCTTTGCCCCGGTTTGGCCGGCGGCGCGAACGACCTTCTTGGTAAGCACGTCGACTACTGCTGTCTGAAAACCGGCGGCGATTTCGGCAACTCCGTTTGTGCCCTCGTCGGCGATTCGTCTGACCGCAGTCTTGAGCCCACTAAAGCTGAAGTCGTTGGTTTGGCCGAGCCAAGCTCGTGGCAGGCGTGGTGGCTTTGCCTTTGCCTTTCGCGCCTCTTGTTCGATGGCTGGACCGCCAGGGAAGCCGAGGCCAAGAACTCGAGCCGCCTTGTCGAAGGCCTCCCCGGCAGCGTCATCACGGGTGCGGCCGAGTAGCTGGTAGCGGCCATGGTCTTCGGCCAGGATAATCTCGCTATGGCCGCCGGAGACGATGAGGACAACGGCGGGCAATTCCGGCTTGGCGTCCTCCACGAGCCAGTTGGCGTAGAGGTGACCTTCAAGGTGGTTGACGGCAAGGAGAGGCTTGGACCAGGCAAAAGCAAGCGCTTTGGCCGTGTTCAAGCCGACCAGCAGAGAGCCAGCCAAGCCTGGTCCAGCTGTAACCGCTAGCAGGTCAAGATCGGAAGGTTGACAACGGGCCTCAGAAAGGGCGGCGCGCACCACGGGAAGCATTGCCTCTATGTGGTGGCGGGAGGCGACTTCAGGGACGATGCCGCCGTATCGAGCATGAATCTCCGCTTGGGAAGCAACGACATTGGCTAGCAAGCGTCTGCCGTCAACCACTACGCCTACCGCAGTTTCGTCGCAGGATGTCTCGATACCGAGCGCAAGCATTGCTGCCATTGTTGGATCAAGCGTGGGAAAGAATCTAGTGCTGTGGCGAAAAAGACGAGTCTACGTGCCTGGGAGTTAGCCGTTAACTAGCGGCGTCTGCCGCAGCCGCATTTTGCTTGAGGTTTCCAAGTTCGGGCGTGAGGCAAGTTAGCGAACTATCGCTGTGGTGAGGATTGCGTCACCAGCGATGACGTAGAGCTGAGTGCCGCTAGAGTCCACGGCAATTGCTCGGAGATCTGTGAAGTCCGTGCTCACGAGTTGCCGGCGAAAAACTCCGTCTAGGGTGGCAACAACGATGCGCTTATTGCCAGCGTCAGTGATGTAGACCTCCGCGGAAGCGGGGACGACGCTGATGCCAGCAGGACCTTTGAGGGGTCGATCGATGCCAGCAAGGCTAAAGCCAAGGTCAACTCCAGCCTGGAAATGAAGAATTTGGCCGTCGCGTCTGAGGATGAATATGTCACCGTTAACAGCTAATCCCACCGCGTCTTCCAGGTCAGGCTGGCCAGAAAGCGCCGGCCCCGGCTCACTGTCGAACCCACTAGACGCGGGGAAATAGCGATGAACTTGGTTGCCCAGCGGGTCCAGGACGTAGAGGTTGCCGTCAAACGTGGTCATTGCGGCGACGGAGGTCCAGGTATTGGTTCGGCGCAGCGGCACGGGCTCGGGCGGTGAACCGGGACGCGAGGCAAAGAGCTTTCGCTCAGAGTCGAGGATGAGAAGGCGGCCATCGTCCTCGCCGCCATCCCAGGCGATGAAGATTGGCGTCTGGGCTGGAATTTCGCCATAGGTCTCACCCTGCTGATAGAGGATGGCGATTGGTGACTGTGAGGCTAGGCTGATGGCGATGACGCGCCCTTTGGAGTCGAGCAAGTAGGCGGTGTCGCCGGCGATGGTGAATCGCTCGATTGAGACTTCGCCAGTAATCTGCCCGCTGAGGGTAATGATGGTGGTGAGTGGTCCGAGGTCAAACACGGCGTTCATTGTTTCAAGTCTGGAGGTCGCCTGCGCTCGCAGGCCGGCGGCAATTTGGTTTTCAGGCTCGATGCGCAAGGCTTCAGCCGCGAGGCTGCTTGCTTCATCCAGGTACTGGCGTTGACGGGCGGTATCGGTCTCTACGATGGCGGCGTTGAGCTGAATTTGAGCTTGCTGAAGGAGGTCGTTGACCCTCTCGCCACGACTTTCTCTGATCAAATCTGGGACGGTGAGTACGCCGAGAATCAGAATCAGAGCTAGGATTCCAAGGATGACAAGAAGGGGCGGATGGAAAAGGCCAAAGGATAGGGCTCGGGAAGGGCCCGTGCTTCGGGGGTATCTTGCGTGGCCCAGCGATTGTTCGCCGCGTAAGCGGACAACGGTGCGGGAAATATCCAGCGGCAGTGTAGGGTCGCCAGACGTCTCCGCAGCTCGATCAGGTGGAGACGTGAGCGTTCGATCTTCCGGGGTGGGAGGTGGAGTGTTGCCTGGAGCCGGGGGTTTGGGATATGCGGGACTTGGGGGCGATTCGGGCTCGAGTTGCGGTGTTTCCCCGTCCGAGGGGAAGGGTTCGGGAGCGGCGAGATTGGTTTCGCGACAGGTGACAACAAACAGTTGAAAGCTGGGCAGATCCCGGGTCAATAAGTAGAGTTCTGGCAGGGCAGCATCGGTGCCCCGGCTGAAAAGATTTTCCAACAATTCCAGGTCAACTATTGAAAGAAGCGATTCGGACGCAACGAGAATCAACTCGCCAGGCTGGAGTTCAAAGCGCCGCAAGTCGGGCTCAAACTCTGGCTCGCCGATCGGAACGAGCGCAGCCGGCTCGACCTGAAGTTGATCGAGGCTTCCGGCCCGCTTAACGAACGCTAAGCCCGGCCCTGCCTGGCAAAGGAAAACAGTTGTGCCGCTGACCAATGCGGCAGTAATGCCGGAGCTAACCTGGTCACCGGGAACGCTGCGGCGGTTCCAATCTAGAAGGGTTTGGTGGGTTGAATGCAGTGCTCGCAGCAGGCCGCCGGTGAGCGAAAACCGGTCATCTAAAAATAGCCGGCCGATATTTTCAACGGCCTGGCTGCCAAGGTCCTGAGCCTTGCCGCCCTTTGGTTCCGCGAGGATGTAGAGGTCAACATCCCCTTCATCCAGTCTTCGACGTAAGAAGGCGCGGAGCAAACCTCCTTCTTCGGTGACTTGGCCGTGGTCAACGACGAACCTGGCGACCCAGGTTTGGAGTGGCATTTCTCTAGATGGCTCCGGAAGGGATGAGGATGCCTGGTGTTCTCGGCGGCTCAAGGATTATAACAACGTCCTTCAAAGTTTCCGTACGTGACGAGTTAAATCCCGGTTGGGAATTTGCTCTGAAGCAAGCGGGGCCTCGGCGTAAGCTCCGACCGACGGTGTCTTGTCTGATTTTGGCTGCATCTTTAGGATCGAGACGGTCCCGCGCAAACCGGCGCGGGCGAAATTGGCAGAGAAATCTAATTGATTTGGGGCCAGACCCTATCAAGTTTTGGGCTGAGAGGTGACGGTCGAGATGAATAGCGGCTCCGGGGCCAAGATGCCATCGATTTCGAAACGCCGTGCCTGGTGGCTGGCCATTAGGCCCTTCTCGCTGCCAGCGTCGATTATTCCAGTCCTGGTTGGTACCGCAGTGGCGGCGGAGTTCGAATTTCGGCCGGGCCTCTTTGCCTTGACGCTGGCCGGGTCCATGTTAATTCACGCCGGAACAAATTTGGCCACCGACTTCTTCGATTTCAGGCATGGCGTACAGCCGACCGCCACTCTGGGTGGCTCAATCCGAAGTGGGCTGATCTCTGCCGTGGCAATTTACCGGGCCGCTATCGCCTGCTTTATTGCGGGCTCAGTCTGTGGTCTGGTGATAGTTGCCTACGTCGGCTGGCCGATCCTGGCCGTTGGAGTGGTTAGCGTCCTGGCAGGTTACTTCTACACCGCAGGCCCGATCAGCTATGGGCGGCGTGGTCTGGGAGAAATCACCGTGATGGTGCTGATGGGACCGCTCATGGTGATGGCGGCCTATTTCGTCCAGACAGAAGCGGTGGACATGCGACCCTTGTACGCGTCTTTACCGGTGGGGCTGTTGGTGGCAAACATTCTCCACGCCAACAACCTTCGCGACATCGCGAATGATCGGGACCGGAAAAAGGTGACGCTCGCCACCTTAATTGACCGGCCGATGGCCGATTATATGCTGTATTCCCTTGTGCTCGGCGCCTTTGGCGTTGGGGTGGGGGCGATTGCGGCCGGGGTTATGCCGGTCGAGTGTCTGCTGATTTGGCTGGCGGCGGCGGCGGCCTTTTTTGCTCTGAGCGCTCTAAAGGAGACGGACGCAGTGGCCTTAAACTCGCTAGTGCGAGCATCGGCGCGGCTGCACTTGCACTTCGGCGCACTTCTAGCCCTGGGATATTTGGTCGAAGCGGTGAGTTAGCCGAACCGGACGTCAGTGGCTGGACGAGAGGCAGGCGTTAGAGGGCGTCAGGCTTCAGCGGTAGATCTGGCTGACCGTAGGCGAACCGGTAGCTAGAGGCGCTGGAAAATCAGGGCGGCATTATGGCCGCCGAGGCCGATTGAAGGCGAGAGAACCGCCTCAAGGTTGCGAAACTCGCGCGCCTGATTGGGCACATAGTCAAGGTCGCAGCCGGGGTCTGGTTCCTGGTAGTGCATGGTTGGCGGCAGAAGTTCGTGCCGCAGCGCCAGAACGCTGATCGCGGCCTCAACGGCGCCGGCAGCGCCCATCATGTGGCCGGTCATGGACTTGGTGGAGCTGACCGCGAGATGGTAAGCGTGGTCGCCGAAGATTTTCTTGAGCGCGGTGGTTTCTACGCGGTCGTTCATTGGCGTTCCGGTGCCATGGGCGTTGACGTAGCCAATCTTGGCTGGATCAATTCCGGATTTGCGAAGTGCCATTTCGATAGCAAGGATTGGGCCTCGGCCAGACTCCTCGGAGGCAGCCATATCGAAGGCATCGTTGCTGGAGCCGTAACCAACTACCTCAGCGTATGGGGTGGCGCCGCGGGTTTGAGCGTGCTCCAGGCTCTCCAAAATGAGTGCTCCGGCTCCTTCGGCGATAACGAATCCGTCGCGCCGGAGATCAAAGGGTTTGGAAGCCTCGGCCGGGTCGTCGCCGCTGGAAGCGATGGCTCGTAGAGCGCTAAAAGCGGCGTAGAGAATCGGCGTGAGCGGTGCCTCTGCCCCGCCGGCGATCATGATTTCCGCATCACCGCGCCGGATAATTTCGGCGGCCTCGCCGATTGAGCTGGTGCCGGTTGCGCAGGCCGAAACTACAGCCATATTTGGTCCCATTGCGCCGGTGAGGATTGCGATTTGGCCGGATGCCGCATCGGGAAGAATATTGGTGAGGAAGAACGGGCTGACGGGCCGCGGGCCGCGGGCTTCAAAGAGATGCCATTGTTCATCGAGGACGTTGTAGCCGCCGGAGCCAGCTGAGAAGACGACGCCGACGCTCGGACCCAGCCCGGCTTCGCCAAGCTCAATTCCAGCGTCGTCAAGTGCTTCCAAGGTTGCAACGCAGGCCATAGCAGCGTAGCGATCCATGTGTTTCAACATCTTGGCTGGAAGGAGTTCTTGAGGCCGAAAATCCTTGACTTCGCCAGCGATAGCAGACTCGAACTGGGAAGTGTCAAAACGGGTGACATGGCCGATGCCGGAGCGACCGGCAATAAGGGCTTGCCAAGTTGAGTGGGCGTCGTTGCCCACGGGGGTGATGGCTCCGATGCCGCTGATGACGACTCGACTCATGCCGCGGGCCGGCGTCCGCGTCTAGGAGAAACGATCAGATTTGGGTCAGAATAGTTGGAAGCTTCGATTCTGATGCGTAAGGAATTCCGACCGAGATGTTCGCGGATGCTGCCGAGGACTCTAGTGAACGCGGAACTTAAGGATGTGAATTTGGCGATACCTTGTTTGAGCATTGCCTCCATTCTAGCCTGGAAAGGCGGCGCTTCTGGCGATGACGGGAGTCGGACCCATCGAACTAGGGCTGCTGGCGGACAGGCAATATAATAAGAACTGTTGAAGCGCGCCACCATTGTCTACAACCCTGTTGCCCGAAACACGCCTACCCGCGAGCGGTTAGACGTTGCCGCCCAGCAATTCAAGCCTTTGGGTTGGGAGATCGAACTTCAGACCACTGAGGCGGCAACGCATGGTATGGAGCTTGCGCGGGAAGCGGCGGCCGGCGGGTCTGACGTGGTCCTCGCTTGCGGTGGAGATGGCACCGTCAACGAAGTGGTCAACGGTCTGGTGGGCAGCGACTCCCGCTTCGCACTGATCCGCGGCGGTACGGGCAATGTATTCGCTAAAGAAATCGGCGTAGCAAGAAATCCGGCCAAAGCGCTGCAGGTTCTTGTTGATGGTGATGAACGCAGCTTCGACCTGGGCTTAGCTGGCGATCGTTACTTTCTCACCATGTGTGGCGTAGGACTAGACGCGAGCGTTGTGCGCCGCGTACCGCCGCGACCCAAGCGCCTGCTGGGGACAACGGCCTATCTGATTTGGACCTTGCTAGAGTTGAGGCGCTATCGTCGCCGTTTGGTAAGCCTGAGCATCGATGGACAGTCACAGGAAATCAATCTGTACTGGCTGTTGTTAGGCAACACCCGCTCGTACGGCGGGATTTTAGACATAACGGCAGATGCGTTGGCGAACGATGGACAGCTGGACACCTATGTGTTTTCTGGTGGGAATCCTATTTGGCTGGCCAAAACCGCCGTTAGCCTGGTCTTGCGGCGCCAGAATGGTGCGGAGGGCGTGCGGTTTCAACGAGCCCGGGAGCTGGAGATCAGCACGGCTGACATTCCTGTGCAGGCCGACGGTGATTACATCGGTGACACGCCGATGAGGTTCTCCGTGGTCCCGGGTGCACTGCAAGCCCTGGTACCACGAGGGAAGGGCTCCAAACTGTTTTCGCGCTGAGTTGATCTTGCAGAGGCGGCAAACATCCCGGCGCTTTTATTCGATGGTGGGTTCAGGCGGTTCTGACTTGGCCGGCGCTAACATCAAACACGCGGCATTCGGCGGTGAAATCAGGCGGCAGCCAGGAGCCCGAAGCTGCCGTAAACCAAACCTGCTCGAAGCCCGAAAGGCTGGCGAGGACAGATCGACGGCGGCGTTCGTCCAACTCCGAGACTATGTCGTCGAGCAGCAACACCGGCGGATCGTTGGAGCCGGCCATAACGAGCCGTGCCTCGGCGAGACGCAGGGCGAGAGCCGCTGTCCGAATTTGGGCCCTGGAGCCGAAAGAAGCGGCCGAGACGCCATTAATCGAGATGCCAAAGTCGTCGCGATGAGGGCCAGCCAGAGAAACACCAGCGGCAATTTCGCGTCGACGTTGCCCGCTGAGTGCGGCGGCAAACAAGGACTTCACGGCTTGCGAGTTGGCGTCTGGCTCAAGCAGCCGACTCCACTCGGTGCCCAGTTGGGGTTGGTAAGTGAGCTGGAGAGACTCCTGAGCGGCATCGCCAGCTAGCTCTATGTGAGCGGCCGCGGCGGTCTCCGTGAGGCTGAGCAGCGCCCGCTGGCGGCTGGCGATGATGGTGGCGCCCTCTTGAGTGAAGGTTTCGTCCCAGAGCGACAGCTCGTCGACGCTGGCGCTGCCTTCCCGAATGCGGCGAAGGCTGGCGTTGCGTTGCTGCATCACGCGGGAGTAGCGCTGCAGTGCCGTGTAGTAGGCGCGGTCGATCTGCGACAGTGCAGCATCGAGGAACTGGCGCCGGGGAGCAGGTGGTCCGGAGATGATGTCCAAATCATCGGCGGTAAAAAGGACGGCGTGCAGCTGGCCAACGAAATCTACCGCCCGGCGAGGAATGCCTTTGACGCGAAAACGTTTGCCAGCACGCTGGGTTGGCCCCGCGCCGGTTGACCCGCCACCAACAACCACCAAGTCGAGATGCAGGTGATCATTGAGCCGTTCTAGATCGGCGCTGATTCGGGTAAAAGGTTGAGTGTCGGATGCAGACTGCAGGCCGATCATCTCCGAGTCGTTGCTTGCCCGTGAGGACTTGCCGGCGGAGAGGAGGTGAACAGCTTCGAGCAGGTTGCTCTTGCCCTGGGCGTTGTCGCCGAGGAAGAGGAGACGTCCCGGGTTCAGTTCCAGCGCGATTTCTTGAAAGTTACGAAAGTTGGTGAGCTGCAGGTGATTTAGGTGCAAGCGTGACCCCGGATGGGATTATAAAGGCGCGCGAGCTCTACCCGCCCGCGGGCAGCAAGGATTGATTAGAGGGCCGGCAATTGGGGTCGTGAAAGGCTGATGGTCTAGTCGCTCTAGGAAGAGGGGACTATTTTGATGTGTAGGCGGGCAAGCTCCGGCTGAGACTCTTCGAGAGTGATGGATTGGCCGGTGCCGCTGTTTAGGGCCTCCAGAAGGCTTGCGGCGGTGACAGGCGCCAGCAAGGTGAGCTGGAGGCGTGATTCGCCTTCCTGGAAACGTTCTACAGAGGCGTGGGCGACCGAATCGAGGGCGGTTAGAGCCTTTTGAATTTCCATCAAGGCCTGGAAGCCAACCACGCCGGTAATTATTAGCGAGACGCCTTCACCGCCGACCTGGAATGCCTGCTCGGTTGTGATGGCGGTATCTGGGTCGGGCTTGGGTTCAGCCAGACGTTCCAGCAAGTCAGCCATGAGATGAGACAGACCTTGAAGGTGGCCTACAAGCTGATCGAGGGAGCCGGCTAGCGTAGTCAGCTGAACGGCCACGATGGTGTGCTGCTCTTTCTCTTCCGCGAGTTGGCGCTCTATTTGGGCGGCGATATCCTGGGAGACAGCCAGACTGGCTGCCAACTCCGGAGATTGTTCGCGAGATGTCTGCTGAAGCTCTCCCAGTGCCTGGGCAATGAGCAAGGCGGCCCTCTGGTTAGCTTCATCCTGGGGATGAGACTCGCGCTGGGTCATTGAACACCCTCTCGCTTGGAAAAGCCGGCTAAACGGAGCCACAATGCGGGTTGCCTAGGTAAGGGATTATCGGCAGAGTGACCGGCTCCCGCATTAGGGATTGCCCGAATTATAGCAATAGTTTGATTCTTTGCCCTGAGCCTCGTAGCGTTGTTAGTAGCTAATGGCTACTCTCTTGCGGACTGTTATTGATGCAAGCGGCCTCTCTCGGCGTCACGCATTCGCGGCGATCCGCGAGGGCAAAGTGAGCGTACGCGGTAAGCGGAGGACGGATCCATCGAGCGCCTATTCGGGTGGGGTTGTATCGCTTGAGGGGGGGCGGCTTGCGGTGGGAGCGCCTTCAAAGATTTATCTGATGCTGAACAAGCCGGTGAACTACCTGACCACGACATCGGATGAGCGAGGGCGCGAGACGGTCATAGACCTGCTGCCAGATGAGATTGTTGCCCCGGGCTTGTTTCCGGTCGGCCGTCTGGATCTGGACACTTCAGGTTTGCTGATATTGACCAACGATGGAGACATGGCACATCGGCTTACTCACCCGAAACACGAAGTTGAAAAGGAATACTGGATTGCGCTCGATCAGCAGATTCCGGACTCGTTGCTGGACGAATTGCGGGCCGGCGTGGAGATTGAAGGCGCGGTGCGCCGTCCAGTGAACTTGGAGCGCGTCGACACTGACCAGCCTTACGAGATCACGATGACGATCACCGAAGGGCGCAAACGCCAAGTACGGCGCATGTTTGAGGCGGTTGGCGTGCGGGTTACGGTGCTTCGCAGGGTGCGTGAAGGTTCGTTGCTCCTGGGAAGTCTCCAGGAGGGTGAGGTGCGGCCTTTGAGCGATGCTGAGGTCGCTTCGTTACGGGGAAAATAGCTTCCAAATTAAGCTCAGGGCTTTAAACCGGCGCCATCGGTGTTGGGGGGGGGCGAAATTGTCGCTGCCCCAGCCGCGGATGGCGGATTCACGACACTATCTCGGCGAAAGTTGGCGGGCAAGACAATTTGGCCGCGCAGCTCACCATTCGGGAAGTCGAATGTCTTGAGGCTAACGTACCAGGAGCCGGCCTCCATCTCAGCGAGGTCCTGGGCCGAGAAGGTCATTTCACCCGAGGTGACGATGAAGTTGCCGTCTGTAAGGTGAAAGACAACCGGTCCGTTTTCGCCGGGCGCTCCGCGATGAATGTCGGCGCCGATTATGGCGCCGCCGGGGATTCCCTTGACATCGACGATGTAGATGGCGGCGCTGCGGTCGTCGTCAAAGAGAAAGCGAACAAAGCCCAAGTGGTGGTTTCCACCGGCGGGACTTGGGCATCGCCGAACATATTAATCTGCACGGTGAGGGTTTGGGCTTTTGCTTCGGAAGCGGGCATGCTGGCCAGACAGGCAAGAGAAAGAGCAACTATTCCCAGAAGCAGGCGGCTCAGCATGGCGTTCCCTTTCGAGGCTTCCTGAAAAGATCTGAGACACTCGCGATCCGGCCTTGAGAATGTAACCGAAAACTCAGTTCAGCGGCAGTCCGGCTGGCCATCGCGCTTTCGTTGAGGTGAGGTCAGAAGAGGGCCCGGTCGCCGAGGGATTTCATCGTGCGCTATGTCTGAGCCGAGGCGGCTAAGAAGGCAGACTTGGGCCCGAGCCAGCCGCTCTTGCCGTTTGGACAAAACATAGGGGTTCTCCCCTATGGAGGGGCCATGCCATGAACCGATATGCTCCCCGTGTTAGATGAAAGCGAATTCTGACTCTGAGGTTACATGCCGTCACCACTGGCTTTTGGGCCAGCCGGAGGCGGGCGTTGTTCGAGCTTCGTGCCGCAATTGCGGTGCGGTCAGGGACTAGCCGGCCGTGCTCGACGACCTCGATCCCGGTATTCAACCCGAGAGTCAGAACTCACTCACAGGCAAGGCGGTGGCCGCCGGCGGGGCACGGCCGCCGTCCGTCGCCTTGCCGGAAGACCAGGAAACGTGATATAAAGCGAAGCGGCTACTTTTGTTGTTTCGAAAGAAGCCCGGACCCCAAGAACAAGGAGAAATCGAGTGACCAGCTCCCCCGCTAACCCGACTCTGTCTCGCTCAGACAGCCGTAACAAAGCACAGATTATCCGAATCATGGTTGTCGACGATCATGCCGTGCTGCGGCAGTCACTGCACTACATGCTAGGTGCGCAACCGAACATTGAGGTTGTCGGCGAAGCGTCCAACGGCCGTGAGGCGGTTGAGCTGGCTGAGAAACTACAGCCAGACGTGATTCTGATGGATACGATCATGCCGGGACTCAATGGCATCGAGGCGACTCGCCAGATTCGCCGGCGGCTGCCAAAGACCAAGGTACTGATGTTGACGGGCTATCTAGAGGATGAGTACGTCGCGGGCGCCCTTAAGGCCGGTGCGTCGGGCTATGTCGTCAAGAAATCTGAAGTGGACGAACTGGTCCTCGGCATCCAAGCGGTGAACCGAGGTAATCCATACTTCAGCTCGAGCATTGGTGAGGGAGACCTCACTGACTACCTGTGGCAGATGAAGAGCAACTCCGGACGAGTTGGCTACGATCTCCTGACTTCTCGCGAGAGTGAGGTCCTGCAGCTGATTGCAGAAGGTTCCTCAAACCAACAGATCGCGCAGGAGTTGTTTATCAGCATCAAGACGGTTGAGGCTCACCGCGCCCATATCATGACCAAGCTGCACGCCAAGAACCGCACCGATCTAATCCGCTACGCATTGCGGAAGGGACTGGTTGGTTTGGACACGGTCCCGATCGACACCGTTCCCGAAGAAGAGTAAGTCCGACCGAGGTCAGCCCGAATCGAGCCGCCAGTCTCCAATCTGGCGGTGGTAAAGGATGACGCTCGCCACGAACCCCTAAGGAGTCTTCGATGCAGCCCTCTGAGATGTCATCTCCGCTCGACGGCAAAGAAACGGAAATACGAACGACCTTTGTGACCCGGCTGGAGCGCTTGATCCAGACGCGCCGAGACCGCTCCCATGACATGAACCCCTTGGGGCTGAGACTTTTAGACCACTCGATTCAGACCACTTATCAGGATTGCATCGACAGCGGTGCTTATGAAGTCGCACGTCGAATAATGTCCCGCCACACACCCGCGGCGGAGGGCAGGTAGAGCGACATGAAACGTGTGCTTGTGGTTGATGACGAGCCCACGGTTAGAGCGCTGATTTGCGCCGGGCTGGAGGCGTTTGATCTAGAGGTGACCGCGGTCGCCGATGGCGACGCTGCCCTTGCATGTCTTGGTGACGTTGACGCTACGCCTGACCTTATCCTTCTGGACGTGGGGTTGCCAGGTATGAATGGTGTCGAGGTGATGAACCGGGTGCGGTCAATGCCGTCAACGGCTGCTGTACCGGTTCTTCTACTTACAGGACTCGAACCTACAGAAGAGACCAGCGCAAATGGAGTTGTGCAGAAACCGTTCAAGCTTGAGACGCTACGGACTCAAGTTGAATTCTGGTTAGGAAATTAGGGCCGGTTCAGGCTAATCACGCGGGTACCATCTGCCGATACTACTCTTAGTAGGAGCCGGCACCGGCTGAAAAGCAAGACAGACGGTGTTCAACGTGCAGAATGCTGATTCTTACGCGAAAAATTGACCAGTCAATAATTATCGAGAATGACATTACTATCGTTGTGCTCGGAGTTGAGCGCGATAGGGTGAAATTGGGCATCCAGGCACCGGCAGAGGTAGCCGTGCTGAGGGAAGAACTCTACACGGCAGAAGCGGCTGAGACTCCCAGCCCCTTGCGCCGGCGTCCGGCAAAAAAATCAGCTCAGCCAGCCACCGACGGGAACTTGGCGCTCAAGCCGGAGGAAAAGGGCGAGTAAAGCACCAACCAAGTCAGACGCAGAGCGGCCGGTGAAAACGGCCGCTCTTCTTTTTGCCCCAACTCGGCTCATGATCTTAGTCGAGCGCGACGCGAAGTTCTGCCGGGTTGGCGCTTTGAGATCTTCCGTGAGTCGCCACTATTGCAAGACTAGGAGTCAGTTTCTTAGCGCTTTTTCTGAGTTAGGTGCGGCGGGCTGTTGGCCTGCCGAAGACTGACCACGCTTGCGCCTTATGGCAGGCCGGTGGATTAGGCAATTGAAGGTTGTACTGGTGCCAACGGTATCGAGCGTGGCGGGTGGTGGCGAGAACTTTCTTTGATCTCGGCTGGCCGCAAGCATGAGTTTGCGACTTGAGTGGGTCGAGACAAAATCGCGCACGGTGGTCGCCGAGAGATTTTCAATGGCTAACGGCGATCAGAAAGCCAGGGCCGTCGTTTGTTAGGGCTTCTTTTTTAGTTGGAGGCAGCAGCACGCCGCGGGCCGGCCGGAAACGAGCGGCTGGACCAGCGTCCTGGGGTGGGGCCAGTGGGATTAGGCGCTTGACGGTGGGGCTGGTGCCAATCGGATCGGTCGCGGCTGGTGGAGAGAAATTTCCTTCTTCTCGGCTTCAGTTGGGCGAGTTAGCTCGACCGGCATTTCCGCTCCGCTATTGTTGACGGACTCTTCCGCTGAGTGGATCGTGGAAAACGCGTTGGTCCAGAGGTTGGCTTCCTCTTGGGCGAGAGATTGCTGTCGGGTTGCGTCCAAGAATGCCAGGCACTGCTGGCGGGCGATTTCTTCACGCGTAGGGCTCTCACAGGACAGCCAGCGGGCGGCGCCGTAGGGTTCGGCGCGCTGGTCATCGGCAATGAGCCGTAGAGGGACGCTTGAGTTGAGCTCATCGATGAAGGCTTTACGGTCGTCAGCCGCGATCAAGGTTTCACGTCTTTCAATGGCCTCTCCTAGGCCAACCTCAATAAAGGCCGAGAGGTCGCGAAAGGTTAAGGAAAGGCTGAAATGATCGGGTGCATTGCGACGGGGATGGTGGACGCTTGTTGCGGATACTGCCAAGGGATTGCTGCCGGCCAGTGACGCCATCAGAGTCAGAGCCTCAGAAAGGCTCCAGCGGACTAAACCCGGCGAGGCTTGCTCGGTCAGCAGGCTTTCATGACGGAGGTAGCGTGGGTGCCAGGTGGCATCGGTCCGTATGAGCGTGCTGGCGAAATGATAGCTCGGCTGGAAACGTCGCTCACTCCGGAGGAAAATCGACTGGGCATTACGTCTCTGCTCGAAGAGATCGGCCAGCCGGTCTGGGGCGATCGCCATCGGGTTAGCGATTAGTAGATGCCTTCCTGAGGCAACGACCTGGCGGGCGATGCTGAGGGCCGCAGGGACTTCACCGAGGATAACTGGGCTACGATCCGTGTCCTCATACTCGAAGGTACGGTGCAAGGCAAAATCGGCTCTTGTCAGCACTTCGGCAGAAGTGCGCGCCGCGGATCCGCCGCCGATGATCGTGACATCAGCCATTTACGCGGCCTCTGCCAGTTCCTCTGAAAGAGCGCTGCGCAGGCGCCGGATGGCTCGATGGCGGAGCTGAGAAGCTCGAGATTCTGAGATTGCCATTGCGCTGCCAATGCTCTTCAGCGAATGTGACTCAATGTAGTACAGGCGGATGATTTCCCGTTCGCGCTCCGGCAGTTCCTCAATCGCAGACAGGAGTTGGCGGCGGAGGATATCGCGGTGAGCGGCGTCGTGGGGGTCAATTCCTGGATCATCGTCCGCCATTTCGGTTAATTTCTCGAGGGCACCGTTCGCCGTCATGTCGGCAAGCCCCTCGAGTGATAGGACCCGAATACTGCTCGCCTTTGACGAGGCGAGAAGAGTGTCGAGCGGCACATCAAGCTTTTCGGCGATCTCGGCCTTGGTCGGACTGCGTCCTAATTCGGTGTAAAGCGCGGACACGGCCTTATCGATATCTGAGGACGCCTTTTGAAGGGAACGAGGCAGGGGATGGGCGGCCCTGAGTGCGTCTAGGATTGCACCACGTATGCGGGGCAGAGCGTACGTAGAGAACTTCGCGCCTCGGTCCGGATCGTATGTGCGATGAGCCTCAAGCAGGCCCTGGACGCCGCAGCTGACCATGTCCTCGTATTGAAGCATGCTAGATCTGCTGGCTCCGGCCAGAACTCGGTTAACTGCGTGCCGAACTAGGGGCATGTAATCCTGGACAACGCGGGTCAGTTCTTCCTCACGGCTTTCACTTTCACCGGCATTTGGTTCCAGGAGACCAGGTTCGGCCTCCGTCAGTTCGAATTCTTCAGTCGAGTCTTCGCCTGTCGTCAAGAGCATCCTCCTTGGAGCGGTGCAGTCGTGTAATTCAACCTAGGCAAGTATCCTGTTGACCGCCGCTCGCACCTATGAGGGATTCCTCTAGCGCTGCCATCCATTTCGCCTAATAAGCACTCATCGATCTCCTAATCTGACCTTGGCGACGGTTCTGCCTCCTTGGGAGGAACTTGGACGACCCGGCAAGGATGTGACAACATTTCACTCAGTGAAGGCATCGGTAACGCAACCGTGCGAAGTCAGAGAAGGCATCCGTAGCAAATTCTCCAGCTGCAAACGGGAGGCCGTGGGAAAGTGCATCTACTGCGGCAGGGATTTTTGCTCCCTCCATGGGGAGTTGGGCGATGAGAGCCAGGAAGTTTGTAGCCGCAAGGTTTGCGCTGCCAAACGCACAGATCTTGTGCAGCACCTTGCATACAAGGAGCTAGTTCTCGGGCGCAATGGCAACGACTCTTGCGGCGAGCCCGATTGTAGCTCGGCGCCGGTAGTGCAGTGTGCTCGTTGCCAGGCTCTCTTCTGTATCAACCACCTTTCCGCTCATTCGGACCCTGTGACGCAAGATGGTCGCCGCGGAATGAAGATGACAACACTGTGCGCACACTGTTGGGCACGGCGGTCGATTTGGACGCGAATGTAGTTCCAACCGACCATAATGTGCTAAATTTTACTCAGCGCTAGGCGGGAGCGCAGACCTACTCCAGATGGGGTAAGGAGGTCAGGATGACTCTCGCTCCTAAAGCCGACACGTACGGACCGCAACCCGAAACCCCTGCCGAGCAAGCTTCTCCATCACAACCGCCGGTGGATTCAGCCCTCTTGCGCTTGTGTGCCCAGGTGGGTCTCGGCCTGGTGCGGGTTGACGATCAATCCCGCTGCTGGCCATTAAGCGAAACCGGGGCATCTCTACTACAGGCCATTGGTGGGGCACCGGGTGAGCCCGCGCCGCCGGCGATCCTAAAAGCGCTCTCTTCTGGCGAGGGAGCGCCGGAGCCCGATGAAGCGGTACTTTCACGGCATGTTTCTGCCGACGCCGTTTCGATCAAGGGTGGGGCTGTTGTTGCCCTGCGCGACCATTCAGATGAGCGGCTCCTGCAAGAGCGTTTGCTCCAGTCTGAGAAGATGGCCAGTGTTGGTCAGTTGGTGTCCGGCGTGGCGCATGAGTTGAACAACCCTCTCACTGGCGTAATGGGATTTGCTCAGTTGCTGCTGGCGCGGGATCTAGACGAACTCGTGCGCTCTCAGATCCAGACCATCTACGTCGAAGCCGAGCGGGCGGCGAAAATTGTCCAGAACCTATTGTCCTTTGCCCGCCGGCGCAAGCCAACCAAGGAGCTCGCCGATATTAACGCGCTGGTCCAGCGCGTGCTTGAGTTGCGAAGCTATGACTTTACGGTGCGAAATATCGCCTTGGATATGACGTTGGACACGCGAGTGCCAAAGGTTCGCGTCGACCCCGACCAGATCCAGCAAGTCTTCTTCAACCTGATAAAAAATGCCGAGCAGGCTGTAATCGATAGCCACAATGGCGGGCAATTGACCGTGACTACGGCCGCGACTCCGACCGGGATTCGAGTGACGGTCGCGGATGACGGTTCAGGAATTAGCCCGGAAGATCAACGCCGGATATTTGACCCCTTCTTCACGACAAAAGAAGCGGGCCAAGGCACAGGTCTGGGCCTGACGATCTGTTACAGCATCATTGATGAGCATGGCGGCCGAATCTGGATGGAAAACATGGCTGAAGGCGGGGCGGCTTTCCACGTTGATTTGCCGATTGGTGAGGAGGAAGAGCAGGAGCCCGTAGCCGATGATGACGGCGGCGCACTCTCCGAGGTCAAGCTGCCGCCGGCGATCAGCGGCCGTAAGGTGTTGGTGGTGGACGATGAGGAGAGTATCCGTCTGCTTCTACATGATGTCCTGAGGCTAGACCGCCACGCGGTGACGGTTGCGAAGAATGGACTTGAGGCTCTTGAACTGGTGGAGAATGATCATTTTGACGTGATCATCACCGACATGAAAATGCCGGAACTAGATGGCGCCTCTTTCTACAAGAGAGTTCGAGAACGGGACCCAGATCAAGCGAAGCGCATAGTTTTCATTACTGGAGACACGGTCAACCCGGAAACTCGGACTTTCCTGCAGAATATTTCCAACCCAGTGCTATCGAAGCCGTTCAAGATTGGCCCCTTGTGGGACGCGATCGAGGCCGCTTTAGACACGGCGACGCGCGAAGCGCCTTCAGGCTAAGATCTGGGTCTGGCTATCGCCGCGGCCACGCGCTCCAGTGCGGTGACATCATCCGCAACCAGGATCGCAATCTGATCCGCATCAATTGTGACGCGCCAGAAGTGACCGTCCAGATCGATTTGGACGCTGTCCTCACCAATTGGCGGCAATGTTCCCGAAGCGCGGTTGGAAAGCGATTGAACCAGAGCTCGCCAAAATTCGCGAGCCTCTTCGATACTGTCCCAAACAATAATGCTCTGCAGCAGCCTCGCATTTCCGTCGCTGAAGAAGCGCCAACCGTCTCCGCCCCATCCCGCCGCCGCAGCCTGGGCGCGTAGCCGATCGTCCGGCAGTCCGGCGAGGAGGATGTTCTGCAGCATGAATTCACCGAACGTGCCCTGCTCCAGAAGGCTCCAGTTTGGCCCCAAAGCGGTGGCGAGTGAGGCAAGAGTGACGAGCTTGGCGTTTTCGCCGGCGAGGTACTTTTCCGGGTGGAGGATTTGCTCGGTTGTGGTTGGGAGGTTATTGAAGATTGCGGCAGTGCCGCCGGGGCTCAGAGCCAAGACGGCCTCAACAAAGCAGAGGCCGTCTTCGTACCAAGTATCGAGCTCCCGCTCAATGATGAACGGCGTGCCGGGGCGCTGTGGCGCGGGAATCGCGAAGCATATGGGCTGACGGTAGGTTGAGCGGGTTGAAAAGCCCAGCACTTGGATCTCGGTGGCTACCGCGTCGCCTTCGAGAACATCGAGCAAGGCGGTGGTGGCGTCCCAGTCATTGGCGCGCAATGCGGCGATGCTTCTGATGTCGTAATACTGAAACTGCAGCGCATGAGTGAGCTCGTGGACAATTGTGCTAAGGGCTAAAGGGCCATCCGTGCCGCCGTTGATCGTGTCGATCAGGTAAAGCGCGCCGAGCTCTGGGCTAAAGAAGCCGGTGAGCAGTGAAATAAGGTTGTCGAGCTCGGCCTCTCTGATTTCCTTCTGCTTTGGGACCAAGCCGAGAAGGTCGTAGATCTCCTGTTTGACGTCAAGTCCTGGCGCGCCAGACGGGCCGCTATCGCCGGACCGGTCAGTCGAGTAAAAAGCGCGAGCTTGGTCCGGGCTTAGAAGGAACATTTCGATACGGGCATTTGGCGGCGAGTCGCGCAGCAACGAGACCTGAGCCAGGAGGTCTTGAGCCCGCTGTCGCAGCAGATCCGGAAATGGCTCGGCGTCGGGCCTGACCGGGGTTGGAGTTGGTGCCGGAGCCGGCGTAACGGCCGGCAGGAGGGTGGCTGTGGTCGGGGTGGATGTCGTCGTGGTGGCTGGCGATAGGTGGGTGAGCGGCGCAGCCGCCGCTGTAGCGGTAGTTTGGTCCGGCAGTGGCGAACTGGCATTGGAGCAGGCGGAAGCCATGACGGCAATGAGGATAGTAAGGATGGGTAAGCGGGCGAGGCGGCACATGGCAGGCGGCTCGAGACTAAAGAGACTTAAGGAAATCGGCAACTCTATCCAGGGCGCCGGGGTCATCCGAGACGAGGATGATGACGCGATCAGCCTCAATCTCCACCAGCCAGGCATGGCCATTTAGATCGGCTCGAAATTCGGAGGTCCCACTCAGTTTCAGCTGTTCTGAGGACCGGTTCTCCAGCGACTCAAGAAGTGCGGCCCAGAACTCGCGGGCGTCGTCGATGCTATCCCAAATGACCGTGGCCTGGAAGAAGCGGCTACCGCTGGGGTCTTCAAAAAAGGCCCAGGAGTCGCCTCCCCAACCAGCCGCCGCGTCCTGAATTTGGCTGCGGTTATTGGGCAGACCGAGGATGAGAAGGTTTTGCAGGCTAAACTCGCCGAAGGTGCTGCTCTCGATCAGCGCCCAGCTTTCACCAAGTGCCGCAACAATTGGAGGCAGGGTCACGGCGATCGGCAGCTCGCCGGCAAGATACTTTTCCGGGTGAAGAATGTGCTCAGTACTGGCCGGGGGGTTCTTGAACAGCCCATCGACTCCTTCAGCCAGTTGTGAGCCTGCAGCCTCAACAAAGCAAAGGCCATCGTCGTACCAGGAATCTAGCTCTCTGATGATCACATAAGGTGGATTGCTACGCCTGAAAACCGGGATGGTGAAGCAGCTCGGACGCGAGCGGAGAGCAAAGCCAAAGTAGCTGGTTTCGGTGGCTACAGCATCGCCTTCCAATAGACTGGCTAAGGCCGCGGCGGCGTCCCAATCCGCTTCGCGTTCCTCGGAAAGGGCCTTGAGGTTGTAGTGCTGGTCCTGGAGAGCGTGGGTCAGCTCGTGGACTATGATTTGTAGGGACGCCTGCGAGCCCAGGCCTCCCAGATCATCTAATAAGTAGAAGGCCTTCAAATCAGAGTCGTAGAATCCGGCGATTCCCTGGCCAAGTAAATCAAGGAAAAGGGAGAGGATGTCGCTGTCCTCGGGGACCAGGCCGAGCAAGGCATAGATGTCCTGTTGAACGCGGATCGCTTCGCGATCTTCGTCGGTGAAACTGGCCTGATAGAAATTCACCGCTTCGCGTCTACCGATAAGATTCATCCCGATTTCGCCAATTGGTGAAAGTCCGCGGACGTCAACCAATTGTTCAAGGATTGCATCCGACTCATGCTGCAAGTCGTCGGGAAATGGCCGCGCTTCGGGCATCACGACGGTAGGGGTTAGCGTGGCTGTGCCGGCTGTGCCTGTGGCGGTCGCGGTTGTGGTTGTGGTTGGCGGCGACTCGGTCGGCGGGGCCGGGGTTAGTGTGGCGCTGGCAGCGGATGTGGGGGTTTCTGGCGCCGGGTCCGCATTAGTACAAGCGGCGCTCAGCGCTGACAGCGCCAAAAAGGCTGGCAGGAACGAGAAATGGGCTATCCGTTTGAGACCCAAGGCAGAATCAGGACGAAGTCTGGTGTTTAGGGCCGGATGCGGGGTTCGGGGCGGTCGCGCCGGTCCAGGCGCTGATGATGGCCATATCGTGGGGAAAAGCCAGCTCAGGCAGCGAGTCAGGCCGGAAGCAGGCTACTTCGAGACACTCCTCGCCGACGGTTAACTCTCCACCTTCGACCGATCCGGCGTAGGCGACAAACACAACTCGGCTTCCTGCTGTCGAATAGACGCCGAGGAGGCGGTCTATGTGGACGCGCAGTCCGGTTTCCTCTTCAACTTCGCGGATGGCGGCATCCTCAAGTACTTCGCCAACTTCAACGAAGCCAGAGGGGAAGGACCAGCGACCCGCGTTTGGGTCATGGGCGCGGCGCTCAAGGACAATTTGGCCGTCGCTCTCAACAATCACACCAACCGCCAGCTTGGGATCTTCAAAGTGGACAAGGGTGCACCGGGGGCAAACGGCGCGGATCCGGCCAAAGGCGAGGCGTTCTTCAACTCGTGAACCACACTGGCCGCAGAATCTGACCACGATTCCTAGTTTACCTGGACCGAATCAGAGATTGCAGCTTTGGTGCTTGAGCCTGGAACGGCGCGGAGGATTTCCGTTGGGCTAAATAGCCAGGACAACGCGGCGGAAGGATTCAAAGTAGCGGCCCTCCGGCGTTTTCCAGCGCTCCAGGATCCGGTCGACGAACTCCTCGGTGAACTGGGAATCGTGGGCGCGCAAGGCATTTATTTTGGCATCGATCGAATCAGTGATATCGACTTGGAGGTTGGCTCGTTCCGATCCCCAGATGTAGATGCTACCAACTTTGTGCGGCTGAAGGCCGGCGGCGATTTGTTCCGGGAAATTGAGGCGGTCGCGCGCCGCGGGATAGACGGCATCGACGGCCGTCAGACCGGTTGCGCGGTGGTCGGAGTGATTGACGAAGGCGTCGTTGATTATTACGGCCTCAGGGTCGTGGGTAAAAACGGCTGTTGGTCGTACCTCTCGAATAACCCTGACAACGTCGCCAAGGAATTGGCGGCTTGGCGAAAGCTCCCCATCCTCATAATCGAGAAAAAACAGCTCTTTCACCCCGAGGAGATCCGCTGCCCGGCGCTGTTCATCGCGACGTAGGCTCACCAACTCGCTGGAGGTCATTGATTCGTCATCGCTGCCCTTAGATCCGTTGGTGCAGACGAGATAATGGAATTGCCAGCCTTGTTGGGTCCAGAGGTGCGCCGTGCCAGCGGCGCCAAAATCGGCGTCGTCGGGATGGGCTGCAATTACGAGGGCTCGGCGGTCGCCTGGATCCTCGGTCTTGGGTGCTTGAGCGAGTCCTTCAAGATTGGCAGTCATGGCCTTCTCCAGTTCCGTCTGAGCTCTACTTTGCTTGTGTCCGTGCGTGGGAAGAACAAATTGCCGCGCAGCTTGCCAGAGCGGCAAACCGCGGGCCATTGCTGAGCCACGGGCTAGCCTTGAGGATTACAGGGTACCTGGAGGCAGTGCGTTGTGCTATGAGAGGTTTTCGAGGTGGATTGTTAGGGGCAGTGGACCGCGATCTCGCCCTGCCAGATATGGTCATCCAGGGGACGGGAGCATTGGAGGCAAAGGCCGGTAATCAGCTCAGCCGACGCGGGGACGTTATTGCGCTGCCCACACGTAGGACACTCGGCTACGAATTCCTCACGGCTGACCGGTAGTTCGTAGAGATTGCGGCAGCCGGGACAAGTTAATCGAGCGAGCTTCATGCTGTTACCTCCTCTGAGTTTTTTGTATCAATTTATTGGTCGGAAGCCAGGGCAAAGAACGACATGAGGAGAACAATCTATATTTTGATGTCATGGATCTGATTCGGTGATCGATGGCAGCTTTCAGCGAACTAGCTGATCGCCAGGTTGGGCTTGAATGAATTCGCTGTGGAATCTGACGGAAAGCGACTATTGACCTACGGATTAGGGTCAGGGCTGCCGAGTTTTTGATGAAGGAGAGCTATGCAAGATCAACCAGATGGACTCCTAGCGACCTTCAGGGCAGAATCGGAACAGACCAAATGGCTGCTGAGATTCGGCGCCGCTGGCGCGGTTTTCATTGTCATGTGGAGCTGGGCCGGAAGCCTGCTTCTCCCGACCTTGGTCGTCGGCGCGGTTAATCTTTTGGCTGTCCTAACCTACGGCTCCGGCATTGCGATATTTGTTGTGCGGATCATGTATGCCTCCAAACGGTGGCAGATTGAAGTACGGGCGAGGACGAACTCATTTCAAAAGGAACAGGAATTGCCGGCAGCCGCCGAGGAGTCTGTGGCGCCGGAGCGTACCTTGGCCAGGGAGCGAACTCTGTATGCGGTGGGTAGCTCCGCGGCGCCTGCCTCCCCCACGCCGATCAAATCCAACTTCCATAAAGTTCATTTCACGTTGCGGCTGCAGGCGGAAGTTGAGCAAGCCCGCCGGGAAGGGTCGGAGATGGGTGTGGTCTGGTTAGACGTGGGTTTGCCCGGCCTCGACACGGCGGAGCGGGAAGCAGAGAATTTGACGGCTGACATCGCCAAGTTGTTTGCGGGACAGGCCAAAACAATCGGCCAGCCTCTCAACATCAAGCAAAATCAGTATGTTTTTTCATTGCCGGGACAGGGCCGAGGCAATTCAAGGGCTTTCGTGAGCAAATTGGTTCAGGCCTTGGGCAGCTACTGGTGCAATTGCGGCATCGCTATCTACCCTCAGGACGGGACGAGTGCGCAGGAGCTATGTGATGAGGCGCAGCAGCTCTGTGAAGAATCTGGGCTAGCTGGCTCGGAAGCCACGGACCATCGCCGCGCAGCTTAAGCTCTCAGGGCCAGAAGCTTCAATCGGTTAGTTTCCTGGTCAGCAGTTTCAAAATCTCGTCAAGGCTGGGGTTGGGTTCGCGGGAGGTTTGGTCGGCCAGATCTGTCTCGCCAATGAATCGGTACATTTCCGCCGCCCCTTCCAGAATGCTTGGCGTGAGCCCGAGCGCCTCAAACGTGGCCGCGATTTCCTCCATTTCGCCAACCCAACGGCGCGAGCGCCTAGGCATGGATGGAATCGATGCCATGTGTTGCTTGGCCACGGTGTTGTCTGGTCCGAATTCAGACAGGATGGCGTTTTCCAGGCCGAGGGCACGGGCGGCAACGAGGAGCTCTGTCCAAAGCGCGGTTGTGCCCTTTGTTGAGGCCGCATAGACCATCTTCAGGCCAGATGCCTGCCCGACCTCACGGCCGACTGGGCGGACATCCAGGCCTTTCTCGCCGAGAGCCTCAAATGGCGCCGTATTTGGCCCCGAGCAGTAAAACCGTGGCCGTGAGTTGGGCCCAGGCGGCCCACCAATTATTCCGGCGTCGATGAACTTAGCGCCGCTCTTGCTGACGATGTTCTCGATCCGACGCACCGTCTGCGGCGCGACTGCGTTGCAATCGACGTAAACCAGGTTGGCTCCAGAATTTTGGGTCGCGGCGGCAACGGTTTCCGCGACCTGGGTTGCCGCATCCGGAACCAGAATCGACAGGAGTAGGTCTACTTTGGTTACGAGGTCGTCGAGGCTTGGTAGGTCGATAAATCCGGCTTCGGTGGCGATTTGGCGGGTGAGCGGGCTTCTGCCGGCGAGACAGGTGTAAACCTCGGCACCGTTCTGGGACAGGACTGCTCCAGTTGCGCCGCCCATGTCACCTGGGCTGAGGATGCCGATCTTTGTTGGTGTTGAAACCACAGCTTATTTTACTTGGAAATGCCGGCAAAGGCTGTGAGCCTTGCCGGGGGCGACGGCAGCGTCCGGTTGTTTGTCGCGATGAAATTATTTGAAGAGCCGGCAATGCGATTTCGCTTGTTCGCCGGGCCCTTGCCGAGAGCAGCCTGGGTCCGTTCATGAGAATCTTGCCTTATAATTGACGTCATAGCGACTTTGGCTGAGGCCAAGCCCCAGGGAGGTTTTTAGAATGGGAAGCGCCGTTAGAACCGCTGGTCTGCTGGGAGCATTGACAGGGCTCTTGGTAGGCTTGGGATATGTACTTGGCGGACCGGGCATGGCGATCATGGCGCTCGTCCTGGCGGGTGTAATGAACTTTTTCGCATACTGGTTCTCCGATAAAATGGCACTTCGTATGGGCGGCGCCCGCGAAGTCACTCAGGCGGACGAGCCGGCTTTGCATGCCATGATTGGCGAGGTTGCGACCTTGGCGGGTGTACCAAAGCCGAAGGTTCTGATGATCCAGAACGAGTCGCCAAACGCTTTTGCAACCGGGCGCAATCCGCAACATGCGGCTGTCGCTGTGACGACCGGGATCGTGCGCATTCTTAGCGACCGTGAACTGCGTGCCGTGATCGCGCATGAAATGGCGCATGTTAAGAACCGAGACATTCTCACTGCTTCAATCGCGGCGACGTTTGCTGGAGCAATCAGCTATATACAGACGATCTTGATGTTTGGAATGTTGTTCAGCGGCGGCCGCGGCGGGCGGAACTCGTTAATTCCGTTCCTGGCGGCGGTCGTGGCTTCGTTTGTCGCGATGCTCCTGCAGATGGCAATCTCACGGACACGGGAATTTGCCGCGGACAAGAGTGGGGCCGGATTTATAAACGACCCAAACTCTTTGGCCAGTGCGCTAGGCAAGCTGCACAACGGTGTTCAGATGCATCCAATGGAGAAGAAGGCAGGAGCCGAAGCGACGGCATCTCTTTATATAGTCAATCCATTTCGAATGGAAGGCGGATTTTCGAAATTGTTCGCGACTCACCCTCCGGTGGAGGAGCGGATCAAACGTTTGCGGGCCCAGGCCGGCTATGTCGATTTGGCATAAGCTAATCACGACATAAGCCGAACGGCTGAGAAAAGAGGGCTGCAGCTGGCAGCCCTCTTTCATTTTCGCGGACAGGTTGCGATCTAGCCCGCTTGAGCCGTAGCAAGTACTTGAGGGACTCCCGTCAATTTGGGCAGGCTGGGGCGGGTAAGATGAGTTGATGACAGGGACTGACTGCCTTTTTTGCCAAATGGCTAGCGGGGCGATGGCGGTCGACAAGCTTCGCGACGATGACGACGTCTTCGCGATTCACGACATTAACCCGCGGGCGCCGGTTCACGTCTTGATTGTCCCGCGGGAGAATATTCCCGGGGCCCGGCAGCTTGATTCGGCGAAAGGGCCGCTTTTGACCAGACTGGTTGTTACGGCAAATGAGCTTGCGGAGCAGCTCAAGGTCGCCGATTCCGGCTATCGGCTGACATTCAACGTAGGCGATGAAGGGGGTCAGACGATCGATCACTTGCATCTGCACCTGCTCGGGGGCCGTCGACTGGGCAGCGAAGGATAGGATGTCGACTTCTGCCAGTGTCGAAGGCCGTCTACGCCAGGCTGTCGATTCACTGCCGAGAGGGCTGCGCGATCATATTTTGCGAGTGGAAGTGGAGTCCGCGCGGTTGGCTGAACGGCACGGAGTTGACGTACAGCGGGCCAAAATCTCAGCTCTGGGCCATGATCTGGTGCGGCACAAGTCCGATGAGGAATTACTGCACCTGGCCGCCGATTACGATTTCTCTCCAGACGAGGTGGAGCAGAACACGCCGATCTTGGTGCACGGTCCGGTAGCGGCGCGCATCCTCAGCGTTGACTTTGGCATGAGCGATGGGGATGTTTTGGCCGGCGTGGACTGTCATTCGACAGCGCGAGCCGACATGGCGCCAATAGAGAAAGTCTTATTCCTGGCGGACAAGATTGAACCACACAAGCTAGAGCGCTCTCCGGACTGGCGGGTGGTCTATGACCTTGCGGAAGATGATCTTGATGCTGGGCTGCTCCGGTTCCTGGATCTGCAGTTGGAACAGGCGGTGAGGCGCAGCTGGCTGGTGCACAGGCGCAGCCTCGAAGCACGAAATCAATTACTTATACTGAACAACGGCGGCGGACTCGGCTCAGAGTAGCTCTGGGGAAGCGGCGTTTCGCGAACTGACCTGGATTTTCGGCTCCGGACTTTAGCCAAATTCGACGGCGCGTGGTCTTGAGGATGGCCTTGGGCCACCGTCTGCGGTTCAGTCCCAAAAACACAGCGCGCTGCAAAAATGGAATTAGTCTTGCCGGGTTGGAAGTTGCTGGTCTAAAATCGCCTCACGTTCCCGCAGCCCAATTTTCTAAGAGGGGTGACCGGCATGAAGCAATATCCCACGGAAAAGATTCGTAACCTAGTCCTTTTGGGCCACGGCAGCACGGGCAAGACCTCGCTCTCGGAGGTGGCGTTGTTCTTGAGCGGTGGTCTGAACCGTCTCGGGCATGTCGAGGATGGCACGACGGCGTCCGACTTTGATGCCGATGAGATAAAACGTAAGGCGAGTATCAACACATCGCTAATACCCTGCGAGTGGCAAGAGCACAAAGTGAACTTCCTTGATGCGCCGGGCTACGCTGACTTTCTTGGCGATGCCTACAGTGGAATCGCTGCCGCCGACGTGGCGCTAATTGTGGTTTGCGCCGCGGCTGGGGTTCAGGTAGGTACTGAGTCGGTCTGGCAGCTTGCGGGAGATAAGAGCTTGCCGAGAGCGATCTTCATTAACCGCATGGACCGCGAAAATGCAGACTTTGTTAGAACCCTGAGCCAGATCCAAGCGGAGTTGGGTAGGCGTTGTGTTCCGGTCCAACTTCCAATCGGCAGCGAGGATTCCTTTAGCGGTGTTGTCGACTTAATCGACGGCAAGGCCTACAGCGGTGACAAGGCCGCCGAGGGCGATGCACCGGATCAGCTGGCCGAGCAGATTCGAACCCTGCAGGCGGAGTTGATGGAAACCGTGGCGGAGAACGATGAGCAGCTCTTGGAGAAATACCTGGAGAGTGGTGAACTTTCTCCCGAGGAAATCCGCCAGGGTCTGGCACTTGGCCTCGAATCTGGTGACATCGTTCCGGTGTTTGTAGGTTCTGGGGCGAAGACATTCGGAGTGGCCAGGCTGCTGGACGCGGTTATAAATTACTTCCCTTCGCCGTCGGCAAAGACGGTTACGGCCTTGGAAGGAAGTAAAGAAGTTGAGCTGGAGGCTGATAGTAGTGGGCCGCTTGCCGCGCAGGTGTTCAAAACGACGGCTGACCAATTCGTTGGTAAGCTCACTTATCTCCGGGTCTACTCGGGAACCTTAAAGGCTGACTCTCACGTTTGGAATGCCCGCAAAGGCGTGGATGAGCGGGTGGGCCAGCTTTTTGTGGTCCATGGCAAGAGCCAAGAACCAGTGCCCAGCCTGGCGGCGGGTGATATTGGTGCCGTTGCCAAACTTGCGGAGACGGTTACTAGCGACACGCTTTCAACCAAGGACAGGGTGTTTCAGTTGCCGGCGATTCGGTTCCCCGCACCTGTATTTAGCGTAGCAATCTTCCCAAAATCGAAAGCGGACACGGACAAGATGAGTTCAGCCTTGGCGAGAATCGCCGAGGAAGACCCGGTTTTGGAGGTTCGTCACGACGCGGAGACTGGCGAGACGATTCTCTCTGGGCTCGGTGAGTCCCACGTCGAGAGTGCTTGCGAGAAGATTAAACGGAAGTTCAGCACCGAGATTGTGCACGAGACACCGCGAGTGCCTTACCGCGAGACGATAAGCGCCCCGGCATCGGCTGAGCACACTCATAAAAAGCAGAGCGGCGGCCACGGCCAATACGCCAAGGTCACGATAGAGGTCGCGCCCCTGCCGCGCGGCGCCGGCTTTGAATTTGCCAACAAGACCGTTGGTGGATCTGTTCCGAGGCAATATGTTCCAGCGGTTGAGCATGGCGTGCGGGAGGCCTTGACCGAGGGAATCATGTCGCACAATCGGGTGGTTGACTTGAAGGTCAGCCTGGTCGATGGCAAGGAGCACCCGGTCGACTCGTCGGAAATGGCTTTCAAACTGGCGGGGTCGCAAGCGCTAAAGACCTGCGCGCAAAAGGCGCATCCGGTGCTGTTGGAGCCAGTGGTCAACGTGCGTGTGCGGGCTCCAGAGGCTTTCACGGGTGACTTGGTTAGCAACCTCAACAGCAAGAGGGCCCACGTATTAGGCATAAGCCCTGAGGAAAAGGTCACAGTAATTGACGCCCAAGCTCCGTTAGCGGAGATGCAGCACTACGCTACCGACCTCAGATCCTTGACCCAAGGTCGAGCGACCTTCGAGATATCGTTTGATCACTACGCCGAGGTTCCGGAACAGGTTGCGAAAAAGATAATTGAAGGGACGGAGAAGGAACGGACGGCGGTAGCGGCTGGCCGGTGAGACACTAGCCGGTAAGGCGTAGCTGGAGATGTTTCGTCTGTTTAGCAAAAATCAGCCAAAGGGCTGGTTTGAGGATAGGTCTAGCTGGGTGAAGGTTTTCCGGTTTCCTCGGGCGGACTTTCCAATTCGGCTAGAGTCTTCTGCGCTCGTTCGAGTTTTTCCTCTAGGTCGGCTTTCATCTCGATCATTGCGACCAACTTCGAGCTAATGATGTCGTGCTGTCGTTTTGTGACCTCAATGCGCTTTCCTAGTCGCGTGATCCGTTCATCGGTATCCAGATCGGGCCGATAGCTGGCGCGCAACTCCTCTTTAACTTCCTCTGCTTCCACCATTTCCTTGATTTCCGCCAAGGTTAGGCCAAGCAAACTTTGGAGCCGCTTGATCTGTTCGACCCTGGCCACATCGTTTTCGGAATAGAGGCGAAAGCCGCCATCCATTCTCGTAGGGGCCTGCAGCAGCCCACGCTCCTCGTAGAACCGCAGAGTGCGCTGGGTGACTCCCGTACGGTCTGCAACCTCACCGATCTGGAGGTACGGTTGGTCCTGCTGTGTCTCAGCCATTAGGTGCGAATTTACCTATCTCTAACGCAAAGGTCAAGGAATAGGCGAAAACTGCCAGTGGCAAGGCGCCGGCAACTGCCGGCTATGAATTAGGGGTCTTGAAGATTTGAAAGCGTGGCCGAGAACTGCTGTAGCTCTCGCGTGAGTCAGCAGCTTCAAGACTGATTCACCTGTATTAGGGTAGAGCGGACTAGCTGAATGATCATTTCTAGTCTAGGCTACATAAGGTTGTTAGCTTGCAGAACCTACCGTATTCTGCTGACATGGAGTCGAGCGCGAAGGCACCTGTTGCAAGCCCAAAACTAATCCTCACCGGGGGCCAGGCCCTCCGCGGTTCGGTGCGCGTGGGTGGCTCAAAAAATGGAGCTGATTACGCTCTCGCTGCTTGTCTTCTGACCGGAGACGAGTGCGTGCTCGAGAACGTCCCGGAAATCGACGACGTTCGGGTCATGGCGGCGATTCTGACCTCTTTGGGTGTCGAGGTCAGCAATGAAGATGGCGGCGTTTGGCGGATCCGGGCCAATAACATCACGCGTTTAGATGCGCCAAATGAGCTAGTCGTCAACCAAAGGGCTAGTTTCTTGGTGATGGGCCCGTTGCTGGGACGTTTTGGTGAGGCAGCCTGCTGCCCGCCCGGTGGCGATGTCATAGGGACGCGCCCCCTCGATGTCCATATTTCGGGCTTTTCAGAGTTGGGTGCGACGATCTCACGGCGTGGTGAGCAGTATGTGGCCAACGCGACCGACGAAGGTGGTCTGCGCGGCACGCGGGTCTTTCTAGACTATCCAAGTGCTACTGGAACCATGAATATCATTTTCGCTGCCGTTCTCGCCCGCGGCTGGTCAACCATAATCAACGCAGCAGCTGAACCGGAAATAGTTTGTGTGGCCGAGATGCTGAACGCGATGGGGGCGAAAATTTCTGGTGCCGGCGGAGGTATCATAGAAATTGAAGGCGTTGCTTCTCTACACGGGACGAGGCATGAAATCATACCCGACCGACTGGAGACGGGCCTGTTCGCCCTTGCCGCCGCGGTGACGCACGGGCAGGTGCGATTGGAAAACACGGCTCCCTGGCATTTAGACGCCTTAATCACAAAAATGCGGTCTGCTGGCGTTGGGGTTGAGGTGTCGGGAGATGTGATTGAGATCGAAGCGGAGAACCGAGAGTTTCGCAGCCTTCAAGCTCAGGCCGTGCCGTACCCAGGCTTGGCGACCGATCTCCATCCGCCTTTGGCCGCGTTCATGACCCAGTGCAAGGGCGTCAGCGTGATTCACGAGCGAGTTTATGAAAACCGATTACTCTATATTGGTGAACTGCGAAAAATGGGTGCCGATGTGATATCCGCTGGTCAGACGGCGATTATCACTGGACCAACGCGGCTCTATGGCACGGTCACGCGGGCGCTTGACGTGCGTGCGGGCGGTGCTCTTGTGTTGGCTGCTCTTTCAGCGGAGGGCACCACGGAGATTCATGACGTTTATCACCTCGACCGGGCCCATGAGGACCTGGTCGGCAAGCTTCGGAGCCTCGGCGCTACCGTCGATCGTTAACACAGGACCAACGGAACTATGCTGGCAAAGAGAATAGGCATCGATCTCGGCACGGCTAACGTCCTCGTCTTCGTTAAGGGAGAGGGCATTGTTATCAGGGAACCCTCCGTCGTGGCGTTGGCAACGCGTGATAACACAGTAGTCGCGGTAGGGGCTGCGGCGCGCGACATGATTGGCCGAACCCCCGCCAACATTAGTGTGATCCGGCCTATGCGACACGGTGTGATCGCCGATTACTTGATTACCGAGGCGATGCTACGTCACTTCATCAGCAAGGTTGTGGGACGAATCAACTTGATTCGCCCGGAGGTGATGATCTGCATCCCCGCGGGTGTAACGAGCGTGGAGCAGCGAGCGGTGCGTGATGCGGCCGAGCAGGCCGGCGCGCGCCGGCCTGCTCATCTAATTCCTGAACCTCTGGCCGCCGCGATCGGTGCGCAAATCCCGGTGGGTACGGCGAGCGGGAACATGATTCTAGACATTGGTGGCGGTCGTTCCGAGGCGGCGGTGATCTCCATGTACGGAATCGTGGTCAAGGAGTCGGTGCGCGTTGCTGGTGACTCAATGGATGAAGCGATAGTTACCTATGTGAAGCGTCGCTACAACCTGATAATCGGCGAGCGGACCGCCGAAGAAGTGAAAATGGGTATCGGCAGCGCGGTTCCTGTGACCAAGGAACAAGCGATGGAAGTCCGAGGCCGTGATCAAATCTCAGGTCTGCCGAAGACGATCATTATGACGACAAATGAGGTTGTGACGGCGCTACAGGACTGCTTGACGACAATCGTAGGCGCGGCAAGGGCGGTTCTGGAAAAGACGCCCCCGGAAATGGCATCTGATGTTGTGGATCGCGGCATTATCCTCACTGGCGGCGGGGCGATGCTCGACGGAATCGAGGAACTAATCTCGGAGCAGACAAACGTTCCGTGTCAGCTGGCGGAAAATCCGCTGAATTGTGTTGCCGCCGGTGCCGGCGCGGCTCTTGAGTACCTTGACGTTATCAAGCGCTCGCTGCCGACGGAAGAAGAGCTTCTGGTTTCTAACCTGAGCGGACGGGCCTGACTCCGAGGTAGAAACACCGATTCTGGGTCGGGAATTGAAACTACGAGGGGACCCTAACAGCTGTTGTTTTTCAGGTAGAAGGTCATGCTCTGGAGCGCCAGGACTGGGTCAATGTTGCGCACCTGGACGCGGCTGGGGACCGATATGGCAGTGGCGGCATAGTTGAGGATCGAGCGCACGCCGCCGTTGACAAGCTCCGCGATTATTGGTTCAGCGTTAGAGGCCGGCACGGCAACAATGCCGATATCAACCTGATTCCTGGCGAGATACCCCTGAAGTTCAGAGACCGGGTGAACCGTCAGTTTGCCGATCGACGTTCCGCCCAGCTCGGGGTCGATATCAAAAGCATCGACGATGATGAAGCCTTGGGGTTGGAAGCCGTCGTAACTGAGGATGGCCCGCCCAAGATGGCCGACGCCGACCAAGATCATCGACCACTGGCGGTCAAGTCCAAGGATCTGCCGCAATTCCAGCGCTAAGCGCTGGACGTTATAGCCGCGGCCCTGCTTGCCAAAGCGACCGAAGTAGCTTAGGTCCTTGCGGATCTGAGCCGGCGTTACTCCCAGCAAGATTCCGAGTTCGTGAGAGCTCACGACATCCCGACCTTCAGCTTCGAGGTTGTTTAGCGATCGGGCGTAGATCGGTAGTCGGTCGATGACAACGGCAGGGATATCAATTGGCAATTCACACCAGGCAGTTTGAGAGACAGTTTGAGAAATACTGCACAATCGTAGGTGCGCTCAGAATTAAGGTCAATGATCGGGTGCGCGTTGTTTTTGGCAGGGCCACGGGCCGCAAGAGAGCCGTTAAGGAGTCATGTTAAGATCGAGTCAGCCACGAGAGGTTCCACTTGCTACTGACCTATTCATCACTGATTGAACAAAGCCTTGTGCTTTTCATAACTTTTTTCGGCGCGGTAATCACTGCCTTGGTAGCCGGTATAGCTTTCCACGAATTTAGCCATGCCTTTACGGCTGATCGCTTGGGAGACAAGACAGCGCGCATGATGGGCCGCGTCAGTTTGCACCCTGCGCGCCATTTGGATCCCATGGGAACGGTGTTCCTGCTAATCGGCGGTTTCGGCTGGGGCAAGCCAGTGCCGGTAAATCCCTCGCGATTGCGCTATGGGCCTGAACAAGGCAGAGCGATGGTCGCGGCGGCCGGTCCAATATCAAATATCCTGCTCGCCGTCCTGGCATCCTTGCCGATTCACCTTGGGCTGGTTGAATGGAGGAGCCCGTTCTTGGGGCCTTGGACCGTGAGTGGTTGGGGCATCGCCGAGTTTGCTGGTTTGTATTTGACCTCGATCATTATTTTTAATGTTGTACTGGCGGTCTTCAATCTGCTGCCAGTGGCTCCGTTGGATGGTTTCTCGGTCGCTGTAGGACTGTTGCCACGTGACCTGTCCCAGACGGTTGCCCGGCTTGAGCCCTATGGCCCGGGAATCTTAATGCTGCTTATCGTGATGCCCTTTGTTACCCAGGGCTCGGTGAGCCTGCTGCACGACGTGATGTCACCGGTCATCAATGGCCTGACGCAGTTGATTTCTGGTACTGGGGAGCGGGCACTTGGCTAGCCCGATCTATCGCTCGCGCCAAGTGATGCTTTCTCTGAAGCCTCGGCTGCTCCGAGCGGAAGTAGACGAGGTGAGGGCAACTTTGACCGAAGGTGAGGAGCCATTGTTTTTCGCGATGCAGAAGCGAGACCAATGGCACGCGCTGGAGGTTAAGCGGCGGCTAAGCGCCCAAGGAGTCAATGATCGAGATCTGCTTGTGGCGGCTCTTCTGCATGACTGTGGGAAGGGTGCTGTTCCACTTTGGCTACGGATCACCAAAGTCCTCTCCCCTCGGTTGGTGCGGCGTTTCGCTTCAGCCGTCTCGAATGGATGGCGAGCGGCGGCCTATCGCCTGATTCACCACGCTGAAATTGGTGCTCGCCAGGCAAATGCCGCGGGGTCAAGCTCAGCTATTGCGCGGCTGATTGCGGGTGAGGTTTTGCCCAATGAGAGATCCTCTCTGTTGCTGCTTCGCGCGGCGGACGACGTCAGCTAGCTGTCAGCCTCAGATAACATAATTTAGGCGGGCGGAATGAGCCGCCTGCGCGAGGGGAGTGGTAAGGCGTCATGGGGAAATTGGCGATCATTGGTTTGGGTCTTATCGGGGGCTCGATGGGGTTGGCGCTCGATCGATCGCGTGCCGTTAATGTTGAAATCGTCGGCTATGACCGGGATCGATCCGTAGGCCAGCGGGCGCTAAAGGCAAAAGCGATTCATCGACTTGAGCCAACACCTGAGGCAGCAGCTCGGAGCGCGACAATTGTCGTAATTGCGACGCCGATCACGGCGGTAAAGAGGGTGTTCGAAGAGATTGCGCCGCACCTGCAGGCTGGCACGGTAGTGACGGACGTTGCCAGTACGAAGAGTGAGGTTTTGGAGTGGGCAGAACAACTGCTGCCCCCTGACGTTCATTTCGTCGGCGGTCATCCTATGGCTGGCAAGGAGACATCGGGCCCTCAGGCGGCGGCGGCCACCTTGTTCGAAGGACGCCCGTATTGCGTCTTGCCGGGGATTAGCGCGGCTGACGGGGCGATCAATGCAGTCCTAGGTCTGGCCGAGGCAGTTGGCGCGCGGCCCTTCTTCCTGGATCCGAAGGAGCACGATGCCTACGCGGCAGCGATAAGTCATGTTCCTCTGCTGGCATCAGTGGCCCTCTTCAGCCTGGCCCAGGGGAGCGCCGCTTGGCCGGAGATGGCCAGCATGGCCGGTCCGGCGTTTAGCGATCTCACTCGGCTGGCATCAGGTCAGCCGGAAATGTCACACGATATCTTCCTGACCAATCGGACGAATGTGCTGCACTGGGTGGAGCGCTACATCGACGAACTGCGCAAACTGGCCGATCTAATAGAAGACAATGACAACGAAGGTCTTTTTCGGGATTTGGCGGAAGTTCAGATGCAACGAGAGACGTTTCTCAACGCCCCGCCGAGTCACGCGGATACGGGAAAACAGGTTGATATTCCCACCTCCTCCGAAGCCTTCATGAGCATCATGGGTGGAGGCCTCTGGCAACAACGTGCTAAGGAGTTGTCTGATTCATTTACAGACAGGGTCAAAACACGGGAGCGCGAAGATCGGCTCCGGCGCAAAGACTAGGCGCCTGGGAGAAATATAGGTGAAAGCGACTGTCAGCCCTGCCTCGCGCTTGCGCGGCCGTATCGACGTACCGGGTGACAAATCTATTTCACATCGTGCGGCAATCTTTAACTCGCTGGCCGAAGGCACTGCGGTGGTACGCGGCTTTCTGCAGGGTGAAGATTGCCTCTCCTCAGTTAATTGCTTGCGCCAGCTCGGCGTGCGAATGGATTTGGATCAGAGCTCGGGAGCATTGACGATTCATGGAGCTGGATTGCATGGCCTACGTGAGCCCTCTCAGGTTCTGGATGCAGGCAACTCCGGCACTACTATGCGGCTCTTGAGCGGCGTTCTAGCGGGCCAGCCCTTTTTCTCGGTAATGACTGGAGATGATTCTCTACGGGGGCGGCCGATGGAGCGGGTGCTATCGCCATTGAGACAGATGGGAGCGTCCGCCTGGTCCCGTGAGGGAGGGCGCGCTCCGATTGCGATCGACGGCGGCGGCCTGCGAGGGATGCGCTACAAGATGCCAGTCGCCAGCGCTCAGGTGAAATCCGCGTTGATCCTGGCGGGGTTGTTCGCTGAAGGAGAAACAATTCTCGATGACGCGGGTCACTCAAGAGACCATACCGAGCGAATGCTCAACGCGATGGGGGCCCAGATTGATACCGATGGATCGACCCATCGCGTGGTCCCAGTTGAGAATCTGGCCGCCACCGACGTCAACGTCCCTCGCGACATGAGTGCGGCCGCCTTTTGGATTGTCGCCGCGGCGGTGCATCCCGACGCGGAGATCGTCTTGAGTGCCGTCGGCGTTAATCCGACTCGCGTGGGCCTGATCGAAGCGCTGGAGGCGATGGGGGCCGAGATCGAAGTGACCGAGGAGCGATTCAACGGCGGTGAGCCAATCGCTGATATAACAGTGAGGAGCAGCCAATTACACGGCATCGAAGTTGATGGCGAGCTGACGTTACGGCTCATGGATGAAGTTCCGGCCCTGGCGGTAGCGGCGGCGTTGGCTGACGGTCGCACGGTGATTCGCGATGCTGGAGACTTGCGAGTGAAGGAATCCGACCGGATCGCGACCGTGGCCCGCATGTTGAAGGCGTTTGGGGTCGAGGTTGAAGAGCGGCCCGATGGAATGGTTATCGAGGGCACTGGGCGGCTTTCCGGCGCGCAACTAGATTGCGAAGGAGACCACCGGTTGGCAATGGCTTCCGCGATCGGCGGCTTGGTCGCCGAGGGTGAGACAACAATCGAGCGCTCTGAAGCTGTTGAAGTCTCTTATCCCGGGTTCTGGCGCGACCTTGAAGCGGTGAGCGGCGCCCAACTGATCTCTCGCTAGGCACGAGGAATTCCGAGGAAGAGGCATATTTGAGCGAGGAAGCCCAATCGCCTGACAAGGCCAAGGCGCTGTCGCCGCCTGATCTGCCGCAAATACCCGATGGCCCACCGGTGTTGATCGTTCTATCTGGCCCCTCCGGGTCAGGGAAGGACGCGGTAAGAAACCTCCTGATGGCGTGGGATTTGCCTGTGCATTTCGTGGTCACGGCGAACACGCGGCCGGAAAGACCGGGAGAAATCGCTGGCGTCGATTACCTGTTCGTTACTGAGAATGAGTTCGATCGACTGGAGCGCGAAGGCGAGTTCATTGAACATGCGCTGGTATACGGGCAACGCAAGGGTGTGCCGCGCGCTCAGGTGATTGAGCCACTGGCGGCGGGAAGAGACGTGATCGCCCGGGTTGACGTGCAAGGGGCCGCCACGCTCAAAGGCCTAATTCCAGACGCAGTTTTGATCTTCATCGCGCCGCCGTCCCTTGAGGAGGAGCGCCGCCGGCTACTCGAGCGTGGTACCGAGGACGACGAGCAGTTAAGGCTGCGCAGCGAGACTGCCGGGGCGGAGATGAAGGACGCGGCCGATTTCGATCACGTTCTGGTGAACGAGACGGGAGCCCTGGAAGATACGGCTCGCCAGGTTGTCGAAATCCTTGTCCAGCGAAAGGGCCAAGGCACGAGGCGCTAGGGTTTTTGAGATACCGGCCCATGGCGAGTGCGGCGGATTATTTTGGAATACCGGCAAAGAGGCTTCGCTTTTCGCCGTGGGCCTGAGCCCCAGGGGGTTCAGGAGCCTAACCGGGAGCGCCTGCCACGTTTGTTTTTGTTTGTCGCTAGCAGTTTGACCTAGCGAAATATCCCACGATTGCTGGCGTTGTTACTTGGGAGCGAGAGGCTGCGGCCTCACGTCCTAGAACGCCGTGCAAACGATGACAGGGAAGGTCAGATTGAGACCAAAAAGGCCAAGTATTCAGCTTGATCTCGTTGCGCGCGAGGCTTGGCTCGAAATTGAGCCGGGCAAGACCGCTTACGCGGCTAACAGGCTGCCCGAAAACAGCTCGTTCTATTCCTTAACCTGCTATGCCTAGGATGTCAGGCAGGGGAGCGCTGGCTCAACTAATGCCTCGCTCGGCGCGAGATTCCCTCGCTGCCGCGTCGGGCTATCTCCTGAAATACGGAGTGGGGGGAGTTGGGGACCAGGCGCTGCTTTCGGCGTCAAATTTCTTGACCCTAATCTTTATCGCCCGTGGAGTGAGTCCGCGTGACTTCGGATCATACGCGCTGGCTCTTACGTTTGTGCTTTTTACGATGTCGCTTCAGACCGCGCTGCTAAATAAGCCCTTCGCGGTTATTAGCGCTTCGCGAGAAGGCGAGGCGTACAAGCAGTACGTGGTGTCGGTGATTCTTTCGCAGTGCGCCTACGCATTCGCGGTTAATGTCCTGGTCCTTTCGGCGGCGTTGGTCGCCTATCTGGCAGGGTTCGAGGGGACCGCGGCGTTGATGGCCGCCACCGGTTTGGCGATCGGCGGCTGGGGCTTGCAAGAGTTCTTGCGCCAGGTGCTGTATGTCGAAGGGCGGCTGAGGGCGGCAATGCTCAATGACAGTATTTCCTAGGCAGGTGCTTGCCGTTGTTGTTGCCGCTCTGCTGGGGTGCTCACCCCGGCACTGGCTTTTGTCCTCGTCGGGGCGACCTCACTGGCGGCGTTTGGTGTGGGCCTGATCCAGATCCGCGGATCGCTTTGCCTTCGTCTCAATTGGCAGGCCGTGTTTGAGGATGGGTCAGAAATTTGGCGCTTCGGCCGTTGGATGATCGGCGCCGCGCTGCTCCTGGGGGCGATTGACCTTGCTTATTTTTGGCTGGTCGCTGGCTTCGTTTCTGTAGTCGCGGCTGGCGCTCTGCGAGCGGTGATGGCGGTCTTAGGACCAACTCACCTGTTGCTGAAGACAATGGACACGACCCTTACGCCGGTGGCAGCCCGAGTGGCGGAACGTGAAGGGGCACCGGGTGTGAAGCGCCTGGTCTGGACGATGTTCCTGTTGACCGGCCCGCTTATGGCCGGATTTTGTCTGCTGGTATCTGTTTTGGCGCCTGAAGTACTGGCGCTGCTATATGGCGAACAATGTCAGTCCTACGCCTGGTTGGTGCCGCTCCTGGCGCTTTCCTACTTCTTGTCCTATGCCTACCGACCGATATCGATAGCTCTGATCAGCCGTCGTCAGCCGGAGGCGATCTTCCGTGGGCAACTGCTCCAAGCCGCCTTTTTCGGCACCTTCGGTATCGCAGCCACCTACTTCTTCGGATTACCCGGCGCAGCGATCACGTTGGTTGGGGCGTCCGCCGTGCAAAACATTGAACTCTGGCGCTCCTATCTGACCGACGTGAGGAGTCCGCGAGGGGCGGTAGTCGCCGAAAGCCCGGAGTGAGCGGGAGGAATATGGTGGACGAGACTGAGCGATCATTCAAGGGGTTGGGAGGTGGGTGGTCTTCCTGGGCATGGATGGCTCTGGAAAATCGACCCTGTTGCGCAACATTGCTCAGCAGCCGCCGGAATGGTGCAGCGGCGTTGTAGTGCGGCACCTGGTGCCGGTTCTATTTCGACGTCACTCGGACTGCTCCTTGCTGATCAGCCGTCGGTATGCCTCATGTTGGCGTGCCATTTCTTCAAGCCCGACCTCTTGCTTGCGGGCCGTCAGAACATCCACCGGCGCCTCAAGCAATACCACCGCGCTCGGCTTTGGTACCAAGCGCCAAAGCAGTCGCAGCAGAATGGCAGGACCGCCGTAGCGATATCGCCGCGGGTCAGCAAGGGCGTCGAGAAGGTAGCGATCGAAAATTATTCGGGCGGACGTCCTGCGCGAAATCGGCGGTTACCGTCCAGAATATGATCCGGCGAACGACACTGATCTGTGGTCGAGGTTGAGCGAAAAGGGTTTGATCCTGGTACAAACAGACAAGCTCATGGAATACCGGATCCACGGTTCTGCCTCGTCCCGCAGCAATTTTGTCATGGCTCGCATGAAACACGAATGGGTGAGAGCCAGCATGATAGCGCGCCGGGCCGGTGCGCCAGAGCCGACCTGGGAGGAATTTAGGGCTGAGTGGCATTCACAGCCGCTTTCAAGACGGGTTAACCGCTGGCGAAAGATGCAGGCGAAAAGAATGTACCGTGAGGCCGGCTTGAGCTGGATACGAGGGCAAAGGCTAAGAGCCGGCCTGACTTACGGCGGCAGTTCTCTGTTGCAGCCGCGCTACGCGGCCGACCGGCTACGCGGGCAATTTCTCAGGTCCAGCCGGGCCAGGGTTTCTGCGGCTTCGTAGGCGATATCCATAGACACTGGAATTGGCCGGCTGCAGCGCGGTTTGGCCGGCCAGCGGGCAGCTATAGCGCGCCGATGGAGCCGTAGCTTTGGGTTAAGGCCGCCATCTTAGCCAGCGCCTGTTGCGTTTTTCCATCAGATCTATGGCCGCTGCGCAAATGCGACGAACTGTAGAATCGAGACTCACGGACTCGCGGTCTGGATCGATGCTGCCCGGGTTATCCAGTGCAAAGCTCAGATGTGCTGAGCGCTTGGCATCGGAACCTTGGGAGCCAGCGGCTTGCACCGAAATCACCAGGTTGGTTTTTGATAGGAGCCAGCGGGTTCGCAAACTGGAGACGGCCCTCTTGAGCAGCCCCCTGGGCCGGTCATGGCCGCGGCGAAGCTCAACCCGGCGGAAGGCCGGGGCCAAGCTTCGTGCTGCCTCACTCGCCACGGTTGACGCCGTGTCTTCCGGTCCCCTGATCAAGAGGTGCAGACCCGTTTGGCGGGTCAATCTCATAGGCAGTCGAACCATTTCGCCGAATAGGTAGGCTAAGGCTGATGAAGGGCGGCGCAAGGCGCGCTTTCGCCCGATGCTTAGCACTTCCCGTTTGAGAGCGACGATGTTTTCGCTAATCGCAGCCCAGTCATCTTGCTGGGCCGCGGCGGCGATGAGCCTGACTGAGTCCTGAGTGAAAAAGCGCTTGAGTTCTCGCTCGCAGTCGGCAGGTGCCAGGTTATAAAGGCTTGTGAGCCGGCTGGCGTGGGCTGGATCTAATTTCTGCTTGGTGATCTTGGTTGAGATGTAGGCGGCGAATTCAATGGCTGGGGATGTCGCCCAGAAGCCGTTGACTTGTCGTCTAGCCGCCAGCATCCGGCCCATCAATGTATTTCCAGTGTCCTTCAAAATTTGCGAAGGCTACGTCGAGCCAGACAAAGTCAAAGCCGGCTTCAGTTTCCTTAGCGAGCACAAACAAGTGTGCCTGCTGTGAACGATAGTAGGAATTTATCAGGTGGTAGTTCTCAGTGGCGGCTGCCTGACTCAGGGCCTGGCCGAAACGGAAAGGGAGATCGCCGACTCCAACGATGCAGTCGATGTCACCGGACTCAACGCCGTCATAGCCGGCGTAGCCATGCAGCAAACAGTAGGAGATGCCGGTTTCGTCAATCCGACTAAAAATCTTGCGAAGCGCATCGTGCCAATATCGGTTTGTCTTGCCAAAGAAATAATCACTTCGATCACGGCGGTCGACATTTGGGCGAGCAGGTCCGTGCTTGGTATCGGTAGAAGTCAAAAACAAATCCTCGGCAAAGTCAGACGCCCACTTTCTTAGTAGTACTAAGGGCCGAGACTGGCCCTGGATACTACAACGCCCATGAGCGCTGCCCCATTACGACAAACGCGGTGATCTGACAGTTTCGACGCTGGTCTCTTGACGTCGTCGCCGCGCGGCGGCGACGCGTCACGCTGCCGAGAACTCCCACCTTCCTGAGTGGGTCAGCGCCAAGCCGCGCAAGCGGTGGTGACGATGTAACGGCCCGAATGGCCAGGCGTTCTTAGGTTCAAGAGCAAAAGGAAAGATCACTCTAGATTTGGCAAGAAAGCTGGGACTACTCGCGTGAAGCTGCATGATCGATTCGGGCACAGGCAACTTCTACGTTTGCACAGTTTTTTCGCCCGGAAGGCCGCGATCAAAATCAGCAAGATCAAGAACGAAAATTTGTCAGAATCCACGTGGCTCCAGGGAAGGGTGCCGTCGGGGTTGCCGCGCTTGAGCCGGGGGTGGGTTCTGCCACAAAAGCAGAACTTGCGGACAGCGGCGGACTGCTAGCCATGACTGCGGCAAGGATGCCGACAAAGCTCGCAGGATGGAGCCTACCTTCAGCGCAAACCAGGCTGGTTTTGATGGCGCTGTTCTGGCTACTGCTTACAGACTACCGCCAGTCCCAGACACCGCAATCCAAGAAACTGATCATTCGATAGATCAGATTCCGTCATACCTCAGATCGACTTCGAGTGGCTCTGCCACTGAGAAATTCTCGATCTTGGGTATAGGTGTTAGCTCCCTACGCTTTGATGAAGCGCTGAAATTTCTTTTGGATGCCCCGCGGTTGGGGCGGCGTCTGCGGGTGCACTTCGCGGCCATGCACACGCTGGTCAACGCCGCTGAAGATCCGATTCTGGCAGAAGATTTGAACCAAGCGGAGGCTGTACTGGCGGACGGCATGCCAATTGTTTGGCTGGGGCGATTACAGGGCTGTCAGGTAGAACGCTGCTGCGGCCCGGACACGATGCTCGCCTTGATCGACCGCTCGCGAGAGCAAGGCTCTAGCCACTTCTTTTATGGCGGCGAACCGGCGGTCGTTGAAGATCTGGCGGCCAGTCTGGCGGAAAAGTTGCCCGGCCTGAAGGTTGCCGGCGTTTATTCGCCACCCTTTCGCCCTTTGAAAGCGGACGAAATTGCAACGACCGCGCAAATGATTAACGATTCCGGGGCCGATTACATTTGGGTCGGGCTCGGATCACCAAAGCAGGACGCGTGGGCTGGCGAGCTTCCGCCCACTGTTGAGGGCACCGGTTCTACTGGCGGTCGGCGCGGCATTTGATTTTCACTCCGGCCGGAAAATGCGAGCGTCAAGATGGGCGCAGCGCAGCGGCTGCGAATGGCTGTTCAGATTGGCCGCGGAGCCGCGGAGGCTCGCTTGGCGTTATGCGGCAACCAGCTTGCGCTTCGGTCAATTGCTTGTTAGCCAAAGACTGCGGCGTTTGGCGGCCCGCACATGACCACAAGCAAGCTGCGCCGACCGGCCTTGCTTGAGACGTACCCTGCCGTTGGCGAGGTCAAAGTCTTGATCCTTGCGGCCAATCCAGGGCCGCGTCTCGGAGACGGCTCCGAAAACCGGCCTGGGGCCTTGGTGGAAATCGGCGGACGGCCGGTAATTTGGCACTCGATGATGAATTTTGCCGCTCGGGGATTCGGCGATTTTCTGATTGCGACCGGTTACCGAAGCGATGACATCAAACGTTACGTCTCCGACTACAACCAGCTAGACGGCGATCTCGACGTAAACCTCGGCGATGGACGAGTGGACCGGGGTGAAGGTCGCGGCCAGGCATGGAATGCGGACCTAATCGAAACGGGAGACGAAACAGGTTCGGCCGGTCGCATCAAGCGTGCAGGGGCCGGCTTGGCCTCTGGCACCATCCTCTTGGACACCGGCGATAGCCTTAGCGATATCGACGTCGAGGACTTCCTGGAGTTCCATCAATCACACGGGAAACTTGTGACCGCGGCCGCGGTGCGGCCGGTGGCGCGATTTGGCAGGTTGGCAATAGAGGCCGGACAGGTCATTGAGTTTGCTGAAAAACCGCAGCTTGAAGAAGGCTGGATAAGTTCGGGGCTTTTTGCCTTGGAGGCCGGCGCGCTGGACTACATCCACGAGGATAAGGCTGACTGGGAGAACGAAACACTTGACCGGCTTGCTCGCGACGGCGAGCTCGACGCCTACAAGCACAGCGGCTTTTGGCGGCGGATTGAGACGCTACGAGACCGGCAGGCGCTAGAAGACCTCTGGCAGGCCGGCAATGCAGCTTGGAAGACGTTAGAAGACCTGGGGGAGGACGCGGGAAAGGCATAGGAGTTTGGCAACAATGAAAATTCTAGTTACAGGTCACAACGGATATATTGGCGTAGTCCTAACGCCGATTTTGCAAGATGCCGGTCATGAGGTTGTCGGCCTCGATACGAATCTGTTCGATGGGTGCGGGCTTGAGCTTGACGATGCTAGCTCCCGATTTGAGCCTGCATCAATTCAGAAGGATGTCAGAGATGTCGAGGTCGAAGACTTGGCTGGCTTCGATGCGGTGATACATCTCGCTGCCTTGTCCAACGATCCATTGGCAATTTGGATGAGAACCTAACCTATGAAATAAACCACCTGGCCTCAACGCGCCTGGCACGGCTGGCAAAAGAAGCAGGCGTGCGACGCTTCCTGTTTTCTTCCTCCTGCAGTCTGTACGGCGCCTCGGATAACGATTTTCTTACGGAGGAGGCATCGTTCAATCCGGTTACCGCTTATGGGTGGTCGAAGATCAAGGTCGAGGAGGATTTGCGGCAGTTGGCGGATTCTGGGTTTAGTCCGACCTATCTGCGCAATTCCACTGCGTACGGACTCTCAAGGCGTCTGCGTGGTGACCTGGTGGTGAATAACTTGACCGGTGTCGCGTTTCTGACCGGCGAAGCGTTGCTACAGAGCGACGGCATGGCCTGGCGGCCACTGGTGCATATTGAGGACATCTCGCGGGCGTTCCTGGCGGTCCTAGAGGCGCCTTTGGAGGTTGTCCACGACCAGGCATTCAACGTTGGTGCGACGTCGGAAAATTATCTGATCCGCGATGTTGCCGAGGCGGTTCGAGAACTGGTGCCGGGGACGAAGGTAACTTATTCCGACAACGCCAGCGCCGATGCCCGAAACTATCGGGTGAATTGCGACAAGATTGCGGCTGCTCTGCCGGCGTTTCAACCGCAGTGGACAGTGCGCCGAGGAGTCGAACAGCTATATTCAGCCTTCCAGTCCCGTGGGCTGACCGAGGAGGAATTCCTCGGCCCAAGCTGTCAGCGGCTGATGCAGGTTCGCTTATTGCTAGACAGTGGTGACCTGGATGCAAGGCTGCGCTGGCGGAGCGCGGCTTTGAGCGTATAGGCCCAGGGTGTATGTAGTACGGTCCACCTGTCGCGCCTGCGATTCCTCTGACCTAGAGATCATCTTTTCGATCAGCGCCGCTCCGCTGCCGGAGGCGCTGCTCTCTGGAGCGGAACTCTCAATGCCCGAGGAAACCTATCCTCTGGATTTGGTGTTCTGCAACGCCTGCTCCCTGGTCCAGACTGTGCAGACAGTCTCACCCAGCCGGATCTACGACGAAGGATACCTTCACTACTCCTCCTATTCCGCGTCTCACATCGGCGGCTTTCAAAAACGCGCCCGTGATATCGCCAAGGATCGCGGACTGGGACCCGAAAGCTTTGTGATTGAGATAGGCAGCAATGACGGCGTGATGCTGAAGAAGTTTAAGATCCAGGGGGTTCAGATCCTGGGCATCGACCCAGCGCCGGGGCCGGCTCACGAAGCTCACCGCTCCGCGATTCCAAAGCTGCCCACCTTTTTCACTCGCGACCTCGGTATGCGTCTGTTTGAAGAGGGGCGTTGCGCGGATGTGGTTTTGACCAATGACGTTTTAGCCGCCGCGCCGAGCTTGCAAGGCTTTCTTGCAGGTGTATCGGCTCTTCTAGAAGCTCAGGGCATGGCTGTTATTGAGGTGCCTTATGTGCGAGACCTGGTGGAACGCGCTGAGTTTGAGACGATTCATCACCAGCACTTGAGCTATTTCTCGGTCACATCTCTGGAGAGGCTGCTGCGCCGCGAACGACTGCACGTCAACCGCGTGGAATATGTCAGCGCCGGGGCCGGTCATCTGCGAGTCGAAGTTGGCAAGTGGGGCCGTGCCGACGATTCAGTCGAGAAATTTCTGAAGGAAGAAGAGTCGCTTGGGCTACCGAGACTCTCCTTTTACGCCGATCTGGCGCCCCGGCTCGACGCAGCCAAGTCCCGCTTGACCGCCAGTCTCGAAGCGCTGAAGAAGGATGGACGGAGCATTGTTGGCTACGGTGCGACCGCCACGTCTAGTGCCATGTTAAATAGTTGCGGCTTTGAGGATGGGCTGTTGGACTATGTCGTGGATCGGAATGCTCACAAGCAGGGATGGTTCCTGCCCGGAGTTCACCTACCGGTGCTCTCGGCTGATCGCCTGCTTAGCAATCGGCCTGATTATGTGGTGGTGCTTGACCACGAACTGCGCGACGAAGTTGCGCTTGAGCAAGATCGATACTTTCAGGGCGGCGGGCGGATCATTGTGCCGTGGGATGAACCGATCACGTCTTAAGCTTGGTCAGATTCTAGGAACGGTCTAGGGACAGACGGCGGCGGTCAGGCTCTCTGGAAGTTCAACCAAATCACCCACTGCGATGCCGTGGTCGCTGAACCAGCCAAAGTTCACTTCTAGACCGAATTCGTATTCACGATCGGTGTTATGAAATTCCTCGGACAAAGCCTCCATATTGGCGATCGCAACGATCTCGCCACAGCTGCCGATGAACGCAACCGAAAGAGGGATCGGCACGTCTTTCATCCAAAATCCGCGGCCGCGCTGCTCGATTACGAACAACATGCCGTCGTTTTCGGCCAAGCTGGTCCGCCCCGTGAGGCCGAGGCTGCGCGACTCTACCGTGTCGGCAACCTCAACCGCGAGCTCGTGGTTGACGCCGGAGCTTGTGGTCAGAGTAATCCGCAACTTGCCGCTGTCCTCGTCGCCGCCGCAGGCAACAAAAAGCAGACAGGCAAGGGCCAGAAATGACCTGGTCACAGAGCCTCCGGCAGAGTTCCAGGCGGCGGATGCTGCAATTGAGAATGCCGCTTTGGCATAGACTCGATGACGGGAGTTGCCATACTGTCATCATGGTATGGCCCGTGGCCACCGCACTCAATGAATGAAAATCAAAAAGATGCTCCAGGGGCGCTGTCCACGATGCGGTGAGGGTAAGATCTTCGGACCAGGTATTGCTGGCTTGATCTGGGCGATGCGCGAAAACTGTGACGGATGTGGGCTTAGGTTCATGCGTGAGGAGGGGTACTTCCTTGGCGCCATGTACATCAGCTACGGGCTGGGTGTGATCACCGTCCTGCCCGTGGCCGTAGTCCTTGCCGTGGTCCTTGAATGGCCACTGGCTTTGGCGCTAATCCTGATGGCGCTGCAAACCCTGGCCAGCGTACCGTTGTTCTTGAGGTATTCGCGGGTGATCTGGCTGTATTTCGATCAATCTATGGATCCGCGATAAGGGAATCGCTCCAGGTCTGGCCTGATTTTCGCTGTTTTAAGTCAATCAATCAGATCGTTTTCTTCCGCAACGATTTCGAGGTCAAGTCGCTGGCTTTCAAGATAGGCGACCGCGCCGGCGACGACTTTACTGGCATGGGCGGAAGTGTTTGCCACGGCGCAAATCGCGACTCCGGCGAGTTGCCAGGAATCATTGTGAGCGACCTCGGCGACGGAAACGTTGAACCGATTATGGAGCCGCTGCTGGATCGACTTGAGCACCTGGCGTTTGCCCTTTAAAGATCCGTTCTCAGGTAGACGCAGGGTTAAGTTGCAAAGGGCAACGCTCATTCTGGTTCGGCAGCGCTCTCGCCATCGGTGGGTCGAGCCGGCAACTCCGACTCGTCAGCGCTCTCCCCGTTGGTAGACAGAGGTGGTAGCTCCTCAGGGCTCTTCAAGCCAAAGTGCTCAAGAAACTTCAGGGTTGTGGCGAAGAGGGCGGGGCGGCCTGGACCGGGCGCTCGGTCGACCTCCTCAACCAAACCTCGGGCACTCAGAGAGGCGATGGCAGCGTCTGAGTTAACGCCTCGAACTTCCTCCACGATGGCGCGTGTGATTGGTTGGCGGTAGGCGATGACGGCCAGCGCTTCAAGCGCCGCACCTGAAAGCCGCTGGCGGGTTTCGATCGCGAGGAAGCGCTCTACATACGGTCCGGACTCCGGTGCAGAGACAAGTTGGATGTGATTCTGGCTGCGCTGGAGCCGGATGCCTGCCTCCTGATAGCGGTTATCGAGTTGATCCAGGGCCTTTTCAACATCTGCAGCCGACCGTCGCAGTGATTTGACGAGCGCAGAGAGTTCAACCGGTTCTTCAGCGACAAAAAGGATGCTCTCAAGCACGAGCGCGAGACGCTCGCGGGAGATAGATGGCAATCGCTCCATCGTCATTTTGACTTAGCTTTGGTCTTCTTAGGCTTTTCTGGTCCGGGGTCCTGCCCCGACTCCGGCGCCGAGTCGCTATCGAGATTGAGCTCCGGAGTGCTCGGTTCGGGAGCTTCCACGGTTTGGTGAGCCGGTGGCTGGTCTTCTGGGGCCGCTTCGGCGGATTCCGGTCCTGGAGCGGTAATTGGTCTGGGTGTGGCTGCTGTTAAGCCGGATCGCGCGCGACCACTTCTAGAGCGCAATTCGCGGTAATGCAAGCGGGCGCGCGGCGGACCTACGAGGGATACGTGAACCTTGCCGGTGAGCACTTCACTACCAGCGGCGCAGGCCTCGTCCGTGACATTGGCGAGGTTCGCCTCCGGATCGACGTGCAGGTCGAGGAAGAGCTGGACACCCTTGCGACGGGTGCGGATCGTGGCACGAACGTCGGAGACATTTGGAACCTGTTTGACCGCTTCTTCGACACGCTGGCCGATGGCATCAGTGGAGAGAACCGCATCACCGACCTTCAAGTCGGTGATCTTTACGTCCTTGCCGGGCCGGGGCCATACCTCGATGCTAATGACGAGTAAGGTGAGGATCGCGATTCCCGCACCGAGCCCGGTAAGCAGCACCTTCTCCGGGTTCTGGTTGTTGTCGTCTAGCCACTGGACGGAATCACGCAGGCTATCAAGCGACTGTTCGGGAATTGCCCAGGCAAGCACGATGATACTTAGCGCTCCGACCGCGAGAGCCAGGCAGAGAAGCACGAGAACGATCCGATTTAGCAGGTTCAATTGGCTGTTTCTCCGTGTACGTAGTCTTCGGCGAGAGCCGTGAGCGTTACCGGCGTGAGGCAATTGTAAAGATCTTCGTCGCTGTGGAGGCGCACGCGGACGTAGGTATCTGTGAGTCCTTCCCGGGTTGATTGATCGCGCGGACTCTCCCAGAGGACGGAATGGGAAGTGCCGAGCATGTCGCGGCGGTAGGACGCGGACATCTCAGCGGCCAAGACGATGACTTTTCCTACCCGCTCGTGCTTAACAGGCTCAGGCAGCTGGCCGGGCATTTGGGCGGCCAGAGTTCCGCTGCGCTCCGAGAAAGGGAAGACGTGGACATTGCTAAAGCATTGTTCTCGAGCAAATGCGAAGCTCTGCTCAAATTCTGCTTCTGTTTCGCTGGGGAAGCCGACGATCATGTCGGTTGTAATTGCCACGCCGGGGATGGCTGAGCGCAGACGATCGACGGCGGCGGCGTAATCACTGCTGTTGTAGCGGCGGCGCATCCTTGCCAATACAGCGTCGCTGCCGCTTTGCAGAGCGAGGTGAAAATGGCGGCAGAGACGTGGGTCCTGCCAGAGTTCCAGCAGCCGGCCGGTGACATCCTGGGGCTGAAGTGACGAGAGGCGAATGCGGGGCACGGAAGTTTCTCGCAGGAGGGAGGAAAGCAGTTCGTAAAGTCCGGCGTCTTGGTCACGGCCATAGGCTCCGAGCTGAGTGCCGGTAATGACGATTTCTTTTACACCTTCCGCCTGACGCTGCTGGGATTCTTGAACGATGGTTGCGATCGGTTTGCTGCGCTCTCGGCCGCGGGTTTTGGGGATGATGCAAAAAGCACAAACGTCATTGCATCCTTCCTGAGCTGAGATAAATCCCCTGGTCTTGAGGAATGTGGGCGGTGCTCTCAGGTCTTGGTCCAGCGGTCGTAGTTCGATGAGCCGTTCGGTTAGGGACCGCTGGTCTACCTGACGGAAAACGAGGTCGGTGCCAAGCGCTTCGACTGACTTGGGCGAAGCTGTCTCGATCATGCAGCCGGTCAGCGCGACGGTCGCGTCGGGCGCAAGCCGCCGTGCCCGGCGGGCCAAGTTACGGGACTTGCTGTCAGCGGCCCGAGTTACGGAACAGCTGTTGACGATCACCGCGTCGGCGCCGCGGGCGCTATCGCTGATGTTCCAACCGGCGTTGCGCAGATCGCGGGCCATCGCCTCCGAATCGGCGATGTTGAGTTTGCAGCCGAGGGTGAGCATGGCGACGGTTGGCGGCGGGTTATTCGACATAATTAGATAATCCCAATCATAAAGATTGCCTCACCTCTGTCAAACCTGGCCGACGCTGCTGATTCAGTCGAGAAGAGGGTCTTTTACCTGGGCGCTAAAGCCGGCCGGTTGCCGCCGCAGACCGGGGATGTTGTTTCGCACACTGGTCCAAAGCATGGCGACGACGAAGACGGCCGCCATCGTGAGGACGATGTTGGCGCCACTTGAAACATCCACGTAGTAGCTCGAGTAAAGGCCAACGAAGCCACACACGGCGCCGATGGTCACCGAAAGGATCGTGAAGCGGCCAAAGTCATCGGTCAGAAGGCGGGCGGTTACGGGCGGGATGACAATCGCGGCGGCGATAAGGGTGACGCCCATTACCTGCATCGAAACGACTATGGCACCGGCCAGGATCAGTGAGAAGAGTGCATCGATACCGCCGGTTTGGATGCCAAAGAAGGGAGCCACGTCCGGGTCAAAAGTCGTGAACAGCAGACGTCTGTAGAGCAAAAAGATCAGAACGAATGCAGCGATAGTGACGCCAGCTATCGCCAAGAGGTCGGTCCCCGACACGCCAAGTATGTTGCCGAATAAGGCAGCATCAAAGCTGCGAGTGAAGGTACGGTAGCGGCTAATTAAGGCCAACCCGAGGGCGAAGCTAGCAGTTGTAACCACGCCGATCGCTGCATCGGCGCCAATCGATGGGCGAGCTCGGGTCATCCGGTTAATCAAAAGAGCGGAAAGGAATCCCCAGAGGCTGGCGCCGACATAAAAGTTGATCGAAATGATGTAGCTAACGACAGCGCCGCCAAAGATCGCGTGTGAGAGTCCGTGACCGATGTAGCTCATCCGTCGCAGCACGATGTAGACCCCGAGCAAACCGCAGAGGGCCCCGACCAGGGTTGCCGCGATCATGCCGCGCACCAGGAATTCGTACTGGAACGGTTCAAACACTAGTGGCTGTGGCCTCCCGGGGTTCCGGCCCGGTGGGTATGCCGGGCGCGGCCGATTTGGTGAGGTGCTTCCGCCACCAGAGTCATACCTTCGTGCTGGATCACGGCCATCTCAGCGCCGTAAGTGCGCTCGAGAATCTCGGGTGTGTAGACATCTGCCGGGGAGCCCTGCGAGATAATTGTTTGGTTGATGCAAATGACCCACGGCAGGTGAGCCGCCACCGCATTGAGTTCGTGAGTGCTCATAATCACCGTGACGCCCTCATGGTTGAGGTCGTCGAGCAGGTGGAGAATGTCATCGCGAGTTTTGATGTCCACTCCAGCGGTTGGCTCGTCGAGGAGGAGCACCCGAGGGTTGCTGATCAGGGCCCGTCCCAAGAACGCGCGTTGCTGTTGTCCGCCGGAAAGGGCGCGGATTTGTCGCTTGGCCAAGGACTCAATGCCAAGCCGCTTCATGATCGTGTGCGCCTGTTCGACGGCGTCCTGGCGGTTCCAGGGGAACCAGCCTTCGGCGGCGCGTCCCATGAGGATTACCTGCTCCACGCTAACTGGAAAGTTCCAATCGATCGATTCAAGTTGTGGTACATAGCCTGCCTTGGTTTGGCCGCCAACCACGCGTTTGCCCTCGACCAGAACCTCTCCGGCCTGGATTTTTGCGCCGCCAAGGATTGCGCGCAGGAGGGTGGTCTTGCCGGAGCCGCTGGGCCCGACCAGCCCCACAAAATCGCCGGCGTAGACGGTTAGGGTGATGTCGGTAAGTACCGGTGTCTCCCCATAACCGCAGCTGACGCCACGAAACTCAATTATTGGCTGGTCCGGATCGATCTCGTGAGGGTGGGGATGGAGCACTTCTTCTCCCTATTGGGGGTAAATGGCGCCGCTGGGTCCGTCGCTGAAAACCAGGCCGGTTGCGATGCTATCGACACTGCTTGCGTCGCCACCGAGCGCAGGCACCATATTACGAATGTTTTCCACCATCAAACCGAGGTAGGAGTGCAATTCATCGCCAGGCTCGCCGGGAAGGTTATCGTCACGCAGCTTGTCGACAAAGATAGCGCCGGTTTCGCGAGCAATTTGCTCCAAGACGGGGCTGGGGAAAACCTCGGAGCCAAATATTGCCGGAACCCCCTCCGCTCTAATCTGATCGATGATTTGGGTGATGGCTCTTGGGGAAGGCTCGGAAAAGTCTGAAGGTTGGACGGCGCCGATGACGCTCATGCCGTAGCGGGCCGCAAAGTAGGCCCAGGAATCGTGATAGGTGAGCAGCCGCCGGTTTTGGGCTGGGATGGAGTTAACGGCTTCCTCAATGGCCTGGTCGAGGGCTACGAGCCTGGCCTTTAGCTCGGCAAAGTTGTCGTCGTAGTAGCTCTGGTTTGCCGGGTCGAGCTCAACCAAGTTATCGCGGATAATCTCGGCGTAGGCGAGCGCCATCAGCGGATTTGGCCACAAATGCGGATTTGGACGCCCTCCCGAGGCCGGGAAACTGAAGTCAAAGCGGTACTCAGCCTCCGTAATCGTGGCGTTGCCGAGTTCGACAATCTTGGCGCCGCTTTTCTTGTTGGCCTCCGCCAGCCTGATTATCGGGTCTTCGAGGTCGAGCCCGTTGACTATGATCAGGTCGGCGTCGGCTATCCGCCGGACATCAGACACGGGCGGTTCGTAGGTATGAGAATTGCTACCTTCTGGCACCAGGCCGAAAATTTCGACCTTTGTACCACCGATGTTTTCGGCGAGGCTGGTGATCGGAGAAATGCTGGTGACTAGGTTTAGCTTGTCCGGGTCGTCATCTTCGGCGGCCGAGCATGCTGCTACCAGCCCGAGCGAGAACGCCGAACCCAGGAGTAAAGCAAAGACTCGGGAGAGCTTCATTTGTCGAAACCAGAATCGGCACGGCGGGGCTAAATGCTACTAAACGGTAACTGCAACTAATTGTATTTGTGACCAGATGCAGGGTCAAGAATTAGCCGGTCTGGCGGTCTGTTTGTTCAAGGCTCAGGGTGTTAACGGATGTCAAAGCTGTGCGCGGGGATCTGGTTAGGAGCCTTAGGTGCCTCTGGCAGCGAGGTCATTGGCTGCTTCCCGCTCCTCCTCCTGGTCAAGAAAGCGAAAGAACAGCAAGGTGATGGCGACAAACGCTGCCGCCTGGCCGACGGCGCCCATGATTATGCCGGCAATTTGCTGGTCCTCGATGGCGGAGAGGCCGAAAAGGCGAGGAGCGTTGAGGTAGAAGTCGTAAACCACCGTGCTGCTGGCGATAAAAAGTAAGGCCAAAATCTCCATTGGAAAGCCGGTCACGAATAGATAGAGAAGGCGTGCGCCGTGGCCCAAATTGGCCAGTTGTGGCAGCGGCTGGATTACCGACATCCAGAAAAGTAGCCCGGTTGCGATGAAAGCGATGTGCATTGTGGCATGAACCGGTGTCTCCCGGAGCGCTGCTTCGTAGAGTGGCGGGGCATGCCAGATCCACATGTTGATGATCAGGGCTGCCGCAGCGAAGACGGGATGGGTGAGGAACAGCGCGATTCGATTCGGGTTGCCCGGTCGTAAGAGCGACTGAAACATTGCCGGGGCCAATCCAAGTAAGACCAGTGGTGGGCCAACCGTGGTCAAGACGACGTGTTGAAGCATGTGCATTGAGAGCAGCCGGTCAGCGGCAGCGTCGAGCGGTGAAACCAGGCCGATGAACACGATCAGCGAGCCGGCGTAGAAAAAGGCTGCCTTTCGCCAAGTCAAGCTTGCGGTTCGGAGAGCAACGAGGAGGTATAGACCGCCGACGACGAGGGCGCCAACCACGACCGTGGGTTCAAAGTGCCAGGCGGTCCAAGATACGTCGTGGCTGCCGTGCAGTAGAACTGTTGGGGGCATTGGGTCAGCGTCCGGGCTTCCAGCCGCCTTGTAGATCCAGAGCACGCCTGACGGCCTCGATCCGGCGCCGGCTGGCGATGTTGGTGGCGATACCGACCACGCCAATTAGGGGCGTAATCAAGCCGAGGGCTAGAAAAATGGCGCCGGTGTCCTTGGAGTGGGTTGGATTTTCCTGAGTGAGCAAGACCCAACCGATCACGCCCATTCCAAGACCGAAGTGAAAAAGCAGCAGGAAGAAAAACATCGGCAGCTCAAGCTGCGAGCTGCGGTCGAGCGGGGAGCGCAATGACGGAAGTCGCTGGCCTTCAGTGCTGGCGTCGCTCAAGACATCGGCAAAGCAGGATTTGTGAATCCAGCTTTGCTTGTGCAGCCCAGCCTCGGCCCAATCTTCAATATCTTTGCCGCAGCGACTGCATCGTCCCGGCCATTCGAGCATGATCAATTTACCCCGCCCTGGCATTATCGCTTGCAGAGTGTTTAGGCGCATCGGCGGTGGCCTTTGAACAGTAAAGTCGAAGCAAATGGTACGATCAATCCACTAATGCACTCCGGTTCCTTGAAATTTCTTTTGGTCCTGCCCTTTCTCCTGGCGGCCTGCTCCTCGGGCAGCGATGGGTCCAGTGCCGATGACGCGCCTGTCTTTAGCGAGGTCGTAGTCATCGGCGAGAGCGACTTCACGCCGATAATCGCCAACAGTGAAATTGCGGTTGGTCCTAACCGCCTGGCCTTTGGAATTGTCGATGCAGAAGGCCTCTTGGTTGTGGACGCCAAAGTCACTCTGACCTTCTACGACCTCAACGACGGTCAGGAGGTCAAAATACTGGAGATAGAGGCGGTGTCCCGCGTGCCGGCGCGGGATGCGGGAATCGAGGAGGTAATCCAGCATACTCACGCTGATGGCAGCGGGCATGTTCACGTTAATGCCAGCGAGCAAATCGGTGTTTACACGGCGAATGTGACATTTGATCGCGCTGGTATTTTCGGCGTCGTCATTGAGGTCGAGATCGACGACCCCAAGGCGAGTGCCAGCTTGCAGAGCCGTTTTAACGTACTTGAGGTGGGAGTCACGCCGGCGATTGGCTCGTCCGCACCCTTGACTCGGAATCTCACCGTGGCTGACGTTGATGATCTGGCGGTCATCGACAGTTCGGCGGAGCCATCGCCCGACATGCACAGGACGACGATTGCCGATGCGATCGCGAGCGGCAAACCGACGCTGGTCTTGTTCGCGGCGCCAGGGTACTGCGTCAGTCAGCTCTGTGGACCGGAATTCGAGATCATGCGCAAGCTTTTTCTGGAGTACGGCGATCGGGCCGAATTTATTCACGTTGAATTCTTCAAAGACCCTGGGACTCCGGAGCAAACACCGGTCGATGCGGTGGCTGAATGGAATCTCCAGAGTGAGCCGTGGTTCTTCCTTATTGACTCCGAGGGCCTGATTGTGGCGAAGTTTGAGGGCCCAACCAGCCTAAAAGAGTTACAAGAAGTGCTTGAGGAGATTATTTCCTAGGCGAAGGTCCGGATTTTTTTGGAGACAACTCGTTTTATTGCAATTCGCAGCGAGAGCTCCACGCCACGGTCAGCAAACCGATCACAAGAAGAAGACGAGGGGCTTGGTCACGAACGACCAAGATAATCCGCTGCTCGCTGGCTCAGCTCGCTAGTTACACCTAAAATCCAGCGCGACCTCTCGGGATTTCTGCCGTGGCCTGGATCTGGGGCAATTTAAGGTGTCACCGTAAAGGTTCCGGTCATGGTGTCCGGGTGAAAGTCACAGCGGAAGAAGTAGGAGCCAGCGGCTGGAGCTGGGAAGCTGTAATTCCTATTTTCTGGCCCGGTAGTGGCGGGACCGATGAAGATTCCCTCGCTCGCGCTGTCGTCACTGTACAAGGAGAAGTTGTGATCGACACCAGCGTCCTGATTTTCGTAACCGAGCACGACCTCGCTATTGGCCGCAACGGCAAGCGTGTCCTTGTCAAACAGGAGGTTGTTGCCAACGAGGTCAAGCATGGTCGCCCCAGGCACGGCGGTAGGTGCTGGCCCAGTGGTTGAAGTAGCCTTAGGCGCCTGAATTAGAGACCTGTCAAGCTCGGAATCGACGCCAGGGAACGATCCGATGATGACAAACATGAAAACGAGGGCGAACGGAATCAGGGTGAAAAAGAAAACCTGCCAGCTCTTCATCGGCCGTTCCTTTCTCAGTCCTAGTCCGACGACGGCCGAGGGGAAGGCGCGCGTGCGGCTCGGGCATCCCAGGCTGGGCGCTCGCTGTGAATCTCGGGTAGCTGGTCAAAGTTGTGCTCCGGCGGTGGTGAGGACGTCATCCACTCTAGGGTGTTCCCCTCCCATGGATCTTCACCTGCCGACTTGGGAGCGGTCGCCAGGGTTCGAATGAAGTTGGCGATAAATATGACGAAGGAGACAGCAATCATAAAGGCGCCGACGGTGGAGATTAGGTTCCAAACTTCCCAGCCCTGGCCGCTCTGGTATTCGGCGATGCGGCGAGGCATGCCCAGCAGACCTAGAACATGCATCGGCATGAAGGCCATGGTCATCCCAACCATCATGAGGACAAAGTGAATAGCTCCCCAGGTCTCGTTGAGAAACTTTCCGGTAAATTTGGGGAACCAGTAGTATATGCCGGCAAAGACGCCAAACACGGAACCACCGAACAACACGTAATGAATGTGACTCACGACCCAGTAGGTATCGTTGAGGGCGTAATCAATCGGCACAAAGGCGAAGAAAACGCCGTCTACGCCGCCGATGAGGAACATGAAGAGGAAGCCAATGGCGAAAAGCATCGGCGCCTTGAGGCTGATGCTGCCGCCCCACATGGTTCCAAGCCAATTGAACATTTTCACGCCTGACGGGACAGCGATCATCATCGTAGCCAACATCGTCCAAATCGTCAGGGGCACACTGAGCCCGGTGGCGAACATGTGGTGCATCCAGACAGTGAATCCGAGGATACCGATCGCGGCGCCGGCGTAGATCACGGCCCTGTAACCAAAAAGCGGCTTGCGGGAAAAGACGGGGATGATTTCTGAGACTATGCCCATCGCCGGCAAGATCATGATGTAGACGGCTGGGTGCGAATAAAACCAGAAGAGCTGCTGCCAGAGGATTGGATTACCGCCCTGGCGCGGGTCGAAAAAGCCTGTGCCGATGTAGCGGTCGGTAAACAGCATGGCGAGTACGCCGGCTAATACCGGCGTGGCAAAGAGAACCAAAATGGATGTGACCAGAATCATCCAGACAAAAATCGGCATTCGCAGCGGACTCATTCCTGGGGCGCGCATGGTGGCCGTGGTCACCAGGAAGTTGATGGCGCCGCCCATGGAAGAGATGCCAAGGAGTTGCAGCCCAAGGATCCAGAGGTCGGTACCGGCGCCGGGCAAGAATGTCTTTTCGGTAAGGGGTGGGTAGCTGGTCCAGCCAGCTTTCGCGCTTCCACCGTCGACGAAGAAGGAGCTAAACATGAAGATCGCCGCCAGGGGTATGAGCCAGAGGCTAAAGGCATTGATCCGTGGGTAGGCCATATCCTTGGCGCCGATCATCAGCGGCAGGAAGTAATTGCCGAAGCCGGCTCCGACTGGAATGATGAACAGGAACAGCATGGTCGAAGCATGCATTGTGAAAAACTGGTTGTACTGGTCCTGGGTGAGGAAGGTGGTATCAGACCAAGCCAGTTGCAGGCGAACGAGAAGCGCCAAGACTCCGCCCACGAAGAAGAAGAGAATTGTGAAGGCCAAGTACATGATGCCGATCTTTTTGTGATCGGTGGTAAGCAGCCAGGAAAGGAGGCCACCGGCCTCCTTGTACTCGTCTACTGGTCCCCCAGTTGCCATTGATTTGCTCCCACAGGTTTCGACCTAATGCCCGGCTTGCCTAGGATAAATAGAGAATTAGGAAGAGGAAAACCCAAACGATGTCGACGAAATGCCAATAAAGGACGCTGGCGTCAGCGAAAAGGTGTCTCCCCGGCGTGAAATCGCGCAAGTAGGTACGGATGAAGACAACGAACAGCATTGCCAATCCGGCAATGACGTGTGCTCCGTGGAACCCGGTCATGACGTAGAAGGTGCTGCCATAGACGTTGCCATCGGCGGTTAAGCCTTCGTCCATGAGGTTGAACCACTCGTAGGCTTGCCCGGCGATAAAAATCGTGCCGAGGATGATCGCCCCGGCCATGCCGAGGAGAAACAGCGAGTTGTTGTTTCTGCGGGCGCCGACGATGCCGATATGGGCGACTAGACCGCTGAGCACAAGAATTGCCGTGAGCACGCCGCCAAGAACGGCTTCCAGTTCGTGCACGCCCTCCGGGGGCCAAACAACGGCCTGGCTGCGGACGAAGAAATAGGCGGCGAAGAGACCGCCGAATAGCATGACCTCCGAGGCCAAGAAGAGCACCATGCCCATCATGCCGCGGCTCATGGATTCTTCGGTTGCGTGAGAGGGAGTGCTCGCCGTTGTAGTCTGAGTCGTCATGCCTATGGTTGCCCGCCCTGCGAGTCAGTGAGAGTGGTTGAAGTGTCCTCTACGCCAGTGCCCTGAGCTTGCTTCGTGGCAGCTAGCCACTGGTCATAGTCCTCCTGAGAGAGAACCTGAAGGATAAACAGCATGTCAGAGTGGCGCAGACCACAGAACTGGAAGCACTGTCCCGTGAAGGTGCCGGTCTCCGTGAAAGTCAGATGCATTTGGTTGATGATTCCGGGAACGGCGTGGACTTTGTAACGCGTCTCTGGCACCGAAAAACTGTGGATAACGTCGGTCGACCGGACTTTGATGACGACGACCGTGTCGACCGGTAGGACGAGGGTCGGAGGGGTTAAGTCGTCGTAGTTTGGCGGTAGCTGCTGGATCTTAATGCCGTCATCGGGGTAGATAAACTCCCACCACCATTGGTGACCCACGGCCTCTACAGTCAGACCGATCTCGTCCTCTTTGGGCGGCGTTTTGAGGTCAAGGACGAGGATGTAGGAAGGAATGAAGAGTGCGACCAGAATGATGATCGGGATGATGGTCCAGGCGAGCTCAAGGCCGCTGCTGCCATGAATCTGCTCCGGCAACTCTGGACCGCGGCGGCGGTAGCGAAACACGACCCAGATTATCGCGGACGCTACGATGAAGAATACGAAAAAGGAAATTGCGAGCGTTGCCTGGTAAAGGATCTCAACATCATCGCCCGATTTGGTGATCGCGTTAGGGAGTTGGAAAACAGTGACTGCGCCAACGACGGTGACGACCGCCAGAATCAGGATTAACAGTCCCGCAATTAGCGTCGAACCTGACGGCTTGGGGCGGCCCTCAGGGGGCTGAGTCATCCAGGTTTCCTCCTATTAATTGGCAACCGAAGCATAGGAGCGGCCATATTTAGAGTCAAGCCTTGCGAGTCGCAAATCCAACCTGGATTACCGCGCTCGGCGGAGGACAAGCAGGCTTGTTTGACTTGAAATGGCGGCGCTAATTATAGTGAACCGGTCCCGCGCCGAGGTAGCTCAGTCGGTAGAGCACAGCTCTGAAAAAGCTGGGGTCGCCGGTTCAAGTCCGGCCCTCGGCACCACCCCTTTGATCTGAATAGCCTCCAGCCCCAGCTTGCCATCATGGTAAGATCGATACCATGAGAAATTGTGGTCTGGCCTTCCTTGATTGGATGCAGCGAAGATGACCGCGTTGAAGATCTTGCAGACGCCGGAACTCCGAGACCCGATCCTTATTGCGTCATTTGCTGGCTGGTCGGATGCGGGCGGGGCGGCGACGTCGGCGGCGCAGTACCTGATAGAACGCTGGCGGACGAGCCGCTTGGCGGAGATTGAAGCTCAAGAGTTTTTCGACTTCACCCAACTGCGTCCCACTGTGCGTTACCAAGGTGAGCAGCGGCTAATCGACTGGCCGGAGAATAGCTTTCACGTTCACAAAACGGATGAGAGAGATCTAATCATCCTCAATGGCATTGAGCCTCACTTGCACTGGGATACCTATGTGGAGGCGTTGATGGAGATCATTGAGCAATTCAAGGTCAAGATGGTGGTGACTGTGGGCGCCTTGTTTGTCGAGTACCCGCACACCCGACCGCTGCGCGTGACTGGCAGCTTGCCAGACGAGGATATGCAACGGCGCGCCGGCATTGAGGTTCGAGGTGGGCGATATGAAGGTCCTACAGGCATCAACGGCGTGTTGGGTGCGACCCTACGCGAGAAATCAATTCCAGCCGGGACAATTTGGGCTAACGTGCCCCACTACGTTTCGGCGGCACCGAATCCGCCTGCGACGTTGGCGTTGCTAAAATCTCTGATGGCGATGCTCTCGATGGAGGTGCCTTTGGGCCGTATGGTGCGAGCCTCGGCCGCCTTCGACGAGCAGCTCACCGAAGCTACGTCTAAAAATGGTGAAGTAGCGGACTATGTGAGAACCCTCGAAGAGCGATTCGACGAGGAGGCTCAAGAAGAGCTTCCTCTGATGGAACTGCCAGCTACAGAAACTATTGTCAAGGATATTGAGGAATTCCTGCGTCAATCGTCTACCGACGACTAGCCAGCCAATGGCCTAATCAGCCGGTTGAGAGATGCAGCCGGGGTGTAGACAGCGGCGTCCGCTGTCGAATAATCCTTATCCGGGGGATGACCGATCATATGCGCGCCACGTAGTGGGGCGAGCGTCCGGCCTGTCCTGTTTCCCCAGCTTTGCTTATCCTATAGACAGTGCAACCGGATTCGGGAGGAGCCAGTTGAATCTCGATAAAGGATGGTTTGACAAGAGACGCCCGTGAAGACCGAATTTTTTGAATCGGATCCGTTTGCGCCGCGTAAGGCGGAGTTGCTTGCTAGCATCGACACGGACTACCGGTTCGAGAAAGGTGACGAGGTCGTAATCGATTCGAGCGGCAGCCCTACGAAGGTCCGCGTGGTAGACGTACAGGTCAAAGTCACGTCCGGATTACTAAGTAGGGAAATATTAGCCCTGAAAATCTAATCCAGACCGCTCAGAGCGCGTTGAAGCGCATGCCAACGGACAAGATTACCAATACATGAGTAGTCCGGTCCCGGTTGACGGCTGAAAAACAGTCCAACTCCAAATGAAAGAATTCTTCCACTCTCGATGGGTCCTGATTTTACCCGCCTTCTTGGTGGTGGCGTGTGGAGTTCCGATTACCGCCGCCGAGATCTCTGCGACAGCGGAGGTCGAGCAATCGGCCGGCGTGCAGGGAGGCCAACGCGAGCAGTCGTTTTCCTCAAGTGAGGGAATCGACACGACGCCGGCGCCGGCCGCGCCTGCCAGCGCGACGAATGCGACGCCATCGCCGGCGTTGGCTGTGATTGGGACTGCAGAGCCGACTCCGACTCCGGAGCCCGACGATACCCCGGCGCCGCCCGAGACGGTCACCGCCAGTCCGACACCGGCGCCGCCATCCTCCACGCCGACGGCTGCGCCTTCTGTTTCGCCGACACCAGATGATAATTTCCCTCAGCGGCTAGTGGCCTTGCTCAATCAGCTCCGCGCTGACAGAGGGTTAACGGCACTGCGGATTGACCCCAACCTGACGAAGGCTGCGCAGGGGTATGCCCAATATATGGCCGAGAACAATTACTTTGGCCACACGGGCTTGGACGGATCTACGCCGAACTCCCGAATGATCGCCGCGGGCTACACGGCCGGGTGCAAGGGGGAGGCGATCTCCGCGGGTCAGACCACGCCAGATGCAGCGCTCAACGCCTGGCTACGTAGCCCGGCCCACTTCACAATCTTGATGGAACCAGAAGCTATCGATATCGGTGTTGGGCGGGCACCATCTACGGTCACTATTGGGTTCTGAATACGGGTCCGGCGGCGTTCCCATGTGCCTGAACGAAAAAGATTAGAAACACAGAAGGCCAACCCGTCGGGTTGGCCTTCTGTCATTTGGATGGTGCGCTGGGTGGGATTCGAACCCACGACCTCAGCCTCCGCAGGGCTGCGCTCTATCCGCTGAGCTACCAGCGCAAAATTTGGTGCCGAAGGTGGGATTTGAACCCACACGAGCTAAAGCTCACTACGCCCTGAACGTAGCGCGTCTGCCGTTCCGCCACTTCGGCGCAGCACTTCACAGTGTACAACGCTAGTCATTGCCATTCAGGCTTCGTCGCCAAGCATATCGACAAAGTTCCGCATGGGGCTCCTTGAGCGGGCTCGATCAGTTTTTGGCACGGTCTGAAGGGCACCAAAGGGATGGATTTTAGCGCTTAACGCCAGGTTCTGGGCGAAAAATAGGGTAATCCCTACTGTCCGGGAGTTGGGTGAAGTTTCTAGTATCCATCTGTGGGGCCGAGCGGACGGCTTCACAGCTCAGAGAGGAGCTAGGGACCGACGATCATGATTTCGAGTCCTTTAAAAGCGCCTGCTGTCTCAGATGAGAGGACAGCTGCACGAGACCGAGCGCGGCAGAAGCGTGAGGAGGAGCTGCAGTTGGTGCAAAGCGCGATCGAAGGCGATACCGGGGCGTTTGCTGAGCTATATGACCGGCACGTTGTTTCGGTTTACCGGTACATCAACTCCCTGGTGCATGACACTAAACAGACGGAAGATTTGACCGCTCAAACCTTTCTGAAAGCCTGGGAGGCGATCGTTGGCTACAAGGAGCGAGGCGCGCCGGTTGTCGCCTGGCTCTTGCGAATCGCATACAACCTGACGATCAGCTATTTGCGCTCCCGGCGCGAGTACTTCGCGCTTGAAGACACTCACGTGGACCAGAAGTTGCGAGGAAATCCGCAGCAGGCCCTGGACCAATCCGCGGATGAAGAGACGATCCACGAAGCGATTCTTCAGCTCAAGGACGAGCAGCGCGAGGTGATCCTGCTGCGGTTTGTCGAGGGGCTGGACTATCAGGAGGTTGCCGAAATGGTTGGCAAGAGCGTGCCGACGGTGCGGGTTATCCAGCATCGTGCTTTGGGCAACCTGAGAAAGATCATGTCGGCGTAAGCAACAGATCCGACCTGAGGACAGGTCAAGGCAGTCCTATCAAAGGCGGAGATTAGAAGGAGGCTGGGCAACCAACCATGGAACTCGAAAAACAAGACAACATTGATCAGCACACCTTTCAATTCCGAGAGGACAATGAGGCCCTCGTCGCCAAAATCAGGCCGGCGGAGACTGTCACTCCGTCCGCCAGCTTCATTGAAGAGACCCGCCGACGCCTACTTCGCTTGGGCCGGCACAAGGAAGCCAGCCGACGCCGAGCGGCTTAGCAGCGCAGCACTAGCTTGGTGCGGGGTGCACCCAGGTTTGGGTCTGAGAGCGGGTTCGTGAGCCGGGCATCGGCGGTGGAGCGTTCGGGATTTGACCGCCCCGTCAGCTCAGGTTACTGAACAGAAGCTCCGACAAGTTCGTGTGCCCGGCTGACTAAGTCTGGTGAATTAGCTCCACTCGGGTTGTAACCGCAGGTCGAAGTCTCCTAAATTGTTCGCTTCCGGATTTTCTGGAAGGGCGCAAAAGACCTCTGTTCGCTGACGAACGACCAGATTTAGGTATTCGAGGAGAACGTCGACGGATTCGACGATACCAGACTCAGGGCAGGCGAATGGAGGCGGTGGAAAGCCCAGAGTCGTCGGATCGATGTAGGCACAGAAGTTGCGAAACAGGTAGGAGAACATTTCCAAGTCGGGCTCGTGCAGTACGGTGAGACCAACGAGACCTGTTTCGCAGATGGCCGCGTCCACCGTGTAAATCTCCATCACCCTCGCACCGAGGCCGAGCCTTTCGCTGTAGGGAATCCGCGTCGATGGCCCAACCAGACAGTTGGCAATGAACCAGTTCTGCTCCGTGGCGTGGATGAACTGCTGAGCCGATTCGATCGCAGCGCAGTCCATCCGGAATGGCAGGGGAGTCGGAGGAATTGGCGTGGGAAGAGGGGTCGCAGTCGACGTCGAAGTCGGGAAAGGGGTCTTGGGCTCCTCTATATCGAAGCTGCCTCGGCAGCTTATGAGGAGCAGGGCCACAGCAGCGATGACCCAAACGTCTGGCCGATCTGGAGTGGTGATCACCGTTGCTCCGGCATCAGCAGTTCACGCCCCAAGCTCTGAATTCTAAAGCGACAAAATCGACGGTGTCTGCACGTTGATCGAGGAAGTGCAGATCCTCTGATTGTCGCGAATAGATTACCCGACCGGGCAGAAAATCGGTCAGCGACGCTAACGGGTTAAGACAGCGGCTACTGTACCGGGTACGCATTCTTCGCCACCGCAGGTTGCCACGTCCGGGGAGCGTTCAGGATCTGACCGGCTGGTCAGATCGGTGTCTGAAGTCGCTCAGAAAATTTCCGTAAACCTGGCGGAAGGGTGATCAAAGAGGTAGTCGCTATGCGGATCAAGGGGATGACGGAGTGCTCTATTAACGCGTCCTTACTAACTAGGTTTCTTGATGCAGGCCAGCATTGCGGCGAAGCGTTCAGGATTGCTGAGCTGTAGATTTGTTGTATTTAGGGCTCCCTGCTTACTTGTCCTCGTCTGTAGAATGCGGCTATTACATTCAAGGAGCTTGCAATGACCCGAGTAGAACCAGTATCCGACCGGTCCGAGGTGGCTGCCGAGCATCAGCACATCGCAGATGGCGTCCTCGAAGTTTTCGGTGGCATCAGGGGGCCGCACAGCATCATGCTGCTCAGTCCGCCAGCGGATGAGCACGTACTGGCACTGGGTAACTACTTCCGCTCCAGCTCTTTAGTCCCGTCACCTTTACGAGAACTCGCGATCATCACCGCCATGCGCGAAAAGGACTGTCTTTACGTCTGGTCCGCCCAGGTGGCCCTCGGCCGCCGCTCTGGTCTGAGTGAAGACACGATCACCACCGTGCGGGACCGCGGCGACGTTTCCAAGCTGTCTCCAGATCAGGCCGCGATCGTCACTTACGTGCGTCAGCTATTCCAAACAAACCGCGTTGACCAGGCGTCTTTCGACGCGCTCAAGAACCGCTTTGGTGTTCCGTGGCTGGTTGAGGTGACCGTTGTCGCCGGCTACTACGGCATGTTGGCCGGCGTAGTAAACGCTGTGGAACTGCCGGCGCCGGCTGACGGGGATCGGTTGCCAGTTTGAATCAGACACCGCACGCAGCGAATCGTGGTCTTCGGCGAGATCTCACGGCCAAAAGGCGAGAACTGAATCTAAAAAAAGTGGTGGGCGGTACAAGACTTGAACTTGTGACCTCTTCCGTGTGAAGGAAGCGCTCTGCCAGCTGAGCTAACCGCCCCGGGGAGCAAAATCAGTGTAGGTAGGCCTTGAGAGAGGCGTCAAGGAATTGCGCTCTCTACAGGAGTGCCCTGTATTAGGGGCGCGCCTAGGCGGCTAGCGGCGAGGAACTAGGTTCGATCTCGGCCTCGGTTTGGTTTGGCCGTCCGCGATTGCGGCTGCGGCTGAGATTTGCCTCAGGGTTGGGTGTTGCAAGTGAGCCCAGACCGCGAGGCCGGCGACAAGGAGGCCGGAGGCGACGAGGCCTAGCCACGGCAGACCAAGCCTCCCAGCCATAGCAATGAGGGAGCCGTTGCCGGGCATTTCGAGGCCGCTAAAAGCGCTGGAGGCGCTGAGCCATTGACGGTAGATTTCCGGACCTTCGAGCAATAACGGAACGAGACTAAACCCGGCAGCAGTAGCAGTCGCGCTTAGGCTGATCTTGCGGTCACCGGAGAGGAATAGCAGAACCCGCCAGATCAAGAAGGCCGGCTTGATCGCGACCACGAGGCCGAGGAGTAGACCGGCGATTAGCGGATGCCTGGGCTGCAGGAGCCAGGCGCCGGTGACCGCGGCCAGGATCAGAACGTAAATTTGTCCGAGGCCAATCGTATGCCATAAGCCGGCGATGGCGAAGGTCCAAATAATGATTAGAGGCGTGACGTTTTGGCGGTTGGCCCTGAGAAGAGCGAGCATGATTCCGGCGTAGAGAAGCAGAGATGAAATCTGAAGCACGAGCTTCGCCGTCGAAGGGTCGATTCCGGAAATCAGTCGGAAGGGATAGATGGAAATGGGTGAGTTGAGATTGGGTGCAGCCACCTAGAGCCTTGGAAGGTGACCTGATAGGTGTCCTGGTAGACGCCGTACGGGTTCCGGCCATCTGACGCGGCCACGCCAGATGCCGTGAAGGAGCCAAAGTCCCTCAACCCTCGCCCGGAGCGGAAGGCCGAGAAAATTCCGACCAAGATTGTGGTCACGAGCATTAGTCCAAGGACGATTCGCCCAAGACGGGCAAATTTTGCAGGGATGCTCATTGATTTAATGATCGCCTGTTTCGCTGGTCTCAATAGGCGCCGCCTGGGACCGGTCAGGGGAGATCGCGCCTTGATTTGGGTGGCGGTGGTTGGATGGGCACCGAAGGTTAGAGCGAAAAACTAGGCGTCTTTTCGTGCCAGCACGATCATTCTGCGACTAGTGAGCGAGTAAGGTTCGCTGTCGAAGCTTCCTAGCACTTGTTCAAAACTCAGGCCGGCGGCTCGCAAGAGGGCGATCATTTCGGTCAGGGTGTAAAGCCGAATGTGGTGGCCACCGATTTCTCGGGCCGAGCCTTCCGGGGTCAAGGCCGTGAACGTGACGTGGTTGCGGCTTGTGGTCAGATCTAACTCGCGGTACTCAAGGTAAGTGGTTCCGTCCTGTCCCTGGTGCCAATCTTTTTGGATGTAATTTAGGACCACCCACTCGCGGTTGATCATGTCCATGAGGAGACGGCCCCCGGGCTTTAAAGCCGCCGCGACGGCTTCGAGCACCCTGGCATCTTCGTCTTCTGATTCAAGGTAGCCGAAGGCGCTAAACATATTGATGACCGCATCGAATCGGTCGGTAAAGGGGATATCCCGCATATCGGAATGGACCGTGGTCAGCTCAACCTTGGCATCGGCGGCTGCTTTCTCGGCCATCGTCAGATATTCTCGGCTCAGGTCTTGGGCATGCACTTCGTAGCCTCGTTGGGCGAGGACGACGGCATGGCGCCCAGGTCCGGCGCCGAGGTCCAGCAGCGATTGGCCGGGGTGCAGATCCAAGGTTTGTTCAGCGAAGGCCACTTCGCTAAGGGTTCGCTGCCGGGAAAATTGGAGGTCGTAGACATCGAGGTAATCTCGGCCAAAAAAGGACTCGTACCAGGGCTGTTGAGAATCCATCATGCCGTTTCTCCCGGGTCCGTTTTGAAATTTCGGGCGCCGTCAACTGACTAGCAGCGGGCAGCAGCCATCTTATACTAAAACAAGCTTCAATCTCATTCTCGCGCCCATAGTTCGAGCGGTACTGGGATGTGCTAAGTCTGGAAGCCAAGGGAGCCATAATCGTTGGCACGCGACGCATTGGCGCCGCGGACATCGCCGAAGTTGTGACCACATTTCTCAAGCTGGAGACAGTCACGGGCGAGAATACGCGGGTTGACTCCGGCCGTCACCTCGCCGGGTCGGAAGTCGGATAACCAAGGAGAGATCCGTGCAGAGATTTCAAGTGACCAAGGTCATCGAGTTTTCTTACGGCCATCGCCTGATGGGCCATGAGGGCAAGTGCCGGTATCTACACGGCCACAACGGTTTGGTTGAGATCGACGTTGAAACTGATGACGTCGACCGCCTGGGGATGGTGGTGGATTTCGGTGACGTTAACGAAGTGGTGAAGACCTGGATTGATCAAAATCTCGACCATCGAATGCTGCTGAGCCGCGACGACTCGGCGACGCCGATCCTGGAGGGAGCCGGTGAGCCGGTTTTCGTAATGGCGGAGAACCCTACGGCGGAAAATATCGCCAAATTGATCTGGACGGCATCGCGAGAACGGGGTTTGCGCGTGGCAGAGGTCCGGGTTTGGGAGACTTCAACCAGCCGGGCGGCGTACAGAGGCGAAGCTTGGAACGAATAGCGGTCTTGTGCAGTGGTGGCCTGGATAGCTGCGTGCTGCTGGCCCACCTGGCTCGCGAAAAGCAGGTGTTTCCCCTGTACGTCGAGGCTGGTTTGGCCTGGGAGGGACACGAGCGAAAGGCTCTCGATGCGTATCTGGACGCCGTGCAGGGGCCGAACCTCGCGCCGCTAAGTGTTTTGGAGATGCCGGTGCGCAATCTGTACGGAGAGCACTGGAGCACCAGTGGCAAGGACGTGCCGGATGCGGAGGCACCGGACCTTGATGTCTATTTGCCGGGGCGAAATGTCCTGCTGTTGGGTCTAGCCGCGGTTTGGGGTGCGATTAATGATGTCTCGGATATCGTTATCGGCTCGCTCGATCAGAACCCGTTTCCCGACGCGACACCTGAATTCTTTACTGACTACTCGCGGCTGTTAAGCAGCAGTTTGTCACACGAAACTCGGATCGAAGCTCCGTTTCGGAGCCGAACCAAGGCCGAGATTATCGAGGAGTTCGCGTCTCTGCCGCTGGAGCTGACCCTAACTTGCATCTCGCCGCGGTCAAACGGCTCTGGGGCGGAGCCAGCGATCCTGCATTGCGGCGTGTGCAACAAGTGCAGAGAACGTCGAGAAGCCTTTTTCAAGGCGGGCGCTGAGGATCGGACTTTCTACGCGATGGGCGCGTCTGGGTTAGGTTGAGCTGTTGACCTCTTCGAGAACGCCGTCGTAAAGAGCAATCTGCGGCGGCCCGGCAATCACTCCCTCCACGGAGCCCGCCTGAGCATGAGCGCGATGGAACTCCGGAGAGCCCATCCAGGCCCGGAAGTCGGCTTCAGAGCGCCAGGTGGAGTAGGAGAGAAACTCGGTTACACCACTTTCGGGAGTCTGGTTGCGCAGCAATGCGAAGGATTGGAATCCATCGAACTGAGAGAGGTAGGTGTCGCGACCCAGCCAGCCAGACTCAAAGTCTGCTTCCTTGCCGCTGATGATTTTGAATTTGTTCATGGCGACGAACATGCCGATTACCTCATTTGCGGGAAGCGTAATTTAGGAGACGGGCTGTAGTTAGATGAGTGGTACCCCAGGAGGGATTCGAACCCCCGACGCGCGGCTTAGGACGCCGCCGCTCTATCCAGCTGAGCTACTGGGGCGCGCCTGCCAAGTGTAGCCGATCTCCTCCGAAGGGCTTGGTCGTGGATATGCGTGTCCGTCGTTGGATGTCAGGACAAAGTGGGAAGAGAGAAGGGTTGGTGCTGGCGGTGGGAGTCGAACCCACGACCTACCGATTATGAGCCGGTCGCTCTAGGCCTCTGAGCTACGCCAGCACGCTCTGTCACTATACGAGTCCGTATTGAAGGCGGACAAGGCGACGGTGGTGGCGAGGTTGAGGGAGCTTCAGATTCAGGCCACGAACTTCATGAGGTTGTCTCTCTCGGCGGCGCGCAGTGCCTCGCCCCGCGTGACCGATCCGACGAGCTTGCCGTCCTGGACGACGGGCAAGATCAGAACATGTTTGGTAGCAAAAATGCCCAAGATCTCATCGAGCGTCGTGTCAAAGGTAACGGTAATGACTTCGCGGGTCATCAAGTCTTCGGCTCGGAGGAGATCAAGCGGACACTTTTCGTGGATCGCTCTTATTACATCTTGTTCACTGACGAAGCCGGCTACAGATCCTTCCTCGTCGGTAATCGGTATCCCCGTGAGACCGCCAAGCGTGAGGTAGAAGGCGAGTTCGCGGATTGACGCTTTCTTGGAAGCCGCGATGTTGACCAATGTCATTACACTGAAAGCGTTCAATGACTTATCCCTCAGGTTACTGCCTACTTAATAGAGCTAATCTCTTATTATCGGACTTTATGCAAAGCACTAAACCCCATCGCCAAAGGTGCTTAACTATGACACTCGCGAAAGCCCCCACCTCATGCAATCGCCGGATATCAAACACTGATCTGTCCGACTGAGCCGAGCTTTGCTGACGAGGGCGAATTGTTGGTTGTGAGACAGCCCAATTGGGTGCCAACTTCCTGTCTCGAAGCTGGGTTCGTTGCTGACTGATTGGGCCGTCCTCAGCTCGGCGATTGCCCTTAAAATGGAGGGGTAATGCGATCGCGGACTGACAGCACGACTCAAGCTCGGTTTGCCACACGGCTTGCTGCTCTGCCGGCTCGCCCCGGCGTTTACATCATGCGAAACAAAAAGGGCGACGTCATTTACGTCGGCAAGGCCGCGAGCCTGCGAAATCGGGTGAGGAACTATTTTGGTGCGCCGCACTCGCTGGAGTTTAAGACGCGCGCGTTGGTGGAGCAGATTGACGACTTCGAGTACATCGTCACCAAGACGGCCCAGGAGGCGCTGCATCTCGAGGCAACGCTGGTCAAGCGACACCAGCCATTTTTCAACGTTCGGCTGAAAGATGATAAACATTACCCATACTTGCGGGTCGACGTGCAGAATGCGTGGCCGAGAGTCGAAATCGCCCGGCGGATCGGCAACGACGGGGCGCGATACTTTGGCCCGTACGCATCGGCATCGTCAGTCCGGCAAACGATGGGTGTCGTGAAGAAGTTGTTTCCCTGGCGTTCCTGCACAAAGACGATAACCGGCACCGATCCGCGGCCCTGTCTGGATTACTTCATTCATCGCTGCATCGCGCCGTGCACGGCCTACTGCACGGAGGAGGAGTACGCCGAGGTCATCCGCCAAACCCTACTTTTTCTTGAAGGCAAGACGGGTGAGGTATTGAAGTCGCTGCGGTCGCAGATGGATGGCGCGGCGGATGACCTGCAGTTCGAGAGAGCTGCCCTGTTTCGAGACCAGATCAAGGCAGTTGAGAATGTGGCCGAGAAGCAAATCGTCGAGCGAATTCGACCGACAGAGGAGGATGTCTTTGGCTTAGCGAGGGATCTGACGACTGAGCAGAGGGCCAGTGAGGAAGCGTGTGTCCAGGTGTTCTTCATTCGCGGCACACAGATGATAGGCCGCGACTTTTTCACCCTGGACGGGGTTCAAAACGAACTCGACGGCGAAATTCTCGGCAGCTTTCTCAAGCAGTTCTACGAGTCCGCGGTTTACGTTCCGAAGACAGTGGTTGTTCCCTTCGCCGTGCCGGAGGCGCCGCTGATCGCCGAATGGCTGACGGAGCGACGCGGCTCCAAGGTGACAATTGCCACGGCGCAGCGCGGGACCCGGCGGCGGATGGTGGATTTGGCATCTGAAAATGCCCGAGAATCGCTTGACATGCTGCGGGTGCGATGGTTGGCGGACAGTACCAACCGGGACGAGGCGTTGAGCGAACTGCAAGACGAACTTGACCTGCCAGGCTATCCACGGCGGATTGAGTGCTACGACATCTCCAACATTCAGGGCACGAGCTCGGTCGCCAGCCTGGTTGTGTTCATCGATGGCCAGCCACAGCCGAAGGAGTATCGGCGATTCCGAATTAAGACGGTTGAGGGCGCAAACGACTTGGCCTCGATGGCGGAAGTCTTGAGCCGGCGCTTTAAGAGGTGGGCCAAGGGAGAAGAGGGGCAGGGACAGAGCGCAGCCCCGGCAGACGAGACGGCTTCAAACGGAGATGCACCCATAGGTAGCGGAGGCACCGACGAAAGTGATGAGGCGACAACCGAGGGTTGGGATGCGCTTCCGGACTTGGTGATCGTTGACGGGGGCAAGGGTCAACTTTCAGCGGCCCTGGATGTGATGCGAAATCTAGCTTTGAAGAAAGTGCCACTTGCCGGCCTCGCCAAGCAAAACGAAGAGTTGTTCGTCCAGGACTTGGCCGAGCCGATTGTTTTGGAACGGACATCTCAGGCGCTGTACCTGGTGCAGCGGATCCGTGACGAGGCACACCGCTTTGCGATTCAGTATCACCGCAAGGTCCGCTCTAAGACGGGCATGGCCAGCGCCCTCGATTCGGTGCCAGGGGTTGGACCGAAGCGAAAGCGGGCCCTGCTGAGAAAGTTTGGTTCGCTCAAAGGGATTCGTGACGCCTCTACTGAAGACATCGCCGCCACTGTTGGATTTACTGCGACGCTAGCGGCTAAGGTCAAAGAAAGCCTCTAAGCAATTAGCATTGGGCATGGCTGAGGAACTAGCACCGGCGGAATAGCGTCTCAGGGAGAGATAAACCACTGGAGGTCCGAAATGCGACGGGTCAGCTTCGGTGCTGTGACAGTCGGAGTGATAGCGCTGCTGATCCTGATCGTGGGATTCGTACTGGCAAATGGCGACGATGACGAACCGACCATTGCTGCCTCGCCATCGCCATCAGCAACCACGCCAGGGACAATAATCACGGCGACGGCTTCGCTTGGTCTGGCAGGCGGCTCGCCATCGCCGGATAGCCCGGTCTCGGCCACGCCTATTGCAATAGGCAGATCAGTCGCAACGCCGGTTCCGGGTGCTCCGGGGCCTTCAGCGACTCCGTCACTTCCGGGTTCAGATCTGCCGCCTTTGCCAGCGGGCACAGAGCGAGTCGATGCGCCGATCGACGGGCTCGAGGTTTTGACTCTGGAATCGTTTCCACCGCAGTACGTGTTGCTGGTTAGCGCTGGGTTACCGAGTGGTTGCGCCAAGCCGGCCGGGTATGAAGGAAGCCGCGCTGGCGCCGTGATTCAGATACTTGTGCATAATTCAATGCCGACCGGCCAGGGCGCTTGCGCAGCAATCTATGGCATGTACGAACTGAACATACCGCTCAGCAGCGATTTCGAGCCCGGCGCGACCTACGTGATTGAGGTCAACGGCCAAACTGTGGGTTTCACTGCTCAATAAGAGCGGCCGAACGGGTCGCGCATGGGCGCGTTGCCAGCAAAGAAGCGCGCGGGTATCATCGGGTTCGCAATACTGACAGGTGCGGATAAAGAAAGGATGGTCGAATGCAGATCGCTCGTTTCGAGGTTGGAGGTCGCATCAGCTACGGCCTCGTACAAGGTGATTCAGTACAGCCGGTCGAAGGGGACCTATTTGGTGATTTGAAGCCGGCTGGTTCCGCGGTGAGCTTGAGTTCGGTTCGTTTGCTGTCGCCAGTCGTACCAAGGCTGATGCTGGCTGCTTCGCTAAACTACCCCAGCCACCTCGGCAACGCTCCGGTTTCGCCAAGGCCCGAGCTCTTCATCAAAGCGAACAATTGCCTTACTGACCCGGAGGCTGAAGTAATCCTGCCGGCAGGTTCTGAGCGGGTTGATTACGAAGGAGAAATGGTCGCGATAATCGGCAAGACCTGCAGGAAGGTGCCGGTTTCAGAGTCGTTGGACTATGTTTTTGGCTACACCTGTGGCAATGACGTGAGCGCCCGCGACTGGCAGAGGGGCGACAATCAGTGGTTCCGCGGTAAAGGCTGCGATGGATTTGGGCCGATCGGCCCCTGGGTCGAGACTGAAATTGATCCGACCAATACCAACCTGTCAACTCGGCTCAACGGCGAGGAAGTGCAGAGCTGCAACACGAGCGAGATGATCAACACGGTTGCCGAAATGATCAGCTTTGTAAGTCAAGTGGTGACTCTGGAGCCCGGGGATGTGTTCTTTACCGGCACCTCCGGCCGGCCTACGGCGCTGGGTCCTGGTGACGTAGTTGAGGTTGTTGTCGAAGGCATTGGCACCTTACGCAACAGCTTTGTTGCCGACGAAGTTGCCTCAACCTGGGTGGACGTGCGTTCCTGACGGACAAGTTCTGCAAGGTTTTAAAAAATGCCGCCAACGGGCGGCATTTTTCTGTGTTTCCGAAGTCTTGTTTAGGCAGTTGCCGGCTGCTTTGCAGCTTCTGAGATAAATCGCGCGACTACCTCGTAACCCTCGGGAGTGGCGAAACAGCCGCCTTCGGGCTTAATCCAGAGGCGAGAAGTCTCGATGCTGTGGAACAACTCGAAGGCGTGAGGCAGAGGATGGACCGTATCGGCGCGATTGTCGCCGCGAGTGATGAGCGTCGGAATTGTGACCGCTTTCGCCATCTCCCGCAGGTTTAGATACTCCTGCAGTGCCGGGTCGTTGCGGATGCTGAAATAGTTGTGCACAACTTCGGCCCAATCGGACCCGTGCTGGGCCTCATAGCGCTGCTGAGCTTCCGGCGGGAGATCGCCGGTGTTTCCCATTCGGGCGTTGAGGGCCTGATTGCCTGAGGATTCGTTGGCCAGGATTGGATTATCCAGAATCAGCGAGCGAACGCGCTGGGGTTGATTGATGGCGAAGCGCAAGGCGATGCGAGCCCCCAAGCTAACGCCAAAGAGATGGACATTTTGGACTTCAAGGTGATCGAGCAGGGCGCCAACGTCATCGACCCAACCGGATGACGGCGTGAGTGAGGTGATCCTAGCGCTTTTCCCCATACCTCGCAGATCTGGGGCTAGGACTCGGCAAGTTTTCGAGAGTTGGTTCATCTCCGCCGCGAAGGCTGCGCTCGACGCGGCAGCGCCATGGAGCATCAATAATACTTCGCCACTGCCGGCTTCCTCCCAGTGGTGCTTAAGTCCGTTAATGATTGCGCCGGTCATATATTACTTCTCTCTCTTGGCTTCTTTTTCGTGCCTGCTCAGGTGCCAGAACTGGCAGGTATTCTACGCCGAGGCTCGGAGATCAGCCAGCGGCCGATGAAGATGGGAATTTTATTCAGTACGGCGGTAACTTTCTTCGATCTCGCGGCAAAGATTCGACAGGTATTAGACTCAGATGACAAAGGTGCTGGCCTTGGTGAAAAGGCTCGCAAGGGCGTCCTGCGTTGGCATACATGGAAACACAATGCTGAGAGAATTATTGGGCGCGCTGAAGCGCTGATGAGTTCAGGAGTCTAGCTTGGCCAGTAGCGCAGCCGTTGGGCTCAGACCGGACAGACGAATGCCCGATTTGGATCTGCTGTGGTCGCCGGCCCGAATGATCGAACTGCTCAATACGCGGGTTTTGCCGAGTTTGGCTGAGTCCGGCATCGCGACAGGGCTGACCGTCAAAAATCTCACCTATCGGCCAGGCAGACAGTGTTTCGCGCTCTGCGAACTCGAATGCGGTTCGTCAACCGCGGACACAATCCAGCTCGTGATCAGCTTTGCGAAAGACCAGCGGTTAGAACAGGCGTTCCGGAAGCGCTACCTGCGGCGAAGCCGGCGGCGCATGCAGGCGGTATACCTGTCAGACATTAACTGCCTGTTCGAGCGCTTTCCATTCGATTGGCAGCTGCCGGCCGTGGCCCATCTTCTCGACCGCAGTCGACTCCCCAGGCTGATGGCAGCGGCGGGTCTGGACCCGTCGAATTCCGAAGCAGTGGACGGGGTTGCCGAAGTGGTGACATATCGGCCGCACGAAGCCAGCGTTGTGACATTCCCGGGGGTCTTTTCCACGGAAGGCCGAGGCCTAATCGCCAAGGTTGTACGAGAGAAGGGTAAGATGCGGGCCTTTCACAGGGCCTCGGTTGCATTGCGCAGCGCGATTAGTGAACCGACGGTTTGGGCGCCTGAGACTTTTCTGCCACGAGGTCAATCGCGAATGCTGCTGATGCAACGCGCGACAGGCCGCTCTGTATACGAGCACGTGGTTCAGTCCAGCAGCGACGAGGCCAGTGCCGCCGTCCGGCTAGCCGCCACCGCCTTATTGGCAATTCACGCGACTCCGCGTGAGCTAGCGCCAAAAAGCAGGTGGGGAATCAGGGACGAACTCGATCACACACTGAACCGGACGGCGAGAGCGCAATTGGCCGCACCAGAGTTGGCGGAAGAGGCAGTGGCCGTTCTCGAGGAAGTCGGGCCGCTGATACCGGACGCCAAAGAGCAAAGTGTATTTCTGCACGGCGATTACAAGGGCAGTCAACTGCTTGTCGACGATGGCCGGATCGCGGTGATTGACCTCGATAGTGTTGGCCGGGGCGACCCCGCGGTTGATGTGGGCAATTTTCTCGCTGACTTGCATCGGGCGGCCGTCTTCGGCGAAAGCGACCACCCGAGGGAGTACGGACGAGTCTTCCTTGCCACTTATCTAGCCGGATCGGAAAGGCCGGGAATCGAGGGGCGCGCTGACCTGTTCCGAATTATTGCGCTGGTCCGAATGGCAATTCATAGCTTTAGACAGCAGGCGCACACCTACACGGATTCCTCGTCTTTTCGCTCTCAGCTCCTGCTCGATGAGGCGCGAGAATGCCTAGCGGCTCTGTAGAGAGCCTTGCCGCTGATTCGGAATTTCCGGCGCTGTCCAGCGCCGTGGACGAATCCTTCCTTCGGCCGCTACTGACGCGGCACCTGAACCGAACGCGAGAGGTCCGGCTACGCGGGTTCGAGGTTCTCAACCACAAACCCGCGTAGGCGCTGCACTATCAGCTACGAGCTGGACGATCCGGATGAGGCGGAGAACAGTCTTCGCGTGATTGGCAAGTGGCAAAGGGATCTGGCTGACGCTGCCCGCTTGTATCAAACGCTGCTGTGGTTAGGCGGCCAAGTTCAGCCGAGCACTCTGGCATTGCCGCGAGTTCTTGCGCTTGACGAATCCTTGGGCCTGATCTTGCAGGAGGAAGTGCAAGGGACTGAGCTGCGACATCTAATTTCCCGGGGTGATCCAGAGCCGTTTGTAGCTGCCGGTGAGTGGTTGGCCGTGCTGCATGCACTACCGAAACCGTCGATGCTCAAAAGTAAGCCGATATCGCGGGAGACCAGGAAGGCCAGGGGGTGGCAGGATGAGGTTCAGGCTCAGGTCGCCGACCTCAAGCCGAAACTCACGGCAACGGTCGCGGCGCTGGACGAGCTTGCCGTAGGCCTGGCTCTTGGCGAAGAGGTTGTGATTCATCGGGATTTCTATCCAGCTAACCTGATGTGGGACGGTGAAACCTTGTGGGGTTTGGACTTCGACCAAATCGCGCTCGGCGATGCAGGAGTTGATCTCGGTGCGTTCATTTCGCAGATTGAAAAGATCGGGATTAGAGATGAACTCGCGTCCGAAATCGTTGCAAGACTTGAGCAGGGATTTCTGTCTGGTTACCAAAGCGCCGTCCAGTCGACCTTCAGCCGCGCCTGGGCTTTTTCAGGGCCTACACCTTGTTGAAACTGGCCGCGGGTGAGGTTCGACGGGAGCGCAGCAACTGGCGTCATCTGACCGAGCGATTCGTCGATCGCGCCCACGAGGCTGCTTTGAGAGCCTCCACCCGCTAAGGCGGAGCGCTAAGGGCTTTACGGATTGGATATGATCAGTCCGTGGCTGATGACTTGCTTTGTCCCAGGTGTGGAGCCTACTGGGCCTGTGGATGTGCTGTTGAGGAATTGGCGTTCATCCCGGATGTTGATTGCGAACACGACTGGGTCGAAGTAGTCGGTGTGGAATTAGATGGAGAAGTCGGCTTCGAAACGAGCCGAGTGTACGGGTGCCGCCTCTGTGGCAAGTTCGCCGCGGATGATGGGGCCGGAACAATTTGGCAGCGATAGTCGAAGGCCGGAAAGCCACGGCGGGCAGTGGCTTTGCCTTGGTAGTTCTGGCGGTTGTCATGGTCATGACGATGACAACCTGGTTCTCAGCCACGGCGGTGATTCCCCAAGTAGCTGATGCTTGGGGCCTGTCGCAATTTCAGAAGTCGCTAATAACAATCGCGGTTCAAGTTGGCTTTCTCTGCGGTGCTCTGAGTTCGGCCGCGTTGAATCTATCGGACCTCGTGCCACCGCGGCGATTCTTGATCGCGGCAGCGGTGGGCGCCGCTTTTGCCAACGGGCTAGTCATCCTGGCAGATGGCTTTTTCCCAGCCCTAGTCCTGCGTTTTCTTACCGGGTTTTGCCTCGCTGGAGTTTACCCGGTGTCGCTAAAACTGATCGCGACCTGGTTTCAGGCAAGGCGAGGTTTGGCGCTTGGCGTCATGGTTGGTGCTCTCACTTTGGGTTCCGCCTCACCGCACTTGGTGAACGGCCTGGGCGGCATTTCCTGGCAGCTAGTGATCCTAGTTACTTCGTTTCTTACGCTCCTAGGAGCGGGTGTGACTCACGTGGCGATCCATGAAGGTCCATTTCCCTTTCCGAAGGCGATTTTTGACCCGCGCCAACTTGGACGTGTTTTTGCCAATCGTGGCGTGCGGTTGGCATCAGTCGGTTACTTCGGCCACATGTGGGAGTTGTACGCTATGTGGGCCTGGTTCTCGGTGTTTTTTACCGATGGGTTGGAGAGTTCTGACGTTGCCGACGCGTCAAGATGGGCTGGGCTGGCAACCTTCGCCGTAATCGGCATCGGCTCTCTTGGCTGTATTGCGGCAGGGCAGCTCGGAGATACATGGGGCAGGACCAAAACGACGGCAGCATCGATGGCGATCTCGGGAACTTGCTCGGCTATTATCGGACTGATCTTCGACGCACCGATTGCCGCAGTACTCGCGGTCGGTCTGGTTTGGGGTTTCGCGGTTGTGGCTGATTCGGCTCAGTTTTCGACGATGGTAAGTGAGGTGGCGGACCAGTCTTTTGTTGGTACGGCCTTGACTTTGCAACTGGCCGTGGGGTTCTCTCTGACGGTGATCACGATTTGGCTAGTTCCCGTGATTGAGGCCAGTCACGGGTGGCACTGGACTTTTGCGATCCTGGCCCCTGGCCCTGCCCTGGGGATTTATGCCATGTATGCTCTGCACCGCTCGCCGGAGCGGAAGATGATCGCGGGTGGGCGAGGCTAGAATACAGACGATTCGATCGGAGTAAGGGTGATGCAAGGCGATGACTTAATCCAGGTACCGGAGAAGTTCGCGGAGCAGGCAAATGTGGGCCGTGAGGAATATGCGCGGCTCTATGAGCAATCGATTGCCGATCCCGAGGCGTTTTGGAGCCGAATGGCGGAGGAGCGACTGACCTGGTTCCGCAAATGGGACACGGTGCTAGAGCATGACTTCGCCAGGGCGCAGGTAACTTGGTTCCGCGGCGGGAAATTAAATGCCAGTTGGAACTGTCTAGACCGTCACCTCTCGACGCCTCTAAAGAACAAAGCCGCGCTGATTTGGGAGGCGGACGAGCCGGGCGAATCGCGCGTCTATACGTATCAGACGTTGCACGAGGAGGTTTGCCGCTTTGCCAATGTTCTGAAGCGCTGCGGCATCATCAAGGGCGACAGAGTCCTAATCTACATGCCAATGATCCCCGAGCTTGCCGTCGCCGTCCTGGCCTGTGCCCGTATCGGGGCCATCCACTCCGTGGTGTTTGGTGGCTTCTCACCCGAGTCGTTGATAGACCGCATCGACGATTGTGTCCCGTCGCTAGTTGTGACCTCAGATGGCGGATTTCGCGGCGGTAAGCGAATCGAAATGAAAAAGAACGTGGATGCTGCTCTGGAGCGGGCAAAAACCAGGATCGAATCGGTGATCGTGGTGCGCCGCACGGCCCAAGAGGACCTGAATTGGAGTGCCGGCCGCGACCATTGGTACCACGATCTGATGGCCGAGCCTGAGGTTAGAGGATTCGCCGAGGCGGAAGTCATGGATGCGGAGGACCCGCTGTTCATCCTCTACACGTCGGGCTCGACAGGAAAACCCAAGGGCGTTTTGCACACGACCGGCGGCTACCTGCTGGGTGCAAGTCTGACCCATTACACGTACTTCGATCACAAGCCGGAAGACACCTACTGGTGCACCGCGGACATTGGCTGGGTAACTGGGCACAGTTACATCATTTATGGCCCGCTGACAAACGGTGCTACCTCGCTGATGTTTGAAGGCATCCCAACTTATCCCGATGCCGGCCGCTTCTGGGACATCGTGGACAAATATCAGGTCAACGTTTTTTATACGGCGCCGACGGCGATCAGAGCTCTTTCGAGAGAAGGTCTGGAGCCGGTAAAGGGTCACTCTCTGGGGTCCCTGCGACTGCTTGGAACCGTGGGTGAGCCGATCAACCCGGAAGCTTGGCTTTGGTACTGGCGGCACATTGGCAAGGAGAACTGCCCTGTGGTCGATACCTGGTGGCAGACGGAAACGGGTTCGGCAATGATCGCTCCGATGCCTGGCGTTGTGGATCTGAAGCCGGGCTCCGCGGCGCTGCCGTTTTTTGGCGTGCAGCCGGTCCTGGTTGATGACGAGGGAAATCGACTGCCGGATGATGGTGAAGCGACCGGCAACCTCTGCCTTGCCGGGCCTTGGCCCTCGATGATGAGGGGTGTTTACGGAGACCAGGAGCGCTTTTTTACGACCTACTTTAGTCAGTTTGAGGGTTATTATTTCACAGGTGACGGAGCAACCCGGGATGGCGATGGCTACTGGTGGATTACGGGCCGGGTTGATGACGTGATCAACGTCTCAGGGCACCGAATTGGCAGTGCGGAGGTAGAAAGCGCTCTAGTGGAGCACAACGCGGTCGCTGAAGCCGCGGTGGTTGCTTCGCCACATGAGATCAAAGGTCAAGGCATCCACGCCTATGTGACTTTGAATGAAGGCTTTCAGCCAACGCCGCCGCTGAAAGGCGAGCTGATTGAGTTCGTGGCAGAAAAGATTGGCAAGATTGCCAGGCCCGATGTTCTGCAGTGGGCTCCGAGTCTGCCGAAGACACGCTCTGGCAAGATCATGCGGCGTATTCTTCGCAAGATCGCTGAGGATGAGTTCGACAACCTGGGCGATATCTCGACGCTCGCCGATCCGTCGGTTGTCGAAGTTTTGGTCAACGACAAAAAGAGCAGCTAGCCTGGCTGTTCTATGGGAGTTCGCGGCCGTCGCAAGTGGCGGTTCGGTTGAGTTCGAAAGCTTGGTTGCTTCCTAGCGCCTCAGGCCGGGTTCAGCGTGGAGCGCGCTTTCGAGGTCCAACGACCGGCCAATTCCCACCTTAGCCATTGCATTACAGATTAAAATGTGTAATCTTCGCTTGGAAATTCCCGCATCCTACTCAGCGACAGGAGAAGTGCAGATGCCAACCAAGAACCCAGGCGAGAGTTTCACAAGGATCAGCGTGGAAGAAGCCAAGGAAATGTTAGACGGTGAGGAAGCGCAAGCCATCGATGTCCGGCCTCCAGGATCATGGGCCGGCGGCCACGTTGCGAAAGCGATGAATCTTCCCATGGTCTCGATAACGGCGCGGGGCAAGGAGATTCCGACCGACAAGGATATCCTTTTTATCGATGAAGCTGGCCAGTATGCACCGAAAGCCAGTGAAACCGCCGCGACTCTTGAGCTGAAAGAGGTCTTCAGCGTTGAGGGCGGAATGAAAGCCTGGCAGGATGCTGGCTACGAGACGGAGACAATCTCCTAACAGAAAAGATCGTCATCAGCCTCACTAATAAACGGGAGTAGCCGGGCGCCAAAGCCTGATTGCTCCCGTTTTATACTGCCAAATCAGCCCGACTTCTAGCCCTCTTGTCCAACCCATGGCCGAATCTTGGCTTCGCCTCGTTAAGAAAAACACAGCGGATATTTAACTTCTCTGCCCTCACGGTCGAGTTTGGCTCGGGTAACATGGAAGGCAGGGGAGTGCAGGGCTGATAAACAGCCCATTTTTCTAGAAATGGTCGCGCGTTTTTTTCGATCCGCCAGAACGCCTTTAGCCGCCTCCGTCGGTGTCTTGGTCGGCGTGCTGGTCATGCTGGTCTACTTGGAATTTAGCCCTCCTCCTGGGCAGTACAAAGATGCCGACATTCGCCGCATAGCAGATCAGCAGATTGACGCAATTGCCCCGACGCCGCCCCTGGAGCCGCAAATATATGCTCTCCTGCGCCCCTCGGTGGTGCAGATCACCACGGGCTCCAATTCAGCAGATGCAGGGCGTGGTGTTGGCTCGGGTGTGGTGATCGATCTCAACGGCAGTATCCTCACGGCCTATCACGTTGTTATCGATAGCCCGACGGTGAGGGTGCGCTTTTTCGATGGTTCATCAGCCAGAGGAACCGTTACCCAGACTCTGCCGATCGCGATTTGGCGGTCGTCACTGTCATAGATCTTCCGGCGGGCGTCGAAGCCGCCACATTGGCTGGTGGTGTGCAGCAAGGCGATCTTGTTTTGGCTATTGGCTCGCCGTTTTCATTTGAGGGCAGTGTCTCGTCAGGCATCGTCAGCGCCGTCGGCCGCAGTTTCATCATTGATGAGACTGGGCAGGTGCTGAAAAACATGATCCAGTTTGATGCTGCTGTGAATCCCGGCAATTCCGGTGGACCCTTGGTGGACCGGAATGGACGCGTTGTAGGCATCGTCTCCGGGATCTTCAACCCAACCGACAGCCGGGTCTTTATCGGTATCGGCTTCGCCGTGCCGATCGAGGCAGCTTCTGGGATTATCGCGCCCCTAGGTTAATTCCACCCGGTTGCCCTCGGTGGGGCAACGCAGTGAAGGAGTTTCCATGGCCGGTCAAACTGAAGTTGAGGAAACATCCACACCGCTCGAGCAAATGCTCTTCGAGATCAAGAAGGTGATCGTCGGCCAGGAAGACCTCCTCGAACGAATCGTCGTGGCCCTGCTCTCAAGGGGTCACATCTTGGTTGAAGGCGTTCCTGGCCTGGCAAAGACTCTGGCGATTCGGACCGTGGCCGAGGTAGTGGGTGGTCAGTTCAACCGGATTCAGTTCACGCCGGACCTGGTTCCGGCTGACTTGGTCGGAACCAGGGTCTACAACCAGAATACAGGTGAGTTTTCAACCTCGCTGGGTCCGGTTTTCGCGAATCTCCTGCTGGCGGATGAAATCAATCGTGCACCGGCCAAGGTTCAGTCGGCACTGCTGGAGGTGATGCAGGAGCATCAGGTGACTATCGGCCGCGAGAGCCACAAGGTCCCAGAACCGTTTCTTGTACTGGCAACCCAAAACCCGATCGAAACTGAAGGCACATACGCGCTTCCCGAGGCACAGGTCGACCGCTTCATGATGAAGGTCTTGGTTGGCTACCCAACCGACCGCGAGGAGATAGTCATTGTTCAGCGCACAACTGGTGGACTGCCGACGCCGCGCCAGATCATCTCACCCGAATCCCTGATGGAGATGCAAAAGCAGACGGACGCGGTTTACGTGGACCCGGAGTTGATTGAGTATGCGGTGCGCTTGGCTGGAGCGACTCGGCGTCCGCATGATTTTGGCATTGACGATATCGCCGGCTATATAACCTTCGGAGCCAGCCCGCGTGCTTCAATCAACCTGATTTTGGCTGCCCGAGCGTTGGCATTCACGCGGGGACGCGACTACTCAGTACCAGCGGACCTGGTTGATCTGGCACCCGATATTCTGCGCCACCGGCTGGTGATGTCCTATGAAGCGCTGGCGGACGGCATAACCCCGGATGTGGTTATCGCGCGAGTCCTAGAGGCCGTTGCGCGTCCGGCACGACCCTTGAGTGACGACCCGTTGCGTTGGACATCGGCGGTAGCTGGGGAGAATGTTCAGCCCTCATGACCTCCGGCGTGGTTGCGGCGGCGAAGACAGGAGCAGCGAGTGAGCGCAACGCTGAGGCGCTCTTGAAGCGCCTGGACTGGCAAGTTGTTAGACGCTTGGACGGAATCCTCCAAGGCGATTACCGGTCTTTGTTCAAGGGCCACGGGTATGACTTGGCGGAAGTGCGAGAGTATCAGCCCGAAGACGATGTCCGCTACATGGATTGGAACGTCACGGCGCGCATGAACTCAGCATACGTGCGGCAGTACATCGAGGATCGGGAGATCACCGCGTGGTTGATCCTCGATCTTTCTCCATCGATTGACTTTGGCACGGCCAAATCGAGCAAACGAGAACTGGTTGTGGACTTTGCAGGAACCATGGCTCGCCTGCTCACGCGACACGGAAACCGAGTGGGGGCCGTCTTGTTTGGCAGCGGCGGTGATGAAGTTATCGCGCCCCGCGGCGGCCGAATGCAAACGCTGCGGTTGCTGCACCGCCTAACCAGCCTGGGAAGCGGGAGTCAGTTGACGCAAGGGGTCCCGGATTTCGCGGCGACTCTGAGCCGGGTTGCGGGCGCAGTCAAACGTCGATCGCTGGTCATTATCGTCTCTGACTTCTTCGTGCCGCCGGGCTGGGAAGGGCCTCTGACTCGCCTTGCCGAGCGCCACGAAGTGCTCTCAGTCTGGCTTGCCGACCCCCGCGAGACGGAGTTGCCCGAACTGGGGCCGCTAGTGTTCGAAGACGCGGAGACGCGGGAGCAGGTCTACGTTGACACAGGCGATCACGGCTTTCAGTCCCGTTTCCGGGCACTTGTTGAGCAACGCGACCGGCGGCTAAGCCGCACATTCGCGCAACGTGGCGTGGATCTGCTGAGGCTCAACACAGACGGAGACATGGTCAGGGATATAAGCAAGTTCGCCCAACTGAGGCGCGACGCCCATCGGCGGGCGGCAGGCCGGGCGATGGCAAGATGACGTTTACCTGGCCGGAAGCGCTGCTCCTGCTGGCCCTGGTTCCGGTGATCGCTAGCGTCTACGTGTGGATGCAGAAACGCCGGCGGCGAGACGCGCTGCGTTATGCCAGCGTATCTCTCTTGAAGGGCGCGGTAGGCAAAGGTCCCGGGTTCAAGCGGCATATTCCAGCGGCGCTGTACTTGACGGCTCTCACGCTGATGATTGTTGCGTTGTCTCGTCCCACGGCCACGATTCCGGTTCTTGTCAACACGGGCATCATAATTTTGGCGATCGATGTTTCAGGATCGATGCAGGCGCAAGACGTGCAACCGGATCGGCTTGAAGCGACCAAGGCGGCGCTCAGAGATTTCATTGAAAATCAACCGGATGGAGTGAAGATCGGCGTAGTCTCGTTTAGTGACTTTGGCGCACTGGTAGCTCCACCGGATCGAGACCGAACACTTGCCCTCACCGCGATAAACCGGCTGAGAACTGAGCGAGGAACGAACATGGGTGGCGGCTTGCAGGTGGCCCTTGACGCGATTTACGCGGAAAGCGATCAAGCGCCGCCAGCGGCCGGTGGGCCACCGGTGGCCGCTGCGGACCTGGCCAGCCTGCCACCGGCGAGCATTGTTGTGATTTCTGACGGCCAGAGCACTTTGGGTCCGCCCCCGGAACAGTTTGCTATCGAGGCTCAGCAAGCCGGAGTAAAGATCTACACCATTGGCATCGGCACGCCGCAGGGTGTCGTGTTGCAAATTCGCGGTAGGTCGGTGTTTACGCGGCTGGATGAGGCCATTCTGCGAAATGTGGCTGACCTTACCGGTGGCCGTTACTTCAATGCTCAGGATGGCGCCGACTTACAGCAGATCTACGATGAATTAGCGCTCGAAAGGGACTTCGAGGACGAGGAAACCGAGGTGACATTTGCCCTAACAGGAGTGGCGCTGATCATCTCAGTGATCGCGGGTGGACTGGGGCTCGTCTGGTTCAACCGACTGCCGTAGCCATCAGCTGGAATCGGGGCTTTTAGTTGGCGGGTCTGGAGCATAGCGAGGCCCGCGCTTTAGGGTTTCCTTGACAAAGACCAGCATTAAAAAGGCGCCAACCAGGCCGAGGCCGCCGCTGGCGACAGACGCGGCTGCGAGGCTGGCGACACCCGTGATCAGGCTTATAGTCAGCGGCCCACCGGCGTTGCCGAGATCCGCGATCAACCGCCAAACGCCCAGAAACTCAGCCCGGCCGCGGGCCGGGGCAAGATCCGAGCCAAGAGTCATTACGATGCCGGAGCCGAGGCCATTTCCGAAACCGACCAGCAAGGCGATTGCCACGTAGCCGTAGATTTCACTTGTCAGGGGCAGGAGCAGGAGTCCCAGGGCCAGAAAGATTAGGCTGGGCACGCCGGTGAACTTTCGACCCCACTTGTCCATTACTACGCCAACCGGGTAGAACATGGCCATATCGACGAAGTACGACAAGGCGAAAATGAAGCTAATCGTGGCGACGTCCAGTTCGAGTTCATCACCCCAAAGTGGAAGAAATATTTGCCGTCCCTGGCGAATTATCGCCAGAGCAACAATCGGGGCGCCGGTTGTCAGCAGGACGCGCCGGTGGTCCGTCACCGTGGAGAGTAAGCGCCCACCGATGCTATGACTTGGTAAGCGCTCCGCTGGGGATGTCCGCGTGACCATCAGAAAAATCAAAACGCCGGTAGCTACGGCGGCAACCGCCTGAGCGTGTAGGGCGAACTCAAGGCCAAAGGCGCTTGCGAGAATGCCACCAATGATCGGACCAACGAAGGTTCCACCGCGCGAAACTCCGCCAAGCAGGGCGATGGCGCGTCCGCGTTGTTCGTTGGGCACGATTTGGCTGACGTATGACAGGCGGGCGAGCTGCCAGAGGGACCAGCCAGCGCCCATGACTAGCATCAGGATTCCCAGAACTATTGGCGAGGGGCTGAAGGCCGCGGCCGCCGCAACAGCCGCGACCAGGGTAGTCCCCGCAAGCATGCCGGCCTTTTCTCCGAAGCGGGCGACGAAGATGCCGCCCGGTAAATCCATGATCAGGATGCCAATGCCGCGAACCGCGACGATCAGGCCGGCGATAGCCAAGGAGGCGCCCAAATCCTTGGCAAAGAGCGGGACGATCGGAAAGATTGCGCCTTGGCCGATCGCAAAGAGAAAACTGGGCAGGTAGACGCTAAAGGTTAGAGAGCGGATTGTGAATGGCTTCTGGTCTGGGCCGGCCGTGGTCATGCGGCCAATGCTATCGTGGCCCGGAATGAGGGGGAAATTCACGGCTGGCCTTGCCTAAAGGCCTACTGCGTGCGGCGGAGGTCTTCCAGCAGTCGTAAAACATTAGCGGCAATACCCTGGTGCCGATGCTTGTTACGCTAGTTCGATCTGGCTTGTCCAGCAGCCACTTGCCCTAGTCTTGCCCGGCCTGGGGATGGGCGAATTTGGCATTGCCTGGGCGGTGGTGATCGCGGTCTTTGTGCGTTTGTTTATCTACGGCCCTTATTTCTTCACGGATCGCTGGTTGAAAATTCGGTTTTAGTCAGCAGAATGGTTGCTTCGCGATCTAGGGAAATCGATGGATCGCTGGACGGACGAGGGAGCCCAGTAGTAGGCTGAAGTTAGCGATTATTGACAACATTGAGCGTGCAAACTAGATTGTTTACATCATTGGTCAACTTAGTCCACTTTAATCGAAGGGACAATAACCATGGTTAAGGAGAATGGAAGCGTTCGACACCCAAAGGTGCCCGAAAAGGTTAAGCCAGGGTTCATCCTGCCGGTAATCGCCGAAGAGATCGACGAGTTCGAGGGGCGGGCGAAGAAGTTCCGGATCGGTGACGAGGACCCAACAGGTTTCCAGCTTTACCGGCTTTCACGAGGTGTCTACGGCCAACGCCAGGAAGACAACCAAATGATGCGAATCAAGCTGCCGTATGGTGGCGTGACCGCTGATCAGATGGATTCCTTTGCCGAGGTGTCGGAAACCTACTCGGGCCTGGGCCGCGGACACATTACGACACGTGAGAATTTCCAGTTTCATTTCGTAAATCTGGATGATACGGCTGAAGTGATGCGCGTAATCGGCGAGACTGGCTTGTCGACCCGCGAGGCCTGCGCCCACACGGTGCGGAACGTTACTGGATGCCCTTTCGCTGGCGTCTGTCAGGACGAAGAGTTCGATGCGACGCCTTACTTGACGGCCTACGCGCGCAACATGTTGCGTAACCCAATCTGTCAGCGACTGCCGCGAAAGTTCAAGAGCGCTTTTTCGTCCTGTGCAAGCGATTGCGCAGGGACGTCATATCACGACATAGGCTTTATTTCCAAGAAGCAAACAGACGCGACGGGCAAAGAGGTCCTTGGCTTCGAGATTCGGGTCGGCGGTGGAACATCGACGATGCCGCGGAAGGCCGATGTAATCTGGGACTTCGCCAGGGCCGATGACGGAGAATACATTAAAGTTTCCGAGGCAATTCTGAGGGTTTTCGATCGCGAAGGTGACCTCCCGGGTCTGTTGCGCAAGAACCTCAACAAGGCCCGAATCAAGTTCTTGGTCCATAAAATTGGCCTGGAGGAATTCCGAGCCAAGGTCACCGATGAACTTGCCAAGGAGTGGGCCAAGGAGTCGGTCGACGTCCAGGCGCTCAAGGAAATGGTGCCCGAAGAACCAGGCGGCATAGTGGCGGCCAAGGGTGAAAATGCTCCAGGCTACGAGCGCTGGCGCCGAACCAACGTACGTCCACAGAGAAAAGAAGGTTTGTTCGCTGTTTCTTTAACTGTGCCGATGGGCAATATCGTGACTTCGCAATTTAGGCAGCTGGCCGAAGTCATGCGGATTTTCTCCGGCGGCCACGCCCGGACCGATCAAAACCAGAATCTGATTCTCCGCAATGTTCGGCCGGATTCCTTGGAAGAGCTGCATCGCCAGCTCACTGAGATCGGTTTTGGCGAGCCGGATGCCAACATGGTCGCTGATGTCGTGGCCTGTCCCGGTGCCGATAGCTGCAAACTGGCAATCACGTCCTCCAACCAGGCTGGCTATTCCATGCGCGAAAAGATGATTGCCTACGATTACCCCGATCCTGAAGTTCAGAAAGTAAACGTCAAAATCAGCGGCTGCCCGAATGGTTGTGGTCAGCACAATATGGCAGGCATTGGTTTGCAAGGATCTTCATACAAGGTTGGCAAACTGGAAGTGCCTTGCTACGACCTGTTTGTCGGCGGCCACCTGAACGGCGACAAGTACGCTACTCGCGTTACCCGAGTTTTGGCCAAGAAGTCTCACAAAGCGATAGATCGGATTTTCGAGGTTTATCAAGCCGAGCGGTTGGCGGATGACGAATCGTTTGACGCTTACGTTGAGCGAGTCGGTCCCAAGCGCTTTGAAGAGCCTCTTGAGGAGTTCAAGTGGGTGGGCTCGTTGGCGGATGAGGCCGAGATGTACATGGACTGGGGTCACACCGACCTGTTTGAAGTAATCCGTGGCGAGGGCGAGTGTGCCGCCGGAGAGGTGCCGCTGCTGCGGGAGGCCGGCGCCGTTTAACCACCGATTCAGCGACTTGAAAAAGGGGGAGGCCATTAGGCCTCCCCCTTCTTGTTGCTTGTGAACGCTATCGGACGCTGCTGACGTGGCCTCGCTTTGTCCTAAATGAGCAGGTTGGGACTAGACGAATTGCAACTCGGTGAATGACTGGCGCAGCGCGTTAACCTCGCCTTTGACGCTTTGTCCCTTGATCGCGGCGGCCATTAGCTCGGCCAACCTTGACATGTCCGGCTCGCGCATGCCAAAGCGGGTCATCTCAAGCACACCGATTCGCAGGCCGGAAGGGTTACGCGGGTCGGTATCCAGCGGCAGCATGTTGTAGTTGACGATGATGTCGTTGTCCTCAAGGAGCTGTGACGCGGTCACGCCACTACCAAATTTGCTGACGTTGACCGCAATCTGATGACTTTGGGTGTAGCCAAATTCAGCCGCCTCCACCGCCACACCGTCGTCTTCCAGGGCCCTGCCCAAGGCTTGGGCATTCTTGACGATCTGGGTTGCGTAGGTTGTGGCGTGCTCGCGCATTTCGCGGATCGCCACGAGGAGAGCCGGCAAGGTGTTTAGGTGATGGTTGCTGGAGGAGCCTGGGAAAACCCCGCGGTCGGCGGCCGGCCAGTATTTGCCGGCATCTTCTTCGTCCAAATTTGAAATTATTATGCCTCGCTGGGGTCCAGGGAAGGTCTTGTGGGTGCTAGCGGTCATCCAAGTCGCCCCTTCGCGCAGCGGGTCCTGGAACTGGCCCCCTGTGATCAGGCCGAAAACATGGGCAGCATCGTAGAGAATCGGGATATTGTGCTCGCGGCAGACCTCTGAAAGTTCTTTGAGGGGCTCAGGGAAAAGGAAGAGGCTTTTGCCGAGGACGACCAGACGCGGTGAGACTTCCTCTACGAGGTCGATGCTTTTCTGGACGTCGAGATGATAGTTGTCATCAGCCAAGGGGAAGAAGTGCAAAGGGATGTGCTTTGGCGCGTCGAGATTTAGGGATGCGCCACGGTTTTGGATCCGGCGGCCGATGACGCCGACGGTGCTGTGGCTGATATGGCCGCCGGCGGGTGTGGAGTTGACTATCACGGTATCGCCGCCGCGGAGATACCCCAAGGCGATCGCTGTGTTGGCGGAGTTGCCGCTTATGGGTCTGACGTCCGCCTGACGTCCGCCGGTCAGTGCAAGCAATTCGTCGCGTGCCATGTTTTCGATTTCATCGATGTAGCGCGTGCCCTGGTAATAGCGGTTGACCTCGTTTTCGCGGTTGGGATGACCCTCGGCGTATCGGGCCATGAAGTCAGAGTTCTGGATTGAGCGCACCGCGGGGCTCTGGGCGTTTTCACTTGCGATCAAGTTGATTGTCTGCCGGCCACGCCAATCCTCCTGGCGATCAACGATTGCGCGGATGTCGGAGATATCAACCGCCATAGCATTCCTCCGTGGATTGGATTGGCCCGAAGGCTCTTAGGACGCATTCGCACTCTAGCGCGTTCCTCTTATCGGCGCACGCGGGCGCGAAAATGAACAAATGCCCTTGCCTTTCGCGGCCGCCGCCCGGCTGCTATAATCTCGAGAATCGAACCTTTTAAGCCCGGTCCTGCGAGTCCGGAAAGGGGAATAAACGTGTTGATGTCCTCACGCGCGCTAAAACGCGATCGGCGGCCGGGCCAACGTCAAACAGGCGTAGGGCCCTTTTTTTATGCCTGAGCGAGTGCTGTTAACTGCCGAAGACATGCGAAGAGCGATTGTGCGTGTAGCGCACGAAATCGTCGAGGCGAACCGTGGCACCGAGGACCTTCTGTTGATTGGACTGCGTACGAGGGGTGTGCCTTTAGCAAAACGCCTAGCGGCCGCGATCGAGCAGATCGAAGGCGGGAGCGTGCCGGTTGGAGCGCTAGACATTGGCCTCTATCGAGACGATCTGAAAACGCGTGGCACGAGTGTGCAAATTGCACCGAGTGAGATGCCGCGGGACGTCAGTGGAAAACGGACGATCTTAGTCGATGATGTCCTGTTCACCGGCCGGTCGGTTCGCGCCGCGCTCGATGCCCTGGTGGACTTGGGGCGGCCGCAGCGCATCGAGTTCGCGGTCCTTGTCGACCGTGGCCACCGCGAACTGCCGATACGCGCTGATTACGTGGGCAAGAACTTGCCAACCGCCCGTGGCGATGAAGTTCGGGTTCGGCTTGAAGAAACGGATGGCAGCGACGAGGTCGTAGTCCTGCCGGAGGAGGAAGCGTCGTGAGCAGTCCTCGTGTCGATGAATCTGAGATTAAGGTGCCGGCCACGGGCGCGGACGCAGCCTTGCCTTCAACGGCCGGGCGTGGCTGGAAGCGGCGGCATGTCCTGGACTTAGACGATTTTGAGATTGACGAAATAGAGCTTGTCTTGGAGACGACCGAGGCGATGAAGGAGATCCTGGCGCGTGATGTGCCACGGGCGCCGGCGCTGCGCGGTACGACAATAGTGACGCTGTTCTACGAGGCGTCAACCCGAACCCGGGCTTCCTTCGAGCTGGCGGGCAAGGTTCTCGGGGCTGACGTGATCAACGTTACTTCTTCCGGATCCAGTGTCGAGAAGGGTGAATCGCTAATCGATACAGTGCGGACGCTGGAGGCGATAGGCGCTCACATCCTGGTGATGAGGCACTCGATGTCGGGCGCGCCGTACTTGGCGGCGGCTCACTCCGATGCAAGGGTGATCAATGCCGGCGACGGCTGGCATGCCCATCCGACTCAAGGCTTGTTGGATATCTACACGTTACGCAGTCACATTGGAGATTTGCGCGGCAAGCGGATCCTTATCGTTGGCGATGTTGCCCACAGCCGGGTTGCCCGGTCTGACATTTGGGGTCTGAGCAAACTGGGCGCCAAGGTCGTGGTGTGCGCGCCGCCAACGCTTTTGCCAGCCGAGTTGGGGCGCCAGGAAGAACCTGATGCTTTGCCGCCGGTCGAGGTCGAAACCGTGCTCGACAAAGCAATTGAGGGCGCCGACGCGGTCATGACCCTGCGTTTGCAGCAGGAGCGCATGGCTTTTGGTCTGCTTCCCAGCCTGCGTGAGTACTCTAGGCTCTATCAGGTGAATGAGGAGCGGTTGTCTCGCGCCAACGCGGGAGCGCCGGTACTGCACCCCGGCCCAATGAATGAAGGGGTGGAAATATCCAGGGCGGTGGCGCGCGGCGCGGCCTCCGTGATCGAAGAGCAGGTGACAAATGGTGTCGCCGTGCGCATGGCGCTGCTGTATTTGATGCGAGGTAGCAAATGAGGCCGAATTCGTTGACAACTCCCGAGTTGAAGGGTTCTTGCAATGGCTGAACGTCTGCTAGTTCATGGTGCACGGGTGCTTGACCCGGCCAACGGCATCGATTTAGCCAGCGGCGCAGTCTTAATCGAGGACGGTCTAATCGCGGCAGTAGGCGAGGCTATCGACGCTGGAGACGCCCGCTTGTGGGATGCACATGGTCTGGTTCTGACCCCAGGCTTTGTCGATCTTCATACGCATCTGCGCGAGCCTGGTCTTGAGTACGAGGAGACGGTGGAGACGGGCACGCGTGCAGCGGCACGTGGGGGCTTCACCACGGTTTGTTGCATGCCGAACACTGAGCCGGCGCTGGACAGCCGCGCAGCGGTTGAATTTGTCTTGAACCAGGCGGCGACGGGCGGGACCGTGAGAGTCTTGCCGATTGGCTGTGTCACCAAGGGCCGCGCCGGCAAAGCGCTGGCCGAGATGGGCGAGTTGGCGGAGACGGGATGTGTCGCTTTTAGCGATGACGGTTCTCCGGTTGGCGATGCCTCGATCATGCGTCGCGCCCTGGAGTACGCCGGCGGTTTGGGTATTCCGGTGATCGATCACTGCGAAACCCTGTCGCTGGCCGGCGGGGTCATGCACGAGGGTTGGGTTTCGACCCGCCTCGGTCTTGCCGGCATTCCCGCGGCCTCGGAAGAGAGCATGATTGCTCGTGACCTGGCTTTGGCGAAGCAGACCGGCGCCCATGTCCACATCGCCCACATCAGTACGGCGACCGGTATCGACCTGGTGCGCCAGGCCAAGGCTGAAGGTGTGCGGGTGACGTCCGAGGTGACGCCTCATCACCTGACACTGACCCACGAGACGGTTTTGGGCCAACCAGGACAGACCATGCTCGCTTACGACACCAACGCAAAGATGTACCCGCCACTGCGGACTAATGAGGACGTGGAGGCCTGTGTTACCGGTCTGCGGGACGGGGTCGTCGATGCTATCGCTACCGATCACGCTCCGCACGCGGTCGAGGACAAGCTCCGCGAGTTTGATGACGCGCTGTTTGGCATCACGATGCTGGAAACGGCGCTTGGCCTGTCCTTGCAGCCAGTTGGCAAAGGTTCGCTGACTTTCGAAAGGGTGATTGAAGCGCTGACCATTGGGCCGGTCCGTGCTTTGGGGTTGGACCGGAATCTGCCGGGACTAGGTTCACTGACCGTTGGAGAGCCAGCAGATATTGCTCTGATTGCCCCGGATCGGACTTGGAGGGTAGCGCCCGAAATGTTTGCTTCGAAGGGAAAGAACACACCGCTGGACGGACGAGACTTGCGGGGACAAGTCGTTGCGACGCTCTATGCAGGCAAGATTGTTTACGAAGCTGGAGATTCTCCGGCTTGAGGACAACGCGCATTCGGCCCCCGGCCATTGTGAGTGAGATGGAGGCAAGGGTTGCCTGAAAAGGCGTTTCTCGTCTTAGAGGATGGCACGGTTTATCAAGGACGGCCGTTGGGTGCTCGGGTGCCGGCCACCGGTGAGGTAGTGTTCAACACCTCTATGACCGGCTATCAGGAGGCGCTCACCGACCCGTCCTATGCCGGCCAGATGCTGGCGATGACCTACCCGATCCAAGGCAACTATGGCACCAACCGGCGTGACGATGAGTCCTCCCGGGTTCAGGTTAACGGGTTCATCGTGCGTGAAAGTTGTGAGGCGCCGAGTCACCGGCTGATGACAGGCTCGCTGGACGAGTACCTGCTGGAGCGCGGCGTGCCGGGAATCTCTGAGATTGATACTCGCGCGCTGACCCGGCGACTGCGGGTCGCGGGCGTGATGATGGGTGCGTTGGTGCAGGACGATTCGCCAGAGGCCGCGTTGAGCCGTCTTCAAGAATCAACCCGTTATGGGTCGGTGGATTTAGTTCCCACGGTCAGCGCCCCTGAGCCGTTTCACTGGCCGATCAACGGCGTCTACACGACGCGGCCGGAGCAGCCGCCGCGCAACCGGGTGGTCGTGGTGGACCTTGGCGTGAAGTACAACATCATGCGGTCCCTGCAGCGTTTTGGCTGCGAGGTAACCGCGGTGCCGGCACGGGCGACTGCGGAGTCGATTCTCGATCTGAAACCTGACGGAATCGTTCTGTCGCCGGGCCCAGGTGACCCGATCTTGCTTGACTACGCGACTGATGCCGTCGGTGGCCTGATCGGACGGGTGCCGCTGCTTGGTATCTGTCTGGGTCACCAGGTCACGGCCTTGGCGTTGGGCGGCAGCACCTACAAGCTGAAATTTGGTCATCGCGGCGCCAATCACCCGGTGAAGGACATTGAGACAAATCGGGTGTATATAACAGCGCAAAATCACGGTTATGCGGTTTCCGGAGAAGGGTTGCCGGCCAGCGTTGAGGTCAGCCACGTGCATTTGAATGACGGAACTGTTGAGGGGTTAAGGGGGCGGGAGGCGCCATTGCTAACAATCCAGTACCACTCAGAGGCGGCGCCTGGGCCCCTGGACAACATGTATATCTTTGAGCGCTTCGTGGAGATGATGGCCGCGGAGCCTGCGCAGGCGTGAGCAAACCTCAGAAGGTTCTGATTCTTGGCAGCGGGCCGATCGTGATCGGTCAGGCGGCGGAGTTTGACTATTCGGGCTCTCAGGCCTGCCGGGCGCTGCGGGAAGAGGGCGTCACGACCGTTCTGGTGAATTCAAATCCGGCGACAATCATGACCGATGAGGAAATCGCCGATGTGGTTTACATCGAGCCGCTGACCGTCGAAGTCGTGGAGCGAATTATTGAGCGCGAGCGTCCCGATGGCCTGCTGCCGACACTTGGCGGGCAGACGGGGCTCAACTTGGCCGTCGCATTAGCCGATGCTGGCGTGTTGGAGCGCTACGACATACGCATGCTCGGCACGCCATTGGAGACGATCCGCAAAGCGGAGGACCGCGAGCTGTTCAAGAACCTGCTGGCCGAGATCGGCGAGCCGGTGCCGGAGTCTGAGACGGTGACTTCACTGGAAGAGGGCATTGAGGTAATGCACCGCATCGGATTGCCGCTGGTGATTCGGCCGGCGTACACCTTGGGTGGCACCGGCGGTGGCGTGGCTCATACCCGGGACCAATACGAGCACATCGTCAGCAGCGGCCTCGCCGCCAGCCCAATCGACCAGGTTCTGGTAGAGAGGAGCTTGCTGGGCTGGAAAGAAATCGAGTACGAGGTGATTCGCGACGGCGCGGATAACTGCATCACCGTCTGCAATATGGAGAACTTCGACCCGATGGGAGTCCACACGGGAGACAGCATCGTAGTGGCGCCGAGCCAAACACTGACTGACAAGGAATATCAGATGCTGCGGACTGCGTCGCTGAAAATAATCCGCGCCCTTGGCATCGAAGGTGGTTGCAACATTCAATTCTCGCTGGCGCCGAGGCCCGATGTCGTGCCCTGGGCCTGGCCGGACGGCGAGCCAGCCCAGATGGGAGAAAGGCTGGATCCACCGCCATATAACGTAATCGAGGTTAACCCGCGTCTCTCGCGCAGTTCGGCGCTTGCGAGCAAGGCAACCGGATATCCGATAGCCAGGGTTGCGGCCAAGATTGCGGTCGGCAGGCGGCTGGATGAGATCGCTAACGCGGTCACCGAGCGTACGACGGCAGCTTTTGAGCCGGCGCTGGACTACTGTGTCGTGAAGATACCGCGCTGGCCCTTTGACAAGTTTCCCTTTGGTGACAGGCGAATAGGCACGCAGATGAAGGCTACCGGCGAAGTGATGGCGATCGACCGGAGCTTTGAGGCTGCCCTGCTGAAGGCGGTGCGCAGCCTGGAAAACGGCGGCCGCAGCCTCCTGTGGGAGGACCCGAAGTGGTCGAGTGAATCCTACGTCCGGCCGACAGAGGCGACCGACGAGCGGCTCTGGATGGTGATGGCGGACCTACGCCGTGGCTCCGAGACAATGGAAATCGCCCAAAGGACTGGTATCGATCCGTGGTTCTTGGACAGATTGGAAAACATCATCCGGATGGAGCGGCGGCTGCTGGCAGAGCCGATGACGCGGGAGTTGCTGCGCGAGGCGAAGCGAAAGGGTTTCTCAGACCCACAGATCGGCACGCTGGCGGACATGCTTCCGGAGCAAGTCCGGGACCTTCGCAAGCAATATGACTTGCGGCCGGTTTACAAGATGGTGGATACGTGCGCCGCGGAATTCGATGCGGTGACGCCGTATTTCTATAGTACCTACGAAGAGGAGAACGAGGCGCCAGCGATTACTGAGCCTAAGGTCTTGGTCATAGGCTCCGGGCCGATTCGGATTGGTCAGGGCATCGAGTTTGACTACGCTTCGGTCCACGCCGTTTGGGCGCTGCAGGAAGCCGGCTACAAGGCGCTGATCGCGAATTCGAATCCGGAAACGGTCTCGACTGATTTCGACACATCTGATCGGCTGTATTTCGAGCCACTGGATGAAGAATCTCTGCGCGAAATCCTCCACAACGAGGAGAGCGATGAGGGTGTGGGCCCAGCAACGATTGTGCAGTTTGGCGGCCAAACGGCGGTCAACCTCTCCGAGCCCCTCTATCGCACCGGCCGGCAGATCGTTGGCTCCAGCTACGAGACGATTGATATGGCGGAGGACCGCCGGCGGTTTGAGGACTTCCTAAACAGGCAGGGCATCCCACAGCCGCCCGGGGCCGGGGTTCGCACAATTGAGGAGGCGTTGGCGGTCGCAAAGCAGATTGGCTATCCGGCCTTGGTCCGGCCAAGTTATGTGCTCGGTGGGCGAGCGATGGAGATCGTCCAGAATGCTGGCGAGCTGATTCGCTATATGGCACCGGCCTTGGAGCTAGCCGAAGGCAAGCCTGTGCTTATCGATAAATACCTCGAAGGCAAAGAGGTCGAGGTCGACGCGATCTGCGACGGCGACGAGGTGCTGATACCCGGGATCATGGAGCACATCGAACGAGCCGGGGTTCATTCCGGTGATTCGGTTGCCGTGTATCCCAGCATCGGGCTGACTCAGACTGAGATTGACCTGATCGTGGATTACACTCGCCGCATCGGCCTCGGTATGGAGGCACGCGGGCTGCTGAATATTCAGTACGTAATCATGAGTGACGACGGCGAATCCAGCGTCTACGTCCTCGAGGTTAATCCACGCGCCAGCCGCACGGTGCCGTTCTTGTCCAAGGTCACAGGCGTGCCAATGGTGCGTTTGGCCGTGAAATGTTCTCTGGGTCAGACGTTGAAGGAACAGGGCTATGAAGGCGGACTGTGGCCGAGTCAACCGCTCGTGGCGGTAAAGGCGCCGGTATTCTCAATGGCGAAACTGGTTGGCGTCGACACGTACCTGGGGCCGGAGATGAAGTCGACCGGCGAGGTTATGGGGGTGGATCGGACCTTTCCTTCAGCGCTGTCCAAGGCGTTGATGGCTGCCGAGTTGGCTCTGCCGCCAAGCGGCGGCGCGCTACTTTCTCTCTCGGATCGTTCGAAACCGGACGCGATTTCGGTGATTCGCAATTTGCACGAGGCCGGCTACAGGCTCTATGCCACCGAAGGCACGGCGGCGGAAATCTCCGCATTGGGCATACCGGTTGAAGCGGTGACCAAACGGCTCGACGAAGGACACCCAAACGTTATAGACATCATTGAGGATGGGCTGGTCGATTGTGTGATTAACACGCCAGAATTGGGCCGATCTTCCACGCTTCAAGACGGATTCCAAATTCGGCGTACGGCCGCGGAGGGCCGAATCCCCTGCTTTACCTCTATTGACACGGCCCGTGCTGCCACAGACGCCCTCCTAGCCGGGTCTCAGGCCTTCAATGTTCTGCCGGTGAGCGAATACCGCCGGCCGAGCGAATGAAGGTTGATCCGATTGGTCGCGGGGTGTGGTACAGGTGAAGACGGCTTTTGCTCGCGTGGTCGAGACCACTCGCCTTTATGGCGAGACCTACATCACTTGGTTTGACGGGCCGGACCTGCTGCGCGGAGCGGTCCCGGGTCAATTTCTGATGCTGCGCTGCGCGGATCGGCTGCAGGAAGCGGGTGCACCGTTTAGCGGGGCGTCGTTGACCGACGATCCTCTTTTGCCGCGGCCAATGAGCTATCACCGTTTGCGTGAACGCAGGGAGGGCACCGAATTTTCGATTCTTTATGACGTGGTCGGGCGCGGGACCGCCTGGCTGGCAGCCCGTAATCCAGGCGACGAGGTTTTTGCCTGGGGTCCGCTTGGCCGCGGTTTCTCGTTACGAAACGCTGGGCAGAACTTGCTCTTGGTCGGTGGGGGGATCGGCATCGCACCGTTGCTCTGGCTGGCGGACGAAGCCGTGTCAAAAGGCAAGAGCGTTTCGCTAATCGATGGCGCGCGTGACAAGGATGGGGTGTTTCCCGCCGACCAGGTGCCGACCGAGGTTGAGATGCTGGTCACCACCCAGGACGGTTCGGCCGGCCAGCAGGGGCTGGTGACAGACGTGTTTCTCGATTACTTCGCCTGGTCTGATCAGGTGTTCACCTGCGGCCCGAATCGGATGTTCGAGGCGCTGGGCCAATTGCTGCTTGAGCACGAGGGCGGCCAGAGAGCCCGGCAAAAGAAGAGCGTGCAGGCGCTGCTGGAATCACCGATGGGCTGCGGCACGGGGATCTGCTACGGCTGCGCCGTCTTTGACAAGCGTGGCAACTCGCGTCTCGTCTGCAAGGAAGGCCCTCGCTTCGAGCTGCGGGAAATTTGGTAGGACCTGATTTTCTAAGCTTGCTCGATTATCATTGTCATATGCGCTAAAGTGCCTTACTATTTATCTCGTTGGTTTCTATAGCGGTTGCGGCAATAGATACAGTGGAGCAACGTTCCTTACGGCCGCCGCTTAAGTGGGCGGGGGGCAAACGCTGGCTAGTCCCGCATTTGCGCCAGCTTTGGGACGGTACCCGAAGCACCCGACTGGTGGAGCCATTGTGTGGCGGCTTGGCAGTGACTCTAGGTCTCATGCCCGAGCGAGCGCTGCTAAATGACCTTAACCCGCATAACATCAATTTCTTCCAGTGGCTGAGCCGCGGCCTCTTGCTGGAAATCGAAATGGCAAATGACGCCGACCTCTACTACCGGCAGCGTGACCGTTTCAATCAACTAATTACCGAAGGTAGAACGGAATCGCACGAAGCAGCGGAACTTTTCTATTACCTAAACCGCACCTGCTACAACGGCCTTTGCCGCTTCAATCGTAGCGGCCAGTTCAACGTGCCATTTGGGCGGCACCGTACGATTAATTACCAACGCGATTTTGGTCAGTACCAAGCGCAGTTCGGCGGGTGGCAATTCCAGACCGGGGACTTCGAATCGCTCGCACTCGAACCGGGCGATTTTATTTATGCCGATCCGCCGTACGACGTGGAGTTCACTCAGTACAGCAAAGAGAGCTTTAAGTGGGAGGAGCAAAAGCGCCTGGCGAGATGGCTGGCAAAACACCCAGGACCGGTGGTGTTGTCCAATCAGGCTACCGGGCACATAAAGGACCTCTACGGGAGTCTGGGCTTTGACCTGACGATCAAGGAGGCGCCAAGGATGATCAGCTGCAACGGCGATCGGACGAAGGCCAATGAGGTTATCGCAACTCGAGGCATGGCGTGACAATCAGCGGTAGAGATACCAAAACGGGCGCGGTGATGGAGCAGATGGTGCTGCCGGCTATTGAGCGCGGCGGCTATGAGTATTTTCGTCAGGTTGAGATTGGCGAGCGTATGGGTGGCGGCAAGCACATTGTCGATATGGTTGCCTACGACCAGAATCAGGTTGGGTTCCTCATATCGCTAAAATGGCAGCAAGTCTCTGGAACGGCGGAGCAGAAGGTGCCATACGAAGCGCTTTGCCTGATCGATGCCGTCTTGCAAGAGCCGGAGCACTATGCACGGGCCTATTTAGTGCTTGGCGGACCAAGCTGGTCGCTACACGAATTTTTTACGACCGGCTTGCTGGCTTTTTTGCGTCACGAGGAGAAGCTCAGCATTTTGAGTCTCGAGTCCTTTGTGGCTCGGGCCAATCGTGGCGAGCTCTGACAACCTTCAAACCAGCAGGGAAAAGAACTGGGGTGGCGAAATTTCGCCACCCCAGTTTCTTAATGCTTGGAGTCTGAGCTATTCGCTGACCAGGTTTAGGATCGTGCTGAGGTCAATGAATGAATCGGCGACGACGCGGAGCTCCATAGCTGTGCTGGCGGCGAAGGCAACAACCTCAACTCGCACACCCTTGCTTTCAACCAACTCCACGGCCCGGCGAAAGTCGCCGTCGCCTGACATGAGAACGACGATGTCGAGGCGGTCAGACATGGTCATGATGTCGACGGCCAACTCGATGTCGAAGTTTGCCTTCATGCCACCGTCGGCGAAGCGCTTCCAGGCCTTGGTGACGACCTTGTAACCATGGTTGATTACCGGTGCTACGAAGCGCTGTGATTCGAAGCGCGTGGCTGGGTCGTCGGTAATCGGCGCATAAGCGGTGGCGCGGACCAGTTGACGTCCTTCGGTCAGGTAATCAAGTAGCTTGCCAAAGTGAATTCGAGCACCGGCCAACTCGGCGGCATAAATCAGGTTTGGAACATCGAGGAAGATGCCAACTTTTGGCAGGCCAACGGCGGTTTGGCCTCCGCCGGCACCGGCCGAACCGATCGAGCGCTGCAAATCGCGCAGTGTTTGCGCTTGCTGACTGGTGAACTCCTCGAAAAGTACGTTTTGGCGGGCGATGAGCGACTCTACACTACCGCCGCGAGGTGCCGGGCCGGTGCTTCGTGGCGGTTGAGTGGTCTGGTTCCTCGGCAGGACGGTCTCACCGGTTCGCGGTGGTATTGCCTGTGGGCGGGTGGTTTCGGAGCCTCGCCGGGACCCGCCTCTTCCGCGGGTCCGGGACCCGCTGGTGGGCGAACGGCGCTCGCCGCCTGAAGTGTCGCCTTCAGGCTCCGACTCCGGCTTCGTGGCGGAATCCGTCGTGGACGGCTCGGCTTCAGTCTCTGCTTTTTCGGCTGGAGGTGTGGTTGAGCGGGACCTTGGCGCGCGGCGAGGCGGCCGCGGCGCGGCAACGGGAGCGGACGAGGCCTCGGGCTCGCTGGCTGATGCCGCGCGGGTTGCCCCTGGTGTTGATGCGGCCGCATCTCCCGACTCAGCGTCGGTGGTTGGACGCGGGGTCCGGGGTGCCCGTCGTGGTGTTCGCGGATTTGGCGTCTCGGCGGCATCCGCGGGGGGCTCGGCTTTCGCCTCAGTTGCCATGGCAGTATCTCCAGTTGTGGGTGCTTCAGAAGCGGCGGTAGTGCCGCGTCGCGCACGTCCTCGGCGTGGCTTCGTTTCCGGCTCGGGAGGCGTTTCGCCAGCCGCGGCGGAGGCTTTGTTAGATCGATTCAGGAAGGATAGCCATTCAGACAGTTACGTAGTCTCCTCAATAAAATTCTGGATGCTGCAGCGGGCTGCAACTTTTTCCGCTAGGGTCAGGAAGGCGAGTGCGGTTGGTGTTCCCGGTGCGACGACCACTATGGGCGTGCCCTGGTCACTGGCCTCACGTGTGGCTTGGTCGAGCGGTATCTCCCCGAGAAATTCGAGGCCCAACTCTTCCGCTGCTGCCATGGCGCCCCCGTGGCCAAATATTTCGTAGCGGTTGCCGGTGTCCGGTGCGATGAAGTAGCTCATGTTCTCCACGACGCCAAAGACGGGGACATGCAACTTATCGAACATTGCGACCGCTTTCGTCGCGTCCTCAAGCGCGACAGTTTGAGGGGTGCTTACGACTACCGCTCCGGCAATCGGCGCCTCTTGCACCATGCTCATTGATGCGTCTGAGGTACCGGGTGGCAGGTCAACGATAAGGTAATCAAGCTCACCCCAGGGGATGTTGTGCAGGAAGTCTCGCACCGCGGTGCCAATCATCGGGCCGCGCCAGACCACGGGCGTTCCCTTTGATAGGGCGAAGCCAAGGGAGCAGACCCGAACACCGTGCTTGTCCTGAGGTTTGAGCCCGCCGGCTTCCCCGTTTAGAAAGCCAGGCTCAAACCCCATCATGGTAGGGATGTTGGGGCCGGTGATGTCAGCATCCAGCAATCCGACCTTGGCGCCGCGGGCGGCTAGGGCTACCGCGAGGTTTGTCGAGACGGTTGATTTGCCGACGCCGCCTTTGTTGGATGCGATGGCGATGATGTTCTTGACGCCCTCTACGGGCTTGCGTTCCTCGGCGCCGCGGTGCGCGCGCACCTCAGCATCAAGCGCGACCTTGGTTTCCGCCACACCGGGCACGCTGAGGAGGGCGGTCTCGACCGATTCCTTGAACGGTCCGCTGAGGGGGCAGGCCGGTGTCGTGAGCATGAGGGTCATTGAGACGGTGGAGCCCTGGATGCTAAGGTCCCTGACCATGTTGAGCGAGATGATGTCGCGGTGGAGTTCGGGGTCCTCTACTTGGCCGAGAGCTGTCATAACGGCGCCCTCATTGATGGTTTCAGGCATTTGGAGTTATCCGTTCACCTTGGATCCCCGCGGCCCGGGGATCAATGACGTAGCGACAGCATTCAACACCATCGCTAACAACCAGTTCGTGGCTCACAGGCCATTTTAACAATTGAGTCAGGAAGCGCACGTGCCACTCGCACTCGCTGGCCGGCCGGCGTGGCATCAGCCGCGCGAACACGCAATTATAATCGCGTATTTCCAGTCCAGAATCTATCTCACGCCACTCGGCGAACCCACCGATTAGGTGAAGGATATCTGTGACCGCTGCGACGCGTTCTTGCACCGAACGGCCCTCAACCGGGAATTGATAGCGCTCCGCAAGGCGGTCTGCCGTGCGGAGGATCAGAAGCGACTGTTTCTGATCGGAGCCGAGAGCAGAGATATCCTCCGCGGCCAGTGAGCCGATTTCTTGCAGAAGGATTTCCGCGAGCAAATCGTAGCGTTGCGGGAACATTTGCTCGCCCTTCGGCGTCAAAGAGTAGACGTGACGGGGGCGCCCAATGGAGCGCTTGGCCTTGGCGGCAAGAATGAGTCCATCACGTTCAAGACCGACGAGGTGCTGGCGGGCGGTCATGGACGCTATCGAGAGGTCGACGGCAGCCTGTTCGACGCTGATGGTGCCAGATCTCTTCAGGAGGACAAGGAGCTGCTGTTTAGTGGTTTGCATAACTAGGGCTTAAGCCCGACATTTGAATTATATGTAACGTTCCTTTATTTGGAAAATGCTTAACAAAACGTTAATAAGGTATTTTACGTAAAAACCTTGACCATGCACCAGCCCTCCAGTAAATTTAATTTGCTGAATATAATCCAACGCCGCGCTGGGAACGTATGAATAGTAAGAGTGGCGGGGGTAGATGGAGCCAGGAGGTGGGAAGTGAATCAAGCATTAGTTGAAGAACTCGATCCAGTGGAGGAGCCGCAGGAGCCAACCTGCCGGCACCACTGGGTTATTGAAAGCCCTCATGGAGCGACGAGTTTTGGCCGTTGCAAAGTTTGCGCCGAGGTGCGCGAGTTTCGTAACTCAGCGGGCGATTCGATGTGGGAAGGCGACCCGATGCGTAGCATCGGCAAGATGGGTGGAGGCAATCGGCCAGTCGCGCCGGTGGCCCGGGCTCAGACCGAGGACTAAAAGCTGACAATTTCTGTTTCGGCTATTTGCGAGAGGCCCCTTGAAGAGGGGCCTCTCGTTTTGTCAGCTATCGGACCCAGCATCGGTGCTCGCGGCCCGCCATTTGATTTCGAGCATAGGGCTTACTACCTGGAGTTTCGGCCCGATCGTGCCATCCATGTAGTCGGCCGAAAATGCAAAAATGATGAGTTCCCTCGGAGCGAGACTGCTTGCGCTCGACGGCCTTCGAGGCATTAGCTTCCTGACGATCTTCTTTTTCCACACCAGGTTTGCCCACTACATTCCGGGCGGAGGCCTTGGCGTCACACTTTTTTTGTTCTGAGTGGATTCCTGATCACATTGCTTCTGACCGAGGAGTGGAACCGCACCGGACGAATTTCGATCCGGGATTTCTATTGGAGACGCATCGTCCGATTGGGGCCTGCAGCAGTCTTCTTCTTTGCCATCGTGTTTGCCTTTCTCCTGATTTTTCAAGGTCAGCCAGTAGTTGAAGGCAGGCAGTTCCTGAACGGCCTGTCGCCGGAGTATGTTCTGGAGGTCTGGGCGTTAACCATGCTCGGCGTCTTCAATTGGGTTGTCGCCTCCGGAATTCCGTTCAACCCGTTCACTCATCTATGGTCGCTCGGCGTGGAGCAGCAGTTTTATCTCCTGTGGCCCCCGGTCCTCATCATTCTGCTAAGAATGAACCAGATGAAGGTTACTCTAACGGTGCTCCTCGTCGCGGCGGGTGGGTCGCTTTTTCTGGGACAGTGGATGCCCGGCGTTTCTCAGCGCCACCTCCTCTTCGGTACCGACGGGGCAGCTTACGCCATCCTGGTGGGAGCCATAGCTGCCCTGATCTGGCCGAAGCTGAAAGACGTTCGTATTCCGCCGCCCTTCGTGTTAGCAGCGTTTGCGGCGCTGGTGGTCCACGTATTCCATCCCATTCCAATTGAGGAAGTGTCCAGACTACTGATAGTCTCCAGCACAGTCATCCTGATTATGGATCTCGCTGCAGGAAGCAGCCTGACCTCACGAATATTTGCCTTGCGCCCTCTGACCTTTATTGGTGACCGATCCTACGCGCTTTACGTCTGGCACGTTCCTGTACTGTTTTGGTTTTCTGGTCTATCCGCGCCGCTTCAGGTTCTTGCAGGGTTTGGATTGACCTTGCTGATGGCGGAAATATCCATGCGACTCATCGAACGTCCGGCTCGGGCTTGGGCAAGAAATTCTAAAGGCCGCGAAATCTGGCGCCCCCGCCTGAGGCGCTTCCATTTGGCAAACCAGGAGTAACCTCGCCGAAACGGACGATCTTATCCATCTCGTCAATTTGCGCTTCGGCCGCTTCGATGGCCGCTGCGTTCAACTTATAATGGCCTGGTGACTGAGTCAGGTACGCCGGCCACGGACCTAGCCGTTGATCTGGCGCCAGGGGCAAAACGCAGCCTGGTGTTACCGAATCCGGTGATGGTGGCATCTGGCACCTTTTCCTACGGTCTTGAGTACGCCAAGGTGTTCGATATTCAGCGCCTGGGTGGGATCGTGACCAAGACGACGACCTTGGCACCACAACGTGGTGCGCCACCGCCGCGTATTGCCGAGACGCCGGGTGGGATGTTGAACGCGATTTCGATGCAGAACGTTGGCGTGAGCGCGTTGCTGCGCGACTTGGCGCCGATTTACGCCACTTGGAAAGTTCCGGTTGTCGTCAGTATTTTGGGTTCAACTCCGGAGGAATACGGCGAGATGGCGTCGAGGCTCGAAGATGTGGACGGTCTGGCTGGGGTTGAGTTGAACATTAGCAGCCCGAATGCGCAGCGTGGTGGCATGGAGTTCGGGCAGGACCCGGAAACAGCCGCGGCTGTGACCCGTGTCGTGGCACGCGCCAGCACACTGCCATTGATCGTCAAGCTGACGCCGAATGTCGCCGATCCTCGGGATGTGGCGCGGGCCGTGGTTGAGGCCGGAGCCGATGCGCTTTGTGTTGGAAATACGCTGCAAGCGATGGCAATGGACCTTAATGGCCGCCAGCCTGTGATTGCTCGGACCTTCGCCGGCCTGTCCGGGCCAGCGTTGAAGCCGGTCGCCTTGAGGCAGGTCTACCAGGTTGCTGGCGCGGTCGAGGTTCCGGTCATCGGCTGCGGTGGGATCAGCACGGCGGGTGACGCACTCGAGTTCATACTCGCTGGCGCGTGCGCAGTGCAGGTTGGGACGGCGACGTTTGCCAATCCTTTGGCGCCGATCGAGGTTCTGGAGGGCATCGAGGCCTATTGTGCCGAACATGCCGTGGCGAATATTGCCGAACTTTGTGGCTCGGGGCGCCGGGAGTAGGCTTTGAGGCCGATGACCGACCTGAGTCGCGGTCTGGACATGGCGCTTTCGGGGCTTGCCGCCGGAGCCTGGGGGTTGGCGGCGTTTGTGGTCGGTTCGCGGCTGCTTTCGCCGGAGGCCGGTGGAGTGCTGGGTTTGGCGGTGGCATTTTCCGGTCTGGCGTTTGTCCTTTCGAGCCACTTGAAAGAGCGGCTCCTCGAGCGGCTTTTGGGTGGCACCTGCCCAAGCTGCGGCCGGCCAATTGAATTGGAACATCAGCACCGGCACTGGGACCCAAAGGCGAGCCGTTGGATCGACCCTTCAACCAGCTGGGACTGCGGCGATTGCGGTTTTAGCCACGGCGAAGCATGGGACTGCCCTACCTGCACGCAGCGTGTAGACTAAAAGTCGAACGCCTCGGGGTGTAGCTCAGTCAGGTCAGAGCGCTTGGTTTGGGACCATGAGGCCCGCAGTTCGAATCTGCGCACCCCGACCAGTTTTTGAAACCAGAGCGCGGTGTTGTGAAAAAATCGACTCTCAGGACACTGAAGGCACCGGCGTCCTTATGCGAATGTATAGAAGCGACATTGGCAGGCTGGGGTGAGTAAGAAATAAGCAGAAAAGCACATTCAGGTCGCTGAATTGCAGTTGGCCTGAGTCCAGACGGCAAGCTGGGATCCCGACGACGAGGATCGCGAGGATGTCGTGACGTGGGGATTCTATGCCTACGAGAATACGGTTGTCGCGGTTGCCGAAGAGGCATCGATCTCGTGGAAGAAAACCCATTGGGACAAGCGTGACATTGCTGCCCAAATTCACTCAAAGGGACGAGCCGTATGATTTTCGCGATCTGAACGCGTGTTCTATGGGCATATAGCTTAAAATCAACCCGTCATAGCCATTGCCAGAGTTGGAACACTGTTTGCGGTGGTGTTAACGTGCAAGCCGCTGCCGGCAGTGCTGGTGAGGAGTGAAGAATGACGCCGACCGTTGACCTCGGCCCCGAAATCAGTGAGCTGAAGCCGAGCATGATCTCGCTGCGGCGGACGCTTCATCAGCACCCAGAGCTTGCCTTCGAGGAGACCTTCACGGCTGCAACACTGGCTGAGCACCTGCGCGCTGCTGGCCTCGACGTGGAGGAAGGCATCGGGGGGACCGGCGTCATCGCCGTCCTCGATGGCGCCGGTGCCGGAAAGACGCTCATTCTCCGCGCCGACATTGACGGCATGCCTTTGGAGGAGGCGTCGGGCCGCGAATATGGCTCCCGAATCGAGGGCCGCAACCACGCCTGCGGTCATGACGCCAACTCTGCTATCGTCGCCTCCGTCGCCGATGTTCTCGCCCGCCACAGGCAGAGCTTCACCGGCCGCATTGCCTTCATCTTCCAGCCCGCTGACGAGCCCATGCGTGGCGGCCAACGCATGATCGATGACGGTTTTCTCGAGCGCCTCAATCCCGACATGTCCGTCGCCGTCCATGTGATGCCCCCGTTCGAGACGGGTCAAGCCGCGATCCAGAGCGGGCCTCTCTTGGCCTCCCGTGATGAGCTGGTGCTGGAAGTCTCTGATCCGGGAGGATCGCTCGAGTCCGGCCCGGGCCTAGATGCCGCTCACCTCGCGGCTTGCCTGGTAACAGCCCTTTACGACCTGGTTGGGAGGGAAGGAGGAGCGGACGAGAACGTGAGCTTCCGTGTGCGCTCGCTCAAGGCGGAAGGCGGCGTCCCCGCTGGTCCCAGCCACGCGGAGATAGAATGCAATCTGGCTGTCTTTGACAACGCGTTGCGCGCAAGACAGCTCGGCCAGATCCGGGACGTAAGTTCTGAGATTGTCGAGGCCGCCGGCGGCGAGCTCTCGGTCAAGGCAGATTATGCCCTTCCAGCCCTGGTCAACGATGAGAAGGTAACCGGGATAATCGAGGAAGCGGCTGCGCCCATTATCGGCCGCGAGAACATCATCAGGGGGCTTGCGTTATCCATTCGCCGACGACTTTAGCCTCTTCATGTCCACCGCTCCCGGCTGCTTCATACTCCTCGGGAGCGCGAACGCCGAGAAGGGTTTAACTGCCGCACTGCACACCAGCGAATTCGACATCGATGAGGATGCTCTACCCGTCGGTGTGCAGATCATGGCTCAGGCAGCCCTCGATCTTCTCAACCAAACAGAACAACGTTAGCGCGCAAAGCGTCTATTCGGGAGAGTCATGGTCTCAAACAGATCGTTTAGCTCTCCTCCCCAACCGCGTGAGCCGCTGACGACGGCTCAGCAAAGGTCGATGGCACCCGCGACGCCATTTTTCCCTCTCCATCGACAGGGGTCTGTACTCTCCGGCGAACGATGGGTTAAGTATGTTAGCTTGGCGTACGGAAAAAACATCCGTGCACATCTGAAACACCGGTAACACCAGTCCGAACACGATACGAGCCGTTGGCGTGCGAAGTGATTGGAGCATTGTTGCCTTGCCGCTGATGCCGTTTGGATATGGGCCCCGAATCAAGTAGCAAACGCCTTCGCGGATTGTCTACATTCCAGGCTCGGGTGCTGAATGATCAAGGGGTGACAAGCGGCATACTTGGCGGGCAATCGAGGCAGGGCAGCCATTGGGAACGCAGCCCTCGTAGCAATTTCAGTATCTTGACGGCCGTCCTTGACAGCCGTCTTTGCGCGGTAGCAAGATCGCGCGACACGGGCTGGGACGAGGGCGGCCTACTCGGAGGCGGTGGTCACCACGGAGACAGATAAAGGGATCGTCGTCGTAACAGGCGCGAACGGCCTTATCGGGACCGCGGTCATGACGCGACTGGTGAGGAATTTTGAAGTCGTTGGCTTCGACCGCAAGGCAGAAAGTCCGCCTCCCGAGGGCTGCAGGTTCATACCCGTGGAAATCACATCCGACGAAAACGTGCGCGAGGGGCTCAATACCCTGCGGGACCATCATGGGGCGCACGTTGCCTCCATAATCCATCTGGCCGCTTACTATGACTTCTTTGGCAAACCCAGCAGGCGGTATGACGAGATCACGGTACAAGGGACTCGGCGGCTGCTGCGCGCTCTGCAGGAAACCGGGTTCCAGGTGGAACAGTTTGTGTTCTCGAGCACAATGCTGGTGCATAAGCCGGCCGAGCCGGGCCAGTCTCACCCAATTCTTCCAGATCGTCCAGGGCCGCAGCGCCTTCGAGGCTGGATCGCTAATTGTACCGGCGGCACTTGGGATGATGGTGAGCTCGAAGGTTGCCGGCGTTCTCAGTCAGTCGGTTGGCCCCAAAATCCTGATAGTCAGTTCGATGGTGCTGATCCTCTTAGGCATGATTGCGTTTAGCCAAATGAGCATCGACAGCGGCGTTCCTCAACTGATCGGCTCGATCTTCCTCTTCGGCTTCGGCCTGGGAATCGGCATGCCGGCGCTGACGGATACGGTGATGGCGGCGGTGCCGGTAGACGATGCGGGGATTGGCTCGGCGTGGGCCGCGAGCTGGGTGGAGCGCTGGGCATCGCGATCACGGGCAGCATCGTAAACGGCCTCTACAAGAGCAATCTCGATGAAGCTTTGGTGGGCTCCGCCGTGCCGGCTGAGGCCGCGGAACTGGCGCGTGAAGGGATCGTCGCGGCGTCGCTCGCCGCAAGCACCTTGCCGGCGGAGGCCGCGGTCACGCTGACCGCAGCGGCGAATACCGCCTTTACGGACGGCATCATCACGGCTGTTTTCATTGGCGCCGTCTTTATGCTAGTTGCCGTGATCTTGGCGGCGGCCACGATTCCCTGGAAGATGCGAGCAGCGCAGGCGGCAGAGAAGCTGCTACAGCCGATCGCCTTGCCGGAGGTTCTCGAGGTGCCGGCGCTGGAAGTTCCGCTGGGAGCGATGGTCACCGTCGCGGCGGCCACAGGGGATCACCCGCACGCACCGGATGCGCCGTTCCTCAGGCGTTTCGTGTCGCACTGCTACGGGGTCGATTTTATCCCGTGGTTGCGCTGCAATGGTTGATCTCGCCTTTAGCATTTTCCTTGATTGAGTGAGCGGTCCCATAAAGGGGAACGCCTCCAGATGATCCTCGGACGACCACCAGATTTAGCAAGGAGAAAGATCGATGAAATCCGACTCATTCACGACGCCTGAAATCCCCAAGTAAGGCAATGGGAGTGTCCAGCGGCACCTACAAATCCCCCTTCGCAAGTGCGTCACCCAATTTTCTGCGCCCTTCCGACAGCATTTTGGCAGCAGCCGCGATGTAAAAAGTCAGATCCCGGTGGATGCAAGAAGTTCTGCGGGTTCTTTATACCCGCGGCTACGATCGCAGCCGTCTACAGACCGGGCCTAGCCAAGTCTGCGGTAGGCGCGCACCGTGAGGGCAGTTGAGGCGATGACGATTGCGACGATGCTGACCAGTGTCAGGAGAACGTCACTGGCGCTCGGCGACTCTCCGGCCAGGCTGAGGCTGCGCAAGGTTCGGGCCCAAATGGTGACAGGATTAACGCTCGCAAAGGACTTCAACAGGCTGGGAAGACTGTCGGTCGGCACGAAGATGCCCGAAACGAAGGTCAGAGGGAAGATCCAGATTAGGCCAAAGCTCTGCACCAACTCCGGCCTCTTGAGTGTGAGAGCGGTTGAGGCGCCGATCGAAGCAAAGGCTAGACCGATTAATAAGGGGCGGTCTGCCTTCATTGCCGGCCGACTGATATCGGACACGATCGAGAACACTATCCTCATTGGCTTCACCGTAGTGGCTGGTGTGATTGTGGGCTGGAAACGGGCATAGCGCGGAAGCGGTCAATGATGCCCTTATTGATGTCCTCGGCCAGGCCAACTGCAGCCGAGAGGGAGATGAAGGTAGAAGTTTGCACGATTATCCCTGGCATGAGGAAATTGACATAGCTGACGTCGCCGGTCTGGATGGCACCGCCGAAAACGAAGCGAAGAGTAGCACGAACATCAGCGTCTGGAGGACGTTGAAGAAGAGCTTCTCCGGGTTGCGGGTAAGCCGAAGGACGTTGCGTTTGGTCATGTAACGCCAGTCGGAAAACGTCCGGCCGACTTTGGCGCCGAGCCCCACCCTAGAGCTAGATTCAGCTATTTCCACGGTGGTCAAGCTTTGATTCCTCCATTGGGCTCACGGAAACTCGTGACCGGCCCTCGCCGTTTTCTTTGACCTCTTCCTGGACGGGATGCCGAGAGCAGCATGAAGAGATCATCGAGTGAGGGCCGATGGATGACGATTTCGACAAAACCGGCGGTCTGCCTCCTGACGGAAGATTAGCACTCCGGCCCGGCGCTCGAGCTAGCCGTGCTGACCCTCACCGGTCATGGTCTCCTCCGGATGATCGCGAAGCCAGGTGATGTATTCAGCAACGGAGCTATCTATATCGTATTCCGGCTCGAAGCCGGTGTCTTCGCGCAGGCGGGTTATGTCGAAGTTGGGCGAGGGGCGGTTGCGGGGGCTGGTACCGGGCGAGAGCGGCGGATCGAATCCGGGGACCTGCTTCTGAATCGCTTCGACGATGCGGCGGTTGGTCACGGCCTTGTCGACGCTGACGTTGTAAGTCCGAAAATTGAGTTTATCGGCGGCGTGCAACATCTGAATTCCGCGAGCGCAGTCCGGCACGTAACAAGGGGCGCTTTCGTCGTCCTCGAAGAGCTCAGCACCGCCGAATATGGCTAGCCCTTCAGGAACGTCCCCACCGCGGGCGGCCGCGTAGCAGAGGCGCACCACCGGGAAGATGCCGCCGTGCCAGAACATCGGTCCCCAGATCGAGCCGATGCGCATGTTTACGACGTCGAGGCCGGTGCGGTCGGCGTAGTGATAGGCGAGAAGCTCCCAAACCTTCTTGAAGGTTTCGGTTGGGCTGCGCGGCTCCATGGTCAGCGGCATGTCCTCGCGGAGGGGTCCAGCCGGAACGCCTGTGTAGGTGGCGCCAGAGCTCGCCAGGGTCACCCGCTTTACACCCGTCTCGCGGGCGGCTTGGAGGATGTTCAAAACGCCGAGCACGCTGGTGTCGAAATCATCATCTGGTTCCACGCTATTGAGGGCTGGCGCCACCAAATGAGCGATGTCGGTCACCTCGTACTGCTTGAGCACGCTCAGAAGGGCGGCCTTGTCGCGAACATCGACCTGGGCCGTGTGCAGGTTCTTGCCAACCTGATCCTGAAGGAACTCAGGTTCGCGCCGCGAGCGATACTGCCCCAGGACGACGCCCTGGCCAACATCGAGGAAGCGTCTCGCCGTGTGGATGCCAATGAAGCCCATCCCGCCTGTTATCAGGATCATTTACTCCTCCTATTAAATGCTCGAGCCCTCAGCGCCGCTCCAGCATGGCATATTTTGGGTCCAGCTTGTTGGCCTTGATTGGGCCTTAGTCCTCGCGGTCGCGTATTTCAGGGTAGACCTCTTTGCAAATCCACCCACCAAGCCATAAAAGGAAGGGCGGTCCTTCGAGGCCGGCAGAATACAAAGGTGGTAAGTATTACAAAGGTGGTAAGCATTACCGCCCCAGGGCGCTCAGTACTCGTTGAAGACCCTCTGGACCTGCTCTCGGTCTAAATCCGCGGCGAGAGCAAGCATCAGCAGAATTCTCGACTTTCTAGGAGAAAGATTTTCGGCTGAAATGATGCCAGCTTCGACAGAACGCGGTGTGGCGATGACACGACCGGAACCTAAATGGCTGCTTCGGACGACGGTGACGCCTTTGGCAATCGCTCGACTGATAGCGGCCAGTAAGGCAGGATTCGGACCGCCTACCGTAACGATGAGGCCGCGAGCCCCCAGATCGATGAGAGCGTCGACGGCTCGGCCGTCATCGCCCGCGAACGTTTGAACAATGTCGACCCACGGCAACTGCGTAGAAGCTGACACAATAAACTCGCTCTGCGCCGTATGGCGTTTCGTGGGCGAGCGATAGTACGCAACCTGGCGGTCAGAATCAACGTAGCCGAGGAAGCCCAGATCTCGAGATTGAAAGGTTTCGGCTCTGTAAGTGCTTGTCTTGGTCACATCACGAGCGGCATTGATCTCGTGATTCAAGATCGCCAGCACACCCTTGCCTTTCGATTCCGGGGCCCCGGCCGCAATCACCGCATTTACTAAGTTCATGTCGGCATCGCTGCTGAGCGCACTCGAAGGGCGCTGGGCTCCGGTGAGAACTACGGGCCGGTCGGAATGAACCGTCAGGTTCAAGAAGAATGCCGTCTCTTCCAGGACGTAGGTCCCATGAGTGATGAGGATGCCGTCAGGCGGCTCATCTCGGTTGAAGATTTGATTGCACCGCTCCGCCAGCCAGATCCACTCCGTCGGACCGATAGACTGACCGCCGGATCCTTCAATGAATGGCTGCTCGCTGCTGATTTGAGCGATTCCGGCGAGTTCCGGAATTCTCGCCAATAACTCTTTGATCAGAATGGGAGAGCCGTGCTCGCCATACGCCACAGCGTCAAGCCGTTCATCACCCTTGAAGCCAATCGTGCCGCCGGTCGCGAGGATATGAATAGTTGGAAGCATAAGATTTCGCTGATTTACCTCCTACAGCGACCAGCCGGAACCGGGAATCCCGGCCTGAATGTATATCTTAGCCGTTCGTCGGACACGTATCGTCCATGCCTGGCTATGTGGTGAGTTCTTCAAACGTCTTAGAAGCAAAAACCCGGCGATGGGCGCTCCCTGCGTCCTTTGTTGCTGCCTGGCATGCGACCTATAATGGGCGCTCTATGGCAACACTCATAACAGGTGCGACAGGATTCGTAGGAGTAAACATCGTCGAAGAGCTGGTGGGACGTGGCCTCGATGTCGTGGCCCTCGGGCTCGGTGGCTGGCCGGCGGAGGCCGAAACAAACAACCGGGCTGCTGACGCGATCGCGACCTGGTTGCCGGATGGCAGAAAGATCGCCTTCCACTCCAACCGGGATGGCAACTTCGAGATATACGTGATCAACGCTGACGGCCGCGGCCTGACCAATCTGACCAACAACCCGGCGAACGACGGTGCGCCAGCCTGGTCGCCGGTTCAGTAGCAACGAGCGTGTTCGCGAGTCTCCCTATCGCGGCGAACCCGAGCAGTTTGAGTTCAGGATTTTGGCGCGGTCGATCGCAGCGTTAGCCGTCGCGGCGGTCAGAGGCTATGTGATGGCTATCACAGTGGCTTCTCGCGGCCGCGCCTAGCATCGCACCAAGAAGAGTAGCCAAAGGGACGCCGAAGGAGTCAAGCTGTGAAGTGGAGAACCATGCTAGCCGTTTCGATGGCGGGAGTTGCCCTGCTGGCGGCCTGCGGCGGCTCCGGCGGGTCGGAAGATGCCTGCTCGGCCGGACCGACTGCGCAACCAACATTGGAGCTTACATCTTTGGAGTGAGACTACTTGTTCCAGGTAAAAGCTGCTTGGGATCTATTTGGCACCAAGGCGGCTTCTTTTAGAGGTGTGTTTGCGCAGGCTTGGTCGACGCACGAGCGCTTGTTCACGGCTCTCTACGACGCCGGTGCCGGCACTGCCTGGGTAGGTTCACTGGAAGCGACGGAGAAATTGGAGCCGCCGAGACTCTTCCGGGACGATCACGAAATCCTGCTTGCGGGGCTAAGCGAGATCATTCGAATTGATGCAGAGATCGGCGAGACGCTGAAAGATGGAAAACTGGTCGAATTCGTCGTCCTGAACAGCGAACTGGGTGTCACAGCCGGCCTCTTGCTAACTCGGCTGTCACCGCCGGTTTGTCAGGCGCTCGTCGCGCCCGATGCTCCGAACCCTCCTTGTCAAAGCAAAGAGCAACTCCCTGGTGCGGAGTACGGTTTGCAGCTCGAGCTGATCATGCTTCGATTCGAGACGCAACTGGGCCCGCGCCTAAACATCTGGGGGGAAATGTTTCTGCCACTCGCGGACGAAGAGACGTTCTTGGCCGGGCTTAGCAAGGTTTTTCCGCTTTTGGTGAGTATGACCGAAGCGACCCTGGAGGAATTGTCTCAGTTAAGCCCACCGGAGGATTTGCGAGCCGATCATGACTTCTTGGTCCAATACGTCACGAACCAACGTGACCGAGCGCTGGAGATAATTGCCGCGATCGAGGCGAGCGATGAGGAAAAAGTTGATCAACTGGCTGAGACGGGGTTGGTGACGTTTTGCGAGACACAGGACTTGCTCTCAGCGGATGCGCTAGCCATCACGCACGGACACTTCGCGGGCGATGCTCCCTGCTCAGAGATCCTTCCTTGACAACCTGATTCCCCAAAGCCAGAATTCTCCTTGACTAGTCAACTAGTGCGTAGTCGCTGTGCACCTGGGTCCTTTCGCCTAGTGCACCGACCCCAGGGAGAAGCAGATGACCCTTGAAGTACCCGAGGCGAAGCACTTTCGCGGCTACGTGGACAAGGACGCTGGCCTTGTTGCCCGCCAGATCTTTGCTGACGAAACGATTTACCAACTGGAGCTGGAGCGGATCTTTGCCCGGACCTGGAACTTCATGTGCCACGACTCCCAGATCCCCAACCCCGGTGACTTCTTTCTGACCGTGATCGGCGAGGATCGCGTGATCTGCGTCCGTGACAACGATGGCAACCCGCAGGTGCTGATCAACAGCTGCCGCCATCGTGGCAACGCCATCTGCCGTGCCGACGAGGGCCACGCCACTAGTTTCATGTGCACCTACCACGGCTGGACTTACGACCTGAAGGGCGCGCTTGTGGGCGTACCGGGTTTTAAGGAGGTCTACCACGAGGAACTCGACCGCGAGAACTGGGGATTGATCAAGGCCGCGCAGGTGGATAGCTACCGGGGACTAATCTTCGCCAACATGGATCCGGAGGCCCCAAGTCTCTATGACTTTTTGGACGCGGCCGGACGCAAGGGGATAGACGGCTTTGCTGACCAGGGCGAGATGACAGCACAGGGTGGTGTTTCCAAGTACGTGCTGCCGGCGAACTGGAAGCTGGCACATGACAACAACTGGGATTTTTATCACGTAGGCATCACCCACGCATCGCCAAAGATGGGCGGCGCCCAGTATGGCAACCCGCCGCCAAATCCCAACCAGGATCCAAACCCAGTAAGGGCGATCTATTTGTCCGAATATGGTCACTGCACGATGGACAATTCGGCACGGAGTTTATTCCCCAATCTGTTCTTTAACGGCAGTGAGATCGAAATGCGCATGCCAAAGGGGTCGCACGGCACGGAACTCTGGCGGTTCAGCCACTACGGTGCCGACTGGGATCAGGAAAAGAAGAGCAATACTTTTCTTCGCCAGCAGCACCACCTCGGTGCGGCGGGATTCTTTGGGCTGGAGGACGGAGAAAATTGGATGGATTGCACCCGCGGCGCCGAGGGTCAGATTGGATGCCAATTTCCCTATAACTACACGATGAATCTCGGCAAGGGTGAAGTCATCCAGGATGAGGGGCAGCCGCCGCGTATTGACGCGAAGATGACGGAGCATACGCAGCTGTGGATGTACCGCTGCTGGGCCGAGTACATGGCGGCTGATACCTGGGCCGAATACCGGAACAACGCGCCTCAGCCAGAGGGTTCGCTCTAGCAGGGCGGCTCCTCTCGTGTCGTGCGCTCCTCTCGCGTGGCGCGCTCCTTTGACGTCCGTAGGTTTCTGGCCAGGGGCTAGCGACCCCTCAACCTGAGTGGATTGGTGTCCTCTTGATTTTCGGAAGCTGAACGCCGCGGCTGCCCAAACTAACGCCCACCAGGATAATCGCACCGCCGACGAAGGTGTTCCAGCTGACAGTTTCGTCCAAAACGATTGCACCCAAGGCCACTCCGACCGGAGGAATGATAAAAGCGACAAATGAGCCGCGCACGCTGCCGGCGCTGGCGATTAACGAGTAGTAAGCAATGTAGGCGAACCCGGTTCCCAGCATGCCCAGCGCCAGGATAGAGAGCCAAACATCCGCGGGCAGGTCAAGCGAGGGTGAATCTGTAGTCAAGACGATTATGCCGGCAGCGACGCTAGCGATCGCAACCATAGTGGCGCTGAGGGGAATTGGGTCCCATTGGCGCAGGGCCACCCGGCTGATGACGGCACTTGCCCCGTACGATGCCGAAGCGGCCACTACCGCAGCCTGAGCGACGATGTCATTGCCGGTCAGGTCCTCGAATCCGTTTCCAATCAAGACCACTACGCCGACGATTCCCACGACAACGGCCGCGGCTCCCCGCCAGGTGAGGCGCTCTTCGGCGAGGAAGATTGCCGCGAAAAACATGGTAAATAGCGGCAGCGTGGCGTTGAGGACGGCCGCGGAGCCGCTCTCGATCTCGGTTTGGGCCCAGCCAATCAGGAAGAATGGGAGGAGCACGCCGAGACCGGCGATGAGCAGGGGGAAGCCAAGGTTGCGCTTGGGAGGGACACTGGACTGCGGCCGAAGTTTGAGGAACGCGAGCAGAATTACCGCGCCGCCAATACAGCGGAAAAAGGTGAGTTGCAGAGGTGAAACGTCTTCGACCGCCACGCTAATGAGCAGAAACGAACTGCCCCAAATGCCACCCAAGAGAAGCAGAAGCGCGGTTGAGGTTTTGGTCACTGGCCGGTCCTGGCTTTGAAGGGCCCCTCTGAAGATGCCTTTGTGTTCAGAACGCCCATCCTCCGGCAGAGATGACTGGCCTGCAGATACGAGAGGCCGCCTATTGACTCATAATGCCCGGCCTCGCAGGCGACTGCAACGGCTGAGCTGGTCATTAGCCCTTCGGTGTGGGCGTTAGACACTGATGAGTGGGGCCAGCGATTCAGCCGCTGGGTTGGTCCTCGCGTTGCGGTACCCGCTTGGGCCGAAAAAGGGTTAAAGTAATTAGGTCGCGTTAGCACGCGATGCCCCGATTCTCGATATTTGAAAAACTTCTTGGAGCTGACTCATGTCTGAAATGGACAACTTCAACCCGCAAAATATGCCACCGCCGAAAGTCCATGGGTTGACCGGCTACACGGACAAGCACTTCGGCGACCAAATTTGGGCGTTGTGGGAGAAGTCCGAGCTGCCTGATGACGCTGTGGTTACGCAGGTCACGTTGGCTCCCTATCGGGGTGACAGACCGGTCCTAGCCTGGCGCGAGGGGCGCATGTGGTTGCCCGAGGGCGAAGTTGCCGATGACGAGGATCCTGACGCGGCGATTGAGCGTATCGCCCTGGCCCAGGCCGGCGTCCTGGGGCCAAAGGCCACCCACCTGGGGCACTTCCGCTGCCGCGCCACTACTCACTCAAAAACCCAGCCGGCAGGAACCACGACATATCAGGTTCTCTACGGGGTTGAGGTCGGAGGAATCGCGGACTTTCCGGCGGACTCGGACTTTGAACGTCGAATCGTTCCGCAGCGAGAAATGAACCAGATGCTGCGCACCTATTACGCGGCCTTCCGGCGTGAGTACGTGGAATCCGTAGATGTCTTTGTTTTGGCGCGGCACAAGGAACTTGCTCAGTCCTAGTTCACCTGGCCGAGCTGCAAGGTGAGCCGAGCGTGAGTCAGATCAATTCGTATGCCGATGCATCCTTCGAGTACCTGATTTGGCGGGTCAGTCTGCCGATGGCAGAATTTTTGGCTTCAGCTGGTCCATAGGTTCGCCGTCGTAGCGAAGGTCGCAAACTCCGGGCTTTATCACCAGGAGTTCAACTTCACCGTCCGATGATCGGTAGCGCTTGCCGAGCTGAATCACGGGATCCTTGCGGTCACTGCTGGCGTTTTCGGGCGAAGCATTGGCTTCGTCCTTGAGGTAGAGCGGATCTTCACCATCGCTGAGGCTTCCCGAACTCCCCTTGGTAATGATTACCTCGGCCCCGGAAGCGGCAACGTATCGCTTGCCTACAGCTGCTGTCATCGAGTCCCCCGTTGTCAGTTGGTCTCGTCGATTTTAGTCAGTGCGGCGGTCTAATGCTAGGCGTGGGTTGCGGTCTTACGGTGGCTTGCGGTTGGAGGCTTTTGGGTTCCAAACTGGATGGGTAACGAATTTTCTGGAGGCGGAGCGGTCTTGGTTAAGTGCCAGCGCTTGATTGGCTTACGTCTAAGTCTGCTCCTTGTTGTCGTTGCCGCCGCTGGGTGTGGGGAAGGCGGCGATTCTGGTTCAGTAGCGCCTGCCGCAACCCAAGCCGATGAGCAACCAACCCAAGCTGTGGAGGAGGACGCAATCGACCTTACGCGGCTGCCGCTAGGCGATGGTAAAGTCTCAACCCGGCCAGTGGCCGGTTCGGTCTTCGCCTGCCAGACGCGGTTCGGTGGAGGCGGTGCGTTTCAGGATGGCCCCTGGATAAGTGGCGACGGAACCTGGGACCTCACTGCCAAGGCCGTTGTAGATGGCGAAGTAGCCTGGCCAGGCGAATTCTCGGTAAGAATCGAAGGAAGCCAACGAATCATTGAAGGAAACGGGGTACCAAGTGCTTACTCGACCGGAATCTTTCCGGTTGGCCGCAATGACGAGGCGTACCAGTACGACCGGAACCCGAACTCAATCTCCACTCGCCGTGTACTGCTAACCCTTCCGGCCAATCCGGAGCTCGCCGCCGATGCGAGCTGTGTTCCGATGGGCGCTATCGGCATAACGACGTCCGGTGGTTCAATCTTCAATGCTCTCGACGCTCAGGGACGGGATGCCGTGGCCCATGAGGTTTTGGACAAATGCGACGGTCACCCCGAGCAGACCGGGGAGTACCATCACCACTCAATTACGCCCTGCCTGGAGCGAGAGACAGGTGGGCATTCTGAACTCGTGGGATACGCCCTGGACGGGTTTGGTATTTATGGTCATCAGGGAGTGGACGGTGTGGCGCTTAGAAATGGCGACCTAGGTGAGTGCCACGGCCATTCGCACGTTGTTGCCTGGGACGGTGATAACGTTGATATCTACCACTACCATGCGACCTGGGAATATCCATATACGGTCGGCTGCCTGCGTGGGTCTTGAGGATAGAGCCCGGCTCTACTCCTTGAATTGAACCAGAATCGCGGCTAAGGAGGCGGGTAGTAGGTCGAGCGTCAGAACAAATTTGGGACGTCCTGGCGGTGTTTAGACGATTGCGTTTGCCGGCCTGCATTGTCAGCCGTTATGATCATACGAATCTTGCCGTGGAGTTCAGCCTAAAAGGGTGCGGTGATGGCAAAGGCCTATAACGTGGCTATTGTTGGTGCGACCGGGATCGTGGGAGAAGAATTGCTGCGCATCCTCTCCACGCGCTCATTTCCACTCGGTTCGCTGAGATTGATCGCGTCGGCGCGCTCAGCCGGCAAGAAGATTCGCTTCGGTGAGCAAGATATCGAAGTTGAGGCTCTAAGCCACGATTGCTTTGGCGGTTGCGACCTTGTGTTCAACGCCGTACCGGATGAGATCTCGCGTGAGTACACGCCCAGCGCCGTGAAGGCAGGGGCTATCGTTATCGACAAGACCGGCGCTTGGCGCATGGATCCGGAAGTGCCGCTCGTGGTGCCCGAGATCAATGGGGACGACATCGAGCAGCACAAAGGCATCATCGCGACACCGAACTGCGCGACCACGCCCGTGGTTATGGCGCTATGGCCGGTGCACAAGATAAACCCGGTGAAGCGGATTATCGCCTCAACTTACCAGGCCGTGTCGGGTACCGGCGGTCCGGCAGTCAAAGAGCTGGAGACGATGTCTCGCCAAGTGCTTGAGGACGGCACGGTCGCTCCATCCGTGTACCCCCACCAGATTGCCTTCAATTTGATCCCCGAGATTGGCTCCTGGAAGGAAGATGCTTATACCAGCGAAGAGATGAAGCTGGTCCACGAGACACACAAGATAATGCACGATCCTTCGATCGCCATAGCCGCGACCTGTGTTCGAGTGCCCGTCTTTGTCTCCCACTCCGCCGCCGTCTTCGTGGAGCTAACCGACCCGATGGCGCCGGAGGAATTTGCCGACATGTTGCGCCCGGCGCCGGGAGTGGTGGTTCAGGATGACCCTCAGGCGAGCGTTTATCCGCAGCCCTGGGAGGCTGCCGGCCAGGACCCCGTGTTTGTTGGCCGTATTCGGCGTGACCTCTCGCACCCCAATGGCATCGCCTTCTGGGCGGTCGGTGACAACCTGCGTAAAGGCGCGGCGCTCAACGCTTTGCAAATTGCCGAAGAGCTAATCAGCCGCAAACTGGTTTAATCGGCCTTCTTTCAGCAGATGGTCCTCACAGGGCCTATACTTGCAGGAATCCGGGTGCAAAGCCCGCTGGTTACGTCTGGGCCACTCGCCGCAAAGGAAGAAGTTGGCCTCTCGTTCACTGGGCATGGACCTTCTGGCTGGATCTCTCGCGGCGAGAAACATGCCACTAAAATGAAGCTCAGGAGGATGTAGATGTCTGGTTCTGAGAATGGTTCCTCCGGAACGCCAAGGTTCGGCCGGCTGCTGACGGCGCTGGTTACCCCATTTACGAGCGATGACAGGGTTGACTACATTCAGGCGCAAAAGCTAGCGCGGACGCTGCTCGATTCGGGCAGCGAAGGGTTCATCGTTTCTGGTACCACGGGTGAGGCGCCGACGCTGAAGCGCCAAGAGAAGCTCGACCTCTTCAGAGCGGTGAAGGAGGCGGCGGGTGATGACGGGGCCGTCCTTGCCGGCACAAGCACCTACGACACCCAGGAAAGCATTGAGTTGTCGCGTGAGGCAGAGGCGGTTGGCGTGGATGGGTTGCTGCTGACAGTGCCTTACTACAGCCGTCCGACTCAGGAGGGGCTATTTCGGCACTTTGAGGCGATCGCGGCGGCGGTAGAGATTCCCGGCGTTCTGTACAACATTCCGAGTCGCACCGGTGTGAACATGCTGCCGGAGACGATTATCCGGACAGCGGCCATTCCTAACATAACGGGGGTCAAAGAGGCCAGCGGCAACCTCGATTCGGTAAGCAAGATCGTGGCTGAGGCCGGGCCTGATTTCCCAGTTTGGAGCGGAGATGACCAGGTCACGTTGCCCCTGCTCTCGGTGGGAGGCTACGGGGTAATTTGCGTCTGCTCACACTTGATCGGTCGCCAAATGAAAAAAATGATTGAGGACTTTGTCGCGGGCAGGAATTCAGAAGCCGCGGCGGCTCACCGTGGCCTGTTGCCGCTGATGACGGCTCTAATGACCATCGCCCCGAATCCAATTCCGGTGAAGCACGTTCTAAACCAGATTGGTTTTGAGGTTGGCGGGTTGCGGTTGCCTCTGTATGACCTGGACGGTGATTCATCAGCCAAGCTGATGGCCGAGGTTCGGCGTCAAAAGATAGACTTGCCGGTCAGCGTCTAACGTCGTCTCTTCTGCGAAAAATCCTAGGAGTCGCGTTCTGATTCGCGCTGGCTGAGATGTGCCGCCCAGTCTTCCGCCAGGTGCCGCTTGGCCACGCGGTAGCCGAGTTCATCACCAATGTATCCGCCGATCAAGCCGGCTAGCATGCGGCTGCTGAATAAGAAAATTACGGTGGCGATGACAAAAAACCACAGTGCCTTTTCCAGGTAGAGGACATTAATTGCCACCAGGCCGAGGTAGAGAGCCAACCCGAGAGCCAAGCCCAGGTAGGCAAAAGAGTTGACGATCAGGCTCTCGGTACGGAGCTTGCGCCGGTACATTTGCAGGACCGCGCTCGGCAATGCTTTGAGGGCGGAACGCTTTTCAAGGTCCTGGCCGCAGTGATCGCAGCTTTTGAACTTACGTGGCAGGGGATTGTAGCAGAAGGAGCAAAATATGCCAGCGTTGGGCGATGTGCCTTCGAGCAACCGGCCGAGGAATTCCTCCAGGCGCTCGGAAAGGATGGCGTCAGCGCGAGGGGCCGACGGTGCCGAGGCTTCTGGCTTTGTTCGCGGTTTTAGCGTCAATTTCAGCTTCTCAACGGACTTGGTGTGTGGGACTGCAGGATGATTGGGACAACTGTCAGGCTTGGCCGAGAATCTCAGTAAACTATCACACCTTCGCCCGCATAGAGCAACGCGAGACACCTGCGTTGGACGTTTAGGTTTGGTCAACCAGCGCCTTGAGTTCCTGGTAGCAGCGCAGCTTTACATCGCGCTGGTAGGCGGCGGTACGGCCACTTGAGGACGGGGTCACGAACAGCTTGATTTCGTGAAATCGTTCTTGCTGGAGTCCCAAAGTGGCCTTCTTCTGACCTGAAAATGCCGTAAAGATACCCATGCCATTGAAGCAAACGATGCGTGGCCGGAGAGAGAGCAGCCGGGAGCCAAGGTCTTCTGCGCCGGCAGCCAACTCCGCACGAGTCAGGTCGCCGGCGGAGCGCGATGTGCGGTGAACCAAGTTAGTGAGACCGATGCCGTAATCGAGCACGCGATGGTCCTCCTGGAAGGTCAGAGGTTCAGGGATAAGGCCGGATTCGTAGAGCAGGCTCCAGAAGTGGTTGCCAGGGAAAGCGTAGTGGTGCCCGGCTGCGCCAGATCGCAAGCCGGGATTGATACCGACGATGATTAAATCGAGGTTGGGTCTGAGGTAATCAGGGAGATCTTGTCCGGCCATTTTGGGGCAGGTGGCTAGATCGGATTGTCGATGATGATGACTTGTTCGCGTTCCGGGCCGACAGAGACAATCCCAATCGGCTTGCCAATAAGTTCCCGAATCCGTTTTACGTAGTTCTGGGCGTTGATTGGCAAATCTTCGAATTGTCGCGCCTGGGTGCTGTCATCCTGCCAGCCGGGCAATTCCTCGAATTGGGGCTGGGCGTTGGCGAAGGCCGAAATGCTTGCGGGAGGACTTTCGACCAGTTCGCCGTCAATTTTGTAGCCAACGCATACCTGAATTGAGCGGAACGGGTCCAGAACATCAAGGCGAGTCAAGGCTACTGAGCTGACACTGTTTATCGACGCGGAGTAACGCGAAACGACGGCGTCAAACCATCCGGTGCGGCGAGGGCGTCCTGTGGTGGTACCGATTTCCGGTCGTGGCCCGTGGAGACGCAGAATCTGGCCGGCCTCGTCGTCAACTAGCTCAGTCGGCATGGGGCCATTTCCGACTCGTGTCATATAAGCCTTGAAAACCCCAACGACCTTGACGATTTCAGCTGGCCCGATCCCGGCTCCAATAGCAGCTCCGGGCGCGGTGGATGAAGGGACGGACGAAGTGACGTAGTCATAGGTGCCGGCATCAAGGTCCAGGAGTGCTCCCTGGGCACCCTCTAGCAGAATGCTTTCACCGCGAGCCAAGGCTTCGCGGGCGAGTTTCGAGGTGTCTGCCACGCGTGGCGCGAGTTGGCTGGCAAATTCGCTGTAAGTCGAGTAGACCTGATCAAAGGAAAGCGGCTCACTATCGTAGAGCCTGGTCAGGGCTGCATTCTTGTACGGAAGTATGAAGCTAAGGCGCTCACGAAATGCCACGGGATTGATCAGGTCACCCATGCGAATGCCCATTCGACCTACCTTGTCGACAAAGGCTGGTCCAACGCCACGACCGGTCGTGCCGACGGCCGCCCCGCCGCGTAGTTTCTCATCGAGTTGGTCGATGAGCGGGTGGTACGGCATGATCACGTGGGCGCGGTCGCTGACCAGCAGATTGTCTGTACTAACGCCTTTCGACTCGAGCGAGGCGATCTCATCGAGCAATACGCTTGGGTCGATGGCGACGCCGTTGCTGATCAAGCAGGTCTTGTCCGGGTAAAAAATTCCGGCTGGGACTAGGTGCAGTGCGAACAGCCCCAGGTGATTGATAATTGTGTGGCCGGCGTTGTTTCCGGCCGAATAGCGGGCAATAAGGGTGGCGTCTCGAGCCAACAGGTCGACGATCCGGCCCTTGCCCTCATCACCCCACTGGCCGCCGATTACAACTGTTGCGGGCATAATTAACCCCGACTGTTGTCGGGGTGCTCCTTCTCTCGTCGTGCGAGCTCTTGGCCGCGCCGGGATGGAGTATACCAGAAAGATTTCGGCGAGCGGATTAGTTGTGACCCTGCGTGCCCGGCTATGATTTCAGCCGCTGCCGGGCGCTCTATAGCCCCCGTTCTTTAGATGGCCCGAGCTCGATCACCTTTGCGAGAGGTCTTCTTCTCTGACGAGCAATTTCTAAGTTGAAACAAATTTAATGCGAAATTCTATAATTTTCATCTTGTGCATAGATTGATCGACCGGTACCATCGGCCCATTACTGATACTCTAGCGAGTAATACCGTCTAGATTCGGCCGGCACGAAGGTTAGTTGGATAGGAGAACGATGATGACAAATCTGGCGAAGGACTCTGTACGTTCGGAGACCATGCCGCTAATGACGCTAATTGATGCTGCCAATGTGGCGCAGAGGGGCTTGGAGAAGCGGCTTGCGCATCTCAAGCTCAGCGTGGCACAACAGCGCATTCTAGCGCTTGTCTATTACGCGAAAGAAAAGATCACGCCATCCATGCTGGCGGCCTTACTGCTTCAAGAGACCCATAGCGTCAGCGGACTGCTCAACCGCTTGGAAGACCGCGACCTGATCACTAGGAGTCGTGATCGGCAGGATAGGCGGGTGGTGTGGGTTGGGCTGACGCCGGAAGGGCAGAAGGTCGCTGAAGAAGCGATTGGCCTAGCTCTCGATATTTCGAAAGACTTTGACTCCGCGCTGCGAGGGCCCAAGGCCGCTCAAGTAGTAGAGACGCTGGTTACGGTTCGCGACCTTGGCTTCCGGATCGCCGGCGTACGCGAAGACGTTCGAAAAGAAGCGCTGAAGCGCGTTTGGGGCGAGGCGGGGACGTCATAGCCGGACGCGTTTTTTTTTGACCCTGAGCTAAATCATCGGCCAGGGGTAGGGCCGGCTGACGGGCGGCTGCGGGAAGATGCCGTTTCGGCCGATGATCTCGGCTCGCCTGGCCAGGGCGGCAAACTCGGCTTCACTAATAAGCTCCATTAGTTGAGAGCGAAGGTTTTCATCTTCTCGGAGTTGATTGCCGAATTCAGCGACTTCGCCGGCCAGGCGGGCCGGGACTGGCTGGCCTTGGAAGTCCCAGATTACGGTCCGGAGTTTGTCGTCTTCGTGGAAGGTGAGGCCCTGGTCGATGCACCAGATGCGATGATCGGGGGCCAGGAGGCAATGGCCTCCCTTGCGATCGGCATTGTTTGTCAGCCAGTCAAAAACCGCAACTCGTTTCATTTCTTCGGCGTGGTCTTGGCGCAGGGTAAAGTAGTGCTGGGCCGGATCGTGAACGATAAACAGTTGAAGGGCTCCAACACCCGGCTGCAGCGCTGCCTGGCGAATGATCGTTGGCGGCACCAGGCCCCAGCCAAGGGCTTCGCTAACTAGATAGGAAGCATACTCACGCTTGTACAAGGTCCCTTCGGGAAAGTCCGACAAGGGGGCTTCGCCGTGCTTTGGTTTGTAGACGGCGTAGCCATCGCCGGCGGACGCGTCGCGAAGGGTCAATAAATAGACGTAATTGGAGCCGGCGGCCAAAATGGCTGCTTGAACTGGCTCCGCGCTTGCCAGCAGGTCAAGAATGTCAGCGTGATCCGCTGGCCACGACCGCTCAGGCATTCCGTTCACGTAGCGAGCGCCACTGATCATGATGAATCAATTATAGTCCGGGGCTTTATTACAGGGCTGCTCAAAGTCGCGTCGCTGGTTCTGTTTGAGATAAAGTATCTGTTATGTCGGTTTTAGGGATTCGAGCCAACACCAGCGGACGGCTAGCCGGGGCCGTTCCGGCGATTCGGATTGACAAAGTCAGCGTCCTGTTGGGGGAACGACCAGCGCTTAGCGAAATAAGCTGTGTGATCGACCCTGGCTCATTCCTCGGAGTTATCGGGCCGAATGGGTCGGGCAAAAGCACACTGCTACGGGCGATCTTGGGAGTTCTCGGCTTGGCCTCTGGACGAATCGACATGGACGGAAGGACGCCTACGGAGGCACGTGAGGTGTTCGCCTACTTGCCGCAGCGCAAGGACCTGGAGCTCGATTTGCCATTACGAGCACTTGATGTCGCACTTATGGGCCGGCTTCGCCATGCGGGTTGGCTGCGATCGCCGTCTAAATCAGATAAAGAGGCGGCGGAGGGCGCGTTAGAGCGAGTCGGTCTGGCTGACTTGCGCAGGTCGGCGATCGGTGAGCTGTCGTTTGGCCAGCAGCAGAGGGTACTTTTTGCCAGGACTTTGGCGCAGGAAGGCAGCGTTGTCCTGGTTGACGAGCCAATGACCGGAGTCGACCCGCAAACCCAAGACGTTTTTCTGGAAATCCTTGGCTCTATGCGAGACCAAGGCCGAACCGTGATCATGGCGACACACGATCTAAATCAGGCCTCAGCTAACTGTGACACGGTTTGTGTTTTAAACCAGAGGCTAGTTGCCTTTGGTCCCACGCGAGAAACACTGACCGAGAGTGTTCTGAGCAACGCCTATGGGACGCACCTGCACCTGCTGCACGGCGAGGAGCACTTTGACCACATCCTGGAAGATGCGCACCACCACGAAACTGGGGACTGATTGCAGGCATGTTGGACTGGCTGCTAGATCCGCTCTCATTTCGTTTCATGCGCATGGCATTGCTCGAAGTGCTGATCGTGGGATCGGTGGCGGGTTTTCTCGGGGCCTTCGTCGTGATTCGCGGTCTAGCCTTCGTGGGCGACGCGATTTCGCACGCGGTGTTCCCGGGTGTTGTAATCGCCTTCCTGCTCAAGATTAACTTCTTCGCCGGCGGCGCGGCATTCGGACTCTTGACAGCAATGATGATCAGCAGTGTGAGTTTGACCCGGCGCTTACGTGAGGACACGGCGATCGGTGTCGTCTTTGCGGGGACGTTTGCACTTGGTGTCGTGCTAATCAGCACATCCCCGGGCTACACGCGGGACTTAACGGCGTTGCTTTTTGGCGATGTTCTGTCGGTGACCTCGACGGATATTTACCTGAGCTTGGGCTTTGGGGGTCTGGCCTTAGCGATTGGCTTCGTGTTGCGCCGGGTCCTAATTCTGACATCTTTCGACCGCGAGATGGCGATGGCGATGGGCCTGCCGGTCTTTTGGCTTGAGACGTTACTGCTGATGCTGATCACCTTGGCCATCGTGGTTTCACTGCGAGCTGTCGGGAATGTGCTGGTTTTGGCGATGTTTGTCACGCCGGCAGCGACGGCGCGCCTGCTTGTGGACGATATGGATCGGATGATGCCGCTGAGTGCGGTGCTTGGCGCCGCATCTGGCGTCATTGGTTTGTATGTCTCCTGGCACACCGATTTGGCGGCGGGCGGCACGATTGTACTCACGGCGACCAGCCTGTTCATGGCGGTTGCTCTCTTCTCACCACGGCGCGGGCTGATCGCAGCGGTGGTTGGCAGGAGACGAGGGGCTGGCGTTAGCGGAGCATGAGCGCAAAGCGCTCGTCACTTATTTCTGCTGGCAATGGTGCACCAGGACCGCGGTAGGTTCGCAGGTTTTCTTGCGGGTCCTGGGCTGAAGCCAGCCCAGCATTGATTAGCTGACGCATAGCCTGCATAACGTGTCGAGCGTCGTAGAGGATTGGCATGCCCAGACGGGTGAGGAAAGGCACAATTGCCCGAGCCACCTCGCGCCCACCAGTAAAAAGTTCCGGCTCGCGCAGGTTGAGCAGAGTCAGGATTGAGAGAAACTCCGCGGCGTCGAAGGTTTGCGGCAGTTGGTCCCAGATCGTTTGCCAGATCGTTTGGTTTGGGTTCATGACATCGAGCCGCGCGGTGCGACTTTCAAGATCACTGCCGCGATCGCGAACCCAGTAGACCCATTCCGCATAGGCTGCTCGGATTAGCTTTTCGGGCTCGGCAAGATCATTGGCGCTGGCGAAATCTGTGACGCCGGCTTGAGTGGTGAAGTTGACCGACACATCGCTGGGTTCGACCAGCAGAAATGAATTGGTGAAGGCGGTGCCCCAGCCCACAACCAAGAGCCGCTCATCCGGGCTCAGCCGGCGCAGCGAGACGAGTAGGTTTAAGTCGAGCCCGTCATCCAGGGCACGGCGGCGCTGGACGAAGCGCCACCAATCATCCCCTCCGCGAACAAAAGGGGTCGAGGTAGTGGCGCGCGATGGTGCGCTGTCAGCCGCGACATCGTAGACCACCAGGCGGCCGGTTCCGGCGAGGCGCTGCAATGCGGCGCCCACGAGGCGTGGGTTCACTCTGGAGCTTCCTCGAAAAGCGGACCGCCGGGATCTAACACACGGCCTTCCAGGTCGACGACGGCGGGGCGCTCAGCGCAATAGAAGCCGTCTTCGCACTTATCGAAGGTAAAGACCTCGCGCTCACCATCCCAACGAATTGTCCAGGAACCGGTTACGGCGTTACCCGGTCCCTTTGCCGATTGCTCCTGGATGATTCTTGCCAAAGCCTGAAGCTGTTCCTTACCCATTTTGGTTACCTCTCCACTTTAGTAGGCCAGAACGCCCGACGATCTTCAAGTGTACTGACTTGTTAATTCTCGGAACTGGGTTAGTACTTTGATGTGGTCCTCAGGGGTCTTGAGGTCCGCCCTCATTGTGTTGATACCGATGTGGGTGGCGCCCAAATCACGCCAGGTCTCGATCGCCTCTGCCATTTCTTCCCAGTTCATGCGCGAAAATTCGAGGCGCGCTTCGATGCCGACATCGGATGGTTCCCGTCCAGCATCGCGTATGTAGGTTTGGAGTTGGTCCATGATTGGTCGGGCATTTTCGTCTAATGGAAACTGAGGGAACCAGCCGTCGGCGTGGCGGGCGATGCGACGAAGCACGGCGGCGGCGCCGCCGCCGATCCAAATCGGAATTGGGCGCTGGACCGGCAGTGGATTGATACCGGCGAGCTCAATATTGTGCCAGCGTCCTTTGAAGTTAACGACTTCCTTGGTCCAGAGGGCGCGCAGGACACTAATCTGCTCGACGACCCGGCGGCCGCGGTCTGAAAATTCCTGGTTGAGGCTTTGGTACTCCACCTGATTCCAGCCGATGCCGACGCCTAGCCGAAGGCGGCCGCCGCTTAGTACATCGATCTCCGCGGCCTGCTTGGCGACCAGCACGGTTTGGCGCTGAGGCAAGATGATTACGTTGCTGACCAGGCCAATTCGCTTGGTCAGGCTGGCTAGATAGCCAAACAGGACCATCGGTTCGTGGAACATGCTGTTCTTGTCATATGGTCTGTCCCAACCACCGGGGCGGTCTGGGTCAGCGCCAACAACATGGTCGAAGGCAAGCAGGTGGTTGAAGCCGAGCGCTTCGACCGCCTGGGCATAGTCGCGGATCCCGCCTGGATCGCTGCCGATCTCAGTCTGGGGAAATACAGCACCAATTTTCATTCTTACTCCTAGTCATGCTGGGCTGCACGGATTCACTCAGCGATCATTCCGGCCTAGAAGCGCGATGTCAATTGCCACCCCGGCTGGCGGGCTGAAATGCCTTAGCGGGGAGCCGCGTTTTAGACTCTTAGACTCTTTGATCGGCAGGGAGGCGGATCATAAAAATGGACTCATCCCCGACGTCCTACGAGAAGCCAGAGTGACCATCGACCTGGCCGTGATGGTGCTGTTCTTTGGCCTGGACATTGTCATCGTAACCGCGGCGCTATTTTGGCTGAGTTGGCAGCGGGCGCTCAAGGACCCGACTGATCTACGGTTCCGCGACCGGCAGCGGCGGCGGTGCGGCTAGCTCGGTCTTTTTCTGGCACTGGTTACGGTTGTGACGGTCTGGCGTAGCGAGGGCGAACTGCTTGACGATACTCAATAATTGATTAAGTATTTGCTGAGTAATGCCTCGAGCTAAGACTTTTCTAACGGCTAGCGAGTACGCAGTTCTAGGTCTGTTGCGCCGCCGGCCAGCCCATGGCTATGACCTGCAGCGTCATCTTGTTGCTGGGAGCGGGTTGGGCCGGGTCTGCCCGGTCGAGCCAGCGATGGTTTACGCGATCCTCAAGTCGCTTTCAGGCCTTGAGTTGATTGATGGCGAATGGGATCGGAGCGAATACCCGCCGAAGGCGATCTACGCAATCACGGCGGAAGGTGAGGCGGAGTTCCAACGTTGGCTCTTGCGACCGGTCAGCCGCATGCGCGAGGTACGCAATGATTTTCTCGCTAAGCTCTACTTCGCCTTGGAAGAGCAGCCGGGCCTGGCCCGTCGATTGATCGCCAGTCAGATCGAAGCTTGCGATTCTTATTCATTAGACATAACGCGGCAGGCCGAAGCTGTTGAGTCGATGAGCTTCGACTCCATCGTCTTGGCGTCGAAAGCTTCCGCGGCGGAGTCCACTCGCGCCTGGCTCCAGGAAAGTCTAGTTGCCTTGGCTGCAGGTGAGGATTAGGTACTTGAGAAGGGCCTTGATAGCTACTGCAGCCCTATTGCTGACATTCATTGGAGTTGGCTGCGGTGGCGACCTCAATCCTTCTGAGCCTAAGAACAGCGATGGGTTGGACGGAGAGATTACTGTTTTTGCGGCAGCCTCTCTCTCATCTGCTTTCACTGAGATTGGGGTGCGTTTTAAGGAAGATCACCCTGGCATTAAGGTAGTTTTCAGCTTTGCCGGTACCCCGACGCTGAGGTTTCAGCTTGAACAGGGCGCACGCGCCGATGTTTTCGCTAGCGCCAATGTTGAGCAGATGGAGATTGCTGAACAAAAAGGAGTGGTAGCGGGGAATGCGAGTGTTTTTGCCCGCAGCACGCTGGTGATTATTACTCCCGCGGCCAACCCGGCAATGATCGAATCACCACTGGATTTACGGCGTGATGGCAACAAGATAATCCTGGCTAACGAGCAGGTTCCGGTTGGGTTCTACACGCGGCAGATCTTGACTGCCATGAGCGATGAGACAGCATACGGTCCGGATTTTAGCGCCGCGGTCTTGGCAAATGTGATCTCATTAGAAAGCAATGTGAAGCAGGTCGCGGCGAAAGTAGCCCTGGGAGAGGCTGATGCAGGCGTGGTCTACTTTACGGATGTCACCCCGGACCTCGCGACCGATCTCAACGTAATCGCGGTGCCTGAGCGGTTTAACCTGGTGGTCTCTTACCCGATCGCCCTGGTGGCGGAAGGAAAAAATGAGTCCGGTGCGCGGGCGTTTATCGACTTTGTCTTGTCGGCCACAGGCCAACTTATTCTGAAGTCATACGGTTTTTTACCCTTTGAGTAACGTAAGAATTCGCCAAATCAGCCGGAAGGGTGGCGGCATTGAGGCGACTCGGGCATTCATGCCCTTAGCGTTCCTTTTTGTCGCATTTGTGGTTACGCCGATTCTGGCTTTGATTTGGCGGGCGATCGCCAATGGCGAACTTGCGGGTAATCTCACCTCCAGCCTTGTAATCAATGCGATGTGGCTGAGCGCGGTGACAAGCTCAATCGCTCTGGTTCTGGCTGTACTTTTTGGCACGCCGGTCGCCTATCTGCTGGCACGTGGAAACTTTCCTGGCAAAGCGATCGTTGATTTGCTGGTCGATTTGCCGCTGATCTTGCCTCCGACTGTGGCCGGGGTCGCCCTGCTTCTGGCATTTGGGCGGCGAGGGATACTCGGCGGCGAGCTGGACTCCCTCGGTATCGAAGTGGCTTTCACGACGACGGCCGTGGTCCTAGCACAACTTTTTGTCGCGGCGCCGTTTTATATACGGACGGTGAAGGCGGGCTTTGAGAATGTCAGTTCCGAGTACGAAGGCGTGGCGGCAACCCTGGGCGCAAGCCCGTTGCGCATCTTCCGCCAGGTACTTCTTCCCCTCTCATGGCCATCGGTCCTCGCCGGGGCAATTCTTTGCTGGGCACGGGCCCTTAGCGAGTTAGGCGCAACCTTGGTGTTTGCTGGCAACTTCCCGGAGCGCACCCAAACAATGCCGCTGGCAATCATCGGTGTCTTTGATGCGGGGCGGTCAATCGATCTGGCGATAGCGTTGGCGGTGGTTTTGGTCTTCACGGGCGTAGGATTGTTGATTCTTCTGCGTGTCGTTGCGGGATCAGCGGCGCGCCGCGGGATATAGACGTGCTTTCAGTCCGCTTTGAAAAACGGATCGGGGAGTTTTGGCTACAGCCCCGGTTCGAGGCGCAGGACGAACTTGTAGTTTTGCTTGGCCCCTCTGGCTCTGGCAAGACGCTGACCCTACGCGCGATCGCTGGGTTGCTCACGCCGGACGCTGGCCGCATCGAATTACCAGAGGGTGTGGTTTTTGACGCCGCGCGGGGTCTTGACCTGCCACCTCAGTCCCGCAACCTGGGCTACGTAGTGCAGGATTTGGCCTTGTTCCCTCACCTATCCGTGGCCGAAAACATTGGCTTTGCTATCCAGGATTGGCCTCGTACGCAGCGGCAAGAGCGCGTCGCGGAGCTTGTGGAGTTGCTGGGACTCAATGGTATGGAGACGCGTCTTCCGCAGGCGACGTCGGGTGGCCAGCAGCAAAGAGTTGCGCTGGGCAGAGCGTTGGCAGCGCGGCCGCGCCTGCTGTTGCTAGACGAGCCGTTCACGGCGCTCGATTCTTCGATACGTGATGTTTTGCGGCGTGAGGTTGCACAGTTGCAGCGACGTTTGGGGCTAGCAACTCTGTTTGTGACCCACGACCTCCAGGAGGCTTACTCACTGGCCGATCAGATTGCAATATTCGATGACGGTGTTGTTCTGCAGTTCGGGCCCAAAGCGGAGGTTTTTAGCCGGCCGGCGTCAGTCAGAGTTGCAGAGCTACTGGACTCCCGCAACATTTTCAAAGGTCGCGTCGTGGTCAAGAACGAGCAGTTTGTCGAAGTTGAAACGCCCTGGTTTCGCGGTCGCGCCAGGGCCGATTCCAATGTCAATCTGGGCGACGATGCGGCGCTCTGCGTTCGCCCGGAGCACGTCATAATCCAGCGTGATCGCCGGCCGAAGGGGAACTTCGAGACCACTTTGGAGGTCGAGATAAATGAGACCGTTGGTACCGGAAATAATTTTCGGCTGTACACGAGATTGATGGGGGACGCTGGCTTGGCCGAATGCCAGATCGAGATCGAGGTATCTGCTCACCCTTATGAAGTAATGAAAATCGCCTCCCGGCGGAACTGGCGAGTAGCATTGAGTATGGAGAAGACCGTGGCGATTCCGATTCGCACCCGGTAGCCTAGTAAAAAGCGTGATCGATTCATTTCGCAAGCAGATCAAGGCATTTTTGGCGCTGGCGTTCTTGCTGGTAGTGGCCGCCTGCAGCCAAAGCAATGCGGAGGGGCCGGGCACAGTGCCGACGGCGACCGCTACGTCTACCTCGGTCACGCAGGCAGAAGCCACGCCAACGCCAACAGCAACCGCGGTAGCGTCAGATCGCATCCATGTCGACACGAGCCTCACGACGGTCTTCTACTCGGTTGAAGGGGAGACTACAACCGAGATTTTCGAATCTATTTCCCTTTCGGGTCCTCATAGTGACACGGAGAAGGCGAGCGGGCTTACCGCGACACTCTGGGGATACAGCCTGGAGACCTTGTCGTTCCCGGAGGGTTGCTTGATCGGCCCGATGAGAATCTCACTCGATGTCAGGGTAATCTTGCCCAGACACTTGGGGCTAAGCAGTCTTCCTGCAGAAATCGCGTCGAAGTGGCAAACGTTCTCAGCGGCTGTTGCCGCTCACGAGCAACGTCATGTCGACATCAACTTCGCTGGTGTCGAGGTCATTAGAGGGAAGATGGTCGAGTTCTCAGCGGCAGAGAGTTGTGAGGTGCTGGAGACCAAAGTTGAAACGCTCTGGAACCAGGAACAGTTAGAGATTCAGGCCGCTCATGATCAATTCCACGCCGATGAAGAAGTGCGGGTGGCAGCGCTGCGAGCACCTCTGCAGGCGAAAATTGACGCGAATCAAGCCCAAATAAGAGTCTTGGCGGCTCAAATAGCGAGCCTCGATGCAGCGATAGCGGAGAATAGCCAGGAAGTCGCCAATGTTGAGGCTCAGCTGGACGCGCTGCGCGGTCAGATAGACGTGATCCTTGCGGCTTACCCGGAGGGCCAGCTGCCGCCGGATGCCTTTGCCCAGTACGACGAATTGCGCGAGCACTTTAACTCGATCGCGCTGGATTTCAACGACCTGGTGGACCTTTATAATGCGACGATCGTCCAGAGAAACCTAGTGGCCGGTGCGCATGACGCCCTAGTGGCGGCAACAAATGTCTTAGTGGACGAGTTCAACTGGACACGCTAGCGGCGCCGAAACTTTCTTAAAAGAGTTTTATGGCCTTTGCCGGAAAGAGTATTAGGAACTGTACGGCGAGAGCAGCGTCCAGACGAATCCTGCGCAGATGGCAGCTCCGCCCAAGGCCATTCCCACGATCGGGGGGCCGGAGGGCAGGGCGACCAGCGAAAACAAGCTGAGGAAGAAGATGAGTGCCCCGACGAGGCTGAGCCGAAGGCCGCGAGAACGGAACATTGCCTTTGCAGCTTAGCATTTGGCCAGGATTGGGTCGTTTTCTCAGGAGAGACTGAATGGTGGGTATTTGTCGGTGAGGCCGAAGAGGTAGCCCGTGACTCGATGTTCCCAACGGACAAAGCCGACGACCATTTGATGCAGTCCAGGTGGAAATCGGCGATTGAAAAGTATCGCCACTTGGCCGATTAGCACGATGACGCTGGCCAGGAAGTAGAGGGCGTTGAGAACTAGAAAATGAGGGATAAGAATGACCGCTTTGATGGCGAAGCCGATTCCAGGTGCATTGAGCCACCGAGACGGATGCTGCGGGTAATCGACTTCCAGTTGGAGGGCTCGGTCTAGTCGCTGGTCGAGGTCCAATGGAGGATAGTCGTCGAACAGGTGGAGAAAGTAGGCGGTGATGTTTGCCTCCCAGCGGTGAATTCCAACCAATAGCTTGAAGATTCCCCTGGGATAGCGGCCTCGCAGGGTGATGACAAACGTGGCCGCCACATAGCCGATTAGGGCACCAAACATCAAGTAATAGAGCACCAGGTAGCTAGGAATCAGCAGGACAAGCCGGATCAGGGTGCCGATGAACAACGGGAAGTTTGTAAGGCGGCGCTGTGTCTCTGGCTGGGTTATTTCCAGCCTGATCGGGTAAACAGGCATGTCTTGAGGATGTGCGTCTGATTCCATAGCCACTCGATTCTTCTAATCTTCGTCGGTCCATGCACGGCATCAGTTCATTTGATGCATTGCAATGGGCCTGGGTGAGGGTGTCGCATGAGATTTAGCTAGCTGAGGCTGAACGGTGGATAACGGTCCGTAATTGCGACTAAGTAGGCGTTGGTCCTGGTCCACCAGCGACTGACGCCCACGGCGAAAGTGTGTAGAGGTTGGGGATAGGAGCCGGTGAAAAGGATCGCGAACTCGGAGACGAGAGTAACGATCGAAAACGCAAAGAGAAGGAAACCAAGGATTATGAGATGTGGGGTCAAGAGGACAAGTTTGACCAACATGCCGAGCCAGGGGAGATTTAAAAGCCGGGTGGACCGATCGGGGTAGTCAACTTCAAGAAGGATACGGGGATTGCCAGACTCCATTGAAAACGGCGGATATTCGTCGCAGAGGTGGCTCCAGTAGGCTAAAACCGCTGTGTTCCAGCGTGTGACACCGACGGCAAAATTGAAGAGCCCAAGCGGATAGCGTCCCGTGAACAAGATGGCAAAGGTAGCGATGAAATAGGCAACGTTCGCGGCCAGTGAGAGCAAATTTAGAATAACCAGGTGAGGAATCAGCAAGACGGCTCGAATAAGGCCACCGAGAAATGGGAAGTTTGTCAGTCGTGACTGAGCGCCTGGCCGCTCGATTTCTAGTCGCACCGGGTAGCCGCTACCGGCGGAGGCTCCGGGCGTTGGCTCCATCGGCTGACCGCCTTCCCGCCTTGCTTCAATTTGACCAGTGGCTCCGACTATGTGTCGATTGAAAGGAATTGTCAAGTTGTTTTAGCGGTTGCGGCATTGGCGAACTGAATTGACGCCGCTTTGCCCCTTTGTTTGGCGCCGAGGACGCGACTAACATGAAATCGTGATTAGCAAGTTAAGCGGGAGTCTTACGGTGAGGTCGCACCGCTTTGTGTGGGGCAGCCGGACCTTCATCATGGGGGTTGTGAACGTCTCCCTGGACTCGTTCTCTGGCGATGGCATCGGTGAGGCGGCCGGTGCGGCCGAACAGGCACGCCGATTTACAGATGGAGGCGCTGACATCATCGATGTCGGTGGGCAGTCAACCCGGCCCGGATTTGCAGAGTTGAGCATCGAAGAAGAGAGGCGCCGGATCGTGCCGGCGATCGAGGCGATTGTTCGAGCTACTAGTTTGCCGGTAAGTATTGACGCCTATCGAGCGCCGGTTGTTGAGGCGGCGCTCGATGCCGGCGCAGACATGATCAACGATATCTGGGGTTTTCGCCACGACCCGGAGGTTGCCAGAGTGGCGGCGAAGCGAAACATTCCGTCCGTGATTATGCACAACCAACGCGGCCGTCAAATTGGAGACGTGATCGGGGACGTAAGGGCCGGCCTGGCAATGAGCCAGGAGATCGCGACAGCGGCGGGCCTGGGTTCGGAAAAACTCATTGCCGACCCTGGCTTCGGATTCGGCTGGACCACGGAGCAGAACTTGGAAATGCTGAGGCGCCTCGCTGAGCTTGGCGATCTCGGTCTTCCTTTGCTGGTTGGCACTTCACGCAAGTCGACGATTGGGACAGTGCTAGAACGTCCGGAGGCGGAGCGGATTTGGGGAAGTGCGGCCACTACAGCCATCGCGATCATGAACGGCGCGGACATGGTCCGGGTACACGATGTGGCCGAGATGGTGGAAGTAAGCCGGATGACTGACGCTATTGTCCGGGGCGATGTCTGATGTCTGGGATTTATCTGGCTATCGGATCTAACCTTGGTAATCGTCAAGCGAACTTGGCGCTAGCTCTGCGAATGTTGGAGCCCCTGGTGCGAGTTGAGGCGTCTTCGCCGCTCTATGAATCGCCGCCGCAGCAGCCGGCACCGCCGCCCGATTATCTAAACGCTGTTTGCCAGGTGGCAACAGGGCTGCCACCTGGTCTCCTTCTGCGTCACTTGAAGCGAATAGAGGAGGCAATTGGCCGCCACTCACGGCAGCGTTGGGAGCCTCGGCCGATCGATCTCGACATCGTGCTCTACAACAACGAAACCGTGGAGACTGAAGAGCTTGTCTTGCCCCACCCGCGGCTTCGCGAGCGTGCGTTTGTGTTGCAGCCGCTGCTGGATTTAGAACCGGGGCTGCTTTATCCGCCCACAGGTGAGCCGTTGGAGATGTTCCTAAGTCAGGTTGAAGCCAGCGGATTGCGACGAATCGGCGGCCCAGATTGGGCTAATGCAAACGAGGGCGAGGTCCCGGCCTAAAAGTCGATCTCATGCGTCTGGTGAGCTGACTGAGGCCGGCTCCTGATCTTCATTTTCCAAACGCAGCATGGTAAAGCCCACCCAAAAAGTCAGCGCCGCGAGGGTTGTCATTGCCGCGATCACTGGAAGAGCCAGGGCCGCGTAACTGCGGCGGGTAACGCCGATCAGGAAGAGCAGCATTTGGAGCGCGGCGCCGACCATCAGGATGATGCCGATTGTCTGTGCTCGGTTCACGTAGTGCTGCCGCTCTCCATGGCCTGGCGCAGGTCTGGAGGCAGCAGATTCGGGATTGTTTCCTTGATCGGGTAGGATTCATCGCATTTGGCACAATGCAACGATCCTTCGACCACCTCGTCGCCATCCTCCTTGGTTGCTGCCAGAGTTAGCGGTCCTTTGCAGACAGGGCAGGCGAGAATATCCATCATTTCTTTTCGCATTGTGACTCCTCCGGCCCATAGGGGCAGATTGATTCTAGGAACGGAGTCGGAATAGTGTCAATCGGGCTGGCAGGCGCCAGGTTACCGGCGACGAGGCTTGCGGCCGTTGCCCCCACCCTTGGGAGGCGGGTTATCGGCTGCGGGAGGGGAATCGCCGACTGTCCCCTCGCTTTCATCGTCGTCGACGGGTGGCTGCTTAGATAGGTCAATGATTGCCACCGAAGCGACGCGATCGCCGCTACCGACGTTCATCACATGTACTCCTTGGGCGGAGCGTCCCACTTTGGCGATGCTTTGGACGGATGTTCGCATGACGATTCCACTCTCAGAGATTGTCATAACGTCCTCATCCTCGGTCACGGCCCGAGCGGCTACGACGCGGCCGGTGCGGTCGGTGACGTTGTGAGTGGCTACGCCTTGACCGCCGCGCGAGTGTCGAGGGTACTCTTCGAAAGAGGTTCGTTTGCCGAGGCCAGTTTCAGAAATGGTTAGCAGCATGGCGTCGGGGACGACAGTCTCCATGGCTACAACCTCGTCACCGGCGGCGATTAATCGCATGCCTCGCACGCCGCCGCTAGACCGCGAAGCTGAGCGGAGGGTCTGAACGGAGAAGCGGATGGCTTTGCCGTGTGAGGCGACAAGGACTGTATCGTCCTCGTCACGGGCGAGGCGCGCGAAAACTAACTCATCTTCCTTTTCGAGGCCCATCGCGATCAGACCGGCGCGGCGAACGCTGGCGAATTCACGCAGCGGCGTCTTCTTGATTTCACCCTTTCTGGTCGCCAGCAGCATGAAGTCTTGGTCATAGGTGGTGGTTGTCACGACGGCAGTGATGGTTTCCTTTTCGCCAATCTCGATGAGGTTGACTATCGGTGTGCCTCGAGCGGTTCTTGATGAATCGGGTATTTCGTGAGCCGGCAGTTGAAAGACGCGGCCTCGGCCGGTGAAGAAGAGCACGCTGTCGTGGGTATCGGCGATCAAGAGGCGATGGATCCCATCGGCTTCGCGAACGCCCATTCCGGCGACTCCGCGGCCGCCACGGCGCTGAGGCCGGTAGGTTTCCAGGGGCACGCGTTTGATGTAACCCTTCTGAGTGAGGGTTATTACGACCTCCTGATGAGGAATTAGGTCTTCTTCGCTGAAGTCCTCGACCTCTTTCTCGATGATTTGGGTGCGGCGCTCGTTGCCGTACTTCTCTTTGACTTCCTGCGACTCTTCTTTGAGCAGGAAGTCGATCTTTTGGCGGTTGGCGAGGAGATCTTCGAGTTCACTGATCAGTTGAATGAGTTCGGCGTACTCGGTCTCAATTTTTTGGCGCTCCAGGGCGGCAAGCCGCCGGAGCTGCATGTCCAATACGGCCTGGGCCTGGCGTTCGCTGAGGGCAAAGGGTGCTTCCTGCAACCGGGTGCGGGCTGCTTCCGCGGAGGCTGACTCGCGAATGGCGATGATAATTGCGTCCATGTTCTCGAGGGCTTTCAGGAGGCCTTCGAGAATGTGAGCCCGCTCCTGGGCCTTAGCCAGATCAAACTCGGTGCGGCGGCGGATTACCTCTCGCCGGAAGTCGATAAAGTTTTCCAGCGCCGACTTTAGGCGGATGGTCCGAGGCTCACGGTTTACAAGCGCCAGCATGTTCACAGCGAAGGTGGTCTGCATGGACGTGTGCTTGTAGAGAGCGTTGAGAACCGGGCGAGCTTGGACGCCACGGCCCAGCTCGAGGACGATGCGCATTCCCTGACGGTCAGACTCATCCCGAAGATCGCTAATTCCCTCGATCTTTTTCGCCTTGACGAGTTCGGCTATGCGTCCGACCAAGGCTGCCTTGTTTACCTGGAAAGGCAGCTCCGTGACGATGATTTGCGCCCGGCCGTTTGGCGATTCCTCGACATGGGCTTGGGCTCTGACAACAATGCGGCCACGGCCATCGCTGTAGGCCTGCCTGATCGCCTGGCGACCGAAAATTATCCCCCCGGTGGGGAAATCTGGTCCTTTGACGATTTCGGTCAATTCGTCGGTTGTGCTTTCGGGCGCGTCGATTAGTAGAGAGATTGCGTCACAGATTTCGCCGAGGTTATGGGGTGGGATATTGGTCGCAAGGCTGACGCCAATGCCGGAAGCGCCGTTGATCAGCAGGTTTGGTACGCGCGCCGGCAGGACAGTTGGTTCCTCACGGCTGTCGTCGAACGTAGGCTGAAAATCGACCGTATTTTTTTCAAGGTCAGTGAGGATCTCGCCTGCTATGGCGGTTAGCCGGGCCTCCGTATACCGCATTGCGGCGGCCGGATCGTTGTCGATGCTGCCGAAATTTCCCTGGCCATCGACCAAAGGGTAGCGAAGCGCGAAATCTTGGGCCATGCGTACGAGGGCCTCATAGATTGGGGCATCGCCATGAGGATGGAATTTACCCATCACTTCACCGATGACGCTGGCGCTTTTTTTGTAGGCGTTACCAGCAGCTAAATTCAGTTCCGACATGCCATAGAGGATGCGGCGCTGCACCGGCTTGAGGCCGTCTCGAACATCTGGAATAGCGCGAGAGACGTTCACGCTCATCGCGTAATCCAGGTAGGCGGTGCGCATCTCCTCTTCGATTCGCGTCGGGCGGACGCTGCCGGCGTCAATAGGGGAGGTTGTCATGAGATGCTCTCAAGAAGGCGCCGTCACATCGGAGTGAAGGCTGCGGGAGACTTTAATTGCTAAATCAATGATACCATACCGGCCGAATTTGAGCTCAAAAAGTCTCTCGGGCAGGCAGTGATTCCAGATGTGAGGATTTAGCTGGCCGCGGCTTGGGCGAAGGCTCGGAACAGGCGCAGGCTCTGGGTGTCGAAGTCGGGCAGATGAGGCTCGGTGCGTTCGGGATGCCATTGAACACCAAGCAGCCAGCGGTGATTCTGGTCCCGGGCGGCTTCGATAAGGCCATCGCTGGAGGCGGCCAGGGGCTCAAGGCCGGGCGCGAGGCATTCAGCGGTCACTGCTTGATGGTGGCGAGAGTTGACTACTGCCTCGGACGCGTCAAGGACCTCGGCGAGTAGACCGCTGAGTTTCACTTGATGATGACTCGAAGTTTTGTCCTCATCGCGATTAGTGGCGTGGGCCCATCCTTCGATGTGCTGGACAAGACTTCCACCGAGGCAGACGTTGAGGAGTTGAAAACCGCGACAAATTGCCAGGGTAGGGAGGTCGCGTTGCATGGCCTCGTGCAGCAGCCCAGATTCGAAACCGTCCCGAGCCGGGTCGGGTGTCTGAGTGTGTGGGCCAGGTTCCTCACGGTAAAGCGAAGGATCGACATCCACGCCACCGATTAGGACCAAGCCGGCGCAATCCTCCAGACTCTGGCCCGGCTGACCTAAAAGCACTGGCTCGAGGCCTGCATCCAGCACTCGGTCACAGTAAAGCTGACTTCGCTCTCCGCCAGCGAAATCCCAACTGGAAACAGCAATGCGCGGACGCGACTTCATCTCACTAGTCGTCGGTGTCCTCGTCATTGTCGTCAGGTTCGATCACGTTCGGGGTGGTGGTGGCGGTGGTTTTGCCCGCGTCAGGATCGTCGGTATCACTCTCCCAGTCTTCGTTATCCGTATCGGAGTCGATGACTTCATCATCATCGTCATCGGTGAGGCGAACCAGCGATTCCTTGGTGTAAGCTCGGACGCCCTCACGGCCGGCTGGAAAGGAGAGGCGGGTTTGACTGGGATCCTTGTAGGTCTCCTTGATGATCAACTCGGCGTCATTCTCAGCAACGCTCTTGACCGCAGCCGCGTAGCGGTTGCCGCCCTCGATGAGGCGTAAGAGGCGGAGACCAAGCTTGGGCTCGACGGTTCCGATTGTTTCGCCTTGGGCGTTATCGATGTTTAACAGGCTCTCTGCCGGCGCCAGATAAACTTCGTCGCCAGCCGTGAGGGTCGCCAGCATCTCTCGCGACATCCCGTCGATCGTAGTCACGCCGGATTTACCGACTTCCTCAATAAAGAGGTCTTGGGCGACCTTTGAAGCACCCTCGACACCCTGAGCCTGGTCGACTTCCTGGAGAGCTGAAAGGCGCTCGAGGTTGCGTTTGGCTATTGTGTTGATCGGATCGAGTTCGACTGACTTGCCATAAGATTCAAAGGCTTCTCGGTATCGGCCGAGCTCGTTGAGAGCTTTGCCCTGGCGATTCCAGGCATCGACTTCGGCCGGGCGGGTTGAGAGTATGGTGCGATTGACGGTTACGGCCTCTTCCCATTTGCCTTCAAGGGCCAACTGGATCGCCTGGTCGGTGCTCTGGCGCTTGAGACGGGCCGCCTCCTCACGCTGAGCTTGTGGATTCATTTCCATAGGTCTGGACACCTCAGTTTGATTCGAACAGGATAGGGATGGCGGGTGCAACCCCCCGGATTAGCTGGTCGGGGTGGGCAGATTCGAACTGCCGGCCTCACGGTCCCGAACCGTGCGCTCTACCTGGCTGAGCTACACCCCGAGCTTGCCGACTTTGTATGATACGAATTCCGGTCTCAATGCTTCAAGTTACCGCGTGCTTGTAAAGGGTCCAATCAGGCCAAATGGCTCAATTTCGCATTCTAATAATCAGCGGTCTCGAGGTTTGGGCTCTCCCCGGACAAGGGGGTGCACCCTCATTGTTCAAAACGCTGGAGGGTTTGGCCCGCCGCGGCCACAGCATTGACTTCATTGGGCCGGGCATTGGGGCAAATCATCAGTTCGGCCAGCCGCCCCAACCGCCGCCGCTGATTTCGGGTGTGCGCTACCACTTGCTGAACATGCCGGCGCCGGCCTCAACGCGGCTTCCTTTGCCGCCGTTGGTGCGCAAAGTTGGCCAAAAGCTGGCTTTCGCCCTCCTGTTTCCGATTCTTGCTGCTCGTGAGGCTAGGCGATTGATGAGGCAGCAAAAGTTTGACCTGCTATATGGCTATGAGGTGCACGGCATCTTGGCTACTGGCCGGCTAAGACATCAACGCCTACCCATCGTGGCGCGGTTTCAGGGAACGATCATGCACCCTTATCTGGGTCGGCGGATCAGCCTGCTGCGGAGGCAAGAAGAAGTCCAGGCACTGCAAACACCGGCTGAACTATACATAATGACTGACGATGGCACCCAGGGCGATGAGGTGCTGGAGCAGCTCAATCCGGGATCAGCGGGAAAAGTCAGATTTTGGCGCAACGGGTTGGATTTTGACGATGTGCGAGCACCGACCGCCAAAGAGGCCGCGGATGCCCGGACGCGACTCGGGCTGGCCGACGATGAGTTTGTTTTGGTGACGGCCGTGCGGCTGGCGCGCTGGAAGCGAGTAGATCGGGCCTTGGATGCGGTTGCCGCGCTGCGGCGGAGGAATACCAGCGCCCGCCTTTTGGTGGTTGGAGATGGCGAGGAGCGAAGCAAGCTCGAACTCCAGGCCCGGGCTCTGGGTATTGATCGACAGGTCAATTTTGTTGGAGCGGTGCCACACGACGAAGTTCAGCAGTACCTTTGGGCCGCCGATGTTTTTCTTTCATTGAATGAGCTTTCCAACGTGGGAAACCCGTTGCTCGAGGCGATGCGCTGCGGCCGCTGCATCTTGACTTTGGATGCTGGTGACACCGGTGACCTGATTCTCAACGGCGAAACCGGCGTTTTGCTGCCAACGAGTGAGCCGGAAGCTATCGCTGATGCGCTGGCGGATCTCGCACGCGACGCCGAATTCAGGATCAGGCTGGGCGAGGGCGCCTTAGGCTTCGCTGAAAGCAATTTCTGGACCTGGGATCAGCGCATCGATGCTGAAGCTGAGGCGCTGGAAGAGATGATGGAATCTCGGGACTTTGCCGGGGCGGCTGATGTCTAGTCCCGGCCAAAACGCCACACCGGGTGGTACGGGTGGTGGATTTCTCCTCAACGTAAATTTGGTCTTCCTGAGCACCGTGGCCGCCTACGGCCTTGGCTTTCTGGTGGTTGTACTTGTGGCGCGTGAATTGGGGCCGGAAGGACGCGGGGTGACAGCGCTTTATCAAGCGGCCGTGAGCCTGGGATTTGCATTCTTCAGTTTAGGAATTGGGACCGCGGTCGTTTTTCTAGTGGGGCGCCGTGAAATGAGCGGTCCACAAGCTCTAGAAGCCGGGCTTAGTGTCACGCTTCTGGCGCTGGGTCTCACGGGCGCCGGCGTGCTGATCGCGGCAATTTTGTTCAACGACGAATTGGGCAAAGAGAATGTCCCCTTCTGGCTGCTGTTGGTAGCGGTGCCGGCGGTGATTCAGTTTCGAATCCTGGAGGGAGTGCTGCGGGCTCAGGGCCGCTTTGGCGCGATGAATTTGCTGGAAGTATCGCTGCCGCTCTCGGTTCTGGTGGCCCTCGGAGCGGTTGAGCTTCTGGAGAACCTGACGATCTCAAACGCGATCTTCGCTTGGAGCCTGGCGTTTCTACCACCGGTGGGCTTTGGCTACGTGCTTATTGGCCGACGATCATGGCCCCACCGCATGGCGACGCCGGGTCAGTTGGCGCTGGCGGTGCGATTTGGCCTTCAGGCTCAAGCAGGAAACCTAATTCAACTGCTGAATTACCGACTGGACTCGTACCTGGTCTTGCTGTTCGTCAACGCCAGCGGGGTTGGATTGTACGCCACAGGGGTCTCGCTGAGTGAGGGGCTTTGGTTTATCGCCAACTCGGTGACGGTTGTTTTGCTCACCAACCTTACTGCAAGCGATGAGGAGTATGCCCGGCGGATGACGCCACTGATTTGCCGGGGCACGCTCCTTGTGACGACGCTAGCCTCCCTGGCAGCGGCGGCTGTCTCGCCGTTTGTTATACCAGCGATCTTTGGAGAGGCATTCGAGGACGCGGTGGCGCCGTTTTTGTGGTTGTTGCCTGGTACTGTCGCCCTCGCCGGCAGCAAGGTGCTTGCCGCGTACATTTTTAGCCGGGGAAAACCGATGATAAACGCTTGGATAGCCCTGGCAACGTTATCCGTGGCGATCGGCGCTGACTTAGTGCTGATTCCAATATTCGAGGTGCCGGGCGCCGCGGCGGCCTCCAGCCTTGCCTACGCTGTCAGTCTGGGGCTAACGGTGGTTGCTTATCGCCGTCTTTCTGGCGGCTCCCTGATTGAGGCGCTGATTCCGCGCCCGGCTGATGCCGGCGTGGCCAAGGCGGCTCTGCTCGATATGGCGCGAGATCTGCCATTCGGTTCGAAGCGATCTAAGGCGCCGCGGAATGGTGACGACGAATGAGCGATGTAGAACTGCCCGGAGCGCCACTACGCATTGCATTCTTGGGTGACTTTGAGAGCCAGCACACGCGCCGCTGGCTGCGAGTTTTTGTCGAGCGTGGCCACGAGGTTCACGCGATCTCCTACTATCGGCCGCGGGTCGAATTGCCGGGAGTCAAGGTGCACGCGCTGCAAGAACGAGCCGCGCCATCCGCTCTTGCAGCGCCCGGTGAAGGCTCCGAACAGAGGGCAACCTGGCGTTCGTTGGCGCGGAGACTGCCGCCGTCAGTGCGCCGGCCGCTTGACGGCGCCCGCTACCTACGCGCCGGCTTGGGCCGCGAGCTGAGGGAAATATCGCCGGATATTTTCCACGCTCACTACGCTGTTGAGCATGGTTTCTACGGAGCCCTGGCCGGGTTCCATCCCTATGTCGTCAGTGCGTGGGGTTCAGACCTGTTGGTCGATTCTTACAAGCCAATGGGCCACTTGTTCGCCAAATGGACGCTGGGACGGGCTGACCTCGTGACCGCCAACGATCCGGCTTTGGCAGATCGGGCGATGGCTCTCGGAGTGAACGAGGGACGGGCGCAATTGGTGCGGTTGGGGGTTCATGACCTCTTTTTGTCGCCTGCCCCGGCTTCGGTAAACGAAATGGCCGGTGACCACCGGCCCACGCTAATTAGCGATCGGGCACTAGAGCCGTTGTACAAGGTCGATGTCGTGCTGCGAGCGTTTGCGCAATTTTTGCCGCGCTTGCCAAAGGCGCGCCTGCTTGTGGCGCACGACGGCAGCCAACGGCGGCGCTTGGAAGCTCTCGCGGCTGAACTCGGGCTTGGTGAGGCGGTTCAGTTTCTGGGCACGCTGGACCCTGGGAGCCTGAAGGCGGCGTTGGCGAGTGCTCAGATCTATGCTTCTGTGCCGGTCTCCGATTCGTTGGCTGTCAGCACGATGGAGGCCATGGCCGCGGGTTGCTTTCCGATCGTCAGTGACCTGCCAAGCCAGGACGGCTTCATTAGCGATGGAGTGAATGGTTTGAGGGTAAAGGCAGGTGATGTCAATGGGCTTGCCACGGCGCTGGCCCGTTCTTTTTCGGACGAGGAGCTACGTCGCTCTGTGCTGGAGTCCAACCGGGCGAAGGTTGCGGCAGAGGGCCGGCTTGAGGCCAACATGTTGGTGATGGAGCGACATTACTATCGGCTGACCGGCCGCACGCTGATCTCTGATGGTGGGGATGCGATTTAGGCCAAGATTACTCGGGTGCAGCGAGGGTCCGGTTGAGCTTCGCGGCCATGATGAAGTCGTTTTCGGACAACCCGCCAATTGAGAAGGTTGAAAACTCTAGGGTCACCCGACGATAGGAATGAATCCTAATGTTCGGGTGGTGCTGTTCGGCTTCCGCGAGGCTGGCTACGCCATTTACAAAGCTGATCGCTGAGGTGAAGTCCTCGAACTCCAGAGTGCGTCTAATTGAATTACCGTCCTTGCTCAGGTGCCAACCATCGACAGCCAGCAAAAGATGTTCGATGCTTTTGGGCTCGAGTACCAGCGCGCCGGCCGGCAGGTTCTGGCATTTGCGTTCGGCTAATTCGGTCTCACTCATCGCTCGATCAATAGGTGCAGGCGGGTCTAGATTTCATCGGTTTCCTCGGCAAGGGCAAGACGATACTGGTTGCAGTCCTCGATCTGAAATTCGCGCATTCCGTAATCCTGGTTGACCAGATTAGTCACGATTTTGGCGCCGTGAGACTTCACTTCGTCAAAGATTTCATCAATGTCGCTGACGACGATGTAGGCGTCTGTGCCGTTGCCGGTGCCCGCGTTGGTGATGCTGTTGCGGCGGCCGGAAGGTTCAGACCGGCTGAAATTGATGATCGCGTCGTCGCGCGAAACGCTGGCGTAGGCGGGTGGTGTGCCATAAAGGAAGTCGACTTCAAAACCGAGGACGTCACGGTAGTATTCGACGGTCTGCACGATGTCGTCAACGAGAAAGACAGGCAGAACGCCAAAGAAATGGCGAGGGTGGAGTTCATGATCCATATAGTGGTCGAGGTCGTCATCGTGGTGTTCGTGGGTCATTCGTGCCTCCCGTTTTCCGCTGGAATTTAGCAAAGATAGCAGAAGGTGTGGGTTTATGTTGATGCCCGGGGGGATTTTGAAAGTTGGGGGGGGGACACGCTTTGAAAGTTGGGGACACCCCAAACCCCGCTAAAGGGGGTAAAGGGCGCTGGCTTTGAAAATTGGGGAGGCTTCTAAAGCCGGGGACACCCCAAACTGGACTTTGAAGGTTGGGGACACCCCAAACCCCGCCAAAGGGGATAACGGGGCGCTGGCTTTGAAACCTGGGGGCTGGCTTTAGAACTGGGGACACCCCAAACCGGACTTTGAAAGTTGGGGGACACCCCAGACCCCGGTAAAGGGGGTAACGGGGCGCTGGCTTTGAAGGGCATGGGATTTGTCTGTCGAGAGGGTGTGTACAGGCCTGACTAGTCGGTCGCGATCAGAGCGCGGATGGGCTTCTGGTAAACTCGTCGATAGATGACGAGTTTGTCTGAGCCCACTGTTTTGATTCTTGGCTGCGGTATTGGCGGCGTAGCGGCGGCCAAGGAGATGCGACGCTTGGTGCGGTCGCAGTGTCGCGTCGTTGTAGTCGATCGAGATCCTGTGGCTTCGTTTCCGCCGTCCTATCTGTGGGTCATGACCGGCGATCGCAAGGCGAAGGAGATCAGTAGGCAGAGAGGGCAACTGGCGCGTCACGGGGTTGAGTTTGTCAACGCGGAGGTCCGGGAGATTGACCTTGCGAACCGCCAGATTCGCGCGGACAGCCGTGAGATTCGATACGACTACTTGATCCTGGCCTTGGGGGCGGATACAACGCTGGATCTGAAACCTGGCTTGGCGGAAGCGGCGCAGAATTTCTACACCCTGGATGGCGCCGAGCGGCTTGCCGCCAGTCTGCGCTATTTTGCCGGAGGCAGGGTTGTAATTGCGGTTGCTGGGGTTCCTTTTAAATGCCCGGCCGCGCCGTACGAGGCCGCGATGCTCATAGAGCAGCATTTCCACGCCCGCCGAATGCGTCAGAAGGTGGAGATTGAGATTCACACGCCGGAGGAGCGTCCGATGGCGGTCGCCGGCCCGCGGGTCGGTGAGGAAATCTCCGGCTTATTGGCGCACAAAGGAATCGAGCTCCACATGGGCCGCAATTTGATCGGCGTTGACCCCCGCGGCCGCGTGGTCAATTTCGCCGACGCTGAGCCGGTGCCGTTTGATTTGTTGATTGCTGTGCCGGAGCATCAGGCTCCGGAGGTGATTGGCGCAACGGATTTGCTCGATTCGAGTGGCTGGTTACCAGTCGATTCCGCAACCTTGGAGACACAGCACGAGAACGTGTTCGCCATAGGTGACATCACCTCAATAACGCTGTCGGATGGGCTCAAGCTGCCAAAGGCAGGCGTTTTCGCCGAGAATCAGGCAAAAGCGGCGTCGAGGCAGATTGCCTTCCGGATTCGAGGGGGCCCAGCGCCGGACCCGTACGATGGTGAGGGCAAATGCTTCCTTGAGGTTGGGGCTGGGGCCGCGGCCCTGGCGCAAGGAAACTTTCTTGCCGCTGAGCGCCGCATCAAGCTAAGGCAGCCGAGTATCATTTGGCATTGGGCAAAAGTCGCATTCGAAAAGCAGTGGCTTTGGCGAACCTATTGACTTCTAAAGCTGGGGACACCCCAGACCCCGCTAAAGGGGGTTGCGGGGCGTTGGCTTTGAAAGCCGGGGCTGGCTTTAGAACTGGGGGACTTCCAAAGCTGGGGACACCCAGACCCCAGTAAAAGGGGTGCTTGTGAGAGCTTATCAACTGAAGTTTTTCACGAAGGCTGCGACGGCGCCTGGAGTTGATCTCTGTTCAGAAAATTGCGATTAGCGATGAAAGGTGAGGCCGGCGATGAGATTGGGATTCGTTGGGTTGGGGATCATGGGCAGGCCGATGGCCACGCACTTGCTGAAGGCTGGGCATGAGTTGACGGTTTGGAATCGCAGCCGGCCTGGGATTGATGCGCTGGTCGAGGAAGGCGCTCGCGAAGGCGAGTCTGCCGCCGATGTGGCTCGGCAGAGCAAAGTGGTGTTCACGGTGGTTGGCGATTCGCCCGACGTAGAGCAGGTTGCCTTGGGTGACGGGGGGATCGCCGAGGGCGCCGCGCCCGGATTGATTCACATCGACATGTCGACGATTTCGCCTGCGGTTACGCAGTCGGTTGCGGAGCGATACGCGGCCCAGGGTATCGAGATGTTGGACGCGCCGATCTCCGGCGGCGAGGCGGGAGCGATCAACGCGACCTTGACAATCATGGTCGGCGGCAAGCAGGAAGTGTTCGAGCGTTGCCGCGAGCTTTTTGAGGTGTTGGGTAAGACGATTACCTATTGCGGGCCTTCTGGTTCGGGTCAGACGGTCAAACTTTGCAATCAGGTGCTGGTGTCGGTGACCAATCTGGCTGTCTGCGAGGCATTAATGCTGGCGAAGAAGGCCGGCGTTGCTCCTGGGACGATGCTGGAGGCGGTCGAGAATGGTGCCGCGGCATCCTGGCAGCTGACGAATCTGGCGCCACGCATGCTGGAGGGTGACTTCCGGCCGGGGTTCAAAGTTCAGCATCAACAAAAAGACCTCAGGCTGGCACTAGAGGTGGCACGCGAGAGCACGCAGCCTTTGCCGGGCACGTCGCTGGTGCACCAGCTATTCGCGGGGTTGGAGGCGGAAGGCCGCGGTGAAGAGGGCACTCAGGCCCTGGTTAGAACCCTAGAAAAACTGGGCAACTTGAGCTTGACTGAGGGTTAGATTGGCTGAGGCTTTTACTCAGTCAGGTCGTTCAAGACATCGATTAGTTCGCGCAGCCGGCCGTAGGCGTGCTTGGGAAAGAAGGCCAGGCGTTCACTGTCGAGTGAATCCTGGTCGCGTTTTTCGGGCGCCGTCGGCTCTATTACTTCAAAAGAACCCTCCTCCAGGAGGTCGGTAAATTCACGATTAAGGCGCCTTAGCGCCGCGGGGCTGGGAGCCTGCTTGAGCCGCAGAACCAAGTGGTCACCGACGAAGCGAGCGGATTGATAATTGCGGTAGAAGGCCTCTACTTCGTCGACTGCCTCTTCAGCGTTATTGGCGATGCACAACAGCGAGAGATCGCTCTCAAGAATGAAGCCGCGCTGAAGGACTTCCTCACGTAGGAATTCCAGCCAGCGGTGCCAGTAGCTGCTGCCCTCCGGTTCGAGGAGTACGACCGGGTGGAGGTCGCTTTTGCCGGTTTGCATCAGGGTCAGCAGCTCAAACGTTTCGTCCAGGGTTCCCCATCCTCCGGGCAGAAGGACGAAGGCGCTGGATTCCTTGAGGAAAGTAACTTTGCGCGTGAAGAAGTATTTAAAGTTGATCAGTTTGTCGTCTTTGGCGATGTAGGCGTTAGCCGGGTTGAGGGCTGGCAGCTGAATGTTGGCGCCGAAGCTTTGACTGGCACCGGCGCCCTCGTGGCCGGCGGCCATGATCCCGGGACCGGCGCCGGTTATAACCATCCAACCCTTGGCAGCGATGGCAATGGCGAAATCACGAGCCGCGAGGTAGGCCGGCTCGCCGGGAGCGACTCGGGCCGAGCCGAAGATGCTGACCTTGGGCAGGTCGCGGTAGGGGGCAAAGACTCGGAAGGAGTAGGCGAACTCCTTGAGGGCGGCGTTGACAAGTTTTATTTCTGCCCGGGTGGCGTGCTGCAAAACGAGTCGAAGAGAGGAGGTTAGCATCTCCCGCGCCAACTCAAGGGTCGCGGTGCTGATCGGTGCTGCCTCGGTCGGGGCAGCGCCGGTTTCGAGTTCGCGCAAGATTTCGGCCACGAGTTGGTCGAGTTCCGGACGGCCGGAGGTATAAATTCGACGTGCGACCGGCCCGCCCGGGCGGAGCTTGGCCGGCTCAAGCGGTTCTAACGCGCCGGGTTCTTCGCCGTCAGCGCTGAGCGGTTCTTGCTGTTGGGAATCGTCCTCGTCTTCGTTATCTGTGGTCATGATCGGTTGCGCGTCCTCGCTGGCTGGTAGAGCCAGGCCGCGCCAAGATCCGACGCGATGTTGGAATGGCTAGACCGTGCCTAAGATCAGCGCGGTTGGGCAAAATCTGGAGCGGCCAGGGGGAATTGAACTTCCTCTAAGGCTCCGCTCAAAACCGCTAAGGGCCGCATCTAGATTCAGATTCTACCATCTAGGCCGCTAGAGACCGCATAGTTCCGCTGCGTCTGGCGGTCAGATAGGCGGTCAAAAGGTGGCGAAAGTGGGCACTGCAAACCTTTTCTAAAAACATTTGGAATTCATAAATAGCCGGAAAGTGGTTCGCCAGCGGTTCCAAGGCCGTTTGCTCTAAGGTTTTCGAGGTCCCCTGGGGGCCCTATTGCGCATCCCATATATGCTCAATGTCGTCGAGGTCATTAAGCCGAGCCTCAAGCTGCCCCGGTAAAAGTCCGACGCGATCACTAAACAACCGGAGCGCTTCCGGGCCCTCTTGCTTCTTCAAGAGCGAGAGCAGTTTCACCATAGCTATCAGCCGCTCTAGTTCGTTCGCCAGCTTGTCGCCCGTTAGAGCCCTTGCCTCTTCTACGTGAATGTCGCGCTCGAATTCTGCGAGCAGGCGCTCTCGGTCCTCAGACGCCAACTGCTCCAGATATGGCAGCAGCTCTTCTGGGAACTCCTTTGGCGTGTCCATTTTGTCTCATTAGGCCTGTCTTGTTTTCGCCCGCGGTCATTCCTTCGACTATACGCCTGGCCTTAGCCCGTGTCTGGCTGGTAGTCGCCGGCGATCTTGGCCCATGACTCCAGTTGGATCAGCGCCGATTCCAGCCATTCTTCGGGGACCGTCAGGAGAGCCTCAACGTGGAGCTGGAGAAGCTCCTGAGTGGTCACGGGAGCCTCACCCACATCGGAGGCTTGAGCCCGGCCTACACCCTGCAATGCCCGGCATAATTCCCGAATTGCGGTAGCCGCGCCGAAGTCGACCTGGTACTGGAGGAGCTGCATAGTCTCAGTGTCCTGTACGTGAACGATGAAAGTCTCGGTGGGTTGACTAGCAGTCATAGCGAGCCCTCTGCGTCCAGCCGCTCCGCCTCTGCCTGCTTCTCTTCAGCCTCTAAAAGAATCAGGACTGCCGGCAGCCATTCTTCCCCGATTGTGGAGGAGTTCGACGTGGCGGCGTACAAGGGCCTGACGAGCTAAGGGGGCCTCCAGCAGTGCCTTTAACGCAATGCCGGCGTCTTCATTCAGTGCGATGCCTTTAGAGGCGCCCAGTGCGGACCGCAGGGCTGAATTGCGTCTGCTCTTCCGTTTAGATCACGAATCTCCTGTGAGATACTCGAATATACGAAAGGGAAGGAGTGCTTGACCCGCGCATCAGCCCAAATCGCAACATTTGAGCGTAGATTAGCCCGTAATCGCATACTCGCGAAACTTCGGCCCTGAACGATTCCTTGCTCCGCGAGCACGGCGCCTATATGCACGTTTATACGAACGAACTGTGCGCCTACTGCCGTTGCTATCGCTATCGCGGCTTCGGCGTCATTGCGAAGAACGGCTATACCTACGGGTACGTCCCCTGTCATCACGATCTCGCGGGCGACACCTGAAATAGCGGCGACCGTCTCTACTGGAACAGCTTCTGGAAAGAAGGGTCCGTCCCGGAAGTTCTCAACAATGAGCGCGTCGACGCCGCACCTTCTGAGAATGGCGGCTTCCTCGAGTGCAAGATTGGACACCCTTGCCATGTCACCATCGTATTCTGGAGAGCCTGGAGTCGGCAGAAGGTGGATGCAGCCAATGACTGGTTTGCGAGAGAAGTCCAACTCAGACCTCCACTGTCATTTCACTCAGGATTTTGGAAGCCGCATCGCGTCTGGCTGGAGCAGATACGATCGCCCGGCCCACAACTAGCAAGCTTGCTCCTGCCTGAACCGATTCCCCGTAGGAGAGAACTCGTTTATGGTCTTGAGATTCCTCATTGAGACCACGTATCCCCGGTGTTACATAGAAGAAGTCCTCGGGTAGGTCACCCTTCACGAAATGTAAGTCTTCGGCAGAGCAGACGATGCCATCGAGTCCTGATTTCGCGGCTAAGAAGGCTCTTCTTGCCACCTCCTGACGAACATCGCCCCTGATGTTCATCTCAGAGTTGAGAATACTCTTGTCAACACTAGTCAGGACTGTGACACCGATGAATAATGGTCGCTTGACTCCAAGTTCTTTAGCTGTGTCATCTGCTGTTCTGACAAGTTCTTTAAGCATGTGGGTACCGCCAGCGATGTGAACCGTTACTAAATCGACTCCCAATCGAGTGACTGCATCTGCATATCCAGATACAGCATGTGGAATGTCATGGAGTTTCAAATCGAGAAAAACTTTGGCCCCAGCTTCGGATATTTCTTCGATCAGGCTACGACCGTACAGAGCAAATGCAGAATTTACCTTAAAATAACCGACTAAATCTGCGAGTTCTGAAATACACCGAGAAATGTCAGCTCTTCCCGCCAAGTCGAGCGCTACACATAGTCGATCTCGGGCTGTGTCTTCAGAAGGTAGAAGGTGCTCCATAGCGAATACTCTCCGTGTCTGCTGCATATAGTTCAACTTGCTCAAATAGGTAGCGGTCTTTGCAATTGGCTATATACGGTTCGAATTAGTCTACCAAAGAATCTCTCTTTTAGCTCATTGGCGAATGCAGTTAGCGAAGACTAAGACTCGTACTCTGCTGACAATATCTTGGATGGTTTGAGAGGTTGGTTCAAGATTCCAAGTCAAACGGTCTGACGAGGTTCGAAGAAACCAGTGGCGGTCAGATGCTAGCGAATGTTCTTTACGGGCCAACACCCGCACTCAGATAGCGAGCCTAGGAAGTATCCCGGGGGCCCAAATGCCAGCCGCCGACCGATCTCTTGGATCCCCACCGGCTGTTTCAGTTTCGGTCCTGACTTGGAATCTGGAGGGGCCATTAGGCGTTATGCGTCTCGTGCCACGAGCGGGCATCATGCATTGTCACGGCGAGAGCTTCCCACTTGCTGCCTAATGCATATTCCCTTACGATAACAATATAGTCGAAATAAAGAGCAGGAGTAAAATGAGTATACGCTTGACGTCTAATTTGGCCTATGATTAGCATCCAATAGGGCTCCTGTGGAGCACCCACGAATTAGCTTGGAGGGATACTTCAATGCCAAATTTTAGGAAGCTGTCTGATGCAGAAGTTAGTCATCTTACGCGAAGGCATACTAACCTCCAGGATCTCACTGAGTACTTGGAATATTTAGGTTCCCTTAAAGTTGGCGATTGGGGAGCCATCGACCTGAGCGAGGATGATTCTCAACGAGCGATTAAGAGACGGACATCCCTTGCTGCATCGAGCCAAGGCAAGAAAGTCGTCTGGCGCCGAAGTCTTAGTGCAACCAGCCTCATTTTCCAAATCGTTGCAAAACCTGCCGGTTCCTAGAGGTCCGCAGAACGCCTCGCGAATCGTCAGCTTCGAAAACGTATCCTGCGGGCCATCTCGTGGAGGCCCTCTTCTCCTTTCGGCTTTAGGTGTGGTGGCGCGTTGAGGATTACTAACTTCTCTGCATGCCGGCAAAGGCAGGAGGCGGACACGCAAGCAGAATCCTGTCTTCATCCACCCAAATAAGGACGTGAAGCTTGAGGCGTTCTGCAGCAGCCTTTAAAGCCGACACAATGTCTTCCATGGTTTCGTTGGCGCTCGGTACTAGTTCACTTATCCCGAACCCTGTTTCTTGAATGTATCCTTCGTACTGAAGGCCTGTGTGATTACTCACGATTCACCCTTCGGTGAGCGACGCGCCTCTTCATCAAAAACGATTTGTTTTGCCAATAGACCCTCCTAACGCGGGCGGACTTAGACTTCGACCTTGCAGAGGATATCTTTCTCCGCTAGAACGATTAGCTCTTCATTTTCTACCTTGATCTCTTGGCCGGTGTACTTGGCGTAAAGCACTCGGTCACCAATCACGACCTCCGGGATGATCACTTTGCCGTCCTCGTCGCGCTTTCCTGGACCCACGGCGATGATTTCGCTCTGGTTAGGCTTTTCTTTGGCGGTGTCTGGAATGACGATTCCGCTGGAGAGGACTTCCTCCTGGACAATCGGCCTAAGAACAAGCTTGTCGGCAAGAGGGATTAGTCTCGAAGCTATTCTGACCTCCTCGTGGGGATAAATTCAGGCTTTATCGTAGTTTAGCACTCGGCTAAAGCGAGTGCTAATGCAATTAGTGTAGGGCGACGGTTTGGAAGGCGCAAGTGCTTGTACTCGTCCAGTAGATGCCGGACACTTACTTCCTCTCGGTGAATGCTAGCAGCCACTCTTGCGGCGTTAGATGGCCAAGGGCCTGATGGGGCCGGTAAGTATTGTAACGCTGCTCCTGTTGGAGCAGCTGGGTTCTCAGTTGGCTGAGCGAGTCGGGTGGGTCAACCAACTGGTAAACTCCTCTTTGTGGGTGCGCTGGGCTCGTTCCACGCAGCCGTTGAGCCTGGGGGAGCATGGTGGCAGCACAAAAAGCCGCAGCCCCTTCTGCTCACAGGCGGCCTCAAACTCGGCCCTGAACTCAGAGCCACCGTCCACCTGGATCGCCTTCACCGGACCCGGCATACGCTCGATGACCGTATCGAGGAAGTCGCGCGCCGTGCCGGCGGTAGCGCGGCCGTAGACACCCAAGACGTCCCAGCGGCTGACAATATCACGCGCCAGGTAATACCGGTCCAGCGCACGTCGGCGCTGTCCACCGAACCAGATCTCCCGGCGCCTTGACGACGTAGTCTTTGGGCTCACGCACGGCATAGGGCCGCACCTGAGGCCGAGAGACGATGCAAGGGTCCTTCAGACTCGCAGGCCCCAGTTTGCCTTGGCGTCTGAGCCGGCTAAGGATGCGGCCCACAATCGAGACCGAGATAGTGACCCCTTCGCGTCTGAGGATCGGCTGTAGCTTGTCTTTGCCCCAGACGGGATTGTCTTGGCGCAGGCGTAGCACCGCTGCTTCGAACTCTAGGCTCCAAGTCGGCTTGCGGACCTGGTGTGGCCTATGGCTGCGGTCTTCCAGACCCCGCGGACCCCGGAGCCGGTAGCACTCTAGCCACTAGTAAAGGGTTGAGCGGCTGCGTCCAAAGCGTCTTGCCGTCAGACTCACCTTCTCGCCGTGATCCTTGTGCCACTCAACAGCCCTGAGGCGCGCCTTCGCCTCACGTGATAGTCGTGGCTCCTCCCTGCCTTCCTGCGCTCCCTCTGGGAGGAGACGAGCCAGGGTTGGACCGCCTGGGATGATCGACCCGTACGTCTGCATTGGGACTCCGTATCGTCCCCGCCTTCTCATCATTGTCGTGTACGGCATCTTTCTGAACGAGATCAGCTGATACTAGGCAATGTCGCAACGACAACGACCTACTTGCGACGCTCCGAATGAAGTGGGTGGCAAGCGGTAGCGGGCCATCGGCATTGAGCAATGACAGCAAATTAGACAGCAACCGGGACGGACAACCTCAACCGACGCAGGACGTAGGCGGCCGAAAGCCTACCAAATCGCATCGTGGGCGGACGGTAGTACACGTCAGTAACCTATCGTCTGCGGACTTAAAATCCGCCGCCCGCGAGGCCTTGGGGGTTCGAGCCTCCTTCCGGCAAACCATCCTTTCCCGCCTCATACACGACCACGAATCTGACTTGCTGTGGCCTATTGGCGGTCCTCTTCGTCAATCTCAGCGCCATCGCTGTTCAGGTCGAGGGCCGTAAGAATTTGGACAGTTTAGGTCCCGACCGTGGAGATTAAGGCATTGATAGCCTGGGATTGGCGCGGACAAACTGCGGGTCGGCAAGGGTTTCGTTGACTGCATGGCTTCTTAGCATGGTCGCCGGACGGCGCCGCATCGCGTAGGAGAAAATCCCAAGAACTTTCACACCATAACTGGACAGCTCTCGCTCACGGTCCTAGATACGCTGCTACAGCGCACGGTGCGATCTGCCTTCCAAGCCTACGCTACTAAGCGGCGGGCGATTCACAGCTGTAGACTCACTCTAAACAGAGCGTAAGTTGTCCAGTTATGGGCTTTCGGCGTACCAAAAACAGTCACCATCTTCAACTTGGCGAGGTGCTCTCGCTGATTAGTTTCTTAACCATCTCTCCGATTCCTCACGTATCCACGGCGCAGGGAAAGGGTCTCCAGGTCGCCAGGCAGGCTCCTCTGGCTCAAGCCATGTGCCCTCAAATGCTCGAGGAATAATCATGAGTCAATTTCGTCCAGGAATTCACGGCTCGATGCGAACCACCTCGTAGGGATGATCGTTCTGCCAGTAGTCGACTTTCGCGTTTTTGCTAATTTCCTGAATCGCTGTGGCTGCCATCGTCTTTCCTCCCTTGACTGGGCGGGCCTACGGCCCGCTATTGCGTGATTGATTCGTCGTTGTTCTCTCGAAAAAGGGCCGATAACTCGCTGTCTCCGCCGGCGTCGGCCACGATTCCTAAATTGATTCGCGATTCAGGTATAAGAAAAAACTCACTGGCGGCTTGGCGAGCGTGAAGCCGCCATTCTTCGATTGATTCCCTTAGGCCTTCTGGCTCTGGATAACGGGCGATGTCTCGAAGGCCGCGGCTGTAGATCTGCCAAGCGTCGATAAGCAGGCAGAGCATTACTAGGTCCAGCTCGGCCAAGGTGCGCGATGCGACGAGCTTTCCGGCGAGTGTGTGCCAGTCGCGCACCCACTCCGCATCTCGGTTACCGATGAAGTCCGGCGGCGGTGGGGTTTCGGTTAGCGGTTCGATCATGGCCCTTATCACCTCGACCTCCTTCGCTGCTCCCATTCATCGAATGGATCGTCCTCCTGCTCCTCTGGTGTGGCGCTAACCCGCGTCCTTGTGGATGGCGACAGACCGAAGTGCCCCGCCAGTTTCTCGAGCGTTCTGATTGATTCGTTGGCAATCGTCACGTGAGGGTTCTTCTGCATATACCCGCTTGGCGTCGCTAAGACCTCACCGAACTTCTGGATCGCAAGCTCCGCCTTCCGCCAGCGACTCCAGGCCGCGCAATAGGCAGCGAGGAGGCCCCGGTCTAGATCGCTCATGAGTTTCAACTTGACCAGGTGCGGGATGAGCCGGCGCCACTCTGCCTTCGCCGCGGAGTCTAGGAACGCGGGACAAGAAACGGCGGTGACCTGCGGCTGAGGCTCGCTTGGATTGCTCCGGTCGCGACGAGCGGTGCCATGCAAGGCCTTTAGTGCTGTGGGCTTTGGCGAAGGTCCGCGAGAACCCATTAAGGCTGAACCCCCCTTGGTTGAAACCTGACCGCGTGCGAGGAGTGGTAGGGTAGCGGTGTTCGTTTCCATATCTGAGAAGTATCCGAGGGCCCCTTCCCCCTCATCATGAGCCACCGATTTTCACGGTTCACGACGTCACCTCTGAAGCCAATTTCTGGAAGTGGGCAAGGCAAACAAGTTCGCCAGTAGTTGGCTCGGCGTGGGTGCCCGGAAGGTCGCAATTGGCCTGAGTGCAGAGCTCGTTTTCCTCTGTGACGGGTGTGACGGGTTGTGACGAGTTTTCTAACAAATCTCGCGTAGGTGAATACATAGGAAGGTTTAGTGGAAGTGACGGGTCGTCAGACGTGAAACCCGTCACCTTTAGATCACTTTGCTGTGCATTTAAGAGACCTAGGCCGTAATAAACCTTCCCGGCGCGGCTCCGGCCACTGTCGAAACGACTCCCCGCCAGCCGCCCAAATGCCGTGCTCGTGAGCAATTCGCGGTCGCGATAACCTTGATCAGCCGCCCACCGGGCGTAGGCCTTGTACAGCGGGTTGGCTGGTGATGCCAGCCCGTCACCAAGAACGCAGTACTCAGCGAGGAAGCCCGCTAAAGGATCGCTCTCAGTGCGATAGTCGTCGGTCGCTGCTTGTATAGAGGCCGGCGGCTCGAGGCCACGCCGTTGCCATTCAAGGCACCCACGCACAGCCCAGCCGAGAATACCGGGTAGCTCAGCGCGTAGCTTCTCTGTGAGGCCCTTGTCGGCTTTGCCCGCCCGGCGCCTCTCCTGGCGGTTCACGACGCAACCTCAGCGGTCATCCGCGTGAAGTGATACAGACAAACGAGCTCACCATCGGTTGGATTGGCGTGAGTACCGGGACGTTCACACCCAAGCTCTGTGCAAAGGTCGTTCTTACCCAACTGACCACCTATAGGAAATGGGGGCTGGTCAGTAGAGTTTCCGTTGAGTAGGGGACTATGTTTCTGACCAGGGGTATGGGGCTGGTCACTAAAGTAATCCACGTTACTTTCAGGAACGTGAGAGTTAGTCTTCTGACCAGGGTCCATCTCTATAGGCTGGTCAGTAGAGTAACGGGAGCCTAAGCGATAGCCTTTCGCAGTGCCTCGCGTCCCAAGTCCGGAGACTCGTTCAACGGACGCATTCGCGACCAGGTCATTGAGGGCGCGCCGAACAGTTGATCTCTTTGCTTCAGTGCCAAGCCGCGCAAGAACATCATCCTCTCGAATAGGGTCTCCGCTTACACCTGGCAAAACGTCCAGGAGTCGGCTCTTTGTTTCGTCACGTTCTATGGCGGCAGTGTCGCCAAGAACTACGTAGCGGCCGGCTTGAAGCTCGATAGTCAGTTGAGACGGAACGTCATCAAAGCGCCCGACGCCTAGTAATATCCGGCGACTTTCATGGCCTTCGGTATTCGCTCTGCGAAGGTTGAGGATGATGTCGGCAGCACCACCGAATGCTGACGACCCGCGAGCGCTGTCTCCTAGCTCACCTCCGCTTTTTCGGTCGTGACGGATAACAAGGATTGCGAACCCATGAGCAGCTGCCGCCTCCAAGGGCTCAATAGCTTCAGCCGCGGCGCCAGAGCTGTTCTCATCATCGCTTGGAATGCGCGCCCAGCGAGTAAGCGTATCCACGACGATAACGCCGGCGCCAACCTCCTTGGCATATTTCTCCGCCTCGGCAACTATGTCGGGCCATGGGAGCTTGCCAGCGTCGTACAGAGAGAGAATGTGGACATCGTCCGCATCTAGAAGGCCGACGCGCCCTAGGGCCGCTCGCATTGTTTGAATTCGCTCCTCAGTAAGCACAACAAAAGCTGTGCGTTTTGTTTTCAAGCCTAAGAAGTCGTGCCCAGAGCGAACAGCAGCGATTAAGTGCCCCATGAAGGTCGTCTTGCCGGTCTTGATTTTGGCGCTGACTTCCGTCATTGCGCCTCTTACAAGGATGCCTGCGACCACCGCGTCTGGGGTTTCGGGTGTGAGTTGGGCGATTTGTCGCGGCGTCCGGAATAGCAACGTAGTTGATTGCGAGGTGGAAGGCTGCGGAGGAGAAACGGGTGTTACCGGCGTTTGTTGCCCGATCAACTGCTTCAGTTCCTCAGAGCCATGCCCGGCGTCGAACCAATCACTAACGTCGCCTTTTGGCGGAACGCCGGTTAGGTCAATGACCTTGATCGAGGCGGCCTTGCCAACGAGTAGGCCCGTTAACGTAGAGCTATAGTTTTCACCCCCTTCGTCGTTGTCTGGGAGGATCGCGACAGTTCTATTAACGAGCGGCCCGAGGTCGCAATGATCAGCCGCCCAGGCGCCGCCTGGCGTAGTGGTGGCGGTGAACCCTTCGGCCCGGGCCCGGTCAGCGTCCTTCTCGCCCTCGCATAAGAGAACCGGCTCGGCTGGATCTGCCTCTAATAGTTCGGGGAGTCGGTAGAGGATTCGCCGACCGCCGTACCCCTTGGCCCATTTCGTGCCTTCCGGGTGATAGACAGGAAACTCTTTGCTGGGCGTTCGCGCAACGTCAAACCGAACCGAGCCAGCTTCATCTTGATATCCATACCAGCCCGAGATCGTCTCGCCATACCAGTTCGTCGGCTTAGCGCCCAAAGGTGTCATCGAATCGCCTGATCACCCGCCCGCAGCGCTGCCATGACATCACGAAAGGCACAGCCAGCAAAGCAGGAGAGCACGCCCTTGTCTGAGAGCCCGAGGGACTCGCCACCCCTGCCGCCATGCTTCTGGCCGTCGCCGTGCGCTAGAACTGGGCAGAAGGCCATCTGCCAGGCGCCGCTCTTTTTCCACGGCCCTGGATGTAGGCGCAAGATCTCGTCGCGTTCTACGAAGTTGGGATGATGGGCAGCGGTCGTCACTTCGCGCTAGCCGCCGCCGGCCGCTTCGCGCTCTCTGATGAAACGTGTGAGCTCGTCAGCGCTGATGCAGATGGCGGCGCCGATCTTGAAAGACTTGATCTCTCCGCGTTGAATCAATCTGTCCAGGGTGTCGGTGCTGACATCGATGGCCTTTGCAGCTTCCATCCTTCGATAAGCTAGCCGTGTGGTCTCGGTTACCATTTGGTGCCTCCTCTTGCGGTTGCCATCCCTTGACAGCCCTCTGCTGAGATGTAGAATCAATCCTGGTATGGCAGTCGTCAAGCGCCAGAATGGCAATGCTATGGAAGTAAAATCCAAGGACATAGCAGCTAGGGAGGATTTGTAGGCAAATGCCAGCAAGAATCGATCCACAAATCCGTAGGACGATTGAGGTGAACGCAGTTAACCATAGCCAGATGGGAGCCGTGGTTATGCGCCGGCTAATTCAAGCAAAGATCGCCGAGGGACTGGAAGGGTATAAGGGTAAGAAGACTCCCAGCCTTCGTGCGGTCAGTGACATCATCCGAGAGGCCCGGATACCAAACCCTGAACGTCGATGGCTAGAGGTGGTCACCTGGCCCGAGTCGTTCAGTGATGACGGATCCTTACCATGGGAAGCAAGCTCTGCCTTTTTCGATCTGGCAAGGGAACTAAACCCAATCGGAGATCGTTTGAAACGGCCTTTGTTGCCGGTCATGCTTTGGTTTTGGCGTGTTACGCAGGCTGCCCCCGACGCCAGCCCCCAAAGCCGTATGTGGATGGCGGTCGACCTCGCGTTTTGGGAGCGCAGGCCAGAGCGGGCTTCTGAGACCGACCGCCGGACTTTGGAGGCATATTTGGGGTGGGCTCTATGGCGTGACGACGAAACATACGCTCGCGTCCACCAAGAGTTTCGTGGCACTTGGCCGCCGCAGTCTGGCGAGAAATCCTTCCCTTACCAGCCAAAGACAGCCGACACCCAACTTACTTACGAAGACATCCTAGATCCGGAGATTATACACATCAAATATGGCGCAGAGTTAATGGGCCCTGTTCACTCCTGGCTCCGGAAAATGGCCCCTAGAGGGGTCTATGTAGATGACATAGCGGCACGTCTTGCCATGATTAAAAAGGGAGGCTAACGATGACTCGGAGAGGTAAGGGCGAAGGCAGCATCCGTCTCCGTGCAGACGGCCGCTGGGAGGCCACTCTAACGCTGCCCAGCACGGGAAAACGGCGGCGCCGGTCACTATTCGGCAAGACTCGCATTGAGGTCTCCAAAAAGCTCCGGGACGCCCAGAAGCGCCAGGACGATAATCTCCCGTTGCTAGGTGACAAACTCTTGGTTGGCGCGTACTTGTCGAGCTGGCTAGAGGGCAAGCAGGGCGATTTACGGCCGGAAACGTGGCGCCGCTACAACACACTTTGCCGTCTACATCTTGGGCCAGCACTCGGAAGGCGCGTCCTTTCCAAGCTTCAGCCGGCCGATTTGCGAGCAGCCTATGCCTCCATTGGAAGGCGAGTCAGTGCAACCACCGTGGCGCATTGTCATGGCGTTCTCCATGTCGCCTTGCGTGATGCCGAGCGCCTGGGCCTTGTTGGGCGAAATGTCGCATCGCTCGTCACGCCGCCGCGGCGCAGCACTGGCGAGCAAAGACACCTGGGCCCGGAGGATGCCCGTCAGCTTCTCGAGGCCGCGAGAGGTCATCCCCTTGAGGCGTTCTTTGTCCTCGCACTAACGTCAGGTCTTCGACTCGGCGAGCTCCAAGCTTTGCGGTGGAGCGACATAGACACCGAGCGCCAACGGGTTCAGGTGAGCCGCACGTTGACCACAGTGAGAGGTGGCGAGCCTCTGTTTGGCCAGCCGAAGACTCAGAAGTCACGCCGCACAGTTTGGCTATCGGCAACCGCTTGCGAGGCCCTAGAAACCCATCGACTTAATCAACCCAGTCAGCGCCAACTTGCCGGCGCCGCGTGGAAAGAATACGGGCTCGCATTCACAAACGCGCTCGGCAAGCCCCTAGACAATAGCCACGTCCTAAGCCGCGGGCTGCATCCGTTACTTGACAAGGCAGGCCTACCACGAATGAGATTTCACGATTTGAGACACACCGCGGCGACCGTTCTGCTCTCTCAGGGTGTCCCGGTCAAGGTGGTTTCGGAGCTGCTCGGCCACAGCGACATCTCGACTACATTGCGCATTTACGCTCACGTGATCGAGGGCGCCCAGGAGCAAGCTGTAAGCGTCATGGATAAGCTTTTTCACGGTTAGGCGGTCAGATAGGCGGTCAGAACCCTAGAGAGGCCCTGTCACGGGCCTCTTTTAGATACAAAACCGAAGCAAAAGACTGGAGCGGCCAGGGGGAATTGAACCCCCGCCTCATCCGTGGGAGGGACGAATGCCACCACAACACCTTGGCCGCTTAGACTGAATTCTACCATTCTCGTGAGCCCGGCTAGCGGAAGGCTCTGGGGCGCATTGTCGGCCTGCCAAAGACGACTTTCTGAAATGGTGGTTGGTCGCTGGGGGTGGATTCTATCCTGAGATACTGAAGAATTCGTGCTCCGGCAGAATCTTTATCACGAGGCGCACCTGACCCTCGTGCTTTGGATAGTCGCTTGAGCCGGTGTACTTGAGGTTTAGCTTGTGGATGTGATCCCAGGCCCCGTCTGTAGTGATCTCAGTGACTTTGCCGCGTACGAGCAGGTAACGAAAGCTGTTCTCATGGTCAACGATGGAAACGGCGACGCGGGCGTCCCGTCTAAGGTTGCGCGGTTTTTGACGGCCTTCCGCGGTGTTGACCAAGATATGAGTGCCGTCGTGATCAACCCACACGGGTGACACCTGAGGCGAGCCGTCCTTCATCAGGGTGACGACGTGGGCGAGATGCTTTTCATCGATCAGTTTCTGAGCATCTTGAGAGAGTTCGGTCATGAGGCCTCCGAATGCAGTATTTTGATTCGAACAGTACAGGCTCCTGATCAGCAGAGACAAGGAATGGGCTAGATGGACGCTTACAAGACCATTGTGACCAAGCGCGATCGGCGCAACTATGATTCTCGCAACTTGGAAGAGGACGCGGTTAACCGCATATTGCAGGCTGGGCGAATGGCCGGGAGCTCCAGCAATTCACAGCCATGCCGTCTCATCGTCGTGCGTGATCCGGATACGAGGCGAAAGCTGGCGACTGGAGGACGCGGAGGGGAACCTTTGCGCACAGCGCCGCTTTGTGTGGTGGTGGCTCTGGAACAGGGGGCTAGCGCTTTTGATGCCGGCCGGGTGGCGCAGAACATGATGCTAGCGGCCTGGAGTGAAGGGATCATAAATTGCCCGATCGGGTTACAAGACGAGGAGCTAAGCCGGGATACGCTTGGAATTCCCGAAAACTTCGGCGTGGCTATCGCCGTTGCGTTTGGCTATCCGGCGCCGAATGAGGCACCGAGAGAAAGCCGCAAACGGCTAGCTCTGGAGGAGTTGGTCCATCAGGAACGCTGGTAGGGGAGCAGTCAATCTCGGGTTTAACGGGTTAGAATCAAATGATGGAAAGTGAAGCCGAGTTCGACTCAGAAAGTGATGGCGCAGGATCTTCGATCCTGGCCGGGTTGGTTCGCTCACTGCTGGCTGAGCTTGGTGAGAACCCGGATCGAGACGGCCTGCGTGAGACACCGACTCGCGTAGCCAACAGCCTATCGTTCCTAACGCAGGGTTATGATGTCGACCCGCGAGATGTCTTGGGCGGCGCGCTTTTCGCGGCCGAGTATGACGAAATGGTGGTGGTGAGAGACGTAGAGGTTTACAGCCTCTGCGAACACCATCTGCTACCGTTTTTTGGCCGTTGCCACATCGCCTATCTGCCAAATGGCAAGATAGTGGGGCTGAGCAAGTTGGCGCGCATAGCTGACGTTTACGCTCGCCGGCTCCAGGTTCAAGAACGTCTGACAACGGAGATCGCCACTGCGATCGAGGAGATATTGGAGCCAAAGGGAGTGGGCGTGGTGATGGAGGCGCAACATCTTTGCATGATGATGCGGGGAGCCGAGAAGCAGAACAGCCTTGCCAGCACGAGTTGTATGCTCGGCCGCTTCAAGACTGACGCACGAACCCGGTCTGAATTCTTGAGCCTGATTGGGAAGGGCGGCTAGGCGCCGCAGAAATTCAGTCCTACGGCCATTTCAGAAGTGAAACGCCGGCCAAGGGCCGGCGTTTTTGTATGTGAGGACCAGGACGGTCCGAATACTTGAGTCGCGCCTAAGCGCGACCAGGCAGCAAGGATGCTGGCATGCTAGCTCGATTTGCTCAGTCGCGAGCGCTTCAATTCCCCGGCCGCCTACTGCTGACTTTGGTCGCAGGCTTGGCGGCACTGTTTTTCCTGCATGTCGCCGCATCACTGGCGCCGAGCCTGGAACTTCAACCGGCAGAGCCGGCCGCTGGTTCAGTCGCGGAAACATCGAGCACCGAGGCCGTTACTTATGTCGCTGACTCCGCCTCGCGGGTTTACGTAGAAAGCATATGGCCGTCGCAGGGTGGCCTCGTAGCTGAAGGTAGCTCGGTTTCCGAGTCTGGCACCGCAACCGAGGCTAGCCCGGAGGTTCTAGCCGCCGAGGAATCACTTGAACAGCAAGTGGCCGTGGTTCCAGCCGCGCCAGCAGAGGACGGTGCTTCTGTCCAGCTCTTGGGTCGGGAAACTGGGACCTTGTGACCACGTGCAACAGGCTCTGGCTAGTCTGCCGGCGTCCGTGAGGGCCGAGCTGGGAAATCCGGCATTGGGAATTATTAAGATTAGCGTCAACACAGATGGGGTTACTTCAGTGGGAAGTCAGCCGTACGGTGGAGCGGCCAACTTCTTTACGACCAATGACGGATTGAATGAAGTAGTGCTGTATCCCAGGCAACCGGTGCTGACGATTCTGCATGAGTTCGGCCATGCCTTTAATCTGCGATATGCACCAGCAGGTGACTACGCGACGTGCTGCTAGGGGATGAGATGCAGAGCTTCATGGCCATGGCAGGCTGGCAAGTTCTCACGCCGGCCAGCCAGGTTGGAGCGCTAATTGACCACTCCCGAGTGGAATATGCCTATGACGGTGAGGCGGTCTGGAGCGGGCTTTCCAAAAATGACCCGCTTGAGGACTTCGCCAACAGCTTTGCCCTCTACTTTGGCGACCCGGTCGGACTTCTGGAGCTCTCACCTGAGCGCTATCAGTGGTTTGCGGAGCGCTTCTAATTTCCGGCATGAGCCGGCGAGCTGCCTAATTTGCGCCCCGCCGGCCCTTAAGACGTCCGGGCAAATGCGCGGTTCACGGCGTCGATTTGGTCGGCATGAATCAGGTACTTGCCTTTGAAGCCAAGCGAGCGGGCGCGAATTGCTTCCTCGGTGAGTCCGGCAAGGTCTTTGACTTCTGAGAAGGCAACGTCGAGCGGCATCAGCTTATGCGCGGCGCAGCAGTGAGTCAGGACGTTGCGAGCATAGTCTAGTTCGTGCCCGGAGCTGGTCGGCAAGATGCCGACATCGGCCGTGTAGGCTTCAATGTCGAGGGAGAGGCCGGCGATACGGGTTGAGGCGAGCGCGATTTCCTCGCAGCGTAGGAGGCCGTTGGCGCTGCCAAGCTGCGGGAACAGGCCGGCGGTGCCGGGCCGTACTTCGTGGCTAACCTCTTGCTGACGGATCAAGACATCAAGCTCTCGAATTTGGTGGGGCGCATCGGTCTTGGGATAGACGATGCCGTCGAGACCGGCCCCGATAGCCGCGGATAAATCTTCCGTGGTCAAACCGGAGTCGAGATGGCTGACGCGGACATGGACGGTCTTGCCCGCTGCCTTGAGTTTTTCGATGGTGGAGCGAATCGTGGAACGAGCCGCGATTTTCTGGTCCACGGGCACAGAGTTCGCCAAATCGAGGACGGCCACGTCAGCAGCGCTGGCAGCGGCTTCATCGATCATCGCCTCGCTGTTGGCCGGGACGAACAGGAGGCTGCGCGCATTCAGCATGAAGGGCTCCATTTCGGGGCGTGATCAATTAGTTCTATGCAAGGTTAGCTGATGGGCCCTGATTGGTCGCGGGTTCAGACTTGAAAGCTGCCCTCAATCAAAAAGACATCCCGGCGGTGACCATAGGCGAGACGCCTACCCCAGGTCGAAGGAATGGCCAGGGCTTCTTTGAGGTCGAGCTTGCGGCGGGCTTTTAGAAGCAGGCCTGCGGCGGCGTAAGCCGGCTCCAAGACGGTGTCGATTCGGGTTTGATCCAGCGGCTTGAGGGGCTCACCGCCGAGGCCGGCGAGGTCATGAATCGGGTCGTAGCAGATGACAAACTCAAAGCGTGCGTCAGGACTAGCCAAACCGGCTACGGCCTTGAGGATGGTGGGTTCCGGCAGCACAAGGCCGCGCAGTAGGCTGCCCCAGGGAAAATTGACCCGGATAAGGCTGGCGATGCCCGCCAGCTCCTCAGGCAGCGCTTCGGCCGCCGCAACGACAAAAATCGCGTTGCCGATCCCGCCACGGGAGGGCTTGCGGGCGGCTTTAAAGGCGTATTCAGAGAGCGTGGCGCTATCAGCGTCGACGGCGACATAGAGGTTTTCCGGATCGTGCCTGGCTTGTTCATAGGCAAAGCGGCCGTCACCGGCGCCGAGATCGATCAGCACCGGACGCCGCGGCAGTGCTTGGCGCCAATCGGGCTCAGCTTCGGTGATCTTGGTGCCCAGCAAAAGTCGCATGGACATCATCTTCTACCAGGCGTTAATGGGGCGCCAGCAGAGCAGCTCTCAGCGGTCGTTGAGGTTGGCAACCCACTTGCCTCTGACTTGATCGGCCTCGGTTGCACCCGGCCAGGGTGGCATGGTGATCGCTATCGCCCTCAGGGATTCGGGGCTGGTGGTGCGGAACTGGAACGAGGTGCCGAGCGGGATCGTCAAGCAGGTTCCAGGTGCAATGTCGATGACTTCCTCGCGGTTGTCTTGGCGGCGCCACATTTCTCCCTTACCGCTGATGATGTACCAAATTTCGGCGACGGTGCGATGGACGACGGCCTGGGAAGCGCGGCCAGGGGCAAGTTCAAAGTGGGCCATACTGCCGCCTTCGAGGTCAAGCAGAACGCGCACATCGGAGCCGTCCGGTGCGCGAAGGTCAGGGGAGGCCGGCAGGTGTTTGGTCTTAAAAATCAGGGGTGATGGTCCTCAATTGCCGGCGAGAGAGCGCTAATTTCCGGCCGCCATTCCCTGCAGGCCCCGCAGAAAGTTCTATCGATCTTTGCTGTTGTTTAAAGGTTTCTTGATAAATGCCTCCAGAGCGAGAACTAGGATCGCTGAGAAGGATTTTACTTTGAGCCAGTCAATTGCCGATGGAGGTCGCGGTCGCCTGTTGTTGCAAGGGAGATCTATCTCACGGGGACCTTCGTCGTTGGAAGTGATCGCCCTTGTCGTTCTGGGATTAGCGATGGCCTTTGTCGGATACAAGGTCTACGCCTCGGCAACGGATCTGAACGCTCCCTTGCCAACCGCGGCGACCTACATTCCCGCGTTTGAAACGACCTTGAACAGCACGATATCAGCCAGCGGTAGTGCGGCTGCCGGACAACAGGCGGCGCTAACGTTCGGCAGTGCCGGCGAGGTAACCGAGGTGCTGGTCAACCTTGGTGAAAGCGTCGCGGCGGGTGAACCACTCTCGCGGATCGAAGATACGGAGCTTCAACAGTCGCTGGCGATTGCCGAAGCCTCGCTGGCTTCGGCTCAGGCGCGCCTGGATGCGGTGCTTGAAGGTGCGAGTGCGAGTGACACCGCATCGGCTCTGCAGTCAATCTCCTCTGCCCAAGGCCAGGTCTTGACGGCGGAGGCCAACCTGGATGAGGTGCTCAGCAAGCCCACGCTGAGTGAAATCGCGGCGGCCGAGCAATCACTTCTTAATGCGCAGACAGCTCTGAAAAACGCCAGGGATGCCTTGGTAGAAGCACGGAGCGATTTGAGCAATCCGCAAAACCTGGAAGGGGTCAGCAGCGGGAGCTTGGAGCGCGCGATCGAAAGTGCGGAATTGGGGCTGGTTGTTGCCCAGCAGAAATATGACGAAACTCTGGCCGGCCCGGACGCGGGCGAGATTCAAAGTGTGCAACTGAGTCTGGAAACGGCTCGCGCGTCACTGGGCGCGGCCGACGCGCGATACGCGGAGCTGATGGGTCCAGCGGCAGCAGATGTTGTCGCGCCGCTGGAGGCTTCGCTTACACAAGCGAAGATCGCTGTGGAAAACGCCGCCAGCGATCTCGAAGCGGCGACGATCGTTGCGCCGTTTGATGACTTGGTTAGCGAAGTCAACTTGGTCGTGGGCGACCGTGTCTCGGGAACGGCGGAAGTCATCGTGGTGATGAATCCGGACTTGGTCGAGATCGAGTCGAGCGTGGATCAGTCCGATATTATCAACCTCGCGGTTGGTCAGAGCGCAACGGTGACTTTCGACGCCATGCCAGGCAGAACCTATAACGCGGAAGTCAGCGCCATCGGCCCGGCTCCTTCGGTGCAGCAGGGCGTTGTCACTTTCTCGGTCAACCTGACGATCAACACGGCAGACTTGGCGACTGACGTGCCGCTGCCGGCGCCTGGCATGACCGCGTCGATTCTCGTGACGACTGAGAGGGTGGATGACGCTCCGGTCGTACCGTCGCGCTCCGTCAGCGGTGCCGGCCGGCAGCAAGTCGTGACCGTCAAAACGCCTGCTGGAGACGAGGTCCGCCCGGTGACGAACGGCACGCTGACTCAAATTCTTTCGGGCCTTGAGCCGGGCGATGAGGTCTTGGTTATCGCCGCATCGACCGGCGGAACTCAGACGCAGCAAACGACAGAGCAGCAGTTTCCCGGCCCAGTCGGCGTTCCTGGCGGCGGTGGTGGAAGAGGGCTGCAGGCACCTTAGGCCAACGGCAGCTCGACCTGTCGCACCGCCGGCATCCGCGGCAGCAGGTTATAGCTTTGGAAGACGAATCCAATTGCCTGATTGCGCACCAGAGCCAGATCATCCTCGGTAAGCTCACCCACGGCGAGGCCGTCCAGTTCATAACTCCCAGAAGTAGGTTGATCCAAGCATCCCAGAACGTTCATCAGTGTCGATTTCCCCAAACCGGATGCTCCGATGATCGCGACAAATTCCCCGTCTTCGATACTCAGATTTACGCGGTTCAGAGCCACAACCTGGTGCTCTCCCATCTCGTAAACCTTGGTCAGTTCTGTGAGTTCTATCATTGGCCCTCTACCGGGGAATACGTGACCGCCTGCCCTTGGCGGCGGAGGCGCTCGAGGCGGTTGGTTTAGGCGAGCGCCTGTTCCACAAGCCGGCAGAGCTCTCCGGCGGTGAGCAACAACGTGTCGCCATCGCCCGCGCCCTGATAACCGGTCCATCTCTAATCCTCGCCGATGAGCCGACCGGCAATCTTGACAGCCGGACGAGCCTGGAAATATTGTCGATTTTCCAAACCCTTAACCGGGATCGTGGGATCACAGTTATCTATGTGACTCACGAAGCGGAGATTGCTGAGCATGCCGGGCGCATTATTCAAATGCGTGACGGCCTGATCGTTGACGACATCAGGGTTGGATCGCCGCGGTGGGCCCTGGAGGAAATGGAGCGGCTGGCCAGTCCGGCTAGCGCTCTGGCAGAAGTGGCCGAAGCGGCCGAGTCCAAATGAGCTTCCTGGATGCCGTTCAAGTCGCGATCGAGGCGCTAATCGCCAACAAGATGCGGGCTCTGCTGACCATGCTGGGCATCGTCATCGGAGCTGGGGCAGTTATCGCTCTGATGGCGGTTGGCCAAGGGTCGCAAAAGGCGGTTACGGACCGGATTGAGGGCCTGGGCTCCAACCTGGTTTTTGTGCGGCCCGGGTCATCCACTCAGGCCGGTGTTTCGGGTGGTGCCGGCTCGGCTCAAACGCTGTCGATGGAGGATGCCGAGGCGATTCTGGCCTTTCTGCCGGAGGCCGTGGTTGTGGCGCCTGAGGTCCGGATTCCCCTCCAGGTCAGCGGTGGCGGCCAGAATACCTTTACTAGGGCCGCTGGGGTAACGGCTGACTATGCAGAAGCTTATGAGCTGCAAGTGGCAGAGGGTGCCTTCATATCCGTTTCCGACGTCGACCAGCGCAGCAGGGTTGCGGTTCTTGGCAGCAGCGTGGCTGAGCAGTTATTCCCTGATACCAGTCCTCTCGGGGAGCAGATTCGCCTGGGTTTGGGCCGGCTGGTGATCACTGTCCGGGTTGTTGGCGTCCTTGAAGCCAAGGGGGGCACCTCCGAAAACAGCCTCGACGACCAGATTTTCCTGCCAATTTCCACGGTCCAAAACCAAATCCAGTCGATTCGTGGGGCCGGCAACTCTTCGATTGTCAGTCAAATCACGGTTCAGGTTGCCGACAAAGGCGAGATCGACGAGGCGAAGACCTCGATCGATCTTTTGCTCCGAGACCAGCATCAAGTTGTCGAGTCCGACGTGATTATCGAAAGCCAGGAGGACATCGCGGCGGCGGTGAATGAGGTCAGCGAGACGATGACGGTACTGCTGGGCAGCATCGCTGGTATTTCGCTGCTGGTGGGAGGCATCGGGATCATGAACATCATGCTGGTCTCGGTGACCGAGCGGACGCGGGAGATCGGCATACGCAAGGCGGTCGGCGCTCGCGAAAGCGACATCTTGATGCAGTTTCTAACCGAGGCACTCACTGTGACGGTGATCGGTGGAGTCGCCGGAATTTTGGTCGGCGTGGGGGCAGCGACCTTTATTGACGGCCGCGACATCGCGGGGTTGGGAGAGGACGTGCAGACGGTGGTGTCGTGGACATCGGTACTGATGGCTTTTGCTGTCGCTGCCGGAATCGGGGTTTTCTTTGGGCTTTATCCGGCTCGCCCGGCAGCAAAGCTGCGGCCGATTGAGGCGCTTAGGTACGAATGAGAATGATCCAGAGGCTGAACCCATTAGGAGAGAGACATGGTTTTTGATTTTCGCAAGGTAGCAGCGGGCGTGGCGGTGTTTGGGCTCGCGCTTGGAGTTGCTTTCGGCGCCGGAATTGCTGTGGGCCGCGGCGACCCGAAGACGATCGAGAGCGGTCTCAGCGCTCAACAGCTACAGACCCTGCTGGGGACGGATGTTCTGCAGTCGGCGGCGGCCAATGCGGCTGGTGACGGCGGCGACACCGCTGAACCGGGCGCTGCGCCGGGCGCGGCTCCCGGTTCAGCCGGTGGTCTCGGCGGAGCAGGAGGTTTGTTGGGCCAGAATCCAAGTGGAGTCATTACAGCGATAAGCGAGAATTCGATCACGATCGAAACCCGCGGTGGCAGCCAAACAATCGTGCTCGGACCGGCCACGACTTTGCAGCTTCTCAGCCAAGCTGAGGTTGGCAGTCTTGAGGAGGGTCAGAAAGTGATCGTCATTGGAAGCGAAAACGAGGATGGTACTTTCGTGGCCACGGCGATCAGTAAAGTGCCGGAGGCTTTGGGATTTCTCGCCGGCGCTGGTGGGTTGCCTGGTGGCGGCAGAGGCCCGGGTGGAGCACCTTAAGAGGCAGCGGTCAAGAGGATTCCCTCACCTCGGCTTGCTCCAGGCGGCGGTTTGCAAAAATGACGCCGGCGACGCTGACCACGGCCAGCAGGAAGGCGGCGGTTAGCCCGCCGACATAGGCATCGAGTGTTTGGGTGGGCGCCCCGGCGATCCAATCAGCAAATCCGATCGTGTAGTGGCGGATACTAAGGAATCGCGTGCCTTCAAATATCCCAGTTATCGCGCCTTCCCAGAGGAAGACATAGACCAAGCCAGCGATGAGCGCACGGGTGGTCACTATGCTGAGCAACACGAATGCTGCCGTGTAGGCGAAGGCGCCAGCAAGAATTGCCACAGAGAAGCCGAGGACCAGCGAAGAGTCTCCTTGACCTTGCAGTGCTATTGCTCCACTTGGAATCGCAGAGGCCAGAACCAAGAGGCTCGAAACCACCCAGGCGGCCATGAGTTTTGGCAGAAGGATCTGCCAGCGAGGCATTGGTTTGGTCAGAAGATAGACCGCGGTGCCGTCTTCGAGCTCGTCGCCCAGCACCGAGGTTCCGAGCAGGAGGACGGTGAGTGGCAAGATCGCTGTGACGATCAGACCCACATAAAGTACACGGGCGGCCCATCGGTCCGGGTCAATGTCCGGCTCGCTGAGACGAAAAACGACAGCGACGAGGAGCGGGATCAAGCCAAGGCCGACCAGCAGCAAGGTACTCTTGCGGCCGACCAATTGCCGCAGGGTTAGGCGAAAGATGAAGGCGGTCAACGACGCACCAGGTATGAGAAGACGCTCTCAAGGGATTCGTCAGTGGGTGATAGTTCAAAAAGGCTGACCCCATTGTCCTTAGCGACGCCAGGCAGCTCTGAGACAAAGGAACCGAGGTCAGACGTCTGGATCGCCATCGACTCTTCTTGAATTTCAATCCCATTCACGAAAGGCCGGTTAATCAGCGCGGCGGCCAGGCCGCGGTTGTCGCTGGTTCGCAGCATGAGCGAGTGAGGACGATCAGTCATCAGTTGGCGAATTTCGTGGAAATCGCCGGCTGCAGCCAGCCGGCCAGCAACGATCACCAGGACGCTAGACGCTAGCCGCTCCACTTCCTCGAGGATGTGCGAGGAAAAGACGATGGTTGCGCCGCTGTCGGCCATTTGCCTGAGCATGTCCATCATTCGCAGCCGCTGTCTTGGATCGGCGCCGTTGAACGGCTCATCTAGAAGCAGGATTGCTGGATCGTGAACAATAGCGGCCGCGATCTTGACGCGCTGTTTCATGCCCTTGGAGTAGCCACCGACGGCTCGGTCTTTGACATCGTTTAGCTCGACTTGATCCAACGCTCGGTTGGCGGCGGCATCAACATCTGGCAGGTTATGCAACCGGGCGCTGAGGCGGACAAATTCAAAGCCGGTGAGAAACAGGTAGATCGCCTCTCGCTCGGGAACGAGTCCGATCTGGCGGTAAATATCCGGATTTCGCCAGGCGGATTGTCCCATGACTTTGGCTTCGCCGCTGGAGGGTTTCAGAACGCCGGCCAGCATGTGAAGCAAGGTGGACTTGCCAGCGCCGTTGGGACCAAGCAAGCCGGTTAATCCGGGTCCTAGCGAAAAAGAGATGTCGTTGACGGCGACAACGTTGCCGTACCAGCGAGACACGCCTTCCAGGCTAAGCGCCGCATTCGCCACTTGAGGAACTTCGACTACTGACATCAGACCGACATCCTCAGAAAGCGGCGGTAGAGGACGCCAAGCGCGACGGCGATATAGCATCCGACCGCGAGGAGGTAGTAGGCTCCGTTGAGCCCAGCCATGGCTAGCTCAGAGTCATGGTCAGGAGCCTCGCCAAAAATCCAAAGTACGGCGCCTTCGAGAACGCTTAGCGGGCCAATCAGGAGGACGTATTGTTGGACACCACCGGTTGTGGTTTCGACCAGGATGCCGGCCAATACGCTGAAAACCACGAAGTAGGCCAGGACGCCGCCGGTGGCAAAGGCTCGCCGCGGTGTCCAGCAGGCCAGGACCATCGAGATACTAGCCATAAAGAGTGCTACGACAATCGAGCTTCCGAGTATCGGGGGCACTTTGTCCAGGTCATCCCGCAGGTGGCCGAGAAGGTCATCAGTGGCGACGGCGCCGCCCAACAGGAGGATTATTTGCGGCGTCAGGAGGATAAACAAGAGGGCGACTGCCAGCGCGGCGAGGTTGGCCGAAACATAGTCCACACGGGATAGCGCCCGAGAGAAGTAAAGCGTGATTGTGCGAAATCTCTGATCCCGTCCAACGATCTCCGGCGCTGCGAATGCGCAGAATAGCACCAGGACCAGTGAAACGATGCCGAAGTAGTCCTCATGGGTAATAAATTCGACGTCAGCTGGTGCTATTGCTGCGATCGCAAGTTGAACCGTGGCCGGTACCAGGGCGATAACCGCGAGTCCAATGGGGAATATCTTGCTCATGATCGATCTGCCAATGCCGAATACAGCCCGGAGGCTATAAATAAAGAGTGAGCGTATGGCGTATTGACGGCCTAGCCTCTCGCCCTCGTAGGGACGGTAGCCGAGGTCATAGATGCGCCCAGTGCCCTTCGCCGTTTGCTCAGCCATCCGAGCCGGCCCCCTCTTCGTTCTCAACCCGGAAGAGGTCTTCTAGACTGTGACGCCTTTGTTCCAGGCGAAGCAGACCGATACCGAGGTCGACGATTTCGTCTCGAACCAGGTCGTAAGGCGCTGAACCGTCTATGGCCACGAGGATTAAGCGTCCGTCTACTGACGCTTCCAGGCCCTTGGCGGCGAGGCGGTCGACAAGTTCTTCTTGTTTGGAATCAACTTCAAGGGCCAACACTTGCTCTTGCTCAGTGAAGCTCGAAATCGAATCGGAGCGCATCAGGCGGCCGGCATCGATCACGACCAGGTGGTCACAAACGCGCTCGATTTCGCCGAGCAGATGTGACGACATCAGGATCGACATCTGAAAATCGCTGCCAATGCGGCGGATCAGGTCGAGCATCTCGTCTCGCCCCGCGGGATCGAGGCCGTTGGTGGGTTCGTCAAGCATCAGGAGGCGGGGGTCGTGGACCAGGGCTTGGGCGAGATTTACGCGTTGTTTCATGCCCGTGGAGTAACCGCCGATCGCCCGGTAGCGCTCCTCAAACAGGCCGACGTGGCGCAGAACTTCGGCGGTACGCTCGCGCGCGGCGGCGCGGGGCAGGCCGTTGATTTGTGCCATGTGCGAAACAAACTCGGTGGCGCTGACGTCCGGCGGCAGGCAGTCATGCTCCGGCATGTAGCCGACGAACCGCCTGAGCGTGGGACCTTGAGTGGCGACATCGAAGCCGAAGAGAGAGGCGGAGCCGCCGCTAGCTGGAATCAGGCCGAGGAGGATTTTGATCAAAGTGCTCTTGCCCGCACCGTTGGAGCCGACCAGGCCGGTGACGCCGGCATTGACGGTGACGTTTAGAGAATCCAGCGCCAGAATTTTTGCGCCAAAGCGTTTGGTCAGGTCACGCGTCTCAACCAACGCGGTGTTGGTTTGAACCGCGTCCTGCATCGTGCTGGTCATGAGGACATCTTAGCCGCGGAGGTGGCTACCATCATGAGAGTGTAGTGAGAAAAGCAGGTTACTCCAACGCGCAAAAGTCTCTGACTATCGCCGCAACGCGCTCGGGCGCCGTGTAGACCCCGTTGTGGCCTTCTCCTTCCAATACGGAGAGGCGGCTATCAGGGAGGGCGGCGGCCAGGATCTTGGTACCAGAAGCGTCTTCCCTGGGGCTGGAGCCGCCCAGGATAAGCTGGGTCGGCGTGGCGAAGTCAGCCAGATCAATCTCGCCGCCATTGAAATGGGACACGACGGTGGCGTCGTAAAGCATCGTGTGAGCCAGGGCGACGTGGTCCGGCCAGCGCGGGCTGCCTTTGAGTTTTTCGATTGCCGGCGCGGGGGCACCAAAGGCGTCTCTGAGGAAAGTTTCCACCGCCTGATCGCGGTCACCCTGAGCCAGGATGCGCTCCAGTGTCTGCTTTAGGCCTGCCTGCAAGGTTGGCTCCCCAGTGCCGCTGGTATCAACGGGCGTTTCGTAGAGGAGGAGCCGGCGCACAAGCTGTGTGCTCCGCGCCGCCTCCAGGGCGAGGATTGCTCCTGAGGAGTGCCCAAAGAGGTTACAGGGCTGTCCGATGTGTTCGACGGCCGCCACCACATCTTCAACCTCGCGTTCTGCCGCGTATGGTTGGGTGTCGCCGCTAGCGCCGCGGCCGCGACGCTCCAAAATATGGAGGCTGAAATTGTCGCGCAAGAACGGTAGCAGGGCTCGCCAATAGGTTTGGTCGGCCAGGGCTCCATAGACGAAGAGGAGCGGCGGCCCGCTGCCTTGATGGTGGCAGGCGAGACTGGTACCGTCGGTTGAGTTGAGAAAGGTGATTCCGGCGTCACCGTCAGGTGTCTGCATCGGTCAAGCTTGCCTGGGGGCGAAGCGCGAGCGCAAGTCGCGGCGCAGGAGCTTGCCAGATGCGGTGTGGGGCAGCTCATCGGTCAACCAAATTGTTTTTGGGACTTTGAATGACGCCAGCGATTGGCGGCAGTGACTTCGGAGCTCATCGGCATCGGCCTGAGTGCCCGTCTTGAGGAGGACGGCAGCCACAACTGATTGACCCCAGTCCGGGTCATCCTGAGCAAAGACACCGGCCTCCAAAACGGCAGGGTGCGACTCCAACACCGCCTCGACCTCGGCCGGGTAGACGTTCTCACCGCCGGAGACGATCAGGTCGTCGCGGCGGTCGATGACGAACAGGTAGCCATCGGCATCCAGGTAGCCGGCATCGCCGGTCTGGAGCCAGCCGTCGCGAAGGGCGCGAGCTGTCTCCTGTTGAAGCCCAAAGTAGCCCGAGGTAATGGTCGGGCCGCTGACGGCAATCTCGCCGGTTTCGCCGGGCTGGCAAACAGAGCCATCTTGACGTTCAATCCTGATCTTGGATCGCATCAGCGGCCGTCCGGCCGAGCCCGGCTTTTGCTCCAGCTCTTGCAGTCCCAAGGTCGTAATCTGGGATGTTGTCTCGGTTAAGCCGTAGGTTTGAGAGGCTGGTACGCCGAGACGCAGACAGCGTTGCGTAAGCTCACCGGAGACGGGGCCGCCGCCGAGAAGGACGCAGCGCAGGTTTGCAGGGAAAGGCTGGTCTCCTCGAGCATCGAGCATACGCTGCAGCATGGTCGGGACAACGGAAATCATGGTGACAGCTTCGCTTTCGATGGCACGATTGGCCTCTTCCGCGTCAAACGAGTCGTGAATCACGCTGGTGGTGCCGTTGATCACGCAGCGAGTCAGGATTGAATGGCCGCCGATGTGAAACAGCGGCAGGCAGGCCAGCCAGCGGTCACCGGTCTGATGTCCCAGCTGGAGCAGCGAACCAAAGGCGCTCCAGAAGAAATTGGCGTGAGTCAGGATCGCACCCTTGGGATTCCCGGTGGTGCCAGAGGTGTAGAAGATACACCGAGGGTCGTCGGCATCGATCTCTGGTTCGGGCGCGGACCCTTCGTGACTTGCCGTGGTGGTGAGCTCTTCAAGGGAGAGAACTGGGGTGCCGGCGCCGCTAGCGGCCGAGGAGCCAATCAGTTCGGGTTTATCGGTGATGATAAAGGCCGGCTGGCAATCCGAGAGTTGCCAACCGATTTCCGCTTGAGTGAGGCGAATGTTCAAGGGCACCAGCGTAGCGCTGGTTCGGGCGGTTGCGAAGGCGACCTGGGCGAAGGCGGCGCTATTGCCGGCGAGCAAGGCTACGCGCTCGCGGGGACGCAGGCCAGCCAGGAGCAAGCTGATGGCGGTCTGATCGGCGCGCCGGTCAAGTTCGTCGAAGGTCCAAACATCGTCGTTGCAGACGAGGGCGGTGTGAGTAGGCGATAAGCTCGCGCGCTCGCGAAGCCAGTCCGGGAGCCGGCCACTGGCGGAAGCAGTCACGGCGTAACCTCAATGCGCCGTAGCGTGAATCTTGCGAGCGCCGCCGGGTCAGGTTCGACCCCGAGGCCTGATTGAGTGCGAATGGCCATGCACCCATTCTGGATCGCCGGTGCGGTCTTCAGCAGATGAGACGAGAGCAGGTCCAGCGTCGCGAGGCCGGCGGCGTTTTGGTCGGGCAACGCAGCGGCGAGATGCAGGGCTGCCGCGGTGCCGACGCCCGTGTCAATCGATGTTGTTATCACGACCTCGACGCCGGCGGCCCGTGCCGCTTCGGCGATTTTGATCGTGGAATCGATTCCGCCGAGGCAGATTGGCTTGAGGATCAGAAAGTCGGCGGCTTTGGCCGCGAGAACGTTTTGGGCGGCGGCGAAGCTGGTGACGTCTTCGTCGAGGGCGATTCTGGTCGAGGTCCTCGAACGCAGACGCCGCATCGCTTCGATATTTCCGGCGGCGATTGGTTGTTCGACGTATTCGATGTCGTAGGCAGCGAAGGCGTTGAGTATCTCCCCGGCCTCAGCTTCGCCCCAAGCGCCATTGGCATCGAGGCGCAGCTTGATGTCGGCGCCAACCACCGCGCGCACCGCGGCCAACCGCTGTTCCTCGCCAGCCAAATCGGGCAAGGTTCCGACCTTGAGTTTGAGTGTCTTGAAGCCGGCTGCAACCGCCTTTCGGGCGGCGGTGAGGGTTTTGTCCAGGGAACTTTGGCTGAGCAGGGCGTTTACAGCCACCGCTTGAGTGGCTTTCGGGTTCAGCAGGCGGGCTAGGGGCAGAGCTCTATCCTGGGCACGAGCGTCCCATGCCGCCATTTCAAGTCCCGATCGAGCGGCAACGACTGCTGGTTCCCCAGCTGGATTCGCATTTGGCGTTAGATCAAGGTTTTGGCCTAGGGCCGCCTTGGCCGCGGCTTCCGCCGGGTCGGCGAGGTCCTCAAATTGAATTGGATTGTGGGGTAGAACAGAGGATTCACCGTATCCAACGATTCCGGTGTCAGTCCGCAGGCGAAAGATCAGGCCATCACGAGTTTCGGCGGTGCCCGCCGCAGTTACATAGGGTCGGCGAAATGGGATGCGAAACGGGAATAGCGAAATCTCTGCAACTTTCACGGCTTCAAGAGGTCATTAGGGATAACGGGGGAACTGACTGAAATCTGGCTGGCGCTTTTCATTGAAGGCGTTTCTGCCCTCCTTGGCCTCGTCTGTCAGGTAATAGAGCAGGGTGGCGTCGCCGGCCAACTGCTGAAGGCCGGCAAGGCCATCGGTGTCGGCGTTGAAGGCTGCCTTGAGAAAACGCAGGGCCACGGGGCTCTTATCGAGGATTTCTCGGCACCAGGAGACCGTCTCATCTTCGAGGTGGTCGAGTGGCACTACGGCATTGACCATGCCCATATCCAGAGCGTCGGACGCGAAGTACTGGCGGCAAAGAAACCAGATCTCCTTGGCCTTCTTATGGCCAACGTTGCGAGCCAGCAGGCTGGAGCCGTAACCGGCGTCGAAACTGCCGACTTTTGGACCGGTTTGGCCGAAGACGGCGTTGTCGGCGGCGATTGTCAGGTCGCAGACAACGTGGAGGACGTGGCCACCGCCGATCGCGTAGCCCGCGACCATGGCGATGACTACTTTGGGCAAAGTGCGGATTTGGCGTTGCAGTTCGAGAACGTTTAGCCGTGGCACGCCGTCGTCACCGATATAGCCGCCGTCGCCGCGGATCTTCTGGTCGCCGCCGGAGCAGAACGCCTTGTCGCCGGCACCGGTGAGGATAATCACGCCGATTGTGCTGTCTTGGTGGGCGTGGCTAAAGGCATCGGCCAGCTCCGAGATCGTCTGAGGCCGAAAGGCATTTCGCACCTCGGGCCGGTTAATCGTTATTTTGGCGATGCCCTCGTAGTGTTCGTAGAGGATGTCGGTATAGGACTGAATCGACTGCCAATCAATAGTCATTTGTGACTCAAACTCCTTCGGCGCGTACGGGTGCGTAACAACGCAAGAAATCGGTGACGACACCGGCAAATCGACCGGGCTTTTCAAGGTGGACCGCATGGCCGGCGTCCTCGATGACGTTTAGTTCCGCCGCGGCCAAAGCCGCGGCCATTTCGGTGGCGATTTCGGTGTAACGGGTGTCGAACGATCCCGCTACAAGCAGAGCCGGCATGGCGAGGCTGCCGATCTGGCTCATGATTGGTTCGTCGCTGGCGGCGCCCATGCCGCGCAGGCTATTCGCCAGTCCGAGAGGGTTGTTGGTCAGCCGCTGGCCGCGTAGTTGCTGACGGCTTTCGGCGGAGAGGCTGGCTTGGCTGGCCCAAATGGGGATTTGTTGCCAATAGTTTACGAACTTCTCGACACCTTCAGACTCGATGCGGTCCGCAAGTTCCTGATCGCTGGTGAGCCGCTCGCGTCGCTGGGCTGAATCGTCGATACCGGCAGAGGCGCTCTCTAATACCAAAGCCCAGAGGCGTTGTGGATGCCGCAAGGCAAAACGCACCGCGATGCGGCTGCCCATCGAATAGCCAAGGAGGCCGCATCGCCTGATTTCGAGTTGGTCAAGCAAGGCGATAAGGTCGTCGATGCAGGAATCGATTGTGAAACGCGCCGGGTCGGCGGGTGACTCGGACTTACCGTGGCCGATGATGTCGACTGCCACGGTTGTGAATTCGTCCCAGATGCCCTGGAAAGGGTCCCAGGTCTGGCTGCTGCCGGTGAATCCGTGCAGCAGGAGGACCGCGGGGCCCTCGCCGCTGATTTCAACATTGAGTTCGATTCCGTTTGTGTTGATCCGCACCGCGGGCGACCTAGGCCTTTCCAGTCGCCAAAGTTGCTGCGTTCAAAGAGTCGGCCACCTGCTGCCAAAGCTCGGCGTGAGCTTTGAGATTGAGGTCTCGATCGGTGCGAACCTCGACCAGACTGACGCCCGGTTGAGCCAAAGACTTGGCGACTGCAGCGTCGAATGACGAGGCAGTTTTGGTGATCTCGTGGGAAAGGCCGTACATGGCCGCCAGGTGGTGAAACTCCAGGCCGTGGGGTGTGCCGAACAACTCCTCAAAGTGCTCGGGCTGTTCGACTTGAGGCAGAAAAGAGAAAATGCCGCCGCCGTCATTGTTGATGACGACGATGGTGGCATTGATGCTGTCGCCAAAGCGCTGCGCGGCCAGGAGGCCATTGGAGTCGTGGTAGAGGGAGATATCACCAATGACCAGGACGGAGGGCTGCTGGGTCGCAGCGGCGGCGCCCAGAGCGGAGGAGACAACGCCATCGATACCGCTGCCGCCGCGGTTGGCCATGAAGCGGATCGGGACCTTACCGGCGGGGAAAAAACTATCGAGGTCACGCACCGGCATGCTGTTGCCGGCAAAGACAACGGCATTTTCTGGCAGGAGGCCGGCGAGCCGGTGGATCACGGTTGGCTCCGACATTTGATTGGCTGGCTTGAATGCCTCGGCTAGCGCCGTCTCGGTGAGCCGCCGCGCCTCCTGCCAGGCCCCGAGCCACTCTCGGCGCTTGGGGTTATCAGAGATTGGCGCGGCCAATAGCGCGTCGCCGAGTGAGAGACATAATTCGGCGGGGTCGGCAAAGAGGAAATCGGTTGCTGTCTGCTGTGGGTCGAGCCAAGTATCGTCTTCGGCGATGACGATTTGGCGCGATTGAGCATTGGCTTCGAGGTACTGGCCGAGCGGTTTGGAGACCGGTGTCGCGCCAAATCGCAAGACTACATCGGGTGCCAAAGACTCGGCGGTGGGCTTGTGACGCAGAAACGCGTCGAAGTTGTCAATCAGGCTGTCGTTGTTCTGAGGCCCGGTCCTTACCTGTGAAAGGACATCAGCCAGGATTGGCCAGTGCAGTGTGTGGGCCAAATCGGTGACAGCGGAGGAAAACTCAGGGTTGTCCAATGGACCGCAGAGGATGAGGCCCTTGGGGGCTAAAGCCAACTCCGCTGCCAACGGTTCCAGGTCCTCACCGCGGGGACGGCGCCGGGCGCGTGAAACTCTGACCGTGGCCTTCGAGTTCTCTTGGGATGTTGTTTCTGGTTCGGCGGGAATCAGAGGTTCGCGGAAGGGAAAATTGAGGTGCACCGGGCCGGCTGGTCCGGCGAGTGCCGTGGAGACCGCCCGGCCGGCGATGGCGCGTACGTAGCGGGTCGCGTTTGGCGTTGCCTCGGGCAAGAGCATCTCTTCAGACCACTTGACCTGGGCTCCGTAGAGCCGCGTTTGGTCTACGGTTTGGGTTGAGCCGATGCCGCGCAGTTCCGGCGGGCGGTCCGCGGTCAGGACGATGAGAGGCACGCGGGCGTGGCGGGACTCGGCGACAGCCGGCGCGAAGTTTAGAGCCGCGGTGCCGGAGGTGCTGACCACGGCAACGGGCCGGCGCTGGGCGCGGGCCATACCGAGGGCGAAGAAGGATGCGGAGCGCTCATCGAGATGCATCCAAACCCGCATTCCGGGTTGCTGTCGCAGGACCAGCGCCAACGGCGTGGAGCGCGAGCCGGGGCAGATGCAGACATCGGTAACGCCGGCACGAACCAGTTCGTCGGCAAAGGCGCCGACATATGTGCGCAGGGCGACACCGGGCGAAGAATCTACTCGGCTTGCAGGGCCCACAGCATAGTCCTTAATTTGAGCGCGGTTTCCTCATACTCGCGGCCCGGGTCTGAGCCAGCGACGATGCCAGAGCCGGCGTAGAGAGTGGCCTGATTTTCTTCGATTAAAGCTGAGCGGATTGCAACAGCGATGTCGCCATTGCCTCGCGAGTCGATCCAGCCGCAGGGTCCGGCGTACCAGCCTCGGTCGAAGCTCTCGGTTTCTTCAATAAAGGAGAGGGCTGCTTGGCGGGGAAAGCCACCAGTCGCAGGCGTGGGGTGAAGCTGCTGGATAAAGTCAAAGATATCGCTGCCGGGCTTGGCTACGGCGGAGAGCGGCGTGTGCAGATGCTGCAGGTCAGCGGTTTGACGAATCAAGGGCTGCGACGGTGCATCGATCGATTCGCAAAAAGGCGCCAAAATTTCACGGACCGCCTGGGCTACGACGGCGTGCTCGTGAAGTTCCTTGGGGTCGCTAAGGATGGTTTTGGCCAGGGCTTTGGTCTTTTCTGGGGTGCCGCCGAGAGCAATGGACCCGGCCAGGCAGTCGATCTGGACGCGTCGATCCTGCAACCGGAGCAAACGCTCAGGGGTCGCGCCGACGAAGCAGGTTTTCTCTGAGCCGTAAGCGAAGACGGTGCAGTGGGCATAGCGCTGCTCCAGGGTTTTTAGGACCTGGCCAAGGTCGAAAGGTTTCTCGCCAATAGTCCGCAGAGTCCGTGCCAGCACTACCTTCTCAAACTGGTCGCCATCGATGGCGGCGAGGGCTGAGCGGACCTGTTTTTCCCAGGCGGAAAATTCAAGGTCTTCGATAAGCTCGATGTGGGGGCTGGGTGGCATTTGCTCACAGCTGTCACTCGCTGGTGAGAAGAGCCAATCCAGTTCTTCTCGGGTGGCAGTGATATTCGATTCAAGATCTCCCCCGGTCTGGAGAGTGACGTTGAGCAAATATTGGTCGCCGTCGCGGACGAATAGCAGGCGAGGAATGATCAAAACACCGCTGGGGAGAGTGGCGTTGGCGTCGTCACTCCCGCTTGGGCTGAACTTTAGCGCGGTCAGGGCAATTGGAAACGCCATGGGCTGGTCCTCGGGGCTGGTATGAACCGCAGACTTGGCCTGATTCCAGTCAGTTCTTAGGCGGGCGAAGCGATCTGGCCCGCCGGCCTCGTTTCGCGTGGCAGCGCCAATGGCGACGAGGGCGAAGTCATGGTCCGGTTGCTCCCAAAAGATGCGCTGATGGTCCTGGGTTCTGGCGAAAAGCGTCGACGGGTCGAAGGCTGGGCAGGAGAAGGTCGCATTGACCAAGGCTGGCGTGGTCGCGCCATTGCTTGTCGCCTCTTTCGAATTGGACAACGCGCGCAAGTGAGTCTCGAAGTCGGTGAGCGGCTTCAAGTTCGAGCCTCGACTTTAGCGGCGCCGATGCCGCGCATCAGCAATGGCCGTAGCGAATTGTAGGTTTCATCGAGGTTGCGGGGCTCTTGGCTCAGGAGCCAACTAGTGATGATCTCGTTCAGAGCGCCGAACCAGGCCGTGGCGGCGACTGTCGTGTCCAAAGGCTCTATCGCCCCCTGTCGTACAGCTTCGTCGAGCTCATCACGGATAATCGCCGCGAACTCCTCGTGGACCTCGGCAAGCCGCTGTTGAAATTCGCGGCCGGCGCCGAGCGCCTCGATCATAAACAGGCGGGCCATGGCGCGATGGTTCATGAAGGTATGCAGAACCGCCAGCATGGCGGCGTCGGCTCTCTCGATCGGGTCGGTGAGCAGCGCCGTAGCGCTGCGAATCTTGGCCTTTAGCCGCGCAGTGCTGCGGTCAAGCAGAGCCAGGAAAATCGCCTGCTTACCCGGGAAATGGAAGTAAACGCCGCCCTTTGATGTGCTCGATTCCAGGGCGATGTCATCAACGGCGGCGTCGCGGTATCCCTTGCGGGCAAAAACCCTCAGGGCGGCGTCGAGGATCTTCTCGTGGCGTTTGTGGGCGCGTGGTTGTTGCTCGATCATTGGATTGAAACCGACTGACGCGTCGGTTGGTTATGACTATAGAGTTTCGCGCTCGGTTACGCAAGCAGGGGTAAACGAAGACAGTTTCGCTCAAGGGCGAGCCCCAACCAGTCCCGCCAGATGGGGAGGCAGATTGTGATTGGCTAGCTGCGATTTATCGTGTTGCAGATCAGTTCTGAGTTTCGGTCGAAGCACACGGTGATGGACTGGACCGGCCCCTCCTGTGAGCTAGCATTGCCCGTCCGACAAATCGCAATCCCCTGATTGTTGGTGATGGCTTCGCAGGTGATGACCGATGTTTCGTAGCTGAAGAAGGCGCTCATTGTTGCATTAGCCACAAGAGCACCGTAACACATTAGCCTGGCGCTAACCGTATCATCTTCGGCCAGGACCGAGGCGATCACGGTCATGTCAATCAAGCATCCGGGAATTGCGGCTGTTGTTGGCGTGGCGGTTGGCGGCTCAATGGGAGGCGATGTCGTAGACGTTGGTGGCAGCGGACCTTGGGTTGAGGGTGGCACTGCCGTGGGCGCTGTTTCGAGGGTAGCGGTGGGTTCCGGCGTATTTTCGCCCGGCAGGAGGGTCGCGGAGGGCGTCACCGAGGCTAGGCCGATGACACCCTCTTGGGTTGGCGTTGGAGCGACGGCCTGTGTTGGCAGGATGAGTGGTCCGGCGCCTGAACCTTGGCCATCACTACCACGGAACAGGAGCCCCAGAACGATAATTACCGATAAGATTCCGGCTCCAAAGACGAGTTTCCCTTGGGGAGTCAACGAGGCCCAGATCCCATTCATCAGGTCTCAGCCTAACATAAGATCGAATTCATGCCGCTTTGGACAGGTTGTACTATTGATTCAATCTTGTGGACAAGAGATCTCTGGCGCTAGGAAAAGGGCAAACAAGTCCTGAGCCTAGGCGCTCTCGGAACCACGGATACTGGCGACGGCTTTGTGTTGCTTCCTGACCATGTGACCGAGGAAGAGCCAGTTTTCATCACGGTCGAATTGGAAATAGACGCAGCGGCCGCGGTGTCCAGTTCGCCAACCGGCCGCATAGTGCTCTCGACCGAGCAATAGACGCGTTTTCCCGAATCCAGCCTTCGTAAGAGGGCCGCTGGTTGCCGGAATCCCGGTTGAGCATGTCGATCTCGGATCTGTCTAGTCGGAGCTTCCTTCCGGCTTTGGTAGTTCGGGGTGCTAAAAATTGAGGGCCGGCGGCCCGTTTGATGCTGCTGTTGGCGGTTGCGGTCGAAGCCGGGTGTTGCTTGCAAGTCCAGAGGTTTTGGCAGGTAGCTTGACACTCCGGCCGCCGAAGGGGTGAACAAGCGCTCGACCTGTGTTAACATTGGTTAACCATGCAACTAATCTCAAGGTGAAATGATACTTGGTTGGCAGGGTTATTTCTGTGCCGCTGAGCCGGCCGGATCGTCGAGGCCCAGAGCCTCAGGTCGTGTATCGTGGTCGCTTGCATGGTCGCAGACATCGTGGTTAAGGCCTCGCTATAACGTCTAAGACACGTGCATTCGGCGGCTCATGCCGGTGCCGGGCGTTTAACCCTGGTCCTAGTGCTGACCGCGTCGTATACCGTGATTGAGCTCGCCGCCGGCTTGATAACGGGAAGCCTGGCTTTGATTGCCGATGCGGGGCACATGCTCACGGATGTGGCCGGCGTGAGCATGGCTTTGCTGGCGATCAAATTTTCGGCAAGGCCGGCAACGCCTGACAAGACCTATGGCTACTATCGACTAGAAATCCTGGCTGCAATCGCCAACAGCTTGCTGCTTTTCGGTCTCGCGGGCTTTGTCATTTACAAGGCGGTTGGACGGTTCGCCGATCCGCCCGACGTCGGTGGTTTGCCAGTTCTTGGGGTTGCGGCAGTTGGCCTGCTGATTAATCTGGTCTCGGCGTCCCTGCTGTTTCACGGGCAAAAAACCAGTCTTAACCTCAGAGGCGCATTCTTGGAGGTCGTCAGCGACCTGGCCGGCTCAATGGCAGTCCTCGTGGCGGGGATTGTGCTGTTAGTTTCGACCTTTAAGCTAATCGACCCGATAGTTTCCGTGGTTATCAGTCTTTTCATCCTGCCGAGAACCTGGAAGCTTGTAACCGAAGCGCTGCACGTGCTTCTCGAAGGGGTGCCGAGGAGGCTCAACATTGCTCACATCGAAGAACATATCTTGGAGGCGGACGGAGTTACAGCGGTACATGACCTGCACGTTTGGTGCCTAACCAGCGGCATGGATGTCATTTCGGCGCACGTTGTGATTCGTGAGGACGCGGTCGCGCCGGAAGTACTCAATCAGCTTTCACTCTGTCTCGCTGATCATTTTGAGATTGAGCACTGCACCTTTCAGATCGAACAGCCGGACCGGAGCGAGCTCGAGCAGGCAGCCCACTAGCATTTTTCGCCGCCCGTCCTCAGGTACTGTGAGTGATTTGGTCGAGAGGGCGTGGCAAACGTGAGGCGATTGCGAACATTACGGACGCAAGCAGGAAGGCCGCCGCGAACATGACCAAAGCTTTGTCGTAGGACTGGGAGGAATCAAACATAAGCCCTGCCACCCAAGGGCTGATTATTTCCGCGATCGTCTCCACGACGACGACGATGCCGAGAAGGGTCGCGAAATGGGTGATTCCGAATGATTTCAGCAGCAGCAGCGATTCGAGCATCATTGCCGTGCCACCCAAAGAGCGGAAGAAGAAGTATCCACCGATGCCCATGACCCCGACTTCGAACGGAAGAATGAGCATGCCAACCGCGAGCAGAATTGACGAGATCATGGCGACACCCTCGTAGCGCTCGATTCTGTCGATTACTACACCAAAGCCCAAGCGGAAAAGAATACCAACCCCGGATACGAGGGCGGCGAGGAGGACGGCAGTTTCACCTGAGTAGCCGACGGAGATCCAGAACGGCACCTGGTGCACCGCCCAGCCAGTTATGCCAAAGAGCAAGAGACCGAAGCCCAGGGCCAAGAGCCAGAAATGAGGCTTCCTTATTGCCTGGGCAACGCCGATGCTGCCCGGCAGGCCAGCGCCGGACGAACGCGATGTTGAGCGTCCGCCATCCGGTTTCAGGCCCATAGATGCCGGTGAGTCCTTGAATACAAATAGTGCGGCAGGCAGAAACACACCCGCGGTGACAATGGCAGAAAAGTAGAAAGCTCCTTGCCAACCGAAGCTATTGATGACCACCTGCACAAGAGGGACAACCAGAAAGCCGCCGAGCTGAACACCAACGCCGGCCAACATCAGTGCCACGCCACGGCGGGCAACAAACCATCTGGAGACCAGCGCATTAATCGGAATGAAAAACATCATCTGGTAGAACCCGGCGTTGATCGAGCGGAACAAATACCACTGCCAGAGCCCGGCGGTTTGGGCAAGCAGGACGAAGCTGATGGCAGTCAGGGCGGCACCAACCCCGATCGAGAGTCGCGGGCCACGAGAGTCGATTAGCTTTCCGACAAACGGCGCCATCAGACCAGATGCGACGTAGGAGAATGAGTAGCCGAGAGAGACCTGGGCACGAGACCAACCGAAATCTTGCTCCAGAGGCCCAATGAACAGTCCATAAGAGAAAAAGCCGAGGCCGCTGCCAAATGTCATGGCCAGGACCGCGCCGGCGACAATCCACCAGCCATAGTAGACGTGCAACCGCGGCCGTCTTCTTGAACTCAGCACCGCTTGCTCAGGTGACGGTCAACTATGGCGATTACTCGGTGAGCCGGGTCAGCGCCCAACGGAGCGGAGCTCGGCGGGCCGAAGCTCGGTGTCGAGACTGGAGCCGATCTCGGCCGCGACATCGAGCAAGGCGTCGATGTCGGTGGCTTCGGTACGAAAGTTAACTATGCAAGCGCGGAGAACGTAATTACCTTCGAGCACAGCGTTGGAGCAGAAGACTCGCCCATCGCGCTGGAGGTCGGTCATCAAGCGTTCGTTGAGCAGACTGAGGTATTTGTCGCGGCCAGCGTTTGCCGGCAGGGCCGCCGGCACGTAGCGGAAGCAGCAAATCGATAGGTTTACGGGCGTCATGAGTTCGAACTCGGGGCGCTGCTCAACCTGGGCGCCCAGGTAACGGGCTAGCGCGGCATCGTGGGAGATGCGTTGCGAATAGGCCTGACGGCCGTGGGCGAGCAACGAAACCCAGATCTTCAGGGCCTGGAAGCCGCGACTGAATTGCGGGCTGAGTTCGGTCATGTCCTGACCATAGTGCGAGTGCTCCTTGTCATCCTGAACATAGGCTGGATGAACCGCGAACGTGTCGGCGAGTGGGTGAAGTCTCGCATGAGGACACAGCCGCCGGAGTGAGGGGTGTAGAGCCATTTGTGGGGGTCGAAGGCGATCGAGTCGGCCTTTTCGATGCCAGCGAAAAGCGGCCGTAGGTCGTCGGTGAGGACCGCTGGGCCACCGTACGCAGCGTCGATGTGCAGCCGAGCTCTTCGGCTGCACAAATTGAGGCTATTTCGCCGATGTCGTCGATTGCACCGGTTGCGACAGTGCCGGCGTTTGCGACCACGGCGAAGGGTTTCAGCCCGGCGTCCTTGTCGCGCTTGATTGCCGCTTCGAGTTCGGCCACCCGGATGCGGTAGTCGCCATCGACCGGGATCTTTCGTACGGCATCGGTTCCGAGACCAAGCATATCGGCGGCGCGGTCGGTCACCACGTGTACTTCTTGAGAGGCGTAGAGGACCAGTGGCGGGCCGGCAAACACACCCTTGGCGCGAACATCCCAGCCGGCCTTGTTGTCGTGCGCCGCGGCAAGGGCGACAAAGTTGGCCATGGCGCCGCCGGAAACGATGAGGCCGCCCGACCCCTGAGGCAGGCCAAATTGTTCGGCGAACCAGCGGCCAAGGAGCAGTTCGATTTCGGTGGCCGATGGTGAAAGGCGCCAGCTGTCCAGGTTCATGTTGACGCGGCCGCGAGCAGGTCGGCCACTGCCCCAGGCACCGTGCCGGCGCCGGTTATGTAGGCCATGAAGCGCGGGTGTCCGGCATAGACGGATGATTCGAAGAGTATGCGTCTCAGGTAGCCAAAGAGCTGATCGTCGGGCATCGGTGCGTCCTGAATCGGCAGACGCACGGCTTCAGCAATCTGTCGTTGGCCGGATGAATTACCTATGGGTAAGTCCGGCAGCGCCTCGAGAAATTCCTGCCAGAGGTCAAGGGCCTGGTCGGCAAACTGACGGGCTCTGGACGAATCCCAAGCGAGGTCTGTCTGGGGTGCAGGTGGTTGGGCTTGGGTGCTGTTTGTCATGCGTCTGCTCACTTTGCTACCGAGAGTTGGTTTTGCTGGATATCCTAGCCTCTCATATTCAGATAGCTAGCCGCGCGAGCCTTTAGGCCCTAGATTGAATTGTTTGACTTGAATCGAAGCTGGCCGCTAGCGAAGTCCGTCGAAGAGGTCGGCTTCAGTCTTGGGGGTTTGGACCAGGCTAAAGGCGCGATAAAAGGTCTGATTGCCCCAAAGCTGGCGGTGATACTCCTCAGGCAGGTCGAGGAGCGACTGGTAGCCGGGCAGTTGGCTGCGATGGCACTCGACAGCTTTCCAAACCTGCTGCCAGTTTTCCGACGTGTCTAGTTTGGTGGTGATGGCCCATGGTTCCCATCCCTTGGAGCGGCGCTCGACGCCATCAATGTGCATGACCAGCTCGCCAAAGGCTTTTTCATAGGCGGCGAAGTCCGGTGCGGTCCAGGCCATGTAGTAAAGCTTGGAAACACTGTGATGCGGCAAATCGCCCTCCGTCTTGAAGTCAGGGTTTGGCGATGCCGCGCAGGCTGCCGTCGCCAACTGGCAAATCGCAATGTGGTCTGGATGGCCGTAGGCGCCGTTGGGATCAAAGGTGACCACGACCTGGGGCCGGACTCGGCGCAGGTGCGAGACGATCTTGGCGAGCACCTCCTCCTGGTCGGCATCGGGAAGTTCCGCGTCTCGATAGTCAAGGAAACTGACCTCTTTGATACCCAGGACGGCGGCGGCATTGAGGAGTTCGGCTTCCCTGATTTCGCCGAGAGCTTGCGGCCCCGGGTATTCATTTTCCGGCCCGAACCAGCCACGTTCACCGCGAGTAGCCGTCAGCAGGTGAGTTTCCACACCCTCCTTGGCGTACTTCGCCATTGTGCCGCCGACGCCCAGCGATTCATCGTCCGGGTGGGCGACAACGGCCATAAGCTTTAGGGGATCTGGCATTGACGGATTTTTCCTCTCAGAGAGTTCTTCTCAGGTCTGCATGCCAAGAGGAGTCTGCTCATTTAGAAGCTCGGGGCCTTCGTTTTTGACTGAGTTCACAAGGGTTGAGACCGGACGAACAGATAAAAGCGAGTCGGGCGCGGCTACCAGAAGTGAGGTCAGTTTTTCGACCTCCGCTTCGGAGCCAAAAAGCCACAGGTCAACTGCTTCTTCCGGCAGGATCACGGGCATCCGATCGTGAATCGGCGAGATCAGGGAGTTTGGAGTTGTGGTGACGATGGTGAAGGTGGTTTCCCACTCTTCGGGCTCCGGATGCCAGGATTCATAGAGGCCGGCGAAAAGTAGGAGGCCGCCGTCCGAGCGATGAAACCAGAGTGGCCTTTTTTCTTTCTTTGTGCCGGTCCATTCGTAAAAGCCATCAGCGGGGACAATGCAGCGGCGCTGGCGCAAGGCGCTCCGGAATGCCGGAAACTCTTTCAAGCTTTCGGCGCGGGCGTTGATTTGCTGTGCGGCTCGTTTGTCGTCTTTGGCCCAACTGTTGACGAGGCCCCACCGGGCGGGTAGGGCCTCACGGTCCTCATGGGTCATGCGCACAATCCAGTGGTTGCTGCGCGGCGCGATGTTGTAGCGAGGCCGGTAGTCGACCTGGGCAATTTGCGCCGCCGGAACACCGAGATCCTGCGCAACTTCGGCGGGATCCTCTTTGGCTAGAGTGAAGCGTCCGCACATGTTTTGAGTCTACCAGTCTCCTCCGCGGGGAGGGCGCGAAGTGAGGTTACTTTATGAGTGCGGATCGGCCGTGCTGTTGTGCCGCAGAAGTACCGGCTGCTTAACTCAGGAACTGGTGTCCGTGGTGGATGGGACGAACTTCATCGAGAGGGAGTTCACGCAATGGCGCGTGTCCTTATCGGTGAGTCTTTCGCCCTCGAAAACGTGTCCGAGGTGAGCCTTACAGTTGGTGCATTCGATTTCGATACGCATGCCATCCGGATCAGACAGACGAGTGACGGCGCCTTGGACTTCCTGATCGAAAGAGGGCCAGCCACAGTGAGCGTCGAACTTGTCGTCGGAGCGGTAGAGCTCGACATTGCAGCGGCGGCAGATGTAGGTGCCGGGCTGGAAAAGCTGGTCGTACTCACCGGTGAAGGGCCGCTCGGTGCCCTTCATTTCGATTACACGACTTTCTTCCGGTGTGAGCTTGTTGAAGCTGGAAACGTCCATGATGATCTCCTCCTGGTGGGTTAAAGCTCTCAAGCGGACTTCGCTTCTTCTAAAGACGCTCGCCGATGTGGCTATGGATCGCCTTCAAATTGCTCCAGGCCGCCTTGGCCTAGTAGAGCTAACCTAACGTAAGTGAACCAATGATAGTTGAAAATTATGAAAAAGTTCTGGTACGGTCATCGCCTGCTTATCAGGGGAGTTGACTGAGTCGTCGTGCTGAACAAGAGAGGCCCCGGATTTAGCTTCCGGAGCCCCTGTTTCTTCAACTCTCCTGGTTCGCTAGGCCTTGTTGCGCGGCACCTCCGAGTGGTTGGCCCTAAGTGCATCCCAGTTGTCCGCCGCCATCCAGTCAGCCCAGGCACGGTAGTGCCAAAGCTGGGCGTGCTCGTTGACAGCGGTTTCGATGTGAGGCGGTCCGGACTCGTCGTCAATCACGTCGCCAAGGCCGAGGTTCATGGCGTAATGCAGGGGATAGCGCTGGCTGACAACACCGAGGGTCGCGCGCGTGCTTTCGCCCCAGTTTTCGCCGTCGTCCTGTTCGAGTCGGCCTGATGGACCGAACACATGGTTGGCGCGCGAAATTTGGGCCTTGATTAGCTCCGGCGGTCCTTCACGGTAAATCAAGGAGAACCACCAGATTTCCGTCTTGTGCGGTCCCTTTGGTATGCGCAGGCTGAGCTGGTTTACGTTCGAGGCGACCCAGAGATTTGGGAAAATATTGGGATGGCCGCGTGACCTAATGCCAACCGGGCCCAGCGCTCTTTTCGCCTCGGGCTTCTCCCGCCAGCTGTCATTGGCGGCCGGGTTGGGTGGGTTTGGCTGCGGCTGGTCTGGAACGATTCTAGGGCCGCTGATCGCGTGGCCGTAATCGCCGAGCATCACCATTTGAGGGACTGTGATTGAAGCTGTTGGACTCTGTGGGGTTCCAGGTTGGCGCCCAGCGTTGGACTGAAGAGAGGAGGCGTGGGTGACGCCAACGTGGTACCAGTCGTAGACATTGTCCACCGCCAGCTTCCAGTTGCATGGGATAACGTACTTCTGAATGCCCGAAAGAACGTATAGCTCCCCTTGCTCGGCGAGCAGGTCTAGTCCCACGTGGCCGATGTCACCGAGAAATTCATCCAAAGCCGGGGCTTCAGGGTCCATGTTGGCGAAGATGAAGCCTTTGTAGGTGTCGACCTGCGCTGCCTTGATTAGGCCCCAATTTTCGCGGTCGAGTTCCTCGTGATAGACCTCCTTGAAACCGGGCACGCCAACCAGAGATCCCTTTAGGTCATAGGTCCAGCCATGGTAGGTGCACATGAAGCTGGTGGCTTGGCCTTCCTCGGCGCGACAGATTGCGTTGCCTCGGTGGCGGCAGGTGTTGACCAAAACCTGAGGATTGCCGTCGTTGTCACTTACACAAATCACGCGATCCTCGCCGATGAAGGTCATGAAGAAATCGCCGGGGTTGGGGATCTGCGAGTCGTGAGCCATGAAGTTCCAGGCGCGGGCGAAGATGCGTTCCAACTCCAGCTCATAGATCTCTTGCTCGGCGAAAATGCGGCGGTTTACGGTGCCGGTTTCGGCGTCCACCATTTGCGCCATTTCTTCATTCTTATAAGCGATGGTCATGAGGGAGGTTCTCCAATCTCTTTGTGGGTCATGAGCGATAGCTTCGGATTATTCCCGATCCTCTGACTAGACTCGATCCAGCGGCACCTGCGAGTGAGTTTGCTTCAATTCTGGCCAATCAGACGCGCTCATCCATTCTGACCAGGCCCGGTAATGCCAAAGCTGTGCGTGCTCATTGAAAATAGTTTCGATGTGGGGCGGACCGATCTCGTCGTCGATGACTTCACCGCGACCGAGGCCCATGGAGTAGTTCAGGGGGTAGGCTTGGGTGACGGAGCCCTTGGCGCCGCGGGTGCTTTGTCCCCAGTTTTCGCCATCGTCCTGCTCAAGCATGCCGGCCGGGCCAAAGATCGTCTTGGCTCGCTCGATCACGCGGTCATTTTCCTGACCATCCTTGTCAATGAAGGTGAACCACCAGATGTCGGTGGCGCTGGGGCCCTTGGGGATGCGTAGGCTGACCTGAAATCCAGTCACCCAGAAATTCGGGAAGACGTGCGGGTGGTCGGCTGCCCGTGTAGCGACGCCCGGCGCAGCCTTGACTTCCGGCCGTTCGCGCCAGCTTTCGTCAAACAGCGGCTGGGGTGCTCCGGGACCGGCTGGCGGCATGTACATGGGCCCGGCAAGGGCGTGGCCGTATCGCCGAGAATGGCCAGGTTTGGCCGTTGAACTGTGGCGGGAGTTGCCGCGAGGTTGGGCGAGGGGCCGCGCGTGAAGGAGATGCCGGTCATGAAGGCCGAGCCGTGGGTGACGCGGGAGTGGTAATAGTCCCAGACGTTGTCGGTGGCAAATTTCCAGTTGCAGGGGATCGTGTATTTCTGCACACCACCGACCATCTGCATGTCGCCCTTCATGGCGATCATGTCGACGCAGATCTTGCCGACCTCGCCGAGGTATTCGTCAAGGTTTGGTGCTTCGGGGTCCATGTTGGCGAAGATGAAGCCTTTGTAGGTGTCGACCTGCGCTGCTTTGATTAAGCCCCAGTTTTCGCGGTCGAGTTCCTCGTGGTAGACCTCTTTGAAGCCGGGCACTCCGACGAGCGCGCCTTTCAGGTCATAGGTCCAGCCGTGGTAGGTGCACATGAACGAGGTGGCGTGGCCCTCTTCGGCGCGGCAGATGGCATTGCCGCAGTGGCGACAGGTGTTTACCAGGACCTGAGCATCGCCGTCGTTGTCGCGGACGACAATGACGCGGTCCTCGCCGATGAAGGTCATGAAAAAGTCGCCGGGGTTGGGGATCTGGGAGTCGTGGGCCATGAAGTTCCAGGCCCGGGCAAAGATCTGTTCCAACTCCAGCTCGTAGATGTCCTGGTCGGAGAAGATGCGGCGGTTAACCGTGCCCTTTTCCAGGTCTACCATCAGTTGCATTTCTTGATTTTTGTAGGCGATGGTCATTGCGAGTGTGCTCCATTTTTGTCAAGTGTCAGACGGCCTCATTAAAAGCGGCGCGCTGCCTGAGAAGGATGATAAATGATTGTTGGCAGGTCAACCATCCTTTATTAAGAAATTGCTCAACTATAGTATCGGCTCGTTAACGCAGGAGCCGATTGATTCTCTAAGGCAGCAAGGTTGGAGAACGATGAGAGTTCGCCTCTGCAGTAACAGAAGAGTGCTCGGGGCAACCGGGCCTAGGCCACCGCTGCCTCGGTGTCGGCGGTTACAGAACCGAAGCGGTAGACCCGACGGAGCCGCCCGCTGAGCCCGGCGCTTGCCGCCATCGCCAGCGTGAAGACAACGCCGAGGCTGAGAAAGACCTCGCGGACTCCCCAGACGTCACCAAGATAGCCAATGCTCAGCCCGGCCAGGGCCATGACGCCAACGGCGATCATGAAGTACACACCCATCGCTCGGCCGCGCATGCGGTCGGGCACGCTTTCCAGGATCATCGCTTCGGTCAGGGCCATAAAGGCGGATTGACTGACACCGGCGAATCCCAGCGCGATCAGTACAGGAAGCAATGACCCGGAGACACCGATAAGCACAAGTGAAACTCCGCTGAGCAGGCCCATCACCAGCAGGTAATTGCCGCGCGCCGCCTCGCCGCGAATGTTGGCCGTGCCCAAGGTTCCAATCAAGCCGCCGGCTCCCACGGCCATGAAAAGGTAGGTAAACAGGACACCGCTGCCGCCGAGCTCCAGTTTGGCCATAGTTGGCAGCAGCGGGTCGAATGACATCGTTAAGGCGCAGTGGACGGCAACGACGCCGACGACGAGGTTGACCGGGGTTGAAAGCAGAACGAATCGCATTCCTTCAGAAAATTCGCTGACCAGCGTTGTTGAAGTAGCAGCAGCACGCTCTTGCTCCGGTGCCTTCAGACGCAAGAGGTTCAAGGCCGAGAGACCATAAACCGCCGCGGAGGCAACAAAGATGCCTTCGACACCGATCGTTGCCAACAGCGGTACGGCCAGCAACGGTCCTACCAGCCGGGGTCCCCGCATTGCGACGCTGGCCAATGAGACGGCGTTCAGCAATTGTTCCGGTGGAACCAGGCTCGGAGCGAGAGCACGGCTGGCCGGCAAGCCGACCGAGCGGGTCAGGTTGGCAAGGAAAGACAGGGCAACAACGTGCCACACCAAGACGGCATCTGAGATTGTGATTGCCGCTAATAACATGTTGATCAGCAGCGGCAACACAAAACTCCATAGCATCAGGTTGCGGCGATCCCAGCGGTCGGCGAGGACCCCTCCAAGCGGAACCATAAGGAACGAGCCGATAAATCCGGAAAACGTAATCACTGCCACTGCAAGGGCTGATTCCGTCAGATCGAAGACAAGCCAGGCTCTGCCGACCATCATGGCCCACTGGGAGATGCCGCCGAGGACGTTTGTGGTCCAAAGGATTCTGAAGCCCGGGTATTGAAGCGAGGCAAACATGTTCAGCATTCTTTTTGATCCAGTTGGGTTTGGGGTGCGGTTTGAGGTTTGGGGTCATTAGGCCTGTCGTCGGTAGAGCTAGCCAGGGGCATGGTAACCGCTTAGCTCCTCTGAGGAGCAAATCGTGGAAGTCTTGACGCTTGTTTTTAGACCTCAGAAATCGGGGACCGGGTGGGTGCGCGGTTCGGGATGAAGTTATCTTTTTGTTGGGACGTTGGGTATTCGACCTAGCTCTGATCGGCTACACTCTGCGAGTCTCCAGGCGTAGGCTTTGGATGATATCGATTCCTAAAGGAGGGGCAATTAATGGAACTGACTGAGGAAAAATTGAGGATTTTGCTCGAACGAGCAGAGGTCAACCCAAATGCGGCGGACTTCGAGGTCCTCATGCGGCTGATGCCTGATTACTTCGACCGTCTTTCAAAGTTCCGCGAAGTCGACCTTAGCGATGAGGAAGTCGCCGGCACGTTTTCGCCGCCGACCAAGTAGAGTCGAGAGAAAAAAGGATCATGACAACTTCAACCAAACAAGAAGTCGCGCTGATGTCGATCGGAGAGTTGTCGAAGCTGATTGCCTCGAAGCAACTCTCGCCGGTCGAACTTACTCAGACCTACCTTGATCGCATTAATGGCAGCCTCGGTAAGAAAATCGATGCATTCATGCTCTTGACCCCGGAACGAGCGATGAAGGATGCCAAGAAGGCTGAGGCGGAGATTGCCAAGGGCAGGCTTCGTGGCCCGCTGCACGGTATCCCGATGGCCCACAAGGACAATTACGATACCAAGGGCATCACGACTACCGGCAACTCGGCGATTTTTGAACACCGGGTGCCGACCGCGGACGCGACGACGATCGCCAGGCTGAGCAAGGCCGGTGCTGGTTTACTTGGCAAGCTCCGGATGCACGAATTCGCTAGTGCGGGGCCGGAAACAAGCCTTGGCCTGATGCCGCACAACCCCTGGAACCTGGAGCACTCGCCTGGCGGCTCGAGCGCCGGTTCCGGCGCCGGAGTGTCTGCCGGCCTCTTCGCGGCCTCGCTTGGTTCTGACACCGGTGGCTCAGTTCGCGGTCCCGCCTCAAATACCGGCATCGTCGGTATCAAGGCAACCTACGGCCGCGTCAGCCGAGCTGGCGTCATCGCGCTCAGCTACTCGCAAGACCACCCCGCGCCGCTGACAATCAATGTCGAGGACAACGCGCTGGTTATGCAGGCAATCGCCGGCTTTGACCGCAGAGACAAGCACAGCTCCAAAGTCCCGGTGGCGAACTACACCCAGCACCTCAAGGACGGGGTCAAGGGCTTGCGAATTGGCGTGCTGCAGCCCTACATGACGACTGGTAACCCGGAAGGAATCGCCTCGACCGAAAAGGCAATCGAGCAATTCAAAGCTCTCGGCGCCGTAATAAGTGAGGTCTCAATCCCGAGTATCTCCCTTAGCGGTCTGGCCTGGCTGATTACCACTCAGTCGGAGATGTTCTCCTACCATCACCACGGCCTGCGCACCGAGCCGGAAAAGTTTGGTGATCTGTTCCGCCAGCGGCTCTACTTCGCCAGCCTTCTGGTCAGCGCCGACTATGTGCGGGCTCAGCAGGTTCGCAGCCGCGTTTCGCGTGAGTTCGCCGAGGCTTTCGCCAACGTCGACATCATGGTCACACCGATGGGCGGACCGGCCCCCAAGGATGGCCCGGGTGACCGCCATGGCATCTTGAAGGGAGCGGGGGCAACCGCCGCCTTCAGCCTTGCCGGGTCGCCGGCAATCTCCGTACCATCTGGCTTCAGCGAAGATGGCATGCCCTTGGGCCTGCAGATCGCCGGCCGCAATTTTGATGAAGCCACGGTTTACCGTGCTGCTTATGCTTACGAGCAGGCGGCCGGGTTCGCCAACCAGCGCCCGGCGCTGGCCCGGGAGTAAGGTGGAGAAGCTTCGGGAAGCGAAGCAGCCCGCGAGTAAGGCCGGGCACTGGTCAGAATGAAACTTTAAGTAAATTTGCCAGACGCGGCCGGCGCTCCCGGCAAGGCCCACGGCCATTGGCGGCATTTAATAGAGAAGCTCCGGGAAGCGAAGCAGCCCCGGAGCTTCTCTATTTCTAGGTTTTGCAAAACAGGAATCTTAAGCGGCGAGGCTCGATCTGAAAGGGCCCTCAGTGCAGACTCATTACCGGCTGCAAGATCGGCGGCAATGTGCGGCCAAGCTCAACAATGCCGCCCACGGATGGCAGCAACTCCAATGTGAAGCGTGAGTTAGCTGAAAGCTCCGCCTCGGGCGCTACAGTCCGGATGTCGGACGCGTGAAGGGTGATCAGAACAAGCTCGCCCGGCTCCAGCAGATTGTCACCATCGCCAACCAGAAAGGTGACCTCGTAGGGCAACAGCGGGGCGAAGCCGGAGGCGTCACGGTAGGTAATCGTTAGCCGCTCCTGATCTAAAGCTGCTGAGTCCAGGAGAACGGAACCGTGGCCGAAGAGGCCGAGCTGGAATTGAATCGTGTCGATCTCGTTGTCTGGCGCGGTTGCGATGATGCTGCCTCGAACTTCGAGATTGCCACTGACGCGTTCGACACCGGCGCTCACTATGTCAGCGAATTGATCGAGCACATCCTCGGTTTCCGTCAGAACCGCGGTAGCGAGCAGCGTTGTGCCGCCAAGCGTGGAGAGGAGAATGAGTTGCAGCGTGGCGACGCCGCTCTCGCCTAAACCGGGTGCTGGAAGTTGCTTCCAGACTGCCTGGGCGGCCGCGAGCAGACGCGATTGAAACCGGAAAACAGCTTGTAATAGCATCCTTGCCACCTCATTACTTAAAACGAGGTGGCAATGCCGCCGTTACAGACGCCGGATTGCTCCGGATTGTTGTCCGCACAGGTTTTCCGGGTGAGGAAGGGGAGAAAACTAAGGGGATGCTGATGCGAACGGTCAAAAGAAAGGCGCACGGCCAAATCCGCTAATCGAGCAGATTTGCTCTGATTTCGTGTTGGAGCCAGGCGGTTGATTGGTGGATGGAGCGGGAGAAGGGATTCGAACCCTCGACCCCCTCCTTGGCAAGGAGGTGCTCTACCACTGAGCTACTCCCGCGGTCGCAGTTGCTATGTTAGCGTCTCTTATCGGTTCTGCCAATCGGCCCAGCCGAACGGCTTAAATTAGCTGATTCCTGGCAAATCTGAATCGACCGGGGGTCTGGAGCGTTGTTATAATTGCGGGGCTGGCGCTTGGCGCCCCGAAACCGCGGAACCAGCGTTTCTGCGTATCTAAGAAGGCACGAAATGTCGATGACCTCGCAAAGCTCCGTCGCTTCTGAGGGAACCTCGGCGAAGCACGTCTATCGCTTTGGCGATGGCAAGGCCGACGGTTCAGCGGCGATGGGTGATTTGCTTGGTGGCAAGGGTGCCGGCTTGGCGGAGATGACCAACCTTGGCATCCCGGTTCCGCCCGGCTTTACAATCACGACTGAAGTATGCAGCGCTTACTACTCCAATAATCAAAAGTATCCCGTAGGCCTGGTGGATGAGGTAAAAGAAGGCGTTGCTTTTATGGAACGGCTTTTGGGCCGTCGATTTGGTGAGGCGGCCAAACCCCTGCTGGTCTCGATTCGTTCTGGCGCCCGGGTGTCTATGCCGGGGATGATGGACACGGTCCTAAACCTGGGTCTGAACGATGAGGTTGCTGACGCTTTGGCCCGCGAGACCGGCAATGAACGATTCGCGTTCGATTCCTACCGGCGCTTTGTTTCGATGTACGGGGACGTGGTCTTGGGCCTCAAGGCTGGAGACCAGGATGCCGATCCGTTTGAAACGATTTTAGAGGCAAAGAAAAAAGCTCTTGGCATCGCCCTAGACACGGAGCTGAGCGCTCAGGCTTTGAAAGAGCTAGTCGGCGAATTCAAGGACGAAATTTGGCAGCGAAAGCAGGTCCGCTTTCCAGAGGATCCGTGGGACCAGCTCTGGGGCGCGGTTGGCGCCGTAATCGGCTCCTGGGACAACCCACGCGCTAACACCTATCGCCGCCTTTACAACATCCCGAATGACTGGGGAACAGCGGTCAATGTCCAGGCGATGGTCTTTGGCAATCTTGGCAATGACTGCGCCACCGGTGTGGGTTTTAGCCGCGATCCCTCGACCGGGGAGAAGCGATTCTACGGTGAATTTCTGATCAACGCTCAGGGAGAGGATGTCGTCGCAGGCATTCGCACGCCGCAGCCGGTAACCGAGCAGGCAAACACCAGCGGGCAGTTGTCACTGGAAAAGGCAATGCCGGCCGCGTTTGCAGAGTTGACCAGCGTCTATAAGACGTTGGAACAGCACTACCGTGATATGCAGGACATTGAGTTCACGGTCCAGAACCAGAAACTCTGGCTCCTGCAAACCAGAAACGGCAAACGCACCGGCCGGGCGATGGTGAAGATCGCCGTTGACCTGGTCAGCGAAGGGATGATCTCCAAGGACGAGGCAGTCCTGCGGATTGAGGCAGACAAGCTCGACGAGTTGCTGCACCCAACTTTTGATCCCGCTGCCGAGCGCAACGTAATCGCCACAGGGCTTGCGGCCTCACCGGGTGCTGCTTTTGGCAAAGTTGTGTTCAACGCTGATGAAGCCGAGAGGCAGGCTGAGGCTGGCGTCCGAGTGATTCTGGTGCGGGTGGAAACGTCTCCCGACGATATTCACGGCATGAAAGCGGCGAATGGCATTCTCACGGCTCGAGGAGGCATGACCTCACACGCGGCGGTTGTCGCCCGCGGTATGGGACGCTGTTGCGTAGCAGGCTGTGGCGCCCTGCAAATCGACTACACCGCGGGCGAGTTTACGGTTCATGTCGATGGCGAAAACGTTGTCGTGCGTAAGGGCGATGAGATAAGCATAGATGGCAGCACCGGCGAGGTGATGCTGGGCCAGGTGCCGGTTGTGTCCGGCAGGTTGGACAGCAACTTCGCCACCCTGATGAGTTGGGTGGATGAGGTCCGCCGCCTCGGGGTGAGGACCAACGCGGACAACCCGGAAGACGCCGAAATCGCCAGGCGTTTCGGAGCAGAAGGCATCGGGTTGTGCCGGACGGAGCACATGTTCTTCGAACCTGACCGGCTTTTGGCGGTAAGGGAGATGATTCTGGCCGAAGACGAAGCGGGCCGGCGCCACGCTCTCGCGAAAATCCTGCCGATGCAGAGGTCAGATTTCTCAGGAATTTTCCGGGCGATGGACGGTCTGCCGGTGACGATCCGGTTGCTAGATCCACCGTTGCACGAGTTTTTGCCACACACGGATCAGGAGATCGAGGAAGTGGCCGGCGCGCTGGGGTTGGCCGTCTCGGCGGTTGCGCAGCACAACCAGGCGTTGACCGAGTTCAACCCGATGCTTGGCCATCGCGGCTGCCGCCTGGGAATTACTTACCCGGAAATCTATGAGACCCAGGTACGCGCGATCATGGAAGCCGCCTGTGCCCTCAGCCGCGAGGGAGTGAGCGTTTATCCGGAAATAATGATCCCGATCGTTGGCATCGAGGAAGAATTGGTCCGGATGCGGGCGCAAACGGTCGAAACGGCGGAACGGGTGATTGAGGAGACCGGAACCAAGGTTGAGTATCTGGTTGGCACAATGATCGAGCTGCCTCGAACCTGCATGATTGCTGATGCGATCGCGGAACACGCGGAGTTCTTCTCGTTCGGGACCAATGATCTTACTCAGACGACATTTGGAATCTCTCGCGATGATTCACCTCACTTCTTGCCGGCATATCTGGAAAAAGGTGTGATTGAGGCCGACCCGTTTGTGCGTCTGGATCAGGACGGCGTGGGTAGCCTGATGCGGATGGCGGTGGAAAAAGGCCGAGACGTTCGCCCCGGTCTAAAAATGGGCATTTGCGGTGAACACGGCGGCGAGCCGACCTCGGTTGAGTTCTGTCATCGGCTCGGGCTCGACTACGTTAGTTGCTCACCGTTCCGGGTGCCGATTGCCCGAGTCGCCGCTGGACAAGCTGTCCTGCGGGAGCGGGCTGCGGAGGCTACTGCCGCGAAGTAGCGCCTCCCAGGTCTAACACCGGCTGATTTCTTGCTTTTGGCGAAATCAGCCTTCCGAAGAGCATCCCGCACCCGATACGACTCAGTTTAAAATCCCGCGTTCGTCAATTCGATGCCGGCGCATCGGTGCCATCCGCGGCGGCGGCTTTGGGCGCACCGCGAAAGGCGGCAAGCGCCAGGACGGCCAGGCCGGCGGCAAAGGCTACGAGCACTGTTTCGACCGGCAGCAGGTCCAAAAGAGCGCCGGCGAGGAAGGTTGGCAGCAAAGTGGCGATGCTGCTGACGGCGGATTGAGTTGCGAAGACCTGGGCGATAAGGCGGGGCGGCACGCGTTTGTAGACCATGGTTCGGCTGGAGACTTGCACGAAGCTGATGCCGAGGCCGGCCCAGGGCAGGAGAAATAGGGTGGTGAGGACTTGGCGCGAAAGGCCGGAGGTGCGGCGGATCCAATCGAGAACGCCAAGATGGTTTGTGAGGAATTGCGACACCGGCTCGATTAACGGCAAGGCTAAAACGATGGCGATAAATAGACAAAATCCGGCGACCGCCATGGTTCGAACGCTGAACAGGAAGAGCAAGGGCGGCGTGGCTAGCAGCCCGAGAGCGATACCGAGCGCTGCGGGCGAGGCCAGATAAATCGCATTTTCAGTGCCGGAATTCAGGGTTTCCTGGATAAACGCCGGCGCCGCGACCACGATCATCAGGGTGCCGGCGTCAACCAGGACCCTCAGCGCCGTGATGCGGGTTAGGGTCTGGTCGGCGCGAATTGTGCGCAGGCCCTGAGGCATTGAACGCCACCAGCTAGCTTTTGGCCAGATAGCTCTTTTGTGCATAGATTTGGCCTGACCCCGAGTCAAACCGGAAGTGGTGAGGTACAAAATAGTGCTGCCAATTAGGAGCAGCAAGACCACGGTGAACAGCCCGTCAAGGCCAAGCAGTTACAACCAGCGGTGCCACGGCACCGGCGCCGGCAAGCTGGGCGATCAACGAGATGGCGTGGAGGAGCGAAGTCGCTGAATTGAGCTGGTTGGGCAACGCGATTGCCGGGAGGGCCGCGCTCTCGGCCGGGGTGAAGAACTGGTAGGCGGTCCAGGTCAGGAACGTGAGGATAAGGACAAGATTTAGCCCCAAATCGGCGTCCAGGAAGAAGAGCACGATGACGATGCGGGCGGACATCGAAAGCGTCAGAATCAGTTTCTTTGGCAGCAGGTCGGCAATCAGGCCGCCAGGAACGCTGAGGAGTACGGATGGCACGATCGAGGCGAGGACGAAGGCGCTGGTTGTGAGAGATGAATCCTGGCGGGAGATTACAGCGATAAAGAGGCCGTAGATCAGAGCGTATTGGGCCAAAAGCTGCAAGAACTTGGCGACCGCGAATCGGACGGAGCGTTGGTTCTGCAGCAGCCGCTCTGGCCTTGGGGCGTCCTCTACTGGTTTGCTTTCTTGCGAGCCGCCGGATGCCATGTTGTTTTTCTGCCTCGAAGTTTCTGCCGAGATGCTGTCTAGCCCAGAGGGGCGCAAGGAGACTACTCTAAGGCCACGATTGTAACCAGGACGGGCTTGGGTTTTTTCAGCCAGGACCCGCCCGTTGGCCAGGAACAGAAAGGCACAGGCAGAGAATGCGCCCAAACTCAGTGAAGCAAAAATGGCGAGATGGCTTACCGGCGATCGGCGGCTGGTTATCAATCCCGAGTAGTTTTAGCGCCGAGCTAATGGCCCACCGAGGTTTCGACTGGGTATGCATTGATACTCAGCACGGTGCGATCGATTACACGAATGCCTTGCCAATGCTGCAGGCCATTTCGACCACAGACACCATGCCATTCGTGCGGGTGCCCTGGAACGAGCCGTCCATAATCATGAAATACCTGGATGCGGGGGCCTACGGAATCATCGTGCCGATGATCGAGACGAAGGCCGATGCAGAAGCGGCGGTACGGGCGGCGCGCTACGCGCCTGAGGGTATTCGCAGCTTTGGACCGATCAGGGCCAACATATACGCCGGTGCCGGTTACGCCCAGGAGGCCAACGATGAGATCGCGTTGTGCGTGATGATCGAGACTCCGAAGGCCCTGGAGAACTTGGATGAAATCGCGGCCGTGCCGGGCATAGACGTGTTGTATATCGGCCCGGGAGATCTGAGCGCGGCGCTGGGACTCGGGCAGCCTTACAATGCTGATAACCCAACGCATGCGGCAGAGGTTACGCGAATACGAGAAGCATGCGAACGCCACGGCAAGGTGCCGGGTATTCATACGTCCGGTTCGGCGTTGACGACTCGATACCTGCGAGAGGGGTTCAAGATGATCCTACTCACGTCGGATGGCGCGGGATTGATTGGCGGCGCAACACGTGAGCTTGGCATCGCCAGAGAGACCCAGGCCGAGGTCTATCCAGAGAAACCGAATGCCTGAGACGGCGGCCAACGATGCCGATGTTCGCGTCGAGGCGGCCAAGCTGAGCCGCCTCGGCGTGCGTGCCCTGGTGGCCGCCGGGGTCGAGGTGGATCAAGCCGAAATGGCGGTTGCGGTTCTGCTTTCCGCTGACATGCGCGGGATCCAGTCGCACGGCTTCGCCCGCTTCGTGGATTACTACGTCAATCGGTCACGGGAAAAAGATCTCAGCCTCAAGCCCGAGATCCGGGTGTTACGGGACTTCCCGGCGGCGGCCTCAATAGATGGCGACCATGCCTTGGGCTTTGTGCCGGCAACAATCGCCATGGGAATGGCGATCGAAAAGGCGCGTGCTACCGGCATCGGCATGATCTCGGTGCGAAACAGCACTCACTACGGTGCGGCCTCGCCATACGCGCTGATGGCGATCGAACACGACATGATCGGCATTTCGATGACCACTGGCGGTAACTACGTGACACCGCCCGGCGGGGCGGCTCGGACCTACGGCCTCAACGCTCTTTCCTTCGCGGCGCCATGCCGGGCGCCGGAGGTGCCGTTTTGTCTCGATATGGCGACCTCGGTAGTGGCGGCGGGGAAGTTTGAGATAGCGCGTCGTCGTGGGGTGCAGGTTCCGGAAGGCTGGGGGATCGAGCCCGATGGCACACCAATCAGCGACCCAAACCGACTTTACGAGGTCATCGGCAGCATTCTGCCGTTGGGCGCCGATCAGGAGCACGGTGGCTGGAAAGGGTTTGGGCTTTCGCTAATGGTTGACGTGCTTACCGGCATGCTCAGCGGCGGTGGTTCAAGCTCTGAGCTCCAGCCACGCCACGCTAACCACTTTTTCGGGGCGATGCGTATCGACGCCTTTACAGACATCGAGGAGTATTTTGACCAGATGGACTCGATGAAGGCGGTGATGCGAACCAAGCCACGGCTGCCGGGTAAGGGTCCGCTAACTTTTCCCGGTGAGCCGGAGGCGGCGATGGAGGAGGAGTGCCGGCGGAGCGGGGTGCCTTTTCACTCGTCAGTTATCGACGGCTTGCGCAAGATGTGCGGCGAGTTGGGTCTGGAGTACGACCTCGAATGAGTTTCAAGAAGCGCGAGCCGCTTATTGGTTCTGGCGCAAGACCTCGTAAAGAATCAGGCCAGCGGCGACGGCGAGGTTGAGCGACTCCACGTAGCCACCCATCGGTATGCGGACAACCGTGTCGCAGAGATCGAGCTGCTCGGGGGACAGTCCACCGCGCTCGTTGCCCATAAACAACAGGATCGGGCGCGAGGCGTAATCCGCCTCCCGAAAATCAAGGTCGCCATCCGATGAGGCGCCGATGACATTGCAGCCGGAAGCTTTTGCCCAATTGGCCAGCTGGGCCGAGTCGGCACTGACGACGCGTTGGGTGAAAATCGACCCCAAGCTGCCTCGAACCGCGACCGGATTATAGGGGTCGGTGCTGCGGCCGGAGAGGATGACGCCGTCGCCGCCGATGGCATCGTTAGTGCGAATAATGGTGCCAAGGTTGCCGGGATGCTGAATGCCGTGCAGGGTCACCCAGCAGCGCCGGCCAACGGTCTCAGAGCTAAGAATCTCCCATTTTTGCTGAACCACGGCGCCAATCGACTGACCCTCTTCGCGAAAGGAAAGGCTATCGAATACGGACGCGGTAACTTCCAAGAGTTGAGGTTGGCGCCGGTTGATCTGCTCTGCAAGTTGTTCTTCTTCGGGCGAGAGACGTTCGGGGCAGAGGACGAGCAGCAGAATGTCGGCGCCGGTCTCCAGCGCAGCCCTGAGGATGCGGGGTCCCTCGGCGAAAAACGCCTTCGTTGTTTCGCGCTCATGACGATTGCGCAGTGCACGGACCTGTTTGACGCGGTCGTTGGCGCGGCTGGAGATAATGGTCGATTGATCAAACTGGCGCATATTGGTCCTCGGGGCTGAATTAGACCTCTATAGTAAGTCTGGCGTTTGTGAGCGGCCAGATTGACGACGCAAAGGGCGTGGGGTGATAGCAGCGGGGCTTTTGGGGCTGCCTCTGACGACCAATTCCGCCCTTGCATTCCTGGTGGGTCACGACCGGCCATGCATATACTAGCCCTGATGTCTGAGCAATCCGGTGGACGGAGCAAACAAGACCAGGCCGCGGCTCTGATGGCGGCTGAGTTGGCGCGGCTGGGCCGGGCTGATCTTAAGTACATTCTCTGTTTCAGCGATGCATCCTGGCGTGAAGAGATGTCCGCTCTCGGATGCCCATCCTACAAGGCGCGTCTTGCGTCCCCGACGACCCGCAGGGGAACACGAGGCAAGCTTGGCATGGCAACGATTTGCCACCTCCGGCACCGTCACCCTGGCATCGCTTACGTGCGCACTCACGCGCGAGAGTGGCCGGCGATCGCGGAAACGGTGCGTCACGAAGCCCTGCATTTGGCTCGGCCCAGCTATAACCATCGCCAGGTCGAAGCGGCGTTGCATAGGCCGAAGCGGGGCTCCTGACGTTAAGAGTTACGCTTGAGGTGACTGAGATCTGGCAAGACGGGTGCGAACAGGGTTTATGAGCGAACGTAGACCTCCCCGTGGCGGTGGAGCTAATCGCAGAAGAGAGCGGTCTTCGGCCGATTCAGAGCTGCCGGGTCTCGAGGCCGCCATGGATTCCGCGATCATGGCGCCGCGGCTACTATCGGCACTGAGAGTGTCCGCGACCGACCAACTTGCCTTCGAGCTCAACGTCCGAAGCATGAACCTCAAGCAGGGCCGCCATTGTCTGATTCGCTACACGCTTGGTTCAGAGCAGTTCTCAGAGATGCCACAATTAATTGGCAAGGTGTTCGCAAGGAGCGGCGGGCGGCGAGGCTTTGGCAAGTTCTACACCAGGTCTTCCAGGCATCGACGGGCAACTCGCCGGTTCCCGAGCCCCTGGCTTATTTCGACGATCTAAATCTTGTCTTGATGGAATGCCTGTCAGGGACCGACATGTTATCGCTGCTGACCGCCGGTGATGCCAGCGCGACGCGCAAAGCAACCAGCTTGGCCGCCTCGGCGCTGACGGCGTTTCACTCGACTCCGGTCACAGAAGGCAAGCTTGGCTCTCTGGACGAGGAACTTGCCAGCTTGCGAAAGCATTCGGAGCAGTTTGGTGACGCCGCGCCCCAAGTAGCCTCAGACGCTCGGGGGCTGCTGGACCAGATCGAAGCATTGGCTGCCAAGCTGCCGGAGCCACCGGCGCCCAGCCTGATTCATACCGGATTTCGGCCGGACGCAATCTTCCTCGATGGAGAGCGCGCGGCGTTTCTCGATCTCGATGGCTGGACGGTCGGCGACACGGCGCTGGATGTCGGCGGCTACTGCGCCGAGGTCTGGAATGAATCGCGGCAGCCGGGGCAGGGTCACTTGATCGACTATCGCGATTTGTTTCTTGAGGAATACCTCAAGCAGGCGGCCGAGCCGGGAGGGGGCAATCGAGCCCTGCTCTATGAGGCGTTTACTCTGGTGCGGCTGACGCTGCGGCGGCTGCGGCGGATTCAGCGCGAAAAAGAGCGTGAGGAATTGGCGCTGCCAGCCAAACAACTGCTGACGCGGGCGGGGGAATGCCTGGCCGAGGTTTCCAGCCGAACGTAGAGCACGAGATGGAAGTTTGCAGCCCCTAGCCTGTCCAGAGGGTTCTCCTTAAAGAAGAGAGATGGGCCGCTTCCTGCTAGCTACGCCAGAACTGCCACCAGGGCCGCTTTGAGGCCGCCGGTGTCGCGCCCATCATGCCCTCATCCATTGGCTGGCTGTGGTCATACGCCGCCTCGGCCGTGAGAACACCGGCTGGGTCTTCTTCGAAGTCCATCTTGCAGCCGCGGCTGCAGAAGTAGTAGGTCTGGCCGTCATGGTCAGCGCTTCCCTCCGCGCCTTTCGGATCAATGTCCATGTGGCAAACGGGGTCGTGGACGGTTTCGGTCGTCACTGAGTTGCTCCTTGGGCTGGACGAGGAATTGTCTTCCTATAATAGCAATTAAACTTCATATCGCTTGGTAAGGAAATGGAACCCGCCTTGCCAATTCAGCCGAGCCAGAAGGCTTCTAGCTGGCTACGGCCATGACGGCTAGAATAGAAGCGATGGCGGCGCCGAAGTCCAAACCGACGTTTGAAGAAATGTACCAGCAACTGGAGGAGAAAGTCTCTCTTCTGGAGCAGGGCGGGCTAAGCCTGGATGACTCCCTCGGTGCCTACGAAGAGGCCGTGTCCCTGGCGAAGAGCTGTCAGCAGATGCTGGACGGCGCCGAGCTTCGCATCACGCGATTGCGCGAAACAGTTGCCGCGAGTGAGGACGAGGAAGTGTAGCTAGACGGCGCGAATTTGGATGGGACGACAGCGGACGAGGAGCCGGCGCTTCCTGGCGACTAAGGCTCGCGGCGCGACGACATTGCCCAAATGTCTCGACCCAGACCAGCGAAGGCCGAAAAGATAGCTAAATGACAAAACTTCGGGCCGACTTCCACAGCCATAGCCACTACTCACGCGATTCGGTGATCTCACCCGAAGCCTTAGTCGATAACTGCGTGCGCAAAGGCATCAACTGCATCGCGGTCACCGATCACAATGAGATCGAGGGTGCTTTCGTTATTCAGAAGCTGGCACCTTTCAAGGTGATTGTTGGTGAAGAAGTGAAGACTTCCGAGGGTGAGCTCATTGGCCTCTTCCTCAAGGAGCTTGTGCCGCGTGACATGTCACCGGAAGAGACAATCAAGGCGATTCACGAGCAAGGCGGCCTGGTTATCGTGCCGCACCCGTACGACATATTCCGCCGTTCGGTGATTCGCACAGATGCGCTGGAGCGGATTAAGCAGAGGGTCGACGCGATCGAGGGTTTCAACTGTCGCAACATCCTTTCGAAGCACGATCAGAAGGCTCGGGATTTGGCAGTCGAGGTTGCAAAGCCGATGACTCTGGGCACGGATTCTCACTCGCCCTGGGAGCTTGGCGGTGCCGCCTTGGAGATGGAAGACTTTGAGACGCCGGACGAGTTCTTGCAGGCTCTGCCCGGGGGACGTATCGTGGGCCGCCGCTCTCTTCCAATGGTCCACTGGATCAGCACCTACGCCAAGATTCGCTGGCGCCTGGGCCTTCGTCCGACATTCGCTTCGCCACCACGTGCCTCGGCTCGGCGCTAACTTGGCATGACCGTGAATCTTGCCGTCCTGGTATCCGGTGCGGGCACGATGCTACAAAATTTCATCGATCAGATCGAAGCCGGCAATCTCGATGCCAAGATCCAGGTCGTGGTCAGCAGCCGGCGCGACGTGCTAAGTGTCGAGAGGGCGAAGACAGCGGGCCTGCCCTGCGAGATCGTCCAGCGCCGCGCATCCGACACGGTCGAGGCGTTTAGTGAGGCGATCACTGCCGTGCTGGAGCGGTACCCGGTCGACCTCATTTTGCTGTCCGGCTTCCTGCAGAAGTATCTTTTCCCGCCCGCCCTAGAAGGAAAGGTTCTAAATGTTCACCCCGCGCTGCTACCAAAACACGGTGGTCAGGGCATGTACGGCCATCACGTTCACGAAGCGGTGCTGGCGGCCGGCGACCCCGAGTCGGGAGTGACGTTGCATATTGCCGACTATGAGTACGACCACGGACCGATCATCTTGCAGAAGAGGGTGCCGGTGATGGCGGATGACACTCCGGAGACCCTGGCGGCGCGAGTTTTTGAGGCAGAGAAGGAAGCATATCCGGAGGCTGTCCGGCTGGTGGCTTCTGGCGAGTGGCAGTCACCGGCCTAGTCGTCGGCTTTCAGGCGGAGATGCTTCCGTTTGCTTAATTCGGGCGCCGGAACTAATGCGGCGATTCGTTGCTTTGGCCCATTCCCAGGAGCTCCCTGATAGACAGGGCATCCCGTGTTTGTGCCCAGAGTTGCAGGCTGAAGGGGGCGGGAATCTTGGTCGTGCCTCTGACGCCTGAAAGGGCGTCTGTGCCTTGCACGTAGGCTGGCACGTCGTGGCTCTTAAGAATGTCGAGCCAGATCTGCGCCTCGAGCTCATTCTCGGCGGCGGCAATACGCTGCCAACTCTCGACGTCTTTGGCGTTGACATCCTCCGGTCCATCACCGGGCTGGATGGTGTTCAGGAACGTTCTTAGTAGCTTGGCAATCATTCTCTCGTTGTGGCGCTCTCGTCAGATTGAGAATAATGATCAGCGGGCATGATTGGAGCGGCAAAGAGACTGCCCGAGCGAATTCGCTGGCGTTGGCACCTTACTTGACTCTCCTCAGATAACGTCGGTGGGCATGGTGGAATGGTTGGCCTTAAGGTCGGCCCAGCTTTCAGCGGCCATCCACTCGCTCCAGGCGCGGTGCAGCCAGAGTTGGGCGTGCTCGCTGACGGTGGTCTCGGCGTGCGACGGCCCGGTTTCGTCGTTGATCACCTCGGCCAGCTTGTGGTCGAGGGAATGGTTGAGGGGAAAGCGTCTGCCGATCGTGCCGGCCATGCCTTTGCCGGCCTGATTCCAGTTCTCGCCGTCATCTTGCTCGAGCATCCCAGCCGGCCCAAACGTATGGATCGAACGGAAGACCACCTGCTGCTGTTGTTCTTTAGGCAGATTTTGGTCGACGAAGGTGAAGAACCAGATCTCGCACTTGCCGAGGCCTTTGGGCAGCCTCAAGGACAGTTGGTTATTTACTATCCAAACGTTGGGGAATATTCCCGGGAAGCCGCGCGCTTTGATACCCACGGGGCCCAGCAGTTCCTTGCCCTTCGGGCTCTCCCGCCAGGGATCCTGCTCCAGCATCGCCGGTGTCGCGCGCGGTCCGCTGATCGTGTGACCGTACTCCCCCAGAACAACCAGGTGTCGCACGGCAAAGGGGTTGTTTGCAGCCGCGGGAGTTGGCAGAGCCGGCCTTTGCCAAGGAATCATTCGTGCGGACGCGTGACTGATGAAAGGGTGGTACCAATCGCCGACACCGTTGTCTGTGGGCAATTTCCAGTTGCAGGGCATAACGTATTTCTGGATGCCGGGCGCAACGGCAACATCGCCGCGAGCGGCGATTGTGCCGATGCCGATCTTGCCAGTTTCACCGAGGTACTCATCTAGGCCGACTGCTTCCGGGTCCATGTTGGCGAAAATGAAGCCCTGGTAACTGTCGACCTGGGCGGCCTTGATTAGGCCCCAGTTTTCGCGGTCAAGCTCCTCGTGATAGACTTCCTTGAAGCCGGGCACGCCGACGAGGTTGCCCTTCAAGTCATAAGTCCAGCCATGATACGTGCACATAAATGAGGTGGCGTGGCCCTCATCAGCACGGCAGATGGCGTTGCCGCGGTGGCGGCAGGTGTTGACCAAAACCTGAGGGTTGCCGTCGTTGTCGCGCACGACGATGACGCGGTCCTCGCCGATGAAGGTCATGAAGAAATCGCCAGGGTTGGGGATCTGCGAGTCGTGGGCCATGAAATTCCAGGCGCGAGCGAAGATGCGCTCCAGTTCCAACTCGTAGATGTCTGGATCGACAAAGCCGCGCCGGTCGACGGTGCCTTTTTCGTAGTCAACCATGTCCCGGAAGTCGGCCGGCCGCTCAATTTGCTGAGTCATCGAGTTATCCCCCTGCGATTCAAGAACTTGAGGCGAGAAGATACGGTATTAGACCACGTTCGAAAGCAGATGTCGAAGTAGAATGAGTCGAATTTAAACATTGTCATCTGATGCGCTGCCTTGCATACTGGCGGCAAAGTAGCAGCTAGCAAACACCAGCTGAATCGCGGAGGTTATCTCATGGAGAAGAACAAAGAGCAGATGTGGGTCGACTACGTCAGCGAAGACGAGGCGACGGGAGAACTGAAGGAGTTCTACGAGCGCGTTAAGTCGCCCAGCGGAAAGGTTGGCGGAATCTTCAAGGTCATGAGCCTGCGGCCCAAGGTTGCCATGGCCAAACAAGAACTGCGAAATGCGATACTCGGCGAAGCTTCGTCTCTCGGGGCGCATCACTCTGACATGATTAGCACGGTGATCTCCGGGCTCAACGACTGCCGCTTCTGCGGCACGGCGCACGGTGGCATGATGATCCGGCGCGGGGACGTAACCCTGGATGAAGCAAACAAGCTCTTTCTGGACTGGCAGAGCGCGGAGCTGACCGAGCAAGAGCGAACCATGCTTACCTTCTGCGAGAAGCTAAATTTCAATCCTTCGGCCACAACCGAAGATGACTTGCAGACGCTGCGAGACGTGGGGTTTAGCGACGAGCAAGTTGTAGACATAGTTGTGCACGTTGCCTATAGGAACTTTATCGGCCGTATTCACGACGGGCTGGGTTTGTCTATCGAGGGCGACCGGGCAATGCTTGAGGCAGTAGGCGGCGTGAAGCCTGGAACTGCACACCTGCCCGCTCCAACCGCGCCGGTCGCTCGCTAGAAGCCGGCGGTTGGTGGTAGACCGCGCCAACCCCGAGCCTCGACGCCCGGACCAATCAACGGTTTGCTGTCTGGATTAATCTGGATCGGACCAGAACCCAACTTACATCCCCGCCGGCAAGTCGACTGCTGAATTAGGCATCGCTTATTGGCTCACCGAGCCCGAAGCCGTCGCCGCTCACTAGCGCCAGGGAAACGTTGATCAACGAAGGGGCGGTCTATGACCGCCCCTTCTGGTTTCTGCACTAGAAAAAGCATCTCGGTTCGGTGCTCGGCGTAAGGTAGATCTGATCAGACCAGCGGCGTGTCCTCCCGATTGCCCCAGTCCAGGAAAGAGCCATCGTAGTTTCTGACCCGCGGATAACCGAGCAGTTTCAGGGTCATTGCGGCTTGCGATGCGCGGATGCCACCCTGGCAGATGGTCACGATCTCCTTGTCGGATGTCACGCCCGCGGTTTCGAACATGGTCGTGAGGTCCTGCGGTGACTTCAAGGTTCGCAATTCATCCGTGGTTATGTTGTTCAGCCATTCAATGTGCACGGCCCCAGGCATGTGGCCGGCACGCTTGTTGCCACGGTCGTTTGTGCCTTCCCATTCGCCATCGGAGCGGACATCGAGGAGCACAATATCTGGGTTGTTTATCGCTTCGATGATGTACTCGGCGCTGGCCAGCAGCGCTTCATCGACGCGAGGAGTGAAGCTGGCAGCAGCGATTTCAGGCTCGGCCATGGTCACGCTCCGGCCTTCCTCAAGCCAGCGGTTCCAGCCGCCGTTCATAACCTTGACCTGGCTGTGGCCGTAGTAATTCAGGCACCACCACATGCGGGCAGCGTTGAGAGAGCCCGAGGCGTCGTAGGCGACAACCCTGGAATCGTCACCGATCCCAAGGCTTTCCATGGCTTCCTTAAACTGCTCCGGCGACATGATGAAACGCTTCTCCTCGGGATTCTTGAAGAAGCGCTCCCCCTTAAAGTAAACCGCACCGGTGATGTGAGCGCGGCGGTACTGATCCGCCACGTCACAGTCAACGATGCGCAGCTTGGGGTCCTCTATTAAAGCCTCGAGCGATTCCGGTTCGATAATGACCTCGGGTGCGGCGTACTCCGCCATTTGAAACCTCCTGGGTTAGATTTAGAGTCGAACAAGCGGGCGAACGTCCGCGGTGATAGCCGAATGGCTATTTTACCTACCGGAGTACCGAAGGAAAAAATCTAGGCCTCCGCTGGCTCACTGCGTTGACTAAAAGAATTTGGGGTTAGGCGAGTTTTGTCCGCAGGTCCGTCCAGGTGGGCATGGTCATGAACTCGGCCCACCAGCGATACATATTCAGCTGATTGTGGTCGCCGGGTCCGTAGGAAAGCTGGCCGGGCAGAACGTCATGCTCCGCGTCGTGCCCCAAACCCATCTGGTAGTTCATCGGCAAACGCCGTGAAACGGTGCCGCGTGCGGCCGCCGTCACCTGCTGCCAATTGTCGGAATCGTCCTGCTCCCAGGTGCCGGCCGGCCCTTGCCGGTACATGCACTGGAAGTTTATCCGCGCCTTGACGTCGTCGGGGGCGTTTTTTTCGACGATTGTGTAATCACGTACTTCCACCCGTCCGGGTCCGCGCGGGTGCCAGACGTGCATCGAGGCGAAGTTGGGCTGGATCGAGAGGTTTGGGAAAACGGTCCCGTGTACGGGGAAGTAGATGTCGGCCCTTTCGCCGAGGCGCTCGCGAGTTTCGGGCAGGACTCGCTGTGTGTACTCGTCTACGACGGGGTCGATTCCGGGCAGCCGCGCAAAGGCGGCGGCACTCTGGGTTGGGTCGTTGATAGCCGAGCCTCCCAGACCGTGGCCGTATCGGGTTCTGGCCGGTATGCCGATGGTCGTATCCGGCCGGGTGCCGCCCGAGATGCCGACTTTGAACGCCGACTGGTGGGTTGGCTGGCCGTGGTAGCCGTCGCCAACGAAGTTCTCCGCCGCGACCTTCCAGTTGCAGTCGAGCACCCAACGGCGGATGCCGCGGATGACCTCAACGCCACCCTCGGTGCGGTCCAGCCAGGAATCGAGATACCAGGCGAAGTCACCGAGGTATTCGACCAAGGGCGGCGCCTCGGAGTCAAAGGTGGCGAAAATCATGCCGTGATAGGTCTCCAGTTGGGCCACCGGAAACAGGCCCCATTCGCTGGTGTTTAACTCATCGTAGTAGCCGTCGTGCAGCCGCGGCACACCCTCGAGGCGGCCGTCGGAGCTATAGGCCCAGGCGTGGTAATTGCACATGAAGGAACCGGCGTTGCCGGAATCCACCAGGCAAACGCGCGAGCCGCGGTGGCGGCAGACGTTTAGGAAGGCGTGCAGTTCACCGTTCCCGTCCCGTGTGACCAAGACCGGGTCCTCACCCATGTAGGTGGTGATGAAGTCGTTGGGATTTGCCACTTCCGACTCGTGGGCCAGGAACAGCCAGCAGCGCGCGAAGATCCGCTCTAGCTCCATCTGATAGAGCGCTTCGTCACCGAACACGCGGCGGTCGATCAGTCCCTTGTTGGTATCGACCATGTTCCAGACTTCTTGGTTGGAGTAGGTCATTGTCGCCCTCCTATCCCGAGCTGCAAACTCAGGGCTAAATCCAACACAGCCCGATATTACCGCAGTCCGCTCCCTACGAGGTGACTTATTTTTCGCCCCGCAGATTTCCTGTGGTTTCAGTCAGAGGATCGGCTCTTGTCAGCACTTCTCGGTCGCCCAAGCGGCTTGATGGTATACATAACGGCTGCCGTCGCTAGCCAAATCGCAACCAGCAGCCAGAGCGTCGGTTCGTGGTTGCCGGTTTGATCGAAGAGAAAACCGACGACCAGGGGTCCAGCCGCCCCCGCTAGCACGGTGGGCGGCTGGCCGACACCAACGATGGAGCCGACGTGGGCTCGCCCGAAGAATGCGGGCCAGACCAGAACCTGTAGCAGAGGGAAGGCGCTCTGGGTGGCACCCTGGTACATGGTCACCAGATAGAGGCTTGCAGTGCCGCTAATCTGCAGGAGTAAGAGGGCGCCGAGGGCCGTGATACAGCCTTGCACCAGCACGGCTCTGCGAACACCAAAACGGTCCGCTATGGTTCCCCAGACAAAGCGCATGCCGAGGGCAATGAAGCCGTAAAGCGCGATCGCGCTGGCGGCCGTGGCGGTAGAAAAGCCAATGTCCTCGAAGTACGGGACCATTACCGTTGTATTGGTCTGGAGCGCGAAGTTGCCGATCAGTACCGCAACCAGCGTGAACCAGAACGTGCGGGTGCGAACCACCTCTGGGACCGTAAAACTGTGCTCGGAATCAGCGGTGGGCCGTGAAGAGACTGGCCGCGCGCCGTTGTCCGGCTCGAGGCCAAGGTCCTCGGGAGAACGCACCACTAACGGGACCATTGGTAAAAGCAGGAGCATGAGGATGACGGCGACTGCGCTCCAGGCGCCGCGCCAGCCGAGTTCACTGATCAAGAACGTGATCAGGGGAACCATTAGGATTCCGGAAACGGCTCCGCCGCTGGTGGAAACCCCGACAGCGATGCCCCGCTTAGCGATGAACCATTTGGAGACCAGCGTGGATTGCAGAACACGCAGGGCGCTGGTGCCGCCGCCGGCTACGACACCGTAGAGAACGATGAATTGGGCCGGCGAGTCGACCCAGCGCAGCGAGAACAAGGCGCCGGCGGCAATGAAGATACCGACCAGGAGCACTCGGGCGGCGCCGCCTTTGCGGTCCGCGAAGCGACCGGCGACTGAGACTCCCACGGCCCCCATGAGGAAGTGAACCGACAGGCCCGCGAGGATGCTGGTGTGGGACCAGCCGGTGTCGTCGTTCATGGCACCGACAAAGATCGGCAGGGCCCAGAAAGAGGTGGCGCCCATCATGAACGAGGAGAGGAAGCCGACGGCGACGACTACCCAGCCGTAGAAAAAAGGCAGGCGCCGGTTGAGCAGCACCGCGGCTGATGAAGGGGACGATTGCCTGCGGTTCAAGAGGATGCCTCGAAAGTCAGGCTCGAGGGTGAGGTAGGAGCCACCTGCGCCAAGCCGTCACTCCGCGCCCAATTGGCCGCCGTCAGATGGGCGAAGGGCGCGTTTGCTGTCATCTAGACCCGAGCGTAGCACAGGCCAATAAGATTCCGGACGGCGAAAACCGATTTGGACTGGGGTTAGACTATGATGCCTCGGACGAATCCCGATTTGCAGTCTGAAAAGTGAGGGGCAAGAGGATGTCATTGAGAGCGGATATTCCGGACCAATATATCGATGTCGCCGGCCATCGTATTCGCTACATAGAAAAGGGCGAAGGACGGCCGCTTTTGTGTCTACATGGCATGGGCTTTTCACTCTCCGCCGACCAATTCTTGCCCCACATCGATGCCTTTAGCGCTTTTTCGCATGTTTATGCCCTGGATCTTCCGGGTTGGGGACTGTCCGAAGCGGCGAAGGAAGGTCCCTTCTTCCCGATCTGGAGGACGCGGTGAGTGGTTTCTGCGACGCGCTCGACCTCCAGGACATCGATGTTTTTGGCTACAGCATTGGTGGCTGGGTCAGCTCTCGCTTCGCGGCCAACAACCCGGATCGGATCAGGCGGATGATCTTGCTCGACGCCCCAGGTCTGAACCTGGAAGCGCCAGCTTTCGTTGCCAACTTCCAGATGCCCACCAAAGAGGCGCTTGAGGAAGACATGGGGCGCCATATGGGCCAGATGGTCACCGACGAAATGGTGAACGAGATGTGGGCCCGGCTAACTCGACCTGGTCACGAAGATGCTTATCGATTGGTGGCGCAGTATGTTGCCAACGGTGAGGTTCGCACGCTGAACCGGCTACATGAGCTTTTGCCAAAGATGACAATGCCGTTGCTGCTGGCACAGATGGACAATGCCAACACCGTGCTGATCAGGTTTCTTCATGAGGCCTACCACTTGCGCCGCATGCGCGGATGTTTATTTACTACGGCGGTACGCGGCGGCTGGTCGGCGGCATCGCGCCGATCATGGAACAAACGGCGATCGAGTTCCTAACCGCGGAGGAAGTGCCGGCTCCACGCGGCAAGTAGGGGTTAGGAACTCGATAAGCGAACAAGGCCTCGCCTGGCAGGCGGACGACAGACTCAAAACGAAGGGGGCGTATCAGCCCTGGGCTGATACGCCGCTCTTCTTGACTGCTCCAGAACGCTAAACCTTGTCAGGCGGCACCGGCGAGTGGGTGGCTTTTAGCTCATCCCAAGTGGAGGACGCCATCCATTCCGACCAGGCTCGGTAGTGCCAGAGTTGCGGATGTTCGTTGGTTTGGGTCTCGATACGCGGCGGGCTGAGCTCGTCATTGATGATCTCGCCGCGGTCTAGACTCATGGAGTAGTTCAAGGGGAAGTCGCGGCTGAAGCTGCCAACCATGCCGCGGGTGCTCTGGCCCCAGTTCTCACCATCGTCCTGTTCCAGCATGCCGGCGGGTCCGAACGTGTGAGCGGCGCGGTAGGTCTGGCCTTTGCGCGTCTCGGGCGCCTGGTTTTTGTCGAGAATCGTCCACCACCAGATCTCGGTTTGGCCGGGACCCTTGGGCATGCGCATGCTGACCTGGTTGGCGGCGATCCACATGTTGGGGAAGATGTTGGTGTGGCCGCGGGATTGGGTGCCAACGGGTCCCAGAGCCTCCTTGGCCGAGGGCCGCTCGCGCCAGGCCTCGTCCTGTGCCGACCGCAGCGATTCCGTCGCCGGGGTGAAGCGCTGCTGGGTTCGCTCGGTGATCCTGGGGCCGCCGAGCACGTGGCCGTATTCGCCGAGAAAAACGAGATGGTCGGGCGTGAACTCGCCGACGTTGCGGCGCGCCTGACTGCTGAAGCCAGACATCTGCGCCGACATGTGGGTTAGGCCGTGGTAGTAGTCCCAGACGTTGTCGACGGCAAACTTCCAGTTGCAGGGGATGGTGTACTTTTGGATGCCAGCGATGGCCACCATCTCATCGCCGCGTTCGGCCAAAAGCGCCAGGCCCATGCGGCCGGCATCGCCGAGGTACTCCTCCAGGCCGGGCGTTTGCTGGTCCATGGTGGCGAAGATGAAACCCTTGTGGGTTTCCACTTTCGCCGCCTTGATCAGGCCCCAGTTTTCGCGGTCGAGTTCTTCGTGGTAGACCTCTTTGAAGCCGGGCATGCCGACCAAATCGCCTTTGAGGTCGTAGGTCCAGCCGTGGTAGGTGCACATGAAAGAGGTGGCGTGGCCCTCATCGGCACGGCAGATGGCGTTGCCACGGTGGCGGCAGGTATTGACCAGGACCTGAGGCATGCCATCGTTGTCACGAACACAGATGACGCGGTCCTCGCCAATGACGGTCTGGAAGAAGTCGCCAGGGTTGGGGATCTGCGAATCGTGACACATGAAGTTCCAGGCGCGGGCAAAGATGCGCTCCAGCTCCAGCTCGTAGATATCGGCATCGGCAAAGATTCGGCGGTCTACGAGACCGGTTTCAGGGTTGACCATTCGCAGCATGTCTTCGTTCTTAAAAGTCGTTGTCATGGGTGAGCTCCTTTGGACCTGCAATTGAACGAGAATTGTCTATTCGACGCTGATCAGCGGATGTTGGCTCAAATAATAGCTGCCTTGTCAACAATTGGCCACAGGCCGCGCTCGGCTCTCAGATCCCGAGGCTAATTGGGAAGCCGGCCGGCAGATTGGGTTAGGCTTGTTATGTCCGGGCCGGAATTTATCGTGCGGCCCGGCGGTTGGAAAGGACACCCGCCGTGATCGAGGCACTGCGACCGGTTCCTATCGTCCTGAGGAAGGATCTGGCTAGATCGATCAGACGCGGCCATCCCTGGCTCTATCGCGATGCTCTCAGGGCTGAGGATGAAATCGAAGACGGCGAACTGGTGGAAGTTCGCACGCGCGACGGCAGGCCGCTGGCCCGGGGGTTCTGGGACGCGCGCTCGCCGATCGCGGTCCGCGTGCTGGAATCGGGCGGTCCGGGCCATCGTTTCGCCGATGCTGATGCGCTGGTGGCCAAGAGGCTGCGGACGGCTTTGGACCGCCGGCTATCGCGGCTTAATCTTGAGCAGACCAACGCGTTTCGTTGGGTACACGGCGAGGCTGACCTGCTGCCCGGCCTGCAAATCGATTGTTACGCAGACATCTTGGTAGTGCGCTTTGATGGCGATGGTGCGGGGGCCTTTTATGCTCCACTGGAGGATCGATTGCGCCAGGCCGCCAGCGAAAGGTTGGCATTCCGCGCTGTGCTAGATCGGGCAGCGCGGGGAGCAAATGCGGGCGAGGATGAAATCGAAGTGCTGGAGAACGGGATTCGGTTCGGCGTGAGTCCGGCGGTGGGACAAAAGGGCGGCCTGTTTCTGGACCAGCGCGAGAACCGCGAAAGGGTGGCGGAGCGGGCGCTAGGCAAGTCGGTTTTGAACCTGTTCGGCTATACGGGCGGATTCGCGGTGCACGCGGCGGTAGCCGGCGCGACACGTACGGACACAGTGGACCAGGCCAAGCCGGCGATCGAGGCGGCGCGACAGAACTTTGAGCGCAACCAACTGGCGCTGGACAGGGCTGGCTTCCAGGTCGAGGATGTCTTCGCATTTCTGCGCCGGGCGATCCAAAGTGGCGATCAGTGGGACATTGTCGTCTCTGATCCGCCAAGTTTCGCCGCCAAGAAGGACGCTGTGCCGGCGGCACTGAAGTCTTATCGACGCTTGCATGAGATGGCGGCCAAGGTCACCAAGCCGGGCGGTTTGCTATGCGCTTCCTCGTGTTCTAGCCACGTCGGCCGGGACGATTTCTTGGCCACGATCGAAGCCAGCGTAGGTCAGGCCGGCCGCCACTGGAAATTGGACGCGGTATACGGCGCGGCGTTCGACCATCCGGTCCTGGAGGCCTTCCCGGAGGGAGAGTACCTCAAGTTCGCTATCGGCCGCGTGGATCCCTAAGGCGGCGCATCGCTAGGGACAAAGCGCGCTTTAAACTCCGGCCTACTTCAGACTGAAGGGCGGATATTCGTCCCGCAGCAGACCGGCGTAGGCGATGACTCGCTGATTCCAGCGATTAACCCCCACCACGAAGTCAAACAGGCCGCGCGGGTAACGTCCGGTGAAAAGGATGGCGAAGAACGCGACGAAACCAACCGCCCATGAAGCAACCAGGAGGGCAACCAGGATCAGATAGTGCGGGAAAACGAGGAGCCATTTCACCAACGGCAGCCAGCGATTGAGAGTCTCGGGATAGTCCACTTCGAAGGTGACCGGGTATTCTCCCTCGTCCCAGGAAAAAGGCGGGTACTCGTCCCTCAGCAGCCCGGCATAGGCTCCGAGGTTGGCGTTCCAGCGGTTGACGCCAACATCGAAGTTGAACAGGCCGCGCGGGTAGCGCTTGGTGAACAGGATCGCGAAGAAGGCGATGACACCGATTATCGAAGCGACGATACCGAGGGCATAGACGATCAGGTAGTGAGGGAAGGCCAAAAACCATTTGACAAAGATCAGCCAGCGGGAGAGTTCGGTGGGGTACTCGACATCGTAGCGGAGCGGGTAAGCGGGGGAGTCACCGGTGTCAGATTGCATTCTCATATTCCTACTTTCGTGCAAAGAATACTCCGGTGCTGGGTTCACGGCTAGGGCGGCGGTCAAGGGCCAATGAACCGCTTGGGCGTGGCGGTTCGCCAGCGTAGTAGAATAGCGCCTTAATTCGATTGAACCTCGGAGAAAGGTTGTCAGGATGGACCAAGAGAAACGCGCGGAGCTGATCGAGCGCTATGGCGATGGATACGGCGTTGTCGCGCATGCCTTGGAGGGATTGAGTGACAAGCAGCTGGACAGGCAGGACCCGGGAGGTGGCTGGTCGGCGCGCCAGATTGTGCATCATCTGGCGGACAGCGAGATGACGTCGGCGATCCGTTTCAGGTTGCTCCTGTGTGAGGAAAGCCCGCGAATTCATGGCTACGACGAAGCGGAGTTTGCACGGCGGCTCTTCTACGAGCAGCGGCCAATTGCCCCAGCGGTGGCGGCATTAAAGGCGGCCCGCGACACCACGGCCCAGATAATTGGCCACCTGCAGGATTCGGACTGGCAACGGGCCGGATACCACAGCGAAAGCGGCGAATACAGCCTGGAGTCTTGGCTAGAAGTCTACGCGGTGCATTGTCATGACCACGCCGCGCAGATTGAGCGCGCGGCTGGGGCTGGATCTCGGCCGGGGTAACACCAAAAGAAAGAAGCGAGGAAGTAGGAGCTTTGCTCCATCTCCGACGAGCGGACGGAGTGAACTGTTGAAATCTCGCTGATTTCGATCGAGGCGGAAGAAGACGCCTCTTGGTGACATAACGCGAAGTGTTTGATTACCAATCGCTCTCAGGATGAAGCTTTGGATCGAGCCTATGGGTGGGTTCAGCGGCGGGGCGACCCTCAAGCCGGAGCCAGAGCTAGGCGCCGTCGATTTCGACTTCGGCCTCGATTTCGACCGGGATGTTGAAGGGGAGCTCGGCCAAGCCGACTGCGGAGCGGGTGTGGAGGCCGGCCTCCTCGCCGTAGACCTTGATGATCAGGTCGCTAAAGCCGTTGATCACGCCGGGAGTATTGTTAAAACCAGGGGCCACGTTGACCATGCCAAAGACGCACAGCCAGGCGGTTACGCGGTCGAGGTCGCCAAGTTCGCGCTGTAGATCGCCGAGGATCGCGAGGGCGGTCAACTGGGCGGCGTGGTAGCCCTGTTCGACCGTGAGGTCGGTTCCGACCTTGCCAAGCGGTTCGGCGACGCTTCCGTCCGGGTTCTGAGGCCCGTGCCCAGCCACGTAAGCATGGTTGGCCGAGACCCTCACGTTGGCGAAGGGCAAACGAAAGCCCTGAGGCGCCACCAGGGGCTCGGGCAAGACCAGGCCGAGCTCTTCTAGACGTTGCTCTATTTTCATGCTGAAACTCCTTCGAAGGCTACGGAGGGGAAACTCCTTCGCGGACTCTAAGGATACGCGTTTGAAGCTCGCCGGGGGGCTGGAGGCTGGACGCTTGGCTCAAGGAGTCATCGAGAGGAAGGCGGTAACCGCCGGATGCTCGCTGGGGATGCGGCCATCGATGTCAACCGGCGATTCCACGCCGAGGCTGGACCAGGTCTCGAAGACCAAAACCAGGTTCTGGTTCCAATAAACGAAACCGGTGGGCAATTCGCAGCCGTCCAAAAGCGGCTTGGGTGGCGCTCCGGGCTCGGCTTCCCAGTCGGCCTCCAGGGCCTCGAAGCTCGGGTAAACCCAGAGCACGAGGATCGGCCCAGAGTCGTTGCCGGCGAGGTTGGGGGACCAGAAGGGCAACTCCGGAACCGAGGTTTGGGGGCAAATAGGCGCTCTTTCCTCCACACCGGAAAACGAGTAACCGGCGATTTCGAGAGCCTGGCGCAGGTCGCTGGTTGAAAAAGGGAAGCCGGTCAGGTCACGAGAGGTGTCGGCGGCTGAGCGCGGGGTTGGCGGAGCTGGGCTGGCGATGGCGGCCGCGGTAGCCGCTTGAGTTGGAGCGAGGCCCAAGGTGCTGGTTGGCGCGGCATCGGTCGCGGATTCGTCGGAAGCGGAGCAAGCCGCCAGAAGCAGGGTGGCGCAGGCGGCCAGTGTTAGGGCAGCGAAGCTGGTGCCGCGGGCGCTTCGCAGCCGCGCGACTACCAGCGCGGCGGTCTTTGTCGATGAGTGCGAGTCTTCAATCAAGCTGCTGAAATCTTGTCGTGGCCGGATGCCGGTGTCAACTGACACGCTGACTTCCGCTAGCGCTCAGTACGCTTGCTGCGCAAGCGGGGGTAATTGGCGTCGGCGGGTCGGGCATGGGGCGTAACTTGGCTCAGTACGCTTGCTGCGCAAGCGGGGGTAAATAGCGTCGGCGGGTCGGGCATGGGGGCTCAGTACGCTTGCTGCGCAAGCGGGGGTAGATAGCGTCGGCGGGTCGGGTATGGGACGTAACTTGGCTCAGTGCGCTTGCTGAGCAAGCGGGCGTAATTAGCGTCGGTGGGTCGGGCATGGGGCGTAGCTTGGCTCAGTACGCTTGCTGAGCAAGCGGGGGTAATTAGCGTCGGTGGGTCGGGCATGGGGCCCATCCGCCTCTGGATTAAAAAAGGATCGAAAAAGAAAAAGCCCGGCTTAGCCCGGCCGTTTCCTTTGGTTCTTCATGTCACAGCTGTTTCAACCAGCTGCCGTGAGGTGGAACCCGGGCAAGAGGTCGAAAACCTGTATGCGCCCACGATCAAAAAAGCTTAGGCCTTGTCGAGTGGTGGTGGCGTGTGGTTGGCGCGCAGGTCGGCCCAGGTTGGCGATGACATCCAGTCGGCCCAGCCGCGATAGAGCCAGAACTGAGCGTGCTCATTGACCGTGGTTTCGATGCGGGGCGGGCTGCCCTCGTCGTCGAGCACCTCGCCGTGGCCGAGGCCCATGGCGTAGTGCAGGGGGAACTTCTTGGTGGCCAGACCGTGGGTTCCTCGCGTGCTCTCACCCCAGTTCTCGCCGTCTTCCTGCTCCAGCATCCCGGACGGGCCAAAGGTGTGGTTGGCGCGGTAGAACTTGGAGTTATAGATCTCCGGATCCTTGTCAGGGTCCAGCAGCGTGAACCACCAGATCTCGGTCTTATTCGGCCCCTTGGGCATGCGGACGCTGATCTGGTCGCCGGCCGTAACCCAGCAATTGGGAAAGATGTGAGAGTGGCCGCGGGAGCGCATGGCGTCCGGTCCCAGGGCCGCCTTGGCCTCGGGGGTTTCCCGCCAGGAGTCGTCCTGCCCCGGGCTGCCCGCCAGCGGGCTCTCCTGGCCCTCGACCTGACGCGGGCCGCTGATGCCGTGGCCGTAATCGCCGAGCACCACCATGTGCTCGCGCAGAAGCGAGTTGCCCTGGCCGGAGGCGATGTTGCTGAGGCCGGGGCGGCGGAAGCCGTAGCCGGACATCGAGGACGAGGCGTGGGTGAGCTGCGGGTGATACCAGTCGTAGACGTTGTCGGCGGCCAGCTTCCAGTTGCAGGGGATCGTGTACTTCTGGATACCGCCGATCACCGTCAGGTTGCCCTTGTGGGCCATCATGTCGAGGCCCATGCGGCCGACCGGGTTGAGAAACTCGTTGAGACCGATCGCTTCCGGGTCCATGGTGGCGAAGATAAAGCCCTTGTAGCTATCGACGTGGGCGGCCTTGATTAAGCCCCAGTTTTCCCGGTCGAGCTCCTCGTGGTAGACCTCCTTGAAGCCGGGCACACCGACCAGCGCGCCTTTCAGGTCATAGGTCCAGCCGTGGTAGGTGCACATGAAAGAGGTGGCGTGACCTTCCTCGGCCCGGCAAATGGCGTTGCCGCGGTGCCGGCAGGTGTTGACCAGGACTTGCGGCTGCATGTCGTTGTCACGGACCAGGATGACGCGGTCCTCGCCGATGAAGGACATGAAAAAGTCACCCGGGTTGGGGATCTGGGAGTCGTGGCCCATAAAGTTCCAGGCGCGGGCGAAGATGCGCTCCAGCTCCAGCTCGTAGATATCCTTCTCGGCGAAAATGCGCCGGTCCACGGTGCCGGTTTCCGGATCGACCATGTGCAGCATCTCTTCGTCTCGGTAGGCGATTGTCATGAGAGAAACCTCCGATTTTTGGACTTGACGCCGCCTAGCGGAGCCGGTCGGGAGCAATTAAACGCAGTAAAAAGCGCTTTAATAGTAGCGCCGCGGGGTGGGATCGGCAATGGGTAGTACCCCGTACCGCGTTGCGAGAGCGGCACTAGGTTGGCACCTCGAGCGAGCCGCGGAACCGCGCTGTTGCCTCGCGAAGAGGCGAAACAAGGAAGGGATCGGTTGCGACTTGTTGGGCCAGTTGAGTACAGGACCGTCGCCCCACCCCGGATATTTAACCCTCCCAGCAACCTGCGGGGCCGGCCCGCACCTCGCTCGCTGCCGCTCGCTCGGCGAGATGAAACCACTCCACCCGAAAAGCCTTCCGTAAACGCGGCCTTCAACACGTGGTCTACGCGACTCGTACCCACGTAGCTAAAATGCGTTCATGAGCCTGACGATTGTTGAAGAACCGCCGCATGCCGCGACGTTTGCGGCCTACAAAAGCGTTTCGATCGCCTTTCAGGTAGAGTCGCGGTTCCGGCTGGGCCCGTTTGACGCCGAGGCCGGTGGTTTCAGCCTGGTTTTGGAACCGGTGACGCCTTCATACACCAAAGATTACGACACCAAAGTAGGCGATAGCCCCACGGACTGGGGAAACCGCTGGGACACCTCGAGGTGGGGGGTGCTGGCGGCCTACGATGACTTTTTTTGATCCTTCGGCGCATGGGCGGTTTTTGACCTCGGGGCCGAGTTCCCCCGCCCGGGAACACCTAAGGGCACGACTCGCCAAAGCCGGACAAGAGAAGCCCGCGGCCGGCTTTTCCCTTTTTGATCCTCTTGAGGGTCGCAAAGATATAGCCGAGTTGTGGGATATCCGGGTTTCGTCGGAGGCGCGCCAGGGCGGTGTCGGCAAGGCTCTGTTCAGCGCCGCCGTCGAGTGGGCCAAAGAACGCGGCTGTCGCCTGCTCAAAATCGAGACCCAAAACGTCAATGTCGCGGCCTGCCGCTTTTACGCCGCCATGGGCTGTGAACTCGGCCTCGTCAATCGCTTCGCCTATCAGCCGCCCGACGCCGGCGAGGTGCAGTTTGTCTGGTATCTGAGGCTGGAGTAGACCGGCCGCCGGTCACCGCGGGCTTTTCTTGTTCGGCTTTAGCCAGTCGTGCCCCTGCGTGTTCCCGAGCGGGGGAACTTGACCCCAAGGTCAAAAACCCCCCATGCGCCGAAGGATCAAAAAAGGATCAAAAAGAAAAAAGCCGGGCTGAGCGCGGCACCCCGGCCTTTTTCTTTTCTCGTATCGACCCTACTAAGCGTAATCTTTCGGCGGCGGCGTGCGGTTAGCCCGGAGATCGTCCCAGGTTGGTGCGGCCATCCAATCGGCCCAGCCGCGGTAGAACCAGAACTGGGCGTGCTCGTTTACATGGGTCTCGATCCGTGGTGGGCTGCCCTCGTCGTCGATGATTTCGCCGTGACCCTTACCCATCGCGTAGTGCAGCGGGAACTTCTGGGCCACATTGCCAACCATACCCCGGGTGCTCTGACCCCAGTTCTCGCCGTCGTCCTGCTCCAGCATGCCGGCCGGGCCAAAGGTGTGATTGGCGCGGCTTTTCTGCGTGTTGTAGAGCTCGGCTTCTTTTGACGGATCGATCAGGGTGAACCACCAGATTTCTGTAATGCCGGGGCCTTTGGGGTGGCGCAGGCTGACCTGAGGGCCGCTGCCAACCCAGAGGTTGGGGAAGATGTTGGGGTGGCCGCGCGACTTGATCCCGGCCGGTCCAAGGGCCTTCTGGGCCTCGGGCCGCTCGCGCCAGGAGTCGTCCTGACCGGGGTTGCCGGCGATCGCGGTGTCGGTCTCCGGTGTGCTAAAGGGACCACCGATGCCGTGGCCGTAGTCGCCCAGCAGGACCATGTGGTCGCGCATCAGCCCGGAACTGTCGCCGGTGGCGACGTTGCCGGTGGCGTTACGGCGGAAGCCGTAGCCGGACATTGTCGAAGAGGCGTGGCTGAGCTGGGGGTGGTAGTAGTCGTAGACGTTGTCCACGGCCAGCTTCCAGTTGCAAGGGATCGTGTATTTCTGGATGCCGGGAACGACCTGGATATCGCCCCGCTCGGCGATCAAGTCGAGCCCCATACGACCGACGCCGCCGAGGAATTCGCCAAGCGTGGGTGCCGCTGGGTCCATGGTGGCAAAGACAAAACCTTTGTAGGTCTCGACCTGGGCGGCCTTGATCAAGCCCCAGTTTTCGCGGTCGAGCTCCTCGTGGTAGACTTCTTTAAAGCCGGGCACACCGACCAGGGCGCCCTTGAGGTCGTAGGTCCAACCGTGGTAGGTGCACATAAACGAGGTGGCGTGACCCTCCTCGGCGCGGCAGATCGCGTTGCCGCGATGGCGGCAGGTGTTTACCAGCACCTGAGGGTTGCCATCGTTGTCGCGCACACAGATCACGCGATCCTCGCCGATGAAAGTCATAAAGAAATCGCCGGGGTTAGGGATTTGCGAGTCATGGGCAATAAAGTTCCAGGCCCGGGCAAAGATGCGCTCGAGTTCGAGTTCGTACAGATCCTGCTCGGCAAACATGCGGCGGTCGACGGTTCCGGTCGCGGGGTCGACCATGCGCAGCATTTCCTCGTCTCGATAAGCGATTGTCATGAGGGTGAGCCTCCATCCCAGACTCGGCAAAAACCGTGTCCCGAACAACTAAATGCTTGCGAAAGTGCGTCAATCATAGACCGGTAAGGAGCGATCGGCAATGGGGAGTACGTGCATTTCTTGCCACTGCCTGGGACGAAAACTTTATCGGGCACACCGTTGAGAAATCGCTGGTTTGAGGTGATATTGTCAGCAGCCGTGAGTTGCAAGGTCCAAAGAGTGGGACGATTTCTTCAGTTGTAACTCCCGCTCGCTTCGAACAAGGCATGACCTTCGAAGAGTACGTCGCCTATATCGGAACGCCGCAAAACCTCAAACGCGAGTCGGGTATGGGTCCGAGGATCGACTTTAGCGCCACCCTACGCGATGCGTTTGAAAAGTCACGGCTCAGCGAGGACCAGGAAGCTGCGTTGCGATGGCTGGTGGCGCTGCCCAACGGCCCGGCCAAAATTCTGGTAATCTCCGAAGAATTCTCCGCGGACTGTCGCCGCGACCTGCCGACCTTCGCGCGCATGGCAGAGTTGAGCGGCATGGAGCTGCGCATCTTCCGGCGCGATGGCCAGAGATTCTCAGACGCCAGCATACCGAGCCTAGCCGATGAGCCGGACAGCAACGCCGACATTATGGCGGAATTTCCCAACCACAAAAACGGCCAAACCTGGCAATCGATCCCGGTTTGCGCCTTCTATAACAGCGATATGGACTACCTCTATCACTTCACCGAGTACCCGGCGATCTATCACAAGGATCGTTTGGCCCAGAACCAGGACGCGCCGCTGCACGGCGAGCGCGAGTTTACCGAGCTGCTGGAATCGCCCTTCTATCACATCTGGACTTCGGCCACGGTGGACGAGATCATCAGCGCGCTGCATCGCAAGGCCGTGCTGGGTGTTGTCTAGTAGTAGGGTTATTCGATGAGCCTGACAATTGTCGAAGAGCCGCCGACTGCCGCGACCTTCGAGGCCTACGCGAGCGTGCCGATGGCGTTTGAGGTCGATTCGCGATTCCGGGTTGAGCCGTTCGACGTGGCAACCGGCGGCTTCAATCTGGTCCTGGAGCCGGTGACGCCGGGCTACGTCGACGATCCGGACTCGGACGAGGGCGAACACCTCACTGACTGGCCCAAACGCTGGGACACCTCGCGATGGGCCGTTTTTGCGGCTTTTGACGACAGCCTCCGAGTCGGCGGCGCCGTGGTCGCCTTTGATACCGATGACGTCTGGTTTCTTGAGGGCCGCAAGGATATTGCCGCGTTGTGGGACATCCGCGTGGCCCCGGACACCCGCCGCGGCGGGATTGGCAAGGCGCTATTCAGCGCCGCCGCCGCGTGGGCGCGGGAGCGCAGCTGCCACCTGCTCAAAATCGAGACCCAGGACATCAACGTCCCAGCCTGCCGCTTCTACGCCGCCATGGGCTGCGAGCTCGGCGCCGTCAACCGCTTCTTCTATCAGCCGCCCTACGCCGACGAGGTGCAGTTCGTTTGGTATTTGAGGCTGGCGTAAAGAGGCGTGGCCTGTCCATCAGTCGCGGCGATTAAACCCAGTAGAAGAGCCTTAATCAGCATGCGGCGGACGGAGGGTGGCAATGGAGTGAGCTGATGGGTGGAGACAGATGGCGCCGTGCCCGTAGAAGATGTCCGATTTCACGGCGGCTTCGAATATGCCACTGAAGATGAGGATTAGTATATTTAGGCGGGGCAGCTATCTGTGAGGAGCAATTGTCCAAATATCACCGCGGTGACAATTATATCACCGCGGTGATATTTGGGAGCCCCTAGCGGCACCGGACGTGGACCTTATGACCGTTGGTTCCGGTACCCTGCTGGCTTCAACCTGGGCCTCCTTGCCCGTTGCCAGAGCAGTCTCTTCCAGAGACTGCGAGCCGATCCTCCGGGCGACAGAACTTAAGGAAGATGTGATTCGCCCTTTCGCCCGGTCAAATTCACTAGCCTGATCGCGGATTTGGCCAATAGCGGCCGAGAGCGTGGTTAGCAGAGCAGCGGCTTGCCGCACGTCCGTGCCAGCTGTGGGAGATAGCCTTCCAACGTTTCCCGTACCCAGGAGAACTGCTGAGCCGTAGAGATGCGCCCGACTACATTCGAGACTCGTGACTCGAACTCCCCAATCTTTTGGTCTACCTTGGCCAGCTGCTCCGCAGCCACGCCGAGTTCCTCACTCGCCTTCTCACCAGTGGCGACGGCATCTGCAAAAGTGGTTGCTCCGCTGGGGTCTGAAGACACTTCAGCACGGATCAAGTCCACTCTCGTCTGCAGGTCTTCCTCAGAGCCAAACACCGACAACTCGGAGATAGCAGTTTGCAGCTCAACGCGTTGGCGAATCAGGGACCCTAGTGATTCTTCCGTATCTCTAAGTCTTCCTCTTAGCTGGTAGTCCGTTGACTCTTGCAAGGCAATCTGCCCTTCGAGCTCGTTGACTCCCTCTTGCCACTTCGCGACCCGTCTGGACGCGCGATTGCGGTTGTCAACTGAACTCTGCGCGCGAAAGACAACTTTGCGGCGACCCTCTAGAGTGGAAATCTGCCTGTCTAACTCCAAAAGCCGATCAAACGTATCACCGATAGTTAACTCACCTCGGCGTGAGTCTAGACCCTCACCTAGGAGTCTTGATGTGATGCCTTTGCCTTCGACCTCCCCCAGCGTTTCCTCACGGAGGGCGCTGAAGCTTTCGTCCAGAAGCGGCTCCCGTACGCGATCTATGAGCCGAATCATGCTGGGTAACAGATCAAGGTCATCCTTCTCGCGGCCGACGTCGGCCCTCCTCTGATCGAGGCGGTTCAGCTCGGGACCAAGCGCATTTTCCTCCAGCGTGAGGGACTCCAGAAGCTTAATGAGAGTTGTTGTGGCCTCAAGACCGTCCGTCGTGGCTCGGTGAAGATTACGTTGCGAGCGCTCGAGAGCATCAGCAAGTTGCTCGGCCTGTAGTTGCTTACGAATTTGTGCGTTGAGTTCATCTTGAAGAGAACGGTGCTGGCCTTCCACGTCTCTTAGTTCGGCTTCTAGGGAGGCCATCTGCGCGTTCAGATCGGGTAGACGAGCCTGCACGCGCTTCATGAGGCTCTCGGCGTCTTCCAATTCCTTGATTCGGCCAACCTGATCAGCCGCAGCTCTTCTTTTTTCCCGAAGGTCATGATGTCTGAGTCTCAGAGTCTCGCGGTTCAAGTAAGATGATTCAATGTCAACGCTTTCAATCGTTTCGACTTCTTCGGCAAGCTGATTCAGAAGTGACTTTGCTGAGCTCCAACGCTCCTCGAGAATCGCGGCTGCGTTCGTTACGCGCTCCCCCAGGTCCTCCACCTGACCCCGGAAGTGCCCAAGAAGAGTCTCATCACCAGAAATTCTGGTTACTGACAGCAGGGTTCTTGCTTCCGTCAAACTGGTTCGTCGGCCGTCAATTTGAGCGTAACCGAGGGAGTCTAGGTCCGTGGTTGGGAAATCGGGCCATGACGTCGGAGTCAGGACTAAATCTAGAGTTGACGCTCCGGCAAGAGATTGCACACTCACGGTCGCTGCGCCTAACGATGCCTTCAAGGCGCGCCACTGAGGGACGGATCCCTCGTAAGGTTGGTTGCCGGTAGCAATTTCCAGGAGCCGGACGGCCGCGGTTTTTCCAACCCCATTGAGGCCTTCAAGCTGGCACACTCGGAAATCCAAGATTTCCGGAATTATCTTGAGGCCTCCTGAAAGCCTAGTGCGAAGCTCGAAGTGCATTGGCCAGCAGGCTCTTGGCGAGGCTTATAGGATCCTCGTTTATTGTGAGAATCTTGATGTGTTCAAGAGTTTGGTTGTCAATGGACTGGACGTTTACGAGAAGGACTAGGTCGCGAGTGTTATCTAGACTTCGCTCAGGCGAACTGTCTTGGCTGTCAACGATCCGAAGATGCTCCTTAGCGCGGAATTAAAAGTTCTTGATTTCCGATTCTACATCGACTTACGAGCTGGTCGCACATGAAGCTCTGGTCTTTGCCGCCTGGCACGCCTGAAATCCTGATACCATGAACCCTCCGCAAGCCCTGCTGTTCGACCTGGACGGCACGCTGCTCGACGGCGGCGGCAACACCGAGGCGATAGCGCGCACCTGCGAGGCGATCTCCGCTGCCACTGACGGTCTCGACGCTGCGCGGCTACAAAAGGCGGATCGGGAGGCCTTCGCGGCCGTTTGGCCCGAGATCGAGCAGGACTGGATCTTGGGACGCATCCAAGACCCAGGCGTTAACTTTCAGGTTTGGCGGCGGGCGCTCGCCACCTGTGGCTTCAACGACGAGGCGCTAGTCAGCGCAGCCGCCGAGATGCACTGGCAGTTGCATATCGAGTCGCTAGTTCTCTACGGGGATGCCGCCCAGCTTTTGGCCCGGCTGCCAAACCACCTGCCGCTGGCGGTGATCACCAACGATGCCTCCGGTCGCCAACGCGGAGCGCTGCGTGGCAACGGCATCGAAGAGCGTTTCGGCGCTGTCATCGTCTCGGGCGAAATCGGCGTCGCCAAGCCGGACGCTAAGGTATTCAACCTCGCCCTGGATGGTCTGGGAGTGAAGGCCGAGAACGCTTGGCACGTCGGTGACAACCTCATGGCCGACATCGGCGGCGCCAACGCGGCCGGGATCACTTCGGTCTGGATCAATCGATATCGAGATCAGGGCGTCGAGCTGCGGGACGGCGACCCTCGACCGGACTTTGAGATTACGTCTCTGGTGGAGCTGCCTGCGCTCATGGCTCCGCAAACCTAGGCGCCATGACTGCGGCAGACACTTTTGTAGCCTCGCGGTTCTTTTGGCAGTGTTCCTTAGCCAATTTGTCATGTCGGTGAGCGTCGTCGCGTTGCCCCACCCCGGATATTTAACCCACCCGTCCCACCCACACCTCGCTCGCTGCCGCTCACTCGGCGAGAAGAAGCCGCCCCCCACTGACGACGCAGAATTGAGCCTCTTAGAGCTTTCTTAGGCCGCGTCTTAGCTGTTCGGCCGTCTGTCGTTTTTCCTCGGTTATCGGGATTGGCGCCTGCGCCTGCGCCTTGCGTTCTTCGGAATCGAGCCGTGCCAGATGCGGCGGCCCCAGACCCCAATCGCTGCCGGGCTGGCGCGGCACCACGTGGAAGTGGAAGTGAGGCACGGCCTGGCCGGCCCAGGCGCCGGTGTTCTGGTACATGGTGATGCCGTCGGGGTCGAGAACCTCGACCATTGCCCGGCTGATCCGCTGGGCGGCATCGATGACCGCCGCAGCTTCTTCAGAGGTGACGTCCATCAGGGTCGAGACGTGGCGCTTGGTGATGATCAGCACTTGACCAACCTCGAACTGAAAGGCGGTCAGCATGATCACGAACAGCTCGGAGTCCTCGATTACCAGCCAGTCGTCGCGGCGGCCATCGATGTAGTCGCACAGGATGCAAGGGTCCATGTCCGGCAGCTCTATAGGCATAGCTTAGTTTAGTGCCTGCTTCTCTCGCGAACGGCCGCACCGAAGCAGTCTGAGTCTCAGAAGGCAGAGTTTCGATTGGCCGCGTGCACTGAAGGACTTGCTACGCCAGGTGAGTATCGGCGCGTTGCCCCACCCCGGATATTTAACCCTCCCGGCCATCGTTTGGAATTCTGGCAATGGGTGTGACCCTTGCCAGGGGCAAAATATGCGTCTGCAGCCAGGATGAAAGCGGGCTCCGCCCGGGCCCGTTTGGAATTCTGGCAATGCGTCGCCAGCGATGCTGGCTTTACTTGCCGTGGGCAAAAATGCGTTTGCTCCCAAGATGAAAGCGGGCTAGGCCCGGGCCCCTTTCGCTCGCTCGGCGATTGGAATCCGCCCCTCCAGAAAGAAAGCTAGGCAATCAAAAGGGGCGAACGTAAATACAGGGTCTTGACACGGGCATCGTGAACTGCCGCGGCGAATCGGAAGGGACGCGTTGACTAAAGGATCAAAAAAGTTTCTCTAACGGCGCGAACGACAACAGCAGCTTCTTCACCCCGGCGTCACCCTTAAAGGCGACCGTGACCTCTTGGTCCGAGCCGCCGGCGGTCATCGCTGCCGTGACGACGATACCCTCGCCGAACTTGACGTGGCGCACGTGGTCGCCGGCGTTGAAGCTGGCGAACGCTCGCTCCGGCACGGCGCTCGCCGCTACGGCCTCCGGCGAGACGCGCTCACGAAAGTAGGTGCCACTGGCATCGGGCGTCGAACTTACGGCTTCAACAGGCTCGCGCTGCGCTGGTCCAGGTCCTCGCGAGGACCGCTCGTAGGCGGATTCGACGTTTTGCGATACCTGGTGCAGCAGCTCGCCCGGCAGGTCTTTGAGGAAGCGCGAGGGCGGGTTGTGCTTGCTCTGGCCCATGAGCAGGCGGCGGAAGGCGCGCACCAGGTAGAGGCGGTCTTTGGCGCGAGTGACGCCGACGTAGCAGAGGCGGCGCTCCTCTTCCATCTGGGCCGGGTCGTCAAAGGAGCGGATGTGGGGCAGAATCCCCTCTTCCATGCCGGCGATAAACACGACGGGAAACTCCAGCCCCTTGGCGGCGTGTAGGGTGATCAGGGTGACGGCCTCGATCTTCTCGTCGTACTCGTCGGTGTCGGACATCAGCGCGACATCCTCGAGGAAGCGGATCAGCGCGTGCTCGGGCTCGAGCTCGTCGAACTGAGAGGCGACGTTGCGCAGCTCCTGGGCGTTTTCCCAGCGCTCCTCGCCGTCGGCCGGGAACTGGTCCAGCAAGTACTGGCGATAGCCGGTCTTCTCCAACACCAAAGCTAGCAAACGTCCGACCGTCAGCATCGGCGCCTGGGCGATCAGCTCGTTTAACAGGGTCAGGAAGCCGAGCAGCGCTGTGCGGGCGTTTTGGCTGAACGGTACTTCTGAAGTCAGGGGAGGCATGTCCTCGCTCGGCGCCAGCATCTGCAGCGCCGTGTAGACCGGCACCTCCAGCGAGTTGGCCCAAGAGCGCAGCTCGACCTGGGTTTTGTCGCCGATGCGGCGCGCGGGCACGTTTAGCACACGGTCGAGGCTGACCGAATCGAAGGGGTTTAACACCAAACGCAGGTAGGCCAGCAGGTCCTTGATCTCGCGTCGTTCGTAGAAACGGGTGCCGCCGACCAGACGGTAGGGGATGCGGTCGGCGACAAATCGCTCCTCCAGGCCGCGGGACTGGGCGTTGGTGCGGTACATGATCGCAATGTCGCTGAGCTTGACGCCGTTTTCACCGAGGCGCTTAACCTCGCCGGCGATAAAGCTGGACTCCTGCTCGTCGTTGTAGGCCTCGTAGACCACGATCGGGTCGCCGCGGCCCTTGTCGGTCCAGAGGTTGGTGTCCTTGCGCTGGGTGTTGACGCCGATGATCCCCATGGCGCCGTCGAGAATCGTCTGGGTGGAGCGGTAGTTCTGATCGAGGTTGACGACCACGGTTTTCGGGTAGTCGCGCTCGAAGTTGAGGATGTTGCGGATATCGGCGGCGCGCCAGGAGTAGATCGACTGGTCGGGGTCGCCGACCACACAGATGTTGGCGTCGGGCGGCGGCGCCAGCAGGCGGGCGAGGACGTATTGCGAGGTGTTGGTGTCCTGGAACTCATCGACTAGCACCTGCTCGTAGCGGTCCTGGAGGCGCTCGCGGACCTCGTCATCCTCACGCAGCAGCTCGACCGTTTTCATGATGATGTCGTCGAAATCGAGGGCGGCGTTTTCGCTGAGCAAGGCCTGGTAACGCGCGTAGGCTCGGGCAGCAATCTCTTCAAAGTAGCTGCTTACTTTGGAGGAGAAGGCGTCGGCGGTTATGAGGTCGCTTTTGGCGCGGGAGATCAGCGAGAGGATGGCGCGTGGCGGGTATTGCTTGGGGTCGAAGCCGAATTCGGTGCAGACGCGCTTCATTAGCGACATCTGGTCGGCATCGTCGTAGATCACAAAGGCGCTGGGCACGCCGATTGGGTCGCCATCGGCGCGCAAGATGCGCGAGCAGACGCTGTGGAAGGTGCCCAGCGTGACGCCGCGGGCGACGCTGCCAAGTAGACCTTCGACCCGTTCGCGCAGCTCGCGCGCTGCCTTGTTGGTGAAGGTGACGGCCATGATTTTGCCAGGCGGCGTCCCGCTTTCACCGATCAGATGGGCGATGCGGTGGCTGATCACACGCGTCTTGCCGCTGCCGGGTCCGGCGAGGATCAGCAAGGGGCCCTGAGCGTGGATTACTGCGTCGTGCTGAGCCGGATTGAGGCGATCGAGGACTGACATTTGCTACCCGATTCTAGCAGGAACCGGCTTCGCCTACTCACGGCTGTCGCCGTCTAAGGCAGCCTAGATACGTCCAAATGCTGCCTCCATCGGCCGCCGGCCTGCTGTGGCGGCTGTTGCCTGGCTTGGCCAGGAAAAACGCAACAAAATCGTTCGATTCGCGTTACATAATAAGCGCGGGTTAAGGGTCTAAAGCCCGCAAGGGCCCCGTGTTACAATTGCCGAAGCGTTAGAAATCAGCGCAGCTTCAGGGTCGAAGCATGACAAGTGAAGCGAAGCCTGACAGGCGAAGCCAGTCAAGCGCAGCAAATCGGACAAACCAATGACAGATCTTTTCAGCGAATGGCCGGGCGGGAGTCTTGAATCGGCGCTGAGGCTTGGCGGTCTGATTCTGCTCTCCTACACGCTGGTCCTGTGGTTTAGCGCCATCATTTGGACCTACTCCGATGTGCGGCATCGCACCTCGGACCAGATCTCACAGCTAATTGCTGTTCTTCTGGTAGCAGTGTTTAATGTCCCGGGTCTGGTGGTCTATTTGGTGATCCGGCCGCAGAACACAATTGCCGACCCCTACGAGCGTTCGCTGGAATCGGAAGCGATTTTGCATGAGCTCCAGCTCACCGCCAACAGCTGTCAGACCTGCCGTCGTCCGGTCGACGACGATTTCAACATTTGCCCGCATTGCCGCACGACTCTGCGCGAGTCCTGTCGCAACTGCGCCCGCTCAATCCGCACTAGCTGGGTTGCCTGCCCCTACTGCGCAACGGACCGGCCGATTCCGGTGCCGCCGGAGCCGCAGCCCCAGCGACAACAAAAACCGGGGCGCGGACGGCAGGAACGCCCCAGAACCGAACGGCAAACCGAGCGAGCGGCGAGATCGCAGCCACTTGAGCCGCAGCGGCGCTCGGACGAGTTGCAGCCTGCCGCCGACCCAACTGGCGGGGATACCAGCCCGTTGCCGGCACGTCCGCCAGCGGCGCCCCAGCCCGTGGCGCCTCAGTCATCGGCTTCGCAGCAAGACGGCTAACAACTAAAACGGTCCATTCCTCGAGAGGCATCCCGGACATTGCCGGCCATAGCCATCACCCGCAGCGATCGGCCGTCGCCAAAGGCGACGGCTAAGAACTAAAACCGAGTTTTTTTAGGAGGCTGGAGAAGTCGAGCCGGCCGCTGAGCCGGTTAAAGATCGCCTCCACCTTGCTTTCGCCCCGGAAGCGGCTTGTGAGCCAGACGTCGCTGAGCGCGGCGATTGTCGCCGGCGTATCTTCTTCGGTTAGCAGCACGGTTGTGTTCTCGCCCTGGGCGCGGTCGATGACGTAGGGGCTAGGTTGGCCGCCACCTGTGATGATCAGGCAGGCGGCCTGAGTTTCGATCGCTGCCAGGTGCAGGTCGGCCTTGCGGAACGGCGCCAGGACCGCCTTGGAGTCGAAACGCTGGAAGTGGGGCTGGGCCGGGTCGGCAAAAACCGGACCGACCAACACGTCTTCGACGATTTCAAGAAGGCCGTTTTCTCCCTCGTAGAGCAGGCTGGCCTCGAGGATCTCTTGGAGCTCGGCAACGCAGGGTGCCGCCAAGGCTCGGTCCTCCGGGATTAGCGCCAGGGGCCTCAGACCAGCGTTGGTCAGGTCGCGTGCCACGGCCTCGGTTTGGCTTTCGAGCAGGTTGGTGGCGATAGTGCCCAAAAGCCTGTCGCCCAGCCCTTTGCCCAGGGCCGCGTCCTCGGCCGACATCGCGCCCCGCACCACCAGCAACGCCGGCAGTTCTGCTGCAGGCTCGGCGCTGGCGTCGAGTTCGATCAGCGTGACTTCGTTTTCGGCGCCGGCTTTGATCGAGCGAGATGCCACGGGCTGTCCCGGGGAGTTGGCGAACAGGAAGCCGGCAAATGTGACGGCGTCGGCTGGCGCTGCCGCTGAATCGGCAGGCTCACCTGCGCGAACCAAGTTGACCGCCGCCTTTGCCGCCAAACCGCGCGCGAGGCCGGCGGCGAGCGCCGTTTTGCCGGTGAGGGGCCGGGTGGCGATTATCTGAAGCGTCGGCATGTTGGCTGAATTATAGCTAGCCGCTGATTTAGAGAATAAAGAGGAACTTTATATCGGGCTTTGCCAGGCCCCGCCAGGTTTTCTAAGTCTGACCGAGCTTTGGCTGGGGTCCACTCACCGTTGCAGATGATAGAATCAGGAGCCGCCTAGCGGACGGGTCCGCTAGGCTACACGGCGGGATATCCCGCCCCGCCTGCTAGCTGGATCTGCCGCGGAGCCAGATGCTTTCTGAGGGACCCTTCTGTGAATGCCGAAGAACCTCCCAGCTCGGGCACCGCGCGGTTTGAAACTTGGTGCAGCGCGAGCGCCTTGCCTGGCGAAGGTGGTTGACAGGTGGCCGAAGTCAACTCCTCCAGCTTAGTCGTCAACAAGGCGATAGAGACTCTCTCTCAAACCCCGGCCGCGCTTATTACCGATATCGACGGCACAATCAGCCCAATCGTGCCGCGCCCCGAGGATGCCGCCGTTAGCGGCGCGATCAAAGCGGCGCTGCGCACGATTTCTGGCCGGCTGGCCCTAGCCGCGGTCATTACCGGCCGGCCGGAGGCGGTGGCCCGCTCAATGGTTTGTGTCGAAGGGCTGACCTACATTGGCCACTACGGCCTCGACGCTGAAGCCCAATCGAAGATTGATGACGCGCCCCTCAAGGCGGCAAAGGACAGAGTGCTGCAACAGGTCGAGGCGCTGGCCGGGGTGGTCTTTGAAGAAAAGGGCGTTTCCTTCTCGCTGCATTACCGTCACAGCCCGGACCCGGCGGCGGCACGGCTGCGGCTGCTGAAGATCGCCGAATCAATCAACGCCGAGACCGGCGCCCGTGTTGTCGAAGGCAAACAGGTGGTTGAGCTCGTGCCTGGCGATCTGCCGCACAAGGGCACTGCGATCACCAAGTTGCTGACAAATCACGGGATTCAGGGTGCGGTCTATTTTGGCGATGATTTATCTGATATCGATGTTTTTGCCGCGCTGGCGCTCCGTCGTGACGCCGGCTTGGCTAGCTTGAGCATCGCTGTTATCGATTCAGAGACTCATGTCAGTGTGAGCGGGGCTGCCGACTTGGAGCTGGCTGGCGTGGCTCGGGTTGAGGAGGTTCTAATCGAACTCAGCCAGCGCCTGCAAAGGGGTACAGGCGATGGCTGAGCAGCGACGGCTGTTGACCGTGAGCAATCGCGGCCCGGTCGAGTTTCACTTTGAAACCGGTGAAGATGACGAGGATGGTGATGAGCCTGGCAAGCTGGTTGCGGTGCCGGGTTCCGGCGGGCTTGCTACGGCGCTTAGCCGTGCCGCGGCGCTCTACCCGATGACCTGGCTCTCGAATGCGCTGACGCCGGGGGATCGCTTGGTTGCCAGCGGCGAGTTTGTGCTTGGTGAGGACGCGCTCCCGGCCCATTTTGTCACTACCGACCCGGATCATTACGACCTGTTCTACGGCACCTTTTCAAATGAGGTTCTCTGGTTTTGCAGCACGGTCAGCCCTGGCCGGATGAGCTTGAGCCGGCAGCCATCGCCGATTCGTGGCAGAACGGCTACACACCGATTAATCAGGCGATCGCCGATGCCGTGATCACTGAAATCGACAGCGGCGAATACCGTGCCGTGATGTTGCACGACAACACTTCTACCTGCTGCCAGAGATGGTGCGTGAAAGCCGGCCGGGCGGTCTACCTGCAGCATTTTATTCATATTCCCTGGCCTGGGCCGGCAGAGTGGTCGCGGTTGGACGCGGCGTTGATGGCGTCGATTTGCCAGGGGCTGCTGGGCAACGACAGCCTGGTTTTCCAGACTCGCGATTCGCAGGTCAATTTCCTGGCCACCTGCGAGAAGTTCTTGCCGGATGCCACGGTGGATCGAGAAGCGGGCAGCGTGAGCTTGGCCGGCGCCGGCAGGCGCAAGACTCGGGTTTGGGCTAACGGGATCTCGGCGGAGCTGGAGGCGGAGGCGGAATCGACCGAGTTCTCTGAGTATCGCTATTTGCTGGGGCCAAACCCGGGTGAAAAGACGATTATCCGGGTCGATCGGCTGGACCCGACCAAGAACGTGATTCGAGGCTTTGAAGCCTACGAATGCCTGCTGGAAGATCACCCTGAGCTTTTGGGAAAGGTGAATTTTCTCGCCCTGCTAGTCCCATCAAAAGCGGAGATTGAATCATATCGGCGCTACCAGGACGAGACTCACGCGCAGATCGATGCGATCAACGCGCGCTTTAGCCGGCGGCATTGGCAGCCGATCCAGGTCTTCTACGAAAACAACCGTACCCAGGCGCTGGCGGCGATGTCGCTCTATGACGTGATGCTGGTGAACTCGTTGGCGGACGGCATGAACCTGGTGGCAAAGGAAGGCCCGACTCTAAACCGTCGCGATGGCGTGCTGGTGTTATCAAAGACCGCCGGCGCCTACGCCGACCTCGGCGCCGGCTCGATTGGCATCGATCCCGAGGATGTGCAGGAGACGGCCAACGCGCTGTATTTGGCGCTGACCATGGCGCCGGATGAGCGCCGCGAAAGAGCGCGTCAGTTGCGCGAGGCGGTGCGGGAGCACGATCTGGGCGCCTGGCTCAGGGCGCTAATCGATGACATCGATCAGAACTCTCCGTTACTCTGAAGCTCTCCGCCTGCGGCTACGAGCGGTGAGTTCAGGGCCGGGTCGACTCTAAAGGTCTCCGCCTACTCTGAAGCTCTCCGCCTGGCGGCTACGACTCTGAAGGTCTCCGCCTGGCGGCTAACGACCGTCGCAGAACCATTGGCGCTAGACCCGGTCAACCCGGCCAGACTGAGCGTGCGTGAACTCACCGCTCGTAGCCGCAGGCGGAGAGCTTCACGGTAGGAGCAGCGGTTGGACGGCGGGTGCTGGTTCGGGCTTTGCGGATGGCAGCGGCCGTTTGGTGCGCTTGACGCGTCTGGTGGCGGGGGCATCGACGCGGGCTGGGAAACCACCGTCGGCGACCTTGATCACCAGGGAATCGCCGGTGCTGACCTCAGCGATGCTGCGGACTGCCTTGTCGCTCTTGTGGACGATGGCGTAGCCGCGCTCCAAAGTCGCTTGTGGGTTCAAAGCCGCGAGCTGAATTTGGCCGTGGCGCAACGCTTCTTGTTTTTCACGCTGCAGAGTAGCGATTGCGGTTTGGGCACCGCGTTCCAGGTTATCGATCAACTGGCGCTGCTGATTGACATCGACCACGGCGCGGGCGGCGCGGTCGACCAGCAGATTGGCGCCGTCGCGGCCACGTGCCAGGTTGCGGTCGATGACCGAGCTGGCGGCGGTGAGTCGTGTCCTGATCCAGGCGCGGACCTGGGTGCGGTCTGGCGCCACCAGTTCAGCGGCGGCGGATGGGGTCGGGGCGCGCAGATCGGCGACGTAATCGCAAATCGTAAAGTCGGTTTCGTGGCCGACGGCGGAGACGACCGGTACGATCGAGCCAAACACGGCGCGTGCCACCGCTTCTTCATTGAAAGTCCACAACTCGTCGATCGAACCGCCGCCGCGGGCGACGATGATCAGGTCGATATTGCCCTCCTGGTTGAGCGATTCGATGGCGCCGACGACACCGGCGATCGAGTTGGGACCCTGTACCGGGGTTGGCGCCAGGACCAACTCGGCCAGGGGCCAGCGCCGCTCGAGGACGTTGGTAATGTCGTGCAGCACGGCGCCGGCCGGGGAAGTGACGACGCCAATTCGCTGAGGGATTTCGGGCAGGGGCCGCTTGCGTGTCGCATCGAACAGGCCTTCCTCCTCCAGTTGCTGACGCAGGCGCTCGAACTGCGCCTGTCGCAGGCCAACTCCTTCCGGCTGGACAAAATCGACGACGATTTGCAGTTCACCGCGCGCCTCATAAATCGTTAGGTGGCCGTGGACGATAACCTGCGTGCCCTGGGCCAGGTGCTCAGCGGCGGTGCGTTGTTTGATGTGGGCGGAACGAAACATGACGCCACGCAGCTGGGCGTCGGGGTCCTTGAGAGTGAAGTAGGTGTGGCCGGAGGGCTGAGTGCGGGGGCCGGAGACTTCGCCGGAGATCCAGATGTCGCCGAGAACGATGTCGGTTTCGAGCAGCTCGCGCAGATAAGCGATGGCTTGAGAGACGCTGAGGATGTTCATCGCTTGGGTCAGTATAGGCCCTCAAGCCGTTTCAAACGCCGCCGGGCGGCGGCTTTTCGGTTGCGAGTGCGAGCCTCTTCGCGGTCGCCTGAGCGAGGACATTTTAGCGCTGAAGGTTTCGTGCCGAGACAACTTAACCTACTTACTCGATGCCTGTTGAACGGCGCGCAAAGCGATTGGTCCGTAAGTCCTCGTGGGTGCCTAGGCGGCCGAATTAGGGCGGAGGATGATGGAGATGATGTTCCTGATGCTCTGTCTGCCGCCGCTGAGGATGACGCCGGAGTAGATACGACCGCCGATGACGGCCGCGAGCAGGATGGCCGGCACTAAGAGCGCAAAGCAGGCGACGAGTTCGAAGGCTGAAGGACTACCTATAGCAACGCGCATTGGCATGACCAGGGGTGCGCTGAACGGGAAGATGGACAGGACCGTGGCTGCCGCGCCGTCGGGGTTATCGGGCACGAAGATGTTCGCGAACATAAAAGGGACCAGCAACCCTATGGTAAGTGGTAGGGCCGCGGCCTCAGCGTCCGCCTGCCGCGAACCTATTGCGCCGGCCGCAGCGTAGCACAGGCTAAAGAGCAGCAGGCCGAGCATATAGAGGGGCACGGCAACCAGCACCACGTCCAAAGCGACAGATGGTAACGAGCCGGTGCCGATGACGATCAGGCCGGCCACGGCGCCGGCGATGGCTACTGCAAGCTGGGCCACGGCCACTATCAGGATGCCGAGTGTCTTGCCGGTTAGCAGTTCGTGTGGGTGCACGAGGCCGAGAAGCACTTCAACGACGCGGGACGACTTCTCCTCGACAGTGCCGGTGAGGATCCAGTTGCCGTAAAAAGTGATGGTCATGAAGAGTGCCAGGGCGGCAATGAATCCGATGAACTGCCTCTCGTCTTCGTCTGCTGCGCCTGGCGCCAGCACCACAACCTCGATCGGGCGTGGGGTGAGTACCTCCTGCCTTTCCTGGTCACTGAGGCCCAGATCATTCAGACGCTGGACCAGGTCGGTTGCGAAGACGGCGCGGTTAACGACGGCTGAAAGGGTCGTGTTAGCGCCGCTGGCGTAAGTCAGGCGATCGTCCGCGAGCAAGGCGTCGAGTTCGTCCGTCTGCAACAGTCTTTCGGCCTTTTCAACGCTTTCGTAGGGGACGAGGTCGACCTCGATGTCTTCGATCAAGGACAGCTCTTCAATGGCGGTCTTGAGAGTCTCAGGGGCCGAGGATGAAATGCCGAGGGTCAAGATGCTCTTACCGAACAGCTCGGGAGCCTTGTCTATGGCGACGACAGCACCGAGGACAACGACGAAGAGCCCGGCGGTGAAGAGGCGGAAGGGTTTGCTGCGCACCCGCTCCTGCAGCTCACGCCTGACGATCAGGAACAACGACCTCATTGCGGCTCTCCTACGGCCCGTCGGGAGATTTCTTCAAGGCCGGGAGGCTCAAGGCGGAACTCGATGACCCGCGATGCGAGGTCGCCGAGGCCGGCGAGGATATCGGCAGGTCTAGTGGCGGCCGCGACGCTGAGTTCGGCATAGTCCGGAGTGCTCTCTTGCAGGCTGCCGCCATCAAGACTATCCGTCAGGCGTCGCGCCCACAGGGACTCGGCGGCGTGGTCCAGACGGAGGAAGACCATGCGGGTTGGGGTGTTGCGTCTGATCTCGTCTAGGGCGCCGCTGAGGACGACGTGACCGCCTGTGATGATGGCGATGTCCGCCGACGAGTTCGAGTTGGTGGCTGGAGAAGACCACTGCGGCGCCGCCAGCGGCAGCGTCGCGTATTACGGAGGAGAGCACTTCGACAGCAATCGGGTCGAGGCCGGAGAAGGGCTCGTCGAGCACGAGGAGTTCCGGATCGCCGATCAGCGAAACGCCCAGATGGACCTTCTGCTGATTACCGTGCGATAGATCACCGACGAGCGAGTCGCGGCGCTCGCTGAGGTCGAGCCGGTCGATCCAGCGGTCGCACTGCCGGGTGGCCGTTGGTGCATCCAGGCCTCTGAGCTGGCCGAAGTAGGTCAGCTCGTCCTGGACGCTCATCCTGGGGTAGAGCCCTCTTTCTTCGGGCATGTAACCAAAGTGGAGGCGCGCCTCACGGTCTACGAGCTCACCGTCCCAACGAGTGACGCCGGCGTCGAGCTGGACTAGGCCGAAGATGCTACGCATAGCTGTGGTCTTGCCGGCTCCGTTTTGGCCCAGGAAGCCGAGCACGCGGCCCGGGCCGACGCTAAAGCTGCAATCGTCCAGGGCAACCACGTTCTCATAACGCTTTCGTAGACCTTGAAGCTCAAGCAGGACTGGCCTCTTCCTCTGAGATTCGAGCGAGACAGCTAAGAACAGAATTTCCTGTATCCGACGTCCCCCATATTAGCCGACTTCAGGGGAAGAGCAGGTTAGGAATTCGAGAGAGCCACGAGAAGCTACTTGACAGATGACTGACATTCAGTCATAGTCTGGAGAGCATCTACTAATGAGGGGGAAACGCGGTGACTTCGAGCGGGGCAAGAAGGACCGAAAGCGAACCAGTACGACAGGCACAGCTACTCCGAGCGGCTCGAAAGGTGTTTCAGGCAAAAGGATACGACGGAGCGAGTGTCTCTGAGATAGTGCGTGAGGCAGGGGTGGCCCAAGGGACTTTCTATCTCTACTTCCCGTCGAAGAGGGACGTTGCCTTGTCGCTGCGCGCCGAGCTGATGGAGACCATGGCCCAGGCAGGGGCAACCGCTATGGAATCGCGCACGTCCTTTGAGGACCGGCTCGAATCGTTTATCGCAGCAGCCTTCAAGGTAGCTCGAAAGAATACTGACCTTTTTAGGCTGGCGTTCATAGGAGCTGACGAAACACAACCGGAGTTGCACAGCCAGTCCCCGGAGCACGCCCTGATCTTGAGAGTTATTACGGCTCTCTTCAGGGATGCGGTCGAGGCGGGGGAGATGGAAGCGATGGATCCAGAGATCGCGGCTCGGCTGGCAATTGGCCTGCTGCAGCACGCCATGATCGAGGCGTTTGTCTTTGGTGAGGGGGGGGAGTCGGACCAGCTTGAGCAAGGTGTTTCCGCGCTGCTTCTGAATGCGCTAAGACGAAGAGCCGGCTAGGTTTGTTTTTTTTGCAGGAGTCTGACTGACAGTCAGTCATAGCTTCAATGACTTGCCGAGAAAGGAGACAGTCTGATGAGAACAACTGAGGGAAACGAGCCCAGGTTAAACAATCAAGAGCTCGCCAAGCGAAGACAGGGCGAACACCGCCAGCCCATAACGCAGATATTCCAGGCGCACTTCTTTCGATGGGGGCGATCTCTGCCCTGATCCTGGCGATCATCGAAGGTCCCAACTGGGGTATCACGTCTCCACGGCTCTTGGCTACTGCAACCACGGCTGTTGTCTTGGGCCTGGGCTTCGTCATCCGGGAGAGGCACGCCCCATACCCGTTGCTGGACTTTGCGTTGTTCCGGCTGCCGCGGTTTTCGACCGGAGCAGCCGCAATAAGTCTAGCGTTCTTCTCGATTACCGGCTTCATTTTCGGTTTCACGCAGTACCTCCAGTTCGTACAGGGATACAGTCCGCTTGCCGCGGGGATTCGATTCCTACCGATAGCGGCAGGCTTCATGTTCGGTGCCAAGGCCAGTGAGGAGTTGGTGCGCCGCTTCGGCACCACCAGAGTTGCGGCGGCTGGACTGACAATCATGACTGGCATTATGCCGCTGGTACTCCTCTGGGAGACGGACACTTCCTACCTGGTCGTCGGGCCTATTGTGGCCGTATTCGCGCTTGGTGTGGGTTTGGTTTTCGCTCCGTCAGCCGAAGCGGTCATGGGCGCGGTTGGGGCAGCGAAGGCGGGAGTTGGGTCAGCCATGAACGACGTGACCCAGATGCTGGCGAGCGCGCTCAGCATAGCCGTGGTCAGATCAGTGATGTATGCGATTTACGTCGCCAGGCTCGGGAACGCCACGGCATCGCTGCCCCCCGAGGCGGCGGAGGTAGTACGGGATTCAATCGGGGCGGCAGTTCAGCTGGCGGCGTCGCTGCCGCAAGAGGACGCGCTCGCCCTGGCCACCGCTGCAAAGTCAGCTTTCTCGGATGCGCTAGGTCTGGCGATGCTGATTGGCTCCGGGTTCTCGGCCGTCGGAGTACTGATCGTTGCCAGATTCATGCCGGCACGCGACTCGCATGCAAATGAGGATGACGATAGCAGTCTGCTAGAGCTAGAGCTGAAAGAACCGCTGGCACTGCCTCAGAGGCTCACAGCGATTGCTGCCGAGGAAACGAACAGAACTTAGAGTAGACGGAGAATCCATCTATGCTTGACTCCGGAAATTTCGACTTCGTTGGAAGGGCGCGGTCGCCGCCGTCCAGCTGGCTTTTCGACCCACAATTTCAACAAGTCCGGCTTTTGGAACGGCTGAGAGCGACAACCAGGAGGATGACCCATGCCCATTACAGATAGCGAGAAGGCCCGACGCAGACGCCTGCTTAAAGCCCACTATGACGTTGAGAATAACCATGACATGGGCGCTACTATGGCGACCTTCTCACCCAATGGCGAGATGATTTACAACCGAAGCCCTTTCACCGACCCGCAAAGCATTCGCGATGCGCACGTCCGTATAGGTTTTGCCGACACGCACGGCGCTCTTGGAGACCTTCACAATAATATTGACAGTGAACATTTCACAGACGACGAAATCATCGTCAAGGGACGCCTGTGTGGCAAACATGTCCGTGAATTCCTAGGCTTTGAAGCCACGGGCCGCTACGTCGAACTGCCGTTCGTCGCCTTTTATAACTTCGACAAGACTGACAAACTGATCTCGGAACGCGTCGTCATGAACCTCGGGGTGCTTATCGCTTCGGGGTAGCAGGACTTGGCCTCTTTTGCTCAGGGACAATTTTGGTCAAAAATAAAACAGTTAAACCACCTATACGGTTGAATCTTTGTGTTAGTATACGTCTTGGCTGCGGCAGGTTGAATTAAGGGTAGCCAGGCGATGGGGGTCAAGATTGCCCCGCCGGCTCTCATCCCACCGTATGTGCTACCTGGAAACAGACCGGCCGCAGCCTCCACTTTTCCCTTTTTAACCCTGTTGTTTCCGAGTTCTTAATCGACGTCGTGGTGCTGCTCAGTTTTTGCAGTGCCGGTTTCAGGCGTGATGAATTTGGGCCGGTTGAGTTGACCGCAGTGGAAAACGATCATGCCAAGAACGAACCTTGCACGGCAGGGTTGATCAAAAACTCGGAAACAACAGGGTTAAAAAAGCCCGCGGCCAGCATCCCGCCCTAGCTCGCCGCGCCGGAATCGATCACGACAAGAACTGATCCACGCGGCGGCATTGATAGCGCCGCGGAAACAACAGGATCAAAAAATTATTCGACGGTTACGGTTTTGGCCAGGTTGCGTGGCTGGTCCACGTCGCAGCCCCTCAGACGCGCCAGATGGTAGGAGAGAAACTGCAACGGCACGATGCTGACCAGGGGCCGCAGCAGCGCCGGCGCGTCAGGCACTTCGATAACATGCTGAGCAATGCCGCGCAACTCGTCGTCGCCCGGGCTGGTCAGGGCGATAATCTGGCCATCCCGGGCTCGCACTTGGGCGATGTTGCTAAAGATCTTGGCGTAGTGCTCATCGCGCAAGGCAATCGCTATCACCGGCATGCGTTCGTCAATCAACGAGATTGGTCCATGCTTCATCTCCGCCGCCGGGTAGCCTTCGGAGTGGATATAGCTGAGCTCTTTGAGCTTTAGCGCTCCCTCCATGGCGATTGAGTACTGCAAACCGCGGCCGAGCAAGAGAAAGTCCTCGGCGTTGGCGAATTGCGCGGCAACGGCTGCCGCCGCAGCCTCGGTCTTCAGCGCTTCGCCAAGAATGTGGGGCATCTGCGCCAAATCTTGGAGCGCAGCGGTTTGGTCAGACTCGGACAGAAAGCCGCGCCGCCGGCCGATGTCGGCCGCCAGCAGATAGAGCGCTGCCAGCGAACCGAGGAAGGTTTTGGTGGAGGCCACGGCGATTTCCGGTCCGCAGCGCATGAAAACGGTGCCATCGGCGATTCGAGTTGCCTGGGCTCCGGGTGTGTTGCAGACGGCGACCAGCTTGGCGCCGAGCTCGCGGGCCTGGTTCATGGCCGCGAGAGTATCGACGCTTTCGCCCGACTGACCGACCGCCACGACGAGGGTGCGCTTATCGATGATCGGCCGACGATAGCTAAACTCAGAGGCGTTATCGACTTCTGACGGCAGGCCGGCGAGCTGCTCGAAGTAAGTCCGGCCGACCATGGCGGCGTTAAAGCTGGTTCCCATGCCGACCAGGACGACGCGGTTTAGCGACTTGATGTCCTTGTCTTTGAGCTTGAGGTCGTGAAGGTTGATTGCCGGTGGATCGAGCTCAGCCGCCTCACGAAATGTATCGAGGACGGCTTCCGGTTGTTCGGCGATCTCCTTGGCAAGGTAGTGCTCAAATCGTCCTTTGTTCGGGTCAAAGGAATCGAGGGGGATGGTCTGGGGCTCCTTGCTGACCGGCTTGCCATCGACACGGGCGTAGCTGGCGCCTTCTGGCGTGAGGCGGGCGACATCGCCGTCTTCTAGGAAGACGAAGCGTGACGTGTGGGAGAGCATGGCCGGCAGGTCGCTGGCGACGAACATCGCGCCCTCGCCGTAGCCAATGACGACGCCGCCGGCGTTGGCGATGCGTGCGGCAACGAGGACGCCAGGCTCCTGGCGCCGCATGGCCAAAACCGCAGCGGCGCCTTTGATCCGGCCCAGGGCAGAGCGGGTGGCGTCCGCCAAGTCGAGACCGCCGGCCACCGCGTCGGCGATCAGGTGGGGGATAACCTCCGTGTCGGTTTCGGAGCGGTACATATGGCCGCGGTCCACGAGTTCAGCCTTGATTTCGCTGTAGTTTTCAACGATGCCGTTGTGGATCACTACGATATCGCCGGAGTTGTCGGTATGGGGGTGGGCGTTGAGAGTGCTGACACCGCCGTGGGTGGCCCAGCGGGTGTGGCCGACGCCGGCGGTGCCGGTCGGCAGTTTGCCCTTGAGTTTGTCCTGCAGCGCGGCGAGCTTGCCGACATTCTTGCTGACCTGGAGGTTGCCCTCGCCGTCGCTCACGGCGATCCCGGCGCTGTCATAGCCGCGATATTCGAGCCGTCCGAGGCCTTTCAAAATGATTGGCGCTGCTTCTTCGTTGCCGGCGTAGCCGACGATGCCGCACATAAGCCCTCCTCCGCCCGACGCTCTCGCCTCTTTCGATTGGGAGAGGACGCCGCGAATGGCGGCACTTATCAGGGCAAAGGAGTTTGTTGGAACAAGACCGTCTGAGAGGGAAGGACGCAATTGCTTCGTTCATGTACGCCGGAGCCGGCTTTGTTGGGGGCTTTCGCTGCCCATTTTGTCCGTTCCGTATCGACTGTACTGCCGAGGGGCCACCCGCCGAATCTTTCGATTAGCCCCTTCCTCGTCATCCTCCACTCAAACCTCTTCAGCCGTATGAGTGAAGGACCTGGCGCTTTTGGTTCAGTTGGTCTTGAACACCTCCTCAGGGCCTGATTCTTTCCACGGTAGTCACTAGCCGCACTATAGCAGAGGCCCGGGCCAGGCCGATACGGCCGCTGGGCTACGCGACTACGATTCTAAGATCGGTCTGGCTTTGGAAAAGGCACTAGAGCTGGTTACCGAGCTCACGCAAGCGCTCGATCACCTCGTCGATGATCGAATCAGGGGTGCTGGCGCCGGCTGTAACGCCTACGGCCAATTCTTCTTTAGAAGCGGGGCCGCTCAAGTTCAAGTCTTGCCGGAGCCAGGCCGGGTCAATCTCCGCCGCGGTTTCGACGTGGTGGGTTTCGACACCCCACTCTCGCGACACGGCGGCGAGGTGGCGGGTGTTGGCGCTCTCACGCCCGCCGACGACGATCATCAGCGAGACCTGGCCGGCAAGTTGTATGGTGGCGGATTGTTGAGAGGTGGTGGCGTGACAGAGAGTGTTGAGGACTCGTAGCTCCGAGATGCGATCCATGTTGACTTCGAGCAGTTTCTTGACGAAGGAGGCGAAGTGGCTTTCGGTCTCAGTGGTCTGCGAAAGCACGCCGACCCGAGAAGGGAAGTCCTCCGGCAGCAGGGTGATGTCATCTTCAGAGGCCAGGGTTTGGACGTTGCCCTCCGCCCAGGTGCGGACACCGCGTACTTCTTTGTGATCTGGGTCGCCAAAAATTATTACGGCGAAACCTTCCTCGGAGAGGCGGCGGGCCCACTGTTGGGAGCGGGTGACGATTGGGCAGGTGGTATCAACGATTCTTGTGTCTTGTGCCTCAAGGGTGGCGATCACCTCGGGCCCGACGCCGTGTGCGGTAATCGCCACGGTCCGATCGGCGGCCTCAGCGGCGGAATGGATGACTTCGAGTCCCTCTTCACGCAGGCCATCGACAACCTGGGGGTTGTGGACCACGGAGCCGAGACTGACCATGGGTCCGTCCTGACGCAGGCTGTCCTGCATCATATCGACGGCGCGCCGTACGCCAAAGCAGAAACCCATCTCACTAGCCCGTAGGATTTTCAAGAATTAGCCTCTTCCTCGGTGGGGACGTTTTCGGAGTTGGCCTGGGGGCCTTCTCGGTAGTATCCACGATACTCCACTGGAAGCAGATCAGCCACGCGCAGCATTATCTGATCGGCCGCCGCCTGCGCCGCCGCTGAATTGAGCCGGTCTGGCTTTGGCAAGTGAAATGGCTCACCGATTGTGACGGTGACCGAATAGCGGCGATGAAAACGGAAAATACGGAACGGCATTTTCATGTGCTGGCTGCCGGTGATCGCCACCGGCAGGACGAGAGAGTCATTGCGCAGGGCGATCATGCCCACGCCAGCCAAGGCTTTGCCCAAGCGGGCCTTCCCACGGGAGCTGGTACCTTCAGGAAAGATGCAAAGGGCGCCGCCGGAATTGAGGAAGTTGTTGGCCTGGCGCAGAGCCGGGAGATCGGCTTTTTCGCGGTGAACCGAGATTGTTCCGTAGGAGACGAGGAATTGTTTGAGCAGTGGAACGTCGAACAACTCCGCCTTGGCCATGTAGTTCAGGCGGCGGCCCCGGAGACTGGTTGAGAGAATCCCTGGGTCGCCATCTGCCAAGTGGTTTGAAGCGACCAGCAGCGGACCCGATAGTGGCAGGTTTTCGATGCCCTTAACTTTGATTTTGGCGTAGGGCGGCATCAGGATCCAATCGCAGATCGCGTTGGCAGCCCAATAGGTGAAGGCACTCATTTCTGAGCGCTAGCCGCGGCGCGAACACGCGCGACAACTTCCTCCAAGGTCAGGTCGTCTGTATTGATTATCAGCGCTCCTGGCGCCGGCTTGAGTGGGGAGACATCGCGTTTGCGGTCCATCTCATCGCGCTGTTCCAGTTCTTCAAGAATCTCAGCCTCAGGACGAAAAGCGCCGGCCTCGGCCAGCTCCAGATGGCGTCGGTGGGCGCGCTCCTTTGGTGAGGCATCTAAGTAGACTTTTAGTGGCGCATCTGGCAGAACGACGCCGCCGATATCACGGCCGAGCATGATAAGCCGGCCTTCGGCAGCGAGGCCGCGCTGGCGTGTCACCATGGCCTGCCGCACTCCCGGCACGCGGGAGACAAAGGAAACACCGCGGTCAACGGGGGGCTGGCGCAATTGGGCGGTAACGTCGGTGCCGTTAATGCTGATGGCGGTCAAGCCGTATTGGTCGGGCTGTTCGAGATCGATTGTGGCGCTTTGGGCTAGTTCGGCGAGTTTTGCTTCGTCCTCGAGGTCGGCGCCTTCCTGAAGCGCGAGGCAAGTTACCGCTCTGTACATCATTCCCGTGTCCACCAGGCGGTAGTTCAACTCCCGCGAAAGCTGAAGGCCAACCGCGGTTTTGCCGGAAGCTACCGGGCCGTCAATGGCAATGACGAGCGCCAAAACCGCGGCGCTCGGATCCTGGTTCGGTGGCTCTGGGGCTGCGGCGTTTTGGGTCAATCTCTGGCGATTATAGGGTGGCGTCCGGGGCTGAACAAGGACGGAAGATCGCAAATCGGTTTGGTTGCCGCGAATCAAAGCATGCTCGGAAGTGGTCAAGGCGGATTAGAATCGTGTGCTTTTTAGCGGCGCATCTGGACCTTGCGAATGTAAAGGACTTCATCAACCGAGACATCGTCCGGAGATTCGCCGATTTTCTTGCCGCGAGCGGCGGGGGTGCGGTCCTGGCCAATTATGGCTCTGCCAGCCGCCTTGGCGGCGCTGGGGACGATCCGCCGGGCGGCCCACTCCAGCCCGGTGCCGACTGCAAGGACAGCCACGCTGCCGACAAAGGAAGCCGGGAGCGATTTCAGCGCAAGTCTTTTGGGCCGCGTCGATGGAATCGCAGAGCGCTGCACTACCGGAAGCTGGGAAGTATTACTCACATTGAACTCCTGACCGCAGGTACGGCAGAAGTTGTCAGAGAAGTCACGGGTTGCATTGCAACGAGTGCAGCGTATTGGTTCCACGGGCGCGAGTATAGCACGCGAGCGCGGTCAGTCGGTGGTGGCGCCGGTGCCGATTTCCTGGCGTACCTGGATGTAGCGGATGACGTCGGCTCGGTGGATCAGGCCGACCAGCAAGTTGCCTTCGACCAACGGGACCTGGTTGATGTCGCCGGATGTCATCAGCACTAGCACGGCCGGCAGGTCATCGTTGATCTCAGCCTTGCGCAGCTGCGAGAACGGCGTCATTGCACGGAAAACGGTGGTCTCAGGCCATTCTTCGCAGGGCACTTTGCGGAGGTCTGAGAGGGTGATGAGGCCCAGCAGTTCCTGCCCTGCCATCACTGGGAAGCAGCGGCCGTGGCTGGCGAGGACTTCCTGATCCGCCAACTGGCTTAGCCTCATGTCGGGTGCGACCGGAACGTAGTCTTGTCGCGCTACGGCGCTTGCCAGGATGCCCTTCAGCACTTTCTCGACGAAAAGTTGCTCGTAACTCGCGACAGATGCGGAGCGCAGGAAGTTGCCGATCAGGAAAAGCCAAATTCCGCTTAGCCAGAAGCCCAAGACGAATACCACGCCCCCCAGCGCCATGATCGCAAAGGCCACGCCTTGGCCGATGGTGGAGGCAAGGAGGGTAGCATCGACGATGTTGCGCTTTTTGGCCCAGAAAACACTGCGCAGGACGCGGCCGCCATCCAAAGGAAAGCCCGGCACCAGGTTGAAGAATCCGATTGCCAGGTTTATCGCCGCCAGGTGGACGGCGACGCCGGCCGCGCCCTCTTCGATAGGCTTTAGCAGGTACCAGGCAATGGCGAAAATCAGGGCCATTAGGAAGCTGGCTAGTGGGCCGACGATGGCAATCCAGAACTCTTGCCGAGAATTTTCCGGCTCCTTTGTAAGGTTTGAGACGCCACCAAAGACGAACAGCGTGATGCTGCTGACGCCGATGCCGTAGCGCCTGGCAACAATTGAGTGCGACATTTCATGCGCCAAGATTGAGAGGAAAAAGATGATTGAAACAGCGCTGCCGACGATCCAGCGCCGGGCGCTGGTCCAGTCTGGATAGAACTCTTCTAGAGTGGAGTTGGCGAAAGTCCAGGTGATCAGGAGGAAGATCAGGAGCCAGCTCCAGTGGATGCTGATCTCGAATCCGAAGACTTTGCCGATTCGGAACGTGCCGACCATACCTTGCCTCCTGCCGCTAGTTTAAACGCGGGCGGGGCGGGTGGCACTGTGGTCAGGGCCGGGCAACAAGAAAGGCCCCCGTAAAGGGGGCCTTTGAGTCACGAAAGTGGCAGCGGATTACTTAGGGTTTTCTTCCAGGAGTTCACAGATCTCGGTTACCTGGGCCTGGCGCCAGCCGTCCCAAACCGGTCCCTTCTGGAACGCTTCGTACTCGGCCATGTACTGCTCGCGCTCTTCCTTTGGGAGGTCGGGGTTGCGCATCTTGGAGGTCACTTCGCTGAGCAGTGAGGCTTGCTCGCGAACCAATTTCGCCTTCTCCAGCCAATGGCCGAGGTACTCGTGGTCAGCGCTGAAAAATGCCAGAACCGGAATAGACTGGAACTCACCTTTGTATAGGTGTTCATCCATGATGTCGAGGTGCTGGTCGCGGAAGAAGATATTTAATTCAAGGCCGGTGGCCTCGCAAAGCCGGGCCGCAACCGGCAAGCCACGAACGACATCGGTGCACCAAGCCTCGCCGAGAGCCAAAACCTTGGCCGGACCACCGGGCTTGGCCATCAAAGCCTTGATTGCATCGACATCCGCTTGGTTCAGGGTTGTGTCGTCGTAGTTTTGGCGGAACTTATCCTGATTTCGGTCGATCGACTGCATCCACTCATCCCAACTGACGCCTTGTTCGAATCGTGCTGGGGTTACGACGCTTTTTTCCTGGATCGCCATGCGAAACCTCCGAATTGCTACCTGTCTGCGCAGTATTTCTTAGGGCGCAGTATAGCAGAGGGTCGATGGCAAAAATGGCCAGCCTTAGACGAGAAATTTGATCCAATTCGGCCGGGTGAGGGGAAGCTAGGGCTGTTCGTTGGTCTTTACTTCCTGCCAGAGGGCGAGCAACTCTGGGGTTGAAAGCTCCGCCAGATCGTGCGAGGCTGCCTGGGCTCGTTGCTCGACACCCTCAAAGCGGCGCCGGAATTTGTGACCGGCCTCGCGCAGCGCCTCCTCGGCGTCGATATCGAGGTAGCGGGCGTAATTCGCGATATTTAGCAACAGATCACCAAGTTCGGCCTGTTTTTCCGCCTTGGAGGATGCCTGGCGAATTTCTTCGAGTTCTTCGTTAATCTTGGCAAGGACATCGCGGCGGTCAGGCCAGGCGAAGCCCGCTTTTTCGGCCCGGCCGAGTAAGGTTTGGGCAAAAGCCAGGGCTGGCATAGCGGCCGGCACGCTGGCCAGGGCTGATTGTTGGGGCTCGCGTTCGTTGCGTTTGAGTTCGTGCCATTGCTCGATCACGGCGTCAGTGGTGTTGAGGTTGAGCTGTTTGTCGCCAAAAACGTGAGGATGGCGCCGGACTAATTTTTCATTGAGTCCAAGCAGAACATCGGCCATCGTGAAATCGCCAGCCTCTTCCGCCATCTGAGTGTGAAGCAGGATCTGGAAGAGCAGGTCGCCGAGTTCTTCAGGCAGAGCCACGATGTCGCCGTCGTCGAGGGCGCCGACGACTTCGTAGGCTTCTTCTATAAGGTAGGGACGCAGGCTGGTGTGGGTCTGGTCACGGTCCCAGGGGCAGCCGTCCGGCGCGCGGAGGCGTGCGACGATTTCCCGGAGGGCCGTGTACTCGTTATTCTCGGATTTAGGGGTCATTGACTGTCCTCGGAGGTTGGAATAGGCGCTGCGGCCGGAGTACGATCGATAGCTACGAACAGGCGCCAAGGCCACGGGTTCGGGAGCGTTGACAGTGGTTTGCGGCAAACCTACGATACCATCAACCGGACGCGGTGGGGCGCCTGCGGCCTAGGAGGCTGACCTTGCGCGCCTTTCGTATTCTTTCCGCCGTCCTGTTTGTTCTGGCGATTCCGGCGGGGCTGCTGACTACCAACATTCGTCTTATGGCTAACGAGCCGCGGGTTTATCGCTACGCGATCGATGAATTCGATGCGGTGGCAACCTCGGGGATCGCCCGCGAGGAACTCCTGCGCGCTGGGGCGGAATTGCGCGCCTACTTCAACAACGGCCAAGACGAAGTATCTATCCGGGTTCAAGAAAATGGGCAAGAGACAAACCTATTCAGCAGCCGGGAAACTGTGCATCTCAAAGACGTGAAGTCGCGATTTACTTTGGTTAACCGAGTTCAGGAGTTCAGCATCATCTATGTCGCGATTTACATCGCGGCGGTGGTTTTGTGGTCGCGCGAGGTGTCGCCGCGTGGCCTTGCGGTCCAGGTCGCGATTGGGTCTGGGATAGTCTTGGCGCTGATCGGTGGAGTTGGTGCCTTTGGGGCAGTTGGTTTTAATTCAGCCTGGGAAGATTTCCATCAATTGATCTTTAGCAACGAATTCTGGCGTTTGAACCCAACGGCGGATCATCTAATCCAGATGTTTCCTCTGGCTTTCTGGGAGAGCATTGTCTTCTTTATTGGGCTGCTGGTCGCGGCGGAGGCAGCTCTGTTGCTGATAGCCTCTCTGATCTACCTGGGCGTCTCTAGCCGGCATCAGACGGAGCGACGGATGGAGGCCTATGACGCCGCGCCAGCTTAGGAGACTGAGGTCGGGCTTTGAGGTGACGAAAAAACAAAGACCCCGGTCACGAAGGACCGGGGTCTTTTAGTTCGAGGTTTTTGCAGTTTGTTAGCAGCAGGCGCAGTCGTCGCCGCCGTCGGTAGAGCAGCAGCCGGCACCATCGATCATTTGCATCGGCAGCTCTGTAGTCAAGGAGCTCTGATTCGACTTGGTGAAAGGTGCGGAGAGCGAGAGGACGAGGTTATTAGTGGTGTGGCCGCTGGGGCACACCGCCGGGCTGTTGACCTGGCTTAAGGGGCGCAGCAACTCGAACTGGTCGCTGCAGGGTGCACAGTAGTATTCGTACAAGGGCATGGCTTTTACCTCCTGATAATGAACGGATAGTAGCGGAGCGAGATCGCAGTCGTCAACATCGAAATCTTTGGCCATTTGCCGAGAATGCCCTTCGCTATACTCAGGATGTGAGCCGGACCGGCTGCAAGCAAGTAGGGGAGAAAGCCGTTGATCGTCGATCTTTTGATCCCGGAGCTAACGCCGATTCAAGGCGGCGAGTTTCGCATGGGCGACGGTAATGGTCGCTGGGACGAACGTCCGGCTCATGTTGTAACGGTTGCGTCATTTCGGGCCGGGGTAAGGCCAGTGACCAACGCCGAGTACTCGGAATTCATAAAGCTCAGCGGCGGTGAACCGCCTCCTTTCATCAACGAACCAGGATTTGCCGATCCGGGAATGCCGGCTGCCGGTGTGAATTGGCACGAGGCAACTGATTTTTGCCGCTGGCTGGCGAAGGAAACCGGTATCGACTTTAGGCTGCCGACCGAAGCCGAGCGCGAGTACTCCGCTCGCGGCGGGCTGGGCGGGGCCGACTGGCCATGGGGCGATCGAGCGCCTGATGAACTGCCCGAGTTGGAGGGTATCCGCGGTCTGGCGCAGCCGCACCGTCCGAGTCAAGAGTGCACCAACGCCTACGGCCTGCTCTGTATGGCCGACAACGTTCATGAATGGTGCAGCGACTGGTACGATGCCGGCTATTATTCTGATTCTCCGAGCGCATCGCCGCGTGGTCCAAGCGCCGGCCGGCGCCGCACCAGCCGCGGTGGCAGTTGGCGGCACCAGATAAAGTTCAATCGGGTCAGCGCCCGATCGAGTCTGAATCCGGATTTTCGCTATAACGATTATGGATTCCGGGTTTACGCCGATGCCTGAGGAGCAGATTGGCGGCTGTTAGGAGGCGCGGTTAAATTGACGGCGCTGAGGAGCGAGCCTATACTCGCGGCGTCGGTGAGGACCGGCAGTAAAAATTGAATAGCGATCACGGGTGAGTGCCGCTAGACGCGGCCAATAAATGCGAAGCCGGTCAAAATCCGGCGCTGTCCCGCAACTGTAGTCCCTCCGCTTGGGAGGGAGAGCCAGGCCGCCAGCCCGTGGTCGTCTCATCGCCGCCTTCGAGAGAAAGGCCGGGAGACCTACTGGCAAGCCAGAAGAAACCTCGGCCGATTTCAGGGGGCCGGGGTTTTTTAATTCCCACGGGGGTTCTGGAGGCTAGTTGGTGTTTTGCGGTTGATTAGGCGAAATTTCGGGCTACTGCCGGCGTGAGTGAGCTGGCTGGCGAGCTAACGGTCAGGTCACGATTTTCGGTTGGTGTCCGGCGCATGGCGGTGGTGCCGAGCGCGGTCCTGATGCTTGTGGTCTGCCTTGTGCTTGGTGTGGCGGTCGGCCCGGTAGGAATCGGCCTTGAGGACATTGGCCGGGTAATTCTCAGCCATGTTTTTGGATTGGAGGTTTCGGTTACGCCGGCGGTAGACGCGATCATTTGGCAGATTCGCCTGCCACGGGTCTTGCTGGCGGCGCTGGTTGGGGCGACGTTGGCGTTCAGCGGTGCGGCCTACCAAGGGGTGTTTCGCAACCCGCTCGCCGATCCGTATTTGCTTGGTGTTGGCGCCGGCGCCGGGCTGGCGGCGGCGGCGGCATTTGTCGTTGACCTGCCGCTGACAAGTGGGGGATTCAGCCTGTTGCCATTGGTCGCTTTTGGCGGCGCGACGGTCACTGTGGTCCTGGTTTACTCGCTGGCGCGGGTTGGCGGCCAGACGCCGAACACCACCTTGATATTGGCCGGTGTGGCGGTGTCATCGATAGCAGTGTCGGCGATTTCCTACCTGATGCTCCTGGACCAACGCGACACAGTGACCATCCTCACCTGGCTCCTGGGCGGCTTTAATGACAGCAGCTGGCGGGAAATCGGCATTTTCTTGCCTTACGTAATCCCTGCGGCTCTCGTGATCTACGTTCACGGCCGCCTTCTAAACGTGCTGCAGTTGGATGAAGCCGAGGCTAAACAGGTTGGCGTCAACGTTGAGCGCACCAAGGGGCTGATACTCCTGGCTGCATCCCTGGCAGCGGCCACGGCGGTGGCGGTTGCCGGGATTGTGGGTTTCGTCGGGCTGGTTGCGCCGCACGTGGTGCGGCTCCTGATCGGTCCGGACTACCGGCGCCTGATACCGGTTGCAATGCTGATTGGGGCTAGTTTCCTGGTCCTGGCCGACCTCGGCGCCCGGACGCTGCTGAGTCCCAGCGAGCTGCCGGTTGGCGTGATCACCTCATTTGTCGGTGCGCCCTTCTTTCTTTATTTGTTACGTCGTCAGCGGAAGGTGTTCTTCTAATGCTGGAGGCGAAGGGGTTGAAGGTCGCATATGGCGAACGGCAGGTTATCCGAGGCGTCGACCTGAGCGTCGACGGCGGCGAGGTCGTTGGTTTGATTGGCCCTAACGGTTGTGGCAAAACGACGCTACTGCGGGCGATCACCGCTAGCCTGCCGATCTCGGCGGGGGAGGTGCTGTTCGATGGCGTCGCGGCCGCTGGCATGTCGACGCGAGATTTGGCGCGCCTGGTTGCGGTGGTACCCCAAAGTCCGCGCTTGCCGGCAGGATATTCGGCTCGAGATGTCGTCTTGATGGGACGGACAGCCCACCTTGGTTTCTTTGAGCAGGAGGGGACTCGGGATTATCGGCGGGTCGAGGAGGCGCTGGCGGTCGTCGGCGTCGAGACATTGGCTGATCGAGATGTGGATGAGATGTCCGGCGGCGAACGCCAGAATGTCGTCATTGCCCGAGCCCTGGCTCAAGATGCGCCTGTTCTCTTGCTGGATGAGCCAACCGCCAACCTGGACATTGGTCACCAAATGAAGGTTGCCTCTCTGATGCAGCGCCTGGCGCGCGAGAATCAAATCGCCGTTCTCGCGGCGATCCATGACCTTACTCTGGCGGCCCTGTATTGCGACCGGCTGATCCTTATGCGTGACGGATTGGTTCTAGCGGCCGGCCGACCGGCTGAGGTTCTGAGCCGGGAGAAAGTTAGGTTGGCGTATGGCGTTGAGGTCCTGGTTACACGCTTGGAAGGGCTGGAAGCTCCGATCGTGCTGCCGGTGGGAGCAGAAGGCCAGGCTAAGAGTGTTTGGTAGGAACCTCGGTCAGCGTACGGACGGTGGAGGCACCAATTCGCTGCTGCCAGAGGAACAGCAGGAAAACAACAATCGACAGGATGACACCGGCGCTGCTAAGCACGGTTCGGACGCCGAGCCAGTCGGCCAGGAATCCCACCGGTAGGGCAACGACGCTGAGGATGCCCCAGGCCAGGAACATGAGCCCGATAACGCGCCCGTAGAAATCCCGGTCGGTTGTGCGGATGGTGACGGCATTGTTGAGGGTTTGAAAGGCGCTGCTCGATCCGCCGACGAAAACCATGACGACTAACGCGAGCGGGAAACTCGGGGCCAGTCCGAGGAAGATTAGGCTGACAGAAAGAGCGCCGCTGCTAGCCATCAGATAGGTAGGTGCGCGCTTCGAGTCCACGAGCGAAGCGACGATAACGCTCATTACCAGGCCGCCGATGGCGGCGACGCCGAGCATGACCCCAAGGCCCGCCGTGCCGGCGTTTAGGACTCCCTTTGCCAGGCCGGGCATGAGAACGTAGTAAGACAAGCCCAAGGTAGTCACCAGGTGGTAGCTGGCAAGCAGATGGAACAGGCGCGGGTTCTCTAAAACGTGGCGTATGCCAAGGCGGACATCTTGGAGCACGGAAGTTTCGCGGCGCTTGGGCGGCTTGCTGGGCGGGATTTGATAGAAGGTCGCCACGACGAAAATAAACATCGCCGAGATGACGAAGTACACGCCGGTTGGGCCAAAGAATGACCAGGCGAGAAAGCCGCTGGCCAGGAACGGTCCACAGATTCGAGAAAAGTTGCCACCAACCTGGACCAGGGCCATGGCGTTGCCGAGCCGTTCTTCGGGCACGACCTCCGCAAGGAGAGCGGTCCGGGTGGGACCGAGAAAGGCGAAGGTGCAGCCGGTCACGAAGGCACCGACGGCCAGAAAAGTTACGCTGATGTAGTCGAAAACCAGCAGTAGGGCCATGGTGAGCATCACGAGGCCGACAATCGATTGGGCGAGGATGATCATCAGCCGCTTGGGTAAGCGGTCTGCGAGGGCACCACCAAACGGATTGAGTAGCAACATCGCCAGGCCCTGTCCAAAGGCGACAAAGCCGACCGCGCGATTATTACCGGTGAGATCGAAGGCGACCACGTTTTGCGCCGTTACTGCCATGTTGAAGGCAAGAAAAGCAAGAATTGTGCCGAACCAAAGAATGCGATATTGGCGATTACTGAAGGCGGAGAAGGTGTTTGCGGCCCAGGTTGAAGCTACACCGGGCTGAGTAGTTGTAGTGGCCGCGGCAGAGCCTTCGGCCTGGCGAACCTCGATACTCATTTGAAAGACCGGGAATGCGTGTGCCACGGCACCAGCTTCCCGGGAGCGCCGGCGGGGTTGTCCAAAAAGATGGCGGGGACTGTGGAGGGAGATAACATTCACTTCATCGTAATACAGATGAAGGCAGGGCTACAGGGTCGGACTCAGGTCTGAGGCGCGGGCTCGTCCCCTGGCGGTTGGTCGGTCGATGGCAGGTCGGTACCGAGATCGCCTAGACGCCGGCGAATCTCCTGTTCAATATCCTGCATTTGGTCCGGGCTGACGCCCATGCGCTTGAGGGTGTCTTCCAATAGCCGCTGAACTTCAGCGCCATCGCGGCGGATCAGCGCTTCTGCCAGCTCCATTTGGGTTTCCACGGCGATAAAAGCCTCGCGACGCTCGCTTTCCTGCTCCATTTCCAGAATCGTGGAGGTCAAGCGGGTGAAGAGGTTGGCCGTGCGTGCGATGCGGATACGGTCTTGAGGCTGATCGGGGAAATTTCCCGTGATCGAGACCTCCAGCCCAGTACGTTTATCAGCCGCGACGTATTGGTCAGACATGCTGTCTACGATCTTACGCTGTCGGCCGTGAGCTTGGGAAGGATAAATAGTCGCCCGGATTAAAGGAGCCGCGAAAATCCTCGCGAGGCAACTCCGGCGCTAGCCTGCGCCAATTTGGCGCCGAAGTTCCTTTGGATCGTTGGTTGGCGTCTGGCAGACAAAGTGTTCGCAGAGGTAGGCCGTAACTTGGCCGTCAATTGCAGCGCGCTGGAGGAGCAGCGGAGTTAGATCACCGCCTTCGCCAGACGGCCCGCCAGCGAGAAGTAGCCCGGGAATAAATTGCTCGCGTGAGACATCGAGGAAAGCCTGCACTTGCGAATCGGAGTTTGCGCGGTCACCCGGCCAAACGATGGCGAGCTCGCGAGGCGGCGATAGCTGAGAATCGATCACACTGAGGAGATAGCCAAAGGAGGTGGCTGCCTTCTCCACGTAAGGTGCCAGAGTTTGTAGGCAGGAAGTGGCTCGGCGCTCGAAGTCCAAGTCTCCGGTCAACGCGCTGAGTTGTAGCAGCACGCCAGCAGCCACGGAGTTTCCGGATGGCATTGCGTTGTCAAAGAAGTCGCGGGGGCGGGTGACCAGTGCCTCTTGATCGCGTCCGGTATCGAAGAATCCCTGTACCGTTTCGTCCCAGAAAAGGTCAACCATCTCGCTCGCCAACTCCCGGGCGGAGGTCAGATAACGGGGTTCAAATGTGGCGGAATAGGTCGCGATTAATCCGTCGATAACCATGGCGTAGTCGTCGAGGTAGGCATCGATCTTGGCCGTCCCCGCCTTCCATGTATGTAGCAACCGCCCATTTATATGTAGGGCCTCGAGCAGGAAATCGGCGCTGGCCAGGGCGGCTCGCCGGTAGGTTTCCGAGTTTAGGTAGAGTGCCGCTTCGGCCATGGCGCGCAGCATGAGCCCGTTCCAGGCTGCTATTACCTTCTCGTCGCGAGCCGGCCGGATCCGGCCGGCTCGCGCGGCGTTTAAGATCGACCGTGACTCTTGGACCTTGGCGGCGAAGTTGTCGGCGTCGAGACCGTTTTCGGCAGCGAAGCGCTCTGGTGGGCTGGCGATATGGAGGATGTTTTGGCCTTCGAAGTTGCCGCCAGTGGTCACGTCGAAAAAGCGCCCAAGTATTTCCGCATCGTCGCCGAAAAGTTCCTTGAACTGCGCAGGGTTCCAGACGAAGAACTTGCCTTCCTCTCCGTCTGAGTCGGCATCCTGAGTCGAGTAGAAGCCACCGCTTGGGTCGGTCAATTCGCGCAGGACATAATCGAGAATTTCTTCAGTGATGCGCCGATAAAAGCGATCGCCTGACAGGCGGAAGGCGTCGAGATAGGCGCGCGAAAGCAGAGCGTTGTCATAGAGCATTTTTTCGAAGTGTGGCACGAGCCAGACCGAGTCGGTTGAGTAGCGATGGAAGCCGCCGCCGGCTTGATCGTAGATACCACCGTTGGCCATGGCCCGCAGGGTTCGGTCCAATATTTCTTGGGCTTCGACGTTTTGGCTACGGTGAACATAGCGGGCAAGGAAAGAAAGAGTCATTGGCTGCGGGAACTTCGGAGCCTGGCCGAAGCCGCCGAAATCGGCATCGTGAGCGTTTTGGATCGCGTCGAATGCCTGATCGAGAATTTTCTGGTCCAGAGGCGCGCCGCCGGGGCCGAGCTGGGTCGAGCTTGATATGTGGTCGACGATTTGCTGACCTGACTTTTCGATGTCATCCCGGCGGTTTTTATAGGCATCCAGTACCGAGGCCAGGACTTGAGGGAACCCCGGCATTCCCTGACGGTCTTCGGGCGGGTAGTAGGTACCGCCGTAGAATGGGACGCCCTCCGGCGTGAGGAAGACAGTCATGGGCCAGCCGCCGCGTCCGGAAACCGCCTGAACGGCTGCCATATAAATGGTATCGATATCCGGGCGTTCCTCGCGATCGACCTTGATGCTGACGAAGCCTTCATTCATCTGAGCGGCGATCACCGGGTTTTCGAAGGACTCGCGTTCCATAACATGGCACCAGTGGCAGGCCGAGTAGCCCACCGAAAGCAGAATCGGCCGGTCATTCTGGCGAGCGGCCGCAAACGCGGCTTCTCCCCAGGGATGCCAATTGACGGGGTTGTCCTTGTGTTGAAGGAGGTAGGGGCTGGATTCGAGGGCAAGCAAGTTGGGCATGCGTATAGTTTAGACGTTGGGTCTAGTTTTTGAGCCAGCGGCGGACCACCTGATGGCAAGTGAGCTCGGTTGACACAAATTTGGGCCGCTGATAGCATCTTCTATTGGCGCGTCCCCTGCATTGCGACTGGACTCGTTGAAGGCCGATCGGCCCAAAAGTGACCACAGCGGTCGTCCCCGCTCGGCGGGGCTCTTTTATCAGAGAGGCTGGCTGGCTCAGAAATAGGGCTTTCGGCCTTTCACTGTGGGTGCTGCGGTTGTTTTCAATCGCGGCGAATCAAAGCGGCGGCGAATTAAAGAGGAAACTGAGCAATGCCGACGATAAATCAACTCGTAAATCGCCCGCGACGCAAGCCAACGCGTAAGACTAAGGCGCCTGCTCTGCGCTGGCGGCATAATTCGCTGCATAATCGCACCGAATGGACCAGCGGCTCGCCGCAAAAACGTGGCGTTTGCGTGCAGGTCCGGACGATGACGCCTAAGAAGCCGAACTCGGCGCTACGCAAGATTGCGCGCGTGCGTTTAACAAATGGTATGGAAGTCACGGCCTACATTCCTGGTGAAGGCCACAGCCTGCAGGAGCACTCGGTCGTCTTGATCCGTGGCGGTCGTGTTAAGGATCTGCCGGGAGTGCGCTATCACATCATTCGCGGCGCCCTGGATTCGTCCGGTGTGGCGAATCGCCGCCGCGGCCGCAGCAAATACGGCGCCAAGAAGGGCGGCTAGGATGGCGAGGCGAGGAAAGGCAGTTAAGCGCGACATACTGCCGGATGGCAGATACCAGAGCCGTACTCTGCAAGCCTTCATTAATAAGGTGATGCTGAGTGGCAAGAAAAGCACCGCTGAGAGGATTGTTTACGATGCGCTGGCGCGGATGGAGGAGCAAGCCGGGCGGCCGGCTCTTGATCTGTTTGACCAGGCCTTGCGAAACGCGACACCGGCAGTCGAGGTAAAGCCCCGCCGCGTCGGCGGCGCGACCTATCAGGTTCCGGTTGACATTCGCGCTGAGCGGCGCAACTCCCTGGCGATGCGTTGGCTCGTGCGGTCGGCGCGGGCGCGACGAGGCCGTTCAATGGCCGAGAAGCTGGCCGGGGAGTTGATGGATGCATCGAGTGGTCAGGGCGCAACGGTTAAGCGTCGGGAGGACACGCACAAAATGGCGGACGCCAACCGGGCCTTCGTCCACTACCGCTGGTAAATTTTATGGCTCGCGAAACATCGATCGAGAACGTCCGCAATATTGGCATCATTGCGCACATTGACGCTGGCAAGACCACCGTCACTGAGCGAGTGCTGTTCTACACCGGACGAACTTACAAGATCGGTGAGGTTCACGAGGGCACCGCGGTGATGGACTGGATGGCGCAAGAGCGAGAGCGTGGCATCACGATCACTGCCGCAGCGACGACAGCCAGTTGGAAAGGCCACCAAATCAATATTATTGACACGCCCGGGCACGTGGACTTCACGGTTGAAGTGGAGCGCAGCCTACGCGTCCTCGACGGCGGAGTCGTCGTGTTCGACGCGGTAGCGGGGGTTGAGCCGCAGTCAGAGACGGTCTGGCGTCAGGCGGACCGTTACAACGTGCCGCGAATCTGCTTTGTCAACAAAATGGACCGAACCGGCGCCGATTTTTGGCGGACGGTTGACATGACCGTGGAGCGTCTGGACGCGAACCCGGTACCAATTCAAATCCCTTGGGGCTCTGAAGCCGACTTCAAAGGCATCATCGACCTGGTGGAGAAAAAGGCGATTATGTTCACCGGTGAGCGTTCCGATGAGCCTATAGATCAGCCTATTCCAGCCGAGATGCAAGAGGAGTTTGAGCGGGCCCATGACCGGATGATGGAGAAAGTGGCCGAAACCGATGACCAGTTGATGCTGTCCTACATCGAAGGGCACGAGGTCACGACGACAGAATTGATGAAAGCGTTGCGGCGGGCGACGCTCAGCGGCGATATCACACCTGTGATGTGCGGCTCTGCGTTGCGCAACAAGGGTGTCCGGCCGATGCTGGACGGCGTAATTGACTATCTGCCATCGCCAATTGACATCCCTCCGGTGCAAGGAACAAACCCCAAGACCGAACAGATTGAGGAACGAAAGCCGGCGGACGACGAGCCGATTTCGGGGCTTGTGTTCAAGATCGTTAGTGACAAATATGTCGGCCGGTTGGCTTACGTGAGGATTTACTCGGGCCATGTTGTTAGCGGCTCCAGTGTCTTGAATACGAGCCGCGGCGAGACGGAGCGCTTCGGACGATTGCTGCGTATGCACGCCAATCAACAAGAAGACATAAGCGAAGCCTTCGCGGGAGATATCATAGCCGCCGTTGGCTTGAAGAACACGCTGACGGGAGACTCGCTTTCGGACGCGTCGAAGCCGTTGCTATTGGATGCGATCAAGTTTCCGGACCCGGTCATTTCTGTCGCAATCGAGCCGAAGTCGAAACAAGACCAGGACAAGATGGGTGAAGCCCTCAGCAAGCTTTCCGAAGAGGATCCGACTTTCCAGATTCGATTCGACGAAGAGACTGGCCAGACATTGATCTCAGGCATGGGCGAGTTGCATCTCGAAGTGCTTGTCGATCGGATGCTGCGGGAATTCACAGTTAACGCCAGCGTAGGACGCCCTCAGGTTGCCTACCGGGAGGCGCTACGCCGCGCGGTAAAAACTGAAGGGCGTTTCGTGCGCCAGAGCGGTGGACGCGGTCAGTATGGAGTCGTCAGCCTTGAGGTAGGTCCCTCTGAGCGTGGTACTGGATTCATTTTTGAGAACAAAATTGTTGGTGGTTCGGTTCCTCGAGAATACATTGGGCCGACCGAGCAAGGCATCAAAGAATCGCTTGAGAACGGGCCGGTGGCCGGTTATCCGGTGGTCGACGTCAAGGTTGCGTTGGTAGATGGTTCCTTCCATCCGGTGGACTCTTCTGAAATGGCTTTCCGGATGGCCGGCATCGAGGGAATGCGCCGGGCGATGGCAAATGCGGATGCCGTCATGCTGGAGCCGGTGATGAAAATTGAGGTCCGCACACCAGATGGGTTCTTTGGTGACGTTCTTGGCGACATCAACTCGCGCCGAGGCCAAGTTCACGACGTAGAAAGCTTTGGCACGTTGCAGATAATCAGGGCCGAGATGCCGCTTTCAGAGACGTTCGGTTACACGACCGAGCTTCGTTCGATGACCCAAGGCCGGGCAACCCACACGATGGAGTTCGACCATTACGCGGAAGTACCGGCGCACGTGGCGGAAAAGGTAAGCGTCCGCACCCGGGCGCGAAGTTAGACCGGGAGAGGCTGAGGGAACCTGAGGTATGCCACGACAGAAGATTCGCATCCGTTTGAAGGCTTTCGACCATCGCATTCTCGATCAGTCTGCCGAGCAGATTGTCGAGGCAGCGGAGCGAACCGGGGTGACCGTTGCAGGGCCGGTCCCTCTGCCCACGGAAATCAAGAAATTCACGGTGAACAAGTCGCCATTTGTGGACAAGGACTCGCGTGAGCAGTTCGAAATTCGTACCCACAAGCGACTCATAGACATCATTGAACCTTCGTCACGAACAGTTGATACGTTGATGCGTCTGCAACTTCCCGCCGGCGTTGACATTGAGATCAAGTTATAAAATGACGGCGATTTTTGGACGCAAGCTCGGCATGACTCAGGTCTTTTCAGCGTCCGGCGAGGCCTATGGCATAACCGTGATTGATGCCGCTTCCAATGTCGTGGTTCAGATCAAGACGGAAACAAATGACGGCTACGAAGCGATCCAGATAGGCTTCGGTAACCGCAAGCAACTCAACAAGCCGCAGAGCGGGCACATGAAAGACCTGGGCCAGTTTGAAGTGCTGCGAGAGGTGCGGGTTCCGTCGGCAAGCGAATACGAGGTGGGCCAGAAGCTTGGGGTGGAATTGTTTGAGCAGGGAGACCTGATAGACGCCACGGGCAAGTCAAAAGGCCGCGGTTTCGCGGGTGGCATCAAGCGTTACCACTTTCACGGCGGTCCAAAGACTCACGGTCAGTCGGACAAACATCGCTCGCCGGGCTCGATTGGTTCCGGAACAACGCCAGGCCGGGTTCGCAAGGGCTTGCACATGGCGGGTCACATGGGCGACAGCCGAGTAACCGTGAAAAACCTACAGGTTGTTGAATCAAACGAAGTGCGTGGGTTGCTCCTGATAAAAGGCGCGGTCCCTGGCGGTGTAAACGGTGTAGTAAGGATCCGCAAGACGGGACGGAAGGGCAGCTAGGCGACGTGAAACTGACTGTTTACGACACGCAAGGGGCTGCTGTTGACAGCATGGAGGCGGATGACCTCGTCTTTGGCGTCGCGCCAAATGAAGCGGTCATGCGTCAGGCACTGTTGGCCCAGTTGGCGAATCGGCGCGCCGGCAGTGCAAATACGAAAAGCCGAGGCCAAGTTCGAGGCTCCACGATCAAGATCCGGGGTCAGAAGGGTTCCGGCCGTGCACGACAGGGCAGTATTCGAGCACCACATCATCGACATGGCGGTATCGCCTTTGGTCCAAAGCCGCGATCATTCCGGCAGGATCTACCGAAGCGTGTGCGACGCTTGGCGATTCGCTCAGCGATTTCGGCGAAGCTGGTGGACGGAGAGTTAAAGGTGGTTCGAGGCCTGGAGCTGGAATCGCCAAAGACGAAGACGATCTCCGAGGCTTTAAGCCACTTGGAGTTCAGCCGCAAGCCCCTGTTTGTTACTGGTACTCCGAATCGGGTTTTGCTGCTCAGTGCTCGGAATTTGCCGGGTGCTAAGACTTTGCCTGCTGACTATCTAAACGTGGTTGACCTTCTTTCTCACCGCGGAATCATCATGACCGAAGAAGCTGTCCGGCGAGCTGAGGCTTTGTTCGGTGGGGAGCGAGCCACTAAGAGGCTGGCCAAGGTGCCGGAGGTGGAGGTTGGATAAGGCGATCAATCCCTACGCAGTAATTCTGCGCCCACTGGTGACGGAAAAGAGCACTGCTCTTGCTGGAGCGGGGAAATACATTTTCGAGGTCGATTTGCGCGCCAACAAGCCTCAGATTAAGGGCGCGGTTGAGAAGGCTTTCAACGTTTCTGTGACCAGCGTCAATGTGATGGTGATGAAGGGCAAGGCACGTGGCAACCGTCGCAGCGGCCGTAAAGTCACCCGGTCATCTGACTGGAAAAAGGCAGTTGTGACTCTGGCTGGCGACGACAGTATCGAATTGTTCGAGGGGGTTTAGGGTGCCAATCAGACAGTTCAAACCAACCTCGCCGGGGCGACGCGGAGCTAGTGGTTACACCTTCTCGGAGATCACTAAATCAACTCCAGAAAAGTCGCTGACGACTTCGAAGAAGAATGCCGCGGGTCGAAACAACCGTGGCAAGATTACGGTACGGCATCGCGGAGGAGGCTCGCGGCAGAATATCCGCCTGATCGACTTCAAGCGAGATAAGATCGGTGTCCCGGGCCGGGTTGCGGCGATCGAATACGATCCGAAGCGCACGGCGAGAATCGCACTGATTTTCTATCTCGATGGTGACAAGCGGTACATCCTGGCTCCCGCCGGTCTACAGGTTGGGGCGATGGTGCAGGCCGGTCCAGACTCCGATATTCGAGTCGGCAACGCCCTGCCCTTGCGAAATATGCCGTCGGGCACGACGGTTCACAACGTCGAGTTGATTGTTGGGCGTGGCGGCCAAATTGTCCGCAGTGCCGGCGCATCAGCACAGTTGATGGCAAAAGAGGAGCGCTACTGCATGCTGCGCTTGCCTTCGGGTGAGACACGTCGCGTGCCTTCGGACTGTGTGGCGACGGTGGGCCAGGTTAGCAACGCAGAGCACGCGCTGATTAAACTCGGCAAGGCAGGCCGGTCGCGACATCGCGGCTTCCGGCCAACTGTGCGTGGCTCTGTAATGAACCCGCGCGATCACCCGCACGGCGGTGGCGAGGGCAAGTCGCCAATTGGACATCCTGGTCCGAAGACACCGTGGGGCAAGCCGGCCCTGGGATACCGGACTCGTGGTAAGAAGCAGAGCGACCAGCTTATCGTGCGTCGCCGTTACGATAGTTAGGAGACCAGACAGGTGTCGCGTTCGACAAAAAAAGGGCCCTTTATCGATGCGAAACTATTGAAGCGGGTTCAGGCTGCTCAGGCCACGGGCGCCCGGACAGTAATTCGCACATGGTCGCGGCCATCGACGATTTTGCCGGAGATGGTTGGTCTCAATTTCGCCGTTCACGATGGCAGACGCCACGTGCCGGTTTTCGTTACCGAGAACATGGTTGGGCACCGGTTGGGTGAGTTCGCCCTTACGCGCACGTTCCGCGGGCACGCAGGCAGGTCTGAGCGCACGACTCAGGTCCGGAGGAAATAAATGGAGGTTCATGCCCGAGGCAAGAACGTCCGGATCTCGCCGCGCAAGGTGAGGTTGGTTTTGCAGCCCCTGAAGGGCCGCGGCATTGATGAAGCGGTTGCGATCTTGCGGAACGTCAACATTCCTGTGGCGCGCAAGGTTGAGAAGATCGTTCGTTCAGCTGCCGCTAATGCGGAGAATAACTACCAGCTGCAGCCGCAGACGCTGAGAATCAAGTCGGCGATTGCTGACGAAGGTACGCGACTGCACCGATTCAGGGCCGGTCCTCGAGGCCGCGCCAAGCCGTGGACGCGCCGTTACAGTCACATAACTATTGTCGTAGAGGATAGAGGCTAGGTAATGGGTCACAAAGTACACCCGATCGGCTTTCGCCTGGGGGTCCTATATACCTGGCAGAGCAAGTGGTACGCCGACAAGAATTACACGAAGCTGTTGCACGAAGATTTGGACATTCGCAAGCGGATACTGGCCCGGCTCTCGGATGCAGCCGTATCAAGAGTTGAGTTGGAACGAAATGCGAACCAGGTGATTGTGACGATTCACACGGCCAAACCTGGCATTGTGATCGGACGTAGTGGTCAGAAGGTTGATGAGCTGCGCACTCTGCTGGAGCTGGTTACCGGGCGCCGTGTGCGAGTCAACATCGATGAGATTCGCCAGCCGGAATTGGATGCTTATCTCGTAGCTCGGAGCGTTGCCGACCAGTTGGAGCGGCGGGTCGCATTCCGCCGCGCCATGAAGCAGGCGGTGACGAGAACGATGCAACGTGGTGCTCGCGGCGTCAAGATACAAGTAGCCGGACGTCTAGGCGGTTCAGAGATGTCGCGGCGTGAGACGGAGAAGAACGGTAGGGTCCCGCTGCACACTCTGCGAGCCGACGTTGATTTTGGCATTGCTGAAGCGAACACGACATTCGGGACCATTGGCGTCAAGGCCTGGATTTATCGAGGCGACATTGTGCCGGAAATCCGGCGACCAGACATAGCTGAACCGGAAAACGGATTGCCTTTGCCTCCAGTGCCGCCGGCGGAGACGGCTTCGCCTGCTTCGCCTGCTTCTGCGTCAGCCCCGGCGGCCGAGATGGCTTCGCCTGCTCCGCCTGCTCCTGCGTCGGCCCCGGCGGCCGAGATGGCTCCGCCGGCTTCGCCTGATTCTGCCTCCGCCCCGGCGGCCGAGATGGCTTCGCCTGCTCCGCCTGCTTCGCCTGATTCTGCCTCCGCCCCGGCGGCCGAGATGGCTTCGCCGGCTTCGCCTGATTCTGCCTCGGCCCCGGAGGCCGCGGCAGAGATTCCCTCCGAAGCAGCGCCGACAGATGCTGAACCTGCAACGACAGGCGAGGAAGTTTAGTCATGCTGCAACCGAAGCGTGTTAAGTACCGGAAACACCACCGAGGTCATCGGCGTGGCATGTCCAATGCCGGCAATGAGGTCTCATTTGGCGATCTGGGTTTGCAGGCTACATCTGCCGCTTGGGTCGATGGCCGCCAGATCGAGGCGGCGCGGCGGGCGATCACACATCACCTTCGCCGTGGCGGCAAGGTTTGGATCCGGATTTTCCCGGACAAGCCGGTGAGCAAGAAGCCAGCCGAAGTAAGAATGGGAAGCGGCAAGGGGCCACTGGACCGTTGGGTCGCAGTTGTGAAACCGGGCCGGATGCTATTTGAAATCGCCGGCGTGAATGAAGACGTGGCTCGTGAGGCGATGCGGCTGGCATCGCACAAGCTGCCGTGCTCGACGCGGGTGGCTGAAAAGGTGCGCGAGGCGGTTTGATGGCCAAGAAGACCAATGAAAGCTTTGGCGGCCTGGCTGACTTTGATCAGGCTCGGCTGGCACGTGAGCTAGACGATACTTACCGCCAACTGTTTACGTTGCGTCTGCAAGTGGCGACTCGCCAATTGCAGAACGTGAAAGAGGTTGGCAAGACGAAACGAAAGATCGCTCAAATCAAGACGTTGCAGCGCCAGCGCGAGCTGGTCGCCACGGAGGGCAACCGGTGAACGCACGAGGAAACCGTAAGAGCCTGACAGGTGTGGTGGTCAGCAACAAGATGGATAAGACCGCGGTTGTGGCTGTTGAGCGGCGGCATCGGCACCGGATCTATCGGAAGATTATTCGGACCACAACCCGATATAAGGCTCACGACGCGAATAACCAGGCAAAGATTGGCGACACAGTGAGAATTGTTGAGACTCGCCCGATGTCAAAGGACAAGCGTTGGCGAATTGATGAGACGATGACGGTTGGCAACGTGGCTGATGTGGCGCCGCGGGATATCGGTGCGCCAGCGGTTCCGGAAGAGTTGGTCCCGGTTGGGGCAGCTGATCAGGCTGCACCCGAGACGACCGCCGCGGCCGAAGAGGCGGAGGTTGTGTCCGAAGCTTCAGAGCCAGCCGAGGAGGAGAGCTCCACGTGATCCAGAAGTTTTCACGGATGCGTGTGGCGGACAATTCCGGTGCGCGGGAGATCATGTGCATCCAGGTATTGGGTGGAAGCAAGAGACGCTACGCGTCGGTAGGTGATGTGATTGTGGCTTCTGTGAAGCAGGCACAGCCAGCTGCTGGCGTTAAGAAGGGTGAGGTCGTGCGGGCGGTCATTGTGCGTACGGCAAAAAGTATCGGCCGGCCCGATGGCTCATACATCCGTTTCGATGAGAATGCCGCGGTGCTCCTCTCCGATAAGCTCAACCCCAGAGGCACCCGCATCTTTGGCCCGGTAGCCCGAGAGCTGCGGGAGCGCAATTTTATGAAGATTGTTTCGTTGGCGCCGGAGGTCATCTAAAGATGCAAAACGTGCGACGAAATGACACCGTTCTGATTCTGGTTGGCAAAGACCGTGGCAAAACTGGCGTAGTGCGCGAGGTTAAGCCTCGCAAGTCACGGCTGGTTGTAGAGGGCGTGAACATGGTCAAGAAACATCAGCGCCCAACCCAATCTGGAGCGGTTACTTCCCCCGGTGGCATCTTGTCAATGGAAGCACCGATTCAGATGTCGAATGTGATGGTGGTTTGTAAAGAGTGCCAGAAGGCTACCCGAACCACCACGCGGCTGAGGCCAGACGGTGTCAAGGTTCGAGTCTGTAAGCGTTGCGGGGCGGACATTGACTAGCTACGTAGCCACCCGATTGGAAGAGGAATATAAAGATCAGGTGACTCCGGCCCTGTTGCGTGAGTTCAATTATCAGAACCCGATGCAGGTGCCTGATCTGCGGAAGATTGTCCTGAATATTGGCCTGGGAGAGGCGCGGGAGAACGCCCGCGCGGTGGAAACCGCGTCCGCCGATTTGGCGACGATAACGGGCCAAAAGCCAATTGTGACGCGCGCCAGCAAGTCGATCGCCAACTTCCGGATCCGTGAGGGCATGCCGATTGGTGTCATGGTGACGCTGCGCGGCCGCCGCATGTGGGAGTTTCTCGATCGCCTGATCGGTGCAGCCTTACCGCGTATCCGGGACTTCCGAGGCTGCCCGATTAAAGCTTTTGACGGTCGGGGCAATTACAGCCTTGGGGTAAGGGAGCAGCTGATTTTCCCGGAGATCGATTACGACAAGATCGACCGAATTCGCGGAATGCAAGTGAACATCATCACTTCGGCTGAGAACGACGAAGAAGGGAAGAGGCTGCTCGAGCTGCTTGGCATGCCGTTCGCCAGGAGCTAAGGGGAGAAACTAGTGGCAAAGATTTCAATGATCGTCAAGGCAAATCGGCCGCCAAAGTTCGCGGTTCGCAAGCGCAATCGCTGCCGGCTCTGCGGCCGGCCGCGTGGGTTCATCCGAAAGTTCGCGCTCTGCCGGATTTGTTTTCGGAAACTCGCTCTTGAGGGCCAGATCCCCGGCGTGACGAAGTCGAGCTGGTAGAGGCAAGGAGGCAGCATCGTGACGATGACCGACCCTATCGCCGACATGTTTACGCGGATTCGGAACGGCGTTTCTGCCAAACACGAGACCGTGCAGATGCCGGCATCACGGATAAAAGTGGCTATTGCCGGCGTCCTGAAGTCTGAAGGGTTTATCCGTGACTTCCAGGTGGATTCTGAGAATCCACACTCGATGCTGAAGATAAACCTGAGCTACACAGGCCAGAAAGATGCAGTGCTTTCTGGCATCAAGCGGGTGAGTAAGCCAGGTCTGCGGGTCTATGTCCAGAAGAGGGAGATACCGCGTGTGCTTGGTGGCCTGGGTGTAGCGATTCTTTCCACGCCTGAGGGCGTGATGACCGGCCAGGACGCTCGCCAGAAGAGTGTTGGTGGGGAAATTCTCTGTTATGTGTGGTAGTCAATGTCACGAATAGGCAAGCAGCCGATACCGATTCCAGCTTCTGTCAAAGTAGAAATTGACGGGCAGAACGTCAGTGTCAGCGGGCCTAAGGGCAGTCTGCAGCGTACGGTTGTGCCGGACGTTGAGTTGAATATTGAGGACGGAAAATTGTTGGTCACTCGTCCTAACGACGAACCTCGGGTTCGGGCGATGCACGGGCTGACTCGCGCGCTCTTGGCCAACATGGTTACGGGTGTGGACGCGGGTTTTCGTAAGACCTTGGAATTTGTTGGCGTAGGTTACAGGGCGCAGATGCAGGGTGAAAACCTGGTTTTAGCCCTGGGTTTCTCCCACCCGGTGGAGATTGAGCCTCCGGATGGCGTTTCGTTCAGCATGGATGGTCCACGGGTTCTCGTGGAGAGCATCGATAAGGAAAAGGTTGGCCAGGTGGCGGCGAATATCCGCAAACTGAGGCCGCCTGAGCCCTATCTGGGGAAAGGTATCCGCTACCAAGGCGAGATTGTTCGCCGGAAGGCCGGGAAATCCGGCAAGGGCCGCTAGAGATGAAGAAGACGAAGACACCGCGAGTAGCACGGATCCGGCGTCATGCGCGAGTCCGGAAGACGGTCAATGGCACTGAGGCAAGACCGCGGCTGTGTGTTTACCGAAGCTCTTCGCATATTTATGCGCAAGTGATTGACGATATCTCGCGCCGAACCTTGATTGCGGCATCTGACATGGAGGCCGGAGTGAAGTCTCAGGCCGCGGGCAAGAAGAAGTTGGAAGTCGCAACCTTGGTCGGTGGCCTGGTCGCCGAGCGAGCCAAAGAGCACGGGATTGGGCAAGTTGTATTTGACCGCGGTGGCTATCCGTTCCATGGCAGGGTGAAGGCTCTGGCTGAAGCGGTGCGCTCCGGCGGAGTGAGTTTCTAAAAAATGAGCATTAGCGAGGGCCGATCTTGATGGTTACGAGCAGAACGCAACAAGTTGACGCGACCGGGCTCGAGCTTCAGGAGAAGGTTGTATTTATCAACCGGGTCGCCAAGGTGGTCAAAGGTGGCCGGAGGTTCAGCTTTACGGCGGTTGTTGTAGTTGGCGACCGTGAAGGACACGTTGGTGCCGGTATGGGCAAGGCCAATGAGGTGCCAGAGGCGATTCGCAAGGGAGCCAACATTGCGCGGGTGAACCTGATAAAGGTGCCTCTGAACGGAGTCACGATTCCTCACACGGTGGAGGTTAAGTTCAAAGCCGCCCAAGTTCTGATGAAGCCGGCGGCCCCTGGTACCGGATTGATTGCCGGCGGCGGTGTTCGAGCCGTCATGGAAATGGCAGGGATCAAGGACGTACTGTCCAAGTCGCTAGGCAGTGCCAACATTATGAACGTGGTGCAAGCGACAATGAACGGTCTGACTTCACTAAAGAACCCGAAGCAGGAGAGGGCGCGGCGCTTGAGTGCCGTGGGCCAATAGGCAAGAATGGCGCGTCTAAAGATAACCCTGAAAAAAAGCCCGATTAGCCAGAAGCGAAACCAACAACTGACGGTTCGCTCCCTGGGACTCCGCCGTCTCCATCAGAGCGTGGTTTACGAAGATTCACGAACAGTGCGTGGTATGATCTTGACGGTTCGGCATCTTGTTGAGGTGGAGGAGCAGGAGGGGCCGGAATAGATGCATCAGAGTGACCTTCGCCCCGTACCGGGCTCGATACACAAGAAAAAGCGCGTTGGCCGAGGCAACTCGAGCGGTCACGGCACCTATTCCGGCCGCGGGATAAAAGGGCAACAGTCCCGGAGCGGTCGCGACCTTCGAATAGGTTTTGAAGGTGGGCAGATACCGCTGATTCGTGCCCTTTCCCGCAAGAAGGGCTTCACAAACCGCTTTCGCGTCGAGTACGAGCCAATAAATGTAGCGGCTCTGGCCGGGCTGGCGGCGGGAACAACGGTCACGCTGGACAGCCTGCGTGCCGCCGGGATCGTGAAGTCGGCGCGAATGCCGGTGAAGATCCTCGGCGAAGGCGAGATTTCGGTTGCGCTCACCGTGGAGGTTGAACGGTTTTCGGCGGCGGCGCGTACCAAAATTGAGCAGGCCGGGGGAACGGCCACTGAACTAAACCCTCGACCTGTGACTGAAACAGTTGAGGTTGAGGAAGCTTCGACTTCCGAACCCGAGGCCAAGGCCGAACCCGAGGCCAAGGCCGAACCCGAGGCCAAGGCCGAACCCAAGGCCAAGTCGAGGTCCAAAGCCAAGCGCAGCGAGCCGGAGCCCGAGTCAGAAGAAGGTCCTGAGACGACCACGGTCGAGAACGAACCCGAACCCGATGACGAGACCGAAAGCTAGGAATGGCTTCCGCCAACCGAAATCAACCTGCTACTGGGCGTCCTCGGCTGTTGCAAGCTGTCTACGATTCCTGGGCTCAGCCAGAGGTGAGGGCGAAGATTGGCTTCGTCTTCCTGATGTTGGTGATATTCCGGTTCGTTGCTCACATCCCGATTCCAGGGGTAAACGAGGCGGCTCTCGATAGCATATTCGATTCAAACAGTTCCACAAGCGCCTTCCTTGGCACGCTGAATGTATTCAGTGGCGGCGCGCTACGGCAGCTAAGCGTTGCGGCGCTGGGAGTCTACCCGTACATTACCGCCTCGATCATCATGCAAATCATGATCCCTATGATCCCGAGGTTGCAGGCGCTTTCGCGTGAAGGAGAGTCGGGCCGCAACAAGATCCAGCTTTATACCCACTGGTTGGCAGTGCCGATGGCGATTGTCCAGGGCTACAGCCAGTTAATAATCCTCAACAACTACGGTGCAGGCTCGGTGCTAGATCATCAGGTGGCCTTGACCGGACCGGACGCGTTGCCTACCTTCGCGGCGATTATTTCTCTGACGGCGGGAACAATGTTCCTGGTCTGGCTGGGTGAGTTGATAACTGAGCGCGGCATCGGCAACGGAATTTCGCTGATTATTTTTGCCGGTATTGTCGCCGGCGTGCCGTCGTTGGTGCCGTCAATATTTGATTCAAGCATTGGCTTCTTCGCCATCTTCTTTTTGGCGGCGATCGTGCTTGTTGCGATCGCATCTATCGTCTATTTCCAGGAGGCGCAACGGCGGCTGCCAGTTCAGTACTCGCGCACCCAGTTCAGGGGTGGGCGGCAGTATAGACAGCAAGGGGCTTCGCACGTCCCTCTAAGGGTGCTTTCGGCCGGCATGATTCCGATCATCTTTGCCTACTCAATCATGCTGTTTCCATCGTTTCTGGGTGAGGCGCTGGCAACTTCCAGCAGCGGCAGCTTCAATTGGATCGGTAATGCGCTCGTGGACGTCTTTGGCCAGAGGGAGGTCCCATACTATCTGGTTGTCTTCATTTTTGTAGTGTTGTTCACGTTCTTCTATACATTTGTGACCTTTCAGCAACAGAATCTGGCGGAGAACCTGCAAAAGCAGGGCGGATTTATTCCCGGGATCAGGCCGGGGCCACCAACGTCTCAGTACATTACACGGGTGCTTATTAGGGTGACCTGGGCGGGAGCTTTCTTCCTCGGCCTCATTGCAGTGATGCCGTACTTAGTTACGGTGTTGACCGATGTTCAGGCGCTGACTATCAGTGGCACCGGGCTGCTGATCGTGGTTGGCGTCGTGCTGGATACGATGAAGCAACTGGAAGCGCAGCTAATGATGCGCAATTACTCTGGGTTCATCAGTTAGCTGGAACACGGGACAACCGAACAGGACATTCTTACCGGACCATAGCGTGGCCGTGGAGCCCCGTGACCGATGAGAGATAAATCAGCCACGGGCCCATTAGCAATCAAAAGGAGCAGTCTAATTGCAGTTAATACTGCTCGGAGCGCCGGGCACCGGGAAGGGCACTCAGGCATCGGTTTTGGCGGACCGGTTTGGCTGGCCTCATATTTCTACGGGAGACATGTTGCGAGCCGCCGTCGCGGATGCCACTGAACTGGGGCTCCGGGCGAAGGTCTTTATGGACCAGGGTGCGCTGGTACCGGACGAGTTGGTCATCGACATGTTAATCGAGAGGCTTAGGGCAAAAGATGCGACGACCGGGTTCGTTCTAGACGGATTCCCACGCACGCTCGCCCAGGCCACGGCATTGGAGCAATCTCTGGGCCAAGAAGGCAAAGCGATTGACCTAGTGCTGAATATCTCTGTGCCCGATGATGAACTGATTCTGCGGCTTAGTGGCCGCTGGCTCTGCCGCGACTGCGGGGCAATTTATCATCAGCAAATGAGCCCGCCAGCTGAGGCCGGCCGATGCGACAAATGCGGCGGCGAACTTTATCAGCGTGAAGACGACAAGCCAGAAACTGTCCATTCGCGTTTGGAACTCCAGAAGCTGCCGCCGGGTCTGGTGGCGCATTATCGGGATGGGAAAAAGCTGATTGACATAAACGGACTACAGACAGTGGAGAAGGTTACTGAGGACTTGATGAGGTTCGTAGATCAATGTACTGAAAGCGCGCGTGGAAAATGATTACGATTAAGTCAGATGAAGAACTGAAGATTATGCGTGAGGCTGGTCAGGTAGTTGGACAAACGCTGCAGCTCCTTGCGCAACAGATAAAGCCCGGCGTAGTGATCAACGACCTGGACAAGACTGTACGTGAAGAGTACGCACGGCGGGGTGTGACGCCGACATTCCTCGGCTACCAGTCATACCCGGCAACGGTCTGTGTTTCGGTGAACGACGAGCTCGTACACGGGATACCCAGCGATCGGGTTCTTGAAGAAGGAGATCTGGTGAGCATCGACCTTGGTGCGACTCACAAAGGATTCGTCGGAGACAGCGCGATAACGATCGGTGTCGGCGAAATCACGGCGGAGGCGCAGAGCCTCATTGACGTGACTCGCGAATCCTTGTGGCGCGGCATTCGGGCCGCGCGAGCCGGCGAGCCCCTGGGAGCCGTATCCAATGCGATCGGTGAGTTTATTGAAAGCGAAGGCTATGGGGTAGTGCGCGAATATGTTGGGCATGGTGTCGGCCGCCAGATGCACGAGGAGCCCCAAGTGCCAAATTTCGGACCGGCAAACAAAGGCCCCGTGCTCAAAAAGGGCATGGCTCTCGCTCTGGAACCGATGGTGACGATTGGTGATTTTCGCACCAAGAAGCATTCAGATGGATGGACGGTGAGTACGCTGGACGGCGGTCTTTGCGCACACTTTGAACACACGATTGCCATACTGGAGGGTGAAGCTGAAGTACTCACGCTGCCGTAATTAGTGCGCTGGGACGCTTACTAGGGTGTAGGCGGATCCTGGCGACTTTGGTTGCCAAACATGGCCTTGCGCAAGGGTGGTTGTCAATTGTAGAATGTAGGGTGCGTCTTTAGCACCGAGAGGAACTAACTGGCCTTCGGGTCTACATGCCAAAAAAAGAAAAGATTGAAGTTGAAGGGGTAGTCAAAGACCCGCTCCCGAACGCTATGTTCGGCGTGGAGCTACCCAACGGACATAGGGTCCTCGCGCACCTTTCGGGTAAGATGAGAATCAATTACATCCGAATTACGCCAGGGGACAAGGTGCTGGTAGAGCTTTCGCCGTATGACCTTACGCGCGGCCGAATCACCTACCGGCTGCGCTGATTGGAGCAAGGGGCCGAGATGAAGGTTAGCGCATCAGTTAAGCCGCGCTGTGAAAAGTGCAAAATTATCCGCCGTCGCGGAGTAGTCCGAGTTATTTGTGAAAATAAGCGCCACAAGCAACGGCAAGGCTAAGGAGCGAGGTAGCAGATGGCACGTATAGCTGGCGTTGACATCCCTCGCGAGAAGCGTGTGGATATTTCCTTGCGATATATCTACGGGATTGGACCGAAGCGGGCAGAAACTATCTGCAGCACGACGGGAATTGTGCCGGCAACCAAGGTGCGAGATTTGACCGACGAGGAGGTCAGCCGGATACGTGAACTCCTGGATAAGGAGTTCACAGTAGAAGGAGATTTGCGGCGCGAGGTTCGTCAGAACATCCAACGCCTAATTGAAATCAACTGCTACCGGGGCATCCGGCATCGCCGCGGCTTGCCGTTACGTGGGCAGCGAACCAAGACGAATGCACGTACTAAGCGCGGCACGCGTCGGACGGTGGCCGGCAAGCGTAAGGCCGCCAGGAAGTAAGCGAGGGAACATAGTGGTTCAGAAGCGAGGTCAGCGCACACGGCGCCGGGAGCGAAAGTCTGTCCCGCGCGGCAACGTGTACATCAAGTCCACATTTAACAACACGATCATCACGCTGACTGATCCGAATGGCAACGTCCTCAGTTGGGGCAGCGCTGGTACGGCGAACTTCAAGGGATCGCGGAAGAGTACCCCTTTTGCTGCTCAAATGGCGGCGGAGGGTGCCGCGCGGCGGGCCATGGACCACGGTCTTCGACAAGTTGATGTTCTGGTGAAGGGACCGGGCAGTGGCCGCGAAGCCGCGATCCGCGCTCTGCAGGCGGCAGGCCTCAATGTCCTTAGCATTCGCGATATGACTCCAATTCCTCACAATGGTTGTCGCGCTCCCAAGCGGCGCCGAGTCTAGAAAAGCAGGACTAACGAATGGCTCGATACACCGGACCTGTTTGCCGTATGTGCCGCCGATACGGCGAGAAGCTCTTTCTAAAGGGCGACCGCTGTTTTGGCCCGAAGTGTGCCTTTGAAAAGCGACCGAACCCACCGGGGGCCGTGAGCCAACGGCGGCGCAAAGTCACGGATCGTGGCTTGCAGTTGCGTGAGAAGCAACGCGCGCGTGTGGCTTATGGTCTGTTGGAGCGTCAATTCCGTGGCTACTACGATGAGGCGCTGCGAAGGACCGGTGTAACCGGAAGCATCCTAGTCCGGATGTTGGAATCGCGTCTCGATAACGTGGTTTACCGGCTGGGTTTCGCCGATTCGCGCAAGCAGGCACGCCAGCTGGTCCGGCACGGACACATAAGCCTGAACGAGCGTAAAACGGACATTCCTTCGGATCAACTCAAGATTGGCGATCAGATTGGCTTCACGACCCGCGGTGCTAAAACGGAATACGCCAGCATGTTGAAGGAAAACTTGGGAGCGAAACAGGCTCCGGTTTGGCTCTCGCTCGATAGTGGCGCGATGAAAGGCAGGGTCTTGGGTGAGCCAACCTTGGAAGGTGCGGAAGCCCTTTTCGACCCGAACGTTATTGTGGAGTACTACTCGCGCTAAGCGTCGATTTGTCTCGAGAAACAAAGATGGGACGTTGAGGGCAGGTTGCCCGCCGGCTCGTTTGCCAATTCCTGGCTGAGGAGGTGCCTTTGGTGACCATAGTTAATTACGAAGCAGAAGAGAAGCCGGAGCTGAGCTTTGAAGAAGAAGGCGACGGTGTTTACGGAAAAGTTGTAGCGGAACCTCTGGCCGCTGGATTCGGCACAACGGTAGGCAACGCTCTGCGCAGGACGCTGCTTAGTTCGCTGCCGGGTGTGGCGATTACGGCCGTTCACATTGAGGGAGTCGAGCACGAGTTTTCGACGGTTCCCAACATGAAAGAAGACATTGTTGAGTTTCTGCTCAACGTGAAGGACATCCGAGTTAAGGCCTTGACTGACCGGCCGGGCAAGATGTTCTTGGACGTCTCTGGCGAGGGTGAAATTACAGCCGGACAGATCCAATCGTCGGCGGATTTCGAGATTGTGAACCCAGAGCAGCATTTGGCTTCCATGGAATCGAAAGCCGCGCGCTTATCGATCGAGTTCACGGTTGAACATGGCTTTGGCTACGTGCCGGCGGGAACGACTGAAGGTCTATCGATCGGTGTGATCCCGGTGGACGCGATCTACTCCCCGGTTCGTCGTGTCAACTACAAGGTCGAGCATACCCGCGTGGGCCAGGTGAGTAACTTTGACCGCCTAACGCTTGAGGTCTGGACCGACGGCGCCACCAGTCCGATGGACGCCGTGAGTAGCTCGGCCGAGGCGTTGTCGGAGCAATTCGCGATTTTTTCACGGATGGGAAGGCCCGAGGAAGCAGTTGTTACGCGAGGTCTCGGCACTGGATCCGCACTGACCTCTGATCGATACAATACGCCGATCGAGGATCTTAACCTTTCGGTGAGAGCCTACAACTGTCTCAAGCGCAGCGGGCTGATGACTGTTGGCGCCGTTCTAGAGAAGAGCGAAGAGGAATTGCTGGCGTTGCGTAACTTCGGCCGCAAGTCCTACGACGAACTACGCGACAAGCTGATAGATATGGAACTGCTGCCGCCGGGAGCAGTGGCAGAATCAGATGTGGCTCTGCCTCTGCATCAATCGGGCTCTCGCACGGTTACGGCCGCTCCGGCAGATTCTGGTGACGAGGAGCTAGGCCCGGTGGCCAAGGCGCTGCTTGAGGCGCTCAAGGATTCTGGCAACGAGGGACTATTGCCCAGTGACGATGGAGACGAGGAGTAGCGTGAGGCACAAGGTAAAGTCGCAGCGATTTAGCCGGCCCACGGATCACCGTCTGGCCATGTTTCGTAATTTAGTCACGGATTTGCTCCGGTATGAGCAGATAAAGACGACGGAAGCGAAGGCGAAGACGATTCGTGGTTTGGCGGAGAAAATGATCACGCTGGGTAAGAGTGGATCGCTACCAGCCCGCCGCCGGGTTTTGGGCTACGTCTACGATAAGGACGTGGCGCGCAAGCTGTTTGATGATCTGGGCCCTCGCTATGCTGACCGCAAGGGCGGGTACACACGCATCGTTCGGCTCGGCCCCAGACTTGGTGATGGCGCGCCACAGGTACAGCTGGAACTGGTCTAGAGTCGGGAGGGCGCTGCCTTTGGCGGCGAATAAAACTTCCTGTATCTACTGCATTGCCGCCGGATTCTGAGCCGCAAGCCGATCAACATCGCTGTGCGCTGCTGCTGGAATATGACGGCAACAGCTACTCCGGATCACAGTTCCAGGAGAACGCTCCTACGGTCCAAGCGGCTCTTGAATCGGCTATTGAGAAGTTGACTGGCGAGACGGTTAGGGTCGCGTTTGCGGGTCGCACTGACGCTGGGACTCACGCTCGTGGGCAGACCGCATCATTTCTAACCGCGAGTCAATTGACCAACGAAGTCATCCAAAAGGCGCTGAATGCCCGTTTGCCCGCTGACGTGGTGGTGCGGGCAGTTGCGGACGTTGATCTGGGTTTCGACGTGCGACGCGACGCGACGCGACGGTCCTATCGCTACTCTGTCACAACGGGAGATGTGAGGCCGGCCCTAGACCGCGACCAAACCTGGTATGTTCGGGGACGACTAGACGCGGAGGCGATGGCGCTGGCAGCCGGAAGATTGTTAGGTAAGCGTAATTTTGCCGCGTTTTCGGGACCGCTGGAGCGGTCTGATGCCAGCACGGTCCGGAACCTAGAGCGGTTTGATGTCCAGGCCGAGGGTGCGATGGTCTTTTTCCTCTTGGTTAGCAATGCTTTCCTGCCGCATCAAGTGCGACGCATGGTTGGAGCCCTGGTGGAGGTTGGACAGGGCAAGATCAGCATCGAAAAATACGTGGCGCTCCTGGACGGCCCGCCATCCAGCTCAAGGCCAACCGCGCCGGCGGGCGGCCTCTGTCTCATGTCGGTTGAATACGAAAAGTCTCCCTTCAGAGACGGCCCTGGTTTGCTCCCACTGGAAACGCTTGAAGGGGTGGATTCAGATGCTTATGTTTGCTAGGATCGATTTCCATGAAAACTTATAACCTGCGTGCCAGAGAGATAGATAAGCGCTGGCGCGTGTTTGACGCCGAGGACCAGCTTCTGGGGCGATTTGCGACTAAGATTGCCACGGCCCTACGTGGCAAAGACAAGGCAACATTTACGCCGCACCTCGACATGGGCGATTTCGTGATTGTTACGAACGCTGCAAAGATTAAGGTTAGCGGCCAAAAAATGCAGCAGAAACTGTACCGGCACCACACCGGCTATCTTGGCGGACTGAAAGAGATCCGGCTGGACGCACAATTGGAGCGGCATCCAGATAGGGTGATTCGCGCGGCTGTCTGGGGCATGCTGCCGAAGGGCCGGCTGGGCCGAAAGCAGATTCGCCACTTGAAGATCTATTCTGGCGCGGACCACCCGCACGAGGCACAAGTGAACGCGGGTCAAGGCAAGAACCGGCCCACCGAGGAGGCGAAAACGATTTGACCACCCAGCAATACTTCGCCGGAACCGGCCGTCGCAAGACTGCCGTTGCGCGTGTCCGTCTTTACCCCGGGGCTCAAGAAATAGTTGTGAATGGTCGCACGTTGGAAGATGTTCTGCCACGTGTTGGGCTGCGTGAGATGGCTTTGCGCCCACTGACTGCTCTCGGCCAGCAGAGCAAGTTTGGCGTCCAAGTCAAAGTAGAGGGCGGCGGTACATCGGGCTGGGCGGGAGCCATTTCGCATGGAATAGCTCGAGCTTTGGTTGCTTCCGACGCTGAATTGAAGCCACAGTTGCGGCGGCACGGGTTGATGACGCGTGACTCGCGTATGAAAGAGCGAAAAAAGTACGGCCTCAAGCGTGCCCGCAAGGCTGCTCAGTACACCAAGCGCTAGAGGACAAATAAGCCAGAGAACAGGGCGTCGGTTATCTTACCGGCGCCTTTTGGTTTCTGGGTGCGGATCCCAGATTTGGGTCATTTGTGACCATCAGAGTGCCCAAGCGATTCGCAGGAAAGTGAGAAAAACATGCCGTCATTTGAGAAATTAAAGGTTAGTGAGGCGCCAAAGCCGGCTGCCAGCCTCCAGTGGGAACGGCTGCAAGCTTACGCTGGCTTTATCCAGGAGTTGGGTCCTGACGATGCGGGCAAACTCGAGCCGGAAGGTGATGAAAAGGCCAAAGGTATCAAAGCCGGATTGCAGCGAGCCGCGAGGATTCTCGGGATGAAGCTCGACATATGGGAAGTGGAGGGTGCGGTTTTCTTCAAGCTCTCAAGCGAAGATCAAGGAAAGACCGTTGACGAGGGTAGACGCCGCCGATCGAGCCGGATTTCCGACGACCGCGGCTCCGGCCATGGTCACGGGCGCCGCAGACGCGAAGGGCGGCATGCCTAGCAAGGCGGCCAAGCAGAGCTTTATTTAGCCCGCGGCGAGGTCCTGCTTCAGGCTGTCGATCGCCTTAGTTTCCCAGGGCCGGACGTTGTTAAGCATGGCAAGATAGTAGCTGACGTAGTTGGCGAAGTAGACAGCCCGCAGTATGGCCTGGAGCGGTTCATCGCCACCGACCTCGAGGCGTTCGTGGCTAATGCCAGCGCGATCCAACAAGGTTACTGTCAGTCGTGCACGCCTTCGCAAGGGTTCGCTCATTCCTGAGTGTTCCAGGACGATCGCATGGACCAAAGAGGAAACGGACTCGGGGAGGTTGAGGCCGACAACGGTGTTGTGGTGCATCTCCGGTAGCTCGTCTGCTATTGCCCAGGATTTGGCATTTTCGTTTATTTGGGTCTTCCAGCGCCGCGCCGCGGGCGCGAGATAGCCGGCCGCCTCGATCAAAGGCAGTCGTCCGTGAACACGCTGGGCAATCTGCTTGGCAGGGTTGATCCGTGTGGGTGTCGTTTCATCGATCAACGGCCGGAGCTGTTCGATGCTATCGATCGCCCGATAGATGCGATCGTCGGTGACTTCTAGGACTCCGGCGGCTCTGGCCACGGCAATAAGACGGAGGAAGGCGTGCCCGAGGGCGGCGCGCGGCTCGGCCGGGTAATCGAAAGTCAACAGCGGCAGCGAACGGGCCGCCGCCAGCTCACGAATCCTTCCGCCGGTGGTGATAACGACGACCTTTGCCTCGCGGCTTAACGCGTCCTCGAAGGCAGCAAGAGTTTCTTCGGTGTCGCCGCTGTGGCTACAGGCGATGAGCAGGGTGTCCGCGCCGACCCAGTTGGGCAGTTCGTAGCCGCGGATCACACTTACAGGGACCGATGCCTCGCCAAATGCGAGCGCCTGGAGGAAGTCACCGCTGATCGCTGAGCCGCCCATACCGGTGATGACGACCTGGGACAGGCCGTGGTATTGGTCTGGCAGGGCGAAAGTGCAGGCGGACTCCCATGCCTGTCGGCACTGCTCCGGTAGATCGCGGTTGCGCTCGAAGCTGCCGTCGCGGTCGAGCCTTTCGCGTACTGCTTGGTCATCGAGGTCGTTCATGGGTCTGCTCCGGTCCACCTGTTGTTCGAAATACGATTGGGTTTGGCCGATGGCATGGTATTAAAGGCCGGCCAGCTCACGTCCGGCGTCCAGCAAAGGCTGGACTAAGTCACTGTCGGTTGTTTCACAATAGATTCGTAGTAGGGGCTCGGTGCCGGAGGGCCGGACTAGTAACCAGCCCCCATCAATTTCAAAGCGGAATCCGTCCAGACTGTCGCGAGACATGACCTTGCGACCCGCGAGTGAATCTGGCGAGGCGCTGGCTACCCGTTCGATGGCGCCAGCGCGCTGATCGGGCTGGACGTGGGTGTCGATCCGGTCGTAGTAGTGCTGGCCAACCTTGGCGTAGAGCTCCTGGACCAATTGCGAGGGTGTCTTACCGCTGCAGGCAAGGAGATCAAGAAACAGAAGGCCGGCGAAACAGCCGTCGCGCTCAGGAAGATGTTCACCAAATGAGTAGCCGCCACTTTCTTCGCCGGCGGCCATGGCGTTGGTCTCAATCATCTTTGGGCCGAGGTACTTGAATCCAACCTTGGTTTCGTAAACCGGGACACCGTAGGCTTCACCGAGGCGGTCGATCATGCGCGTACTGGTTAGAGAACGAATAAGGGGCCCGCGGCGCCCGCGGTATTCCAAGAGGTAATAGCAGAGGAGAGCGAAGGTCTGGAGTTGGTCGATGAATTGGCCCTTCTCGTCTATAACACCGAGCCTGTCGGCATCGCCATCGGTGGCGAGGCCGATATCGGCGGCGCTGTTGAGCACAGTTGTTGACAGATCGACAAGATTGCGGGCGATAGGCTCGGGCGAAACCATGCCCGGGAAGGCGGGGTTTGGCTCGGTGCGGAGCTCGGTTACCCGGCTGGGGCCTTCGCCGAGGATTTGCTTGAGGACGCCGGCGCCGGTGGCGTGCATGGCGTCAAAGACGACGTTGAGGCCGGCTTTGCTGATTTGGTCTAGATCGATAAGGCGCTGAACCTGTGCATCATAAGCAGGACGGGGATCGAAGAGTTGGATCAGGCCGCGGCCGATAGAAGCCTCAAGGTCGACTCGGTTTGGTTCGCCGTCCTTCTGGCCGAGCTCAATCTGGGCTTCGAGTGAGTCGACGACTTCAGGCGGGGCGCTGCCGGCGTATTCGGGCTTGAATTTGAAGCCGGAATAGGTGCCAGGATTGTGGGACGCGGTAATGATCACCGCGCCGCCAGCCTGCTTGTCGAGGATGGCATGGCAGGCTACAGGAGTGGCCGCGGGGCCATCGAAGAGGTAGACCTTGATTCCGTGGGCAGCGACTACCTCGGCGCTCGTGGCGGCGAAATCGGCGGACGCGAATCGGGTGTCGTAGCCAATCACGAGGCCTCGCTGAGCGAGGCCTGAGGTTTCCAGATGACGGGCGACTCCCTCGGCGCAGGCGCGCACGTTTTCGAAGGTGTAATCCGCGGCGATAATTGCTCGCCAGCCGTCGGTGCCGAATCGAATTTGTGTCTTACTCATAGATTGATAATGCGCTTAAACCGCGACTTCGCCTGGTTCTAGACTGGTGCCTCGGCCGAGCTCGACCTTTCCATTCACCCTGGCGCCATTGGCGAGGATTACTCCGGTGAGTACGCAACCATCACCGACCGAACAACCTTCGCCGATGATGCTGTCACGGACAATCGAGCCGAGACCGATCTTGGTTTGGGGCCAGATCACCGAGCTTTCGACAATTACATTCTCTCCTAATTCGCAGCTTTCGCCCAGAATGCTGGGACCAGTGATTTTAGATGAACTGCCGACGTTGCAGCCGCTGCCGAGGATGACTCTGGAACCGATTGCGGCGTCACCGGAGACATTAGAGCAGTCACCGATCGAGGCTTGGTGGTCGAGATCGGGTGGCAGCCATTCGGGGATGCGTCCACCAAGCAGGTCACGGTGTAGTTGGAGGTAGCGTTCCGGCGTACCAGCGTCCATCCAGTAGGCATCGGACTTAAAGCCGAATACGAGACTGCCATGGCCGATGAGCGACGGCGTTACCAGCCGCTCAATGGACCCGTCCATCTTCTGGTCGGGAATCAGTTCCAGCACTTCGGGCTCAAAAAGCCAGGTACCGGCGTTGGCCCAGCGGCTGGGAGTTTGTCCCGGTGCGGGTTTCTCAAGGAAGCGCGTGATTCGGCCGTCGGCCTCGACTTCGGCGATGCCGAAGACGCTGGGATCACTGACGCTGGTCAATGACACGCTCATGGTCGCGTTGGCTTGCCGGTGGCTGGCGATCATTGCACCGAGGTTGAGGTTAGTGAGGATGTCGCCGTTGCAAACCAGAAATGTGTCTTGGAAGTGCTGAGCGGCCTGTTTTACGGCCAGGCCGGAGCCGAGGGGCTCGGTCTCGTAGGAGTACTCAAGGGCTAATCCGAGTTGCGAGCCATCGCCTAACATAGCCTCAATGCGTTGCTCGGTAGCGCTGGCTGCGAGCACAACGCGCTCGACGCCGTGCTCGCGGAGGCTGCTGAGAAGGTACTCAACCATGGGGCGATTCAGGACTGGTATTAGTGGTTTGGGGAGCGCGTAAGTTAGAGGTCGGAGGCGGGTCCCTCCGCCTCCGACTAAGACAACTGCGTTCACTGGTTCCCGCCTCTGGCGGTTGCAGCGCAGCAGGTAGCTGCTTCTTCAGAGGCGCGGGGCACTCCTTGCAGGAACAAATCCGGCTCCTTTCGGCAACTCCTTGAACGATACCCTCCGGATAGGAAGGGCAAAATCCGGCGAAACCCTTAATCTAGTGAAACGTTACTCGATTTCTACTAGTTCAGAGCCGGGAGCGGCAGCGCGCCAGCGGGCGATGGCCCGGCGCGCCGCGGGGATAGGTGAGCCAAAGTTGCGCCTGGTGGCGGTGGCTTCGAGCAGGCGAGCACGTTCGGTGAATCCGAGGCGCTCATAGATCTGGCGTGCTGGCCGATTGGCGGGATCGACGTTGAGGACGATTAGCTTGGCGGAGGGTAAAAAAGACTCTGTGACGGCGGCCGTGACAGCCGTACCGTAGCCATGGCCGCGAAAATCCGGGTGCGTGAACACGTTACCGATCACCGCGACGCCCTCTTGGGGCGAATAAATGTGGGTCCCGGCGGCAGCGACCAAGCGGCCACGGTTGAACGCTCCGAAGTACACGCCATTGCTGATTTGCTGTCCGGAATAGCGGATTCCATGGTCTTCCAAAGCGTAGAGCCGGTTGAGTTCCTTGGCGTCGGCATCTATCAATCGCCGGGTGGCGGCGGGTGACGCGGGTTTAGCGTAGGTCTCCTCGTCGATTTGCATTCGCAGCATGGTTTGCGGCCGCCATAGATTATGAGTCTTAAGCAGCTGATCGACTTGAGATGTTTCACAGGTCAGAACCACCTGTCGCGGCCCGGGATGAAGGCGAGCAAGTACCGCCAACAGATTGGTCTCAGTGCCCAAAACGAAGGTTGACGGACCGAGCCCACCACGCGAATGCATTATTAACCCGAATTTTTCACCTGCCGTGATCTCATAGAATTCTGCCAGGTGAAAAAGGGCAGGATCCAAGTAGGCGACGGCGTAAGCGGCGTAGGCTGCGTGGGGCTGTAGGCGACGGCGCACGGCATCCGGGTCAAGCAGGCGGCGCACTTCGGCGTGGCGCTGCAGGCTGGCGGAATGGCTGGCCGCGGTCCGAGCACTCACTTAGCGATGCCTCACGGGAATAATCAACTTAGGTAAAGCGGTCTGGACTACCTTGAACACGATGCCGACATCTCCAGGACAAGAATTAAACCGGCGGGGGAGGTGCTCTTCGCGCCATTGCTTTCGCTGAGCAAAAGGTCAAGGCAATATATACATAAGCGTAGGTCCGGCGCCAAAGCTCGTCAAGGCGATGCCACGACTTGGATAGGGGCGGTCTGGGCTATTTCGATCACAACCGTTGACTCTAAAGCCGACCTTTATATGATCAGCCTGAAGGATCGGAGGCTAAATGCCCAGGGTAGACGACGTAATCGATATCGACGCACCCCGCGAGAAGGTGTTCCAGTACATCTCTAACATTGAGTTGCAGCCGGAATGGAATAAATGGGCCAAGAAGACCGAGTCTACTTCGCTGGAGCGAAGCGTGCTTGGCGCGACTGACTCCATGGTGATGCAGGTTGGCCCTCGGAAGGAGACTGTCGAGGGCATCGTCACGGAATTCAAGGATGGGGCACTGTACGCGCGGCGGCACACCAAGGGAATGGAAATGACAGAGCGCTATTCCCTTCTGACGATTGGTGAAGCGACGAAGGTCGCATGGAGTGTGGAATACGTATCACCCATGGGCCCGATCGGCAAGATGAACGATATGCTGTTCGTGACCCGGCTCTTCGAGGTGCTGATGCACGACTCGCTGAACATCCTGAAACAGCAGATGGAGGGCACCCGCTAGGTGGCCGTGCAAGCCTTTGACGTTGGCCAGCTTGAGGAGCTCGCGCTTGGAGGCATGTTTGTGCCTCTTATTCGCATGTATACGGAGAGCCTGCCAGACATCAATATCCAGGTAGGCGACCAGCCCTACTTGTACGACCGCAGTTGCCCGATAAAGGGTCATTCAGCAATCCTGCCAGGACAAATCCGTCAGGCGCTAGCAGAGGGGAAGCAGCCGCTGCTAATCGAGCGGCCAGACCGATTCTACATCTACTACTCCGCCGAGCATTCAGAATCAACAGAGGAATCGGGAACGGCCGAAGCAGGGGCTGACTCGAGTGAGCCGGCAGATGAGGCGGACGCACCGGAGTAGGCGGGTCCTCCCCTTACAACCTAGTTTCCTCTGGTTTTGCCTGCGTGTGATTAGCGGCGCTCTCGAGCCTCGCGTAGGTACTCGATATGTTCTCGATAGCCATCGGCCTGAATCGACGGCGTGCTCATGATTACGGCATCCTCTTGGTTGTCCGAGTAGTAGCGAACTCTGACTCCAACCTTGAGAAGACGGAACTTCTCGTATAAAGATTGGGCGGTCAGGTTTGAGCGCCTGACCTCCAGCGTAATTATTTCCATGTGGTTGGACAGCGAGATATCGACGACCTTGGCGAGCAGAAGTTCACCGAGACCTAAACCCCGGTAGGCCTGTCGCACGGCAATTGCGACGATGTGCACTTCGTCTGCCAGGTTCCAAACGCCGACGTAGCCGACGACGTAGTCGCTAGTCTGAGGTTGATCCTTTTTCTGGCGGCGGAGGAGCCCCAGCAAGGCGTGGCGTGGTCGTGGAACCGGTTCAACGGGAGCGTGATCGCTATCGACGACGACAGTGTAGTTGGCGAGCTTGTTTTCCAACTCACGGCGATAGGCAGTGCGCGGCCAACTGGTCGGGAAGGACTCCCCTTCTATCGCCACTACCTGGGCGATATCCGCTGGCGTCATAGGCCGTTGCTGAAATCGTGCGGTCTTGAGCATGATCGATCTGGACAAGATTATGCCAAACGCCGGGGTTTAAATGGAGGGGTAAACGGCTGAGCCGGGGAGCCCCGCGGCTCATAAGAAACCGCAAGATGCCTGAGCTCATTTGCAAGGTCTGTAACCTTGCCGTAAAGGTTAAGAAAAGTTACAATCGGCAGCATCAAAGGAGCGCCAGTGTCCACCCATCTGCGGTTGCTGTCCTTTCTCAACCCGTACAAAAAGCAAGTAGTATTCGCCTGGCTGGTAGTTACACTGGCGGCCGCCTTCACGATGCTTTTGCCGCAACTTCTGCGAGTTGCGATCGACTCTGGCTTGAAACCGCCAGCCACGGTTGAGATCGGCGTCAACCTCACCGACCCGGCCTCCAGCTCCGACACAACGATCGTTGTCAGCGATGGTTCAAAGCTGGATCGAGACCAACTAGTCCAGATCGACGCCGAGAAGATGACGATTGTTTCGGTCAGCGGCGACACCGCGACGGTGGAGCGCGGCGCCGAAAGTACGGAAATTCGCGCTCACGGCAGTGACGCGCGGGTACTGGAAGTAAGCGGTACGACCTTCGGTGGCAGCACAGACACGCTACTCCTGATTGGTGGCGCAATCCTTGCCGCCGCCGTTCTCAGGGCCTTCTTCTCGTACTGGATGACTTTTATGGGGGAGTGGCTGGGCCAACATGTCGCCTATGACCTGCGCAATCGAATTTACGACCGATTGCAGCGCCTGAGCTACGCGTACCACGATCAGCAGCAAACCGGACAGCTCATGTCTCGAGCCACTCAGGACGTGGAGGGGACACGAATGTTCATCCAGATGGGTGCGATCCGATTGCTGGACATAATGACCCGAGTCGCAATCGCGGCAACGCTGATGTTCGCTTCTGATTGGCGCCTGGCTTTGGTGGGGTGGGCGTTGATGCCGCTGGTGGCGATCCGGTCAATCCAAGTGCAAATGCTCAGCCGTCGCATTTGGGCTGGGGTCCAGGACCGGCTGGGGCGGGTGACCACGGTCCTGCAAGAGAACCTCACGGGGACGCGGGTGGTGAAGGCGTTCTCTCGCGAGCCCTATGAGATTGAGAAATTCGACCGCGAGGCGAATGACCTGTTCACCTGGAACTATCGCCAAAACCGGGTGCAGGCTCAGAATGGCCCCTTTTACCAGGCCATGGGCCTATTTTCGATGGTGGCGGTACTCTGGGTGGGAGCGGTGATGATCACCAAGGGCGACCTTACAGCCGGTGAGTTGACCGCTTTTCTGGCTTATCAGGCGTTGCTTTACATGCCGATGCGCATGATTGGCTTTATCGTGCAGCAGTTTGCGCGTGCCGGTGCGGCCGGCGAGCGCATTTTTGAGATTCTGGACGCGGAGTCCGCCGTCACGGAGAAGCCAGACGCGATCACTCTGAAGGACGTGCGCGGCGAGATTGGATACGAGGATGTGGCGTTTGGCTACGACGCGATCAGCCCAGTGCTGCGTGAGGTGAGCTTCACGGCGGAGCCAGGCAAGGTTGTGGCATTGCTGGGACCAACGGGCAGCGGCAAGACAACGGTGGTAAACCTGCTGCCACGCTTTTATGACGTAACGGGCGGGCGGATCTTGATTGATGGCATCGATATTCGGGACCTTACATTGAACTCGCTGAGGGCCAACATTGGCGTGATTCAGCAGGATGTCTTCCTGTTTTCGGCAACGCTGCGAGACAACATTGCTTATGGCGCCGTGGAATCGACCTATGAGCAGGTTATCGAGGCGGCCAAGATCGCTCGCATCCACGACTTCATCATGTCGCTGCCGGATGGATATGACACCTGGGTCGGCGAGCGTGGTGTGACACTGTCCGGTGGCCAGAAGCAGCGAATTTCAATTGCCCGGACGCTGCTGCTGGATCCGAAAATCCTGATTCTGGACGACTCTACCTCAAGTGTTGATACCCAGACAGAGTTTCAAATCCAGCAGGCGCTTTCCGCCGTCATGAAGGGCCGAACGACTTTGGTCATCGCCCAGCGGCTGCGGACCGTGCGTAACGCCGATCAAATCTTGGTGATGAGCGACGGTGAGATCGTGGAACGCGGCACCCATGAGGAACTGATTGAGGAAGACGGACTTTACCGTCAGATTTACGACCTGGAACTTCGCGACCAGGAGGAGGCCTTGAAGCGGCTAACGGCCGAGGCGGGCCTGGCTGACGCCGATGCCGAGGAAGAGACCGCTGAAGTGGAAGGTGGAAGCTAGCTTGGCGCCTGCCGAGTTAGGGAGTTAAGAATGGCATTTTGGGGCAACACGGGCGGAATGGGCGGCATGGGCCAGCATCGCGGCCCCATGGGTGGCGGTGGCATGCGGCGCAGCGTCGACTCATGGGACGACGAGGAGCTTGGTTCGGCCTACAACCATGAGGTAACCGTGCGGCTTCTTGGTTACGTGAAGCCCTACAAATTCCGCGCATTTTTGTCATTGCTGGGTGTTGTCGGCGGCGCTATTCTGCTCAATTTCCAGCCGTTGCTAATCCAGCAAGCGGTAGATGCCGCGGTCGCCGCGGACACGGGCGGAGTTAGGCGTGCGGGTTCCCTTTTCCTGCTGTTCGTGATTCTTGGCTGGCTCTGCACCTACACCCAATTTCTGAACGCCGGCTTTATCGGCCACAAAGTGCTGTTGAAGATGCGCACGAACATGTTCGCGCACCTGCAGAAGCTTTCCCTACGGTTTTATGACAGCAACGAAACCGGGCGGGTCATGTCCCGGGTTCAAAATGACGTCACTTCGATGCAGGAGCTGCTTTCGTCGGGTTTTTTGACGATTTTTGGTGACTTTGTCGGACTTGCGGTGGTGATTTACCTAGTTTCGAGCCGCAACCTGGAATTGGCCTTGGTGGCCTTTAGCGTCGTTCCAGTAATGGTTTTGTTGACGGCGATCTGGCAGATATACGCTCGCAGAGCATTCATGCGGGTTCGCCAGGCAATCGCGGTCGTAAATTCGAATTTGCAGGAGAACGTTAGCGGCGTGCGCGTGATCCAGAGCCTGCAGCGCGAGAACGTCAACGCCGAACGATTCTCAGCCCTCAACTCGGACAACATGCAAGCCAACATCGCCGCTGGCCGGTTGCAGGCGGCAATCATGCCGATGGTGGAGATGATTTCTTCGGTGTCGACCGCGATAGTCGTGGTGTACGGCGGGCGGCTCGTGTTGAATGGTGAAATCAGCCCAGGCGTATTTGTCCTGTTCATCTTCTCGATTGAGCGCTTCTTCCAGCCAATTCGTGAATTGGTCATGCAATACGCGCTGCTGCAGCGAGCAATGGCGGGCGGCGCGCGAGTGTTTGAGGTGCTGGATACCAAGCCGGATATTGTCGACGCGCCGGATGCGATCGAGCTCGACGACATCCGAGGCGAGGTCGAGTTCCAAGATATGAACTTTGACTACGTGGACGACGTACCGGTGCTGCGCGATATCAATCTGCACGTGGAGCCAGGCGAGACTATCGCGCTAGTCGGGTCTACCGGCGCTGGCAAGACAACCTTAACGTCGCTAATCATGCGCTTTTATGAGGTGACTAGCGGCCGGATCCTGATCGATGGCATCGAGCTCAAGCAGATCAACCGGGCCTCACTCACACGCCAGACCGGTGTCGTGCTTCAAGACCCATTCTTGTTCTCCGGAACTATCAGTAGCAACATCCTCTACGGCCGTCTGGATGCCACCGAGGAAGATGTAATCGAAGCGGCGAAGGCCGTGGGTGCTCACGACTTCATTGTGAAGCAAGAGCACGGCTACAACACTGAACTACACGAGAGAGGTCAGAACCTATCGGTTGGCCAGCGTCAACTGATCAGTTTTGCCCGCGCCGTCCTGGCACGGCCACGCATCCTGATTTTGGACGAGGCGACAGCTAACGTTGATACGCGTACTGAAGTGATCATTCAGCAGGCGCTGCGGGAGCTGCTCAAGGACCGCACATCGTTCGTCATCGCCCACCGTCTCTCGACCATCCGCGCAGCCACTCGTATTGCGGTGCTCGACCATGGCCAGATCGTAGAGCTCGGTACCCACGACGAGCTGCTGGAGAACGACGGCATTTACGCCAACCTCTATCGAATGACCTATGAGAAGCTGGATGAGGCCGAAGAATCTGACGATGAAGCCTCTGACGACAAGGTAGGGGAAGAGGTTCCGTCGACTTAAAAAATAGCTAGTTTAGCATTCGCTAAACTAGCGCCTCCGTGTTCAGGGCTTTCGAATAGCGGCGCTAGCTTTCAACGACCGCTTCGGCTTCAATTTCGACCAGCATTTCCGGCGCCGCGAGGAAAGCTACCCCGACCAAGGTCGAAACAGGAAGAATTTTGCTGAAGGCCTCTTTGTGGGCGGTGAACACGGCGTCTGAAACCGCCATATCTGTGACATAGATCCGAGTCCTGACTACATCGGTCAAAGCGGCGCCGGCCCGTTTGAGTGCGGCTTCGATGTTGGCGATCGCCTGTTGCATCTGGTCGTAGGCATTTTGTGGCAAGGTTTTGTCATCGCGCCAGCCGACCGTGCCGGCGACAAAGACCTGATCGCGGACTCGGACCGCGCGGCTGAAGCCGACGACTGCTTCGTAGGGCGAGTTTGAGCCGATATTCTGTCGAGTTGTTTGACTCATAGTTACGGTGCCCGCTCCCAAATCTCGTCAAGACCTCGCCGGATCCGATCTGGGGATCCGGCGAGGCGCTGAACGCGCTCATAGAGGTTAGGTAGAAATATTCTGCCCGAGATGCTGGTCAAGTAGACACGGGCTGCTTCGCGGACTCGGCGATGAAGCGACGGACCACGGAGTAGCCTTCCGGAGTCGCGAAGCAACCGCCCTCCGGCTTAATCCAGAGCCGGGCGGTTTTGATGTTCTCGAAAAGCTCGTAGGAGTGAGAAAGCGGGTGGATTGGCTCACGCGCATCGCCGCGCGTGATCAGGGTTGGTACGGTGATGCCCTTCGAGAGTTCGCGCAGATTAAAGTAATCCTGGGTCGCGGTTTGGTTACGCCAGTCGAAGTAGGAGCGAACCGCAACCTTCCATTCGGATCCATGCAGGGACTCATAGAGTTGAACGGTCTCTGGCGGCATCGAATCTGGGTCACTAAGGCGCGAATTCATAGCGCTGCCGCCGGCCTGATCGAAGGCAATGATCGAATCGTCTAGGATGAGACTCGTGGTCATTTCTGGATGATCGATGGCGAAGCGAAGGGCCACGCGTGTGCCTAATCCGGTGCCAAATAAGTGAGCGGCGGCGAGGCCGAGGTGATCCAACAGGCCCTTGACGTCATCAACCCAGGCACCAGTGGCGATGGAGCTGGTGTGCTGGCTTTGTCCCATGCCACGCATATCCGGCACAAGCACGCGAAAATCTGATGACAACTCTCGAGCGTGGCCAAGCTGATTCTTGCCGGAGCTGACGGCGCCATGGAGCATGATGAGCGCCTCGCCAGACCCGAAATCCTCCCAATAGTGATCGAAGCCATTGATTTTGCTGGTTGGCATTTGGCTATTCTCTCCTTTTCGTCAGACTGGTTTCGTCGGGATTCAATTCTACCCGAGCCAGGCAAGTTTTGAGTCTAGGTCTAGGGTTCGAAGGTCATGAGGTCTTCGCCTACGGTGATGTTTCCGGAGAAGTCCGGCTCGATGTCGCTCAGCAGGTCAGTCGGCGAGCCCTCTCGCAGAATAATGTGGTTGAGCACCAAGTGGCGCGTGTTAGCCTCGGCGGCGACCTTGCCGAGGTCGGTTGAAAGGGTGTGGTAGTTGATGATGGCTTCTCGCCGGGCAATTGCCCAGGGGTCGGTGATCGGAGGCTGGTCCTGCGGATCGACTAGACGCTGGACCTCGTGAACCAGAATGTCAGCGTTTTGGGCGTGTTTGATCAAGTTCTCCGAAGGGCGCGTATCACCAGAGAGGACGATTGACCTGGACTCTGATTCAAGGCGGAAGCCGAAAGCTTCATCGACCTGAACGTGGTCGACTCGAAAGGCGGCGAGCCGCCAGTCATTGCCCTCCACGTGCCAGTCTTCTTCTATTTCTTCGACTTGCGGCACCAGCCACTCCCTGTTGAGGCCCTCGCCGCCTGGGGTCTTGGTGCGAACGCTAATGTCGTAGGAGAAGGCTTCAATCAAGTGCTCGACAAAGTGCTTGGTTCCGGGAGGGCCGGCGATGATTGGCGGCTCGTCCCACCAGCGCCCTACCCATCCGGCCCAGAGCAAATCGGCCAGGCCGGTGATGTGGTCGGAGTGGAGATGGGTAATCGCCAGGCGGCTGATCGAGCGGCGGCCAAGCCCGGCTTCGACCAGGCGATGTGCGACACCGGCGCCGCAATCGACCAGGATCAGGTCATCGCCGGCTTCGATAACTTGGCTGGGGCCGCGTCGAACCGGGTTTGCGTTCGGCATTCCGGTTCCAAGCAGAGTCAGTTTCATTTTGGGTCTCCTTGAGTTTGCGCTGCGGCGCGGCCAAACGAGGCTAATTTGTTTCAAGCAGTGTCAGGCGGCAAGGATAGCCGATTTCCGGCTTACCGCCAGATGTTCACGAACCAATTTATGCCTGGCGCGACCCCGGAGCAGATCCATTGGTTCAACGACTCGCAGCGGGAATCGACGACCGGTGCGGGTCTGGCCGAAAATGGAGCGCGGCGCCGAGGATCGGTAAACTAATCTGGCAGTATTTCGATTCTCGGGATGTGGCAGAAGGAGATTCTCGATGGCGCTGTTCCTCAACGATGCCGAGGTGGCCAGCTTATTGACAATGCCGGAGTGCGTCGATATTCTCGATGATTTGTTTCAACAGGAGTCCCGCGGCCTGGTGGAGAATCTGGCCCGACGGCGGGCGCGACTGACCAGCGGTGTACTGATGGCGATGGGTGGCGTGGTGGCAGGCTCCGGCGTGGCAGGATTGCGATTTTACGGCGCCGGTGGCAAGAACCTGACGACGATTTTTAACGCCGATGGCGGTGCGGTCGAAGCGGTTATGGAGACGCCAACGCTAAGCACGATGCGGACCGGCGCGGCCAGCGGCCTCGCCACGCGCTATTTGGCGTTGCCGGATGCCTCGACGGTCGGCGTTATCGGCGTTGGACGCCAGGCGGCCGCGCAACTGGAGGCGGTCTGCGCGGTGCGTCCGGTTACCAGCGTCAAAGTCTTCAGCCGGACAGTTGAAAAACGTGAGGGCTTCGCGCGAGAGATGCGGGAGCGGCTTGGGGTCGATGTTGTCCCGGTTGAGGAAGCCGAGGCCGCGGTGCGTTGCTGCCAAATCGTAATTACGATTACCAGCTCGAGCACGCCGGTTTTCGATGGCGAGGCCTTGGAACCAGGGACGCACGTCAACGCCGCCGGGTCCAACAACTGGAGCCGGCGCGAGGTTGATAATCGCACGATTGAGCGGGCCGAGTTGATCGCCCTCGACAATCTGGAGCAGGCCAAGGTCGAATGTGGCGAGCTGATCGCGGCCGCTGATCAAGGCGCCTTCCGTTGGAGTGAAGCGGTTGAATTGAAAGACGTGGTCACAGGTCGCGCTGGCCGGCCGTCCGAGGAGGCGGTAACGCTGTTTGAGAGCCAGGGCCTGGGCATCGAGGACGTGGCAGCCTGCGCGGTCGTGCTGCGCAAGGCACGGGAGCGAAAGCTCGGCCAGGAGTTGCCATACTAAGCCGCCGGTCTCGGCTAGCAAAACCAGCAATCTGATCTCCGTGGACCTGGTCAAGGGTCTGCCGTGTCGCCTTGAACCGTGGCGACGTGGGTCCTAGAATGCGCCGAGTGTCAAGCGCCCTGCAACCACGAATCTTTTACGGCTGGATCGTCGTTGCCGTTGCGCTTCTGATGAACGTGGGCTCCTCGCCGGCCAGCGCCGTGACCTTTGGCTTCTTTATACGGCCAATGAGCGATGACCTCGGCTGGAGCGCTGGTGCGCTTACGCTCGGTTTGACATTTAGACTGACGGTTGCCGGGCTGTCGTCGCCGCTGCTCGGTGTTCTTCTCGATCGGTTTGGTGCGCGTATCCTGGGGGCATTCACAGCTGGCATGGCCGGCCTGTCAATCATGGCCCTTGGCCTGGTGCACGACCTGTGGCTGTTTTTCCTGCTGTTCGCGATTTCGGGATTGAGTGGCTTCGGCGGGCCTTCCGGCCAACTGCTAACCGTGGTTCCAGTGGCCAAATGGTTTCAGCGCAAGAGAGGGCGGGCGCTGGCGATAGCGACGATGGGGATGCCTTTCGGCAACTTGCTGCTGATTCCATTGGCCCAGCTGCTGATCGATGGTCCCGGGTGGAGGACAGCCTGGGTGGTGCTTGGTGGGTTGCTCATTCTCCTGACGGTGCCCGCTTGCGCGCTTTTCATGCGTAAGGATCCGGAGTCAATCGGTTTGATGATTGATGGGACGGTTTCGGATCCAAGCCAGACTGGAGAGCTTGTGCCGGAGAAGAGCGCCCCTCGATCGGAAGAGACAAGCTGGACGGTGCGACAGGCGTTGAGGCACCACACCTTCTGGATCGTCGTGGCGGCCACGGCTCTTGGCGGCATCGTCACCCAGGGGACCCTGGTAAACCGCGTCCCTTTTTGGCAGGACGTGGGCATTGGATCAGGCTATGTGGCGATCGGAACGGCAGTGGCGCCGCTGTTTGTCGTCTTAGCTGGTTTGTTTTTTGGCTTCATGGCTGATCGCACTCAAGTGCGCTACATCGGCATCATCGGCGGCTCGATTGTCGCACTGTCGATGGTCCCCTTGGTGTTCGCAAGCAACAGCCTTTTCTTGCTGTTCAGCCACAATTTGTTATGGGGCGTGGGCCAGGGCGCCAATAACACGGTCGCCAACGTGATCTGGCCAAACTACTTTGGCAGAAAGAATCTTGGAGCGATCCGCGGGCTGATTTTTCCGGTTGTGGTTGGCACGGCGGCAATCAGCGCGCCACTTTTCGCCGTGCTGCTGACCTCGGTTTCGGACCCAGGCCTGGTTTGGAGCATCCCGCTGCTACTTTTCGCGGCCTCCGGGGTCCTGTATCTGATCACGCGGCCACCGGGACGGCCACGTGAGGCGTAGGATTCTGCCGGAACCAGCCGCCCTCGCCTTCAGACGATTGTCTGGCGGGTCAGCTTAGCTCGGGGAGACCAAGGACTTCTCGGGCGCCAGCGGTATGCCGAACGCAGTGCCTGGCGCAGACAACATGAAACCAATCGGAGAGCGGCCGTGGCGGATTGTCCCCAGAGCTCGGGATCAGGCGGTCAAGTCCGCCTTGATCGAGGTCCAGGAGCTTGCCCCGGCTGGAGGCGATTTGGCTTTGAAATTCGAGCAGCAGGTCAGAGAGCTCATCGCGATCTCTGTCATCCACCCACCGCTGATTCCAGGCCCAGTACTCCGGTCCGTAGAGGGACTCTATGCTGGCCGCGGGATCGAGGTACATGTCGATGCGGGCATCGTTTGAGGTGAGGTGGGCGAGAAGCTGTTTGGCGGTCCAGCCGCCCTCCTCGGTGTGGACCTGTGTCTCGATTTGTTGCGGGTTCAGGCCACCAAAGGTTTGACTTACGACCCGCTCGGCGTCATGGATCTCGGCGATCAATTCGTCTCTGGTCATATTCAATCGACTCCGCTGGAAAGATACGTATTGAGGTGTAGACGATCGAATTTCAATCCTGTCTGGATCGTAGCAGAGGCTAAATCATTCAAAAAGGGCTGGATTGACACTGGCTGCGGACGGCGACATGATCGCGGAACTGTAAGGGCCAGACGAAGTTGGCCTTTGGAGCCAGGGAAATCCAAAGGTAAATCGTGGCGTCAAGGCGGTCCTGAGACGCGGGTAATAGGGAAGGAAGATTTCAATGACGAACCGCGAGGAACTGCTTGATGCCGCACACTCGATTGGCCCAGAGCTGGTCATGGACAGACGAGCTATTCATCAGAACCCGGAGATGGCGTACAAGGAAGTTCAGACAGCGGCGCTGGTGGCGGACCGTCTTAGAGAGCTTGGTTTCGAGTTTGAGACCGGCGTCGCCCAAACCGGCGTAGTTGCGCTGTTGGAGGGTGCGAAGGCAGGTAAGACGGTGCTATTGCGCGCCGACATGGATGCGTTGCCGTTGGAGGAAGAGGCGGACTTGCCGTTTACATCGGCGAACAAGGGAGTGATGCACGCTTGCGGTCATGACGGGCATACGGCCATGCTGCTCGGCGCAGCCCGTTTGCTGGCCGAGCGGTGGGAATCGCTCAACGGCTCGGTGAAGTTCATGTTCCAGCCAGCGGAGGAAGGCGGAGCCGGCGCTCTGAGGATGATCGAGGCTGGGCTATTGGAGAATCCGCAGGTGGACGCGGCATTCGCGTTGCACGTCGATGCGCTGACCTACGCTGGCCAGATCTCGGTTAAATCTGGACCAACGCACGCTTCGGCGGACACTTTCCAGATCAAGATCCTGGGCAAGGGAGGACATGCGGCGCGGCCCAGCATGACGGTTGACCCGATCGTGATCGCATCTCAGGTGGTTATGGCGCTGCAAACCCTTGTCAGCCGGGAGGTTTCACCGACGGAGGAGGCGGTGGTGACGGTTGGCAGTCTCCAAGCGGGAACCACGTTTAACATCATTCCAGACACGGCCGTGCTTCGGGGTACCGTGCGAACTTACTCGGAGGATGTACAGGCGCATATTGAAAAGCGAATCGCCGAGATGGCGTCGGGCATCGCGCGGGCGATGCGTGGCGACGCAGAGGTGGACTATCGCCGGCTTTACCCGCCAAACGTCAATCATTCCGACGGGGCCGAGACGGTCCGAGTCGCGGCGCGGCGGCTGCTGCCGGACGGAGGACTGCTGGAGGACGTGGCGGCGATGGGTGGCGAGGATTTTGCTTTCCTGATGCAGCGGGTGCCGGGCGCCATGTTTCGCCTGGGAGTGCGGCGACCGGAGTGGGATGAGCCGAAGTCTTTGCACAGCGCCAGCTTTGAACTGGACGAAGATGCTTTGCCGGTGGGAACCGCGGTGCTGGCGGCGACGGCGCTGGAGTACCTGAACCAGAGCTGAGAGTAGCAGCGTGGTTGGCGTCAGCGGGAGTCCGGCGTCGGGCTTCCTGCTAGACTGCGCCAGAAACGGAAATGGAGGCGAATAATGGCAAGATTGCCGGTAACTTTTGCCGCCCCGGCCGGGCGTGGGTCTTTCGAACAGATGGTGGCGACTGCCAAGGCGGCGGAGGATGCCGGATTTGACAGCTTGTCGTTTGGTGACCGGCCGCAGGCGGCGGGGTTGGACGGTTGGACCGTGGCCGCCGCGATCGCGGCGCGGACTGACCGAATCCGCCTTTTCCATACGACCCTGAACCTTCCCAACCGTTATCCACAGCTGATCGCCAAACAGGCGGCCTCCCTGGATGTAATCTCCAACGGCCGGTTGGACCGCCGGCGGTACGACCATGTCGGCCGACTACGACGCCTACGGCATACCGATGCGTCCGGTCGGTGAGCGCCTGGATGATTTGATTGACGCGATTGAGCTAATGCGCGGGCTGTGGAGCAACGAGAAGTTCACGTTTGAAGGCAAGAATGTGAGAGTGACGGACGCGGTCTGCGACCCGAAGCCGGTCCGAGGCACGATCCCAATCTGGACCGGTGCCGGCAAGCCTCGCGGGCTGCGCATAGTTGGACGCCTGGCAGATGGCTGGATCAAGAATCGAGGCTGGGCCAGCTTGGAAGAAATCAGCGGCATGATCGCGATCGCTCAGAAATCAGCGCTGCGGGTGGGTCGGGATCCGGACTCGATTCGCTGCGTCCTGGGTGGGACTGGGTTTGTCGCTAGCAATCCTGCCGAGGCGGCTGATTTTCAGGCCCAAAACCCGCCTGGTGGGAACGACGGCCGAGATTCTGACGAAGATAGCTTCCTACCACAAGGCGGGGATAGACACCTTCCTGGTTCGACCGGAGGGAACCGACGCTGCCGAGCAGATCGCGCAATTTGGCAAGGAGATCATCCCCGAGGTTAAGCGGATGGCGGCCACGGCTAGGGGATAGGATGACCTACTGAAGTGGACTAAGGCTTGGGGTGATAGGTGCGCTGGCCGCTCTCGTCGGCCATTACATAACCCCAGTCGCTGGCATCGACCAGCCCGTAGGCGCGGATCATGTAGAGCAGGCCGCGATGGGGGCTGTGGAGTTCCTCGATCAACTCCAGGGTTTGGGTGTTGTAGGTACGGCCGAGAAGTTCGCCTTTTTCGATTGTGGTGCCGAGGCGGTCGGTGCCGATCACGGGAACGTGATAGCCGCCGTGGAGCGGGCGCAAGCCGGCGCGGGTGGTGACGATGTTGACCGATTCGGGCCAGGGCGGTGTGCCGGGCAGCATGCCCAAGTACTGCATTGAGGCGTGAACGCCGGCCGCCGCCTGGCGAACCCACTTGGCGCTGAGCTCATCGCCATAGCCGCCGCCGCCAATTTCGACACCGAGGCCGAGCTTTCCCTGGCTGATGGCGTAGGCCAATGAGGAACCGGGGGGCAATTCCCACTTGTGCATGAGCGTGCCAAAGAGAGAGCCCATGAGGTGCAAGCGCTCCATGCGCGCCTCGTCGGCCTGAATGGGGACGTCGATCATCTCGTCGGCGTGGCCGAAGGGGCCGAGGTGGAAATCGAACAGCATGTCGCAAGGCTCAATCAGGTGTTTGGTTACTAAATGGGCCATGTATTCGGTGACACCACCGGCGTACTTGGTTAGCAGATCGTCAAGTTGGTGTAGCTACGCTGCCGTGTTGGAGGGCGATCGGGTTAGCCACAGGGCAGGCGATGACAGTACCGCTGAGCTGGTCCAAGTCGATGCCTTCGAGGATTGCTCGAACCTGCTCGATGGAGAGAAACTCGGCGCCGTGGAGGGTAGGGAGCAGGCCGAGGGTCGGCCCTGGCTTGGTCCCACGTAGGACGTGGATGGTCAGGTTGACCTCAATGCCGCTGACGAGTGTACAAACGGGAACTTGGTAGAAGGTTCGGGATCCTGGCGCGACTTCTGGGATAGACGTTGTCATTTTGGATCGCCTCCCTCTCTTACGGCGCGGGGGTGTGCCGGCACTCTAGCATCGGGTCTGGCGGTTCGCAACAAAATGAGTAAGCGAGCGATTGAGCGCCATGGTTCGGGAGTTTGCCAAGGGCGCTACATGCTAACCGCCGCAGGTTGAGCGTGACATTACGGAAGCGGTGTGTCCATATCGGCGAGGATTTCCGCTGGGGTGAGGGCGCGGTTGTAGACGCGCACCTCATCGATAAGGCCGTGGAAGAATTCATCGGCCCAAATGCTGTTGCCGCCGATGCGAAACGGATCATCCGAGACGAAGATTGTGCAGGAGACGAGGACGGTCCGAATCAGGTTGCCATTTAGATAAAACTTTAAGGCGTGCCATCAAATGTCGTCGTCAGGTGGGTCCAGGCCCCGATGGCGACCTGAGAGTCACCGAGGACGACGTGGTTGTTTGTCAGCCTGATTTCGCCGCTGGGTATGTTGCCGCCGGCGTTGGCGTAGAGCGCGTAGGCGATATGGAAAGGGCGTTCCTTGATCAGAATGGTGTCCCAGCCAGAAAGGGTAATGGGGCTGACCCAGGCGGAGATCGTCATGCCGTTGGTGAGGTCGAGGGAAGGCGAGTCGCTGATCGTCAGCCAGTCGTCAATACCATCGAACCGCCGGAAGACCCAGGAAAGACCCGATTCATGTTGACGTCGTCCCAGGCGGCGCCGCTAATCGATCCGTGGTTGGCGTTGCCGGTTGCGTCGAGCGCGACGATGCCGAGGCCCTCATTGAAGCTAAAGGCGGCGACAAGGCCGGCTGGGAGCGTCGGCGCGGCGCTGTTATCGACGGGGACTTGGATTTCGGCGCTGGTCGTGCGGTTGCCGGAGGGGTCGCGGGCAATTGCCGTCAGGGTGTGTAGTCCGTCGGTGGAATCGACTGTGTTCCAGACGATTTCGTAGGGAGCGGCGGTTACTTCGCTGCCCAGGGCGAGGGCATCGAGCATGAAAGTGACACCGCCAACGGCCTCGTTGTCCGTGGGGGTGGCCGATATCAAGAGGACACCTTGAACGGTGGAGTCAGCGACGGGTGAGAGAATCTCGACCGCGGGGGCCTCGAAGTCCGAGCTGTTGGTTAGCCTAACGATGTGAGCCATGGACGGCACGCCATCAGCGTTTACCAGGAACAGCATGTAGTAGCCGGGAGGGGCTAGGTTGGGATTGGTTCGCAGGGTAATCGCGACATCGGTCGCGCCGGCGGCGATGGTCAACGGCACGAAGCGCTGGTTCATGTCCAGCATGTGGGTGCGTGCGGCGAGACCGACCAGCGAGGCGCTGACGACTGTCGCGGCGTCCGGCGTCTGAGCGTTAATTGTTGCGCCGTAGGCCGCCACGTCCGGGGCGGAAGTTATGACCGGTCGAGGTCCGTTGAAGAGGTATGGAGGCGAGAAAATCTCGGCGTCGGTGTAGTCCAAGGCGCCTTCCAGGGCGCCGCCGCCGCCGATGAAAACCGTTGCATCCGGTAGGAGAAGGGCGGTCGAGTGATAGGGGCGCGGTTGGACCATGGGAGCAAGAGTGGTCCAGGTCTCGGTCGCCGGGTCCCAGACTTCGGGCGTTGCGATGCCGTCGTTCGAGGCTTGAGAAAGGACCGCGACACCACCGATTGCGAGGACTTTGCCGTCGGGAAGCACGACCAGGTTGTGCTCGTAGCGGCCGTCGCTCATGGAACTGGTCTGGCGCCACTGTGGGTCCGGTTCATTGAAGTTGATGACGTAAACCTCGCCGTGAGATGGGCTGGTTTCACCACCAGCGCCGCCGCCCGCGTACATAATCTGTCCGGGCAGATACATGCCCGGCGATCCCTTTAGCCCGATCGGGCCGAGGTCGGTCCAGGTGTCGGCCTCGACGTCGAGAATGCCTTGGCCGCCGGGAGAGGCGGCGATGGCGAAGACGCGGCCATCTGGAAGCAGAAATGTCAGCGGGTACTCGGCATCGTGCAGGGTTGGTGTCAGGGCATTGAGCAGGCTCCAGGTGTTGGTGGCCGGATCGAAGACTTCGACCACGTCAGACCAGTTGCCGGGCGAGACCTGACCGCCTATGGACAGCACTCTTCCGTCACCGAGCGTGACGTTGGAGGGGGTACCAGTGGGCGAAGGCCATATCGTCAATTCTGGTCCACTGCAACGTGAATGGGTCGAATATGCTGGCGTCGACGATTCCGATACCGCCGCCATCGTGTCCACCGGTAACCAGGAGTCGGCCGTCCGCGAGATAGGAGTGACCAGCGCAGAATAGCTGCGACTGAATCTCGATCTCGCGCAGCCATCAACTACAGAACAAATACTTCACCCGGAAAAGTACCTCGCCTCTGAGACCTCAACCGATTTGCCGGCCACGGACCTGGCTGGGCGGATGGGTTCGGGGTGGGAGAGGGTTGAACTCGGCAGGTTTGGCGAGTTCGATGTTTTCAATTACTTGCTCACAATCGGCGGCGAGGAGGAGTCTGCCAGAAAGGCGGCCGCGGGCTGGGGCGCCGGCTGGATTGGCTTCTACAACAGTGGCAGCGGCGACGCCGCTGTTCAAATGCTCCATATTTCCCTGGAGTGGGACGGGGTAGGCGATTTTCGTGAGTTCAAGACGGAATACGAACGCGGTCTGCAGCTTGTCGGCTCTGTCGGAGAGTTCGGCATGGTCTCCGACGCTTGGATCTGGCAGGACGATCGGGGATTCGGCTTCGGAATCTGGGAGCGGAGCGCCAAGCGCGTAGACATTGTTATTTCAACCAGCGCAGCGGGCCTGGACCTGGCGAGGACAAGCCTTCTGACGGGTCTGGCTTCAGCGGAATAAGGACGAGGGCAGGAAGGGGACCAGTTTGCCTACCGAAATGAGGAGGTCCTGCAAATGGAGGGCTTGGCGCTGAGTGCCGACTGATGGCTGTTTTGCGGGGAGCAGCCGTCACGAGGAAAGAAGCCCGGTGCGATTTCGCACCGGGCTTCTTGATTGGTCGCGTGGATCGCGATTTTGCCTGAAGCGTTAGCCCTTGATGAAATCGATTAGAACCTGGTCGTGCTCCTCGGGCTTTTCCCACTGCGGCCAGTGGGCGGCGTCGAGCACATTGTAGAACTTGGAGCCTATTAGATCGGCCATGTACTGGCCTAAATCGGGACCCTGACCGGGGTTGTTTTGGCTCCAGAAGACCAAGGACTCCGGCTTGAAGTCCTTGAGCTCGTCTTCGCCGACCGGCGGGCGGTCAGCCCAGCTGCCACCGATGCGGTAGACGCGCTTGATCGACTCGTAGACTTCTGGGAAGGAGTAGAGCCGAATGCGGATGTTGACCATCTCGTCGGTCATGCGGCTTGGTTCCGCGACGAGCCACTCCATGCGGGCGCGCACGTTCTCAAAAGTAGGCTCCATCAATGACTTCATCGATAGCTCGGCCAGCGTGTTGCCACCGCCGGGGTTCTCGACGAAATCGGTGCGTTTCGGGGTAAACCAGGGACCGCCGGTGTTCATGATCAGCTTTCCGGCCATCTTTGGATGTCGTTTGCCGAACTCCCAGACGATGTTGCCGCCCATGGACTCACCTTCGACGTGGGCCCACTTGTAACCCAGAGCCTCGATCAGGTCAGCGAGGCCGTCAGCCTGGCGCTTGCCCATTTCGGCAAAGTCAAAGTTGGCCTTATCGGAAAAGCCGTGGTAGAGCGCGTCGATGGCGTAGACGTGGAAGTGCTTTGCCAAGTTGTGGAGATTGCGGGCGTAGGTTTCGGCGTGGCCACCAATGCCGTGGATCAGGATCAAGGGATCGCCGCTGCCGACTTCGATTACGCGGTGAAAGGTGTTCTTGCCTTGAACAATCCTGGTTTGGGTGCCGAGCAGCTCAACGGCCACCGATCCCCATTCAGTCAACGGTTTGGCCTTGACGGCACTCGAGAGCTCCAGTGTCTGTACCATTTTTCCCTCCAATGAAATCTTCTGATCTGTTGCCGAAGGATGGTGCGGGGGTGTTTGCACACGTAGCAGACCACCCGCGGCAGATTCTGTCAAAGATTGCCGGTTTGACGCGCCGCCTTGGTGACTTCAGACTGGCGTTGAAACGACGGACAGGATGGCCCCGACGATCGGATGAAGCGAAAAATGAGAGGTTGGAGCGACCATGTCAGATCCTGACGACGCTAGATTGGGATCCCTTAGAGTGCTGGCGGAGAGTGCCGGCCTGAAGCTGAGCGAGGATGACGCGGCGAGGTTGTTGAGCGGCTTCGAACGCAACCGGGTGACGGCCGCGAAGCTTCGAGGCTTGATCAGTCCGGAGCTCGAGCCTGCTTCGGTCTTTAGCGCGTTTCAGCCGGCAGACTCAAAGGAATAAGTCGATGCTAGGACTCGATACTAGATTCCTGTCGCTGGCGGAGGTGTCGGCGAGGGTTAAGGCGCGTGAGATCTCACCGGTTGAGCTGGCTGATTCCTGCTTTGATCTGATTGATGCTATCGACGGCAAGCTCAACAGCTTTATCATGCCGACTCGGGAGCTTGCCATGTCCGCGGCGAAGCTGGCGGAGCAAGAGCTGGCGAGCGGCAAAGACCGGGGGCCGCTGCACGGGATACCGATTGCCTTAAAGGACCTTTATGCTACGAAGGGGATTCGGACCACGGCGAACTCCAAGGCGCTGGCGGACTGGGTTCCGGATGAGGACGCGACCACGACGAGACTGCTGAGCAAAGCGGGGACGGTGCTGCTCGGCAAACTTACAATGCACGAGTTTGCCGCCGGGTCGCCGGGATCTGACCAGCCATATCCGCCGGCGCGAAATCCCTGGAATCTTGATCACCAGCCGGGTGGTTCAAGCAGCGGCAGCGGCGCCGCCCTAGCAGCAGGATTAATTTTTGGCTCGCTGGGCTCAGATACGGGTGGGTCGATACGCGGCCCGGCCGCTTTGTGTGGCATTGTCGGCTTGAAGCCCACTTACGGGCGCGTGAGTCGTTTTGGCGTTGTGCCGTTAAGCTGGTCGCTGGACCACGCCGGGCCGATGACGCGGACGGTCGAGGATTGTGCGCTGCTATTGCAGGCGATATCCGGATATGACGCCAAAGACGCGGCATCGGCGGACGTGGCGGTGCCTGACTTTACTGCGACGCTTGAGGAAGGTGTGCGAGGCATGCGGCTTGGCGTGCCACGCGAATGGTTCGACGAGCTGGAGGGTACCAATCCGGAAATGATGGCGGCCTTCGAGACGGCGCTGAAGGTCTTCGAGAGCCAAGGGGCGCGGCTGGTTGAGATCGACTCATCACCGTTTATCAGCGCCCGCGGGGCGACTATGACGATTTCGCTAACGGAGTCAGCGGCGTACCACGAGGAGACCTTGCGGACTCGGCCGGATGATTTTGGCGCCGACTTTCGCGATCGTATCCGCCAAGGCTCGCTGTTTAGCGCGGTGGATTACATTCAAGCGCAACGGATTCGAACCAAAATCTCAGCTCAAATCATGGAAATCCTCGGCAATGTCGACGTTATTCTCTCGCCCACCGGGGCTCAGCCGGCGGAGCCGTTCGCCGTCCTGGACCCGGACGCTCGCAACAGGATGCCCAGCTACATGCCGGTTTTTAATCTCACGGGCATGCCGGCAATGTCGGTTCCCTGTGGCTTTACCGGGTCAGGGCTGCCGTTGGGCCTGCAGATAGCGGGTCGTGCTTTTGACGAGTCCACCATGCTGCGGGTCGGTCGGGCTTACGAGAAAGCCACGCCGTGGCACGAAAGGCATCCGGAGATTTAAGGGCGCCGAACAAATTGAAGCAATGAGGAAGGTGGGCAGAACGATGGCAGATTCGGACGAGATTGGGTTGGAGGCTTTGCAGGCGGCGGCGAAACGTGCAGGGCTAAATTTGAGCGAGGAGGAGGCCGCGAAGATCCTGGCCGGTGTCGAGCGCAACCAGCAGAATGCGGCGGATCTACGGAAGCTGTTCAGCGCGGAGGTTGAGCCAAGCCCGATCTTTAGCGCCTCGCCGGCCGCGGCTGGGAAGGAGTAGTCCGATGGCGGGAGCCGATACGAGGTTTATGTCGTTAGCAGAAGTTTCGGCGATGGTAAAGGCCCGGGAAGTGTCTCCGGTCGAGCTTGCCGAATCCTGTTTTGACCTGATCGATGCGGTCGACGGCAAGATCAACAGCTTCATTACGCCGACCCGAGATCAAGCCATGGCCGCGGCCGAGGAGTTGGAGGGGGAGCTAGTTAAAGGGAAAAACCGCGGCGCATTGCATGGAATTCCCATCGGCCTAAAAGACCTCTACGCCACGAAGGGAATCAGGACGACCGCGAACTCTGACGCGCTGGCGAACTGGGTACCGGACGAAGACGCAACGACGACGAGGCTGCTCCGAGAGGCGGGCACGGTGCTCCTGGGCAAGCTGACAATGCATGAATTTGCCTTTGGGGCTCCGGATTTTGAGCACCAGTTCGGGCCAGCTCGCAATCCCTGGAACCTCGATCACGTGCCGGGCGGATCGAGCAGTGGCAGTGCGGCGGCGTTAGCCGCCGCACTGTGCTTTGGAGCGTTAGGGTCGTGGATCGATTCGGGGGCCCGCGTCGTTTTGCGGCATCGCCGGCATCAAACCGAGCTATGGACGAGTAAGCCGGTACGGCGTTGTACCGCTGAGCTGGTCGTTGGACCACGCCGGGCCGATGGCGCGGACGGTTGAAGATTGCGCGCTGCTCTTGCAGGCGATCTCAGGCTATGACGCCAAGGATGCCGCTTCGGCCAACGTGCCGGTGTCTGATTTTAGCGCCGGCTTGCACGGTGGCGTGCGCGGGACGCGTTTGGGCGTGCCGCGGGGCTGGTTTGAGGAAAAAGAAGGGACCAATCCAGAAATAATGGCGGCCTTTGAAGCGGCGCTAAAGGTCTTGGAAGGCCTGGGCGCGCGGCTGGTGGATGTGGACCCGGAGCCGTTCATCAACGCGCGCGGGGCGAACACGACGATTCTGCTGGCTGAGGCCGCCGCTTATCACGAAAAGACGCTGCAGGAGCGCCCATCGGATCTGGGTGCGGACGTGCGAAACCGGGTGCGTGAGGGATCCTTTTTCAGCGCGGTAGATTACATCCAGGCGCAGCGGGCCCGAACGGTCGTTACAGGCCAACTCCAGGAAATCCTCAAGAATGTTGATGCCGTTGTCTCGCCAACCTCGGCCCAACCGGCCGATGCTTTCGCTGGGTTGGACTCTGACGCCAGGAATAGAATGCCCAGCTACATGAGCCCATTCAATCTCTCTGGGTTGCCGGCCTTGTCGGTGCCCTGTGGCTTCTCAAGCTCGGGTCTGCCGCTGAGCTTGCAGATTGCCGGTCGTGCTTTTGATGAGGCCACGGTGCTACGCATCGGTCAGGCCTACGAGGCCGAGACTCCTTGGCACGAGAGGCATCCGGAGATTTAGCGGCAACTCGGCCGCGGCGTCTGACTATCGAAGGTTGAGCGTCTAGGAGGTCGCCGGACTGAGGGGTTCGTGAAGTAGCGGCAGGGTCAGGTGAAAAAGGCGGGTTTTCTGGCGGCCGTCCCGGTCGAAATTAGCCGGATCGAGCCATGATTCGAGTGCTTCACGAATCGCCGGCCAGTCCCTGTCAGTCATAGCGAACCAGGCGGTATCGCGGTTACGGCCTTTGTAGACTACCATCTGGCGGAAGATACCTTCGAAGGAAAAACCAAGCCGTTGGGCCGCGGCCCGCGAGGGCGCATTGAGGGCGTCACATTTCCATTCATAGCGGCGGTAGCCAAGTTCAAAGGCCAGTTTCATCATCAAGTACATCGCCTCGGTCGCCCCGGGCTTGCCTTGGAGGAGAGGTGAAAAGTGGATGTGGGCGACCTCGATTGAGCCCAAAGGGTTAATGCGGGAGAAACTGGCGACTCCCAGCGCCTTGCCAGACTCGTCATCGACAATCGCGAAGAAAAGCGGGTCGTCCGGCATGGCAATGGAGATAAGCCATTCACGAAACGCCTCAAAGTTTGGGAAGGGGCCGTACGGCAAGTAGGTCCAGTTGAGACCATTAGAATCCAGGGAAAAGGCCTCGAACAATTCGGCCGCGTGTGTCGGGGGATCGACTGGTTCAAGCCGGCAGAAACGGCCGAGCATTGGCTCTCGGGCCGGAGGGGTGGGCGGCTGCCAGTCCGGAAGTGGCAGGCCAATGGGCTGGTTGAATTCGTTTAAGTTCTGCTCCACGACCGAGTCATGATACTTCAGATCAGAAGTGGTCTTCGAGAGCGTTGAAAAGGTCGCGCTTTAGCGGTCTATTGCCGTCCTAGCAAACAGCCCGGGGCTTTGCTTCCGGCTAGAGCCGGTCGGGCAACGCTTCGACCGACTAAAGTCGGTCGCGGGGCACTTGCGAGTGGACTTGTTTGAGGTCTTGCCAGGTCTCGGCTGCCATCTATTCTGACCAAGCGCGGTAGTGCCAGAGCTGAGCGTGTTCGTTGACCATGGTTTCAGCGTAGGGTGGGCCGCCTTCGTCTTCAATGACCTCATCGTGGCTGAGGCCGGCCGCATAGTGCAATGGGAATCGCCGGCTAACGACGCCGGCGTTGGCGCGAGTGCTTTCGCCCCAATTCTCACCATCTTCCTGCTCCAGCATTCCGGCCGGGCCGAAAACGTGAATGGCGCGGTGCCTCTGGACTTCGTGCATCTCCGCCTCGGTATCCTTGTCGATCAAGGTGAACCACCAAATCTCAGTTTTGCCGGGCCCCTTGTGCAGCCTGAGGCTGAGTTGGCCGCCGTCGGTCGCGAGCCAGAGGTTGGGGAAGATTTGGGGATGTTCGCTGACTTTGAGCCCGACCGGTCCGAGAGTCGCCTTGACTTCGGGACGCTCGCGCCAGCGGTTGTCGCCGCCGAAATTGCGGCGCATGGCCAATCCCTGCTCGTCGAGCTTGGGACCGGAGAGTGCGTGACCGTACTCACCGAGGACGACGACATGCGGGCGCTCGAGGCTGTTGATCGTTTGGCCTTGACGGGCCGGCTCCTACGGGTCGGCGCCGGGCGCCGCTTTGCGCCAGTTGCCGGCCATGAAGGAGGAGGCATGGGTGATTGCAGGGTGGTAGAAGTCCCAAACGTTATCGACGGCGAACTTCCAGTTGCAGGGAATCGTGTACTTCTGGATGCCGCCAACAATGCGGATGTCGCCGCGTTCGGCGAGCTGGTCGAGGCACATGTTGCCGACTTCGCCGAGATATTCCGCCAATGTCGGAGCATCTGGGTCCATGTTGGCGAAGATGAAGCCCTTGTAAGTTTCGACCTGCGCTGCCTTGATTAACCCCCAGTTTTCGCGGTCCAGTTCTTCGTGATAGACGTCCTTGAACCCCGGTACGCCAACCAGGGCTCCCGTGAGGTCGTAGGTCCAGCCGTGGTAGGTGCACATGAAGCTGGTGGCGTGGCCCTCGTCGGCACGGCAGATGGCGTTGCCGCGGTGCCGGCAGCTGTTAACCAAGACTTGGGGCGTGCCCTCGTTGTCGCGGAGACAGATCACCCGGTCTTCGCCGATGAAGGTCATGAAGAAATCGCCGGGATTGGGGATCTGCGAGTCGTGGGCCATAAAGTTCCAGGCGCGGGCAAAAATGCGCTCCAGCTCCAGCTCGTAGATGTCCTGCTCGAAGAAGATACGGCGGTCGACGGTGCCGGTTTCAGCGTTCACCATGTTGACCATTTCTTCGTTACGGTAGGCGATCGTCATGTTCAGGTCCTTACTTCTAAGGATTTTCACTAAAGGGGTTTACAAACCTTGTGTGAGGTTTGGGGCCTGGCGATTACAAACGTAGATTCCATGGGCCTCAAGTGAAGTATATGTCACAGCCCTTAGCCGCCGGCGAGCCTCACAGTGTGGCCCAAGCCGCGGAGACGGTCGGCGACGCGATCGCGGTGGTCGCCCTGAATTTCGAGGACGCCTTCTTTGAGAGTGCCGCCGGCGCCGCAGAGGCGCTTGAGTTCCTGGGCGCGGGCTTCAAGAGCTGCGCCTTGTTCGGGCAGGCCGCGGATGACGGTCACGGTTTTGCCGCCGCGCTTGGCGGTCTCGCGAAAAATCCGAACGACACCATCGTCGGGTAACGCCTGGGGCTGCTTCGCGCCGGGCGCTGGCGGCTTGGCCTTGGGTTTTTGAACTTTGCGAAAGTCGATGCTGCCGCCATCGGTCGAGTAAACGGGTCGGGTGTTTTTCACGCTCAAAGTTTAACAGGCGGGTCGGTCTTGGAACGGACGTCGGCTGGTGCTGCGGCGACGGCGGACGGATGATGGCAGGTGGAGATTTCAAGGGTCTGCTGTTGTTGATTGGCACTCGCAAAGGAGCGTTTCTGCTCAAGAATGATGGGCGGCGCCGCGACTGGCATCTCGAAGGCCCGTTTCTGGCCGGCAGCGAGGTTAACCACGCGACGCTGGACCAGCGCAGTGGCACGATTTATGCCACGGCCAACGACGCCTAAGAAGAGGCCGCTCAGCGGCCTCTTCTTCTTGATTGCGGGTTTGGTTTTCGGTTAGTGAGGTCTTAGACCTTGTCCTCTGGGACGCGGGAGTGGATTTCTTGCAGATGGGACCAGTTCTCGGCTGCCATCCACTCTGACCAGGCCCGATAGTGCCAGAGCTGGGCGTGCTCGTTGACGTGGCCCTCGATCCGAGGCGGGCCAGTTTCGTCATCGATAATCTCGCCGTGGCCGAGGCTCATTGCGTAGTTGATTGGGTACTTGCTGCTGATCACGCCGCGCATACCCATCGTGCTCTGGCCCCAGTTCTCACCGTCGTCCTGCTCCAGCATGCCGGCCGGGCCAAAAACGTGCATTGCCCGGTCACGGGCGTAGGCCTGCATTTCATCGTCCATGTGGCTGTCATGGAAGGAAAACCACCAAATTTCGGTCTTCATCGGGCCCTTGGGCATTCGCATGCTGACCTGTGCAAAGCCGGGATAGGTGATCCACATGTTGGGGAAGATGTGCGGGTGGGAGTTGGCGCGCATGCCAACTGGACCGAGTACTGCCTGGGCCTCCGGTTTCTCGCGCCAGGTCTCGTCTGATAGGCGGGCGGCGGCGTTCTCCTCATTGTTCTCAGGTCCGGACAAGGCGTGGCCGTACTCCCCGAGCAGAATGAGGTGGGCGCTGGTCATACGCGAGGAGCGGTTGGCGGCCGGAGTCTGAGTTGGCGGCGGCGGCATCTTTGCGTTTGGCGGCCGCAGACGCGCGTTCATGCCGCTCATGGCGGATGAAGCGTGGGTGATGCCGGGGTGGTAGAAGTCCCAAACGTTGTCTGCGGCGAGCTTCCAGTTGCAAGGGATGATGTACTTCTGGATTCCGGCGGAGATCGCCACGTTGCCGCGCTCGGCGACCAGATCGAGGCTCATGCGGCCGATCTCACCGAGATAGTCATTGAGGTTCGGCGCTTCGGCATCCATGTTGGCGAAGACAAAGCCTTTATAGGTATCCACCTGGGCGGCCTTGATTAGGCCCCAGTTCTCACGGTCGAGCTCCTCGTGGTAGACCTCTTTGAAGCCGGGGACGCCGACCAGCGCGCCTTTGAGGTCATAAGTCCAGCCGTGGTAGGTGCACATGAAGCTGGTAGCGTGGCCCTCGTCGGCTCGGCAGATGGCGTTGCCGCGATGGCGGCAGGTATTGACCAGGACCTGAGGCATGCCATCGTTGTCACGAACACAGATGACGCGGTCCTCGCCAATGACGGTCTGGAAGAAATCACCGGGGTTGGGGATCTGGGAATCGTGACACATGAAGTTCCAGGCGCGGGCGAAGATGCGCTCGAGCTCCATTTCATAGATGTCCTGGTCAGAGAAAATGCGGCGGTCCACCAAGCCGGTCTCGGGATTCACCATACCGAGCATCTCTTCATTTCGGTAAGCGATTGTCATGAGTTTTTCCTCCTGCCGCGGGAATTGTTCAAATTTTGCCTAGACAGAACTACCCCATTTAAAAAAGCCTATTAGCATATCAATGATAACAAGGTTGTCAAGGCAATTACCAGATGTTTATGTTGGGCTGTTCAATACGGAAATAGGCCTCTAAAGAGGGATCGGAGGAGTGAGATGATGATTCGAAGCGCGGTGATTTCGGCTCTGATATTAGGGGAATCGCTGGCGATTATGAACTCCAGAGCCGTGGCTTTCGACGAGGTGATGACTCACTCGGTCGCTGATGCAGGCGAGATTTTGAGCCCGAACTCGCCGGTTGGAATAACGCCGGCGGCGATGCTCAATGATGACGACGACCACGGCATGTGGGGCGGCTGGGGAAATTGGGGTTGGTGGCTGTTCATGCCGATAATGTTGCTGTTTTGGGGCGGAGTCATTTGGCTCATAACCTGGTTAGTGCGCGGCGGACCCGCCGGCGGCAGAAGCCAGGGTGACGCCGTCGAGGTCCTACGGCAGCGCTACGATTGCGGTGAGATCAGTCGCCGAGGAGTTCGAGCAGATCCGGCGAAACCTCAGGGATAAAGAGGACGGCTTCTGGCTAATCCAGGCGGTCGCCTAAGCGGGGCCGGCGGCTTCTGGCTGGCCCAGGGTGGCTCGGGAGTCGGACCAGGCGGCCCAGAGGGTGGCGTAGCTGCCCTGGGCGGTAAGCAATTCGTCGTGGGTGCCGGTTTCGATGATGCGGCCGTTGTCCATCATTAAAATGCGGTCAGCTTGGCGTGCCTGGGTCAGACGATGGGCGACAACGATGGCGGTGCGGCCTTCGAGCGCGACGTTTGCGGACCGTTCGAGGATGCGAGCGCCGGCGCTGCCGGCCTCGGCGGTGGCCTCATCGAGGATGGCGATCGGCGGGTCGGTGAGGATCAGGCGGGCGAGGGCTAGTTGCTGGGCCTGGCTGGCGGTCAGGCGGAAGGCGCCTTCGCCAACCATTGTGTTGACACCCAAAGGCAGGGCTTCGGCCCAGGCCATCGCGCCAACTTTGCCTAGGGCATTTTCAAGCTCTTGATTGGAAGCGCCGGGCTTGGCCAGACGCAGGTCGTCGGCCAATGAACCGGAGAAGACATGGACTTCCTGGGTTACCAGGGAAACGCGGCGGCCGGTGAGATCAGAGTTGGCTTGGTGGTGCGGGACGCCGCCGAGCTGAATTTCGCCGCTGCTGGGCGGATGGATGCCGGCCAGCAGCTTGGCGAGCGTGGTCTTGCCGGCGCCGCTGGCGCCGACCAGCGATATCCTTTCGCCGGGGGCGATCTTAAGGTTGACGTCGTAGAGGACATCGTGCCCCGGAGTGTAGGCGAAGCTGACGCCGCTGGCGCTTATGGAGGAATCCTTCATGCTGGGCGGTTGCGAATCAGCGGCGGCCGGCAGACGAGCGATGCCGACCAGACGCGCCAGGCCGGAGGCGGCGTTTTGGCCCTCGTCAAAGTTGAGCAGCAGGCCGGCGACCGGGTCGAAGATGCGGTGGAAGAGCAGGGCGGCGGCGGTCGTGGCGCCCACGGTTGAGGCGTCGGCGCGCACCAGGAAGAAGCCGGCCAAGAGAATAGCGGTAACGCCGACGAATTCGGCGGTGTTGACGCGAGCGAAAAAGCGGACCCTGAGAGCAAGCACGATGAACGACCAGTCCAGGGCGGTCTGAGAGCGCTCCTCCACCATGGCGGTTTTGGACTGATGGAGGCTGAAGGCGCGCACGGTGCGGGATCCTTCGACGGCGTCGAGCAGCTTCTGGGCTCTCTCGCCCTCCAAAACCCGCTGTCGGGCGAAGAGCGGCGTTGAGCGGTTGAGGTACCAGCGCAGGGTGAGCAGCTGAATTGGCGCGGCGCAGAGGCCAGCCAGCGCAAAGCGCCAGTCGACGACGGCCAGGCCGCCGACAGTCAGGGCAATGGTGAGGACGGAACCGATCAGAATCGGGAAGACGTTTCGTACAGCGTTGGCGATGACTGAGACGTCGCCGCCGACGCGAGAGGCGAGGTCGCCGCTGCCGGCGGCCTCGATTTGGGCCAACGGGAGGTTAAGAGCGCGGTCGACGACTTGCTCGCGCAGGTCGGCCAACATGGTTTCACCGAGGCTGGTGAGGAAGCCGAAGCCGATGGCGGTGAGCAAGCCCTGCATGCCGGCGACGACCAACAAAATCACCGCCGGGGTTGTGATGGAGCTTGCCGGATTACCATCGACCACGAGGTCAACGATGTGCCCCATCATCAGCGGGCCAATGAGGCCAGCTGTACTCGCCAGGCCGAGGGTGAGAATTGTTACGGCCGCGCGCGAGCGGTAGGGCCGTAGCAGGGCCAAAATGGCAGTGCGAGTTTCAGGTCCGCTCGCGGTAGGCAGAAGGACGCGTTCGTCGTTCGTGGTCACGAAACCACCAGCTCTTGATAGTCGGCGCTGGTATCTAGGAGGTCCGCATGGCTGGCCTGTGAAGCAACCCTACCGCTTTCAATAAAGATCACCCGGCTGGTGACCGCCAGGAGCGCTGGGCTGGTGGTGACAAGAATCGTGGTTCTGCCAGCCGGGCCCCGGCTGATGCCGTCGGCGATTCGCGCCTCCGTGACCGAATCGACAGCCGTGGTCGGGTCGTGCAGCACCAAAACCGGAGCTAAAGCGGCAAGGGCTCGGGCAAGGGCGACGCGCTGACGCTGGCCGCCGCTAAGGGAGCGTCCACCTTCGCTAACCATCGTGCTGACGCCATCTGGCAGGTTTTCGACCACTTCATCGGCGGCGGAGGCCGTGATCGCCCAGTCGACTTCAGATTCTGGTGCTGGCTCGAGGATGTTGTCGAGCACGGTTTCGGCGAAGAGGTAGGATTCGTGCGGTGTGACGACAAGCGTCGCATGCAGGTCAGCGGGGCTAAAGTCATCGATTGGAATTCCCCCCAGTAAAACTCTGCCGGATTCGGGCTGCTCCGAGCCGCTCAAGCAATCGAGCAATGAGAGGGCATCGTTTGGGTCGGCGGCGACGATGCCGACCGTCTCGCCTTGGTCAATATCAAAGGTCAGGTTTTCCAACGAGGCGTGGCTGAGACCTTGAACTTGGAGGCTGGACTTGAATCCGGCCGGCAGTGGCGAGGTTTCAAAGCCAGCCTCTGGAGGCGGCGCCAGCACTCCGGCGATTCGGGCTGCCGAGGCTCGGCCGCGGGCGAAAAGGGCTCCGACGTTGGTCAGCCGCTGCATGGGGCCGATGAGGAATTGGGTGAGGCCGAGGGCGGCGATCAGGTCGCCGATGCTAATTTCGCCGTTAGCGGCCAACCTGCCGCCGACGAGGGCAACCAAGGCTAGGAAGGCGCCGGTGAGGGCCATGTTGAGGCCCTGGTAGGTGGCCTGGGTTTTGGCGGCGCGGACGGTGGCGGTTAAAGAAGAGCGGCTGGCGCCGCGGTAGCGTTCGACGGCGGCGTCTTCGGCGCCGATGCCTTTGAGAACACGCAGGCCGTAAACGAGGTCGTTGGCGATGCCTGCGGCACGTGCCGCTTCCGCCTGTTCGGTGCCGCTGTGTTTTTCGAGCGTCCGGCCGAGGAGCTGGATCAAGGCGATGAGGGGAATCGTTCCGACGATGACGAGCAGTCCAAGAGGTATTGAGATGCGCAGCAAAACAAAAGTGGTCACAACCAGAGCGGCAAAGGCGCCGGCGGCGGTTGCCGTGACGTTGGCGATTCGGCCCACCCGTTCAGCATCAACCGCGGCGATGTTGAGCAGCTCGCCGGGCAGGCGGTTGCCCTCGGCAGGCCCGGCGGGATCCAAGACCCGCCGTACGACGGCGACACGAAGGTCGTGCTCGGCGCCCTTGGCCGCTCGTTGCAGGAACTTGGCGCCGAAGCGCCAGGAGTTGGAGAGGCCGGCGAAGACCAGGATCAAGACGATTACGCCGGGAAGGAGATCCGAGTAATCGCCGCTGCGTACGGCTCGATCGATAAAGAAGCCAATGGCGACCGGGACCAAGGACTCGCCGATTTGGTGGCCCATCATAAACGCACAGCCGGCGACCATGGAGCGCCAGCGCGAGCGAAGCATGCCACGTATGACACTGCCGCCGGTCGGCGCCGCGTTCTCACTCGGAGGATTGCCGCCCTGAGCACTCACTTTTGCGGCTCTGAGATGGAAAGTCGGTCGTAATTCAAGCCATCAACACGTTAAGCCAGATTGGTGAATCTCGCCATATTTGGACGGGGTTTCGCTGTCTACGGCTTCCTAAAGGCCGCGGGCAGCGTGATCTTGATCCGAAACGAGGGTCCTCGTGGCGAAGTGTGGCCAAACCTTCGTAGACGAGACCCGGCCGCACAATTAGAATTCGGCCAGTGAGACGCAATATTCGGGTGCGGACTCGGCTAGGGCAATTTTGCCTGAGGGCTTTGATGATATGAAACTCCCGGGTGCTACCGCTCTTCGCTTCCGCGACTACCGCCTCTACTGGCTGGGATACGTTACGGAAGTCTCCGGACAACAGATGCTCTGGGTCGCCCAGGGATGGCTGATCTACGAGCTCAGCGGCTCGGCGATATTGCTGGGGGTTGCGGGCTTGGCGAGGGCAATCCCGGCCACGCTGCTGACATTCCTCGGCGGGGCACTGGCAGACAAGATGGACCAAAGGCGGCTTTTGATCGCGGTGCAGGCGATCCAGATGACGCTGCTCGCATCATTGGGAACGATTACGCTTCTCGGCCAGATCGAAGTTTGGCATCTGTTGGTGATTGTCTCGGTGTCCGCTGCGGCGCAGTCGTTTGAGAACCCGTCGCGACAAGCGATTTTCCCGCGGCTGATATCGGGAGGGGCACTGATGGATGCGGTGGCATTGAATGCCACCGTGCATCCTGGCGCCCGTATGTTCGGTCCAGTTTTGGGTGGACTGTTGATGGCCCAAATTCGCTTGCTGACTGGCGAACCGTTGCTAGGTGCCGCGGTCTTATTTTACATAACCGCCTTCGGGTACGTCGTGAACGCCCGCTTCCTGCACACGATTAAGTTGCCCGGTGTGGAGCGGGAGCAGAAAAAGACTTCCGTTTTGAGTAACATGGCGATGGGCGTCAAGTACATCGGCAAGACACCGATATTCGGCCTGCTAATCGCGATGACCTACTGCAGCCAGTTTTTCGGCTGGTCTTTTCAGAGTCTGTTTCCGGTTTTCGCCAAGGACATCTTCAATGGTGGGGAATTTGAACTCGGGCTGATGTACTCTGCTCTGGGCGCCGGGAGCCTGGCCGGCGCGATCACCGCGGCCAATTTGGCCGGGATCAAGCGCAGAGGTTGGTTAATAACCGGCGGATTCTTGCTCCAGGCCGTACTCTTGATCCTGATCAGCGCGACGCCGGTATTCTGGCTGGTGGTCCCGATCCTGCTCGCGATTGGCGCCTCTCAATCGGTTTTCAGCGTCTCATCTCAGAGCACCTTGCATCACCTGGTACCGAACGAGTTTCGAGGCCGGGTGATGGGGATTTGGGGCATGACCCATACGGCGGTTCAACCCATGGGCCAGTTACAGATGGGAGCAATCGCCGGGGTGTTCTCGGCCCCGATCGCCGTCGTGGTTGGCAGCACGGCAATGGTTGTAATTGGACTGTTGTTTATTCTGCCCAACCGCCGGATTCGCAACTTGACACTGGTTCCCGAGCCGGATTCCGAGACACCGGACCAATCGGGCGATACGGAGGGGCCGGCTACCGGAAAGGACATGCCGGCTCGTCGTCGCAAGTAGGCGGGTGCGCAGGGCCTACTGACGCGCGATATCGTGCTCATGGTAATGTTGCCAGCGCTGCTGATGTTGACGATGCTGGTGATTATGAACTCCACAGCGGTGGCTTTCGACGAGGTGGTTGTCTTAAGAGAGCGCTGGGGCAACCCCGAGGCCTGATTTTTAGATTGGTGGAAAAAGCAAAAGAAATAAGTAGCCGCTTAAGCAATTTTTAACTGTAAGATGAGGCTACGATGATGAAAACCGCTAAGTTTATCTGCTACGGCTGCCGCAAAGAGTACACGCACGTCTGGCCTCAGGAACGCAACGAGATTCCCTGTGATTGTGGGCAAATTAACGTTGCCCCCCATAACGCCAAGGCAATTACGGGTGTTTGTGGCAAGTGTGGACATGCGTTCGATGACCACGCCTGGCGAGGGGCATTGGTCGATTCCTGTCCGTAGACCACGCAGTCCAAACGGACTTTTGCGCCAGTTGTTTTACAGATTCTCCCCTTTGACGCTGGTGGCAGCGTGATCCACGTTAGTCGGTCGTAACCGGCCCTGAGCTTGGTCCGACTCGCTATTTGAGAAAGAAAAGGAAGGGAGAACCTGCAACGCGGGCTTTCCCCGCTAAGCACTTGGCTTGCTGCGCCTTCTCGCCACGCGGCTTTATTGGCCGCTAGCCGCGATCCTCGGGAACAGACGATGAACCTCGGACAAGTAAGAAAAAGGAGGGGGAAACCACCGGTTTCCCCCTCCTGATACTGTCAGTGAGCGCGCCGCTTTTCTGCTCTTCGACTAGACTCGATCTTCCGGCACGGGAGAGTGAGATTCACGCAGTTGCGACCAGCTGTCGGCTGCCATCCACTCGGACCAGGCGCGGTAGAGCCAGAGCTGTGGATGCTCGTTGATGGTGCTCTCGATGTGCGGCGGGCCGGTCTCATCGTCAATGACCTCGCCATGGCCGAGGCCCATGGAGTAGTTGATTGGATAGCGTTTGCTGATCACACCCTTCATGCCGCGGGTGCTTTCACCCCAGTTCTCGCCGTCGTCCTGCTCCAGCAGGCCGGCAGGACCGAAAGTCTCGAGGGCCCGCTTGTTCAGGGGCGTTGCCGGATCATTGAAAGTCAACCACCAGATCTCGGTAGTTGATGGGCCCTTTGGCATTCGCATGCTGATCTGACCTTCGCCGGGGAAAGCAATCCAGCAATTGGGAAAGATGTTCGGGTGGTTCTGCACTCTTGAGCCAACGGGGCCCAGGGCTTCTTTAGCCCGCGGCTCGTCACGCCAGGACATATCTTGGCCGCGAGCGAGGCTGCGCACGCGGCTCTCTTCAGTTACCTCCGGGCCGGCGTTGGCGTGGCCGTACTCACCCAGCATTACCAGGTGAGGTTGGTCATAGCGGTTGAACCCGGGTGTGCGGCGGGCCATGGAGGCGGAGCTGTGGCTGATCTGGGGATGGTAAAAGTCCCAGACGTTGTCCGTGGACAGCTTCCAGTTGCACTGGATCGTGTACTTCTGGATGCCGCCGATAATCTCGATGTCACCGCGGCTAGCCAACTGATCCAGGCTGATTTGACCGACTTCACCGAGGTAATCGTCGAGCTCGGGCGCCTCGGGGTCCATGGTGGCAAAGATGAACCCGTGGTAGGAGTCGACCTTGGCGGCCTTGATCAGCCCCCAGTTCTCGCGATCGAGCTCCTCGTGGTAGACCTCTTTGAAGCCGGGGACGCCGACCAGCGCGCCTTTGAGGTCATAAGTCCAGCCGTGGTAGGTGCACATGAAGCTGGTAGCGTGGCCCTCGTCGGCTCGGCAGATGGCGTTGCCGCGATGGCGGCAGGTATTGACCAGGACCTGAGGCATGCCATCGTTGTCACGAACACAGATGACGCGGTCCTCGCCAATGACGGTCTGGAAGAAGTCACCGGGGTTGGGGATCTGGGAATCGTGGCACATGAAGTTCCAGGCCCGGGCGAAGATGCGCTCCAACTCAAGCTCGTAGATCTCCTGGTCAGAGAAAATACGGCGATCCACGGTGCCTGTCTCTCGGTTCACCATCTGCAGCATTTCTTCATTGCGATAGGCGATGGTCATTGCAGTCCTCACTTTGAAAGATTCCTACTAAAGGGGGTTACAGGCGTCGTTTAAACTTTGTCTCCTGAGCTTTGTAAACGCGTGATCTGTGGACCGGGGGGGTTGCAAGTGGTTGGTGAAACTTGGTGCCCGGGGATTGTAACCGGATGGTTGGAGATATCGGCCGAGCTCCAGGAAGGCCCGATGGTAGACCGCCAGAGCCTATGAGCGAATCATAAGACCCGATCGGCTGTTGTCAATGCGGGGAATCAGTGATGTTAAGGGAGAAGGTCTCCAGCCGGGGCGGTCTTTACGCGGTTTTGCCGGTTTTGGTGCGATTGCGCGCTTCACCCAAGAGAATTTCGTTTAGGGCCACACCGAGCAAGATATCGGCATCATCTCCATCGTCGGGGAAGGTGGCCTTGCCACCGCGGGGCTGGTAGACGGCCAAAGCACGCACCAGGCGTTCCATCACGGTTGCGGCGCCTTCAGCGCTGGTCTGGGGCAAGCAGATTGCCAGGTGGTCATCACCCATCGTGCCGGGTATGTCAGTTTGTCGCAGGATATTTTCGGTGATGGAGGCGAGGTCGTCGTTAAAGGTCTGCCGTTCGGCAGACTGAAGATCATCCGGTACATGTTCCAGAGTCACGTAGATGACCGACATCTCGAAGCCATAGCGCTTGGAGCGCAGGATCTCCTCATCGAGGCGCAAATGCAGGTACCAGCCTAGATACCAGCTTGACGCGAGGTCGCATATGGCCGGCAGGTTGGTCCGGCGTGTGGTGAATCGATTTACAAAGGCCTCAAGGCTACTAGAGTCCATGATCTTAGAATCGGCAAAATGGCTAGGAATCAGTAGTCTTTGCGCGAGATCGCCGGGATTTCTCCTAAGGTGTCATGGCCAGCATTTGGCCACCACCGGGCGGTTATGGCGGAGCCGCGACGGCGAGGCGTGAGCAAACTCCGGCGCGATTCAGGGTAGGTGAATCGAACGGCCTTCGTTGGAGGAGCGCTCCACCGCGTCGAGTAAGCGATGGCGCCGAACGGCGAGGTCGAAATCGGCATCGAACATACCGCCGGCGTTCTGTGCGGCCGAACCATTGGCGGCATCGGCGAAGCGGGCGTAGGCCTGGGCCACGTTGAGGGGTGGGCCGGGCGGTGTGCCCTCCGGAACCAGCCGGTAGCTGTCTGGGATGGTCAAATCCTCAGGCGCGGCGCCGGGGGCTGCCAAGGAGAGCAGGTTGGGGCCGATGTTGGTCATCATGGCGGTGCCAACGCTGAGCGTACCTTCGTGGCCGAAGATCGTCAGGCGTACGCCACCTTGAGCGGCAGGCATGGAGACGACATGCACCGAAACCTCAGCGCCGCTTTGTAGACTCCCGGCGAAAGATACACTGTCGGGCGCGTCGACCTTGACGCTGCCGCCAGTGTCGCTGAGGCGCCACTCCTTGACCCGCGTGGTGACCCGGCCCGTGACTTCAACGAATTCACCGAGGAGGAAGCAAAGAGTGTCGAGGTTGTGGCCGGCCGCGATCGTAAGGGTGTTGGCGCCAGCCTTGCGGTCTGCTGCCCAAACGCGTTCCGACGGGCGCTCAACCTGGCCGGCCCCAAACACGGTGAGATTCGCAGTTAAGACTTCGCCGATCTTGCCTTGCTGGATTAGATCGCGGGCATAGAGTAGCGCGGGATCACTGCGCGCCTGAAGACCGACCATCGTGTGCAAGCCATGCTGGCGTGCCTCGAGACTCATCTCTTCGGCCTCGGCCAAATTAGCTCCCAAAGGCCACTCGCAAAAAGTGTTTTTGCCGGCGGCAAGGGCGGCCATTACTAATTCGCGGTGATTGGGCACGCGAACCGAGACCACAATCAGGTCCAGATCATCTCGGGCCACCATCTGGTTGATATCGTCATAGGCAAATTCGGCACCGAAAGCTTCCGCGGACGCCTTGGCCGTTTCCTCGTGCGCGGTGCATACGGCTCTGATTTCAAAATCGGGCAGCGCCTTGAGTCCAGGGATGTGGGCTCTCTCGCCCCAGCTGTTGCCACCGCCGCTGACGCTGGCCCCAACGATGCCAACTTGGAGTTTCTCTGGCATGCTTGGTTCCCTTTCTGAGGCGAGGCTGCGCCGGCTCGGAAGGACCGGCGCGCCGTGACTTGTTGATCGAGGGGAGCGGCACTCCCTGGCGGCGGCTTGTTGCTACGGAGTATAGGAGAAGACGAGGAGTGGCGCCGCCCTGGGGTTTCTAGGCGAAAGTGGATGGGAGAGGTGTTGAATCTGATGGCTCCCGGAACGGGTCGATGCCGTTGAGATGGAAGTCGAGCCAGGTCTGGAGCACGAAGAGATGCCAGACGTTCTTTTTGTCGCGCTTGGCGCGACGATTTTTGTATTTGCGAAGAATTTTCTCCACAGCTTGGGGCTGGATCAATCCTTGGCTCGCGGTGCGCTTCGCCTGCCGCAGCACCAATTTTTCGAACCACGGTTGAGCCTGCCAGGGGACGCCCGGATATGTACCCTTTTCCTGCCGATGAACTTGTTCTTGGCTGCCGGCCGGCAGCTGCTGCTGAAAGGCGGACGTGAGCAGGGCTCGTTTACGCCCGTTGCTGGTATCACTGCGTTTGAGGTCCGCGGGAATCGATTGGACAAATTCCCAAAGTTTTCGGTCGGAAAAAGCGGACCGTTCTGCGACCCCTTGGAGGACAGGAATTGCCTGGCTGGCAATTGATAGATTGGCGGTGCGGCCGAGCAGGACGCTGAAGTTCATATACGCTTCGAAGTCTGAGTTGCCGGGGACTCCAATGGTAAGTTCGTCGATTGCCTGACTGATTTGGCCCCGGCCATCGGCAGCCTGAAAAATTTCTGGAGTGATGAGATCTTTGAGATCCGCGGTGGCGAAGAATTCTTTGACATCGGCGATTAGCCTCAAAATGAGGTTGTCCCCGGCGGTTTCTGGACTGCGTTTAGCGATCATTTGCAGGCCGGGAGCCCAGGGCAATTCGCCGACCACATTTTCTCCCAGCAGGCCGTTTATGCAGGAGTTGATTCCCTGCCGCTGTACGGCGGCGGCGAGCAGGTACTGGGTAGGCCCACGGGAGAAAGTCTCATTCGGCTCGTCAAATTGCCGAAACACGCTTGAAAGCAGATCCGGAGTCAGATCAGCCGGCCTCACCAGCAGGCCGGTAGGTTCAGCGCCTAATGAGCGGGCGAGCCTGGCCGCCGGCTCGATCTCGTTCTCGATTCCGTCCTAGTAGGCGATTGTAATCGTGGTTACCTGGGAACGGCCCAGTTCATGCAAGCCGGCCAGAATCGCGGTGGAGTCGACGCCACTGCTAGAAGCCAAGGCAATCTGTGGAGTTCCCCTGGTGACTCGTTCTAGGGCAGCGACGAGTTCTTGCTCCAGACGGGGTTTCCAAAAGTCCAAGTCAGGTGGGCCGGGTGCAGCCAGAGGGAGCTGGTAATAACGCTTGCTAGCCAATTGTCCAGCCCGATCGAGGGTCAACCTTTCAAAGGGCAGGGCTTTTCGGGCGTCGCGAATGATTGTAAACGGCGCGGGTACATAGCCGACGATAAGATAGGCGGCAAGTGCAGCGTGGTCGATTTCATGGGGTACGGCTGGCAATCGAAGCAGCGCTTTCAGCTCCGAAGCAAAGGCGAAGTAGCCGGTCGTCGGGTCGTGATAGTAGTAGAGCGGCTTGTTTCTGAAGATGTCTGTGGCAAGAGTCAGGCTTGCTTTGTTTTTGTCCCAGACCGCGAGGTTGAATACGCCGTCAAGGCCGAGGGGGAAGCTTTCACCATCGCCCTCGTAATGGTCCCTTACGGCGCTTGCCTGAGTATTAACGTCGCCGGCGGCCTGATCCGGAGTGGCATTGAGATCTAAGGTTCCGGCCAGGGCCACGAGATAGTTTGGCTCGTCCAGCCAGGCCGGCTGGCTGTCTTCGCGGGGGGCGACGAAGGCGGGCAAGTAGGCAAGGGCGAGGCCGGCTCCTCTAGCCGGGTCGACGATTGTTTTGGTTTTGGGGCTGGAATGGTCCACGGCGGCTGCGAGGGTGGCTAAGTCTTCAGTAGAGAATAGTTCCGGGTTTTTCGGGCTGAAGATGCCGCAGATCGCGCTCATTGAAGTTGATACAGGCCTAGCAAACCAACCTCCCTGAGATTGATTGTAGACGGGTGGAAGGCTTAGGCCCGCGGACTTGCAAGGCGGCGGCAGGCCGGCCGGACTACCGCCGCGTGTTTCGGCGCTGACGTCATCGCCCTAACGAGACTCTTAAGTGCGCTGGCTGAGATCGGATTTGGCTGATAGTCCCGGGGGCCGTGCGCCTGATTTCGCCGGATGGTAAGGCAGGCGGCTGCGGGGTCAAGGTCGTTGGCTCCCGGACCCCGGGGCTTTTCAGCGGAGAGCGGAGACCAGGCAAAAGCCGGCAGAGGAGGAACCCTCCAGAAAGGAGGAAATTCGCTGCCGACCGGAGATCAACCGCTCCTGCTGATAAAGTCGGCGGCGAAGCGACTGACTGAAGGGACGGGAGTGATCGATTGTTTATTGTCTTCGGTTAGGGCTTTCCACCTGCATCGCCAACGGCACTGATCTTGGCGTCGATATCGGCCGGCTGGACGGATCTTCCAATGCTAGTTTGGCGGGACGAATGGCGAGGCTGGATCAGGCGATCGCCTTAACCCAGCCTCGGAAGCTGCCGTCTGCTTACTTTTAAGGGACGTAGATAGCGTCCAGGTTGTTGGCCCCGAGGCCCCAAAGGCTGCCGTCGAAGAACAGGGACCAGGCAGCGCAAGCGGAGGCCGAGCCAGGTGTAAGGGCTGTGCAAACGAACACGTCCTCTCTGGCGCCGCTCAGTCCGCTGAGGTTAAAGGTGCCGCTAGTCGAGAGATAGAGCCCGGCGGCGTTCAAGGTGGCCGCGTCAACATCCTCACTGGAGGATGAGAGGGACACATCGCTGCCGTCCAGGTACCAGTTCCAGCTGCCGGCCGTTGCGCTGCCGAGCGCGGTAGGGGTGAATTCGAGCAGGTCTTCATCTCTGGCTCTGACACCGGGAACCGAAGGGTTGCCGATGGTAGAGATCAAGATGTTGCCATTGGCCAGGACCGCGATGCCGTCGATGCCTTCCTGCTTACGGGTGAGGCCGACATCGCTGCCATCGAAGTAAAGGCTGAAGCTACCAGCGGTGACGTTCCCGAGCGAGGTCGCAGTGAACAGAACGATGTCGGAGTCGTCCACGGTACCGATCCCAGGTATTGAGGCTGCGGCGCTAAAGGATAGGAGGATCCCGCCTGTATCAGGCAGGGTGAAGGCGTTGAGGTTGAGCCCGGCTAGTCCGACGTCGCTGCCGTCGAAGTAGAGCGAGAAGCCGGTGCCGTCGAAGAAGACGATATCCTCGTCAGCGAAAGCGACGCCGCCAAAGCTCTGATCGTCGGCCAGCGAGAAGTAGAAGGTAGATGGGTCCGGCGTGGGCGTTGCGGTGGGGGGCACGGTTGTCGCGGTGGGCGGCGGTACGGTTGCCGTAGGAGGCACGCCGCCAGTCAAAGCTATGAGCGCGGCGTTGGCGTCAAACCGAAGGTTGGGTCCCAGCCAGCGACGCCGCCGTCACGGGCAGTGGATTCGAGGTAGAAGCGCACCTGCGCCGGGCTCAGGCTGGAGTCCTCGCCGAGCAATAGCGCGGCAATGCCCGCGACATGAGGCGTTGCCATAGAAGTGCCGGACATAAACACGTCGCAGAACCCATCAAAGATGGCGGTACCGCTAAAGATGCCCTGGAGGATTATGAAGGAACCCGGCAGACAGTAGGTTTCCTGAACTACGCCGTCGGAGAAACCATGGCGTTCTGGTCGACATTAGGGTCGCCGCCGGGTGCGACGACATCGAGTTCACTGCCGTGGTTGGAGTAATACGAGACCTGGGCGTCGAAGCGGGTGGCACCGACGGCGATCACGTGGGGGTTGGCGGCGGGACAGCTTACGATCGTGCCGCCGTCGTTGCCGGCGGCGGCTATTAAGACGACGCCGTTGGCAGCGGCGTAATCGATGGCGGCGTTGAGCCCGACAATCTCGCCGCAGACGATGCCGTTGCCATCCGGGGCACCGGTGCCCGGGAAGCCGAGGCTCATGGGGGGTCGGTGGCGTAGATGATGGCGTCGTTGAGGTCGGCGTCCTGGCCGGAGCCTTTAGTCAAGCACCTTGATCGGCATGATGCTGGCGCCGTGAGCGACGCCGGCGACACCATAGGCGTTGTTTGTGGTCTGACGGATGGTGCCAATTACGTGGCTACCGTGGCCGTGGTCATCGTTGGGGTGGGCATCGTCGTGGACGAAGTTCCAGGGGGCGACAAAGTTTGTGCCGGCGAGATCGGGTGCCGGTGAAAAGACCATTTCGGGCAGGCCAGGACTGGCAGGCCGGGTAAAGTTCTCGAAGGGCGCGCCGGTATCGATGACGGCGACGGTAACGCCGCTGCCGGCTGTGGTGGCGATGTTCCAGGCGCTTTCAGCCCAAACGCCGCCGGCTGTGTCGTGCAAGTGCCATTGGAAGGCGTAATTGGTGTCATCGGGCTCGGCGAAGAGCTGCAGGACGAGAGCATGTCCCGCCTCCAGCACGAGGGGGTGGTTGCGATAGGCCCGGAGAGTGGCCTCGACGTTGGGCCCGGTCGGAAGCTCCAGGCTGTGGACGCCGGACGGTCCGGCCGCCTGGACGAGGACGGCGCCGTGGGAAGCATTGAGCTGGGCTATCTGAGCCGGCGACGCGCCCGGGCGGAAGAGGACGTTGATGCGGTTGGCGATCGTTTGTCCTGGCGGCGCGGCGATGTCGTTGCGTTCAATCAGCTGGGGTCGGTTCTCGGAGGCGCGAGAGGCCTGGCCCGAGATAAGGCCAGCTCCGACAAACACCGAAACGGCTAAAAGGAAAAAAAATGATGGCGTCCGCATGACTAGCCCCTCCTGCTGTTAAGTTCGGCTGCAAATTCGCAGACTAGATGGTAAGGATTCAATTGATTGTCCAGCAGCGAAACCAGTCAATTAGGCTTAGGACTCCAATGGTTAAACAAGGCCACTAAGCAGTCATTACACTCTTGGCCTGACCTCAGAAGCGAGCGCCTCCAACCGGGACAGATCCGGGCCGGGGAGCCCCAGGATCATCAATTCGCAGCCGGCGTCACCAAAGGCGCTGATCTTGGCGGCGATGCCGTCTGGGTCGCCGAACCCGGTGTGCTCCATCGGGTAGTTGGGTCCGTAGTTGTAGGAGAGATAGTTCTCCAGTTGCGCGGAGGCGGCTTCCGCATCATTGCCAGGGTTGACGTAGAACAGCTTGCTGCTGTGGAGAGTCGACGGGTCGCGGCCGGCCTGGCGCGCGCCACCAAGCACGGTGTTCCAGGCGGCGGCGTAGCTTTCCGGTGTGCCGCGTGCTCCTTGCATCCAGCCGTCGGCGATGCGGCCGGCGCGCTTGAAGGACGGCTCGGTGGAGCCGCCAAAAATCAGGGGAATGCCGCCGGGGCGTTGCGGTTTGGGCTCGATATTGGCGGCATCGAGGTTATAGTAGCGGCCTTCAAGGGTGACATCCTTTTCGCCCCAGAGGCGGCGCATGACCTTGACGCCCTCAACCAAGCGGCCCGTACGCTGGTCCTTTGGCATGTTGGTGGCTTGGTATTCGTTGTCGCGGCCGCCTTGCGAAACGCCGAGCGTTAGCCGTTCGCCGGACATAGCGTTTAGGGTGGCGGCCTGCTGCGCGACCTCCACAGGGTGACGGACGCTGAGCAGGATGACACCGGAACCGAGGCCGATGTTCTGAGTTGCAGCGGCGGCATAGCTGAGCATTACGAAGGGGTGGGGTACGCCGTACTGATGAAAAAGACGATCGATGATCCACAGTGAGTCGAAGCCGAGTTCTTCAGCACTGGCGCAGAAGCGGCTGAGGTCTCTGGTTGGCGGTGCGTCCGAGCCGAAGTTCGTTGGGATAATCAACCCTAGCTTGGGCGCCATTTCTTCTCCTCCTGGCTTTCTTTTCGCGCGAATTTGACAGGGTGATCTTAGCCGACGAGGCAGGCCAAACACCTATAATCACGACGGCGTTGAAGCGCCAACCACGGCGAGGAAATGTCAGGCTATTGACCATGAAATTGAGGGTATGGCGATGAACAACGAATACGCTCGGCTGCTTTTCGACTATAACGCGTGGGCCAACAAATTGGTGCTGGATAAGTCGGCCGAAGTTAGTGACGCGGACTACTTCGCGACGGTTGACGGTCTCAGTTTTGGCAGTTTGCATGCGACGTTGCTGCACACGCTCGGCGCCGAGCGCGGTTGGGTGGCGCGCTGGCGTGGCGATGTGGCGCCGGAGCGGCTGAATCCAGAGAACACGCCGAACTTGGCGACGCTTCGCGAACACTGGGTGGGCGAAGAGGCGAGGCAGCACGCTTTCCTCGCTGGGCTCAGCGATGAGCAAGTTGCCGGCCCGGTTAGTTTCTCCCTTAGAGACGGCCCGACTGAAACCCAGCCGCTATGGGCAATGATCGCTCACGTCGTCAACCACGGCACGCAGTTTCGCAGCGAAGCCAGCGTGCGGTTGACCCAGCTCGGCCTATCGCCAGGAGACGTGGATATGTTTTTCTATGTGAGGCAGTTGAGTTAATTGGACGGATTAGGCTTTGTTCCTTGCCGAATGAGCCTGCCGCGCTTCGGCCACCCAGGCTCCTATGTCAGCTGGAGCGGCGGTTTTGGGCAACCAGTTTAGGATCGAGGTTTCCTTGCAGCTATAGGTGCCACCGGGTACGAGATGCTGTAGCGGGCTGTGGACTTCGAGTTCGAAGTAGGGCAAAGCTTCGGAATCGTAAACTTCGGCGATGGCTTGGTGGGGATATTCCCCGCCCGGCTGGGCCTCAAAGAGCTTGAGGTAGGCGAGCCAGTGGTCCGGACGCCGGTCAAGTAGCCCAAGCAGCCAGCCGTCGGCGCTATCGGTGCCGTATTTAAAGGACTCGACTTGGCGGCAAAACACCGTGTTTAGCGTTGAGGATTTGCGGTACTTGAAAGGGCCGTTCCGGGTTCTCGCCAGGGACGGCGCCAAAGCTCCAGGTATCGGCCCCGGTCAAGGCCACGCCGTGTTCGACTAGCCATTCAGCGACCTCCATGCCGACACCGGGTTCGCCGCTATTAAAGCGGACGCCATCGGTCTCGTAAAGGCGTCCCCAACCGGTGTGGAAAATCACAGCATCACCTGGGCGAACATCTATGCCTTTTAGTTTGAGGAAGGATTCGACCTGAGCGACAGTGATCAGATCACCAACTTCGAGCTGATCAACTCCCCGTTCAACCGTGGCATCGACCAATATACCCCGGGTAATGACGGGCGGGACGGTCTCGATGCCGAGCCGGTTGGTGCCCCAATCCTCAGCAATCGCGCGCGTTCGCCAGCCGTTGACGCGGTCGCCAATCTGCAAATGGTTGAGGCCGTCGAGTTGGGTACCGATTTGAAGTGTCCCTGTGACCAGCTCGGTCATCCAGTTGACGTGGTTCTGCCCCATCCTTCCTCCTCACTCCTTCGCGAGCTGGGTTTGTTAGGTGAGCGTTCGGAACAAGCGTCTGACGCCAAAACCGTCCGGGGAAGCTGGGCACTTCGGAGTGCAGCGTGCGGCCTAGGTCAAAGAACCAGGCCCTTTTTCACGAGTTGGGCAGCGGCGACGATCGTTCCGGGGTGATTTCGTTCAGGCCGCCGATCTGATCGTCTTTGCCGTAGCGGGAAGGCCACCACTTATCGGGGTTAAAAGCAATAGCGCGCCTCCTTGTTCGAATCCCGGCTCTCACCTTTCTGATAGTCTAAAACCTTAAGAACAGGCCGATTTCCTGGAGGCGAACACATGGCAAACGATTTTCCCGAGTCGATACTGCCTGTCTGCGCGGTTCGCGATCTGTTGACCGGTCAGAAGGCGCTCGTAACCGGTGCCAGCTCGGGCATTGGTAAGGCCGTGGCCATCGCCCTAGCACAAGCCGGGGCCGACGTCGTGATCAACTTTAACGACCGGCCGGAGGCGGCCCAGGAAGTGGTGCAGGAGATCCGCAGCTCTGGCCGGGAGTCCTTTGCCGTCCAGGCGGACGTCAGCAAAGACGAGCAGGTGCGGTCGATGTTCGGCCGGATGAAGGACGAGTTTGGCACGATCGACATCCTGGTCAATAACGCCGGACTGCAGAAAGACGCGCCATTTGAAGAGATGACTCTGGCTGACTGGCAGCTCGTGTTAGACGTAAATCTTACCGGGCAGTTTCTCTGCGCCCGGGAGGCAATCAAGGAATTCAAGCGCCGCGGTGTGGTACGCGAAGTGTCGGCCGCGGCGGGCAAAATCGTCTCGATGAGTTCAGTGCATGAATTGATCCCCTGGGCCGGCCACGTAAACTACGCGAGCTCGAAGGGCGGGGTAATGATGATGACGCGAAGCATAGCCCAGGAGGTGGCGCCATATCGAATCCGGGTGAACAGCATCGCACCGGGCGCGATCCAAACACCGATCAATAAAGACGCCTGGGAGACGCCGCAGGCGCGAGAGGAATTGATGAAGCTAATTCCTTACGGGCGTATCGGCCAGCCAGAGGACATCGGCAGGGCGGCGGTGTGGTTGGCCTCGGACGAGTCAGATTACGTTCAAGGGATCACTCTGTTTGTCGATGGCGGCATGACATTGTTTCCCGGTTTTGCTACAGGAGGCTAGCGCGATGGCCACGCCTAACCAGAGAATAAGGAATATAAAGAGTCGGGAACACTGGCAGCGGCCGGACTACCGGTCGATCGAAGATTACGGCGTCATCGGCGATCTTCACACCGCGGCCCTGGTCGGATCCGACGGCTCAATCGACTGGTGCTGCCTGCCTCATTTTGACTCGCCCAGCGTTTTTGCCTCGATCTTGGACTCGGAGAAGGGCGGGTTCTTCAGGATCGCGCCGGTGGATGCCGCGGTTCACAAGCAGATGTACGTACCGGGGACCAACATCCTCATGACCCGGTTTCTAAGCCCGGACGGTGTTGGCGAATGCACTGATTTCATGCCAATCGACGGTGACCCGGTCGAAGAGAAACACAATCACGAAATCGTTCGCCAGGTGAGGGTGATCCGTGGCAATGTTCGCTTCAAAGTGGAGTGTTTCCCGGCTTTCGATTATGCGCGAGGCAAGCACACACTGAGGCTGGAGCCGGGAGGGGCCGTGTTTACGGCAGAGGACCAGGAGATCGGTCTTTCGACGGCTGTTGAGCTCCACGCAAAGGACGGAGGTGTTGAGGCTGAATTCGAGCTCTCGGAAGGTGAAACCGCCACCTTCTTGCTTCGCCAAACCGACCCGCACAGCAACCTGCCAGCGTGTGATTCCGAGTTCGACCCAGACAGCTCCTATAGCCGCACGCTGCTGTTTTGGCGGAGTTGGGCCGCGGGCATAACCTATCGCGGGCGCTGGCGTGAGATGGTTGAGCGCTCGGCTTTGACACTAAAGCTTCTAACCTTTGCGCCTTCTGGGGCGATGGTGGCGGCAGCGACGACCAGTCTGCCGGAGGAGTTGGGCGGCGGGCGTAATTGGGATTATCGCTACACCTGGATCCGGGACGCCGCTTTTACTGTCTATGGCTTCCTGCGGCTGGGGCTGACCAGCGAAGCTGAGCACTTCGTACGCTGGATCGAAGAACGGGCACACGAAACCGCCCCGGACGGCGCGCTGCAGATCATGTATGGACTACGTGGCGAACACAAGTTGCCGGAAGTCGAGCTGGACCATCTCGAGGGGTACAAAGGGTCATCGCCTGTGCGCATTGGCAACGAGGCTTCTACGCAACTCCAACTCGATATCTATGGCGAGCTTTTGGATGCCGTCTATTTGTCTAACCAGCACGGGGAGAAGATATCTTTCGATTTCTGGCAGCACCTCCGTGGGCTTCTGGACTATGTGACCAACAACTGGCAGCGAAAGGATGAGGGCATCTGGGAAGTGCGCGGCGGCCGACAGCATATGGTCTATTCGAAGTTGATGTGCTGGGTGGCGCTCGATCGTGGCATCCGTTTAGCAAGCAAACGCAGTTTTCCAGGGTCGCACAGTGCCTGGATCGAGGCCCGCGACGCTATCTACGAAGAGATCATGACCAAGGGCTGGAACGAAACGAAAGGTAGCTTTGTTCAACACTACGACACCGATACCCTCGATGCCAGCAACTTGATCATGCCGCTAGTGTTTTTCATCTCTCCAACAGACCCACGCATGATCTCCACTCTCGATGCGACGATGAAGACGCTGGTCTCCGACAGCCTCGTCAACCGCTATGAAACTGGCCCTCAGTCAATCGATGGGTTGGAGGGAGATGAAGGCAGTTTCAACATGTGCACATTCTGGCTAGTGGAGGCGCTAACGCGTGCTGGCCGGACGGAAGAAGCGCGGTTGATCTTCGAAAAGATGCTGAGCTACGCCAATCATCTGGGTCTCTACGCCGAGGAGGTAGGGCGCAGCGGCGAGGCTCTCGGCAACTTCCCACAGGCATTTACTCACATGGGGCTGATCAGCGCCGCTTTTAACCTGGACCGCGCCCTCGGCGACTGAGTGGGCTAGCGGCCGCGCGAGCAGGGTTGACGATGCCTGACGGCCTATTTACCAAGCAATTCAGCTTGGCGTGGCCGCTGCGTCTGCCAACCTTAGCCAGGAGATCCGTGCGGGCGACTAACGTCATTCAGTCATTGCCCTGGGTGGGCTGAGGCAGGGAGCTGATCGACTCCTCCATCTTAATCTCCGGGATCCAGGCCAGCCAGCTCGGCAGGTACCAGTTGGCGTCGCCGAGCAGCTTCATGCTGGCAGGCAGGAGAATAGAGCGAATGAGAGTCGCGTCAACAAAGATTGCGACGGCGAGGCCGACGCCGAACTGCTGGAGCCCGATGTCGCGCGTAAAGGCAAAGATGCTGAAGACACCAACCATAATCGCCGCGGCGCTGGTAATTGTCGCTGCGGTGGCCTTGATACCGATCGAAACCGCCTCATCGTTGCTGGCGCCCTTTTCGTACTCCTCCTTTATTCAACCGAGCACGAACATGTGATAGTCCATGGACAGGCCGAAGAGGATGGCAAAGAGGAAAAGCGGCAGCCAGGACTCAACTATGCCGGTGGCCTCGAAGCTGAGAAGGCCCTCGAGAAGCCAACCCTCCTGGAAGACGAGGACGAGCACGCCGTAGGCCGCACCAACCGAGAGCAAGTTGAGGATGATGGCCTTTACCGGGATGACAATTGACCGGAACATCACTAGCAAGATCAGGAAGGCCAGGCCCAACACGAAGGCGAAGACAATTGGCGTTTTGGCGATGATGTTCTCACGGAAGTCGATGTTGGCGGCGGTTTGGCCTGTAACAAGGGCTCGCGCGGGGCTGTCGCCGAAGGCAGCCGGGATTAAGTCGTCGCGCAGGCGCTTCACGGCATCGAGGACCTTGTCGTCACCGCTATCGGCGTTGATTGGGATAAAAATTGCCTCAGTGTCGGCAGCATCGTTGAAATCCGGCGCCTGGGCAATTGGTCCATAAGCGGCGTCCGGGTTGCCGGTCGCTGTGCTTTCGGCCTCCACCAGGTCAAGAACTTGCTGAACATGCGCCTGAATATCAGCGGCGAAGATATTCTCATGCTCACCGGCGTCGACGACGATCACGGCCGGCTGGACGAGGCCCAGGGTGAAACTGTCCTCCAGGACCGCAAGCGCCTTGGTGCCCTCAGCGTCCTCGGAGAACGACTTCACTCCGTTAAAGCCGAGGTTTAGGGTCAAAAGAGGATAGGCGACGATCAGTAATCCGCCCGCTGTTACCGTGGCGAGTAGGGCCGGGCGTGCCAAGACGCGGTCGGTGATCGCGCCCCAAATGCCGCCACTTTCACCCCCGCCGGGCCTGATAAAGGGGACCTTGAACCGATCGATATTGTCACCCAGCATCAAAATCAGTGCCGGCAGTAAGGTGACCGACATGAGAACGGCGACCGCAACGACAACAATTGCCGCAAGAGCGAGGCTGGTGAAGATCGCGTCGCCGACAAGGAACATGCCGCTGATGGCGAGCATCACAGTGACACCGGCAAAAATCACGGCCTTGCCGGAGGTTCCGCTGGCGATCAGCAAGGCGTTTTCGTTGGTGTGGCCGGCGCGGCGCTCTCGGCGGTAACGAGTGATGACGAATAAGGCATAGTCGATACCAGTCGCCAAACCCATCAGCAGAACCATCTCAATGTAGATTTCGCTAAGCGGCATCAGGTGGCTGATCAGGGCGAGGATGCCGTTGGCCGTGATAATTGCGGCGAGGGCCAGCCCAAGGGGAGTGAAAGCCGCAAACAAGGCCCCGAGGGCAAGAATAAGAATGATGAAAGTAATCGGCAGGTTGAGCGTGAGGGCCCGAGCAAAGTCCTCGTCAATGATCTCACTGAGCTGCAATTGGAGCGAAGCCGGGCCGCCGATCAATATTTCGAAATCATTCGTGCCTTCGTTGGCGGCGCTGACCGCCGCGAGCACGGGCTCAATGATCTCGGCCGCGTCTTCTGCCGTACCGTCGATCTCGATCAGCAGGAACATAACGTCACCACCGGACCCATTGGCACTGACAAAAGGCGAAGCCTCGCGAGGTAGGCCGAGATCGTAGTGAGTGGTGGTTCCGACCACGATTCGGGTACTGGTTGATACCTCCGTATCGCCATTGGCGGTCGTGGCGGTCGATCGGAGTTGGCTCAGCTCTTCGAGTAGGTCTTCGACAGCGAGGCGAAAGGCCGGATCCTCAACAGTAAGCGTCGAACTCGAGAATGTCAGAAATTCTGTAGTTGTAATGTTGGCGAACGCGGAATCAAGACCGAACCGCTCATCGAACAATTTGATCGCCTCGCCGGCCTGCCCGGGCACTTCCTGGTCCAGGTCCGTGTCGACCGCGACTATGCTGCAAGAGACAAGAGCCGCGACGACGATGGCCAGCCATGCGAAACCGACGCGCTTGCGGTGCCTTCCACTCCAGAGAGCTATACGGGCGACGAGTGAGGCATTGGAGTTGGTTTGACCAAATTGGCCTGACTGCCGCGACGGCGGTGCTGGCAATTGGCTGCGGAGCAGCGGTGCGTGATGGCTCAACCGACACCTCAACCTTGGTTGAATCACCGGCGTCCGTGTCTGACGCGACTCAGACAGTGCCGGTGATTCCGGTGGTTGAATCCCCGCTATCGACTGTCGAGATTGTACGCCGGGTAAATTCATCTGTCGTGAGAATCGATGTGGATGCTATCGATGTCGACGAGCCCGACGGTCCTGTCCCAACCCCATGGGTTGGGACAGGACTGATTATTGACTCGAGCGGTCTGATCATCACAAACAATCACGTCGTTGCCGGAGATGATCTCCAAGACATCGAAATAGTGGTCACGTTGAGTGACGCCCGCCAGTTCCCTGCCAGGATCGTTGGGACCGACCCGCCGACAGACCTGGCGCTGATCAGAATTGACGCGTCCGGACTGAGCTCAGCTACTTTAGGTGACTCAGGGAGCCTTGAAGTCGGAGCCAACGTCGTGGCGATTGGGCACGCCCTTGGTCTCGCAGGTGAGCCCAGCGTGATCCGTGGTGTTGTCAGCGCCAAGAACAGGGCGATTCGGCTTCAGCCCTCCTCGATCGGTGGAGCAATTCAGACTGACGCAAGCATTAACCCGGGGAACAGCGGCGGACCGCTTGTGGATGAATTTGCCCGGGTGATAGGCATCAACACTGCCGTAATCGACGGCACTGCCGACATTGGCTTCGCTATCTCCATAGACCTGGCAAAGTCGATCGTCGAAGAACTCCTGTCTCATGGCAAAGTGCAGCGGGCTTTTCTCGGTGCAATCCTGATCGACGTTACGCCGCAAGCAGCAGCTAGTTTTTCGCTGCCTACCAGAACCGGCGCCGCGATCAGGGTGGTTGAACCCAACTCGCCTGCGGCCACAGCAGGACTAGAAGCATTCGACATCATCATCGAGGTATCTGGCAAACCTGTTAGAAACAGCGGCGATTTGCTGCAGATCCTATCGGAGTACGACAGAGGCGCCGCTCTCAGCGTCACCTTCTACCGTGACAGCGAACTCCGTGAGACCTTGGTGATTCTCAAAACCGCGAGTTTTGATCCAGCAGCATCCGAACCCGTGCCTTGAAACAGCGGATAGACAGATCTCAGAGCAAGAAACAAAGGGGTTAAAGGTGAAGGAAACTTTGGTTACTCAGATTGAAGCCGGCCAGGCTGAAGACGGCTATCGCTATAAGCACTTTACGGTCCCGCTTCTCCTGCGAGACATGCGATACAGCGGGGCCGCCCTCAAACCAGGCCAGAAGATTCCGAATTCGACAATCTTCGGGCTGGACGGGAATCAGACCTCGGTGAATGAACTGGGCACGAACAAGCCTATCCTGCTTGTGACCGGGTCGCTGACTTGCCCGATGACGGCCAGCTCGATGCCGACATTGATGCGACTCTTTCGGGAATTCGGCGCCGAAGTTGACTTCGTCACGCTCAATGTCCGAGAGGCTCACCCGGGAGAGAACGTGCCGCAGCCGGGTACGTCGGCGGAGAAAATCGAACACGCGAGAGGACTGCGAGAGCTTTACGACATACCCTGGCCCGTGGTCGTCGATGACATAGACGGAAGCTTGCACAAGGAACTGGATGCCAAACCGAACACGGCCTACCTGATCGACAGCAGCGGAGAGGTATTGTTCCGCAGCCTTTGGGCACGCGACGAGTCGGCGATTGGGCGAGCACTGGCTACCGTGTCCGGAGGGAGCACACTTGCCAAGCGCCAAAGCGTCTCGATGGTCCCCCAGGTGATGCGTGCGATTGGCTACGTCAAGGAAACTATGGACAGAGCCGGACCTCAAGCACATCGTGACCTGGTGCTCTCGGCGCCGCCGATGGAAGTAGCGGGAAGGATGGCAGATCTGCTGCGCCCGCTGCCGCGTGACTATCGTGGCCCTGCCAGCATGCTGGTGATAGTGGCGGCGACAGCCGGGATAATCGCCGGCTTGATTGCGGCATTCATGTAGAGATGGCCGAATTCCTGCCAAAATCTTGACCGTCCGCCGAGCCGCTACTGGCGCCTGTGAGCCATCAGTCGAGGTCAAGGAGAAGGGCGGCATGGTCGCTGAGGGCATCCCGGCGCGATGAGGCCTCTGCTTCGGGGATGCCCCAGGCGTAGCCGGCGTCTTGGAGCCGGCCAATGATTTTTCGATTTATGAAAGCCTGGTCGAGGCGAAAGCCGTTGCCACGGTTGGGTGAGTACCAGGTGTAGAAGCGCTCCTCGCCCTTGAGATAGCGAAAGGCGTCCCGCCAGCCAAGTGCGGCGAGAGAGTCCAGCCAGCGTTTGGTTTCGGGGCTAAAAACGGGACGCTCTTCGTCGATACCAGGCCAGCCGCAGTTGGTGTCGCCGAGAAAGATGGCCGGGCCGCGGCGCCAGCGCGAGGCCAGCGTTTCAATGGCTTCCTGAAAGGTTGGCTTGCGGCCGGTGGCCAGGTTGGGGATGTGCATTTGTCCGAGGACGAAGGGTCGATCAGCGTGGACCTGGACGGCCAGCCAGCGTCCCGGTTCTGAGGGTCCGTTGCGCAGTCTGAGGCGTTGGATCGGCCAGCGCGAGCCCAGAAGTAGTCCGTTTCGTGCCGGCGCAGCGCCGGTGGTGGTCGTCTCCTGGTGGCTAAGACCGAGGTTTGCCAGTGCTTCGGCCAGATGGAGACTCGGGGGCGTGGCGCGATACTCGCAGAGACAAACGATGTCCGGCTGCCAGCGTTGGATTTGGGCATGGATGCCGTCAACCCGGGCACCACCACCGGCTCTGATGTTCCAGGCAACGATCCGCATCGCTCCTGAGGGTAGGGGGAACGGTGGCAGTTAGGCAACGAAGGTGACCGGTTTTTGGTGCCTGGCTGCCGGATCGGGGTATTTCTCTTCGATACGCTGGAGAGAATCCAGGTTCGCAGGTCTTCGGTCGTCCCGGGCCAATCTCTTTCGGACCGCCAGTGGCCACGGCGAGACCTATTAGGGTGGGTATTGCGGCGATTGAGGGAAACAGCAGGGCGTCGCACCAACCTGCCTTTGTTTTGCAAAGTACTTGACAGAGAAGAGTTTATGTCTAATATTGGTGGATGCTTACGCGCCGAAAGGATCGAGGGCCTGAACGACCCCGTCCGGTAGCGGTGGATTTCAGCGCGGCTGAAGACCTCCGCTTTATCCGTGAAACGATGGAGGGATCCGGACGATTCACGGATGTTCCCGGTTGGGGAATGGCTTTGATTGGCGTCACGGCAATTGTTGCGGCCGGCCTGGGCGCAGCCCAGTCTTCAGAAACAGCCTGGCTTCGGGTTTGGGCTGGCGAAGCGGGCGTGGCGCTATGCATCGCTTTACTTTCGATCATTCACAAGACCACCGTGACGGGTATACCTTTGCGATCCGGTCCAACCAAGAAGTTCAATCTCGGACTTCTACCGCCGCTTCTTGCCGGGGCGCTGCTAACCGTCGTGCTACAGAGGGAAGGGTTAGTCTCAGAGTTGCCCGGGACGTGGCTGCTTCTCTACGGGGCTGCCTTTGTAGCTGCCGGCGCTTATTCGATTCGCGTGGTCCCGATTCTTGGCGCCTGCTTTATGGCCGCGGGAGCACTTGCTTTGTTTGGACCATCTGGCTGGGGTGATGTCATCCTCGGTTTCGGGTTCGGCGGGCTGCACCTTGCGTTCGGTTTTATCATTGCGAGGCGTTATGGCGGCTGAGCAACGGGCGCTGCGTCGCTCTCGCCGGTCAGTTGCCGATTCTGACCAAGCAACGGCGGATTCCTCCGAAGTGGAAAGCCCCGCCGCCGCCCGGCCTCAGGATCTTGAGGCGGTGATCCACGAACGAACCCGTCTCGGCATTGTTGGAGCTCTAGCGGCAAGCGAGCGCCTGAGTTTTGTCGAACTGAAGGGAATACTGAAGGCCACGGACGGTAACTTAAGTGCCCATACTCGCAAGCTAGAAGAAGCAGGTTACATCAAGGCATCCAAGCGTTTTGAAGGCCGTCTGCCTCGCACCGAATATGAGCTGACAGAAGCGGGCCGCGGGGCTCTTGCGCGCTATCTCGAACAGATGGACCGGTTATTGAACAGTATGAGAAGCGGCCGCTAGCGCTTTTTTGAAGGAAGACTCTGTGGAACAAAGTACTTTGCCTCAGATGGTGAATGAAGAAGGACTTCATGTTGCCATAATCATGGACGGCAACGGACGCTGGGCAGCCAATCGAGGCTTGCCGCGAACCGCTGGCCATCGGGAAGGGGCGAAGGCTCTCTAAAGAGTCCTAGACGCGGCTCCGCGACTCAATATCAGGGTCCTAACTGTTTTCGCGCTGTCTTCAGACAACTTGCATCGACCGGAAGCAGAGGTGCGTGCACTCCTCAGCCTGTTGAAAACGCGGCTTCAGTCTGAGATGCAATCGTTCAAAGCCCACGGTATGCGGCTGAGCGTAATCGGACGTCGGGATCGTTTGCCAAGAGATGTCCTGCGGGCAATCGAGGAAGCGGAGGGTCTGACGGCGGAATGTTCTGATTGGCGATTTCGTATTGCTCTCGACTATTCCTCGAGGGAGGCGATTCTAAGCGCCGCAAGGACCTGTGAGGGCGTGCCTGACCTTACCCAGGCTGCCTTTTCTCAGTTAGTTTCGGGTTGTGGTCGTGGAGAAACGCCGGAAGTTGACCTGCTGATTCGCGCTGTGGGCGAACAGCGGCTCAGTGATTTTCTGCTTTGGGAAAGCGCCTATGCGGAGTTGTACTTTTCGCCGATCCTCTGGCCAGATTTCGATGGGCAGGCGCTCGCCGTTGCCGTAGAGGATTTTCACAAGCGTGACAGAAGGTTTGGTCGAGTCGACGGCGCTGGTGGCGTTGATGGCATGCAGTCGATCACGGGCCGGTCTTAAGGATGGAGGCAGCATCCGAAAGACAGCTTTTTTCGAACCCTGAGCAGCTTCTCCGGGTTGCCCGTTTGAGCCTCGGTCCTTTCGACCTTTCGCGAAGCGCGGCGCTGGTGATGATAACCGCGGCGGTAGTTATGGCTGTACTTGCCGACCTACTCTTCAATCGCGCTCAACTCGGCATCAACGTCGCCATCTGGCACCTCGCCTTGGTAGTGGGTATTGCTTTTTGTTCGGCCCGTATTGGTGGCGAAATTGATCGCCGGCGCTTGCTCCTCTTTTCAGTATCGCTAGGATTTTCAATCTTGGTAGCATTGCGCGCTTCACCAATTCTCCAGGGGTTCAATTTGGCCGCCGCTTTGGGGTTGTTGCTGCTGGCGCTTGCTCTACCCCCACGACTAGGCTTGCGGCGACTTGGGCCTCTGCCCCTCCTGTTGGCTCTGGCGGCCGGGGTGGCATCCCTTGGCGTAGGTGCATATCGATTAGTAGTCGCGCTGAGGTGGCAAGACGCGGTTGCGGGGAGGCTTAAGGACGACCTGTTTATGGCGGGGCGAGCCTTCCTTGTGGCCGTACCAATCCTCGTGGTCTTCGGCGGACTGTTCATCGCCGCCGACGCGGTCTTTGAGGCGAAGGTGAAGAGCCTCGTCAGCATCAATCTTCAGGATCTTCTTGTCCACCTCCTCTACCTCATGGCCGGCTTTTGGGTTGCTGTCGCCAGTATCTGGGCGGGAGTGGTTGTTGAAGTGCCGGACGATCTGCACGCCGATCTGCCAGAGGCTCACAGGCTTCGCGTGGTTGAAATTGCTGTTGTCCTGGTGCCACTGACATTGCTTTTTCTGGGCTTCGTCCTCGTACAGCTACGCTATCTGTTTGGCGGTGCGGACGTAGTTTTGGAATCTTTGGACCTGGTTTATTCTCAATACGCCCGCCGCGGTTTCTTCGAATTGGTAATCGCTTCGAGTCTGCTGTTGCCATTATTGCTAGCGGCCAACTGGTCGACGCGAAGGGATCGACTCTCCAACATCCTGTTCAGTTTAATCGCGCTCGCGCTGATTGGTCTCTTGTTTGTTGTGATGGCCTCTGCCTGGCAGCGCCTTGACATTTACGTGGATGCCTTGGGCTTAACAGAACTCCGGTTCTATGTGGCAGTGGTTCTTGTTTGGCTAATGAGTGCCTTTGTCTGGTTTCTTATCTGTGTGATTGGTCCGGGAAGGGATTTATTTCTGAGCGGTGCGGTTGTTTCTGCGGTCGTAATCCTGGGGACGGTCAATGCGCTCAATCCGGATGGGTTGATCGCAAGGACGAACACGAGCCGGATTGAATCAGGAAGATCTTTCGATGCCGAATACGCTGCCACTCTAAGCGCCGATGGCGTGCCGTCCCTAATTGATCGGCTGGGAAATCTTTCACAACAGGATCGCTGCGTTCTTTCACAGAATCTTCTGATGAAATGGTCGGCACCAGAGAAGGACCTGCGCTCCTTCAACTTGGGCCGGCATTGGGCACATCGAGGTGTGGACGACAATCGGACGCTCTTGGAGAATGGCTGCGGCTAAATGAGTTCCAATCACGAGTGAATTCTTTGGTGCCCGTGATAAGCCCATCTGAGGACGATGGCCGAAGAAAAGGCAACGCCGGCGAAGCTTGCGACGAGATCGACCCAGTCTGCCGATCGCGATGGCAGCCAGACCTGAGACAACTCTTCAGCCGCGATCATCAGGCCAAGCACGAAACTTGTGAGAACAACGAGACGTTTGGCCGGTTGTTGGGGCATCAATCGCAGGATGGCCAGACTGAGGAGAAGGCTTAGCAGCCCGTATAGGACAAAGTGTCCAACCTTATCCCCATACGGGAAGGATGAAGTTCGGCGGAGGATCCCCAGGCTGGCGGTGTCGGCCAGGAGAATAACGGCAACGATGAATAGAGCCATGAGGCTCGCGGCCGCTAACGGAAGAATTGTCTTCGGTTTCATCTAGGCAAGAGCTTACCTGGTTTCAACGAGAGAATGGCCAGGGAACGGGCTGTCTATGGGTCATGCGAATTGCGTTCCTCAGAGAAGCGCGTCGCCAACCCGGGTTTTCTTCCTGCCTAACCTTCCGTGGACCAGTTGGCCGCTACGAAGCCCGTGTTACGCGACGGTGATAGGGATCAGGCTCAGGTCGAATTGCGTGGCCGCGCTGGCTCTATGTACTTCTTGCCCTGTTCTTTCAGCCCGGCCTTGGGTGCTGAGCTATGATTCGAATTAGAGTTCATTAAAGCGAGGGAAAGAGCAATTCGGAACCTTGGGAAGATTATTCAATGGAAGTTCGCTGGGCTGGTGGCTTGTGGGGTCGCGCTTTTGGCCTGTAGTGGCGGCGATGACGGAAATGCATCCCTTACGCCCACCGCCTCAGCAACCACGAGACCGGCCACGGCTATTCCGACCGTCAGCGTGACGATCGCGCCTACGGTTACGCCGGTGCCTGATTTGACGGCCACTCCGAGCGGTGAAACCAGGCCGGCAGTTTTGGCGCTATAGGCGCGCTGGCGCTCTGGCTGGGTCCGGTTGGGGATAGGCCTTCGATTGGCGTGGTATCGGTCGAGGCGGTGACTTGGACAAACGGGTGTCTCGACCTGACTCGCGTGGGCCAGGCCTGCACCGAGGCTCTGGTTGAGGGATTTCGCGTCTTGTTGTCGCTTGGCGAGGCGACCTACGAAGTTCGCACGGACGCCAGCGGCCGTGTCGCACTCTGGGCGCCCAAGGTTCAGATCTTGGCTCGTTTCCTTGACGCAAGCCCAAACCTGGTCCGATTTTCGACCGATGATGGTGGGACTATAGACGCGCAGCTGGTTCCGGGCAGCGACTTTGGCGTGGACCTGGCGACGCTCAAGGAGGGCGATGCGGTCGGCGTCGCTCTGGCGGATGCGCCGCAGAACGGTGGTCGGCTTCTGGTGTGGCTTGACCCCGTGGGTGAGTGAGTCACAAGGCTACTGAAGTACAAAAGTAAAAGGGCCCGCTGCTCAGGCAGCGGGCCCTTTGTGTTTCTGGGGGACTGGCTTAGTCGTCCTTGAGCCAGATCTCGTTGAAGTAGTGGGGGTAGACGGCGGTTAGCTCGTGGTTCTGGACCCGGCCGGAGAGCAACCAATTGTAGCCCTCGGTCATGATCTGGTATGAGCTGGTCTTGCGCTCGATGCAGAGCATCTGGCACTCGGTGACCAGTCTGAGGTTTTCCTCGAAATCGATGGTCGATTCCGATTTCTCGATCAAGGCATCGATCTCCGGGTCGCGGAGGGCGAAGCGCCAGTAGACGTCGGACCAGCCGTCGGAGTGCTGGTTGCGCAGGGCCTGGCCGGGGGTATCGGTGCCGGGAGAGCCCTGGATCATCAACTCCCAGTCGTTGTCGGTCCAGCGCTGGAAGAGCTGGGCGCCACCGGTGACGTTGGTGATCGCGGTCTTGATGTCGGCGCGTCCAATCTGCTGCTGCCAGATTTGGGCCGAGAGGTCGGTAGCGGAACCGGGAGTGCTGGCCATGAGGTCATATTCGCGGTCGAGGTCGAAGTCAGACGCGGCGAGCAGCTTCTTGGCCTCCGTGGCAGAAAAAGTCAATAGTAATGGTGGGATAAATCGCAACTATGGGTTATTGGCTTTTGGGTTGCTCAGTGGACGGTCGTATGGAAACCGAGCAGCCGGGTGCACGGCGACGCGAAGGGCCTGATTCCTTGGCCCGTTACCCGCGTGGAGGGCGAGTTGATCTAAACGGTATCGCGGGGGACCGGGGTGTGGTCAGCCTTGAGTTGGGCCCAACCGTCGGCGCCCATCCAGTCGGCCCAGGCGCGGTAGAGCCAAAGCTGGGCGTGCTCGTTGATGCGAGTCTCCATGTGGGGCGGCCCGGTCTCGTCATCGATCACCGTGCCCAGACCGAGGTTCATTGAGTAATTGAGCGGCCAGCGGCGGCTGATGGTTCCGACAGCGCCTTTTGTACTTTCGCCCCAGTTTTCGCCGTCCTCCTGCTCCAGCATGCCCGCCGGTCCAAAGGCGCGGTTGGCTCCCTCGATCTTGGTTTTCCTCTCCTCCGGAGAAAGCTCCTTTTGGAGAAGAGTGAACCACCAGATTTCGGTCGTAGTGGGGCCTTTGGGAAAGCGCATGCTGATTTGGTTGCCGGTTATCCACATATTGGGAAAGACGTGAGGGTGACCGGCGTGGCTGCCTCCCACGGGCCCGAGAACGCGTTTGGCTTCCGGAGTCTCGCGCCAGGCGTCGTTGCGAGCGTTGATGGCGCCGAGTGAGTCAGATTCCGGCGTGACATGGTAGCCGCTGATGGCATGACCGTACTCGCCGAGGACGACGACATGGGGCTGTGTGAAGCGTTTGGGGTCCTGAAGCGTGCTCATTCCGTTGCGGTTGCCGGTGGGACGCGCGGCAATCGATGAGGCGTGGGTGGTGGTGGTGTGGTAGTAGTCCCAGACGTTATCGGCCGCAAGCTTCCAGTTGCAGGGGATTGTGTACTTCTGCACGCCGCCAACCACTTGCATTTCGCCGCGTACGGCAAGGTAGTCGAGGCTTAAGCGCCCGACTTCACAGAGGTAGTCGTAAAGCTCGGGTGCTTCGGGGTCGAAGCAGGCGAAGACAAAGCCGTTGTAGGAGACCGCGTTGGCCTTTATCAGTCCCCAGTTCTCGCGGTCGAGTTCCTCGTGGTACACCTCCTTGAACCCGGGAACGCCAACCAGACTACCCTTTAGATCGTAGGTCCAGCCGTGGTAAGTGCACATAAACGAAGTGGCGTGGCCTTCTTCGGCGCGGCAGACGGCGTTGCCACGGTGGCGGCAAGTATTCACCAGCACTTGAGGATTTCCTTCAGTGTCCCGCACGCAGATGACGCGGTCTTCGCCGATGAAGGTCATGAAGAAATCGCGCGGATTGGGGATCTGGGACTCGTGGCAGATAAAGTTCCAGGCGCGGGCGAAGATCTGCTCGAGCTCCATCTCGTAAATTTCCTGGTCGGAGAAGATGCGGCGGTCGACCGCGGCCGTTTCCGGGTCCACGAGTCCGCGCATCTCGGCGTGGCGGTCGGCGATGGTCATGGTCGTACCCCTTCTTAGTGAACCTTCCGACTTGATATTTACTCGCGATGCTGATTGTAAATGATAAACGCGGCCCAAGGGTCGCCCGCTACGCGGGCTTTTACTGCGCCTTTGGCTCGGTGGTTGGCAGCGGGGCTTTCCGGTCTGGTAGGCCAGGCCCAAACCTGGACGAACTTGGTTGGAAGGCCCAAGGCGGTTCAGAGTAGGGCTCTACCTGGCGTCGATTGCCTTCAGCCTCATGACAATCCTAAAAGTAACCCAATTCCAGGCCTTGCGAATCAGAGAGTTGGCAGATGAAAGAGCCAGACAGCCTAGGAACGGTTTCCGAAGCGCATGTGGTACGGGTGGATTTCCACCGAGTCTTTTTTGTGACTCCGGAGTTCACCCGCCGTTGTCCAAGCAGGTTAAGCAGGTTGGGGACCAAATCAGGGCAAAATCCCTGCAGGGTGACCGCCGTCACAGGTGGGCACACGACAAGGGCAGAAACTAGATTCAGAGGATGTTCACGAGGGTCCTAGCTCTCAGGGTATCCACTCTCAGGGAATCGCTTGCCAGGGACCGGTGGTGCGCTTCTTGAGGTTCAATAGACGCTCACGAACGCCAGCTTGGATTTGAAAGCCGGCAAGAGCGAGAAACGGAGTGGTGATGGTTGCGGTGGTGGATACAAACGGAATCTATTTTAGTAGCGAGCGCAACGAGGTCTTCGCCAAGATTTGCGAAGAGGATTCGTTGCCGGAGGATGTCAGTTGGGTCCATGTCAGCGACGATCCCAACCTCGGACTAATGGTGATCCGGGAAATGGTTGTCAGGCGTGGCCTAGCGTCCGATAGGGAAGGTGTCTATTGGTATGGACTGAAAACCAAGCCACAGGATGATCCTGAATGGCTGTTGCACATGGCTCGCGAGTCTCCCCTCGCAGCCTGAGTTCCCCTTCAAAATCGAATACGGCCGAAAAAACTACCCAGAGCCCCAGGCGGATCCTCCCCCGCCTGGGGCTCGAACGGTTTACCGGCCGGAATGCTGCGATTCTCTAACCGCGTGGAATGTTCCAGGAGATTCGCAGAAAATTCCTCGACAATTCCAGCCATTGTGATCTGCGTCACTCAACTGCGGCCACCTAGGCCTCACTATTCCTGTATACCCCCTGGGGGTATGGATAGACAAGAAGGGAAGGCTTCAGACATGGCCCAACGAAGAACAGCATTTCGACCCAAGGCCTGCACTCGCTGTGGAGGCGACGCCTATTTGGAAACACAGGATGACGAGCAGCAATGGATTTGCATTCAGTGCGGCCGATCGGTGGTGGGTGCGGCATCGCCAAGCCTGGCGATTCGACGGGCGGTGGCTGCCTGACCTTCGGGCAGACGGCGATAAAAAACTAACTCAGGGAGGAAAAACAATGGCAGAAATCAAAGTTTACGGCGCGCCGTGGTGCCCGGATTGCCGGCAGTCAAAGCAGTTGCTGACGGACTTGGCGATCGAATTCGACTGGTTCGACATCGATCACGATGAGGAGGCGGCAGGCTACGTCAGAGAGCGGAACGGCGGTAAGCAGATCATTCTAACCGTCGTTTTCGCCGATGGTTCTCAGCTGGTCGAGCCGAGCAATGACGAACTGGCGCGCAAGCTGGGCCGCGTTCTCAAGGCAAAGCAGGACTATTACGATTTGATTGTGATCGGTGGTGGCCCGACCGGCCTGACGGCGGCGATCTACGGCGCTCGCGAAGGCCTGGACTGCTTGGTGATAGACAAGGGCGGTCTGGGCGGCCAGGCCGCAATTACTGAACGCATCGACAACTATCCGGGCTTCCCGGAGGGCGTCGAGGGACGCGATTTGGCCGGGCGCTTTGTCGGCCAGGCCAAGCGATACGGTGTTGAGCTCTTGTCGGCGGTCTCGGTAGCTTCGATTGAGCGGCAAAGAGACAAGACGATTGTGACCACGACGACCGGCGAGGACTACAGTGCCGCCGCGATTATTCTGGCATCAGGTTCGACCTATCGGCGCCTCGGTGTTCCCGGCGAGGATGACCACCTCGGCGCCGGCATTCACTTTTGCGCCACCTGTGACGGGCCGTTCTACAAGGGTGCCAAGGAGTTGGTGGTAGTGGGTGGTGGGAACTCGGGTGTCGAAGAGGGACTGTTCCTGTCACAGTTCGTTGATCACATCCCCTTGATCGAGTTCATGCCGGAGTTGAAGGCGAGTAGGCTGCTCCAGGACCAGATTCACTCCAACCCGAAATTCACAGTGCTGACTAATACGGAGGTGCTGGAGTTTCAGGGTGACGGCAAGCTCAGCACCATCCTTACGCGCGACCGCGGCACGGGCGAAGTCAGCCAGGTGGAAGCGTCCGGAGCATTTATCTTCATTGGCATGCGGCCGAACGTTGAGTTTCTCGACGGCGCCGTTGAATTGGAAGCTGGCGGATTTATTAAGACCGATGAATCGCTGCAGACTTCGCTGCCGGGAGTCTTCGCTGCCGGCGATGTTCGCTCTGGCAGCACCAAGCAACTGGTCAGCGCCGCTGGCGAAGGCGCCGAGGCACTGCTGATGGTGCGGCAATTCCTGCATGAGCAAGCGGCGAACGAGCGGCAGACTGCGGGGAGCTGATTCCATCTGCCCCCTGAGGCTCCGCACGGCCGGCTCCGCCAGGCCGTGCCTCGCAGGATCTGCCGGTTGGTTACATAATGGATAGCAGGCCCCGGCCACGAAACCGGGCCTATAAGAGAAAAAGTCATGATCGGACAAAACGCATCACCCGGATATCTACGCTCGGTTGGAGTCGGTTCGGCCTTTGCCATGGGCTGGACACCCTGCGTCGGACCTGTGCTTGGCGCGATCCTTGGCCTCGCGTCAACTCAGGCCGGCGTGGCGGAGGCGACGATCCTGCTTTCAGCCTATACCGCTGGCTTTTCGATCCCGTTTCTGGCCATGGGTCTGTTTTTTGGCGCTGCCCGGCGGATATTCAAGCTGCTCAATCCATTCCTGGAAGGAATATCGTTTTTCAGCGGTGTTTTGATTATCGTTATTGGCATCCTGATCTTTACGAACTCCCTGATCAACTTAAATTCGGTCTTTACTTTTATAGAAGTTGATCAGGTCAGCGGTACCGCGAGCCTGGGACTAATAGGGCTTGGCGTTGCCTTCGGGGCGGGCATCGTCTCGGTTTTCTCGCCCTGTGTTTTGCCGATGGTGCCGGTTTACATGCTCTACATCACTGGTTCATCAGTCGATGGAGAAGGAAAACTGGCGTCGCCACGATCGCCATTCGCGCATTCACTGGCATTTGTGGTGGGCTTTAGCGTGATCTTTATCGTGCTGGGTGCTTCGGTTGGACTGATTGGCACCATCCTGCGTGATGACATCTTCAACCGGTTGGCGGGCGCGCTGTTGATCGTGCTGGGGCTTAGCCTTGCCGGCGTGCTAAACATCGCGTTTCTGCAGATTCAGAGGCGGGTGGTCAACGCCTGACCGAAGCAACGGCGATTGCAAGTCGAAACAACAAGGCCTGTCCTTTTTGAAAAGGACAGGCCTTGTCGTTTCAACGGTGTGTCTTTTTTTGTTGAGCCGCGTTTATATGTTCATAGGCGATTTCGCCCTGGAACAGGTTCAGGACAAGGATCGGGAGGCGTGACCCGATGAGACACTATCGAATTATTGGCGCCGGTCTTCTCTTACTGCTTGGCGTGGCGGCCTGCCGGGCGGAGGACGGCAGAGATTTGGGCGCCACTGAGACTATCGTTTCGCCAGTTGCCGCCACGGCCACTTTTGCCGCTACAGGGACGCCAGAAGTCGTATTAGCCGAGCCGGAGTTGGAGGAACCCTCCATCCGGGAGCTTTCCGACGCGGTTGTCGATTACATCGAAGGTCGCGAAGGTGATGTCGCTGTAGCAGTCCTCGTGTCCTTCACCCCGGGTTCTTCCGGAACGGTGATCTACTCCTGGCGCGGCGACGAGAGATTTCGGCTGGCCAGCATTACAAAGGTGCCGATCATGTTGGCGGTGATGGCCGGGGCTGTTGAGTCTGGAAGAGATCTCAGCGACGAGGAGCTCGCCTTGATGACGGCGATGATCACAGTCAGTGATAACGATTCGGCCTCTGTTCTCTGGCAGGAGATCGGCGGGGGACCAGCCGTGGAGCGTTATCTACTTTCGATCGGCATTGAGGAGATATTTGGTGACCGCACCGATGACTGGGGCTCAAGCCTGGGCACGGCAACTGCGGTCGCTCGACTATTTGGCATGCTTGGGTCCGCTCCTAGTGCCGGCCTTCTGAGCAGCGAGATGCGGACACTCGCCCTTGACCTGCTGCAGGGCGTTGATCCGGCCCAGTCATGGGGCGTGACCCAAGCGGAAAGCCACACGGGTTTAGGAGCAATCGTTGGCTTGAAAAACGGCTGGTTTCCAGAAAGCATTGGCTGGCGGGTACACAGTGCTGCTCTGATCCTGCCGAGGGACGGGCATCAGGCATACGCGATAGCGGTACTGACGTCGCGGCAGCCGAGCAAGGAATACGGTATCGAGACAATAGAGGAGGTAGCGCGGCTGCTGCACGCCGAGCTGCACTCGAAGCTGATACCGGGGGCGCCACCGGCCCAGGCGTTTTGAGCTGCCGCGCGGTTAGCAACGAACCTGCGCTCCCGAGAGCTACACCTTGTGCGCACGCCAAATGAGTTCAGCGCTCGGGCTGTCGAATGGCGGTGTGTCGAACCAGCGGTAGAGCTTGTCTACGGTTCAACGTTAGAGGAGACCAGATGGAGCGGAACCAATCCGGCTCTAAGACGTGACTTGGCCAGGCGAGCCGCAGCCCAGAACGAAAAGAAACGCCGCGTAGCTTTCCGACTCCGCGGCGGTTGCTTCTTCGACGATGGCGGTGGCTGCCGCTCTGCGGGCTAGACCATGTCTCGCGGTACCGGTGTGTGGTTGGCCTCGAGGTCAGGCCAACTCTCGGCCGCCATCCAGTCAGCCCAGGCGCGGTAGTGCCATAGCTGAGGGTGCTCGGTGACCGCATCTGTTTCGATGCGCGGCGGGCCGAGTTCGTCGTCGATTACTTCTCCGCGTCCAAGATTCATGGAGTAATTCAAAGGGTAGCGGCCGCTGGCTATCCCTTTGGAGCCCATCGTGCTCTGGCCCCAGTTTTCGCCATCGTCCTGCTCCAGCATTCCGGCGGCGCCGAAAGTGTGGGTGGAGCGGAGCTGTTGGGCCTTAAACGTTTCCCTGGGCACGTCAGTTTCGATAAAGGTCCACCACCAAATCTCAGTGGAATCGGGTCCCTTGGGAATTCGCAAGCTGATCTGCGCGAACTGAGTGACCCAGAAGTTGGGGAAGACGTGGGGGTGGCCGTGGATTTTGAGTCCGGCTGGGCCAAGCGCCTGTCGGGCTTCGGGCCGCTTGCGCCAGTCCTCGCTAAAGGCGGAGTGACTGGTGGTCTCCGCGGTCGCTTCGTTGTAGGAGGGTCCGCCGATAGCGTGGCCGTACTCGCCGAGCATGGTTATCTGGGGCCGGGTGAAGAGGGATCCTGGTGTCATTGTGCGATTGCGATTGCCGCCGCTCATGTAACCGGACATCCCGGCCGACGAGTGGGTGATGCCGTGGTAGTAGTCCCAGACATTGTCGGCGGCGAACTTCCAATTGCAGGGGATTGTGTACTTGCTGATGCCGGGGACAGCGGCGATGTTACCTCGCTCGGCAATGAAGTCGATGCTCATCCGGCCGACTTCGCCGAGGAAGTCATTGAGGTCCGGGGCCTCCGCATCCATGCAGGCGAAAATAAAACCCTTGTAGGTGCCCACCTGTGCAGCCTTGATCAGCCCCCAGTTTTCGCGGTCGAGTTCCTCGTGGTAGACCTCTTTGAAGCCGGGTACTCCTACAAGATCACCTTTTAGATCGTAGGTCCAGCCGTGGTAGGTGCACATGAACGATGTCGCGTGGCCTTCTTCGGCCCGGCAGACGGCGTTGCCTCGATGCCGGCAGGTGTTTACAAGCACCTGAGGATTGCCGACGTTGTCACGAACACAGATCACGCGATCTTCGCCGATGAAGGTCATGAAGAAGTCGCCCGGATTGGGCATTTGCGAATCGTGGGCCATGAAGTTCCAGGCGCGCGCGAAAATACGCTCCAGTTCTAGTTCGTATATTTCCTGATCATTGAAAATCCGGCGGTCGACGGTGCCATTTTCATGATTTACCATTTGGCGCATTTCTTCATTGCGGTAAGCGATGGTCATGAAATGATCTCTCCAATCTGTGTCATATCAGGTGCCGTCCAGCAGGTGTCTTTGGCAATGACTTAGAAGAATGATAGCTGGGGTGTCAATGATGTTTTGCGGTTTTTCATCGTGGCTTGGGTTGCGGGCGAAGATCCTGGTCTGACGCGGTAAGTGTCATAAACTCTTAGTCCGGGACAATTGTCCCAAAGCACAAAAAGAGAGAAATTGGTTGAGCCTGATTTGCGGCATCCTGAGTAGAGATAATCCCGACGTGGCTTCAGCGGAAGCGCTCGAGGTAATGATGAGCGTCAGCGGCCATCGAGCCCGGGATGGACGCGAGACATTCGTGGATCCGGCCGAAGGAGTAGCCCTGGGCTACTGCCACACTGCCACATTTGCTCAGCGCAAGGACGTTCCATCCTGGCAAGAGGACGACGCCTTCGTAGCGGCGGAGGACGGAGACATTTATGACACGGACTCGCACCTGCGGGACCGAGCGTCGGCTTTTAAGAGCCCACATGCCGGTGCAGTCGTCGCAAGCTTCGAAGAGAACGCGCAACGGTTCCCAGCCGCGCTGGATGGTGTCTTCAGCCTGTTTCTCTGGGACCGAAGTCGCAAAGTGCTGTATCTGAGCAGCGACCCTATGGACCACAAACTGGTCTATTACTATGAGGCTCCGGAGCTCGGCCTGCTGGTGTTTTCCACCGAACTCAAGGGAGTGCTGGCGCATCCTGCTGTGCCGCGGGGTCTGGATCAGCGAGGTTTGGCACTCTACTTGGGCATCAGCACAACGCCGGCGCCGTTGACACCGGCCAGAAACGTCCGCAAACTCCGCGCCGCTGAGTGCCGGATCTATGCCTCAGAAGAAACGCAAACAAGCCGTTACTGGCGAGCCAGTCCGGAAAGCGGTCCTGAGGATATAGAACATTGGGTGAAACGTGCGCACACCGAAATCCTGCGAGCCACTGAGCAGGCTGTCGACGATGTGTCCGGCGTCGGTGTACTCCTTAGCGGTGGTATTGATTCCTCAGTGATTTTGGCTGCCCTGAAGGAAAACGGCGTCTCCGAAACATTGGCCTTGACTTTGGCATTCAAAGACCACGAAAGCGAGTATGAAATTCAGTGGGCGGAACGCGTGGCGAAAGCCCTGAACTCGCCCCAACGCACGTTGCTGGTGGATGCGAAGGCCGAGGTCACCCCAGAACTGATGTCGCGATTGATGCGCCAAATGGACGAGCCCTTCGAGTCGGGGATCGCGAGTGATCGGCGAGTACCTCCTAATCCAGGCGGCGTCGGAGGCCGGTTTCAACTCGATTCTGAATGGCGGTACGCCCTTATTCGCCTTGGAGCGCGTGCGGCGGATGAAGAACGATGGACGGCTTCAGCCCGCCCTAGCCGAATCCCGGGACGAGGCACTGCGAGTCCTGCTTGGCGCACCAGACTACATTAATGCGGAGCAAATGAACCGAGCCCTGGCGCAACCGGCTGATTTGAGTGGCTGGGACGAGGCAGCCCTGGCGAACCGGGACCTGCTTGAGGGATTAGAGGATGTGCCGGCGTTGTCGCTGGCGCTGCGTCTGCGTGCCGCCCTGAACCGGACTAGCCTCTTCTACCAGTACATTCCGCACATTCCGCCGCTTGTGGGCTGCGATGAGCGGACACCATACCTCGACACCCAGATCGCTTCATTCATCGTCTCGGTGCCGCCGAATCATCGCGGTTTGGAGTCGGGTGAGGATAGGCTCCTGCTCCAAGCTAGCTTCGGTGATCAACTGGGGATCGACTTCAAGCAGCGCGAACATCGTGGCTTTCCCGGTACGCCGCTGCCGGACTGGCTCCAAGAGATGGTGATCCCAAGCCTTGAGGTCCTGGTTGACGATGGCGTCATCAAACGTGAGTACCTGGCCTGGCTGGAGAAAAACTCGCACTCTGGGCGCAAGCGGGTCGCCAGGGAGGCCTGGCAATGGTTCATGTTCACCTGCTGGTACCAATTTCAGATCAAGCGGACGGACCCCTTCGAGGCGTCAATTGAATCTTGGCATCCGCGCACCTAAGGTAGGGGAACAGAAAACAGATAAAGCGGGGTGACGGCATGCTCGAGGCGACGGTTACTGAGGTTCAAGACTCCCTAAGTTCGAGGCAGTTCAGCTCAGAGTGGCTGACAAAGCTCTATCTGCAGCGCATCAATGAGATCGATCGAGCGGGGCCGACGCTGCGCTCGATAATCGAAGTCAATCCTGACGCGCTGGAGATCGCCGCGGCTTTGGACAAAGAACGAAGGCTGCAAGGCCCGCGCGGACCGTTGCACGGCGTGCCGATGGTGTTAAAGGACAACATCAACACCGGCGACAAGATGATGACGACAGCGGGTTCGCTGGCTTTGGAGGGCTGGCACGCGCCTACGGACGCGGTCGTGGCCGCAAAGCTGCGCGCCGCCGGCGCCGTGATCTTGGCCAAGGCCAATCTCAGCGAATGGGCCAATTTTCGTTCGACCAAGTCGTCCAGTGGCTGGAGCAGCCGTGGCGGTCAGGTGTTGAACCCCTACGCGCTCGACCGCAGCACCAGCGGTTCCAGCGCCGGGTCGGCGGCGGCGGTGGCGGCTAATCTCTGCACGGCGGCGATTGGCAGCGAGACTAACGGCTCGATAATCTCGCCTGCTTCGCGCACCTCGTTGGTGGGAGTTAAACCAACCATTGGCCTGGTTAGCCAGGCCGGGATCATACCAATCAGCCACACGTTGGACACGGCCGGGCCGATGACACGCTGTGTGGCGGACGCCGCGATCATTTTGGGCGCGATCGCCGAGACCAAGCTTGAGCCGATGGAGCCACCGGCCGATCTCAAAGGTGTGCAATCGGCGTCGCCAGCGAGGGCCGCGGAATAGACCCAAACGTCGATCGAACCTTTGACGCCGCCGTTGCGGTGCTGCGCGGTCTGGGTGCTGAGATCGTCGATGATATTGTCTTCGAGGGGATGGATGAGTTGCGAAACCAAGGTCTGACCGCGATGAACTGTGAGTTCAAGGCGGACTTGAACCACTACTTGGCGGAAGTCGACCCAGTTTTGCCGGTCCATAACCTGGACGAGCTGATCGAGTTCAACTTGGCCAACGCGGACCGGGTGATGCCGTTTTACGGTCAGGAGAGGCTGCTGCAGAGCCAGGCAACGGGCTCGCTGGAAGATGAGGAGTACCTGACCGCGCTGGATGCCATGACCTCGGTTGCAACACAGGCTATGGATTCGCCGATGGCGGAACACAAGCTCGACGCGATAGTCGCGCCCAGCAACTCGCCGACTCACCTGATCGATCTGGTTAACGGCGATAGCCCGCCGAGGGTGAGCACGGGTCAAGCCGCCGTGCTGGCCCGATACCCGATTGTCACCGTTCCGTCGGGCTATTTTCGCGGGCTGCCGCTGGGTCTGTCCTTCTTTGGTTCCGCCGGGCAGGACGCGAAGCTTCTGCGTCTGGCCGGCGCTTTCGAGCAGGCTTCTCCGGTGCGACAGCCGCCGCGATTTCTGCCGAGCGCCGATTTTGTTGAGGGCGAGTTGACTTGACTTCTAAAGATTTTTACTAAAGGGGGTTGCAAACGCTGGATGAACTTTCGCTCCTTCCGATAGTAAACCGTGTGTCAGGGACTCTAGATCAGGTTTTGGAGTAGTCAGATGGAAGAACTAGAGTCAGACCGGATTCGCCTGCGGCAAATTCGCCCGGACGAAGCAGAGGCGTTCCTCGCCGCCGAGCCGTCGGAGCGAAAACCGCCACAGGGTGTCTCGTTCGCCGAGGGCTATCCCAGCGAGTTTTCGCTGGAGGTGATGGACCTGCTAGCCGGAGATCGTAGCAGCGAGACCAACGGTTTCACGCCCTGGTTCATCATTCGAAAGTCTGACGACGCCTTGATTGGCGAGGCAGGCTACTCTCTGGGCAAAGAAGCCTCGAAAGCCACGATCGGCTACTCATTGGTTGAGTCGCTGTGGGGCCAGGGGTATACCACGGAGGCGGTGCATCGCCTGATCGAGCACCTGTTTTCGCTTCCCCAGGTCGAGGCTGTGGAAGCGGACACCTTCCCGGACCACATCGCTAGCCGCCGGGTGATGGAGAAGGCGGGCATCATGCAAATCGCCGAGAGGCGTCAGGAGATGGATGGTGAAGAGGTGGACCTCGTGGTCTACGAACTGCGACGCGCCGATTACGAGTCGCCCGCTTAGCTCTGCTTAGCCTGCAGGTCGCCGCTGACGGAACTCGCGTAGGCGCAATCCAACGAATGCGAGGGCAATGGAGCCCGGGACGGCCAAAACGACCGGCAGGACGCCGCCGGGGTTGAGGGTGCGCCGAGACTGTACTTTGACGTGGAGGGCGGGGCTGGAGGCCAGCGGAGCCTCGATTGCCAAATCAGGCGCGGCCGGAAGCACGGTCACGTAGATCGCGAAGTCGCCGCTGAGGGTTGGGTTGATCGTCCAGGGCAGGCTGACTGAGGCGCCTGGGCCAATCGGCTCGATGTTGACTGCCAGACTGCTGGTCCAGTCCTCTGGGTCGGCGTGGACCTCAGGGTCGAAACTGGCGACGTTGATGTGGCCGATCAGCGGCGGAGTAGTTTCGTTGCCATGGTTGGTGATCGTGGACGAAAAGCTGAATTTCACCCCGGTGACAGCCTCAACGCTGGTTTCACTCATGGACACGACGATGTTATCCGCCGCGGTTGCCGGTGGCGGGGCTTGGGCAGAGGAGCTTTTGCCATTGAACGCCAGTGAAAGAAGGGCGAGTCCAAACAGACCCAGGCTGAGAGTAATCGCCGTTTGGTGAGAGGTCATTTGCTCAGCCCTCCCTGGAGGCGCAGGCGTCCGCAAACAAGGGTGGCGGCGAGCAGGGCGGCTGAAGCCGCCACAAAGGGTGAGATCAGCCACTCGGCTTCGCTGGCCCAGGCGTTATTGCTGACGACAACCTTGTCGACGAACTGCGAGCCGGCGTTTAGCGGGTTGGCGCGATTGACGATGTCGCCGAGCCAACCTTTGAGCGCGCCGCCGGGCAAAACTGAGTCGGCAGAACCAGGGCCAGGAAGATGAAGAAGCTCAGGAGCAGGCTTTGGCGGTTGGGCGCTAACGGTAACTCCCAGCGAAGCAAACGTGACCGTGAGCAGGCTGCCGACGACGATTGCGGCGCCGAGGGCATCGGCAAACAGGCCGCTGCCCGGCCGCAGCACCCAGACGTAGGGCAGGGCGGCGAGGAGGATGATCGGCCAAACCGTCAAGGCGGCCAGGCCTTTGCCCGCGACGATTTGGCGCGGTCCGAGCGACGTAAGGAGCAGTGATCCCAGCGTGCCGCGCTCGCGTTCGCCGCTGATGCTGTCGACACTAAGCAGTAACACGACGGCGACGCCGACCCAGATGGTCACCTTGACCACCAGATTCACGGTGTCCTTCTGGTCGATAATGTTTAGTTCCTGGTTGGTTGCCGTGAGGTAGGTCAAGGCGCTGAGCAGCAGGCTGAACGCCAAGAAGGGTGATCAGGCCGCGTTCGCCGAGCCAGAGGTCGCGGATTTCCTGTTTGGCGACGACCTACCAGGCGGAGGTGCCGGCGCCGGTGACCCGGCTGGTGCGATTGGGGCGCCGGACATATTGGCCAGCGGTCATTGAAGCTCATCCCCTGTCATCGCCAGGAAGGCATCGCTGAGCTTTGATCCTTCCAACTCGAACGAGAGGATTGGCACTCCAGCTCCGACCAAGACCTTGATCGGCTGATTTACGGTGCTGGCCTGGCCGTCGCCGGCGTCTGGATTCAGGGTGAGCGTGAGGATGTCCTGGCGGTTTTCGGACGGCTGAACGCTGGCAAAACCCAGTTCTTGACGCAAAGCGGTCAGCGCCGCGGCTTGCATGTCCGGGGGCACTCGCAAATGGCCCTGGCGCGGCGCGGCGGCCTTGAGCTTGACCTCAGCGATGCTGCCATCAGCCCTCAAGGCGCCGCGATTGAGAATCAGGACGCGAGAGCAGGTTTCCTCGACTTCCTCGAGAAAGTGGGTGCTGAGAATCACTGTGGCGCCGCGCTGAGCGGCGACTTCGCGGATGGTTTGCACGGCTGGATCGAGGCCCAGAGTAGGCTCGTCCAGCAGGATGACGGATGGGTCGTTGATCAGGGCGCGGGCGACACCGAGACGCTGCTTCATGCCGCGGCTATAGGTCGCGATCGGCGCCTGAGCCCAGCGAGTCAGGTCGACTTCGGCCAGGAGTTCGTTGGCCAGGGCGCGCGCCGGCTTGGCCGAGTGGCCGAACAAGCGCGCGAAATACTGGAGAAACTCGGCGCCGGTTTGCTGCAGTGGGTAGCCCGAGCTTTCCGGCAGGACGCCGATGCGGGCGCGGATGGCGGCGGCGTGGGTGTGGGGGATGCCGTCGATGCTGAAGCTGCCCCGGCTCGGCGCCAGGATGGTGGACAAGATTCGCATCACGGTTGTCTTGCCGGCGCCGTTTGGTCCCAACAGACCTATGATCTCCTTGGAGTGGGCCTGGAATGACAGCTCTTGGAGGGCGGTAAACGATCCGAAAGATTTGATAACGCCTTCGACTTCTAACGTGGGATTGCCCGCGGGCTTCTGTCCCGGTTCGTTCATTTTCTTGCTCCAGAAAGCTTTTGCGATGTCCCGCCGGCCAGTAACGGCTTCGAAGGTCCGGGCCAAGTCTCTTCTAATGGGATGAAGTTGAGATGAAGGATGTTTCGCAGCTTGAGAAATCGCTTCATCCCCGGTTCATGAACCAGGGCCTAAAATGAAGCTATGCGGGTTTTAGTTGTCGAAGATGAACCGCAAATCGCCGATTTTGTCGCCCGCGGGCTGACCGAGAACGGGTTTAGCGTCGATACGGCTGCGGACGGCGCTGAGGCGGAGCAGTGGCCGGCGGTGGCCGAATTCGACATCATCATTCTTGATGTCATGCTGCCTCATGTGAATGGATTTGAGGTTTGCCGGAGCCTGCGCAAGCAGGGGGTGCGCACGCCGATCTTGATGCTGACGGCGCGTGATGCCGTGGAGGACCGGGTTGCGGGACTGGATTCCGGGGCCGATGACTACCTGGTCAAGCCGTTCGCCTTCGCCGAGCTTTTGGCGCGCGTGCGGGCACTGGGACGGCGCGAGCCGGTGCTGCAGGGCAACGAATTGCGGGTCGGCGACCTGATGATGGACACGCTGACCCGGCGGGTGACGCGAGGGGGCAGAGAGATTGACCTCACGGCCAAGGAGTTTGCCCCGTTGGAGTACCTGATGCGGCACACCAATCAGGTGATGTCGCGCACAATGATCGCCGAGCATGTCTGGAGCTACGACTTCGACAACGCAACAAACGTTATCGACGTGCACGTCAAGAATCTGCGCCGCAAGATCGATGGTTTGGCCGAGGAGAACCTGATCAGCACGGTGCGCGGCGCTGGCTACCGAATATCGGCGCTGTTGGTCTTGGATAACTCCGGTGAGGAGTACCGTCCCTTGCTGGATACCGAGGCAGTTGGCGACGCTCTGGCGGGCAACGAGAGCAGGCGACGAATCAGGGCTGGGGGTGTGAGCCTGAGGGTGGTTGCGGCGCCGATCCGGACCGACGCGGGCGTCGCCGGCGTGGTCGAGGTTGGTCTGGCGGACGAGGACGTTTGCGAGACCTTGACCGCGTTGCTTCTGATCATCGGCTTGGCCTTTCCGGTTGTCCTGATCGTGACTAGCGGCGGCGGTGCCTTCCTAGCGGGCCGGGCGCTGGCGCCGATCGATTCGGTCACGCAAATGGCGCGTCGAATCAGCGCCGAGGATCTGGGCCAGCGGCTGGCGCTGGACCTGCCGGACGACGAGGCGGGCCGTCTGGCAACGACCTTCGACGAAATGATCGAGCGCCTGGACCAGGCGTTCCGGCGTCAGCGGCAGTTCACGGCCGATGCCTCGCACGAAATGCGCACGCCGCTGACCGCGATCAAAGGTCAGACTGAGGTTGTCCTGCAGCGCGACCGCGGCCCGGACGAATACCGCGAGGTGCTGCGCGGCGTCAACGCCGAGATTGATCGTTTGATCCGGCTGGTCGGCAGCCTCTTGACTCTGGCGCGAGCCGACGCGGCGCGGATCCCGATCGACCGTGAGCGCTTGAGCGTCGAAAGCCTGGTCAATGACGCGATCGAGAGCATCCGCCCGCTCGCGGTCGAGAAAGGGCTGAGCTTGACGGTGGAAAACAGCCCAGAGCGGCAAATTTTCGCCGATCAGGACTTGCTGTTGCAGTTGTTGCTAAACCTGTTGGACAACGCCGCCAAGTACACGCCGTCCGGCGGTTCGATCACGGTATCCTGGCGCGGCGAGGGCGGCGGAATCGCGATTGCCGTCGCCGATACGGGGCCGGGGATCGCGCCCGATCAACAGGCGCAGGTCTTCGAGCGTTTTTATCGAGTCGATTCGGCGCGCTCCCGGAGGCAGGGCGGCGCCGGGCTCGGCCTTTCGATTTGCCTCTGGATCGCCGAGGCGCACGGCGGTTCGATCGAACTAAAAAGCGAACCGGGTCAGGGCTCGACCTTTAGCTTGAAACTGCCGGCTGAAAGTCTGACGGCGGTCCAATAGATTTTTGGCGGCCGCTTCATCGCATCTTCATGGAAGGGCGATAGCCTGAAGTCCTAAAATGTGGCGAGAGGAGATTTGATGATTAGCGGCAAGAAGAAGTTGATCGGTATTGTTGGCGCAGTTGCCTTGCTTGGCATTATCGGAAGTGGTGTTGCCGTAGCTACTGGGGTGGCTGACGACACCGACGAGCCGATTACCGGCGAAGCTTACGAGCTGGCCACGGAGGCTGCTCTGGACCACACCGGCGGCGGGCGCGTGACCGGCACCGAAGTGGGCGACGAGGAGAGCTACTACGAGGTTGAAGTCACGCTGGACGACGGCAGTCAGATCGACGTCCAGTTGGATGAGGACTTTAATGTGGTCGGTGATGAGGTTGACGACGAAAATGAAAACGAAAGCGAGCACTAAGACGGTGACGACTAGAAGCTAGCCCGTCCTTCGAATCCGAGAGGCAGCGCCCATCCGCCGGGCGCTGCCTCTCTTTTTGTGCCCGGCGCGGAGCCCGAAAGGCACCTCGGTGCCATGCTAGTACACTTCAAGGGCAGGGCAGCGAACGACTGGCCGCTGGCCCGCTCGGGTCAGAGGAGCTTGCAGGTGCCGGCGGTTCGAACAGAAATTCAGATGCTGATCGAGAGTTCGCGTGGCGTGCACCCTTGACTAACGATTCCGGAGCCACGGTGCGCAAAACCGGACCGCTGGCGGCGTTCTCCTATCCAGGCTTCGGCTATCTTTTTGGCTCAACAGTCCTATTCGCGTTCGCGATGTCGTTGGAGCAGGTCGCGGTCGGCTGGTTGGTCCTCGATGAGACCGGGTCGGCGTTCCTGACCGGGGTCGCGTTTGCCGTGCGTATCGGTCCGAACTTGATATTCGGCCCAATCTCGGGCGCCCTGGCGGACCGCCACCCACGATCCTTAGTGATGGCCAGTGCTGGGGCGATAAAGGCCGTGGTGCTAGTGCTGATGTTTGTCCTCGTATCGATTGACCGTGGTGCCATCGCGCTCTTGCTGCTGTTGGTGGCCTTGGGCGGCATTTCCATGTCGCTGCGCACATCGGCGTACGGGGCGATCATTCCGGACGTTGTCGGGCAAACCAACACGCTAAGCGCTACGAGCATCGGCAACCTCGGCCAACGAGGTATCGGCATCGCCGGCGGCTTGACGGCCGGCTTTATTATTGCCGGCGTTAGCCCGGCGGCGGTTTTCATTCTGGCGAGTGTGATTGCCCTTTTCGCGGGCGCCGGCTACACGCGCGTGCGGTCGCTGACGCCGCCGCAAAGTTCCGGGCGTCACGTGTGGGCGGAGGTTCGCGACGGGCTAGGACTGATTCTCGCAGTGCCGATAGTGACGATGCTTTTGGGCCTGATGATCGTTGTCGAGATCCTCGGCTTCTCTTACATGTCGCTGTTGCCGGTTTTGGCCGATGACGTGTTGGATGTCGGGCCGGAAGGTCTGGGTGCTCTAACGTCCGCCGCGGCGGCCGGGTCGCTAATCGGCATGGCGGGGCTGGCCATGTTGGGTGATTATCGGCGCAAGGGTGCTCTTCTCCTGGGCGTGGTCTTTGGGTTCGGCGTTTTCCTGATCTTGCTCGGGGCCTCCAATATCTTCGCGATCTCGCTGTTGGTGGTCGGCGGCGTTGGTGTTGCGACGGCGCTGGTCGACACGCTGGAGTGGGTTCTGCTGCAATCCAGCGTGCCGCGCGAGCTTCGCGGCCGCGCGCTCGGCGCCTGGAGCGCCACCACCGGCGTGGGTTGGGTTGGGCCGCTGATTTTGGGAGCGATAGCCGGGATCTGGGGTGTGCAAGCGGCGCTGGCGGTGTTTGGCATGGGTTTGGCCGCGACGGCGATAATCGCCACGCTGACCTTGCCGCGTCTGCGTCAGGGCTAGCACCATCGTAGAGCGAGTTAGGCCGTCTACCGCGATTTGGTGCCATTGACAACTATCCGATGAAAGCAGATTGTCTGACGAGAGCTTTACCTTGACGCGAACTACCGAGCCCAAAGAAGCACCGCCGCGCCGGCGCCTGCCGCGCCTCAACCCCAACACGTTCGACTCGCTGCAGTATCGCGACTATCGCCTGATGTGGTTCGGGCGGATCGGATCGGCGATGGCGCAGCAGGCGGAGATGCTGACGCGCACCTGGCTGATCCTGGAGCTGACCGATTCGGCGGTGATGATCGGGCTGGTGCACCTGACCAGGGCGATTGGCAGCATTGGCATCACGCCGATCGCCGGTGTTTTGGCCGACCGGATCGACCGGCGCTACATTCTGATCGCCTCCAACCTGCTCAATGCGGCTTTCTTTCTGCTGCTGGCTGCGCTGTACATAACTGACCTGATCGAAGTTTGGCACGTCGTGGCCAGCGCTATCGTGGCCGGCGCGGCGATGACAGTTCAGCAGACCGGATTGCAGGCGGTGATACCGAATCTGGTGCCGCGCGACAAGATCATGAACGCCACCAGCCTGCAGTCGGTGCTGATGGGGTCTAGCCGGATCATGGGGCCCTCTATGGCGGGAGTGATGCTGGCGACCACCGGTGTGGCCGGCTCCTACATCTTGATGACGGTCTTCCTGGTGCTGCCGGTGGTGATGTACCTGGCGATGAAGCCGATCAAGGTCGAGCAGCGCCCCGGGCAGGTCAAGGTGCCGTTCTGGCAGAGCTTCCGCGAAGGGATGGCCTTTGCGGTAAAGGAGCCGGCGGTGCGAGTGGTGATGATCGTCAGCATCACCACGATCACCTTTGGCATGCCGTTCCTGCAGCTGATGCCGCTGTACGTCAAGGAGATTTTGGACCGGGGCCCGGCCACGGTGGGTCTGATCATGGCGGTGCCGGGGGTTCTGACCATTGCCGGCGGCCTGTTTGCCGCCTCGCTGGGCGACTACAAGTACAAGGGCCGCCTGCTGTTCCTGGCGGTGCTTTCGCCAGCGGCGGCGGCGATCATCATGAGCCAAACCGACCTGGTGGTGACGACGCTGCTGGCGGCCTGCATCTTTGGCGCGCTGAGCTCCCAATACCAGCCAACCACCCAAACCGCCGTAATGAAGGCAACACCCGACGCCCTACGCGGCCGCGTGGCCTCGCTGATTGCGATGGTCAACAACCTGGGCTCGGTCGGCGTCCTGTTCTACGGCCTGACTTCGGATCAGGTTGGCATCCAAGATGCCTACCTAATCTTTGGGCTGCTGGTTGCCGGGCTGCAGATCTTCTACTTCACGACGATGAAGAGCTACCGGCAGTTGAACTGAGGCGCTTAGCAGCGCGGCATGACTCGCTGTGGCGCGGCGGGGCCGGCTCCCTAAAAGCCTCCTATACTTCGATGCGATAAGTGCGGGCGGCGGTGGAGCACACACTCGGCGCTGGTCCACTTACTAAAGGCATCGGGGTCATGGCTGAGTGGAATTTGCGGCGATATGTGGAAATGCCAGGGCATGAAACGACGAGATTCAACCCCGTTATAATTACACGGTGACGACTCTTGGCGCCTTGAAGAAGTGGATTGCGGACCGTGCCGACAGGAAGGCTGTCAGATCAGATCTCGTAGACATGATGCTTGAGATTGCTGTGCGCGGGGAGCATACGCTAGGTGAGGAAGACGCGGTGAGGACCTTGGCTTCCGGAGCAGGTCTTAACAAGTTTGCCCTAGAAAAGGAATCCAGGAGACTCTATCGTCTATTGGTGAACAAGAGCCTTTCAGGCGGAACTTTTGGCTGGACCGAGCTTAACGAGTCCCGGGCGATACTTACGCTGGTTGGCTTAGAGCCGCCGGATTTGCACGAAGCCTACCGGGGTGAGGAGCATTTCTCTGGGCTTGCACTAAGTCCGGTGACCTACCAACCAACCCCGCACCACAAATTCGCCTCAGGCGAAATGAAAGAGCCCACATCCACGTGGCAGAAACTCAACTCATCGGAAATGACAGGACGTACGAGTTTTCGTTCAGTGCGCCGCTCGGTGTCGGAATCAGCATGGGTATGCCGATTATTAACTTCCAGCAGGGAGACTTCAAAGGAACGATCAAGCCTGGTAGCTTCGAACAAAATGCGGAAGACGAGGGTGACCTGTGGTTGACTTCTGAGAGGGTTCTCTTTCTCGGAGTCCGCCGGACGCTGAGTCTGGAGTTGAGTAACACATTACGAATCGACGCTTCGAAAGGAGTGATTAGACTTCACGTCGAGGGAAGTGAGCCATCGCTTTTTTCCATAGGTTCGATGGCCGAGGTGATCACCGCCGCAATTATTGTCGCCCTTCGATCGCTTGATGAATCGGCATCGACAAACCGACTCGAGATTAGAGAATTCTGGGAGTCGACTTCGCGCGTTCTTGGCCTTTGCCAATTCGACGCATCGTTCTCGGATCTTTTGCGGCTACCAAGTGCTAAAAGGCACTGGGTCGCTTTGGAACAGGTTGACGTCGACAAGGTGGACCCACGAAGGGAACTCGCTGAGCTCGTGGGTGCTTACTCCTTTTTCAAATCTTCAAACCCCTATCGCCGATGATGTGGACGTAGACCTCTTCGAGGCTGGGGCGGGAGGTTTGGATTGAGGTGATGCCGGCTTCGACCAGGAGGGCGAGGGCGGCGCCGGTGGCGGCTGGGTCGGAGATTTCGATGCGGTTGCCGCCATCGGTCAGTGGGGTTAGCGATTCGACTCCTGGCCGGGCGAGAATGCGGGCTGTGAGGTCGGAATCGCCGCCCTCAAAATCGATGCGATCGTATTTTGTGATCAGAGTGCCGAGGGTGCGTGGCGTTTCGGTGGCGAGTATTTCGCCGCGGTCGATCAGCGCCACGCGGTCGCAAACCTCCTCGGCCTCAGCCATGTCGTGGGTTGTGAGGAGGACGGTGCGGCCCTCGTCGCGCAGTTCCTTGATCATGGCGCGAAATTCGCGGGCGGCGACCGGGTCCATGCCGGTGGTGGGCTCGTCGAGGAATAGGACTTGGGCATTGGCGACGAGGCCGCGGGCGAGGTGGAGGCGCTGTCGCATGCCGCGCGAAAAGGTCTCGACTCGATAGTCGGCGCGCTCGCCGAGGCCGAATCGTTCGAGGAGGTCGCTCACTCGTTGGTTGGCGACTTTGGCGGGGACGTTGTAGAGGGCGGCCCAGTATAGCAGGTTCTTGCGGGCCGTAAGCCGCAGGTAGAAGCCGCGGTCGCCGCCGAGGACGATGCCGATCTTGGGCCGGACGGCGGCGGTGCTGCGCACGATGTCGTGGCCGAGAACGGAGACCGAGCCACTGGTCGGAAGGAGCACGGTGGAGAGGACCTTTACGAGCGTGGTCTTGCCGGCACCGTTGGGTCCGAGCAGGCCAAAAACCTCGCCCTCTTCGATGGTCAGCGACACGTCGTTTAGGGCGACGACCTCGGGCCGCCGGTCTTTGACGGGGTAGACCCGCCGCAGGTTTTCAGTTTGGACCGCACTCATTTGAATACTCCCTGAACTTCAGCTAGACGAACTCGATCGAGCCGTCGCGGCGGCCGCCATCTGCCAACCGGTCGAGCGTAAAGGCAGCAATCAGCATCCAAGCGAGCAGGACCGTGACTTCGAGGCCAGCTTCGATGAGGACGCGGCTCGATTCCCCATCCGACAGAATCAAGCGCATGGCCTTGAGACCGTGGGTGACCGGCAGGATGTTGGTTAGAGCCTTAATTGGCTGAGGCCAGAAGCCGGTCGGCACCAGCGCGCCGCTGAACACCAACAGCCCGCTCCAGGCAATCCGGCCGACAATGTTCCTGGCTCTGGGGTACCTAGAGATCAGCCCGCCGACACAAATGGCGAGACAAAAGATGCTGACGCAGATCAGCGCCAGAAGCGGCAGCAGCAACGACAACTCAGCCAGGGAAAAGTCGGCGTTGAAGACGAAATTGAGCAGCACCAGGGTGGTCAGCGCCGAAAGAAGGCCATTGACCAGCCAAACCGAGGTTCGGCCCAGGGTGACCGGAACCAGGCTGCTGGGTGAGATAACGATTAGGGGATAGGTGCCATCGGTGCGATCCCAGGTGGTCGCGGTGATGGTCAGCGTTTCAGAGTGAGCTGCCACGGCTACGATGCCGCCGATCAGGAAGAGTTGTTCCTGTTCTTGAGTGCCGAGCAGCACGCCAAGCAGGGCGAAGAAGGTCGCCTGGAAGAGAATGCGTGGCAGCCAGGCGTAAAACCAGGAAACCGGGTTCCAGAATTGAAGGTATTCTTGAGTGCCGACCATGAGGCCGGCCTGAAAAACTCGCAGGCGGTTCATGCGAAGCCTGCCGATCCATCGGCCCGCAGCCGATCGAGTATTTTGCCGAGCAGGATGACTCCAAGAGCCGCGCCGGCGAAGCCCAAAGCGGTCAGGGCAACCAATTGAGCAGCAACATCCTGCGGTGGCGCTTCCACCAGAGATGCCCGGATCAACTCACCTGACCAATAGAGAAAGATGACACGGCTGATCGGTTCGAGCCAATCTGGCAGAAATGTCACGGGAACAAGAACTCCCGCAAGGACGATCAGCGGATAGGTAAGCGCGTTTTGCACGGTTCGGACGTTACGACTGGCGTAGAGGAAGGCAGCGATGACGAGCGCAGTGCCGGTGGCGGCGAGGAAGGTTAGGAGGAGTGTCAGGATCAGCAACTCGGGATGATAAAATTGGATTGGAACACCAAAGACGAAGCGGGCGATGAGATAGGTGTCAGCCAAACCGAAGAGCGTCAAAGAGCTCGCGACGCCCATCCGCGAAAGTAGAACCAGCTGGAACCGCGCCGGAGCGGCGATGTGGAGTTCAAGGGTTTGGTTGTTGCGTTCGCGGACGGCCAGCTCGCCGGCAACCCACAAGGCCACGTCGCCCATGCTCATCAGAAGGCGGCCGGCGAAGGCCAGCCCGATCAAGTCCTCGCGTCCGAAGTGGACCATGATCACGACGAACAGGAGCCCGAGAACCGTGTCGCCGACCACGCGACCGTAGTCCTCGATGTCATGCAGGCTCGATGCCGCTTGCATGCGCGCGGCGCCAACGATCATGCGCAGATTGCGTTGCGAAGCGTAGATAGCCCGTCCAACGAAATTGGCGGGCGCTTGAACGGTTTGAGGAACCAAAAGTAAGGCGCTCTTTTCTGGGAACTCCGGGGGTGAACAGAGAGCCGTAACACTCGACGTGTCGTTCTGCAACCATTTAGACCGGTGGTTTACTTTTTGAGGATCGCGGCCAAAACCATCGCCACTCCCCGCGTAGCGTGGGGTGCGTCCTGCCGCGCTGGGTACGAGAGTGCGCCTGGCTAGCTCAGGCGCTGGCGGCGAGCTCGGCTTGGATGAGTTGTTTGGCTTTGATCGATGACTCTAAGGCTTGGGCGGCGGTTGTGTCTCGGTTGGCGAAGCTGATTTGCAGGTAGGTGACGCCGAGCGATTGCAGGGTCGATGCTTTCTCGATCAGCTCCTTGTCGTTGCTGGTACCACCGAGGCTGGACTCGATCGGGAAGGTTTGGGGGTCGCGGCCGGCTTCGAGCAGGAAGGCGCGCAGGCGGTCGACGGTTTCGCGGGCTTTGTCGCTAGAAAGAAAAGGTATCCAGCCGTCAGCTACCTTAGCGACGCGGCGTAGTACCGCGTCGCTATCGCCGCCGCCGATCCAGACTGGTATTTGGCGCCCTGGTAGCGGGTTGATGCCGACGCGGTCGAGCGTGTGCCAGCGGCCGGAGAAGGTGACTAGCGGTTTTCCCCAGAGCAGGCGCAGAACCTCGATCTGCTCCTCGACACGGCGGCCGCGGTTATTGAAATCCTGGCCCAGCGCTTCGTATTCGGTATGGTTCCAGCCAATGCCAACACCGAGGCGCAGGCGGCCGCCGCTGAGCAGGTCGATCTCGGCGGCTTGCTTGGCTACCAGCACGGTTTGGCGCTGGGCCAGGACCAAAACGCTGGTGGCAAACTGAAGCCGCTCGGTTATGGCAGCCATAAAGGCGAACATGGTCAGCGGTTCGTGAAACTGGTCCTCGAAGAAATAGGCCGCCTGTACGCCCTCTAAGCGGTCGGGATGAGCGCCGGCGACGTGCTCGTAGGTAGAGAGATAGTCGAAGCCAGCGCCCTCGGTGGCCTGGGCGAAGTCGCGCATCGCGATGGGATCTAAACCGATCTGGCCCGTGGGAAAGTTGATGCCGAATTGCATGATTGAAGTACTCGTTTCTCGCCGCTAAACGCCGATGTCTGTTCTGAGTTTATGCTACCGGTTCCCGCCAGATGGTGGCAGACTGGAAAGAATCTGGATTGCGAAAACGATAGCCGCCCCGTCTCTTACTGGAGGAATTACATGGTTACACCGACGCCGGAAGAAGATCAATTTCTACACGACAACATCCTTTGTGTGCTCTCTACGAACCAGAAGGACGGTTCGACGCAGTCCACGCCGGTCTATTACTTCTACGAGGGCGGCAAGCTTTATATCTCGGTAACCAAGACACGGCTCAAGACCCGCAACGTCCTTCGCGATCCGCGGGTCACGGTTGTAGTGCTCCATACCGAACCGCCGTTCCCCTACGTGCAGATCAACGGAACGGCGGTGCTATCCGAGGAGGATTTGGAACCCTGGACCCGGCGCATATTCTCAATGTTCCGTCCAAGTTTGCCCGAGGATTTCGCGGTGATGCTGGAGGAGCAGCAACGGCAGCTGATGGTGGTCACGCCGGAGCGAATCTCTTCAAATCTGGAGCAACAAAGAGCGAGAAGGGACTGAGCAGCGCTCTTCCGTAGCGGCTTTAGTATCGCGGAATTGCCGCTGGTCAGCTCATCCTGGGTTAGCAGCGTCAGGATCGAGGCGGTGCCCCGCAGCCGTCAGAACATCAATGGGGCGCATTGCTGCGCAAAGCTCTCCGTGGGTCCCATTGCTCTCGCAAAGCTCTTCCGCCGCATTGCGTAGCAACGCGGTACACCTTTGGTACAGGACGGCTTTACATTATGCGCCAGGTCCTCCCAAGCCAACTCAAACATCGATTCAATATACGCGGGTCGCGGTGGGTAGCTTTGCGGCCCACCGCGCTGCTTGGGCGATGTTTTCTAGTCAGCTGCATTGGCAACGCCCTAAACATCGATTCGGTAAACGCGTGTTGCTGTGTCGTGGAAGAGGTCGGCGCGTTCGGCGGCGGTGCGGCCGGCGGAGAGGCGTTTGAAGGCGTTCCAGAGGATGTTGTAGGAAAACGAGACTTTATCGACCGGGAAGTTGCTCTCGAACATGCAGCGGTCGGAGCCAAACTCGTCGATGCAAAAGTTGAGCAGCGGCGCCATGTCCTCGGCAAGCTCCTCTGAACCAATTGGCTTGTCGCGCAGGTGCCAGTCGAAGCCGTTGCGCGGCATACCAAGGCCGCCGAGCTTGACGTTGGGACAGCTGGCCAGCTCGGTGATGCCGGTGCGCCAGGCGGCCATCACTTCATCCTTACGGTTGGCGTAGGGGCCGGTGAGGTTTAACCCGCCGATGTGGTTGAGGATGATTGGCAGCTCGGGCAGGGCGCGGGCGAATCGGGCTAGCTCCGGCATCTGGTGGAAAAAGAGCCAGGCATCGAAGGAGAGGCGGCGTGCGACCAGAACCTCGGCGCCGGCGCGGAACTGGGCGCTGTCCAGCATGCCTTCCTCATTGTCAACCATGGTGTTGGCGACGGCAGGGTCTGGGTCCCAGGTAGTGGAGTGTAATGCCCTGGAACCGGTTTGGGCTGGCGGCTTCGAGCGACTCCAAAACGCGGTCGACGCGATCTCCGAGGTTGAGGTCGGCATGGCCGACGATGGCGGCGGCGGCCTGAGCTTCGCCGTAGAGGCCGCTGGCGCTGGCCGCCGCGAGACCCTGGACGAACTCGACCTCGCCGACCGGACGCATGTCAATCGAGCCGTGGGCGCGGTACATGGCGCGGGCCTGGACAAAAACGGTTGAGCGCAGATTGTGGCCGCTGTTGATGTCTTCGGCCAGCTCGTGCAGCAGATAGCGTTCATAGGGCGCCCGCTCGTCGCGAAAGTCCCAGAAATGATGGTGAGGGTCGCAGATCGGCAGGTCGGGTTCCAGCGCCGGTTCCTGGGTTTGGGCGAGCCAGTCGTTGCCTTCGAGCGGCATGCAAGCACCTCATTTGTGGTTCGCGCTTGGTTTGCTAGCGAGTTTACGGCCTGGGCGGGGAGCGTCAAGGCTAAGGAGTTCGAAGGGCCCTGGCAAGCGGTTTTGAACTCCGCGCCAAACCCACTGCGCCACGCCGGCTGATCTTTTGCAAGAGGGAAGGGGGGCCTAGCAAAGGGGAGCGCCTAGGCCGAAACTGACGACCGGCCGGATCGGGCAATATCGCGGCCCGGAACTTCCGGGCCGCTTTTGTTTTCTTAGCCCATTCGGCGCAGTAGCCGCGCGGCGAGATCCTCCAGATCGGCCTCGGGGATATCGAGCACGCGGCCCGTCTTTTCCAAGGCTGCCATTTGCTGTTGGTCGTAGGTGACTCCGGTCGGAAGCGGCACTATGTGGCAGTGGACGTGGCTGTTTCCCTGCTGGCTGCGGAGTGACAGTAGGTAGAGTCTCTCCGGGTTGAGCTCGGCTCGCACTGCCTCCGCGACCCGAAAAACCACATTTTGGAGGGTGAGATATAGTCCTCGGTACTGAAATCGCCGGTTACATGTTCGAGGTGGGCGCGTGGCGCCACCAGTACATAGCCGAATTGGGTCGGCATGCGGTCAAGAAAAGCAATGGCATGCTCATCCTCATAAACCATGTGGTGGGCGTAGCCGGGCTGGCCGACGACAAGAGCGCAGATGAAGCAGGGGCCGGTTTGGGAGCGCCGGTTGTAGTCCTCAGGGTCGAATTGGCGGATTGGGTAAGGCAATCTTGATCCTCTCATTGGTCAGACTACGGCTTCGTCGCTCGCAGCGAGAAGAGAAGCGGTATCTGTGGTGAATCCTCGGGTAGGTGAAAGTAACCGTCGTCCGCCTTTTGCAGGTCTGGCACCGCTTGAAAAGCGGTAAATGGGAACTCATGCAGAAATTCAATTCGAAGGCCAGCGTCGATCAGAGACGTGACGATGTCTCCCAACGGGTGTTCGAACTGAAACGTGCGCCGGTTTTGCAGGCTTGCCGTCTTTTCCGCGTAGGTGCCGTCATCTTCGCTTGGTGAAGGCTCTGCGGTGCCGAAATAACCGTGGCGAATGGCGATTTGGTTAGAGGTGGGAGAATCCCACAAAGTATCAAAGAGCGGGTGGCCATCGACGATGTAAAACATTCCGCCGGGCTTAACGTAGTTGGCCACAATGCGAGCCCACTCTCGGATATCCGGCAACCAAATCAGTGCGCCGTAAGATGAAAAGACCACGTCAAACTCACCCTCGAGGACTTCTGGCAGTCTGTAAAGGTTGGATTCGACGAAGCGTGCGCTGATGTCGAGTTCGTCTGCCAGACCTTGAGCCGTACGAATAGCCTCGGGTGCGAAGTCGACGCCAGTCACAAACGCCCCTTCTCGCGCCCAGGAAAGTGTGTCCAGACCGAAATGGCATTGCAGGTGGAGCAGCGTTTTGCCGTTTACGTCGCCGAGCTCGGATCGCTCGACAGGCAAGAGGGTGGATTTTCCAGCTTTGAAAGAGTCGACATCGTAGAAGGACGACGCGGCGTGGGATCGCTACAGCTTCGTCCCAGAACCGGCGGTTGGTTTCGATATACTCGTCCATTGCTTTGAGATATTAGCGCTTGATTAGGTCCTTGCGGCGACAGGCTGCACGCCGGCGGTACGGCCTCTACCTAAAACTAAGAGAGAGACGGCTAACGCCGTCTCCCTCTCGCATTCACCGAAGGTGCTGTGTGGGCCTCTGACCAACGCGGTGTGGCGAGCCTGATCGCTAAAGTTTGTCCTCGGGCACCAGAGTGTGGTTGGCCTTGAGGTCGTTCCAACTTTCGGCTGACATCCAATCGGCCCAGGCGCGGTAGTGCCAGAGCTGGGGATGCTCGTTGACCGCTTTGGAGTAGATATGCGGCGGGCCGCCCTCTTCGTTGATAATTTCGCCACGGCCCAGGTTCATCGAGTAATTGAGCGGATAGCGCCCACTTACCTTGCCAACCATGCCCATGGTGCTCTGAGTCCAGTTTTCGCCATCGTCCTGTTCGAGGCTGCCGGCGGGGCCGAAGACGTGGATCGCCATTCCCCGGTGCAAGGGGTGCTTCTCCGGCGTGGCCTTGTCGACGAAGGTAAACCACCAAACTTCGGTCTTGTTGGGGCCCTTGGGCATGCGCATGCTGATTTGCCCAAGACCGACAAAGGTGAGCCAACAGTTGGGGAAGATCTGAGGGTGGCCGGCGTGCTTCATGCCAACCGGACCGAGCACCTGCTTGGCCTGGGGACGTTCGCGCCAATCGTGCATTTGAGTGAGCTTCTCCATGGCGACCTGCTGCAGGTCGGTTATTTGCGGTCCGCCGATGGCGTGGCCGTACTCACCGGGGATCACCATGTAGTCATCTTTGCTGTAAACCCAGCTGCGCAATCTTTCGTCATCATAGCTGCCAGACATCATGGCGGACTGGTGGCTGATGCCGTGGTAGTAGTCCCAGACGTTGTCGGCGGCCAGCTTCCAGTTGCAGGGGATGATGTACTTCTGCACACCGCCGAGAATGGTGATTTCGTCGCCGCGTTCGGCCATCGAGTCCAGGGCCATGCGGCCGACTTCGCCGAGGTAGTCCGGGAAAGAGGGAGCCTCCGGGTCCATGTTGGCGAAGATGAAGCCCTTGTAGGTATCGACCTGGGCTGCCTTGATTAGGCCCCAGTTCTCACGGTCGAGCTCCTCGTGGTAGACCTCTTTGAAGCCAGGAACGCCGACCAAGGCCCCCTTGAGGTCATAGGTCCAGCCGTGGTAGGTGCACATGAAGCTGGTGGCGTGGCCCTCGTCGGCATGGCAGATGGCGTTGCCGCGATGGCGGCAGGTATTGACCAGGACCTGAGGGTCACCGTCGTTATCTCGCACGACGATTACGCGGTCCTCACCGATAACCGTCATAAAGAAATCGCCCGGGTTGGGGATTTGGGAATCGTGGCACATGAAGTTCCAGGCGCGGGCGAAGATACGCTCGAGCTCCAGCTCGTAGATGTCCCTGTCAGAGAAGATGCGGCGGTCGACGGTGCCGGTCTCACTACTAACCATATTGAGCATCTCTTCGTTGCGGTAGGCGATGGTCATCGTTTGGGACTCCTACTTCTAAATATTTCTTACTTTGGAGGATTCTTACTGAGGGTTCCAGACGCTGAGCAACACTTGCACTCTAGAATTTGGAACGCGAGGTTGCGACCTTGGCGGCATTATAAGCCGCCTGGCAATGTTTTTAAATGAATCATCTCTAGATCGATAAAGACGGAGCACAACTCAAGGGTTGAGCTTCTTTCGATCCGTGATCTGGGCCGGGATGAGTTCTTCGAGCCGGCCGCGCATGACCGCCTAAAGGCGGTCGTCGGGCACCAGCGTGTGGTTGGCTTTTAACTCGGACCAACTCTCGGCTGACATCCAGTCGGCCCAGGCGCGGTAGTGCCAGAGCTGAGGGTGCTCGTTCACGCCGATGCTCTGGATGTGTGGGGGCCCGCCCTCTTCATCGGTGATCTTGCCGCGGCCGTTATTCATCGAGTAGTTGAGGGGAAAACGCGCACTCACCTTGCCAACCATGCCCTTGGTGCTCTGAGTCCAGTTCTCGCCGTCGTCCTGCTCCAGGCTGCCGGCGGGGCCGAAGGTGTGAATGGCCAAGGCGCGGTGGAGGGGGTGCTTCTCCGGCGTGTTCTTGTCGACGAATGTGAACCACCAAATTTCGGTAGCGCCGGGTCCCTTGGGCATGCGCATGCTGATCTGGCCGAGGCCGACAAAAGCTACCCAGAAGTTGGGGAAAATCTGGGGATGGCCGGCGGCCTTGAGGCCAACCGGCCCTAGCGCCTGCCTGGCCTGGGGGCGCTCGCGCCAGTCCCGCATTTGGGCCAGGGTCTCTATTTCATTAATTAAAACGTCGTCGAGGTCTGGTCCGCCGATGGCGTGACCGTACTCGCCGGGAACCACCGTATAGCCGTATTTGCTAAAGATCCACCTTTCGTCGGTGGGTGGGGCCGACATGAGGGCTGACTGGTGACTGATACCGTGGTACCAGTCCCAGACGTTGTCGGCGGCCAGCTTCCAGTTGCAGGGGATGGTGTACTTCTGGACACCGCCGAGGATGTTGATGTCATCACCCCGCTCGGCTATCGAGTCGATCGACATGCGGCCCACGTCACCCAGGTATTCTGGGAAGGAAGGTGCATCAGGATCCATGTTGGCGAAGATGAAGCCCTTGTAAGTATCAACCTGGGCGGCCTTGATCAGCCCCCAGTTTTCGCGGTCGAGCTCCTCGTGGTAAACCTCTTTGAAGCCAGGCACCCCAACCAGGGCACCCTTCAGGTCGTAGGTCCAGCCGTGATAGGTGCACATGAAGCTGGTGGCATGGCCCTCGTCAGCACGGCAGATGGCGTTGCCGCGGTGGCGGCAGGTGTTGACCAAAACCTGGGGCATGCCGTCATTGTCGCGGACGACGATGACGCGGTCCTCGCCGATGACGGTCATGAAGAAATCGCCGGGGTTGGGGATCTGAGTGTCGTGGCACATGAAGTTCCAGGCGCGGGCGAAGATGCGCTCCATTTCCAGCTCATAGATGTCCCGGTCAGAGAAGATCCGGCGGTCGACGGTGCCGGCCTCGGCGTTCACCATATCGAGCATCTCTTTGTTGCGATAGGCGATGGTCATTTTCCGGTCTCCTTTTGGCTTCTAAAGATTTTCACTAAAGGGGGTTACAAATGTTGGCCGAAATTTGTGACGGAGTGGTTTTGAACGCAGGGTTTGAGGTGTTTTCAGCTGTGCCGCCACCTTTCGGCTCCGTCTACGAGCCTTGGCGGCATTATAAGGCACAGAGAAAAGTTTTCAAGTGAACCTTTTCGGAGACACAGGTTCAGAATCAAAAAAGCAGGCAGGCTTCGAATCGCGTGTTCCCTCCGCGTCGATGCCATTCCAAGCCGAAGAGGCCGGTAAGAGCAGTTTGAAATGCAGAAGCGCGACCGTTAGTCGCGCTTCTTAAAGCCTCGCCGGGGTGTTGGACTAGACCATGCCTTTCGGCTCGGAATGGTTGGCCCTTAGGTCTGACCAGCTTTCGGCCGACATCCACTCGGACCAGGCTCGGTAGTGCCAGAGCTGGGGGTGCTCACTTACAGTTGGAGTTTCGATGCGAGGCGGGCTGATTTCGTCGTCGATGATCTCGCCGCGTCCGATATTCATGGAGTAGTTCAGAGGATGCCGCTGACTGGCCGCGCCAATCATGCCACGGGTACTTTGGCCCCAGTTCTCGCCGTCGTCTTGCTCCAGCATGCCTGCTGGACCGAAGGTCCGCATCGCCTGTTGCAGATGCCCCGGATGCTTTTCCGGCGTGGTCTTGTCCAGGAAGGTGAACCACCAGATTTCGGTCTTCATCGGCCCCTTGGGCATGCGCATGCTTACTTGGGCCAGGCCGGGGCCTGTAACCCAGAAGTTGGGGAAGATCTGAGGGTGGGCGGCCGGTATCCGGTCAATCAGCGGCCCCAAGGCTTGCTTGGCCTCGGGGCGCTCACGCCATTCCTGGGAGCGGATGGCGTTTTGCGGGTTATCCGGACTGTTCTCGGGTCCACCATGGACGTGACCATATTCGCCAAGGAAAGCCATGTTGGGCCGCTCGATGTTGGTTTTCAGGTCGCCAGGGCGGCGCCGATCATTTCGTTGCCAGCCTGACATCACCGAGGATTGGTGGGTAAGGCCGTGATAGAAGTCCCAGACGTTGTCCGCGGCAAATTTCCAGTTGCAGGGAATGGTGTATTTCTGGACACCGGCCGCTACAACGATCTCTTCGCCTTTTTCAGCGACCATGTCGATGCACATGCGCCCGACGTCGCCAAGGTACTCAGGGAAGGAAGGGGCTTCCGGGTCCATATTGGCGAAGACGAAGCCCTTGTAGGTATCCACCTGGGCGGCCTTGATTAGGCCCCAATTTTCGCGGTCGAGCTCCTCGTGGTAGACCTCTTTGAAGCCAGGCACGCCAACCAGGGCACCCTTCAAGTCGTAGGTCCAGCCGTGGTAGGTACACATGAAGCTGCTGGCATGACCCTCGTCGGCGCGGCAGATGGCGTTGCCGCGGTGGCGGCAGGTGTTGACTAGCACCTGAGGGTTACCGTCGTTGTCACGAACGCAGATCACGCGGTCCTCGCCGATGACGGTCTGGAAGAAGTCACCGGGGTTGGGGATCTGGGAGTCGTGACACATGAAGTTCCAGGCGCGGGCAAAAATGCGCTCCAACTCCAACTCATAGATGTCTTGTTCAGCGAAAATGCGGCGGTCGACGATACCCTTTTCGGTGTTCACCATTGCCAGCATCTCGTCGTTTCGGTAGGAGATCGTCATTTGAGGCTCCTTTGACTTCTAAAGTTCCTTACTAAAGGGGGTTATAAAGGTTGGCTGCTCCTTGTTTCTTGGGGATTGCGAATCTGGCTATCGAAGCTACGTTGCCAAATCCCGCTTTTCGTCGACTTTGGCGGCATTATACGGCGCGCGGCAAAGTTTTGATATACGCTGCTGTGCCGGGCTGCCATGAAAGGCCTCTTGAAGGTTCAGTCGAGGTGGCGTATGCGCGGAATGAAGAAGTACACGGCCAATGTGACCAGCATTAGCCCGATGCCGAGACCCATGAAGGCGGGTTGAATTCCCGTCACCTCAGCGACGACTCCAACCACAAGAGTCGCGACCTGCATGATGCTCCACTGCATCATGAAAACCGCCATAACTCGTCCCCGGTAAGCCTGCTCCGAAAACTGCTGAACAAGGCCCTGGAGTAAGGCGAGCCGTAACGCCGATCCGATGCCGATCGGCACCATTACGGCCGCGGCGATCAAGTAACTTCCCGTCTGAGCGAAGAGAACAAGCCCGGCCCCGAGCACCATCATCATTATCAGAACCAGCAGTCCCCGGTGCCGGGCGGGCGACGCGGCGAGTCCGAGCATTGCCGCCAAAGAGCCGACCGCGCTGACACTGAACATAATGCCAACCTCTGACCCGCCGCCATCGAAGATGTCGGCGACGTAACCCGGTAGCAGAAAGAGGTGAGGCATGGCGAAGATAGCGGTCGCAAAGCTGATCGAAAGAAGGATTAGCATCAAGCGGTCGTCACGGATGTAACAAAGTCCCTCTTTGATGTCATCGAGACTTTTTCGCGCGAGTTGGATCAATGTGATCCCTTCGTCACCAGTCAGCGTTGCCGGTTGCCAGCTGAGGCGTGAAAGACTAAGGAGGGCAATGCCGTAGAAACTGGCCATGGCGAGAAACGCCCAATCGAAGCCGGCGAAAGAAATGATGAAGCCGCCGGCGGCTGGTGCGATCAGTTGAGTGGTATGCATGCCGGCAAAGTTCAAAGAGACCGCGTTCATCAAGCGGTCCATGCCAACGATATCGGGAATAATGGCCTGACTGGCCGGCATTATTAGAGCCAATATGATGCCCTGGACCAGGGCGGACAAATAGATCCATTCCATCGAAATCAGACCTGTGAAAACGAGCGCCGACATGACGCCGGAATTTAGCAAGCTAAAGAGTTGGCCGGCCAGCAAAACGCTTCGCTTCGGCACCCGGTCGGCGAGGACGCCGCCGAACATTGAGAGCAGGAACATCGGCAGCGCGCCGGAGATCCCGATTATGCCGAGCGCGGCGTAGGACCCGGTCAGTTCGAAGGCGAGTAGAGCGGGCACCAGGAGCTGCATGTTCATCGCGGCCATTTGGCCGAGCATGGCCACATAGAACCAGCGAAATTCGCGATTGGAGAAGGATTCGAAGGCTCCCGGACGAGAGCTGGCGCTTGTGGAGGCTGTGTCACGCCGAGGAGCCTGATGGGCGCCCGGAGCGGGTTTCTGCTCTAACATCGCGGGAAGAAGTTCGTCAGGTTTTCTTTTACTTCGAAAGATTCCTACTAAGGTTGGTTTTTGGTTCTAAAGATTCTCACTAAAAGGATTACAGCCGGAGGGGTGCGTTTCGGAGCCAAATATTGTGAACGTGGAGTCGGCTCATAGTGGGTGCGCCCAGAGAAAGCTCCCCTCGGCGGATTGCAAACGGGCAACTGAGGCACCATGCCTCAGCTGCCCGCTTTTGCTCTGAAGTTTCTCCTTTGTCGCCAGAACAGCGCGAAGTTTCCTCATGAGCGAGGTCAGCTATACGCGCCCCTCCGGGGAGGGCGTGTGGTTGGCCTTGAGTTCGGCCCAACTGTCTGCCGCCATCCAGTCGGCCCAAGCACGGTAGGTCCAAAACTGGGCGTGCTCGTTGACGTTGGTCTCAATACGCAGAGGTCCAGACTCGTCGTCGATTACCTCGCCGCGGTTGCGGTTCATGGCGTAGTTGAGCGGAGCGCGGCTGCTGATGATTCCCTTGGCTCCCTTAGTGCTCTCGCCCCAGTTTTCGCCGTCGTCCATCTCAAGAAACCCGGCGGGGCCGAAGACATTTATGGCCATCGCGCGCTTCATGGGAAAGGTCTCCGGCGGCTCGTCGTTGTTGACGAAGCTGAACCACCAGATTTCGGTTTTTGATGTGCCTTTGGGCACCCGGAGGCAGAGCTGAGCACCGTTTTGAGCCACCCAAAGATTGGGGAAGATGTTGGGATGGGCCTGGGTCAAAGACATTCCCGGCGGTATGGCTTCCTTCGCGGCCGGCCGGTCGCGCCACTTTTCGTCCATGGACCAGGTCTCGCCGATTTCGTCGATGTAGGAAAGCGGTCCGCTCATGGCGTGGCCGTAGTCGCCGAGGCTGACCAGCTGAGGCTGCTTCAATGGATCGGCGAGAGCGCCGCCGGGCTTGGGGTCGCCGAACATCCTCAAGGCGAAGGCGGAATAATGGCTGATGCCGGGGTGATACCAATCGAACAGGTTGTCGACGGCAAGCTTCCAGTTGCAGGGGATCGTGTACTTCTGGACACCGGGGATGATCCGCATCTGGTCGGCGCGTTCGGCGATCAGGCTAAGGCCAATGGTGCCGACATCGCCGAGGAACTCCTGGAGGCCGACGGCCTCCGGGTCCATGGTGGCAAAGACGAAGCCCTTATAGGTGTCGACTCGGCCAGCCTTGATTAAGCCCCAGTTTTCGCGGTCGAGCTCCTCGTGGTAGACCTCTTTGAAGCCCGGTACGCCGACCAGGGCGCCTTTGAGGTCGTAGGTCCAGCCGTGGTAGGTGCACATGAAGGAGGTGGCGTGGCCTTCCTCGGCACGGCAGATGGCGTTGCCGCGGTGGCGGCAGGTGTTGACTAGCACCTGTGGGTTTCCATCGTTGTCGCGGACGCAGATGACGCGGTCTTCACCGATGATGGTCTGGAAGAAATCGCCGGGGTTGGGGATCTGGGAGTCGTGACACATGAAGTTCCAGGCCCTCGCGAAGATCCGCTCCAGTTCCATCTCGTAGATGTCCTGGTCGGCAAATATTCGCCGGTCCACCGTCGCGGTCTCGGTATCCACCATGCGGAGCATCTCTTCGCTGCGGTAGGCGATAGTCATGGGAGTAACCTCACTTTGAAAGACCTTTACTAAAAAGTTTTTTGGTCGAGGCGGTTCCTGAGATTGTAAACCAGGCGACCGCGAGACATAGCAGCATTATAGTACCGGACAAAAGGTTTCAGCCTATCACCGGATTGCAAGAGCGCGACCCTAAAGATCAGAGATGACGTTTAAACGCGTCCTTCTGGTGACCGCGTGTGATTGGCCTTGAGCTCGTCCCAGCTCTCAGCCGCCATCCACTCTGACCAGGCGCGGTAAGTCCATAACTGAGCGTGCTCGCTAACGTTTGTCTCAATTCGCAACGGGCCGGACTCGTCGTCGATCACCTCGCCGTGGTTGCGGTTCATCGAGTAGTTGAGCGGAGCACGGGCGCTTATAACTCCTTTCGCCCCCTTGGTACTTTCGCCCCAGTTCTCACCGTCGTCCATCTCAAGCAGCCCAGCGGGACCAAAGACATGGTTAGCGGCTCCGCGCTTCATATGAAAGGTCTCGGCCGGGTCGGTTTTGTCAACGTAGGTGAACCACCAAATCTCGGTTGTGCCGGGGCCTTTGGGAAGCCTCAAGCTCAGCTGGCCGCTGCTTTGCGAAACCCAGAGGTTGGGGAAGATGTTGGGATGGGCCGAGGTGTTGATCATGCCGGGCGGGATGGCTTCCCTGGCTTGGGGCCGCTCGCGCCAGCTTTCGTCAAAACCGGGTATGGACTCGCCGTTCTTGTCGAGATAGGACAAGGGGCCACTCATGGCGTGCCCGTAGTCACCGAGGCTGACCAGATGCTCCTGCTGGAGCGGGTCGGCCAGGGCGCCACCGGGCTTCGGTTCGCCGAACATTCTCAGAGCGAAGGCGGAGTAATGGCTGATGAAGGGGTGGTACCAGTCGAACAGGTTGTCGACGGCCAGCTTCCAATTGCACTGCATGGTGTACTTCTGGACTCCAGGTACGACTTGCATAGGGTCACCGCGTTCGGCGAGCAGGCTGAGGCCTATAGTGCCGACATCGCCGAGAAATTCATCGAGATCCACGGCCTGCGGGTCCATGGTGGCGAAAATAAAGCCTTTGAAAGAATCGACCTTGCCGGCCTTGATTAGGCCCCAATTTTCGCGGTCGAGCTCTTCGTGGTAGACCTCTTTAAAGCCGGGAACACCGACGAGAGAACCCTTTAGGTCGTAAGTCCAGCCGTGGTAGGTGCACATGAAGCTGGTTGCGTGGCCTTCTTCGGCGCGGCAGATGGCATTGCCGCGATGGCGGCAGGTGTTTACCAGGACCTGAGGATTGCCATCGTTGTCGCGGACGCAGATGACGCGGTCCTCGCCGATGAAGGTCATGAAGAAGTCGCCCGGGTTGGGAATCTGGGAGTCATGGCACATGAAATTCCAGGCGCGCGCGAAGATGCGTTCCAGTTCCATTTCGTAGATATCCCGGTCGGCGAAAATCCGCCGGTCAACCGTCGCGGTCTCAGGGTCCACCATGCGCAGCATCTCTCCGCCTCGGTACGCGATTGTCATTGTGTTACCTCACTTTGAGAGCTAGTAAAGACAGACCGGCATAAGAGTCACACCACGAAGATTGCATTGTGGCGTTCGTCGACCAAAGTCTCATTTTGCGAAGTATATTACGAAACTGGTCGCTTTTAAATGGTGGTTTACAGCCGCTTGGTACCGCAACTGGGTTGAATGCTCATTTGGATTACGACCTTACCTGCGACGCCGCGGCGGCAACAAGGTCGAGTTGTTCCAGCTTCTGAGAGCAGGACGACAGGATAAGTTCGTCGCAGCCTTCCGCTTCGAACCGGGAGACGAACTCTTGCAGGGTGCTAGCGTCAAGCGGCACACCGGGCAACATCGCCTCGGCGCGCTCTCCGTAGGAGTAAGTGAGGGCGCTAACCGCATCGGCTTTGGCGTTCGAGCCGAGGGAAAAGCTACCAAGCACGACGATACGCGGCCTGCCCTGCCGCCCCGCCTTACTCCAGGTTTGCAGAAGCTGGTCTAAAGTTTCACGTAGGGAGCCGGCTGCGGCGGCGGCGAGCCAGCCGTCAGTGCGGGCAACTCGGTTCAGTGCTGACTGGCTATGGCCGCCAATGATGATGTCAGGCCCGCCGGCTTTATAAGGCGCTGGTCCGACTCCCAGTTCACCGTTCCAAACCGCCCGCAAGGTTTTGATCTGGCGGTCCAGATCCCGGCCGCGGCGCTGAAAGCTGGCTCCAGCTACTTCATAGTCTGTCTCACGGCTGCCGACGCCAACGCCAAGCGTTAAGCGGCCCAAAGACAACTGGTCCAAAGTTGCTACCTGTTTGGCCAGCATTACCGCACTGGGCTGGAGAGGCGAAATCAGGACGGCGGTGAGCAAGCGGATCTTACTGGTCACCGCGGCCGCGGCCGTCAAAGCCGTGAGGGGTTCAAAACGGTCGGAAATCAGACGATCAGTTGTCGCCAGGGTTGAGAAGCCGAGTGATTCGGCTCTCTGAGCCCATTCTTGAAGCCGTCCTGGCTTGAGATCAGCAATGTTGGTCGGCAAACAGACGCCTACGTCCATGGAATCCTCCTCAGCCTAAATTGACTACGGAAGATCGTAGCAGCGGCAGGGGTCGGAGGCTACGCCGTGGCAAAGGGCTGACGGCGCCTTTGGCGCGCCACTCCGCGTACTAAAGCCGGTCTGCTTCGCTTGCCGCTAGACGCGGTCTTCAGGCGGAGTCGAATGAGTGGCCTTTAACTCGGACCAGCTTTCGGCCGACATCCACTCGGACCAGGCGCGGTAGTGCCAGAGCTGGGCGTGCTCGTTTACTCGGGGTGTCTCGATGTGGGCCAGGTCTCCCTCGGGTTCGATGACCTCAGCGTGGCCGATGTCCATGGCGTAATGCAACGGATAGCGGCGACTGATCAGGCTGACGGTGCCGTTGGTGCTCTCACCCCAATTTTCGCCGTCCTCCATTTCGAACATGCCGGCCGGACCGTTGCCTCGCACCGCTTTGGAGCGAAAGGATTGCTGCTCCTCCTCAGACTTGTTCTGGTCGATCAAGGTGAAGAACCACATTTCAGTGCTCATGGGGCCCCTGGGAATTCGCACCGATACCTGATCGGAGGTGGTGACGACCCAGAAATTCGGGAAGATATGCGGGTGGCCGGTGGCCCGCAGTGCGGCCGGGCCGAGGGCCTTCCGGGCCTCGGGTCGCTCGCGCCACTGCTCGCGAGGGCCAAGAGGCCCCGGGAGCTCGCCGGGTACCGGCGCGTCCATTGCCGACCCACCGATGGCGTGGCCATAATCGCCGAGCCAGACAAGCGAAGGCCGCTTATCTAGAAGTGACGGCTCGGGGTTGGGTCCCTGATAGCCAGCCAGGATAGCCGACGAGTGAGTAAGTCGAACGTGGTACCAGTCGAAGACGTTATCGACGGCGAATTTCCAGTTACAGGGGATGATGTACTTGAGGATGCCGGGTTTCACGGCCATGTTTTCGCCGCGTTCGCTGATAAGGCTAAAGGCGAGCCGTCCGACATCGCCGATGTATTCCTGGAACGGGGGTGCCTCGGGATCCATCGTGGCGAAAATGAAGCCCTCGTGACTATCCACTTGGGCGGCCTTGAGCAGGCCCCAGCTTTCGCGGTCAAGCTCCTCGTGGTAGACCTCTTTGAATCCGGGGACGCCGACCAGCGCGCCCTTGAGGTCGTAGGTCCAGCCGTGGTAGGTGCACATGAACGAGCTGGCGTGGCCCTCTTCGGCGCGGCAGATGGCGTTGCCACGGTGACGGCAGGTGTTGACCAGAACCTGAGGGTTGCCATCGTTGTCGCGAACACAGATCACCCGGTCCTCGCCGATAAAGGTCATGAAAAAATCGCCGGGGTTGGGGATCTGCGAATCGTGACAGATGAAATTCCAGGCGCGCGCGAAGATTCGCTCCAACTCCATCTCATAGATCGCTTGGTCGGAGAAGATGCGCCGGTCCACAAGTCCCGATTCTAGGTCGACCATGCTGCGCATCTCGTCGTTGCGGTAGGCGATAGTCATGGCAGGCCTCACTTTGAAAGATTCTTACTAAGGGAGTTACAGATCCTCGGTGATACTTGGTTGCCTGGATTGAAAACGCGAAGTTTGTAACATGAGCGGGTGCAATTGTCGCGCTGTACCTATCTCGATGTTCGCTAGAGAGCATGATAGACGTAGCGGCAAGTTTTTGGCAGCTTAGCGTGGTTTGCCCAGTGTAAAAAAAGTCAACGCCCCGAGCGAAAGCCGTCACGGGGCGCTGGCTCTGCTAATAGAGCCGTTTAGATCAGCCAGGTTATTTCGCCGAAACCGACTCCTTGCCGTCGAGCAGGAAGGATAGGAGGGCCTCGACGTACTCGTCCGGCTTTTCCCACTGCGGCCAGTGACCGGAGTCCTTAACCTCGTAGAACTTGGCACCGATGATGTCAGCGCAGTAGTCGCCGTAGTCGGCGCCTCGGCCAGGGTTGTAGGTGCCGTACATGACCAGGGTGTCGGTCTTCCAGCGCGCTTTGACATCTTCCTCTGACCACAGCACCGGCGGCTTTCGTGGCGGTCCGTCCAGACTGAAAACTCGACGCATGGAAGCGTTGACATCTGGGTCCTGGTAGAGGCGCTGCCGTATGCGGATCATTTCGTCGTTGATTGTGCTGTCGTCGTGGACCAACCAGAGCAAGCGCTGCTGGATGTTTTCGTAGGTCGGGTCGGAGACCGCCTTGCGAGACAAATCAAAGAGGTCGCCCTTCCAGGGCTGCTCATGGAAGTCGGTCTTTTTGGTGTCGACGGCCCCGAAACCGTTAAGGATCATCTTGTCGACGGTCTCCGGGAAGTGCATGCCAATTTCGAAGCCGATGGCGGCGCCCATGGACTCGCCTTCGTAGTGAGCCTTCTCGTAGCCGAGGGCGTGGATCAGGTCAACGTAGGCTTCTGCCTGCAAGTGGGTGCGGTTGTCACTATCCCAGGGCTCCTTGGAGCTAAAGCCGTGGTAAAGCGCGTCCACGGCGAATGTGCGGAAGTGCTTGGCCAGCGCTGGCAGGGTGCGGGCGTAGGTGTCTACGTGGCCGCCAACACCGTGGTAAAGGAACAACGGCGGACCGTCTCCCTTTTCCACCACCCGGTGGGTCCAGCGCTCACCTTTGATGAAGTGAGTTTGCGAACCGAGCAGTTCGACGGCGATGCTGCGCCAATGCGATTGGGGTCGCTCCAGAATTCGATTGCGAAGCTGCAGTTTCTCTGCCATTCCAGCCTCCATATATAAAACGCGGGGTTTTTGTTGGCGCGATTATAGCCGTCGAACGCACATTGGTCCAAGAATCCCTAAAGGCTGTCCGGGCCCGGGCCGCTTTACTTTAGATAAGACCGGTTTAAAGCTATATATATGGATAGTGACGTTCGAAGGCTTCGCCGGGGAAAAAGGAGAGCGCCGGGAGAATCCCGGCGCTCTGCGGCTATGAGTTGGCGGCTTACCCTTTAATGAAGTCGATCAGCACCTGATCGTGTTCTTCCGGCTTCTCCCACTGCGGCCAGTGGGCGGCGTCGAGCATGTTGTAGAACTTGGCGCCGATCAGGTCGGCCGTGTACTCGCCGAAATCTGGACCGCTGCCGGGGTTTTTCTCACTCCAGAAGACGAGCGATTCTGGTTTGAATCCTTGAAGCTCTTCTTCTGCCAAGAACGGCTGGCTACCGCCGTAGACTCGTTTGATCGATTCGTAGATCTCCGGAAAAGAGTAAAGGCGGAGGCGGATATTGACCATCTCATCAGTCATACGCTCTGGTTCCACGACCAGCCATTCCATACGCGCACGGATCGTCTCGAAGGACGGCTCGTCTATTGACCTCCTTGAGAGCTCCGCCAGCGTACCGCCACCACCGGGGTTTTCAACGAAGTCGGTGCGCTTGGGCGTATACCAGGGCCCGCCAGTGTTCATGATTAGCTTGCCGCACATTTCGGGATGGCGGACACCAAAAGTCCAAACAATTTCGCCACCCATCGACTCGCCTTCAACGTGAGCCCAGCTGTAGCCCAGCGCCTGGACCAGGTCAGCGAGAGCATCCGCCTGGCGGATGGTCATTTCCGGCGCATCGAAGTTTCGCTTGTCGGAGAAGCCGTGATAGATGGCATCGATGGCGTAAACGTGGAAGTGCTTGGCGAGGTTGTGAAGATTGCGGGTGTAGGTTTCGGCGTGGCCGCCGACGCCATGGATCAAGATCAAGGGGTCGCCACTACCGACCTCGATTACGCGGTGAAAGGTATTCTTGCCCTGAACGATCCGCGTTTGGGTGCCGAGAAGCTCTACCGCCACTGATCCCCATTCACTCAAAGGTTTGGCCTTTACCTCTTTTGAGAGCTTTAACTTCTCTGCCATTTCCCCATTCCCCCTCCATTGAATTCTGCTAAATCCGACCGCTCGGCGTTCACGGAACCATCATTGAATAATAGCCGGATCGTCAATTATTCGAGTAGCTAGAACGTTGGCGCCAGCAGGCTGCAAAAAATCAATTGTTGCCGCATCGAGGCAACGCCGTCTGCTGAGCCGAAGAGGGGCCGGGAGCCCGGCACAGGCGGCGGGCGGATGCGGTGGCCCAAGTCTGGCAGCAGCAAACTGGGTTAATCGGCGGGCAAATCGACTTTAAAGGCAAACACGCCGTTCTCCAAGTCAGAGATAAAGACCCCGCTGTTCCATCGTGGTGCCGAGGTCGGAGCCCTCGCCGGAGCACGAGAGAGTCTACCTCAGGCGGAAAAGCCCGCCGCGGGAGCCGATGTTGGGGTTTTTGAGATCATAAAGGTCGGATTGGGTCTTCGAAGTCCAAATGGCAGATTTGTGACAGCAGGCGGTGCTGCGTCTGGGCATTTGGGCCAACCAGCACATTTATCGAAACTGCGTCAATTCAAGGGGGGACTAACAGGTTGCCCTACCTTGAATTAGGCCATACAATTCGGACGTTTGGCGGGGCGGTCCCGTCAACATACGCGGGGGAGCCCAATAACAGGGAGAGTGCTGATGGCTAACTACTGGGACAAGGTAACTAATAATCGGATGGCAAGGCGGCGTCTGCTGCGCTCTGGTGCGGCGTTATCGGTTGGGGCAGCGGCTTTGGCGCTGGTGGGATGTGGTGACGATGACCCATCGGGTGGCGCAACCAGCGCGCCGGGTTCGACTTCGGCGCCTGGCGCGACCTCAGTGCCGGACCCGACACCCACTGAAGACACACGCGTCCTCTCGGAGTACGGCAGCTACACGCCGAGCGACGGCCCGCCGCAAGCTGGCGGCAAGTTTGCCTACCAGTGGGGTACGAGTCAGAACTTCAACCCGGTGTCTAACTGGAACGACGGTACCTGGCTGGGTGGCAATAACGTTTACGACCGGCCGATAACCTCGCGTGAGGATGAGCGGCGCTTCGAGCTGGAAGCGATGGAAAGCATCGAAACCCCCGACGACACAACCGTGATCATGAAGCTAAAGCCGGGGCAGGTCTTCCACGACTTCGCGCCGGTGAACGGCCGCGGCCTTGTTGCACAGGACGTGGTTGCCAGCCAGGAGTACGTTGCGGCATTGCCAAATGCCTTTGACCGCACCTTCCAGGATGACTTCCTCGATTCGGCGGAGGCGCCGGACGACCTCACGGTTATCTACCATCTGAAGAAGCCGAATGCTTATTTATTCAGCCAGAACATGCTCGGCAGCGGCACCGGCCAGCCGATCATGCCACCGGAGACCTACGACACTCTGGATGAGGGTCAGCAGATCGGCAGCGGTCCTTACTTTCTGGATGAGGCTCAGCTGAACGTTCGCTACCTCTACAAGAAGCACCCGCAGTTCCGCGAAGCATCCAAGGGCCTGCCGTACGTCGATGAGCGCGAGGTTCTGTTTATCACCGACAACGCGGCGCAGGAAACAGCCTTCCGCAGCGGCCAGCTCGATCGCTGGTCAAGGGCCACGCCGACCCAGGTGGACACTCTGCCGGATGAAATGGGCGACAAAGCCCAGTTGTATGTCTTGGCCGGCTTTAGCCCCTTCTTCTGGCACCTGAACACTCGTCAGGAAAAAGAAGAAGGCGCCGGGTTTGAGTGGCGGCGCGACGTCCGTATCCGTGAGGCGTTCTGGCGTCTAACCAACCGGCAGCAGATTCTGACCTTGGGCTTTGCCGACAAGGGTGTCTTGCCCAACGGTCTCCTTCCCGCCGGCTTGACTGCCTACCAGTTGAACTGGGACGACATCAAGGACTTCTACAGAGAGGATGTTGATGAGGCCAAGAAGTTGTTGGCGGCCAGCAACTTCGACCTGGATCGAACCTATGACATGATGGGCAACATCGCCGGCAACACGACCGACGCGTCTGCTCAGGTGTTTCAGCAGCAAATCTTGCGTGCTGGGATCAAGACCAGTATCTCCAACGTCGCCGGTGTTGCGCAGCTGTTCCAGCGGTGGACCGACAACAGTTGGGAGATCATGGTGCAGGGCTCGCCGGGAACTGACACGCCGGGACAGGCGCTGCGCAACCAGCACTCTGACGGCTGGTCAGACACATACAGCGGCTTTGCCCTCAATGACTTGGAGATCGACGCTCTGATCGAGAAGTCGGAGGCGACGCTCGACTTCGAGGAGAACCTGGCCCTGGTGACCGAAGTGCAGATGAAGTGCATCCAGCGCTATACATCGTCGTACATCATCCTGACTTCAAACTCCAACCAGCTCTACAGTGGCCGGGTGCAGAACTACGAGCTAACACAGGTGTCGCCCAACTACCAGCTAGGGATGTGGCTGAAGCAGTAAGTCGCCAGCCTCACGGCACTTGCTAAGAAAGTCAAGCCCGCTGTCGCAGCCAAAGCGACAGCGGGCTTCCTGTATGTGGAGGGATAACGATCACCGAGGTCGGAGTTAAGGCGAAAGCCACCAGACCAATCGACGATAACGGATTAGGGGTCGCAGTCACCCAAGAGTACCTGTTGAAAGCCGGGGAAGCACTGTAAGTAGACATAACCACAAAGGCCAAGCCAAGGAGAACTTAACCATGTTGAACTCAGAGCGCCTCGAGCACTCGACCTACATGATCAGGACAAAGGTTTTCAAGCTCTTCGGGGGCAGTTACGACGTGTATGGTCCAAATGGCGACCTTGTCCTTTACGCCAAGAAGCGGGCCTTCAAGTTGAAAGAGGACATTCGCCTTTACTCGGACAAGGCTGAATCCGAGGAATTGCTAACGATAAAGGCGAGGGAAATCTTTGATTTTTCCGCCGCCTACGACGTTGTGGACGCGGTTTCGGGCCAGCGCCTCGGGGCATTCAAGCGCAAGGGTTGGAAATCTCTTATGAGGGATGAATGGGTCATGATGGACGCTTCCGACCAAGATGTCGGCGTAATCAAGGAGGATAGCGCTGGGCGTGCGGCCCTCCGCCGTCTAATGGCATTTGCGGCCATTAATCTCATACCGCAGAAATATCATTGCGAAATCGACGGCAAACTGGCGTGCAGCTACAAACAGAACTTCAATCCGCTGGTGACCAAGATTTCAATCGATTTCAGCAACGAGGGCGCCGAATTTGGTACCCAGACGGTAAAGATGGATAAGAAGATGGGACTTGCCGCGGCGGTCCTACTCAGCGCCATCGAAGGGAAGCAGGGTGGTTAGGTGTTCAGGACCGGCTTCTCAGCCTGCGTTGAGGTGATGCCGTTACTATCTCAAAGGATCGGTCAGGGGTAGGCTCCGCGAGTCTCCGGCCCGATTCAAACATTCCTTGAGGACGGTGTCCTGACCGAAGCCAAAGGCTGATGAAGCTGGCAGCGCCGCGACGGAATACCACTTGAAGTCAAAAGCCTCGCCTTGAGCCCTGATTTCGCCTGACACGCCGGCAAAATAGGTGAGCGCCACCGAGTGCTGGCGCGGGTCGAACAAGGCGCCGTCGAAACGTTCGGAAAGATATTCGGCAATAAAAATTGGCGGCGTCGCGGCCGGAAGCACGATGTCAACGCCAGGGCCCAAGGTTTCGTGAATTTGGCGCTGAGCGGCGCCCAGCAGCGGTTCGTTGAGCAGAACTCGACCGCCGACCAGACACCAGCGCCGTCCTTCGTGACGCGTGTCACGCAAAATAAGACCGATTTCCGGAGCCTGCTCCGGGAGCGCCCGGAATGGGATCACGTCCACACAAATGATTGGGACCTGGCTCTGGACTCGGCGCCAGTCTTCCTCGGTCAGCCAGTTGTTCCTCTGGTTAGGCTTCGACAATAGCCAAACCTCCCGCCGCGGCGCGGCGCGACCTGCTCCGGTTTGCTTTCATTAATGTAGATTATGCGCTCCGAGTTCGAACAGCCGAAGAGATCTTTGGCAAGTAGATCGCCGAGGGTCTGACATAAGCGGCTGCAAATAATAAACTCTTAAGGCAGAAACAAGCTTTTAGAATGGAGCACCCTTCTTGACCAATTCCCCGCCCGGCCCGGCTATCGTCGCCCAAAACGTGGTCAAACGCTTCGGCGAGGTTACGGCCCTGAACGGTGTCGACCTCGAGGTGCCGCGCGGCTCAGTTCTTGGGCTTCTAGGGCCGAACGGGGCTGGCAAGACCACGATGGTCAACATCCTTACAACGCTGGCGCCGATGACTTCCGGCCGTGCCAGCGTCGAGGGCATCGATGTCAGCCGGTCGCCGGCCGGTGTTCGGGAAGTCATCGGTCTGGCCGGGCAAAATGTCGCCGTGGATGAAATTCTCACCGGTCGTGAGAACCTCGAACTGGTGGGCGGTCTCTTTCATCTGTCGCGATCCAAGGCCGTGACCCGGGCCGGTGAATTGCTTGAACGCTTCGACCTTGTAGACGCCGCGGACCGGCAGAGCAAGACCTACTCCGGTGGTATGCGGCGCCGATTGGATTTAGCCGCCAGTCTGATGCATCACCCGCAGGTACTGTTTCTTGACGAGCCGACCAGCGGATTAGATCCTCGAAGCCGCCTAGTGCTTTGGGATGTGACACGGGAGTTGGTCAAGGGCGGGACAACGGTGCTTCTCACCACTCAATACCTCGAGGAAGCCGATCAACTCGCCGACAACGTTGTGGTTATCGACCACGGCCGCGTAATTGCCTCTGGCACGCCGGTTGAGCTCAAAGCCCGCACCGGCGGCGAGTTTGTCCACTTCACGATCGAAGAGAACGAGATCGATGCGGCGATAGCGGCGACAAATTCTCTGGTCGAGGGCGGTGCGCAGGTCGACCGGGCCGCCAACGAGATAGTCTTGCCAGCCGGTGACCGGGGTACGGATGTCCTCCTGGAAACGGTTCGACGGCTTGATGCGGCTGAATTAAGCGTCAGCGATATAGGCATTCGACGGCCATCGCTGGACGACGTCTTTATGTCACTGACCGGCCATCACACGTCCGAGGATAATAGTTCGGCGGGTGAACTAAGCGGCGCTGATAAATATGTGAAGGACCCGGACTTGACTACCGCTGAGATTATCCAGACCAAAGCACAGCCAAGCCGGCTGGGCAATATCGGCCGGGCGCTTTCCGATTGGCGCTATCTAACCAAGAGAAACGTTATGCGGCTAACGCGTAACCCGGAGAAGCTGCTGTTCAACGTTTTGCAGACTCTGATGTTTGTCCTGCTGTTCCGTTACGTTTTCGGTGGAGCGATCCAGACACCGAATGGCAACTACGTCGATTTCCTGATGCCCGGAATTATCGTGCAATCGGCTACTTTCATCTCGATATCAACCGCTGTTGGCCTGGCTGATGACCTCAACAAAGGGATTATCGATCGCTTTCGCGCCATGCCGATCGGGCGATCGGCATTCATGGCCGGCCGCCTGATCTCCGACACCATCGAAAACTCTATCCTCCTGACTTTGACGATAGTCACCGGCGTAATCGTCGGCTGGAGCCTCGGTGGCGGGGTCGTCTCGATCATCGCCATGATCGCTCTCGCACTGCTGATCGGGCTCTCGGTCGGTTCGGTTGGCGCCTGGACCGCGCTGACCTTGAAGAAGCCAGAGATGGTTCAAAGCTTTGGCCTGCTCTGGATTTTCCCCTTGACCTTCGTCTCCGGTATTTTCGTGCCCAACGAGACCCTGCCGAGCCTGTTGAAGTCCTTTGCCGGGATAAATCCGATCACGGTCTGGGCCCGCACTCTGCGCAGCCTTAGCTTGGCGGGTGAATCGCCCAGCATCAGCGACGTCGTGGTGACGCTTGGCAGCATTGCAGTGGTTGTGGTTGTATTTGGCGCCCTGACCGTGAGGTCCTATCGGAAGTTAGGCTAACAGCCGTGCAAAAACCGGTTTAGACTAGAAACAGAGAGACCAGAAAATGCAAATCGGCATAAACTTCCCCACCAGCCTGATTGGCTCTGACCCGCTAGCGATTCGTGATTTTGCCCAAACCGCCGAAGGCGCCGGTTTCGATTACCTTTCGGCATTCGAATACGTCACCGGCGCTCATCAAGATCGCTTCGAGGGTGTCGAAATTCCCGGTTTCGGCCGCGCGCCATACGATCACGAAGTCGCGTTTCACGAACCCCTCACCCTGTTTGCCTACATGGCGGCTCTGACTGAGAGGATGGAGTTTTCCACCGGCATTCTGATTCTGCCCCAGCGCCAAACCGTGCTCGTCGCCAAGCAGGCGGCTGAAGTCGATTTGCTCAGCGGCGGACGGCTGCGCCTGGGCGTCGGTATCGGCTGGAACCACACCGAGTTTGAAGCGCTGGGCGAGGATTTTCACAACCGCGGACGGCGGGTCGAGGAGCAGATCAAGGTGCTACGCCTGCTCTGGCAGGAACCGCTGGTGACTTACGCCGGCCGCTGGCACACGCTCGACCGCGTGGGGATCAATCCACTGCCGGGGCGCCAAATCCCGATATGGATCGGCGGCGGCACTAGTGATGTGGTCTTGCGACGCGTCGCCCGGATTGCCGATGGCTGGATGCCAAACCTTTTTTGGCGGCAATGCCGAAGAGATAATTGGCAGCACGCGGGGCCTTCTGGCTGAAGAAGGCCGCAGCTCAGAATCTCTATCAATCCAATCTGGACTCGGTGCCATCCAGGACGAGGGCGAATGGCTGCAGCGCGCCGCCTTCCTGCTGTCGCTGGGCGTCAGTCATCTGCAGCTCAGCTTCTCGCGAGAAGGAGTTTCGCCTAGCCAGGCCCTCCAGGCCGCGATCAAAGCCAAAGGGCTTCTGGAATCCGAACTCGCTGACAAGGCTTGATATCTTAATCGGCCTGCGACCCTTGCCGATTCAGCTGAGGTTGGGTTGGTGAGCACGGCCTGCGGGCCAGGCCTTGAAGGTTTCTGTCCGGTTGAGGATTACTAGCAAACGTGCGGGCCCAAACCTTTGACGTGCGATTCGGAAGCGCGTAGATTCTCCTCAACATGAGCGAGGAGTTTGATCCGCCTAATTCGAGGTTTCTCTGGATTGCGGGTTACTGGGGCTGGGCAACTGGCGGGTCAGGCGGGAGGTTCGCCGTCGCTATCGGCGGACCGCTCCTCCTGATCCTGATGGCAGTAGCTTTTATTTTGTTCGGTGGCGGTTCAGTGGAAGGCCCCGGAATTGGCGCCTTGGCGACGATTCCCAGCGGTCCCACGGCGACGCAACCTCCGTCCGCGATTCTGCCAACGGCGACCGCCACCCCGGTTCCGGTGCCGCGCGAGTACACGGTACAGCCTGGCGACAGCCTCTTGGCGATCTGCATCGATATGGTGCCCGAGCTGCCATCTGACGAGTGCGTAGAGAAAATTGTTGAGTTGAATGGTCTGGCGGATGCCGGTCAAATCGGCATCGACCAAGTACTGATGCTGCCCACCAACGCGGCCCAAGAAGAGCCATCGGCCAATGAGCCTGAGGAGGAGTCGCCGGCAGCTACGCGGGAGATACTCCTAAGTTGCGATCATCGCGAGCCAGGAGTAGAGAGCGACGTTATTGTGCGTGGCAGCGGTTTCACGCCCGATGAGGTAGTGGCCGGCCAAGTTACAGGTTCGGGGCTGGTCGGAGACGGCCTATTCGAGGTTACGGCAGGCGCGGATGGCACTTTCGAGGTTCGCGTGCCTATCGAAACTTTCGGAGCCTACACGGTCGTTACTCCCGGGATTGCCCCGCAGAATATTGACGTCGGCGCGGCGAATTGCGACGGCTAGGCTGAGGCGGCGCGGCCGCGACAGCGCCACTTAGACCACTTACGGAGCGGGCAGCTCGCAAACCCGCCGTAGGCTAAATTCGGGTGGCGACTACTTTCTTCAGACCATCGGAGCAACTCGAAGAGCGTCCAGGGTAGCTCCAGGATTCGTTGCCGCTTCGTGTTCTTAGGAAGGTCATCAAATACAGGACATAACGGTAGTGACCTTTGACGTTTGCTTTGACGACGCGTAGATTCTGGCCAACATGAGCGGTGGATTCGGCCGAACCAAACCACGATTTCCCTGGCTGGCGGCCTACTGGGATTGGGCCACTGGAGCCGGAGGATCGCGGCTAATCGGGGCCACGCTGGGGCCGATCGTGGCGTTGGCTGTTGTCCTGGCTCTCGTATTTGGCGGCGGTGAGCCTGTGGGTGGCCCCTTCGGTGATCAAGATGGATTGGCTTCTGGGGCCTCGCCGAGCGCGGCTGATGGCGAGGCAGCGATCTCGCCGACGTTGGGGGTTGCCCCAACCGCGGGCCCGCCAAAATCGACCGTGACGCCAGAACCGCGGCGGTACACGGTGCAGCCCGGCGACAGCCTCACGGCCATCTGTCTGGAGCAAGTACGCGAATTGCCGCCGGAGCAATGTGTTGCCGAAACCGTTGAGCTAAACGGCCTAACTGACTCCGCCCGGATAGAGGTGGACCAGGTTCTGATTTTGCCAACGGGGCCAGGAAGCTCGGGCGCCGCCACGACACCTACTTTCACGCCCACTCCGGATCCGGGCACTGCTCTCGTCGTGCGTGTTATCGATGGCGACACCGTGGAGCTGGAAAACGGCGACCGAGTCCGCTACATCGGCATCGATACACCTGAGGCCGGCAGTTCACCGGATTGCTTTGCGCCAGAGGCGACCGCCCGTAACCGGCAGCTGGTTGAGGGCAAGGTGGTTAGGTTGGAGATCGATGTCTCCGAGACCGACCAGTTTGGCCGCCTATTGCGCTATGTCTACGTAGACGGCGTGATGGTCAACGAGGTTCTGGTGCGCGAGGGCTACGCCCGAGTTCTGACAGTGCCGCCAGACGTGAGACACCAACAAGTTTTTTTTGCGGCTGAGCAGCTTGCACGGCTCACAGGTGTCGTTCAATGGTCGGCGTGTAACGCGCTGGCTCCCGCCAGCGCACCGACCGTGGGCTTCGCCGCGGCGGTGTAGGGCCCGTCAATATCCGGCGGACCATAGACCGACAGCCGATGTACCAGCGTGGCGCACCCTCGACCTGGATAACGGTTTTGATGGACACCTTGGCTGCGTCTTAAGTGGCGCATCTCAACGCTTCTTGACCAGAGAATTTGGCAGAGCCGTCGGGGGCTGGCCTGTCAACTCGGACCCGCCCGTGGCTCACGCCTATCGACTATGCAGTGATTGTCCCTGATGCTGAATCGCGGGCGCCTCTTGTCTACGGTGTGGGGGCCGACACTACGTATAAGGGTTTCTACTTACAGATGCCGGTCAAGGCACTCAAGCAGAAGTCCGTTGGTCTGAAGTCATGACGGCAAACACGGGTGCGGGTCGGATGTTTAGTGTAGTTTACATAACTTTGGATTTGATTGGATTCATGAGTGTCCTTCTATTGATTGATGTGGTGCGCCGGTTGTGGACTAGCGGCAAGGGACGGTCACAGACTGCAGCGCTAGTGCCGCCATCAGATTCAAGCGTTGGGGCCAAAGACTCTGAAAAGGGGGTTAAGACACGCCTGCCGGTCATGATCGCGGCCCCGGCGGTGTTTCTGCTGATCTCCTGTGGTGGTGACAGTCCGGGAGCTGGATCGAGCTTAACCGACACTGATCTTCTCAAGCTCACGCTTGCCAACATGAACCAATTGCCGAGTGTCTCGGGAATAGTGACCTCCGATGTCGACTCAGCAGGCATAACCGTCACCTTCAAACAAGAGTTTTCTTATGAAGCTCCGGATAAGACCTGCGTGGTCACAACGGTTTTAGGCCAGAAGACCGAGGTCTTTTTCGATGGCAAATCCGTTTATGTCCGTGAAGCGAGAGGCAGCTGGCGCGAGGTCCCGCTGTTCGCTCTGGGAATCGGCATGGATCGCTTCAACTCAGTGACTGAAATTGCGGACCTGGCGACCGAAGTTGAGGTCATGCCGGAGGTCAAGGAGAATGGCGAAGATTTGGCCCATCTGCGAGTCGAGCTCGCAGGTGGCGAGTTGGGGCAGGAGTTCCGCGACTTTTACCTCACAAGCGGTATCCGAAGACTCAATCTGAGACACATTGAGGTTGATTCCGTCCAGGTAGACTACTTCATCTTGGCTGACGATTTGTTGCTGCGACGAGGCAGCATGACGCTTTTTTTCAGGTCACAGGGTAAGGACTTCGAAGTGCAGGTTGAATTCAGCTACGCCGCCTTTGGCGAGCCAGCGTCATTTCCGGAGGACATACCGGTTGGCACTCTAGCCGGAAATGATGGGCTTGCAGGGGATTAGGCCGAGACGAAGGATCCTCCTACAGGTCTGCCAATCTAGACGATTTCGGGCCAGGTCCCGGCTTGGGACGGCGACCGGCCAGCCGCGCGTGACTTGGTAGAGACTTTTGGCGAAGTCTCTACCAAGTCGGCGCTCCTCACCACGGCCAACAACATCCTGGGCTGCTTCAGGGTCTCAAGTCACTTGACTGGCATGATTTCTGGCCCGAGGTTGGGGTCAGCGGTGACGGCCCGCAGGCCGAACAAGGATTGAAGCGTTTGCAGTATGGCCGTGGGTTCGTGGATGCATCGACTTTCGCCTACTTTGATGGTTAAATTGCAATTATTGGTCTGGTTTTACGGCTACAGCGAAAGGAACAGATATGACTCTTCTAGGCAATCGCAACCAAGAAATGTTGGACTTGGTTGATCCAGAAAAGGGCCTGGTTGACCGTCGGATCTTCTCGGACCAGGAAATCTATGAGCTGGAACTGGAGCGCATTTTCGCTCGCGCCTGGAACTTCATGGCCCATGACTCGCAGATCCCCAACCCTGGCGATTTCGTGATGACCTACATCGGCGAAGACCGTGTAATCGCCGTGCGCGATATTGAAGGAAACGCTCAGGTGCTAGTGAACTCTTGCCGGCACCGCGGCAACGCCATCTGCCGGGCTGAAGAAGGTCACGCGACGTCGTTTATGTGCACCTATCACGGCTGGACCTACGATCTAAAGGGTGCTCTAGTCGGAGTACCCGGCTTCAAGGAGGTTTACCACGAGGAACTTGACAAGGAAAACTGGGGGCTGATCAAGGCTGGCAAAGTTGACAGCTACAAAGGCTTCATCTTCGCCACCATGGATCCTGAAGCCCCCGATCTAGACGAATACCTCGGCGAGGTCGGCCGCCTCAGCATCGACCAGCTGGCGCTGCGCGGTGACATCGAGGTTCTTGGCGGTATTCAGAAATACGTCATCCCTTGCAACTGGAAGCTGGCCGCTGACAACGTCTGGGACTTCTACCACCCGGAAATCAGCCATAATTCGGCGATCATTGCCCGGCGCCAACAAAACCAACCGAATCGCTACACTCTGCCCCACATGGTCCTCCTGGGCGAATACGGCCACGCCCTTAGCGGCCCTGAGGTCACAGAGGAGAGCCGCAAGCGCGCCGCCGACCTCGGCCGCGACCAGTCCTGGCGCGACCGGCCCGAAGTCGAAGAAGCCCTCGGACCCGTTGGCCGCAGGACCCAAAGCCATCCCCACGTCTTCCCCAACTTCTGGATCACCGGACCGGGCGAAGGCCAGGTCAGCATGCGCATGCCCAAAGGGCCGATGAAGACCGAAATCTGGTGGTACAGCTTCAACGACCCGGCCAAGCCGCTCAACAAGCGTGCCATCGAGACCTTCGGTCCCGCCGGTCTGCTGGAGCAAGACGATGGTGAGAACTGGGGTGAAAGCACCCGGTCGATGCGGGGCGTAATCAGCAAGCAGTACCCGATCAACTACAGCATGGGCCTCGGCCACGGCGAGATTATCGACGACGAAACCGGGCCGCCACACGTCGAGACAAGCATTAACGAGCACGCCCAGCTCTGGCACTACCGATCTTGGGCCGACTGGATGGCTGCTGAGAGCTGGAGCGATTTGAAAGCCAACCACTCTCTGGTGCCTGAGGACCGCGTCTAGTTAGGCTGCACGACCTGTCGGCCTTCTTGGTTATTTTGCCTTCAGGTTTCGCGGCGAACTAAGCTCATGCTGGCAACACCGAACAGCGCAAGTATTGCTGCTCCGGCAATCAAGATAATTGATGAATTTTGGGAATTCGCCGTAATACCAGCATCTCCGGTGCTTGGCGGGGTGATGCTATTTCCGTTCCCGGTTGATGGCGAAGTCACGGTTGGCGAGGAACCGCCAGCCGAGGCCGTGCACTCCACTGTCACCTGGAAGCTGAAGGTGGGTCCGTCGATTACCTCGAGCAGTCCTTCGCTAACATGGCCGCCGGTGGTTATCATGACTTCGTAGTCACCCACATGTGTGTCGCTGGTGATCAAGAAGACCTGGGCGACACCATCGAATGTCTCTACTGTCGTGCTGGAGAGCGGCGTTACATTGCCCTCACCTTCGGGAATCGCGCCGGTGCCACCGAGAACGCCGCCGAAGTTGGTGACTACCTCGAGTGGTGTGTGGTCCGAGACGTTTTGGCCGATCTCATCCTGGACCGTGATTAGAATCTCTGACTTCTCGCCGCAAATTATGGTCTCGGGACTGGCAACAGCGGATAGGCCGTTAGGAACCGGCGGGCCGATTACGATAACGGCAATTTCCAGTATAAGGTCATGTCCCGGCCTGTCGATCAGAATCTGCACCGTTGCCGGCCGTGGTTCGGAACTATCATTTGAGCAGTCAAGGTCGACTTCGGCTATCGTCTTGCCATTTACATCTACCGACTTGATAGATACGGACGGGGCTTGTGGGTTTACGCCGTCGTCAAGAAGACAGTTGTCGGTTATGAAGAGAACATCGCTGCCGACCAGGACGGCGCTGCCGTTGCTGTCCAAGATGTCAACCGTAATTGTGGATACGCTTGTGCTGCCTGGCTGAGGGATAATCTCGACCTTGGAGGGGATGCCGTAACCACGGTGCTATTTGGGTTGCCACGACACTCAAGCTCGGTCGACTGTGCGTCGGAGTTGCTGTTCCGATTTGAGAAACTGATGTCGAAAGTGCCAAAGGAGGACGACTAGTACAACCCTGTCCTCGCACTCATCGAAATCCTCGAAGTCGAGACCGAGAGCCTCCAACTCAAGCACGAGCGATTCGTCCGGAGTGCATAGGTCGATTGTTGAGGCATTGTTTATTTCCTGGCTCGGCCCGACGTTGTCGAGGTCTCCAGACGAACTTCCGCTCAGCTTACTAATGATATTGGCGCTGCCGGTTTCACTGTTGACCTCGACCGTGTATTCGGACCCCTCGCCATGTTTGATGACGGCGTAGACGACAAATGGGTCGACACCAACAACCGCATCTGACGGGACAATTTTTGTCAATCCCTTCGCCATGGGCGCCGAATGCCTGATTTGGGGTCGAGCCGGCGAAGACCAAAAATATTAGGGCGCTAGCTATGAAAGCCGCGGGCCATAAGGCTTTTCTAATAGAACGCAACGTTGATTCGCCTCCTTGCTGCTTCGACACCGGATTCGGGGCCTTCTGATGAATTCCGTGCGTCTTTCTAGAACCCCAAAGCAACGGCAATATCCGCCCGCGCATTGAGGCCTGTACGGGTAAAACGGCAATAATGGCAAAACATTACGAGTGAGGCGCCGTGGGCGAAAAAATTCTCTGTTCTCGGCAGCTGAGAGGTGCGGGTCAGAAGAATCCGGATAACTGCCGGGAAACCTAACGCAGCCAAGCCTTGGATTCGGCGCGCATGTTATACTTGGCATCACGCATTTAGCATTCACTTGAAGCAGTGACCTTCACTTGAGGCAGTGACCTTGAGTTTGACGAAGAGACGAGACGACTTTCTTGGGAGGGGCTTAGAAGCGTGACGACAACGGTAACGATGAAATCTTTGCTTGAGGCTGGAGCTCACTTCGGCCATCAAACGCGGCGCTGGGACCCTCGGATGCGTCCGTTTATTTTTACGCAACGTAACGGGATTCACATCATCGATCTGCAACAGACGGTTCGCCGGCTAGAAGAAGCCAGTGACCATGTCGCGGAAACAGTCGGTGCTGGCGGCAAGATACTTTTCGTTGGCACCAAGAAGCAGGCGGCCGAGACCGTGCAGGCAGAGGCAACCCGCTGCGGCATGCCCTATGTCAACACGCGCTGGCTCGGTGGCACGCTAACCAACTTCAGCACGATCCAGAGCAGGATTGACCACCTGGTGCGTTTAGAGGACGCAATTGAGCGTGGTGAGTTCCTGCGAGCCCCCAAAAAGGATTTGCTCAAGATTGAAGATGAAATTGAGAGGCTGAACCGGCACTTGCGTGGCATAAAGGAAATGACCAAGCTGCCGGCCGCCTTGTTCATCGTCGATCCCAGCATGGAATACAATGCGGTCGCAGAAGCAAACCGGGTGGGAATTCCGATCGTTGCTATGACTGACACTAACTGCAACCCGAATTTGATTCAGTTCCCGATCCCGTCTAATGACGACGCGATCCGGGCGGTCCGCCTGGTTTCTACACGCATGGCTGACGCGGCGATCGAAGGGTCACAGAGACGTGATTTTGGCGGCAGCGGCGAGGAGTTCGATTTCGGCGAGGAAGGTCAGCGCACTTACTCGGCATCGCCGGATGAGCCTGCCCCGGACAGTGAGCCGGAGCCAGCAGCCGCGGGGGAGTAGCACCTTTTGGCAGAAATTGCACTTGACCTGATAAAAGAACTTCGGGAACGCACTGGCGCGGGCGTGATGGACTGTAAGCGCGCCTTAGAGGCGACCAACGGAGACATCGATAAGGCGGTCGATTACCTGGCAAAGCAAGGCATAGCCTTGGCGGAAAAGAAGTCCAGCCGCGCTACGGCGCAGGGACTGGTGGAGTCATACATTCATGCCGGCAGAATCGGTGCCATAGTTGAAGTTAACTGCGAGACAGATTTTGTCGCTCGAACGGAAGAGTTTCAGAATTTGGCCCATGAGCTGGCGATGCAGATAGTGGCAACCAATCCGATCGCTGTAGCCAAAGAGGATTTGCCCGAAGGAACCGAAGGATCCGATGAAGAAATCCTGTTACTCGAGCAAGCCTACATTCGCGACGCGAGCAAGACTGTACGTCAGCTGATTACTGAGACCATTGGCAGGACTGGAGAAAATATTCAGGTGCGGCGTTTTACTCGCTTTGAGTTAGGAATGTAATTTGCCGCCGAAGCTGAGCTTCGGGGGTGTTTTGGATGATCGAAGAAATTCTCGTGGATTGCGAAGAGCGAATGAAAAAGTCCGATGAGGCGACTCAGCGGGAACTTGCCGCGATTCGCACCGGGCATGCCCATGTTGGCCTCGTTGACCACATCTTGGTAGATTACTTCGGCACGATGATGCCGGTGAACCAGATGGCCACTGTTGCAGCGCCAGAAGCCCGCCTATTGACAATTCAACCCTGGGATCGAAACGGTATGGCAGCGATCGAAAAGGCTCTACTGGCGTCCGACCTGGGACTTACGCCGTCAAACGACGGCGCGATTATTCGTCTTTCAATTCCTCTTCTTACCGAACAGCGTCGCAAAGAACTAATCAAGGTGGTCAGCAAGCGAATTGAGGACGGTAGGGTCGCCGTGCGCAATGTTCGAAGGGACGGTCTTGACCAGAGCAAGCGACTGGTGCAGAGCAAGGAGATTTCGGAAGACGAACAGCATAGAGCGCAAGATCAGCTACAGAAGATAACGGACCGCTACGTCACCGCAATCGATCAGCGTGGACGTGAAAAAGAGACCGAATTGATGGAGATTTAGGCATCCAGCCAACTATCTAATGGTAGGTCGTGCCGCTCCGCTAACTCCCGCTAAGGTGCCCCATGACGCATTGGACCAGCGTCCAAGGCGTCAACCAAGCCACGTTGCTGTAATTATGGATGGTAATGGCCGCTGGGCTCAGGAGCGCGGCCTGACGCGTCAAGAGGGGCACCGCGCGGGTACCGAAAACATCCGTCGCATTATCACCGCTTTTGCCGAGCGCAAGGTTGACTACCTGACGTTATTCGCGTTTTCGACCGAGAACTGGAAGCGCCCTCGGCAGGAAGTAAATCCGCTCATGCGCCTCGTAGGGCGGGTGATAGATCGTGAACTAGGCGCCCTGCACAAAAATAACGTTCGGCTGCTTCATCTTGGCGGCTTGGGCCGCCTTTCGCCGCAGCTGCAGAGCCGGGTCCGTGATGCGATTGAATTGACCAAGGACAACACCGGCCTCACTGTTTGTGTCGCGTTCAATTATGGTGGCCGGGCAGATATAGTTGAGGCCGTTCGCAAGATAGTCCGAGATGGCTTGGCAGCGGACCAGATTGATGAAGACTTGGTTACTGACTACCTCAGCACAAGCGGCATTCCAGACCCTGACCTCGTAATTCGCACGGCCGGTGAAATGAGGCTGTCGAACTTCCTGATCTGGCAAGCAGCCTATGCCGAGTACTACTCTACGCAAGTCTTCTGGCCCGATTTCGATGAAGCCGAAATCGACTTGGCGTTGGATGCGTATGCGCAGCGTGGGCGTCGCTTCGGCGGGACGGAGGATGTTGATCCTTCGGAGAAGGCCAATCGTAACGGAACTTCAACCTGACGCTTATCTAAGGGATGCTATTCCAGAGACTGATTAGCGCCGCCATCGGTATTCCTCTTGTTGTTCTTGCAATCTGGCTTGGCGGTGAATTGCTCGCGGCCGTGGTTGCCGTGGCGGTGTTCATCGCCTCGATCGAATTCAGCGCTGCAAGAGGCGTAGCCAGGACTCCGGGCGGTGTGCTCACTGCATCGCTCACGGCGGTACTGCCGATTGCAGCATTGGGCGGCGTTGACGACTTGCTAGGTGCGGCGACCGTGAGCATCCTAGTGCTGTCAATTCTCTTGACGTTTACGCTTGACCCCAAGACCAGCATTGAAGGGTGGCTGTGGAGCGTAACGCTGACGCTCTATCTTGGCTTGCTGGCCGCACATTTTGTCTTGCTACGCGAATTTGACAATGGTCGGGACCTCCTGGTCTTCGCGGTCCTGACGGTGTGGATAGCCGACACCGGCGCCTACGTCGTTGGTCGCCTTATCGGGCGTCACGTGCTGGCTCCCGCGATTAGCCCAGGGAAAACAATTGAGGGCGCCGTTGGCAGTGTCGCGGCCGGACTCGCGGCTGTGTTCGGGCTGAACCTGGCGTTGAGCCTGGACTTGGCGCTCGAGCACAGGATTGGCCTGGGGCTGATCCTGCCGGTCCTCACGATCTTCGGCGACCTGGCCGAGTCGGCGGTTAAGCGCGCCATTGGGGTTAAGGACAGCAGCGGTCTTGTGCCCGGCCACGGCGGCATTGCTGATCGGCTGGACAGCCTTCTATTCGCGGTACCGGCTGTATACTGGTATGTGCAGTGGATCATTCTTTAACTCGGATTGCCGTCCTCGGTTCGACCGGGTCGGTTGGCCGTCAAACGCTCGATGTTGCTCGTTCTCACCCGGACCGTATCGCGGTCATCGGCCTAGCCGCCGGCCGCAACGTGAGCCTACTCGCCGAGCAAATTGCCGAATTCAAGCCAAGCATGGTGTTCTGCCAGCAGCCCGACGCCTTGCGTGCCGCAATGCCAGATCTCGACGTTGACATCGTCAGCCTTTTAGAAATGGCCACGTCCGGTGAAGTCGATGTCGTAATGTCCGCGATTGTCGGCGGTAGCGGGCTTGAGCCGGCCCTGGCTGCTTTAAACGCTGGCCGGACAGTTGCTCTGGCCAACAAAGAGGCGATGGTGATGGCCGGCGGTTTGCTAGCTGAAGCCGCTGCTCGCGGCGGCGGAGAAATCCGCCCGGTGGATAGCGAGCACAGCGCGATCTGGCAATGTCTGGCCGGGGAGGACCGGGGAAGTGTGCGCCGCTTGATTGTGACCGCCTCCGGCGGTGCCTTGCGTGACCGAACACGTGCCGAGTTGGCGGACGTTGGACCAGCCGAGGCGTTGGCCCATCCGACCTGGCAAATGGGTAACCGGATCACGATCGATTCTGCCAGCTTGTTCAACAAGGGTCTTGAGGTAATTGAGGCTCACTGGCTTTTTGACATTCCCTACCAGCAGATTGAAGTGCTCATGCACCGTGAGAGCATCATTCACTCGATGGTTGAGTTCATAGACGGGTCGTTCAAGGCCCACCTCTCGTTCCCGGACATGCGCCAGCCGATCCAGTTTGCGATTAGCTACCCGGAGCGTCTAAGTCTTGAGTTACCGGCGTTAGACTTTGCCAAGCTGGGTTCACTCAACTTTGGCGAAATCGATATGGAGCGCTATCCATGTCTAGCAATCGCATTGGCGGCGGGCAGCCGTGGTGACACATTCCCGGCTGCAATCGCCGCGGCGGATGAGATTGCCGTTGCAGCATTCCTGGAAGGGCGCCTCGGTTTTCTCGACATTCCAGACCTGCTTGCCGATATTCTAGACAAGCATGTCGCGTCGTCTGAGCCATCGCTGGAGGCAATACTGGCGGCAGACGCCTGGGGGCGCGAAAACGCTGAGGACTGGATAAGGGCCAAGAATTGAACGTAATCCTTCAAAACATCCTGCCGTTTGTCGGTGTGCTGATTGTCCTGGTGATGATTCATGAGGCGGGCCATTTCTTCACCGCGAAAATGTTCGGTGTTAAGGTGCTGGAATTCGGAATTGGATTCCCGCCGCGCATGTTTGGCTTCAAACGCGGTGAGACCGAGTACACGATCAATATCCTGCCGCTAGGTGGGTTCGTGCGCCTACTGGGTGAGGAAGATCCGACCGACCCACGCAGCCTTGCAGCCCAAGCATCATGGAAGAGGCTAATCATCCTCGGTGCTGGGGCGTTCATGAATTTCATCCTGGCGATTGTGCTATTCACGGCGGTTGTAATGGTGCCACGGGAGGTCAATACCGGGAACGCCGTCATTTCGCAAGTGGTCCCTGGTTCGCCAGCCGCTGGAGCTGGACTGAAGCCAGGAGATGTCATTCAAACGATCGATGGTCGTGAGATCGACAGTGTCGGTGAGGCGGCGTACAACATCCGTCTCAATTTAGGCGAGACAATCGAGATAGCGGTTAGGCGGACGGACCCGCTGACCAGTGAGATTAGCCTGGAGACGGTTATAGTGCGCCCGCGCTGGGCGCCACCGCCGTTCGTGTACGACGTGCAGTCAGGTGAGGATCCTGCGGACGTTGCCCGCGCCACCGGCTTTGATATCGCCACTGTGCGACAAGCTGCAGGCATAGTAACCGTGCTGACCGCCGGCGAGGAGTTGGTGATTCTCGATGGCGATGAGGCGGTACCGTACACGGTGTTCGAGGGTGACACTATCGACTCGGTTTCCATTCTCTTGCGCGTTCCAGAGGCGGCTGTTGCGCTGGCCGCAGGGCTGCCGGACCCGAATTTAATCGAGTTGGAACAGCTCCAATTTAGGCAGGGTGCAACCGGGATTCGGATTGGTCCACAACACCCGTTTACTGAGAGCCGCTCTTTGGGTCTTTGGGATGGCCTGCAGCGAGGTTGGCGGAACACCTTCGACTCATTAAAGCTGGCGCGCAATGAGATTTTTTCCTGGATCAAAGGGGGCAGTAGCGCGCCGATTTCGGGGCCGGTTGGCATAGCTCAGGCGACCGGCGAGATCGTGCAGGAGGCCGGCTGGAAGAGTCTTATCGACATTGCTGCTCTGCTTAGCATCAACCTGGCCGTTCTCAACATCTTGCCGCTGCCAATGCTGGACGGCGGGCGGATGGCCTTCATTGTCATTGAAGTATTGCGAAGGGGGAAAAGAATCGCTCCTGCCAAGGAGGCGATTGTCCACCTCGTCGGATTTGCGGCGCTGATGATTCTGGTTGTGGTCCTGAGCTACTTCGACGTAGCTCGCATTGTGAGAGGAGACAGTCTATTCCGATGATCCCCGAAACTCGGCGTGCCTCAAAGCAGATCCACATCGGTGATGTGAAAATTGGTGGTGACGCCCCCGTTGTCGTGCAGTCAATGACCGCAACCGACACATCGGATGTCGCCGCTACGGTGAGCCAGATTCATGAACTGGCAGAGCTCGGTTGCGAAATCGTGCGGGTGGCCGTCCCGGATCGACATGCCGCGGAGGCGCTACCCGAAATCGTGCGCCAGGCTACGGTTCCTCTCGTGGCAGATATTCATTTTGACTATCGCTGGGCGCTGGCGGCGATCCGTTCCGGCTTCGATGCGCTGCGCTTAAATCCCGGCAACATACGCGACCCGGAAAAGGTGAAGACCGTGGTCAAAGAGGCTAAAGAACGCGGTATACCGATTCGAATTGGCGTAAATGCCGGCAGTTTGCCGCCGATCCCGGCTTTGGCCGATGGCGAGATGCCGCCGAGCATGGTCCAGCGAATGGTCGATGCTGCCCTTTGGGAGATAAAGATCCTTGAGGAGATGGACTACGACAACATCAAGATTTCCCTAAAGGCATTCGACGTTCCAACTATGGTTGAAGCCAATCGGCGGTTGGCGGCAATGGTGCCATATCCGCTTCATCTTGGTGTCACCGAAGCCGGCACTCCTCGGGCTGGGTCCGTGCGTAGTGCGGCCGGGCTTGGGATATTGCTTGCGGAGGGTATCGGTGACACGATTCGTGTCTCGCTGGCCGCGAGCCCGCTCGAAGAGGTGCCGGTCTGTTACGACCTCCTAAGCAGCCTGAACCTGCGCAGACGCGGCCCGACGTTGGTCGCCTGCCCGACCTGCGGCCGGATTGAAATTGAATTGATCCCCTTGGCGCAGAAAGTAGAAGAGCATTTCGTCAAGCTGGGAAAGGCACTGACAATCGCCGTGATGGGCTGTGTTGTCAACGGGCCGGGCGAGGCGAAGATGGCGGACCTGGGCATCGCCGGGGGCAAGGGACGGGGCGTAATTTTCCGCCAGGGCGTTGTGATCCGGACCGTGGACGAGCCTGATTTCCTCTCGGCGCTGATCGAAGAAGGCGACCGCATAATCGAAGAGGTTGAGACCGGCGTATACAAGCCCGTATCGCACGGGGATGACGAATTTGTGATCCCCATCGACGCAATTACAGCTGAATAGGTGATGTTCCCGGATCAGGGCTCCCTAACCACGACCAAAGGACGATATTTCCGTTTCCTTTTGGGTAATGAACTCCAGCAGGGCCGGGCGGCCATTCTGCGTCTCGGTGATTCCGCGCTTGATCGCCGGGACGATCTGATCCGGGGTTGTAACCCGCTCGCCATAGCCGCCTAGCGCCTTGGCGAAGTCCGCGTAGTTGCCCGAGATATCGGTCGAGCGATATTTCTCTGTAGAAACTTTCATCGCGGCCAGTTCAATGGCCATGGAAAAGTTGTTGAACAAGATCGATAGGATCGGGATACGCTCACGTACGGCCGTCTCGAAATCCATGCCGGTCATGCCGATGGCGGCGTCACCCCAAACGTTGATGCAAAGCTTGTCTGGCTCGGCCAGCTTGGCGCCCATCGCCAGGCCGAGTCCGTAGCCGAGTTGGGTGGTTTTGCCCCAGCCGATGTAGCTGAGCGGCGCGGTCGACTGCCAGAACGGCGTCAGTTGGTCCCGAGGGCTGCCGGCGTCGTGGGTGATGACAGTGTTGGCGACATCGACGGTGTGTAGCAAGTCCCAGACAACGCGGTAGGGTGACAGAGGCGCCTCGTCTGAGGTCAGTTTTGGCAGCCACCCCTTGAGCCATTCGTCGCGCTGGGCCTTGATCCGGGCCACGACCTCAGTCTCAAGGCCGCGAGTCTTGCCACCGAGCCGCTGGCTGACCGCATCGATCAAAGCTCGCAAGGTCAGCTGAGCGTCACCAACCAGGGCGTGGTCCACCCGGACATCCTTGTTGATGTCGGTCGGGTCGAGAGTTGCGTGGACGTAGGTCTTGCCAGCCTGAGGGAATTGGATACCGTAGCTGGTGCGGCCGAAGCTGCAGCCGATTCCGAAAATGACATCGGCGTCTTGCAGGTGCTGGAAGACTGGACCTGGGAGGGCTCTCCCGCCGCTGCCCAGCGAAAGCCGGTGGTTTTCGGGGAAGGCGCTTTTGCCTTCAAGGCTTGTGGTTACCGGCGTTTCCAGTAGCTCCGCCAGCTCACGCAATTCGGTCCAGGCTTGGGCATAGTGCACGCCTTGCCCGGCATAGATAAGTAGTCTCTTGGCCGCGAGCAACACGCCCGCGGCTTCATCAACGGACGCGGGATCAGGGCCGCTGCGAACCTGAAAAGTCGGCGTGTAATCGATTGGTTCCGGGACGTCCTCGCGGAAAACATCGGCCGGGAACTCGACCAGGGTTGGGCCCGGGCGGCCGTTTTTGGTCTGCGTGAAGGCACGGCGCATTGCCTCAGGGACGTAGGCGGGCAGCGTCACCTGCTCACTGGATTTGGTTATCTCGCGGTAATTGAGAGAGGAGTTGAAATTGGGGAAGACATTGGTCAGGTGTCGCGCGTAGCCACCTGGTAGCACGACCATTGGTACCGACTCCGAGTAGGCCTGGGCGACGGCACCGAAGGCATTTTCGGCGCCGGGTCCAGACTGCATGGTGAAGACGCCGATCCGCTTGCCGGAGTTGAGACGGCTGAATGCGTCCGCCATGTGGACTCCGGTGCGCTCCTGGCGCACGACAATTGTGCGAATATCGGCCTCCGCGCAAGCGTCAAAAATTGGATTTATCGGATAACCAATGATGAACTCGACGCCTTCACGTTTGAGAATTTCGGCGATTGCGGCCGGTACGCGCATGACTGTCTCCTCGAATTAAGTGGCCGCTACGGTGCAGCAATTGTACTCGAACACCGGGTGGGGGGAGTCCAGGCTAGTGGCGAAAATGGGCCACGGGGTCTGCCTCCTATCGCTTCCTTGGTCGAATATTCCTGAGCCTTGTGAGAAGAAACGGCGTCGAGGAAAGACGCCTCAGGAAATATAGATACGAGATAACAGCCGTTATAAAAGTGTATAGACAGGTTAATAGGCCAAGAATAAGTCTATTAATCAGGCAATTGATTTGCTGTATCTGGTGGGATAACTTCGAGCGCATTTAGCAGGCAAGCCAGCATGCCATAGTAGCCAATTGTCGCTGTCAATTCGATGACACCAGCGTCACCAAATTCCTGCAAGGCAGCATCAAAAGCCGCATCACTTGCGGCGTGCTCTTGCAACAGTTCCCGAGCAAAGCGAACTGGCAGGGTTTCTTCCTGACTCAGTTCGGTAAGAGGACGGCGATTGCCGATGATCTCGATTGTGGCATCGCTGATGCCGACCTCTTTAGCCAAGCGGCTGTGAGCAGCCCATTCATGATGGCAATCAAATTCACGGGCCGTGGTTAGAACTGCCAGTTCAATGACGTCCTTTGGCAGAGAGGACTCAAAGCGCAGAAAGGTGCCGAGATGGGAGATGCGCCGTGCCGTCTCCGGGCTGTTGAGGATGAGCGAGAATGGAAGCCGCACGCTGCCTCGGGTGCCAGCCAAGTATTCGAAGAGATCGCGCTGATCTTCTGGCAGTTGATTACGGTCGAGTACCTCTGGTAGGCGCGGCATTGACAGCTCCTTTCGTCGCTTTGGCGGAGCCATTGCTCCTTTCGGTTGCTCGGTGGTGAGTCCGCAAACAAGGTTCCGTCATCATAGCCCTGACCCGAGATGTGGCTTGCGTTTTGAGCCAAAGTGGTTGCCGGATTTGAGCCGGACCGGGCGTTTACGCTTCGGTGCGCCAGCGGACAACTAACCGTTCTGTTAGCCCGACCAAAAGGAAGAGCCCCAGTGACAGGAAGGCGATCAGAAAAATCGAAGCAAGGACGAGGTCGGTTCGAAACGAGTTGCGCATCAGTTGCACATAAATGCCCAACCCTTCCTTAGCGCCCGCCCACTCGGCAAACACCGCACCAACCACGGCATAAGTCACCGCGATACGAAGGCCGGTGAAAAGGTAGGGCAGGGAGTGGGGCACCTTGAGCAGGAATAGAGTCTGCAGCCGGTTAGCTCCCAGCGTGCGCATTAGCAGCAACGCCTCCCGTTCGGTCGTTGCCAGGCCGGAGGTGAAGGCAACGGTAATTGGGAAGAAGGTATAGAGGGTGACGACAATTATCTTTGGTGTTAAGCCAAACCCGAACCAGAGAATTAGGAGGGGAGCGATAACGATAATCGGCACCGTCTGTGAACCAACTAACAGCGGGTAAATAGCACGGCGCACCGGCCTAATGGCGTCTATTATCAACGCTAAAAGGACACCAAAAATGATGCTGAAGCTGAGCCCAATTGCTGCCTCCTTGATTGTCACCAGTGAGTGATGCCAGAGGCTTGAGCGGGCCGCCCAACCGGAATCAAGAACCCGCGACGGAGAGGGCAACGTTACCGAGCTGATATCCGATGCGGCGACATAAACTTCCCAGGCGGCAAATAGGGCTGCAAGCAAGGCTAATGGCGGCAGGGCGCTAGCAAGCCGACCGGTTACAGGTGCCCTGTTGGGCTCAGGAGTCACCCGGAGTCACCTCGATTCCCATGGCCTGCAAGACATCCTTTTCGGCTTGTGCCTGTCGAGCCAAGTCTGGTGGCGGCTGATCAAGGTCACGCACCGTGATCTCAGCGATCATGTGACCCGGGCGCGGGCTCATCACGTAGACCCGGTTTGAGAGATAGACGGCTTCGCGGACGTCGTGGGTAACAAGTAGGGCAGCTTCGCTGCCAAGACTCCAGGTTTCGCGTAGCCAGACCTGGAGTTCTCGTCGCGTCAGGGCATCGAGGGCCGCGAAAGGCTCGTCTAAAAGCAGCAACGGTCGCTGAAGCAAAAGGGTGCGCAGCAGGGCAACGCGCTGGCGCATGCCGCCGGATAGTTCGTGAGGATAGCGGTTTTCGAATCCATCGAGACCAAAGCGAGGCAGCAGATCCATTGCTTGCCGGCGTGACTCCTTGACTCCGAGACGCCCCTCAATCTCCAGGCCCAAGGCCGCGTTAGCGACAACGCTGCGCCAAGGGAACAGCAGGTCCTGTTGGAACATATAGCCGGTTAGGCCGCGCCGCTGGTCTGGCTCGCGTTCCTGCTTGATTTCGATTTCGCCTGAGGTCAGGTCCTCTATGCCGGCAATCAGGCTAAACAGCGTGCTCTTGCCGCAGCCGGACGGCCCAACTATAGATACGAAATCACCTGGTTGGACCTGCAAAGAGACGCCTGCTACAGCCTGAATTGGCTGCCGGCCGCCGAAGGTCTTGCTGGCATCTCTTAGGCGCAGGAGCGGCCGGTCCAGCAGACCTACTCCAGCAGATTCGTAAACAGCGGCCCGCCCGGTACTTCGTCAGAGATAACCTCATCATCAGTGCTCACGAGGATTCCCTGGGCCAGCATCCAATCCGCGTAGGCGTCCCATACGGACGCGTCCTGCAGGCCCCAAGAACCATCCGCGTCGACGAAGATATCGGCCAACATAATGTTCGAAAGACGGACCAGTTCGGCCTCAGGGAAGACATCCTCACCGACGTATTCGATAAAGATTCTGGCGGCCTCTTCCGGCAGATTCGCGGCGAACTCGTAGCCGCGGCGAGTCACTTCCAGGAAGCGGCGCAGGACGTCTGAGCGTTCACTGACAGTGCTCTGCTGAGCTATGAGGATGACACCCGGGAAATCAGGAACACCAAAATCGTCAAACCGGAAGGTGCGCAGCTCGATGCCGCGCAGCTCCGCTTCGATGCCCTCCCAAGTGGTAAAAATTTCTGTGAAATCAGCTCTTTCGTTGAAAAGCGCCTCGTAAGCGAAGGTCGAAAGGATGGCAATTTCGAACTCACCTTGGCCGCCGTCCGCTCTGATAACCGCCCGGATGCGCGACTCTTCGAAGGGCAGGCCAAATCCGGCGTAAGTGCGGCCGTCGAAGTCTCTCGGCCGCAGGATATCGCTGGATGCAAGCACTGCCAATTCGGTGGGGTTAGATTGCAGCACGGCCGCGACGCTGATCAGGTCGAGGCCGGCGACACGAGAGAAAATCAGGTTGGGAGGGAAGCTAATGCCAATGTCGGCCAGGCCGTTGGCCACCACCACATCCGGGTTGGCATCACTGTAGGGAACAATTTCGACGTTTATCCCCTCTTCTTCATACCAGCCATTGGCCAGGGCAATGTAGATGCCGACGTGATTGGTGTTGGGTGTCCAGTCGAGTTGGACCGAGATCGTACTATCATCTGAGTCGCTGCCACCGCAGGCCGAGATGAAAGCCAGACTAATCAAGCCAAAAATTAGCAGGCTAAATGACCTGGTAAACCAGCTGTGTGGAGCAGTCTTACTAACGGTTATATTGCGCAAAATAGCCTCCTTAATGGTCTTAAAGGAGGCTGCCAGGTAGGAAACCGCAAGGCTAAAAATGTGGCCCTACCACGCGCTTCCTCCGCCGGCATTACCCGGATCAGGTTCCAAGGGTGTGATCTCAGACCGGGAACTAATCCGGCCACCCCGTGCGTAGCGTGGATAGCATAGCATGTCTGGCGTCAGCAGCCTTAACGCTGTCCCTTGGGCGAGTGAGGCCGGAGGTAAGATTTTGGTCGGAAAAGATATGGTCTGGACGAGGACGGGGCTCGGTGAACTCACGAAAGGAACATACTTTCTGTAGGGACGGCGCTTCAGCTCCGTCCCAGGAGGGTGCGTCTTCCCCTGGCCGACGCCGGCCGCGGTTAGACGGTTTCGACTACCGTGGCCAGTTCGCGTATCACGTGATCGTATCGACTGCAGGAGCAAATGCGTTCGTGTTGGGTTCGGCCGTGTCCGCGGCAGCCGAGCAGCAGTTGATCCGCGTAGCCAGCCTCTCGAGGTTCGAATTGCTTGCCTACTGTTTCATGCCGGACCACATGCACATGATGGTTCAGGGTCAGAACGATGCGTCTGATCTCATCAATTTCGTGCGGCGGTTCAAGCAGATGACAGGATATCGCCATAAGCGGACGAGCGGAGAAACCCTCTGGCAGCAGAGCTTTTTTGATAGAGTGCTGCGTCGAGACGATGACCTCCGAATCGTGGCGGAGTACGTCTTCGCGAATCCTGTCATGGCTGGCTTGGTGGACGAGCCGGGCGAATATGGGTTGTCAGGTGGTCTGTACTTCGAGGGCTTATTCGGACGGGGCTAAAGCGCCGTCCCTACGAAGGATTGGGATGTCAGCTCGACGGTTGTGGTGGGTTTGGATAGGATGGGCGGCCCCGTCCCGTCCCGGCGAAGGTTGGCAAACGCGCAGGGCGATACAATGAGGTGTTCGGCCCGGGTGCGGGCCCGAGCCTTCTGCCTTTTGGAGCAGGTACAGGAGAGCAACTGAGCATGAGCGTTCGCATCGGCCTTGGCTTTGGCGTTTTCCCGTTTTCGGGAGCGGAAGCATTTTGGCGCTGGGTCGATTTCTGTGAGAACAGCAAGGTGGATTCGATCTGGCTCAGCGAAAGGCTGGTCGGCCGCCAGGACTTTCTCGAGCCGATAAGCGCGCTGGCGGCGATCGCTGGACGCACTCAGCGGCTGAAGTTCGGCATGAACACGACCGTGCTGCCTTTGCGCGACCCCTTGGTGCTTGCCAAAGAGTGTGCCACCATCGATTACCTGAGCAACGGTCGCTTTCTGCCGATGTTTGGCGTCGGCGGTGACGCGGCGCCGGAATGGCAGGCGGTGGGACTGGCAACGCGCGGCCGCGGCCAGCGCTCGAACGAAATGCTGGTGCTGCTCGATCGATTGTGGACCGAGGACGACGTGACCTTCGACGGCAAGTTTTATCACTACAAGGATGTAACGATTAGGCCCAAACCAAAGCAGTCCCCGCTGCCGATCTGGATCGGCGGCAGTAGCGAGGCGGCGATTGAACGCACGGCCCGATTCGGGACTGGTTGGCTGTCTGGCGCCGCTCAATCCCCGGCGCAGGTTGCGCGGGTAATCAAGGCTATTCGGTCCCGGGCGGCAGAACTGGGGCGGCCAATTGAAAAGGACCACTTTGGCGCCGGTCTAAGCTATCGGTTTGGCGATTGGGATCAGCCCGAGGTGCAGAGCGCCGCTGAGCAAATCAAGGCTCGGCTTGGTGAAGACACCGACCCTCGCGCCCATCTGGCTGTCGGTGACGCGGCGGCTATTATCGATCTGGTGGAGGTTCTGCGGACAGTTGGGGTGTCGAAATTCGTAATGCGGCCCTTGGCGTTCGACGACGAGGACATGATCGATCAAAGCCGGCGGCTCGAAGCTGAGGTGATTCCACACGTTCATGAGCTGCCATAGTGGCGGCAAGGCCGCTCAAAGCAGATTGGGCAGTATAATCTTTGGCTAATTTCAGTGGTTTGTAATTTGAAGTAGAAAGCGATCGGATGAGGAGCAAGACCTTTTTTAAGCTTCCTGACCCCGCTTACGATGAATACACTTGGATCCTCAGGGATGAGCACGGCCCGTCCTCGGTGCCGCCTCTGTTAGTCCGAAACCGGTTTAATCCACCGTCGGCTCCCGGCGAGGTGCCGGGTTCTCTGAACCTACACGGCTTCACATATTTGCGAGCCAATTCGGGCTCGGAATTCCGGCCCCCCTGGGCCGATGCTGCCCCGCCGCGCACCGTCGCCGACCTGAGACTCTGGCGAGAGCGCTGGTTGCCAGAAGTCGAGAAAATTGTTCGCGAACTGGAACATTTCGACCCATCGAGTGTTGGGCCCGGCCAGTGGGCCGCAACAATACAAGCTCAAGAACAGGCCTACATGGAGGTTTTTGGCGGCGTCCACTCCCTGGCGCCAGGGCCCGCACACGCGGCATCCAGCGCTTTTATGGCAGCCTTCGAGGCCAAGTTTGGCCCGGAGCGTCACGATGATATGAACGCGCTCTTGCAAGGGATGCCAAATTGTTCTGTTGATCGGGCCAGCGCCCTATGGGACCTGAGCAGAATTCTTAGAGCAAATCCGGACCTGCTCGAGGCGCTAAACCGCGGCGCGGAACTGCCCGATACAATGGCGGGCAAGCAGTTTGAAGATGAACTTGCCGCGATGTTGGCGATCTACGGTCACACAAGCAATACCGACCTCCAGGACCTGCCAGCCTGGCGTGAGGACGCGGATATCCCGCTTGCCGCTATTCGTGCTTATGCCGGGCAGCCGGATGGCGCCGGGCCGCGGGACGCTTCGGAGCGGCAGCGTGAGCGCCGGCTGGAGCTGGAAGCAGAGCTTGCGAAGTTGGCGGCTGACGACCCGGCAGTGGCGGAGATTTTACCGCTCGTGAAGATGGCTCAGGAACTGATCCCCAATCTCGAAGATCACAACTTCCTCGCCGATCAGGCAATGCTCACCGCCTCCCGTGTCCGATGGCTTGCCATAGGCGGTTTGCTTAAAAGCAAGGGATTGGTTGACGCGGTCGATGATGTCTTTTTCATCCAGCCGGCTGAGCTCATGGAGGTACTGGAAGGTAATCAGGTCCCTGACATGGCCGTCTTGACGGAGCGGCGACGCGATCTGCATCAGGGTCGAGCCTCCTCGCCGCCGCCGATTCTTGGCCGCCCGCTGGATGAACCAAAGGAGATGGCGCCGGAGACGCCCGGCGTGTCCAGCCTTTCCGGCCTTTCAACGTCCGAGGCACGGGTCGTGCGAGGTATTGCCGCATCGCCGGGCAGTTTCAGGGGACGGGCAAGGGTTATCGAAACACTTGAAGAAGCGGCGACCCTGGTCGATGGTGATGTGCTGGTCGTGCGCACCACGACGCCGCCATGGACACCATTCTTTGCTCTGGCCTCCGCCATCGTCACCAACTCCGGCGGGGCCCTATCGCATGCGGCGGTTGTCGCCCGCGAATTCGGCGTGCCGGCCGTGGTCGGCACCGTTAACGGCACCGCGATGATCAAGGAGGGGGACACGATTACCGTGGATGGCACCGGCGGGCTGGTCATAGTCGAAAGTTAAACTTAGCGGCCTCTCGGCCGTCGCGGGCTTGATTAGGATTATTCCAAGTACAGCTAATGCTGCTTCGCTGTTCGCGGTGCGCCTTATCTGGAGCGTCTGCCGCGTCTTCTTCAGTGCTGGTCCGGATTTTTCTAAGTACAGGTAATGCTGCTTCGCCGTTCGCGGTGCGTGAAAAGGCGTTAGCCATCTTACCTGGAGCACTGGCTGCGTTTTCTTCAGTGCTGGTTTGCTCTTATATACTGGCTGGTGGAGGGGTGGCAGAGCGGTTTAATGCGGCGGTCTTGAAAACCGTTATATGGGTTCTCTCATATCCAGGGTTCGAATCCCTGCCTCTCCGCCATAGATACGAAATAGCCCTTTTGAAGGCATCTTGGTCATTAGTTTAACTCATCGGCTCCGAGTCCTGCTACCAAATTGCTACCATCGGGCCGGGAAAGTAAGGCGTCTAGACGGGCTGCTACTTGCTCATTTAGCTCGAGGCCGGGTATTAGATGGCTGTAAATGTCCGCCGTCACCTGGTAGCTAGCATGCCCTAGCCATTCCTGAACCAGCTTCATAGGGGCGCCGGCCGCCAATAGCAGAGAAGCGTTGGTGTGCCTTAAATCATGGAACCGTGCAGTCGTACCGATCTGCTTCCGGATCTTGCTCCATGTCCAGGACGCCTGCATGGCCGTCAAGGGCAGTCCATCCGGTCGAGCGAACACGTACGCCTCGTCTCGGTAAGCCGGCCCGAACTGCAGCTTCTCCTGCATTTGGCGGTAACGGTGCTGCCGTAGAATCTCGACGCCGGCGGCGGACAGCAACAAAGCACGTTCACCAGCCTGACTCTTAGATGACGGGATCGAGATAATAGAACGGCTGAAGTCAACATTGGGCCACTGGAGCCTCAATAGCTCACCTTGGCGCATACCGCTGTAGAGAGCGAATCGAATCAGGGCGCCGCGGACATCATCAGGTGCCAGGTTGATTGCCTCCTGGACCTGGTCAATTCTCATGACTACGGGGTTGTAGCTAGAAGGCCGAGGGCTAGCTACTTTCTCCGTTGGGTTGTCCGGCCTAAGCTCCCATCGAACGGCTTGCTTTAGCGCCTCTGACAACGCTCTGTGACAGTTGAGGATAGTTTTTTCAGAGAGTCCCTTCACCCTCATGGCGCTGTAAACGGACTGCACCTCCAGAGGTCGCAACTTTGACAGCTTGACCTCGCCTATCTGGGGTATCACGTGATTCGTGAGTAGAGCTCGGTAGCCGTGGGCGGTAGATGGCTTTAGTTGGCTCGCGTAGTCCAGTAGCCAGCGCTCGAGATATTTCGTCACAGTGGCCCGCTGGGGGCTCATGTCGACGCCGGAGTTTCGTCGGGCTAGGGCATCGGTGCGCTCCGCGGCCGCTTCAGCCTGTGTGTCGAACCCGCCGCGCCACAGCTGCTTATTGCGTCCTGACGTGTCGGTAAACCAGATCTTGTAGGACCATTTCTCGCCGCGCTTAAAGACACCAGGAACCCGATTCTTCTTCGGCATGGGATTACCTCTTAGCCACAATCCGGCGAGGTTTGGGCGTCCGCATGATACGCCGGCGGCGTGGGGGCTTGGAAGGGCCCACAGGTGGCAACTCGCCACCCGAGCGTTGAAACAGCCAGAGAAGCAGAGGCCAATACGGGATGCGGATGGAGTTTCCAATTCGGGTGTGAGGAATGCGGTCAGGGTCGCCGGCGTCGATATGGCAAAGGGATCGGATCGTTGACTGCGAGAGTTTGACGTACTCCGCGGCTTCTTTCACCGTGAGGATCGCATCCGGTGCGTAAGAAGGCGCTTCGCGGGTCGTCATGTGCCGAGCTCCCGGGCCCAGGCCGGCGCTCCGTCTCTGATGCGCGTTAGTGCGCCGTCGGCAATCTCGCCCAGGGCATCCCCCATCGAGCAATCACAGGAGCCCAAGGTTTCGCTCGCGTGCAGGTCAGAGCTCTCGACTATCCCCTCCAGCGCCTTCAAAGCAACGGCGAGCTTTTGGATGTCGTCTAGGTGGATTTCTTCTGCCGCCAACGACTTCTCGTGGTAATCCGCAGCGATCTCTCTTTGCTCGTCCTGCTCTGACCGGATCTGTAGGTCGTTCAGGTAGGGCAGCAACGAAACGGCTTCCATGTGGCGTTTGCCATCTGGCCCTACTACACACCCGCTTTCTGCAACCCACGACTGCTCCGCACTGACGGCTGGCTGCTGCTGCGGGTACAGGATTAAGTCACTCTCTACTGCATCGTCTTCGGCCTCGTTCCATCCCCTTATCCGGTAAGCGCCACATGGGCCACATAAGTCCATCAGAAACTCACGCCCTCCCGCGCTGACTGTGGCGATTGGCAACCACTCGTGCTCGCAGGCCGCGGCGGGCGGCGGGGTTGGCTCAAGCACCGCACTGCTTTGCCGTTGTCCACGGCCACCAGAGACCTCCGGCTCGCTCCCAGATATAGCGGGCGGCGATAACGTTCCACACTGGGTCGAGTGGGTTCCAGCTTCCCCAGTTCTGTTGGAAGTGGGATTCCCACGTTGGTTTGTTGATTTGGAATAACCCGTAGTCGGAGGTCGGGCTGATGGCCCCGGCGTCGTTTCCTGATTCTCGGATGACGATGCAGGCCGCGGTACCTCGTGCTTCAGCCGGGAAATGCTCGTCAATAAGCCGCCTAACAGATTGCGGCAGCGGGTAAGGTTCTCCACCTCGATCGACAGCATCGACTCCAAGCCCTTCACCTCGGCTTGCAACCAGTTCAACTCCAGCTCGGTATCGCTCAAACTCGTCATAGTCACTTCTCGCTTCGCTCAGCGCCGACGTGATGGCCAGGACCAGCCCGACCAGCAACGCCAGCAAGCTACTCACCCGGCTCTAGCCCTTCGCCTCGTCTCGCTGTCGGAAAAGATCTGTTCCCCTAGTAGGGAAAAGATTTCTTAGGTTCGGAAACCCCCCTAAAGGGGTTTCCGTCCAAAAAGATTTATTAAAAGATTTCATAGATCTTTTAGCCGCCAATGCCCTGAATTAGGGTCCATTTGGCCTCATTACCCCTTCCTTGTCCGCCGCCTCCAGAAGCGAAAACTGAGGGGTTGCCATTCAGCTGCCTGACGACCTTGCCTCGGTCTATACCTGTCACTTCAACCATCTCCTTGACGGTCGAGTCCGGGTTTGCCCGAAGGTGGGCGACGAGCTGTGTGAGTGGCGAAAGTTTCCCTTGTAACTCCACGCTCACCTTCGTTGGGTCGATCTGTCGTATCCACGTTGAAGCCAGTGGTCTTACTGAGGGTGCTCCCTGTGCTTCGTCATCCGTGAATACCAGTTGGAAAGCCAATGGCTGAAAGCGCCTAACGTTGTTTGCCTTGGTGCAGCGCAGTAGGACATCCCGGACGTAATGACCGGACTTGTCCATCATTGATTCCGGGCTGGCCTGAAAGTTGACTGTCATACAGGCCTCAGTACGCCAAAGCTGCGAGCCAAAAGGGAAGGCGTCGTTGCCCAGCTTGGTCTCGTGGGCGATGACCAGCGCCGGCGTGTTTAACCAGGAGACGGAGTTAAAGAACGCGCCCACTGGTTCTGGGGCATTTGCGTCGCCACCAGTTGCAGGTAGGGCGCTATCGATGATCACACCGTCGGCGCCGCCAGAGGATGCGATCTTCGCCTTGAGTTGATCGGCGATGTCTACAAAAAGACGACCTCGGGGATCGAAGCGGCGCAGGTTCGGCGGCACCTCGTAGTTGAGGCCGTTGACGATTCGACTAACCCGAATACTGAATTCGTCAAAGTCATCCTCGTAGTCGACGTAGACCAGCCCTCGGCTGAGCGTCTTTCCACGCAAGCCGGCAAGGTTGCCGCCATAGCACAACGCCACCGCGCCGCCAATCGCCATCTGACCTTTGCCAGTCTCGCCCTGCCCATACCAGATTGTTGGGCGCTTACTTGCGGGCCAAAGTGGCTGGATAAGGTAGTTAGGCGTCACCTTGTCCACGTAGGAGGCCTCTTCAAGGTCGCCTGCTTGGGCCATGAACTGATTAACCCGGTGCGCTGCCATCTGGATGATCTGGGTCCAGGGAAGGTCCAGCGTCTTGCCTGGATCGAAGTAGGACTGCAGTTGGCGCCGAAACGTCTCCATTGACGAATTGGAGCGCCACTCCAGGTTCGCGGGACTAAAGCCAGTCTGTGGTAACGCGATGGAGCGCCGGTCAGTATCTTTATCTGCTGGCGTCCAGTCCACCCCGACATGGCTATCGAGCTTGCGTCTCTGTAGGAAGAGTCGCGTGACGTGAAAGATGAAGACGATGTTGCCGGAGTTCACTGCCACGTCGCAAGCGTCTGGTTCGCCGTCAATCGGCCACAATTGTGTTCGGGCCTCCTCTCCCTTTGCCGCGGCTTCGATCTCGCTCATCGACCAGCACGATCCTTTACTGAGTACCAGTCGATGTCTGCCTCATTGATGAATTTTCTGGCCCGGTCCCTTGTCGCGGCCTCCCGAAAACGAACAAAAATGGCGTCGACCGCGCTCTCAGTGACAGCAAATGGGGACTCATAGTTGTTGGCTCGGGCGGCGGCTATCTCCGCGTCCTGGAGCCTGTAAGCCGTTACGATGGCCTCGAGTAACCTGCAGGCGTACTCTTCTACGGCCATCCATGGGACCCAGAGATCATCAAGAAACGCGTCCCAGGACTCGACGCTTGCTTTGTCTGGATCTGCGGCCGCTAGTGCCGCTGCGAACCACTCCTGATTAGCCTCAGAGTCGTAGCCACCACGGGCGAGGCGCCCCGCCAGGGCGAAGAAAACAACTCGAATTTCGCCAGTGCAAGACCTCATGCAGTCGGCGGGTAGGGTCTCAAGGCTGAGTTGAAGGAGCCTCTTGTCGGTTAAGCAGCGCCCGGTGAGAACGCTTTCGGCGCCGGCGAGGTCCATATCCGTGAAAGAGAAGCTGTGGGCGTTGTCTCTCACTGCCCGCCTCCGTGTAGGTCGAGCCAAACGCCTGACGGCAAGATCACAAGCCAGCGGGTCTCCGGGGGGCGATCCTTAATTCGCCATGCCACGCCGTAGGGCCGGTCATCGCTGGCAGCGTTGGTCGCCGCCTGGGCCACTGCGGCCTCGATAAGCGAGAGGCTGGCTTTGGCCACGGCTTTGACTTCCCAATACATGCCGTCTGGCCCTTCAACGTCAGCACCGTTGAGGCGTCCAATGTTGCGGCCACCGATTAGCTTTGCCCACTCGTTCTGGGCGGCGTTGCCTATGCGGCGCGACTTTTTGCCACGCCTCTGCTGCGCCGAAGGGATGACGGCGACCATCAAGCGTGCAACCTTGCTAGAGCTTCACGATGCTCCGGGCTCTGCCGCGCCTGCCAGATGGCCACTGGAGAGTTGACGCGGACACTAGGGCCCTGCAAGCGGCAGAACCCTGTATCAGTCCACACCTGCAGCGCCGGGTGCTGTTCGCTGTTGCGGTTGGTTGCCGTTACGTCCGCCGGGTCGCAACACTCGCCGTCCTGACGGTGCAAGTCAAACGCACCGAGGCCGTGAAAATGGCAACCGCAGGAAGCACAGTGGTCCGTGCAGAATGGGCGGAGGAGCGCCATGCTTAGAAATCCTTTCCTCTTACTAATTCGCCACTCCCTGACCCCGAGGGGTGCTAGCAACTCGGGGTCAAGCAGCGACGCCCCGGCAGGCGAGGGGACGCCAAGCCGGGACGGTTACGCCTATGGTGTTGCCGCGGCCTTCTCCTTCAACTCGTCCAACACGGCTTGAGCCGCTGGTCCATCCATTACCATGAGCGTGTCGATGTCGCCGCCAACGTGATCGGTGACGATTGAGCGGTTGAGACCGGCCTTGTTAACCTCTCGCCAGAAGACATCAGGGTCCCAAGAACCGTCACTCTTGATGACCGAGACCTCTTTCGGTGTACCGCCGTTGCTCTTGCTGGTGTTCTTGCTGCCCTTTGGCATAGGCACGATCTTGTCTACGCGGCTAAACGTGCCGCCGCCCTCTTTCTCTGAAGCCTTGTTGATCACAACTGCCTGGGCTTGTTTGCCGATGAGGCAGTCGGTATCGAAGTCATCACCCAAAACCGGCGTGCAGCCGAACGCCTCAGCCCACTCCCACAACTTGCTGGAAGGTGTGAGTTTGAAGTTGGCGATCGCGTCAAGCCGGACCGGGTTCTCGTTGTTGTCAAGCTCAGAGGCAATCTCAAGGTCTAAGCGGATCACGTGCCCGTCTCCGAACTTCGAGTTGTCCAGCTTGTCCTCTTTCGCATCGAAGCAGGTCACCGCGTAGATGCCCGGCTCGATCTTGACTCCCTCGCCCTCGGTCGCTTTTAGTACTGGCATTTCCTTTTCCTTTTCTCTGGCGCTGTGGCCCATTACTTCCCGGCGCTGTGGCCGTTAGCCGCGTTGTATTACTTGCAGGGCCAAAGTCTCCGGTCGCGGAGATGCGTATCTCTCGACGCCACTCACCTGTATTCCCTGGGCTTTTACTGATGCCGCATCGACCCTCAGGCAACCCGTCTTGAGCAAGCGCTCAAAGAGCACCGGGTCCTTTTCGTGGATGCTGATCAGGTCGTATTCAGGCGGTCCGCGCTTGGTCTGCATGAACGCCTCGATGCCGTGCTCGCCATCAGTGAGACGCTGATCGGGGTGGAGCCGGAACCACTCTTTGAGCCGGTCGCTCCATTCCTTGATTGACGTCTCGAAACCGGTTTTGACGTTGCGGGCTTCTATAAACGGCTTGAGCAGTGCTTCCAGCTCCTCGGCCTCGGCGGCTTCGCTGTGCTCGACTTCGGAGCCGAGCTCTGCTAGTTCTTCTGTCGTCATAGCGGCTCCTCCAGGAAGGCGTCGATGCGGTCGGTCATGTCTTCGATGTGCTTGAGCGGCACGGTGATGCTGCGGTCTTCGTACCGGCGGGCTACCTCAGTCTCAACCCCAAGCCGCTTGGAAACGTAAGTCAGCGAGCCCTCAGCTCGTGCCAGGCGGACTTGGACCTCGTCATAGCTCAACTCCTGTAGTTGCTGGTAGCGCTGCTTTCGAGCAAGGACCACCGCGGATTCGGTGGTCGCAGTGGTCATAGCGAGGCCTCAATCGCCGCGACTACCAGGAGGGCGCCTGCGACCACGGCCACGATGCCGGCGACGAGGATCATGCCGGTACCTCAGCTTCGAAGCACTGCACGACCAGCCGGAGCGCCTCGTTGTTGCCGATGGGCTGGTTGTCGTGCCAGTACTCGTACTCGTCGCCAGCCAGCAGGTGAGCCACGCGTATGCCGGGGCCGTCGTCCAGACCAATCCAGGCGTCGTGGTAGGCGCTGTCTTTGGCCTCTTGCTGAGCGGCCGCCAGAGCGTCCTCTGCCGCCTTCTGGGTGTTAACTAGTCTTTGCATCTGTGGTATCCTCACAAAAGAACTTCATAGTTGTGGTTCGTTTGAGGCCCCCTTGCACGGGGCCTTTTGTATTTCTAGTCCCTCATAGCTGCGCCTCTACCCTTCGGCTGGAGTCGTGAACGCTTCCGGCGATCCGCTCGTCTATGCGCCGAAGGCAGACGTCCTGGCGCTCCGGATTGGGGATGATTTTCTGCATCCCCTGTGCTGATGCGGCAGCCTGAGCGCTCATGAACACCGCTATCGGCCCTGCGGTTGGTAGCCCGTCCGCGACTCGTTCCTGGCGCCGCAACTCTGTCGTGTGGCGGCTGTTGACCTTGATCTCAGCCATGAGCATCACGGCGTCGGTTGGCTTTGCCGTCCACCAGCCTAGGCGCTCGTAGACGGGAGTAATGCTCATGCCGAACTGCGCTTTGGCGATGTCCTTAGCCTCCGCCATCAACGCGCTCGTCCGACGCGAACCGTCCTCGTCGTTCCAGTAACCAGCGGCGTGGATCAGTTCGTTCTTGTGCCGATCCGGGTTCGTCTGGAAAAGCTCGATCAGTCGAGCTATCTGCTTTGCGCCACGGGGTCTGCTCACGGCTTCTTACTGCACTTTCTGCGACGCTAACCATGCGTCTATGTCGCCCAATAGCTCCGTTGTCTCGTCGGCCCCGCCGTCGAGGAGCGAGAGCGTTGCCTCGATGTAGGTCCGAATTTTGCTGAGGCCGTCCTTGGTCTCAACCCGGTCCGTCGCGCTCATTAGCGCGTCGAGAACCTTAACCCTGACCTCGCCGTGTATCCACGCGACGCGGCCAAGGGCTTCAAGGATTTGCTGAGGTACTGTCCACTGGTAGTCACGGCGAGTGCGCTGCACTTCGCGTGGCGAGACAGTGCGCGTTTCCTCGATAGCCTGCTCGATCTCGATCCGGGCATCCACGTCGTCGGCAAGCGCCCCACGGGTGTCCTCATCTTTAAGAGACGCGCGGATCGCCTCTACCCGCTTGGCGGGCGGCAGAGAGGCAAGAGGCGAGGTTGTGGACTTCTGGGCCGTTGTCTGGATGCCGGGGCGGCCTGTGTATTGGCGAATCAGGTCACGGGTGACTCTGCCCTCTGCGGCGCGTATCTTCTCGATCAAGTCGAGAGCTGTGTCGATGTTAGTGCTGGCGACAGCCTCATAGGCCACCCAGATGCCGAGACTGTTACGGTCGACGGCAGGGATAGCGAGGGCGGCCGATCCGTATTGGCGTAGTGTGGAGGCGTCAGGCAAAATGTGGACGTCCACATTTACTACCCCCTCCGCGGCCAGCAACTCTTCAAGGAACTGCTCTATCACTTCAAGCCCGCCACTCGAATGGCCTTTGCCTTCGCTCGGTTTCCAGCCGTACTCCACTAGCGCGTCGCCGTACTGCCACCGGGCGTCGCTATCAGAGCGGTAGGCCGTCAAGCCCATTTCGATTGCTTTCTCTCGAGACATCCCGCCTCCTTATTTGCTAGTTGCAACCCAGACGACGGCTTGTCTCTTCCAGCGTGTCTCTCGACGCTCGCCGGAGTCGCGGACCAGGCCCGCGTGAACCAGGCTGTTAACGCGGGCGCAGATGGCGCTTCGCAAGAAGCCGAGGCTGACCTCGATCTCGTCCTCCGTCGCACCGCGCTGGGCGCAGTCGTGGAGGTAGGCGAGGATCAGCGCCTTCTGCGTACTAGCCTTCGGTGCCGCGGCGATGGCGGCGGCGCGTGAGGTCTCTGAGGCGCGCTGAAAGGGCGGTAGCGGGTGCTGCGTCATGGCTTGACTTGCTCCCGCCCAGGGGACGAAACTGCGAGTCCCCCGCTAACTCCGTCGTAAGGCAGCAGCTTGGCTCCGTCGAAGAAGAGCCATTCTGGAATCAGAAGCTCAGTGCTAACGCGCTCTGCGGAACGGCGCGTGATCGGTCGCTCGCCGTTCAGGATTCGCCAGAAGTGGGAAGGCGTGAGCGCCAGCTTCTCCGCTAGGTAGGTGTACCTGATGCCGCGTTCGTCAACGAGTTTCTTGAGAACTGTCTGCATCTTTACTCCACGCAATGTTATTTACGTCAGCGCAAGCGGAGAATAATCCTTACGCTTACGGCCTGTCAAGGCCTATTGCGGCATAGTAGCGCATCAATTTCTAGAATCCGTTTTAAGATGAAAGAAACGTTCGATGAATGGCTTGGGCGGATGATGAGGCGTCGAGGGGAAAGCCAGGCTGACCTTGCGAGAGGCTTTGCCGTCTCTCCAGCCGCAGTGAATCGGTGGTTGAAGGGAATCTCGGTGCCGGAGCCTCCGAGCTGCGACCGAATAGCCCGCTACCTCAATGTGTCGCTGGAGGAGGTTTACGCCCTAGCTGGACACCCGAGCAGCTTCGCTCCCGAACCACGAATCGTTAGGCCCATTCGCGATCAAGTTCTCGAGGTCATGGCGGATCTACCTGTCGCGATCCCCATCCACGACCAGATGGCTTCGGCAGGAGAGGGTGAGGAGATTCTCGACTACGCCTACTGGGACGCGCCGAAGGCCGCCAGCAAGAACATCGTTGGCCTCAAGGTCCATGGCAAAAGCATGGAGCCCGACTTCCAAGACGGCGACACCATCTTTATCGACCGGGACGAGAGCGCGGCGCCCGGTGATGCTGTGGTCTTCAGCCGAAACGGTGAGGTGCTCGTGAAGCGGCTCAGGATAAAGGGCGGCAGGATGGTGCTTGAATCAGCCAAGGGCGACATCCCCTTTGACAGCGTGCAGGTCGTGGGCGTCGTCCTTTCGATGAGCCGTGACGTAAGGGGCTAGCGGGCTCGCTGGAGTTGTTGCAGCAGCCAGCCTCAACTCTGACGTACGCGGGAGGTGTCAAGTCGCGGTGGCCACAAAAGTGGTAGCCTTGCGCAGCAAGGACGACTAGATCGCGAATCCGTAGTTGACACCCCCGCAACGATTGGCTGGCTGGCGATCTACACAGGCTGCCGACCTTCCCTTTACGCGTCAGTATTCTCGCCAACCCCTTGACAGCCCGCTATGCCCCTGGTATAGTTAGAGGCATTGAGTTCGCGTACATGGCTGCTGCCCGTGGGTTGTCACGCAGGTTGTCCTCAAAGGTTGGCGGGCCATCAATGTCCGCGATGAACCAAACGCCTTGCGGATGGATTGCGGCACGAATCGCCACCGTAGCCCGGTCCGGGTGGGCCATGTCATGCAGGCAGTCGAACGTGAACATAAAGTGATAGGTTGGCGAGTCCGGCAGCGACCGTTCCGTTACGTTATAGAAGCTGGCGTTTGGCACTTTGTAGCCCCGCGCATGTGACCGCCTAGTTGAACCGCTAGGTTATTGAGTTTTTCTGGGTCCGGTGTCTGCAAGATTCTGCTCCTTTTCCCAAAAACCAGGTGAGGTTTTAGATCGGCACACCTTCGACGATGCTCAGCGGCGTTGATGTTGCGATTACCCGCGTCTGAATGAAGCCGACGCGGTGAAAGAGTTCCTCGTGTTCGCGTCTGGTTCGGTTGGCAAACAGGTCGGGTCGCTCGTCTGAAAATCGACTGGAGCCTTCTGGCACGACCCGCTCGACTATCAGGATCCGGCCGTTCTCGGCGGCCAGCGACTCACTGCCGCGGGTCACCTGGTCGTACCACTTCGCGGCCTCGATGCGATTTGGGACGCCGAGCTTGCTGAGGATCTCTGAGACGTGATACTTGGCGCCATCGCGCGAGATTCCCAGCCGATTGGTGTGTCGCACAGCTGGGAGAGGTTACTGGTGTAGCGAGTAGTCCGAGCCACTACCGCTACCAGTGTCTGGTGGTCCGTAGGTGAAAGAATATGTCCAAGGAGATTTTCGCGGCTGACTTTTAGGTACTTTCGATCGTTCCAAATCTATTTGGAGGCGATCCAACCCCGGGCGTTTCATTTCTTCGTACTTGGAAAGAGTTCGGACGAAGTCATGACCCGCCGTATCCTCCCCAAAAGTGAGCAGGCGTGGCCCGACAGAATGTCTTTCCACGCCACGGTCTTCTTTCGAAGGCGCTGTTACTCCAGACACATACTGATCGACTACGAGGATGGAGGCACTAGTCACTTTACTATCTAGAAGCATCCCTCCAGCATTAAAGCCATATATCTGGTTTCGGGTTGTAACATCGAATAGAAACTCGCCCTGAGCCGCGAAAAATGCCCAGAGACTGGCTAAAGCTCGCCACCGCTCACTGGTCTGAAGCGCGAGGTCGAAACTCAAGAGCTCCAAAAATTCCGTTTGTGGTTTGCTGCTCAGCAGGCTGAACAGCTTCTCGCTATTAAACCTACTAGCATTCCTACGCGAGGCCATGGCTATGTCTTTGCGAGGCCCAATGTAGCGCCTCGATGTACCATCGGTTAGGAACCCCTGCATTGGCATAAAGCTAGCAGGAATTATGGAAGTGCTCTCAAATCCATTCTCAGTCCGGCGTAGCGAAAGTACGGCTTGGAAGTTACCAACAACCAGCGGCAGTACGAGCAAACCGCTCGGTTTCAACTGCTCCCACCACGCTAAACAGACATTCGTACAGGAAGCAGTTACGATTATCCTATCGAATGGAGCGCGGTCTGGATAACCAACTGCACCGTCACCTGTTACTACTTCGACGCCGCCGTATCCTGCACGGGAAAGATGATATGCCGCATCGGTCGCAACTTCCGGCTGGATTTCGATGCTTGAAACATGACCTCCCGAAGCTACGATCACCTGCAACAAGGCTGCGTTATAGCCAGTCGCTGCGCCGACTTCAAGGACGTTGAGGCCTACTTCGAGTTGCATCATTTCCAGCATTGCGGCCATTATTGAGGGCTGACTGGACGAGCTAGTGCTTTGGCCTCTCGAATTCCACTTTGTTACGATAGCGAGGTCTTTGTAGACCATTTCTTCAAGAACGTGCGGCACGAAGTCCTCTCGCGGAACCACGCGAAAGGCTTCTGCGATTGCGGCAGTCTTGATAATATTATCTGACACCAAAATATCAACGAGTTTGTGCCTGAAGGTGTCAATGGGCTCCACAAAGGTTCTCCCCGTAGGTCCGCTTTCGGTCTCGATTCCATCTCGGCACATCGAAGTAACGGTCGACCGTACGCTTCGACGAACTAAAAATACACTACCAGAATGACTCTAAGACAGGAGCCATTTGTCCTGACTATGACGATGAGCCGGCCGAGATGTCGTTGGAAGAGAAAGTGCAGTTTGCGAACGCAATCTTTACCTCTCCTATGCTCATTATCTCCTCAACAGTCAAGTTCTCAACCCTTGGTGACGTCCAGAGCCGCTTACGCACCTCGCCTATGTGTTCAGGCGTGTGAGGAGTCAATACAGCTAGATGCATACCTATCCTCCTCAGAGATAGAAACCTTACATAAAGAGTATAAAGGTTCTAGCTCGCAAGTCAGGGGTTTGAAATCCAAGGTAGGCGCTATCGTCGAATTAAGTAGATGCCTGCCGAGGCGAGGGCAACTTCCGAGAAATCCTCGGTAGTTGCGAACGAGGGTGGGCGCTCGTGCTTGTGATCTTCGTCCTCGGCGCTGGAGCCTCTACGGGCTGGGAGGAGGCGGCGCTGACGGGCGGCTGGTGCCGCTAAAAGGATTTTCGCCAACCCTTTGACGGCTTTCTATGCCCTTGGTATAGTTAGAGGCATGGAGGGGTGTCGCGGCTGGCGCCGTATCCGGCTTGATACCCCGGCACTCCCGCAAGGGAGAGGGTTCGATTCCCCACCCCTCCGCCGCCTTGACAGCGGCGGCCTTAGCGGCCACAATTGTTGTGGGTATCAAGCCGGTCACGGGAATTGACCCCTTCGGGGGGAGGGACCAGCCGCAAGGTTGAGTCCCTTTTCTTTTCACGGTGATCGCGATGCCAAAGACGATTACACCCGAAGAACTCAAGCGCCAGCGCCGACGCTACGGCCTCACTCAGCGTGAGTTTGCGGACTTCATGGGCACTACTGCCAACACCCTAGCTCGGTGGGAGCGTGGCGAAAGGCCGCTCAATCAGGGGTGGGTGCGGCTCGCCCTTGAGCTCCTACGGTCTAGGGCAGGACGACGGCTGGGGGCATGAAGGCCAGGCGGTATGGGCGTTGGAGGCGGTATGGCAGCAGCGGTCGCCGCCGTTCTCGCCTCGTGATAGCGGTTGCGGTCGTACATTCGTCAATCTCGTCTGACTGTGGTTGCGTCGTTGCCTTGCCTGCTACTGGTAGTCACGGGGAGCGAAGACCAGAGTTGGCCGCGTTCGGCATATGCTGACATGCATTTGCCTACGCGTGAGGTGTCAAGTCGCGGTGGCGCAGTGGCATAGATGGGCAATACGGTTTAGGCTGACGGTTGGGGTCAGAGGTGCCCAGTCCTCAGGTTATTCGGAGAATGCACAGAGATGACCAACAAGCTCTATGGCGATGAGGATCTCGCTGAGCTTAGGTCGATGCCGAAGCGGGTGACGAACCCCGGTGCACAGTGGTCAACCAAGCCTGGGCATAGACAGCGCAACTTCCAGGTGTCCGGCCAGGATGAGGCTCTTCGCTTCTCGATTTATCAGCGGCAGAATCTGATCGATGATCAGGACTTCTCCTCCGGGATTACATACATGCCGCAGAGCGGCTCCCGTCTGACGCTGGCGCGCTATAACGGGCCAAGCCACCGGCATGGGATCATTGCTTACAGCCCGCATATTCATAGCGCCACGTCGAGAGCCATTGCGGCGGGCAAGAAACCCGAGTCCGAGGCAGACGAGACCGACCGTTTCTCCACGCTCAATGGCTCACTGAGATGTTTGATCGAAGACTTCAACCTAGACGGGCTCAAAGCTCCGCAAGCCGATCAAGAGAGGCTCCTTTGACTCTTGACGCCGCCCTGCTCAAGAATCTGCTGTGCGAGCGCCTCTGTGAGGACGTGGGTGTTGATGAGCGCCCGAATGGCGAGTTCATGCTGCGCACCCACTTCACGTTCCCTGATGGAGACAGCTACCCCTTCCATTTGGCAGAGGGACCCGCTGGCGGTCTCCGTCTGTCGGATCACGGCCATACCCTCATGAACATAAGCTATGAGCACGACATCGACTCGTTCCTGGCTGGGACGCGGGGAATGCTGCTTGAGCGCATCGTTGGAGAAGGCGGTCTCCGCTACGAGGACGGAGTCTTCTCCATCGACACATCTGCTGACCGGCTACCCGAGGCCATCTTCAGCTTCGGTCAAGCGTTGACCAGGGTTTACGACTTGACCCTGCTGTCTCGCTCCAACGGTGCCGAACAGTAAATTTAGTGCGACACAAAGTGAAAACCGCCGATTCGTAGTCGGCGGTTTTCCAGCACGCGAGGGGCATCTCGCGCTCGATTTCAGTCTCTAGTGTAGACACCTAGATTCCTCAACGAGGGCCTTAACGATTGCCGTGCGGGTCTCAAGTGAAAGCCTGTTCATACTGACTATTTTGCTTGAGCGCTAGGGTTAGTCAAGTGTGATAGGGTCAAGTTGCGATTTTGCGCAAGTTAGCTCGACCAGGAGTTTGGTGGCGGTGTTCTTACTAGTCTCGGCCCAATAGCCCTCCTCGGGCTCCTCAGCTTTATACACAAGTACCGTGTAGTTCGATGGTACAAAATCTTGAGACAAACTACGGCACACAGATTTGACCGGTTTTGCGAGGGCCAGAACCTGCAACTCGAGAAGGCGCGCCGCAACCAGAGCACCCAGACGATAAGCGAACGGGTAACTCAAGTCCGGGATGGGCAGCACGGCCAATATTCACCGCTCGGTTAAGTCAGCCGACCAAGCTTCATTAAGCAATGAAGCTTTAGAGAAGCCAACTGCCTTAGGCTCGCGCTTCTCCTTTGCAGCCGTCTCATATTCCTCATCGGTGCAAACGATCACGCTGCTCTCGGTTTTGCCTACGACACGCCGGGTGATCTCCCCGCCGTAAGCCTTGAGCCTCACCCACTGCCCTCTCTGAATCTCGGCCATTAGTGCCACCTCCGCCCTAGAGTCTGCAGATGCCAAATCGCATTGTCAAAGATAATCTCCTGCCGTGCCTTGACAATAATGTGCAACTGATTCTCAGGAATTCATGATCGCCGAGTTGAACAAATAGGACCCTAGCTCACACCTAAATAGAGCACATGACGGCCCGACTTCCATATGAAGGTTCTAGCTCTCAACTCAAGGGTTTGAAACCCAAAAGAGGGGCTAAACTAACTTGCGCAAATTAGCAAACTCACAGTTTGGGGGTCGGTTTCCTATTGACTATAGTTTACCGCTCAAGCATAGAAGAATGAATGGAGGGAGTACGACATCAGCTATCGTTAGGCTTCGTCGGCAGTACCAGCAGCTCGATCCAATCCTTCCCATATCTGACGGAAGGCCATTGCTTCCCCTTCCAGAGCAAGCTGGAATTCTCTAGGAATCGGGGCAGGTTGAAGTATTGTCTCCCGCCTCACATCGAAGATAACCGGCTGAAGATGAGAATTACGGACAAGGGCTTGACCGTTCACATACTGGATCACTTGCCGGAATAACCGAGTTGGCCGAGGGGCAGGCAGCGACAACTTCACAGCGAGTGCATCTCCGTGTTCCCTCAATCCAAGCTCAGCTACTCCCCGGATGTCGAGGTCAGCCATCGAAACAACCTCTGGCTTTAGATCAAAGCAATTGGCCCCGTCATGCTTCTTCCAAAAGGCGATGTACGCTTCGCCCAGCTTCTGGAAGTGGTCGCGCTTGCCAGCAATGCCCTGACGGCTTATCAGGGAGGGCAGGGCCGCCTCGAATCTAGAAATGTCGTTTGTTTGCCAATGGGTCTGCTTGAGGGTGTTACGGAAGTCGCGATAGAAATCCCTCGCCGCGTAACCCTGAGGGTCGCTTTGGTAAAGCCGCGAGTCGCGGACAACTTTTACTTTCTGTGACGGTGACGCCTCAACAAAGCGGCCGAAGGTCGAGACTGGTATGGTGACGATTTTCAAAGTGGGGTACCTCTTTTTCGGTATATACCCCCCTATTTTAGGGGGGTACCCCCCAACTTGCAAAGGGTGCCCCACATGAGTGACGGGCATCGACCTTCTTTCGGCGTATGCCAAGTCATAAGTGAAGATACCGCGGCATTCAACACAGGGCACGTAAACCCGTGAGTCGTCGCTGACCAGGGGAGTATTTGCAGGCCATTCGGCGTGGTCGCAAATACGACAGTACGTATCTTCCGAGTCGCTTGCCCTATACCAAAAATGAGCTGAGGGGTCGGGCTGGCCTGGTGGAGTTGCGGGCCAGACCTCGATAGGCTGAGAGGCCATGGGTTTCTCTTCCTACCCGCCAGCCCAGGGAGGGCCACTCCCCCCTATATGGCTGCCCTAATCTTGCCTTGAATTAGGAACTGGCCAGGGGGAAAGGCTTCGGCTAGTTGGAAGTCGCTCATCAAACTTACCTAGATGATCCTTCGGGACGTTTGCAACATAAGTTTATACGTTGCGCGGAAAATAAGAAAACAACACTTTCAGCTTTGCGAAAAACCATGTAGGGGCACAGCCAAGAAGACAGCCAAGAAGAGTGAGACACCCCAAGCGATGCGCCGTGTGAGACGCTGACGGCCGCGGGCGTGTTGCTCGGGGTTCATCGCTTCGCCCTCCCCTTGATGCAGATCGCTAGGTCGCCTGACCAGTCGTGATCGTCCAGGGCCTCTTTGCACTCGTGGCAGACGTCGTCTACTTCGGCGATCACCTGAATCACGTTCCGTTGATGGCAGCGCGCGCACTGATGCCAGTAGGCCGCGGCGGGCTCCATCTCCACGATGAGCGGATAGTCGATGCCGCAAGCCGGGCAGCGGGACTTGGCTATGTAGAAGGCCATCTCAAATGTCACACGCAGGGGCTGTTGCCCACTGTCCGAGTTTCGGGTCAAAGTATGCAAAGGCCTGCTCGTGGTCGATCACCGGCCGTGCACGAGCGTGGTCCATCTCGTTAAAGGCCACCCCCACCGCGAAGCCGAGGGCGAACGCTAAGGCAGCGTAGGCCCAGATGGTCATTTCGACGACGGCTCTAGAGGCCGACCGGTCATGAGTCGGTAGCCAACGACCATAAAGCCATTGACAACACCGATGATCGCAAGCTGCTGCGGCTCACTCACCGACATGCCAAACGAGGTCGCCGCTACCAGGCAGGCGTTCACCAACGCGGCGATCTCGAGCCTGCTCGTAATGATCCTTGAGAGCCAGGTCATATCTTCCGTCTCCTTACGTGCTCCTGCCCTGCCCGCCGCCCGGCGGGACACCGGCTTGTCTACAACTTTGGCTTCGGGCCTGTCGACTCGGCCATCTCCCAGAGGGCGTACCTGTGGTTGCGGTGCAGCTTCGTCGGGTCTTTGCCTTCAAAGCTGGCTTTGTAGAAGTAAGCGAAGGCATGAGCAAACTCCCGATCGGTCGGCTCCCAAGCCAACGGTGCCGATGGTGTCGGGGCTAGCAGCACGTCGTCCCACTTCACATCGTTGAGCATCCCGGCGCAGGCTGTCCCTTCACCTGGCCGGGCCCAGTCGTTGTGTCCCTTGATCTCCCGCCCGGGGTAGACCACGAGCAGTTCCTTGACCGCCCCCACGATGCCGTCCCACTGGGCCTGCTCGGGCAAAGAGTTGGTGAAATTACCCACGGCGGCGATGCCTATTAATTGGTGGTTGCGGGCCTTTACGTGCGCCCTCTGGCCGTCGTAGTCGCCGACCTGATAGGCGCGCCCCGAGGGGAAGACCAAGACGTGGTAGCCGATTGAGTAGGCGGTGCCGAATATCTTGTTATGACCACGGTCAATCGCTTGAATATGGTTCTTCTCGGCCTTGATCGTCGAGTTGACCGAAAGCTGTGTCACGGTGTGGTGGATAGCGATGCCGATGAAGGAGGAGGCCGGGTGCTTGGCAACGCCGTGAGGCTTCAGGATGATGTCGCGGGCGTCAATAATTGTCATATCTTCGTCCTCTCGTGTTCCTGGCGCGTGTGAGCGTCGATTCTTGCCTCGTTGCTAAGGCTCCGGTCTTTGTTCTCGGCCACGGTGCCGTTGAGCGTGTCGAGCCGGTCGGTGATACCCTTCACGTCGCCCTTGGTCGCGAGCTTTGATACGAGCCAGGCGACGGCCGCGACAATGGCTGTAAAGGTGCCGACTGTCTCTAGGACGAGGCGGATGACTTCGGTCTCTGTCATTTGGCGCTCACCAGCCTTCTCATGCCAGAATCCATTCCTCCACGATCACGACGCCGGCAGCGCCAGCGCCGCCATCTTGACCAAGGTCCACTGAACCCCTTCAACGGTCACACGTTGGAGTTTCATGGCGGGGAAGCCCTCCTACGTGATTTGTAGAGCCCTTAGATAGGACCCCTTGAGAACTTGAGTAGCAGTACCATTCGAGGTGTCCTGGGCCCACTGAAATTGCAAGTCGCCCGACGTTCCTGAGGTCGTGATAATCAGCCTTATAAGAGCAGGAGCAGGGTGCGCTTTAGTCGCGTCTAGACCCTTAGCTGATCGAGGTGTTGTGGCAGATTCTAAGTCAGCGTTAAAACTCCCACCCGCCGAACGAACCAGCAAGAAATGATATGCCGTTGCACCGGACGGGACCGTCCATTTCAATTTGAAATTCGCCGTAGAGTTGGACTTTATTAGGATGATCGCCTCGACTAGCCAAACTTCGTTAGCCCCTACGGCAAGTAGGAGGTCATCATCATCTTGATATGCCGTACTACTCGTCACGGACTCATCAGCAGTCTTTGTGACGTACTTCGGGTTCTGGCTGTTGGCGGCAAAGTCCCCAAGGCCGAGACGAGCGAGCGCACTGGCTCCGGTCCCGTAAACAATGTCACCAGCAGTCGTCACCTTTGCAGGGCTCGTCTCAAGCAGGTTGTCGCGGAGGTGGGTGTTGAGCCCGCCGGCGGTGACGATCTCGGCGGTGACCCAGGTCTTGGGCGCGGTCCAGGTCATGACATGGCCTCCGTCTCACTAACCAGATCAGTCACGCTCTCATGCGGCAGCCAGTTCTGGTTGTTCTCCTTGCCGCGCTTGGTCAGCTCGGCCTCGATGGCTTCCTTCTCACCCGGCCACTGCACCGCGAGGAAACGATTCCCGACCGGCTCGTTACAGCAAGTCAGGCAGTAGAACGCGGCGAGTCGGGGTCGGCGGCCTCGGCGCCAGCACAAAACGGGCAGCGCACGATCCAGCGGCCATGGTTGACCTCAGCCTTGAGGATTGGCTCGGCGGCCTCGCCGGAGGGCAGCGGTGTCCGGCCGTGGTTGCGGGCGTGGCTGGCCATGACTAGGTCCATGTCCGACACTCCGCCAGCCAGGTCTCGCGCTGTCTTAATCATGTATCACCTCAGTAAGCCAGCTTTGTTGAGCTGCCGAGAGCGCTTGTGCCGAGCACCCAGAAGTCGTCTGACGACGCCGGCGCACAGGCGAACTCGATGTAGTGCGAGACGCCTTTGCGAAAGTTGATCCGGTCGCGGATGCTCTCGATATAGAAGTCCTGGTTGATGCCGAGCTTGGTGCGGATGCCCTGGGCCACGACCATTATCCGGTCACTAATCTCGCGGGCGTTGATGCCAGCGAAGACCGTGTCGTTGATGCTCGCGTCGAAGGGCAAGGTGACCAGCGGTTGCGGGTCCTTCCACTTGCTGACTATGTAGTCACAGAAGGCCTGCGCGTCGTTGGTGTTGGCGTGGTACTTGCCAGGCTGGCGGAAGGTGCGGACGCCGTAGGCGCTCTGTGAGATCGCGTCCTCCGCTGACACCGTCGTCGGGTTGCCACGGCTGACCGGCGTGCCCCGAGCCTGGAGCAGGGTCAAGGTGGCTGCCAGAGACGCATGGTTGTTGGTGATCGTGATCTTCATCGTGCGGGCAAACTTGCTCACGGCAACGCCGATGTCGGCGTTGGCGACGCCGGTCTGAGTGACGTCGGTACCAACTACCGGCGTGGTCCAGGCGTAGACGTGGGCATCAGCGTCGCCACCTGAGGAGGCATTGGGGTACTGGGCCCACCAGCTGCGCGACTCGCCGGCGGCGAGAGTCGGCGTCTCGCCCGTGAGCGTCCAGAGAACAGCCACGGTGCCCGAGGTGAAGGTATAGGTGGATACGGTAACTCTTACATTGTTGAAGATCTCCTGGAGGCGGTCGCTTTCCTTGACCGAGAGCAGGTAGGGGTAGGTTGAGCCGACGGCGTCACTAACGGTGAGCTGAGAGGTGAGGTGTGGCGACTTGAGCCGGTGATGATGGTCTTCGTACACCAGCTTGCCATCTGGCCCTTCGAGGAAGAAGCCGAGCTCGGTCTCTTCGATGCCCCGGATCGCGTTAGCCGCCAGCGTGTCCTCGACAAACCAGGGGCCCGTGGTCGTCTGACCCGCGTCAATCGTGCGCTCGGCGGCGGGCCAACCTACCTCGTCTAGCACTGTAGTGATATGAGTGCCCGTCAGCGCCCCTGAGCTTCCCGGAGGGTTCACTATGGCATCCAGGAGGCTCATGGGCCCGGCGGCTTGCAGCTCGACGACGAGGCCGTCCGAGGTGCTGTGCTTGGGTGTCAACTTCTCAATGAAGCCAGTCCAGCGCGTCTTAGCGTCATCTCCCGTGACCCTGAAGCGGAGCTTGCGGCCCGGCAGCAACTCGCCAAATAGAGGTCCGGACGCGTTCGAAGGGCTGTAGAGACCCTCTGGGTTGCGCAAGAGCGCCTTGAGGCGCCCTGCCTCGGAGCGTCCGGTAAGCTGCGAGGCGAACTTGCGGCCACGATTGAACTCGACGTCCAGGAGGTCTGCCGACACGTCCTCATTGGTGTCGCCGTAGTCGCCGTCGGCGTTCCAGTCCACCTCAAGAACGTAACCGCGCGCCATCTAGACAACCCCCTCGGTCGCAAAGTAACGTGAGGGCCTATGCGGTATGTGCTCCTTGCCCTCTGCGTCGCCGGCGCCCTGGCCGTTGCGTGCGGTGGCGGGGATTCGGCACCGGAGTCGGTGTTGCAGGCCGCTGATGTTGACGACCCGAGCACGTGCAACCTCAGTCCTGAACATCGCGAAGCGTTGGAAAGTCTGACTGAAACTAACGGTGGGTGGGTGTACTTCGGTGCCGACGGTGGTGACGGACGCTTTGAGGGTGTCAGTCTTCGGCTGCTCTTTGAAAGCGGGGAAGAGTACCTCATTCCGATTTGCGCCGACCAGGAAGTTCGTTTGATCCTCAACGAGGATCTGCGAGAACAAGGAAAACCTCTCTTGTCGGAGGACTAAAAAGCTCATGCGGGGAGCCCTCCGAGCCCACCGCGTCTCAGTGAATCCATAATGATCTCTACGAGGTCGTCATCTGATTTGATGGACCCTTCGATGTTATTGACGATGTAGATATTCGTGCCGCCACCCATCTGCTGGCTTTCACGATTGCTAAAAACGCTGGAGCCTCGTGGGAGACCAACAATCTCAGGACCATCTTCCCCCACGACAGCGAGGCCACCTCTGAAATTGCGAACACCAGAGGCAAGCTCAGGGACTCGTTTAAAGTCCACTTTGTCAATGACCCCGAATGGGTCAATGCTTGCCGCAAAGTTGATTCCGGCCCCCACTACACCCAGGAACTTATTCACGAGGCCGATGATCGCGTTCAGGTTCACCTTGATGGCGGACCAGATTCCACCCCAGACACCCTCGGTCACCTGTTTGATGCCCGACCACACATCACCGATGACGCGTGCGATGTCGTCGAAAGGCTTTCGTACCTTCTCAACGATGTCGCCAAGGGCGTCCACCACGCGGCCAGGGAGGCTCCCGAAGAACCCCACGACCTCATCGACAGACGTCCCGAAGATAGCCGTCAGGATGTCGAGCGGCAGTCGCACCATGGCTATCAGGCCATCCAGGAAGCCGCCAAAGGCCTGCCTGATACCACTCCAGGCAAGGTCCCAGTCGCCACGGATGATGCCTGTGACGACCTTGATGATGCCTTTGACGATGTCCATCGCCGCCTTAACCCGTTCGACGATGTTGTCGAAGACTACTTGGATGACACGCTGTATGATCTCTAAGGCCGTCTGTATAGGCCCAGGCAAGCTGCTCCAGATTGCCTCCGTCTTGGCCTTGAGCTCGTCCCAGTTGTCTTTGATGAGTCCAATTAGGGCGATCAGCCCTACAATCGCGGCGATGGCGACCGCGCCAGGCCCGAAAGCCACAAGGATGGCCACGCCGATCGCAGCCAGGGCAGCGATCATCACTGGCTTGTTCGAGACGATGAACCTGACCAGGTCCTTGACGAGCGGCAGGATGACATCCAACCCCGAGGTGAACGCGCCAAGAAATGCCTCTACAACGGGTTTCGCATCGCGGGCAAAGCCCTGCACGGCTCTAACAATGTTGGGGATGTGGTCCTCAGAGAACTCCTGAACCATCGGGATTAGCGCGTCGACTGCCTTCATGATTCCGTCGAAGAGCTTAGTTAGGAGCGGCTCCAGGGCGACTAGAACGGTGTTCTTCATTCGCGAGAACTTCTGGCCCATGGTCTCGGTGGCCTTCGCGGTGTCGGCGATCTTGCCCTCGGCCCCCAAAGCGGCGGCCGCCAGCTCATCTATGGCGAGCCCGCCCTCACGCACCGCGCTCACCATCCTCTGAGCGCCCTCAGAGCCGAAGACATCAGTCGCCAGGGAGAGAGCCTCAGTCGTTGAAGTTGCGTCGCGTATCTTCTCGATGGTGTCTGAGAGGCCGCCCTTGAGGTCGGTCACACCCTCGGCTGCCATCTTGCGGGTGGCCGCGTTGATCGCCGGCATAACCCGCGAGGCGTCGACGCCAGCCTTATTGAGCTTGCCGAAGAGGGCGGCTGATTCCTCGATACTGAAGCCGGCGTTTGAGAGGATCGGACCGAAGGTTTGGAGGCTGTCCGTCATCTTGTCGATGCCAAGGCCAGAGTCCTGGGAAATCTTGAAGAAGGAATCGAGGGCCGCTGTACCGCCCTCCGCGTCGAGGCCAAAGATGTTGAAGGCCTTGCCGGCTTTATCGATGAGAGCAGCTGAATCGACGCCGGCGACGCGGGCCAGGTCAAGGAACTGCTTAGTTACAGCCTGCAGAGGCTCGCCCGAGAGACCCAGCATGGTGTTGACGTCGGCAATGGCCGACGAAACCTTGCCCATATCGTCCGGCACGCCCGCCAGCACGGCCTTGAAGTCGCCCTTGAGCCCTTTGAGGGCCTCGCCCGTTGCCCCCGTTCCTTGTGCGATCGTGTTAAAAGCAGCGTTGAAGTCGCCGCCGAACTTAACGGCGGCCACGGCGAGCCCAGCCAGGGCGGCGCCGCCAACCAGTGCACCCTTCCGGATAGCAGAGCCGAGCTTTGAGCCGAGGCCTCCGAGCTTCTTACTCAGCTTATCTACGGTTTTCGAGACCTCGTCTCTAACCTGCAGTAGCAGCTCAAGTTTCGTCATTTCTTAGGCTTCTTCTCCGCCTCTTCGCGCCGCACCCTGTCAGACGCCTGGTGTATCAACTCGATCTCGTCCCTGAGTCGCTCAGGCACCTCGTAGAAGTCTTGGAGGGTCATGGCGACACCCAGGTTGATGATTTGCACAGCCTCTCTCAGCTCTCCGGGGAGCTTTCCTCCGCCGTGTTTGAAGGCGGCGTAGGCTCTGCCGAAGAGCTCGTCCCTTCCCCCGGCGTTAGCACACTTCGCTTCATGATTTCCTCGAAAAGAAAATCTTCAGTGTCGGGGTCGAGCGTGCGGCGGTTGGCCATGGTGAAAGAAAGCCCGTCGTAGTTGGGCCCGGACCATTCGACTAGCCCGTTCTCGATCACGGTTTCCAAGTCATAACCGTCGTAGGCGCCTTTCGCTGGCCCTTCTGGCGACTCACCACGCGCTACTCTGGCCGCCTCCACTCGTGCCCTAACCTTGTCCTCGATCTCACCGAGGGCCTCGAGCGCCGAGCCGGCGTCCTGAGCTACTTGAAACTTCTTTTTGGTGTCTGCCCGCTCCGCTTTTCGCAACTCGTGGCCAGACAGCCGGCGGATCTGAAACATCACGCCGGGCTCTGCCGGGTACTGAACGGGCTCTGGTTTTCCTACCGGTGGCATAAGTCCTCTTTCTTGCCGTCTTAAACGGCGGTAGTTATGTTGTTTGTTACCTTGGCCTGAGCGAAGTTGGTCGCGTCGGTGGCTTGCCTCAGCGAGAGCGTCACGATGTCCTGGCCCTCCTGCTCGCCGGCCTCAAAGATTGAACCGGCGTTGTACTTGTAGAGGCCGTCGAGCTGGAGCTGACGCGTGGCGTCATCGCCATCAACCTGGATTCGAATCGCCCGAAGCGCGGCCGCCTCAGCCTTGGCTTTCTCAGCCGTGAACAGCGAGTCCATGACTGCTGTGAGCTCAAGGTTGAGGCCGACGGCGGTCGGGTCCAGCCAGACGCCGGAGAAGTCGAGGTCACTACGGCCATCGGCGGCTCGAAAGGGCTTTAGGCCGGTCGTGAACTCCCAGGACCAGCCGAGGATTTTAGCCGTGATCTGGGTTGTCCCGAGCGTGGCCCAGCTGTCGTTGATGTAGACCTTGGAGAGCTCACCCAGAAGCGTCTGAAGCCCAGAGGGGAGCGACTGAGCGGCGGTAAGCGTCGAGGATTGCACCCGGCGGGCAAAGCCCGCGGCCGACATCTGCACCGCGTTATCAATGGTCGAGCTGAACCGCAGAGACTCCAGGAAGGCATAGCCCCATTCGTGATCGAGGGGGCTTGTACCGTCGGTCCTTCGCCGTTCAAAGGTCCGCGTCTGCGGTGAGTAACCGGCGGTGATGTCGCGAATGTGAGCCCAGACGTAGGGACCAGTACCCGTGGGCGCGGCATCGAGACCGAGCGCCATGTTGAACCAGTCGTGCAGCTGCTCAAAGAAGACGGCGTGATCAGGGACGCTAAACCGCGTTCCCCGCATCGGGATGTACTCTTGGCCAGGCGTCGCAATCGCGAGGCCTTGAGCGGTCCTCGGCGCCTCAACCGTGTCCTCGGGCGTGAAGGCCACGTCCTCGACTGCAACGATAGATGTCGCGGCAACAAGCGTGCCTGGCGTTGCCTCGATACCCCACTGAAACTTGCCGAGGTCCCTAATCGTTCCCGCCATTGCTCACCTCCGTTGCTGACTCGCCAGCCCCCTTCTTCCGGGAGCCGGAGTGTTCATAGAGTCCTGATCGCTCCAAACCGCCAAGGTCATCCGGGTTCTCGGCATCAACCTTGCCCCGGTAATGGTCAAACTCCTCGTCTGTCAGGTCCCGGCCCGGCACGCCCGAAAGCGGCGCCTTGCCCTTGTTTTCACCAACCCATATCCACATAGCAGCCTCCTTAAGCCGCGAAGGTCACGTCGTCGTTCATCCAGATGTCCATGAAAAGATCGAGGCCGACATAGGTCTTCTTGGCGTACTCCAAGAGCGCGAGCGTCGGATCGCCTCCATAGATGGTTTGGCGGGTGACCGTGTTCTCTAGTCGCTTGTCCGCATTGAAGGCGACGTGGAGCGCCTGTTCGAAAGAAGAGGCAATGTCCGCGGCGCGGTCCGTGTCAGCGTCATTAACAAAGAGCTGCATGTTCACCGTGTATTGGCGCCGAAATAGGCTGTTGCCGCTTTCCGTTGAGACCAATCTCCAGCTGTTAGTAAAGGCCGGGGTGTCGGCCAGGGTTGCACGTCTCGACGGCACGTACTTCCATGCCTTTTGAACCGATGCAGTGATCGGATCGGTAATCGCCAGGCCGCCCTGGACGACGACGATGCGGTCGAGCGCAGATCGAATGTCCATCTAGGCACTCCACGCTTTGATGATTTTTCGCTGAGCGCTCCGAAGTACTCGGGGCGCCATTGCCCTGGCGATTGCTCGTTGCTTGCGCTCCCATGCGGCTCCGGTCTGCCTGGGGTTATTCAGCGTCGTTGAAACCGTGGCGCTAAGCCGCTGTGGCTCGCGGGTTATCGTGTTGCTCTTGGCGCCGAGGCCTTTGCCGCCGCGCTCCATACGCTTGCCGACCTTTTCGACAACCTCCGCGATGGCCGGCTCGTAGAGATGGGCCGGCTTGAGCTTTCTCTGGAGGCCAGGGAGGCCCTTGACGTTGAGTGAGACGACCATCAGCCGATCCCTATCCCTGCCGTTGGCGAGTTGACCAGCAGCAGGCCTTTGAGGGTTGACCTCGCCTGTGGCGACATTGCCTCGACTTCATCGAGACTTTGAACTTGTTGAGTGAAATACGGCGACTCGCCCCGCCACATCGCGGTGAACTGGATGCAAGCGTTTACTATCCCTTCAGGGATCACCGGGTAGCCGAAAACCGCCGTCACTCTGACTTTGTTGCCCACCGGCCAGACCGAACTGACGGAGCCGAGCCCAAGGAGGCGAAGCTTCGTGTAAGGCTCTGCCTCTGGCAGCAGCGTTGCATCGATTGCCCCATAGGGCAGCAGCTCGTAGTCAGTGCCTAGAACCAGGGCGGTTTCGTCCGCATAGCTGCCGTCTGCGTCGGTGTCGACGATGACCTCGAGCCCCGTTATCGAAGCTATCGGCCTGACCGGCAAGACTTGTTGGGCATGGCCATTGCCGTCAGCCTCGATCAGGTACTCAATGGCGACGGCGCTGGCTGTCTGGTTGAACGTGACTACGCCCAGCTTCTTTTCCATCCAGCGGGACGTGGCGTTCAAGCTCGATAAAATCGCAGCGTCATCCGAGTCGCTGGACTTGACGATGCCCAGCTTATAGGTGGCGGCGTCCGCGTACGGGTCTGCGATTGCCATGCGCTAGTCCGATTCGCCGGCCGCCGCGATAAGAGTCACCCTCTCCTCGTTGTTGCTGGCCTCGGAGATGTCGATCTCGTGCTCTTCGGCGTAGGCCTCGATCTGTGGTTTGCGCATCGCCGCGAAGTTCGGCGGACCTTCCTTCAGAGCCTCGGTGGCAGCGACTTCCTGCGGTGTCACGCGTAGCTCGCCCGAGCGCCCCGGCACCACGCGGGCGTCAGGGTTGTCGGCGAGGAACTTATTGACGTCACCTTCGCGAAACTGAAGCAGTCTGCCGTCGCCTCGGTCCACTCTGACCATGCTTGAGCCCATCTTCGATTCCTCCGTCTGCCTAACGATTGAGATGCCGGTATGCGAGGTCGGCCCACCACATGAGCCGTCGGCCGCCCCGCACACCGGGCAGTTCACGTACTCCTACTCGCCAGTCCAGGTACCCGTGAAGCCCATGACAGCCCAGCTGCCATCCGCGACGCACATCAAGTGGACGGTCTCGCCGACCGCGTTCGCCGTGATGTAGTCGTCGGCAGCTTCAGGTACGCCAGTCGAAGGCAGCGAGATCGTCTCGCCTGAGGCGGGTTCGATTTGAACTGCAAACGCCGCACGCAGGCCGAAGTAGAAATGCAGACCGGCAACAGCTGCCGGCAAGGTGAGAGCCACGGTCCCTGTCGCGCCGGCGTTGGTGTGAATCGTGCCGTTCTCCGCCGCGGTGAGCGAAGCGGACGCTGTGTGAGCCTCCACGCCGAGCTGGGCCCGGCCGTTAAGCGTCTGGTCTCCTGCGATTGTCATGTTTCAGTCCCCCTTAGGGATGACTTGCCTACTAGGCTGCGGTGTCGATCTCGACGATGGCGTTTGGCTGCGTCAGCGCAAAGGCTGCCCGCAGGTTTGCCAGCATCGCCAGAAGGCCGCGGGTGAAGAAGTCGGCGTGGGAGTCGCTGATCGAGAGAGACGACTGTTGCCGGTCCCACAGCGTGCACTTTTGAAAGTCGCCGGTCATGCCGCCGCCGGCGGTTACCGCCTCTTCCTCCACAACCGGCAAGCCCCAGAGACGAGGGATACCGACCTGAGCCGGACCGCCGTAGTAGTAGCGGGCCTCACTGTCCTGGAGGAGGTCGATGGTCTCCCAATCGGTCGGGTTTAGGACGTAGGCGTTTGCGACCCGCCGGCCAACGGTGCTGACCAGGGTCTTGGCCTTTCGTGTGGTCGTCAGAATGTTCGTGTCCCATGCCTGCGTCTGAGTACCAGACGTATTGAGGATGCCCGGGATGTCGGAGCTACCGGAGCCGTTGACGATCTTGTCAGCCAGCGTCTCCTCGACGTTGTCTTTGAGCTCGGTGTCAACGATGCCCTGCATCTGTGGCACGTCCGCTACAGCCTGCTTCGTGACGGGAATCCAGTTGGCGATGTCATAGACAGCTGTGTTGCGCACAACAAATGCCATCGCTGATTCGGCCGCCGACCCTGTACCGTCGCCGCTACCGGTCGCTTCTGGCCTGGTAGCAGCTGCATTGGTGCGCGAGGTCTGCGCCACGTACTCAACCAGGTCGCTGCTTGTTGAGAGACGCCGGATGATGTCAAAGATGCGTAGCGGCTTGCGGCCTATTGTCTGCAGCTCGGGGAAGCGGTCAGCAACAACGAAGGCGCCGGCCGAGGTCGCGGAGTCTCCCGTAATCAAGTTGGCCATTAGGCCAAGCTCGCCAAGGCCTTTGAAGGCGTAGCCTGGCATCTGGAACTTACCAGCCTCGGGGATCCTTCCTTCCGGAGCGTAGTTGGCCAGGGCTGCCTTGAACTCTTCCGAGTCGACAAAGCGCTGACCGAGACTTACGACCGGGGCCCGCCCATCGGTCTTGGCCGGGTTGGGGTGGTCAGGGTCGGCCCGGCCACCGGTGGCGGACGACTTTGCGAACTTCTCAGTCCGGGTGACCTCGGCCTCAAGGTCGGCCTCACCGTTAATCATGGCATCGAGCTTGCGCTCGTCGTCCTCCGTCGGCGCGTTCTCGGCATCGAACGAAGCAGCGAAATCAATCCGCTCCTTTCGTACCACTGTCAGCTTGTGACGCATCTCTTCGACTTCTGTGGCCATTGGTGTCCTCCTCTTAGACCGCGTTAGCGGCTGCTCGTGCCTGGAATGAACGCAGCCGCATTCGGGCGAGGCGCTCATTGGCCTCCTCGTCCTCTTGCGGCGTGGGGGTTTCGTTATCTGCTTCGAGGTCAGGTGTCTCGATTTCGGCGCGAACGCCGGCGCCGCTTGGTGCGATTCGGAAGGTTCTGGCGACGACGGCATCGAAAGTCATGACCCCATCGACCATGCCCTCCGCCTTGGCGGCCTTGGCGGTCAGCACGTCGCCTTCGCCGTATCCGCCGCGGACCACGGAAGCAGCCACTCCGCGCCCTCGGGCGACGTCGGCAAGAAACTGGCCATAGACGTCGTCGACCCGAGCCTGAATGTGTGCGAGGGCCTCCTCATTCAGAGGCTCAAACTGGTTGCCCAATGTCTTGTATTTACCAGCGCTAATTAGCGTCGTCTTAACACCGAGGTCCTCGGCCATCTTGGAGACGTCTTGATGTATGGCGTACACACCGATGCTGCCGACGATCCCACCAGGCGTGATGTAAAAGCGGTCCGCCGAGGCGCCAATCCAGTAGGCCGCGCTGGCAGCCAGGCTATTGGCGACGGCAATGATCGGCTTCTGACCGCGTGAGTCATAGATCTTCTGAGCTAGCTCGGTGACCCCGTAGCTGGTGCCGCCCGGACTGTCGATGTCCAAGATGATTTTACTTACCGCGTCATCAGCCAGAAGGGTATCGAGAGCTGCGGCGATTTCATCAGTCGCAGCGCCGCCGACAGCAAAGCCGGAGATGTCACCTTTGGCGTGCTGGGAGATTGTGCCCCGGATTGGGATGATGCCGGTGGCGCCGTTAGTTTTGGATGCCTGCGCGGACCGTTCGGTCGCCGCAGCGACCATCGCCTCTAGCGTGGCCGATGGCTGAGCATCGAACATCATCAGCCGGGCCAGGACATGAGCTCGCAACTCTTCCAGTCCGGCGACGGTGATAGCCAGCGGTTTGCCGGCCAGGAACTTGTCGATGTCGAAATCTGAAAGCAAAAAAACGACCCCCATGCACCGGAGGCCGATTGTGCGGAAGGCCGATTTAGCTAACTTGCTTTGCCACTTAATCTATGTGCAGCGCGAGGAATTGTCAAGATTTCGTCACGGCGACACTTTGCCCGGTAGATAACTTCGCCTCCACAAGAAGGGCACACCGACCGCGCAATGCCTCCGTCCGTCTCCAGGAGGAAGCGGCCACGGCACTCTTTCCTGGGACAGTGAATCTCTACAGAGAAAGCCTCGGTCATTAATTCCCAGATCCCATTGCCACCTCATCGAGCTTGTCCAACGGGACCATGTTCGTCATCGCGAGCACCGTGTCACCTCCCTCGACCGGCTCCAGCTCCTCGAGCGCACGCTTTTCGTTGATGGTCATGAAGTCGGCGATGCGGTAGGCCTGATAGCGCTGCAGCGTGTTGCCGCGCAACAACCCTGCGGTATTCATTCGCATGTAGCGGTTGGTGAGCTCGCGGACCAGGAGGTCATCTGACACGGCCTGCTGAATTCGGTTGATGTGAGCCTGGAAGTTGAAGGTCGTCAGGTTGCGGTTCTGTTCCTCCAGGCCGTTGCCGCCACCTTGGCTGGCGTGGTCTATGTCGCCTAACAGGAAGGGAGGTAGACCCAGTAGGCGTGCCATGTCCGCCACGGTGAACTTGCGGGCGCCGAGGATCTGCATCTCCTCTAAGTCGGTGCTGACCTTCTGGAAAGTCGCGCCGTTGCCAAGTACCGCGATCTTGCCGGTGCGCCTGACGCCGGCGTGCTTGCGCTCCCATAGGTCGGCCAGGGCGTCGGCCTGCTTCTCGGTCAAGTCGCCAGTGGTCGAGAGAAGTCCGGGCGGGATTTGTCCTTGTCCCAGAGATCGGGCGGCGTATTCCTCAGCCGACAAGCCGAGGGCGATAGCCTGCGGGGCAATCTTAATGGGGTCATAGCCGGTCAGTGCCCCACCCCAGTTCGGTATGTGGATGATTTCGCCACCGGCCTTGTAGTCGAGCATCGGCAGCTCTTCGCCTTCGACGTCGTAGACCTTTACGCCGGCCTTGGTTCGGCCAACGCGGACTCGGTTGCGGTCGATATACCAGATCGAGCCAAAGCCACCTGACCAGTTGCGGTCATCCTTGTCTACGAAGACGTAGCCGTTACCGCGAACTTCATCACCCGCGACCCGCTCCCAGAGGCTCTGCATCGTCATCTCCGGGTTGGGTCGCCGCCAGAGGTAGGACGTGTCGTCGGTCTTTACCTTGCGCGTCTTGCCTTCGGAGCCGTCAGCCTCGACCTCTTCCTCGAAGACCTGGATCGGAAGGCCGCCGACCGTCTGGGCGATCAAGGTGACGCCGCGATAGAAGGCGGTGAGTGAGAGCGCCGTTTGGTCGCTGACGGTGGCCCCTGTCAGAGAGCGTGGATTGAATGCCCACTCGGCTGCCTTCTCCTTGAGTGCCGGGTTTGGCCCCGACGTCCTGATCCGGCGTGCGATGCTATCCAGTACCATCCTCGTCCTCCTGTTCCGGTGTTGACAGCGTCGAGAGCCAGGCGCCGGCGAACGCGGCCAGCAGACCGAATCCGCCAGCCACCAACAAAGCAACCACTGGCTGCCACAAAGCCACAGCCGCTACTATCGCGATCACGCTTGCGACCGCCAGGAGATCTCGTCCCGCGGGCGTACCCCAGGTCGATGACCTCAGTCTTCGCGCTACAGCATCCACAAGTTGGCCTTCTTTATTCATTCCTCGTCCTCTTCCGAGATATAGATGCCGTGCCATTCATCCACCGCTGGCAGCACGATCACGCGAGCGGTCGCGGTGACTAACCCCGTGATTGGGTCGATTCGCTCGGTGCTTCTGGCCTTGTCAGGCTTGATGTTCCCAGCAGGGTCATGGCTTACCGCCACGTTGCTTGCCGCCCACCTCAGCACAGGGTGTCCACCATGGCGCAGGTCTTTACTCATAAGGAGCTTTCCGACTTCTTTCGTCGCCTCGGATAACGACTGAAATCCTTGTCGAACTGGCACGCAGGTGAAGCCGGCCTCGCCTAGCTTGATTGCGGTCTGCATGGCGTTCCATGGGTCATAGGCGACCTCACGGATCTCGTAGACGTCCGCCAACTCGACCAGCAGGTTGATGATGTAGTCGTAGTCGATAACGTTGCCTTCGGTGGCAATCAAGAAATCCTCGTCACGCCACTGGTCGTATGGCACGCGGTCGCGCTCGGCGCGTTTGAGGATGTTCTCCTCCGGGACGAAGCAGAAGCTCAAAACGTCGTAGCCTCCGTCATCGTCCGGAAATATAAGCTCCAAGGCAGTCAGGTCATATTTCTGCGATAGGTCTAGGCCCGCAACACATTCGCGACCCGCCAGGGCCTCGCGCATCTCCTCGTGGCTGAGTGGGCCCGCGTTCTCGTCCCAGAGGTCCATGTCCAACCAGCGGTCCGCTTGCTCGGTCCAGACGTCTAAGTGCTTGCAACGAAAAGCGTTCTGTTCGCTGGGCATCTGCTTGGCTTTTTCGCACTTGCGCTCGAGGTCATCCAGCTTCACAGAGACTCCGAGGTTGGGGTTTGCCTTTACCCAAACGGATGGGTCTTTCCAGTCGTCACCCTCGTCGATGGAGGCAATGAAGACGAAGAAGGTGTCATCGTCGATGATCTGCTCGAGGATCTTGATTCCGTAATCATGCTGCTCGTAGCACACCGAGTGGCGGTTGTGTCCGGCGGTGGAAATGGCGAAGGTGAGCGGCTGCCGCCGGGCACCGGTTGCTGTCTCGATCACATCCCACATCACCCGGGTCTTGTGGGCGTGGAGCTCGTCGACGATGGCGCCGTGTATATTGAGTCCGTCCATGCCGTCTTCGTCGGCGCCCAGTGGCTCGAACTTGGAGCGCGTCGACTCCTGATGCAGGTTGCCCACCAGGACGGTTATGCGCTTCCTGAGATCTGCTGACTTCTTCACCATAGCCTGAGCGTCACCCCAGACGATCTTGGCCTGGTCTCGTTTGGTCGCCGCGGCGTAGACTTCTGCGCCGGGCTCTTTGTCGAAGAACGCCAAAAGGATACCGACGCCGGCGGCAAGCAAGGATTTGCCGTTCTTGCGAGCGATTTCGTTGTAAGCGACACGGAAGCGGCGGGTGCCGTCCTCGCGTAGCCAGCCAAAAAGCGATCCGATAATGAACTCCTGCCAAGGCTCCAGGACGACAGGCTGACCTGCCCATTCACCCTTTGTGTGCTTGAGATAACCAAAGAAGTCGATTGCTCGTTGTGCGGCATCCGGATCGAAGTCGAAACCCCGCTCGTTCCGATGCTCCCAATCTCTCAGGTGCCTCTCGCAAGCTAGGTGTACCAGGCGACCAGTGACAACGCGGCCGGCGATCACGTCCTCGGCGTAGCTAGTAACGGGAGACTTAACGGGCGCGGCCGTGGTCACTTTGACCGCCTTCGACTTTCCCAGTTAGCGAACCCGTCATCTTCTTCTGGCTTCTCTAACTTGACCTTCGACCGGCTGGAGGCCGTCAAGCCAAACTGCTGCAGCATCAAGTTGACACGGCGCCAGGCGTCGGCGCGCACGGTGGTTGCGGGGTTGGGTCGTATCACACTACTGATGACGTTGCCGTCTTTGTCGAGCCGCTCATCTAGAAACGTCAGCCCTCGGTCTTCTACTTCCTGCGCTGCATCTATGTACTCGACAAGGGCGTTGGCCAAAAGGGCAACTGCCGGCCCGTCAGCCACCGTGAGCACACCCATTCCCTCGAGGGCCTGGATGGCCTGTTGCCAATGCGGCCGTGCCTTGACCGCCAGCCATGTAGGGCGCTTGGGCTTGCCAGCCGAAGCCTGAGGCTCACGATCATTCAGCTGCCGCTTGCCGGGGTTACCCTCAAGTACCTTCAACGCCGTCGGCTTCGGAGGTCGTCCAGCCACGCTTAAAAAATCCTTAATTCATTTCGCGGTCATGCGAGAAGTGGTACGCCAGCGATGTTCATTTCCTCAGCTGAGAAGTTTTCGAGGCGCCCTAGGCTATTCCTCATAGGGCCTGGCTCGTGACTTGATGCGAGCTTGGATCTCCTGCCCGGTCTTCGCGTTGCTGCAGCGTCGGCAGAGCGGCTGCCAGTTGCCCTGATTCCAGAACATCGCGTCGTTGCCGCCGTGGGGCCGCTTGTGGTCGACGAAGGTTGCCGCTGTGATCGCTCCTCTGCGGCCGCACTCGGCGCAGTAACGGTTGAGCGCCAGAAACGCCCTGCGCTCTTTCCGCCACCTTGGCGTCTGGTAGAGCGATGACGAGCGTCGAGCTCTTGCGAATGGCGCCGGCAGTGGATGGTCGGGGCATGGTTGCAGCTTGGGGCAGATCGGGTTGCGGCAGGGTAGGCAAGGTCGGGTAGGCATTCATCACGACCCCTCGGCTAGCCCCCGCGGCAACACCATCTGCGTCACCTGCCCGTTGACCACAAACGCTTTGCATATCTCGATCGCCACCGCTTCGGCGTCGAAGTCCTTGCAACTGAACACGTCGGCCCAGAGCAAGCCTCGCTCCGGGAAGGTGTGGATGCTGATGTGGCTCTCGGCGATCACGACGAACCCGGTAACGCCGCGGTCCATTGGGTGATCGGCGTCCTCCACCGAGAACACCTCTGGGCCTTTGATGATTCGCATGTCCATTTGGCGAGGTAAGCGCCGGAGTAGCATTCTCACTCGGCTCTTATCAGCGAGCCGTGAGTGCCGTGCATCCTCGCCGTCAATCAGCAGGTGCATCAGCGCCGCCAGCTCTCCTTCGCAATGCTCGCGCACCAACAGGCCGGGCCCCACCGGATGCAGGCCTGCCACATGAGCCATGGGAGCACCGGGGCCACCAGGTATCGCCAGGCCAGGTAGGCCAGCGCGCCGGTTAGTGGCAGGCCGAGGCCATAGATGAAGAATTCAACCGTGCTCATGGGCGGGGAGCCTCCTGTTTAACTTATCGGCTGCGACCTCTGCTACCAATTTGCTACCATCGGGTAGTAGCAAGAACTGATAAGAACGTCATATGCTCTCCGTGGAGGGACATGATTCGTATCTGGGAATGTGCTGCTTTGCGCTATTTGAGCCATAAAGAATGCACCTTATCGGTCTTGAAAACCGTTGTGGGCTTAGGTTCACCGGGGGTTCGAATCCCTCCCCCTCCGCCAGAGCGTCCTCCTCAGGTCATTTTCGAATTTTTGGACTGGCCAAACCAGACGCTCTCCGCAAAGCAAGTCCTCGGCATTGGCCGATGCTACGAGGGGACTAGTGACTGAAAAGCGTGGTTGAATCAGCCGATGGCCTTGCATACGCCAGACGAGAGACTGATGTGAGGACCGCATCTCATGACTAAGGATTTTCCCGCCGGGTCCCGTGCACGCCAAACACTGCTCGCCCTGAGTGTGATCATAGTTCTGACCACCGCCTGCTTGTCGAAGGGCGCCGATGATGGAGACGCTGGTGGTGCGACGGCGGAGTCCGTCGTATTCGGAACGGAGCTTGGGCCGGCGACCGCGGAGCATATAATCCCGGCCGGTGCCGAAGAAATTCGCGTCCAGCTAGTCCTGAACGGCGTCGAAGCCGGCATGAAAATCACCGTGCGCTGGTTCCGTCTCGGAGATGCCGACGTGCCACCAGAAGGCGGCGAAGTCGGCTCAGGCGACATCATCTTGTCCCCGGAGGATGTCCTCGTTGACGGCACTGCCGTCAACTTCGTCCTCGCCTCCGGGCCCAGCGGCTTCGCCGAGGATGCCTGGCTGCTCCGCATCTACGTCAACGGAGGGCTGGTTCGCACGACCGCCTTTGTCGTTAGTGACTCGCTAAACGCAGCGGCCGCTGCGACGGCCCAGCCTACAGCCTTGTTCACTCCTGGACCCTCGCCAACTCCAATAAACTACACGGTTGTCGCCGGCGACACGTTACAGCTGATCGCCCAGCGCTTTTTGCCCGATGGTGAGTTGTTGGGTGGCTATCTTGATCGAATTGCCGACTTAAACGACATCACGACCTCGGAACTCATCCAAATTGGCCAGCCACTCCTGATCCCCGGCCCCCGGTAAATCGGCCAGATAATATCGCTCGGCAGCCGCGGGATGGAAAAGCACGCCGGCAGCCGAACTCTTTGGAATCCGGGTCGGGCCCGGCGGGATACCTGGTTAGAGACGGTCGCTCGCGGCCCCATTTGCGTGGCAGACGTCATTCAATGAAGCCAACACGGTGCGTGGCCCCCTGAATTCCAGTCTGGAGATCGAGGCGGGGTCAATCCTGAACCGGCCCGCCCGATCCAGTTCAATCGAAAGCGCCCGGCAAATCACTGCTCTGATTGGCAGTTCATGGCTGACCAGGACTAGCGTGGCCGGCGGCGGGTGCATTTCACGCAGGGTTTCGATTGCCGACCAGGCATGGGACTGGATCGCGGCCATGGCATCGAGCGCTGCCCGGCCGGGAGGCAATATCTCCGGCGCTATCGTCGCCAGGCCCGCTCTGGGCTCCGGCGCCGTCGAGTCTAGGGTCTTGGTAATCACTGACGCCGTCGCTACGGCGGCGGCGAGAGGACTGGTATAAATTTCCGTGACTGACTGCTCGCTAAGGGTTGCGACCTCCCTGGCGATAGCCAAGGCCTGATCGCGACCCAGTCCGCTCAAATCCGGGTCGCCATGGCCGCTGTGGTCAGGGATTACGCCGGAATCGTCGGTCTCGCCGTGGCGCACTAGGATGATACGTGTGACGGGCGGCCGAATCGTTGGCGTTGGCTGGGGAGTTGATTCGCTCATCTCTTTGTCATCAGCACTGGTTTGCTTGTAGAGCCATATTGTTGGCGACAAGTCCACGGCAAGACGGCCTTGAAGCGCCCGGGCAACCGAAGCCTATGAGTAGCGCTCTTCTTTGAATGGATCACCGCGCAGGTGGTAACCATATGTTTCCCAAAAGCCAGGCTTCTGCTTATCGGTGACCGCTAGGCCGGAAACCCACTTGGCGCTTTTCCAAAAGTAAAGATGAGGCACAACCAGGCGCAGTGGCCAACCGTGCTCGCGGCTCAATGGCTCGCCGTTATGGGCCAGCGCGAACAAATTCTCTTCGCGGTTGAAGTCACTGAGTGCCAGGTTTGTCGTGTAACCGCCGTAGGAATGGACCATGACTTCGGCGGCGTCGGGCTTGAGGTCAACCTGCTTTAGAACCTCGCTGACCGGCACGCCTTCCCACGTGTTATCAAACTTGCTCCAGTCGGTCACGCAATGGATATCGTTGGTCAGCGTGACTCGGGGAAGCGCGCAAAAATCGGCCCAGGACAGATTGACTTGCTGATCAATCAGGCCACTGATCTGAAAGCTCCAGCTCTCGAGATCGATTCTTGGCACCGTTCCGTAGTGCAACACCGGCCATCCGTCAGTGGCCTTTTGGCCAGGGGGCAATCTGTCACCCCACTTTTCACGGTCTGCCGCGCGCCGGCCAAACAAGTTCATCCAATTCCTCCGGTGATCACTATAACCAAGATCAGCGGAACGTGGCACCCACCGCCTGAGGGCAGGGTGGCCGCTGGTATCGCTATTCATCGTGCTAAGATCGATTCGATGACCAGCTCCGACTCCGACTCTGACTCTGAAGTCAAGGTTGGGGACGAAGACGCCAAGCTGGCTGGTTCGATTAAGCGGCGTGTCCTGAGGGATTCGCCGTTCTTTTTGATAGCGGCAGCTGTATTTGTCCTCGATCAGGTCACTAAGGCCCTCGTCCGCGGCAACCTCAACCTTGGTGAGTCTTGGCCCTCAGACGATTGGTTGGTCAAGATCACGCATGTGACCAACTCCGGCGCCGCTTTTGGCATCCTCCAGGGACAAGGCGTATTTCTGACGGTGACGGCAGTCCTCGCGATCGGTGCCATCGTTTTCTATTACGCTTTCCCTCCCCTAGAGCATGGGTTGCTGCGCCTCGCCCTTGGTCTGCAGTTGGGTGGGGCCGGCGGAAATCTCTTGGATCGGGTGAGATTTGGCGCCGTTACGGACTTTATTCACTTCCCGCATTATCCGTCCTTTAATGTTGCGGACTCTTCGATTGTCATTGGTCTCGCGGTGTTGATTGGCTTTTTCGTGCTTAGTGAGCAGCGCAAGCCGGACCGATCCACGGAGGCGGAAGACGACTGATTCGCTGATTCAGATCGTTTCTGACCAGCCGGGCGAACGGCTGGATGTGGCGATCGCTCGCCTATGCGGTGTGTCCCGCGCGCGCGCCCATCGCCTGATCGGCGATGGGCTGGTCAGTCAGTCCGGGCGGCCGCGGCGTAAGCCTGGTGACCGCCTGGACGGCTCTGAGACGCTTGACGTCCGCGTGCCGGAGCTTGAGGCGGCGGACCCGCTGCCCGAGGGCGTCCCCCTCGATGTGATCTACGAAGATCAACACATGTTGGTCGTGAACAAACCGGCTGGCATGACCGTGCACCCAGGCGCTGGGCACGCCCAACACACATTGGTCAATGCCTTGCTGGCCCACTGCCCTGACCTGCCCGGTATCAACGGGGTGCAGCGGCCGGGCATCGTTCATCGTCTCGATAAGGACACTTCCGGCTTGATCGCGGTGGCCAAGACCGAGATCGCCCACGCCGGCCTCTCCGCCCAACTCAAGAATCGTGAAATGCACAAGACCTACCTGGCCTTGGCCGAGGGACGAGTGGAGCCTGCCGAGGCGCTGATTGACGCGCCGATTGGCCGCGACCCCAACAATCGCATGCGGATGATGGTCAGGGAACGCGGTGGCCGCGAAGCCCAAACCTCGTACCGAGTGCGGCAGTATTACGACAGTTGTAGCTTGGTGGAAGCCTCGCCGATCACAGGTCGCACACATCAGATTCGGGTCCACCTCGCTTCGATCGGCCACTCGATCCTCGGTGATCCGGTCTATGGCAAGGCCACGGATCTTGTACCGCGGCTGTTTCTGCACGCCTGGCGCCTGCGTCTAAGACACCCGGCCGACGGCACCGAGCTCGAGTTGGAGGCGCCCCTCGCATCTGACCTGACGGCGGCCTTGGAGCCGCTGTAAGCTGCTGATCCAGTCCGCGATGAGACGGCTGAGCTTGGCCCATGTATCGTTGCCTTCCGAGCCGGCCTTGACGCCGCGTTGGGCCATAAACGCGTCGCTGCTAAGATGCGGGAATGACTGAGGAAACTCCGGTTCGGGTTCGCTACGCGCCCAGCCCAACCGGCGAGCCCCATGTTGGCAACATTCGTCAAGCGCTTTTCGATTGGCTTTTGGCGCGCAGCACCGGCGGCACTTTCATACTCCGCATCGAAGACACCGATCAGGCCCGTTACGTGCCGACAGCCGTGCAGTCGCAGCTCGACGCGCTGCGGTGGTTGGGGCTTGATTGGGATGAAGGTCCCGATATTGGTGGTGAGTACGGACCCTACCAGCAATCAGAGCGGCTGCCGTTCTACCATGAGGCGGCGGTGCGGCTGTTGGAAAACGGTGACGCCTATCATTGTTATTGTTCGCCCGAGCGGCTGGACGCCTTACGCACTAAGCAGCGTGAATCCAAGGTACCGCCTGGCTACGATGGACGTTGTCGCGAGGATGCCGGTCTTGAGGCCGCCAGAAGCGAGTCGGGCAATGCGAACCCGGTAGTGCGCTTCAAAACGCCGAAAGAGGGTGAGACGGTTGTCCACGATCATCTGCGCGGTGAAGTCACTTTCAAGAACGCGCTAATCGATGACTTTGTAATTCTCAAATCGGATGGGTTTCCCACCTACCATCTGGCCGAGCCGGTTGATGACTTCTCCATGAGCATCAGCCACGTTATCCGCAACGAGGAATGGCTGCCGTCTCTGCCGCGTCACCAGATGCTGTTCCAAGCCTTAGGGTTCGCCCAGCCGATTTTCATTCATACTGCTTCGATCTTAGGGCCGGACCGATCCAAGCTGTCCAAGCGCCATGGGGCTCAGTCAGTCCTTGAATACCGCGACAACGGCTATCTTCCTGAAGCCGTGTTCAATTTCCTCGGCTTGCTTGGTTGGTCGCTGGATGACAAAACGGAGATCATCTCTCGCGACGAATTCGTGCAAAACTTCAACATCGACCGGCTGATAAAAAGCCCGGCCGTGTTCGACCTCGAAAAGCTCAATTGGATGAACGGATCCTATATGCGAGCGATGCCGGTCGAGCAGTTGGCGCATCTCTTCAACGACTGGCTGGAAAAACCGGAATCTGATGGCGGCTTGCCGCCGCAAGTCGCCCGTCCGATTGATCTTGAATACACGACTCGGATTACGCCGCTGGTCCAGGAGCGCGTCAAACTGCTGCCGGAGGCGCGTGACATGCTGGAGTTCTTTTTTCTGCCCGGCGATGTTGAGCCTGACCCGGAAATGCTCTTGGGCAAGGCCTTTGCTGACGACCGAACAGGTGCCGTGCAACTTCTCTCAGAGGCGCTGGTGACGGTGGAGCAGACGGAAAACTGGGACCACGATTCGATCGAATCCACGTTGCGGGCGCTGGCCGAGAATCAAGGGGTGAAGGCGCGCGATTTGTTCACCTTGTTGAGAATCGCGGTTACCGGCCGGACGGTTGCTCCACCCTTGTTCGAGTCGATGGAGTTGGTCGGCCAGGAACGCTGTGTCTACCGCCTTCGTGCCGCGGTCAACGCGCTGTAGCCCCCACTGATGATCTGAGGCATGACGGAGGGTAAACACGTCTAGGCGGCGTTGTGGCTGGTCAAGAGGTTTGTTAGGATTTGTGGGCGCGCTTGGGGAGTCGTCTAGTGGTAGGACAGCGGACTCTGACTCCGTATGCGGGGGTTCGAATCCTCCCTCCCCAGCCAAAGAGACGCTTGGCGGTATCGTCTAGGGGACCAGGACGGAGCCCTCTCAAGGCTCAAACCGGGGTTCGAATCCCCGTACCGCTACCATTATTTCCAATCTGAGAACCGCTAAGTCCGGCCAGCGGCCAGCCATGCTTCGTACGCTGCGCGGCGCTTGATGCCGTGACGCTGGGTGAGAAGGGGCGTCGCCTGTTGGCGAGTTAATCCCAACCGTTTCATCTCCGCGGCTTCTAAAATCACCGCCTCACGGTCGGTCCTCGGCTGGGTTTCCCGCGTTGAGCCCTCAACAATCAGCACAAATTCACCGCGCGGCCGGGTGAAGTGGGTCAGAGCCTCGGCGGCCGTGCCGCTGAACACTTCCTCGTAAACCTTGGTCATTTCACGGCAAATTGCCAGGCGCCGGTCCGGAATCTCAGCGGCAATGACTTGCAGAGTTTTAAGTACTCGCTCCGGCGATTCGAATGCCACCAGCGTTTCCGGCCGCGACGAGTGCAGGCTAAAGAGTGATCGCAGCTTGGCATCACCTCTTGGCAAAAAGCCAACGAAGGTAAAAGTTGCCGAGCGCAGACCGGCGATCGAAAGCGCGGCTATGGGCGCGGACGGACCCGGCACCGTGACCACTTCGTGGCCGGCGGCATGTGCCGCCGCGACCAGCTCAACGCCCGGATCGCTGATCGCCGGCGTGCCAGCATCGGTCACCAAGGCCGCGTCGCCATCCTCGAGGCGGCCGAGGATTTGCGGTATCCGTCGCACCCGGTTGTGTTCGTTGTAGCTGAGCAGGCGGGCCTTAACGCCGTGATGGTCCAGAAGGACGCGTGCTGTTCGCGTGTCCTCGCCGACCACGATGCCAACCTCGCTGAGAACCTTCAAAGATCGGAGGGAAACATCTTCGAGGTTGCCGATCGGCGTGGCGATTACATAGAGCTTGGCCATGATTGGATGTAAAGCTTAAGCCTTTTATCAACTTACTTGAAATGGCGTTGACGGCCGGGTACGCTGTCAGATATATTTTCTGAATATCTAGGGGGGGTGGAGCGATGACGCTAGAAGCAACGCATAGGCCGGCATTCACCAATCCGAGTTCGGCCAAGGCGATGCAAAACGCCTACGGCTTTGACGAGGTGGCAATCGTCCCAGGGGCCTTCACAGTCAACCCAGATCTTACCGACACATCGCTCACTTTGGGCGATTTTGTTTTTCAGATACCTATTTTGGCAGCGGCGACCGATGCCGTAGTCAACCCTGACTTTGCCGGCAAGCTCGGCCACCTTGGCGGCCTTGCCGTGTTGAACCTCGAAGGCATCCATACCCGCTATGAAGACACAAGCGCGATTTTTGAGGAAATCGCCGAGGCGTCAAAAACCAAGGTGACCTCTCTGCTTCAGGACTACTACACGCCGCCGATCGATGTCGATCTAATCAGCAAGCGGGTTCGCCAGATGAAGAGCCTCGGCATCGTTGCGGCCGTGTCTTGTACGCCGATGAACGCCAAGAAATTCGCGCCGATTGCAGTTGAAGCCGGCTGCGACATTTTTGTGGTCCAGTCCACCGTGACGACAGCCCGCCACATTTCTAACAGCCTTGAGGGGCTGCGCTTCGAGAAGCTCTGCCGCGAACTGCCGGTTCCGGTTGTGGTGGGTAATACGGTCGGCTACGCCGCCACTCGCGAATTGATGGAGGCGGGCGTGGCCGGCATCCTGGTTGGCGTCGGCCCGGGTGCAATCTGCACCAGCCGAGAGGTCTTAGGCATCGGTGTACCCCAGGTTTCGGCGACGATCAACTGCGCTGCGGCTCGAGATGACTATTTCCAGGAGACCGGGCGTTACGTTCCGGTCATAACCGATGGCGGAATTCAAAAGTCAGGTGACCTCAACAAGTCGATAGCATCTGGAGCGGACGGCGTGATGCTGGGGTCGATTTTCGCGGCCACAGAGGAAGCGCCGGGCCTCGGTCACCACTGGGGCATGGCGGCCGCGCATGCGGAACTGCCACGTGGTGCCCGGATTACAGTAGGAGTCAATAGCACCTTGGAGCGCGTGATCTTCGGACCGACCTCCCGCAATGATGGCAGCGAAAACTTGATTGGCGCCCTAAGGACGGCCATGGGGATGTGCGGCGCTCGCACAATCCAAGAATTCCAGGAGGCTGAAGTCATCATCGCGCCATCGATCAAGACGGAAGGGAAATCCTACCAACTCGCTGGTCTGACCTGACCGGCTTTTGCTCACCAGCGCGTAGACGGCGCCGAAAATGAGGCGCCGTTTTCTATTTTCCTACTCTCTCCGCGGTTGCCTTGCCGACGGCCAACCCGTATCTTGCTTTGCGAGGGGCGGCGACTGCTCTTCAGATGGTTCTAATGGAGGACGCTATTGCTGATTGGCGCTCACGTCAAAACGACTGGTGGACCAGCATCTGCTCTCGAAAGAGCCGTGGCTATCGGTGCGGAGACCGCCCAAATCTTTCTGACGCCGCCACAGCAGTGGCGCAGCAGCAAGATTGAAGCTGTCCAGGCCGAGGGGTTCCAGGAGGCCCATGCCGCTGTCGGCAGTATTCCGGTTTTTGTTCACGGAATCTACTTGATAAACCTGGCTACGGACGATGAGGCCCATCTCAAGCGTTCAACCAGTTCGCTTAAGTCGGCTATGACGAGTTGCGGTCAACTGGGCATCAAGGGCGTTATCTTTCACCTGGGGAGTCACAAAGGGCAGGGGCTAGACGCGGTTTTCGACCAGATCTGCCAAGCCTGCCTTGAGGTGCTGGACGTCACCCCGCCCGAGGTCCTCCTGATTCTGGAAAATTCGGCTGGGGCCGGTGACAACATCGGCTCCAAATTTGCCGATCTGGGGCGAATCCTGCGGCAGGTAGACCAAGACCGGGTGAAAGTTTGCCTTGATACGCAGCATAGTTACGCGGCTGGCTATGACCTTGGCGGCGCTGAAGGGCTTGAGCTGGCGATGAGTGAGTTCGAACAGGAAGTCGGCTTCGACCAACTGGCTGCGGTTCACGCTAACGACTCGAAAGTAGAGCTTGGTTCCGGTAGGGACCGCCACGAGAACATCGGCCAAGGTCAGATAGGCATCGACGGCTTCCGCCGGATCATGGCTCATAAGGCGTTTAGGGACGTGCCGTTCTTGCTCGAAGTCCCTGGACCGGACAAGAAGGGTCCGGACAAAGCCAACGTCAATATCCTCAAGCAACTTCGTGCTGAGGTAGGCGCCGACTCTTAGCGAATCTTTGGATCGGCTCTAGTTCGGGTCCATTGCTAGCCGGGTGTGCCGGCCGGTCGCTTGCTGATAGGCGCTCGACGCGCGCAGCACGGTTCCTTCGGCCCACCAGGGCCCGGCTAATGGCAGGCTAATCGGTAGGGCTTCATCCATAAGCTCGCAGGGCAAGAATATTGGCGTAATACCGGCAATATCGAAAGGCCCGGTGTTGAAAACGGGGCGAGACTGAAGGGTGTGTCCTGAACTTGGACGCAGGACTGTCACGGCGAAACTTTTTCTAAGTTAGCGTTGCCGTTGACTGGAGCTCTACTGTGCCGCTTTGGCCGGAAAAGTAGATTTCCTGAACGATCTCGACAAAAGCCTGTGCCACCGGCCCAAGCGGGCGGTGGCGGCGATTGATCAAGGCGATTTGGCGGGTGGGGTTCTGCATGCCGGAAATTTCAATTTCGCGTAGCACGCCGATCTCAAGCTCGCGCTCTATTGCTATGCGAGGCAGGAGTGCCAGCCCCAGTCCCTCCTCGACCATCATCTTCGTCGCCTCCATGGAGTCGAGCTCCATCTGTGTCCGCGGCACAATGCCGTGCTGGCGGAAGAGACCTTGGGCCAGAGAGTAATAGCTGGAATTACGGTCGAAGAAAATGAAAGGGTGGTCGCCGAGTTGGTCGATGGTTACCGGGCCGCCATCGGCGACCTGATGTTCGGCATTTGAAACCAAGACCAATTCATCCTCGATGAGGCCCTTGGTTTCAATATCCTGATGATAAACAGCCCTGACAAGTCCAATCTGGGCGTCATCAGCCAACAACATCGCCAGCACTTGCTCGGAGCGGCCGGTTCGCACGGAGACTTCAACGTGTGGAAAGCGTTCGCGAAATTTCTTTAGCAGTCCTGGCAGTAGGTAGGCGCTGACGGTAGTTGCTGAAGCCAGGATTAGAGATCCTGACTGGAGGTTGCGCAGCGAATCGATGGCGTCGCGGCCGGAATTCAGCGCCTGAAGGACGCGTTCGGCGTGCGGGAAAAAGCAGGCGCCGACTTCCGTCAGCCGGACGCCGCGGCCGGAGCGCTCAAAAAGGCGCTCGCCCAAGTCACGCTCCAAGGCTTGGATGCGGGCAGTAACGGAAGGTTGAGTCAGAAACAGCGCCTCGGCAGCGCGGCTAAAACTACGGTGATTTGAGACTTGTACAAAGGCTTCGAGTTGGCCGAGATCCACAGGGAGGTTACCTCCTATAGGCTGCTTCTATTCTAACGAATCAAACTGGAAATCTCGGACGAATGCAAACCCAGCTCGAGCTAGGCGTCCGTGGTGCGGACTCCCACTTTGGTTACTGTAACCGTTCCCGGGGTGAGGATGCCGGTCTGGCAGGCGAGCCTAACGGGCCGTTTGAGTATAGCCTCGCCGCGTTCGGCAACCAAGGTTTTGCGTTCGCCGCGGCCCATTTCGGCCAAGGTTTCCGCTCCGCTTACGACCTCAGTCAGGCAGGTTGTGCAAATTCCCTGACCGCCGCAGGTGGTTGGCCAGTACAGATTGGCAGCCTGAGCCGCACCCATTAGCGTGGCTCCCTGGGGGGCCTCGAATTCAATTCCGTCAGGTAAAACTCTCACCAGCGTCATAGTGAAATTCTAGCATAGCCTGTTATTTGGATTCAGGTTTCCTATCGCACCCTGGAAAGCCGGGGGTTAGGGCCAGCCGAACCGGGTAACGCTGATAAATCGTCACTCGATGGGAATAGGTTCAATCGGCCGGTTCAATGCAGCGATGCTGCCGGTGTAAGAAAAAGCCTAGGCGATCTTGCGGATGGCGGGCGCCAGCAGGGCGATGAGCAATGTGCAACTCAGACAGATCAAGGCCATGATCGACAGAGCGGTCTGTGTGCCTAACGTTTCCGCCATAAAGCCACCGATAGCAGCTCCCAAGGGGACCAAGCCTCGGTCTAGGCTAAAGAGGCTCATGACGCGGCCTTGCATCTCCCGCGAGGTCCGGCCAAGAACGTAGGCGTTGTTTAGTGACATGAATGAGGTTTGGGTAGCGCCGCTAATCATTAGGGCTGGGACCGCTAGAAGGAGTGAGTCAGAGCGGGACAATAAGACCAGGGCTAGGCTGTAGGTCGCGAGCATGACCAGCATCGCTAGACCGCGCCGGCGCAGAGAATCGCCAACCGTCGCCACACCAAGCGATCCCGCCAGAGCACCGATACCTACCATGGCTATCAGCAACCCTACTCCAGACTGACCGACGCCCAATTCGTCAACCGCGAGCAGCGGCACGAACACGCTCTGGTAGGGCACTCCCCAGACGAATAGGATCATCGTTAGGAAAAAGATGTACAAAATGGTGCGATCCTGGCGCACGGCGCTGAATCCTTCGAGGAGATCGGAGAGCAAGGAGCCACGCTTCCGGCTGGCATCTTCAGTGGTTGTGCGAATCCGTGACGTTGAAAAGATTACCCAAACGTAGATCAGGGATTGGATTACATAGAGGTTTCCCAAGTCGATGAAGATGAGCAGGGCGCCGGCCAAAGATGCGCCACCGATTCGCATGAAGTTCATGGCAGCGGAGTTTAGGGCGACCGCGTTTGTCAGCGCCTCATCTGGAACCAGCCTGGGTATAAGCGACTGACGGGCAGGTTGATTGAAGGCCATCGACGCGCCGCTGGCAAAGGCCGTAACGAAGACCATCCAGGGTTCCACAACGCCGGTCAGGACCAGGGCTGCCGTAATCATATGGGTTGCCAGGGTGGCTGCTTGGCTAATTACAAGGATGCGCTTCTTGTCGATCCTGTCCGCCAGCACGCCGGCCCAGAGGCCCATGAGCAATTGAGGCAACATTCGGGTCGCGGCGATCAATCCAACCATAAACGCCGAGTCGGTTAACTCGAGGATTAGAAGGGGACGAGCAATTTGCTCCATCCACATCGACGCAGAGGCGCCGACCTGACCCTGCCAGAGATAGCGGTAGTCCCGATAGCGTAGCGAGTAGAAGGTCGACTGGCGTCGTGATGCGGTTGACTTTGGTTCGGGTTCTGGCAGCGCTTCAGGCACCGATTCGTGAGCCATTGGCCGATGCTACCCGTCCCTTCCCTTTACGTCAAGGTTGCTTGTCAGTTGCTCCGCACAAGTCTTGGCTGAGGCTCGAAAATGACCCACAATATCTTTGATTTAGAGAAGGATTTGTTGCCCATGCCGGATTTTCCACCAATTGTCGTTACAGGTGTTGGGATGGTCACGCCGCTAGGTCTGGATACCCAGTCCACTTGGCAATCCATGCTTGCAGGCCAATCTGGCACTGGCCCCATCACCCAGTTCGATGCGACTGGTTTTGAGGTGCAAGTGGCGGGTGAGGTCAAGGGCTTCGTGGCTGAAGACCTCATGGACCGGCGCACAGCCCGCCGCTCCGGGCGGCATACACAGCTGGGAGTCGTGGCGGCGCAAGAGGCGATTGATTCGTCCGGCTTGGTGATTGACGACACTAACCGAGACTCCATTGGTGTACTCCTCGCCAGCAGCGGCACCCTGCACCTTGTAGTCGAGCAAGACAAGATTATTGAAGAGAAAGGCCCCCTAAGGGTTGATCCGTTGACCGTGCCGCGGCTGGGTCAGTACAGCGCTGGCGTAAGAGTCGGCCGGCTGCACGAGGTTCGAGGTCCCAACTCAACCGTCAACAGTGCCTGCGCCTCTGGTGGTGATGCCATCGGCCAGGCCATCAACCTGATGAAACTTGGCCAGGCGGAGTGCATGATCGCCGGTGGCTGCGAATCGATGATCGCTCGTGCGGTGATTGCATCACTTGGCGGTCTTGGCGCACTAGTGAAAACCTGGAATGACCAGCCGGAGCAGGCCTCGCGGCCATTTGACGCCAAGCGCGGCGGATTCGTATTGGCAGAGGGCGCGGCCGTTTTGATCCTCGAGACCGAGGAATTTGCCCGGCGGCGCGGCGCTGAGGTCATTTGTGAGCTTGGTGGAGCTGGGTGGTCCTTCGACGCGACGGACGACGCGGCCCCGGATGTGGACGGCCAGGCGCTGGCAATGCGCCGCGCGCTCGCCAACTCGAACCTGAGCATCGATGACATCGATTACATCAACGCCCATGGGACCTCCACGCAGCTGAATGACAAAGCGGAGACCGCCGCGATTAAGAAGGTTTTTGGTGAGCGCGCAAGTGGCGTTGCGGTGAGTTCAACCAAGTCAATGACAGGGCACCTGGCGGCGGCGGCAGGCGCCGTGGAGGCCGCGGTTTGCACGCTGACGATTCGTGACCAAACCATCGCACCAACAATCAATTATGAGTTTCCCGATCCCAACTGTGACCTGGACTACGTGCCCAACCAGGCGCGCAAAGCGGACGTTCGAGGGGTCATGTCGAACGCATTTGGATTGGGTGGCCAAAATACCTGCATCGTTTTTAAAAAGTACGCCTAATGGCTTATGTGGCCTGGCTCCACCATGACAAGCTTTCTCGCGAGATTGCTGGCGGAAAGGGAGCGTCACTGTCGGACATGCTCAGCGCTGGATTCGCCGTTCCGGCTGGTTTTAGCCTAACCGCGGATGGCTACCGCCGATTCTTGGCGGCAGGCGGCCTCGATAAGGAAATCGACTCCATCCTCAAGAGCAGCGAACTCAAGTCGCCGGCCGGTCCTGGGGAAGCTTCGGCAAAAATTGTCTCACTGATTGAGCAGGCCGCCTTGCCGAACGACTTGCGCGGGGAGATAGCCCAGGCCTACGACGAGCTTTCGGCAATGTCCGGCCTCGCCTGTGCGGTGCGGTCATCGGCGATTTCGGAAGATGGGTCCGCCGCTTCGTTCGCGGGGCTTTTCGAGTCATATCTCAATGTAATTGGCATCAAGGACGTATTAGCTGACGTGGTCCGTTGTTACGCTTCTCTGTGGTCGGAGCGGGCCATACGCTATCGGTCGAGGCTAGGCGACGTAAGCGCCGCGGAAGCGATGGCCGTGGTGATCATGGGTTTGGTGAAATCGGAAACCTCGGGTATCGCCTTTACGGCGCATCCGGTGACCGGATCCCGAGACCAGGTCGTAATCAATTCCAGCTGGGGCCTCGGAGAGGCGATCGTTTCGGGTAGTGTGACACCCGATTCATTTGTTGTGGCGAAAGAATCTTTCAACATTGTCGAGCGCGATATTTTTGAGAAAGAGCTGGCGATCTGGCCTCACCCAGATGGAACCGGAACCATCGAGCAGGTCCTAGCGCCTGATAAAGCGGCCGCGGCCTCTCTAACCGACGATCAAGCGTGTGAGGTGGCGCGATTGGCCTCGAAGGTCGAATCTCATTACGGCAGCCCACAAGATATTGAATTTGGTTTGGCCGGGGGTCAGCTATTTGTGCTTCAATCGCGTCCAATCACGACGTTGAGCTAAAGCCGATGGCTAAGCGAAATCGGCTTCGAGGCCGATAATTCCTCTATATGGCTCCACTGATCTTTTTCTTGCTCGGGATGCCGATGGCGTTGGTGGCAGATCGTTTGATTCAGCGCTTCAACCAGAGCTACGACGAGGAGCCCGCCGTCGAGGACGAAGAGCGGCGTTCTAAACGGCTGCCGTGGCAGACCAAACCTTGGTCTGACCACTTGCGGCGGGCGGTCGTCGTTTTCCTGCCGATCTTGGCCGCTGTTGCCGGCGCCCGGTTTGATCCGATCCAGGCGGCGGCGGTGACGCTATTTTTGGCCGCCTTATTGATTTGCACGGCAACTGATCTGCTGAGCTATCGGGTGCCCAATGCGATTACCTACCCAGGTACGGTCTTGGCGATCCTCGCGGCGTTGGTCATGCCTGACGCTGCGGTCGTTGACGCTGGCATCGCCGCGTTGGCTGGCGGCGGAATCTTTCTTTTCATGACATTCGCTACGCGCGGCGGGCTCGGTCTTGGCGATGTCAAGCTCGCTGTTTTGATTGGCGCTGCTCTCGGCCCCCAGGCAGGCTATGAGGCCATGGTGCTGGGCGTGATTGCCGGTGGCGTCATTATTCTCGGTCTGTTTGTCTCTGGCCTCGTAGGCCGGCGCCAAGCTATTCCCTACGCACCATTCCTTTCCCTGGCAGCCGTAGCCGTTGTTCTGGTCGAAGGCGCCGCCTTCGCTCCGCTTTAGGGCTGGTTCGCGCCTGTAGAAATGCCGGGAAAATCCTTGACACTCAAGCTTTGCCTTAGGTGACGGTTCCGCGCTGCTGTTCTAGAATGGCGGCGTGGCGGACATAGATCCCGTTCAAGCCCCGTTAGCGGTTCACTGCCAGTTCTTGCGCCAAACACTGCATCCCGGGCGCATGGAAACGCCGGACCAAATTTGCCATCACCCAGTTCGCGACGGCGAGCCATGCGTCGGCCCGTTTCTAGAGGACCTGGGAACCAATTGCGGCCTCTGGGAGGAGGATCCGCAAAGTTATTTGATCCCTTCACCACGACCGCAGCGGTGGCAGCGTTCGCGCCGCGAGGGTTTCGACCTGAAGCGCGCCCGGCGCCCCAATCGCTGGGGCTAGAGAGAGGCCTTTTCAAAATGGAGAATCCCGCCGAGAGGAAGCCGGCCAACCGTGGCATTGAGGTCAAACTCCTCGATCATACGAGTGACCCGGTCCGGTCGCTGTATGTGGCTTATCGGGTCGCCTACTCAGCTCTGACGCCGATGCAAATCATGCGACGGATAGGCGATGACCGAATTACTCGGGATCAGATGCTTGAATTCATTCAGAAGCGGTTAGAGACCGGCCATGCCTCGCCACTAGAGCAGGTGTGGTTTGAATTTGGTATTTCCGGCGTCACTCGCGCCTTCAGCCATCAGTTTGTTCGACATCGGATGGGCATCAGTTTCGAACAGCAGAGCCAGCGCTACGTGACATTCAAAGATGGACAGTTCCCGTACACAGTCCCGGAGTCGGTCAAACGCGCCGGTCTTGAAACGGAGTACGCGGCAGAGTTCGATCGCATATCTGATCTTTACGAGCGCATGATTCAATCCGGTATCCCGGCTGAGGACGCCCGCTTTGTCCTGCCCACGGCCACCAACACTAATTTCAAGGTGACGGTGAATTTCCTGGAGCTGCTTCACATCGCTGATCTGCGGCTCTGTACCAGAGCCCAGTGGGAGTTCCGCAAGGTTGTCGCAATGATGCGAGCCGAAATCATGCGGACGTTCCCGGAGTTTGCCCGTTACATTCAACCCAAATGCGGTGAATTTCGACTTGGCTACTGCGATGAGTCTTATGAGGACTGGGAAGCCTGCCCGATTGGCCGGAAGCGGCCGCATAAGCGCGACCTTTTCGAACTCTATGATGCGTATCGCCGGGGAGACCTCGCGTCAGTGAGCAATGAAGCTCGCGCTAGCGATGAGGGTCTCGATGAGGGGGATTTTCAGATCATCGAACGGGAAGCCATTTCTGACTGAGCCGGGCCGGGGCCAAGCTGATAGAATGGGGCGGCTATGACGGAAAAAGTGATCCTCTACACCACGCCAAACTGTGGCACGTGTGATCAGGCTCGCGCTGACCTCAAGGCTGACGGAATCGATTTCGAAGAGCGTGACGTGATGAAAAAGCAGGTTTGGTACGACGAAGCGGTTGCCATGTTCATTGCCGTGCCGATCGTAATCCGTGGCGATAAAATCGAGTACGGCTGGAAGGGTGACACCGGCTGCGCGATCACCTGAGGCGACAATAATCCTCAGCCGGAAGATCTTCTATTTTTTCAACCTTTTTGTTGACAAATTGGTGCTTACTCGCCTAACTTTGAGTCTGTGGAAACGACACGAGAAAAGATCCTGCGGATGATGCGTGGCCGAAAAGAGGCTACCGCGGCGGATCTGGCTGACACGCTCGATGTCAGCCACCAGGCCGTTCGCCGGCACCTGGATGGTTTGCGCGCCGACGGGATGATCGATTCCCGACAAGTGCGTCACGGTGTCGGACGCCCGTCACTTGTATTTTTCCCCACCGAGCTTGGCGATGAGCACTCCGGCCGTACCTACCTCCAGCTCCTGGGGCGCCTTTTTCGGCACTTTGAAAATGTCGAAGGGGACACCGCGGGGAATCAGACCCTTGACTATGTTTTTTCTGGGATAGCGGCGGAAGTGGCGGCTGAGCACGTTGCTGAAGTTCGTGGCAAAACTTTGGCCGAGCGCGTGCCGCAGGTAAGCCATGCACTCGAAGGGGAGGGAATCGTCGACGGCTGGCACAAGGAGGGGGACGTTTTTCATATGCTCAACACTGAGTGTCCCTACTTACGCCTGGCCGAAATGAGTGATGCGCCCTGTCACTCAGACCGTCGCAGCATCGAGTTGCTAATTGGTCAACCAGTAGAGCAGACCAGGCGCATTATTGATGGCGCCCCGGTTTGTGAATACGTGGTGCAGTCTGAAGACACGCACTTGCCGGAAGGGGTGGAGAAGACGAAGGAGCGTAAATGAGCACTAACGGGACAGTGCTGGAAATCAATGACCTGCACGTTGCTGTGGAGGAGAAAGAAATAGTCAACGGTCTTTCGCTTTCGATTCCAGCGGGTGAGGTTCATGCGATTATGGGGCCGAACGGCTCCGGGAAAAGCACATTGGCGAATGCCCTGATGGGGCACCCGAGCTACAAGATCACCGCGGGGCAGGTTAAGCTCAAGAGCGAGGACATAACGCGTCTGCCGCCAAACGAAAGGGCGCGGCGCGGCCTGTTCTTGGCGATGCAGTATCCGACGGCTGTGCCCGGCGTGACGATGGTCAACTTCCTGCGCGCGGCGATAAAGGCAGTTCAGGGAGAGGATGTGCCAATTCGGGAATTCCGTCTTCATCTGCAAGAAGCGTTGGCACTTCTCAAGATGGATGAATCGTTTGTGCGACGCTATCTAAATGACGGCTTCTCAGGCGGTGAAAAAAAGCGCGCGGAGGTTCTGCAGATGAGCCTGCTGCGGCCGGTAATGGCGGTTATGGACGAGACGGACTCCGGTCTTGATATCGATGCCTTGCGAATCGTCGCTGAAGGCATAAACGCGCTTCGCAACCCAGAGATGGGTATGCTTTTGATAACTCACTACCAGCGGATGCTTGACTACGTAACGCCGGACCGGATTCACGTTCTCTACAAAGGAAAGATTGTCCGCTCTGGTGGCAGCGAGCTGGCATCTGAACTCGAAGCAAAAGGTTACGACTGGATAACGGAAGAGATAGATGCAAAGGAGGCGGCCTCATGACGACCACACCCGAGACTGACAAGGTCTCTGAAAACTACAAATATGGTTGGAACGACCCCGAGTTCAAACCGGTCAATGATGCCCGTAAGGGACTCAATAGTGATGTAGTTGCGCAAATTTCGGCTATAAAAGATGAGCCGGATTGGATGCGCGACTTCCGGATGCACGCCTTCGAGGCGTTCGAGGCGAAGCCGATGCCAGACGGCTTTTGGGGTGGAAGCATATCCAACTACCCGCTGGATTTCCAGGACATTTACTACTACGTCAAGCCAATGGAAGGCCAGGCTGACGACTGGGAAGACGTGCCGTCAGAGATCAAACGAACATTCGACAAGCTCGGCATCCCCGAAGCGGAACGAAAGTTTCTGGCCGGTGTCGGGGCTCAATACGATTCTGAAGTTGTCTATCACAAAATCCGTGAAGACCTGGAAAAGCAGGGCGTTCTTTTCATGGACATGGACAGTGCATTGCGAGAGCATCCGGAAATCGTCAAGGAGTACTTTGGCACCATTATCCCTGCGGCGGACAATAAGTTCGCGGCACTAAATTCGGCCGTTTGGTCGGGTGGCAGCTTCGTTTACGTTCCGCCGGGTGTGCACGTGGAGATTCCGCTTCAAGCCTATTTCCGGATCAACACCGAGAGCATGGGCCAGTTTGAGCGGACCTTGATCATCGCGGACGAGGACAGCTACGTCCACTACGTCGAGGGCTGCACAGCCCCGACTTACTCCAAGGACTCTCTGCACTGTGCGGTTGTCGAAATAATCGTCAAGAAGGGCGCACGAGTTCGCTATTCGACGATTCAGAATTGGTCAACCAATGTCTACAATCTCGTGACCAAGCGCGCCGTGGCCTATGAAAACGCGGTTATGGAGTGGGTGGACGGGAATCTTGGCTCCAAGCTGACGATGAAATACCCGAGTGTCTACCTCATGGAACCGGGAGCGCACGGCGAAATTCTCTCGCTGGCCTTTGCTGGCAAAGGCCAGCATCAGGATGCAGGTGGAAAAGTTATCCACGTCGCCCCGGACACGACATCGACAATAATTTCCAAATCGATCAGCAAGAATGGTGGCCGCAGCAGCTATCGGGGGCAGGTCAAGGTTTACCCCGGTGCCACAAATGTGCGATCAAATGTGCGTTGTGACGCGCTTTTGCTGGACGAGGATTCTCGCTCTGACACCTATCCGGTGATGGAGATTGACGAGGAGCAGGTTTCGCTTGGCCATGAGGCTACCGTGAGCAAGTTAGGCGACGAGCAGTTGTTCTACCTGATGAGCCGCGGCATCGATGAGGTCGAGGCGACAAAGATGATTGTAAACGGCTTCGTTGAGCCGATTGTCAAAGAACTGCCGATGGAATACGCCATCGAGCTCAATCGGCTAATCGAAATGCACATGGAGGATTCCGTCGGGTAACGGCCAAGGTCGTCCGTTGGACTCCCCTGTGATTTCCGGCGCCGAGGGCTTTACCACGGCAGCCGCGAGGTTGCTCGGCCGACTTTTTGAATGGAGCGGGCAGCGAGTTAAGGATGCCCGCCGATAAGGGAAGACTAGTGACTGCAAAGGCAACTGCGCCAGCTATTACCTCCGAAGCTATTCGCGAGAGGTCCAGCCAAGACTCGGAACCCGAATGGCTGCTCAAGCGGCGTCTTGCCGCGTGGCAAGTATTCGAAGCCATGTCGATGCCAAACCCTCTGGAAGAAGAATGGCGGCGTACGGACATTAGCGGTCTCGATCTCGAGGCCTTACTCTCGCTTTCTAGGGCGGACCCGCCAACCTCAGGTCCTAGCGATAACGGTTACGCCGCCAGGCTTACTCAAATCGATGGCGAGAGTGCCGAAGTCGAGGTCTCCTCAGAAGTGCCCAAGGGCGTAATATTTAGCGATTTGCAGACGGCGGCCAGGAAATACCCTGAGCTGGTGGAACCGCATTTGCAGAGCCTGGTTCGCGAGACAGACTGGAAACTGCAGGCGCTTCAGGCTGCCATCTGGCGCGGTGGCGCTTTTGTCTACGTGCCGCGCGGAACTGATGTCGTATTGCCGCTGCGGCTTGGAACCAGCACCACAGGGTCTCTATTGGGATCACACGTCTTGATTGTTGCCGAAGAGAACAGCGGCGTGACTGTTGTTCAGGACGCTTACTCAGAAGACGATGCTGCTCAGTCCTTGGTTAGCGGCGCGGTCGAAATAATCTGCGGAGCAGATGCGCGGGTCCGGTTTATTGAGATGCAGCGTTGGGGCAATAATGTCTTCAACTTTTCGACGATCCGCGCGCGACTCGATCGCGGTTCGGAGCTAAGTTGCAGCCTTGCTGGATTGGGATCCAAGCTGACAAAAACGAAATTGGAAATCGACCTCGAAGGCGAGAACTCACGGGCCGAAATCCTCGGCCTCAGCTTTGGCGACGGTAGCCGTCATTTCGATTACAACACGGTGCAGAATCACACGGGTCCTCGAACCTCCAGTGATTTGCTGTTCAAGGCTGCACTCTCGGACGCTTCCAGCGAAGTTTGGAACGGCAAGGTGCGGATTCAGAAGGGCGCCAGCCAGAGCCAGGCTGGTCAGGTAAGCCGTAACCTCCTGCTGAGCAAGCAAGCCAGGGCAGCGCCGATTCCAGTTCTGGAAATTGAGGCCTATGACGTTCTGCGTTGCAGCCACGGTGCCTCTGCTGGGCCGGTGGACCAAGAACAGCTATTTTACCTTGAGTCACGTGGGATACCGCCAGGCGAGGCGGAGCGGCTGCTTGTACAAGCTTTCTTCCAAGAAATAGTTGACCGAGTTCCCGAGGCTCTGTTTCGTGAGCAAGTGATGATAGAAGTCGATGCCAAGATTGGCGGCGAAGAGTAATGCCTCGGATAAAATTCGCCGAAAAATCGCAGGTTCCGGACGGTGAAGTGCGGGTGTTTGACGCCAACGGTCACAGCATTGCGGTTGCAAACCTGGCCGGCGAGTATTTTGCTTTAGATAACGTTTGTTCCCACGATGGCGGTGCGTTGGGGGAGGGCACGCTGTTCGGGGATCAGGTTGAATGTCCCCGTCACGGCGCTCGATTCGACCTACGTAGCGGCCGTGTAACCGTGCTTCCGGCTGTGGTGCCTTGCCGTGCCTACCCCGTGATGATCGATGGCGATGAACTGAGCGTTGAGATCCATTAGAAGGGAAAATTGTAACCCGCTTGCGGGCGCAGGAGTGCTCGCCTTTGCTGCTGAAGCAAAGTTAGGATAAAGATATGCTCGATGTTGAAAGCGTTCGCAATGACTTCCCAATTCTTGGCCGTGAGGTAAACGGAAAACCGTTGGTTTACCTCGATAACGCGGCTACAACTCAAAAGCCGCGAGCCATAATCGACGCGCTGGTTGATTACTACGAGTCCTATAACGCCAATATCCATCGCGGTTTGCACACTCTGGCCGAAGAGGCCACGACTGCCCACGAGGAAGCCCGCGCTAAGATCGCGCGATTTATCAAGTCCCCGGCTGGACCAAGCAGCATTGTCTTTACCCGCAACTGCACAGAGTCACTCAACCTCGTCGCCAACGCCTGGGGCCGTCGTTTCCTGCAGCCCGGCGATGAAATAGTTGTCAGCGTCTTAGAACACCACAGCAACCTGGTTCCCTGGCAACTGATCGCTAAGGAAAAAGGAGCTGTCCTGCGCTTCATCGACATCGATGACGAGGGGCGGCTACGCCAGGATGAACTGAATCAGCTCATTGGGCCGAAGACAAAAGTAGTGTCGATGGTCCACGCTTCAAATGTTCTCGGGCTCAACCCAGTGCGTGAGGCCGCCGAGCTTGCGCACAAGCACGGCGCAATCATGGTGGTTGATGCTGCCCAAAGCGTACCCAACATGCCGGTAGACGTAACCGACCTCGGCTGCGACTTTCTGGCATTTTCCGGACACAAGATGGCAGGTCCCACGGGAATCGGTGTTCTCTGGGGAAAGCCGGAATTGCTTGAAGCAATGGACCCATTTCTCGGTGGCGGCGAGATGATCTCTCGCGTCACGCTGGAGGAGTCTACCTGGAATGAGATTCCCTACAAGTTCGAGGCTGGAACACCGAATATTGCCGACGCTATTGGCCTTGGGGCCGCGGTTGACTATCTCGAGAACCTCGGCATGGCGAACGTTCGCGAGCATGAACGGACCTTGACTGCCTACGCGCTCGAGCGGCTGGGCTCCATCCCCGGCATTGAAATTTACGGGCCCAAGAATGCCGATGAACGGGTTGGCGTAGTCACTTTCAACTACGGAGACATCCATCCCCACGACCTGAGTCAAGTTCTGGACCGCTCAGGAGTCGCTATCCGTGCCGGCCACCATTGCGCCCAACCGCTGATGAATCGGCTCGATTGTGTGGCAACGGCCCGGGCCAGCTTCTTCGTTTACAACACGTTGGCGGAGGTCGACTCTCTGGTTGAAGCCGTGCAGGAAGCTGGGCGTTATTTTTCCGTCACTGAAGCTTCGGTTACTCGATAGCAATTGGCTTGGGCATAAAGAATGGTGAATTATCCGGAACCCGAACTTGATGACCTCTACAGAGATCTGCTCCTCGATCACTACCGCCACCCCCACAACAAGGGTGCACTGGAGGAAGCGACGGCCAGGGCCGAGGGTTTCAATCCAGTTTGCGGGGACGAGATCGCAGTAGAATTGGTTGTCGGGGACGGCGTCGTCAAAGACATCATGTTTCAGGGCCGCGGCTGCTCGATTAGCCAGGCGTCGGGCTCAATGATGACCGACGCCGTGAAGGGATGCACTCGGGAAGAAGCGATGGAGTTGGTGGAAGCATTCAAGCGCATAATGACTAATCCGGAAGAAGAAATCCCGGAGGAGCTCGGTGACCTCGAGGCATTTCAGGGCGTTGCCAAGTTCCCGATTCGAGTGAAGTGCGCGACGCTGGCCTGGCGAGTTCTCGAAGAAGGCATCAGTAGGAACGATTCTCCCAGTTGAGTTGAACGTTAGGAGAGACATGGCAAAAACTGCAACCCTCACCTCTGAAGAACTGATCGAAGCACTGGTGCCGGTTCAAGACCCCGAACTGCGCTTGAGTATCGTCGACTTAGGCCTTGTCTATGATGCCCGCATGGATGACCAAGGCATTGTTGACGTTACTCTGACTCTGACCACCCCGGCTTGTCCTCTGGGGCCGCTGATCCTGGGCCAAGTTCAGGACACGCTGATGGACAAGGATGGCGTCAAGGATGTCAACGTTGAAATTACCTTCCACCCGCCGTGGGATCCAAAGACGATGGCGAGTGACGAGATAAAAATGCAGCTGGGTATCTGGTGATTGGCGCTGGCAGGGCCTTGCGCCTATGGCCATAGGGAATTATTATCCCTTCCACTACTCCGGCCCTCCTCTGGTGGGCCGGTTTGGCTTAATTGAGAGCCAAAACCCTTCAGGGTAACCCTCAGGTCTCAGGATGGATGCACGAATGACTCAGATGAGCCAGCCATATCGCTTTCCTGATCTTCCGCGAATGCGCAAGGAAGGTTTGTACGATCCGTCCACAGAGCACGACGCCTGTGGGGTCGGCCTGGTTGCAAACATCAACGGCGAACGCTCGCACACGATTATCGATCAGGGGATAGAGGTCCTCGTCAACCTTGGCCACCGCGGAGCCTGCGGCGCCGATCCTCGCACCGGTGACGGCGCCGGCATCCTGATCCAGAAACCGCATGAGTTCCTCCAGTCAGAAACGTCTCGGCATGGCATCAACTTGCCGCACAGGCATGAGTACGCCGTGGGCATGGTATTCCTTCCTCAGGAGAGGGATGAGCGCCGGCGTTGTGAGGGCATCATTGAGAGCCTAACCGGCCAAGAGGGACTTGGTTTCCTCGGTTGGCGCGACGTGCCGGTTAACCGCGATGCGATCGGCGTGCTTGCGGCCCAGGTGATGCCGGAGATCCGCCAATTCTTCGTGCAGAAGCCGCGTGAAATCGATGATGAAGACATCTTCGAACTCAGGCTCCACGTCCTTCGAAAACAAATCGAGAAGTCGATTACCGCGGCTGACATGGCGGGCAATGACGATTTCTACATCTGCAGCCTTTCAGCTCGCACCCTCGTGTACAAAGGCCTGCTCCTCGCCGACCAAATCCAGGACTTTTACGATGATTTGAGTCACGCGTCGTTGGATTCAGCGTTTGCGCTTGTTCACTCGCGCTTTAGCACCAACACACTCGGAACCTGGAAGCTGGCACATCCCTACCGCTATTTGATTCACAACGGTGAAATCAACACCTTGCGGGGCAATATCAATTGGATGACGGCGAGGGAGAAGAATTTTGCCTCGGAAACCCTCGGCGAGGATATCAAGAAGATCACGCCGGTGGTGACCCAAGGCCAAAGCGATACGGCTACTCTCGACAACGCGGTGGATCTATTGCTGGCTACTGGGCGATCTCTGCCGCACGCGATGATGATGCTAATTCCCGAAGCATGGGCCGACCACATACCGATGGACGAGCGGAAGCGGGCCTTTTACGAATACCACTCGACCATGATGGAGCCATGGGATGGCCCGGCGCTGGTGATTGGCACAGACGGTGTTCAGGTTTGCGGCGTCCTTGACCGCAACGGCTTGCGGCCCTGCCGTTACCTCGTAACGACCGATGGATTATTGGTAATGGCCTCCGAGACCGGTGTCCTCGACGTACCCCCGGAAAAGATTCTTTACAAGCGTCGGATACAGCCTGGTCGCATGTTCCTGCTTGATACCAAGCAAGGCCGTCTAATCGATGACGCCGAGATTAAGGATGAGCTCGCCAGCAGGAGGCCGTATTCTCAGTGGCTGTTTGAAAATCGCGTGCTTATCGACGATCTGCCAGAGGCTGGCGTAGGGCATAGCTTCGAAAATAGTCAACTGCTTCAGCAGCAGCGAGCCTTTGGTTACACGCAAGAAGACATAGATGTGACGCTGGAGCCGATGATTACCACCGCTGCTGAACCGATTGGCTCCATGGGCAATGACACCCCACTGGCGGTTCTTTCCGATCAGGCGCCATTGATGTTCTCTTACTTCCGCCAGCTATTCGCACAGGTGAGTAATCCACCTCTTGATGCGATCCGTGAAGAATTGGTCACTTCTCTCGAGACATTCATCGGCTCGGAGCAGAATCTTTTTGACGAGACTCCAGAGCACAGCCATCAGCTGAAACTCAAAGAGCCATTTCTGACAAACCGCGAGTTGGCGAAGATTCGCGACCTGAAAGTCGGGAAATTGCGCTCAAAAACGTTGTCGACTCTGTTTGACGTAACCGCTGAGCCCGGGGCGCTGGCCAGCGCTATCGAGCACCTCTGCACCGAAGCCTCTCAGGCCGTTTCTGAAGGCTACCCGATTCTGATCCTCTCTGACCGTGACGTCTCGGAGGACGGTGCGGCTATCCCCAGCCTATTGGCTACCGCTGCCGTGCATCATCATTTGATCCGAAATGGTGAGCGGACCAAAGTCGGTCTTGTACTCGAGACAGGTGAACCTCGTGAGGTTCACCATATGGCGATGTTGATCGGATTCGGCGCCGGTGCCGTAAATCCCTACCTGGCTTTCGAGACGATCAACGATATTTGCGAAAAGCAAACAATGCTCAACTCACTCGACTTTGGTCAGGCAGAAGTCAATTATGTCAAGGCACTGCACAAGGGCGTGTTGAAGATCATGTCAAAAATGGGGATATCAACGCTCCAAGGCTACCGTGGGGCACAGATTTTCGAGGCAGTAGGTCTTCAAACCGATTTTATTGACCGCTATTTCAGCTGGACTCCTTCTCGCATCGGTGGAATTGGCATCGAGGAAATTGAGACCGAGACGCGGGCACGTCATGCCGCCGGCTATGAAAAGCGCGGCGTGGCTGGTCGTCTCGATCTCAAAGTCGGCGGTTCGTACCAGTGGCAAAGAGACGGTGAGTACCACATGTACAACCCAGATACGGTTGCGCTTTTGCAAGAGTCGACTCGCACCGGCGACTTCAAGACTTTCGAGGAGTTCACTGATCTGATCGATCAGGAGAACCGGCGACTGTGCACAATACGTGGCTTGCTTGAATTCAAGGAAACGAAGTCGATTTCAATCGACGAAGTAGAGCCGACTAGCGAAATTGTCAGGCGTTTTGCCACGGGTGCAGCCTCGCTTGGTTCAATCAGCCGTGAGGCTCATGAAACGATGGCTATCGCCATGAACCGAATCGGAGCCCGAAGCAACACCGGTGAAGGTGGCGAAGACTTTCATAGGTACACGCTCGATCCGAATGGTGACTCCCGCAACAGCGCGGTTAAGCAGGTCGCTTCGGGCCGGTTCGGTGTAACGATCAACTACTTGGCAAACGCTACAGACTTGCAGATAAAGATGGCGCAAGGCTCCAAGCCGGGCGAGGGTGGTCAGCTACCCGGCCACAAGGTGGACGATTACATCGGCTGGGTGCGGAACACGACGCCCGGTGTCGAGTTAATTTCGCCGCCACCACACCATGATATTTATTCGATCGAGGATCTGGCTCAGCTGATCCATGACCTCAAGAATTCAAACCCCGAAGCTCGTATCCACGTAAAGCTCGTCTCGGAATTTGGCGTTGGTACGATTGCGGCGGGAGTATCCAAAGGGCACGCCGATGTGGTGCTGATCAGCGGTGACTCCGGTGGGACTGGTGCATCGCCAGAGTCGTCAATCAAGAACGCCGGACTGCCCTGGGAATTGGGCGTGGCCGAGGCTCAGCAAGTGTTGGTTTCAAATGACCTACGCGGCCGGATTGCGGTTCAGGCAGACGGTCAAATAAAGACCGGCCGCGATGTTGCAATCGCTTGTTTGCTTGGTGCCGAGGAGTTTGGTTTTGCCACCGCTCCGCTAATTGCCATGGGCTGCATCATGCTTCGCAAGTGCCATCTCAATACATGCTCGGTGGGCATCGCCACGCAGGACCCAGAACTGCGGAAGCGTTTTGCTGGTCAACCTGAGCACGTCATTAATTACTTCTTCTTCGTCGCAGAGCAACTGCGCGCGGTAATGGCCCGGCTGGGCTTCCGTACCGTGAATGAGATGGTCGGCCGCGTTGACATGCTCGATGGGCGCGGTGCCATTGACCACTGGAAGGCAAAAGGGCTGGACTTTAGCGCCCTGCTTCATCGGCCCAAAGTGCCGGCCGGAGTCGCCACTTACTGCCGGGAGCAACAGGACCACGGAATTGAAAATGCTCTCGACCACACGCTGATCGAGCGAAGCAGAGCGGCTCTCGAAAATGGACAATCGGTGAGCATTGATCTACCAATCCGCAACTCTAACCGGGTGGTGGGGGCGATGCTGAGCTACGAGATCGCCAAGCGCTTCGGCGAGGACGGACTGACGGAGGCCGAGGTTGAAATTAACCTCACGGGCTCTGCTGGCCAGAGCTTTGCGGCGTTCCTTGCCCCGGGTGTCCGGATGAATGTGGAAGGTGACGCGAATGACTACTTCTGTAAAGGCCTCTCTGGCGGCACTGTAGTGATCAAGCCACCGGTTGAAGCGACTTTTACGCCAGAGGAAAACATTCTGATCGGCAATGTGGCGCTTTACGGAGCGACCAGCGGTCAGGCGTTTATCCGCGGCATGGCCGGCGAACGCTTTGCCGTGCGAAACAGCGGTAGCGAGGCGGTGGTGGAGGGCGTGGGAGACCATGGCTGCGAGTACATGACCGGCGGGCGCGTTGTCATCCTGGGGCCCACCGGCCGGAACTTTGCGGCCGGAATGAGTGGCGGAGAGGCTTACGTTTTGGACGAAGCAGGTGATTTCGCCAGCCTTTGTAACCCAGACATGGTCGATCTTGAGAGGGTTGAATCCGCGGAAGACAAGTCAAATCTGCGCCGGCTGATCGAGACCCACTTCGAGATGACCGGCAGCGCAAACGCGGAACGAGTCCTCGCCTCCTGGGACAAGATGCTGCCTCAATTTGTTAAGGTAATGCCCCGCGACTATAAGCGAGTTCTGGCTGAGCGTCACGCTCAGCCAGACCAGTTTGAGCGCGTGGTCAACTAGAGGACACTTCTTGGGGGAGCCAACCGGATTTAGGGACAGATCGCGCCAACTGCCGCCACGCCGGCCGGTCAGCGAACGAGTGGGTGATTTCAACGAGATTTACTTGAGCTGGACCGAGGATGAGGCTCGTGGTCAGGGCGCGCGCTGCATGGATTGCGGCATACCTTTTTGTCATAAGGGGTGCCCGCTTGGCAACCTGATTCCGGACTGGAATGACCTGGTCTATAAGGGAAAGTGGCAAGAGGCGCTGTCGGTGCTGCATTCCACCAACAACTTCCCCGAATTCACCGGTCGAATTTGCCCGGCGCCTTGCGAGACGGCCTGTACCCTGACCATAAATCAGGATGCAGTGACGATTGAGTTTATTGAAAAAGCGATTGCGGACCGTGGTTGGGATGAGGGTTGGATCAATCCTCAACCGCCGCAACAGCGTAGCGGCAAGAAAGTCGCCGTAATCGGTTCTGGCCCGGCCGGGTTGGCCACGGCTCAGCAACTCAATCGGGCTGGGCACAATGTCACTGTCTTTGAGCGGGATGAATATATCGGTGGCTTGTTGAGGCTGGGAATCCCTGACTTCAAACTTGAAAAGCATCTGGTTGAACGCCGAGTGAAGCAGATGCACGATGAAGGCATCGAATTCAAAACCGGCGTGGCGGTGGGGAGAGACTTCGGCGTTGATGCTCTGCGTGGCGAGTTCGACGCGACAGTGATCGCCATTGGCTCGACAATTCCGCGCGACCTGGAGGTGCCGGGGCGCGAATTGAAGGGTGTCCATTTTGCCATGGAGTACCTCACTCAGCAGAACAAAATCAACGCCGGCGAGCAGGTTGCGGATGGTCAACGCATCCTTGCCGAAGCCAAGAGGGTTGTAATTCTTGGCGGTGGTGATACCGGTGCGGACTGCTTGGGAACGGCGCATCGCCAGGGGGCCGAGATCGTACGGCAGTTCGAGCTCTTGCCGGAGCCGCCAGAAAGCCGCCACGACGACAATCCATGGCCGCAATGGCCGATGATCTTGCGCAGCTCTGGCGCCCACGAAGAGGGCGGCGTGCGCGACTACAACATCCTGACTAAGAGCTTCAGCGGCAAGGACGGAGTTGTTGAGAAGTTGCATGCCGTTCGTCTGGCCTGGGAGGCGGACGAAAACGGCCGCACCCAGATGAAGGAAGTCCCCGGAAGCGAATTTGAGGTTGAGGCCGATCTCGTGTTGCTCGCGATGGGGTTTCTCCATCCGCAGCGTCCGGGGTTGCTTGAACAACTCGGCGTGGAGTTGGACCCGCGTGGCAATGTCAAGACGGACAGCAAAAAGATGACCAGCGTACCAAGCGTTTTTGCCGCCGGCGATGCTTCGAGGGGCCAGTCACTGGTGGTTTGGGCGCTGGCGGAAGGACGCGAGGCTGCCCGGGAAGTTGATCTTTACCTTATGGGGGAGACTAGCCTGCCGCGCTCGGCCTCAACGGCCACTTAGTCGGCAGCAGCTTCCACCGGATTACCGTCCGCACTAGTTTTCGACTCCCACAATCGCATGGTCATGCGATAGATGTAGTAGAACCAGATTAAGACGATCACCAGCAAACCCCATTCGACATAACGGAAGTACTGGTCGGTTGAATCCAGCGTGAGTCCGGCGAGGCCGAGGGCGTAGCCAGCGCCCATATAGGCTGCAATCCAGATCACGGCGCCAAGGTAGTCAGCAACGGCCCAGGCGCGAAACGGCATCCGAAAAAGGCCGGCCGCAGTTGGGCCAACTATTCTGGTGTAGCCAGCGAAGTGATAGAAAAGCACGAAGAGAGCCCCGCGCTGAAGGAGGGGTTCCCGAATGCGTTCCACAGGCTCACGCAATCTAGTGATTCGGGACCAGCCGAAGCGTCCGAGGAAGTAGCTGATGGTATCGCCGATCATGGTTCCGAGGACACCGAGCACGAAGGCCAACGGAAGCGAGATTGTTCCCGCCTGAGTTGCCAGTCCGGCAAGGATGACAACCAGCGCTCCCGGGATGATTGCTCCCAGGAAGAGGGTGTTCTCAAATAGGGTGCCAAAGAAAACGACCCAGTAGCCGTAGGATTCGAAAAGTGAGTTAGCGGCGTCTACCGATCCCCGCAATAGGGAACTGTAGGCTTCGAAAATCATCACGGGTATGCCTATCAGCCAATCCATGATGTCCAGGATGGCGTCTGGCGCGGATTCCATGACTGAAAGGTGAAGCTTGAATTTCATTAACGGGGCTTAGCGCTCCGCCTGCCTCGGCGCGGTCGACCAATCCGATTCTAGCACTCATTAGGGCGTTGACCTTTCTCGGGCTTCTGGTTCCGCTACTTGTCCTCGAGCAGCTCGGCTTCCCAGAACTGCCAAAGTAGAAAGGCAGAGCAGAGAACTACTGCCACTGCGATAATTAGTGCGCCCATGGATCAACCTCCGAAACGTATGTTCCAATTTGTAGAAACTAAGTTAGAACGACTGTGCGAATTTGTCAAGGCTGATGAATAGGAGAGGAAAATTCGTCGGAGGGCGCACACCCGGCGACTTGGTGGGAGGGAAAAACGAAGGGACCTGCTGGGTGAGTGGAGTCGGCGAATCTCGTAGCGGGCTATCGAGAGCGAATAAGCGCTAGGGTGCCGTCCCGGCGCGCCGCCATTAGCCTAAAGGTCCTGGGTTGCCGAGTTAGCCGTCTCCGGTTGCCTGGTCGATTTCAATGAGGGGCTGGCCAATCTCCACACGTTGTTTCTCTGTGACCATTACGGAGGAGACGATGCCGGTGACCTTGGCTTGAAGGTCGTTGAGCATTTTCATCGCTTCGATCACTGCAAGGACGTCTCCATCCTGTACGGCGTCGCCTACGGCAACTCTGGTTTCAACGACGACTCCGGAGAGGGGAGCAAGGAGAATCCACTTGCCGTCGTGGAATTGGGCCAGTTGATCGCGGGGGCGCGTTTGTGAGCGTCGTCCGGTCTCAACCTGATAGTTTTGACTGGCAATCTGGACGTTGAAGGCCTGTGTTTCTTCGTGAATCAGGATTTCAATGATCTTGTCTTCGAGGGTCATGACGAAACGTGGTGAGGTTCCCAGACGCTGAAAGCAGACAGGGCGCCAGACACCATCGATATTTACGCGCAGGCCTTCCTTCGTCTCCTCCAATTCGGCTTCGACTTCCCGCTCGCCGAGCCTTAGAAAATACTTCGCCAGGTGCCACCTCCAGGCTGGCGATTTGTCGAGGCGGCGCGAGCCGCGGTCAGCCAATTGCTCTGTTTTTTGCCCGTGGCAGCGGGGCCAGCTCCAGCGTCACGACGAGCGTGTGAAACCAATGCCGCGGCAACCAGTGCCGCGTCGCTACTGTCTTCGGCCGCGCTCGGTGTACTGCTAGTCTCCGCGTCCATGCGACGCTCTATGAAGTGGGTCTCGATATCACCGGCAACGAAATCAGGATGCTCGAACAAGCGCTGATGAAATGGAATCGTGGTCTTGATTCCCAAAATCTGGAATTCGGCCAAGGCACGCCGCATCCGGCGGATTGCCTGATCTCGATCCCGTCCCCAAACGATGGTTTTGGCGACCAGCGAGTCATAGAACTGGCTGACCTCAAGCCCGCTGAAAAGCGAGCTATCAACACGAACGCCTGGCCCGGAGGGTTCGCTGACAAGCTCGGCATGTCCAACGCTTGGCAGGAAGCCTTTCTCACTGTCCTCTGCCATGATGCGGCATTCAATAGCCGAGCCGGCAAAGCGGACGTCCTCCTGGCTAAATCCGAGCGACTCGCCGTCAGCTAGCCGGATCTGCTCCTGAACCAGATCGAGGCCAGTGATTAGCTCTGTAACCGGATGTTCGACCTGGAGCCGGGCGTTGGCCTCGATGAAGTAGAAGTTATTGTCTTGATCCAGCACGAACTCCACGGTGCCGGCGTTTTCGTAGCCGGCCTGACGGGCAACGTCGACAGCGGCTTTCCCGAGGCGAGCGCGCAACTCCGGGCTTACGGCGGCTGAAGGTGCTTCCTCGACCAGCTTTTGGCTGCGCCGCTGGATCGAGCACTCACGTTCACCGAGGTGGACTATATTACCGTGCCGGTCGGCGAGCACTTGAACTTCGATATGTCGCACCGGGTCCAGGTACTTTTCGACATAAAGGTCCCCATCGCCGAAGTTAGTCTCAGCTTCCGTGGCGGCGGACTTCAGCGCTGTTTCGAGGTCCTCTGGCTTAGTAACGAGACGAATTCCTTTGCCACCGCCGCCAGCGGCGGCCTTGACCAGAAGGGGGAAGCCAATACTTTCGGCAGCAATCTGAGCCGCCTCAACGGTCACTTTGTCCGGGGTTCCCGGCACGGCCTGTACACCGGCAGACTCGGCAATACGCCGCGCCGCAATCTTGTCGCCGAGGTTGCGTAGTGTTGCTGGTTGCGGTCCGATGAAAACTATGCCGGCTTCGGCGCAGGCCTCAGCAAAGGCCGCTTGCTCCGAGAGGAAACCATAGCCCGGATGGATGGCGTCTACTTCGTGATGCTTTGCTGCCTGAATTATTTTTTCGGCGTTTAGATAGCTTTCGGCAACTGGCCCTGGCCCAATCAAATAGGCTTCGTCAGCGTAACGAGCATGGATGGCCGTGCGGTCGGGCTCGGAGTAGACTGCCACGCTAATTATCCCCAGGTCCCTGCAAGTGCGCATGATCCGTACGGCGATCTCACCGCGATTTGCCACGAGGATTTTGTTAAACAAATTGCCTCCTACTGTGCGTTTTTAACACAGGCTAGAATAGGCGGCAAACTATGGCGAAAAAACGAACCCTTCTGTCCTGGTCCAGTGGCAAGGACAGTGCTTGGAGCCTGCAGGTGCTGCGTCAGAATCCGGCCATCGAAGTGGTCGGGCTTTTGACGACGCCGAGTTTGACCGGGTTGCCATGCATGGTGTCCGTAGTGCGTTGCTGGAGATGCAAGCAGAGGCGGCTGGCGTTGACTTGTGGCGAGTTCCGCTGCCGAACCAATGTACGGACACCCAATACGCCGAGATCATGACCGGCCAGATTGAAAAGGCGCGTGCCTTCGGAATTGATGCGGTTGCGTTTGGCGATCTGTTTCTTGAGGATCTGCGGGCGTTTCGGGAGCGCCAAATGGCTGAGAGCCGCATTGAGCTACTCTTCCCGCTTTGGCTTCCAGCCCCCGGTCAGGGGGAATTGCCGGAGGCTGGCGCTGAAAACAAAAAGCGTTCGGGCAGCCTGGCTGAGGCTATGCAGGTTGCTGGCCTTCGTGCCCGGGTCACCTGTGTCGATCCGCGGATTCTAGATCGATCGTTTGCCGGGCGCGAGTGGGACGAGGCTTTCTTGCGCGATCTGCCGGATGGCGTGGACCCGTGTGGTGAAAACGGCGAATTTCACACCTTCGCGTATGAGGGCCCGATGCTGACCCACGCCGTGCCCGTCGAAGCTGGCGAAATCATTGAACGAGACGGCTTTGTCTTTGCCGACTTGATTCCAGCCTAGGCCAGGGAAGTCTTCGCGGTCGTTAAGCCAGCTCTGATTCTGCCCGGAGCCGCTCAGAAAAATCATCAATCGAAATCGAGCCGAGGTCCTCTCCGCCGCGGGTGCGGACGGACACTGCTCCGGCTTCGATTTCGCGGTCTCCCGCGACTAGCATGTAGGGCACTTTTTGCAGCTGCGCGTCGCGAATCTTGGCCTGCATGCGCTCGCTGCGCGTGTCGAGGTCAATGCGGAAGCCCGCACCGCGCAGTTTGTCGGCGACTTGCTGGCCAAATTCGGTGTGGCGGTCCGCTATAGGGATGATGGTCGCCTGCACGGGAGCCAACCAGACTGGGAACGCGCCGGCGTACAGCTCGATCAGGTAAGCCATCATCCGTTCGGTTGCGCTGATGACACTGCGATGCAGCATGACAGGCTGATGCGTCGCACCGTCTTCGCCGACGTAGGTCAGGTCAAACTGATTCGGCAGGTGGAAATCGAGTTGGATTGTCGACATCGTTTCCTCGCGACCCAAGACGTCTCTAATCTGAATGTCGAGCTTCGGTCCGTAGAAGGCGGCTTCGCCGGGCGCTTCCACGAAAGGCAGCCCGAGATCCTGCATGGTTTGGCGCAAGACGTTCTCGCCAAGTTCCCACATCGCGTCGTTCTGGACATATTTCTCGGTATCGGCGGAGTCTCTCAGCGAGAGTTGGTAGGAGTAGTCGGTAATGCCAAAGTCCTTGTAGGTCTGTTCGACCAGTCGCATAACTCCGGCGAACTCTGAGCTGATCTGATCCTGGGTGCAAAAAATGTGGGCGTCATTGAGATTGATCGCCCGCACCCGGCTCAAACCGCCAACGACTCCGGATTTTTCATAGCGGTACATGGTTCCCATCTCAGCGAGCCGTAGTGGAAGGTCACGGTAGCTGTGGAGGTCGTTTTGATAAAGCAGGATATGGTGGGGGCAGTTCATCGGGCGGAGCACTAGCTCCTCGTGCTCGAGTGCCATTGGGGGGTACATGTTTTCCTTGTAGTGATCCCAGTGGCCCGAAGTCTTATAGAGCGCAACTTTGCCCAGCACAGGAGTATAAACGTGTTGATATCCGGCTCGTCGCTCCCTAGTGGTGATGTATTCCTCCAACAAGCGCCGTATTGTCGCTCCTTTTGGTAGTAGGGCCGGGAGGCCGGAGCCGATCAACTCACTCGTGGTGTAGATACCCAGTTCCTTGCCCAAGCGTCGGTGGTCGCGCCGTTCCGCCTCCTCCAGACGGTGCAGGTAGTCGGCTAGCTCCTCTTCGGTTGGAAACATCACACCGTAGATTCTCTGCAACATCTGTCGATGCTCATCGCCACGCCAGTAAGCGCCGGCAACATTCGTCAGTTTGAACGCGCCTACTTCACCGGTGCTCTCCACGTGCGGATAACCGCACAAATCGGTGAATTCACCGTGTTTGCAGATGCCGACATTTTCCTCCGGGATGCCGTCGATGAGTTCAAGCTTGTAAGGCTGAGAGGCGAAGAACCGGCGCGCTTCATCCTTGGACTGCTCACTTTTCGTAAAGGCTTTATTCGCCGAAATGCTTTCCCGCATCAGCCGGTCGATGTCCTCGAGGTCTTCTGGAGTCAAGGACCTAGGCAGCTCGAAATCGTAGTAGAAGCCATTTTCTATCGGCGGGCCGATTGCGTACTTGGCCTCAGGAAACATGGTTAAAACAGTCTCTGCCATGATGTGAGCCGCCGAGTGCCGCTGACGGTAGAGTAGTTTGTCCATGCCCTTTATTTGTGTTGACTCCTCGTTGTTCATTGCGGCCTCCCGTGCATGCTCATGCAGTTCAAATTCCGGATTAGATCCACTTCCGATCCGGATCAAAAAAGTGCCCACCGTCTCAGGGACGGTGGGCACTCCGTGGTTCCACCCTGTTTCCCCCGACCAATTCGGGGCTCTAAGCCGTTAACGCTGGCTAGCGGGACTGCCTACTCGAATAACCTTTCGGAGTCCGGCTCAGAGGCGGTTTTCGCAACGGCTGCGGTGCGAGAGTTCCAGACTAGCTCTCTTCTCTGGTGACCGCACGCCGCTGTTAATCGTCCTCGTCTCAGCCAATTTTGGTGGGCGGTACTGGACTTGAACCAGTGACCTCAGCGATGTCAACGCTGCGCTCTAGCCAACTGAGCTAACCGCCCTTGTAGCTAGCTTTGGTTTGTCGATGCTAACAAAGGGCCTGCGGGCAGTCAACGAAGCGTCCATGTGCTGCTAGTTGTTCTTGCCGCCGGCCTTTCCGAACCAGCCGCGACTGGGCTTCTCGTTGATTCCAAGGCGTTTTACAAGCTTGGATATCACGTTATTGAATTCTGCCTCTTGCCGCTCGATTTCGTGCACTCGCTCTTCATGCCGCCCAAATCAAGACCGACGCCGCTGCCGTCCGCGACAGCGCTGAACGATCTGGCAAAAACAGAAGCTGAATCGATTATTGAGCGTGCCTCAGCGGATCGGGAGACTTCGATTTCGGCTGAGCGAAGCGATACTCCAATTTGAGATTCGGCGGATTCGCGCAGAGACCGCATAGTCTGCATTAGGGCAGTCAGCTCGCCTTCTCGGGTCGAACGGGCGTCTTCAATCGCCTGGAGGCGAATTGATTGGGCTTCTTCGAGCGCGCGCTCCAAAGCTTCTCGCGCCCGCTGGTAGGCAAGGTCAGACAGGGGCCCGGTTGACTGTTGGCTTTCCATGGCCCTCAATCGCTCCAGCAGCTCGCTGCGTACCGAATCAGAGATTTCTTCTTTTTGCATCCTTGCGCTCCATAATTGAAACGACAGCCGGGGCTGATCATAACAGCGTTGAGCTCTTGCTGATCGTGTAGTGGTCAGCGGCGATGCTAAAATTAGAGCCGATTTATGGAAGAACCGCCTCGCTTCCGCTTTGTTTCTCCGATTTTCGTCGTCGGCTTCGGCTTCGGGGCATTTGTTGGCGTTGCGCTTGCTCTCGCTGCCTTCGCTGTGGCTGGGGACCCGAAAAGGATTGAGACGCCAAATTTCGTTTTTTTGCCACCGAGTCCACAGCCAACGGCATCGGCGACGCCGGCGCCAACAGTTAGGCCGCTTCCACGCACGAAGGCAGCCCAAGACGTCCGCCTGGGGCCAGGCGAAAGCTTTGCGATTATCGGAACACTCTCACGTGGCGACGAAGTGGAGATTGTGGGACGCGACGACAGCACACAATGGGTTGCTGTCCGCTTTCCTCCGGGCTCAACCGGTCGGGGTTGGCTTCCAGTGAGCGGGCTGGAGGGCCTTACCGGCCTTGGTTCCTTTGCCGTGGTGCTTCCTACGCCGCTTTCACGCACCCTCTCAACACCGGATCCCAATCCGGGCGACGGATCGTCCGGAGAGGGAACCGTAGAGCCAACATTGACGCTAACTCCTGCCGGTCCGCCGGACCTGGCGATCGCCAATGTAATCGTGCTTGACGATGGCCGCATCCAAATAACCATCGAAAACCTGGGTCCGGGTAACCTCAGTGGTTTTTCAACTCCTGTCTTGGTGACAGATATCGGTGGCGCGAGCGAGACCTGGCGTTCGAGCACTGTGGGTTTGGCGGCCGGCGCCTCACTGGTTTTTGAAGCCCAGAGTTTTCTAATTACTGAAGAAATGACAATCGTCGTCTCAATCGACCCGGGATTTTCTCTCGAGGATGGCGACCGTTCGAATAATTCGCGGGAGTTTACTCTTACTCCGCCAGTGCTGTCGACGCCAACGATAACGCCGCGCCCGTCACTCCCTTCGCTATCTTGATTTCTTCTTGGCTTTATTTGCCAGATTAACGCCGCCTCGCTGACACTGGTCATTGAGAGGGCGGGCGGTATAATGAAGTTGCTGTTTTCTTGATCTAAAGCCGTCTGGGACAAATCGTGGGCTGAACCTGATTTTCAGGCGCGCGGGGGTAGTGACGAATCGTGGCAGCCAAACCCAAAACACTCGGTGCGCTACGGAAATCTGGCTACCAAGTTCTCACCGTCAAACAAGAGATGCGGCGCAACTTGATAGAGAAGCTGCGCAAGAGACAGGAGCTGTTTCCCGGCATTCTTGGTTTTGAGGACACGGTAATCCCCCAACTTCAGAATGCGGTTCTCTCTGGTCAGGACGTGATCTTTCTTGGTGAGCGCGGTCAAGCCAAATCTCGATTGATCCGGTCGCTCGTGAACCTCCTCGACAAGGAGATTCCGACGATCGCCGGAAGCGAAGTAAATGACAACCCATTCGAGCCGATTTCCAAGTATGGCATTGAGCTCGTGGCTGAGATGGGGGACAAGACACCGATCGTGTGGGTAGGCCGCGAGGCCCGCTACGGAGAGAAGCTTGCCACGCCTGACATAACAATCGCCGATTTGATCGGCGAGGTGGACCCGATTCGAGTCGCTGAAGGCCGCTACTTGTCGGATGAATTGACGATTCATTACGGCCTGATACCACGGACAAACCGCGGGATTTTCGCCATTAACGAGCTGCCTGACTTGGCCGAACGAATCCAGGTTGGACTTTTCAACATAATGGAAGAACGCGACATTCAGATTCGCGGCTACCGCATCCGGCTGCCGTTGGATGTTTTCCTCGTCTCCAGCGCAAATCCTGAGGACTACACAAACCGCGGCCGAATCATCACTCCGTTGAAAGACCGTTATGGCGTGCAGATCCGTACTCACTACCCACGTGCGATGGAGCACGAAATTGGGATCATGGAATTGGAGAGCACCCGATTTGAGGATGATGCCTACAAGGTGGTGGTGCCTCAGTACATGAAGGAGATCGTCGCCGAGATTAGCCGTCTAGCCCGGCGAAGCCCTGACATCAACCAACGGTCAGGCGTTTCCGTACGTGCCTCGATTGCCAACTATGAAAGCATGCTCGCGAATGCGCAGCGCCGGGCGATCAGCGTCGGCGAAAGTGAAGTCGTGCCGCGGGTCAGCGACCTCCCCTTTGTCATTCCGGCAATAGCCGGCAAAGTTGAATTCGAGACTGTTGAGGATGGCAAGGAAGATCAGATCCTGGAGAAGCTGATTCAGGGCGCCACCCTGGCGGTCTTTAACCGCTACTACAGCGTCTCTGACTTTGATGACGTCGTGACCCAGTTCAAGGCGGGGATTGCCGCGGAAGTTGGCGACATGATGCCGTCCAGCGGCTATGAACGCCTGGTGAAACAGGTGGAAGCGTTGACTGAGCATGTGGAAAAGGTCGAGCGAAAGGCTTCGGCGGCAGTACTGGCGTCGATGGTCGAGTTCATCCTCGAGGGCTTACACCTCAACAAACGCCTCAACAAGGACCGTGTTGGCGCAAGGACTCAGTACCGCGGTTAAGTAGGCTCGTCCCAGTCAGGGAGCGTCAAAATGGTTTCAAGATTTCGCTATAGCGAATGGGATGGCAGTCAAGAAATCCCGGGGCTTGATCCGGATGACATCCTCAATTCCTTGACCGACGATTTAATGAATTTCGGTGACCTGGAACAGGCGTTGCGCAATCTGATGCAGCGCGGCATGCGGGATGATTCTGGAGATAGAGCACAGGGCCTGCGTGACTTACTGCAGCAACTGCGCCAACAACGCCGCCAAACTCTTGACCGCTTTAATCTCTCATCCGCCTTTGAGGACATCAACCAACGTCTGGCGCAGCTTCTGGAAAAAGAGCGAGACACGCTTGACGCGCGCCTCGGTGATGCCCTCAGCGAGGGCGGAGGAGACGTGGGGAACGATGAGTCTGGTGATGACACCGGACAGCAGGATGACCAACCAGGAGAGCAAGGCGATGAGAGGGCCGGAGGTCCTCAAGCCGGACAACAGTCTGGACCTCAGGGGAGTCAGGGATCGCAGCGCGGCCCCAATGGACCACAACGGCCGGGTGAGGGTTCCGGGTCGCAGCAGTCCAGTCAATCAGGGCAGCCCGCAGACCAGGACCAGCAATTCGCCGACATGCTGAAAAACATCGTTGAACGAAAACGCAATTTCCTTGAGGGGCTGCCAAATGACGTCGGCAGCCAGATGAAGGATCTGCAGAATTACGAATTCATGAACCCTGAGTCCGCCACGGAATTCCAGGAGCTCATGGACATGCTCAAGCAGGCAATGACGGAGACATTTTTTAAGGATCTGACCAGTCAGATTGACAACATGACTCCGGAAGACATGGAGCGGATGAAGAGGATGATCCGCGACCTGAACCAGATGATTCAAGAGCGGATGCAGGGCGGTGAGCCTGATTTCGATGCCTTCATGCAGCAATACGGCGATCTCTTTGGACCCAACCCGCCGCAGAACCTCGACGAGCTGGTTGAGCACATGCAGCGCCAAATGGCGCAGATGCAGAACCTGCTTGACTCGCTGCCTGCTGACATGCGCCAGCAGCTACAGAATCTGCTGATGGAGAAGATTGCCGATCCCGAGTTGCGCGACGAAATGGCTAACTTGGCGTCGAACCTCGAGTACCTCTCGCCCCAGCGCGATCTCCGCAACCAGTACCCCTTCCGAGGAGACGAAGAGATCGACCTCTCCGAAGCGATGCAGCTCATGGAGCGCATGCAGGACATGGACGAAATCGAGCGCCAGTTGGAGCGCACCCAATACGGTGGCGACATCGACGAGATCGACGCGGAAAAACTCCAAGAAATGCTTGGTGATGAAGCCCGCGAGACGCTCGATCAGTTGAAGCAATTTCTCGAGGTACTTGAAGAAGCGGGGTACATCCGCCGCCGCGGCAACAACTGGGAGTTGACTCCGCGTGGCACGCGAAAAATGGGCCAGAAAGCCCTCGGAGAGATCTACGCCCAACTAAAAAAGCAGAACACCGGCAAGCACAAGGTAGTGGACCCGGGCCTTGGCATTGACCGAAGCGACGACAGCAAGCCCTACGAATTCGGCGACCCGTTTCATCTGCATCTTGAGAAGACAATCATGAACGCGGTAACGCGTGACGGAGCTCAGCTGCCGGTTCAGCTTGGCAAAGACGATTTTGAGGTTTGGAAATCGGAGCGGCTAACCCAGACAGCGACGGTGCTGATGGTCGACCTCTCCTGGTCGATGGCCCTACGCGGCAGTTTTCAAGCGGCCAAAAAGGTCGCCATGGCGCTCCAGAACCTGATAAGCACCCAGTTTGCTCGTGATTCACTCTACATAATCGGATTTTCAGCCTACGCCAGAGAGTTAAAGCCGGAGCAGTTGCCCTATGTTCGCTGGGACGAATCGGTTTTGGGCACAAATATGCATCACGCCTTAATCATGGCTCAGACCCTTCTCGCCAAACACAACACAGAAACGCGTCAAATCATCATGATTTCTGACGGCGAGCCGACCGCTCACTTGGAGAGAGGGAGGTCCTATTTTGCCTATCCGCCGAGCCCAATCACGATCCGCGAGACCCTCAAAGAGGTGAGGCGATGCACGCAGAAGAACATCACGATTAACACCTTTATGCTGGACCGGAACCAGCACCTCAAGGAATTCGTAAACCAGATGGCGAAGATGAATAAGGGCCGCGTTTTCTATACAACTCCAGATAATCTTGGCGAATACATCCTCGTCGACTACGTTCGCAACAAGCGAACGAACTTCGCCGGCGTAGCCTAGCGGGCAGCGGCTGACCACGTTTCCTCTAGTCCCGAAGTCAGGCGACTTGCCTTCTGCCGATGCGCTTCGTCTTGGTATGGACTCAGACTGCGCAGGCCGCATGGCCTCTCAGCCGGCTAGAGGATAGAATTGGCTCATGACGACGAAGCAATACCATATTTGGACTGAAGGCTGTCAGATGAATGTGGCAGATTCAGCCAAGCTGGCCAGTGGGCTCGATCAGCTTGGCTGGCGGCCGGCTGAAAAGCCGGAAGATTCGGACCTGGTTGTCGTAAACACCTGTGTTGTTCGAGAAAGCGCAGAACACCGGGCCGTAAGCAAGCTTGGCCGTTTGAATGCTCTCCGACGCAAGGGTAGTGACTTCCAAATTGTGGTGATGGGTTGCATGGTCGGCCCCAATGATGATGCGCTACGCCGCCGTTTTCCTTACGTTGATCATTTTGCTCGGCCACAGGCTTTCGAGGGCATCTTCGAGACGATCGGCGAAACTGACGATAGTGGCGGCGAGTTTTGGCCGGCAACTTTCCCGAATCCGACCGGCCCCACGGCCTATGTACCGGTAATCCACGGCTGTGACAAATTTTGCACCTATTGCATCGTTCCTTTTCGCCGCGGACGAGAAGCTAGTCGCGAGATGGCGGATGTTAAGACCGAGGTCGCCCACCTGGTTCACCAAGGAGTGCGCGAAGTGACGCTGCTTGGCCAGACGGTGGAAGCCTATGGCCACGACCTGGCCGAAAAGCCAGACCTGGCTGACCTCATGAACGAACTGAATGACTTGCCCAATTTGGAGCGAATACGATTTTTGACCTCTTATCCGAAGGACATGACGACAAAAATAATTTCGGCGGTGCGAGACCTGCCCAAAGTGTGCGAATTTTTCAACATTCCATTTCAAGCCGGATCGGATTCCGAATTGAAACGGATGCGGCGCGGCTACAAGATTTCTGAGTACCGGGAAAAAGTTGACCTGATCCGTCAATTGATGCCAGACGCCTCGATTACTACCGATGTCATTGTTGGCTTCTGTGGCGAATCCGACGCCGAGTTCGAAGCCAGCCTTCGGCTTTTGGAAGAAATTCGCTTTGACAAGGTGCACGTGGCTGCTTACTCGCCGCGACCCGGCACTGCCGCTTACCGGCGGCTGGAAGACGACGTTTCGCCAGAAGTGAAGCGCGAACGCCTCAAGGCAATCGAGGCGGCCCAGGGAGAGATAGCGGCAAGTCTCAATCGCAAACTGGAAGGAACCGAGCAAGAGGTACTGGTCGAGGGCAAGCGTGATGGCCGTTGGCAAGGGCGAACCCGTTCCAACAAGCTCGTCCACTTCGCCGGAGACGCAAGCGTGGGCGAGTGTGTAAGCGTCCAGATCGAACGGTCCACGGCCTGGTCTTTGCAGGGCACCACGACGGCTGACTCTCTGACTCTGCTTGTCTAGAAATCCGAGGCCTGCCAGTAGGCCCGGGCCCTCGAAACCGCGAGAAAGAAACCCCTTGGCGGTTCAGGCTTGATTCCCTGTTAACATCTTTCGATGCAGATTGCCGTTGTGGTTGTGATTCTGACAGTTACTTCCGAGGGGCTGCGCGTACTGCTGATTCGCCGCGGTGGGGCGCCTTTCATCGGCTGGTGGGCCCTGCCGGGCGGCCAGCTTTTGCCTTCAGAGTCGCTTTCGAATGCTGCCTCGCGAAAGTTGGGTGAGGAGACCGGCGTCGACGACGTCTATCTCGAGCAGTTATTCACATTCGATGACCTCGATGCTAAAGGAACTGAGGCCGGGATTGGTTCTTCGGTAACAACAGCTTACTTTGCCCTGGTTGACACCAATCGGGTCCGCCTGCGCGCCGAGACCGCTTGGGAACCGGCCTGGTTTGATGTTTCGGAGCTTCCCGAGCTGGCTTTTACCAACCGCAAAGTCGTCGAATACGCGATCACTCGCTTACGGAACAAGCTCGAGTACACAAACGTTGCCTACAGCCTGATGCCTGAGTCATTCACCCTGAGTGAGCTGCAATCTGTCTACGAGTCGACCTTTGGCCGAGCTTTTGACAAGCGAAACTTCCGGCGGCGGATGCTCTCTCAAGAGATCATCCGGCCTACAGGGCGCACCGTTGCCAGGGGTGCCCATCGGCCAGCCGAGCTTTATGAGTTCACTTCGCGCCAACCGATGTTCCTCTAAAAGTTCTGGCCCTCGGCTTGGCTGGGTGAGTCGCTAGTCGGCGCTGAGAGCCGGTGATTCGTCGATCTTAGTTTGAAACTGGCCAGCGTAAAGGCGCGCGTAGTAACCGTTGGCCGCGACAAGGCCGGTGTGATTTCCAGTCTCCACGATGCGCCCACCCTCGAGAACCAGGATCAGATCAGCGGCGAGAATTGTGGATAGGCGATGTGCGATAGCAACCACCGTGCGTCCGCGGCTGACGTTTTCGATCGCCTTCTGGATCACCGCCTCGGTCATGGTGTCGATGCTTGAAGTTGCCTCATCAAGGACAAGGATCGCCGGGTCCTTCAGCAGAGCGCGTGCGATTGCAATTCTCTGTTTCTCGCCGCCAGAGAGCCGGTAGCCCTTCTCGCCGGCCACCGTGTCGTAAGCGTCGGGTAGGCTGGCAATGAAGTCGTGAATTCCGGCCGCGCCGCTTGCCGCCTCGATCTCATCATCCGTGGCCTCCGGGCGTGCGTAACGCAGGTTGTCGCCGATCGACGAATGGAAGAGAAACGGCTCCTGCTCCACCATGCCGATCGTTTGAGCCAGTGACTCAAGCGTCACCTCACGCACGTCGGTTCCATCGATCAAAACATGCCCGCCGGTAACATCGTAAAGGCGCACGAGCAAGTTGACGAAGGTTGTCTTGCCAGCACCCGTGGCTCCCACCAGCGCAACGAACTGCCCGGGATGGATTTCTACGGAAACGTGGCGAAGTACGTCTTGGCCGCTTGTGTAGGCGAAGTCGACATCACGAAACTCCACGTGACCTTTCGCGTTGTGGAGTTCGGCCGCGTCTGGCTTTTCCTTGATTTCTTGATCGAGGTCCAAGTAGTCAAAAATTCGCTCGAAAAGCGCCAGGGAACTGAGGACATTGACGTTGAGATTTAGCAAGGACGAAATCGGACCGAACAGTCTGGGCAGCAATGCTGCCAGAGCAACCACGGTTCCTAGCGATGCATCCCCACCGATGATGCGGTGGCCACCGTACCAGTAGACGACCGCCGGGCCAATCGATCCGAACAAGCCGATAGCCATCCAAAACCAACGACCGATCATCGCCCGCCGGATCGTCAAGTTGCGAACCTCGCTCGCCGTTTTTTCAAATCGGGATTCTTCGTCGGTCCGCCGGCCGAAAGTCTTGACCAAAAGGGCGCCGTCCACGGAGAGCGTCTCCTGCATGTGCGAGTTCATCGTCGCCATGTGCTCTTGGGTCTGGCGCTGTAGAGAGCGTTGCAAATTTCCTACTCGCCGGGCCGGGAGGAGGAACAAGGGAAGGAAGGCCACTGAGAACAGGGCCAGGCGCCAGTCGAGGAAAAGCATAAGCGCTAGAGTGCTGACGAGCGTAATGAGGTTTCCCAGGAGGCTGCCGAAGGTCTCGCTCATTACGTTCTGGATTGCGCCGACGTCGTTGCTGACCCGCGAGAGCACATCACCGGCCCGATTTGAGGTGAACCAGCGCATGGACATGCCAGAAATGTGGTTGTAGAGCCGCCGGCGTAGGTCAAACATTACGCTTTGGGCCACGAGGTTACTGAGGAAAGACTGCAGGACCCCAAGCAGCGCCCCAGCCAGAACAAAAACGAGCATTGCTAGTACGAGGAGATTTAGTTGACCGCCGTCGTCGCTTGGAATCGCATTGTCAATGATGCCGCGGATCAGAAGCGGGGGCGCCAGCCCGACCAGCGATACGACTGTAATCGCCCCTAGGTAGGCGATGAGGGCTGGTTTGTGCTGACCGAGCAGCCCAACCGCGCGCTTGAAAGTGGGCCAGGCCGGGCGTTGAGGCCGCGAGTCAGGCCCTTCTCCACGACTGCGAGAGCCGCCAACGTCGCGACGACCACCCCTACTGTCATTCATATTCTTTGCCCATTATCACCCATGCCGTCATCCATATAGGTTCTCATGGGCGCCGGACAGTGGACTCTTGCGAGAGCACCGAACCCTGCTCTGGGCAGCGTGCCTCGCGGGACGGAAGCGCCTTCTTGACAGCCTTCATGGCCGCTGGTAGCATGGCACAACACTTAGTGTATATATGACACTAAGTACCTGGGACAGGAAGGCAGGCGTCATGACGACACCGACCAAAGACGCGATCCCGCTCGCCGGGATCGCCTGTGAGACTGACACGGGGCTCCAGACTCTGCCCCTCTCTCAAGAGACTTCATTCGCATATTGGCAGCAGGACATCCCGCGTGAGTACTGGGATTTGAGTGCCCAGGAGCTGATTGATCGTGTCGCGGCGTCCCGGGCGCGGCTCGGCGAGCGATTGATAGTACTTGGCCATCACTACCAGCGCGAGGACATTATCCAGTTCGCCGACATTCGCGGTGATTCTTTCAAGCTTGCCCAATGGGCGGCTCAGCATCCGGAATCTGAGTACATTGTCTTCTGCGGCGTTCATTTCATGGCCGAGGCGGCGGATATCCTCAGTGGGGCTCATCAGAAAGTAGTGCTGCCGAACATGGCCGCCGGCTGCTCGATGGCTGACATGGCCGACCCGGATGATGTCTACGCCTGCTGGGATGAACTAGAACAAGCCGGAGTGGCTGAAGGTGTTGTGCCGGTCACCTACATGAATTCAGCTGCGTCATTAAAGGCGTTTTGCGGCCAGCACGGCGGCATCGTCTGCACATCAAGTAACGCTCCCGCCGTCCTAAAGTGGGCCTTTGAGCGTGGGCAGAAGGTTCTGTTTTTCCCGGATCAGCATCTCGGCCGCAACACTGGCGCAAAGCTGGGTGTGCCGCTCGACGAGATGAAGCTCTGGAACTACAACAAGCCGTTTGGCTCTCTCGGCGGCATGACCCCAGAGGAGTTGGCACAGGCCCGCATCATCCTCTGGCAGGGACACTGCTCGGTTCATCAGCGGTTCACCGTCGACCAGATTGATACGGCACGGTCAAAGTACCCGGACGTGACCGTTGTCGTTCACCCCGAGTGCCGTTACGAAGTTGTGCAGGCCGCTGACCTCAGCGGCTCGACCGAGGTTATCGTCAAAACCGTCTCCGAAGGGGCGGCGGGTACAAAGTTCGCAATCGGTACCGAAATCAACCTAGTCAGCCGCTTGGCGCATGAAAACCCGGATAAGACGGTATTCTGCCTAGATCCTGTCGTTTGCCCCTGCTCGACGATGTACCGCATTCACCCGGCGTATCTTTGCTGGACGATAGAGCGGCTTGCCAAAGGCGATCTGGTCAACCAGATCGAAGTCGATGAGGACACTGCTCAGCAGGCAAAGATAGCGCTGGACCGAATGCTCACGGTGGTTTAGCCGGCGGACCCTGTGGTGCCCTTCGGCAGCCTAAGATTCCACCTCAGCGATCATTTCAATTTCCACTGCGACACCGGAAGGCAGGCTGGCAACGCCGACCGCCGCGCGGGCATGGCGGCCCGAATCGCCGAACACTTCGACTAGAAGGTCAGACGCTCCGTTGACAACGGCGGGCTGTTGACCAAAGTCGGGAACGGCGTTGACATAGCCATTCACTTTAACGATGCGGACGACACGGTTTAGGCTGCCGATCTCGGCTTTTAGTCGCGCCAAAAGGGCCACAGCGCAGAGGCGGGCGGCCGCATATGCCTGGTCCACGTCGAGGTCGGCTCCAACCTTACCGGTCACCCTGGTACCATCCTCTTGCACCGGTACCTGCCCGGAGAGAAAGACGAGGTTGCCGCTTCGCACGGCGGGCACGTAGTTGGCAAGCGGAGCCGCCGCGGCGGCGAGATTTAGCCCAAGAGTAGTGATCTTTTCTTCTGCCGTCATTTCATACCACCTTTTCCATGCGCTCTCGTGCCCGCGAGATCACGGCGCTCCGTATGCAGTTCACGGAAACGCCAAGCGAGTCAAAGCAATTGACTCAAACAGGCGGCAGCGGAGCGGCATCGATGGATCCGTGCTCTCGCTCAAGTAGTCTTCGATTAGGGCCTGTCCCATCGTGTCAAGGTGAGCACGGCTTGGATCGCGAGCATCTTTGAACTGCTTCGCGGCGTAGTTGCCGAGGTCGAGAGCGGCATCGCCTTGCACTGTTCCGTCCAAGTCAACGATAATGGCACTGGTTTCTCCGATGATCATCTGCTCTGGCTTGAAAGCGCCATGCACGAGTGAGGTTGGAACCTGGCCAAGTTTGCCGCCAACGGCCTCGGCGGTTTCCATTAGGCGCAGAGCTTCATCGCTAAGCCAACCGGCCAAGGGGCTGAACTTGTTGGCCTGGTCGCGCACTTCGATCAGTTCGTCTGCTAGGAAGCGCGTGTCTTCTCTCGCCAAATCGAACCGGTGAAACCGAGCTAGGGCATGAGCCGTGAGCCGCGTGGCGGCAAGTGCTTCTTCATTTGGGCTGTTGAGGAGAAGCGGAAGAAGCGGCCTTCCAGGTACACGCTCCATCACAACCATGCGCCATTCCGGCACGTAGTGAAGAGGCTTTGGCGTTACCAGGGTTGGAGCGGCTTGCTTCGCCAGCGATTCCAGCGCATTCCAGGTGTCCTCCGCCTTATCTTCCTCTCCGTAGATTTTTCCGATGCTGTCCAACACCGCTTCGCCGCGCGGATCGCGAAAAATGTAACTAATCAGCGCGCGCATGTGAGGACGGTAACGTAGCAGCTTCAATTCGGCCTCTGGGTTTCCCTCAGAGCGGAGTGGTTCCAGACGCTGAGCCGCTTCTGAAGCGTTCAAAGCCGAACGTAGAGCCAGGAGTCGCCAATCGTCTGGGAAAACTTCGATTAGCAGCCCGGAGTCGGTGTCGGTGATGATCGGTTCTTTGCTGCCCGGTACCCGTTTGACCTTGCGTCGCATCCGGGCCAGGGTCTTCCTGCGCACAAAGCTCAAAACGAAGCGAGGGCTGGTTTCCTCACCGGTAACACCACTCAGGTTGATTGAGCCGGAGACGGTGCATTCCTTGCCCGGCGTAAAGCGGCGGCGGCCAATTTCCAGGGACTCGATCGCCGCATCGGGCCAGAGCTTTGGCAGAAGCCTCTCTTCCAAGAGGCGCTTTACATCCGCCGCGGGCAAATCTCCGCTTTCCAATACCGGAATGTCTTGCGTCATGCTTTGCTCCTCGTCTCCGTCCGATTATAGCCGCGCCGCACTCGTTCACTTGACCTTCGATTGACAGCCCAATTAGCCACTGCTACGATGCGTAAACTTAGTGTCATAGTGACACTAAGTCGGTCTGGGGTTCAGATGCGCCACTTTGAATACATCATTGTCGGCTCCGGTATTGCCGGGCTCTTCGCGGCCTTAGTCGCTCGCGAGCATGGCAGTGTGCTCGTCTTAACCAAGGGCAGCGTTGAAGAGAGCAATACAAAATACGCTCAAGGTGGTATCGCTGCAGCCGTCGGTCCGGATGACAATCCGCAACTCCACCTTCATGACACGCTCGAAGCCGGCGCAGGCCTGGTTGACGAGGAAGCCGCGCGAATCCTCACGGATGACGCCACCGGACGCATAGCCGATCTGATTCGTTTTGGCGTGCCGTTCGACAGTGTGGATGGAGCCATGGCCTTGGGTCGTGAAGGTGCCCATAGTCGAGAGCGCATTCTGCATGCCGGCGGCGACTCCACCGGGTTTCACATTGAGTTGACCCTGAGCGAAATCGTACGTCATTCAAACCTGACCCTGCTGGAGCACAGCCAGGCCTTGGAGGTACACACTGAAGCGGGCGCAGCCACCGGACTCGCCGCGCTAGATTCTCGAACCAATGTCAGAGAAGACTTCTCCTGTGATCATCTGATTTTGGCCACCGGCGGCTGCGGACAGCTATTCAAGGCGACAACCAACCCTTCCGGTGCAACCGCCGATGGTGTTGCGCTTGCCTATCGTGCCGGAGCGGAAGTCATGGATATGGAATTTATGCAATTCCACCCGACAGCGTTGCGGTTGGCGGGCGCGCCCGTGTTTTTGATTTCGGAGGCGGTGCGTGGCGAGGGTGCATTTCTGCTCAATAGCGAAGGCCGGCGCTTTATGCCGGACTATGATTCACGGGCCGAGCTGGCACCACGCGATATCGTGGCGCGCGCCATAGTTTCGGAGATGACCGCGCTAAACGCCGATCACGTCGATCTGGACGTGACCGGCCTGTCACCGGAGCGGATCGCACTGCGATTTCCGCAGATCATGCGGGTCTGCGCTGAGCACGGCCTCAATATGGCCACGGACTTGATCCCGGTGTCACCGGCGGCGCACTACATGATGGGTGGCGTGCGCACCAATTCCTGGGGGGAGACCAATATCACCAACCTTTACGCCTGCGGTGAGACAGCTTGCACTCGAGTACACGGCGCAAACCGGCTCGCCAGCAATTCGCTGCTGGAAACCGTGGTATTTGCCAAGCGCACGATCGAGCGCACGCTTGACGATGAACGTGGGCCCACACAAACTGACGCCGCCGGCGTCCGTTTGTCGCAGTGCGGCACCACTGCAGAATCAAGACCGAGGCGGCCCGCAGAAGCCGCAGGCTCGCCCGATGCCGGCGCGCTTGGCCGGCCGTTGCCGGTGGCTGAGGCGGTTCTTAGCCTGACCGACCTTCAGACGCTGATGTGGGAGAAGGTTGGCGTCGTTCGCGATGGCACGGGTCTAGCTGAAGCGGCTGGACTCACGGCGGCTTGGGAGTGCGCAGCAATCGAAACCCTTGACAGGCCGGCCCAGGAACTGAACAACTTGGGGCTCACCGGCAGGCTAATGGCAGAAGCGGCTCTGATGCGGGAGGAGAGCCGGGGAGCGCATTACCGCACCGATTTCCCCGACTCTAATGACGACTGGCAGCGCCACATCGTTTATTGCCGTGATGCCTGATTTCGGTTGGCTTAGGGTGCGGCTCAAATTGCTGGCGCTAGGGTTTCGGAGGCAAAGCAATGAATTCTCATGGGCTTGATCAGGTCGAGGTCCGAGATCTTGTACGCTCCGCGTTGAGCGAAGACGGCGCCTTTCGGGACATAACGACGCAGGCGACGGTTCCCGGCTATCAGTTTGGGCGGGGTGTTATTTTGGCCAAGCAGACCGGAATTTTGGCCGGTTTGCCGGTTGCCGAAGCCGCGTTTGCCGCGCTGGATGACCGAATCGAGTTTCGGCCCAAGCTAAGTGACGGCGAGAGTTTTGAAGCCGGCCGGCAGCTTGCCGAAGTCGAGGGGCCGCTGGCGCCAATCCTCTCCGCGGAACGGGTAGCGCTTAACTTCTTGCAGCGCTTGTGCGGCGTGGCAACGGCCACCAGGGCGCTTGTAGACGCGGTTGGCGGCCTGCCGGCTCGTGTCGTCGATACGCGGAAGACGACGCCAGGCCTGAGGCTGTTGGAGCGCTACGCTGTCCGTGCCGGTGGTGGCGCCAATCATCGTTACAATCTCGGCGACGGAATCCTGATCAAGGACAATCACATTGCCGCCGGCCGCTCGCGCGGCCTTTCGATTGGCGATGTGATTGCGGCGGCGCGCTCCGGCGCCCCGCACACTGTGAAGATCGAGGTTGAGGTGACGAATTTGGCCGAAACAGAAGCTGCCCTTGATGCAGGAGCGGACATCATCCTCCTGGACAACATGAACCCTGCAGAGATGGCCGAGGCGGTTGATTTGGTCGCTGGCCGTGCTCTAACAGAAGCTTCGGGCGGGGTGATCATTGCCAATGCCAGGTCGGTCGCCGAAGCGGGAGTTAACATAATGTCCTCAGGGTCATTGACCCACTCTGCTCAATCAATCGACATCAGTCTGGACATCGAAACCATCCTTGCCTGATGTATTGATCCTGACAGGGCCACCTGGTGCCGGCAAATCAACTGTCGCGGAGGCGCTTGCCGAACGCTATGACCGCGTGGCGCACGTTCAGGTTAACGTCCTGCGACGATTCATCACGCCGACTGGCTATGTTGCCCCGGGACAACCTGGCTTTGAGCGGCAGCAGGCTTTAGCCACGCGTAACGCTTGTGATCTGGCTGAAAACTTTGTTAGAGAGCGTATCGCCGTGATCATCGACGATGTCGTTATTTGGCCGGCGGATTTGGACCGCTATTTGGATCTGCTAAAGGTTCGTGAGGACCCGCTGCACTTTGTCCGTCTTCTGCCCAGTATCGAAGTCTGCCAGGCACGCAATCGAGGCCGGCCCGAGGGCCGCGTAAAACCGGAACGAGTCGCCTCAGTGCACGCGGATTTCCTAGCCGCCGGCCACTTCGCGGGCTCGACCATCGATAGCTCGGCTCAGACCGAACAGCAGACGGCCGATAGGCTTCAAGAACTTACCACTAAGGGTGAAAGTCTGGTCAGGCATCCTGCCGCTGGCTGAGCGAGCTCTCAGCCGCCTGAGCGCCGAGGCTGGTCGAGGTCCTTGCTATCGATAACTATGGTCACCGGGCCGTCATTGACCAGCTCAACATCCATCTTGGCGCCAAAGCGTCCTTGATCCACGTTGATGCCGTGGCCTGACAAAGCTGCGATGAAGGCTTCGACTAGAGGTTCAGCAACCTCGGGCCGCGCCGCGGCGGCGAAGTTAGGTCTGCGCCCGCGGCGAACATCGCCGTAGAGCGTGAACTGGCTCACGACTAACGCAGATCCTCCGACATCGGTAAGAGACAGGTTGAAACGGCCTTCGGAATCGGAAAAAACGCGTAGCTCAGCGGTTTTGGCGGCAAGGCGTCGTGCCTCGGCGGAATCATCTGATTCGTGGATGCCCAGCAGGACCAGAAGGCCATGATCGATGGAGGCCATTGTCTGGCCGCCAATCTGCACTGAGGCATGTGAGACTCGCTGAATTACCAGCCTCATTGAGGCGAGGCGGTGGGGCTAGGCGTCGTCGCTGCCGGTCTTGGCCGGTGTCGGGGTAGGAGTGGCGGCAGATTCCGTCTTGGCGCTGCCACTGGTGTCGCCGTTGCTCGAAGATGCTGACGAATCCGCGGAAGAAGCGCCGCCTTCGGAGGTCACGGTTGTGCTCTCGCCTTTGCGACTATCCGTAACATAGAAGCCGCTGCCCTTGAAAACAATTGGCGGCGGGAAGATAACGCGCTTAGCAACCTCGCCACAGACAGGGCACGGCTGACGAGGAGGTGAGTCAAAACTCTCCTTGGTTTCATAGCTGTTTTCACAAGCCGTGCATTTGTAAGCGTAGGTTGGCACTCGACCGCGTTCCTCTATTACCGGAGATGCGCCCTCCTGGGGGCGCATACAAGGAAAATTCTATCTGAGCGGCGCTGAATTGACAAGCGTGCCTGGCACTCTGACTCGCGGAGTGCTAAGCCGTCAACTGACGTTCCGCCGCGTCGACCGTGTTGGCGAGCAGCATCGTGACGGTCATCGGACCGACGCCACCGGGTACCGGTGTTATCCATGCGGCGACTTCCTTCACAGCCTCGAAGTCAACGTCGCCAACCATTCGCGAGCCACTCTTGCGGGTTGGGTCCGCGATGCGGTTGTTGCCGACGTCAATGACCACGGCTCCAGGCATCACCATGTCCGCTGTGATGGCCTTAATGACACCAGCCGCGGCCACGATAATATCGGCTTGTTTCGTGTGAAAGGCGACGTCCGGCGTGCCGGTATGACAGACGGTTACGGTGGCGTTTGATCCAACTGCCTTCTGCATTAGTAGGGCTGCCAACGGCTTGCCAACAATGTTAGACCGGCCAACGATAACCACGTGCTTCCCTGCGGGGTCGTTGCCAGACCTGAGGAGAAGCTGCTGAACGCCGGATGGGGTTGCGGCTTTGGGCCCCGGCATTCCGGCCAGCATCCGGCCCAAGTTCATGGGATGCAGCGCATCCGCATCCTTGTCGGGGTCGATCGCGGTCGCGATCAGATTCGGATCAATTTGCGATGGAAGAGGAAGCTGAACGATCATACCGTGCCAAGAAGGGTCCTGATTTAGAGTCTCAACGAGATCGATCAATTCGGCCTGTGATGTTGTGGCCGGCAGCCGAAAAGTCTCCGAACGCAAGCCGGTTTCTTCGCAGGCCTGTGCTTTGCTGCGAACGTAGGCGATCGAGCCCGGATTGTCTCCGACGATCACAAAAGCTAGGCCAGGGTCGATGCCTTGGCGCTTGAGCTCAGCGACCCTGTCTTTCAATTCGGCGCGGATGTCTGCCGAAATCGCCAACCCATCGATGAGTTGAGCTGTCATGAGCTTAGCATAATCGAGGCTTGTTCTATCCGCGAGCCCTCGGCTTGAAGCGGCGAGGTTGTTAGAATCTCTAGCATGCTATCCCTTGCCGCCGGAGTCGACGCTATCGAAATTGACAGGGTTCAGCGGGTTCTTTCGCGGCATCCGGAGCGTTTCTTACGCCGGGTGTATACGGAGTTGGAGATAGCCTATTGCCACGGCCGGGTGCCGGAACTCGCGGTTCGGTTTGCCGGCAAAGAAGCAATGATGAAGGCACTGGGGACTGGTGTCCGCGGCATCGGCTGGCGCGAAATCGAGATTCTTCCCGATCGACGCGGCAAGCCGCTGGTTTATCTCCATGGCCGCGCCGCGGCGCGCGCCGAGGCGATCGGGCTCGGCCAGCCGGAGGTCAGCATGACGCACAGCGACCTTATGGCCTTGGCCTTCATTGTCGCACCCTGCAGCGGGCCGCCAATCGACCTCGAAAATGCTCGGGTGGCGCTGATTGACCGGCTCTCACGCCGTGGCCTCCTGTAGCGGGTTGGTCTGGTTGTGAAGCTGGTTAGCGGAACCGAGATGCGAGCCATTGAGGAGTCGGTCTTTGCCGCCGGGGAAACACCAGCGGCCCTCATGGAGACGGCGGGGCGTGAGGTAGCCAAGGCGATCCAGGGTCACCTTGGCAGTGCTCGGGCACGGCGGGTCGTTGTGCTGGCTGGACCGGGTAACAATGGCGGAGACGGCCTGGTGGCGGCTCGTCATCTGCATGATGCAGGCGCAGAAGTTGTCGTCTATCTCCTATCTCCTCGGAGCGCGGACGATGCGATTCTCTCTGAACTAATGTCGCGAGATCTCGAAGTCAGTTATCTGCCAGAAGACGCCAGCCTTGATTCATTTGCTGAGTCTGTTGAGCGGGCCGATGCGATTGTTGATGCTGTGCTTGGCACCGGGAGGTTGCGGCCGCTTGGAGGCTTGATCGCCAGAGCCCTTGCGATCCTGGGAAGCCGGCGTTCACCACTTTTTGCTATTGACCTGCCCAGCGGTGTCGATGCCGATACCGGAGGGACGGATCCGGGAGCGGCGCGGGCTGACGTGACTCTCACGCTTGGATTCGCGAAACTCGGGCTGTACAGTTGGCCCGGATCGAGCTATGCCGGAAATGTTCGGGTCCTCGATTTAGGCCTGGCTGATACTTTCGGCGACGCAATCGAAACCAGCCTGCTTACGGCGGACTGGGCGCGAGACCAATTGCCAGAGCGTTCGGGCCAATCTAACAAAGGGACCTTCGGCCGCGTTCTTATCGTAGCCGGCTCAGAGAATTACACCGGAGCCGCTGCGCTAGCGGCCCTTGGAGCATTGCGATCCGGTGCCGGATTAGTCACGCTAGCCGCGATCGGACCGGTGCGCGCCGCCGCGGCTGCCCAGTTGCCGGAAGTGACCTATTTGCCGCTGCCGAAATCGGACGGCAGCGTTGGGAGTGGCGCTGGCGATGTTGTGGTGCGGGCCATGGCTTCCTACGATGTGCTGCTGCTTGGCCCAGGACTTGGCCAGTCAGCCAATGCTCAAGCCTTGGTGCGGGGCGTCTTAAGTGATCCAGCCGTGGCTTCAATCAAGACAGTCATCGATGCTGACGGGCTCAATTGCCTAGCAAAGGTTCCTAATTGGCCCTCACTACTACACTCAGGCGCCGTGCTTACGCCGCATCCCGGTGAATTCGCTCGCCTTGCTGCCATGACGGTCGCCGATGTGCAGGCCGATCGAGTGGCATTGGCTCGCGGCAGGGCGCAAGAATGGCGACAGACCGTGGTAATGAAGGGCGCACACACGGTAATCGCTGAACCTGACGGCCGGGCCATGGTCAGTTCTTCCGCCAACGCCGGCCTTGCGACGGCGGGAACCGGCGATGTGCTTGCCGGCACGATTGCCGGGCTCCTAGGGCAGGGCGTTGACCCATTTGAAGCTGCAGCACTTGGAACTTTCCTGCATAGCTCCGCAGCGGACCTTTATTTGAACGAATATGATGCTTCAGGTCTCCTGGCCAGCGAACTCGGTGCAGGTATTGCCCGGGTTGCGGCAAACCTGCGTTAGTTCTGCCACTCGGCCAATAGTCCATTTTCAGGGGACAGCCGCAAATGCCATTTGAGCGAGAAAAGCTGGTCCATCCCAGGGAGAACCAAGGATTCGACTGAATCCGGAGGTCTCAATACCTGGGCTGAGAGTTAATTCTGGCGGAGGGACAGGGATTCGAACCCTGGATCCCGGTTTCCCAAGATAACCGCTTAGCAGGCGGCCGCACTAGACCACTATGCGATCCCTCCGCACTTAGCAATTCTAGCGAGCCACCGCTAGAGCGACAAGGACTTCAAAACTAAGCCCTTTTTCTTGATTTCAAGCTTGACAGCAGTCCGCAAACGATTGATGATGCAGGTGATTTGCAGCTTTAAGTTAGTAATGTGTGTAGACTATATAACAAATAGGTGGTTCTACAAAAGGAGTCAAGTATGCAGGCCTACTGTCTGAAGTGCCGAACCCAACGTGAAATGAAAGACGCGACTGCGGTGACCATGAAGAATGGCAAGCCGGCAACCCAGGGCGTATGCCCGATCTGTGGCACGAAAATGTACCGCATAGGAAAAAGCGAATAATTCTCTAAATCACTGAGATAAGACGCCAGCGGCTTTGAGTTGCTAGCGTCTTATTCTCTTAGCTCTCAAGACTCAGGACGGCCATGAAGGCTTCCTGAGGAATTTCTACATTGCCAACGCGCCGCATGCGTTTCTTGCCCTCGATCTGTTTTTCGAGCAATTTGCGCTTTCGCGACACGTCGCCTCCATAGCACTTGGCGAGCACGTTTTTCCGCATTGCACGGATGGTTTCTCGGGCGATAATCCGTCCGCCGATCGCCGCCTGGATCGGAACATCAAACATCTGACGAGGAATCAGGCGGCGCAGCTTATCAACCAACTCGCGCCCTTTGGCCTGAGCTTCGGCCGGGTGGACAATCAGGGTCAGTGCATCAACCAACTGGCCGTTGACCAAGACATCAAGCTTTACTAGTTTGGCGGACTCGTAACCCGAAAGGGTGTAGTCCAGGCTCGCATATCCTTGGGTGCGGGACTTCAGCTGATCGTAGTAATCGGTGAGGATTTCACCCAGGGGAACATGGTATTCCAGGAGCACTCGGGACTCATCCCCGCTGGCATCAAGGTATTCCATGCGCTTGAACACACCCCTGCGATTAATCGTAAGTTCCATCGCCGCTCCCACGTAGCGACTTGGAAGCACGATCGTGATATCGACCCAAGGCTCGCGCATCTCACCGATTTCATTGGGCGGCGGCAATTCCGCCGGGTTGTCGAGGCTGATTTCGGTTCCGTCGGTTCGCGTAACTTGGTACTCGACGCTGGGAGCTGTGAACAGCAAGGTCAAATCATACTCACGCTCAAGCCGTTCCTGAACAATCTCCATGTGGAACAGTCCCAGAAACCCGCAACGAAAGCCGAATCCCAGCGCGACGCTTGATTCAGGTTCAAAGGTCAGGGAGGCGTCGCTGAGACGCAGTTTTTCGAGTGCGTCACGAAGGAGGTTGTAGTCGTTGGCCTCCGCGGGATAGAGGCCGGCAAACACCATCGATTTGGCCGCCCGATACCCCTGGAGCGGTTCAGGAGCTGGGACTTCGTCATCGGTTAGTGTGTCGCCGACACGTGCGTCGCGGATGCTCTTCAAGCCGGTGGCGACGTAACCGACCTCACCGCATTCCAATCTGTCTACTGGCGTAAGGCCAGGCGAAAATATGCCGATCTCCACCGGCTCTACGCGCCGATTGCTGATCATCAGCCTGAGCGCCTGTCCTTTGGAGATGCTACCGTCCACAACCCGAACGTAGGTAATCACTCCCTTGTACGAGTCATACTTTGAGTCGAAAACTAGTGAGCGCGTTGGCGCCGACCGATCGCCGTTGGGCGGTGGGATGCGTGCGACGATAGCCTCGAGAATTTCGTCGATTCCGGTGCCGTCCTTGGCGGAAGCGTACATGATCTCATTTTTTTCGAAGCCGACCAGGCGCTCTAGTTCCTCCGCAACCCTCTCGGGCTCCGCGTTGGGAAGGTCAAGCTTGTTGAGGACTGGGATTATGGTCATGTTGTTTTCAAAGGCGGCATAAAGGTTGGCCAAGGTTTGGGCCTGGACGCCTTGAGCCGCATCGACAACCAACAACACGCCCTCGCAGGCGATCAATGCGCGTGAAACTTCGTAGGCGAAGTCGACGTGGCCTGGGGTATCGATTAGGTTGAGCTCGTATTGCTGACCGTCCGCGGCGGTGTAATTCATGCGGACCGCCTTCGCCTTAATAGTCACGCCGCGCTCGCGCTCAAGCTCCATGCTGTCAAGGAATTGAGCGGTAGATTCGCGTTCGCCGATGGTCCCGGTACGCTCCAGGAGCCGGTCTGCGAGGGTAGACTTTCCGTGGTCGATGTGGGCGATTATGGAAAAATTGCGGATATGTTGAACGTCCAATACACCTTCATCCTAGCATGAGGCCACGCCCGCCCTGTTGATTCTCAAACGCCATGAGGGCTATTTGGCGTGAACCCGCGAGGCTCTTTCACTAGCCGGGTCGCGCTCACTCGGCGAGGAAAAACGTCGCGAAGCCGGAGACCGGTCGTGTGATAGCAGTGAAAGGCGGTCCGAGTTGGTTATGCGGGAGTACCGACCGGCCTTCGATTAGCGGTTGGAACTAGGCCTTGACGGCGATTATCTCTAGCCAGTTGCGCGGCAAGTACTTCATTTTCAGGTCGTGGAAAGCCTGCTGAACAGTCACCTGGAGGGCCAGCGCGGCCTCTTCGGCATCCTCATCGGTGGCGTGCAGCGCACCCTTGGCGAACTCGCTATAGCTGCTTATCGCTCGAACCGCGGCCTGGCTGAGGAGCACTCTTCGTTCGCGGATCTCTCGAATCACGAAGCCAGCACTGGAAACGAGGTCAATGTAGGTTTCCTTCGGCAGGAATTCCATTGCCTGGACCTTTTCTGATTTCGTCCGGTTTGGCAAACGCCGGCTCAACTCAGCTATCGCGCGGCGGATCCAACGGCTATAGAACGGCTTGCTGTCCTCCGGATACGCCCCATCATAAAAGGTTGTGTTGATTGCCAGCAGTCCGCCGGGCTTGAGGACTCTGCCGACTTCATCGAGCGCCATTACCTTCGCCGTCTCGTCCAGCAAGTGCAGTGAGTTGGCAAAGATCGCGGCGTCAAAACCGGGCCGAAGCGGGATGTGGTCTGCCGAGGCGAAGATGTAATCGGCTTCGTCTGCCCTAACTTCCCTGCGCGCCTCCTTCAGCGCTGGCAGATCAAGGTCAAGCAAAGTAGCCTTGAGGTGGGTCTCTTCCTCCTTGAGCCTGTCCCAAGTAAGAGAAGTCATCAGGCCAGTTCCGGCCGCGATATCTAGAAGATTGATGTCCGTGTTGCCGCGCAGGTTCTTTACGACCCGTCCGACGAGCTTTTCGTTCACGCGGATATAGGCGACCTCTGTCGCAAAGGGTTCGAAGGTTTGATCTTGTTCACTCACATCTGGACGCAGTCGCTCCGGTTCGGGCAATTGACGTCGTTGATGTTATCTGACGCGGGCCTAACTCGCTAGACCCTATGACAGGCAACCCAGTGGCGTGGTTCGATTTCGCGCCACTCGGGCACCTCCTCGCGGCACTCGTCGATCGCGATTGGGCAACGCGTATGGAAAACGCAACCGCGAGGCGGCCGCAGCGAACTTGGAACATCTCCCGCTAAGATGATGCGTTCCCGCTGGCGCTCGAGCGCCGGATCCGGAATTGGCACCGCCGATAGCAGAGCCTTGGTGTACGGATGGAGTGGGTTGTCGTAGATCGTGTTGCGGTCAGCCAGCTCCATCATCTTGCCGAGGTACATGACACCGACGCGGTCACTGATGTGTCGGACAACCGCGAGGTCATGGGCGATGAATAGGTAGGTCAGGCCAAATTGTTCCTGGAGTTCCTCCATGAGGTTGATGATCTGGGCCTGAATCGAAACGTCTAGCGCGGAAACTGGCTCGTCCGCGACGATGAAATCAGGTGAAACAGCGAGCGATCGGGCAATGCCGATGCGCTGGCGCTGGCCACCGGAAAACTCGTGAGGGAAGCGGCTAGCGTAGAAGGGATTTAACCCACAAACACGCATCAATTCGGCGACACGCTCACGCCGCTCGGCGCTGTTACCCATGCCATGAATTACCAGGGGCTCACCGATAACATCCCCAATCGACATTCGAGGATTTAGCGACGCATAAGGGTCCTGGAAGATCATTTGCATCCGGCGCCGGAACCGGCGCAACTGGCTGCCCGTCAGTGGCACCAGGTCCTCTCCTTCCCAACGGACCTTACCCTCCGTTGGTTTGTAGAGCTGCAGGATTGCGCGACCGGTGGTTGATTTGCCGCAGCCACTTTCTCCCACGAGTCCGATGGTCTCGCCGCGCTTGATATCGAATGTGATGCCGTCCACGGCTTTGTTGTCTGATACATGTCGCTGGATGAGAAACCCGGCCGTAACCGGGAAATACATCTTCAAGCCTTCTACGGAGATCAGATTATCGCCGAGAGTCTCGTCAACCGTCTTTCCACCTACTGCTTCAGTTGCCATTTTCGTTCGGGTTACCTTTCGTCACGTCCACCCAGCAGGCGGCATAGTGGTTCTCGGAAACGAGCTGGAGAGGCGGGAATTCCTCAAGGCATTTGTCAATGTGGAAATTGCAGCGGGGGTAAAACGAGCAGCCGACGGGCAACTGGCCAAGGTCTGGCGGTACGCCTTCGATTGGAATTAGCTTCTCACCGGTGCCCTGGTCAAGGCGCGGAACAGAATTGAGCAAGCCCAGGGTGTAGGGGTGGCGGGGATCTCCGTAGACCAGTTCCGCCGTGGACGACTCAATGATCTTGCCCGCGTACATGACGTTCACCCGATTGGCGTAACGCGCTACAACACCCAGGTTGTGCGTAATGATAATCACGGCAGTTCCGAATTCAGCGCTCAGCCGAGCCATGACATCGAGAACCTGCGCCTGAATTGTCACGTCCAGAGCTGTTGTTGGCTCATCGGCGATCAGCAAACGGGGGTTACATGACATAGCCATGGCGATCATCACGCGTTGGCGCATACCGCCGGAAAACTGGTGGGGATAATCTTTGACGCGGCGGTCGGCATCTGAGACACCAACCATTTCCAAGAGCTCGACAGCACGCGCGACCGCTGCATTCTTGTCAAGCTTGAGGTGCAGCTCAAGTGACTCGGTCAACTGCTTTCCGATGGTCAAAACCGGATTCAGCGATGTCATTGGCTCCTGGAAGACCATGGCGATCCGGTTGCCGCGAACGCTGCGGACCTCGCTCTCGGTCATCTTCAGGATGTCGTCGCCCTCAAAGATTACCTCGCCACCGACAATGCGACCGGGAGGAATCGGAATAAGGCGGAGCATGGCCATGGCGCTGACACTCTTGCCGCAGCCGCTTTCGCCGACTAGGGCCAATGTCTCACCTTCCTCAACGTTGTAGGTCACGCCGTCAACTGCCTTGACAACGCCCTCTTCTGTATAGAAGTAGGTCTTTAGGTCCTTCACCTCAAGAAGCGTCGCCATTATTCCCCCTTAATCCCGCGACATACCCGTCAGCAATTTACTACATGCGTGATATTAGACTGAAACCGCGCTTAGTATCTGTTTCCGTTGCCTGCCGAGGTGGTGGGGAAGAGGAGACTCGAACTCCTACGCCTCGCGGCACATGATCCTAAGTCATGCTCGTCTACCAATTCCGACACTTCCCCTCCGGCGAGGTCATCGCCGAAGCATTAAATTTGTCTGGTGAGCCGCCCAGGAATCGAACCTGGAACCTGATGATTAAGAGTCACCTGCTCTGCCAATTGAGCTAGCGGCCCCAGATTCGCCGGCAATACCAGACCTGGCCCTCTTGCTCCAGCCAGAGTCGCCAGCGGACGGCAACGTAGCATAGGCCCTAGCATGTGTCAACAATTCGCGAACAATTGACGGATGACCTTCCGGCCGCGCTTGCGTCAGGGCTTGCCGAGCCGCGTGTCAGGCTAAAATGCTAGAACTCTCTTTATGCCAACGGGTCATTCTGAGTCTTGGAGGCTTCTCGTGTCCATCCCTTCGCTCTTGTGCTTGCATGGCGGGGCCAATGGTGCCTGGGTTTGGGATATTTGGCGGCGTTTTCTGACCCCCCTTGGTTGGGAGGTCAACGTCTTGGACCTCCGCGGACATGGCCGTAGCCTCCCGGTCGACTACGCCACCTTGACGATGGAAGACTACGTTGCCGATGTGGAATCGGTTACGCGCCAGATTGCCGCCCAACAAGATAATCATCCGGTGCTGATTGGTTGGGGCATGGGCGGACTTCTCGCAATGATGTACGCGGCAACTCACGGCGAAACTCCGGCTCTGGTGCTGATCGCTCCCAGTCCACCACTCGAAGTCGCCGGCCGGGCGCCGGGTGATGAGGTTCGTCAGACCCCGAGCGGGCCCTATGGGCCTGATCTGTACGGAATCTTTCCGGAAAATATCGAGAAATCACGCGCGGCATTGTTTGATTTAAACGAAGAGCAGGCCGGTCTGGTGCTGGCGGGCAGCTACGGCGCCCAAGAGAGCGGATTCGCTCGCCGTCAGCGTAAACGCGGTATTGCGGTGCCGGCCGATTCTATTAATTGTGCATCGATGGTGATTTACGGTGAGCAAGACGGCGCCATTCCGCCAGCGTACAGCGAAGAAGTGGCCGCCTATCTTGGATCTACCGCGCTGGCGGTGCCCGACCTGGGCCATTGGGGTATTCTCTACAACGAGGAAGCGGTTGCCGGGATCGCTCTGCGATTGGACAGCTGGCTCAAGGGCGTTTTGAGGCCGGTCGAAAGCTAAGCAAGAAGGAGAAGCCCGTGTTGTCAGCTCGCCGGATCTTGGTTGCCGCCTCGTGGCTTTACGTTCTGGGTGTCGCGGTACAGTTTTTTCTTGCCGGGCTGGGTTCCCTCGGGGGCGAGAGCTTCTCAGCTCACGAGGGCTTTGGCATGTCCGCGTTGTGGCTATCGCCGCTCATAATCTTGGCCGCGGCTTGGTTTGCTCGCGCGCCTCTACGTTTGCTGGTTCTCGTGATCGTGTTCGTGGTGGTTTCTCTCGTGCAGCCGCTTTGGGCAACCGAATTTGAGGGTGAATTTCTGGGCGCCTTGCATGTCCTCGGCGCGTTGGTGATTTTTGCTCTAGCCCATGCAATTGCCCAGCGAGCCACGGCGCTACTGCGCTCTGCAAACGTAGCGGGCTAGGCGGCGTTGACGCGGGTCTTCGTCTCTCGGGCGCTGCCGGGGGACGGCCTGACTCGGCTCCAGGAGTCCTTAGACGTTGAGGTTTGGCCGCTGGCAGATCCGCCGTCTCCGGACGATCTTCGAAAGGCGGCTGTCGAAGCTGACGGGCTTCTGACGATGCTTCCGGACCGAGTCGATTCGGCGCTTTTTGACGCGTCTCCCAAGCTAAAAATCGTTAGCAACCTGGCCGTCGGTTACGACAATATAGATATTGCAGCGGCGAGCGGTGTCCTGGTGACCAACACTCCGGGAGTTCTCACGGAGGCGGTCGCCGACCTTATGTTGGCCCTAATACTGGCTTTCAGCCCGACGGATAGTCGAAGGCGATAGGTTCGTGCGCGAGAGAGAGTGGAGGGCCTGGAACCCTACATTCTTGCTGGGCCGGGATTTGAGTGGTGCCACGCTGGGTATCGTTGGCCTTGGGTCGATTGGCCTTGAGGTAGCTCGCCGAGCGCGGGGTTTTGGGATGCGAGTGCTCTACGCATCTCGCTCGCCAAAGCCGAAAGCCGAGAACGAGCTGGCTGTGGAGTCACGGGATCTGCTGGATCTAATTGCCGAGTCTGATTTCTTGAGCCTGCACCTGCCCCTTTTGCCGGAAACTCGAGGACTGATCGGGCGGCGTGAATTAGGATTGATGAAACCTGACGCCGTGCTGATTAACACGGCGCGAGGGCCAATCCTAGATCAGGCGGCGCTAGTTGATGCCCTGAGTGAGCGCCAAATTGGTGGCGCCGCCCTCGACGTTTTCGAGTCCGAGCCAGTCAGCGCCGACGACCCGCTTTTGAAACTTGACAACGTTCTGGTCGCTCCTCATGTCGGAAGCGGCACGCTGGAAACTCGAACCCGAATGGCCGATTTGTGTGTGCAAAATCTCACGGCTTTCTTTACCGGCGGCAGTCCACCAACGCCGGTGAACCCTAACGTTATCGTGCCGAATTGAACCCCCGAATCAAACTTGACGCTCTGGTTGAGCTATATGGTAATCTCCTTGAGGTCGTGCTAGACGGGGAGCTAGCGGTGCCCTGTACCCGCAACCCGCTATAGCGGGGTTGAATTCCCACTCGAGGTCTAGGCATGTGGGGACTGCTTAAGCAACGTGGCGTTGAAGGCCGGCTCCCGCGCGGCGAAGATCTGCGAATCCCGTCAGGTCCGGAAGGAAGCAGCGGTAAGTAGAATTCTTCGGGCGCCGCGGGAAAACCTGGCTTGAGTTGGCGAGTGGCGGCAAGCCCGGATCCAGATCGACAGCGGGTGCACGGCCATAACTTCTCCCGGGTTGCCCGGGGCGTCCGTTAGCCTCAAGGAGGGGGGGCTGTGGCGTATTGGCTGGTAGGCAATCGCGCCCGCTCGGAGCAGGACGGCGATAGCCGCGTAATTTACGCCGTCGTCCTTACTTCCCCACGCACTCGCCTGCGTTTTGCTCTCCTGATTTCGGTCGCTCTAATTGCCCTTCTCAGTTTTGCCGTGTTCCCTTCAAAACGCCATTCGATCACCGCGGACGGGAGATCCGTTGCCGTTGTAAGCCGCGAGAGCGAGACGCTGGCGCTTCTTGAACTCGCTGGAGTTTATCCCCAGGCCGGTGATGTCATCTTTCAATCGGAAAGTGGACTCCTGGTTGAGCGTGCTCTTCCTGTTCTGGTAGATGTCGATGGCCAGACCCTAGCCTGGCGTACTCGCGCGGTATCCGTGAGTGAGCTCTTGGATGAGATGGGCTTAAGAGTGAGCCCTTACGACAGCATCGTTTACAACGGCGCCGAAGTCGGCTTGAGTGAGCGCCTGGTTCCCGAAGAAGAGATCTCGATTGTTATTTTCCGCGCGGTGGCGTTGACCGTGAAAATTGATGGACGGCCAATCAGCCTGAGATCCAGCCGATTGACTTTGGACCTCGCTTTGCGCGATGCGGGAATCACGCTTGGTCCGGCTGACAAGATATTTCCATCACCTCAGGCACCGGTCGTAGCCGGAATGGAAGTGCAGATCGAGCATGCCAAGGCGATCAGCCTGCAAACCGGTATCGGGACCCAGGTCATGTATACGCACGCGGCTTCGCTCGCGGAAGCTTTGGGCGAGGTTGGTTTGATCCTTGAGGGAGACGACCGGGTTGAACCAAGTGCCAGCTCGACGGTGACAAATGGAATGAGCGTCCGTCTGATTCGCGTGGCCGGCAGCAGCTTCATCGAAAGGGAGCAAGTTCTCCAGAAGACGGTCTTCATTCCTGACGAGGCCTTGAGTGGCTCCGAAACCCGGCGCGTAGTGGGTTTGGCTGGGGTTCGGGTTTTGGAATACAAAATCGTTATTGAGGACGGTGTCGAAACTGAGCGGACCCTGGTTAGCGAATCCTTTGATCCTGAGCCGGTAAACACAGTGATTTTCTATGCGGCTTCAGTGGTTGAGGCATCTGGTATTTCGGCGGGTGAGCTCAACGTTGTGAACGTCAAATACATGTGGGCGACCTGGTATAACGCCGCCAGCTCCGGTAAGCCTGATACCCATCCCGCTTATGGCATTACCTTCAGCGGCGTGCCACTCGCGCGGGGCATCGTCGCGGTGGATCCGAGTGTAATCCCGCTAGGAACCCGTCTGTATATACCGGGATACGGATTTGCCATTGCTCTGGATACAGGCGGGGGGATAATCGGCGACATGATCGACCTAGGTTATCCGGACGGCGTTGGCGTCGATTGGATTACTGGATGGGCAGACGTTTATATCCTCGCACCCTGATCGCTCCAGCCGCGGCCGCGCCAAGCGCAATCACCGTCCGCGCGAGCTCCGCGAGGCTGGAATTGCCCCAGCCAAGGCACTTGGGCAGAACTTTCTCGTTGACCGCGGAGTAGTCAACCGGATTGTCAGGGCCGCTAGTGCCGGCAATGTGGACGTCCTCATCGAGGTTGGGCCCGGTCTTGGCGCGCTGACGGACGGTCTGGCGGGCGTGGCACCCCGGCTGCTCACGGTTGAGATGGACATGGGTCTTGCGGCCCGCCTGCGCGAAATGCACCGCCAAGAACGAGTGACGATAGTCGAGGCTGATGTTTTGAAATGTTCCTCGGCGGAATTGCTGGTTGGCGCCGGTCTACCGCCGGGTGCGACTTTTGGTGTTGTGGGCAATTTGCCCTATAACGCCGGTGTCGCAATCGTGCGCCACTTCCTCGAATCGCAGCCGGCGCCTGCCTGGTTGGTGATCATGCTCCAACGAGAAGTGGCCGAGGCGATATGCGCGAGCCCTGGGAGATTGAGTATTCTCGGCGTATCGATGCAAATTTATGCCCGGCCAACCCACTTATTTAATGTCCCGCCGCGGGCTTTTTATCCGGTGCCAAAAGTTAGATCCACGGTCTTGCGGCTTGATCTTCGGCCGGAGCCGCTGGTGATGCCGGATGATCGCGAGGCGTTTTTCGGTCTTGTCCGGGCTGGCTTTAGTGCGCCGCGAAAACGCCTGCGAAATTCCCTTTCAGACGGGCTGAAACGGCCGGTGGCTGAGGTCCAGGGTCTAGTTGAGCGTGCCGGGGTCGACCCGAACTTGCGGCCCGGGGCACTTGCAGTTGAGGATTGGCTGCTCTTGGCCCGTGAGGTTGAGGCATCAGCATGACGCTGGAGGTGCTGGCGCCGGCCAAACTGAACCTGACTCTCGAAGTGCTGGAGCGCCGCGGCGACGGCTATCACGAAATCGCTTCGATAATGCAGGCCGTCGATATCGACGACTTGGTGAGGGTTGCGGAAGCTCCGTCGATCACTCTGGAGGTTGGCGGCAGGGAGTTGGCTGGCGTGCCGCTAGAAGGGTCGCGCAACCTGGCATTTCGGGCGGCCGTTGCGCTCCAGGCGGCCGCGGGCCGACCAGACCTTGGAGCCCGGATTGAGCTCGATAAAGGCATACCCGCGGGCTTGGGCTTGGGTGGTGGCAGCAGCGACGCGGCGGCGGTGCTTCGTGCTCTCAATCAACTTTGGGGCCTGGAGTACGAACTACCAAATTTGGAAAGCATCGCTTCGGGTGTTGGATCGGACGTTCCATTCTTTCTAAATGGTGGCACCGCGCTTGTCACAGGCCGTGGAGAGCGGGTGGAGCCTCTTCCAGACTACGACGTTGGGGAATTCACCGTGTTTCTCTCTTCGATCGTGATTGAAGACAAGACTCGGCGCATGTATGCGACTCTTAGGCCGGCCGACTTTTCCAGCGGAGAGCGAACCGAAATCGCGGCCGAGAGTCTGCGTAATGGCCTACCGCTGCTCGATTCAGACATGCAAAACGCCTTTGATTCTCGTATCGGAGAAATTGCTCCTCCGCTAGCTCGCGCAATGGAGGCGTGCCGGACGGCTGGGCTGGCCGTGCTTGCGACCGGAAGCGGTCCTGGATTCTTCTCGCCGTCGCCATTTGCCGATATTCCAACCCTGCTGCTGCGAGAGCTGGATCGCGAGTGGGGTGTGCGAACGCTCGCCTGTCACAGCCTTAGCCGTCATGAAGCCTTAGCGATCCGCGAGATTTAGAGTGGCGCAAGTTTTCGCTGGCTTCATCTGCGGGTTCGGAATTTCGATCATTGCCGCACCACTGCTGGCATGGAGGCTCGTCCTCCTACGCAGCAGTAGTGAGGTTCTCGCTCGTCTACTTCCTCCGGGAATCAGCGTGATTGCGATAGCCTTCCTGCTGCACTTTGGTCTCTTACTAATTCTGACGGCTGTTGGCATCATCCTCGGTCTGATCTTGCTCGCCATGGATGGCGAATCAGGCGCTCTCGGCAGCGCGAACGCGCCCTTCACAATCTTGGTTTTTGGACTGTTCCTTTCTGTTACAGCGCCATTTGCCATAATCTTGGTTCGCTTGCGCGCCTTCATAATAGGGGCAGCGCTAGTGGGTTTGATGGTTTTTGGGTGGCTCATGCCGCACATGGCGAACTGGAGCAAATTTGACTAGGGCAGCGGCCTTGTTGCCGGTTTTTTCCTCGAGTACAATCAGCTGAAGTCGCGCATCTGTTCTCATAATTAGTCTGGGGGATCGGGTGACTACCCGCTACGTCGCCATCGACACCGAGACGACCGGTCTCGATTCTGATCAGGACGAGCTAATCGAAGTTGCCGCCATCGCCTTCGACCTCAAGAACGGGCTCGGGGAGTACAACACTCTGGTTCGTCCGCGGCAAAAGTTGCCTTACCAGATTGAGAGGCTCACTGGCATTGAGGCCGCGGAATTGGCGTCAGCGCCCAGCGTCTCGGACATCGCCAATGACTTGGCTGAGTTCATCGGAAACAGCGTCATTGTTGGCCAGAGCATCGCCTTTGATATCAATTTCCTAACTCGGGCTGGAATCTCGGTACCGGGGGAAGTGGTTGATACGTGGGACATGGCGCAGCTCCTTCTTCCCGGTCTCGCCAACTACAGTCTGCGCGGGATTGCGGAGCATCTGGGCATTGATTTCCCAGTGCGTCATCGGGCTCGCGCCGACGCCGACGCTGCCCGCAGTGTTTTCTTGGCGCTGCGGAGCCGATTGGAGCTCTTGCCGCTGGGAATTCTGCAGGAACTCGATCGGTTGGCAGAGGCGGGCGAATGGTCGGTGGGGGTTGTGATTCGTGAAGTCGTCGCCGCGGCTGAAGCTGTGACCGGCGCGCCCGCTCCTTTGACCGCGGCTGTCCTGGCGCAACCGGAGGAAATAGGCCGCGCGCTCACCACAAGCCCTGACACAAAGATCGATATCTCTGAGACCTTGGAGATGCTAGGCCAGGCGAGTGACCTGACTGAGCACTTTCCCGATTTCGAGCGACGGCCTGAGCAAGAGAAGATGACGGCCGCCGTCGCTCAAGCCCTAGGGGAAGGGCATCATTTGATCGTCGAGGCTGGCACGGGCACGGGAAAGTCGCTGGCATATCTGGCGCCTGCCGCGTTGCAGGCGATTCGAAGTGGTGAACGCGTCGTCATTTCCACCGACACTATCGGGCTCCAGGAGCAACTGATTGAAAAGGACCTGCCGGTTGTGCAGGAATTGCTCGCCAAACGGGAAACAGAGCCCTTGCGGGTTGCAGCTCTCAAGGGCCGGCGCAATTATCTTTGCCTTCAACGCTGGACCGCGGCCCGTCACACCGGACCGCTGAACAAAGAAGATGCGCGGCTCCAGGCTCGCCTTCTCCTGTGGTTGAGTGCAACCCAGACCGGTGACCGCTCCGAATTGGGTTTGCACAACAGTTTTGACGAGGCATGGAACAAGCTTTCCGCTGAGAACACGGCCTGCATTCAGACTTCATGCTCGTTTGTGCGCGAAGGGACCTGTTTTCTGCTCAGGGCTCGCCGTCGCGCCGAGGCAGCCCATATTCTGGTCGTAAATCACGCGCTGCTTCTATCTGATGTCGCGACCGGTGGGCACGTCCTGCCCCCATTTGAGCACCTAGTTATCGACGAGGCCCACAATCTCGAGGACGAGGCGACGACTCGGTTCGCGTTCAAAGGCATCGAAGGCGATGTGCTGGACTTTCTTGATCGAATCGGCAAGCGAGGCAGTGAGCGGGGCGGCTTGGTCGGCGCTTTGAATGAGGCGATGCGTGGAACGCCGGGCATTCTCGCTTCTGAGGCCTACCTTTCCAGCCTAGGATCTTCGCTGATCGCCGCGGCCGCGAAAGCCCGGGCGCGAGCTGCTGAGCCGTTCGGTCTTCTTTCGCAGGTGTTTAGTGATTTCAGCGTCGACCGCGCCAGTGGCGATCGATTATTGATAACGCGCGCCATCCGTGTCCAAGCGCTGTGGTCCGACGTGGAGATCAGTGCGGAGAATCTCGACACCACACTCAAGGATGTTTTGTCCGGGTTAGAAAATCTCAGGGATCTGCTTGAATCTGGAGACCAGGGCTTATTGAATCAAGATGCGGTAGCGGCTGAGGCCGCCGATATGTGCCAGAGTGGCAATAGCTTGAAGGACGGGTTGCAGCGGGCGCTGCTCGCGGACGATTCGTCGCTGATTTGCTGGCTGGAACGCTCGCGATTCAGTGGTGACCTGGCGATTGGTACCGCGCCACTCGAAGTGGCCGATATCCTCAACCAGCAGATATTCGAGACCAAGGAAAGCGTTATCCTGACCAGCGCCACGTTGAGCACCGAGGAGAATTTCGGTTATTTGCGTCAGCGCATCGGCCTTGAGGACGCGGAAGAACTGCTGCTTGGCTCGCCGTTCGATTACCCGAACTCCACCTTAATCGCCCTTCCGACCGACCTGCCGGAACCCAACGCCAACGACTTTGCACTGGAGACCGGACACCTTCTGGTGGAAGCCTGTCGTGCCAGCCAAGGACGGGCGCTGATTTTGTTTACCTCTTACGGGGTCCTAAATGCTGTCTACAACGAAATTAAGGCACCCCTAGAATCGGAAGGGATTCTGGTTCTAGGCCATGGGGTAGATGGATCACCGCGGCAGATGCTTGCGGCCTTACGCGAGAACCCGCGCACGGTAATCCTCGGCACCTCTTCGTTCTGGGAGGGGGTTGACCTGGCCGGAGAGGCGCTGTCGCTGCTGGTGATAGTCCGGCTGCCGTTTGCCGTGCCTACGGACCCGATCTACCAGGCTCGTTCGGCTTTGTATGACCAACCTTTTGAAGAATACGCACTGCCTCAGGCGATACTGCGATTTCGCCAAGGCTTTGGACGCTTGATCCGCTCCAAGACCGATCGAGGCGTCTTGATTGTTTTAGACCGCAGACTAACTGGCAAACGTTACGGTGAATCCTTCCTCCGATCCCTGCCGCGATGCACGGTGCAGGAACTCGCTTCGCGGGAGGTTGCCGGCGCGATCGAAGCTTGGCTTCCGTGATCGCGGTTTTCGAACCTGGCGAAACCCTGGCCTCGCGGCGTCTTCAGTTCTCGCGATTCGCGGCCGGAGATTCAGAGGCGCTGTCTGACTGGATTAGTACCGCGCTGACCCCGGATTGGGAATTCGAGGACTTTTCGAGCCGGATTTTGGCAGAGAGAGCGGTGTTAATTTCAGATCTATCGTCTGGGGAGGCACTGGGTGCGGCCACTATCAGTACTCACAAGCCTCTTGAGGGCACCGCCAGCATTACGTTTCTTGCCATCGATCCTGTGCGACGATTCCGCGGTTTGGGAGGTGAGGCGGGCCTGGCGATTGAAAGCCACATACGCAAGCGTCTTGGCGTCGAACGGATATTTGTGCCAGTCCCCGATGGCCGCGGCTTGGCGGTGTACTTCTGGCTTCGTCTCGGTTTTCGGCCGGTTTTGAAGTCGGAGGCCCCTTGGCCTCTGACTGGACTTTCGACAAACCCTCGGCCTGGAATCTGGCTCTTACGTGCGCAGGAGTGAGAGCAATCCCGAGGACAACGGCGAGGAAATTGAGGGAGGCAAACTTGAAATCAAGCCGAGACAAAGACCAATCAAAATCCAATCCTGAGGCAGAGACCCACGCAGGAGGCAATGATGGAAGCTGCTGCTGACTTCATCGACACCCATCTCGAACAGGCCCTTGACGAATTGGTCGAATATTGTCGCCTGCCCACTGTAAGTGCATTGGGCCAATCGATTGAGGAAACCGCGAGGTACACGGCTGATCTATTGGAGAAGGAAGGCTTCACGACACGCATCATCCAGAAAGAGGAGGGTGGCTATCCCGTGGTCTATGGTGAGCATCCGGGTCAGAGTTCTCGGACGCTGATGCTTTACAACCACTACGACGTTCAGCCCGCTGACCCGCTGGAGGAATGGACCACGGAGCCTTTTGAACCGGAAAGGCGGGGTGACCGTCTCTACGGGCGCGGCGCTTCCGACAATAAAGGCAACATCACTTCGCGGCTGTTGGCGATCAGAGCCTTGAAGGAGACCTTTGGGGGGTTGCCCTGCAACGTCAAATTCTTCATCGAGGGTGACGAGGAAATTGGCAGCCCGAAAATTGCCGCCTTTCTGCGTGAGCATCGTGATTTGGTGCGATCCGATGCCTGCGTTTGGGAAGGAGGCTACGCATTCTGGGACGGCAGCCCCACGCTAATGTTGGGGGTAAAGGGTCTGCTCTATACCGAGCTTGAAGTGCGCGGACCGAGCAGAGATGTTCATTCCTCATACGCGACTGTTGTTCCGAACCCAGCCTGGCGATTGGCCTGGGCCATGGCTAGCCTCAAGGGGCCTGACGAGCGCATCCTGATCGATGGCTTTTACGATGATGTCCGGTCTCCAAATGAAGAGGAGCTTGCCAGCTTGCGTGTCTTACCAGACGAGGGCGCTCAGATGATGGCTGACCTGGGAATCGAAACCGCGGTCCTCGGGGTCCAGGGCGTCGACTACAATCGCCGCCACGTTTTAGAACCTACCTGCACTATCGATGGTCTGACCTCCGGCTACCAAGGGCCGGGCGCAAAGACGATCCTGCCGGCCCGTGCCAGCGCAAAACTGGACTTCCGGCTGGTAGTTGATCAGGACCCGGAGGACATCATGCGCAAGCTGCGCCGTCATCTGAACCAGAATGGCTTTGAAGACGTAATCTTGCATCAGTTCTCAACCGAGGTTCCTGCCCGCACTGCCATGGAGGATCCGTTTGTTGGGATTGCCCAGGAGGCGGCTCGGGACGCCTACGGTCGCGCCGCCCATGTTATGCCGAACATGCCGGCGACCGGCCCGATGTACCATTTTGTCCACGACCTGGGCCTGCCATGCGTAATGGTTGGAGTGAACTACATCGGTGGACGTGACCATGCGCCGGATGAACATATTCGCGTGGAGGACTTCCGTCTCGGCACCCGGCATGTTGCCGCGCTGCTGCAGCGATTTGCCTCCGGTTAGTCGGATGCCCGGATTCGTGCGGGTTGCTAGCTAGCGGCGTCTGCGTCGGCGTTTGGCTGGAGCGGACTGCTCCGGCGCCTCAGCTGCTTTCGCAGACCGTGCCGCCAGCGCGCGTCGCTCGCGTTCGGCCTCCTCATCGCGGTCCTGCCTACGGCTGATAGATCGGTTCTGAAACCAGTGGCTGATAATGTGCGCTGTTCCCCAAGAAACGCCAAATAATGCAGGTATGGCCACGATAAAGCCAAGGAATGGCAGTAGGAGGGTTGCCGCCAATGCCCCCAATGCGAACCCGAAGGCCACGGGAAAGCTGAAAAAATGCCAGTCGACTTTTCGAGCAAGTCGCGGTTCTTTCTTACGCGGCATCCTGTTTCTAAACCCCTCTCACGGCGTCCATTTGGTTTTGATTAGCTCAATTTCATCGTCGCGCGAGTGAGTTCGCCCCTCAAGTCGCGCTCGGCGTAAGAGCTTCAGAGCCTCGCCAATCGCCTCGCCCGGCGCCACCCCAAGGGCAAGCAAATCATTGCCTCTCAGCCGTGGCTTAACCTGCTGCCAAACGCTGAGGTAGGAGGTGCAAGCCTCACTGGTGGCGTCGTCGTCGACCAGGCTTAGCGCCCAGATCGCAGCCGCTGGAAATCGGTCGAGAAGGCCGGCGACCGCGACGGCGTCCTCGCGGGCCCCTGCCAGCTTAGCGGAAAGATCTCGAAGCCGCACAAACGCGATCAGGGCACGCGCCACTCTGCCACTTAGATGCAGCCGCTGGCTAATGGCGTCAATTCCAGCCGCGGAGCTAGCCGCTGCCAGCAAGCAAAAGCCAAGCTCATCCAGCGGTGCGTGGCCGGGTCTGGCCAGGGCTTCCTGCCAGCGGTTGGCGGTGGACTGGTCTAGGCCAAGATCAGCGCTAATCGCGCGTAGTACGCCGTAGTTTTGAGCCATGAGTGCTCCGGCGGCAGCTCGAGGCTCGTGAAACTGAAGAGCCAATTCACGCCGCAGCCGCGGGCCAGTTATTGTTCCGAGGTATGAAGTGTCCCTTTCCAAACATTGCTCGGTGTGTTCTTCGAACCGGAACTCCAGTCTCGATGCGTAACGGATCCCGCGGAGAACCCGTGTGGCGTCGTCTTTAAAGCTGTCATCATGCAAGACGCGAAGAACGCCATAGTGCAGATCGTCAAGGCCCGAGTATGGATCGATGATCTCACCCTTGGGCTCGGTCAGCCGCAAGGCGACGGTGTTGATGCTGAAATCTCGGCGGCCAAGGTCGTCAAGCAACCTGGCTGCTTGGACTTGTGGCAGAGCACCGGGCCTGGCGTAACTCTCACGGCGAGTTTGGGCCAGGTCCACGTGGAATTCGGGGCTTGAAACCGTCGCAGTGCCAAACCGAGGATGATGAACCGCCCTTCCCCCAAGCTGTTGAGCCAGTTCATCGGCAAGAGATGCGGGGTCGCCCTCAACGGCGATGTCTAGATCGATGTGGCTGCGAGACAGAACCAGGTCGCGAACCACGCCACCTATTAGGAAAAGCGAAAGTTGTCTTGCTTCCGCCAGATCGATACAGGTGCCAAGGGCCGTCGATGTCGCTGCGGGGAGTGCGCCTTCTAGCTTTTTCAGTAGTTGGATGCCGTCGCCAAAATCAGCCATGATCTGTTCTTTAGCTTACACGATTATGCCGAATTTTCCTTGACACGCGTATTCGGCGATGCCTATGATCCGAGTAATCCCGGAGCCTGATGGACGATTCGTGCGCTTCATCAGGTCAGGCGAAGTCAGGCGAAGGGGGTGTCATTGATCGTCGCATTAATGGAAGGATGCAGGGTGACCCGCCCACCCGCCACGCACCTCAGAATTTCGCCACGGCAGTCCTCTAATTCTGGGCGCGGCGTGCCATTTGGCCGCGCGTTGGGTTCGTAGGCCTTATGTCATTTGAAGCCGAGGTTGAGGAGAGGCTCGGGCTAAAGTTCAACGACCACGAACTCCTCCGGCGGTCCTTTGTCCACCGTTCCTACTTGAACGAAAACCCTCTAGAGGGATTGGAATCCAACGAGCGGTTGGAGTTCTTTGGCGACTCAGTAATCGGCTACGTGGTCGCCGAGCGCCTATTTCTTGATTGCCCTTCCTGTGATGAAGGACAGCTCACCGAATGGCGTGGCCATTTGGTCCGCCGTGATAGCTTGGCGCGGTTCGCCAACAAGATTGGCCTTGGCGAGTTTTTACTCCTGGGGCGTGGCGAGGAGGCGGCCGGTGGACGCGAGCGCGCCGCCAATATCGCCAGCCTTTTTGAAGCTGTGGTGGGAGCCGTGTCCCTTGATGCTGGTTTGGAAGTGGCGCGTGCGTTCATTTTCGACGCTATCGGCTCCGAAATCGACTTGGAAGGCCGTCCGACTCCAATTGATCCAAAGTCGCGGTTGCAGGAAATGGTTCAATTGCGCTGGCAACGTGGACCCGGCTATCGCACGGTTCAAGAGGAAGGCCCCGAGCATCGCAAGGTGTTTACGGTGGAGGTTTACGTCCAGGGTGAGGTGCTTGGCAGTGGTGTTGGCCTGAGCAAGCAGGAGGCGGAACGGGAGGCAGCCCGGGGAGCCATCGCAGCGTTTGAAGTGGGTCAGTCTGGCGAAACCGGCTCAAAGCGCGAGGACAGCGACTAGATGTACCTCAAGCGCCTTGACCTGCAGGGTTTCAAGAGCTTCGCCAGCAGGACCCTGTTTGATTTTGGGCCAGGAATTACCGCGGTTGTAGGTCCGAATGGGTCGGGCAAAAGTAACGTCGCGGAGGCCGTCCGCTGGGTGCTAGGCGAGCAATCATCAAGAACCGTGCGGGCACGGCGGCTTGAAGACCTGATTTTTTCCGGTTCGAGCCAGAAAGCCGCTGTGGGCATGGCCGAGGTTTCGATCACTCTCGATAACACTGAAGGCTGGCTGCCAATAGATTACAGCGAGGTAGTGGTCTCGCGCCGAGCATTTCGCAGTGGCGAAAGTGAGTACTTGATCAATAAGGCGAAGGTGCGTCTACGCGATGTTTTGGACCTGTTCCAGCGCGCTCAGGTTGGCCAGAACAGTTACGCGTTTATGGGCCAAGGCCTGGTCGAGGAAGTTCTGGTAATGCGTCCGGAAGAACGCCGGCGCCTCCTTGAGGAGGCCGCGGACGTGCGACTGTTGCGTCAGCGCCTTGACGAAGCGCGAGACCGGCTCGCGGCAACCCGGGAGAACCTCGAACGCGTCAACCTGCTGATCGAGGAAATTGGTCTGCGACTTCGGCAACTTGAACTGCAAGCTTCGCGCGCGTCAGAGCACTCGCAGCTTGCCCGTGAGTTGGTAGATACACAGCGAGAGCTTTACACGCGGCTCTGGTCCACGGCCCAAGAACTGCTGACTGGCGCCCGTGCCGTCTTGGACCAAAAGCATAAGGACCTGACGGTTAATTCCGCTGAGGCCAAGTCATTCGAAGAAGGGCTCACGGCACTTGCGGCCGCTGTCGAGGAGCGCGAGAAGGAAGTTTCATCGCGGCGGCAGGGCCATCGCGATCTTTCAGACCAAGTTCACCTTTTGGAGCAACGCATCGGCTTGAATCGAGAACGCGCCGAAAGCCAGGCACGACGCCGTTCCGAGTTGGCGAACGAAATTGAATCTTTGCGCAACGAGCGCTCCGATATTCAGAATGCGAGCTCGAGCGGTCAGGAGCGTTCTCTGGCGATTGCACCGGAAATCGAAGATGCGAAAAACCTGATCACGACGCGACGTCAGGAAATGAGCACCCAAGAGCAAGAGCAGGCCGTGTTGCGGCGGCGAATCGCTGAGAGCGAGGAGAGTCTTGAGGCAGCCCGTGATAGAGCAAAAAACGCGTCAATAACATTAAGACGACTAGATGATGAGGAAGCTGGCGATCAAGGCAATGGCTCGCGTCACATGGACAGGAAGCAAGGCCTGATTGCTGAGCTGATCGAGGTCGGTCGCGACTTCGAGGCGACTCGTGACCGGCTTGAGGAACTCGACCGCGAACTCGAAAACACCGAGCAAGAGCGCATAGGTCTGACGGCGATGATTGAATCCAGCCGCTCACATCTGCGCGCGCTCGAAAAAGACAACTTGGAAATCGAAAGTAAACTCGGTCAGCTGAACGCACGGCGAGAACTGTTGAGCCGCCTCCAAAGCTCTCAAGAAGGAATGGATCCAGGCACTCGCTTGCTTGCGGGAGAATCCGACTCTGATGAAGGGAATGAGCGCCGGTCGGCCGCCGAAGGGCTTATCGGCTTTGTTCGTGATATCGTCCGCGTCCCCCCGGGGCTCGAACAGGCCATTGAAGCCGCCCTGGCGGAGAATCTCCAGGCTCTGGTTTTCAGCGATCAGAATGACGCTCTCGCGGCTCTCGAACTGCTCCAAAGGCGAGAGGCTGGTCGCGCTTTGGTCTTTCCACTGGACAGCGTTCATTCTTCGCCGCCGCTAAGCCTCACGCGTGAGAAGGGTGTCGTCGGCGGCGCGGCGCGTCTAGTCCGCTTCGAAAGCCGCTTCCGTCCACTGGTTGATGCCTTGCTGGGCCGGATAATCGTGGTTGAAAACCTGGCCCTGGCTCACCAAGTTTTACGCCGCGGTTTGGGTGCAGTAGTGACAATCGACGGTACATTATTGCGGCCGAATGGGTCGCTCACAGGAGGCCTGAGCAGCGCCGCCTCCGAGTCCTTCAGCCGGCAGCGAGACTTGGATGACTTGCCCGATCAAATCAATGCTTTTGAGTCTCGACACGCTGAGCTGCTAAAGCGCCTCGAAGGGGAGCATGGAGCTTTGGAGGGGTCCACGGCGGTACTTTCCCGCCTGGAACCCGAACTTCAAGACCTGCGCGACGAGCGAGGCTCTCGGCAGAACGCGCTGCTTGAGAACCGTGGGCGCCTAATTTTGCTTCGCAGCGAGGCCCGCGCGCTTTGGCGAGAGCTGAGTCAGCTTGATGATCAACCAGATCGGCAAGGGGTGCGCGCACGTCTAGCTCAGGATCAATCGCGGCACGAGAAGGAAATGCGCGAGGTCAGCGAATTACTAGAACGTGACCAGGAGGCTATGAGCACGATCACATCACACCGCTCCGATGCAATCGATGCGGTTTCGGAATCCACCGCTGCACATGCCGACCTGGAGGGCGAAGCGCGTTCACTCTTGCGTCAAGCTGAGCAGGCGAGGAGCAACCTGGAACGGGTGGAGTCAAACCTTAGGAACCGTGAGGTGCTGCTGCGCGGAGTTGAGGCTGAAATTGGTGACATAACGGAAAGGTACGAAGCTGAGTCAGGAGAACTGCTCGGTGCCAAAGAGGTCTTTGATACGCTGGCCGGGGAGATGGAACCGGCCGAGGAAGAGTTGGCCCAGCTTGTCAGTCGAGAGCGCAGCATGCGCGACCAGCTAAGTCAGGCCCGTTCCCGGTTGCTAGAGGTCGAGCGATCCCAACTAGAGGCAGAAGCGTCGGTAACGTTGCGCACGGAGGAGCTCAACGGCCTCCGTGAAACCATGGCCGGTGAAGGCTTTCAAATCGAAGGAGACAGCGTCGTTCCTGACAGTGACGCGGGTGCTCCCGCGGCGGAACAGCAAGGCATGCCACCAGTGCGCGGGGGCGCCAATGTTGATGTGGATACCCTGCGCCAGCGCGTTAGCGAGATCCGTGGCCGCATCCGCGGCCTCGGTCCTGTGAATGAGCAGGCCGAAGTCGATTACGGTGAGAGCAAAGAAAGGCATGACTTCCTCACCGGACAAGTCGACGATTTGACAGGCTCTGAGGAAACCCTGGTTGGAGCCATCGACGAGCTGGAATCCAGCATTCGTGACCGGCTGAAGGCGACCTTCGCGGTTGTGGACGAACAATTCCAGCGTTATTTTGAGTCCTTCTTTGGCGGAGGGTCGGCACAACTTGTCTTGACAGACCCTGACGACATGGCGAATAGCGGCATCGATATCAGCGCGCAACCCCCCGGAAAACGCTTGAGTACGCTGGCGATGCTTTCGGGCGGCGAACGGACGCTAACCTCGCTTGCCCTCCTGTTATCGCTGCTGGAGGCTCATCCGTCACCGATATGTGTTCTTGACGAGGTTGATGCAGCTTTGGATGAGACCAACGTTGGCCGGTTCGTCGAAGCTTTGCGCGATCTGGGCAAGAAGACGCAGTTTATCATCGTCACCCACAATCCACGCACGGTTGAGGCCGCTGACTCTATCTACGGCGTTTCCATGGGCTCAGATAGCACTTCGCGGATTCTTAGCGTTCGGCTCGCTGATCCGGCCTCTAACAATTAGACCGTTGGCTACCGATCATCGCGCTGCTATGATCAGTTGGCGTCCTCAGCGACGAAATAAGCAGAGCATGGAGCCCGCCCTTGCCGCTCTTCCGACGTGCAGCGCCCCAAGTCCAGGTTGAAGCGAAGACCGAGCTAGCGGTCAACCGAACCAAGCGCAGCTGGTTCAGCCGGATTGGCGGAATCCTCGAACGCGGAAAGATCGACGAGGACCTCTGGCTTGAACTCGAAGAAGTGTTACTCGGCGCCGATGTAGGTGTGCATACCAGTGAGACCGTTCTGGCGCGGGTACGCGAGCGGGTTGAAAACGAACATCTCAGTGATGCACAAGGTGTGCGGGAGATTCTCAAGCAGGAACTCAGGGCACTGCTGTCGTCGGTGCCCCCGCGCGGCGCCCTCTGGGGAGAAGATGTCGATCAGCCACCACGTCCTGGAGTCATCCTAGTTGTTGGCGTAAATGGCACCGGCAAGACGACGAGTATAGCCAAGCTCGCGCATCTCTACCGCAAAGAAGGTGAAGAGGTTGTGGTTGCCGCCGGTGATACCTTTCGTGCGGCGGCAATCGATCAACTTAAGACCTGGGCGGAACGTGTCGATGTTCGCATCGTAGCTCACCGCGAAGGTGGGGATCCCGGCGCAGTTGCCTTCGACGCCATCGGCGCGGCCCAGAGTGACAACGCGGCGGTGGCAATAATTGATACAGCAGGGCGTCTCCACACCAAGTTCAACCTCATGGAGGAATTGCGCAAGGTTCGCCGGGTTATCGAACGTAAGGATCCGTCCGCGCCGCACGAAGTGCTCTTGGTCCTGGACGCCACCACTGGGCAGAACGCCCTTTTGCAAGCGAAGGCCTTCGCCGAGGCTGTTGATGTCACTGCCATTGCCCTGACAAAGCTTGATGGCACATCAAAGGGTGGCATCATATTCGCGATTTGCAACGAACTTCACTTGCCGGTGCGTTTCGTTGGTTCGGGTGAAGGTGAAGACGATCTGAGCCCATTTGACCCGGAGGCTTTTGTTGAAGCTCTGTTTGAGTAGACCAGGCTTCTAGCTCCGGCAAGATTCAATGTTCTTTGACACTTTTGCCTGGTGGCTGGTCATTGAAGGCATCAGCCTTTTGGTTTTGCCAATTTCACTGCTGATCTTTGACCGGCTTCCAGGACGAGGTTATGCATTTGCCAAGCCGGTAGGCCTCTTGCTCGGTGGATATCTGTTCTGGATGGCGCTTTCGCTCCACCTCCTACCGAACCGGCCGGGTAGCATCGTTTGGGCCCTTCTGCCGCTTGCCCTCGTTTCTGGCCTGATCTTGAAGCAGCGATGGCGTGAGATCCTTGCCCAGCTTCGAGAGCGCATTGGTTTTGTGATTGCGGTTGAGGTCGTTTTCCTCGTGGCGCTTTCTGTAGCCGCGTACCTGCGATCCTTCATTCCCGATATAGCTGGTACTGAAAAGCCAATGGACTTCATGCTGTTCAACGCGGCCGATCGTAGCCGTTACTACCCTCCCGACGACCCTTGGCTGTCCGGATTCCAGGTTAGCTACTACTATTTTGGCTATCTGATCCAGACGATGCTGGGAAAACTGACGGCGGTCTCCAACTCTGTCGCCTTTAACCTGGCTCTCGCGGGTACCGCTGCTTTAGCAGTGACCGCCGCCTTCGGCCTCGGCTACGAAATTGTCCGATTGACTCGACGGGTCTCGCTCAGGACCGGGATCGTGGTTGGGATGCTGGCAATCTTGCTGGTAGCAGTGATTGGCAACCTTGAGGGTGTCCTTGAGTTTGGGGTTGCTAATGGTTACTTGTCGCAGGGATTGATCGACCGGGTTGATATCGCCAACCTCGAAACCGCCCGAGGAAGCGAGGCCTGCTTTATTACAGTGCCAGGCCATTGTTTTGAGTACCCTAACGAAGAATCCAGTTTTTGGTGGTGGTGGAGAGCGACGCGCATCTCACCGGATGCCGGGTCTATAACAGAATTTCCCTTCTTCAGCTTCTTGCTGGGGGATCTCCATCCCCACGTTATGGCGCTTCCATTCGTGCTCACCGTCTTTGGGCTAGGTTTGAGCTTTTGGCGCTCGGCCAGCGCCCTCAATCAGAGGTTCTGGATGCGCCAACCGGGGCGACTTGTACTTGCCGGTGTCCTAATTGGTGGGCTGGGGTTCCTCAACGCTTGGGACTTGCCGACCTTCGGATTTTTGGTGGTTGCGATGGTTTTGGCATCGAACCTGGCTCGGCTGAGAAGCGTTTTCCATGCGGCAGTAGCCTCGCTTGGCTTTCTTTTTCCGCTGGCGGCTTTTGCCGCGGTTCTCTACCTGCCGTTTTACTTGAGTTTTGGCAGTCAACCCCTGGGTTTCGACGCGGTTCGCGGCGAAGCAACACAACCTTTGCACAGCGCGTTATTTTGGCTGCCCTTGGCCGTGGTTAGCGCGCCGCTTCCAGTGGTGATTCTCGCCAGGGGTGGTGTTTTACGGCGCTCCCTTGAAGTCTTGGCCGCCGGCCTTCTGCCTTATATGTTGCTTTGGGTCTGGGCGGTTTTTATAGTCATCCAGCACGGCTTCGCGGCGCTTTCGGATGCAATCGTCGACAGAGGCTGGAACTGGCTACCATTTGTGTTTTTCGCTGCCTGTCTGTCGCTATGCCTGCTTGCGCTTAGCCGCATAATTTTCAGGTCAGATTCCGGCCCACCAGAGACTGACGCCTCAAGCTCAGGCGAGGAGCGCAACTCTCTCGCGCCTGTGCTTGTCGCCATGGCGACCGCATTCTTGCTGATTCTCGGCAGTGAACTCTTCTTCATTACCGATTTGTTTAGCAGTCGGCTAAACACGGTTTTCAAACTTTCCTATCAGGCCTGGCTTTTGCTGGGTGTCAGCGGAGCCTACAGCTTGTGGTGGCTGGGCCGGGAATGGCAAATTGGCGAATCGGCAAGCGCCCGCCTGCCCAGAGCGGTCTGGGGAGCTACCGCCGCACTGGTCATAGCCGGGGCAATGCTATATCCAATTGGTGCGACGCTATCGCGTACTGAGGGCTTTAGCAAAGCCGATCGCAGCTTGGACGGACTTAGATACGTCAAAGCCAGTCAGCGTGATGACTATGATGCCGTCCTGTGGCTCAATCAGCGTGCCGGCCAGGCAGAACGCTTGGTGGAGGCGGTAGATGGCCAATATTCAGCGGCTGCCCGCATTTCGGCCTGGACTGGGATTCCTACCGTCCTGGGGTGGCTCGGTCATGAACAGCAATGGGGTAGGAGTCGGGAGTTGCTTGGCTTGCGTCAGACCGACGTCGAGCGCGCGTACATCACAGACTCGCTGTCGGAAGCGTTGATTATCCTGCGAAAATATGAGGTGACCTATGTTTTCGTCGGGAGTGTGGAACGGAGCTTGTATCCTGATAGTGGCCTCAGCAAGTTTGCCGGGGGCTTACCGGTCGCCTTCAGTTCGGGTCAGACCGTGATCTATCGGATCCCTCTTGAGCCGGCGGCTTCGCTCTCGTTGAGGCCATGACGGAGGACTATTTTGGCTGACCCAGTCCCCGGACGCCGCGAAGTCTTGCTCCGGGAGAGTTTGCGTTTTGGCGATTGGCTGCGTGAGCATCGCGGTTTGGTGGCAATTGGCTCGCTAATGGCCGTTGCGGCTTTCTTGCGCTTCTGGTCGTTGGATTCGCAGGCCCTGCATCACGATGAGAGCCTTCACGCTCAGTTCACTTGGTATCTGTTCGATGGCCGCCCCTATATACACAATCCACTGATGCATGGCCCGTTTCTATTTCACATCGGGGCAGGCGCCTTTTTTCTCTTTGGTGACAGTGACTTTAGCGCGCGTATGGTCCCAGCTGTATTCGGTGTCGTCCTGGTTGGATTGCCTCTGCTGCTGCGAAAGCAGCTCGGCTGGACCGCGGTGATCATTGCCGCGGTTCTGCTGACCTTCTCGCCGACGCTACTTTACTTCAGCCGTTTTCTGCGCAACGACATCTACATTGCAGTTTGGACCTTGGGAATGGTGATCTGCTGCTGGCGCTATCTGGATGAACGAAAGCCGGGCTACCTGATTGGCTTGGCCGCCCTCATGGCGCTCAGCTTTGCCACCAAGGAAATCACCTTCATCTTTGTCGCTATCGTGCTCGTTTTCCTCAATCTGATGCTGGCGAGCGAACTCGGCCGGCGCCGTGAGGATGAGCAAGCCAGTGAGCTATTTGTCTTTTTCCGGACGTTGGTCTTATTCCCATTAGCCTGGCTGATTGCCGCGATCTGGCCCCTTCTCGGAAGGAGACCCTTCGGTCGTGCAGCGCTGCCGCCGGTCGGCGATCTCCTCGTCGTGGTCGGCGTCCTTGCTCTGCCTCAGTTTGCCGCCGGAATCCAGATCCTGCCATTCATCGGCGACAAAGGGGTCGCCGCTCCCGGAGAAGAAGATCTCCGTCTGGTCACAGTTGTGAGCCTAGTTATTGCATCTGCGTTCGTGGGGATAATTTGGCGGCCAAGGGTTTGGCCGTTGGTTGCGGTGGCATTTTATCTGCCGTTTGTACTGCTTTTCACGACTTTTTTCACCAACCTAGACGGGTTTCTTTCCGGCATCTGGGGTTCCCTCGACTATTGGCTCGGTCAGCAGGATGTCCGGCGTGGTAATCAGCCCGACTACTACTACGCCCTCGTCACTCCGCTCTACGAATTTCTACCATTGTTACTGACCCTGGTGGGAGGACTCTGGTTGGTCGCTACCGGCAACGCCTTGCACCGCTGGCTGCTGTTCTGGTTGATAAGCATGTTTGTTGGTCTCTCCGTGGCCGGTGAGAAGATGCCTTGGCTCGAGGTGCACATCGCGCTGCCTCTGGCGCTTGCCGGGGCCGTCGTTTTGGCGCGTCTGGTCGATATTTTGGACTTCAAAAGTAGCGTTTGGTTCAGCACGGTGGCCGCGGCATTGCTCAGCTCAGTCGCGGTTCTGCTTTTGGTTGACCGCCCGTTTCAGTTTGCCGAAATTGCCGGCTGGATTCTCGGCGCGTCTCTGGCAGGCTGGATCATTGCCGCGGCCATGGGAGGCTGGCGCGGTTTCGGCCGGGCCCTGGCGACAGTTTCTGTCGCGGCTCTCTTCTTGCTCACGGTGCGCGCTGGGGTTACCGTGTCTTTTCAAAATGACGATACGCCGGTAGAGGTGCTGGTATATACGCAATCATCACCGGAAATCCCGGCTCTCAGGGAGCGGATCGATGAGGTCGCCCGTGAAAGCGGCCTTGGGTTCAATCTGCCGATTGTCGTCGACGGCACCGATGGTTACGCGTGGCCGTGGGCCTGGTACCTGCGTAACTATAAGAGCGTGGCTTTTGTTAATGATGTGGCGAGCTACGAGGCCGCTGAGGGCGCCGTTCTTCTGGTTCACGCGACTAACGCCACCAAGATCGACGCGACGGGCTACAGCCAGACGCCGTACAAGCATCGTTGGTGGTTTAACGAAACCTACCGTGACCTCAGTGTTGGTGACGTCACCGATATTCTCTCAAGCAGCGGCGAGATTGAGTCTCTAGGCGACTTCTTTCTTTACCGCCGTCCGGTCGAAGGCACGACAGGTTCGACCAATGCTGTCGCCTTTTTCCCAATCAGTTTTGCCGCCTTCGACACCGGTCAGAAGCCGAAGCCCCCGGCTGAGCCGAGGGTTTTAGCGGACGGAAGAATTGTCTTTGGGCGGACTGGTCTTGGCTCGGGTGAGATTCTTCAAGCCGCGGACGTTTTTGCCGACGCGGCGGGGAACATCTGGGTCGCGGACGCCCTCGCCAGCCGGATTCACAAGTTTGATTCCCAGGGTGTCTTTATCGCCAGCTTTGGCACCACCGGGTCGGAACCTGGAAGGCTAACTCAGCCCTGGTCGGTGGTGGTTGATGACGAAGGATTTATTTATGTTGCCGACACTTGGAATCATCGCATCCAAAAATTCTCACCCAAGTTCGAATTTGTCCTTGCCTGGGGTGTTCCTGGCTCTGATCCGAATGCCGACGGTACACAACTGTATGGTCCCCGCGATTTGGTGATTGCGCCCAACGGCACGATCTGGATCACGGATACCGGTAACAAGCGGCTGGTGAATTTCAGCCGCGAGGGCCTGTTGCTGGGGAGCTACGGCCAGGCCGGCGGCGATCTTGGTGACTTTTCAGAGCCAGTCGGTTTGGCAGTGGACGCGACCGGCCGGCTTTATGTTGCGGACGCTTGGAATGGCCGGGTCCAAAGCTTTGTCCCCGGAGCTGCCTCACCCATTGCCTTCGAAACCGGCTGGACCAGCCGTCAAGCTATGGACAAGCCATATCTGACAGTGTTGGCAGATGGCCGGATCCTGGCGTCCGATCCGGCCAACGGGCTTCTCGTCTTGTTCGCCGCCGACGGTACAGCTTTGGGCTCTTGGGAGCCGGTGATAGGCGGTCTACCGCTGGGTGTTGCCGCTTTGCCGGACGGAGGATTTGTTTTCAGCGATGGTCTGCACAACGAAGTGCAAATCGTCCCAGGCGATCTCTTAGAGTCTCTTTTCAGAGGTTGAAAATGTCAGCGCAACGACTGACGCGGAGATAGAAACACGCTCGATCTCGTTTTTCGCCGAGAATCCATGAGTTTTCCTGGTTTTTCACCTGATCTAGCTTCGGTTTCTCGTTGACCCTGGATGGCTGGCTAGCCATAATGCCTCTACGTTACGGGCTGAGTCTCACTCCCCCGCCCCGAGGCATTCCAGCCCTACTGCCGTCTGAGGAGCAACTATTGTCCGACCTTGTCGCGCTGCGGGCTCGTGCCCTCGAAGAATTAATCACCGCTGGTGAATCACAATCTCTTGAAGCTTGGCGCATAGCTTATTTGGGTCGCCAAGGTGAAGTTACGCAGGTTCTTCGCGGTCTTGGTGATCTTCCGGTTGAGGAACGGCGGGCACAAGGCTCTGTGGCCAACGCCTTGCGCGAGGAACTCGAAAGCGCTCTCAAGGGACGGGAATCGGACCTTGACCAGGCAGAGGTCGCCGGACTTGAGGCAGGGTCTTTTGATGTCACCTTGCCGGGCAAGCGTGGCATGGCCGGCCGTCTCCATCCCGTAACTCAGACGACGCGGGATATCCTGGACGCTCTGGGCGCGATGGGATTCCAGGTTACCGAAGGACCGGAAATCGAGTCTGAGCACTATAACTTTGAGGCGTTGCGAATGCCCGAGGACCACCCGGCGCGGGACACGCAGGACACCTTTTGGTTGGACAGCCAACAAGACGGCAAGCGGTTCATGGTGCTGCGGACTCAGACATCGCCAAACCAAATTCGCTTTATGGAGAATCATCAGCCGCCGATCCGCCTGGCCGTGCCTGGGCGGGTTTACCGCTATGAAGCCACGGATGCGTCACACGAGTGGATGTTCCATCAGATGGAGTTACTGGCGGTTGATGAGGGTCTGTCCATGCGTCACATGAAGGGGGCACTGACTCAACTGACTCAGGCCCTGTTCGGCACCGACCGACCAGTGCGTTTTCGCTGCGACTACTTTCCCTTTGTTGAGCCCGGCGCCGAGTTTGCTGTCCAGTGTGGTTTATGTAGCGGCGCTGGCTGTCGGTCCTGCGGCAATGAAGGATGGCTGGAGATTGGCGGGGCCGGCATGGTTCACCGTGAGATATTAGAGAATCTCGGTTACGATGCGGACCGCTACACTGGATTTGCAGCCGGTTTTGGCATCGAGCGCATCGCCATGCTGCGCCACGGTATCGACGATATTCGCTATTTTTTCAACAACGACCTGCGTTTCCTGCGTCAGTTTTAGGTGACATATGCTTGTTTCGCTCAAGTGGCTGTCTGAGTACGTTCCTTTAGCTATTCCGGTCAAAGAACTGGCAAATCGCCTTACTTTGGCCGGGGTCAAGATCGAAAAAATCATTGCTCAAGGTGATGATTGGCAGAACGTTGCTGTGGCGGAGGTACTGGAAGTCAAGGCGCACCCGAACGCAGATCGTCTCCGGCTCGTCACCCTGGATCTGAACCAGCCCGAAAATCCGACCGTAGTTTGTGGTGCATCGAACGTTGCACCAGGCCAAAAGATTGCCTTCGCTAGCGTTGGCGCCCGCCTTCTCAACGGGAGTACGGGCGAAATGAGTGTCTTGAAGGCGGCCAAGATTCGCGGGGTTGAGTCCGCTGGTATGGTCTGCTCTGAGAAAGAGCTGGGTCTCTCGGAAGCCCATGAGGGGATTCTGGTCTTGCCGGTTGATAGCCCAACCGGCCAACCGCTTGGCGAAGTCATGGGTGACACGATATTCGATGTCGAGATTACGCCGAACCGGCCGGACCTGATGTCGATTCTGGGAGTGGCATGGGAAGTGGCGGCTCAGACCCATGTCAAAGTCAAGGAGCCGGAGCGGGTTTACAACGAAACTGGATCCAGTTCCGCGAGCCAGCGTGCCTCGGTGGTGATTGAGGACCGCGACCTATGCCGTCGCTACTTGGCCGGCGTCGTGGAGCGGGTAAAGGTTGGGCCTTCGCCTGAATGGATGCAGGAGCGGTTGCTCGCGGTAGGCGTCCGGCCGATCAATAATGTAGTAGACATAACCAATTATGTCATGCTAGAGATGGGCCAACCTCTGCATGCATTCGATTATCGAAAGCTCAATGGGCAGAAGATCATCGTTCGTCGCGCCCAGCCTGGCGAGCAAATCCGCACGATAGACAATAACGTTCGTGAGTTGACCTCGGATATGCTGGTTATCGTCGATGCCAGCAAGTCGATCGCGGTGGCTGGCGTGATGGGTGGCTCTGACGCTGAGGTGACATCTGCGACGACGACGGTCTTGCTTGAAGCGGCCACATTTGCGCCAACGAGCGTTCGGCGGACGAGTCAGGCTCTTGGGCTAAGGAGTGAGGCTTCAATTCGCTTTGAAAAGGGATTGCACCCGGATCTCGCTGCTTCGGCGGCGCGCCGAGCGATGAAGCTTTTGGTTGAAATCACCGGCGGCCGTGCTGCCAAAGGCCTCGTTGATGCCTATCCCGCCAAGCGCTCTGACACGCGGGTAGTCGTGACTAAGCAACGTATTGCCCAGGTTCTCGGCCTCGACCTGCCGACAACGCAGGTTCGCTCGGCCTTGACGGACCTCGGCTTTGGCTGTCGGTGGGTTCCGCCCGATCGTTACGTTGTAAGGTCACCCCATTGGCGCATGGACGTGAGCATGGCCGACGACGTGGTTGAGGAGTTGGCCCGTGTGATTGGCTATGACCGCCTGGAGTCGCAGAGCCTGAGCGGCTCTATTCCGGCTCCAATTGAGGAGCCTGAGCGAGAGCTGCGCGAGCAATTGAAGACCGCCGCTGCGGCCGCCGGGCTCCAGGAAGTAATCACTTACCCATTGACTACTGTCGAGACACTCTTGCTAGTTGAACCAGCGGACAAGCTCGAAATTCATCCGCCATTGCGTCTCGAAAACCCGATGAGCAGCGAGCAATCGGTCATGCGTACTTCCCTACGCCACAGTTTGCTGCAAACCGTTGCTGCCAATCTGCGTCGAGAGCGTGGAACTATCGCGATTTTCGAGTGCGCGGGCACGTTCCTCTCCAAGCCCGGTGAATTGCCGGATGAGAAGCAGCTAGTTGTCGGCGCCGTCGGTGGATTTCAGCGTGGGCGCTGGGGTGAGCCGACCCAGGAACCGGTGGATTTTTTCGATGCCAAAGGCTTCCTTGAGGAGATTTTCGAGCGCACGCGTGTAACGGTGGAATTCCGGCCGGGTCAGGAGTTCGGCATGCTGCAGTCACGCACAGCCGAACTAAATGTATCCGACGCCCGGGTGGGTGTAATTGGGCAGGTGCACCCGCAGGTTGCCGCCGCCTTCGAGATCGAAAGCCCAGTTTTTCTGTTTGAAATTGATATTGCGATGCTGTTGCAAGGTGTGGACACGGAGATTAGTCACTCGCCTCCATCCCGATTCCCGGCCGTGCTCCAGGACATAGCCCTTCTCGTGGACGATGCTGTCTCAGCCGCGTGGGTTGAGGAGTTAATTGCTTCCAGTTCCTTGGTCAGCTCAGTCCAACTATTCGATGTTTATGAAGGAACGCCTCTGCCTGCTGGCAAACGCTCACTGGCTTTTGCCGTGGATTTTCAGACAGCTGATCGGACACTCACGGATGAGGACGTCGCCGAGGCGCGTCAGCGCATCATTCGACGGCTTGAGCACGAGGTAGGCGCCGAACTTCGAGGCGCCTGAGCCCGAGCCGGTTTCGAGTTTGAGGCAATGGACTCGGAACATAGAAAAAGGGCCGGAAAATTTTCCAGACCTTCTTTGGTTGAACCTGGATCTACTAGACGAGCGCGGCTTTTGCCTTGTTTACGAGTGAGTTGAAGGCTCCGGTGTCCTGAATGGCGAGGTCTGCCATTACTTTCCGGTCTACTTCGACGCCGGCCTTGCTTAGTCCGTGGATGAACTGGCTGTAAGACATCCCCTCTGCCCGGACCGCGGCATTTATGCGCGTTATCCACAGCCGCCTGAACTGGCCTTTGCGGTCGTAGCGATCGCGGGTTGAATAGTCCAGAGCGTGAAGCACGGACTCGTTTGCGCGTCGAAATAAACGGTGGCGCTGGCCCTTGTGGCCTTTCGCCATTGAAATAATCTTCTTGTGGCGCCTGCGACCGGCGACACCTCTCTTAACCCGGCTCATTGCTGCTCCTTAATGCCTAGGCGTTCGGCAGTAGCCGGTGAACACGCTTTTGCATTGAGTCAGAGGCCGTCTGCTTCTTGCCAATCTGGTGCTTGGCGCGACCAGACATGCGTATACGCAGGTGGCTAATCTGACCCTTGCGGTGCATCACCTTACCGGTGCCCGTGATGTGAAAGCGCCGCTTAGCGCCCTTGTGGGTCTTTAACTTTGGCATAGTGCTTTAGCCCTCAGCGTCGGTTGGGGCCGCCTCCTTTGCCGGTTTGACGTGCCCTGGCGCTAGAATCGTGGAAAGAAATCTTCCTTCCATGTTCGGGGCGCGTTCGATTACCGAGACTTCGCTCAACTGCTCCGACACCCGCTCCAGGATGGCTCGCCCAATTTCCGGGTGAACCATCTCACGACCGCGAAACATGACTGTCACCTTTACCTTGTCGCCGCTCTTGAGAAACTTCTCGGCGTTTTTCGCCTTCATCTCCAAGTCGTGCGAGTCTATTTTGGGCCGCATGCGAATCTCGCGCAAGACGGAGGCATGCTGGAGCTTGCGAGATTCGCGTTCCTTCTTCGCTTGCTCGTACTTAAATTTACCGTAGTCCAACATGCGGCAGACAGGCGGTACCGAGTTCGGCGCGACCTCGACCAAGTCGAGGTCCGCTTCGCGAGCCTTTTCCATCGCCTCCGAAGTGAGAATCACTCCGAGACGCTCGCCGTCTTCCCCGATAACGAGGACTTCTCGTGATTTGATACGCTCGTTGACTCGTAATTCTCGAGCTATCGCGCGCCATCCCTGGGTCTGCTGGAATTAATGTCTACCAATATTTCAGTTGAATATAGCACTCGCCGGAAAAGGCAGTCAATTAAGATTGGACCCGGTTGATTGATCGCCGTCTTTGCTATCTGCGGAAGTTCCCGGCGTCACCGCCGCCGCTACGCCCGCCCGCTCCGATGCGGTCGAAGCACTCACGACAGTAGACCGGCCGGTCGCCGCGTGGCTGGAATGGCACCTTTGTCGGCTGGCCGCAGCTGCTGCAAACGACATCGAAAAGCTCGCGCTCCTGGCGCGGCGCACGGTTGAAGTTGCCGCCTCCGCCTGCACCGCCGTCACCTTCACGGTCGCTGCGGCGAGCGCTGCGACAAGGCCGGCAGCGCTTCGGCTCGGTGAAGCCACGCGTCGCATAAAATTCCTGGTCATCCGCCGTGAAGATGAACTCTTGACTGCAGTCGGCGCAGACAAGAGTCTTGTCCATAAGTGCCATCTCGAAAGCCCCCTGTGTTTGTAGTCGGAGTCCGCCTTCGAGGATAGTGGTGGAGCGGCTTCGGCTAATCCTAAATATGGAGAGCAGAATACCACATAAAGTCTGTCAACAGGTGGGCAAGAGGAAGCCTTTAAGGATTTTTCATTTCGCGACTTAGTCACTAATCAAGGGTGCTTTTTGGCCCCAAATTTAGCGAGGATCAGGAGTTCTATTCTTGCAACATGAAGCTCTGTCGAGCCCTGCTGGCGATGTCGGCGCTAATGGCTAGGGAGGCCGTTGCCCCGGGTGACGGAGCATTGAGGACATGAATCGAGCTCTTGCCTTCAACGATTCGGAAATCGTCCAAGATTCGGCCAGTGCTATCGACAGCCTGGGCACGAACACCGGCGCCGCCGGTCTGGAGATCCTGCTCAAGAATTTTCGGAATCAGAACCTGCAAGGCTTTGGTAAAAGAGCGTTTGCTGATCGACCGCCGCACTTCTTGTACGCCGGTCTTCCAGTGCTTGCGGGCCATTCGCCAGAATCCGCCATAGCCCAGAGTCCAGGCCGTCTCGCGCGGACTGACTTTTGTTTTCTTGTAGCCTTCACGAGCCAAAGCAAGCACGGCGTTGGGACCTGCCTCCACGGCGCCGTGAATTGTCCTGGTGAAGTGCGGGCCCAGGAATGGATACCGAGGGTCAGGCACAGGATAGATCAGGCCGTTGACCAGGCGCCGGGCTTCTGGCTGAAGCGTGAAATACTCGCCGCGGAACGGGATAATTCGCAGATCAACATTTAGGCCCATCATCCGGGCGATGACATCTGAGTAGAGCCCACCACAGTTGATGAGGTAACGCGTTGTGACTTCCCCCTGGTTGGTTAGAAGGGTCGTGAGGTCGGTGCGCTGCTCGATGCCCTTGAGTTGTGTACCGAGATGGAGCTTTCCACCGTGCTTCTCCAATTCGTTCAGGTAGGCGCGAGTCACCCTGGAATAGTCGATGATTCCGGTGTTCGGCGAGTAAAGTGCCTTGATACCGGCCACATGAGGTTCGATTTCGGCCAACCGTGCCGAATCGATCATTTCCAGTCCCGGGACGCCGTTGGCCTGTCCGCGGCGAAACAGCTCGTCGAGCCTCGGAAGCTGAGTTTCGCTGGTAGCAACGATTACTTTGCCGCAGAGTTCGTAGTCGATGTCGTGCTGGTCACAAAATTCCTTTAGCAGGCCTACACCTGTGACGCAGTTTTGTGCCTTTAGGGAACCGGGCTCGTAGTAGATGCCAGAATGAATTACACCGCTGTTGTTGCCGGTCTGGTGGGCGGCAATAGCTTTTTCTTTCTCGATTACGCCGATTTTTAGGTCCGGGTGATTTGTCGAAAGACGCATAGCCGTAGCCGTGCCGATGATCCCGCCGCCGATGACGGTTATGTCGTAGCTAGCAATGGTCATTATGCGATCTCTTAGGGCCCGGTCGTTTGCGACCGAGGGTTAGGTTCTGCCAAGTGGACCCGCCCGGTTTGCGCCTCACGGTTGGCTTCGGGAGGCGTTCCTGGCCTGGGAAAGGAGCCGGCTTTCCTCTTCTTCGTCCGGTCGAAAGACGAGCACCGGCGCCGGGCCGTGCAGCAGCCTGTCAGCAACGCTGCCTAGTGCGGCTCTAACCACCCCGGTCCGGCCGTGCGACGCCAAGATTACCAGGCTTGCCGGCTTTTCATTCATGTACTCAAGGAGTTGCTCGCCCGCGGTGCCAATCAGCAATGTGGTGTTTACGTTGCGATTCTCGCCGATCTCTTTTGCAACCCGATCCAGGTAGGAGCGTCCTGCATCCTCCATGGCGGTCACGAGGTCTACCGGATAAACACCCATGGATTGGTCCATTGCAACCGGAGTTAACGACACGACTCTCACGAGATCGATTTCTGCTTTGGCTGAGTCCCCGATCCAGGTTGCGAGCGAAAGTGCACCTTCGGCCATTTCGGAGCCATCCACCGGCACCAGGATGCGAGCTAAAGCATACGGTGCCAATTCGACCTCAACGTTTGGGCCGATGACCAGGGCCGGGCAGGGAGCGTTGCGAATGACTTTGTCAGCCACGCTTCCAAGGCGCCAGCGCGCTATTCCAGAGCGTCCATGAGTCGCTATGACAATCAGGTCTACGTCATCGCTAGCCGCTTCCAGCACGTTTTCAGCCGCTTTGCCAATGCGTACATCGGTTTCAACCTTGAAGCCCATCGCCTCAACTCGCTCGGACTGAGTCCCCAGATAAGTATCTAGGTACGATCGTCCCTGCTGAGCTACTTCACCGAGCTCTCCCTCGGGCCGGCCAGGCACGTTCGCACCCTCGGACCATTCCTCCTCCCAGACACTCAAGAGGCGAATACGCTCAACATTCAGATTCTTCAGCGCCGGAAGAAGAGCAAAGGCGGATTCAGAAAGCTCGGTGCCGTCCAGCGGCACGAGTGCAGTTAGTCCAGCCATGGAGTGTTCCCCCTCTATACGGCTTCCTAAGCCATGGTCATTCCACTCGCACCGTTTGAAAGACCGGTAATGGCTGGGAGCCTTGCCGGGTCAGACTCGCGATGCTTCCAAATTTTTCCCATCTGCACGCCGTGCAGTGGAGTCGCTCTTCACCTTAGGGTATGCTCCCCTCCGAGGTCTAGAGATAAGTGGCTCCTGAGCAAGAAGCAAAATTGAGAGTCCTCCACCCAACTGATGGCAGCGTTATCGCTCGCCGATCTGCCGGGTTGCTTAAGCAGCTGGTGCTGCCGGCCGCTGATCGCCTGGAGGTTCTATCGGTGGCGCCGCACTCGGTTCTATCCGGCGCACGGCCTGATCCATTTTTCCTGACTAAAGTTACACCAGTTGCCCGCAAACGCGCTTTGATAGAAAGCGAGGAATTGGCGCAACAGGTTGCGACCGAGTTCGATCCGCCGCCTATAAGTGTTCAGGCGAATGCCCGCTGGGGTAACCCCGTTCAAGAGATTTTGCGCGCCTCCCGCCGGCCGCGCGCGGACCTCATCGTTCTAGGCGCAAAAGGACACTCAAACCTGGGATTGATGATGCTCGGCAGTGTTAGCCAGGGTGTGGTCCAGCATTCGACGGTTCCGGTTCTGGTTGTCCGGCCGACCAATACTCAGGTTCGCCGGTTGTTGGTGGGTTTTGATAACTCGCACGAGGCGCGGCGGGCTCTCAACTTTGTCGACCGAATCCAGATTCCCCGAGACATTGAGTTGATTCTAAGTTTCGTCATATCTCCGTTTCCGGGTTCGACCGGCGGCAAACGCCGGCGTAAGGAGCTAATTGAGGCGCAGGCCACCGCCGATCAGCATCGCGCCGCCGCGGAGCGTGCTCTGGAGAGCGTTGCGTTGAGGTTCTCCGATCTAGGCTATAAAGTTTCCACGGAGTTGTTGGCAGGGGATGCGGCACCGGAATTGGACGCTTCCGCCCGCAGCCACGGTGCGGACCTGATTGTGGTTGGCTCTCGAAAGCCAGCGCCGGCTCGCCACTACCTTATAGGCAGCACCGCGGAGAAGCTCGTGCGCCACGCTGAAGCCTCGGTCCTGGTGGTCCGTTAAGGGCGGATTTTGCTAAAGACCCAGCTTCGCTGGGTTCAAGATGCCTTCTGGGTCGAGGGTTGCTTTCAACTTGCGCAGTAGGTCAAGCGAAGTGCCGTGTTCGCGCTCCATCATGTGATTCAGCCGGCTGCCGACACCATGCACGTACTCCATCGAACCTCCCATGTCTTGCGCATCGTGAAGAAGGTCGTCCATGACCAGATTTAGGCTCGGTTGTCCGCCGAGAGTTTCTGGTATGGCGAAGGCAGCCGAAAACAGCTCTGGACCGAGCCAGAGGCCGCACTCAAGGACCGCGGCTTGGGCCGCGGCTGCTCTCGCGTGGCAGCGCTGCTGGAAAGCTGCTGTTTTCGATGCGGGAAGAGCAACGTGAAGAAAGTCGAAAGCGACTCCGGGATTGCGATTATCCGGCCCGTTTTGGGCTCTGGTTCGTGCAAACCGCTCCCCGATCACGTGGCGATTGTCCCAAAACGTCTGGGCAGCATGTTGAGGCAACTCCTCACCACCCCGGTCTCGGATCAGGCTCTCAGCCCGGCTGACAGCAGCCGCGACCTCCTGCTCAAAACCCTCGAAGCCAAGATAGACGGTGGGTGGCTCTTCTTCGCGTGCGTACAGTTCTGGCCAAGGTGAGGCGTGTTCCTCTCCAAAGTCCAGCAGCGAGGGCCGTAAGCCGAGGTTATTGATTTCGGCAATGGCGGCCAGTCCGTCTTCAAAACGTTGGAACTGAAAGGCGCGTAGTTCGCGGCGCTCGGGGATGCGAAACGCTCGCAGCGCGGCGGCAGTGATCACGCCAAGGGTTCCCTCGGCGCCGACGAAAAGCCGGGCGAGGTCCGGGCCGGTGGAACTACGCCGCACCGCCCGGGTGCGCAGTAGTGACCCGTCAGCCAGTGCGACCTCCATCGCCAGGACCTGATCACCGATGCCGCCGTAGAGGCCGCCTTTATAGCCGAGACCGTTGGTGCTGATAGCGCCGGCCACGGTTGCTACCGGGAATGTCCACGGGTCATGCCCGAGACAGAGGCCCTCTTTGGCTAGCTCTGCATCCAAAGCCGCGAGCACTGTGCCTGCCCCAGCCCAAACGACCTGGTCTTGGGTTTCGACTTGGATTTTGTTGAGACGGGACGTATCTAGGACTAGGGCGCGGATGCCGCTTCGAGCGCCGCCCATGAGTCCGGTGCCGGCGCCATAAGGAATAATCGCGACTTTCGCTGCAGAGGCCAGAGCCAGAAGTTTGGCAACCTGCGAGGCACTGCCTGGCCTGGCGACTGCCAGCGGCAATTGCGGCTCCGGTGGGTCGCCGCGACGTCCAAGTGCGTCTGTGGCGAAGAATCGGCGCTGGTCCGCTTCCACCTCGAGGGCCTCAGGTTCGAGGATTTCGGCGAGTTGCTCGAGAAATCGCTGCTCGGCATTGATGTCCGGCACGGGTCACTCCCGGTCTTGGTGGCCGCGTTGTGTTGCTACGGTTCGATGACGGCCAGGCCCTCGCTATACTTGGCCAATGGTAAACGAAGAGCGCAAGGTGGATTATCGCAAAGCCTATGAGGACTGGCAGATTCAACTCGCCGCGATGCATGAGGTGCTGCTCGATGGGCGGCGAACCGATCCGGTCAGACTAAAAGCTCTGCTCAACCGGGAGAGCCGCGCTAAAACCCGCTACGATGATTCTCGCCTCCTGCTACTGGGAATTGAGCCCGAAAATGGTCTGGACCGCGACGGCGATCAGGTTGATTTGAATTAGAGACCCTGGCCGTTAGCTATGGCCCGGAGTTGCTTCGAGGCCGGAATGGAAGTCATTTCCGCGCTGCAAACTTGCCGCTGTGACTGGCCGAACCTAGAATGAATTAGCGTGGAAGATGATCTTGGTGTCGACATCGGCGAAGTCTTATCGGTGATCAATACCGCCGAAGTTTTTGTCGTGATGTTTCAGTTGTTCGAACGGCGGTTGCTGGTGGATACACGAACTGCCGGAGCGGAAATGCCGCTCGTGCGTGTGGTGGACCGCGCTCGCAACTCTGAGGCGCGGTTCCGCGAATTGCAGCGTTTGCGGCCCCGCTTTGCCGCTCCGGAGCGAATAGTTGCGTTCCAGTGGCCACGGAGCGTTCGCACATTCATCGAGTCCGGCGCCTGGGATGCGGTCAACCAGCGACTCCAATCCCTCGGTGCCGCTGACAGCACCTGTCTGGCTGTTTTGGCGGAGTTGAAGCAAGAGGAGCGCACCGAGGAAATACACGCACTGCGCGGTGAAGAGCCTTACAGAACCCTGAACGGTACAACACTTTCATAGGAGAGCCGAGGTAGAACCATGCCAAAAGTCGACCTACGTAGCGACACAGTCACTCAGCCGACGCCCACGATGCGCGAGGCGATGCTGGGTGCTGAACTTGGCGACGACGTTCTTGGTGACGATCCGACCGTGAAGAGGTTGGAAGAGATTGCCGCTGAACGCCTTGGTAAGGAAGCTGCCCTTTTTGTCAGCAGCGGCACGATGGCGAACCTGGTTTCACTTCTGACCCATTGCCAGCGCGGCGATGAGGCCATTATCGGCAGTATGGCGCATATCCTCCGCTCGGAAGTTGACGGCGCCTCTGCCCTTGGCGGAATACAGCTGCGTACGGCTTACAACGATGAACATGGCCGCTTCGACCTGGATGAGGTGCGGAGCCTGGTGCGCCTGCCGGAGAAATTCCAACCGCGTACCGCTCTGATTTGTTTGGAGAATACTCACAATGCCGCCAACGGCTCACCAGTATCCGCGGCCTTCACAACTGAAGTGGCCGGGATTGCCCACGATGCCGGGGCAGCGCTGCACATCGATGGGGCGCGAATTTTCAATGCGGCGATCGCGCTTGAAACAACGGCCGAAGCCCTAGTCCGTGATGCCGACACCGTCAGTTTCTGCCTCTCTAAGGGGTTGTCCTGCCCGATTGGCTCTTTGATTTGCGGCAGCACGGCCTTTATTGATAAAGCTCGCCACATTCGCCGGATGGTTGGCGGCGGGATGCGCCAGATTGGTGTCATCGCGGCCGCGGGCATCGTGGCGCTGGATGAAATGGTTGACCGGCTGGCGGAGGATCACGCCAACGCAAGACAGCTGGTGGAGGGACTGGCGTCGATACCTGGCGTCAGCGCCAACCCGTCGTTGGTTCACAGCAACATTCTGTTCTTTAAGCTGGAAGGTCAGGACTCGGTCAGATTCCGCGCCGGTTTAAAGGAAAAAGGCGTGCTGCTCAGCGGTAGTCCGCCTGTCTTCCGCATGGTTACACACTACGGAATTGATGCCAGCGACATCGACTACACCCTCGAAGCCGTGCGTGAGGTGATGGCTTAAGTATCTTGATTCGCCACAAGTTTTTCCTTTCTGGGCTTTCGTTTCTGGCGGTTTTGCTCACGGCTTCTTGTGCACGGGACTCGGGTCCAGCCACCTCCGATGTCGTGGCTTCAATTCCCTGGTTCCGTGCCGAGAGTCATACCTACGTTCTAAAAAATAGCGATGGGGAAATCTTGGGCCGGCAGGTTTTGACCGTGGATGTCCAAAATGGCGAAACGATTCTTGTCCAGCGATTTACAGGTGAAAATTCCACCGACACGTCAACTGTTGTCGTCGATAGCATGACTCTCAAGCCGATCTCATCCGAACGTGAAATAGACGGATCGGACGACGATGTATTGATCATAACCACGTACACGGAAGCCGGCGCTTTGATCCGGCAAGATGAAAAGCAGACCGGGCTCAGTGTCCCCGAGCATTCCTACGACAACGACACTTCACTGTTCCTCTGGCGAACGCTGCCTTTTGAAATTGGCTATGAATCCAGCTACATAACTATCATCACTAATCAGCGCAGTAGCCAAAAGGTAAGACTGGTTGTCAGCGGTCGCGAGACGGTTATCGTGCCGGCGGGTGAATTTATCGCCTGGCGTCTGGAGATCACAACCAGCAATGCCCATCAGGTGGCCTGGTACGCTGATATTCCTGGCCAACCACTTATCCGTTACGACAACAGTCGTGGCTTGTTTTTTGAGCTGGATCGCGCGCCAGACACGGCGTTGGAACCCTGATGCTTCCTCGCAAGACAAGCCGACTGAAAGATTTGAGCCAGACCGTCTATTCCCAGAGGCAGCCTCGAGATGCAGCCCTTGCCGCCGCTTCGAGAGCAAGTATTTGATCCCGATATTGTCCGTCGCGTTGCCAGGCCACACCAAGACCTTCGGCTACCAGCGTGGCGTCGATCGAGATCCCTTCGCCGGTAAAGACGTATCTCAGCAGGCGGCCAAACTCGTCGCTGTCACGGGGACCAGGTAGCAGCCAAATCGTGGTGCCCGCCAGCAGGCCGTTGCGGTCCTGAGCCTCGCGGAAACAGACATTGCCTCGCTCAGGCGTATCCACCCCGTAGTAGCGAATTCGGACACTTCTGCGACCGACCAAAACGTCGATTGTGTCACCATCGACCACGTCTTCCACTTCAACCTCTTGGAGGTCGTCGAGGCTGACACCAGGTGGAAGCTCAAGGCTAGTTGGGAAGCGCTCCCCATCTGGCCGGCGAGCGCTGTCGCCGGCAATCAGGTAAGGCAGGCCCACGACCAGGATCACGAAAGCAAAGAGGCCAATGAGGATGAGAGCCCAGGCTCGTATCGGGGAACGGGAATGGCGTGGCTTGCTCAAGCCAGCGGCCGTGACCTTCCTTTGATCTCAACCGTATCGAACCTTTCGCCAACAATTTGAGGCGGTTCGAAGGCAGTGCTGGCAAAGCTCATGGCGAGCCCGCGGTAGTTTTGCCGGTCGCCAACCGCCAGTCCTAGCACCGCGGCAGTTCCGGCGACGCCATCCCGCCATTGCTCTAGCTTCTCACGTATTTCCCAGTCGTAGGCTTCATCCGGTGCCGAAAGCGCAACGCAGGCGCCGAAACCGCTGATAGATCCTAGAGGAGCGTCCATGGCGACGTCTGCACCGGCGAAGGCTTGCAGGAGCGGAGCGACCTTGCCCTGGAGGAAACGCGAGTAACCTGGGTGGGTGCCAAATGGTTCCAGCGCGGCGAAATCCTTAAGTGCGAAAAACACGGCAAGGTCAAAGTGAGACTCTGCTCCGGCTTGAATGACTCCACCGCCGATCACGTCCTCTATCGATAGCAGGATTCCGGCTTCGTGGATGAGGGTTTCTTGGTCGGCGGCGTTTGTGGCGGGCTTGAGGGAAATTAGGTCAATGTGGAGTACCTGCTGGGTCACGGAGGCTCGCCGGGCGGACCCGGAGGTTGATAGATTGTCCGCCGGTTCTCAGGCCGCTCCCATTGGTTCCGCTCGCTTTCGCCGGAAGGCGGGGCGGAGGGTAGGTGGGGCTCCTCGGACTTTTGCCGCGGGACAATAATCGCCTCGTCACGGTCACGCTGGAAGGTGGTTTCTCCTGTCTGAAGGGCGCCGTCAGCGAGTTCAAGAATCCGTTCGGCCTGCTCCATAACCAGCCGGTCGTGAGTTGTGGTGATAATTGTGACGTTGGTTTGAGCGATCACCTCCTGAAGCAACTTGAAGATCGAAGCTGCCGTGATGGAGTCCAGCTCACCTGTCGGCTCATCGGCCAGGATTAACACCGGCTCGTTGGCGAGCGCCCGGGCGATTGCGACTCGCTGTTGCTCTCCACCAGACATTTCATATGGTCGATGATGCGCCCGCCTGGTGAGGCCGACGGTTTCAAGCAGCTCGTTGGCCCTCCTGGTTCGTTTGGCCCGGGGCGCGCCGGCAATGCGCAGCGCTATTTCAATGTTTTCGTAAGCTGAAAGCAGTGGCAAAAGACCAAAGGATTGGAACACGAAGCCAATAGTGTGGCGGCGCAATTCAGTGAGCTCCGTGTCACTCATCTCCGAAACGTCACGATCTTCTATCAGTACGCGGCCGGACGATGGCATGTCTAGCCCCGCCAGGGTGTTCAACAAGGTTGTCTTTCCTGAGCCTGACCGCCCGATCACCGCGAGAAATTCACCGCGGCCGACAGTGAAAGAGACGTTCTTGAGGGCTGAGATTGTCTCGTCGCCGACTTCGAAGTTCCGGCTAACGTCCTCTATGCGAACCAAAGGGTTGTCATTCATTGGGCGGGTCCGCTTCGACTGAATCTTCGGAAAATACCTCAACGTGATCGCTAGCGAGTTTGAGCTGCGCCCGGTCCTTTACGTCCAGCTTTTCAAGGTACTCCTTGGGAATCTGCAAGCGCCCAGTCCGGTCAATCACCGCGTACTCGTCGTGGAAGATGTAGGATTCAGCACCTCTGAACCCCACCCTGCGGAAGCTTTCTGTGCTAATCCTACCGTCGCGAATTGCCACGACCCGGTCGATTTGGTTAGCGATTGCCGGGTCGTGGGTAACCACGATAATCGTGATCCCCAGCTCTTCGTTTAAGGCGCGCAGAACGTCAAATACCTCTGACGCAGTTTGAGAGTCGAGTTCCCCGGTGGGCTCGTCCGCCAGCAGGAGGGGTGGATTATTTGCCAGGGAAATCGCGACAGCGACGCGTTGCTGTTCACCGCCTGAAAGCCGGTCTGGCTTAGAGTGAAGCCGGTGTCCAAGGCCCACCAATTCCAAAAGCTCTCGCGCTCTACTTCGAGCCGAGCCAGGGTTCATCCCGTCAAGGATCATCGGCAATTCGGCATTTTGCAGCGCCGAGAGGTAGGGAAGCATGTTGCGGGCCGTCTGCTGCCAGATAAACCCGACTTCCTTACGCCGATAAGTCACCAGATCGGCTGCCGTCATTGTAAGCAGGTTCCGGTCACCGACTTGAGCGCTGCCGGCGCTCGGTATGTCGAGACCGGCTAGGACGTTCAAAAGTGTCGACTTACCCGAACCTGAGGCGCCGACAATAGCCATCATCTCGCCCCGGCCAACCTTGAGGTCCAAGCCTCTCAGCGCGACGACCTCAAGGTCCTCCTGCTTATAGATCTTGAACAGATCTTCGCAGAGGACGTAACTAGAGTCCTCAGCGTCGCTTGGTGACTGGCCTGGCGGTGCTAGGTTGGTGTTCATGCCTCTATTATTCGCCGATTCTCAATACTCGGTGGAGCGCCAGGCGGGAGTAGAGTAGCACGACGATTCCGATGGTCACAAGGAATGCGGCTCCGAGAGTGATCCAAGCCGTGCCGATTGTTGACCAGCTGACCTGGAGCAGCATCGGCGGCACAACATCATCGCCCGTTTCGGTCACTCCCATATAACGAATCATCAGCGTTCCAAGGCGTAGTCCCATCAGGGTTCCGGCGGCCATGCCGAGGCTGATAACCAGGGCTTGCTCGAAGCCGACGACCACGGCGACTTGTTTCTTTGAAAAGCCCACGGTTCGGAGGACCGCGAATTCGACCGTGCGCTGCTGCGCGGTGAGGTATGAGTAAATCAGGAAGCCGATCACGCTCAGGAGCAGGATCGCGGCGAAGCTAATAAACAAGATTCCTTCCCATCCGGCCGCGACGAGCGGGTCTTTCTCTTGGGCCTCACGAAGTTGCTCGACGCTGATTACCTCAGCCCTAATTCGGCCAGCAAGAATCGCTTCATTTACCTTTTCGAATGAGCCTTCGGCCGGTGTGAGCCAGACTTCATCAGCATAGATTGCCGACCCGGTCGGGTTGGCGTTTAGCACCGCTAGAAGGCTCTCACGGTCGGCGATTATTGCCGGCTCCCGGTGAGGGTCGTCCAGGGTTGGGAAGAGGTCAAAGCTGCCGACGATAGTCACGTCAAAGTAACTGTTACCAGAGCCAACATTGAGTGTCTCGCCGATGAAGGTGTTGGTTTCGTCAAGAAAGGCCTGGCTTGCCAGGATCAATAAAGGCGGGTGCTCGATTCTCGGCCGCAGCCCGTGAGTCATCGCGCCCCGGCCAGACGGGCGCCAGGTCAGCTCGGTCACCGTCCCCGAGTCATCGGTCGAAATGGTGCGCAATTCGTCAGGCAGCGCTTGGCTGGTGATTCCTTGAATCGTCTGCCAGTCATCGACAGAGTCGAATGAAACAATAACCTGGCTTTGGGCGAAGATCTCCAGTTCGCGCTCGGGGTCAAAGATTATCTTGTCGTTGGCCAAACTGCCGGGCAAGGTCAAATCAGTGCTGGTTTGCAGGTCGTCGAGAAGGAGCACGCCACTCGAGGCCGAGAAGCGGCTGTTGAACCTGATGCTGATCGATTGGACCGAGAGCGGGGCTGTCGGCAGATCAGGCCCGAACTGGACGCTGCCCTGGGAAGTTGGCGGGTCGGTCAGGTCAACCACCAGGAAATGCCAGCCCTGAGGCATGTTGTTACCGAATCTAGGGCCTAGGACGTAGCTAAAGTACCGCCCGGCGGCGTCCTTCAACTCGACCACGATGCCAGCACGGCCTCTTAGATCGACAGGGTTGATCCAGATGCCGAGCCAGTGGGAATCGGGAGGCAGAAGTATGCTCGCGGATGATGGAGCTTCCATTTCGGTCATGGCCAGAAGTGAGGTGATGGATTCTCCGGCAAAATCATCGCGATAGAGGCCGATCGCGGCGATCTCCTCGCCGTCAACTCCAAGTAGCTCAAAGCTAGAGCTAACGAGGGCGTTGCCAACTGGCGCCGGAAATCCACCGGTCCGCAAGACGCTGGTTCCAGCGGACGCGCCAGTGATCTGCTGAATGTCTTCGACCAGGCTATCTGGACCGGCTGAGTCCGCCTGACGGATCGAGCTCAGCCTTAGTCCTGCTCCAGCTTGGTAGGCTGCTCTGTCCCCGTAACTGCGGTCCAGCGTCGCGCCGAAGCTGGCAGCAAAGGTCCCTACGGCCGTGGCCAGCATCAGCAACAGAACTAAACGAGAGTAGTGGACCGGGTTGCGAACAAGGTGCCACATCCCGATTAGGATCGCCGTACCTTGCGATCGCGCGACAATCCAGGCAACCAGCTTTAGCACAAGCGGGAAGATCCGGAGGAAGACAAGGCCGACTGTAAGAATAAAAAACGCTGGCGTAAGCAGCCGGATTGGGTCAACGCTTTGCCCGCCGAAAAGTCTATCCGTGGAGAGGGAGCCGCTGCGATCTAGCTGATAAAGCAAAATCGCGCCCAGGATGACCAGAGCCACGTCCAAGTAGTAGCGGGTGAACGCGGCGGCTTTGGGTGGCCGGGCGGCGGAGGCTCGTTGCTGAACAACCGTGCGTCGTGACGCAAAGTAGGCTGGCAGCAGGAGGGTGGTGTACGCCAGCAATGCGCCGGCGGCCGCCCAGAGGTAAGCCCCGACCGAAAGCTGAACGTTAAGGCTTGCCCCGCCGCTCAGGTCTTGAAACGCCGGCGTGTGGCCGAGCAAGCTGATGACTAACGCCGCCAGCGGCGGCCCCAAGCCGAGGGCAGCAACAAAGACGAAAAGGCCCTCAATCAGGTAGATCTGCATCACTTGAGGTGTCGTGGCCCCGCGGCTCTTGAGCAGGGCGATTTCACCGGACTGACGTTCCACGAGCATTGTCGAAACCATAAACAGGTAATAGAGGACGATTCCAGCAATCTGCAGCACCAGTACGAGGAGTGGAATCCGTGTGAAGAAAAGCTTCTCGTCAAAGGTTTCGAGCACATTCGGCAGAGCCGTTTTAAGAGTTGTCCGAGTCAGCTTGGTGTTCATTTCGCGGTTGAACGTCTCCAACGAACCGCGAACATGTTCCGAATTTCGCGCGTCGATGTTCGAGGTGTCGAGATGGAAAAAGCTCCAGTAGGTGCTGCTCATGGCTGGCAGGTAGCCGCCGATTGCGCCAAAGAAGGTCTCTTCGGTGACAAAGAATGGCATCGTTTCCCAACCCGAGGCGAAGTAGCTAAATATGGTGTCTATACCGCGCCAATAGAGCTCATCTGGATCGATTGGCTCAGTCACTCCGACGACCGTGACGCGGATTGGCGCGACGTCTAAGTCCCAGAACGCGAAAAGGTCGAAGCTGTCGCCGATGGCTATACCGATGCGTTGAGCCGTCTCCGCTCCGACCGCCACCTCAACCGAGGGAGCGCTGCCGTCGCCAGCCGCCGCGCTTTCGGGCATCCGCCCTTCGACGACGCGAATGTGCTCGTCGAGCTGGCTGAGGAATTGGATGTGAGCCCGGGGCCTGCCGGTGTCCTCTCGGAACCGCTCCCCGGGCGGCGCCGGGAAAAACGTGGCGCTCCGGCCCATGAAATTGGTGTCCACGATGAGGTCACCAATAGTGGATTCGGCTGTATCACCGATGAACTGCCGGCTGGTGAGATAGACATCATTCTCAGACGTTTGGGATGAGCTCCGCACCGAGATGTCGTTGTTTATCGGTCCGCTTTCGCGGAGAGCGAAGGTCAGGCCAAGGTCTCGGATAGCGCCAGTGTAGATAGAGGTTGTAGATAGCAACGCCGCGGCCAGAACTGCGCCTATGAGTACAGCGGCAAGCAAGCGTGCGTTCGCAGCAAACCTGCGAACCACAATAGGGAGAATACTCAGAACTGAGGTCATCTAGTCTGCCTGGGGGCCATTTTGACACGTCACGGCAGCGGTGAGCAAAGCAGTCTTCCTGGATCGGCTGAGTTCGCCCGGGCTGGGGCGGCTGCAGACAGCAGTTGGCTTTTGCCTCGCGTATAATTTCGTGGTGAGCTCCGAAGACCGCAAACCGCTACTGGCAATCCTGGACGGCCACGGGATTATTCATCGGGCATACTACGCGCTCAAAGACAAACCCCTGGTTGCGCGGCGCACTGGTGAGAATACCAGCGGCGTTTTCGGATTCACCAACACACTGCTATCAGTCATAGACGACCTCAAACCTACCCACATCGCGGTTGCGATGGACTTGCCCGGGCCAACCTTTCGACACGTACGTGACGCGACCTATAAGGCAACTCGCTTTGAAGGGCTGAAGACACAAGTCGTTAATTCGCTACGTGATGTGCCGGAGCTGGATGAAAACGTGCGCCGCGAAATCGCCGAGATAGTGGCGGGCGCCGAGAGCCGCGACCAAATCAAGGCCGGGTTAATGGAGACCGCTGAAAGCGCTGATGTGGAACCTGAAGCGATGCTTGGTCTTGAGCAAGCCCTCGGCCCGGTTCAGGCAGCGTGGGAAATTGGCCAAACGATAAATCGTTGTCTCGAGATGATGGAAGCTTTCAATATTCCGGTGTTTAGCGTCGAAGGATTCGAGGCGGACGACGTGATCGGCACGCTCTCAGTTGAGGCGGCGGAGGCCGGGATAGACACCTACCTCGTCACCCTGGATTCGGACTTTATCCAGCTAATCCGCCCAAACGTTACGGTCTACATGCTGCGGCCTTACCAGCGCGATCACGTGAACTACGACGCGCCGGCAGCCCTGGATCGCTATGGTTTTATCCCTCCCCTCATGATCGACTACAAGGCCTTGCGGGGCGACTCCTCCGATAACATCCCCGGGGTGGCCGGCATTGGCGACACGACGGCCACCAAGCTCTTGGTGCAGTTCGGCGATATCGATGCGATCTTCGAGAATATCGAGCAGGTCAAGCCGGATAGAATCCGCGAGGCGCTTCGTAGTCATGAGGCGCAAGTACGAACGGCCAAGGAGATGGCGACGATTCGGCTCGATGTGCCTGACGTTTCCTTGGCTCTGGATGACGCGCTTGTCGGGTCGTACGACCGGCAAAGAGTCCTCGATTTGCTACGTGACCTTGAGTTTCGAACTTTGGTGCCGCGGCTGCCGGCGGTCGAGGAAGGTTTCTCCGCGGCGTCAGATGCCGAGGCTCCGGCCGAAGAGTCCTACGAGCTGGTTTGCACGGAAGGCGAGCTTGATAGTTTGATTGCGCGGATTCGCGCCGCCGGCCGCTTCGCTTTCGATCTGGAAGTTTCCGGCAGCCCTAGCCCATATCACTGTGTTCTCATTGGCATCGCCGTGGCAACGGGTCCAGGAGAGGCCGCCTACATACCAATTGGCCATCAGCCGGTGCTGGGAGGACCGGCCATGCTGGTCCCGGAGCTTGTCCTCGAGCGCATGGCACCGCTCTTTGCCGACTCATCCCTGGAAAAGTTGGCCCACAACGGCAAATATGATCTCGCCCATTTGACCAGCCGCGGCTACCCGGTAAACGGCTTGGCCTTTGATACTCTTTTGGCCGCGTACATCCTTGGTGATGGCGCCCTCAGCGATAGCGCCAAGCCAGGTTCGGGTTCCCTTAGCCTGAAGTGGATCGTCTCTCGCCGTCTCGGCTTCGAGATGCGCGAGATCGTCGATCTCCTCGGCAAAAGCGGCGCAAAGCAACTTTCGGTCGATCAGGCGCGGGCGGAGGATTTGCTGCCTTATGCCGGTGAGAACGTCGACTACACGCTGCGCCTGCGGGAATCGATGGAAAAGGAATTACGCGAACTGGGCATGTGGGATCTTTTCGCCGATGTTGAGATGCCGTTGGTGCCGGTGTTGGGTGGGATAGAGGCCGCGGGTATCGCCCTGGATGTGACCGTCTTGCGCGATATGTCAGAAGGCCTCGCCGAGCAGGTTCAGAATCTGGAAACCGCGGCTTTCTCGGAGGTGGGTCATGACTTCAACATTGGCTCACCTCAGCAGCTTTCGCAGGTCCTATTTGAAGAGCTTGGACTTCCAAAGACGCGACGTACCAAACAGGGCTACTCGACCGATGCCCAGGCCATAGAGGGCCTACGCGGTGTGCATGGGATAGTCGACATAATCCTTAAATGGCGTGAGTTGACCAAGCTGAAGTCAACCTATATCGATACCCTGCCGGGCGCCGTCGACCCTCGCGACCAGCGTATTCACACCACTTTTGACCAGGCGGTGGCCGCAACCGGCCGTTTGTCTTCCAACAACCCTAACTTGCAGAACATACCGGTGCGCAGCGAGCTTGGCGGCCAGGTGCGCCGCGCCTTCGTCGCTCGCGATCTCGGCCCTGACCCCTATCTGTTCTCGGCTGACTATTCTCAAATTGAGTTGCGCATTCTGGCTCACATTTCGCAGGATCCGCGTCTGGTCGAATCCTTTTTACAGGATGAGGATATCCACGCCGCGACCGCCGCCCAGGTTTTCGGTGTTGATATAGCGGATGTTGACCGTGAGATGCGCAGCCGCGCCAAGGTTTTCAACTTCGGTGTTCTCTATGGGCTGACTGATTTCGGCCTGGCTCAGCGCGAGGGGATCAGCCGCGAGGAAGCCGGCGCGTTTATCAAGCGTTACTTCGAGAAGTACGAGGCCGTGAAGGTCTGGCGCGACGAGATTGTGGCCGAAACGCGCGAAAACGGTTACGCCGAAACGCTCTCTGGGCGCCGGCGCTACATCCCGGACATCCACTCCTCCAATTTCAACGTGCGGATGGGAGCGGAGCGGATCGCGATTAACATGCCGATCCAGGGGACCGCGTCGGACATCATTAAGATTGCCATGATCGGAATTGACAAGGAGTTGAGCAGTCGAGTGTTGCGCTCCAAGATGCTGCTGCAGGTCCATGATGAGTTGATCTTCGAAGGGCCAGGGGAAGAACTCGATACTCTTCGCGAGATCGTACTGCGAATCATGCCCGCGTCACTAACTCTTTCCGTCCCACTCAAGATTGACGTCAAGGCCGGCAAAAACTGGGCTGACATGACCTAGACGCGGTCCGACCAGGCAGACGAGGCGTCTCAGATACGGCGCAAGGTCGGGACTGCCAGACGGCCGGCAAGCGCCACGCAGAGCAAGATAAGTCCCATGGCGGTAATGGCTTCGCCAACGCCGATGATTTCAGCCAGGACGCCCAGGGCTAAGGTTCCGGCGGCGAGGCTGGCGTGGCCCATTTGATAGATACTCATTACCCGTCCCTGGAGTTCATCAGGGATGTTGCTCTGAACCATGGTCATGTTCACGGCGGAGAATAGCATTTGCGCCGCACCCATCACTGCCAGGAGCAGCAATGAGGCGGGCAACCAGGTAACCCAGCCAAAGGCCAGCATGGTCAAGTCAGTTATGGCGAATGATGCCAGGATCAGGAGTCCTTTCCGCTGAACGTTGCCGGCTCCAGTCAGGGCCGCGGTGCCAAGAAGAGCGCCAACGCCGGTGGCGGTATAGAGCAAGCCCAATCCGTCGGCTTCAACATGGAGGACATCCTCTGCCAAGGCTGGCAGAAATGAGACAAAGGGCATCGCCAGGAGCATGAAGATGAATTGGGTGGCAAAGAGAACTCTCAGGGCTTGAGTCCGCCAAATAAATGCGGCCCCGGCGACTATTTGGCTCCAAAACGGCTCGTCCTGCGAATTGCCTTTACCCGTATCCATGCGAGGGATTCGCATCGGGAACGCGGCCATAGCGACGCCGATGACGAGCAGGGCTTGTAAGACGAAGTTGCCGCTGACGCCGAGATTGACCAGCAGGATCCCGGCCAGAAACGGTGCACCGATTCGCGTGATGTTGAACCCGATCGAGTTCAACGAGATCGCGTTCATCAAAGCATGCCGTGGTACCAGCCTAGGGATCAAGGCTTGCCTCACGACGTGGATGACCGTGTTTTCGAAGCCGCTAACTAGGGCGAAAACCAGGATGTGCCAGGTTTGGACGGTTCCCGCCGCGGTATCGATAGCCAGCAACGTGGCAGCGGCCGCAAGCGCCAGTTGACTAACGATTAGAACCCGTCTGCGGTCAAAGCGGTCGATGAAAACACCGATGAGGGGCGCGGTTACCAAAGAAGGAGCCTGGTAGAGGAACTGAACTGTGCCCAGCAGAACCGTGGAGCCCGTCAGGTCAAAAATCAACCAGCCCAGCGTGAGCTGTTGAATCGTGCGGCCGGCGCTGGATAGAAGCGAAGTGAGCCAGAGCAAGCGGAAATCGCGATAGCGCAGCGAGTAGAAACCGCGGCTTTGCTCGGGCTGAGCAGCTATCTCCTGATCATCCGGTTGCGACCGGGGAGTGTTCTCGGACGGGGCTCGATCGGAGGTCAGACAGGAACTCCTTGGATTTTTCTTAGGATACCTGGATTTGGCTAGTTTTCGCGAGTCAGAATTAGGACGGGGATCCGGCGGGGTGTCTGCGTCTCGTACTCAAGAAATTGGGGAAATCTGGCGGCGTGTTGCGCGAAGAGTCTCTCCCTCCGGCATACGGCTATTGGCGGCCTCATTTTATGCCAGCGCGAGACTTGTCGCTTGAGGGAGCCAGATTATACTGACCTCGCTTAAAGTAAATAGTCCCGGCCGCGCGCCGCAGGCACTCGATACGGAAGCAACATCCGCAGCAGAAAGACGAGGCAAGAAAATGATTTACGAGATAAGAACCTACCAGGTGAAGCCTCGTACCGTACCGGAAGTTGAGAAGCGGTTTGGCGAGGCTTATGAGGCTCCGGGTAACCGTTCGCCGTTGATTGGATCCTTCCACACCGAGGTTGGCCAGCTGAATGAAATCGTTCACATTTGGTCGTTCGCGGATCTCGAGGATCGGGATCGGCTCCAGCAGGACCTGGCGAAGGCTGCAAATTGGCCGCCAAAACTTGAAGAATTCATTGTCCACGCCGAGTCAGAAATCGTCAGGCCGTTTCCATTTCTGCCAGACTTCGAGCCCGGAGACCATGGGCCGGTCTACGAGCTCCGCGAATACAACTTCATTCTCGGCAACCAGGCGTCAATCAGCGAAAACTGGGAGAAAAGTTTGCCCGAGCGGGTCAAGCGTTCGCCGTTGCTAATGGGCGGCTATGTGCAGTTCGGCAACGTAAACAAGTTCGTCCACCTTTGGCCGTACAAGAGCATGGATGAGCGTTCGGCCGTGCGAACCAAGGCGGTCGCGGATGGAATATGGCCACCGCCTAGCTCTGAAAGCCCCTATTTTGCTCAGCGCAACCGGATTCTGCTGCCATCGGCCGCTTCACCTTCGCGCTGACCAGTTATTTTCGGCGATGGCGCCATTTTCCGCCTGAACGGTCTACCGGTGGCGCGGGCGGCATTGGTCCCAGCGGCCGGATTATCGGCTCCAGAACCTGACATAAGTAGCAACACGATGGCCAAGCTCAATCGCCGACGCATCGTCGAAGCTGGGCATTGGCTGGACCTCATGTAGGCGCGACCAGGTCGCGGTCCATTCTTCGAGATTGACTTGCGGCCCGAGGGCGCCAACGATCTCCGGCATTGATTCGATTAGGCAGTCGATGCGACGCAGGTTCTCTTCGAGCGGGCCTTCAAAGTGGAGTCCGAGTTCCAAAAGGCCAACCGATCGGCGCAGCCAAACCTCGTAGTGTTGGCTCTGGCTCTCGAAGTAGAGCTGGACCAGGGACGAACGCAACCTGATCTGCGGCTTCTCGCCATCCAGGGCGCCTGACGCCGTTTCGGCGACCAATTCGAGAAACTGTCTGGGCTTTAGCTCCATATCAGCTAGAGGATAGGCCTATTCTCGCCCGCGGGATGCCACTAGTCTTGAAAACGCCGAAGAAATCGCGACAATCCCTCCTGGTCAGAGGCTCTCGATCATCCAGCCTTGCCGCTAATCCTGGTGGCGGACGACCAGCACCGGAGCGTCGCCTCCGAGCAGCCGGTCTGTGACGCTGCCCAGCGCGGTTCGGGTTAGGCCGCTACGTCCATGAGTCGTCATCACCACCAGGTCAATGGCGTTCTTGGTCACGTATTCGGTGAGGCGATCAGACGGTGCGCCGACCTCCACCTCCACTGAGCTTTTTATCCCAGAGGGCAGGCGGCCAGCGACGTTTCGGAGGTAATCAGTCGCCTCTTTGACCATGGCCTCACTCATTTCGGTCCAGTAGCTGCTGGCCGAGGCAGCATCGGCGCCAAGCGCGGTGAGCGATACGGTCCGAATCAGATGTAGATGGGATCCAAAAGCCTCGGCAAACCGCTGCGCTTGTGGCAGGGCCTCTTCGGCCAGAGCCGAGCCGTCCAGCGGCACCATCAAGTTCTTGAACGCCGGTGTGAGCTCACCGATCAGCCACTGCTCTCGCTCGGCGGCTTCAGGGCCGATGACGAGGGTGTTGCAGCTAGCGCCGCGAATCAACTTGTCAGTTACGCTGCCAAAACGCCAACGTGAAATTCCTGAGGCGCCATGGGTTGAGATGACCAGGAAGTCCGCGCCGAAATTCTTCTCTTCCTCAATGATGCTTTGTGCCGGGGTTCCGGAAAGAACCTTGGTGCCAACCTCTACTCCGAGGTGAGTCCGAATTTCGCCGGCGATCTCCAGGAGATAGGTGAGCATCAGGTTCTCCTCCCGGCCCTGAGCCTCCCCTCTCCTGTCCTCGCTGTCAGAATCGCTGTCCAGGACGGTGAGGAATTCGAACTGTAAATCACCGAGCGGTCGAAGGGCTGGGACGTACGCAAGCGCATGCTCAGCCAGTTTGGAGCCGTCCAACGGAATCAGGACTTTTACGACATCGGTCATTCTGCTAACTGTTCCTTTCGTTGCCAAAGGAGACCCGGTCTCAGCCAAGCGTTATTGACCCATTGAGTCGTCATTATGTCGATTCTGACGGTGTCAGATGAAATGCGAAAGCCGGAGAATCAGTTGACTCTCAGCGCTTCGATCGACGCTAGATTGGCGACCGCGGAGCCGGCCTCGGTGGCAGCCGGCCGATCTCGTCGACCTTGTTCATGAGGTCATCATCGAGTTCCAGATCGCCCACGCCCGCGTTCATCTCCAGCTCTTCAATTGTCTCTGGGCCGATGATTGCGCTGCTGACGGCGGGTCGGGAGAGGAGCCAGGCTAGCGCCAGGTGGGCGGGTGATTGACCAACCTCATTGGCAACAACGTAGAACTGCCTAGCGTTGGCGATGTCCTCTTCGGAGAAACCCGGTCCACCCCAACGCTGACTGCCTGTGACCGTCCTTTCCAGGACGGCGGGACTTGCCAAGAGGCCACCCCCCAGCGGGCTAAAGAGATTCAAGGTCAGGCCATATTTCAGGCTCGCCGGCACGATATCGCGCTCGATACCGCGGCTCAGTAGGTTGTAAGCGGTTTGGTGACATACGGGGGCGTTGAGGCCATAGCGCTCGGCCATCCACAGTGCCTCCATCATCCGCCAGCCGTCAAAAGTTGAAAAGGCGCAGTAGCGCACCTTACCCTGGCGGATTAGGTCATCAAATGTTCGCAGTGTCTGTTCGATCGGTGTGGTTGGATCAGGGTGATGCATGTAGTAGACATCGAGGTGATCGGTTTGCAGTCGTCGCAGCGTTTGTTCCACCTGGCCCATGATGTGGACGCGGCTAAGGCCACCCCCGGTCATGCCGCCATTGTTTGGCCCGAAGCCTACTTGCTCCATGACCTTGGAGGCGATTATGACTTCGTCGCGATGGCCCTGGAGTGCACTCCCGAGCATTTCCTCGGCCGATTTGCGTTGAGCTGACGGTAAGGAACCGGGACGGTCAAAGCGCTTCTGGTTACCGTAGGAGTTGGCCGTGTCAAAAAAGTTTATACCGAGGTCGAGCGCGCGGCCGACCAACTGGTCAACGTCTTCCTCGAGTGGCGCCACGCCGAAGGTTGCGGTGCCGAGAGTTAGCTTGGAAACTTGAACGCCGGTCTGACCGAGAAACGAATACTTCACTATGTCGCCCTTTCCTTTCCATCGAGACGGCTACACGGGGAGAATCGCTGCCCGGCCTGCATGTGGTTGACAGACCAAACTGACGGCGTCACGGTTTTCCATTTCGAAGAAGGCCTGATCGGAGAATATTGTTCGGTTGAGGTTCCCTTTTCCGCATCCACAAGGTCGAGCATCTTCTCTACGGGTCTCCAATCCTGATAATTTCAAGGAGATTCTACAGCACCGATTCGGAAGAAAACTGTGGAGATTGGGAAGCCATTCATTCGCTCGCTCGCCCGGCCGTGCTAGACCCGCTGCGAGTACAAGGGCTATGTCCTAGTGGAAGAAGGGACTAGGGTTGTGGAGGAAATTTTGTACATGGTGCTGGAGGGTGCCTAACAATGAGCGTACTGCCTCAGAATCGTCGTTTCTATACCCTTTTTGAGGAACTTTCTGGATGTCTCGTGGTTACATCAGAGGCACTGGTAGAAATGTTGACCAATTACAATGATGTCGAATCGAAAGCAGTACATTTAAAGGACCTCGAACACGAGGCCGATAACGTCACTCACGAACTCTACCGGCTCACGCATCAGACTTTTGTGACACCATTTGATCGTGAGGACATCGCGGCGCTTACGCAGCGCCTGGATGACGTTGTCGATTATGTCGAAGCGGCCGGCACTGTAATGCACGTCTACTCGATTGCCAAGCCGACCGATGCGGCAATTGAAATGGCCAAAATCGCTCATCGGCAGTGCTTACTTTTGCAGACAGCAGTTGGCGCCTTGAGGGCCGGTAAGCTGAAGGGGATTCTGGACCAGATTCACGAAATCAACACTCTTGAGAACGAAGCAGACGTGATTTTCCGCGCATCGATGGGGGAGCTCTTCCGCACCGACATGGATACCTTGGAAGTAATCAAGTGGCGAGATGTTTACGATCTTCTGGAGAAGGCAACGGATAGCTGTGAGGCGGTGTCTCACGCGCTGGAAGGGATTGTCCTTAAGCATGCCTAGGCCAGCCCTGGGCGGCGCCCGCGAATGACCGACACCTTCGCCTTTCTCATTTTCACATTCATCGCTGTCCTCGGGTTTGAGGCCGTCAATGGCTGGACGGATGCACCCAACGCCGTCGCTACCGTCGTCTCCACCCGTGTACTTACGCCAATCGTTGCCCTGGCCATGGCGGCCTCGCTCAACCTGATCGGAGCACTTTCCGGCACCGCCGTCGCCACGACGATTGGCAGGGACATTCTTGACCTCGATCAGGGCCTAACCCTTGATATTGTCGCGGCGGCTGCTCTAGGAGTGATTCTTTGGAGCACAGCGGCTGCATATATCGGGCTGCCGACCAGTCAAAGCCACGGCATCGTTTCCGGCCTTGGCGGTGCCGCGGTGGCCACCGTGGGATTCGACGTGTTGAAGTGGGAGGGCTGGCGGCAGGTGTTCTTTGGCGTCGGCGCTGCCGTATTCTTTGGCTTCCTGGGCGCGTTTGTCCTGATGCTGATCATCCTCTGGCTGTTTCAGAAGATGAACCCCTCATCGGTTCGCAGGCTGTTTGCACCAATGCAAATCCTTTCGTCTGCTTTCATGGCCTTCAGCCACGGCACTGCCGATGGACAGAAAGCGATTGGCGTTATGGCTTTGGCGCTGGCAATCTATAACGAGACACCGGCCAGCGAATTTAACGTGCCACTCTGGGTGATTCTTCTGGGCGCCACGACGCTGGGCGCCAGCACTATGCTCGGGGGCTACCGAATCATGAGAACGCTGGGCATGAAAGTGACAAAGCTGGAAACCTATCAGGGCTTCGCAGCCGAAACAGCCGCCGCGACGACTCTCACGATTACCGCTCGTTTCGGAATTCCTTTGAGCACAACCCATACCATCGGCTCATCGATTATGGGAGTCGGAGCTACCAAGAGGCTCTCGGCAGTGCGATGGGGCGTCGCCTACAACATTGTCGCTGCCTGGATCTTGACCTTCCCGGCGGTGTTTATTCTCTCGTTCTTGATCGCGAAGGCGATTCCCAACTGACGCGCCGATTTGTGACAACGGCGATGACTATGGTCCGGTCCCGGACAAGACAAAACGCCCTCTAAAGAGGGCGTTTCTAGATCCAGGTAACGGTGCTTCTGGCTCTAATATCCGACCGCGGAGCCGTCGGCGCGGGGCTCGCTGCCGGCGACATAAGTGCCATTTTCCAGCCGGCGAATAATCTGGCCGCGCCCGAAACCGGTGTTGACGACGGGTCCATTCTGCTCGATTTCGACATCATGACCACGAGCCATCAGGCCATTCACTACCTCCGGCGGCACCTCCTGCTCGAGCGCTAGGGACTTGTCGGCAAGCCATCGCCAGCGGGGCGCGTCGAGACTGGCCTGCGGATTCATGGCGTAGTCGACCTGATTGACGATCATCTGGAGATGGCCCTGCGGCTGCATCGCGCCACCCATGACGCCAAACGGTCCGACGGCGCTGCCGTCGCGGGTTAGAAAACCGGGAATAATCGTGTGGTAGGGGCGCTTGCCGGGCGCTACCTGGTTGGGGTGGCCCTCTTGCAGAGAGAATCCGCGGCCGCGGTTTTGCAGCGAGATGCCAGTGCCAGGTATTACGACGCCGCTGCCAAAGCCCTGGTAATTCGACTGAATCATCGAAATCATCATGCCGTCGCTATCGGCGGCGCAGAGGTAGACGGTGCCGCCGCTGGGTGGCTCGCCGAAGGCAGGCTGTGCGGCGCTGTCGCCGATCAGCGCCCGGCGCTGGGCGGCGTAGCCCTTGTCCAGCAGGCCGGTCACCGGTACGGCCGCGTGGTCCGGGTCGGCGATGTAGCGGTAGGCGTCGGCGTAGGCTAGCTTGATCGCCTCGACCTGCAGGTGGTAGCTCTCAACCGACTCGCGAGGGTTTGACGCTATGTCGAAGCCCTCGAGAATCGCCAGGGCCTGAAGGGCGGCGATGCCGGAACCGTTGGGTGGAATCTCCCAGACGTCGTAGCCACGATAGTTGACACTGATTGGTTCGACCCAGGTTGAGCTGTGCGCCGCCAGGTCCGCGGTGGTGATGTAACCATCGGTTTTGGCGGCGAAGGCGGCGATCTGCTCTGCCAGTGAGCCGCTGTAAAACGCCTCGGTGCTGGTCTCGGCGATCGCTTTGAGAGTGCGGGCGTGGTCGGGCAAGGTCCAGATGTCACCGGGCTGCGGAACGCGGCCATCCGGCATAAAGGTGCTAAACCAGCCTTCATACTGAGGGCCGCTCAACAGCTCGGCAAAATTCTCCTGGGCAAGGCGCCAGCGGTAAGCGGTTTCAGGCGCCAGGGCAATGCCGTTCTCGGCGTAGTCGATTGCCGGTTCGAACAGGGACTCAAACGGCAGCCGGCCAAATCGCTCGTGCAAGTCTCGCCAGGCCGCGACGGCTCCGGGGACCGTAACCGTCAGCCAACCATTTGCCGGCATTTCCTCGAGCCCCGCCTTGGCAAACAGGTTCGGCGTATGAGTGGCGGGTGACCGCCCCGAGCCGTTAAGACCGTGGAGCTTGCCGCCGTCCCAGACCAGGGCGAAGGAGTCGGAGCCGATGCCGTTGACCCAAGGCTCAATCACGGTAAGCGACATCGCGGTTGCCAGGGCCGCATCGACGGCGTTGCCGCCCTGCAGCAGCATGCGCAAGCCGGCCTGGGCCGCCAGCGGCGAACTGGTTGAAACCACACCGTGTCTCGCCAGCACCGGCATGCGAATCGATCTGTAAGGAAAGTCTTCGGGCGCTAGTTTAGCTTCCACCACTTTGCCTCACTCTCCGCTCGTAAACGCCTAGGACCATCGGCGGCTGTTGCTACGGCCATGCTTCAACGCTGTCTCCAAGCGTGGCTGGTCACTGAGGAGCAGTTTACCAAGTCACGCCAAAGCCCTAAGGCTTGGAGACAGACGCGTATCTGTCGAAGGTATTGCGGCGCCGCCATCGCGCTCAAGGCGTGGCTTGCGAGAGTGTTTCGACGATCCGGCCAAGACCCTCGACAATGCGGTCCGGCTGGGTTCTGCCGTAGCAAACCCGGATGTATTTATTGCCACTTGGTCCGTAGTGACTGCCTGGAGTAACCAAAACTCGCGCTTGCTCGGCAAGCAGATAGGCGATTTCGTCGCCGGTGCCCAGCGCGCTGATGTCCGCCAGACAGAAGGTGCCGGAATCCGGCAGACTGCAAGAAACGTCGGGGATGCTATTCAGCGCGTCTGTCGTCTGATGGCGGAGTACATCCCATTCTTCGACCCAGGTTTTGAGAAAGTCCTGGGGTCCGCGCAAAATATCAACCGCCGTTTTCAGCGCGGCTGTATTGGGTGTGAAACTGTTAAGCATGTAGTAGTGCCGCAGGGCCTTAATAACCGCCGCCGGTCCGACAACGTAGCCGGCTTTCATGCCAGCACAAAGATAAGATTTTGCAAAACTCGAAACACAGATTGTGCTGTCACGCATGGCTGGCACCGAGAGCATCGACGTGAATTCATGTGGCGGGTAGATGACCTTCTCGTAAACCTGGTCTTCGACCACGATTATCCCGTGTTGCCGCAGGCGTTCACCGAGCACTTCGAGGAATTCACGGCGAAGAACGTGACCGGTCGGATTTTCCGGATTGGCCAGCATAAACACCCGGGTTTTCGGACCGAGCAGTTGGTCAAGTTGCGCCAGAACGGTTTCCGGATCAGGAACCCAGTTGGCTGTTGCCGGCAGTGGGATCGTTTTGACGGTTGCGCCGAGGTAAGCCGGGATCACATAGGAAAATGTAAATCCCGGATCAAACGTAATGACCTCGTCACCAGGATTGAGCAGCACGCTGAGCACGGCGAATACGCCGTCGCCCGCACCGTGGCAGGCGATCACTTCGGTGTTCGGGTTAACGTCGACACTAAAGTCTCGCTGAAATTTTTCCGCGACGGCGACAGGAAATTGTGGTACAGGTTGAATGCGCAAGAAGCCGTCCTCGACCGCAGCGCGACCGGCGTCCAGGATGTGTTCTGGTATCTGCTGCCAACCGCCCGAGAGATTCAGGGCAATAGTGTCCGGATCGTTGACGATTGCTGACGGGATCTCGTCGAAACGGTGCCAGCTTTCGTGCGACTCGGCTCGTTGCAGAGCGGCGCTCAGTGCTGGTTGAGTAACGGCCTGTTGTTCAGACATTGATCAATCCTCATTGAATAGGAAGCGCCAGCCCCACGACCATGGGTTCGACTACGCCGCAACGATCATTGCCATGCGACTAGCAATGACTAATTCCAATGCCAGCTTAGCAACAGGCCGGCAGATTAAAAAGAAAAACGGGCCTCGTAGCCCGTTTCAAGATTCAAAAGCTGGTGGAGCTGGGCCTTCGAGTCTCGGCTACTCAGAGCGCGAGCCCGCCAGTGCCAAACGCTTCTTCGCCTCATCGATCACATCCGACGGCAAAGGACCTCTCAGGGCTGCCTCGACGTTGTCTTTAAGATGGTCAACGCTCTTGGTCCCAACGATGGTTGTGTCAAGGTCTGGGTTAGAAAGCGTGAAGCGGAGCATGAATTCCATGCGGCTCATCCCTCCCAGAAGCTCGTCGAGTTTGGCGCCGTCCCAGCGCTGCTGCAAATCCTCGGTCGAGACCATGTAGTAGGAGCGTTCTTGCCAAGCTGTGGTCGCGCCGCGCGCTACTCCGCCTCGGATGATGATCCCTGCCCCAGCCGCTGACACTCGCTCGATCACAGATTCGTGTTCTCGCTGAAGGGCAGAATAGGGAATTTGAAACGCGTCGAACAAGCCCATCTGAACTTGCTCGTCCAGGTTCGGGAGGGTACCCGAGACTCCGATCAGTCGTACTTTCCCCTCTTCCTTTAAGGCCAAAGCTTCTTGGAGTGCACCCTCAGCCTCGAATTCTTGCTGGGTCAGACTGATGTGGAACTGAACCAGGTCGAGGTAGTCGGTATTGAGCAAGCGAAGGCTATTTTCGACGCCTGCTCGGATATTCGCCGCGCTGTGGAGGTGCTCTACGAATCCTTCGGCGCCTGGCACACAGCCGCATTTCGACGCGAGAAAGTACTCGGAGCGGCGGTGGGAGATGAACTTGCCAATCAGCTCTTCGCTACGGCCGTAATCGATTGATGTGTCGATGAAGTTGATACCAACGTCGAGCACAGCGTTGAGAACGGTTTCCGCATCCTTGTCCGAAATCGGTGGCCCCTGGAGCAGGTCGGGCATAGGACCGCGCAGCTCCATGGCTCCATAGCCAAGTGTGCTTACTTCGATGCCGGTTTGCCCAAGGGCTTTCCGTGCGAGCTCGGCCATTTTAGTTATCTCCTCGGTTCTCGTGAGTTGAACACGAGCTTTGACGGCAGACCGCTACTCGGCCTGGCTTTGATGCCAAGTTTATACCGAAGAGGGGTTAATGCTAGACGATGGGTGGTAGGGGCCAGCGAAGGTCACATCTCAAGTAGCGGGCCTGAATAAGTTCATCTCCTGCCCGGTACTTGAGTGTGAAGGATTCATGGCAACGATCATTGCCATGCCGACCAGCAATGACTGATGCGAATGCCAGCTTAGCAACAGGGCGGCAGATTAAAAAGAAAACGGGCCTCGTAGCCCATTTCTAGATCCAAAAACTGGTGGGCCTAATTGGACGGTAGGCAGTACCATTTTCGAGATGTGGCTGGGAAGACCGTAAGGCTTGTCACAATTGCTATCCTAGCCTAACCCTCACGCTGTCTTCCAGAGCTGAGTCCTGAACAGCCGAGACGGAGAAGCGATCCCCCACAGCCGTCCCTGTCAACTGAACCACTCAAGCTCGTAGCTTCCTGGCTCCCCGTCGATCTCCCCGTAGGTGGCAAGGTCAAACTCAGGGAATTCATTGGCATCGAGGTCGGATCGTCGTTGACAAGCACACCGGGCAATCAGTCGAAATCAGTCAACGTCAGTAGAGTCATTGCCTCGGCGGTCGGTCACGATGCAGTCGCGTACGCGCCCCAGCAGTTTAGTTGCGAAGATCTTCCGCCTAGGCGCGACCTCGTTTATGGTTGCCATTCGGTGGCGACGGGAGAATTCCGGTGATGGCGAGCCCGTCGGAGCGGACCGCCTCGATTGCGCTTTGTGATGCGGTTGTACTGTTGCCGGTTTGAGTTCTACCTTCTCCTTACATCCCACCGTCGCAGGCCCTTCCCAGAACGCAAACCCCCTCCATACAATAAAGCGCCCACATATAGGCGTACACCGTTGTGTATCTGGGGACGAGGCAGGTGGCAGCCGCTACGGGCGAACCACCTGCCTCGTTGACCTTCCTGTACACCCTAGCAGTCAAACCCGCTGCCTTAGAACAGCTTCAGCGCCTGCTGTTGGGTGCTCTCCCCTTCTCCCTCGACCGCCGGTCCTTGCGCCGACCTCCGTTCCCGGCGCGACCGATTTCGAGTCGGGAGAGCCGGCCTCATGTAGGCGGGATACTTCGGTGCCTCATCCCACCTGGCCCTCGCCCTTTCCACCACCGCCAGAACCTCCCGCGTCAGCCGGGGCAGGTCTGGGCCGTCCACCGGCTCGATGTGCGGGTCTGACGAGGGCTGTTGCACCCCTACGGTGGCCCTGTTGCCGGTGACCTGCCCCCGGGCTAGGTCCAAGGATTCCTAGAGTCCGACCGGCGTTTTCCTAGCCACTTGACCTGCAAACTCTTCGGGCGTTCGGTTGTCGAGCGCGCTGTGGGGCCGGACGGTATTGTAGTCGTCCCGCCAGCTCTCCACGATGGTCCGGGCCGCGGGAAGGCTCATGAACCAGTGCTCGTTGAGGCACTCGTCACGCAGCAATGACGTAACGTCCAGGAGTCTCCCGATTTCAGTTCATGAACTGGAGACAAAAAGCAAGGCCACGAGATCCAGAATCTCTCGTGGCCTTGCTTCATCGTCTGCTGTTTTCTAGTTGAATTGCATGTTAACTGGATGGATGCGCTGAGGACCCAGTCTCGCGCGACCCTCGCATGTAGCATCCTACGACAACCGGGAGGAGTGGATAGTCGATATCCGCGATATGGTGGTAACCGCGGAACTCCAAGTCCAAGCCTATCATCCGCGAACTCAGAGACAACCGGCGGGATCGCTACCCACTTCCTGCGGGTGGCCCAGGAGGAGATGGCACGGACCAGGCTCCGGGTGCCCCTGTGGGTCTCCCACAGAAGCCTGCTGGAGCAGGTGGGGCCGCTGGGAGCGGCCTGGCGCAGGGAGCCCGTCTACGCCTTCCAAAGCCGCTGAGTATCAATTACCTAACAGGAGAGAACCATTACCTAACAGGAGAGAACCATGCGTCTGTACTACATCGACGAGTCCGAAGGCCCCCGCTACTACGTCCGCTCCGCCCTGGGAGTGGATGGCGAAAGCTGGAACCAACTCTTTGAAGACATCCACGCATGGCGTGTGGAGCTGCGGGAGCGGTACGCCGTCCCCCTGTCCAGGGAGCTTCACGCTTGCGACCTGCTCGCCGGAAGGGGACTGCTGGCCAAGAACGGAACGAACAGCGAAAGGGTCTCTGTCGCTCAGGGAGCCAAGGTCTTCCTGGAGGGTCTGCGCCGCCTGGAGGATGCTGCCGGTCGCATAGGAGGCATCGAGGTCATCAACGTCTGCCTTCACAAGCCGGAGAGCAGGAGGTACGAGCAGGCCAGCCTCAACCGTCTCCTCAACCGCATCAACACTTCGGTCACCTCAGCCAATAGGCACGCCTTCCTCATCTTCGACGAGGGTAAGGAGGAGATGATCGCCCGGCTCTACGGTCGGCTCAAGGTCAGAAACCACGTCCCCAGCCGCTACGACCTCTGGGAGGACGGCGAGAAGACCCGCAACATCCCCATAGAGCAGGTCATCGGAGGCCCGGCCTTCCGCAGCTCCAAGGACGACTGCCTGCTTCAGATGGCGGACTTCGTTGCCCACGCCCTGCTGAAACAGGAGGAGGCCCCCGTCCCCAGGGTGGAGGACCACGGAATTAACGGAGCCTTCTCCATCCTCGATAAGGCGCTCAACAGACAGGCGGCAAGGCGGGATGCTCAGGGGGTCGTCAGAAGGTGAAGAGGAGTGCGCAGTGACGAGGTAGTCAGCCCGTGTCCGACCACGACACCAAGGTTACTAATTCCCCTCTTTACTTGAGGGACCACTGATCGCCAAGCCCTTACGAACCCCTGTATCAGCTATCTTGGGGAGGCCGTGGTGTAAAATACACTGGACAACATCTAAGAGTCGCTACCTGCCAAGCCGCTCGAAAGGACTCAGGGAATGACTCCAAAAGACACGAATCTGAAGGATACGCTCACACAGGAACAAGCAAAGCGCAAAGCTGTTGTGACCAAGATGCTTGCGGAGCGAGAGCAGCGCCAGCGAGTGTCCCATGAGGAGATAAGGAGGATGCGCAGCGAGGGCCGCCACTAGTGGCCATCGTCATTGATGCGTCCGTCGCGGCACGGAATCACCACCTAACCGTGTACGATGCTGCCTACCTTGAGACAGCGCTACGCCACCAGGCTAAGCTGGCTACCCTCGACACGTCCCTAGCCTCCGCTGCTGCAACTGAGGGAGTCGCCAACTCAGGTGAAAAATGAGAGACGAGACAGATAACCGGACGCTAAGCTCTAGTTCGAGCCCGGCCCTGGAAGTGCGGGAGCTGGTCAAGACCTTCGGCGGCCGCCGGGTCGTGAACGGCGTTTCGTTCGAGCTGAAGCGCGGCGAGGTGTTCGGGTTCCTCGGGCCTAACGGGTCCGGCAAGACCACCACCATGCGCATGGCGCTCGATCTGATCAAGCCCGACTCCGGGACGGTGAGCATCTTCGGCTCCGCTCCTACCCGTCACGTGTTACGCCGAGTCGGCTACCTGCCGGAAGAACGGGGGTTGTTCCAGCGGGCGCGAGTCCTGGACGTCTTGCGGTACATGGGGCGGCTCAAGGGCCTGAGCGCCTCAACGGCGGAAGACAGAGCATCCGAAATGATGTCACGAGTAGGCCTCGCCGAGCACCTGGGAGCGAAGGTCCAGGGCCTGTCGCGTGGCATGACGCAGCTCGTCCAGTTCGCGGGCGCACTGCTCCACCGGCCCGACCTGATCATCCTGGACGAGCCGTTCGGCGGGCTCGATCCCCTCAACGTCGTGCTCATTAAGGAGATACTCCGCGAGGAGCAAGCCCGCGGCGCATCGATCATCTTCAGCACTCACATCATGTCGGACGTCGAGGAGCTGTGCGAGCGCGTGCTGCTGATCGATGCCGGGACGATGCTGCTCTACGGGTCGCTCAATGAGCTGAAACGGTCCCGCGGGACCCGCACCGTCAAGATCGCCGCCGACCGCTGGCCCGAATCGGTGCCCGGGGTAACGGAGCCCGTGGCGGTCAACGGACACTTCGAATACAGGCTCGCGGCTGGCTCGGAGCCTCAGGCCATCCTTCGCTCGTTCCTCGACGCCCAGATTCCGGTAGAGCGATTCGAGGTAGCGCTCCCCACGCTCAACGAAATCTTCATCGAGGAGGTGAGCCGTGCGCGACACGATAGCTGAGGCCAAGATCGTCTTCACCGAAGAGTTCCGGCGCGCCATAGGGCGCCGGATATGGCTGATCATCACCGGGCTCGTGCCGGCGATACTCTTGGTCCTCCTGATCGTCGTGCCGATCGTCCGGTCTCTTGCAGATGACGACGAAGACGAGCCCGAATCGAAGCCGATCGGCTACGTGGACCTGTCGGGTGAGCTCTCTGAGGCAGACTTCCCGAACCTCACACGGTTCGACACCCGCGAGGGTGGGATCGACGCCATCGTGGCCGGCGACATCGAGGACCTCTTCATCGTATCGGCAGACTTCCTCCAGTCCGGCGACGCCGAGTGGCTATCGCAAAGGTCTGGGATATTCGCCGGCAGAGACAGCCGCGGGCGGTTCGCCTCCTTCCTGAGAGTGTCCCTGCTCGCGGAGAGGCTCGACCCGAGCTTGCTGGAACGCGTGATCGCAGGAGCCGACTATGTCCGTGTCCACGTCGGGGAAGACGGGTCCGTCTCGCCGGACGAAGAAGACGGGCTCAACCAGTTCGCGGTCCCGCTCATCTTCATGTTTCTACTCCTGATGTCCATCGTGATAGGCGCCGGTTCCCTCCTCGAGAGCGTTTCAGAGGAGAAGGAGAACCGGATGGTCGACGTGCTGCTGACCTCGGTCTCGCCTCTCTCGCTGATGGCGGGGAAGATCGTGGCGCTGGGGACGGCCTCGTTGGTTCAGTTAATGGTGTGGGTCGCCTCGATGGCGATAATCGGGCCCCAGATCATCGACCAGATCCCGAATGCCCCGGACCTGGAGATCGAGCCTCTGACCCTCGCGTACGCCTCCCTGTTCTTCATCGCCGGATACTTCCTGTTCGCGGTGGTCCTCGCCGGAATCGGGTCGGCGACGACCTCGGCGAAGGAGGCGGGTCCGATCACCACTATGGTTATCATGCCTGCGATTCTTCCTGTGTCTTTCTCGTTTAACACGATCCTCACCGCGCCGGATGGCGGACTCGCCACGGTTCTCTCCTTCATTCCGATCACGGCGCCCACGACGATGATGCTGCGAATGGGATCGGCAGACCTGTCGAACGCCGAGATACTCGCGAGCCTGGCGGTAACTGTGCTGGCCGGGATGGTGATGCTCTTCGTCTCAGCCCGAATCTTCCGGGCCGGCATGCTGCTGTACGGTCAGCGGATGACCCTCGGCGCCCTCTGGCGAGCGGTGAGGCAGGCGGGCTAGCCGGGCTTGAGCCAGCCGAACGAGGCGCTGCAGACCCGAACCCGCATGCGCTTTTTTAGTCCCATTACCTCGACGTCAAGCTTGACGGTCACGGTGTACCGGGCCACGGCCGCCCGAATCTCCAGCAATTTATAGTTTGGTAAATCGGATTGACAGGCTGACAGTGTGGGTCCGCATCATCACCAATCCAGACCGTTGGATGCTTTGAGCTTCGCGGGCCTGTCGAGGTGACACTCCCCGGCAGCCCCAGGAGCAGAACGCAGAGATACCGGCTTACCGTTGTTGGGACGCAGGTCCGAAAACCCCGCCAAAATGCCAAGGGTGTTTGATGGACGGTTCCGCTCGCCATTGAGGGCACCATTAGACCAGGCGTCGTCACAGCGGCCATAGTCGCAGCCTCTCACTCCAAAAGCAGGGGCAACTGAAGCCGGACCATCCTGTCGGGGATTCCGAAGTGCTCCGCTATTTCCCACGACTCGGTGAGGCGGGCGTCCAGCGCCTCCCCCACGTCCAGGAGCATGGCGCAGGCGAAGTCGTTGGCCTCCCGCTCGATCCTCCCGCCAAAGCTGGTGTGCTTGTATATCCAGAGGTGGTTGCCGGGGTGCAGGAACCAGTGCCCTATGGAGTGGGCGATCATCCACCGCCTCTCGTCAGGCTCCAGGTCTTCGGCGATGCACATGTAACGGTCGATGCGCATCTCTTCCTGAGCCCGCAAAGCCCACGGGATGACCTCGAATCCCAGCATACTGGCCACCCCCTCGGCGTCCACCTGCCCGCGCAGCCCCAGCTTGCGCCGGAACTCCACGGCCCTCCGCTGCGCCTTGTTCATTCCTCAGCTTACGTTCTCCTTCGTCGCTCTCGTACAAACCGGATGAACTCCATGATCGACTCCACGTCTTCCGTGGGCAAGCCCGAGACGGCATTGCTGAAGGAGACGTCGGCCTCCTTGAGGAGCTCAGCCTCCACCACGTCCCGGCCCAGAATCCAATCGGTGCTCACCTCGCAACGGTAGGCCAGCTCCAACAGGTGCTCATGGGAGGGCTTCATCTTCCCCGCCTCCCAGCACCAGACGGCGTGGGGGCTGACTCCGACCAGCTTGCTCACCTGGGCCTGGGTCAGCCCCACCTTCTTCCTGGCCTCTCTGATGCGGGCGCCGATGTTCTGCCACTTGTAGCCCCTGTCTTTCGTCATGGGTCTAGCCGCTCACGGCAATGCTGTGGAACATGGTCATATCACCTTGATAATAGTACATACGTTCTTGCAAACCATCTGCGCTATGGTTACAATACTACCATAAGCTATGCTTAGAGTCCAGCAGCGAGGTGAAGTTGCACATGAGACCCAAACATCGGGGCGTCGTCAGGCTTAAGACCCAGGCGCTGTGGTGCCGGTTGGATGAGTTGAACGGCTCTCAGAACTGGCTCGCCGAAGAGATCGGCATCAGCAAGAGCTACATGTCCTTTCTGATAAGGAAAGAGAAGGCTCCTTCGGGACGGGTCAGGCGAAGGATGATGGAGGCGCTCGACCTCCACGGGTTCGATGATCTTTTCCTCATTGAGCATCCTGATTGAGTACCCGCAGCTCTCCCCCCCGTCTGCCCGGCGATAGCGATGAGCTCACCATCGGGGGCCGCGTTGTGCCCTACGAGACCGGCGAGCTACCCGAGGACTTCGTCCAGCGTCTCCACCTGCTGAAGAAACGTACCGGCCTCACCTGGAACGGTTTCGCCGACCTGCTGGGCGTCGACCGCAAGCAGATGCTCAGGTGGCGGCGGGGAACGGAGCCCTGCGGCGGGGCCTATCGCTCCCTGGTCCGCATCGCCCGGTGGGTTCCTGGGGGCCTGGACCTCATGGTCGGAGAGGACTTCTTGATCTCACTGAGGGAGGACTAAACCATTGCCTCGTCAACGTATCAACTACCGGAGGACGATTCACCACTTTCCCAACGACTTCCCGCGGAGTCTGGAACGGTTCAAGGACGCCTCCGGCCTCACCTGGGGTGAGATGGCCCGCCGTCTGGGGACGAATACCCTCACGTTGAGGCGGTGGCGGGCTGGGACCCGGCCCAACGCACTGCACCTCCTTGCGCTGCTGGACCTGGCCGAGGAGTTGAAGCTCGCCCATTTGTTACCAAAGGGTACCTTCCACCGCCGATAGATTCCGTCGCATCGCCCTCATCCCCTGGATCGAACTCCAAGGGCCTCCTCTCACGCCCCTCATCGTCCCTGAGAAACTCAAGCCCAAGCCATCGCCCCATCCCAACCTTGGCAGGCGGCTGCCGCGAGCCACACCCGCCGTGCGTCCTGGCTTCTTTCATCAGACCCTTATAGGGGGGTTCAAAGATGAGCACCCCTATAGGGGATTACGCCCAATTTTCCGGTCCCCCACACTAAAGAAGAACGGGCGTTCGCCCAAGAGGGGCAAATACCCAGGAGATGAACGCAAGGCCAGCGGTCCAGTGCGACTACGCGACATGAAACATACGAGAAAGAACCAACGCAAAAGAGGAGAGAAGCCCGCCGAGGACGAATCCCTCGCCGAGCTGATGTCGTCCTACACTCCCGAGCAGCGCAGGGCGATCCGCAAGGGGCTGCGCATCCTGGCAAAGGTCGCCGTCCGCGCCCACATGCGGCGGCAGGCGGCCGCTACCTCCGAGCCGGAAGCCCAGCCGGACGGCGGCGGCGACGAGGAGCTCTGATGGCCTCCTCTCCAGCCCTCACCGTCATCAGCCTGGGCGGTGGCGTCCAGTCCTCGGTCATGGCGCTCATGGCCAGCGACGGCGCATTCGACACCGAACCTGACTGCGCCATCTTCGCCGACACCCACTGGGAGCCGCCCAGCATCTACACCCACCTGGATTGGCTGTCCAGCAATCTGAGCTTTCCCCTGTACATGGTGGACAACGGGCGCAGCCTACGGGAGGACGCAAAGGCCCTGACCAATCACTCAGGGTCCCGCAGCTTCGTAGACCTTCCCGTCTACCTGAAGGGGCGCGACGGCGAGGGCGACGGCATCGGCAGACGCCAGTGCACCGAGCACTACAAGATCGCACCCGTGCGCCGCAAGATACGCGAGCTCCTGGGGCTAAGGAAGGGACAGCGCGTCCCAGCCGGCACCACCGTCGAGCTGTGGCTCGGCATCTCCACCGACGAGGCTATTCGCATGAAGCCGTCCCGAGACAGGTGGATACTCAACCGCTACCCTCTCATAGAGGCGGGGATGTCTCGGAGGGACTGTATGGACTGGTGGACGGCCCGCTACGACAGGCCGCTGGAACGCTCGGCCTGCGTCGCCTGCCCCTTCCAGTCACGCCAGCGATGGGTGGAGACCAGGCGCAGGTGGCCGGAGCTGTTCGCCGAGGCGGTGGAGATCGACGCGAACATGCGCCGCAGGCTCGCCTTCGCCAAGGAGCCATACCTCCATCCTCGAAGGATTCCACTTGACCAGGCCGTCAGCCGCGATGAGGTACGCCTGGGACACGATGGGGAGAGAGACGGTTTCGGAAACGAGTGCGAGGGACACTGTGGGGTGTGAAAAGGCGGCTATCTACGGGGAGAAAGTGCGCGGCGAGCGCCGCAGCGTGCTAGTAGAGGATCATGTGGGTGGGAACCAGCCGTTGAGCTTCCGGGTCCACCGCCAGGGCCAAGCCCTCCAGGGTGTAAGCCCCCAGCAGGGGAGGGGCATCCTCCACTCCGAAGACCACGATGGTGACTACGCTCTCGCCGTCAATGGTAGCCCACGCCTGTCCGAACTCCATCTCGACGCGCCGCCCGTCGGCCACCAGAAATCCGCGCTTGCCTGTCGGCTCGATGCCCAGCTCCCGCAGAAGGCTGGAGGGCAACGTGGTGAACGATGCGCCGGTGTCCACCGTCGCCTCTATGTCCTGTGCCTGCTGGCCGTCCATGCTGGAAATGCGGAGCGGCCACTTGAAAGTCCCCATAGAGAGAACCCCTCCGTCGCCAATGTCTACCATCCCATTTTATACGATTTCGGGCGCTCGTTACAGGGGGCGCGCCCCTTGACAGGGGTAGGCCGGTTCGTCCATGAGAAGGGTATGACCCAGTATTACCATAAGAGGTAAAAAGAGAGATGCCCAGGACGACTAAGGTCATCACCTTCTCCCTGCCCCCGGAGATGGCCGAGCAGGTCAAACAGGTGATGGCCGAGGAGGACCGCACCATGAGTTCGCTCATCCGGGAGGCCCTTCGCCTCTACATGGATGACCGCGAGTGGAGAAGCCTCGTGCGTTACGGACAGCGCCGCGCCCGAGAGCAGGGCATCGCCCCCGAAGACGTGGAGCGCCTGGTGGAGGAGCTCAGGGCCAAACAAGCAGAAGCACAAGGAGGACGCACAGATGAGTGAGCGACAAGACCCCACACCGGCTGCCCTCTACGCCAGGGTCTCCAGCGACCGGCAGGACGTGGACCTGTCCGTTGCCTCACAGCTTCGGGCGCTTCGGGACTACGCCGACAAGAACGGCTACCTTATCGCCCGCGAGTACGTGGATGAGGCCCAGAGCGGACGCGTCGCGGACAGGCCGGAGTTCCGCAAGATGATCGACGAGGCCAGCAGACCCGAGTCGCCTTTCCATGAGATTCTGGTCTGGAAATTCTCCAGGTTCACCAGAAAGCGCGAGCACGCCGTCGCTTTCAAGTCGATGCTCCGGCGCAAGGGAATCCGCGTCGTCTCCATCACCGAGCAGGCTGAGGACACCTCCACCGGCAGACTACTGGAAGGCATCATCGAGTCCGTTGACGAGTTCTACAGTGAGAATCTTGCCCAGGAAGTTCTCCGGGGTATGCGGGAGGCGGCCTCCAGAGGCTTCTGGGTCGCCAGCAGGACGCCCTACGGCTACAACCGGGTCATGGTGCAGGACGGTCCCAAGAAGCGCCCCACCCTGGAGCCCGACCCGACAACCACACCCATCCTCAAGCGCATCTTCGATATGGCCGAAGCAGGCAGGGGGATGACTGACATCACTCGCACCCTCAACGACGAGGGCATCGCCAGCCCCGCAGGAAAGCTCTGGGGCAAGACCAGCGTCCACGCCGTCCTCAAGAACGAGGTCTACACTGGCGCTCTGGTCTGGGGCGCGAAAGCAAAGGACAATGCCGAGCCGGTGCGCGTAGACAAAGCGTTCCCAGGCATCATCTCCAAGGCCCAGTTCCGCCGCGTCAACAAGCTGATGCGCTCCCGCGCACCCAAGGTCAGCCACCCCCGAAGGGTGGGAAGCTCCTACCTGCTCAGCGGACTGGTCAAGTGCAAGACCTGCAACAGGGCGCTCTCAGGCCAGGACTCCAAGAGCGGCCAGTTCTCCTACTACGTCTGCCAGTCGATCATGAAGCGCGGCAGCGGCGCCTGCGATTCCCCCAGGCTCAACGCCCGCCGCTTCGAGGAGCTGGTCGTGGGGAAGATTCGCTCCAACATCCTCACCGAGAGCAGCATCCGCGCCCTGGTGAAGGTGGTGGATGAGGAGATGGATGGCGTGGCCAGCGAGCAGCGCAAGAGGCTTGAGACCATCGACTCGGAGCTTGCCGACGTAAGGCGCAGGTTGGACCGGCTCTACAACCTCGTCGAGACCACCGAGCTCGATATGGCCGACGTTACCCCGCGCATCCGCGACCACCGGGAGCGGCAGGGCCGCCTTGAGTCTTCGGCTCAGGAAGCGAGAGCAATCCTCTCCCAGCGCAGGGAGGTCCTGGACGACGTGCAGACCATCACGGCCTACGCCCAAGACATGAGCGAGTTCCTGAACGAGAGCGAGTTGACCGAGCGCAGGGCCTTCATCGAGAGCTTCGTCAAGGAGATCGTGGTCATGCCAGGCAACGCCCTTATGCGCTACACCGTTCCCATGCCCGACGATAGCTCCATACCCGGAGGAGTCGCCGAAAAGGTGGCCCTGAACGGCTCGGTACTGTCTACCGTACAAAATGGTGGAGCTGGAGGGATTCGAACCCTCTACCTTTTGACTGCCAGTCAAACGCTCTCCCGATTGAGCTACAGCCCCGAAATTCTTTTCGAAGCGTATCAAATCGTCCTTGGCGGCGGCAAGCTGATTGGGTCTGGCAAGTCGACGGGGCTACTCGGTTTAGCTTTTGTCGTCGATAGGGTGCGCGAGCCTAGCCAGCGCCGCGGCGCCGGCTAGAGGCCGGGGAGGTTGAAGAAGCTTCGCAATGCCTCGGTTGTCGTGTCGTAGAGGAAGATGCCGGGAGCGTTGGGCTCGGATCCACTACCGGCCAGCAAGCTCAGGACTGCAGCCCACACCAGGAAGCCGGTGGCATTGGCAACCAGCACCTGAGCCGGGTCTGCCGTGGTCACGCTGCTGATCGCGATGCCGGTCAAGCCAAAGGTCAGGGCTAGAGCGCCGAGGCCAATACCGAAAGAGAGGCCGTCTATTCCGAGGCTGGTTGGCAAAATACCCGGCAAAAACATGAGGCCCGTCAGCGTCAGCGGTGCTGACGCTAGTCCCATCACTCGCAGCAGCTGCTCGACGTAGGCTCGTTGGCGGAAAATCTGGGTCAACATGAAGTAGACGATACCCATCCAAACCAAGCCCCAGAGGACGACGGCAATCGCCGAACCAACCAAGGCCGAGTGAACCAAAATGTCACTGTTGCTAATCGAGTAGGTGTAGCCGGTGGCGCTCTGGCTGAAATCCTGCAGCATCCACCAGAGCCAGCCGCCGATGCCGGAGAGCAGCATCGCGATTGTTACGACAAACAACCCGGGAATCGTGGCCGCCGGGTTGCCGCGAATATCCTCGAAAACTCTTGAGTCCAGGTAGATCAATCGTTGAAGCCAGGCGAGTAATTCTCGAAAATCCAAGACTGGTGATTACCTCCTTGGGAGTGAAAGAACGTCTTGGACCAGACGCGACCTGAATTTTAGCATGAGTGGTTCACTTGACCGGTCGCTTGGAGGCGACGCCAGGGCGCCTTGGATAGCGGGCCGGTGTTTCGCTAACCTTGTGGACGATGACGATTGTCTGAGCCATGCCCCCGGGTGGGTGGAAGCTTGACCGGGTGGTGATTTCGGCCTGCAATTCGGCCAGTGCCGCGGCCGCCTGGTCAATTTCTCGGAGGCTGGCGGAACCTTTCGTGGTGGCCAGGTGACCGCCCAAGCGCAAAAAGGGCAGGGAGTACTCCACCAAGACCGGCAGAGGCGCGACGGCCCGTGCGGTTACTAAATCGAAGTTCTCCCGATGCGGTGGACGACGGCCCAGGTCTTCGGCTCTCCCTTCCAGGACTTCCACGCCGGTCAAATCCAACGCTTGAATCGCCTCACGCAGGAAGGCGCAGGACTTGGCGTGAGACTCAAGCAGACTGACGTGGAGGCCCGGCAAGGCAATCTTCAGCGGCAGACCGGGAAGGCCGGCCCCCGTGCCTAGATCCAGAACCCTGATATCGCCGGCTAGCACGCCTTCTTCCAGCAGAACAGCCGCGAAGGCCAGCGACTCAAGCAAGTGTCGCTGCTCGACCGTTTCTGGTTCCCGGACGGCTGTTAGGTTGAAGCGCCGTGCCGCGCTGACGACCAGATCGCGATACTGGTGCAATTGGACTATCTGATGCGCCGCCAAATGGAGGCCCAGTTCAGCGGCACTTGTGGCTAAATCCAAGGGCACAGCCCATGTTAGCAAGTCTCCGTAGTTTGATCTCAACGGTAGCCGATGTAGAATCGGTTTATGGTAGCTAACGATCAGTCGATAAGTGACGCGGCTCGCCTGTTTGCTCATTCGCTCGCGCCGGCCAAGCATCAGGACAGCCAGGAAGCGCTACGCTTCGCTCGCTGGTTTGGTGAGGACCGAGCGGCGTCTGAACTGCGCCCCGTTGACGTTGCTTCCTATATAGATAGCTTTGGCGCCAATTCTCCCAATGCTGGTGCACGGGCAGACTCGCTCAAAAGCTTCCTAGCGTACGCCCACAGGCACAACATTACGCCAGAGCGACTGGTCAGCCATGTCCGAGTGCGCCGCAGCGCCAGTCAGAAGCGCCCCGCTGCCTCCGGTGGCAAGCAGACCGGGGTGAATCTAACCTCGGACGGGCAGGCCGCACTGGAATCCGAATTGGAGGAACTGGTCGCTCAGCGCCCACAGATTGCCGATGACCTACGTACCGCCCGTGCGGATGGCGACGTGCGCGAAAACGCACCGCTAGAGGCAGCCAGAGAGGCTCAGGGCAAGATGGAGGCCAGGGTACGCGAAATCGAAGGTATGCTGCGTTTGGCGGTCGTAGTTGATGATGCCGGGATTGGCGTGGCTCCCGGCACGGCCCATGTTGGGTCCAGCATTGTTCTAGCCAACTTGGCCAGCGGGGCTGCGCTTGAGTACCAAATAGTAAACGCGGCCGAGGCGAAGCCGGGTACGGGCCGTCTTTCGGCCGAGTCTCCGGTTGGTCTGGCGGTGGTTGGCAAGAGGACTGGTGACGTGGTTGAAGTCGTAGCTCCAAGCGGCACCGTGCGCTTCAGGGTCGAGAGTATTACGTCTTAGATTCGAATCAGCTTGGACCTAAAAGGTCAAATTCCAGAAAATAGAAGGGGAGCTTTTTAGCTCCCCTTAATATTTCTTCGGCGATTGCTTTAGCGCTTGTCGATTGGAACGTATTCCTGGTTCATTGGGCCGGTGTACTGAAGTAGCGGCCTGATCAGCATGTTATTGTCGAATTGCTCGAGGATTTCGATGCACCAGCCGGGTATGCGGCCGATGGCAAAGATCGGCACGAATAGGTCCTCAGGCAAATCGAGCAGCGCGTAGACCGAACCGGCGTAGAAGTCGACGTTGACGAAGATGCCGCGCGACTGATAGGGCGACATGTCCTTCTCAACCTGCTCCAGGATCTGGTACCACTCCTCATGCCCGGTCTTGGCGCCGAGGTCCTTGGATTTTCCACGCATGTGGCGGGCGCGAGGGTCTTCTGCCTTATAAACCCTATGGCCGAAGCCCATTATTTTTTCGCCCTGGCTGATTTTCTCCTTGAGATATGCCGCGGCGCGGCTTGGATCGCCGATTTCCGAGGTCATCTTTTGCACCGCTTCGGCGGCGCCACCGTGTAGCGGACCCTTGAGGGTGCCGATCGCGGTGACGATGGAGGCATGCAGATCGGCCAGGGTTGAGGCTGTAACTCTCGCCGCAAACGCGGACGCATTAGCACCGTGCTCGGCGTGGAGAAGGAAATCGAGGTCGATGGCAGCGGAGGCTTCCGCATCCGGCTCCTTGCCATCAAGCATGTAGAGGAAGTTGGCGGCGTGGCCCAAGTCGGCTCGCGGTGCGAGAGCCACTAGTCCCTGGCGAATTCGGTGATGGGCGGCGACGATGGAGGGGAACTGCGCCGTGAGGCGTTCAGACTTGCGTATTGTCGCCTCGCGCGAATTGTCAGCCACGTCGGAATCGAAGGCGGCGAGCGCGGACACAGCAGTGCGCAGCACATCCATTGGGTGAGCGCTTTGAATCAGCTTGATCACACCCAGGACTTCGTCCGGAAGAGTCCGAAAACCTACAAGTCTCTTGCTGAAATCCGCCAGCTCCTGGCGCTTGGGTAATTCGCCGTGGAGGAGGAGGTAGGTGGTCTCCTCAAACGTGGAATGTTCAGCCAGGTCATGGATTGAATAGCCTCTATAGAGAAGGATGCCCGCCTCTCCGTCGATGTAGCTCGATTCAGTCGTATCAAGTACTACGTCCTTGAGTCCGCGCGCGAGCGTTGTTTCCGACACAGCTATATTCCCCCTCGTTTTTCCAGCAAGAAAATACCCTGGTTCACCAGGGCACAAGAGACTCCAGAGGCCCCGAGTTTGGACCGCGCACAGTATAGCACCCTGTTTCTCGGGGGACTACTTTGGGCGCCATAGGGAATGACTCTAGGGGATTCCCCTAGTGGCCAGCGGAAACCGGGCTTAATTTGCTTGGGCGTGAGCAATCGAGACGGCAAGGTGTCTATATTTCGCGGCCTCGCAACCGAAACTTTCCTCAGGGAGATAAATATTCCCGGGGAGCAAAAAAGGATGTCGGTTACTCAACTTGATAGCAAGGTCGCTGCAGACGTGAAATGCTACCACTGTGGGCATGTCAGCGGTCAGATCATTGGCCGGATACAGAACCAGTTGAAAATCAGAAATTTCATCCCACGCCCGGGATACAAGGGTCCGGAAATCAAGCCCGGATCTCGTCTTCGCTGCGAACGCTGCGACGGCCCGGTTTTTCTTGAGGAGGCTCGACAGATGTCTCTCGCCGAATCAAGGCCGCATCGTGGCCCCAAGGCGGCTCGGAGCGAGGAAGATGAACCGCCGAAAGCTGCCTAGGGCGGCTTATCGAACTGTAAAAGTACCCGTCATCGTGTCCAGGTGGAGATCGCAGCGGAAGAAGTAACTCCCCGGTGCTGAAGGCGCCGTAAACTTCTCTTCACGCGTGTCTGGCCCCGTAAAAAGCTCGCCCCGAAAGATCAGTTCGCCAGCGTCGCTGTCAGTGTAGACAGCGACGTTGTGCAGAATGCCCGCATCCTGGTTGTCGAATACTATCGTGACTTCGGCGCCAGCAGATACTGTCAGAGTCCGCCTGTCGAACTGCTGGTCCTTGCCCACGAGATCAAGGATCCCAGTTTCGCTAGGCGCTTCCACGGACGCATCACCGCCACCATCATCAGCTGCGGCGATCGGTTGGTCGGTTTGAACCAGCTTGGCCAATCCGAACAGCGTGGCCGCCGAGATTCCGAAAACGACGAGGAAAAGCATTGAGCCGATGACGAGGTTGGGTCCAGCTAATCGCATTTATTTCACTCCTGAATTAGGCAGAAACCAGTCTATCCACGACCATGGCCACGAAAATAATCGACAGATAGGCCATTGAATAACGGAAAAGATTCATAGCGGCTCTGGTCGAAGCTTGAACCAGCTGAGCCGCGGCCAGTGCGATGAAAATTGCACCGGAGATTAGGGCAGCGGCCAGATAAACCCAGCCAACGGTGTCGGTTGCGTAAAGCGTGAGCGAGAGCGCAACCATGGCTAATGCGTAGACCATGCTGCGCCGACGCGCCTCCCTTGCACCGTGGGTCACGGGGAGCATTGGGATGTTGGCGCTGGCATAGTCGTTGGTGTAGCCGATTGCCAAAGCCCAGAAGTGAGGCGGCGTCCAGAGAAAGACGATGCCAAACATTATTAGTGGAGCCAGCTCAAGGCTGCCGGTAACCGCCGCCCAACCGCAGAGCGGCGGGACAGCTCCAGCGGCACCGCCGATTACGATATTTTCAACCGTGGTCCGCTTCAGCCACATCGTGTAGACAAACACGTAGAACAGGAGTGCAGCCAAGGCGAGAGATGCGGTCAGCAGGTTCACGGTGATGGTCATGAAGGCGAAAGAAATCACGCCCAGGCCTATGCCAAAGATAAGGGCTCGCTCTGGGGCGATCAGGCCGGCCGGAATCGGCCGGTGCTGGGTTCGGCGCATGATTGCATCGATGTCACGGTCAATAACGCAGTTGATGGTGTTGGCGCCACCAGCGGAGAGTGACCCACCGATCAAAGTCGCAAGTGCCAGCCAAAGATTTGGCAGGCCGTTCTCGGCCACGACCATAGCCGGGAAGGTAGTAACTAGCAGGAGCTCAATTATGCGTGGCTTGGTCAGGGCGAAATAGGCACCGGCCGTCTCTCTCCAGCCTTGCAGCGGGCGAGGGTCGGACAGCGGCAATGGACGCGCGCGCGCCGTCATTGAGAAGCCTCCACGAGCCTGGACCGATCCGCCAAGCTGGTTGAACGCGGCAGCAGTCCGTCAAGGGCATGCAGGCGGATATTAAGAAGGGAGAGTACAGCCCAGAGGAGGGCCGCGACTGCAAGGTGGGAAACCGAAGCTGTGTCAGCCAGCTTGCTCCAAATGTTCGCGGCGCCGAGAAGAGCCTGTGTCAGGTAAATCCCAAATGCCAAAACGGCGGCGGCTGAGGCTAGCGGGGCGATTTGGCGTTCACGCCAGCCTACCCAGACAAGGGCCACCAGGATGGCTCCTAGCAAGAGGGCCAGGAACCGATGTAAGAAGTGGACCTGAACCGACGTCCCTCCGGACCCAGGGATGAGCTCGCCGTTGCACGCGGGCCAGCCGTTGCAAGCGAGGCCGTAACCGGCGCCAGCCACGTAGGCTCCGACCAACATGAGGGCTAGGGTTAGTCCGGCGGCGGCGAGCGCGAAGCGGGCAAAATTGGGGCTAGCTGTGATCCGTGGTTGAGGGCGATCGAGCGATCCTGCGGTCAGCGTCAGCAGCAATACCAGCGAAAGAATCGTTAGCGCCAATCCAAGATGAATCGTGATGATTTCGGGCGGCAGTTCGTTGAGAACCGCGATGCCGCCGAGGCCAGCCTGAAGAATGATCAAGATAAGGACAAGCGTGGCTGGGAAAATTATGGCTGGATTCCGCCGGTAGGAGCGCCAGGCCCAGACAAAAACAGCGAGGACAAGTAGTCCGGCGACAGATGCGGTCAGCCGGTGAGAAAATTCGATCAATGTTGCCTTGTTAGTTTCGGGAATGAAGCTTCCATTGCAGCGCGGCCAATCCGGGCAGCCGAGGCCGGACTCGGTGGCTCGTACTACGCCGCCAAGAACAATCAAGCCAAAAATCACAACACCGGTGATGACGCAGAGTCGCTGGAAACCGATCATCGCCGGTTTCGCCTCTCTGAAAGCCTGAAGCCTTTGGTCATTGGTCAGAGGTGGCCTTTCTTGCCGACATACCGAGGCCGGCGAGCAGGCGAATTGCCTGAAATATGTGCAAGGACACTGGATTTTAGCCTATGTCCGGGTCAAATATGAGTCAAGGTAAGTTTGGCACCGATCAAAGGGGTCGGGTGGCAGAGCCGTTACAGTCCGACGGCAAGATGCTGCTATGCGCGATTGCGATAGAGGTTTGTAATTGGTAGACGCCGATCGCGTCCGAAGGCACGTGGAGTGATTTTTACGCCGGGTGGAGCCTGGCGTCGCTTGTATTCATTGCGGTCAACCAAGGCCATAATCCGCTGCACTATGGCCTGGTCAAAACCGATCGCAACGATCTCGTCCAGACTGCGGTCATTCTCGACGTAGGCCTCGAGGATCGGGTCGAGAATTTCGTATGGTGGGAGCGTGTCAGTATCCAGTTGCTCCGGCTTCAGTTCGGCTGAAGGTGCCTTTTCGATCACGGCGTTGGGAATCAAATCCCGGCCGGCGAGTTGATTGCGATGCCGGGCTAGCCGGTAAACCATGAGCTTAGGTACGTCCTTGATTACGGCGAATCCGCCGGCCATGTCCCCGTAGAGAGTTGCATAGCCAGTAGCCATTTCGCTCTTATTGCCACAGGTCAGGACTGGCTGCCAACCGAATTTGTTGGACAAGGCCATCCATATGTTTCCGCGAATCCGCGATTGCAGGTTCTCTTCCGCGGTTCCCGGGGTGGTTCCTGCAAATGCATCGCCAAGCATTTGCAGGTGGGCGGCGTGGCCGGTCTCAATCGGAATAATCATCAGCTTAACGCCAAGATTTTCGGTCAACTGTTGAGCGTCGGCGATTGAACCTTCGGAGGAGTATCGAGACGGGTTGGAAATCGCCACAACGTGCTCGGGTCCCAGAGCGTCGGTGGCAATCGCGGCGACAAGACTAGAATCGATACCACCGGAAACGCCGACTATGATGGTTTCAAAGCCATTCTTGCGAACGTAGTCACGGGTGCCAAGAACCAGCGCCTGGTAAACCTCGGCATCATCATCGAGCAGGGTGGGTTGGTGCTCTGGCAGGGGCTGGCGCGACTGCTGAACCGGCTCGTCGGACACGTGCACTGGGTCCACCGAATCGGGCAAACTCTGAGACTTGGTTCGCGGATCGGTTTGGCGGGCTAGCCGCAGTTCTTCGAGGTTGATATCGGTGAAAAGCAGGTCCTCTGCCAATGAATCGGCCTGACTGATGACGTTGCCCTCGGGGTTGAAGACGACGCTGTTACCGTCAAAGACCAGCTCATCTTGCCCGCCCACTAAGTTGACGTAACAGACGTAGACGGCGTTTTCCGCTGCTTGTGTCGCGACGATTCCCTGACGGATATCGCGCTTTTGATGATGGAAGGGTGACCCGTTAATGTTGACGATTACCTCGGCGCCGGCCAAGGACTGCGATTGAGTTGGGCCCTCTGGAAACCAGATGTCTTCGCAAATATTCACGCCCATGCGTACGCCGGCAATGGTAAAGACCTGTGACCTGGTTCCAGCCTCGAAGTAGCGTTTCTCGTCGAACACTCCGTAGTTGGGCAGAAACTGCTTCCGGTACACGCTCACCACGCGGCCGTCATGGATTACGGCCGCGGAATTGAAAATTTCCTGGTCGCCATCGACAAAGCCGACAATGGCGGTGATCCCGTGGATGCGCTCTGCCACGGAGTGCAGCGCTTTCTGATTGTCGTTGATGAATGAGCGCCTGAGGAGCAGATCCTCTGGTGGATACCCTGTGAGGGTAAGTTCTGGGAAGGCCACAATATCGGCACCGCGTTCCCGAGCTCGGGACGCGTATTCGATAACCTTGAAGGAGTTACCTTCCAAGTCGCCGACGGTGGTGTTTATCTGGGCCAGTGCGACCCTTAGTGTTGTCATGACACTATCTCCTAATTATTATCCTGGGCAGCTTTGCGGCGCGTCAATGCGGGTATGGCCGCTGCTCGGCTATGATTCAGTCGGGCAAAGGAGCATTTCTGCTGAAGCACGCCGTCGTGAGCCAAGTTTCAAGCGAGTCTGTCCAGGTGCGGCCGTTGCGTCATCATGAGATGCGACCACTGGCCGAGGCAATTGAAGAGACGAGCGAAGCTCAAATTGCAAACCGCTGGCGAGAGCAAGACTCGGGATACCGCGAATTGCTAGGGGTCGAGGTAGAGGGAGTGCTGGTTGGCACCGTCAGCATTCGTGAGGTTCGCGATGTCCATCGCTCCTTACACCTTTTTGCCCTCGAAGTGGCGACTGAACTCCGCGGCCGTGGAATTGGAGCAGCGATCGTCAATTTCGTGATCGAGGAGGCTCGTCTGCGGGATTGCGACCGCGTCACCCTTGAAGTTTATGTCGAAAATCCGGCTCGCCGCCTTTATCACCGTCTCGGCTTTCGCCGCGTCGGCGGAGCGTTCCTCAACTCTTGGCTGCGCTTTAATGACGACGGCAGCCGCGATCGGCAAGAAGAAATGTCCTACCGGATGATCAAACGCTTGAAGTAGCTTTGGCTGCGCCAGCGTGGGGTGCCATAATCTGGCCTATGGACCGCTACGTTCTTTTGTCGTCAGATAGTGCGTCAATGCCTGCTGCCACGGTCGCAGTTGTGGGATGGGAAGCTCGCTCAATCTACTGTTTCGCAGCACTGAGTAGGCCGGCCTGCGAGCCAGTGCGCCGTATTCGGCTGAAGTAACCGGTGAGAGGCTGGCTTGCGCACCCGACTGGGCGAAGATTTCTGCCGCGAATTCAAACCATGAGCATTGGCCGGAGTTTGTAACATGAAATGTGCCGCGGCCATTCTTGGCGATGATATCCAGAATGGTCTCGGCCAGGTCAGGGGTATAAGTAGGTGACAGCACCTGGTCATTTACCACGCGAATGCTCTTACCCGCGGCGGCCAACTTGAGCATGGTTTCGACAAAGTTTCCGCCCTTGCCGCTGGCGCCTGCGGTGCCGTAGAGGCCGGAAGAGCGCACCAAAATGTGGTCGTTGGGAAGCAAGTAGCGCAGGAACTGCTCGCCTGCTGCTTTGGAGACGCCATAAGCGCTGACGGGACTTGGTGAGTCGGATTCGTCGTACGGCGAGCCTGATGCGCCATCGAAAACATAGTCAGTGCTGACATGCAGCAGGGCCGCTCCCAGTTCACGGCAGGTTTCAGCCAGGTTCTTTACCCGAGGCTGTTTACGGAAAGGGCTTCCGTTGGCGTTAGCTCGCCGTCATCCACGCGATGGAAGGCCGCGGTGTTGATTACGGCGGTAGGCTGGATTCCGTTAAGGACGGAGCGGACCTGATCCGGATCCTGGACTTCGATGTCAGCGTGGACGAGCGCGACGATGCCGTTGTTCTCCGCGGAAAGGCTTGAGGCGCCCCACAGGCGCATGATGTCTGTGCCCAGTTGGCCGTTGCTGCCGATTAGGGCTACGCGGCCCATTTATTCTTTCCAGCGAGTCGCTTCGTCGCGTCGCAGAACGTAGTCAAAGGGTCGAAGACTGGCATGGACTTCGTTGAGGAGAACCATCCAATCCAGGTTGTAGTACTTGGAGTTGCTGAACGCGCCGTTTTCCATCCCGTTAAAGATCTCTGCCATGTTGTCGGCGGACTCGCGAACACTGCGAGTGGGCCGGACGCCTAGCGTCTGGAACAGCTTTTCGCTGGAGCATTGGTAGTTGCGCACCAAGGGAGGTTCGGGAGCAATGCTAAGTTCGACGTTCTCGCGGAAGCGGCCAACCACCTCGGCCACGAGCTCCGCCAATTGGCGAATCTGGTAGTTATCCTGGACGACGTTGAAAATTTGGCCACAAACATCCTGGTCCCGCGCTTCGATGCAGGCAATCTGAACGTCGGCAGCATCCTGCACGTCGACCAGCGGTCGCCACATTGAGCCTCCGCCGTGAAGCATCAGTTTCCCCCGGGTCAAGGCATCTTTGACAAAGGTGTTGACCACGAGATCGAAACGCATGCGGTGGCTGAAGCCATACACGGTTCCCTGGCGCAAAATCACCGGGCAGAAATCAGGTCCGGCCAATTCCAGCAATGCTTCTTCGCCGAAACGCTTTGACTCGGCATAGGGTCCGCGCGGCGCAATCGGTGCTTCTTCGTCATAGACGGCGCCGTCCGGCAGGCCGTCGTACAACGAGCAACTAGATCCGAAAACCAGACGTCTGACGCCGGTTCTGCGGCAAGCCGCGGCCACGTCGGCCGTGGCCACGGCGTTCATTTCCCAATTCGCGGCCGGGTCAAAATTGGCGGTTGGATCGTTAGAGAGACCGGCAAGGTGAATAACGCTGTCGACGTCCTCGAACCACTGATCCTGAATTTCACGAACGTCGGCGTGAATGATTTCCAGGTTATCGATGACTTTATTGATCGGATCAAGGCCCCAATAGAGCCGGTCCAAGACACGGACTTTGTGGCCTCGCAGAAGCAAGCGCCGCACGAGAACGGAGCCGATATAGCCGGCACCGCCGGTAACCAGCACTTGCATGGCTAGCGTCCCTTCACGGTCCAGACATCGCCAAAAACGTCTGGAGAAACGCGGAATTCGTCGGGATTTTTCTGGCTATAAACTTCGGAACCGGTTGAGACTACAATCGTGGCATCCTCGAGCGACATCCAGCCGTGCCAGTTACTATGCGGGACAATCAGCACGCCGGGCTTGAGATCACTGAGAACGAAGCTTTCCAAGGCCGCCGGCGTTACAGATTTGCCCGAGTTCGACGCCGCCATAGTCTCCGCATCAGGCGCGCTAGCCACGAGGAACTTTCCCGCACCCTTGACCACACAGAAGTAGTCTCAGAGCAGGTCATGGCGGTGGAAACCTCGGATGGTGTTCCGGGTTGGCGAACCAACGACGTAGGTTAGGCCAAATTTCGGCAGGAAGTCATCGGTCGCGTGAATAACTTCGTAGAGGTAACCGCGGTCATCAATGTGACGCTCAAGCGGAACGACGCGTACGCCTTCGATCAACTGACACTCCTTTTCTATCCCTATCGACGTAGGTTACCAAACATCCAGGGGGCATGATAGGGATAGGAGCGCCGACTGGTCTCAATTTAATCAATATTCTGCCGTCCAAATTGACCTAGGTTTGAGGAGATATTGGTTGAGAGGGCGAGAATCTGGCATTCTCTTACGGACTCCATGAGAACTTTTAGTTCGAAGCCTGAAGCTCCAGCCCTACCGGGTCTTGATGAATTCCCCGCGGTGCGGGGGGCGCCGCCGTACGTCACGGAAGCCGTGGGCGCACTTTCGGGGTTGCCACTCGACGGGTGGGAGGTGCAGCGGTCGTATGTGCGCTACTGGCCGGGACGCCGCTGTGTCGTGCAGTGGACGTTCACCGAGCCTAAAGATGGGGACCAGCTTCTAGCTTCGGCCGAGCTTCGCTCCGAAGCAGGAATTGCTCGCGGCCGGAACGGAGAAGGGACTTACCTCCAGGAGGTGCGGCTTACTTCTGGCCCCGCAAGAAGTAGCAGAGGGCGAATTCCTTCTGGCAGTCGATGGGATAGTACGCGGTCTCCTAATTGATCAGCTTGTCCCAAACCCCGCATGGCAGCGCCGGCGCCTTACGATGAATTCTTTCGGCCTGCGATTCTTCGTCGACCAGACAGAGGTCGAAGGCGGTGAGGTTTTCAATCTTCCAAGGTTTCCAGTCCTTGGAATAGACAACCTTAAAGCTTGATTCGCAGAGTTCAAAGATTCTTTTTAGGTAGGCTGGATTGTGGGGACCTTCAACCCAGAGAATTTCTGGCGGTCCATGCTCCTGGATCTCCTTTTCCAAGCCGGGAAGCTGCTCCTGGTCCATTTCGAAGACACTAACCGGCAGAAGGCCAGGGGCTGAGACGCTCGTGTTGGCTTGATCCCAGAACTTCCACTCGCGGGCGTCTGAGAACCGGCCTTGGCGAACCAATTCAAGCAGGATGTTCTTCGAACTACTGCCGGCTTTCGCGGAATTGCGCAGTCGCTCAACTTGGTCGCTGCTGCCAAGAAGGATGGCGTTGTTAGTCTCTGATCGGACAAATGCTGCCCGCGTGGTCCGCATTCATTGCGTGTTATGCAGACCCTTTTTGGAGTCAAGGAACCCGCCAACGCCAGGCGCGGCGTGGAATTGCGGAATTGGAGGCAGAATTTTGCTAGTCGCGTGGTTTAGAAAAAAAGTGAATTGCCTCGCCGTCGAGCGCCAAGGCCGCTTCTTTGATCGCCTCCGATAGGGTTGGATGGGCGTGGACGGCCACACTGAAGTCCAGATTGGTCGCATTCAGTGCATTTCCAAGCGTCGCTTCGCCGAGCATTTCAGTAACGTCATGGCCGATCATGTGGTAGCCAAGGATTGCTCCCGACAGTCGATCAGAAACAACCTTTACAAACCCTTCGGTATCAGCGGCGGCCATTGCCTTCCCGTTGGCTCGAAAAGGGAAACGGCCCGTACGTACATCGTGGCCTCGCTCGCGAGCCTGAGCTTCAGTGAGTCCCAGGCTTGCCACTTGAGGCTGGCAGTACACTGCCCGCGGAATTTGTTGGTAATCCAGCGGCTTGGGGTTCCTGCCAGCGATCTTTTCAACCGCTGTGACCCCCTGGTGTGATGCTACGTGGGCAAGCAGCAACTTGCCGGTGACGTCGCCGATAGCCCAGACTCCCGGCAGGTTGGTCTGACAGTAGTCGTCAACTCTTATGAATCCGTTTTCGAGTTCCACGCCAAGGTCTTCCAATCCCAAGTCTTCAGTGTTGCCGCCAAAGCCAACGCCGATAAGCACTTTCTCCGCCTGCAACTCTTGGCTCCGGTCGCCGGCAGTTATGGCGAGGGTGACTCCAGCTTCCGTCGCGACAACACCGTCTACGCGAGCGGAGGTCTCGATCTTTATGCCCTGGGCCTTGAATGAGCGTTCGATTTGCCGGCTAACATCATCATCCTCACTGGGCAAAAGACGAGGAAGGGCTTCGATTATTGTCACGTCGGCTCCGTAAGAGCGGTACAGGTAACTGAACTCAACGCCTATTGGACCACCGCCGACGATGATGATCGAGGATGGACGGTCGCGCAGCTCTAAGGCTTCGCGGCTGGTAATCACTCGCTCGCCATCGATCGGCACATCGGGTAATGAGCGGGTATGGCCCCCTGTGGCAATCAGAATGTTCTTGGCTTGGACAGTCTCGTTGCTGGGTAGGAGTTCGATGCTATTGGGGGCTGTGATCCGCGCGGTGCCTCTAAGGACCGTCACCTTGTTTTGGCTCAATAGAGTCTCGATTCCCTTGACGAAGGTGGCGACGATGTCGCGGCTGCGGTCGATGGCGACGCCGAGGTCTGCAGAAAAATCGCTAAAGCCAATGCCAAATTCGGAACCGCGCTGGAACAGGTTTACCAACTCAGCGCAGTAGAGCAGCGCCTTGCTGGGGATGCAGCCCCAGTTGAGGCAAAGACCGCCGATGGCGTCTTTCTCGATTACGGCGGCGCGGAGACCGAGTTGGGCAGCTCTGATGGCGGCCACGTAGCCGCCGGGGCCAGAGCCGATGATCGCCAGGTCATATTCAGCCATTTTGGCGGTCAGATTCCGGCCGAGACACGGCGGCGGCGCGCGCCTGCTCCCCCGCGTGGTATGAGCTGCGCACGAAGGGCCCAGACTCGATGTGACTAAAGCCTAGTCGCTCACCAATGGCTTTAATCTCGGCGAACTCATCAGGGTGATAATAACGATCGACCGGCAAGTGCTTCTGGTCTGGCTGAAGGTACTGCCCAACCGTGATCAGGTCACATTGGTGGTCGCGCAGATCACTCATTGTTTCAACGATTTCTTTGAGAGTTTCACCAAGTCCAACCATGATGCCGGATTTGGTTGTCAGCTCGGGGTCGATCTCTTTGACGCGGCTGATTAGATCTAGTGAGCGCTCGTAGCGAGCTTTTGGGCGGACCTGAGCGTAGAGCCTTGGCACCGTCTCGGTGTTGTGGTTGAGAACGATTGGTCCGGCTTCAATCACTGTCTCGAGAGCGTTCGAATTACCCTCAAAATCGGGAACCAAAACCTCAACCTGGCAGGATGGCGAACGGTGGTGGATCGCTCGAATGCAGGCCGCGAAGACGCCGGCGCCACCGTCGGGCAGGTCGTCGCGGTTGACGGATGTGATCACGGCGTAGTCTAGGCCAAGGGTCTTTACGGTACTGGCGAGACGCAAGGGTTCCACCAAGTCAACAGCCTTTGGCCGGCCAGAGGTCACGGAGCAGAAGCCACAGGAGCGAGTACAGATATCGCCGAGAATCATGAAAGTGGCCTCACCTTGGTTGAAGCACTCGCCGATGTTTGGGCAGCGGGCTTCCTCGCAGACGGTATGAAGGTCATGTTGGCGCATCAGACCCTTGATCTCGCTAAAGCGCTCTCCGGCGGGGAAGCGAACCTTCAGCCACTCCGGCTTCGGCGACCGAGGGCTAGACACCATCAGCCAACACCGTCGCGAAGCTGCGAGACAGTCCGGAGGCTGAGGTGCCCTCCTCCAGACTGCAGTCGAAAACCGTGGCAAAGGCACCGGCGATGGCATCTTCGACCACTCTGAGACCCGGGCTGAATCCAAGGGCCCGTTCGATGCTGGTCACTGCGGCGTCTTTCAAACCGCAGGCGATGATCGATTCAAACCAGGAAAGGTCAGTCTCGACATTGAGGGCGAAGCCGTGAGTGGTTACGCCGTCGCGGACCCGCACGCCAATGGCCCCGACTTTTTCGCCATCAAGCCAAACTCCCGGGCGGCCTGTGATCGACCTACTCCGCAGGCCAAGCGTGGCTAAGGCCTGAATCATGGTTTCTTCTAACTGGCACACATAGGCCTTGGGTCCGAGGTGTCGTTGCTTGAGGTTAATGATCGGGTAGGCTACCAACTGGCCTGGCCCATGGAAGGTGATATCTCCGCCCCTCTCGCTTTCAACAAGGCTTGCGCGACGGCTCTGTAGTTCGGCCGCTGTCACAAGCAAGTGCTGCGGCCGAATCCGGCGCCCGAAAGTAAAAACCGGCGGATGCTGGAGCAAGGCCAAAACATCTTCGCCACCCTCACGCACGATTTCGGCGGTCTGCTTTTGCCAGCGGCAGGCTGTCTCGTAGTCGACAGTTCCGAGCCTTTGCAGATGGATGGGATCAGTCAAGAACGAATCCTTCTCCCGATAAACCAAGCAGTCAGAGCGTAGCATGGGTGGTCCTCGGAAAGAAAAAATCAGGAGGCTGGTAGGTGAACCAAATTCTTCAAATAATGAGCCTGGCCCTGAGTAGGCCCACGGCTAAAGGTTGGGTTTGGCTGAGCGGTGAGCTAATCGCTGGTTCTGTCCTGATGCGGCGGTTGACCGCTAGGACAAACCCCTGACCGCAGCCATGATGGTCTCGATTGCCGTGTCAGGTCTAATCTGATCAGTGCTCAGCGTCAGGTCATATTTCCTGACATCCAGCAAGTCAAACTTGTAGAGCTTCTTCAGGAGGTCGCCGCGATCCTTGTCGAGCTGATTGATATTTGTGAGAGCCTGTTCAAAGTTGAGCTCTTGCTCTCCGGAAAGACGCTCCGCGCGTTCCTTTGCTGCCCCGTGGAGCATAACCTTCAGGACACCGGGTTGTTCACGGAGGATGTGCTGGGCCGCATGACCGACGATAACCGCATCGCCCTGATCAGCAAGCTCAAGGATTACTTTTTCGATAAAAGGCCGGTACTCATCCGAGTCCATGCTTTGGAGAGCGGTCGCCCAAATGGCCGGCGATGGCTCGGCCAGCGCCCCTCCACCCTCCAGCGTCACCGTGGATGAGGCGGCAAGACGGCGCATGATCCGTTCGAAAAAGCCGGGCATGTGTTCGGATGCAATCACTTCGGTTGGAGAGACTCCGGCCCGGGCGGCGGCCTCCGAGGTTATTTCCCAGTCGTAATAACGAAAGCCTAGCTGGTCGGCAACTTGGCGAGCGATGTCAAAGCCACCTGAACCCGCTTGTACAGAGAGAGCAACTACTGAGGCTGGCATTTCGCTTGGTTTTTCCTTTCGTCAAAGGCCTTCAAGCTGGAGCCAATGAAGATGGTTACGACTCCGGCCGGCAAGTCATGGCCGCGTGCAATGGCCCCGGTCCACTTCACTTTTGTCGATCCAGAGATACCTGACTCGACGTGCGCATTGTAGCTGGAAAGGTGAGTGCAGAACACAATTTTTTGACCACACAGACTCTGTAGACGTGCAGCGACGCGCGGTCGCTGTCTAGTTTTTTCTTTATCCATCGGCGGGTTTCAACTCGGGGAATGGCGGTGAACCGTTTAGCGGCCGGAGAGAGCAACAGCGGAGCAGATTCAGTTTTCAGGGAAACTTGCCGATTCGTCGGGTTCGAAACGTCCTTCAGAAGTAGCGCCTGGCGGTCGAAAATAATGTGTGGAATATTCGAAGGATTGTTCTGGAATGATCGAAAACAACAAACCCGAAACGTCTGACACCGATCACCTTCTGGCGGCAGTAAAAGAACTCGAGGATGCTATGGGTTCGCTGGCGTCCGGCCTCGATCACGTGCGTGCCAGCGTGGGCAAGCTCGCGGCGGCCATTGAAGAAAAGCAGAGCGTGCCTGACCTCTATCTGCCTGTAGGGCAGTCCGAGGCACCCGAACCGCACGCCACAGCCGGCGCAACTCCAGTCCCGGAAGCCGATGACGTCCAAGCCGGTGGCGATCATCTGGACGAGTCCATGGCGATGGAAACCAGCCGGGACCATGTCAGAAGGGCGGTGGAGGAGGCCAAGGCTGAGATCAGCCAGGATGAATCCAGATCTGAGACGCCCCAAAAGGATGCTGAAGCCGCCAGGGAAGAAGTCAAACGAGCCATCGCACAGGTCAGAGCTGAGATCGATGACGGACCACTAGAATCAGAGGATGCTCAGCAGGCTCAGGAAGTAGAGTCAGCTGTCGATTCATCGGAGATTCCTGGCGTTGAAACTCCTCCGCTAGCGGAACCGACAATCAATTGGCCTCCGATGTCCGAAGAGCTTCGAACCCAGACGGATTTTGCCGCCAAGACACCAGAGCATGGATCAGTCGAATCAGATGATGAGCAGTCCACGCTTGAGGTAGAACACAGCCTAGAAATTAACCGTTCGACGACTGATTCGGCCTCAGAAAGTGCAACCGAGCCCTCAGCAGAGGAAGAGGACCGCAGGGAAGAAGTGCGCCGGGCCGTGGAGCAGGCTCGGGCCGAAATTGGCGGCGACGCAAATCCTGCCGAGGCGTCCAAGCCCGAGGAACCGCGCTCGATTCTTATGGCTTCAATGGCAGGAGCGGAGGGGCGCGTTTCAGATGACTTGGACGTCAAGCCACCGGTGCTAATTATTGAGAATACCGATGGCCGTGTCGAACTGGTACAGGTTTTTGAGACCCTAAATCGGGTGCAGCAGTCGGCTCAGGCCGCGCTGATAAATCACTCATCCAGCAGCATATCTGTCGGGCTGAACCTGCTCTCTGATCCGCTAGACCCGGATGAACTTGTCAAAGCAGCCGAGGAAGTGTTTGGCAAGGAATGTAGCGTCAAAAGTCATGGAAGCGAGATTTCAATTCTGGTCGGGCTGAGAAAGGTCGCGTAGGACGTTGAAACTCCTTCCAAACATTTCATCGCGTAAATCCCCGAAGGGGCTTGACCCGGACACCCTTCGAGATTCGACCCGGGTTGAACAACGCAGAGATAGCAAGCTCAGTGGCGAGGCATTGCGTGAACAGGGCGAACGCCTGCGCGAATTGAGCGTTCTTAGCCTCTTCCTGCATAGCGCGGGTACGCTGGAAGAGATGCTTTCTCTTTTCCTGGAACGTTCACCGCGGGTCACGGGAGCGGTAGTTACCATTCCTTTGCTTCTGGATCGCCGCCGCGAAATGCTCAGTGCCCAGTGCCTGGCCACGCTCGAGGATTATGGCCTTGAGCAGGCGTGTCTGGCAGCCGAGCGGGACCTTTCAGAATTGGAATTGTCAATACCTTTGCGTAGTTGGCGCCGGGAGGTGCTCGAGAGCGGGGAAGTGGCCTTAACGGATGACCTCCGGACTGTCCTCGAAGATGAAATAGGCCAAAAAACCTGCGAAAACCTCCGTCATCGACTTGAAATATCCCAAGTCGCAGTCGCTCCGCTTGTAATGGAGGGGGAAGCTTTCGGTCTATGCGTCTTTGTCTTTTCGGGCAAAGAACCAGACCTGGAAATACTTGAACTTGCCTCTGGTCATTGCACGCTGGCTCTGAAGGACATGATGGCCGGCGAAGAAACGACGCGATTTGGTGGCATCGATCCGGTGACATGGGCTCACAGCCGCGGTTACTTTCTTGAGTCGCTTGAAGAAGAGGTGGTGAGAGCCCGGCGCTACAATCGAGACTTTTCCCTGGTTTTTTTCGACATCGATGACTTTAGTCAGTTCAATGGCACTCGATCGGCGATCGGCTGCTTCGGTCTGTGGCAATGACCCTGGTTGGCTTGGTAGCCATGCCTGAGGTCGTGGCGCGTTACGGTGGCGATGAATTTGTAGTGCTACTGCCGGAATCTAATCGGGCCGCAGCGTCCTTGCTGACTTCTCAAATCGTCGATAAACTCGCGGCCGTATCCCTATTTGGCGACGAGGCACGCGAGCCGCTGCGTGTCTCAGCTTCGGCGGCGATCGTTTCATATCCCGAAGACGGTGCAACGCGCGAAGAGCTGCTCACCGCGGCTGAGATTTCTCTGGAACAGTCCAAGCGGGAGCGGCAGGAGAGGGCGGCCCCTCAACGGCAGCTGACACCGGTTCAGCAATTGCGAATTTCCGGCAAACGTCACGAGGCCTAAGAGCGCCCGCAAGCTGCCAAATCGCCTGCCGATTGCAACATTTCCCATTCGAAGCACAACGGATATTTGATTCGGCTGCCGATTCTTAAGCTGAGGGATGTGATGGGAATAACAATAGAAGCAAACGAATTATCCTCGGTTCTCGAAGTCCTTGATCGATTGTGGCAGACGAAGATTGAAGGGGTTACATTTCTTGACCAATGGCGTGAAGACTCAAGTGATGCTGACCTCAAGGTCGGTTTGAAATCACATCTTGAGGATGAGAGACGTCATCTACGCCTAATCGGTGAAGAAATAATCCGACTCGGCGGTCGTGTTTCGTCGGATCGTCGCGAAAGCCTCGTTAGTAGAGCGTATGAATTGGCCCGAGCCCAAGAAGGGGACCTCTACAAGCTAATTGCCTGCTATGGCGGAATCAAGCTGTTCACCATGCGCCGCATCGGTCAGTTAGTGCCTTTTGTTGAGCGGGGAGCGGGAGAATTGTTAGATCGCATCGCTTGCGACGAGGAGAGGCACGTGCGTTGGGCAGATATACGTATTGAACGCTTGATGACCCCTCAGGACACGCGAAAACGCAGTCTCCTCACTGATCGCATGGAGCAAATGCTAGAGGCAGTTTGGCAAAAGAGCCGGAAGGATATCATCCAAGCCGGCCAGTGGCAGACTTCCTAGAGGCCGTGTGTCGGTGTCGTTAGAGCATCTAGTGTCGTGACACGCGATCACTCGATGTGTCAGGCGGCGTACGCGGAATCGTCGGCTTCCTCAGATCCAGCCAATCCGGTGGTGTTGGTCTGCCGCTCTCGCATCAGCCTTTCCCTGGCAATTCCTACCAGCGCGCCAGCCTCGCTGGCGTCCTTTCCGTAGACCGCCCAGCCGGCCTGTACATCGACTTCTCCAGACTCATCATCGGAAAATCCCTCGACCACAGCCTGAACGAGCCGCCGTGCGATTTCCTTGATCTCTCGGTCTTCGAGGTCTCTCGCAAGAACGCCGATTTCATGTGGGCCCAGCGAGGACAGGCAATCGTAGTCGGGAACCAATCGCTCTAGAACCCGCATTGACTTAAGGACATTCTCATTGTCACTGCCAAACTGCACGCTTAGTCGCAATGAGATCACTGCGAAGAATCCATGGTCAGCGCGCGCCCTAGAGCATTCGAGAACGATCCGTTCAAGGAAGTACTCCCTCCTGCTCCAATCGCTTAGGCCGTCGCTCATGCTTGACCAAACGACCAGGGATTGCTCTATACGGCGGCTAGTTTCGCGCAGATATATGGCGGCAAATGCCGCGGTAGTAGCGAGCAGCATTAGGCTGATTAGGAGGGAAATATTGCTGTTGTAATCTTCCTTAGAGAGGCCGTAGGGGAACCAGGGTATTACCCAGAGGAGTGTTGCGCCGAATAAAGTAAAAAAGGCGGCGAGCATCAATCTGCGCCAGAAAAGAGCTTTCTGGTAGGACTGGAACAAGGCGGATGAGGCCTTGCTCTTTTGTGTTTGTGTCTTTTTGAAAAATTTCAACACCTTATCTTATTCTCGACCGGATTCGCGCCGTCGAGTAGCGAGGGGCATTGTGGAAAGTCTTAGTAGTCTCTTTCCAGAATGAAGGCCATCAGTTCGTCAAAGCGCTGGCGGGCCTCACCATCGATATGGGCCTTGGACAGGGCATCCATCGCTGTTGACCGATAATCTTCGGCCAAACCCTGAGCGAAGTAGCGACAGTTCCATCTCTGTAGGACTTCGAGGACGTCGTTCACATCCGCGTCGCTGACATCGTCCTTGGTATAGACGGACCGTAACAGGTCCCGGTCGCTCCCCACAGCCTGCTCGAAGGCGTGAACCACGGGCAGCGATTTTTTTCGACGAATAATGTCGGCACCTACCGGCTTACCAGTGGCACTGCCTTCGCCCCAGATGCCGAGGATATCGTCGCGAATTTGAAAGGCCAGACCGAGTTGACGACCAAATAAGTCGAGGCGTTCGGCCTCCTCGGAGCTTGCGCCAGCGACGAGAGCGCCGAGACGAAGCGAAGTCCCGAAAAGGGCCGCGCTCTTGCGACCGATCATTTCGATGTATTCCGCCAAGGCAACATCGCGTCGAGTTTCAAAGCTTAAGTCTTGTTCCTGCCCCTGGATAATTTCACTGCAGGTCTCGTTTAGGATGCTTCTGACTTCAAGGAGCTTCGTTGCAGACATTCCACGATTGGACGCTTGTCCGATAATCTTGTACGCCACGGTCCAGAGGCCGAGGCCCGAGAGCATTGCCGGATTGCGGCCAAATTGGGCCCAAACAGTCGAGCGGTGATGCCGGAGTTCGTCACCATCCTCAATGTCGTCGTGAATAAGCGAGAAGTTATGGACCATTTCGATGCCGGCCGCTATCGGAATGCAGTGATTGAGATCTCCATTGAGGGATTCGCAGGCCAACAAACACATTGCTGGTCGCAAGCATTTGCCGAGATTTAGAACTCCATCCTCGGTCCAGCCTAGCTGGTAGCGGAGAAGGTCATCCAGGGGCTGATCGGCCTTTCCCAGAAACTCGCCAACTTCATCCTGAACATAGCCGCGGTATCGAAAGAGAATTTCTGGACCTTCCATACTTGGGATGGTACTTCGCAGCGTCTTTGTGTCAAATCTCGATGGGTTATGCGGGGCAAATCCGGCCAGATTGCAGAGGCATTTCAGCTCCATCGACAACGACAGACCGCCGCACTTGGGTGTAAAACAGACGTAGAGGGATGGGGTTCCTGTAAAGACAGAAGAAGAAAGAGAAGGTGGTTGGGGCGTAATGGTTGGCGCTGATGAGGCGAGCCTTGACCCGACTCCAGGCTACCGAACCGCGACAGGTGAAGAACCAGGCTAGGAACGATGTTCCACTTACGGGCGGACGGTTCAGGCAGCGATTGTAACGCTGATTTGCGGTGGTGTTAGCTGGGTTGGAGCCGGAAGTGCGTTGGGGAAGTGATAGGAAGACACTCTGGAGAGTACCCACCAGGGCGTCTTTTTTGACTGAGAAAGCCAGGTTGCAAACCAAAGCTGAAGTTAGCACGATATCTGAGCACGTTTTGGCGCCGGAGGCTATGGTGCGCCATCAGGCGTTTCGGCGGATTCAAGCCAGCGGCTGAATGAGAATTGATAATCCTCGGATATCTGGCCTCGCGCGACTTTTCTCAGTGCGGTCTTGGGCAGCGGCTGGTCGCTGAATTCTATTAGGCCAACTCGCTTGTACGCCGCGGCCTCTTTGCAAATTCGTGCCACGTCCTGAGTGACAAGGTCGCGAAGCGCCGGCTCAGTGACAGGCAGACCATCTGCCGCGCAACGCCGAGCGGTTTCTTCGACATTGGGATAAAGAACGGCCGTCACTTGTGTCCGCCCGCGTTGCTGCCGGCCAACAATGCATACATCCTCAATCAGGTCGCTCTGGCTCAACTTCTCCTCGAGCTCCTCCGGATGCACTTTTTCACCCGAGTCGAGCACGATTATGTACTTGCTGCGCCCGGTCAGATAAATGCTTCCGTCCTTTTCGATGCGGCCGAGATCTCCGGTGAGCAGCCAGCCGTCTCGTTTTGCCTCATTGGTCTGGTCTTCTGCGTTCCAATATCCGTGAAACACTCCCGGCCCGCGAACCAGCACTTCGCCTTCGCCTTGGTCGGCGACGCGCAACCCTTTTTCTGGCAGGTCGGCTAGCTTTAATTCGACGCCGGCTATGGGTTGGCCCACGCTGCCAATGTGCTGCTCATAGTATCGAGTAAAGCGAAAACGCCAAGGCGAAAAGCGCTGCAGACTGACCACTGGGGATGCTTCAGTCATTCCCCATCCCTGTAACAAAGGGAGGCCAAGGCTAAAGAAATCTCTTTCCGTTGCTGGATTGAGCGCGGCGCCTCCGCTCATCAAGAAGCGCATACGGCCACCGAGCGCCTTGTGGATTGGCCTGAAGATCAATGGACCGAGATTGAGACCCGTAAGCTGCTTTACCACCCGCACGATGCGTTGGGCCCTCCGGAGAGCGGCCAATCTGCCTTCAGCTTCTGCCCGCGTCAGAATGCCCCGATAAAGGATTTCAAAAAGGGCTGGGACGCCAAAAAAGACCGTCGGTTGGTGTTCCTGGAGCCGGTCACGGATGCGCCGCAAATCGTTCTCAATGACAACAGGAGCGCCTACCAACGCCACCAACACGATGGCAGCAAGGAATGGCATGGCGTGATGCAGAGGCAGGACGAGCAGGGTGGAGTCCTTGCTACTGAAACGAATTGCCTGCTTGGCACCGCGCGCATTTGAAATCAGGTTGTCGTGTGTGAGCATCACGCCCTTGGCTCCGCTCGTGGTGCCGGACGTATAAATTATCGCCGCGAGGTCATTGGCTGCCGGTCCACGCCTCGCCAGTTCGTCCCGGCTAGAGGTCGTGGCTTTGGCTGACAAGTCTGCCAAGGCAGTGGCTCCTTGCAGGCCTTCGCTCTTGAGGACGACGACGTTTTCAACTCCATCAATCCCCGGATCGAGCTTTTCGAGGACTGACCTCGATGCCATAAGGTAACGACACTGGGCCCAGGTGACCTGGCGGCGGATCTCTTCCGGCTTGAGATCGTAGTAGACCAGAACTCCAACGGCGCCGGCGTAAGTTGTTGCCATGTAGCCGACGATCCAGTCGATGCTGTTTTCACAGCAAATCGCCACTCTATCAGCCCGTCCTAGTCCATCGGCAATCAGCCCGGCGGCTGCTTCACGGGCCAGGTGCGATAGCTCACTCCAGGTGACAGTCCTTTGGCCGTCGCCGCTATAGTCCAAGTACGCCAGGTGGCCGGCAAAATCGCGAGCCGCCAAGTCAAGGGCACTGGGTATTGTGTCAGGAGATGCTAGATCGGCCATCTCAACTTCGAGCCGCTGCCAACGACCTTCGGCGCTCGAGGGCCTGGCGGAGGTAGAAGCCAGTGAGGCTTTTCTTGTGCTTGGCGACCTTTTCCGGTGTCCCCTGAGTGACAATATGACCGCCCCTAAAGCCGCCTAACGGCCCCAAGTCGATGATGTGGTCGGCGTTGAGCAAAACATCGACGTGATGCTCGATCACGATTATTGTGTTGCCGCCGTCAGTCAAACGCTGGAGAACGGACAGCAAGTTGGTTACGTCGTCGAAAGAAAGGCCAGTGGTCGGCTCATCCAGGATGTATAGAGTGCGGCCGGTTGACCGGCGCGATAGCTCCGTGGACAGCTTGATGCGCTGGGCCTCGCCGCCGGAGACGGTTGTTGCTGGCTGTCCCAAGGTGATGTAGCCGAGTCCAACATCCATCAATGTCTTTAGCCGCGTGCGCACTTTGGGAAAGGCGGCGAACATCTCTAGCGCCTCTTCCACCGTCATTGCTAAGACCTCCGCGATGGTCTTTCCGCGGAACAAGATCTCGAGCGCTTCGCGGTTGTATCGCTGGCCTTTGCAGACTTCGCAGGGCACCGTAACGTCCGGCAAGAATTGCATTTCAATTTCGATATAGCCGGCCCCTTGGCAGGCTTCGCAGCGGCCGCCTTTGACGTTGAAGGAGAAACGGCCTGCCTTGTAGCCGCGCAGCCGAGCTTCTGGAACCGAGGCGAATAGCTCGCGGATCGGCGTAAAAAGCCCGGTGTAGGTTGCGGGATTGGAGCGCGGCGTCCGCCCGATAGGTGACTGATCAACGTTGATGACCTTGTCGAGTTGTTCGAGCCCCAGAATCGCGTCGCATTCACCAGGCCGATCCCGGGCAGAGTAGAGCAATTGAGCGGTCTTCTTGTGCAAGATATCGGTGATCAGGGTGCTCTTGCCGGAGCCGGAGACGCCGGTAATACAAACGAACTTGCCGAGGGGTATTTCGACATCGAGATTCTTGAGATTGTTTTCCCGAGCGCCTTTAATCTGAACGTACTCACCGCTGCCTGGCCGCCGTGAGGAGGGAATTGGAATCAGCTTGGCCCCACTGAGGTAACGCCCTGTCATGGAGTTTGGATCAGACATTACGTGGCTTGGTTCTCCCGCCGAGACAATTTCACCACCGTGTGAACCTGCACCAGGACCCATGTCTATCAAGTAGTCAGCCGCGCGCATCATCGACTCGTCATGCTCTACAACCAGCACGGTGTTGCCGAGGTCCCTCAGCCGTTCCAGGGTGCGGATAAGACGGGCGTCGTCGGCTGGATGCAGGCCGATGGTCGGCTCATCACAGACATATAAAACCCCCATTAATCCCGAGCCGATCTGGGAAGCCAAGCGAATGCGTTGAGCTTCGCCTCCGGATAACGTGGCCGTTCCCCGGTCAAGCGTCAAATAATCCAGACCGACCTCGATCAGGAAATCAAGACGTGCCCGAATTTCCTTGAGGATCTGATAGGCGATTGTTTGTTCCCGGTGATTCAAGGGCGTGTCAGCCGAGCCGATATGAGCAAACCATTCCTGCGCATCGACGATGCTCAGAGCCGTCGTTTCGGTGATGTTTTTGCTGCCAATCTTCACCGAACGAGACTCCGGCTTGAGGCGAGCACCCTTACAAGCGGGGCAGGGCACTGAAGCCATGTATCGCTCAAACTCGTTGCGAATGTAGTCGGAGTCGGTCTCCTTGTAGCGGCGCTCGATGTTGGTGACTACGCCTTCGAATTTGGTCTCCCACTGATGTGAGTTGTCACTGGAGCCCCTGTAGCTAACCGAAACCGGATCCGGATCGCCGTAGAGGACGATTTGAAGCTGATCCTTGGTCAAGTCCTTGACCGGAGCTTTGAGGTCGAAGCCGTGCTTTTGCGCGACTGCTTCGATGATTCGGTAATACCATCCGCTATGGGAAGCCGAACGTGACCAGGGAATAATGGCGCCCTCAGCAATGCTCAAGTTCTTGTTGGGCAAGACCAGATCAGGGTCTATCTCCATCTTTACGCCCAGACCGGTGCAGTCCGGACAGGCGCCATGAGGGCTGTTGAAGCTGAAGTTTCGCGGCGCTAGGTCGCCAAATGAGAGATCGCAATGCAGACAGGCGAGATGTTCGGAGTAGAGCCGTTCCTGATCATCGTCGATTGAGACACGTATCAATCCGCTGCCGAGTTTTAGCGCTGTTTCAACCGAATCTGCGAGGCGGCTGCTGGAGCCTGCCGACCCCTCCTCGCCTTCTGCTTCAGTTATCAGGCGGTCAACAACAATCTCGATTGTGTGGCGTTTGTTCTTGTCGAGTTCAATTGATTCTTCGAGGTCTCGAACCTCGCCGTTGACGCGGACACGTACGAATCCGGCTCGCCGAGCATCTTCCAGGACCCCCAGATGTTCACCTTTCCGATCTGCGATAACTGGCGCAAGGATCAGAAGCCGTTTTCCGGGCTCTAGATCGATGATCGAGTCGACGATTTTCTGAATCGTCTGTTGTTCGATAGGCCGGCCGCAGTTGGGGCAGTGAGGGCGGCCAGCTCGAGAGAAGAACAGCCTCAGATAGTCGTACACCTCGGTGACAGTGCCGACCGTGGAGCGTGGATTACGGCTGGCGCCCTTCTGGTCGATCGAAATAGCCGGCGAAAGACCTTCGATGTAATCAACGTCGGGCTTTTCCATTTGACCGAGAAACTGGCGAGCATACGCGGATAGAGACTCAACATAACGACGCTGACCTTCAGCATAGATTGTGTCAAAGGCAAGCGAACTTTTTCCCGAGCCGGACAGGCCGGTCACGACGACCAACTGATCGCGCGGGATTCTCACGTCAACGTTCTTGAGGTTATGCTCGCGGGCGCCGCGGACGATTATCGCGTCTAGAGGCAAATTAGCACCGGTCTAAGCAAGGAAATGGATTGATCCTTTTATCGCGCAAAAGCGGAGCACCTGCGTAGACGCTGGTGAGCCGAATTGTCTTGACAATTGTAATGCCGGGCTACGTTTGGAAACGATAATCGATCGGTATTTGAAAAGAATTCTTGGCGATCGTGTGGTCCTGTCTGACTGACTGAACACTCAATTAAATGTTTGGTCCGTGGCTCAGCTTGGTTTGGCAGCAGGTGCAGCCTTGGCTGCCTTATTCTTTTCTTGTAGCTTCTTCTTCGTGCGCCGGTGCTTTTCCCAAGCCACTCTTTTCGCTTTGTTCATCAAATGCCTCTCGGTTCTAATTTGCCTAAATCAATGGCACACGCGGGAATAGATATGCCCTACAGCCCGGCCTGAGGCCTCAGACATGATCGAGGGGAGCCTCAAGCTCCCCTCATTCTAAACTGTGCCGGCGTTAATTTCCCCAGGCGAGACCCCGCCGCGGTTTTCGCTGCCGCGGCGCATCGTCTTCGGGCTGAGGATCGGGCTCGACTGGAACTGTCGGGGCAGGAGGTGTCCGAGAAGGCAGATCTAATGGAGGATCCTTATCGCTTGGCGCCCTCATGAGGGCCATTAGAGCCTCGCCTTCAAGAGATTCCACCTCTAGCAACTTGTGAGCCAACTGGTCCAATTTGGCGCGGTTTTCAGTGAGGATATTTCTGGCCACTTCCTGTGCGGTTTCTATGAGCACGCGGACCTCATCATCAATTTCCTCGGCGATTTTTTCCGAGTAGTCGCGTTGCTCGGAGATTTCGCGGCCGAGGAACACCATTTCTTCCTTCTGGCCAAAGGTCCGCGGGCCAAGCTGGTCGCTCATGCCGTAGCGCGTAACCATGGTTCGCGCCAGCTTTGTGACCTTGCTGATGTCATCGCTTGGGCCGGTGGACATTTCGCCGTAGATGATCTCTTCGGCGGCTTGACCGCCCAGGGCCATCGCTAGACGTTTTTCGAGGTAAGACTTGGTGTTGATGTGCCGGTCCTCATCCGGCAAGGCAAGCGTGTAGCCGCCGGCCATACCGCGCGAGACGATTGTTATCTTAAAGAGCGGGTCAAAGTCTTCGAGCATGTACGCGACAACAGCGTGGCCGGATTCGTGGAATGCCACCATTTCGATCTCATGGGCGCTGCGGATACGGCTCTTGCGCTCCGGGCCCATGGTCACTCTGTCAATTGCCTCGTCGAATTCAGGCATGCTGATGCGCTTCTTGTTGAAGCGAGCCGCCATGATAGCGGCTTCATTTACGAGGTTCGCTAAATCAGCGCCGGAAAATCCCGGTGTGCGCTTTGCCAAAACATCTAGCTCAACGTCTTTTTCCATGGGCTTGCCTTTGGAGTGAACCTCAAGGATTGCCGCGCGGCCCTTGACATCAGGGGCGTCGATTACGACCTGGCGGTCAAATCGTCCGGGCCGAAGCAGAGCCGGGTCGAGGATATCAGGCCGGTTCGTCGCTGCAACGACGATCACGTTGGTGTTAGTCTCGAATCCGTCCATTTCGACCAGGATCTGATTCAAGGTTTGCTCACGCTCATCGTGGCTTCCGCCAAGGCCAGCACCTCGCTGACGGCCAACCGCGTCAATTTCATCGATGAAAATTATGCAGGGCGCATTTCGCTTGGCTTGGTCAAACAAGTCACGGACGCGGGACGCACCAACGCCAACGAACATTTCGACGAACTCGGAGCCGCTGATTGAGAAGAAGGGAACCCCCGCTTCACCGGCAACGGCCCGAGCGAGGAGGGTTTTGCCAGTACCGGGAGGCCCGACCAGCAGAACGCCACGCGGTATTCGTGCCCCAAGGGCGACGAATTTTTCCGGGTACTTAAGGAACTCGACGACTTCCTGTAGTTCTTCCTTCGCCTCTTCAACGCCGGCGACATCCACGAAAGACACCGAGGGTTTGTTGGTGGTGAACAGACGGGCCTTGCTCTTGCCAAAGCTCATCGCCTGGGAGTTCGATCCTTGGGCCTGGCGCATCATGAAAATGATCAGACCGATGAAAATGAGAATTGGCAAAGTTTGAAGCAGCAAGCCAACCCAATTGCCGAAGGCGCTGGGCTCCTTTATCTCGATTGCGGTGCCCGCGGTTGTCGCCGGAGAAACGCCGTTGTCCGCGAGGACAGTAAAGATGCTTGAGCCCTCTTCTTTGCGGGAGCTGTAACTCGAGCCGTCTGTAAGGGTCACTTTTAGCCCATTGCCAGAAACGACGAGCCTTTCTATCGACCCGGCTTTCGCATCCGCAATAACGGCACTGAGGTCCTGCTTAGAGTCCGCTCCTGAGGAGGGGCGGAAGAACATGACCACGATCGCAATGACGGCGACCAGGATAAGCAGGTAAACGAAACTGTTGCGCATCCAGCGTGAACCCATGTGACCCCTTTACAAAGGAACGGACTTCTCTCTCGAAGATTACGCCAACGCCCAGAATACTTTTCGATTATAGCATTTGAGCTTTGCGATCTGGCTGGTCCTCATCGACGGGTCCCTCCTCTAATTTTCGGACGAAAGGACGCCACCCTGAGCCCAATTTTCCTTTGGGACGTCATCAAATATCACGATTGTCGCGTCGGGCGAAGTGTCTGTAACCTTTACGACCGCGTCAGTTATGGCTTTGGCGAGCTCTTGTTTTTGTCTTTGGGTCCGGCCGGCCCACATTTCAACATGGATTACTGGCATCTTGGTTTACCTCTCATTCGTCAGAATCATAGCGGATACTGACAGGAAAGCCCGCTGCCACCGCCACCTTCCGCCGACCCCGTGCTAACATGCGACGTATGGTGGCAGGTTCCCGACCCGCGCCATCCACTTCAATTGAGGAAGCCCTTTGGGCTACCGGTTGCCCCTACGTCGCTGGAGTCGATGAAGTTGGTCGAGGGCCGCTGGCGGGTCCCGTGTTCTCGGCCGCGGTCATCCTGGCGCCGGACTGGCGTCCGGACTGGCTTAGCGAAATTAGAGATAGCAAGGTGCTGCGCGCCATCGACCGTGAGCGCCTCGCTCAAGCAATCAGGCAGGAGGCCCTGGCGTATGCGATTGGCTGGTCATCGGTGGCTGAAATTGACGGGTGGGGAATCGCTCCCGCCAATCGCACCGCGATGATGCGTGCTTTGAATGCACTTCCCATGCGCCCGCAGCATGTCCTTATTGATGGGCCGGCAACCTTACCGGGTTACCCAGCGGATCAACGTGCGGTGGTCAGGGGCGACGCGACCTGTTGTTCAATAGCCGCGGCATCGATCGTTGCAAAGGTCGCGCGTGACCGTCTGATGCAAGACCTCGACACCGTTTATCCGGCGTACGGCTTCGCCGCCCACAAGGGCTACGGTACCCAAGGTCACCTTGAGCGTTTGCGGCGTTACGGGCCTTCGGTCCAACATCGCCGGAGCTGGCTTGCGGTGCAGAAGTTTGCGGCCGAGGGCGAGGCTCACGAAACGGAGTTTGTCGATGCCTCACGATAGGCGACGAGTTCGCCGGCTGGGAAACTTCGGGGAACGGGTAGCCGCTTCGCACCTGGAGGCAAAGGGCTACAAAATCCTTGAGCGAAACTGGGGTACGAAGGAAGGCGAGATCGACATTATCGTCAGCCGGGATGAGGACCTGATTTTTGTCGAGGTTCGGAGCCGTCGCGGTCGATCGATGGGAACACCGGAAGAGTCGATTACCGGCCGCAAGGCCGATCATATCCGGTCAGCCGCCGCAACGTACGTTCAGGAACACCCGGAAGCGCCAGTCAATCACCGCATAGATGCTGTGGTGATTGAGCTTGATGCTAAAGGCCGGGTCCTGAGGGTGGAGCAGATCGAGAACGCGATCGAGGACGAGCAGTCCAGCCCGCAAGCCTGACTCCTCACAAGAATTCTACCTGTATGCCAATATACGAGTTCAATTGCAACGACTGCGGTGCGACCGTTTCGATTTTTGTGCGGACCGTCAACTCACCCGTCGGAGCGGTTTGCCAGAGCTGTGGTGGAACTGACCTGCGCCGGCTGATTTCGAGCTTTTCGGTACACCATTCTCTGGCTGGCAGCGGCAATCTTGATTCTGTCGATGCGGAAGACCCACAAGCCGTGGCTGCCTGGTCTCGGAAGTTGCACGCTGATTCTGGAGGCGGCATGGCGTCTGAATTTGCTTACGGCGGTGATGAACACGATGGAAATCAGGACTAGTTTGATGGCACTCACCAGGGGCGAGCGCTGAGACGTGCGTAGGGTTGTGGCTGAGATAGAGTTAATCGCCGAGCGCGCCCGGGAGGCGTTTGCCGCGAAAAATGTCGCACGTGAGGCCGGCCTGACCCGTTCACGCGAGGCGATTCGCTACTCTGCCAACGCAATTAGGGCGGTTCATCGAGGCGAATTCGACCGGGCGGAGGAGCTGTCCGCGAAGGCCGGCGCACTTTTGGCCGAAGCGAAGACGGCTCTGAGTGACCACCCTGACATCCTCCACGCTGGTTTCGTTCACGACTCCGCGAAAGAGTACGCCGAAGCTCGCATTACCTTGGCTTTGATCAGCGGCCGTGGGGGCCTGCCAACTCACGAAGACCTGGATGTTGGCCTTGCATCCTATCTGAACGGCCTTGGAGAGGTTGTTGGCGAGCTGAGGCGCCACCTACTAGATTCGCTGGCTTCCGGCGAGATCGAAAACTGCAAAGAGACGCTGGAAGTAATGGATGAGGTCTACGGCATTCTAGTTACCATCGATTACCCAGACGCGATGACGGGTGGCCTGCGCCGAACAACGGACAGCGTGCGCGGCATTTTGGAGCGGACTCGCGGTGATTTGGCTCTGGTGATCCGGCAGAGCCAGCTTGAGGATCGGCTGCGCGAGTTTGAAGAGCGTTTGAGCTAACGCCAAGAGAGAAGGCCCGGAAAACTTCCGGGCCTTCTCTCTTGGTGTTGACAACGGGCAGCAGCCCGTCCGCTATCCGACGAATAGCGGGCCAAAGACTACGGCCACAATCGACATCAGCTTGAGCAAAATGTTGAGGGCTGGGCCGGAAGTGTCTTTGAATGGGTCGCCGACGGTATCACCAACCACGGCAGCCTTGTGGGCCTCAGAACCCTTGCCGCCCAGGTGCCCAGCCTCAATGAATTTCTTGGCGTTGTCCCAGGCCCCACCGGCATTTGCCATCATCAAGGCCAGCATGGACCCGGAAACGATGGAGCCGATTAGCAAGCCGCCGAGCGCTTCGGCGCCGATAATCGCGCCAACCGCGACTGGCACGGAGATGGCCAGCAGCCCCGGCAAAACCATTTCTTTGATTGCTCCGTCAGTGGCGATAGCCACGGCCTTGGCGTATTCCGGCCGAGCCGTGCCTTCCATAATCCCAGGTATCTCCCGAAATTGGCGTCGAACCTCTGAGACCATGCTCATGGCTGCCCGGCCGACGGCCGCCATCGTGAGGGCGCCAAAGATAAACGGCATGAGCCCACCGATCAGCAGGCCAATCAGCACGTTCACATCCAAGAGGTTGAGGACCTCAATCCCCACTATCTGAGAGTAGGTGACGGTCAAAGCAAGGGCGGTTAGGACTGCAGAGCCAATAGCGAATCCTTTGCCGGTGGCTGCTGTCGTGTTGCCGAGGCTGTCGAGTGCATCGGTCCGCTCACGTACTTCCGGCGGCAGGTGAGCCTGTTCGGCGATGCCTCCGGCATTGTCCGCTACCGGTCCGTAGGCGTCCGACGCTAGCGTAACGCCAAGAGGCGAGAGCATTCCCACTGCCGCAAGGGCGATGCCATAGAGGCCGGCGATCTCAAACGTGACCCAGATTGCCGCAGCGAGGACCAAGATAGGAATTACGGTTGAAATCATTCCGAGACCGAGGCCGCCGATGACGATGGTTCCGGCGCCGGTTTCAGCTTGGTCGGCCAGTTTCTTGGTTGGGCTGTATTCATACGCCGTGTAGTACTCGGTTGCGGTGCCGATCACCTGACCGGCCGCGAGCCCGGCCAGCACGCAGAAGAACAAGGCAAAATCAAGGTCCAGGATCAGAATCGCGGCGGCGCTGCCGGCAAGGACAAGGCCGCTGGCTGAGAAAATTCCGGTACGCAAAGCCCAGAGCAGCCGACCGATGTTTGCTTGCTCGCTGGTGCGGACCAGCAGCGTGCCAATGATTGAAGCCCCAATGCCGATGGCCATGATCAAAAGAGGTAAGACAAAGGCGTCTGAGTCAAAATCCACAACGGCAGCGGGACTGAAGACGGCGTTAGTCCCTAAACCGACGATCGCGATTGTTGCCAACGACATCGTCGCCACGATAGCTCCGGTGTAGGACTCAAAAAGGTCAGCTCCCATACCGGCGACATCGCCGACGTTGTCACCGACGTTGTCAGCGACAACGGCAGGGTTGCGAGGGTCGTCTTCCGGGATACCTGCCTCAACCTTGCCAACCAGGTCGGCGCCGACATCGGCGGCCTTGGTGTAGATTCCGCCACCGACGCGGGCGAACAGGGCGATCGAAGAGGCACCGAAGGCGAAGCCGGTCAAGGGCTGGACACTTTCGAGGACGATGTAAAGGAGGGATAGACAGAGAAGGCTGATACCGACCACGGTCATGCCCATCACAACGCCAGATGAGAATGCGACTCTAAGAGCTGCGTTCAAGCCGGTGCGTGCCTTTGCAGCCGTCCGTACGTTGGCGCGCACGGCAATCTGCATTCCAATCAACCCGGCGAGGCCCGAAGCCACCGCGCCGATGACGTAAGCGATTGCGGTTCGAGGCAGATCGGTCAGATTGCCTCGCTGCTCACCCAAACGATCAAGGGCATCGTAGTCAATGAAGATGGCAAGAATGACAAAAACTGCCACGACGAAAACGGCCAGGAAAGAGTACTCCCGCCGAAGAAAGGCGCTGGAGCCCTCCTGAATGGCGACGGCGATCTCCTTCATGACGTCGTCCCCTTCATCCTCCTTGAGAATGATCCGGGATACGCCAAAAGCGAACGCAAGTGCGCCAAAACTGGCAAATAGAGCAACGATCAAGAGCGTCATTAATCCCTCCGCTCCGCGAAAAAAAGAAACCTCCAACGCGTAAGGCCCAACGAGAATCTACTGACTGAGCGACTTTAAATCAAGGAAGCAACGTCCAAACGGCTTCAGCCACCGCAATTCGCCTCATCAGGATGGCCATTAGGTCTCAGCCAAAGACACGCTTAGCGGCGCCAAGGCTACGGAACCGGGGCCAGAACGCCGACTCACGGTTGGACCAATCATCTGCCAGGAATGCGGCTGCCCGGTGGGCTTGTCTATGAACCGATGGCGCCAGCCTGCCGATAACTAAGACGAAGCAATTCGGATCACGGGTCCAATCGAGGGGAGATAGGCGAAGCGTGAGTGAAGTCAGTGACCGGAGTGTTCAAGTCCAAGGCCGGGCCCGAGACAGCGAACCCACCACCAAACGTCTACCCCAACATACTCTGAGCGATCTGCTGGTACCGTTCAGCACCGCGCTTGATTTGGCTGAGGGCCGGTCTCCCGGCCATGCCCAACGAGTTGCCTATATCTCCGTGGCGCTCGCTGAAGAACTCGGCTTTGATGGTGCGGATCGTCTCGCCAGCTGTTACGCGGGTCTCGCCCACGATATTGGGGCAATTGTCATTGGCGCCACTCTTGCCCAGGTTACGCGCGGCGACGAACGCTTGCTCCTGGCATCTTTGCCTCTGATGACCCCTGAGGAAGTGGCACTTGGCGCTAGCGACACACCCGAGCTCGTAGTCGAGCGGATTGTTGCCCACACCATGCATGGCGCCAGGGCGGCGCAGGAAATGGTCCTGCCTGAGAGCGCCGTTAAAGCGGTGGCCAGCCACCATGAGAATTGGGATGGCAGCGGCTATCCGGACGGTCTTGTAGGAGAAGAAATTTCAATCATTAGCAGAGTGGTCACGATTGCCGATCAGGTCGAAGGGCTCATCGGTCAGAGCTCGCCTCTTTCTGCTCGCCGCAATCTACCCTTTTGGCTGAGTCGACTCTCCGGCAAAGAATGCGACCCGGATGTTGCATCTGCACTGCGCAATTTGGGGGCTGGAGACACGTTTTGGCTTGGACTTTTCGGTGCAAACCTGCCAAGAGAGATAGCGGCCCATTGTGGCAGAGTCAAGGAATCAAAGGCGTTCCGGCTGGTGCCGTCTGTGGAGACGCTTGCCAACCTTGTTGACTCACGCTTTAGCTTTACGGCCGGCGTTTCGGGCCGAGTGGCTGGGCTTGTCGAATCGCTGGGACGAAACCTCGGGTTTCCGGAAGCGCATTTGAAGCAGCTGCGCCTCGCGGCTTTGCTGCACGACGCGGGCCAATTAGCGGTTTCGGAGCGCGTTATGCCGAAGCCGGGCATCCTCAGTGTTGATGAGCTCGAACTACTGCGTCTGCACCCAGGCTACTCACGCGATATCGTTGCCGCGATCAATGGCCTCGAAGAGGTCGCCGAGTGGATCGGAGCGCATCACGAACGCCCGGATGGGCGCGGCTATCCAGACGGCCGCCTTGCGGACGAGATTCGAATCGAGGCTCGAATCCTAGCAATCGCCGATGCCTATGTGGCGATGACTTCTGAGCGGCCGCACCGCCCACGGGTGGATGGACGCGAAGCCGCGCGCCGTTTGCGAGCCGCGGCCGGCGATCAACTCGATCCAGAGCTAGTAGATATCTTCCTGAGCGGAGTCGTAGCCTAGCTCGGTTAAATCAGCGCGGACGTGACTGGCCAGGGTCTAGTGATGTGCTGTCCTGGCTTGGTTCGAAAGCTTAGTCGACAGGCTGTAGCCTATCGTCAGACCGGCAACAAATCCGAAAATAAAGCGCATGATTGCCTCCGCCTGCCAGTGCCACCTCTGGGAGGCAAAAAAATCGTAGTCTTGGGCAGAGTCATATGTCAAATTGCCGGCGTTAGGCTCTAGGATCCTGCCTCACGGTAGCCGGTGATCGCTCGCCTCAACCCATCGATGACCAGGGCTGCGCTGTGCAGCTTGCTGGTCGGCAGTCCTCCCATGGCATCAGAAACATCGTTGTGGGTGATGTCCAGAGCCTCAGCCAACGACAGACCCTTTATCATCTCGGTGATAATGCTGCTTGTGGCTACTGATGCCGTGCAACCTTGAGTCAGAAAGCGAACGTCGCTGATCCTGTCATCCTTAATCTGCAAGGTCAGAATAAAAGTATCGCCGCATACCGGGTTGGTCTGGGCGCCTTTGGCGTCGGCATTTTCCAGCACGCCCTGATTCCGGGGATTGCGAGCGTGATCGAGGACGATGTCGCTGTAGGACTCCACTGGCTGAAGTCTAGAAGCTTCCGCTCGAGGGCGTCAACGATAGGCCGAGCGGCAATTTATCTGGAACATTCTTGCCTTGGAAAAGGGTGCGAATCCGTCCGAGGTTGCCGGGGTCGGTCAATTCGATAGCGGCACGGCGCAATGCATAAAAGGCTTCGAGCTCAGCGGCCGCAGGTTGTTGGGACACCGCATCGCCGATGCCAAGCGCTGCAAGGAACTCGGCTTGCGATGTTCCACCGATGGTCCGCAGGCCCGCCGCCTCCCCGGCTGAAGTTAGGGTCGAAAAATCGACGCTTGCGGTGATATCCTGCCGGCCTATGTGAGCGTAAGGGTCCTCGCCGGACGCTTGGCGATAAAATGTCAGCAAGGTACCTTGGCGGCGCCATGGAGCGTAGAGTTCTGAGGCACTGTAGCCATAATCTAGAGTCAGGATGTAGCCACGCCGCAAGGCCGCACTCGCCCTCGTGAGCCATCGGGGAGCTTCCAGGCTGACCTCAGCTCGGCAGCCTTCTCCGGGCTCGATGCCTAAAGCCTGAAAGTGGGCCAGAATTTCCGGAGACGGCGGCTGAGCCAGATCAAGAAAATGACCATCTTCGTAGCTGGTCCGTAGTTCCAGGAGCCGTCCATCCAGCCGGCATACCCGCTCAAACGGCAGTGCATCCAGCAACTCGTTGCTGATAATGCATCCATCGATTTCTTCAGACGTAGGGAGCTCCGTGGCAACTTCAAGCTTGCCTTGGCCAGGCGCCAACTTGCTTTCCGAGCCAAACTCGGGTCCAGACCGCGAGAATGGATCTTGGATTACATAACGTAAGAGCTCTGAGAGTTCTGTTTCCTCCGCTGCCAGAAATGAGAGGATGTCCCTAGCCAGCCGCCCGCTACCGGCTGCCGCCTCAAAAACTGTGAAGGTCTCTGGCTGACCCAGGAGTCGCCAAAAGTCCGCGATCTGTCTGGCGATGCAGGCGCCGAATAGGGGATGCACGTTTGGGCTCGATTGGTAATCGAGTGATGGATCGCAAGCGACGTAGTAGCCGTGAGTTGGGTGATAGAGGACGAGCTCAAGAAATTCTGAGAACGGGATTGAACCCTGATCGGCTATACGCTGCCGTAGCAGTTCGCGCAGCTCGGCGTTATCCACGCCTCCAAGGTCTTGAAGGTTCATCGATTCCGGCTGTTGTTGTATTCAGTGAGGCGGAACGACTGCTTGCTCAGCAGCCGATGGTCGAAACAAGGATCTTCCTCAGGCGAGGGTGATCGAGCTCTATAAGAAAAATGCGCTGGTAGGTTCCCAGCGCCGGCCGTCCTTCAATGACCGGGATTGTCTCACTGGTGGACAGGAAAAGGTGCTGGCAGTGAGCATGTCCGTTGGCACATTCGTCGTCGTTCATGTTTACGGTGCGGCGCCCAAAGTCGTTGTGCTCATAGTATGCGTTTGACGGTGCGAGCTGACGAAGCGTGCGGGCCATGTCGCGCAGTAACAATGGTTCATTTTCGTTGATGCGGATCGCGGCGGTCGTGTGAGTAGAGAAAACAGTTACGTGTCCGAAGTGTACGCCAGAGTCTGCCACGATTGAAGCTATGTGGTCGGTGATGTCCTGGAAACCGGGCGCGGCGGTTGTTTCGATCTCGAGTTCTTCGCAGGCGACTGTGGCCATTGCCTCATGGCGCAACGTGTTCCGGTTGTAGCCGCCATGCTCGCGTGTCTGCTCCAGCATTTGTGACCTTCCTTCCTGTTCACCTGGAGTGCAGTTTACCAGCATCTGGCTTCTAAATCTCACCTTAAAGACCACGAAGACCACGCGTCGCGTCGGTGAGAATCAGGCCGTGGCTTATCAGCATCGCTTTTCGTGTGGGCGCGCAAAGCTGTCACTTCCTTGCTGCATTGCTACAAACGTGCTGTAGGTCAAAGTTGGCCTGTGGCTCGAATCGATTGCGGGCCCTAGGCAGTTGACCGTTGTTTCTCCTAAGGTGGCGCATCTATAATTTGGCAATGCCGAAAAAGTCTCGCCAAGCTCACGTTCCGGGCCAGGCCAAGAAGCGAAAGGTCCGACGGACCGCCTCGTCTACTTTTCAGGGTGCTGGAGAGGCGGTTGAGGCTGAAGACGATGCCAAGGATTCTGAGCCGGCTCAGAGTCATCAAGGTGAACCTCGCCCTCGACGGCGGTTGGATATGGTGACCCGAGCACGCGAAGGCTCAAGCGTGCGCGCCGCGCCCGGCCAACTCCCTGTTTTTGGGCGTGGCTATTTGGCGAAGGAATTAAAACAAATCGGTCTGATCTCAGCATCGATGTTTGCTCTGATCATCTTCTTGGCCGTCGTTTTGCGCTAGGAGCGCAGCCGCGATGAGGCGAACACCGCGGCAAGGCCGGCGGCTAAATATCCCCAGGCGTCGTTACCAGGTAGGATTGCACCGCCAATGACCAGGTTATGAACCAGGTAGGCGACGATAGCGCCGACAACCGCGAAACCCTGCAAGATTGGCGAGCGTTTGCGATTCGTCGAGAAGCTAATCGATTCTGAGATCGCCCAACCAATCCCGAGCGCGATGACGAAAAGAAATAGTCCGATAAAGCTGCCGCCACGGCTCAAGTAGCCCCACGCGGCGCCGGCCGCGGCCCCGCCGGCAATGCCGGCAGCGAGTCCGCGCGCCATAAACATGGGGCTGATGGTGACGGTAGGCAACCGAGTCACGCCGGCGCATTCCCGGCAGCGGGCGCCGACCGGCGTTTGCACCAGGCAGCGCGGGCAGATCAATGTGCCGCAGCGGGCACAAGCGAGTGTGGTTTCAACCTGCGGATGGCGAGCGCAGTAGGTAGTGTCGTCAGTGTCTGGTGCTAGGTCAGCGCTCCCGTCGGGACCCACGGCAACTCCCTTTCAACAAAGTCCTTGGCGATGCGGCTTGGGAGTGGAATATCGCCGGGTTCGCGCTCGCCGGGCCCTTTGAGCGCATGATAATCGCTTCCGCCCAGTGGCATGAGATCGTATTTCTTGGCGATCGTGGCTAGCTGCTCCACCAGCGTTTCATCGTAATCCTTATAGTAGACCTCCATGCCAACCAGGCCGGCTTCCTTGAGGTCAGGCAGAACATCCTCAAGGCCCTTGATATAGCTAGGATGAGCAAGCACAGGTGGCGCGCCGTACCGCTTTAGCGTTTCAACTGCCTCTCTTGGGGTCATTTTCTCCCGTTCGACATAAGCAGGGCCGTCTCTTCCAATGTACACGTCGAATGCCTCTTTTAGTGAGGCTATGTGGCCAGCTTCCAGCAGTGCCTGTGCAACGTGGGGCCGGCCTACCGAGGCGTCATCGGCGATTTCTAGAACCCGTTCCCAGCTGATCGGCGCGCCCAACGCGGCTAGTTTCTCGGTCATCAAGCGTCCGCGCTCGAAGCGGCCGGCACGAAAGGCTAGCAACCTTTCCTGGAATTCTGGGTTGTCTAGAATCTCGTCAGTCAGGTAGCCGAGAATATGGACCTCGGTCCCTTCAATGTCGGTGCTTAGCTCACAGCCGGGGATTAGAAAAAGGTCGGGATGGCGGTCGGCGGCTTGGCGGGCTTCTTTGATGCCCTCTGTCGAATCATGGTCGGTCATGGCGAAGACCCGGACGCCGTTGGCGGCGGCCAAGTCAACAAGTTCCGATGGCTTGAGGCGACCATCAGAAGCGGTGCTGTGATTGTGAAAATCGGCTTTAGCTGTCAATTGTGTGCTCCCGATAGACGCGTTGAATTGTTCCGGCCTTTGCGGAGGAGTCGTCAACCTCAACCATGACGCTGTTGAGAATCAGTTCGTGGGTCTTTTCTTCGACCGGCAGGCGAGTTGGAAGCTGCGACAGGAAGAGACGATGAGAGGCGGACACCTCAAATCCCAACACGCTGTCGCGCGCACCGCACATGCCGGCGTCGGAAACGTAGGCCGTGCCTCCGGGCAGGATGCGCAAGTCCGCGGTGGGCACGTGAGTGTGGCTACCAAGGACAGCGGCCACACGGCCGTTTAGGTACCACCCCATCGCTACCTTCTCGCTGGTTGCCTCCGCGTGCATGTCTACGATTATTGGCTGGCGGACGTCGTCATTTAGCAACGCGTCAGCGGTGCGAAATGGACAGTCGATATTCGCCATGAAGGTTCGGCCCTGTAGATTGAGGACGGTGACGCCCTTGTTGGTCAGCATTCCTCTGCCTGGCGAGCCGGCAGGATAGTTTGCCGGCCTCAGGATCGGCGAATCGCGATTTAGTTCCTCGATGAACTCCTTTTGGTCCCAAATGTGATTTCCGGAACTGATTGTATCCACGCCGGCGTCAAACAGCTCTTTGGCAGTTTTCAGTGTGAGCCCGCGTCCAGCCGCGGCGTTTTCACCATTGGCAATTACGACATCCAGATTCAACTCGTGCCTTAAGCCAGGCAGCAGCGCGGCAAACGCGCGCCGGCCCGGCGAGCCGACGATATCACCGATATAGAGGACCCGCACGCGTCACGCCTATTTGGCGAAATCAGTTGCCCGTGTTTCGCGTACTACGGTGATCTTGATTTGACCGGGATATTCCATCGACTCCTCGATCTGCTTACTCACGTCACGCGCCAGACGCATGGCAGCAAGGTCGTCGATCTGCTCGGGCTTGACCAGGATTCGCACTTCGCGGCCGGCTTGAATGGCGAAGGCTTTCTCCACACCGGTAAAGCCGACGGCGATTGTCTCCAACGCTTCCAGTCGCTTGGTGTAGGACTCGAGCGCCTCCATCCGTGCGCCAGGACGGCCACCACTGATCGAGTCCGCTACTTGGACCAGGAGCGCTTCCAGCGTGCGTGCCGGGACCTCCTCGTGATGCGATTCGATACAGTGAGCTATCGGTTCGGAAATCGAGTAACGTCGAGCCAGTTCGGCGCCCAGGATGGCATGAGTTCCCTCTAGCTCGCGGTCGATGGCCTTGCCGATGTCGTGCAGCAAGGCGCCACGTCGCAGAATGTTCACGTCGGTGCCGGTTTCCCGCGCGAGCAATGCCGCGATTTGTGAGCACTCAACCGCGTGCATGAGTTGATTTTGGCCGTAGCTCGTGCGGTATTTCAGCCGGCCCAGAGTGCGCACGAGTTCCGGATGCAAACCGGCGCAGTTCGCCGTTACCATGGCCTCTTCGCCAGCGGTTCTCAGATCGTTCTCAACGTCTTGCCGAGATTTTTCTACTACTTCCTCGATGCGTGTCGGGTGGATGCGGCCATCGGAAAGCAGCCGCGTCAGCGCCACGCGGGCGACTTCGCGACGAACACCGTCGAACGAAGACAGCATCACAGCGTCTGGAGTGTCGTCGATAATTAGGTCAACGCCGGTGGCGTGCTCCAGTGCGCGGATATTTCGTCCCTCGCGGCCAATAATTCGACCCTTCATGTCTTCGCTTGGAATCTGGACGACGCTGACCGTTGACTCGGACACGGCCTCCGTAGCGATTCGTTGGATTGTCGCGGTGATTATTTCGCGTGCTTTGGGGCCGGCGTTTTCACGTGCTTCTTCTTCAATCTGGCGAACCAGCCGGTTAGCATCCTCGCGAATTTCCGCTTCCGTCTCGGTCATGAGGATCGCGCCCGCCTCGGCTTGAGTAAGGTGGGCGACTCGTTCAATCTCTGCTGTCCGCTGACCGGTGAGCTCTTCTACTATCGCGCGCGCCTCTTCGAGCTTTTCCTCCCGATCTGAAAGCGTACTGTCGCGACGGTCTATGACATCTTGCTTGCGGTCGAGGTTTTCTTCCCTTTGTGCTACTCGTTGTTCAAGGCGCAGAACTTCTTGGCGGAGCTCTTTGGCTTCAGAATCGGCCTGGCCGCGAATTCGGATCGATTCCTCCTTGGCCTGAAGGAGGACTTCTTTTTCCTTGGTTTGGGCTTCAGAAATTATGCGGTCCGCGTCATCAGACGCGGTCGCTTTCCTTGCCTTCTCCCTCCGATCGTGTAAAGCCTGGCCGAAAAGAGCCCCAACAACCAGCGCGAGAACGCCGATTACGGCGATCGCTGCAATGGCCATTGTGGACATTGAGACCTTCCTTTCCCTGGGTTTTGATCAAACTAGTCAAAGTAAAAACCTGCGTAATTTTCAGAGTGTTTATAAATGGATCATAGATTTTTGCCATTGTTGGTGTCAACGAAGGGCTGGCGAAGCGGCCTTGCGAAACCACCCTATCTGTGGCCTCTGTGTGGCCCTTCAGGCGCGGGTCACGCTCGCCGGGCAGTGCTGATTTAAGGGGCACGTGCCGCAGGCAGGAGCGCGAGCGATACAGGTGTGTCGGCCGTGGCGAATTAATAGCATATGGAATCTGTAGTGGTCCGCGTCCGGAATAGTTTCCTCCAATAAGGTTTGTGCCTTTTCTGGTGTAAGCCGGGCATCGATGAGGCCAAGACGGCCAGCAACGCGATGCACGTGAGTATCTACTGGCAGGCCCGGCTTGCCCATGCCGAACAGGAGGACACAGGCCGCGGTCTTGGGTCCAACAGCAGGTAGTGTGCGCAACCATTCGCGCACTTCGCTGGTTTCCCATGCGGCAAGAAAAGAGAGGTCTAGACCGCCGGTCCGGTCCTGAATCTCCTTCAACATAGCCTTTAGCCTCGGTGCTTTCGTGGGCGCCAGTCCGCCGGGCCGAATCGTTTCCTCAATCTCATCTACCGGAGCTTCGAGGACGGCTTGCCAATCAGGGAACCGCTGTAGAAGCCGCGAAAATGCCCTGCCGGAATTGGTGTCCGATGTGTTTTGCGAAAGCAGCGTGAGGACTAGTTCGCTCATCGGATCGTGGTGAGGTCGCCACTCCGGTTCGCCATAAAGGCCGACCAGGCCAGCGATAATTTCGGTGGGTGAGTAGACCTTGTCGCCTTTAGTCATGCGGCAGGGAGGAAATTTGAAACATGCCTTACGATTATCGCCGAACGTGACCCAAGTGCCACTACGAGGCGCGGGCTAATCCAGATATTTTAATTGGCGGCCTCGAGCCGGCAGGCCGGAGTAATAAATAAGGGGACGTCACAACGGCGCCCCCTTATTTGTCAGCTTTAGATTTAGGCTTGATCCTCAGGTGGCCAGAGGGTGAGGCAGTTTTCACCTTTGAGGATCTCTAGAGTTGCCTCTCGGTCCAGGGCTCCCAACTCTCCGAACGCCATAGCGCACTGCGTTTGCACCGCAGGCTCAAGGTCAGCTCCAACACTCCTGCAGATCTTGTCCCAAACGCCGGTATCGGCAAGGAAGTTGATCGAGTGCGGCCATGGGATGAAAGTAAATGATTGCGGCTCAGCCAAGGACGGCCGTCTCTTCGCAAGCCAGGCCAGGCGCGCGCGTGGGGAACTGATTGGCTTGACAACCCGCACCATCGGCATTTCGGATGCGTCCGAGCGAGTATCGACCAGCAATCGATTTTGGAACGTGCCGAAACCAACCACAAAAACGTCAGCAGTGTCGACAAGTCGAGTTACTTCTTCAAAGTCAACCTGAACGCCGTTTTCGCTGTACAACTTTTGCCCTCAAGCCCCTTGTGCGAATCTAGTACTGCGGCGGTGCCCCGGGTACAGCGCCCTGCTTCTCGACAATGTCTGTCACCAGACAGTTTGTCGTGAGAACCATGCCGGCAATGCTGACAGCGTTTTCAAGAGCGGAGCGCGTGACCTTTAGGGGGTCAATAATTCCACGCTGAATCATTTCACCAAACTCATCACGGGCAGCGTCATAACCCTGGCCTGCTGGTAGAGTGCGGACCTCCTGGACGATAACAGACCCATCTTGGCCGGAGTTTATCGCAATGCGTCGCAGTGGCTCCTCCAGCGCACGTCGCAAGATAGTGACGCCGGTGCGCTCATCGCCTTCGAGATCGGGATTCTCCAGGACGCCGAGGGCATTGATTAGGGCTACGCCACCACCAGAGACTATGCCTTCCTCGATTGCGGCGCGGGTTGCGCTTAAAGCATCTTCCACGCGGTGCTTGCGTTCCTTGAGTTCGACTTCTGTGGCGGCACCAACCTTGATTACAGCGACGCTGCCAGCCAGCTTGCCGAGGCGCTCCTGAAGCTTCTCACGGTCCCAATCAGAGGTAGTGGTTTCCAAGGATGATTTTATTTGGTTGATGCGATTCTCAATATCTTCCTTAGAAGCGTGGCCTTCGATGATGGTCGTGTCTTCCTTTGCTACCACGATTCGACGGGCGCGGCCCATGTCCTCAAGCTCAGCGGAGTCAATCTTGCGGCCAAGCTCTTCGCTGATGACGGTGGCTCCAGTGAGCGCGGCAATGTCACCAAGGTTCTCTTTGCGGCGGTCGCCAAATCCAGGCGCCTTTACGGCCACGACATTGATTGTTCCGCGAAGCTTGTTCACGGCCAAGGTGGCGAGAGCTTCGCCATCGCAGTCCTCGCAGATGATCAGGAAGTTCTTGGATACCTTAAGCACCCGCTCGAGCACCGGTAGGATATCTGCGACGGCGGAGATTTTCCTGTCGGTAATCAGAACGTATGGATCTTCGATTTCCGCTTCCATCTTGTCGGTATTGGTAACGAAGTAGGGTGAAATATAGCCTCGGTCGAACTGCATTCCTTCGACGTACTCGACCTCGGTGCGGATTCCTTTGGACTCCTCAACCGTGACAACACCGTCTTTGCCAACTTTTTCCATGACTTCGCCGATTAGGTCACCAACTGCGTCGTCATTATTGGCAGAAATGGCGGCCACTTGAGCCATCTGGTCGCGCTCAGTGATCTGAGTGGCAGTTGCCCGCAGGTGGTCGATGACCTGCTGGCTGCTCTTCTCAATTCCACGTTTCAGAGCCATGGGATTGGCACCGGCTGTCACATTTTTTAGACCCTCAGCGACGATTGCCTGCCCAAGAACCGTGGCGGTTGTTGTACCGTCACCGGCGATGTCGTTGGTCTTGGAAGCGATTTCCTTGGCCAGCTGGGCACCGATGTTGGGGAACGCCTCCGACAACTCAATTTCCTTGGCGATGGTGACGCCGTCATTGGTGATCGTAGGCGCCCCGAATTTCTTGTCGAGGACGACATTGCGCCCCTTGGGGCCAAGGGTGATTTTCACCGCGTCAGCCAGCGCGTCAATGCCATCCTTCATGGCCGACCGGGCTTCCTGATCAAATAGCAATTGCTTCGCCATGTTTAGACCTCCTGAGATGTCTAGTTTTGATTTACGGGATTAGCACTCACCGAAGGCGAGTGCTAAATGCATTTTGTACAAAATCGGGTCCAAGTGCAAGAGGCAGGCTGGATTTCCCCTGAACTCGCAGGGTGACCCGTGCCCGATGGTATGCCGACACATTCCTAGGCCGAGCAACCGCGGCGCGGCGGTGCAGATCCAGGTTGACATTTGCTTCGTCAATGATAGTCTAGAGCAGACGTTCTAGCGCCTATATTCTGACCGTTCAGGCTCAGATTTGGGCAGGGGAAGCGCTCATCGGGAAATGTTTTGGATCTAGCCGGAGGCCAGTCAATTGGCCTCTGTCCTTTTGAAGCGCATGGTGCAATCCGACAATTCTAACCTCTGGCTTGCTGACGCCCTGTGGCGGCTCGGCGCGGTTGAATTTGGCGAGTTCACGCGTGGCCGGACGGCTGTTCGTTCTCCGGTATTTCTCAATGTTCGAAAACTGATCGGTCATCCAACCGCTCTTTGGCGGGCGGCGCACGTCATGCATGAAGAGATAACTGCACTCCAAGCCATGCGCAATCCGCAGATGGATCAATTCCAACTTGCCGCCGGTGTCCCGCTCGGTGGATTGCTAGTGGCGACGGCCTACTCTTTAGCGGCCAAGATTCCAATGATTTACCTCCATCCAAGCCCGACGGACGATGGTCCGATCGAGGGTGTCTACACGCCGGGCCAGAATGCGATGATTATCGATGACTTGGTGACAGGCGGCAGCAGCATATTTGAGACGGCGGAGCGGCTACGAGAGGCTGGATTATTCGTAAAGGATGCTTTTGTTCTCGTAGACCGGCAGCAAGGGGCTCGCGAGCGGCTGCATAGAGAAGGTATCAATCTGCGCGCAGCTCTAACGCTTGAAGTAATCCTCAACTACTTGATGTCCAGCGGTTTCATAGAGGAAGAGTCCTACCGCAATTCAGTCGAATACTTGGAGTCGAGTCGTGGCGAGTCTAGCTTCTAGCGAAATCGCTCCATGCTGCCGACACTAATTTCAGGTGGGGAGGTGGCGAATGCCAAAATTGACGCACTGGCTTGTGACAGGGTTTGTTTTTCTGCTCGCGCTGATAGTTTCCTGCGGGGGCGACGACAAAGCCGCGACTTCTGATGGCGCAAGTCCATCGTCGGATGGGTCGAGCACTGGCACGATTCAATCCGTTAACTTGGAGAAGACGGCCTCGGCACTTACCGAGCTGCAGAGTTTTCGCTTTAATCTCGCAGTGAAGCTCGACGTAGGCGAAGCCCTGGCGACCGACCCAGAGGACGAACTAGGTGGTGCGATTGCAGCCTTGCTGCTGGGTGCGCTAGCTGACCTCCGGGCAGAGGGTGCCTTCGTCGCGCCAGACCGATTCGAGGTAACACTGTCATTTGGCGGTGAAGATATCTCGCTGGTCCAAATTGGCAGCCAGTCATGGGTAAAGTTTGACGGCGTTTGGCAGGAGTCGCCGGCCGGCACAGAATCACTCGATCTGAGCGACGGGGTGCCGACTGAGATGCTCGGCGATTTGCTGCCGGTCGAAGTGCTCGAAGCGGCAGAAACCAGCTCTGAAGAGATAAACGGTATTTCAACCACCCATTACTCCTTTGACAAAGCCGCCCTGCTCGCGGCCGGCGAGGCAATGGGTGACACGAGCGGCATTCCCGACCTGACTGAAGCAAGCCTCGATTTGTGGCTGACAGCTGATGGAGTGCCAATCAAGATTGTTATGACGGCAAGCGGCAAAGATGAACAGGGTCAAGACATGACTGTCGAATTTGAGTTAATTCTCAGCGATTTTAATGATGACTCAATCGAAATCAAACCGCCTGCTTAATTTTCCGGTGAGTGAATAGGAAAGGGCGGCCAAGAATTGGCCGTCCTTTTGTGTTTGGGCTGAAGACCGACTAGAGCAGGCGTCTCAGGGGCTTGCGGCCAGGCCGAGGGTCATAGTTGGACTGGAACATCTCCAACTTGTCACGGGCTATCAAATACTTACCGGCAAAAATTATTGCCGGTACCTTCTTTTGTTTGATCAGCCGGCGCAGCGATTGAGGGTGAATACCCAGAATCCTTGCGGCTTCAACAAGGTCCATGTAGTTATCGAATGGATCGGTGGCCATTGTCCTCTGGGCGGACCGCCCACACCTTAAGTTGCTAAGACGCTTTAGTAAATATAGCACGATGCGTCAACCGAACAAACATTTCGCCTGTGGCTAAGGGTCCGAGCGGTTCTCGATGCCTGGACTTGCAACGCTCGATGGCCAAGCGGTTTGGAATTCAGCTGAAGGCAGCGACGAGGGTTCAGGGTCATGCCGGGTGTGCCCAAGGGGTCTGATTGCCAGCGACCAATTGATAGATAGGTTCAATTCTCGGCATAGTCCCAAGCAGCCCGTTCTGAGCTAAGATCAAAGCATCGAATCTTGAGATTCCGATCTTAGGAGGGCAAAAAATTGTCATTGGATACCCCTGTCGAGAAACAGAAAGCAATCCGTCCTGCCGCGTGGGACGTAGACATAAGGGAGGACGCCGGAAGTAAGGACGGACGTCTGTCGGGAGCCGAGTACTCCTCTGCTAGCGACGAACGTTTGGTCAAGGCGTTGGCGCAACGAGATGTGAAGGGGATGGAGGTCCTCTACGACCGGCACGGAAGCTATGTCTATTCAATGTGTCTGCGAATGGTGCGTGATATCCAACTGGCCGAAGATTTGACTCAAGAAGTGTTTCTCCGCATCTGGCGACGGCCAGAGCTTTACGACATTGGACGCGGCCGGTTTCTAACTTGGCTGCTCAGCGTTTCTCGCAATCGATCGATCGACGAACAGCGCAGCCGTAGTCGGAGGTTCCGATTTGAGGAACCTCCCAGTTTGGCGGTGGAGGAAATTCTGGCGGCCGCACCAGCGGCCGCCAGCCGGCAGGATCCTGCAGTCGCGACTGACGAAAGAATTGCCGTCCAGTCCGCTCTTACCAGTCTGCCTTCGGACCAGCGGCTAGTCATTCAATTGGCCTACTTCGGAGGTTTCACCCAGCAAGAAATTTCCGAGAGTCTGGGCCAGCCACTTGGCACAGTTAAAACCCGGATCAGGCTAGGACTACAAAAGCTCCGTACTATGCTCATCGACTTAAGAGACGTGGGGAGCGATCCTTCTTGAACTGCGAAGGTTTCCAGGAAGACCTTGAAGCTCTTGCGCTTCGCGCTTTGGACCCGGAGGCTGAGGCCCGGCTAAAGGCCCATATCCTAACCTGTCCGGATTGTGAGGCTAAGCACCAGGCCTATGCTATGGCGGCTGATCAACTGAGCCTCGTCGTGCCAATCTACGGCGCGCCGTCCCGTTTAAAAGAACGAATCATGGGAGCCGTGCAGGGCGGCGAGACAAGGCAATGGTGGTCCGGTCTGAGGAGTCCCTGGCTGGGAGCGGCGGCCGCCGTCTTGATTCTTGGATTGGCGGTTGGAGCCGTGGCGTGGGCGATGACGCTCTCCAATAAACTCACGGAACTGCAAAATGACAACCAAGTGCTCGCCGATGAGGTGACGCGGTTGGCGGAGGACAACCAGGTGCTTGAGGAGCTTGCGGAGCTTGACGCTGAGCAAAGGTTTGCGCTTTTACGACTCCAGGGTGACCTAACCTCCGCCAAGAACCAGCAAGAACGGTTGGAGACGACGCTTGAAGAGCAAGCCACGCTGATTGTTATCGCGCTCGATCCTGAGTTGATTCCGACCGAACTCAAGGGCAATATTCTCGCCCCAGACGCAACCTGCATCTACGTTTGGAGTACTCAGCAATCGGTTGGTGCGCTGACATGCACGGACCTTCCTTCGACTTCATTGGGATTGGCCTATGAGCTGTGGGCAACGAAAGGTGACACATTGGTCCGCGTGGCCAATTTTCTTCCCGACATCGATGGTATGGCCCAATTGCTGATTGAGTTCCCGGAGGAGGCAGAGGGGCCGGTAACTGACTTGTGGATCACACTGGAGCGGAACACAAGCGCTACGCGTACTGAATCGGAAGGCGTCGTTGTCCTGAGTCGTGAGCCAGACCAACAGGCCTCGCGCTAAGGGTCTCTCTAGCTCTCACCGTCTCAGCACATGTTATAAAATAGCGGCGTGTCAACGTCATCGATTCTGGTGGATATCAGGCTGGCTTTGGATGAGGAGTCTGTCTATTGCCCGGTTCGGGCGACGTTGGCCCTGCTTGGCCAAAAATGGGTGCCGCGAATTATTTACGAGTTAATGCGCGACAAACGGCGTTTCAATGAGCTTGCCGGCGCTGTCGGTGGTTGCAACTCTCGGACCCTGCGAGACCGTCTCAAAGGTTTGGAAGAGTTGGGCATAATCGAACGTAATGTTGTGGCAGTCATGCCTCCTTGGGTGGAATACAATCTGACATCAAAAGGTACAGAACTTGGCGCCGCATTGCTTCGTCTAGAAGAGTGGGGCCGAGCCAATATGGCTGACCCAGTAGTTTAAGAGTGGCCGGTACGATCGCCGATCTGCCAGTCGGCCATGTTTTCGATTCAGTAGCCATCAAAATTGAACCGAAGCGGGTTGAAGGCTATATCCAAGCCACCGGCGACACGCAGTCTTTCTACCAAGATGCCGGGCTTGTGCCCCCACTTGCCGTTGTCGCTTTTGCGCTTGGCAATTTGCTTGAAACTGTGGGTCTGCCGTCTGGCAGCCTCCACGTGAACGAAAGCGTGGATTTCTTTGGAGCCGTGAATATTGGAGATTCAGTCGAATACCACGCCCGCCTTGCACAGCGTTCCCAGAGATCTGGTTGGATAGTCTCAGTGCTTGAGACAGAGGTATCTATCGAAGGGCGCACGGTTTCTACTGCAAAGGCTACGGTGATGTCTCCGGTTGACGGTTCATGAGTGCTCCCCCGGTCAGTTCTGTCGTTCGGACCTTGCAGCAGGAAATGATCAATGGCTACGCCGTGGCCAGCGGAGACCACAACCCGATTCATACTGACGAGGACTACGCCAGAACAACGCCAATGGGTGGGACGATTGCCCACGGGATGCTGGTCCTGGCGATCGTTTCCGAGATGATGACGGCTACTTTCGGCCGTGAATGGTTGGAAAGTGGCAAGTTAGATGTTCGGTTTCGAGCGCCGTCTCGTCCTGGCGACGTTGTTACCGCCAGTGCCAGCGCCAGTGACGGAGCCGCCGAAGGGCGCCAAAGATACTTGATAGAGTGTACGAATCAGCAAGGTGAGTTGCTGATTTCGGGTCGAACTGAAGTAAACCTGTGACTGACCCTGTAAACGCGCCTCAATCCACCGAGGCTGATGACGAAGTAGATCTCGCGCGCTGGTGTTACGCGTGCGGCGAACTCAACCCGATCGGTCTTCACCTCCACTTCCGGATGGAAGCTGATGGATGGGCCGTGGCCTCATTCCAAGCCCAAAGGGAGCATCAAGGTTACCCGGGCTTTGTTCACGGCGGGGTGGTGACGACTCTGCTGGATGAGGCTATGGGCTGGGCGACCTATGGTGTAGGGATCTGGGCGCTTACAGGCAAAATGGAATCGCGTTTTCGGCAGCCAGTGCCGATCGGCCTGCCACTTTTGGTTCGCGGGCATATCGAACGGGACCGTGGCCGCACACTTGATGTTGTCGCCGAATTAAGCGCCGAACCCGGCAAGATCCTGGCTGAAGCAAGTGCACTCTTGTTTCGCGCTACCGGCGATCAGGCGAAGCTAATCGAGAAAACTGCGCGGAGCTGGACGCTGTCTCGTTAGCTACCGCCAGCCAAGTGGCTCCACGGGCCCGACTGTTTTGCCAGCGTTTCGGGACGGACTTAGACGGGCGCGCCGGTGACGAACATCAGACCCCTTGCGACTGCTTCACCGGCGAGAACGGAGCCGACGGCGATGTACAGCAGTCCAGTCGCGGACATCATCGATCGCTCTCGGCTCGAAACAAAGGCGAGGAAAGCCAGGCCCGCGGGGAAGATCAAACCAAGTCCGATACGCAGCCAGAACCCAGGATTCTGCGGAAGGTCGATTGCGAGCAGCGCATTGGACTCGAACGGCGAACCAACCGGAATGATCGCGTTAATCGCCGTAGCCACCAGTCCAAGCAGAATTGCGGCAAGCGTAATTAGTACAAGCTGGTTCAGCGGCCCCTCTTCCAGCTTTGGGTTCACCAGATACCAATGACCCCAAACCATCGCTACCGTTGATGACCCAAGGATCGCGGCTCCGGTGAAAAGGGTGAAGAGCGGTCCGGCGACGCTCCAGGCTGGTATGCGAACTAGCGAGGCGAGCAGGACCAACAAAATTGCCCCGAGTCCAACGGTGGTGGCTCCGGTGGCAAAGGCAAGAAATGGTTCTTCGGTGCGGCGGACGTAGACGAGAAACACGAGACTGAACAGCAGTTGGGCCATGGCGACGGCACGAATCGGATCGAGCAAACTCGCATCCAGAGCGTAGTTTTCCACGCTTGAGGTGGGATCGACTACCATCGCCGTTGCAGTTGTCATAACCGCACAGGCGACAATAATCCAGCTGCAGGCCCGGATAAAACCGGCCTGAAAGGTTCCCCGTAGCAGAACGAAAAAAACGAGCGCTGCCACCCCGGCTGTTAGCTGAGCCAGCAAGAGAAGTAAGGTGTAGGGAAGGGACTCAACACTCAAGGCGCTGACTAATCATGTCAGCGCCTGATTAACTCGGTCAAACCGGACTAGATAAGTCCACGCTAATGCCGCGGGCAAGGTTAGCAGGTTCGGCGCATTCCCCGGTACGGCGGTCCATAGGCTCGGCGGAATTCAGGAATCGGATACTGTGATGGCAGGCTCAACCGATGTGAAAACGGGTGCCGAATTCCAAACCCTTGTGGGCGAGGTTGCGGCTTGTTATGTCTGTGAATCCGTGGCCTTCAGCCACGTGCTCAGCGAGGGCAACGGACCTTTGGGCGCGAAGGTGATGTTCGTTGGCGAAGCGCCGGGAAGGCTTGGTGCCGGTCGCACCGGCGTTCCATTTTCCGGCGATGAATCGGGCCGCCGCTTCGAGGCCTTTCTGGTGCTGGCTGGACTCAGCCGAGAAAACGTCTTTGTCACCAACGCAGTTCTCTGCAACCCCCTCGACACGCCGGGTCGGAACCGAAGGCCTTCGGTGGCTGAGGTCCGCCGCTGTCTGCCGTTCCTGCGCGCTCAAGTGACAGCCGTTGAGCCTAGCATTGTGGTCGCGTTGGGTGGGGTCGCGCTTTTCGCGCTCGGGCAGATCGAATCACATGACCTGACCTTGAAGGATTCCTGCGGTCGTGAGGTTTCGTGGTTTAACAGACGCCTAATGCCGCTCTACCACGTTGGCCGCCGGGCGACAGTCCATAGGCAAGACGAGCAGCAGAAGCAGGATTGGCGTGAATTGGCCCGGCTGATGAAGGAAGAGACGAGCTCCTAGTTTGAAATTCCGGCCACAGTAGTGAAGGAGATGTCGAGACGATTTTCGGGTGCGGCCGGTGTCAGGCAGGCAAGGAAGAAATCACCCGGATCGGCTACGGCAAATTTGAAGGTCACGGTTTCCAGAATCAGATCTTCAGATCGGTTCGCTGCTGGAAGGGGCTGAAGCAGCGTTTCGCCAATCTTCGTGGCTCGCTCGTGGAAGGCTACATTCTGCTGGTCCTTGGTTAATCTTGCCGGCATTTCATAAAAGCAGGCGATGATCACAGGTACTGGATAGGACCGCGTCAGGAAAATCGTTACGGTTAATTCGGCGCCGGGTTGCAAATCCCCACTCAGGTCAATGCTCTTAAAAAGCTCCGTCTCGTCAGATGGACTGCGGAATTGGATACCGCACGCCGTGATGCTGACGAAAATCAGGACAGCCGCAATAAGTCCGGAAATATGAGAGGTTCGCAAACCTCATGAATCATACAGCCTGATTTGTAAAATCTTCTGAAGGAGCCGACGTTACAGGCTCGCAGGCAGGGTGCTGCTAAACTGAATCGTAGGATCGGAATAAATGCGGAAAGGCCATTCAACGTGGAACCAGGTGAGCTCTTACCAGTGCTAGCGGCGCGAATCTCAGACGCAATGGTGCGTCTTTGACGTCGCAAATTTAGAACTTGAGGCACAGAAGCTTGAGTCCAAATCACAAGAGGCCGGTTTCTGGGATGACCAATCCTCGGCCCAAACTGCAATGCGTCGCCTTGCATCGTTAAACGAAACCACTTCCACTTGGCGTGGAATCGCGCACCGCGTGGACGAAGCTATCGGTCTCCTTGAGCTTGCTCAAGCCGAGGCCGAGGATGAGTTAATTTCTCAAATCTCTCTCGATGCAGACGCGGCGGAGAGGCAACTGGACAAGCTGGAAGATCAGTTGGCGTTTGGTGGCCCTTATGATGCGCGCACCGCGATACTGGCAATCCACGCTGGTGCCGGCGGCACGGAATCCCAGGACTGGGCAGAGATGCTGCTAAGAATGTACGTCCGCTGGTGTGAGGCCCGTGGCTTCAAGGCGGAGGTAATTGATTCGACGCTTGGTGAGGAAGCGGGGGTCAAGAGCGTGACGGTTGAGATCCAGGGTCAGTCAGCATACGGCTACCTCAAGGGCGAACGCGGCGTGCATCGGCTGGTCCGTCTCTCACCGTTCGATGCTGCTCATGCCCGACACACCTCTTTCGCCTTAGTTGAGGTGATGCCCGAGGCGGACGCCGAAGTAGACGTGGAAATAAAGCAAGAGGACTTGCGCATCGACATTTACCACTCATCGGGGCACGGGGGACAAAACGTACAAAAGGTGGCTACGGCGATTCGGATTACCCATCTTCCCACGGGCATTGTCGTCACCTGTCAGAACGAGCGATCACAAGGACGCAACAAGGAGTTGGCGATGCGCGTGCTCGAGTCACGTCTTCTTGAGCAGGAGCTGGTGCGACGTCAGGAGGAGCAAGCTAAACTCAAGGGAGAGCACGTCGAAGCCGGATGGGGAAACCAGATTCGCAGCTATGTTTTGCATCCCTACAAGATGGTTAAGGACCATCGCACGGACTTCGAGACCTCGAACGCGGCTGCCATCCTGGATGGCGATCTTGACGGCTTGATGATGGCTTACTTGCGGTCGACGATAGGAACCGCCACGTGAGGCGTGCTCTCGCCTTCGCGGCGGCTCTTGCCCTGATCCTTGTCGCCTTCAGCGTGGTCTCGCATGACCTAGTTGCGGCGGATGGCATTGAAATCCGCAATCAGTCGACAAGCAATCGCTTTCCCGATGGCATTTTGTTCACAGTTTTTGCGGCGAGCGATGCCCAAATAACCTCGGTGCGGCTGCGCTACAAGGTTCTGCCGGATCGTCCCTCTGCTTCGGTGCGTGCACAGTGCACGTCAGGCCTTGTAGTGAACTGTCAAGCCAGCGTTGGCAACACGAACCTGAGCAACCTGGTTCCCGGAGGCAAGGTGGTCTACCACTGGGAACTCGAGGACGAGGACGGCAATACCCTCTCGACCGAAGAGATGACAGCAACCTATGACGATGATCGGTTTGACTGGGAGTCGATTTCAGACGGCAATCTGACGGTCTATTTCTACTTTGGCAGTGAGGATACACACAGAACGGTCCTGCGCATTGCACGTGAAACTGTAGACAGCCTGAGCGCACTGCTCGATACCAGCGTTGATTTTGAGATAAAGATCTGGGTCTACACCACCGCTGATGACCTTCAGCCAGCTGTTGCCGCGCGGCGCGGCCGAGGTCCGGACTCAAGTGTTCGGACCTTGGGTGAGGTTGGCGCTTCTGACACGGCACTGGTTTCCCGAGATGTTGATTTCCTCAACATCGTTCGTCACGAGTTGGCCCATATCGTCACTGGTCAGGCGACCCAAAACCACATTGCTTTTCCCGGTTGGATAAATGAAGGCATCTCGACCTACGCGCAACGTGAGTTGCTGCCCGATGAGGAGGCGGCTCTTGCCATCGCCATCCGGCGGGACGCTGTCTTACCGATAACCAGTCTGACAGGTTCGGCTCAAGGAGCGGCGGGCACGGTTTCTTTGTTTTACGGCCAGTCGGGCGCCATCGTTGGCTTCATGATTGAGGAATTTGGTGAGCAGAGGTTCGCTGAGTTTGTCGCGGCGCTCCGTCTGAACAACCTTGATGGCGCGCTGGCTGAAGTCTATGGCTTCGACGGCCTCGGCCTCGAAAATGCCTGGCGCCTGAGTGTGGGACTGCCCGAGGTGATCGTAAGCGGCGACGGCAACCAAACCTCCGACGAGCCAATTCCTACTTTGGTTCCGCTGGGTTCTGGGCAAGGGCCACCAGAGGTTGGAGTCACGCCAGCGAATACTGAGCCTACACCGGATGCGGTAACGGCCGAGCCTGAGAAAGGCGATACAGGGTCGTCCTCTTTGCCTCTTGTTGTTGCGGTGGTAGTCGTGGTCTTGGGGTCAGGTGCTACTGGTTTCTTCATAATTCGCCGTCGAGTTCGCGTTAGCAATTAGCGATCGGTGCTGGCGGCACCTTTGCCCGACGATGGCCTCTGTTGATCTAGTCGCAAGAACGTAGCACCGAATAGGCTTGGACGGTAATCGTAAAGGGCTGCTGTGCCGCCGGCGGCGTCCGGCACCAGGAAGAACGCATAACCCTGGCTTCTCAGCGCATCAAAGGTGTCATAGGTCAGAAGCCAGACGTAGCGGACATCGCGTTGGTCGGCGGCCGCCTCACCACGGTCGGAAAGCATGCTTATCGCAGCGTAGTCACGTTCTAGGATTCGGGTTGCAAGGCGACCGCGCTCACGAACAGCGAGCTGGGGGAAGATAAAACCGGTCATTACGATCGAATGGTTCGGCAGGTCAGCACTGACAACTTCCTCGACGAACTCACGTTGACTGGTCATTGTCTGCGCGTTGGATAGGACCAGACCGCGTCCAATCTTCGCCGTGCTGAGAGAAGACAGACTGAGCGAATCTGAAGGTGTAGTCAGATCGACGACGCCGGCTAGAAGTATGGCGCCGATCGCGCCTGTCAGAGCGAGGCGCGTGAAATACTGAGCCATGAGGAAGTAGGCAAAGGGAAAAATCGGAATCAGATAAGCGATCTCATGTGGCAGCCTGGAAAAGGAGACGAAGTAGAGGAGGATGATCAGGACCCATACGGCGGCTAACGGGTCCTTGCCAAGGTCTCGCGGTAGCTGCGCAAGCTGACGGCGTGAGACTAACGCCGCTGCCAGCACTCCCAGGCCGCCGAACACCCCTAGTGCTTCCTTGCCAAGCAGGCGCAGGACATCTTCGGCAGCTACGGATGTATCGAAAAAGTTGTAGAAATCTAGCCCGTATACAGCGAGGACTGGGGCAAAAGCCAGCAATGCCGCGCCGGCCGCTGCGAGGCCAAACGGAAGAATGCTCCGGCCGAGGTCCTGGCGCCATAGAAGCAGCGCCAGAGGGGGAAAGAATAAGAAGCTTTGCAGGCGGAAGCCGATGGCGATACCCAGGAAAAGTCCGGCCCAAACCGGCTGCCGCCGTAGCACCGAATGATACGAGGCCAGGATTGCGGTTAGCGTCCACATGTAGTCCATGGTCGAAATGCTGTTAATAAACAGCAGTGGCGTAAATGCAAAGCCAAACGTTAGCAATCCTTGATGCGGCAATTGATGGTGCTTGGCTATCATGGCGAAAAGAAAGACACCCAGCAGCGCAACCAAGGCTGTAGCCAGGTTTGTTGACACCCAGCCGCCGGCGATCAGCGGGGTCATCACAAGTTCGTGCAATGGGTTGCCGGGCAGGCGCGAGGGGAAATACTCGCCGGTATCGAGCAAGTGATGGGCAGTCAGGGCCACGCGCCAGGCGTCTGGGTCTGTTCCGTGACCGTAATTGAGGAAAGGCGCGCGCAAAACTAAAAACAGCAAGCCCAGGACTATGAAGGGCCTAACGCGGGTGAAGTCAGTCTCGGCGGCGAGGGCAATTTTCTCCCTAACCGCGGTTCTGAGCGTGAGCTGATTCATTGGAGTTTCTAGCGGGGAATTATCAGGCCGTGAGATTGCGGTTTGGGCGCTGATTTCGCTCTTGGCGCTGCCAGTGGAGTAAATGGTCCCGTCTTAACGTCGTTTTCTATTGGCTTGCCCTCTACTGTCCTCTGGATGACCTCAATCAGAGTTTCCTTATCCATCGCGCCGCGTATTGCCACGGCTTCATTAATCACTGTTGTTGGCACCGCGCTGAGGACATAACGTTGGACTAGGTCCGGGAATTCACTGGCCTCTATGACCGTCACCTTGACCCCGGCTTTTTGCAGCCCAATGTTGAAGGCAGTGCGGACCAGGGGTGGCGAGTGAGTGCAACTCGGGGCTACGAGAATCTTGAGGTCGACATCGTTTTTCACCTTGCGGAGTTCACGCGTGGTTTCTGGTCTGAGTTTTCCAACACCGCGAGACGCATCGACCAGCGTTTCAACAAAGCCAGTGAATTGGGCTCCCGTTGGCAGACCAAGGAACCGTAGTGGCCGGTTGTTTTTGCCACGAATTACGATGGCGGGAATATGGTCGACTCTGAGATCTTCGGCAAGTTTTTTTGAGTCGCCGAATTCGTGCACGCTCAAGACGATTCGTTCGCTAAGGGAGGCGATCTCCTCGAGCAAGGTTTTGGCATCTTCGCAAAAGGGACATTCCACTTGGCCGGGTAGGAACACCTTGGTCGGCTCTTGAGTGAATAGGTCGAGCCGGACTCGACTCGTGAGGTCCTTGGAAAATTTCGCGCGCAGAGCCTCTTGGTCCATTGGATCAATCATTGATTCGAGCCCTCTTCTTCGGATGGCCTCAGTCGAAGCCGGACAACATACAATCTCTGCGCCGTGGTGATCAGCGTCATGACGGCAAGAATCCAAAGGACGATTCCGAGCTGCGCCACCATGAGCCCGGCAGAGAGCAAAAGAATGCGCACGGCACGCGTGAAGAAGCCGTCGTAAATGTTGACTCCTTCTACCTCGGCGCGGGCCCGAACGTAGCTCACACCAAACGAGCCGACCATTGTCACGAAAGCTAAAAGGCTCTCTTCCTTGGCCCCCAAATCCAGGAAATAGTAGAGCACGCCACCGAGCACCGCGCCCTCGAAGAGCCGGTCAACCGTAGAATCGAGAATGCCGCCAAATTTTGTGACTTTTCCGGTGGTGCGCGCCAAGGTGCCGTCAAACGCGTCCAGCGAGGCGGCGGCTAGCAGGGCGATGCCTCCCCAGAACAACTCCCCGGCGCCGATCAGACCGGCGGCGATGAATCCTCCGCCAAATTGTGTCAGCGTGAGTTGGTTTGGCGTGACGCCGAGGCGTGCCAGAACCGCGACGACTGGACTGGTCACCTGGGTGGGTAGAGCGCGAGGTAAGGAAAACACCTACGCCTCCTTAGCCATTATTGTGCTGTCTGGGCTGGAATTCTTTTCATAGGCGAGACGCTCATAGTAGGAAAGAACTCGTTGAGAGACTCGCTCCCAACTGTAGTGCTCGGCGCTCTCCTTGCCTTTAGCACCAAGCTCTCTTCTCAGTTCAGGATATTTCACCAGTTCGATCAGTGAATCGGTCAATGCATCACTGTCCTTTGGTCGTACCAGCAACCCATCGACGCCGTGGGTGATGACCTCGGCGAAACCGCCGAGGTTGCTAGCGACCACCGGCAATCCGGCAGCCATTGCTTCCAAAAGGATAATCCCTTGGCTTTCGTTACCGGTGTTGGGTGCACAAAAGATGTGGGCTGAGCGATGGTAGCGAGGTAGTTCGCCATCCGGAGCGAAGCCGATGAACTCAACATCACTGAGGTTTGACTCGCCAACCCAACGTTCGTAAGCGCGCTTCTGACGGGCGTCGTAGCCGCCAACGATGACCAACCGGGTTTTCGGCTGGGCCGCTTTGATCTTGGCAAAGGCGCGCAGCAGATATCTGAGTCCCTTGCGTTTCTCTGGGCGCCCGACAAAAAGGATGTTGATCATGCCGTCGTCCAAGTCCGGCAAAGGTTCGTGGACAGCGGAAAAGTGCTTGGTATCTACCCCGTTTGGGATGATGTTGTAGTAGCCGTGGAAGTGCGGCTCGATTAGGCTGGCTGCCGCCTGGGAAACGGCGATTTTTCCGTCTAGCCGGCGAAAGGCCTCCGTAAGGAGTCTGCGGGTGTAGGTGTAAAGATGGGCGCCACTTTCGCGGGCAGCGTGGAAGGTTCCGACGTTGACGGCATTGGAGAAACGCAAAAACTGAAGTGGCATAAACGAAACCAGCGGTTCGTGGACATGTACGACGTCGAAGGCTTCTTCTGCCAGAACCCGCTTGACCGGTCTCGCCAGCCGCGGCGAGAGGGACATTCGGGCGATGGACCCCCCCGCCGGAATCGATGAGGGGCGGCCAATTACGATTGTGTCGCGTTTTAGATTGCTGACGTCAGAGGACGGGAAGATCGTCCGGACTTCGTGACCGAGGAGTTTGAAGTTTTCTGCTAGATGGTTGATGTGCGAGTTGACTCCGCCAGGAACGGCGAGATCGTAAGGCGATACCAGGGCAATCTTCACCCGATGTACCTGCCGACAAAGCTCCAGGCTGTGCGGCGCCAGCCCAGGGCTCGCGGTGTGGCGCGCAGACCCGCGATCGGCAGAGTCAGACTGCGGCCGAGGCCGAGATCTCGGAGGCGCGGGTAATCGCGCTGCTTCGCGCGGATTCGTCCGTGCTCGAAAGCTTGCTTCAAATCCTGGGCGGTAGAGCCGCCGAACTCGGTGTAGGCGCTACCAATCGCTTGCCGGAAATGGGCGTCTGATGACCCAACCCCGGCGAGGCCGTATTCATGGCTCAACCGCTTGGCCTTTTGGAGGTAAATCCGGGAAGCTGGTCCGGCGTTCGCAGTCTCAATCCCGTCGAACCAAACGTCGTCTCGATTCTGGTTCTTGACCCGCTGCAGAGTGCCAGGACCGATGCTGCGAGTCAGCCAGTTTGCGGGGTGGGGAATAAAGCAGACGCCGCCCTGGCCGTGCACAGCCTCCAAGGTCTCCTCTACTCGGCGCAGGCTGGGGACGGGCTTCTCAAGGAAAAGGGCAATTAGATGACCTTCCAAGGTGGTCACTTCGCATCCAGCCACGAAATCGAAATCGTAGTGTCGCCGAGCCCAGAGTTCGCGAGCGCGCAAGGAGACTTCCAGATTGTCATGCTCGGTGATGGCGATCAGGTCGAGGTCGGTTTTGGCATCGACATGCTCCAGGATGGCCTCGATGGAATCAAGGCCATCCCCTTCATTTGTGTGGATGTGGAGGTCTGCTTTTCCCATGTCAGGAGCGGTCATTGTATAACGGCAGTTGACGCGGGCCGGTCGCGCTCGTGAAGGCCGTCTTCGGAAGCGTTGGCCACCGATCCCGAGTTTATTTGAGTCGGATCTGGGTACTCAGCGATTGCTTTCTTGGAATTCTTGCTCATCGGTTTCCAGATTCGCTCGAGGATCATCCACTGACCTGGGTCCTTTTTGATCCAAGGCTCAATGCGGGCGAGCGTCGCCGCGCCGTTGACTAAGGCGTCCTCTTTCGGGCGACCCGTGTTTACCAGTTCAAGTGGCTGATCGAAGAAGACATCAATTCTGTTGCCAGAACGGTGGCTATAGCCGGGCACAAGGACGGCGCCAGTGCGAGCGGCGAGTTCGACGGCGCCGAGTGGCATCCGAGCCGTTTCGCCGAAGAAGGTCAGAGGAGAGCCGGTTTTCTGAATATCTCGGTCGCAGGTCATCGCGAGAACTCCTCCCGCTCTCAGGTGACGCAAGGCACCGGCCATCCCGCTGAAACTGACATTTTCGTAGCGCGCTCCGTGGACCGTGCGCATATGGTGCATAGCCTTGGCGAACGCTGGTGGCTGGAGCGGTTCTGCCATCACTAGCACGTCGAGTCCCAGCAGCGCTCCCGCCTGAGCGCCCATTTCGGGGCTGCCGTAGTGGGCCGCCGCGACTACCACTCCTTGACCTCGAGATGTTGGCTCGGTGAGCTGCTCCAGGCCGTGAATCTTGATCTCGTGATTTAGCAACTCCGCGGCGGTTGAATGAGGCAGTCGAACAAGATCGACGTAATAGCGCGTAACGCTGCGGAAAACCTCTCGCGTGGCTCGGGAAACCTTGCTGTCAGACGCGGAGTTGCCGAGGACGTGGCGCATGTTGTCCTGGACATTGGCGCGGGCCGATGCGCGAGCCAAAAACGCCAGATCCCCCGCGACTCCCGCCAGGGCATACGCTGCCCTACGCGGCAGAACCCCGCCAGCCCACGTCGCCAGCGTCAATGACCATTGCATCCAGGCCGCGGTTGTGGCTTTTGGCTCCGATGGCTGCTGCCAAACCGGGTGGAAGGCGAACCATTGGTCTGGATGTTGCCGCACCATCGGCTCCAAAGAATTGGCAATCGCTTGAGTCAAGGAATGAACATCTGCATTTTCGTCGCCGGTCGGCTCAAATTCCAGATCGAAATCTATTTCGGTGAGAAACCGGGTGTCGTCTGAATCCTGACGGGAAACGACGCCTGGCATGATTTTGGCACCGGTTCGGACGGCGATACGTGCTGGTGTCGCAGAAAATTCAGCCGGCTGGCCGAGGAAATCTACGGTTATTCCTTCGCTTGGTTCGACGGCATCAAACATCAAGCCGAGCGCCTCACCGCGGTTGAGGCAGCGCAGTACACCAGGTTTGGCCGAACCGGCAGGGATGATTTTCATTCCCAAGGATCGCCTGAGGTCCTGGAGGAATCTGTTCATCGGGCCGTAGTCAAACGTTTCTGCGATGACGCTGATCGGGTGGCCATAGGCTGATAGGGCGCCGGCGCCAAGTTCGGCCTGGCCCAAATGCAGGGTGACAAAAATCGTGCCCCTATCCGCTTCGAGGGCCTGGTCCAGCTCGCGCCAATTATGAAAATCAACACGTCTGCGTAAAGCTTGCTTACCGTGTGCCGGCAATTGGTAGAAATCGATAATGTAGCGAGCAAAGTTGCGAAAGACGCGCCGGGCAGTGGCCGCGGCGTCTTGCTCTCCGACCACCGGCCGCAAATTCTTGATCAGATTTCGCCGGTGGCGTCCGAGAAGGAAGTAGGCGATCAAGGCAAATGGGTCGGCGATGCCGTAAAGCAGCCGAGCGGGGAGCAAGCGTCCTACCATCAAACCGGATCGCGAAAGCCAGTACGCCCCGAACCATCGCAGGTAAGCCCAGGCTGCGCCCATAGGGCATTAGTATGACGCTTCGCGGCCTTAAGCGCCTTCCAGGAGCGTCAGGGCTAGGAGCTTGTTTTCTAGTTTTGGCCGAGTGGCTAGCTGGTAATATCCTCGCCGCCATCGACGCCAAGAACGTTGCCAGTCATCCAGTAAAGCCGTTTGTCGATCAGAGCTGAGATAGCCTGTGCCACGTCGTCCGGGGTAGTGCCGCGTCCGCTCGGGTTGAAGTTGGCGGCACGGTCCAGTAGTTCCGGAGACCCGGGGATTCGTCGCAAAGCGGGCGTGTCGGTTACGCCAGCGCGAACAGAGTTGGCAGCGACGCCACTCGGTGCCAGCTCGAAGGCAAGCTGGCGGATATGCGATTCAAGCGCGGTCTTGGCGGCCGAAATTGCTCCGTAGCTACGAAGGACCCGCGTTGAACCGGAACTGGTCATGGCGAAAATTCGACTGCCTCGGCGGAAAAGTCCGCGGGTCGCAACATCCTGCGCCCAGTAGATCAAACTATTTGCCATGACGTCTATGGTCATCTCCATTTGGCGCTGGTTTAAGGAATCCTTGGGGTCAGCGGCTATCACCGGCTTTAGCGCACCAAAAGCCAGCGAGTGCATGAGAACACGGATGTGTGAGTCCGTGGCCTGGATTTTTTCAGTAATTGCGTCGATCACGCCGGATCGCTTGTCCGCGTCCGCGGCGTTGACATTGAAGAAGACAGCCTGGCGCCCTTCCTTCTCGATTACGCTTATTACGGCCTCCGCGTTCGGCAACGTTGACCGCATGTCCAAGTGCACACCAAAGATATCCAGACCGTTGCGGGCCAACTCGACAGCGGTAGCGCCGCCGAAGCCGCTGGAGGCGCCGAGAATTAGCGCCCAGCCCTGATCTGACGCTTTGGGCTCGCCGCTGTCAGCTGTCATTTGTTTCCTCTCCAGGTTCGTTGGTCTCTTCCGAGCTTGGGTTCTCCGCCGGAGCCATCGGCTTGAATACGCCCTCCGTCGCGAGAAGTTCGCGGCAGAACCCCTTGGTGTCGCCCTTGCCCTCCATATGGTCTCGCAACGCGTCGAAGAGATGGGTGCTGTCTACGATGCAGTAGCGCATGCTCTCGGCGGCAACCCGGAGGGAATCGTCAATCGCCTCGGACCGCTCGGAAGGGTTTAGCTCACGCTGGCCATTGACGACGATTAGCCCCCTAGTACGCTTGCCTGTCTCAGCGATGCGCTGCTCTAGACGCTGCCGGAGGCGGTAATGCGGGTTCATTCCGATGCTGCCGCTGCTGCCTTCGATTTCTACGAAGACGCTCTCACCATCAAAATTAAAACTTGGTGGGTCATCCACTTTGGCCATGTTTTTAAAGCCAAGCATCCCCAGGACATCACGCACTGGCAGATCGAGGCCAAATTTGCCTTCTTGCCAGAGCAAACGCCGGTAGCGGTCAATGCCGCGATAGGCGTTTCGGGCCTCCGTCATCTCTAGTTCGATTTCGTCAAGCCGCGTCTCCGCCGTATCCGCACGCTCTTTTGCATCGGTGAGTTCAGGTAGAAGGTGATGGGCGAGCCATTCCGGCGGCTCGTCATCTGCCTCCAGGAGTAGGGCGTTGCGGACGGCGCTGACCAACTTTCCGGCGGCTTTGCTGCGTTCCGAGTGAGAGAGGTTGGGTGGTAGCGCCGGCAGAAAGACTACTCGGCCGCCGCCGACCGAAAGCTCGGTGGCAATTGCCGCGCCTCCAGGGCTGCGACCAATCACCCTCAGAGACTCACCAAAACCGGCGGCGCCTTCTGTCAGAAATGCCCGGTACAAAACGTTGTCGCGCATCAGATCGAGGAAGTCCGCGAAAGGGTTTTCATAATCGCTGCTGGAAACATGCTTGCCTGTCGCCGGTCGGACGAAGTCAGGTCCGTAGTCGCAGTCAAGCGGCGCCGGCAGCCAGTAATAGCGGTGGCAGCCGGTAAAACCCGTCACCTTTGGGTGCGGAACGTCCGGATAGGTGAAGCAGATGATCAGACCGCCCTTGGCGAGCATGCGCTCGGTCTCACCGCGACGCTGCCGAAGGAGGTCTGCGAGGCCAACGGACGAATCGGTCGTCGGTCCATCCAAGACGGGTTCGTCGGTGTAGGTTACGTAGGTCTCGCCAGTCTGTGTGAGCTCCGTTATCAGCCCCGAAACCGCTTGAGCCGGATCCACGACCATGGCGTCATAATCGAAAAAGGCGGGTGCGTTAGCCCAATTGTGGTTGTCAATTTGGCTGTCCGGCAGCCCATAGCCGAGTGAGAGAATCCGCACTAGTCTTGGTTCAAATCAAGGCCGCGCAGGTGTTCGCGCAGCGCTGGTCCGATGTCTGGGCGGTTGAGACCCATGGCAATCGAGGCAATGAGCAGCAGCAGGGGCCGTCCAGTGTCAAATCGTTGGCCAGTGAATTGATACGCATACATGCCATCCTCGTTGGCGAGTATTTGCATAGCATCAGTGATCTGGATCTCGCCCGCGGCGCCGGGAGCGGTCCGCGCGATCGCCTCGAATATGGCTGGGGTCAGCAGATAGCGGCCAACGATGCCAAGACGGCTTGGAACTGTCCCAAGCGGCGGCTTTTCAACCAGGCTCTCCAGCGCGATAACGCGATCTGCAACTCGCTTGCCATCGACGATGCCGTAGCTGGAAATCTCCGTCTCTGGCACCTCCTCGACCGCAACGACACTGCCGTGGTGTTCCTCGAAAGTGTCGATCAGCTGTTTAGTGGCCGGAGGATCACAGATCATAACGTCGTCCGGCAGGATCAAAACGAACGGTTCATCACCGACAAGGTGCCGCGCGGTAAGCACCGCGTCGCCGATGCCTTTGGCTTCGCCCTGGCGAACGTAGGCGAAGTTGGCCATCTGGGAGACAGCTTTCACCTCTGCCAGCCGCTCCAGGTCGCCTTTTTGCTCCAAAAGGTCCTCAATGTCACGCGAGCGGTCAAAGTAATCTTCAACGGCGCGTTTACCGACTGCGGTCACGATAATGATCTGGTCAATTCCGGCCAGAACGGCCTCTTCAACGGCGTAATGAATAATTGGCCGGTCGACAAGAGGCAGCATCTCCTTGGGCTGAGCCTTGGTGAGCGGGAGCAAGCGGGTGCCGTAGCCGGCAGCGAGAATCACCGCCTTACGAACTTGGAGCAGAGCAACACCTCAAGGTTTCGATTCGATTTAGTGAGCGCATTCTAGCATGGTGCCGTTTTCCGCTTGAAGATGCTGCGGGGCGTTTTCTTCGCGGCTCTGCTGGAGTATTATCCCCTTTGACTCAGGGGTATTCCCTGCCCTGTGACTGGTTCGTTCGTAAAGGAGAAGATATGAACCGCTTTGCCAGCCCATTGCTAAATCTTATTGACCGCGTAACGCCACCGGAAAGCGTTTCCGCCCACTGCGACATCCCCTGCGGCATTTACGATCCGCATATGGCGCAGATCGCTGCACTTACAGTTGTCCGAATGAACCAGCTCATCGGCAACCTGGAAGCGCCCGGGGGTGACAAGGCTGCGATGGACACCTATGGCAACTCTTTGAGCCGCTACATCAACACCAAAGAGGAGCACGCTGAGGTGTGCAAGCGCGAAATCAACATCCTCTGGCACGATTACTTCAAGCCAGAGCACGTTGAGAAGTATCCAGACCTGCACACGACAATTTGGAATGCCAACAAGATGGCGTCGAAGTGCAAGCAGGTCGCTGATCTGGCGGCCGCCAACGAACTCCTCGATGCGACCAACCGAATCGCTGAGATCTTCTGGGAGACCAAAGGCGTTACCACGCGCAAAGCCGGTTCTAACCAGGCTGTCGGCGGCGAGTTGGTCTACGTGGACAACCGCTAGCAAAGATCCAGAAATCGAAGAAGGGCCGGAGTTACTCTCGGCCCTTCTTTAGTTCTGACGTGCGGTTTCTAACTCCTCTAGTCTTATTCTTGGCTGCCCTAGGCTGGGTAGGCCGATCGGTCGTGCGACGCTATCAGGTGGACGGCCGAAGTATGCTACAGGCCTTCGCTCCAGGTGATCGGCTGGTCCTTGAGGGAATTTCTTATCGGCTGAGGCGGCCAAAGATCGGTGACGTTGTAGCCGCACGCCAGCCGGGCGCCGGCGGCCGGTTGGACTTGAAGCGAATTGCAGCCGGACCGGGCTCATCGATCATGGTTGGCGACCAGCAGCAAACGCTTGGCGACCAAGAGTGGTTCCTTCTTGGTGACAACCTGGACGAGAGCACAGACAGCCGACAACTGGGTCCGATTGAACGCAAAGATATTGCCGGCCGCTTCTGGTTTAAGTACTAGGAATTGCCCGCAAATTATTGATGTTCGCGGAGGGTGACTTTAGCGCCGGAAGTAACATCGTCCTTCAGGCCTCTGATCCAGAGGTGTTTCGCAAGTCCAATTACTGTCGCCGAGCTGCTCGGCGGTGTAAGCATGCGGGCAGTAGGAGCACTGCAGCAATCGGTGTGACGTCGGGCCCGCAAATGGCGGAAACAGTGACTCGAGTTCCTCTCGTACTGGATCATTGTCGGGAAGGAACTGGCTGAAGTCGCCGCTGGGTTCTGAACGCGGAGGCGAGGTGTCTTTACTCTCGCGAATCTTGTCCTGCAAAAGCATGAGGCCCGTCAGTAAGGACTCGGGCCTGGGCGGGCAGCCCGGCACGTAGACATCGACTGGCAGGATCAGGTTGACACCTGGTAGCGTGCTGTAGCCGTAGGCGAAAGGACCGCCCATCGTGGCGCAGCCACCGAAAGCGATGACCCATTTGGGCTCCGGCATTTGAAGATAAACCCGCCGCACGGATGGTGCCATTTTCCAGGTGACAGTGCCGGCAACGATCATCAGGTCCGCTTGTCTAGGCGAGGCCCGAAAGACCTCGGCGCCAAAGCGGGAGATGTCGTAGCGAGAAGTCGCCGTGGCGATCATTTCGATGGCACAGCAGGCGAGGCCAAACATCGCCGGCCAGAGAGATGAGCTGCGGGCCCAATTGAGGACACCCTCTACACGGCCAAGGAGCAGATTTTGCTCCAAATCCTGCTCGACGGTGGTCGATGAAACCATAGGAAAGTCAGGCTCAGGCATTGTCGAACCCTGACTTGTTTAGAAACTCCATGGTTTGCATTCTAGGTCGGCCGGCGCACTGAGACAAACTTTATCGCTTCCAGCGGAGGGAATTTGGAAGTATCGAGCAAGCGCGGTTGCTTGGAGTCCTGCTAGTGAGTTGTCGGCGCCAGGTCTCGGAGCTTCTCGACGATTCCAGGCAGTTTATCTAGCAGATAGTCGATGTCTTCGCGCGTATTTTCCCGGCCTAAGGTTATGCGCAGACTGCCGCGCGCGGTCTCGGCTGAAAATCCCATCGCCGTTAGCACGTGGGACGGCTCAAGCGAACCAGTGGTGCAGGCGGAGCCGCTGCTGGCCGAGATGCCGCTGAGATCCAGTTGAATTAGGACCGCTTCGCCCTCTACACCCTCGAGACAACAACTAAAGTTGTTATCAAGGCGAGTTTCCGGGTCCGAGGACCCTGTCAGCCTAACCCCCGGCAGACGCGAGGGAAGCTCCCGCCAAAGGTAGTCTCGTAGCTCACGGATTAACTGGTTGGCGTTCTGCTTTTCGTCATAGGAAAGGGTCAAAGCGCTTGCCAGCCCTTGTGCACCCGCGACATCCTCGGTGCCAGCGCGGCGATCGCGTTCTTGCGATCCTCCCAGTAGCTGGCTGACGAAGGGGGTTCGGGGCCGGATGTAGAGAGCGCCGACGCCCTTTGGACCATAGAATTTGTGGGCGCTGATCGACAATAAATTAACCCCGAGTCGATCGACATTGAGATCGAGGGCACCAGCTGCCTGAACCGCATCGGTGTGAAAGACAATATGTGGGTCATAGTTATTGACGGTTCGAACCAATTCGGGAATCGGCTCGACCGTACCGACCTCGTTATTGGCGTACATGATTGAAACCACGGTGGTGTCGGGCTGCAGCGCCTTGTTTAGTTGAGCTAGATCAACTAAACCCTCCTCGCTGACGGGCAAGTAGGTGGCGGTGAAACCCTCGCGCTCCAGTTGCTCCACGGTGTGAAGTACGGCGTGATGCTCGATCGCGCTGCAAATGATGTGGCGGCCGCGGCTGATGCTGGCGAAAGCGGCGCCGCGTATGGCGGTGTTATCAGATTCGCTACCGCCGCTGGTAAATACGATGTTTTTGGCCTGGGTGCTAAGTACGGTGCCCACTTCCCGGCGTGCGGCATCAAGCGCCCTGCGGGCCTCTCGGCCCTCGAGGTAGATGCTGGATGGATTTCCCCATGAGGACTGAGAACTGGACTGCATCGTCTCCAGCACGCCGGGGTCGAGTGGCGTGGTCGCGGCGTGGTCAAGGTAGACACGGTGGGCAGGATTCATTGAAATCGAGGGTATGCGCCGTTCTCAGAGCCGTCAAACTAGCTGACTGTCAGGGAATACGAGGGTTGCCATTTAGAGGTGCAGCGGTATAATAGCTACAGGCTTGGTAAAATCAGTTCAAGGCGTTGCCTGAGCTTTCAAAGGAGCAAGTATTCATGGTAACTGGCGAAGCACTTGTTACGGTAACAGACAAGGCGGCCGAGAAGGCTAAGGCCATTCTCAGCGAGCGTGGAGTCGAGGGTGGCGCCCTGCGCGTTTTTGTCGCCGGTGGCGGATGCTCCGGCTACCAGTACGGCATGTCGATTGCCCGCAAGGCGGAAGAGGGCGACATCGCCATCCAGGCTGAAGGCATCACGATTCTTATCGACGAGGAAAGCGCGCCCTTGATCTCCGGTGCCGAGGTCGACTATGTCGACGACATCATGAAGAGCGGCTTCACCATTTTCAACCCAAATGCAACCAAGAGTTGTGCTTGTGGCACTAGCTTCCAGACCGCGGATGGTTCAGGATCAGCTAAGGCCTGCTGCTAGCGCAAACATTCACTAGCAATTGAATGTGAAAAGCGCCCCGGCAAAGGGGCGCTTTCCTTTTGATTTGAAGGGAGTATCAGATGGCTAATTGGATCGTGGTTGGTTCGGCGGAGAATATGGAGATCGCCCGTGACCGCGGCTTTGACATGTTTGGTTTCAAAAGCACTCGCGGACGGATGGCAGCCGAGATGAAGCCGGGTGACAAACTGATCTTCTATTTGGTTGGCATTATGAAATTTGGCGGCATCGTCGAGGTTAGGTCTGAGGTGTTCGAGGACCACACACCGGTGTTTAAGAGCGAGAAGAAGCCCGGGGAGGACTATCCCTTTAGGGTGAACACTTCTCCGTCGGTCATTCTTGACGAGGACCAGTGGTTGGATGTCAAAGAATACGCACCGCGGCTGGAGATGACTCGCCAGCGTGGGGAATATTGGCGGCTCGCCTTCCAGGGCAACCTGCATAAGATCAGCGATGAAGATTTTAATCTGATTTCCACTGACGCCGTGGCCGCCGAAAAAAGCGTATCAAAGAGCCGTTAAAGCGCGGTTGACTGGCGACAACCATTGCATGGCGGTTGTCCAGCTGGCAGGGGGCCTTAAAATCGAGGGACCATGACTGTAGAAGACGAAACTGTCCTGACAATCGACGAAATCAACAGCGAGTTCGACGGCGAGTGGTTGCTTGTGCGAGTCATTGAAAGCGGCCGAGATAGCCTGATTAAAGGCAGTGTCCTGGCCCATGACACCGATCGCGAGACTATAGCCGCCCTTCTGCCGCGTGCTCAGGATCAGCAGCCGCGGCCAAGTCTGGCCTTCTTCCGAGCTCACGCAAAATAGCCAGGCTAGCCTGCGTACTTCCGAGGAGTTGCCTGCTCGCAAATGGGCTGCTTATCCTCTAATTAATGACGAATTCTGATCGACGCGCTCCGCAGGTGCTGGAACGGGTTTCCTTCCTCGATGCCCTTGGCTCGCGGGTGCTGATCGGCGACGGGGCGATTGGGACGACTCTGCGGGAACGTGGCGTCGCCGCGGACGCTTGTTTGGAGCAGCTCAACCTTGATCGTCCAGGCATCGTAAGTGAAATTCACAACGACTACATCGAGGCGGGCGCTGACATCATCCAGACCAATACTTTCGGCGCCAACCGGTTTCGATTGGCGGCGGCCGGTTTGGCCGAGCAGGTTGGTGAGCTAAATCGTCATGGCGTGCAGATTGCTCGAAAGGCTGCTTCGCTCGTAGCCCGCCAAGTTTACGTGGCCGGTGATATCGGTCCTTTGGACGCGGACGTTTCAGATGAGGAGGCGACGGCGGCATTCAAAGAGCAGGCGGCTGCATTGTCGTCCGGAGGCGTTGACTTGTTCCTTCTGCAAACCTTTACTACGGTAAAAGAGGCAAGCCTGGCAATTGCCGCTGCGAAATATGTCTCGCCGGAGACGCCGGTGGTCGCGGAGGTAAGCTTCGATAGCGGCGGCACGATGGATTCCTTGGCGCCGGAGGCCGTGGCGTTACGTCTCAGCGATGCTGGTGCGGATGCCGTGGGTGTCAACTGTGGTGACGGCCCGGCTCAAGGACTGCGGTTACTGCGAGAAATGGCCCGAGTCGAAGGGCTGAAGCTTGTGGCGCAGCCAAACGCGGGCGTCCCCAAGCTGGTCAAGCGGCGAGTCGTCTACACGACTACGGCCGAGGATTTGGCCGAGTATGCTCGCCGATTCGTCGCCGAAGGAGCCGCCATGGTGGGTGGCTGCTGCGGCACCTCGCCGCGTCATATCGCCGCGATTCGCCGTGCTCTTTATGAGACTCCAACTCAGAACAGCGTGGACGTAGTTAGCCGCGGCCTAGATGCTGCCACCAGCGAACCGCGATCGCTGCGGGATAAATTGGCCGCCGGCCGGTTTGTGGTCGGCGTGGAGCTTGACTTGGCCACGGAGCGGGCAATGAAGAACGCGGCAACTTTAAAGAATCTCGACGTTGACAAAGTCAACGTCGGGGACAGCCCTTTGCTCGAGGTACGCATGAGTGCTATCGCCATGGCCAGCATGCTCAAGGTCAAGGTGGGGCTCGAAGCCGTCGTGCATTGCTCAACCCGAGACCGCAATATCATGGCTCTACAGTCAGACATGATCGGTGCGCATGCGCTGGGCTTGCGCAACATGCTTTGTCTTAAGGGTGACCCTCACGCCCTTGGCAGCTATACAAAAGCAGCCGCGGTCTGGGATGTTAACGCCCTGGGTTTGATGCGCATCTTGAAGGGCATGAATAACGGCCACGATGCCCTCGACAATGAGATTCGCCCGGTGGCGCAATTCTTTATCGCCGGTGCCGTGAATCCGGCCGCCGTGGACATCGATGCCGAGGTGCAGCTTTTCCGGCGAAAGGTTGCGGCCGGCGCCGAGTTTTTTGTCTCGCAAGCGGTTTTTGAAGCAGAAACGATCGAGCGATTTCTCGACAAACTCGGTCCGGATCACCCGCCGATTGTTTTGGGTGTCTGGCCGATCCATTCGGAACGTCAGGCCAAGTTTCTGCACCAGAACATCACGCCAGTCCCGGTCAGGGTCCGCGAGTCAATTGAGCAAGCGGGCAGCGGCGCAGAGCAACGAGGCCTCGAGCAGGCTCGCGAACTCGTTCAGCAAGCTGTCGAAATGGTGCAGGGCTTTTACTTCATCCCATCCTTTGGGCGCTTTGGCGGCACTGAGGAATTGGTGGTCGCAGCTCGAAGGCATACGGAGCAGCGTGGCTAGATTCCGGGCCGCGTTCTTAGCCGCCGCCGGTCTGGTTTTGCTTGGCTGTTCCAATGGCGGCGACTCCGACCTTCCGAGCGCAAATCAGGACCCCACATTTGATGCCGCTAGCAATGATTTTTTGATTGGGCGTCCGCTTGAGCGGGCCGGAATTGGCGATGTTGAGCTGGCCTTTGCCCGCTACGGGGAAACACGCGTTGAAATGATTGACACCTTTCAGTCACAGCCTTGGTTTCAAGATGGGTTGACGCGTGACGAAGCGCTCTTTGTCGAGCGCTCGCTGGCGTTTGTCGCCAGCTACTCTGGCCCTCGTACGGCCTACGTGAGTCAGGAAACCATCGAAAACAAGCTTTATCTTTACGAAAGAGTGCCGACGCAGGACGGCGAGGTCGAATTGTTGTTGATTTTCGAGCCGGGACAGGACGGGGCTGGCGAGATGTCCATGCTGCGGCTGATGCTGCCGGTTCTAGAATCCTTAGTTGGTGTTCCTTACCCGCTTGCCGTCATGACCGTCGTCAACGGTGAATTCCGGGTCAACGACTACAACGATGGTCAATTTATCCGGATCTCGCGCTGCTGCACGCTGGCTCCTTTCATATTGGCCCATGAGCTGGCGCACACCTACTGGTCGGTTGGTCCATCCTGGTTCAATGAAGGTATGGCGGACCTATATGCGGTTATGACAATAGAGCGGCTTAACCAAGATGCGGACGCGGACTGGAGGCCGGTTTCGGCTGACATCGACTCGTACTACGAAGCCCGAAAGATTGCCGCTTCGCTGTTTCCGGAACTCTTGCTTACTCGGCGATTCGCCTCTGACGGTTTGTATGAAGCGGCCGATGTATTTCTCTACGAGATTAGGGATCTGCTTGGCGATCGCGAATTTCTCTCTGCGGCGCGTCAGCTTTATCTGACGTCTGACTTTGGGCGCTACATCTTGAGTGAATTTCGCATCGAGGAAACGTTTCTAGCCTTTGCCGATGGCGGTGCGTCGAATCTGCTGATGCAAATGTTTGATCGCCAAATTTGGGGTGATGAAGGTTAGCGATATCGTGGCTTAAAGGAACTGGAGACGTCCTAGCTTATCTCCCGGGGCTGATCGAGAATGGTGCGGCGCAGCCGATGAGCTTGATAGAGATGCTCTAGGTCGTGCTGATGGATAGAGCTAACAAGGTCGAGGATCGATATCAGGCCGCGGTAGGGGTGTTGCCCGGCTTGCATCCAGTCCTCATCATCCAGCATCCGCAGGAGCCAGACGGTTTCTTCTCGCGCCTCGGCGTACTCTCGCAGAAGGCGAGAGACATCGGCCCCCCCTATAGTCTCGTTCATAAGGCAGGACATCAATTGGCTCGTGGGGGAGGCGCGGTTCAAAGGACTTGGTAATAATTTCGATCTGGCTTTGACAGAGAACTTCCGCGTCCCGCAAGTGGGCGGCTATTTCCTTGAGACACCACTCGTTGTCGGCCGGTCGCCAGCGGAGCTGATGATCGGTGACGCCGGCAAATTGACTGAAGAGTTCGCCCGTGGACTCGCGGATAGCCTTTAGAAGCCACCGCCGTTGACCTGCCTCGGCTTCTTGGCTCATGACACGGAAATTTTAGGCTTCCTTGACTCGTCTGCAAAGCTTGCCGTGGTCATCCAGCACTCGTTATGTTAGACTCGCTGGCGGCGGGTTCGGAGAGAATCTTGCGGTGGCTTCCGTCTCTAATCTCCCCTGGTCGAATAATTTTGGTCGCAAGCCTGATTGTGGCTGGATATTTGGCGTTCTCTGCCGGTAACAGCCTGCTAAATTCCTATCGCTTGGCCGACGACGAAAGCCGGCTGCGTGAGGCAATTGCCGAACTCGAGAGACAGGAAGATCAATTGCTCCAAATCCGTGATTATTTGCGCACCGATGAGTACGTCGAATTCATGGCACGCAAGGTGTTTGGCTTGGTCAAGCCGGGTGAGACGCTAGTAGTCATCGATGCGCCCGATCCTGTGGCAACAGAAACCGAGACCGGAACCACCTGGTGGGAGAGGCTTTTTAGCCCCTGACGCAGGGCTTCGATCTCATTGCCTCTCATCCTCCGTATACTTCGGATGCGGCTATGCTTGATTCTGATCTTCCCCGGGCTCAAACGGCGCTGCGGCGCCGGCTGGAGCAAAGAGTGCAGTCTTTTATGGAACGACACTCTTTGTGGCCTGAGAGTGGCGTCGTCTTGCTCGCCGTCTCCGGGGGGCAGGACTCCAGCGCCTTACTCCTGATCCTGGAGCGACTGGTCTTACGGCGGCCGGAAAGTATTGCTGTCGCCTATTTCGACCATGGGCTGAGGGGCAAAGCCGCGGCGAGTCGCGAAGCTGAGTTCGTCGCCCGTCTGTGCGCTAATCGGGGTGTGCGGCTAGTCTGCGGCGCCGGCGACGTACGGGCCCGGGCGAAAAAGGAACATCTTTCCAGCGAAGATGCGGCTCGTCGCGAAAGGTACGAATTCCTCGGCCGGGTGGCTAACGATCTCGGCGCGGCCCACGTGGCGACCGGCCACACCGCGTCGGACCAGGCGGAAACTGTGTTGCTAAACATCACCCGAGGCGCCGGTCTGGATGGTTTGACCGGCATGCGGCCAAAGGCAGAGTGGCCCGTGAACGTGGCGGCGCCGCCAGACTTAAACCTGGTCAGGCCGCTGTTGGCAATCTCTCGGGATGAGACTCTGGCCTATTGTGCGGCCAGCGGAGTAGATCCGCTCGCCGACGAAAGCAACCTATCGCCGGCGTTTCGGCGTAACCGCGTAAGACACGAATTGCTGCCGCTGCTGGAGAGCTTTAATCCACGCATCGAACGCGCTCTGGTGCGGTTAGCCGAGTCCGCCGGTGAAGACCGAGAGCTTCTCGAAACGATGGCAGCGGCGGCGGTTGAAAGGGCGGACGGGGAGGCTTCAATTGCCCAGGCCTGGTTTAGAGCTGCCGTGCCCAGGGTCCGGCGGCGTGCCGTTCGATTTGCCTTTCGCGCTGTAACGGGAGACCTGATCGACTTTAACTCGCGGCATGTTCAGGCTATCGAGCGCTTGGTGATGAAAAGCCAGACCGGCGATAGCCTCGATCTGCCGCGTGGCGTTACGGCTAGTCTTTCGGGCTCTGCCCTGATTTTGCGGCATGAGGCAGAGCCTGCTCCCGGTCTTCCAGACGATGAGATTGCTTTGCCCGTGCCTGGTGAGGCCGCATTTGGCGGGCTCGTCTTGGCCGCTTCCTCAAACGCGGCACCCGAAGCCGCGCACTCGATCGAAGTTGATTGTGAAACAGTAAGCACTGGTCTGGTCGTGCGCCGCAGGCGTGACGGAGACCGATTTCAGCCGAATGGCATGACTCAGACAAAAAAGCTCCACGACTTTTTGATCGACAGTCACATTCCCCGCGGGCTACGGGACGCAATTCCATTGTTTGTCAGTGAACGCGGGATCGTTTGGGTCGGCGGTCTGAGGGTCGCGGAATGGGCGAAACCCCGCCCGGGCCGTCCGACGATCCACCTGAGCTACGAGGCGATCGACTAACCTGCCGAGCAGAAGCTGCCAACAAAGTCGCTTTTTAAAGAAATATTGGAAACTACCGCGAATTTTGCCGCGGTGCGCCGGGTTGTGTTTGTTTTGACTAAAGGCCGCTTACGGTCATCTCCGACATTCGGAAGCTGGGAGTGGCCTTGTCCAAGCGCCAGAGAGTGTCGTTGGCGACCGCGTCGATGTTCGCCAACATCTCTTTGAGGTTGCCAGAAAGGTTGATCTCGGTCACCGGGTAGGTAATCTTGCCGTCCTCGATCCAGAAACCACCGGCGCCGCGCGAGAAATCGCCAGTGGTGACGTTGACGCCAAATCCCATGAAGTCTGTGATCAATAATCCCTGCTTGATGTCAGCGTAGAGGGCCTCTGGAGACAGGTCACCTTCCTTCATGACCAGGTTGCTGGTGCCAGGCGACGGCAGCGAGGCTAGGCCGCGCTGAGCGGCGCCGGTGCTCTTTTGACCGAGGCGGCGGGCGTTGTAAGTGTCAAAAAGGAAAGCCAGAAACACGCCGTTCTCAAAAACCGGCAGCGTGCGTGATCGGACACCCTCGCCGTCAAAAGGACGTGATCCGAGCTGGCCCGGCAGCAAAGGATCGTCGGTAAAACTCAGGTGAGGTGATGCTACTTGCTGGCCTTCGAGACCGGCCAGGAAGGTCGAGCGCCGGTACAGAGCCTCGCCAGAGATAGCCATGCCCAAGATCTGCAGCAGGGAATGAGCGACCGGCGCCTCCCAGACGACGGGTACCGTCGTCGTCTCCACCTTGCGGGCGCCGAGTTTGGCCACGGCGCGTTGAGCGGCCTTGGTTCCGACTCCCTCTGGAGATTCCAGCCGGTGAAGCGCCCGTTCCGCCGTGAACCAGCTGTCGTTTCGCTTCTTGCCCTCGGCGTCATCGCAAATCGCTTCGATCGCCAGAGAGCCGTAGGTGCTGGCATAAGAATTTGCGAAGCCGAGGCTGTTGGCCAGGGCCACTTGACTACGAGTAACTTCCATTGACGCGCCGTCCGAATTGGTCACGCGCTTGTCGTAGTCGAATGCTGCCTGCTCGCAGCGCAAGGCAAGATCTCGCATCTCTTCGGTTGAAATTGAATCGATCCGTTCGTCATAAAGCTGGAGATTCGGAGCCTGGCCGGTCGCCAGGTCGTCCCGGTCCGGAAGGCCGGCAAATTCATCGGGCTCAGAAATGGATGCAAGGTCGATAGCCTCGCTCACCATGCTCTCGATGGCCTGTGGGGTTAGATCTGAGGTGGAGCAAACGGCGGTACGCTTGCCCTTGATCACGCGGATGCCGACCGCGTGCGAACCGGCGTCGATCACTCGTTCGACGTCGCCGCGCCGGACTTGCACGGAAGATTCAGTGGACGAGACGACGTAAGCGTCAGCCTCGTCGGCGCCAAGGCGACGCGCCTTATCGACGATATCCGATGCGAGGGAAAGTGTGTCTTCATTCATCTAGGGGCAGCCTGACTAGCTGGCATGATCTGCGGTTCGAAGTTGGTCTGGGTCCGCAAATAATCATCGTTGGTTTCGGCGCGACGTATTAGCTCCACTGCCCCATCGCACCGCAAAAGAAGCTCTTTCGGACGCAGGCGTCCGTTGTATTGGAAGCCCATCGCCGAACCGTGAGCACCGGTGTCGTGGATTAGCAAATAGTCCCCTTCGTTGACGGGAGGCAAGTCCCGCTGCTTGGCGAACTTATCGTTATTTTCGCAGAGCGAGCCGACAACATCGAAAAGGCCGCCGACCCCTTCTCTAGGCAGTCCGTCCCGACCAAAGGCGGTGATGTGGTGATAGGCGTCATACATGGCCGGACGCATCAGCGACGACATGCAGGCGTCCACGCCGACGTAGTTGCGGTACTTCTGCATCAGGTTGATTACCTCGGTAACCAATACGCCGTGCGGTCCCGTGATAGCGCGGCCGCATTCCATATAGAGCTTTGGGCGAAAGCCCTCGGTTCGTCCGAATTCAGCGAACAAATTGGCGGCGTGCTCGGCGAGTGTTTCGAGCTCGAAAGCGGCGTCCTCAGGCCGGTATGGGATACCGATGCCGCCGCCAATGTTGATGAATTCGAGCTGAATGCCGGTTTCGCCGCGGATTTCCTTTGCCAAGCCGAGCAGCATCGCCACGGTCGCGATCATGTACTCGTGGTTGCGCTCGTTGGAAACAACCATCGTGTGCAATCCGAAACGCTTCACGCCACGGTCGCTGGCGCGCCGGTAAGCGTCGACGATTTGGTCGTGGCGCAGGCCGTATTTTGCTTCCTCTGGCTTGCCGATGATCGTGTTGCCTGTCCGACGGCTGCCTGGGTTGTATCGGAAACAGACCAGATCGGGCAGCTCGGGAACTTTATCAATAAAACTGATGTCATCTAGGTTCAGCACGCAGCCACCGTCCGCAAGGGCCGCGGCGTATTCAGCGGCTGAGGTGTTGTTGGAACTAAACATAATGTGTTCAGGGCTGGCGCCAATCTGCCTGGCCATGAGCAGCTCAGGAATCGAGCTGCAATCGAAGCCGAAGCAGAGGTCTTGTTGGAGGATTTCTAGAATGCGCAGGTTGGGCAACGCCTTGACGGCGAAAAACTCACGGAATCCGTCGAAGCCGGAGAATAGCCGATTCCAGTTTTCGCCGTTTTCGATTATGCCGCGCTGATCATAAATATGAAACGGCGTGCCAAATTGGTCGGCAAGGTCCGCGAGTAGCGGTTGCAGGCGGTCTTCAAAGCCTTTTGACATTGGCACTGGATTGCTCCTTGGGGTAGTAAAGAGGCCGGCGCGGCGGCTAGCCCATATTGGTGCCGCCAACGGTCATGCCGGAAACGAGCACGGTTGGAACACCGACGCCAACCGGCACGGATTGCCCGTCCTTTCCGCAGGTCCAGCGGCCGTCGCTCAACCCGAAGTCGTTACCAACAGCCGTGACCTGGGTTAGGGTTTCAGGTCCGTTGCCGATTAAGTTTACGTTGCGAATTGGCGCAGAAATCTTTCCGTCCTCGATCATGTAGCCTTCGGTGACGCTGAAGACAAAGTCGCCGTTGCTAATGTTGACCTGGCCGCCGGAGAAGGCGACACAGTAAATACCTTTGTTGACTGAGCGAATGATGTCTGCAGGGTCTGATTCTCCACCAAGCATGTAGGTGTTTGTCATTCGCGGCATGGGCACGTGTTGAAACGATTCGCGCCGGCCGTTGCCAGAAGGCTGTGTACCCAGCGCCTCGGCGCTGATCCTGTCTTGCAAATAGGCCTGGAGGATGCCGTTTTCGATCAGGACGCTTTTGCCGGGCATGTTGCCTTCGTCGTCAATGTTGATCGAGCCGCGGCTGTCCTTAATCGTGCCGTCATCAACCACGGTGCAGAGCTCAGAGGCAACCAACTCGCCAACGCGGTCGGAGTAGTTGCTGGTCTTTTTTCGATTGAAGTCGGCCTCCAAGCCGTGACCGATCGCCTCATGGAGCAAGATTCCGGAGTCGCCCGCGGCCAAAACCACCGGAAAGGTCCCGGCCGGAGCCTCAACGGCTGATTGAAGGAGGACGGCTTGTCTTGCCGCCTCGCGAGCCAGGTCTTCAGGCGTGTTTTCCTCAAAGTAGCGCATGCCCATCCGCCCGCCGCCGCCAGTTCGCGCGGTCTGGCGCTCGTTGTCTATTTCGGAAAGGCAGGTTACGTTGAAGCGCACCATTGGTTGCACATCTCCCGCCATACGGCCGTCGCTGGTGAAGATCGCTACGTACTTCACCTCGTCGGCCAGATTGATATCGACGCGGCCGATCGACGAATCGTAGGCGCGCGCAGCATCGTCGGCTCGTCGCAGCAGCTGAACCTTTTCGGCGGAAGGTACGTCAATGGTGCTGGCGGCGGCGGAGTAGTAGTTGGCGGAGTCGTAATGGACGATGTCGAGGGGCGGCGCCTTGCCACCGCTGGAGGCGATCTTGGCTGCTGTCTCGGCGGCGCGCAGCATGGCTTCGGTGTTGAGGTCTTCGGTGTAGGCATAGCCAACGGCCTCGCGGAGCAAAACGCGAACTCCCAGCCCTTGGCTGATCGCCCGGTTGGCGGTTTTCACGACCTGCTGCTCGAATGTGATACTGGCCGAGGTTCGATGCTCGAAGAAGAGTTCGGCGTAGTGACCACCCTTTGACAGCCCCGCTTCAAGCAGCCTCCTGGCCATGGCCACATCGATTGAATACCTGTCGCGAAAGAAACTGAGACCGGTGTTGCCGGGTTCCGTCATTTGATTATTCCCAACTAGAATGCCGAGTCTAAGACTAGGTGGCGAGACCAATAAAACAGCCGCGATTTAGCTCTGGAGATGACCGTATTGTAGCATCGCCCTGGTTTGGTCAGCGCTCCTCCAGCACCTCGGCAAAATCGGATAAAATCAGAATTAATTCTCTTGCGAGGTGTGGCCTGGCATCACCCTTTACAGTACTGGAAGTCGCTGGGCGCGAAGTTCGGATTACGAATCCAGATAAGGTTTTCTTTCCGCGGCGCGGTTACACCAAGCTTGATTTGGTGCGCTATTACCTGGCCGTAGCTGACGCCGCGCTGCTTGGTGTACAGCGCCGCCCGATGGTCTTAAAGCGTTTTCCGGATGGAGCCGAGGCGCAGGCCTTTTTCCAGAAAAGAGCGCCAACAAAGCGCCCGGACTGGATTGAGACCGCTCGTGTAAGCTTTCCCAGCGGCCGCTTCGCCGACCTGGTCGTCTGTGACGAGCCAGCCGACCTTGCCTGGGTGGTCAATATGGGCTGCATTGATCTAAACCCTTGGCCGGTGCGTGACGCCGATGTCGATCACCCGGATGAATTGAGGGTCGATTTGGACCCAACGCCGGAGGCCGGTTTTACCGATGTAAAGCGGGTGGCCCTGGTGGTTAACGATGTGCTGAGCGAGTTGGGTTACAAGACCTACCCCAAAACATCCGGGTCGCGCGGCATACACATCAACGTCCGGATTCAGCCGCTCTGGGACTTCTCCCAGTTGCGCCGAGCCGCCCTGGCCTTGGCGCGCGAGGTTGAGTCGAGGGTACCGAAAATCGCGACTTCGGCCTGGTGGAAGGAAGAGAGGCACGGGGTTTTTATCGACTACAACCAGAACGCACGCGACCGCACCGTAGCATCGGCCTATTCACTGAGGCCGACGCCGGACGCCAGGGTCTCTTGTCCATTCGAGTGGGATGAATTGGCCGGCGTGGAGCTCGGCAATTACACGATTGAGACTGTTCCTTCGCGTTTGCAAGAGAGGGGCGACCCAGCGGCGAGCATCGACGACGAGGCGTTCTCGCTGGAGCCGCTGCTGGGGTTGGTGGAGCGGCACGAACAAGATGGCAAGGGCGACGCGCCTTGGCCGCCGCAGTTTCCTAAGGCCGAGGGTGAGCCGCCCAGGGTGCAGCCCAGCCGAAAAGCCAAGGACTAAGCCGGGTTGAAAATCTGTCCTAGTTCGTAAGCTGGCACAACCGCGATCTGGTCAAAGCTGCATTCTGCTGGTGTCTTGTCGAGACGCCAGCGCTGGAATGTGGCGGCGTGGCGTAGCCGATCGCCCTGCAGTTGGTCAAAGCTAACTTCACAGACCAGATCAGGGCGTAATCGTACCCAGCTCATGTCCCGGCCCCCGGTCCAACGGCTCGGTTCGCCCGGCGTCCGGCCTTGGCCGAAGCCTCCACTGGCGTCTTGTGAAATAAAGTCCGCCAGCTTGGCGACCAGATCACGTTTTTCCTGCGCCTTGAAGCTGGACGTGTGGCCGACGTGATGCAGGGCGCCATGGGCGTCATGGAGGCCGAGCAACAACGAGCCAACCGAGCGGCCTTCCTCGCCTCGATTCCAGCGAAAACCGCCGATAACGCAATCCAGGCTGCGTTTGTGCTTAATCTTGATCCAGCCGCGCTGCCCGGGCTTGTAAGAATCTCCGGTGAGCTTGGCAACAACGCCATCCAGCCCGGCACCCTCAAATCTCTCGAACCAGTCAGCCGCCACGGAGCGGTCGCTGGTTGACGGGGTCAGGTAAACCGGTGGGCTAACCGCTGCTAGCGTCTCGGCCAAGAGCCGGCGGCGTTCGGCAAGCGGCTGAGAGCGCAGGTCGTCCCGGCCGAGAGCCAGGAGGTCAAAGGCGACAAATGCCGCCGGCGCCTGCTCTGCCAAGAGCCGGACGCGGGACTCTGCCGGATGGATCCGCATTTGCAGCGCATCGAAGTCGAGGCCTTTGTCAGTAGCGATTACGATTTCGCCGTCGAGTATCGAGGGTGATGGCAGGACCCGCTTTAGCGCCGCCTCGAGTTCTGGGAAGTAGCGATTTAGCGGCTTGAGATCGCGACTTTGCAGCTGGACCTGCTCTCCATCGAAAAACACCAGCGCTCGAAAGCCATCCCATTTCGGCTCATAGACCCAGTTCTGGCCCTCGGGTATACCTGTCGCGGCTTTCGCGAGCATGTGGCGCAGGGTCGGAGCAAAAGCTAGGTTTTCTTTCATGTCGTGCGCGGCCCAATAAGTACTTTGGCTAATGGTGTGGCAATGGGAGGAATCGTATCATGGCGAAAACGGGCAGAATGCTCCGCCAAAGAAGCGGTGTCACCTATAATTGGTTCTACGAGCCATAGAAACTGTACATAACAGAGGAGCACATGGCGGACAAAGAAATCTATGACCTGACAATCATCGGCGCCGGCCCGACCGGCCTGTTTAGTGCTTTTTACGCCGGGCTGCGCGGCATGTCTACGAAGATTATCGATTCGCTGCCGGAGGCGGGCGGCCAGCTAAGCGTCCTGTATCCAGAGAAATACATCTACGACGTGCCCGGTTTCCCCAAGATCCTGGCCAAGGACCTGGTGCCGCTGCTGGTCGAGCAATGCAACCTATTCGAGCCAACCTACGTCTTTGAAGAGCGCGCCGAGGTGCTGACTCGGGCAACGGTTGAGGACGAGGAAGTTTGGCGGGTTGGCACCCACAACAACAACTCACACTTCACAAAGACAGTCCTGATAACCGCCGGCGTGGGGGCCTTTGCACCCAACAAGCTGGACCGGCCCGGAGTGGATGAATTCGAGGGCAAGGGTGTCCACTACTTTGTCAAGAACAAGCGGCCGTTCCGTGGCAAGCGGGTGCTGATTATTGGCGGCGGTGACACTGCTATCGACTGGTGCCTGAACCTCAAGGACTGGGCTTCCAGCATCGAACTGATCCACCGGCGAGACGAGTTTCGTGCGCATGAGGCGAGCCTGGCCGCTGTGCGTGCATCCGATATTCCGATGAGCACATTTTGGGAGCTGAAGCGGGTCTTTGGCGAAAGTAGCGTTGAGGGCGCCACCATTTTCAATAGCAAAACCGGTGAGGAACGCGAACTCGAGGTCGATCTGGTGCTGATCAGCATCGGCTTCAAGGCATCGATGGGCCCGATCGAAGGCTGGGGTATAACTCAGGCGGATGCCCGCCACCTCCAGGCCGACGGCTTTATGGAAACCAATCTGAAGGGCGTTTTCGCAGCCGGAGATATCGCCTCGGTTGAAGGTGGTGAAGCGATGAACCTGATCGTCACCGGCTTCGCCCAGGGCACCGTCGCTGCCAACGCCGCCAAGCGCTTCATCGACCCCAAGTCACGCCTGTTCCCTGGCCACTCCAGCGAGCTGCGTTTGTAGAACCCCAGGGGCAAGGAGCAAGCGGCTCACGGACGAAACCATGCCTCAGAGTTTCCCTGAAATCGTATGCTAGGATTCAAACATCGGGCTCGTAGCTCAGTGGTAGAGCGGACGGCTCATAACCGTTTGGTCGCAGGTTCGATCCCTGCCGGGCCCACCAGCAGACTTTGTTTCGATCTGATATTTGCCGTCCGGCGAAGTCGGCCTACGGTTCCCGCGAGGGCAGAGCGAGCAAGCAGTCGACCCGGCAACTTTAGCTAGGCTCGATCCTCCAAGGCGACCGTGCCGTCAAACCATTCTGGGTCTCCGGCAAGCAGGGCCCTGAGTTCTTGAAACCAGGCTCCTTGCTCCGGCCGGCCGGAGTTGGCATCGTAGTTCGCCGTCGTATCGAATCGGACGACGGCCATCAGATCGTCCGGGTTTTCGTTACTCCTGATAATGGCGGACATCTCGTAGCCTGTCGCCCGGGATTTCTGCTCCTGCCCCCAGCGGTCAAACATGCCGAGCACTGAATCACCCTTGCCAGCCTGAGCCTTTAGACGGAATGTTGTAACGTGCGCCACCTTGAACCCTCCTGAACGCCGGAATCACTCAATTGCTTCAAAGGAAATTATGCCGACAACTGCCGCGGCCCGCCAGGGCCATTCAGCACCGGTCAGCTTTATGATTTCCGGGATTCTCAGAGCTTCTCGACCAAGCGGCGCCGCTTGTCTTCGTACTCGTCGTCGGTGCGTACGCCTTCGGCATGGAGTTTTGCCAGATCTCTGAGAGCGTCAGCGGTTTCTGGCGCGTTCGCCGCCTCGGACGCCGGCGAAGCCTTGCGCGAGGCGTTGGAAACAACCAGCGTACCCGCTGCTAGATCGCCAAGGCGCTGATTCTTTGGGGTCAATGCGGCAATGAAAAAGCCGAACAGATAGAAGATTGGCAAGCCGTCGACAAGGCGAAGCACGGTTCGAATTGCCGCAGCCGCCGGGTCACAAGCCGACCCGTCCGCTTTGACGACCGTGAGCCCCAGGGCTCGCTTGCCCAGGGTCGCGCCGGTCATCCCCTCGAAAAAGAAAAAATAGGCAAAGGTGGCTACCAGGTCAAGGAGGAATGCAAGGCCGGTTAGGCTGAAGTTGAAGCCGGAGTCGCCGTCGCTACCGGATTCGCCGAAGAGGGCAACTAGGACTCCGAACAGGATGCCAAGGATTACCATGTCGATGATGGCGGCAACTATTCTGGGCCCGAGAACTTGATAATTCAGATCGGATTTTGCGGCTGGGCTGTCGGAGATTTGAAGGCCGTCCTTTCGCTGTTCCAAAGATGCTCGCGCTGCGGGCCCGTCTGAGCATATTACCTTAGCTGAGAGATTAGCCGACTAGCGGGCTACGGAGCTTCTTTCGAGAGGCGAGCGCTAGTTGGCGATGCCTCTGGGCACGTATTTTTAGCTGCGGGGCTGGTCCGCTTGGCGCTCCAAAATGACCACGGGGATCTTCCGCTCGGTCTTGGCCTGGTAATCGGCAAACATGGGGAATATCTCGGCCTGCAGCGCGTAAATGCGATCGCGTTCTGCTGGCTCCGCGATCACGGCTTCCGCTTCAAAAGTGTCACCGCTGACCTCAACCGTCACCGTCGGATTGGCAACCAAGTTGTGATACCAGGCGGGATGGGTGGGGTTGCCACCCTTGGAGGCGAATACCACAAAACGGTCGCCCTCGGACAGGTACATGAGGGGAGTAATGTGCGGACGGCCGCTCTTGGCGCCATTCGTCGTCAGCAACAGCAGAGGGTTGGCACTAGTCTGATTACCGCCGTTGGCTCGAAACTCGGCAATTACTTTCTCGTTTCGCTCTCGCCATTGGCTTGCGGGCCATTCGTTCATAGTTCACACTCTGTCACTAATCGGTCGAGATTTGTTCGAGCCGAGCCGCACTGTGCTGAATGCTCCGGACTCGGCTAAAACAGGGCTCTTTCCAATGTCCGGCGGTACTTTCGCGTCAAGTCATGGTCATCGCCGAGCAGGGTGAATAGGGCGAGGCAGGTCCGTCTGGCGCCCTGGTTATCGAGGTCGCGATTGAGCCGGACAACGGCAATCAGCTTTTCAAACCCGTTTTCGAACTCCTTGGCGACGATCAGCGCGGCAGCCTCGACATAGGCTTCCTTGCCGGGTTCCTCCGCTGCAGCTGCTGATGCCGCTGGCAGGAGGGCAACTAACCGAACAGCTTCAGCCCGCTGGAAAAGTGCGGCGTCGGTCAGGTCAAGGCCGTCAATCTCGGCCAAAGCCCGCTCCGGGTCGTCGAATACCAGGGCCTGGGCGAGGAGAGTCCGAGCAGCGATATTGTCGGGCTCGTTTTCAATTACAGAGGCCAGAAGCTGAGTTGCCCTCTCTGGATCGGTGGACAAGACCTGTCTTGCTTCTTCGACTACGGACGTTTGCTCACTGGGAAGCGCGGCGGAGAGCCAGGTTCTGACAGAAGCTTCCGGCAGGGCGCCGATAAATTCATCGACGACTTCGCCGTCACTGAACAGCTTGACGGCCGGGATGCTCATGATTCCAAAGCGCTGGGCAATTTCTTGATTCTCGTCGGTGTTCAGTTTGGCGAGTTCCCATTTGTCCGATTCTTCTTCGGCCAAATTTTCCAAAATCGGTCCTAGCATACGGCAGGGGCCGCACCAAGGGGCCCAAAAATCGACCAGAACCGGCTTCTCGAAGCTCTGGGCAATTACCTGCGTTTCGAAATCGCTTACTTCGGTTGGCATAGCGTTGACCTCATCTGTTGCATAAACCGGCAGTATTTCCACCCCAAAGTCCAGGGGCGGGTTTGTGAATAGTCTCGCTCAACCCAATGTTGATTGTACTAGCAGGCGCCTCGAAATGATCCGATGCCATGAGGAGACCACGATTGGTTGCGGCGATTAAGATGGTTCGGCTGCTAATGAGGTTGGTTATGGAACCAACCTGGAGTCCGACGGACCTCCCGAGGGAGCCTACCGAGGTGGAAGTAGGCCGAAAAAGCAGACGCGCCGAAATTCACGCAGCCCACGCATGTGTGCCTTGCCGAGTAGGTAGCCACCGGGCAGCTCGACGAGCTCATCGACGACGCGTCGCAGCGGCAGGGGGTTCGGAACCTCGGCGTAAGCCAGACGCAGTACGGAGAGGCCTTCGTCTTCGACCGCCTCAGCCACTTCGGTTTGAAATGGGAAGACTCGGACTGTGTCCGGAGCAGACTCATCATGCACCCGGTACTCGGGCCAACCAAGCTTTCCGGTTGCTTTAGACCAGGCATTGTCGGTAAAAATGTTGTCTCCTGCCCCGGTCGTGGCATCAAAGGTCTTTCCCAGCCAAGGAAGATACATGCGGCCCAGCCATTCGAAGAATGGATCGGAAAGAAGGCCGGTTGAAAGCCCGATCAGTTCACCTTCGTAGCGGCCATCTGGCCGTGGCGGCGTGCCGAGCCTGAACAAGGTGGTGAGAATTTCCAGGGCCGCCTTGCGGTCGTGATCCATGCGGGCACGGGCAAAGCGCACCTGGCGGCTGGCGGCCTCGCCAAGGTAGCTGATTCCGGGACCCTGCAGCGAATTTCCGGCGCTGGCCAAGGCCTCTAAGGTTTCACGGACGGCAAGGATATGGGGACCGACATCCTCCGCTTGGGCGACAAATGGATCGGGTTCGCTATCTCGGAGCGCGTCGGCGCGAGCTATGATCTGCGCTTCGCTGATATTAGTTGCTATGACCTGCTCCTTGGCCCGATTTAGACAGCTATGAGACCTGCTTCGCTATTGCCACCAATAGCTTGGGATACGTCATGCTTTCCTGGTTGCCTTCGCCGCCGCGGTGCCTTGCTAGGCACAAATTAGCACGCCCGCAAGTTAAATGCGCGCCGTGAGGGCGGTCAGAATGTTCGGGATTCGGGTGAGTTCTGAAAGTGTTTCAGCATTGAGGTCATCGTCGAGGCCAATCACCATAAGTGCGCGTCCTCTGACACTTTCCCGCCCGACCCTCATCGAGCTAATGTTGATGTCTTTTTGACCGAGGAAGGTGCCGATTTTGCCGATCATTCCCGGTTGGTCGACGTTCTCGCAAAACAGAAGATTGCCAGCACCGGGCGAGATGTCAAGCCAGAAGTCGTCGATTTCTACGATGTGCGGGCCGTCTTCCGCAGTGGTGGCCGAGACGGTTGTTTTTGCGTCGCTGGTGACGACATGGATGCGAATAAGGTCTTTGTAAATGCCCTCGGAAGGCCCCTTGCGTTCGGAAACCTTGATGCCTCGTTGGTCGGCAATTAGGCCCGCGTTGACCAGCGTCACGTTTTCTTCACCAATCGGGGCCAGCAGGGCTTGAACGATGGCGGATTTTATCGGGCCGACCTCAAGGTTTGCTAATTCTCCGAGGTATTCGATCTCTATAGCTTCGAACTGCCCGGTCGAGATTTGCGTGGCCAGAGATGCTGCCTGGGTTGCCGCCTGGAGGTAGGGCGAAATTTGTTTGAATGTGTCGGCCGCCATGAACGGCAGATTGACGGCATAAAGAGCTGGCTCACCGCGTAGGACCGCCAGGACCTGGTGCGCTACGTCTACTGCAACGCGCTCCTGTGCCTCGGCGGTGGACGCTCCCAGGTGGGGAGTGACGATGACCTTGGGGTGTTTGAGGACTGGGAGGTCCATGGGAGGTGGCTCTTGCTCAAAGACATCGATTGCCGCGCCGGCAACCCGGTTGCTGTCAAGGGCAGCGATCAACGCTGCCTCATCTACTTGCCCGCCCCGGGACACGTTTATGATCCGCAGGGTTGGCTTGGCCAGCTTGAATTCGGATTCGCCAATCAGGGTTGGACTGGTTGCGGACAGAGGCACGTGAATTGTCAGAAAATCGCTTTCTTCAACCACCTTCTCTTTGGTCATCAGCCGGATGTTCAGCGCTCGAGCCCGTTCTGTCGACACAAATGGGTCATGGGCAACGACGCTCATCTCCAAGCCCCGGGCCCGGCGGGCAACTTCCATTCCGACACGGCCAAGGCCGATGATGCCCATCGTTTTGCCCCGCAACTCGACCCCGAGAAATTTGGAGCGATCCCAGGCGCCAGAACTGAGGGAGGAGTGTCCTTCAGGCACATGCCGAGCTAGGGCTAGCATTAGCGCTATCGTGTGTTCGGCAGCCGCGATTGTGTTGCCTTCGGGCGCGTTGACAACGATGGCACCGCTTTGCGTGGCAGCGTCGAGGTCAATGTTATCGACTCCGACACCGGCACGGCCGACAACGAGTAGTTGGTTGGTGGCGGCGAAGACATCAGCGGTGACCTTGGTCTCGCTGCGAACCACCAGGGCCTGGTAATCCGGAATCGTCTGTATGAGGTCTTCGGGAGATATGCCAAGGCGGACATCGACTTCCGCCTCGGTCCGCAAAATTGCTAGACCGTCTTCGGCTATTTTATCGGTGACGAGTACTTTGGCCACAGGCCGCGAGGCCTAGTTGCCGCCGACCGACACGGGCTTTTTATAACCCAATCGGTCAAGCGCGGCTTCCAAAGCAGAAGCCGCCGCGTCAATGTCTTTGGTTTCGGTCATTCCCATGTGGCCGATGCGCACGATTTTCCCCATCAGTTTGCCTTGACCGGCCGCGAGAACCGTATCGAACTCAGTGTTGAGGAGTTTCAAAAGATCGGCGGCATCCACGCCATCCGGCATTCGGATACTGGTGACCGTGTTGGACGCTTCCGGACCTTCGGCGAGGATTTTCAGGCCGAGGTCTTGGGCCTTGCCGCGGGTGTACTCACCAATAGCGGCGTGGCGCGCGTTGACTTGCTCAAAGCCCTCGGCTTCCATCATCTCCAGCGCCTTGTCGAGGCCGTAGTACAGCGAAATAGCGGGCGTAAAGGGCGGCTGACCACGTTCCGAGAAGCTCCTGTATTTGCCCAAATCGAGGTAGAACTTCGGCATCTTCGCTGTCTCATAGGCCTGCCAGGCGCGCGGACTCATGGTGACGAACGCCAAACCCGGCGGAATCATGAACCCCTTTTGCGAGCAGGTAGAGGCGACATCAATGCTCCAAGCGTCCGTGGCAAAGGGCAGGCATCCGAGGCTGCTGATTGCATCGACGATGTAAAGCACCTCAGGGGCCACGGCACGAATCGCGGCGCCGATGGCGGCGACATCGTTAGTCACGCCGGTGGAGGTTTCGTTGTGAGTTACGAGCACGGCTTTGAATTCCGGGTCAGCGGCCAGAGCTTCCGCGACCGCTTTGGGGTCGGCGGCCGTGCCCGGGTCGAAATCCAGCTTCGTGACTTCCGCCCCGTAGACGCCAGCAATCGTGGCGAAGCGCTCGCCGAATTCACCAATCGAAACGCAGAGAACGTGGTCGCCAGGGGATAGCACATTTACAAGTGATGCTTCCATCGCACTGGTCCCTGAACTGGTCAGGATTGAGACTTCGTTTTCGGTACGGAAGAAACTTTTTAGCCGCGCCACGATTCTGCGTTGCATCGCCGCGAACTCGGGTCCACGGTGGTTAATCATCTGTTGGGAAAGCTGATCCAGGGTTTCTGGAGGGCACGGAGTTGGTCCGGGAATGCGTAAGTTCTGCAAGTTTTTCTCCTTATGGGGTTAAGCCGAATCCTACTGATGGTGCATCTAGGGGTCAAACCGGCGAGGGTTGAGCGGATTGGGCCCGTGGGGCTTCTTGAGCCTGTAGAATCGATTTTATGACCAATTCCAGCTACCGGCGATTGCCCTCGGTCGACAAGCTTTTGGGTGTTGAGTCGCTACGCGTGGCGGCCTCAGAGCTTGGCATCGGCGTCGTTGCTGCCGCGGCGAAGGAGGAGTTAGCAGGGAGGCGAGACGCGATCTCCGGGGGCCGCCAGCCGGATACGGCACTTGACCTCGTGGCCGCGGCGACTTTGGAGCGAGCTTACGCATCGTTGCGTGCCAGCTTGCAGCCGGTGATCAACGCTACCGGCGTGATAATTCACACGAACCTCGGCCGGGCGCCGCTATCCAGCGCGGCAATCGAGGCGATGGCGGCTGTGAGCCGCGGCTATAGCAACCTGGAATTCGATCTCGGTCCGGGTGAGCGGGGCAGCAGGCATTCACACGTTGAATCGCTGCTATGCTGGGTGACAGGTGCCGAGGCCGCCCTGGCGGTCAACAACAACGCTTCGGCACTGCTCCTGGCTTTGTCCGCCCTGGCGCACGAACGCGAGGTGATCATCTCGCGCGGCCAGCTGGTCGAGATCGGTGGTGGCTTCCGCATCCCCGACGTGATGCGGCAGAGCGGTGTAAGACTGGTAGAAGTCGGAACGACGAATCGTACGTACTTGCGAGATTACGAGGATGCGATCACCGAGCAAACGATTGGACTGATGCGGGTGCATGCCAGCAATTTTCGCATCGGTGGATTTACCGCCGCAGCGACGATCGATGAGCTGGCCGAGCTGAGTCAGTCTCGCGGTCTGCTTCTATTAGACGACCTCGGTAGCGGCTGCCTGCTTGACACGCGTGCCTACGGTCTGCCGGCCGAGCCGACCCCACAAGAAAGCCTTGCGGCTGGAGCAGACGTGGTTCTGTTCTCGGGCGATAAATTGCTTGGCGGGCCCCAGGCGGGAATCATCGTTGGCAAAGCCAGCATCTTGGAGACGCTTCGGAAGCATCCGCTGGCGCGCGCGGTTCGTTTAGATAAGGCGACGATCGCGGCTTTGAACGCGACCTTGCTGCATTACGTGAAGGGTGAGCCCGAGGAGGCAATTCCGATCTGGCGCATGATTTCTACGCCATTGGATGTCATCCAACGTCGAGCACGGCGTTGGGTCCGGGCGGTTGGGCACGGGGCAAAAGTAATAGAGGGACGATCAATGGTTGGCGGAGGTAGCCTTCCTGAGGAGAGCCTGCCGACGCGTCTACTGGCGATTCCATCACAGGCGGGCATCGACGCTGGAGAGATTTCAAGGCGGCTGCGCGATGGGCAGCCGGCGATTGTAGCCAGAGTCGACCATGACGAAATCTTGCTCGATCCGCGCACGATAGAACCGAGCGCTGATGCCGCGGTCGAACGTGCCTTGAACTCGTGCCTGGGCAGCTAATTTCTGGTCACCGCGGTACTGATTCGGAGCCCTGGAGCCGCTAGGCTGACCAGGGCCCTATGCTAAAATGACCAAGCTTTCTAAAAGGGGCTAATAACTCTTGGCGGAGACGATTTTCATCGGTGTGGCGTGGCCCTATGCGAACGGTTCGTTACACCTTGGCCAGATTGCTGGCGCTTACTTGCCCTCCGACATTTTCGCGCGCTATCACCGCGCTGCCGGAAATCGCGTCCTGATGGTTTCGGGCGCCGATCAACACGGCACCCCAATCATGGTGCGCGCCGAGCAAGAGGGAACGACTCCGCAGGCGATCGTCGACCGCTATCTTCCAGAATTTAAGGACAACTGGCAGCGTTTGGGAATTTCCTTCGATCTGTTCACGACAACCGGGACTGAGAATCATCGTCAGACCGTGCAGGACTTTTTCATGCAACTGCTCGAAAAAGGATTCATATACAAGGACTCCATGTTGCAGTTCTTCGACTCGGAGGCTGGCCGATTCTTGCCGGACCGATACGTGGAAGGAACCTGCCCGCGCTGCGATTACGACGGCGCGCGAGGTGACCAGTGTGACAACTGCGGATCCACGCTGGATGCGACCGACCTGATTTCGCCACGTAGCCGGTTCACCGGCAGTAGGCCCGAACTACGTGAAACAGAGCACTTCTTTTTCCGATTCTCCTCGTTCACTGAGCCGCTGCTAGGTTGGCTCTCAACCGACAAAGGACACTGGCGCTCGCACGTCCTCAATTTCTCTCTTGGTCTTGTCAAAGAAGGGCTTCCTGATCGGGCGATCACTCGGGATCTTGAATGGGGAGTGCCGGTGCCAGTGGATGACCTTGGCGAGGGCAAGAGAATCTACGTTTGGTACGAGGCCTTGTTGGGCTATATCTCAGCCGCAAAGGAATGGGCCAAGGAACAAGGTTCGCTAGACGCCTGGCGTGATTTCTTTGAATCATCAGAGGCGAAAACGTACTACTTCATCGGCAAGGACAACATCGTCTTCCACACCCTGCTTTTCCCGGCCTGGCTCATGGCCCATGGCGGTCTGAATCTTCCCGATGACGTACCGGGCAACCAGTACGTCAATTTCATGGGTAGCAAGGCCAGCACGAGCTTGGGAACGGCGCCGTTCGTGCCTCACTACCTCGATCGCTTCGACCCCGACACGATCCGCTACTATTTGGCGGCAATCATGCCTGAGACCAGCGATAGTGAGTTTAGCGATGCGGATCTGGTGCGTCGCAACAACGAGGAATTGGTCTCCACCTGGGGAAATCTGGTTAACCGGGTCCTGACGATGACGTTCCGGACCTTCGATGGGCGAATACCCAACCCCGGGAGCTTGAACGAGGCCGATGAAACCCTCCTCAGTCAGGGGGAGGAGATGCTGCGGTCCGTGGGGGCCAGCATTGCTGCCTGCCGTTTCCGTGAAGGATTGCGCGCCGCGCTGGCCTACGCCACGGAGACGAACCGATACCTCAACCAGGAAGAGCCCTGGAAAACCCGCGAAACTGATCCGCAAAGCGCGGCGCGGAGCCTCTACGCGGCTCTTGGAGCGATCGAGGCGCTAAAGGTCGCTTTCTACCCGTACCTCCCGTTTTCTTCCACGAAATTGCACTCGCTGCTTGGTCACGATTCGTCGCTTGATGCCGACGGCTGGTCGGTCAAAAGGCCTCGAGCCGAGACATCGCTGCTTCCACCGGAGCCCTTGTTCAAAAAGCTTGAGCTAATAGAGGCTGAAAGTGGCGCTCAGACTTGAACCCTCTTGTCGACACTCATGCCCATCTTCAGGGAAGCGAGTTCCAGGATGATATTGGGGCCGTCCTTGAGCGTGCCAACCAAGCAGGGGTCGGTCAGATAATCGTACCCGCGGTGGATCTTGCGACCGCCCAAAGCGCAATCGCGATGACGGAGGATTACGCCGGCATCTTTGCGACCGCAGGCTGCCACCCCCACGAGGCCGACAGTCTGACGCAAGCCGCGGTCGGGGAGATCGAAACTCTACTTGGCCACCCAAAGGTTGTCGCGGTTGGCGAAATTGGCCTGGACTTCTTTCGGCTTCACTCAGACCCCGAAATTCAAATTGAAGCCTTCCAGGTTATGCTTTCCTTGGCCGAGAAGCGGGCAAAGCCGGTAGTGATTCACTGCCGTGACGCTTGGGACCAAATGCGTCCGCTGCTGCAGCCTTGGGCGCGCCGTGCGTACACCAGCTTTGGCAGCCGGCCGGTTGGCGTTTTGCACTACTTTTCCAGTACGGTCGAGGAAGCCCTAGAATATGTTGAATTGGGGTTCATGATTTCGATTCATACGTCGGTTACGTATCCCAAGGCGGAGTTGACACGCGAGGTGGCGAAGGCGGTCCCGCTAGAGTTCCTTGTGATCGAGACAGACTCTCCATACGGGGCGCCACAGGCCTTTCGGGGGAAGCGCAATGAGCCAGCTTTCGTCCGCGAGGCAGCGAGACAGTTGTGCGAATTGCGGGGAATCGACGAGACGGAAGTGGCTAGTGTGACCACCAATAATGCCTTGCGCCTGTTTCAACTTCAGGCTAGCGAGCCGGCAAAACCCTTTACGAGGGCTTCGATTTGAGTACGACAACAGTTTCGATGACTCTTTATGGTCCGGTTCGCGATGACCTCCGGCTAGTCGACGAGACTCTGAACTCGCTCAGCCCCGCCGACTTTCCGGTCCTAGCCAAGGCAATGGATCAAGTTCTCAATGCTGGCGGCAAGCGAGTAAGGCCGGCGCTTGCCCTGCTTGGCGGTCGTCTCGGAGGCTACGAACTGGGTGCCCTGGTGCCTTTGGCCGCATCAATCGAACTCCTGCATTCAGCGACGTTGGTACACGACGATGTGATCGACGCGGCGTCTACCCGGCGCGGACAAGCCACGACCAATTCCCAAATTGATAATGCCGCAACGGTCATGGTTGGTGATTACATGTTTGCCCACGCGGCCGAGCTGGTTGCGCGGACTGGCAACATTGATGTGATTCGCCTTTTTGCTCGAACGCTCATGCGGATGGCCAGGGGTGAACTGCACCAGGACATGAGCGCCTACAGCTATGGCCAATCGACGATGGAATACTTCAATCGCATCGCCGGCAAGACGGCTTCACTCTTTGCCACGGCGGCTGAGGGAGGCGGAATGATCGGTGGCCTGCTGGAGGTTGAAGTTACCGCCCTTGGCGACTATGGCGAGAACCTTGGCATGGCTTTCCAGATTGTTGATGACATCCTCGACTATACGGGAGATGAGGCCGAGCTGGGTAAACCGGCGGGAAGTGACCTGATGCAGGGCACGCTGACCCTGCCGGCGCTGCTGTTCATCGAACGAAATCCGGATAAAAACCCGGTGAAGAGATATTTTTCTGGGAAGCAGAGGGCTGAGAACTTGCGGCGAGCGCTAGAAATGATCCGTGATTCGGATGTACTCGATGAGTCCTACACGGTTGCCTGCGATTTCCGCGACAAGGCTGTCGCGGCACTGGCGCCGATCGATGGCTCAGAGGCGAAGGAGTCGCTAATCGATGTCGCTAATTGGGTGACCTTGAGGCGCTTTTAGCCTTCCAAACCCTTTTTAACTTCTAAAAGCGCTTAGTCGACGTGTCCGCTGGAGCCCTCTTTTGGTGAAACTACAGGCCCGTCTTTGCCGCGGGCAACCGGGACTTTTGATTCTGTAAGCATTTCGAGATGGCGTCTCTCAAGGCGGCGTTTTTCTTTCTGGTTTGCTTTGTCGCCCTTTGCAACGTACTTGGTTACGTTGTCCGGGTGACTCTCAGTTTTCACTTCCGGGTGCTCATGGGCAACGCCCTCGCCAGTGATAGGCTTGGAGACTCGCTTGCCGAGGTGCCAGTGGGTGCCCTGGTCAGGGATGCGGCGCGGTAAGCCGTCACGGAAGCTAAAAGCTGTAAATGAGGTCGGCATAATTCGGGCGGCGTCCCCATCACATACGGGGCATGGCGACGGGTCAGCCGCCTCGCGCATCGAACGCAGCGCGTCAAAAATCCCCTCGCAGTTTTCGCAGTAGTACTCGTATAGGGGCACTACAAGCCTCCTTTTGATGTAATTCTGACTTTACCTCTTTAGATAATACGTGATTCGCGTGCCGCGTGGTTTACGCCCGGCAAGAGTAACTATGCTTGAATCCGAAATGGCGCTACCCGGAGCCGGAAACGCTCCTCTCACCTTTTCTCAGAGTTTCCACAAATCCAGCGCTGCGCACGTCACGATCGAGAGCAAAGTGGACTTGTGCCTCCATACATGACTCGATTTCCGACGCCAGAACTGGTTCAAGATTCAGCCGAGCGGCATCGGCGAAGGACCCCTTTTGTAGGATGCGCAGGACTTTGATTGCGTTGACGCTGACCAGTCTGAGACTAAGAGAATCGTCGGCACACTCGGGTCCAACAATTCCGCCAGCGGCTGGGCTCCAGAAATTCTGGCCTGGCTCTAGACGGCTGTCGCAGACGGCACACTTATTCATCTCTGGCCGATAGCCGAGTTGGTCTAGCAAGCGCATTTCGAAACGGCGAACTGCCAAGTCGATAGCATCCTGCCGATCGAGAAGTGAAAGGGTTTCTTGCAGCAGCCGGAAGATTGGATTGCCCTCCGAGCGCAGAGGAACCAGCCGATCGACCAATTCCGTGCAATAAATGCCGCGGCTGAGTCTATCGAGATCGGTGCGGACGCTGGGGAAAGCATCGACTGTCTCAGCTTGGGTAATGACATCAAGGTTGCGACCTTCTGCCAGAAGGTAGGAGCCTAAGGTCAAAGGCTCCAGGTGTCCGGCCAAGCGGCTCTTGGTGCGACGGATACCCTTGGCCACGGCATCTACCTTGCCCATGTGAGCGCAGTAGAGGGTAATGATCTTGTCTGCTTCGCCGAGTTTGCGCTGTCGCAAGACAATCGCCTGAGTCTTGTATACGCGTGGTCGCGCCATCAGGCGGTTTCCCGCCCATAGACGAGGTTGGAGCCGGCCGCCTGGGTCATCCTAAAGCTCCTGACGGTTCTCCAGGGCCCGCGACAGAGTCAGGTCATCGGCGTATTCTAAGTCGCTACCCATGGGTAGGCCGCGAGCCAGTCGCGAAACCCGGACGCCGAGCGGCTGCAGCAAGCGGCTTACGTACATGGCGGTCGCCTCACCTTCAAGGTTTGGATTTGTGGCCATGATTACTTCGTTTACGGCACCGTCGCGCAGACGTTCCAGTAATTCACGGATTTTGAGCTGTTCGGGACCAACGCCTTCAATCGGCGAAATCGCACCATGCAGCACGTGATAGAGACCGTGAAATCCCCTGGCGCGTTCGAGCGCCAGAATATCCAGTGGTTCCTCGACTACGCAAATGATGCTTAGGTCGCGGCTTGAGTCGGAGCAAATTAGGCAGGGATCTAGTTCGGTGATGTTCTGACAAACGCCACAGAAAATGATTTTTTCCTTGACGTCGGTGATGGCCAGGGCCAAAGCCTTGGCCTCCGCCGACGAGGCCCGCAGCAAGTGATAGGCGAGGCGCTGGGCCCCTTTAGGTCCTATTCCTGGGAGACGGTGTAGCTCTTCGATCAGCCGAGCAACCGGCGCGGCTGTCCTGCCTTCAAACGACGGCGACTCGTTCACTGGCTACCTTTTGCTGGCGCGCCTCGAGGCGCGATTTGATGGAGGCGGAGCAGCACCCTCTGCCAGTCCACCGGGTGCTTCCTGCCCGGGAAGGCCGGGTATCCCAAGTCCACCGGTTAAGCCGGAGAGCTGGTCTGATTGGAACCCCTGTACTTGCTGCAGCGCGTCATTCACCGCCGCACTGACCAGGTCCTCGAGCATGCCGAGGTCGTCAGGGTCAATGACATCTGGGTCAATGTTGAGAGACTTCACCCTGTACGCGCCGCTGATTTCCACGTTGACGGCGCCGCCGCCGGCCGTGCCCTTGGCAACCCGGTTCTCGATTTCCTCCTGAGCCTTCTGGAGCTGCTCTTGCATTTGGCCGAACTTTGCCATCATGTCTTTGTTCATCGTTGATCTCCGTAGGCTACTCTTCTGGCTGATCAGTTGATGTATCGGTAGAAAGGACGCGCGCGCCCATCTCCTGGGCCGCTCGTACTAACGGATTTCGGTTGGCTGCATCTCGCTGCCGCCAGGACTCAATGCTTGGGTCTTGAATACACTTCACCGTCATCGGCCGGCCGATCACTGCTGAAACAGTTTCTGTCAGGAGTTGTAAGCTCTCCGGCGCTGTTGCTTTCGTGAGATGCGCCTCGAATCGAAACCCTAAGGTTAGATTGGCATCGTCAACCTCAATGATATCGCAGACGCTATTGATTAAGGCGGCGACGCGGACGTTTGCCGCCCGGGTGCGATCGTAAATCTCCTGCATTGATTGACGGGCGCTCTCGAGGCTTGGGGATGCTTCTGTGTGGACAGGTTTAGTTGGGGTCGGCGGCTGTGCTGGCGTCTGGGGCTCGGTGGTGTCAGTTTTTGCCGCGGCCTGACTTGAGGCGCTGACTGGCAGACCTGCTGTCTCCAGGTGATCCTCCGCCAATTCCTTCGCTTTTGACTGCTCTTGGCGCGGGGTGCTTGGGGTCTTGTCAGCCTCGCGACGGGCGGGCGTGTCCTGATTCGAGGGTACTGCTTCAACGGCAGGGCCAAGCGCAGTCTCGGCAAGGGCGATGTCGAGCGCGAGGGTGGAGCTGGGGTCCGTCCTGAGATCTGCTTCTCCAAAGGCCCGTAGCGCAACAAGGATCTGCCGGGTGGTTACGTCTGCCACGGCCTGCTGCATCTCATAAAATCGTTCAGCGGTCGTGCCTTCGTGTGGCTTTAGGCCGGATTTGGCGAGAAGAAGATTTCGCAGCTCTTCGATCAGCTCCCTTTGGAACTGGCGGAGATCAAGGCCGTCATCGCGCACCGAGGCAATGAGGGCCAAGCCGCCGGCAATATCACTGGTCACTGATTGGCGGGCGAGAATGCTGGAGCGCTCGTCGCCGATCAAGCCAAGGCCGCCGCGAACCGCTTCAACCGTGAGCTCGTTTGCGTAGGATGTTGCCAGCTGATCAAGGAGATTGATCGCGTCGCGAAGGCTCCCCGTGCTCGACCGAGCGATCATTTCAAGCGTGGTGTCCTCGCAAGAAATGCCTTCCGATTGACAGATTTGGCTTAAAGTGCCCACAGCCGAGGCCAGTGGAATTCGCCTAAAGTCAAAACGCTGACAGCGCGAAGCTATGGTCGCGGGAACCTTGTGAGCGTCGGTTGTAGCAAGAATGAAAATGACATGTGGCGGCGGTTCCTCAAGGGTCTTTAGTAAAGCGTTAAATGCGGCCTCGGTCAGCATGTGGACCTCGTCAATGAGGTAGACCTTGAAATCGCCCGCCCCGGGCGCGAATGCAACCTTGTCGCGCAGGCTGCGGATTTCGTCGATGCCGCGGTTGCTGGCCGCGTCCAATTCAATCAGGTCCATCGCCCGGCCGGCCAGGAAGTCGCTACAGGAATCACAGAGGTTACATGGTTCGCCGCCCTGGCGGTCTCGACAATTCAGCGCTTTGCCGAGCAATCTGCCGGTGCTGGTCTTGCCCGTGCCGCGAGGTCCGGCGAATAGATAGGCGTGAGCCACCCGGTCAGACGCGAGAGCGTTCTGTAGTGTGGTGGCAACGTGTTCCTGCCCGGCGAGTTCCGCAAAAGAGCGGGGACGCCACTTGCGATAGAGGGTATCTGCCACGGAGGATCGTTCTCCAACTCTCCCCGCGCCTACAGTTGCCGCAAGCGACACAACTGCTTCTCGCCGTCCGGCCTGCTCAAACTCCAGCTTTTGTAGGCTGGCGGACTCCGGGGCGGCGGGGTTACTTCACTATACGTCTATAGCTGTTGGCGGCTCAATGGAATTTTGGCAGGATTAGTAGGCGGTATGCCGGCTCCAAAAGCCATGTCGCGCCTGGTTCTTGAGCGAAGACTAAAAGAGGCGCCATGTTATACTTCGGTCTACCATTTTATTCCAAACTTCTATTCTGATTATTAGAAAACCACGCTATGCTTGGCCGCGATCTGCTTTCCATAACTGACCTTGATCCAGACGGATTGGATTTTATCCTCAGGACCGCGCTTTCGATGAAGCGCGACGGTTCTCCGCCGGTTCTATCTGGCAAAACAGCTGCTCTGATTTTCGAGAAGCCATCGCTTCGGACCCGTGTCAGCTTTGAGGTGGGGATGAAGCAACTCGGCGGCACGGCCATCTATCTTTCGCAAGCAGAGGTTGGCCTCGGGCAGCGAGAGCCAGTGGCGGACGTTGCAAGAGTCCTCAGCCGCTACGTATCCGGCATAGTCGCGCGAACCTATGCACAAAAGGCGCTTCAGGACCTGGCGGCAGCGGCCGACGTGCCGGTAATCAATGCACTTTCTGATGAGGAGCATCCCTGTCAGGCTTTGGCCGACCTCCTGACGATTCGAGAGAAAAAAGGCAGTTTGAAGGGTGTGCGCGTTGCTTTTGTCGGTGACGGAAATAACGTGGCGTCGTCGTTGGCGATTGCTGCCGGTTTGGCCGGGGTGGATATGGCCGTTGCTTCGCCGGATGGGTTTAGCCTCCCGCCGGCGGTCGTAGAAGCCGCAATCGGTTGGGCGCGGCGGACCGGTGGCTCGTTGGAGACAATGGTCGACCCGGAGGTCGCGGTTCGGGGAGCGGACGTTGTCTACACCGATGTCTGGACCTCCATGGGGCAGGAAGCGGCTTGGCGGGAGCGTCTGGAGGCTTTCCAGGGCTATCAAGTGGACGAGAAGCTGATGTCGCTGGCGAAACCGGACGCGATATTCATGCATGACCTGCCGGCTCATCGTGGTGAGGAAACCGTGGATGAGGTGATTGAAAGCGCCCAATCCGTCGTGTTTGATCAAGCGGAAAATCGGCTGCACGCCCAGAAAGCCCTGCTCGCAGCGCTGATGGGAGAAGAGGGATCCCTCTAGCGGGGGAAATCCATGGAACAATTAATCGACGACGCTCGGGACTCCTTGGGTCGTCTTGATGGCTTCGCCGCGATTCTCGATGTACTGCTGATTGCGGTGATAATTTACGCGCTGCTAATGGCGCTTCGCGGTACGACGGCTATGACGTTGCTGCGTGGCGGAATCGCCATGGTGTTGGCTCTGTTTTTGCTGGGTCGCATTCTCGATCTTGGCGTGATTAATTTCCTGATTAGAAACTCACTGCCCGGGCTAGTTGTCGGCATGATCGTAATTTTCCAACCTGAGATCAGACGCGCTTTGGAGAAAGCGGGCCGCAGTAGCGTGCGCAGCTGGCTTTCGCATACGGAGCATGATGATGCGTTGGATGAGATCGTAACAGCGGTCATGGAACTGGCCAGCGAACGTCATGGCGCGATCATTGTTCTGGAGCGGGGAACCGGGCTTGAGGACTTCATCGAGACAGGAATACGCATTGATGCTGGGCTCAACGCAAAATTGATTGAAGGTGTTTTTTATCCGAACTCGCCGCTGCATGACAAAGCGCTGATTGTTCGGGACGAACGTATGGTCGCGGCCGGGTGCACGCTGCCGCTGTCTTCGGGCCGAGGCTCTTCTCGGCTTGGTACACGGCATCGGGCGGCGTTGGGTATCAGCGAACAGACGGACGCGATCGCGATTGTTGTTTCGGAGCAGGTTGGGGCGGTTTCTATAGCTTCAGAGGGACGGTTGATTGCACTGAGCGATGAGAACCGGGTCCGAACTACCCTGGAGGCTTTGGCGACCCGGCGTGGCAACGAACTTCGCAAAGATCCAGCCTCGCAGGCCGGATAGGTGCAACGCGCGACCGCGCCACGGAGAAGGCTCACCGTCACGCCGATTGCCCTGGCCATCGTATCGCTGGTGGCGGCCTTGATCCTCTGGATTGTAGTCACAGAGGCGGAGACGCCACGAAGGCAATTGGAATTTGGTGGCTTTATTGAAGTTAAAGCCGTAAACGTTCCAGATGGCTTGGCGGTGTCACGAATTAGTCCGCCGGCCGTGAAGTTGCAGATTAGCACCTATGACGACACGCTGGCGCGCCTGACGACCTCCGACTTTCGGGTCGAGGTGGATTTGGGAGGACTGCGCGATGGATCGGCTGAACTAGTGGTGGTTGCGCGGGTCACGAGTAATTTAGAGGTCGATATCGTTCAGGTTCAGCGACCACTTGTGACCGTTGAGCTGGAGCCTTCCGCTACCAAGCAGGTTCCGGTGGTGGCCAACGTAGTGGGTGAAGTAGAGCAGGGTTTCAGACTGTCATCGATTGACCTTGATCCGGGGGTTGTCCGGGTGACTGGAGCCGTGAGCCTGGTGGAATTGATCACTACGGCTGTGGCCGAAATTAATCTCGACGAACTGCAGGCGAGCGTGGATCGGCAGGTATTTCTTACGGTGCAAGACTCGCGAGGAGTGGACATCCGAGGCGTGCTGATCGAGCCAATTATGATTGACATAAAAGTTACAATTACTCAACAGGAGGTGACGCTGCCACTATCCGTTATTCCGGATGTGCAAGGTAGTGTTGCGGATGGCTTCAATATCGTCGAGATCAGCGTTAGACCTTCTGTGGTTTCCGTCCAAGGAGCAATCGAAGCGATCCGCGGTTTGACCACACTGAAGACAGAGCCGATAAACGTGGATGGTTTGAGCGCTGACGTTACCTTGACGGTTGAACTGCGGCTTCCTTCCGGTATCCAGGTAGAACCAGAATCGGTCACCGTGGTTCTATCTATCTCCGCCACACAGGGCGAAATCGCCCTGACTGTTGCGCCACGAGTAACGGGCCTTGGTGAGGGGTTGACTGAAAACTTGCAGACCTCCTCGCTGCTCTTAATCTTGGCCGGGGATTTACCAACCTTGAAAGAATTAAATGCGAGCTCAGTGAGTGCGACTGTTGACGTTACGGATCTCGAACCGGGTGTTCATGTTCTTACGCCAATAATTTTGACGCCGCCGGTTGTCGAACTCGTATCAAGCGACCCAGCCCAAGTTGTGATCGTGATCTCAGAATGATGGAAGACACGGTTTTGGCTCCGTCGGACGCGGCAACCAAGCCGCAGGTTGCCCTTGTTGGCCGGCCGAATGTAGGGAAATCCGCGCTCTTTAACCGCATGGTTGGCAACAGACGGGCCATTGTCGAAGACATTCCCGGTACGACTCGCGATCGTCTGGTCGAAGAGGTGGAGTGGCGAGGCCGCTATTTTGACATCGTCGACACCGGTGGCGTCTCGGAGCCAACCAGCGTGGCCGGGTCGGGCGCATACATGGATGAGATTCGCTCTCAAGTCAGGACGGCTCTTTCAGAGGCGTCCCTGGTGCTGTTCCTCGTAGACGCGAAGGCAGGAATGACGGCTGCTGATTACGAAGTCGCCGAGATATTGCGCCGCTCCGAGGTCGCGACAATTTTGGTCGCGAACAAGGCGGACAACATGCGGCGCAGCGAGCAGGCTACCGAGTTCTATGAATTAGGTCTGGCTGAGCCGCAAGCGGTAAGCGCGCTTAACGGCGCCGGTGTTGGAGAATTGCTGGACTCGATCCTGGAACATTTTCCCAGTCTTCCGGATGAAGACGCGATATCCGCGACGGGGCTCAAGATTGCCTTGATCGGACGCCCCAATGTCGGCAAGTCTGCCCTTGCCAACGCGATTCTGGGCGAGGACCGCGTGATCGTGAGCGAGATCGCCGGCACGACCCGGGACGCCATCGATTCCCCGTTTGCCTACGCCGGCGAAGCTATGACCTTGATTGACACCGCAGGGATTCGCCGCCCCGGCCGTATAGAAGGCTCGATTGAGCACTACAGCGTGGTGCGGTCACGCCAGGCGGTGGAACGCGCAGATGTTGCCGTGGTGGTATTCGATGCGTCGCAGAGGTTGCGCGCTCAGGATTTGCATGTCGTTGGCCTCGCGCTTGAGCACTCCACGGGAGTTGTGCTCTGTGCCAACAAATGGGACCTGCTGAGAGATGAGACAGACCCTGCCGCGTTTATCGGTCAAATCCGCAGACGTCTGCGCTTCGCAACTTGGATTCCGTTGGTCCTTACTTCGGCTATCGAAGGCGAAGGCATAGACGACCTTCTAATGGAAGTACGCGCCTCCGGCGAAGAGCGGCGCAAACGAGTGCAGACTAGCGAACTAAATGCGGCTGTCCGCGGGGCAATGGCAAGGCGTCCACCACCGGCCGGCGGACATCGCCGACTGAAGTTGCTGTACGTCACTCAAGCCAGGATCGAACCACCGACCTTTGTCTTTTTCACAAACGATGCGTCGTTGATGCGTGGGGCCTACCAGCGCTACCTGGAGAATGCTCTAAGGGCGAAGTTTGGCTTTCGTGGCGCCGGTCTAAAAATGATCTTCCGCAGCCGCGCGGAAGAGTAGGCAACGATGCAAGTCTTGATCGCGGCTGCAGCCGGCTATCTTATTGGCGCGATACCGGTTGGCCTAATAATTGGGCGCTTCTACAAGGGCGTTGATCTGCGTGACTACGGAAGCGGCAAGACCGGTTTCACAAATTCCCTGCGGGTGCTGGGTCTGAGGCGGTCGGTTCCAGTATTTCTGGGCGATTTTGGAAAAGGTGCGCTGGCCGTTCTCGTAACGTTGACATACACCGACGATCCATGGGTACGGGCGGCGGGCGGATTCGCCGCGATTGTTGGTCACGTCTGGCCGGTTTTTGCCGGCTTTCGTGGCGGCCGCGGCTTGCTGACGGGAGCGGGTGCGTTGCTGGCCCTGAACCCCCTTGCCGCCCTGGCGGTTGTACCGCTGGCCGGGATAGCGCTCTATCTGACTCGCTATGTGTCGTTGGCTTCCATAACAGCAGCGGCCGTGGCGGGCGCTATTTTTGTTGGACTGGCGGCCGCTGACGTTCACTCCTGGGCCTACGCAGCGGCTGCCGTAGCCGGCGGCGGCCTTGTTATTGTCGTCCATCATGACAACATCGCCCGGCTACTTTCCGGCACGGAGCAAAAGCTGGGCCAGACCAGTAGCCCGCCTGAGGCCACGTAGGCTCATATGACCGAAATTGCAGTTGTTGGTTCCACCGGCTGGGGCACGACGTTGGCGATTCTGTTGGCCAGAGGCGCACGAGAGGTCTTGCTACTGACGCGCACAGCGGAAGAGGCCGAGCGGCTACGCAGGGAGCGCCAGAATGCTCGACATTTGCCGGGCATACCGTTTCCAGAAATGTTGAGTGTTACTGCTGAGGCGGGCCACTTGGCAGAGGCTGAGCTCGTGGTTATTGCCGTGCCTTCGGCATCGCTCGCAGCAAATCTCGCTAATGTCGCCGGCTCCATAAGCGCACGGGCTACCGTGGTAAGCGCAACCAAGGGAGTGGAACCGGCAACAGGACGGCGAATGTCGGAGATCATTCTGGATTCGGGGATCGATCCGGACCAACTCCTGGCTCTCTCCGGACCAAACTTCGCCCGCGAGATCGCCGCTGGGTTGCCGGCAGCCACAGTGGTCGCTGGCCGATCTGCCGAACGCGCGGTGCGGGTCCAGGAGCTTCTCGGTGGACCGAAATTCCGGGTCTATACCAGCGACGATCTGGTTGGCGTAGAAATCGGCGGTGCGTTGAAAAATGTTGTCGCCATCGCTTGCGGACTTTCAGATGGTCTGAGCTACGGCGAAAACGCCAAGGCGGCCCTCACCACGCGTGCTCTGGCGGAGATTTCCCGGCTGGGTTTGGCCGCTGGAGCCAAGCCCGTGACATTTCTGGGGTTGGCTGGACTTGGCGATCTTTTTCTGACTTGCTCAAGCGATGTCTCGCGCAACCGGCAACTCGGCTTGGCAATTGCCGGTGGTCGTGATTTGCCCGCTGCCCTGGAGGAGATCGGGGGTGTGGTTGAAGGCGCGCAAACGGCGCTGGCGATTCCGGCTTTGACCGCGAAGTTCGCGGTTGAAATGCCGATCGGCCAGGCTCTTTATCAAGTTTTGTACGAAGGCAAGGCACCGGCAGCGGCGGTTCAAGAGCTGATGTTCCGTGATTTGAAGGCGGAAACGGACGGAACGATCCAGGTTTGACATGGTAAAAAGCGCTGGGTAGATTGGGATAGCAATGTCATTTGAGTCCACGCTGAGCGACATTTCTGATGCCTCCAAGCGCTTGTCATCAGAGCAGTTCATTAGCATTTCCAATCTGGATGAGGATGAGACCCGCCTCTTCTCCGAACCCTGGCTGGGAGTTTCATCCGAGCGCCGGCTCGGCATTGTGACTCAGATCGCCGATCTTGCCGAAGACAATGTGGAGCTCAATTTTGATGCGGTGTTCGAGCTTGGACTATCAGATAATGAGGAGCTGATTCGGATTGCCGCGGTTCGCGGTTTGCATGAGAATGACGGCCTCGATCTAATGGCGCGGTATATCGAGATGCTTCGTAATGACCCAGCTGTCGAAGTGCGACGTGAAAGCGCGATTGCCTTAGGTCGTTATGCGCTGCTCGCGGCACTTGACAACCTAGACCCTCATGCTTTGGCTGAGGTTCGGGATGCCTTGTTTGAGAGCATCGAGAACTTGGAAGAGGACGAGCGGGTGCGAGCAAGGGCGATCGAAGCGGCGGGCGCGCTCGGCGGGGAGGAAACGGAAAACCTGATTGAGAGCATCTACCGCGAAGAGGAGAGCCTCTGGCTCCGGGTAGGTGCCTTGGATGCGATGGGACGTAGTGCCGAAGAGGTATGGACACCGCTGCTGATTGGTGAGATGAGCAACTTGGCTCCCGAAATGCGTCACGCGGCGGCATTTGCAGCCGGTGAAATTGGTGCCGTCGACGCAATCCAACCGCTAAAAGTCCTGGCAATATCTGATCCGGATCGTGAGGTTCAAATGGTTTCGATCCGGGCGTTAGGCGAAATCGCTGGCGATCATGCTCGTGTAGCACTAAAAAGCATTTTGTTCGAAGGCGATGATGACCTGCGTGAGGCTGTCGAGGAGGCAATGGCCCGCATCGACTTCGACGAAGACCCGATGAGGATAGGTGCCCTGTAATGGCGCCCGTACTAAAAACCCAAAAGGTGATTTCGGCGGGTGGGGTCGTTCTGAGGCCAGGTCAGCACGATGTAGAGGTGCTGATGTGTGGCCGCAACGCCGACGGCCTCTGGGCGCTGCCAAAGGGCACGCCCGAGGAAGGCGAAACCTTGGATGAAACTGCTTTGCGGGAAGTCGAGGAAGAAACCGGAGTCGGGACCGAAATATCGGCTTTAATTGGCGACATCCGCTACTGGTTTTCGCGGCCCGAGGAGGGCGTCCGCTATCTGAAAACCGTGCGCCATTTCTTGATGCGCCCTGTAAGCGGTGATGTCTCGTTGCATGACCATGAGTTTGACGAGGTCCAGTGGATTCCGGCCCAGGAAGCGCTCAAATTGCTAACGCACAAGAATGAAGCACGAATCTTGCGTCAAGCTCTTGAGGTGGCCGAGGAAAAGCAGGAAACCGAGGCCTCATGACAGCAGTTGTTGAAGGCGAATTGGCCCGGGGGAGCCTCATTGTTCTCCGGTCGAAAATGATCGAGGATGCGGCCCAGGATTATGCCTGGAGGCGGGATCCTGAATTGGCAACATTCGACGCCGCTCGGCCCTATCACGGCAGTTATTCTGAATACCTCGCTATTTTCCGCGATGAATTGAACCATCCAAGCTCGTACAGGCGAACCGTGGCCGTGGAGAACTTTGCCGGCCAGCATATGGGTAATGTCATGTACTACAACGTTGACTTTCAGCGCCGAGAGGCAGAAATCGGCGTTACGATCGGCCTTAAGGAGTTCTGGGATCGTGGATACGGTACGGACCTGATCAATACCTTTGTCGCTCACATTTTCGAGACCATGGAGATCGATCGCATTCAGCTCAAGACGCTCGACTGGAATATCCGCGCCCAGAAATGCTTCGAACGGGTGGGTTTTCAGCCTTATTCGACGTCCAAACGGGGTGAATTCAACTTTGTGCTGATGGAAATTTTTCGTGACGCCTTTGGCCGCGGGTTTCTGGGAGACGAGCATCGAGAAGGAGACTGAATCGTCGCTCTACAGTTCTCAAGCGGTTGAAGCGCGGTCGGTCTTGCCACACTAGATTTTCGAAATTGGCGACCTACCTTCCTGCTTCGCCGTCTAGATTGGTTTTAGTGCAAGGTTGGCGAGAAACGGCGGCTATGTAATTGACAGAACTATGAGGTTGGCTTAGCTTTCCAATCAGAATGCTTCTACTCCTTGTAGTGGGCTTCGGAGGAGATGACACCTAGGTCACGCTGACGGTTGAGTCCGCGTGCGCCCCGAGGACCTCGGGGCGCTTTTGTTGCCGGTCGAGTTGAAGAAAGGTAGCCAGGAAATGATTCTTCTTTACAAACGAGTCGGGGAGCTAAGCGAGGAGCAACTCGATTTTCTTATAGACAACCTCGAGGAAGAATGGTCGGATGACCGCGACTACTTCATCAACCGTGAGATGCTCGCCATGCTCGAAGTTCAGGGTGCTGATTCCGGTCTGATGGGTGTGTTGAAGGATGCTCTGGGAAACAACGACGAAGTCGATGTCCTCTGGCTGGATACTGAAGAGGAATTCGATGATGACGAGGAGGATGAAGACGAAGTCTAGAAAACCTGGACTAGGAGACGGCAATGTCTGAGCAAAGACCGGAGTTGCAGTTCGACACACTGGTCTCCTTGTGCAAGCGGAGAGGGTTCGTCTTCCCCAGCAGCGAGATTTACGGTGGAATCGGCGGTTTTTGGGATTATGGCCCGCTAGGCGTGGAGATGAAAAACAACATCAAGCGCGCCTGGTGGAAGGCGATGGTTCAAGATCGCGAGGATGTCGTCGGTATCGATGCCTCAATCATCATGAATCCAAGGGTCTGGGAGGCCAGCGGCCACGTGGCGACATTCACTGACCCGATGGTCGATTGCAAGGCATGCAAACATCGTTTCAGAGCGGATCACCTTGAAGGCGATGTCTGTCCAGAGTGTGGGGCGGTGGGAGAATTCACCGACGCGCGCCAGTTCAACCTTATGTTCAAGACGTACGTCGGCCCGGTTGCCGATGACGCTAGCGAAGTTTACTTGCGGCCGGAGACGGCCCAGGCAATGTTCATAAACTTTGACAACGTGGTCACAAGCATGCGGCGCAAACTTCCGGTTGGTATCGCCCAAATCGGTCGCTCGTTTCGTAATGAGATAACTCCGGGGAACTTTATTTTCAGGGACCGTGAGTTCGAGCAAATGGAGATCGAATTCTTTGTCAAGCCTGGCACAGACGAGTTTTGGCATGAGCATTGGGGCCAAGAACGCCTCAAGTGGTTTACGCAGCTTGGCATTCGTTCCGAGAATCTCCGAATCAGACATCACACGGACGAAGAGCTTTCCCACTACTCGAAGGCGACCTTCGACATCGAGTATTTGTTTGGCATGGGTTGGTCGGAGCTCGAAGGCATCGCTAATCGGGCGGACTACGATTTGCAGCAGCATTCGAAGCACAGCGGCAAAAGCCTGACTTATTTTGATGAGGAGACGAATCAGCACATCGTTCCGTATGTCATCGAGCCAGCAGTCGGTGTTGACCGAACCTTTCTCACCTTGCTTTATGACGCCTACGAAGAGGAGGAAGTAAAGGGCGAGAAGCGGGTTGTCTTGCGACTGAGCCCGATCGTAGCTCCGATTAAAGCAGCCGTGCTGCCGCTATCACGGAACGAGAAGCTGGGTCCGCTTACGAGTGAGGTCCATGCTCTGCTACGGCCGCAATTCATGACGCAGCTGGATGACGCCCAGTCGATTGGCCGGCGCTACAGGCGCCAAGACGAAATTGGGACGCCATTTTGCGTTACGGTTGACTTTGAATCCCTGGATGACCGAATGGTGACGATTCGAGAGCGGGACTCCATGGAGCAGTCACGGGTTGCCATCGACGATCTGGTCGGCACGCTGAAGGAAAAGCTAGGGGCCCTATAGCAATCCGCTGATGCCGATTTGGTAGTTCTCCAAGATCAGACGGATTTGCACTGAGACATAAAGAAGGCCGGGCTGATACCCCGGCCTTCTTTTTAGACTTGGTCGGCCCTAGGAGCCGTGAACTTCAATAACCTTGGCGCGTGCGCCAGGCTTGTCCTTAAACCAAAGTGCATTGATATCAGTCCAGACCCGCAGGTTGTCGGGAACATCGTCCTCGGCAAAAATCGCGGTCACTGGGCAGGCGGGCTCGCAGGCACCACAGTCGATGCACTCTTCGGGATCAACGTAAAGGACTTGGTCATCGTCGCCGTCGTCGTGGATACAATCCACGGGACAAACATCGACGCAGGAGCGGTCCTTTGTACCGATGCAGGGATCGGTAATGGTGTAGGTCATATAAATCTCCTTCGTTTAATCCAAGCTTCGCCATTCTAGGCACAGGATCGGCGCTAGGAAAAGCACTTCAGCAACTAAATCCTGGTTAAATTCAGAACTTCTGTCAAGCGGCTCGGATTAACGGCGAAAAGGCCACCATTTCCTGCGCCTGGGTTTGGAATCTTGCTCTGGGGGCTCAGGCGGCCGGCTCGATACTTCCTGATCAAAGCGGCGCTTGAAAAGCAGCAATTGCTCGGCGATATCGATGGCAACTTCAGGATCATCTTCCACTTCGGGGAAGAGGTGGATGAGGGAGTTATCGAATCCCGGCACAGTGCTGCGGCGGATGCCGCCATCATCAGTTGGCCGCGGCTCGAACATCGGATAGGTCTTAAGTTCGGTAATCGAACCTAGCATGCCGGACTGTAACCGTGTGACCTGGGACGGATTCAATGAGATGCGTGCTAGCGCCATGCGCAATTGGGGTTGCAGGTCACGAGCAACCTCGGCCAGCCCATGCTCCGCCGCCTGCTTGGTGATTGGGTCAAGCTCTGCTCCGGGCCGCCCCAGGTGATAGGCCACCGCTAGGAAAACGAGCTTTGCCTCGTTTTGGCGTAATTCTAGTTCGAATTCTGACATTAGTTCCGGGTAGAAAAACGCCGCCCTCAAATATAGAGGGCGGCGTCTGGGGCGCTACTTGTGCATCCGCGCCCATCTGGTTTTTTTCCGCATCTTGTCGTACTTATGCTTTCGGATTTTCTTACGCCGTTTCTTGACGACTGAGGACATTTAAGCTCCTTGAGTAAACTATCGGACGGAATTATAGCATGGCCTCTGGGCTGAATCCGTATCGTACTCTTCAAAGCTGGTGGCGAATGATGATTGCTTGTCGGCTATGTCCGCGAAGGTGGGTTTGATTCTGGCACCGAGGCTGGCCCGCTGTCGGCTTGGCTAACAAGGCCCCGTGACGGTCGATTGAAAAGTCTGAGCAGGGTGAGTCCAATGAGCGCGATGCCGGTCAGAAGGTAAGTCTCTTGAGCCCAGATGGCGGAGGTGTCCGCTCCTGCTCCAATACCGTGGACCAGTGCTGAAAGGAAGATTGTGAAAGTGAGGTAGTGCAGTGTTCGCCAGCCACGGTAGCCGATCAGGTGTCGCAGATAGAAGCTGGCGAAGACGATCAGCATTAGGTAAAAGCTGATGCCACCGAGCGCCAGAAAAGTAGGCTGATACGGTGAGGCGAATGGAACCAGAAGCTGCCAGATTGAAAAGCCAAAGAAACCGTCAGGCAGGACGATCAAGATGTGAAGCACCGTGAACAGCACCGTGACCAAGGATAGAAAACGATGTAGATCGTAGGCCTGATAACGTTGCAGGCGCCGTCCCACAAGGTCAGTGGACATTAGCATTCCGAAACCTACCGTCGCGAACAGCAAGATGTAGGCCACGAATCCGGATGCCCGCGTGAGATACCAAAGGGTGTGGCCGGTGTCACTCACGAGGCCTTTCCTCCGCGTTCAACGCTCCGAACTGACGATTAACCATGGCTATCTGGCGCGCGTCCGAGTATCGGCTCGGGGCTGAGCAGCCTCGGTGGTGCCCGTGGATCCGCGCTCGCTTGCTTGACCAGTTTGGATCGGCGTGAAAATGCCCTCGTAATCTGGAGCTTCAGCGGTGGGAACAGCCTCGACTCCGATGCCCGAGTCCGCTTCTGATCTGATTAATCCGGTTAAGGCGAGGAGGAGGCCAACGGTTGCCGCCAAGATTGCTGACTTGAGTCCGGTTTGCTTGCGAAGTTTCAACTGACTAGCTCCGTAGCAAGTCCAGTTGGGGGAACTGAGCGCCGAGGATGTCAGCGGCCGGCGCTTGTAGCCACCCTTCCAGAATTGTGGCGTAGACGGACCGGAAATCGGTAGTGAATCGTAGATTGCCGTTGTCCAGGTTTGTCAAACTGGGTGGCTCGCCGTGAAATCCGCCGTTCACTGCATTGCCGATTAGAAACATCGGTACAGCGGAGCCGTGATCGGTTCCGGCTTGCGCGTTCTCCTGCGGCCGGCGCCCGAACTCGGTCCATACCATGATCAGCACATCGTCGCCGTGTCCATGGGCGTCTATGTCCGCTTGGAAGGCGCTAATCGCCTCGTTGGCCTGGGTAAGTAAATCTTCAAGACGGGTGGCCTGCTGAGCGTGAGTGTCGAATCCACCCAAGGTCACGTGGCCGACGCGAAGCGGCGTGCCGTCCTCGCCAGAATCGATAAGTTCGGCCAACAACTGCAGTCCGCTGGCGGCCGAACTTTGCGGATACTCCACGGCGGGCTGGTAGGCCTGGTGGGCGGCTGAGAGTTCAATTGAACTTGGATAGGCGCTGTCAAGAGTAGAATCCAACAGGGCGGCAAATGGTGTATTTGCTGGTCTATAGATGTCGTACAAATTCAGCAAACTCGTGCGGCGTTGCTCGGCTCTAGGATCACCAACGGCGTCTTCCAAAGCGAACGTGTCCACACTTTCGACGGCCGGAATTGGAGCGCCAGAAGCGTTGAACGCGGTTGGCAGGCGGCGCCCAACGCTGACTCCGGCAAGCGGATGGCCGCCGCCATCAGTTAACCCGTCAAAGTAGCGTCCTAGCCAGCCGTCATAGGCCTGGCCGTCTGGATCGCCGGTCTGCCAGATGTCCATGGCTTTGAAATGAGAGTAGTTTGGTTTCGGGTAGCCGACACCTTCAATCACCGCCAGCCGGCCTTCGTCCATGAGATTTTTCATTGAACTCATTGCCGGATGGAAAGCGACCCGATCATCGACTATGAGCTGGTCCGACTCAGGAATACCAAGCGTGGACCTCAGATCGCGATAGACCGGATCCTGGTAAGGAATCACCATGTTGAGGCCGTCATAGCCACCGGCCATTTGGATAACGACAAGAGTTTTGCCTGATACTGACAGGCTTTGAGTCTCTTCGGCCGCCGCGACAACGGCCTTGCCGAAGACCGATGGTACGGTGAGTCCGAGAGATACAACGGCAAGGCTTTGACTGAGGAATTTGCGCCGGTTGATCATGGGACTCTCCTTAATTGAGGTGAAATTCGGGTGAGCCGAGAATGAGATAGACCAATCTCCGCAGGGTATCTGAGGTCAGGTCGGTATCAGACTCACCGGCATATTTGAGAAACAGGTCGCGAGTTTCCGCGGAAACGTTGTCGTCTAACAGCATCGGCAGGAAGTGACTGAGCGCTTGTTCCGCCGTGCCGAGGTTTGTCAGGTCTGGTTGTTGAGTAGTCGTTCCGGAATCCGCGTGCCGGGCCGGCGGTCTCGTGGAGTTGAAGCCGGGGCACCACCGGTAATCTGATTGATGAAGTTCAGCCGGGCGAAGATCGTGGCGCTATTCAGCCAGGCAGCGCCGCTGGCCCAACCGGCCACGTTTGGCGGCTCAAATGGGATTTGGCCCATGGAGCTAAACCTGCTGACCTCGCGCTGTCTCCCGTTTCCGCCAAGCACCTCAAGCAGGCTACCTTGAGCGCCAATCGCTTTGAGCGCGCCGACAGCATATTCGACTGGGCTTTTTACTAGCGCTCGGTAGGCCTGACCTGAGTAGAAAACGTCCGAGCGCAGCATGGCTTCAACTACTGGGCCGATGCTGCGCTGATTGCTGTTGTAGATATCGACGAAGGGTTCAATGTCATCGTCCGAGGGGTCGAGGTGGACGAAGAAGGAGAACAGGCGTCCGACAATGTATCGCGCCGAAGCTGGCTGCTCGGTGATGATCCCGATAATGTCGTCCGGTCGAAAGTTACCCGACTGGCCGAGGAACGTCTTGGTGCCGTTGTCAAATAGCCCAGGACGAAAAACCGGTGTCTTGAGCTGGAATACATTCTGCTCGAGGCGGGTCCGCGGTACCTGCCAGCCAGTAAACGCCCGCGCAGCTTCGCGCACGTCGTCCTCGCCGAGAGCGAAGAGCTCCATTAGTTCACGCGCGTAGTTCTCGTTCGGTGCGCGACGGCTGCTGCCGTGGATATTCAGATAGACCATCATCGCCGGATCTTGAGAGACATCCATCAGCATTTCTGGGAAGCTGCCGAGCGCCTGATCGCGGAACAGTTCTTTCTGTTGCACCATTGCGGTGGGATCGCGAACTTCACTTATCTGGCTGGTGAGCAGTCCGTGCCAGAAAAAAGTCATCTTCTCCTGCAGGGGCCGTTTGGTGTTGGCGATCCGCGTTAGCCACCAGATCGGCGGTGTTCCGCGCTCAGACGGTTCGATTGGGAACTGAGCAGCGAGGTCGACGGCATGGCTGTCGTCAACATCGCTGTAATTCACCAATTCGCTGATTGTCTGGTCAAAGCCCATCGCCTGATAGCGGTCGAACTCTTCACGGGAGACGCCAAAGCCGGCGCGCCGCAGCAAGTGACTGATCCTGCCGCTTTCGCTCTCGATCGTCTTCGTGTTGGCCGCCAAGGTCTCCTCCGGCGATGAGCCAAGCGGGGAACCTAGCGTGGTTTCATCGCCGGATTCGGCACCACCATCAAGGCTGCCGCCAAGGGCCGCGTAGGCCAATGCCGCGGTTCCAGCTCCGATCGTTCCACCCAGGACCAGCCTGCGTGTGGAGCGCCTCTGCATTACCGGCGTGCGTGTTTGTTCTGTTTCTGTCATTGAGTACGCCTCCTTTGTTGCAAGGCAGCCCGGGTTGGGCTTCTCTATAACAACGTCAGAATATGCCGCGTACGTAGGGCCAGAAATTAAGCGATTGTAAAAAGGGCGTCATTTCTTCTGTGCTGCGCTGGAGGTTGTGAACGGAGGCAGAGGGCACTTGGCCCTTCACTCCACTACCAGCGGGCGATAGCTTATTGTAGCGAAGGCTTGCGATTCAGCCGGGTTGTCGCAGAGTTGGAATTGGAGAGAATAAATGATTGTCGATGCACAGGTTCACGTCTGGGGCGCTGATAGCGCAGAGCGCCCCTGGCCTGAGGGGCGAGCGGGGGATGCTCAGAAGCCGTACCCGGTCACCAAGGAACTGGTGCTCGCGGGCATGAACGAGGCTGGCATCGACCGTGCGATATTGGTGCCGCCATCTTGGGAAGGTGATCGCAACGACATCGCCCTCGAAGCCGCCGAAACACACCCGGATCGTTTTGCAGTCATGAGAGTCGGCTGACGCCTCAGCGCTAGTGGCCTTGAAGGCCCAGCCGGGAATGTTGGGAGCGCGTTTTACTTTTCACACGGCCGCTTCCCATCCTTGGCTGACTGACGGCACGGCCGACTGGCTTTGGACTGCAGCCGAAGAGGCCGACATTCCTCTGATGGTATTCGTACCCGGCTCAGCGGCCGTCTTAGAAGCGGTGGCGGAGCAGCACCCTGGGCTGCGACTGATCCTGGACCACCTGGCGTTGAGCCAAGGAAAGGGTGATGAGGCATTCGCAAATCTCGATCAGGTGCTCCGCCTGTCCCGGTTTGCCAATGTAGCGGTAAAGGCGTCCGGGCTGCCGTGCTTCACAGAAGAAACCTATCCGTTTCCGGGACTGCACAAGCACATTCGCCGGGTCTTCGACGCTTTTGGTCCGGAGCGGATGTTCTGGGGCACCGATTGGACGCGGCTGCCGTGCTCGTGGCGGGAGGCGGTGAATCTGTTCACGGAGGAGCTGCCATGGCTCACGGCTCAAGACAAAGACTTGATCATGGGACGCGCCATTTGCCAATGGTTGGACTGGCCGCTAGAGCCTGAAACCTCCGGGTAAGGCAGAGGGCGGGACTCGCGGGATTCCAGCCTGGTTATTCAGATTGAGAGCCGGCCCGGGCCAGCCGCTTTTTTGCCTCTTCGAAGACCTCAGCTGGTAGCGGCCCCTTGACCGCCGCGTCAACGTTGTCCTGTAGGTGTTGAACATTGCTGGTCCCGACGATGGTTGTATCGAGGTCTGGATGCGAAAGGGTGAAGCGCAGCATGAATTCCATGCGGTTCATGTTGCCCAGCAGCTCGTCCAGCTTGGCGTCATCCCAGCGGCTGTGTAGGTCTTCAGTCGAAACCATGTAGTAGGGGCGTTCTTCCCATCCCGTCGGTGCGCCTCGCGCAACCCCGCCACGGATGATGATTCCAGCGCCGGCCGCCGAGGCACGCTGGATTACGTCTTCGTGTTCGCGTTGAAGAGCCGAGTAGGGTATCTGGAAAGCGTCGAAAACGCCCATCTGTACCTGTTCATCGAGATTTGGCAGGGTGCCGGAAACACCGATGAAACGAACTTTGCCCTCCTGCTTGAGGGCCAAAGTCTCTTGAAGCGCACCATCGGCTTCGAACTCCTGCTGGGTGAGGCTGCGATGGAACTGGACCAGGTCAAGGTGGTCTGTGTTTAAGAGGCGGAGGCTGTTTTCAACACCGGCCCTGATGTTGGCCGCGGTGTGGATGTGGTCCGCGCCGCCCTCGGCACCGGGAACACAGCCGCACTTCGATGCAAGAAAATACTCGGAGCGGCGATGAGAGATGAATTTGCCGATCAACTCCTCGCTGCGTCCGTAGTCAATGGATGTGTCGATGAGGTTAATGCCGGCATCGAGCACGGCGTTTAGAATAGCGTCCGCCTCGGGGTCAGTAATCCGTGGACTGCGGGAGCTGCCGCTTAGTTCCATCGCTCCATAACCGAGGGTCGTCACGTCAACACCGGTTTGTCCGAGGGGGCGCTGTGGCAGAGCAGTCATTAGGGTTACCTCCTCGGCAATGCGGCGATCAAAGCATGGCCAGGCTCACGAGACTGCCGGCCAGTGGCCAGTTTAGCAGCCGGGGTCCTTAGCCGGAGCAGTGGCTGTGAAGTTCAGCGGCATCGCCTCGTCGAACAAGAAGGATCGCCAGCGCGGCGGTCGTGAAGTAGTCCTGCCCAAATACCGGACAACACCATCGCCGGTGCGTGGGGCAAAGCTTAGCGGAAGGAAGTCGCCGCAGCTATTGGTGCGCCGATCGGGCGACCGGATCGCTCGACGTTGCCAGACAAGCTTGGCGCAGCGGCATGATCGATCAGAACCCCGTTGCTTGGCAACGCCGTTTGTTAGTTGACAGCGAGGGCGTGGACTATTCCAGCGCTAAACTACGTGTGGCAAAGGCCACTTGAGGTCACAGCTCATACATCGAGCCTGGATCAAGGTGCCGTTAGACCAATAGCTGGCTGTGAATGATTCGTGACAGCGAGGGCATTCCTGGTCGCCAAGGCGAATTTCGCGGTCATTGGAGGCCGATGCCTTTGTCTCGTCCGGTGTCATCGAAGGTTCGTCGCTGGCCATGTTGCGCCAGTATATCAGTTGCGGCTGAAGCGCTAAGCAGCTTCCTCCGCCGTGAAGACTACCTCGGCTGCTTTGGGGTGAAGTTTGACGCCGAGCTGAACTAGTGCTGATGCGACCCAGCTTCGGACGCCGAGGCCTTCAGCCTGAAGTTGATCGATAATGGCCATGCGCTCGCGCTCACGCGTGTGCTCCGTGACGGTCATCGACCGTCTTCGGGTCTGCTCTAATTGCTCTTCGAGGTCCCAGAGGTGATACAAAATCGGCCCTTTCCTGAATCTTTGCCCGGTTGATGAATAGAGTATACCTATTTGTCACAAGTTTGTCATTTGGTGTTGTTTATATATCGACCGAATCTTCTTCAGCTGAAGGGTCTTGGAGCTGGAAGCACGCCATCCGCGTCTGACGCTGAGAGGTTTCTGGGCCAACAGGGGATAAGGACTCTAGCGAAGAACGGTTTGAGTGAATGATTCTTTGGTTTGTTGGGGAGTGTCCAGCGCCATCTCGGCAATCGTGACCCCTTCGCCGCCCTCCGGCCGGGCAGCAAAGTTGAAATCCTTTACCAAAGGATGGCGAGTAAGAAGCTCTCGCACCGCGTTGCGCATCTTGCCGGTGCCTTTTCCATGGACGATTCGCAAGCGGGGAATGCCGGCCCGAAAACCTTCATCTAAGAATTGGTCGACTTTAGGGATCGCGTCATCGACCGTTTGCCCCCGGACCTCGATTTGGTCGGCGATGACCGCCGGCACCGGTACCGCGATGGGGTCTGGGAGACGCTGCAGGGGCTTTTCTAGCCGGACTATTTGGCCAACAGAGATTCGCGCCCTGAGGCCACCAAGGCTTACGTCCAGCTCGCCGCGACTATCAGGGACGGACAGAGCTTCCGCGGCCATGGGAATGCCTTCAAGCCAGATCTGGGTTCCGGATTCAATCTGATCAATTTGTGGCGTTGTCTTTTTTCGCCGGCGGGAACGCTTGCGGAGGCGGCGAGCCGTATCGGTGGCGGCGGTCACCGCTTCTTTGATTTCGCTCACGTCGTCTGGCGTCGGAGATGCGGCATGACGCACGGCTGCCTTTTGGGCGCGATTCAAGGCATCGCGTGCCGCGGCGACCTCTTGCTCCAGCGCGAGAGCCGCTTCGTCCAGGCGGCGCGCCTTTTCCTCATCGAGCCCAGCCAGGCGCTCCTCAACCTTGCCCCTAGCGTCCTCAGCCTGACGCCTTGCCCGTTCTTCTGCTTGGCGAGCGGTCTCCGCCGCCGCATGCTTGTCTTTGAGGTCCGACAGCAAAGAATTGATAGCTAGTTGGTCCGGAGCTATCGATTCTTGGGCGGCACGAAGGATCGGCTCGGGAAGTCCCAGACGCGCTGCGATCGCCAGGGCGTTGCTGCGCCCCGGAACTCCGAGCTTGATCCTAAAAGTCGGTGCCAGGGTTTCAGAGTCAAATTCAACCGCCGCGTTGAGAATCCCGGGTTCGGAGTGAGCGAAGAGCTTTAGCTCGCCGTGGTGAGTCGTGGCAATCGTCAAACCACCCTTGCCAATCAGATCCACGAGGAGCGCTTTAGCGAGTGCTGCGCCTTCAGCCGGGTCGGTCCCGGCCGCCAGTTCGTCGAGCAGCACCAGCGACCGAGGTCCGGCTTTTTCCAGCAGGGCGATGACATTCTTCAGGTGCCCGCTGAAAGTGGATAAGGATTGTTCAATGCTCTGCTCGTCGCCGATATCCGCGAGGAGTTCCTCAAAAACCGAAATTGTGCTGCTCTCGTGTGCAGGGACAGGCAGGCCGGCCTGAGCCATGGCGCAAAGCAGTCCTACAGTCTTCAATGCCACTGTTTTGCCGCCAGTATTCGGACCGGTAATTAAGAGGACGCGATCATCGCCGTCAAGCCGCACAGTGACTGGCACCGGCTCTCGCAGCAGTGGGTGCCGGGCCTCCACAAGGTGGAAATTGGAAGGCGCCTTAACCAACCAAGACGCCGGATCGCTGTCGGGCTCCGCGGCTGGTAGAACCGGTTGACTATTTGAGCCAAGTTCCTCGGCAAATGAGGCCTTGGCCAGCAGCAAATCCAACTTGGCCAGGCAATTGACGTTGGTCGCGAGCTCTACCGCGGCTCCGCCGACGAGGTTGCTTAGCCGCCGCAGGATGCGGTCGATTTCGCGCCTTTCTTCGAGCTGCAACTCGCGCCATTGGTTCGCCAGGTCAACAACGACGAGGGGCTCAACAAACACCGTGGCGCCGCTGGAGGAAACGTCGTGAACAATGCCGCGCACTTCGCCGCGGAAATCGGCCTTGATCGGCACGACATAGCGGCCATCGCGCAGAGTAACGATTGACTCCTGGGCGGCGAGCCGCCCGGCCGAGGAGTTGAGAAAATCCTGGAGCTTTGAGTGCAGACGGTCGTGTGAAATCTTAATATTGCGACGAATCAGCGCCAGAGCCTGACTAGCGGAATCCAGCATCTCGCCGCGCTGGTCCAAAGACCGGCCAATTTCACTGATGATGTTGGGCAGGTCCGTGAGTTTCTGGCCGATAACGCCGAGACGCGGCAGTGAGGCTGAGGCTCGATTCAATCCGGATCGAGCCTGCTGAGCCGCTCGCTGGGTCGCAGCCACAGCCAGCAAGTCCTGGCTGTCGAGGATGCCATCCAGCGCCGCTTTCTCCAGGGCCGGCCGGATATCTGTGGCGTCGGTCAGGCTTAGCGGGGTGCGAAATTGGCGAAATCGGATCGCCTCTGCCAAAAGACGCTGCTGTTCGATCACTTCCTCGTACACCGTAGTGGGACGCAAGAGTTGGGCCAGGTCGTGGCCGGCTGAGAAGGAAGTCAGCCGCGTTACACGAGCGATGACCTTGTCGAACTCTAGTACACGAAGAGCGTGCTCATCCACGGGGAAAATTCTAGCAGGCTTGAGTCAGTCTGCCTCGCGATACTCGCGCAATTTGGCGAGCTCTTGATCCGAGATTTGGCTCGAATCAAGTCACCGAGAAAAAGCCTCGGCCCGGCTGACCACGTCAGGTATATCGAATTCACCCAGGGTCATGTCCCAGGTCTGCTCGAAAGACTCGTCCGTGTATTCAAGGGAGTCCTTGAGCTCGGCGCCGCTTAGATTTAGTTCGATTCGCTGGTCGGAGGCGAACTGAATCTGATCGATTGGCACAATCCGGTCATAATCCAATCCCAGGCCGCCCTCCCAAAGCGCGCGCCCTGGGCGCACGAAGCCGATGTCGATGACGACGTCGGTAAGGCTGAGGGCGGAATGTTTGACCACCACACGGTGCAATATGCCCCATTTTTGGCCGTCGTTACTAAATACGTCGGTGGCTGCCCGCAGTTCATGAGGCAAGCTGAGTCATCTGGCTTGCAGTATAGTAGCGGTCCCGGCTGTATTCGGGCTTGACTACCTGACGCTGAGGCCGTAAATGTTATCCGCTGCGAGTCGTTTGTTGGCATTGGCGATCGCAGGTGGATGATGATGCCTGAGAGGAAGCAACTTCTCCTTTTAGTTTTGGTACTTGTTGCGCTGGCAACCGGCTTGGTAGCGGTCAGACTGGGAAATGACACGCCGCCCCCGATCGAGCTAGTCCGAGATTCAGGTTTGGAGCCGGGCACACCAATTCAGGTCCATGTTACTGGCGCCGTGATCACACCGGGTGTCTACGAGTTGAGGGCCGGCGACCGGGTACTCGATGCGGTAACAGCAGCCGGTGGCCCGGCGCCCGGTGCCGATCTCGATGCGCTCAACTTGGCTCGCCACTTGAGAGATGAGGATCAAATTGTTGTGCCCGGCGGCCAGCGTCCTAAATCGACCTCATCAACTGCACTAGGGAATTTAATTGACATAAATATAGCGACGGAGGATGAACTCGATAGTCTGCCGGGGATAGGAGAGGCCTACGCCAGGCGAATCGTTGATTCTCGTGCCGTTGATGGTCCCTTCGAAACAACCGAAGAACTCGTGGATCGAGGCGTCATTCCCGCCTCAACTTTTGACAAAATCCGCGACCTTGTGGTGGCCGGGCCGTGATAGTTCGGCTGCTGAGCTTGGCTTGGTTGGCAGGCACTATCGGGGCGGCTTTTGGCCTCGCTGGTTTTTGGCCGGCAGTGCTGGTGGCATCCGGAGTTGTCTTGTTAGCCGGGGTTTGGAGTCGCAAACCCAGAGTTGCATCGACCGCGGTTTTTATTGGGCTTGTTGTGCTGGCGGCAATGATTCGATACGACGCGAGTCAGCCCGCGGAGGGGGTGGTTGGCAACGAGACTTTGTTCGAACTCAACGATGGAAAGCCGGTCAGCTTGATCGGGACAGTGAGAGAGCAGCCGGAGGAGAGGGAAACAAGTCAACGTTTTCAACTAGCGGTCGAGGCAGTACGCAGTGAGGATGGAATCTGGGAGCCGGCCGAAGGCGTAGTACTCGTGACCGCGCGGCTGTTTCCTGAATTTAGGTACGGCGACCGGCTCCAATTGAACGGCAGACTGGCAACGCCTCCGGACCTCCCAGGTTTTGACTATCGAGAATACCTCGCCCGGAAGGGGATAGTTTCGCTTAGCTCCTACGCATCCATTCAGCGCCTTGAAAGCGGTGGAGGAAGCGATGTGCTACGAAGAATCAATTCGACGAGGTTCGCTCGAGCGTTCAATGCCTGAACCGGAGGCGGCGCTTGCCAAGGGGATCCTACTCGGGCTGAGGTCCTCGATCCCGCGTGACTTGTCGGATGATTTCAATCGCAGCGGAATTTCCCATCTGGTCGCTATTTCTGGCTATAACGTGATGCTGATAGCCGGGTTCAGTGTTGCCTCACTGGCATGGTTGATTGGGCGCCGCTGGGCGATTGGCTGCTCAATTTTCCTCATTGTTTTCTACGCGGTTTTGGTTGGCGCGTCGCCATCAGTCCTTCGTGCAACGATTATGGCAATTGTCGTGCTATCGGCTTCGCTAGCGGGCCGGCCGCGGGAGAGCTTGAACGCTCTGATCCTTACAGCAGCAGTTCTGACATTTTGGCAGCCGCAGATCGTGCACGACGTGGCTTTCCAGCTCAGCTTTGCTGCCACATTGAGCATTATCCTGTTGGCCCGGCCGCTTCAGGAAATCTTGGAATTCCAGATGCGAAGGCTAATGCCTGAGGCGCCCGTGCATCTATTGAGCGAGCATCTGGCCGTGACCATGGCAGCCTCGCTGGCGGTGATGCCGATCATTGCCAGTGCCTTCGACCGAATTTCGCCGATCGCGCTAGCGACAAATCTGCTCATTGTGCCGGTGTTCCCCGTGGTGCTTGGTGCCTCTGGGCTGACGGCCCTGGCAGGAGTCCTCGACAGCGGACTCGGTCGCCTGGTTGGGGAGGTGGCATATCTGCCGCTCGCCTATATGGTTGAGGTCGGCCGTCTGGGCGCCATGCTGCCAGGCGCAGCAGTACCAGTTACCGGCCTCGGTTCCAAAGAAGCGTTGCTCGCCTATGTCGGAATTTTCGGCGTTGGCGTGGCGTTTCTGAGGCTTCGCAGACCGGTGGCGGAGCCGCTTGGAGGCGCCAGACTGGCCGCAGTCCCAGTCGCCACCCTTGGTATCGCCATATTGGCCGTCGCAGTCTGGTGGTCAGCGCTTGAACCGGACGATTCGCGACTGAGAGTGACGATTCTAGAAGTCGGCCAGGGCGACGCGATTTTGCTTGAGACTCCTGCCGGCCATCGCATCCTGGTAGATGGGGGCAGGAGCGGTAGCCGGCTGCTACAGGAGCTTGGCGAAGTCTTGCCAGCCAATGATCGCCGCATAGATGTGGTTCTCCTCACGCACCCCCAGGACGACCACTTGATTGGCCTGATCTCGGTAGTCGAACGCTTCAAGGTCGGCCAGGCGATCAGTGGGTCAATGGAAGGTGAAACAGCGGCCTACGTTGCTTGGCGTGATGCCTTGGAGCAAATGAATGTTCCCTTGATTATTTCCAGCGCCGGCCAGCGCGCGGATCTCGGTGGCGGCGTTTACTTGGAAGTCTTGGGTCCAAGTGAAAAGGGTGTCAGCGGCGGCGCGGATGTCGTCAATGAAAACTCCTTGATCTTGAGGCTGGTCTACGGTCAGATTAGCTTTCTGCTCACCGGCGATGTCGCTCAGGCGGGTGAAGAAGCGCTGCTGAATTCTCTTGGTGACCTGCACGCCACCGTCCTGGAAGTGGCGCATCACGGTTCGGACGGCTCAAGTAGCCGGGAATTTATTGCCGCCGTAGACTCGTATATCGCCGTAATTAGCGTTGGTGCTGGCAATCCATTTGGTCATCCATCTCCAACTACCAGGCTTCGCTTGGCGGGTGTGCCGGTGCTCCGCACCGACAAGAATGGCCGAGTGGAGTTCAGTACTGATGGCGCCAATTTGTGGCTGAGGGTGGGAACCGGAGAAGCCGAGCTGGTTAGTCGAACCTCAGCCGTGAAATAGGAGGTTTCCCCCCTAGGGAAACCTGGGTTTGGAGCCGATTAAGTGTTTACAACCAGGAAGCGAGCAGGAGGCGAACTACTTGATGTTAGGCTTGGAACTCAGCCAATTTTTTGTTTTATCACTAGGAATATTGATGGTTATCGCGGGGCTCTATGGTCTCGCGCCCGTACTTTCGCGTTCGACGTTTACTGTCAAGGCGATAAAGATTCGCGAAAAGGACCTGGCGACAGCTTCACCGCCAACGATTCCGCCCGTGGAGCAAGCCGCGGCTAAGGAGCTTCCCGCCACCGAGGCGGAGCCAGTCGCCGAGGACACAAGCAGTGTCTCAGGCGGTCTCGGTGAACTAATGGACTCCGGAAGTAACATGTCCGCGGACTTGGGCTTGGTCGAAGAGCTGTTTGCCGAACTGTTCATGCTGAGGATGACCTTGGCTGAACTGACGACCGAGGTTCATAGCCTTCGCGATGAATCGCGCGAGCGCCAGGCCAAATCTCGCCTGACCCAAAGGCCGACCGCCTCGGCGCGGCGGCTGCGGCCCGCCGCCTGAGCAACGAAACGTGGCCATCGCGATGCTATAATCCGGCCCGAATAGAGGCGGATGGAAACCCGAACTGATGGTCGACAAAACGATTCTCTCAGACCTCTGGGAATAGAGGTTGGCTACTTGGCGCATGCCGAGGGCTCTGCACTGATCACCCTGGGCAAAACGGTGGTGCTTTGCGCCGTCAGCATCGAGGATCGTCAGCCTGCTTTCTTGCGTGGCACGACTCAGGGCTGGGTCACCGCTGAGTACGCAATGCTTCCGCGTTCGACTTCGACCAGGAGCCCGCGGGAGTCGGTAACCGGCCGAATTGGCGGGCGGACGCACGAGATCCAGCGCTTGATTGGCCGCTCTCTGCGCGCGGTTGTTGATCTTGAGAAGCTCGGTGAGCGCACCTTCACGGTTGACTGCGACGTTATCCAAGCCGATGGCGGAACCCGTACAGCTTCGATTACCGGTGCTTACGTCGCCTTGATTCAGGCGATGCAAAAGCTGGTTGAGGATGGAACTTACGCGTCGCTACCGGTTGATTGTCCGGTCGCGGCGACCAGCGTGGGAGTTGTCGATGGAACTCAAATGCTTGACCTCTGTTATGAAGAAGACTCTAGCGCTGAGGTTGATTTCAACGTAGTGATAACAGGAAAAGGCAAATACGTTGAGGTCCAGGGTACGGCGGAACATGGCACCTTTGACCGAGAGGCGATGAATTCGCTGCTTTCGCTGGCGGAAAAGGGTGTCAATGATTCACTCGCTGCCTAGCGTGCCGCCTTGACGAGCGCCGGTTTAAGCGGTCCCTAGCCGCCTTTCTCAAATCAAGGCCCCGGCCTATCATTGATTTGTGGCAGATTTCAAGCCCTTTCATGCCCTCCGATACGATCCGGCCGTAGCGGGTGCCGCCTCCGATTTGGTCGCGCCGCCCTACGATGTCGTGTCGGGGGATGAGCGTGCGGCCTTGTACGGTCGCAGTCCGTACAACATTTCCCATGTCGACTATGGGAAAGGAAATCCGGGTGACACCGAGACCGACAACCGATACACGCGCGCGGCTGGGACCCTGGCGGGATGGAGGCGAGACGGGGTCCTGACGACAGACGGAGAAGCGCGCATTTTTGTCTACGATCAAGAATTTACGATTCGCGGGCAGCGTACGAAGCGCCGGGCGGTTTTCGGTCGCCTGCGGCTTGAGGAGTGGGAGGAAGGAATCGTTCTGCCGCACGAGGTAACAGGCGCACAGGCCAAGGCAGACCGCCTGAACCTGATCCAGGCAACATCTGTTCACCTCAGCCCAGTCATGGCCCTCCATACAAGCGACGCGATGTCATTGCTGGGCCCGGAAGCCCTAGGTGAGCCGGTGCTGGATGCGGAGCTGCCAGGCGAGCGTCATGTCCTGCGGCCCGTTAGTCCGGCCGTGGCCCTGGCTTTTTGCGCAGCGATTGCAGACCAGCGTCTCTATATTGCGGACGGCCATCATCGCTATGAAACCGGGCTGGATTATCGCAACAGGCGACGGACCTTGGCGCAGGTCTGGACCGGTGAGGAAGCGGAAAACTTCATTCTTGCAGCGTTGGTTGCGGCAGAGGAGCCGGGATTAGTTGTGCTGCCGACCGATCGGATTTTGCGTCTGCCTGATCCGAAGGTGGATATTGAGGCTCGGCTACAGGATTTATTTGACATAATCCAGGCAGCTAACCTAGACGAACTCGCATCAATGCTGGCCTCAGCAGGACAAGACAAACCCGCATTTGGACTGGTCGGGCCTGGCGACTCCAAGTTCCGGCTTGTAGTGCCCAAAAACGTAGACTCGGCCGCAGCGCTGACTCCGCCTGATCATGCTGACGCGTGGCGGCGGCTTGACGTAACTATTGTGCACCACGCGGTCCTTTCCCAGATTGGCTTCAACGAGGCTCCCGAGGACATTGATTACACCGAAGATCACAGCCAGGCCGCGGCTGAAGTTGCCTCCGGTCGCTGGGATTTAGCCGTTCTCCTCAACCCCACACCGGTTGAGCAGATAATTGCCGTAGCTGATACCGGTGACCGCATGCCGCGAAAATCGACCTTCTTTTTCCCGAAACTAGGTACCGGCGTGGTGATGCTGCCGCTCGACTGAAAGACGGCGGCGTATCCGTGAGATGGTAAGTGGAACGCTCTGCCTTCAGGTTTTGCAGATTCATCCGATGGGTTGAGTGACGAGTTCCTTATGGCGCCGTTATGGTCTGTCGCGACCAAAGGCCTAATTCGCTATCAACTCTTAAGTGTTTTTGGCTGATTGTTCTCGATTTGAGCATCTATTCACGCTATCGTGAAGCAAAATAGCGGACGAACCTGAAACTTGTCACGTAATATACGCAGTGGCCGGGCACTTTGGCCTGTCATTAGTGAGTAAGAGCTAAGTTTTCTGAGCCTATGCCTAGAGTTCCAACCAGTCCACCTTTCCCGGACAGTTCGTCGCGCTGGCTTGCGAACTTCCGTTATAGGCAACGTGATGCCCAGGGTCACCGCCGGTCTCCGGAGTCACTGGGCCGCCAAATAGGGGTCTCGGGCGCGACGATTAGACGCTGGGAGTCAGGGCAGACGATCCCAAGTGAAATTGACCTAAGGCGCTTCACGGAAGCCTGCGGGCTTTCAGCGATGCAGACTGAGTTTGTCCACCGCCTGTTCTCTCGTCGTGGTGCCCAGGATCTTGGTGTGCCCGAATGCTTTCAAGAGGAATCACTGATTTTGCTGTCGGTCCCGCACCCTGCCTTTATTCTTGACGATTTGTTTTACGTTCGGGCCTGGAACAGCTATTTCTCACGCTATCTCGGCCCCCTGCAGCCACGGCTTAAATCCGGCGTGAATCTGGCAAAATTCGCCGTCGAAGGCCAAAGGCTGACTGATCCAGACGCTGAAGCGCGCCGGCTCGCGCCGCTCATCCGGCTTTTTTGGATGTGGACCGCGCATTTGGGCATGACACCCCAGTATTCTGAATTGATGAAGAACCTTACCGCGAGGCAGGACGTCGCCCGTCTTTGGGAAGCTCTTGCAGGTGAAGTCGATGGCGAGGCTGAGGCACCGGTGATTTATCCCGCCAACAACACCGTCCTTGGCGTAAGCCACACAACTTACACGCGAGACATCCTATTTCCGCCTCTCTACCGCCTAGTGACATGGGAACCGGCCGATGAAGCTGCCGAGCAAATGCTGCAGGAGCAGATTGCCGCCGGCGTACCGGAGGTCGGTTTCGCTGACAAGCTCCACTGGTCGGTCTCCTAAAGAACTGACCGCGCTCTGGCGCCCGCTTTAGCGCTATGATCATCGAGGCGAACTGAATGAAATCGTCGGACAGGCTCTTACGCGTGCGGCGCTTTGGGACCAAGTAATGGACAAGCTAAACAAGAATGCGCTGGCGCTTTCCCGTTGTCAGCAGGAGAAGTTATGCATCGGTCGCGCCCTCGCCGTGCAGCCGCAAGTCATTCTGATGGATTAGCCCTGTAGCGCCCTCGACCCAATCGCGACCTTGCGTATTGAGGATCTGATGACGGAGCTGCACGGAACTACACCATCGCCATAGTTACCTATGACATGCAAAAGGCGGCTAGGGTTTCAGATTATACGGCTGTGATGATGATGGCGGAGGATCGTGATGGTGAAATGGTTGAATTCGGCCCGACCAAGGAGATCTTCACCAATCCAAAGGATCCGCGTACTGAGGGATATATAACTGGCCGCTTCGGTTAGGGTTCGATGAACAGAGGCATGGCGCAGGTTGTCACGGCCGAATTTCTCGGCACGTTTTTATTGGTCTTCGCTGGAGCGGGAGCCGTTGTCATTGATGCGGTTTCTAACGGCGGAGTGACTGCGGTGGGCATCGGTCTCAGCTTTGGACTTGCAGTGATGGCGGCGATAGTGATTTTTGGCTCAGTTTCTGGGGCCCATATCAATCCCGCTGTCACTGTCTCATTCTGCGCGCGCGGTTACCTCTCAATTCCTAAGGGACTCGCCTACATCGGAGCTCAGTTGGCGGGCGCGGCGGCCGCGGCCGGGGTGTTGAGAGCGCTTTTTGATCGGCAAGCGAACCTCGGCGCGACAATTCCTAGCGACACCGCCTTGCAGGCCCTTGTTTTGGAGATCGTGCTCACTTTCTTCCTGCTGATGGTGATCTTTAGGGTCGCAAAAGGTGACCATATTGAGCTGACACTGGCGGCGATAGCGGTTGGAGCTTACGTTGGTCTGGCCGCTACCTTCGCCGGGCCGATCGCGGGAGCTTCGATGAATCCGGCGAGATCGTTCGGACCTGCTCTTTTAAGCGGTGCTTGGACTGATCATTGGGTTTACTGGGCGGGACCATTACTCGGAGCGCTCCTGGCAGCGCCAATCTTTGAATTCTTGAAAGCACCGGCCCCAGGAACAAAGAACGATGGAGAAGAGGAGTCGTGAGGCGAGTCCTGTTCATTTGCACTCATAATTCGGCTCGCAGTCAGATCGCTGAGGGCCTGTTAAGAGGACTGCGCGGCGATGAGTTTGAGGCGTTTAGCGCCGGCACTGAGCCCGGGCAACTTCATCCTCATGCAGTCTCGGTGATGGCTGAGGCCGGGCTGGACATCGCAGGACAGACAGCCAAGGGTGCTGATTCTTTCACCGACCAAGCCTTCGATTTTGTAATTACAGTTTGCGACGAAGCAAAGGAGGCCTGTCCGGCCTTCCCAGGTTCCAAATCGGGGTTACACTGGAGCCTCCCGGATCCATCAAATGTTGAAGGCGGGGAGGCGGAGCAGAAATTAGCCTTCTGCAGCGTGCGAGATCGACTAATCGACCTGATCGATGGCTTGGGTTAGGAGTAGATCGATGCCAAGGAAAATCTTTGAACGGCAACTGGCGGAGGTTGAGGATGACATCACGAGCATTTGCGAGCGTGTCGTCTATATAGTCCAAGGCACGATGGAAGAACTCAACGTTCCGAAGCACTCAAGCAGCTAGACATTACGGTCGTAGGTGCTGGTCCGACAGGTGGCGAGGCGAAGCAGCCTTATCCCGACAGCTTGTCGTTAAAGTCCTTAAATAGCTTCTGCACCTTCGGGTCAATGATGGCCCTACAGTACGGGGACTCACGGTTTCGGTCGTAAAAGTCTAGATGATAGTCTTCAGCCGGAAAGAAGACCGTGAGCGGCGCAATTTCGGTAACGGTCTTCGCCGGGTAGGATCCAGATTCGTCCACGCTGAGCTTTACCTGGTCGGCCGTGTCTTTCTGTTCAATGCCTTCGTAAAAGATTGCGGAGCGATACTGCGTGCCTACGTCTGGGCCCTGGCGATTTAACGTCGTCGGGTCATGCAAGTTGAAGAAAACATCGAGCAATTCCCGAAAGGATATTACTTTCGGGTCGAACTTTACTTGAACGGCCTCGGCGTGACCGGTCGTTCCTGAGCAGACCTGCTCGTAGGTTGGGTCCGCCACGCTGCCGCCGGTGTAGCCGGAGATGACTTCTTCAACACCTCGCAGCCTCTGGAAAACGGCTTCAGTACACCAAAAGCATCCACTAGCCAGAGTCGCCACTTCTGTGGTCATGCTGCCAACCTCCTAAATGGGTTTCCATCTTCCAGTCTAGCGTGCGCATTAGCCGCGGTTCTGGTCACGGCTCGCCGTGACCAGAACCGTAAGCGCTTGGCTCAGGGCCGGGCTAGAGCTCTCACCTGGAAGCTCGTGTCTTCGAGTTCGGCATCCTTACCGGTTAGGTCGATCTTTGAGCGGATCAAGCGCCGCCAGGCGGTGAATTCACGAAGCTCTCCGTTGACTGCGAGATACGAGGTAAGCACTCCGTCCTTTAGATGTAGGACTGTGAAGTGGGCGTCCTCAAAATTGCCGCGGACTAGGACCTTGTCGTGTTCGGCTTCGTCGCCCGCAGTTTCTATTCTGAGGTCAAAAATATCCGACCAGGCATAGGTGAGGAAATCGTAGGCAGTATTGTTGCCTTCGGCCATATTGCGTCCGGCGATCTGGCCGCAATATTCAGCATGCCCCCAGTGCTCAACCCGCCGGCGTCTTTCGAATACGGGGTCGAAGTAGTTGACCACGTCGCCGCCGCAGTAGATGTCTCGGTCGGACGTCTGCATGAATTCGTTCACCACAACGCCGTTGTCGACGGCCAGGCCGGCGCCCTTGGCCAACTCAACGTTGGGCACGATGCCGATGCCGACACAAACGAAATCACAGGGATATGAGGTGCCGTCCTTGGTCTGGACTGACTTTACGCGTCCATTCTCGCCGTGAATTTCGGTTGCCATCGCGCTAGTGACGAAGGTGATGCCTCTTTGGGTGCAGTATTCCTGGAAATAGCCGGCTAATTCCTCGTCGGCGAAGCGAGACCAGATGTGTGGCAGGGCTTCGAGCACGGTTACTTCCACACCGATCTGCGTTAGGGAGGCGGCGGTTTCGAGTCCAATAAAACCGGCGCCGATAACCACAGCCTTCTTGCCAAAAGCTGCCTCCTTCTGGATGGCTTCCGCGTCACCAATGTCCCGCAGGTAAAAAACGCCGGCAAGATTTGCGCCGGGGATTGGGATTCGGATAACCCGGCCGCCAATGCCGAGGAAGGCCTTCTCGAAATAAATAACATCGCCGTTCGCCAAGGTTGCGGTTTTGCTCGAGGCGTCCAGCGCGGTTACCGCTGATCCGAGCGCGAGATCGATTTTCTGTTCCGCGAATTGGTCTTCGGTTTCGTAGGTGATCTCTTCCAGGGTTTTTTCGCCCCGCATTGATTCCTTGGACAAAGGCGGGCGGTCATAAGGAACAACATCCTCTTCACTGACCATGAGAATGGTTCCCTCATCATCGGTGCGGCGCAGATTCTTGGCGCAATGGAAGGCGGCCAGTCCTCCGCCGATCACGAGGTACTTGACTTCGGTCACGCGAAGCTCCTCAATTTATGGCCGGTCCAACCAGAATGTCATCACCCTCGACCCGCACAGAGTAGGTCTTGACTGGTATCGTCGCCGGGTCGCCGGTTGCTGCCCCAGTACGGATATCGAAGCGGCCTTCATGCAAAGGGCACTCGACTTCACATGTGTCCGTGTGCAGCCAGCCGAAGTTCAGGCTGGCATCCTCGTGGCTGCACATGTTCATGAAAGCATAAAATTCGCCGGCAACATTTGCGATCGCTACTTGGACTCCATCCGGCGCTTTGACAGCTTTCAACTCGCCGGCCGGCACTTCACTTACGGTTGCGACTCTGCTGAAACCATCTGTCATTTGTTTCTCCGTCCTCGGCTTGGTTCAGGTCCTATACCAGTAACTAGGGCCATCCAGGCCTCGCCTAGAATAAGACGAGATGGCGAGTCACGCGAGGGGTTCTGACCCCAGCAATTTAAAATCTACCAAAGATCTGGCACCGGTAGCATCCGTGCCTCTTTAGCGCGTTCACTAAGCGAGGTGCATTGCCGGGGTCAAGGCCCGGTGCTATAGTTGGGGGTAGCTTTTGGGTGTATTGAAGGAAGTGGGCCTCGGCCCACTTTTTTGTTAGCAATTTGCCAAGGAGAAACGTGTGGCTACCGCTGTCCGCGGCACGACTACCAATCTGAAGAACGATTTTTTGACCGCGATTACCCAACTAGCGGCCGAAAAGAACCTGGCCAAGGAGGTCGTCTTCGAGGCGGTTGAAGCCGCTTTGGCTTCGGCCTACAAGAAGGACGCCTTAGCTGAGGCAAATCTGATCGTAAAAATCGACGGGGATTCTGGTGGGATGCGGGTCTTTGCTCAGAAGACCGTGGTCCAGAGCAGTGAAGAAATTGAGAATCCTGACCTAGAGATCGTATTAGAAGATGCCAAAGAGGTGGCCCCTGGTACGTACATCGGTGACCTCGTCAACGTTGAAGTGATGCCGCAGAATGCTGGCCGGATCGCGGCCCAAACGGCGAAGCAAGTGGTTCTGCAGCGGCTGCGCGAGGCCGAACGCGAAGTCGTTTTCGAAGAGTATTCAGGAAAAGAAGGCGACATAATATCGGGCGTGGTAAACCGGCTGGAAGCGCGCCACGTCTACATCGACCTTGGCAAGACCGAGGCTGTTCTGTTGCCAGCCGAGCAAGTCAGAACCGAGCACTACAGGCCCGGGCAGCGTTTGAAGGTGTACCTGCTGGAGGTACAGAAGGCCAATCGAGGGCCGCAGGTCGTTGTTTCGCGCACTCACAAGAATCTTCTGCGCCGTCTCTTCGAAATGGAAGTCCCGGAGATCTTCCGCGGCGTGGTCGAAATCAAAGCGATTGCGCGTGAGCCGGGCTTTCGAAGCAAAGTTGCGGTCTACTCGCGCCAGGAAGGCGTTGACGCGGTTGGCGCCTGTGTTGGGCTGCGTGGCATTCGAATCCAGAACATTGTCAACGAATTGAATGGCGAGAGAATTGATGTCGTTCAGTGGAATCCTCACCCCGAGAAGTTCGTCATGAATGCCCTCAGCCCAGCTCAGGCGCATACGGTGCAAATTTTGCCAGACGGCACGACGGCAGAGGTCGTCGTCAGTGACAATCACCTTTCTCTGGCGATTGGCAAAGAAGGCCAGAATGCCCGCCTAGCAGCAAAGCTCACCGGGCTGAGAATAGATATAAGAAGCCTGAGCGCTGCAGAGGAAGACGGTCAAGAGCCGACGCCTCAGATGGTGGCCGAGCCGGAGGTAAAGCGTGAGCAGCCGATCTGGGCTGAACTTGCCGCCGAAGCGGACGCGGCCGCAGCTGTAGAACCGGCTGCCGCCGAAGTGGTAGGTGAGGTCGCCGAAACAGTGGCTTCGGACTCGGCGGCGCCTGCAGCGCCCGCAGTGCCGTCACCTACGGCCGGGGAACCGGAGCGCCCCGGAGGAGGCGTACGGTTTGCGGAGGAAGTCCTGCCTCCCGCGAGCCCCGCTGAGGCTCCAAAGGGCGGTAAGAAGGCCCGAGGCGCTCGGAAGGGCCCGGTCCGAGAGACGGAAGAGCAAGCACGTGCCCGACGGGCGGCTGCCGCGCGGCGTGATCGCCGCTCGCTGGACGATGAAATCGAAGAAGAACTCGAGGCAGTCCTCGAAGGAGAGGACTTTGACTTCTTCCGGCGCGATGAGGATGAGGAGCAGTAACAGCTTGTCTGCGACTCCGGTAAAACTGCCGCAGCGCACCTGCATTGCCTGCCGTACTGGCAGTGGCAAGCGGGAGCTTGTGCGCATAGTGCGGAGGTCTGAAGGCGGCGCCAACATCGACCTGACCGGGAAGATGCCTGGAAGAGGAGCATATCTCTGTCCGCGTACGGAGTGCTGGGAAGATGCGATCAAGAGGGGCCGCGTGGAGACAGCGTTGCGTACAAAACTCCAGGCTGAGGATCGTCTTAAGTTTTCCGAATTCGCGGCTGGCTTGGCCCAAGCGAAGGTTGTCTGACTGGTTGTACCAGACCGATCGGTAAAAGAAATGGGGAACTCTTGGTAACGGAAAGTAAATCAGTAGAGTTGCCGCGCGCTCTGTCGGTCAAAGACCTGGCTGATCTTTTAAAGGTGTCCGCCGTTGACATCATCAAGGAGTTGATGAAGAACGGCGTGATGGCCAGCATCAATCAGGTTGTTGATTATGACACCGCGGCAATCGTCGCGACCGATTTTGGTTTCGACCCCCATGAAAGCGAAGCAGTTGAGGTTGTAGACGCTCCATCGGAGCCGGCGACCGATGCCCAGACCGAGCCAGAGGAGGAAGAAGACGCCGCGCTGCTACAGAAGCGCCCGCCGATTGTGACGATCCTCGGTCACGTGGACCACGGCAAGACCAGTTTGTTGGACTTTATTCGCAAGACAAACGTGACTGAGGGCGAGGCTGGGGGAATTACGCAACATATCGGCGCCTATCAAATTGAGGTAAAGGACCAACTAATAACTTTCCTGGACACGCCGGGCCACGAGGCATTTACGGCAATGCGGGCACGTGGCGCTCAGGTTACCGACATTGCCGTCATCGTCGTCGCCGCCGATGACGGAGTAATGCCTCAGACAATTGAAGCTATCAACCATGCTCGCGCCGCCGGCGTGCCGCTGATCATCGCCGTCAACAAGATTGATCTGCCTGGTGCGGACAGGGATCGTGTCCAGCAGCAGCTGACTCAATACGATGTTCTGGTTGAACAATTCGGTGGCGATATCGTCAGTGTGCCCGTGTCCGCTAAGACGGGCGAAGGCGTTGACGATCTGCTCGAAAGTATCCTTCTAGTTGCCGAAATTCAGGATTTAAAAGCCAACCCTGATCGGACGGCTACCGGAGCGGTCATTGAAGCGGAGCTAACGACCACGCGTGGTCCAGTGGTCACACTTCTGGTTCAGAGGGGCACTCTCAGACTTGGAGATGTGCTGGTCGCTGGCGACTGTACTGGCAAGATGAAGGCCTTGTTTGACGAGCACGGCAAGAGTGTAACCACGGTCGGTCCGGCAACGCCGGCAAAGGTTCTGGGAATGCACCAGGTTCCCACTGCCGGTGACACGTTTCACACTGTGGAAGACGAGAGATCGGCGCGAACCGAGGTTGAGGAACGCCAGCGGGAGCGCGAAATTGCGCTTGCTGGTGAGGCCAACGCGGTAAACCTTGATTCACTGTTTGGTGAACTCAGCTCGGGGAAAGTGCAAGAACTTAACCTAATTCTAAAGACGGACGTTCAAGGCTCAATCGAACCGATAAAGCATGCCCTAGAGCGACTGAGTATTCCTACGGTTCGAGTCAAAGTTATCCATACCGCATCGGGCACTATTACGGAGTCCGATGTCATGCTGGCTATCGCCTCCAAGGGAATCATCATCGGCTTCAATGCCAAGCCAGATGCCGGGGCCAAGAAGCTGGCCGGATCTTCGAACGTCGAGATTCGCCAATACAGCATCATTTACAAGGCGGTTGAGGACATTGAGCTAGCGCTCAACGGAATGCTGGAGCCGGTTTACGAAGACGTGATCGATGGTCACGCCGAAGTCCGGCAGATTTTCAAGGTCAGCCGACTGGGAAATATCGCCGGCTGCATGGTCCGCGACGGCACAGTGCTGCGCAATGACTTGATCCGGGTCCTGCGCGGGACTGATGTTCTGGCTGAGACTCGATGCGCAAACCTCAAACGGTTCCAGGACGATGTGCGTGAGGTACAGAACGGTTACGAGTGTGGCATCTCATTGGAGAGCTATAACGCGATCGAAGAAGGCGATATCTTCGAGTTCTATCACAAGGAGCGCGTTTCTTAAACGCTCGGTCGTCCGTCATGTCCAAGCAGAGGTCTGGTTGAGGCTCCGCGGCTTTGCTTGTGGCGAAGGGGGAGGGTGATGTCCCGGCGAACCGACAAGATTAATGATCTGATCCGGGATGAGTTGAGTGAACTCATTTTGCGAGAAGTTCGCGATCCTCGTCTCGGCGGCCTGATCTCGATCATCCGCGTCGAGGTGACCCCAGACCTCAATAATTCGCGTGTCTTCGTCAGTATCATGAGTTCGCCCGAAGAGCAGGCGGAGTCATTACGGGCGCTCAACGCTGCCGCGGCGTACTTTCATCGTGAGTTGAAGAGCCGGATCGATATGCGGCGGATTCCATTTCTAGCCTTCAAACTTGACACGTCAATTCAGGAAGGCGCCGAGCTGCTGGAACTGATAGCCAAGGTCACCCATGGGGATGAAAACGCGGCTACCAGGAGTGAAGCTCTGAGCGAAAGCGGCCTTCTGATCGTAGACAAACCCCTCGGCTGGACTTCGTCCGATGTCGTCGGTTTTGTGCGGCGGCGCTCTCGAATCAAGAAAGTGGGCCACACCGGCACCCTGGACCCGGCTGCCACGGGCGTTTTGCCGCTATGTTTGGGCCAAGCGACCCGGCTCAGCCAATATCTGGTTGACGCCGGAAAGACTTATCTAGCGACCATCGAACTCGGGGTCGAAACCACGACCTATGACTCTGAGGGTGATATCGTAAGCCGTGCGGAGATGGCTTCTATCTCGGAAGCCGACATCGAGAACGCACTGAAGCCATTCATCGGCGAAATTGAGCAGAAACCGCCGGCGTATAGCGCGATCAAGCGTCAGGGTGTCCCGCTGTATAAGCTTGCGCGCCGTGGAGAAAATGTCGATGTGCCAGCGCGGCTGGTTCAGGTTGATGAGCTCGTCGTCCTTGACTACACCCCGCCGATTCTGCGCCTGGAAATCGATTGCGGCAAAGGGTTTTATGTGCGGTCGCTGGCTCACGATCTTGGTCAGCAGCTTGGCATCGGCGGAATGCTCTCCGGTTTAGTACGCACTCGGGTCGGCAGATTCCGGGTTGAGGAAGCGGTGCAAATCGAAACCCTTGAAAGCGAGCTCGAAAGCGGCGACTGGCGGGAGCGTTTGTACGCGCCGGATGAGGTGCTACTGGATTGGCAGGCTCTGCTGGTCGGTCAGTCGAATGAGGCCCGCCTGCGTAAAGGTCAAACGGCTTTGGTAGTGGAAGACAAGTTAAGCGATGACGCCGGCTTGTGCCGAGCCTATGGCCGCGAGGGGGCGCTTGTCGCCATTCTGCGCCGGGTTGGCGTTGGAGAGTGGCAACCGGATAAGGTCTTTGACTCGATTGAGTAGTCTATCGGCCGTCGGGTAACGCCCAGCGCTGTTGTTATAATGTGAATTGAATCCAGATTCCTGAACAGTCCCGAGGAAACATGAGCATCAGAAGACAGCAGCCTCAGAATCGCCGCAACCGTCGCACGCGTCAGGGCCCGAAGAGAAGTGGTGCGATGCGGGGCTTGGAGATGCCGGGCCTGCTGCGCTTCCTGACAAATCCCGCCCTGTTCTTGGCAGTTGGACTGATATTAGCTGTCGCTATTGTTGGCAGTCTATTCGCCGGCACTTTTGGCCTGGGTGGTGGAGGGCATAGCGGCTCACAGCAGGCGAACGAGGCTCCTGACGTTGCTATCGGGGATGTCGTAGATGACGGAACATCCGCTTCTGAAGGGGTTCCAGAAGTGATTGTCAAGCGGTACGATTCGGCACCGGCTTTCACAATCGACCCGACGCGAAGTTACATTGCGACTATTCAAACCGCCAAGGGCGGGATTCGAATTGAGCTCTACGCTGACGCCGCACCGGAGGCCGTTAACGTCTTCGTTTTCCTCGCCGGCGACGGATATTACGACAACACGCCGTTCATGCAGGTTGTCGCGAACGAAGATGGATCGGTGTTCACGGCTCAGGCCGGCGATCCGACCAGCACCGGTCTGGGGACGCCTGGTTTTGAGGTCGCCGAAGAAATCACCGAGAAGCCGTTCATCCGCGGGGCCGTAGGTATGGCTAGCGGTCAGTTTTTCATTTCTTATGGCGACTATCCTTCTCTGACCGGCCGATACACGATATTTGGCCAGGTGGTTTCAGGATTTGATGTCCTGGACCAACTCACGCTCTTGGATGTGAACGACAGCGAGGCCAGTAACTGGGACACAGTGCTGACGATTGGAATCACGGAGTCCTAGTAATTCGCCTGCCACCTGTGCCGAGCTAACCGGACCGAGTGCAACGATTTTTGAGGTTTAGGAGATGGGCCTGCGGGTAAGCTAAGGCCTTTTCGTCGCAGATGAGGAAATATGGATACGCGCGAAGTCCGGCAGCTCTTCACTGGCTTCTTTGAGCAACGTGAGCACCGGCGGATTCCCTCAGCAGCTCTAATTCCTGCCAACGACCCGACATTGCTCTTTACCAACGCTGGCATGGTCCAGTTCAAGCCTTACTTTATGGCGTTGGCGGAACCACCGGCGCCACGCATGACATCGGTTCAGAAGTGCTTTCGGACCAGTGACATTGAGGAGGTAGGCGATGACTCGCACTGCACCTTCTTTGAAATGCTCGGCAACTTCAGCGTGGGAGATTATTTCAAAGCCGAGGTGATCCCCTGGGCTTGGGAATTGCTCACCTCGCCGCAGCCGGGTGGCCTTGGGCTCACTAAGGAGCGTATCTGGGCGACGATTTACAACGACGATGATGAGGCGTTCGAATTGTGGCGCAAAGTCGGCGTTCCGGCCGAGCGGATCGTGCGCTACGGCGAAAAGGAGAACTATTGGTTTGCGGGGCCCGTGGGTCCATGTGGTCCAAATAGTGAGATAAATTACGACTTCGGCCGCTACGAAGGCTGGCAGGAGCACGAGTGCCACCCGAACTGCGACCTTCCAGCGTGTCACCGTTTTCTAGAGATCTGGAACCTGGTATTCATGACCCTTTTCCAGGCCGAGGACGGGTCGCGAACCCCATTGCCGCAGCCCAACGTAGATACCGGGGCCGGCTTGGAACGCTGGGCTTCACCTTTGCTGTGGGAAGGCGGGACAGACTGGCGAGGACAGGCCAAGAGTTGGTCTCGACCGCCGGCGATCTTTGACTCTGAGCTGTTTCGGCCAATCCTTGACCGGGTTGCCGAGTTGTCTGGGAAAGACTACGAAGCCGCGTCGGAGGTGGAGCGCCGGGCGATTAGAGTTGTCACCGAGCATGCTCGCGCGGCGACTTTCTTGCTAGCCGATGGCGTGACGCCGGCCAACGATGGCCGTGGCTATGTATTGCGACGTCTGATCCGGCGCGCGACAAGCTTCGGACACGGCCTTGCTAAAGGCGAGCAGTTCTTGGCTGCGACCGCCGATTCGGTGATCGACCTAATGCAAGGGGAACACCAGAACCTGGAAGAGCAGCGCCGGTTTATAAATCAGACCTTGGCTGCTGAGGAGAGTCGATTTTTTGAGACTCTCTGGGTCGGACAAAGTCAGCTTGAGGATTTCAAGAAGCAGCATTCGAACCAACGCATGGCCGGGGCTGAGGTATTTCAGCTCTGGGACACGCATGGCTTCCCGCCTGAATTGACGATGGAGCTCTTAGCCGCGGACGGTTTCAGCGTCGCTGACCCGGAGAGCTTTGAGGTACTGATGGAGGAACAGCGCGCGCGCGCGCGCGCGGCTACGCGCTTTGAGGGCGATGCCGGCCGGATTCAAACCTACTCGGAGATGGGCCTGGCCGCGACTGAGTTCGTCGGATATGAGACGACACGGGCCCTGGCGGTGGTCAACGCGATCGTCCTCAATGGCTCGGAGGTTGTCCGAACGGTGACGCCAGAGTCGGCGCAAGGCAAAAAGGTCGAGTTGGTGCTCGATCATACGCCGTTTTATCCGGAAGGCGGCGGCCAGGTCGGAGACCGGGGCGCAGTCGTCTGGCCGGCGGGACGGTTCTTGGTTGAAGACACTCAAACCGTGGGAGAGGGTGGGCTCACGGTTCACGCCGGTGAGATCGAGACTGGTAGCTTGAGTGTCGGCGATCCGGTGGAAGGGCGCGTGGATGAGCAGATGCGTTCTGACACGATGCGCAACCATACCGCGACCCACCTCTTGCACGCGGCCTTGCGACAGGTCCTCGGTACGCATGCCAGGCAGGCCGGCTCGCTTGTAACTCCGGACCGCCTGCGGTTCGACTTCACTCACGTGGAAGCCATCTCAGGGGCCGAGATACAAGCCGTTGAAGAATTGGCCAATCGCGCGGTGCGCGAGAATATTCTTGTATCGGTCGAGCATCAAAGCTACGAGGACGCGCTGGATGGTGGAGCCCTGGCTTTTTTTGGCGACAAATACGCTGATATCGTTCGCGTGGTCGGTGTCTGCGATGACGACGCGCTCGAATGTTTTAGCAAAGAGCTCTGTGGCGGAACCCACGTCCACGCTTCGGGTGATATCGGTTCAATTGTGATTACCGGCGAATCGTCGATCGGAGCCGGTCTGCGCCGAATTGAGGCCGTTACAGGGCGAGTGGCAGCCGAGCGTGTACGACAGCAGGAAGATATGCTCGCGAAACTCAGCGCCGTGCTACAGACACCGGCGAGTCAAGTGGACACGCGGGTTGCCGAGCTGAAGGGAGAGGTCGATGAGCTTCAGAAGGCGATGCGCAGCATGGAGAGGCGAATTGCCAAGGGCGAAGCAGACTCGCTATTTGCCGGTGCAAGCAAGATTGGTGAAATAAGTGTCATAGTCGCTCGTGTTAGCGATGCACCGAATGCGGACTTCCTGCGTGACCTGGGGGACGGCCTTAAATCGCGGTTGGGCGAGGCGATTATTTTGCTGGGCTCAACAGTTGAAGAAAAGCCAGCATTCCTGGCGATGGCCACGCCGGCGGCAGCAAAGCTTTGCGGGGCAGGGGATATCGTGCGAGTCACCGCCCGTGAAGCGGGCGGCGGTGGCGGTGGACGACCCGAGCTGGCTCAAGGTGGCGGTAGCGACCCAGCGAGGGTCGAAGCGGCCCTCGAAGTTGGCCGGCACCTAATCGAAACAAAGCTAGCAGAATCCGTCTGAGGCGAGGAACTCGCAAATCTGCCAAGACTAGTTCGCAAAGACTGGCGGAACCCGGTTGGCTATGATGGATTCGAATCAGGATCAGGGCAGAGTCCTGGGGCTTGACGTTGGTGAACGACGGATTGGCGTCGCTATCTCCGACCCAGAGCGTCAATTCGCTCTGCCGCTGCGTAGTATTGAACGAGATCGGCAAAACGGGGAGTTCGAAGCGATAGCCGCCGTGGTGCGTGAAGATGACGCGACAGAGATCGTCGTTGGACTGCCGTTGAGTTTAAGTGGCGAGTCCGGGCCCCAGGCCGAAAACTCAGTCGGATTCGCTGAGGAATTGAAACAACGCTTCGGAATCATGGTGCACCTCTGGGATGAGCGCCTTTCGACGTCGGAGGCGATTCGCCGCGTGTCTGATCAAAGCCCTTCCGGTAACCGTAGAGTACGCCGCAAGCGTTCTGAAGTGGATATCGATGCTCTGGCAGCATCGATAATTCTCCAGGCGTTCTTGGATCGGCAGCGGTTGCAAATGCAGGCTGGCGAATGAGGAATCGCAACACGGTTGGCTCAACAATCGTAGGCGTCGCTTTAGCCATTATCTTTGGCGCGGCCGGCTGGGTGATTCTGGGTTCACCAGGTTCGATTCCAGCAGATGGCTTACGGTATGAAACAGTCGGAAGTGATGAGGCTCGGCTCATCCTTGTGGCTGACGGAGAAACGGCGGCCACAATCGGAGCCCGTTTGGCGGTTGCGGGAATAATTAGTAGTGCGTCATCCTTTGAGCGGCTCGCTAAGATTACCGGTGCGGAGCGCACCTTGGTTGCCGGCGAGTACGAATTCCTGCTTGGGACCAGTTCAGTTGACGCCCTGATCAGAATTAGAGACGGACTGACCGCGACCAGGGTTGTGGCGATACCGGAAGGATGGCGACTCGAAGAGATAGCTGAGCTGCTCGAAAGTCTCGAAGTCGTTTCTGCTGAGGAGTTCTTGGCGACGGCTAATGCGCTGGCAACATCGGGCACCGCCATCGACGTTGATTTACTGGCTAGCCGGCCAAGCTCGGCAACGCTGGAAGGTTACATCTACCCTGCGACCTACAGCTTCAGCCGTAGCGTAACGGCGACTGAAGTCGTGCTGACGATGGTGGAAGCCCTGTCAGACAGGTTCACGCCGCAACTGCGCGAAGAAACACGCGCCCAAGGGTTGACCGTGCACCAGGTACTAACATTGGCGTCGATAGTCGAGCGTGAAGTGGTGCTGCCGGAAGAGCGAGCGTTGGTGGCCAGCGTTTACCGAAACCGGCTGGAGATTGAGATGCGGCTACAGGCAGACCCGACCGTCCAATACGCGATCACGGCTCGTCCTGGGAGCGTGGTTGAATTTGGTTACTGGAAGCAAGAGTTGTCGCTGCAGGACCTGCAGTTCAACTCGACCTACAACACCTATCTACAGGCGGGGTTGCCGCCCGGGCCTATTGCCAATCCCGGCATCGAATCAATCATCGCCGTGATCCGGCCCGCGCCGCGAGACTTTCTTTTCTTTGTGGCGCGCAACGATGGCAGTCACGCCTTCGCTGTGACCTTCGAGGAACATCAGGCGAACATTCGCCAGTTTCAGCCCTAGCACTCGAGCCAAGCTGAAAGGAGAGTGGCATTGAAGAAATTAGCGATAATCGGTTCGCCGCTGGGTCATACAATCTCGCCGGCTATCTACAATGCTGCTTTTCCGGCTATGGGCGTTGATGCGCACTATGATGCCTGGCCGACGCCGCCAGAAGACGTGGCAGCGGTACTAGAAAAGCTGCGGGATGCCGAAATGATGGGGATGAATGTAACCGTCCCTCACAAGGAAGCAGTGCTGCCTCTCCTGGATGAGGTGGATCCGTCCGCGCGGGCAATTGGAGCCGTAAACTGCATCGTCAAACGCGACAGCCGCTTGATCGGCTACAACACCGATAAGAACGGTTTTATCGATTCTCTGCGCCGAGCCGGGTTCGATCCTGAAGGCAAAAACGTGTTAATTCTGGGTGCCGGTGGTTCTGCTCGGGCCGTTAGCTTTGGTTTGGCTCAAGCGCGCACGGGTCGGGTATATGTGGCTGGGCGCTCAAGCCAGCGGGTGGAGAAACTGGTGGCCGATTTGGAATCGACCCAGGCTGGCCACGCCAAATTTGAAATGGCGAGCTGGCAGGATCCAACGTTCGTCCACGCTGCCAGATTTGCCGAGTTGGTTGTGAATTGCACACCGATTGGTATGCTCGGTTCGGATGCCAAGGGCGAGACGCCAATTTCGCCACTGATTTTGAGGCGGGGCCTTTGGGTTTGCGACCTCGTCTACAATCCGCCGGAGACCGTGCTTCTGAGAGATGCGCGCCGGGTGGGTGCTCATGTTATTGGCGGATTGGATATGCTGGTACTGCAAGCCGTGGAATCGATACGTCTGTGGACAGGAGAAACGCCACCAATAGACATAATGCGCGGCGCCGCGTTGGATGCCGTAGGTGAGAGTCAATAACTGATGGAATATGGCCTTGCGGTGGTCCTGATCGTCCTCTTACTCACGGCGTACGTGATCGTGCAGGAAACGCGGGCGCAGATGCACTGGCGAGGTCTGGTTCAAGGCGGTGACGTTGAAGCGGTGCGACAACTTCTGGGTGCGGAAGTCGAGACGTGGCACACCTCACGCGTACCGAAAGGAACATCTGCTTTGCTTTGGCATGGCGTGCAGACGGTCAACATAATTGATGTTTCGGGCCACGCTGCCCGCGTGAGTTGCAGCGCCGAGGGAGAGTACGCGCTCACCGAAGGCAAGCGGCTTGAAATCAGCAGTCCTCTCAATGAAGGCATGAAGATCACTCTAAAGCTGACAGAGATGCTGTTTTATGACGTGCCTAACGTGAAGTTTGACCACGTTCAGGTGGATGTCTACACATCCTTCCGAGACGAGTCCGGCCGCTCTGATGCCCAGTGCATTCTCAGCACCAAGATTGAGCGCAGTCGTATAAGACTGGTCGATTGGGATGAGATATCCGGGCTCGACTTTATCACCCTGAATGAGGGCCGTTATTCGATATCAGGCAGCGGACCGATCACTGTGGAACCCCTCGCTTGGGCTGACGACGCAGTGAGGAGAAACTGAGATGCAATTCCGATTCCTCACCGCCGGTGAGTCGCATGGCAAGGGTCTTCTGGCGATCGTTGAGGGCATGCCGGCGGGTGTGCCGATCTCTGAGGACTACATTGCTGGGCACATGCGGAGACGGCAACAGGGCTACGGGCGTGGCAAACGTCAGCAGATTGAGCAGGATTCCGCCGAGATCGTCAGTGGCGTGCGCCACGGGCTGACAATGGGCGGCCCGATTGGCTTGCGAATCGAGAACCGAGACTGGAAGAACGCTAACTGGCAAAAGCGCATGGCGATTGAACCGGTTGAAGAGGAGATTGAACGCCTCTCGGCCATGCGCCCGGGTCATACCGACCTCGCTGGTGCGGTGAAGTACGGCTTGGATGACGTGCGTCCGGTGCTGGAGCGTTCTAGCGCAAGAGAAACGGCAGCGCGGGTGGCCGCTGCAGCGATCGCGCGCCGCCTGATCGAGGAGTTTGGCGTGACGGTTCATAGCCACACGGTTGCCGTGGGTGAGGTCACGGCGGAGTTACCAGATGTCCTGGATTGGGAAGGAATAGAAGCGTCTCCGGTGCGCTGCGCCGACCGCGATGCAGAGCTGCGAATGACCGCGCGAATCGATGAAGCTCGCGAGACTCACGATACCGTCGGTGGCATTTTTGAAGTGAGAGCAACCGGCGTGCCAATTGGGCTGGGCAGTTTCGTTCAGTGGGATCGGAAGCTGGATGGACGGTTGGCGCAGGCAATAATGAGCATACAGGCCGTCAAGGGAGTGGAAATTGGCGGCGGATTCACCACGGCCGTGTTGCCGGGATCACAGGTTCAGGATGTCATCTTGCCGCGAGGCGAGTGGGAAGATCATCCCTGGCGGCATGCCTCGAATCGGGCGGGTGGCCTAGAAGGTGGCGTGACAAACGGTGAAGACGTGGTGATCCGCGGCGCACTAAAGCCGATTTCAACTCTGACGCGGCCGCTTCAAACCGCGGATTTGATTACGGCTGAGTTGACGCCGGCCTTCTATGAGCGGTCCGATGTTTGCGTCGTTCCCGCGGCTGGCGTCATCGGCGAAGCTATGGTAGCAATCATCTTGGCGGATGCTGCGATGGAAAAGTTTGGTGGCGATAATCTAAAGGAGTCACTACGAAACTTCAGGGCCTATCAAGAGACGACTGGGCCGCGCGGTGATAACCCTTCCTTATTCAAATGAGCTCACCCCAGAGAATTACGCTGATTGGGTTTTCCGGCACTGGAAAGTCCACGGTTGCGGGATTGGTGGCGCGGGAACTGGGGTGGATTGCTGTCGATAGTGATGAGCTAATAGCGGAGGCGGTCGAAAAAACGATTCCTGAGATCTTTGCCAAAGATGGCGAAATGGTTTTCAGGCGCCACGAAGCGGAGATTTTTGCCAAGCTGGCAACTCAGGATCGGCTGGTAACAGCCGCTGGTGGTGGGGCAACCACACTGGCTGAAACACGCCGGGAAATCTGCCAGAACGGGCTTGTGGTCTGTCTGGAAGCAACGCCGCAGACGATCGACTCCAGGTTGGCCAGAGACGAAGGAGGAGATGAGCGTCCATTGTTGGGTCATTCAGACTCATTGACGCGCATCAGCCGTCTCAAAGCACAGCGGGCCCCGCTTTACGCCCAGGCAGATTTTACGGTTCATACTGACGCTTTGACCGCCGCTGAGGTTGCCGGCGAAATTTCGCGATGGTACCGCAATCATGCTGATGTCGCGTTCGACCTCTCCGGACGGGTAGAGTCGCTAGCCAACTCGCCTGGCCTGCTGCCGCCGATTACCGATGCACCCGGGGCGAGGGTAATCGTGCGTCCGGCCTCCGGCGAGTACCCGGCCTACGTTTCCTGGGGCGCGATGGAGAATTTGGGGGAGTACGCGGAGCGTGCGACAAAATCCCGCCGCGCCTTCCTGGTCAGCGACACTAACGTCCTCGCAATTTGGGGCGAAACGGCAGTTGCCAGCCTGCGGAATCGGGGCTTCAGCGTCAGCACCCATACCGTCCCGCCCGGTGATGCCAGTAAGAGCCTTGAAGTTGCTGGGCAAGCCTATGACTGGTTGGTATCGCACCGCGCCGAGCGGCGCGACTTGATTATTGGCCTGGGTGGCGGGATGGTCACCGATCTTGCCGGATATATCGCGGCCACCTACTTGCGAGGCGTGCCATTGATTCAGGCTCCGACAAGTCTGCTTGGGATGGTCGACGCGTCAATTGGCGGAAAAACGGCGATAAACCACGGCGGAGCCAAGAATATTGTCGGCGCGTTCTATCAGCCTCGAGCAGTGGTCGCGGACGTGGCGACTCTGGCTACGCTGCCGCGGCGTGAGCTAGTCGAGGGGTTTGGCGAGGTCGTCAAGCACGCCTTCATCCGGGACCCGGAATTGTTGGCCTTGCTCGAGGATAAACTCGAGGATTTCCTGGCGCTGGATTCAGATCTGATAACCGAATTGGTGGCGCGTAATATTGAGATCAAGGTGGAAATTGTCAGCGCGGACGAGCGTGAGGCTAACACTCGCGAACTGCTGAACTTCGGTCATACGCTTGGGCACGCTTTTGAGGCCGCAGGTGACTACGAGGCTTTGCTGCACGGTGAGGCTGTGAGTGCTGGGATGATGGCCGCGGCTGAGATCGGACGGCGGGCCGGAATTACTCCGGATGCAGTAGTGGAGCGCCTGGGTCACTTGATCGACCGCGCCGGAATGGCGCAACGTCCACCCTCTAGTCTTGACCCGGAGCGGGTAAAAATGGCGCTTGCCTTGGACAAGAAGATTATCGATGGCGGACAGCGCTGGGTCATGCTGGAAGACGTTGGGCGTCCAATAGTCACCAGTGACATTCCGGCTGAGCTGGTCGAAACGGTAATCGGCGAATTTCTACACGTCTAGGCAGACTCCTAGCGTGAGTGAGGCTTAATTACTCTCGCTGAGGGCTTTGGTGCGCGGCCGTGTCCAGGGAGTCGGCTTTCGCTCCTTTGTGGAGCTACATGCGGCCAAGCTGAGACTCAACGGATATGTCCGCAACCTCAACAACGGGGCACGTGGAGGTCGTGGCTGAAGGAACGGGTGAAAAGTTGGATATGCTGCGCGCTCTGTTGAGGCAAGGCCCACCCATGTCGGAGGTCGGGGCCATCGATGAATCTTGGGGAACAGCCAGTGGGCTATACAGGGGATTCGGCCAGCGAGAGATATGAGCCAAGGTGGAAATCGGGCCTTAGGCCTTGCTAGTCCTGGCGAACGGGTCCGAGCAGCATGGCTTCGGCTTCGGCGCCGGCTTCAAGGACGGGAATGTCCTCTGGACAGATGACGAGCGCGTTGGCGAGCGCCATCGAGGTGAGAATGCCGGAACCTTGCGGTCCGGTTAGGGAGGCCCAATGGCGCCCTTCTTGTTGGCTGACGATTGCGCGCGCGTAGAAGCGACGGCCGTCCGGGTTCACTAGCCGTTCCCTAATCGTCACTTTTAGCCGGGGGCGTTCCCATCCCTCCCGGCCCATCATTTTGTAGATCGCTGGGCGGCCAAAGAGCTCGAAGGCGACCATTGAACTGACAGGATTACCTGGCAACCCAAGGTGAGGTACGCGCCTTTCACCGGACGGGAAGGTGCCAAACGCCAGAGGCTTGCCGGGCCGCATTCGTACGGTCCAGAATTCGACCTCCCCTTCCCGAATCAGGACATCTTTCACCACGTCATAGTCTCCACGGGAGACGCCGGCGGAAGTCAGGATGAGATCGGCTTGAAGGCCAGACTGCAGCTTTTCGGTCAGGTCTTCGATCGTGTCGCGGGCGATTCCGACTAACAAAGGAGAAGCACCTGCCTCGGTAATCAAAGCCGACAGGCTTGGAGCATTGCTATCGTAAATCTTGCCTGGTTCGTGAGGTTGGCCCGGAGCCAGCAGTTCGTCACCGGTGGAGATTATTGCAACGGTCGGGCGCCGATAAACAGTGACGGTTTCCAGGCCAAGCGAAGCCAACACCCCGAGTTGGGCGGGACCAAGTTCGGTTCCGGCGGGCATTACCAGGCTCCCGCTGTGAATATCTTCCCCGGCGTAGCGGAGGTTGGCACCAACAGATGCTGATTGGAGGATACCAACGGAATCGCCACCTTTGGCGAAGGAGCCGAAAACCCTCCCGGGCTGTTCATCGGTCTCTTCAAATGGGACGACAGCATCTGCTCCGGCGGGAATCGGTGCCCCGGTCATGATCCTAACAGCGTTCCCAGCAGTCACGTCACCGGAGAAGATGTAGCCGGCTGCCACCTCGCCGACAATTCTCAGCCTCACCGGGTTTGTCGCCGTGGCCCCGTCAGTGTCGCTGGCGCGTACGGCGTAGCCATCCATGGCGGTGTTGTCCAAAGGAGGGATCGTCAAAGAGGAGAACACATCCTCCGCCAGGACTTGGCGGTGCGAATCCCCGGGAGCTTTGGTTTCGGTTGAGAGGACGGGGATCAGTTTGAGGATGTGACTTCGAGCTTCCTCAACACTGATCATGCCTTCGCTGTTCATAAAAATTTGAGTATTTGTCTTGTGTTAGCTGAGCTTTACCGAAAGACAAGTCGTCGTGCGCTGAACTCCGTCAATGCTCTGGATACCTTCGGTGATGGCCGAGCCTAGCTTGTCCAGGTCGTCGGCTTCAACTTGAACAATAACGTCGTAGGGCCCAGTCACAGTGTCAACACTGGTGACTCTAGCATCGGCGTGTTTGAGAGCGACAACGGCATCACCAACACCCTTTGATCGGCCAACTTCTGCTTCGATAAGGACGTATCCACGAGCGGTCACCATTGCGCCTCCTTCAGATTCTTGCCGGGAAAGTGGATTCATCATATGCCCGCGTCAGGGCCTGTCAATCGCGTTGATTGAGATGGCACAATTGCTTCGAGGTCGCGTGGCATACTGCTGGCGGCCGACGGAAAGGCCAACTCAGGTCGATCGGCCTCAATGCAAAGCCTTTGGCTGTCGAATACTGTTTTATACTTAAACGTTCGAAAGCACGCTAACAGAAGACTGGACATCTAATTGCTTCGTCGCAAGCGCTTCTGGCTTGGCCTGATAATCAGCGTCAGTTTCTTCGCGATATTCCTCGTAAGGACGGATTTTGGCGATATCTGGCAGGCATTTGAATCGGCAGATTACCTGCTGGCGATTGCCGCGGTTCCGCTGTACTTTGTTGGTTTCTGGCTTCGGACGGTTCGCTGGCATTACTTGCTGAAACCGGTTAGCGATGTCCCTACCCTTCGACTCTTCCCCGTGGTTCTGATCGGGCTCATGACCAACAATGTCGCGCCGGCGCGGGTTGGTGAATTGGTTCGCGCCCACTTGATTGGGGAGCGGGAATCGATGAACAAATCGACCGCTCTAGGCACGATAGCGGTCGACCGCGCTTTTGATGGCCTTACCCTGGTAGCAATCTCGGGGACCGTAACCTTAATTTCTGGTGCGAATCCAGAGGTGAAGGGAATTGGCGTTTTTGCGGCGCTAGTCTTCCTGGCGGCTAGCAGCGTATTGGTTGCCTTGGCGCTTTCGCCGCTCCGATCACGGACCTTGCTGCTACGAATCATTCGATTGGCCCCGGTCAGTCTGGCCGACAAGATTGAGGGCCTGCTGGACGCCTTCCTATCGGGATTGCTGGCGATTCGAAATCCGATGGTGCTGGGACAGGCGGCATTGGCTTCGTTCGGCTCATGGATGATCGAGGGGTTGATGTACTACATCGTCGGTGAGGCCTTCGGACTGAACGTTGGTTTTCACGTCTATTTGATTGTGTTGGCAGGTGCGAATTTGGCGCTAGCGATCTTGGCATCGCCGGGTGGTATCGGTCCGTTTGAGGTGACGACTCGCGAAGTTTTAGTGTCGTTTAGCGTTGGCGGAGCTAGCGCTTCGGCTTACGCAGTTGCCCTTCACGCCCTGCTCCTTGTGCCCGTGATCATCATCGGTTTCATCCTGCTCTGGTTCGCGCGGATTTCTTTGGGCCAACTCCTGGGAATTCAACCCGTCCCACCTGGTGCGACCCCGGTCCAGAGTCTCGAATGAAGGTCGCGGTAGTCGGCGGCGGCGTGGCTGGTATGACGGCCTCCTATCGACTCATGAAACAGGGGCATGATGTCGAACTTTTCGAGGCAGCGCCTGAACTCGGCGGCTTGGTACGCACTTTCGAGACGGCGGGCGACCCGTTGGAGTGCTTTTATCATCATATTTTCTCGACTGATACCTCGATCTTGAGCCTGATCGATGAGCTTGGATTAAGCGATCAGCTGGTCTGGATTGATTCAAAAGTTGGCTTCTTCCATGGCGGCAAGATATGGGATTTTGTTACGCCGATGGACCTGCTGCGCTTTAAGCCGCTGCCGTTAATCGACCGGATTCGCTTGGGACTTGCTGGTCTTTACTTGCGATATCAAAACAACTGGCGGGGCTACGAAAAAATCACAGCCTGGCGGTGGATCAGTCGCTACGTTGGCAAGAAAGGCCTGGAGGTGGTTTGGGGTCCGCTGCTGCGTGGAAAATTTGCCGATCAAGCCGAAGACGTGGCGATGGCATGGCTCTGGAGCAAGATTCACCTGCGGTTTGCCTCTCGCGGGGCGGGCCCGAAGCAGCAAGAAAAACTTGGCTATCTGCGGGGCAGCTTCAATGTTTACATAAAGGAACTGGAGCGGCGAATCCGTGATGGCGGCGTCAAGGTCGAGACATCGCGGCCGGTTCGGAGTATTTTGACCACCGATGGGCGTACCAGCGGGCTTCTCTTGGAAGACGGACAGGAAGCCGAAGCCGACGCCGTGATCGCTTGTGTGCCTTCGGAACGATTTGTCGCAATGGCGCCACCACTCGGCGATGACTACGAGCGCAGAGTGGTGTCGGCCCGCTGGCAATGGGCGCTGTGTTACGTGGTGGCGCTAAAGGAACCGCTTTCGCCGATCTACTGGCTTAACATCAGTGACGCGGGCACCCCGTTCATCGCCCTGATTGAGCACACCAACTTCATCGACAAGGAACGCTACGGCGGTCAGAACTTGGTCTATCTCTCGAATTATCTGACACCGAATCATCCCTGGTTCTCGCTCTCAGATCAGGAACTAGACGACCTCTATCTTCCGCACCTTGAGAAGTTCAACCCGAAATTCGAACGTGACTGGGTTCTCGACCGCTGGGTGTTCAAGGGCCCTAACGCTCAGCCTGTAATTCGTCGCAATTACCGTGAAGAGTTGCCGGACCACCGCACATCGATACCCGGTTTATATCTGGCCAACATGCAGCAGATTTATCCTGAGGACCGCGGTCAGAATTACTCGATTCGCATGGGAGATTTGGTGGCCGCCATGGTCAATGAGGATGGAGAACGGCGTACCACCGGCGCGTGACAGTGAACTGTTTCAATCCCTTGCCTGGAATGGTCCAGCGCTGAATTTTCTCAGTCGGAACCATACGGGACGGCGTTTTTCTCCATGACCGGCCTGCATGCCAGCCACGTTCTCAGAGCGTAGTAATGCTCGCCATGCTGATCTTCTTGCTGATGCGCAGCCGTTTTTCAGCAGAGCGCCACTGGGGAATTGACGCCGCGATCAAGTACGGGCACTTCGTCGACGTTGTCTGGGTCTTCTTTTACCCCGCGCTCTATCTAGTGGGCTAATTTCTACCCGCAAACAGATAGAGCGCTGTCCTGCAGATCCTGTAAGAGTGAGTGGCCCAAAGCCGCGATTGCGGGTCTAGTGAATGATCTTCCGTTCGGCTTGGCTGACGTCGTCCTGTAATCCAGCCGAACAGACCTACGCGGCTTGAGTATTGAGTTGACCGGAATCTTCCATTGCCAATCGGAGCAGCGTCATGGGTTCGGTTTCCTGGTCAGGGAAGATCGCCAGGCCGAAGTAACATCGATATCGTTTCAATTTGGTGGCGATGAACTGGGTTATCTTTTCGGCGGCATTGCGGTCGCTGTTTGGCAAGAGGAAGCCATATTCGAACATGCCAAGCGCAGAGGCACCGATTAGTGTGCCCTGGTGCTGACCCAGCAAGTCCGCCACCCCGGCATTTGCTTGGGTGAAGACCGCGTGGGTTGGCGCTTGACCGGGGAGTTCAATCCTAAAAGCGACAACGGCCAGAGGAGTTCCGTAGGCGCGACAGCGGACCATTTCATCTTGGAGCTGGTTTTGGAACCGCCGGGCGATAAAAGGGGAACCGACCTGGGTATCGCCGGCAAAGGGTTTTGCTTCGGTCAGCAGCTAGCGGTAGGGCAGAGCTGCCTCGACCTGCCAGCGGTCGTGCGACGTCACAATTCTTTCGACCAGAAACCCCAGGAAGAGGGAACAAATGAAGATCAGTAGCACCGAAAAGCCGACGACTACAAGGTTGGACAGAAATAAGTCGCCGTATAAACCCCAGAGGCCGATCACTGCCAATCCGCCCGACGCCACACCCAACAGCAACCAGGACGATGACTGGTCGTAGGACAGGAGGTCGACCCATTTGCGCAATTGTGAGTGCATCGATTGAAGGTTTCTTTGTCTCATATCTCTACCTTGAAGTTCGGTACGTCCAGGCAGAAATTTAACCTAAATCGACAGGTTCGCAATTTGCGTCGGGGATATGTTGTTTAGGGGTTAGAAAGGGAGCGGCCTAGCGCTCAATTTCCCGCGTGGTGAGCGCATAGGGTCCGAAGCGGCCGCAGACTGGATCGGAAAGGCGGCTCCTGTTATTTGGTCTGCGGCGAGGAAGTACTGCGCAGCATGGAAAACTGAGGTTCAGCGCAACCTCCACGAGCTCAATTAGTAAGCGCCATGACAGAGGAGCACGCTAGGCACGGTCCTAATCAGCAGCTTTAAGTCATAAAGGAATGACCGGTTCTTGATGTAAAGAAGGTCAAGCCTGACCATTTCTTCAAAGGGCAAATCGCTGCGGCCACTTACTTGCCAAAGGCCGGTAAGTCCAGGTCGCACGCGAAGCCGTTGACGCTGGATCGCGTCGTAGCCTTCGAGCTCTCTGGCCAACGGAGGCCGGGGGCCAACCAGGCTCATTTGTCCCAAAAGTACATTAAAGAGCTGGGGTAGCTCGTCGATGCTGCCGCGGCGGAGTAGGCGGCCCAAACGGGTGATGCGCGGGTCGTTTCTCATTTTGAAGAGGGGGCCTGAACTTTCATTGTGGTCCAGGAGTTCGCGTGGCAGCTGCCCGCTGTTGATTAGCATGGTGCGGAATTTGAACATTCGAAAGGGACGCGTGTCCTTACCGAGCCGCTCCTGTCGAATAAAAATCGGCCCCGGTGAATCGATTCGCAGCAAGACGGCAATGACGGCCATAAACGGGAGCGCCGGGATCATCACAGCAACTGCTACCGTCAGGTCAAAGAGGCGTTTTGCAAAGTCGTAGATTAGCCGTCCTGGCAACCTGGAGACCGGAACTTCAGGTGCAACAATTTGATTTGGGATTGAGATTATTGATCGGAGACTGGTTCTCACCGGTCTTGGCGGCGGAACCAATGTTGCCGAGCGACGCCGGTCAGTTAAAGAGCGAGGCGGTGTTGCCACATCAATATCCTCCGCTAGGGAGGAGGCAAAAGACTTCCAGATCGCGGCAAACGCCGGATTTAGCTTTAGGTTCGCGAATTTGTCTTTGCATCCTTGCCTGAGCTGAACCAGGGCGACACGGTTGTTAAATTCACTTTGCTGGTGACTAGAATGCGCCCCGGAAGGGCGCTTACACCTCAAAGCAAACATCACGATGCCGCTTGACCTATTCCTTCACCCACTTAAACGAAGCCGATCGCCGGCCATTACATTGCCAACGATCAAATGCGCGGTAATCTGGGCGAAAGCCAAAATGCGGCAAAAATTCTTCAATAGGCAAATTGGTCTAGCGCAGCTGCTAGCCCTTGCATGTGGCCCTGGATAATGACTTTTGAGGGGAAATCGGAATCCGGTATCAGGTATATGAGCTAGTTCGTGAATTGAGCGCCAAACTCGGCCTTGAAGTCTGCAACTGACATGTGAGCCGCGACCGCGAGCCGTTGGCACATGTCCTCTTCGGCTAAGTCCCGCGATTCAAGACGAATCATGTAGTCCCGTGCTACGCGATAGTGCTCAGACTCGATATCGACAAGCCTGACACGGGTGCGCCCGGTCTTTGGATCGAGGAGATCCGAGAAGGGAATGATTTTGAGTCGCGCTCCATCGAGAGTTACGAGTCCACCCTGATTCAGGCTTGGGTCGTTCGCCTCGCTGAGCAAGAAGCGGACGGCGCCATAGCCGAGCGTGCGAGTGTAATCGATGTCGAAGGGAATCGGATTTGTCGAGCGCAGTTCGTAGCCAACGCTGACGTCGGTGAGGCGAATTTGGTCACCGCGCGCCGCAAAGCGGCGTTGGACGCCATTCTTGATCAACGACGCGAGCGGCAAATCGGCCAATGCGATGTTTCCGTAAGGATCGTAGGCCGGATCAATCCCTGAATATTCCTTCAACTCTTCGGGGTCGAGTTTTTCGGCGGTGCCTTCGGCGACTATCGCCACACCGTAGTCCTGGTCCGTAAGGCGGCGTTTGATGATCGAGCCCTCGATCACGCGGCAGATTTGATCGAAGGAGATATGTGTTTCGGAAAACTCTTCCGGGATCACGGTCACGGTTGCTCCAGCAGCCTTGCCAATTCCGAGTGCCAGATGTCCAGCCTTTCGTCCCATAACTACCATTACGAACCAGCGGTTTATCGTGCGTGAATCCTCCATGATCGTCTGCGCGATCTGGGTTCCAACGCTGCGGGCGGTCTCATAGCCGAATGTCGGCATGCCGGATGGAAGCGGCAGGTCGTTGTCAATCGTCTTTGGGACGTGGGCGACGCGTATAGCTCCTAAAGCCCGTTGCGCCACGCAGGAGGCGGCAAAGGCCGTGTCATCCCCGCCAATCGTGACTAGGTGAGAAATGCCGAGCCGCCCGAGTGTGTCGACAACTCGATCGAGTGACTCATCGTCGCCAGCTGCGTTTGCTCGCGCCGTGCGCAGCACGGACCCACCTTGGAAATGGATGCGAGAAACATCTTCAATTGTCAGTTCGGTCACGGAGTCCGTCTCGCCGGCGATCAGATGCTCGAATCCGTCGAAGATGCCGAGCACGGATAGGCCGGAGTTGCGGGCCTCTATGGTGGTGGCGCTAATGGCGCTATTTATGCCAGGTGCCGGTCCACCGCCAACGAGAATTCCGAGACGCTTGGTTGAGCTAGTCATTGCTCATCACCTGCTTTCGGTCAGATTGCACACTGTTTCCAGGTCGATTCTAAAGGGAGGCAAGCCAAGAACGCTTAGTTAGGCCGTTTTAAGCACCGGAAATGGCATTTGTGGCCGATACTAAGAGCGGTGCGGCGCATTCTACACGATGTCAAGTGACAAATTACTGAAAAAAGGTCTTCTATCAAAGCGTGTAGGGCTATTCAGGCCTCGGGTATTGATGTAAGCTATCAATGTGTAAGTTTACTAAGGTTTAGACATGGGATATTAGCAAGTTGGAATTGCAACTAAACGAACCAAAAGAAGAAGCTGAGACGCGGGCCAGTGCCAGCCAGGAGCCCGAGTTTCCGGGACCTGTCCAGCTGTATCTGCAGGAAATCGGTGCAGTCCGCCTTCTAACAGCTCCCGAGGAGGTCGTAATAGCCAAGGAGATCGAAAATGGTCGTCTCCTTGATCGTTACGACAGCAAACTTGCGGAGGAAATCCCCGAGGCATCGTCGCAGGTACGAGCGCGCTTTCTGGTGAAGCGCCTGATGACCTTAGTGGACCGGATTCGACCGATTGTCGGAGATGGTGCTGAGAAGAGCTACTCGGAAGTCTTGTTTGATGAATCATTTCAAACGGGAATCGAAGCCGCAATCGACCCAATTCTGATCGACGGTGTAGTCGTATCGGCTGACGCAACGGTTGATGAGGCTAAGGACATTCTCTGGGAGATCTCAGTCGGCAGCCGGATACTGACGCCTGAGGAGTTTGATGCAGGTGAAGACGACGAGACCAGCATCGCACGACTAGCGCGCGAACTCCGCGACTTTGACCGCCGTGCCAGTGAAGCGCGGGATCGGATGATGCGAGCCAATTTGCGCTTGGTGGTGGCAATCGCCAAGCGCTATCAAAACCGCGGCTTGCCGTTGTTGGACCTGATCCAGGAAGGTAACACTGGCTTAATACGCGGTGTTGAGAAATTTGACTACCGGCGTGGGTTCAAGTTCAGCACCTACGCGACCTGGTGGGTGCGTCAAGCGGTGACCCGTGCCCTGGCGGACCAGTCACGCACCGTGCGCTTGCCGGTCCATGTTGTTGAGAACGTCACCAAGCTGAGGAAGGCGCTGGACGCTCTGCTGGTTGAGCTTGGGCGCGAGCCTACAGCTGAAGAGATTGGCGAGCGCATGGGAATTACCGCACTTGCGGTGGAACAGCTTCGTGACGCTCTGGCACGCCAGCCCGTGTCACTGGAGGCTCCTTTAAGCCAGGATGGCGATGGCAAACTGGGTGATGTTATCCAGCAGGTGGCTATTTCACCGATTGAGAATGCAACCGCGGAGTTGCTCAAGGATGATCTGTCTGCCGCTCTCCGTGTACTGTCACCGCGCGAGCGGGAAATCATCAGTCTTAGGTATGGTCTGAGTGATCGGCAGCAACGTACGCTTGAAGAGGTTGGCCGCCACTTTAATCTGACGCGCGAGCGCGTGCGCCAGATTGAATCACGAGCGTTGGCTCAGCTGCGCGAATCTGCCGAAATTCGTTCCTTGCTGGATTACCTGCACGACAGCGACGGCTAGCGCCCAGCGAATCGGACTTTTGACCGCGGTAGGGCGGAGGCCCGATTCCAACCGCGGCCTTGTCGGTCGATTGGTTATGATTTCCTGACCGCGAATTGTGTTTATCTGGCCTAGCCGTAATCGAGCCATGGGCCCGGGACCGGGACAACCTGCTCGATTGATACCCGGCAGACTGACGCCTGATCTCCGCAGACAATGCCGATCCCGGACTCGGAAAGGTCGAGATGATTTGGGCCACAGCCTGGGCAGGCGTCTTGCCTGATGCCGATGATGCAGCCGCTATCTCCGCAAACCCGAAGCGCCGTGCCGCAGGGCCACTGCGAGTAACGATCCGGCCCGACGGCGATAATTTCCGGGTTGGCTGACGAATAGTTGCCAAAGCCGCAGCCCATGCTTTGACCGTTGAATGACACCCCGTAGTGCGTGACCAGCCCAGGCAAGGCGTTGCCAACGGTGACGGCCGGCGGCAGTGGAGGATAGATGCCTCCTGGCGCGGTGTCAGCAGAGATGCCGGGCGCGCCAATAACGGTCAGCAGTTGTGTGGCCGGTGGAGCCGATCCTTTGGCAAAGTCCTGCCATTCTGCAGCACTTTGTGCGGACGGGTTTGCTTGTGACAGGTTGCCGTTGGCCGCCACCAACCCGAGGATCAGAATACCCAGGGTCAATAGAACCACGGCGGCGAGCTTGCCGGAAGGCAGGCTCGCCAAATGCCGCAGAAAGGCTCCAGCCTCGTTGGTCATGGTGATTCCCAAACTTTCACAAAATTGGCATCGTCTGATGTCTGTCGCTCCAAGCAAAGGAACTATAAGTTGGGCGAGTGGGACCCAAGAAGAATAGAAGCAAGGATATTCTAGTTTGTCGGCAAATTGGCCTGGGGAAAAGTCTTCTACGCATCAAAATGGCCGGAGATGGCGCCGGTCCCAGCTAGCGAGTTTGGCGAGATTCTGGGCGTATTATGAGCGAGTACAGATTCCACGGCCTTTTTGGGTGATGGTGTCTCTCAGAAATTGGACAGGGCAATTCCAAAAGGAAGGCATCGTGGACCATGGAAATAGGCCTCAGCGCATCAGACATCGATACCCTCCTAAATGACGAGTTACTGGCCAACGGTCGCTACACGGTCTCTGAACCAGGTGGGAAGCCGATTCTTACCAGCGAGCAGCGCCTAGCGATCACTAGGGCATTTTCGCGGGTTTTGGCTGCCAACAATGATGCCATCCTCAATCAACTGCGCCAGGCAGGCGTATCAGGCATTTGAGTTGAGAAGCAGGCTAGGCCGAGCGGCGATGGCAGGCAAGCCGCCAGACATCCGCAGAGGACCAGCCGAAATGTTTGAGTGTCAGGTTGCGATGATTGGCTATCCGAGGTGCCAGTCATCGGGTGCGATAAGAGGGTTGGCCTCCGCCGGCCCCCAGGTGCCTGCAGGATAGAAGCAGATTTCTGGCGGCGAATCCAGTACGGGCTGCAGAATTGTCCAGGCTCTTTCGACACTATCGCCGCGTACAAATAGCGTAGAGTCGCCGGCCATGGCTTCGCTGAGCAGCCTCTCGTAGGCCTCCTCGCGGCGCCCTTCATCGCCCTCGGCGTAGGAGAAAACCATCTGGGATTGCCTGGCGCGCATTTCGGGCCCCGGAACTTTAGCCACAAAGGAGAGGCAAATTTCTTCCTCGGGTTGTATTTGAATTGTCAGGTGGTTCGGCCTCATCGGTTCGACGCCGGAGCCTTCGAAAAAGGTTTTCGGAACCTCTTTGAAGGCGACTTCCAGCTCCGTTACTCTGCGGGGTAAGCGTTTACCGGTTCGAAGATAGACAGGCACTCCCGCCCAGCGCCAGTTGTCGATTGAAAGCTGTAACGCCGCGAAGGTTTCGGTTTCAGAGGCTGCGTTTACACCCTCATGCTCCCGGTAGCCGGGAACCTGGGAACCATCAATTTGTCCCGGTTCGTATTGCCCGCGTATTACATTTGCCGGGTTGACCGGACGGACGGCTCGAAGGAGTTTCAATTTCTCGTCTCGAATTGCCTCCGCACTGAGCGAGACCGGGGCTTCCATTGTGAGCAATGCCAACACCTGCATGGCATGATTCTGAACAATGTCACGCAGGGCCCCAACAGGCTCGTAAAATTCGCCGCGGCCCTCGATGCCGGCTGATTCGGCGATCGTTATTTCGATATGGTCGATGGCGTCGCGGTTCCAGATACGCTCAAAAATTGAGTTACCAAAGCGCAGCACCAGGATGTTCTGAACGGTTTCTTTGCCAAGGTAATGGTCGATGCGATAGATCTGGGATTCGTCGAAGACATCGCGGACCAAAGCGCCAGTCTTCACAGCCGACTCGAGGTCGTGGCCAAAAGGCTTCTCGATGACGATTCTTGCCCCTTGGTTGAGTCCATGCGTCGCGATTTCACGGATGGTAGAGTCGAAGACGGCCGGTGGAATTGCCAAATAGAGCAATCTTTGGTTCTGGGTCGCCAGCTTGGCAAGGTTGGTAAAGGTGTATTCGTCTGACCCCAAATAAGTCAGCCGAGAAGCGAAGCCAAGCCATTCTTTTTGGCTGTCGCCTTCAGCTTCCGCGGTGGTAATTGCCTTTCGGACAAGACCACGAAATTCGTCATCATCCATCGGCTTTCGAGCCAAGCCAATAATCCGGCCATCGGGAGGGAGTAGGCCGCGCCTGTGAATGTGGTAAAGCGCGGGTAGCAACTTCCGACGGGCCAGGTCACCGGTTGCGCCAAAAATGATGATGTCTTGAGAATCTGGTTGCTCTGTTGCCATTAAAACCTCGCACGGCACTTTCTTCCTACAGTGTACGGCGGTACGGCGGCGTTTGACCCTGCACATGAACCTGAGGCGAAGGATTAGCCGTGGTAGCAACCATGGAGATCCGCCCACAAAAGCGGATGCCCCAGGACTAGCACGGGGCATCCGATACGTTTGTTTTTGGATTAGTTCAGGTGCTTGCCAAAGAAATCAAAGACTTTGTTCCAGCTCTCAATCGCTTCGTCGGCGCGATAGGCGGGCCGGTGGTAGTACCAAAAGCCGTGGCCGGCGCCGTCATAGCGGTTGAAGTCGTAGTCCTTACCGTGCTTCTTGAGTTCCTCTTCCAGCTGGTTCACCTGCTCCGGTGATGGATTCTGGTCGTCATTTCCAAAGAGGCCCAGGATTGGGCAGTTCAGATCTTTCGTGAGCTCGATAGGCGAGACTGGTTGCCTTTCATTCAAGTTTTCAGGCGCCATGACCACGTTGCCACCCCAGCAGTTGACCAATGCGTCGAAGGTTTGGGTGCGACAGGCGGTCAAATACGAGTGGCGCCCGCCTGAGCACGTACCGATGATACCCACCTTGCCGTTGCTATTCGGCTGGGCTCGTAAGAACTCGGCGGCAGCGGCGCTGTCACCGACGACGCTGTCATCCGGAAGGCCGCCCTCACCGCGAGCACGAGCCGCGATGTCGTCCGGTGTGCCTTGTCCGAAGCGGGCGAAAATGTTGGCACACAGGGTCAGATAACCGTGTTGAGCGAACCGGCGCGCTGTCTCACGGTAGAACTCATCCCAGCCCGGCATGTGAGCAACGAGGACGACACCAGGATGTGGACCGTCGCCGAGCGGGCGGGTGAAATAAGCGTTGATATCGTCGCCGTTGTGACCTTTAAACGGGATTGTGTCCGCTGCCATGGAGTCAGGCGCATCCGTTTGGAACTGGTTCCAGGTCATCAAAAGTACCTTTCCTGTGCTATTCACCTAGTACGGCGGTGGCCCAATCTTCCTGATCTTGTCTTGATAGCGAAATTTGTCAAGTACGTCCAGCTTGCCGGACTCAACATTTTTCAGCCTGTTGTTTGAGGCTTGAGCTTGACCACAGTAATTCTGAGGGCCTGGTATTCTAAGGCGCGTAATTTTTTTCGGCGAGCACAATCATCCGCCGGCTCTCAAAATTGAACTCTGTGCGGTCGGTGTCTCCCCAAACTTCGATTGGCGATAAACCAGCCTTTTGTAGCATGGAAGTTAGTTCGACGTAGGTGTAGAGGCGGACAGACCATCTCTGCGACCGACGCGTGCCGTCAGCCTCAATTATGCGCAGCTCGTCATTGATCCTTCCGGTGCTGGCGTCATAGAACCAGCTAAGAAGCATCAGGGTGTCGCCATGCTCCTCCCAATCACGGTCTCGAAAAAGCCGCATCCGGGAGCTTAGGTTTGGTAATTCGATTAAGAAGCGACCACCGGGCCTCAAAGCACGACCAACGCTGTCGAGGACTCTTTGGTTTTCGGCCTCCTCATCGAAGTAACCGAACGCGGTGAACATGTTAATCACGGCATCGAGCTGTCCGTCATAGGCGGCGGGAATTTCGCGCATGTCCGCTTCGATCCAGTCGATATCTAGGCCATTCTCATCCACGGCGCCGCGGGCGATGTCCAGGTCGCGTCTTGAAAAATCGAGGCCGGCAACCACGTAGCCAGCCCTAGCTAGCGGGATGCTATGGCGGCCGTGACCGCAACAGAGGTCCAGGATTCGACTGCTGGTGGCCAGGGGCAGTGCAGCTCGGACGAGGTCAACCTCGGGCCGGGTGCGCTCTTCGGTGATGATTGGCCTGTTCTCGCTGCCAACCCAGAAGCGGTAGTAATCTCCGCTATGATCGTACCAAGTACGTGTGTCAGTGATGGTCACTCTCTGGCTTCTCCTCTCGCTAGGGCCGTGTTCAGCAGCCAGCAGGGGCTTTCGTGAGCCTCATAACCCGGTTCTGCGCAATGCGCTGCGCCCCGAGGCGGAGTCAGGTTTACCCTATTCTACGCGAGAACGATTTTGACGCGAATCGAATGACGCTAGAGAGTGCGGAAACCAAACTTCAAGATCACAAAAGCTCATGATGCTGATCAGGCCTTCCAGTTATGAGCGCTGTTATCACTGAAAGGTGGCCAACGGTTGGCGTGGACCTCAAAGCGTTTCCTAACGATGGAGCGGTGTAGTATTTCTAAAGCGAATCGTGAAGTACAAGGAGAGCCGCCACGATGCCATTGTCACTGAGCTTTGAGTCCAAGGTCTTTGATGTAGACAAACTTGAGCTCGAGGGCCGCCAGGAGCGAATCGTCAAGGGTGGGCGGCACCTTTTCCCGTTGCTGCCAAAGGCATTCGAAGGGATTCGGCAGATCGGTGTGATTGGCTGGGGCTCACAGGGCCCTGCCCAAGCTCAAAACCTGCGAGATTCGCTTGAAGGTTCAGACATAAAAGTCAAGGTTGGCCTGCGGCCGGGCTCCAGCTCGGTTGAGGAAGCCAGGAAAGCCGGCTTCTCAGAGCAAAACAGCACGCTTGGCGAGATGTTCTCAGTGATTAGCGAATCAGATCTGGTGATTCTGTTGATTTCGGATTCGGCCCAAGCTGAGCTTTATCCCCAAATTTTTGACGCGATCTGCCCGGGAGCCACCCTCGGCCTGTCACATGGGTTCTTGGTCGGCCACATGAAGAACGTCGGCGCCAAATTTCCCGACAACATCGACGTGATCGGTGTTTGTCCGAAGGGAATGGGACCTTCGGTGCGCCGGCTATACGTCCAGGGCCAGTCAACAAACGGAGCCGGGATCAACAGCAGCTTCGCCATCGAGCAGGATATCGATGGTCGCGCAACCGACATCGCCTTGGGCTGGTCGGTAGCGATTGGCTCTCCGTACTCCTTCCAGACTACCCTCGAATCGGAGTATGTCTCTGACATTTACGGTGAACGTGGCATTCTGCTAGGTGCCGTGCACGGAATTATCGAGTCGGTCTACGAGCGTTTCGTGAGCCAGGGGATGAGCAAAGAAGATGCTTTTCTCAATTCAGCGGAGGCGATCACCGGGCCGATCTCGCGGATAATCTCCAAACAAGGAATTAAGGCCGTCTACGACGCGGTCGGCCCCGACGGCAAGCGGGAATTTGAGTCGGCATATGCAGCCAGCTATCCGGCCGCCCGGGAAATCCTAACCGAGGTCTACGACGAGGTCTCCAGCGGCAACGAAATCAACAGCGTGGTAATGGCTGGCCAGCGGCTCAAAAAGCAGCCCATGGGTAAAATCGACCGCACCGAGACCTGGAAGGTCGGCGAAAAAGTTCGCGCCCGCCGAGTGGAAGAGAACATCCCGCTGAATCCGTTCACGGCGGGAGTTTACGTCGCGACGATGATGGCTCAGATCGACATTCTGGTAGAAAACGACCACCCGAGTTCGGAAATTGCCAACGAATCCGTGATCGAATCGGTCGATTCGCTGAACCCTTACATGCACGCGCGCGGCGTGTCCTACATGATCGACAATTGCTCGACCACGGCTCGGCTCGGCGCCCGCAAGTGGGCGCCGAGGTTTGATTACGCTCTGACCCAGCAAGCCTTTGTCGCGCTGGACGAGAACGAAGAGCTCGATGCATCGCTTATGCCCAACTTCGAGAACAACAAAATCCACACCGTGCTGGCCGAATGCGCCAAGCTGCGGCCCTCGGTGGATATTTTCGTCGAGTAGGCGAATGTCCTAGGCTGCGTCTTCAGGCTGCGCAGGACGAAACCAGTTGACATAAAGGTCCGCCAAACAGAACCCGCCACTACTGGCGGCTGGGCGAGGCTTCAGGCACCAACGACGGAAGCGCCCACGACCGCGTGATCGCGATTACGTGGCGCTGGCGCTGAACGAGTCGTATAGGCTAGGGACGTTTTACGAAAATCCATCAGGCCTAAGAGCGGTGATCCACCGCGCTTAGGCCTCGCTACGACGACACCGGCTGCTTCACAAACTAAAAGCTCAGTCGACGTACTTTCTGATCGCCTCGTTCAGCTCACCGATCTCAGGGAATCGCTTCTCCTTTAGTTTGGAGAAAACGACATCACCGTTTACGGTCAGGTCAAAGATGCCGTGCTCACCGGGGACCAAGGTGAGTTCATCGGTCCATTCGGCGAAAAGGTTGAGGAGTTCTTGCGCCGTCCACGCGGCGCGTGGCGTGTAGTTTCAGGTTACGCAGTATTCAAGGCTGAGTTTCAGTTTCTTCGTATCGGTCATTGCGACTCCTCCTGGCTTGAACTCTAGTCGGGATCATTCTCCCATAGTCCTGGCCGGGGTGGGGTGACGTCCTCTGGTATAGTCCTAGGGGGAAGCCGGAATCTGGCGACGCGGAATTTTCCAGAGATGGCTTCTTAGGAGAATCCCATGACGCAATTGATTCGCAGGGCCTTGCAGGTTCTGGGGCTGACGGCCCTGATGGGAGTCGCCGTATCTCAGCCGGAGACAAGTCCTTCAGCGGCCGCCGCGACGGAGCTTCTGCCCAACATTGAGGCCTTGCCTGCTACCGAGCTGCGCTTGGAGACAGTGGATGGCAGGATCTACCTGCGCTTTACGACGACGACCTGGAACAGCGGTCTCGGGCCGTTGGAGCTGGTCGCCGGACCGGTGGATACGGGCTCGGGCAAACAGCAGGTATTGCAGCGGGTCTATTCGAGCGATGGCAGCACCAATACATTCCAGGCTGGCTGGTTCGCCTGGCACGATTTACACGGACATTTTCACTTTGACGACTATGCGATTTATAGCCTGTGGCCGGTAGACAGACCGGAATCGGTTGCTCGTCAGAGCAGTAAGACGACATTCTGCGTAATTGATACAGACCGGATCGATCACAAGCTGCCCGGCGCACCGAAACGCAGCGTCTACAACTCCTGTGGCACGGGAATTCAGGGCATGTCGGTGGGCTGGGGAGATGCTTATCGCTACTATCTGGCCGGGCAGTCATTTGACATAACTGGTCTGCCAGATGGTGATTACATCCTTCGTGTAGTCGCTGACCCGCTGGACCGAATCGCGGAGACGGATGAGAGCGCGGCCGACAATACCCGCGAAATTACTTTGCGACTGTTCGAGGGTACTGTGGAATTGCTCGCCCAAGGCGAAAGCGACAGCGGGCCCGGAAATAGCAACGGACGCGGGGGCGGGCGGCCTTTCTAGGGGGCGCCAGTTCAGGAGGTGCGCATGGCGGTCCGGTTCGGCAATTGCCGGGCGGCTTCTTGCGAATAGCCGTCGCTGATGCCTATACTTTGGCTAGCGGGACGAGCCGTTAGGAGACGGAATTGGCCTACAAGATTATTGAGACCTGTATCGGTTGCACCGCCTGTACAAAGCGGTGCCCGACCGAGGCGATCACTGGAACTCGAAATTCGATCCACCAGATCGATCCTGACCTCTGCATCGATTGTGGCGCCTGCGGGGTTGTCTGTCCGCCGGAGTCGATTCTTGACGAGCTTGGCGACGTTAGCCGCACCTTCCCGCGGAAGGAGTGGCCCAAGGCGATCGTGATCGAGGATAACTGCATTGGCTCGGGCTGCGAGATTTGCATCGCCGTCTGCCCGTTCGATGCGCTGGAGCTCGATGTAAGCGGCGAGCAGGTTGGCGACTTCTTTGGCGTTGCCAAGGTTTTGGAGCGTCGCTGCACCGGCTGTCGCCTGTGTGAGGATTCTTGCGGCTGGAGCGCCATCTACATCGACCCGCCAAGGGAGATGATGAAGAGCCGAGTTTGGCCGGAGCAGATCGCCGAGCCAGAAGAAGAGGAAGCCGCCGTCGAATCCTAAGTCCTAGGGCCTAGAAGCCAGCAACCTGGCTGATTTAGTCACCAAGGAGGGCTCTCAAGGGGCCCTCTTTTGTTTTAGTGGCCGCGGCGGCGTTGGCGTGTGCCTGGCTTTCGCCTAAAGTCTGATTGTGGAACCAGTTTTGAGAGTCAAGCGCTTGCGGGCTGGTGCCATCTTGCCGAAGAGGGCAACTGAGGGTGCAACCGGGCTCGATCTTTATGCCTGCATTGAAGGGCAGGACAGGCTGGAGCTCGGTCCGGACGTGACCCTGGTGCCCACTGGAATCGCCTGCGAAGCTCCGGTGGGTTACGACGTGCAGATCCGGCCGCGCTCAGGACTGGCTCGGCGGGGAGTAAACGTAATTCTCGGCACGCTCGATTCCGACTACCGCGGTGAGCTGTTCGTTTCGATGCATACCTTTGGTTCGACTCAAAGTTATGAGCTCAAGAACGGTGACCGGGTTGCTCAACTGGTGGTGAGCCGGTTTGAAGCCCTGGAGCTGGTTGAGGTGGCAGAACTGGCGGATTCGACGCGCGGTAGTGGCGGGCACGGCTCCACTGGACGCTAGGTCATAGCGCGTGTCCTTAGGTCTGGATCACGAGCACCCTTGGCAAGCCCGCGAGGTCATTTCGTACCTCAAAGCTGGCATCAGCGAAGCTCTCAAGAGCGGCATCCTTTAGCGGCTCAGCCTGGTCAGTTCCGAATTCGAGGCAGATAGCGCCTCCGGGCCTCAAGTAGGCCGGGGCCTGTAGCAAAAGCCGCCGAATCAGGTCCATGCCGTCGGCTCCGCCTTCAAACGCGATGCGCGGCTCGTGGTCGCGGAGCTCTGGCGGGAGCCCCACCCAGTCGTCGTACGTGACATAAGGGAGATTGGCGACGATCAGGTCGACAGGCCGATCTAGCGGCTCTAAGAGGTCGCCGTGACGGAAATCGATGCGGTCCAGAACGCCATAGCGGCCCGCGTTGCGCCGCGCGACCTCCAGAGCCTCGCCGGAGATGTCGGTAGCGCATAACTCCGCGCTTGGCAGCTCGCGGATGAGGGTGATGGCGACGGCACCGCAACCGGTGCCTAATTCAACGATTCGCGGGACTCCAGTAGCGAGCGACTGGAGCCGATCTCGAGCGATATCGAGTGCGGCTTCGACAACATGTTCGGTCTCCGGTCGCGGGATCAAGGTTGCAGTGGTCAGCTCGAAGTCGAGACCGTAAAACTCGCGGTGCCCGACGATGTAGGCGGTCGGCTCGCTGCTGAGACGGCGCTGAATTACAGCCTCATATTGAGCCTCGTCCGCTTCGGCTAGCGGGTCTTGCAGCCGCTCGAAAAACCCAGCTCGGTCCAGTGACAAAACGTGACGAAACAAGGCCTCGGCTTCGAGATCAGCGTTAAATATGCCGGCGGCATTTAGCTGGTCGCGGGCGATGGTCAGAGCCTGGCGCAGGTTCACACCAGCGCTTCCTCGAGTCGCTGGGCCTGGTCGGCGGTAGCCACCGCATCGACGACGTCATCGATGTCGCCATCGAGAAAGACCGACATCCCGTGCCTGGTGTAACCAACCCGGTGGTCGGTGATGCGGTCCTGGGAGAAGTTGTAGGTGCGGATTTTTTCGGCCCGCTCGCCGGTCCCGGCCTGAGATTTTCGCGAATCGCTGATTTCGGCGGCCTGGGCCTGCTCTTTAACCTGCAATAGCCGCGCGCGCAGCACACTCATAGCTTTGACTCGGTTCTTGAGTTGGGAGCGCTCATCCTGACACTGCACGACGATGTTGGTGGGCAGGTGAGTGATGCGAACCGCCGTGGCAACTTTGTTTACGTTTTGGCCGCCAGCTCCGCCGGAATGATAGATGTCGATGCGCAAATCCTTCTCGTCGATATCGACTTCGACCTCCTCGGCTTCGGGCAGGACGACAACAGTGGATGTGCTGGTATGAACCCTGCCGCTGGCCTCGGTCGCCGGGACGCGCTGGACGCGGTGGCCGCCGCTTTCGAATTTGAGCCGGGAATAGGCGCCGCGGCCGTGCACCTCGAAGACGATTTCCTTGAAGCCGCCTTTTTCGCTCTCGCTGGTGGACATAACCTCAACTTGCCAGTTTCTGGATTCCGCGTATCGCGAATACATGCGGAACAGGTCCGAGGCGAAGAGAGCGGCCTCCTCGCCGCCGGTTCCAGCACGAATCTCGACGATCACGTCGCGGGCGTCATGCGGATCGGTGGGAAGCAGGGCAAGTTTGAGTTCGTCTTTCAAGCGGTCACGTTCAGGCTCTAGAGACTGCAGTTCTTCGCGCGCAAGCCGAGCAAATTCTGGGTCACTACCGTCTTCGGTTAGCTGTCGGGCCTCTTCGATTTGGCCTTCGGTGTCGCGGAGGGTGCGGTAGAGCGAAACCACCTTGTCAATCGCGGACCGTTCAATGGCGAGCTCTTGCAAGCGCTGATAGTCGGCGACGACTTCGGGCTGGGCCATCTGCTCGTTGAGCTCTTCGTACCGCGCTTCGATCGCGCGAAGCTTGTCTTGCATGTCAAGTTCGCTCTCAAAAACAAACCCCCGAAGATTCAGGGGTATGCCGGAAATTGTAGCACAAGTGAGCGAGTATGAGTCTGGTCGACCCTGCTACCAGGTGGAGCCGCGATGAAGCATGATCGAGGTTGTTTTTTTATTTGTGCCTCTGAAGTGTTGGTTCTAGGCGCGGCGGAGCCGTATCAGAGTTTCCTCAACCGATAAGGTTTCCTGGCTGCCAGAGCCCAAGTCCCGGACCGACACCGTATTTGTCGCCATCTCCTCGGCGCCGAGGATCAGGGCGAACCTTGCCGCGAGCGTGTTAGCCTGCCGCATTTGACCCTTCAAACTGCGTCCAGCGACGCCGACGACAGCGGTTGAGCCCGCCTGACGCAGGTCACGAGCCAGGACCAGGGCGCGAACCTGCGCGGACGCATCGCCAACGGCGACGAAGGCGTCCGGCCCGGCAGAAGGCTCGGGGCGGAGCCCTTGCCGCTTTAGATTTATCAAATTGCGTTCGAGGCCGGTGCCAAAGCCGATGCCCGGGGTCGGCTTGCCGCCAAGCTGCTCGATCAAGCCGTCGTAGCGGCCGCCGCCGCCGAGTGTGCTTTGGGCACCCTCTTCCTTGGGTTGAAACTCAAAGGCGGTCCGTGCGTAGTAGTCGATTCCTCGAACCAAGGAGTAGTCAATCGAATAGTCGATACCCAGGCCCTCGAGCAGGCTCCGGAGACTGGTAAAGTGCGTATCGCATTCCTGGCAGAGGTGGTCGACGCTCTTTGGCGCACCGGGTTTGAACGGCTGGCAGGGTTCGTTCTTGCAATCCAAGAGTCGCAGCGGGTTGATTTCGATTCGTTTGCGGCAGTCGCCGCAGAGTCGATCGAGCTTGTTGGCGTAGTAGGCGCGCAACTCCTCGAGATAGGCCGGTCGGCAGGCCGCATCGCCAATGCTGTTTAGGAGCAGCGTAAGCTCGCGCAGGCCCAGGGCCTGATAGAAACTGTTGAGCAGGTCAATGACCTCGGCATCAACGCCGGGACTGCCGTCGCCAATCGCTTCGGCGCCAAATTGATGGTGGAGGCGAAAGCGGCCGGCCTGGGGGCGGTCGTAGCGAAAAACCGAAGCAATGTAAAAGAGGCGAACCGGCTGCGACTTTGAAGCCATGCCGTGTTCGATGTAGGCGCGGGCGACACCATGGGTCCCATCGGCGCGTAGAGCTAGCTCGTCGCCGCCCCGGTCGGTGAAAGCGTAAAGCTCATTGTCGATCAGGTCAGTGCCCTGGGACCCGGGACGTTGGAAGACGGCCGCGTGCTCGAACACGGGAGTCTGGATTTCGCCGTAGCCGTAAGATTCGGCGACCCGGGTCGCTGTATCGCGTAGCCAGCGCCAATAGGCCTGATCCGCGGGCAGGATGTCAGAGACGCCGCGTGGCGCCCGGTTGGTCACGACAAATAGACCTCATGTTGTAGATAGGGCATGAGGCTAACCTAAGCGATTGGGGCGCCTGACCGCAACACGGCCGAGGAGCAGAGGCGAGACGGTTATAATTGAAAAATGATCGACGAAATCAGTCGTCGTCTGGCCGACTACCAGCCGCGTGAAGTTGAACAGGGAAGGCTTTCGCGAGCGGCGGTCTTGATACCCTTGCACAATCGGCAGGGCGACTGGCACGTTGTCCTGACTAAACGCTCCGAACGAGTAGAGCATCACAAGGGCGAAATCTCCTTTCCGGGTGGCTCCATGGACAGCGGTGACCCCGATCCGGAGTTCACGGCGCTGCGCGAGAGTGACGAGGAGATCGGCTTAAGACGAGAGCACGTGAAAATCATCGGCCGGGTTGATGACATCGTGACAGTCAGCCGCTTCCATGTCAGTGCCTTTGTCGGCGCGATTGACGCCGAGGTGTCACCTTACGCTTGGCAACCACAATGTGCCGAAGTTCAGGAAGTCCTGGAGATTCCGTTGACACACCTTCTCGACGTCAGCAACCGTGTGGAAGTGCCGCGTCAGAGAGACGGGCGTCTGACGTTGGTCGAAGGGTTCCGGTTCGAAGAGCATATCGTCTGGGGGTCTACTGCCAGAATGCTGAACAATTTCCTTGACGTCTCTTATGGCTCGGCGGCTGCCGACCAGTCAAACGCATGAGGTTGATTCTGGTTCGCCACGGCGAATCAATCGGCAATCTCGAGAACCGTCTGCAGGGTCACGCGGATTACGACCTAACCGAACTTGGTCAGCGACAGGCTGAATTGACCGGTGAGCGTCTGGAGGCATCGGCCGTCACGGCGCTTTATACAAGTCCGCTTCTACGTGCCGTATCCACGGCAGAAAGAATCGGCCGCATAACCGGCCTGAAGCCACTTGAGCTGCCGGATCTCAGCGAGTACCGCTTTGGAGAATTGTCCGGTCAGACCTACGCGGATTTGCGACAGCATTTTGCCAGCACCGAACCGGGGTCCGGTGCGACTGGGGAGCGCGAATATCCGGGAGAGGAGGGGCGGGAGGCGTTCTTCACACGGGTTACGGTTGCGGCAAACGAGCTGATTCGCAAGCACTCGAGTGAGACCGTGGCGGTTGTTTCGCACGGGGGGCCAATAGCGCTTTTCTGCCAAACGGTGCTCGGGTTGCCTTACAGGAGGCCGATGCCGTTTTCCATTGCTAATTGCTCGCTGACGTCTGTGGATGCCGAAGGCGAGGTTCGGATCGACAATTCCAACCTGGTGCTTCTCAACCTGAATGACACCTGCCATCTGGGAATGCTCTAGAGACTAGCCTTTGGATACGGTTTTGGCCGCTGGGTTATGATGTAGACGTGAACTCAGCCAGAAAGGAGACTCATGGCATGAACCTTTTCGCGGAAAACTCTACACGCAGGACAGGCAGTCGTAATCCCGAAGGCGATGACCGGCCGCCGCGTTCCGAGGCTACTCTTCTTGGCGACGCGAGTAAGGTACTAGCGTCCAGGCCCGCCGCGCTTTCCCGAAACAACCCCGAGAGCGAACCAAAGCCGGAAGCCCGGGTTCCCCCGGCTCCCAGCCCTGCTTTACCTTCGATTGGCGCCCCAAATGCGCCCGATCGCTGTGCCAACGTAGTGGCGTCCGGAGCAAAATGGCAGGGTACGCTTGCGGTCGACGACAGCGTACGGATTGAGGGCAGCTTTTCCGGAGAAATCCGCGCCAAAGGTACCGTTCATATTTCTGAAGGCGCTCAAGTTGACGCCAAGGTTCGGGCTCAGTTTGTCGTCATTTCCGGCACGTTCAAGGGTGACCTGCGCGCCGAGCAACGCGTGGACCTGCTGCCGCATAGCCGCGTCAGCGGCGAGCTCGCCACCAAGATGCTCAGCGTTCAAGAAGGCGCCGTGCTGGACAGTAAAGTCCAAATGACTGGCTTGTCGGATGCAGAAAGCAAGCAGCAGGCAGCCAAGGCTTCCAAGCCGGCAACGCCGGAAGGAAACAATGGCTCTGCCTCGGCTTCTGAGCCGCGCCCGGAGCGCGAAACCGCGGAAACGCCGGTTACAGCCAAATCTGACTAGCCGCCGAAGGGGAAATTGCCGCGGGCAGACTTGGCCGAGACCTAAGTCTCGGTTGTCCGGGTCGTCTAGCTGACTCCTAGAATTTCGTCGACTTCCTTCATCTCGTCTGAAGTTAGCTGCCAGTCGGCCGCCTTGGCATTTTCTTCGACCTGCTCCGGCTTGGTCGCACCGGCAATGACGCTGCCGACGAAAGGCTGACTGGCAAGCCAACTCATCGCCAACTCGACCATCGTATGGCCGCGCTGCTCAGCGAATCCCTCAAGCTTCAAGAGGGGCTCGTAGTTGTCTTCGTTGAGGAAGCGGGCGGCAAATGGGCTGGCCCCAGCTAGACGGCTGCCCTCCGGAGGCGGCTGGCCGGGGCGGTACTTGCCGGTGAGAAATCCGCTTGCCAGCGGGAAAAAGGGCAAAAGGCCGACGTTGTATTTGCTACAAACGGGTGTTAATTCCTTCTCAACATCACGGTTCAGTAGGCTGTACTCGTTCTGGGCGCTGATGAACGGTGTCAAATGCTCGGTTTTGGCCGCCCAGTCTGCTTCGACGACTTGCCAGCCGGTGTAGTTGCTGCTGCCGATATAGCGCACCTTGCCGGATTTCACGAGGTCATCCAGAGCACGCATCGTCTCTTCAATTGGTGTTTTGGGGTCAGGCCGGTGCATTTGATAGAGATCGATATAGTCGGTATCAAGCCGACGTAGGCAGTCTTCGACGGCGTCCATGATGTATTTGCGAGATGCGCCGGCCCAGTAGGGGCCCTCGCCCATGGGCGCAGCCGTTTTGGTGGCGATGATGATGTTGCGGCGATGCGGTTTTAGTACGGGAGCCAGAAACTCCTCGGACTTACCCTGGCCGCCGTAGACGTCCGCCGTGTCGAAGAAGGTGATTCCCTCGTCAATGCACTTGTTGACTACAGCGGCGGTGGCCGCCTGGTCAAGACGCTGACCAAAATTGTTGCATCCCAATCCAACCAGAGATACCTGGAGGCCGGAATTGCCGAGGTTTCTGTACTCCACGTTTGACCCCTTCTATTGCCTCAAACCGATCTCCAGACCGGCTGTGAAGGAAGCACAAATCCTTTGGTTAGAAATCGATCTGTCCGGCCAACAGTATAACTCTGGGGCTGCTGAACTGGACCTAGGCTGTCTCGCGAGATGCATCGACTTCGCGGGCGACGCTGAAGATGCCGTGAATGCCTTCCATCTTTGCTAGCAGCCGTGAGAGCTGCTCCACGCCGGTGGTTTCGAGTGTGATCGAAACGGATACGCTGTGGTCGGGGTGCTCCTGCGTGCGCACGGCCTGCATGTTGACCTTCTCATCGGCGCTAATCGTGCTCAGGTCGCGCAACAATCCGACTCGGTCCATGGCCTCGATGCGAATCGAGACCGGGAAGAGCTGGCCTCGCTGGCCCCACTCGACTTCGACCAAGCGTTCGGGCTCACGGGTATTGACCACGTTGCGGCAATCCGCCCGATGGATAGTGACGCCGCGGGCTCGGGTGACATAGCCGGTGATAGGATCGCCCGGAACCGGCGTGCAACAGCGTGCGATTTGAGTGAGGATGTCGCGGGTGCCAAGCACACGGATGGCATCGCCGTAGGTGGGACTCGGAGTAGTCGTCGGGGCTTGCGGCAGCTCCTCCGTCTCGGCGCGGTTGGTCAGTCGGGCAATGCGTCCGGCGATCTGGCTGAGGCTAATGCCGCCGAAGCCCACGGATGCGTGCAGATCGTCAGCGCTGTCGTACTTGAACCACTTCAGCAGGTCGGAAAGGTGGTCACTGGCGCTTACACCCAGGCGTTTGAGTTCCCGATCAAGCATTTCCTTGCCACGAAGGATGTTTTCGTCCCGTTCCTGGCGCTTGAACCACTGGCGGATTTTCGATCGGGCGTTACCTGTCTTGATGTAGCCGAGGTTTGGGTTGAGCCAGTCACGCGATGGCCCACGTGAACCGCGGCTGGTGACGATCTCGACCACGTCGCCGTTCTGGAGTTTGTAGGTCAAAGGCACAAGCCGGCCGTTGACTCGGGCACCGACGCAGTGGAAACCGATATCGGTGTGGATCCGAAAGGAGAAATCAACCGGTGTTGATCCGGCTGGCAGGTCCTTGATCTCTCCTTTAGGCGAAAAGACAAAAACCTGATCACGGAACAGGTCGGTTTTGATGAATTCGACGAATTCCTCAGCCTCGGCGGTTTCCCTTTGCCACTCGAGAAGCTGGCGCAACCAGGTGACACGATCCTCGAAAGCCTCGTCGTGCCGGCCGCCTTCCTTGTAGCGCCAGTGGGCGGCGACACCATACTCGGCAGTTCGATGCATTTCGTTGGTGCGAATCTGCACTTCAAGCGGGCGGGCTCCCGGACCCATAACGGTGGTGTGCAGTGACTGGTAGACGTTCTCCCTTGGATTGGCGATGTAGTCATCGAACAGCCCCGGAAGCGGTCGCCAGATGCCGTGGACCACACCCAGGGCGTGGTAGCAATCGGCCAAGGTTTCGACCTGGATGCGAATTGCCAGCAAGTCGTAGATATCGTTAAAGGACTTGCCCATCTCCGTGTACTTTTGCATCTTCAGATTGATGCTAAAGATGTTCTTGGCGCGCCCGGTCATCTCGGCAGTGATGCCTTGCCGAGTCAGCTCGTGGCGCAGGAGCTTGACTACCTGCTCAACATAACGTTCTCGGCTTTCGTGGCTGGCGGCGAGCAGACCTGAGATGTTTCTATAGGCTCCCGGGTCCAGATATTGAAAGGCCAGGTCTTGGAGTTCGGCGGCGATCTGCCCCAGGCCAAGGCGTTGGGCCAGGGGAGCGTAAATCTCCATCGTCTCCCGGGAAATGCGAACCTGTTTCTCGGGAGAGAGGGGCTCAAGAGTGCGCATATTATGAAGACGATCCGCCAGCTTGATAATGACAACACGGATGTCCTCGGCCATGGCCATGAACATCTTGCGCAAGTTGTCCGCCTGGCCGTCTTCCTCGAAATCGCGTTCGTCCGGCCGCAAGAGGCTGATCTTGTCCAGCTTGGTGACGCCTTCTACGAGGCGGGCAACGTCATCACCAAATTTCTCGGAGAGTTCATCGTTACTGACACCGCAGTCTTCTACCACATCGTGAAGCAGTGCAGCGGCGATTGCGGCACCATCGAGGTTGAGGCCGGCGACGGTTAACGCGGCGTCAATCGGGTGAACGATGTAAGGTTCACCAGAGTCGCGCGTTTGGTCAATGTGACAGATTGTTGCAAAGTCGTAGGCTTCTTCGATCAGTTTGGCGCGCTCGGGGGGAATCGCATCGCCGGCTTGGGCGAGCAGATCACCAGCGCTCGGAATGGCGACGTCGAGCATGCTCAATTGTAACCCTTCTGAGCCTGGTTGACGATAAGGCTACGAATCCTGGCGTTGGTGGATCAATTTGAGCAAGGCTATCAGCCAGGGCCAAGGTTGAGTGCCGTTCTTTTGTAACCACTGGGCGACCATCGGCGTTTTATAGGCGAGACCGCAGTGGCAGGAAGCCGCTGGACACAAGGCAGGGAAGTCTCGATGTTTCACATAGTCTTGGTATCTCTGGTCATCGTCGTGGGAATCCTGGGCTGGTTCCTAGCGCACGCGGCCCCTGGACTGCTGAGCAGGATCCTTCCGGCTCGTCTAGCTTTTGGCCTGGGGACGGCGCTAATTTTCTTAGGTGCTTTCGGGGCGTTCTTGGACTCGTACTACTTGCGAGATCCGCGGGGATCCTCGGCTCTTTTGTGATCATTATCGTTGGGCTCTGGTTCATGCTGGCGCCGACCGCTCACCTCCGCGGGACCTATCGTGACGAGCAGATGCTTCGCCGGCTTTTTGCCATGTTGGGGATCGTTTTTGCCACCATCATCGGCTCGCTGTACATCCGCGCTGACGAGGTGATGGCTCTGCTAAGTTTGCTGATGATTACCGTCGGGTTTTGGGTCATAACCAACTTCTTTCGGGAACTCGATAAAAACCGTTGGTGAGGTGCGTTGGTTGACAACGGCAAGAACGGCATGGTAAATGCTATGAGGCCGGGGATGGTCAACGAGCCGGTGCCGGCCGTGACCCCCCAGACCAGCTAGTTCGGAAAGGACTGGGCATCTGGCCTCCGATACCAAACCACTCGCCGAAGACGAACTTCCAGAATCCGTTTCCATTGATGCACTCACTGCTGACGGTTACGACGACGCCTCGAGCCGGGATGTCTTCGCCAAGGCGAAGGCTTTCACGCTTGTTAGCCAGGCAAAAGCGTTCGATATGTATCCCTTCTTCAAAGCCCTCGACAACAACGAGGGCCCAGAGGTAGTAATTGATGGCAAGCGCGCCATCATGCTCGGCTCAAACAACTACCTTGGCTTAACCCGTCGTCCCAGGGTCGTGAAGGCGGCCGCGGACGCGGTTGAGCAATACGGGACTTCAATGACAGGCTCAAGGCTCCTGAACGGCTCCACGCCGCTCCACGAGCGCCTTGAGGAGCTCCTTGCGGAGTTTTTCGGTGCGGAAGCCTGTTTGACGTTTACCACGGGCTACCAGGCGAACCTGGGCGCAATCTCGGCGCTCGTCAACCGCCGAGTGGCCGTAGTCATCGACCGGTCGGACCATGCCAGTATTTACGACGGCTGCAGCATGTCTGACGGTGAGCTCTTTCGCTTTCGCCACAACGACATCGACCATCTTGACCAAATTCTGGCGAAGGTCACTCAGGAAAAGGCCGCGCTGGTGGTTGTCGATGGCGTTTTCAGCATGGGTGGCGACATAGCCGACCTGCCGGGGATTGTTGAAGTTTGCCGCCGCTACGGCGCCCGGCTTCTGGTTGACGATGCGCACGGGGTTGGGGTAGTCGGAAAAGGCGGCCGCGGTACCGCTAGTCACTTTGACCTCGAGTCTGAGGTGGACCTGACGGCCGGAACCTTCTCAAAATCACTGGCTTCGATCGGCGGGTTCGTCGTGGGCCAGGCTGAAGTTATCGAGTGGATCAGGCACTTTGCCCGACCCGGCCTGTTCAGCGCCAGCCTGCCGCCGGCGTCAGTCATGGCGGCGACGACCGCGCTTGAGGTCCTCATGGAGGAGCCTGAGTTGGTCGAAAAGCTAAACCAAAATGCGAAACTGCTGAGGGATGGCTTGCGGGATGCCGGATTTGACATCGGCCGAACCGAGACGCCGATTGTGCCGGTTGTCGTAGGCGACGAAGTAAAGATGGTGAATTTCTGGAAGGATTTGCTGGCCGAAGGTGTCTACACCAACGCGGTAATTTTCCCGGCGGTGCCGAAAGGCGCCGGCATCTTACGGACTAGTTGCATGGCCACGCACACGCCGGAGCAAATCAAGAAGGGCGTGGAATTGATGGCTGAACTTGGCCGCCGCCATCAAATAATCTCCTAACCCAATTACGGACGAGGTTCAGCCTTATTCAGGGTGACTGAAGGGTTTGCGCTCTTCGAGGTAGATCTATGCAAACCGCGGATACTGGTCGCGTAACGATCGAGGCAGTGAGCACCAAGCGGGAGCAGGATAAATTTCTGCGCCTCCCTGAGCGCCTATACAAAAGTGACCCCATTTGGGTGCCAAATCTCCTGTTTCTGCAGCGTGAAACGATTTCGACAAAGCACAACCCGTTCTTTGAACAAGGCCAGGCGGCGCTTTTTCTCGCCAAGCGCGAAGGCGAGGTCGTCGGCAGGATCAGCGCTCAGATCGATCGACGTCACAATGAGTTGCACGGCGAAAGGACCGGTTTTTTTGGTTTCTTTGAAACGATTCCGGATGGCGATGTCGCCGGTGCGTTGTTGGCGGAGGCGGAGGCGTGGCTGCGAGCGCAGGGCATGGATCTTTGCCGCGGGCCGCTAAGCTTTAGCATCGACGAAGAGGCTGGGTTGCTGGTCGACGGATTTGAGCAAACTCCGATGATCGGCATGCCGTACGCGCCGCCCGAGTACGGCCCGCTGATTGAATCGGCCGGATACGGCAAGGCGATGGATTTGCTGGCCTACCGCTGGGACGTATCCGATCCGCCTGACCGGATGATGGAAGCGATCGAAAAGACAAGGAGCGCACCTGGTCTCAGCCTGCGCAAGATCAACATGAGACACCTGAACGATGAGATCGAAATCCTGCTGGATATTTACAGCCAGTCTTGGCACGACAACTGGGGTTACGTGCCGGTCTCAGGTAGGGCAGCCCGCAAGATGGTGTCAGATCTGCGGCTAATAGCCGATCCCAATATTGTTCAAATCGCCGAGGTTGATGGCGAACCGGCGGGCGTGGTTGTGGGAATTCCCAACCTCTACGAGGCGATTCGCGACTTCAAGGGCTTAATCGATCCATGGAAGGCATTGAAGCTCCTGTGGCGTCTGAAGATCAGGGGCGTGGAGACCGGCCGAATTATGCTTTTTAGTGTGAAGCCAAAATTCCGCACCCGAGAGCTCTACGGCCTTCCCTTTCTGCTGCTCCATGAGTTGTATCTTGGCGGCAAGAAAGGACGTTACAAATGGTGCGAGCAGTCTTGGGTACTAGAGAACAACACGCGCCTTAATGCTCTCATGCCGTATTGGAATGCCTATGTCTACAAGCGCTACCGGATTTACGAGAAGGAGCTTTAGCAATGCGAGTGCTCGTGACTGGCGCCAATGGATTTCTGGGGTCGCATGTCGCCGAGTTGCTGGCCGCGCACGGCCACGAACTAAAGCTGCTACTTCGACCGACCAGTCGCCTCGAATTCCTTGACGGTCTGGAATTTGAACGTTCCGACGGTGATATTCGAGACTCCGATTCAGTACTCCGTGCCCTTGAAAATGTAGACGCGATTGTTCATATTGCCGGACTGACTTCGGCGCTGTCCGAGTTGGATTATCAAGCAGTGAACGCCAACGGCACGGCTAATCTAGTGCAGGCCGCGCGCAATGCTGGAATTGAGCGCTTTGTCTACGCGTCGAGCCTGGCGGCACTGGGCCCAAGCCCGGACGGACACCCGCGCCCGCCGGAGCCGGCGCAGCCGGTCAGCGCCTATGGCCGGAGCAAACTGCAGGGCGAGTACGCCGTCCGGGCTGAACGTCACCGCATGAACGTGACTGTTGTGCGCCTACCGGCAATATATGGCATGCGCGACCGAGGTCTGCTGCCGTTCTTTAAGTTTGCTAAATTCGGCTTCGTGCCGCTGTACGGTGATGGCACACACCGAATCACCTGGGTTCACGTCCGAGACGCTGCCGGTGCGCTGGTCTTGGCGCTGGAGACGTCAGAGCGCTCTGGCAGCATCTTCACGGTGTCGGATGGCGAGCCTCACACCTGGCGCGAATTGGCGGGGATGCTTGGCACGGCACATGGTAGCGAACTCAGGCTTGTTCCGATACCAGGCGGTGTTTTTTCCGGCGCCGGAGCCGCTGCTGACGGGCTCAGCCGTTTGACGAAGCGCCCATTGCCGCTTTCGGCCGAAAAGGCTCTTGAGATGAGCCAGCGCTTCTGGGTGTGCGACTACGAGCTGATTGGCGAGGAACTCGGCTGGAAGCCGAGGATAGGAGCCGAGGAGGGCATTTCTCACACGCTCTTTTGGTATCGCCAGAATCGCTGGCTTTAGGCTGCGCCGCATCGAGTAAAGCTTAGGTCTCAACGACATAATCAGCTTCATTCTGTCGCTCGATCGGCTGTGAGAGTGGAATTAGATTCGCTTTGCCAGGAGGAATAACCCAATGGCTGGAAATACGTACAAAGTTATTGAATTGGTGGGCACGTCGGAAACCGGCGTCTCCGAGGCTATCGATTCCGCCGTCGAGCGGGCTGGTGCAACTCTGAAGGGTCTCGACTGGTTTGAGGTTCAACAGATCAGAGGCCGTATCGAAAATAGCCGCGTTGCGGAATATCAGGTCGGAGTACGGGTCGGGTTTCGGCTGATGGATGAATCTGAACTCAAGGTGGACTAGGCTACGAGCCCCCTGATGAAATCCCTGAGGCACGGAGGATAATGGTGGATACGACCTTGCCTCTGGTAGAGCAGGTTGAGCTCGTCCTCAAGGCGGCGCAGCGACTTTTCTTCGCCGGCTAAAGGCTTGCTTCGTAGGCCCGGTCGAGCATCTCGACCACGTGGATGACCTCCTGGTCACCGTTCTCGAGACGAACGCCGAGCTCGAGTTGAAGCATGCAGCCAGGGTTTGCGGTCGCAATCAGATCGCAGCCGGTGGATCGTATATCAGACATTTTTTGATCGAGGACCTGGCGCGACATTTCGCTCTGCGTGAGGTTGTAGATGCCGGCGCTGCCGCAGCAACGGTCGGGCTGCCGCATCTCTTTGAGCACGACTCCGGGGATTGAGCGCAGGATCTGCCGTGGAGCGTCACGAATACTCTGGGCGTGGGCCAGATGGCAGGAGTCCTGGTAAGTGATGTTGGCCTCAAAAGCTGCCGTGGGTTCGGTGAAGCCAATTTCCACAAGCAATTCGGTGACGTCCCTGACCTTGGCGGCAAAAAGCGAGGCCTTTTGGGAGTAGGCGGGTTCGGCCGCGAACAGCTCTGCGTATTCCTTCATCGTGGCTCCACATCCGGCGGAATCGGTGACGATGTAGTCGGCACCGCTGTCGAGGAATGCGTCAATGTTCTGGCGCGCCAGTTTGCGAGCAGCGTCCGAGTCGCCTGAGTGCGAAAGTAGAGCCCCGCAGCAGCCTTGGTCTTTGGGGACGATGGTATTCAGGCCGTTGCGCTCCAGAACTCTAAGCGAGGCTTCATGGGTTTGAGGATAGAGAAGAGGCATTACACAGCCATTGAGTAAAGCCGCGGTTGCCTTTGGTGAGATTGAGGTTATGGCGGCAGTATCCGGCACCTTGAAGAAGCGGCGCGGCAGACGTGGCAGCATCATTTCGATCTCGCGTAGGCGCTGTGGCAAGACTTTCGGTAGAAGACGGGAAACGGGTGACATCTGGTAGATGCGGAGCAGAGAGAAGGCGAAGCGGAGCCGCCCGAGCCCGAAGAGCGCCTGCCGAAGCACGAACGAGCGGACGCGCAACTTGCGCGGCGCGGCGGCGCTCTTCCGCACGACGGTTCGTGCTCCTTCGATGATTCGGCCATAGGGCACGCCTGAAGGGCAGGCGCTCTCACAGGCGCGGCAGCCGAGACAAAGATCGAAGTGGGCTGCTACTTTCGGCGTGACCTCAATCCGGTCCTCCGCCAGTGCTCGTGCCAGCTGAATGCGTCCACGCGGAGATTCGGTTTCCAGGCCCGTGATTACATAGGTCGGGCAGGCCTGCAGACAGAAGCCGCAGTGCACGCAGCGCGCCAGGTCATCGGCTTGAAGCTGGTCCGACGGCAAATGCGCAGAGTCGAGTGAATCAGGCATCAGAGGTTGCCAAGGAAGCGTCCCGGCGATAGGACTCGCTGTGGGTCGAATTGCTGTTTGAGCCCGCGCATCAAGCCAAAGTCCGACCTGACTGGCCCCCAAACATCAAAGCTGTGTTTTAGGTCCGGCGGACCCTTCTCAAGGATCAGCGCTCCGCCCGCGACACCTGAGCAGTCCGAACGTAGCCGCTCGAGACTTTCTACTGAAGGCGCCTGGCTGGACGGCCAATGCCCTCGAACGATTCCAACGGTTGGATAGGCGATAATCGAAGCACTCGTGGCCATCAGAGCCTTGCAGAGAGAGGCAGTGGCGGTTGGGAGGACGCCGGCGCGAACGACGACATCCTGACTTGGGTCCGGGAACGGCGGGGCCTCGCCAAGCGAAAGCCCAGCAGCCGTTGCCAGGTCTGAAACTTCCCTATGAGAGCGCTCAACCGCCGCGGCACCGCCGGCGAACGACAGGTCGAGGTGGCAATAGTCTGTGCCTTCTCGAAGAATCAAGCCGTTGATCGAGAGGCCGCTGCCTGCCAGACGCAGAGAAGTGGACATAAGAATGTCAACAGGGCCATCGAGACGACTTGTTCGGCGGGTCTCCGCCAGGGGCGCGACCTTGAATGACGCACGGGTTATTACGCCGAGGCTACCGAGGGCGCCGAGGTGCAACTTGGCCATGTCGTACCCAGCGACATTCTTGACGACGCGTCCACCAAACTTCAAAGTCTCGCCGTCGGCGTTGACAACCTCCATGCCGATGACATGGTCGCGGGCGGTCCCATGCCTCATGCGGGCAGGGCCGCTGGCGTTCGCCGCCAAAAGGCCGCCAAGGGTTCCAGCTTCTGGTGGATCCAAGGGTAACCACTGGCTGTGATGGGCCAAATGCTCTTGCAGGTCAGAAAACAGGATGCCAGCCCCTGCCGTCATCGTCAGGTCGGCGGGCTCGTGTTCGACTATCTGATCCAGCTTAAGGAGACTTAGCGCGACCGTATAGCGCTCCGGCGCTGCGCCCAGCCACATTCGGCTGCCGGACCCCCATGGGATAAGTGCGGCCGCATGCTCGCTGGCACAACGGATAGCGGCCGCGACCTCAGCAGTGTTAGAGGGCGACACGACAACGTCCGGCTCTATTCCATCAACAGCGAAGGCTGCCGTGTCCTGGGAGACTGCCTCGGCCGGTAGACGGTCGCGTAGCGAGTCTTTGAGCGCGGCGGCAATGGGCGCGGCCATCAGATCGCCGCGTCGGAGCCAAAAGCTTGCAATGGGCTAAAGTGAATTTCGCCGCAGCCCTTGGAGGTAGGGAAGAGCTTGCAGGGATTGAAGCTATCGCTGGCACCAAACACGGCTTTTAGACGTGACATCGCCTCCATGTCGGTGTCGGAAAAGATCCATGGCATGTAGCTGCGCTTCTCGAGGCCAACGCCGTGCTCACCGGTAATAGAGCCACCTGCTTCGACGCAAATGCGCATGATTTGCTCACCGGCCGCGAGTACCGCTTCGGCGGCCCCTGGCGTCCTCTCGTCAAAAAGTATGTTGGGGTGGAGGTTGCCGTCGCCGGCGTGAAAAACGTTGGCGATGGTCATGCCACTGGCTTGGCTCACTTCTGCCACCCGCAGCATCACCTCTGGCAGCTTTGTCCGGGGCACGACGCCATCCAGCACGTAATAATTCGGCACAATACGGCCGATGGCGCTGATAGCCCCCTTGCGGCCAGCCCATAGTCGCTCTCGGTCGGCCGGATCAATTGCTTCTCGTACTTCTCTGGCTCCGTCCTCCAGACAGGCAACCCTGACGCGCGCGGAGTCCTCGTTTGTTGCCTCATTGAGGCCGTCAACGTCGATTAGAAGGACGGCTCCGGCGTCAAGAGGGTAGCCGACATGAAATGCTGGCTCGACTACCTGAATGATTTCGTTGTCCATCATTTCGATTGCGGCAGGGAGGAGACCGCCGGCGAAGATGGCCGAAACGGCGTTTGAGGCTGCTTCGATGGAATCGAAGATGGCCACCAGGGTTCGGGTGGACTCCGGCAAGACTGAAAGACGAAGCAAAGCCTTGGTTACCACACAAAGTGTGCCTTCCGACCCAACCACGGCTCCCGTAAGGTCATAGCCCGGCAGGTCGCTGGCGGCGCCGCCAGTCCAAACGACCTGACCATCGGCCAGCACCAGTTCGAGCCCGAGGACGTGGTTGGTCGTGGCGCCATAGGCGAGGCAGTGCGGCCCGCCGGCATTCTCGGCCACGTTTCCGCCGATGGTGCAGACGCGTTGGCTAGACGGGTCCGGCGCATAGTAGATGCCGCAGGTGGCGACTGCCGCGCTCAAATCAAGGTTGACGACACCGGGTTCGACCAGGGCGGTACGGTTATCGAAGTCGAGCTCCAAAATGCGATTCATGCGGGTCATCACCAGAAGGATGCCGCCGATGGCGGCGACCGCGCCGCCGCTGAGACCAGTACCGGCGCCTCTGGGAACAACCGGGAGGTCGTACTTATTGGCGATCTTTAGAATCGCGGCTACTTCTGCGGCGTTTTCGGGCAGAACAACGGTCGATGGCAGGCCACGCTCAATGGTCGCGTCATATTCGAAGACCATGACGTCCTCGGGTGCGCTCAGCACCCGCGCGGGAGCGGTGGCGCGCTCTAACTCAGCTATCGCGGCCGCGGGAACTGCAATGGGCATGAGGAGATAGTAACAGCCTGCCAGACTTGCATCTGAGGTGTGCTGCTAGGCGAGGTTTGACGATATGTGGCGGAAAACGTCGGTCACATCGATGACCCCTATCGTACGACGATTTTCCTGGATTGGAATGTGGCGGAATTCACCTACTGCCATAATGTTCAAGGCCAGCGCGATGCTATCGCTATCTTCGAGCGTGGTTGGGTCTGGTGTCATGACCTGAGCGCAAGTCACGGCATTCAAGTCTTCGTTTGGGCCGACGACTCTGTGCAAGATGTCACTGCTTGTCAAGATGCCAACCGTTGCGTCTCCATCGGAAACCAGTACAAACGTAGAGGCCTGATCTTGCATTTGACGGATTGCGAGTCCGACAGGATCTGAGCTTCCGACGATGGCAAAGGGGCGTTTCGCCAGATTTGATATTGGCTCGCGGATGAAATCGAGCGCGCGGTTTTCCCGTGACCCACTAGAGAGGTCAAGTCCATACAGTGATTTGCCGCAATTCGAGCATTCGTCAACGCCCTCAATATTTTCGGTCTGACAAGAGGGGCAAATCATCGGCATGCTCCTTGGCTTGAATTGCGAAACAAGAGCCGCGATGTCAACATGCCGCGCCTTGCGATTATCATCGGGAGAAATCAACTCCGTGCGCGAAATTCGCAGATCCGGGCAACCGGCGTCTGGAAATTTGCCAGGCTAGCTAACTTGCGGGCAGCGTTCTGGCTAGTCGACCGTCCAGACATCCCCTTCGCGCAACAAAGCGGCGAGGTCGCCTGCGCCCTGCTTTGCGATAGCGCCCTGGATCTGGTCTTCCAGCATTTGGTCATAGGTCGGGCGGTTGACGGCACGAATGACGCCCACGGGAACGGGGTAATCGGGATAGTCCATACGGCTGAGCATGAAAGCAATTGTTGGGTCTTCCTGCGCCTCGTCATGGACCAGGATGTCTTTCTCAGTTATGCCGTCTTCACCAAGCTGCACGACTTCGGGCTTGAGTCCGTTAATTCGAATGCCTTTGTCCTCATGTTTGCCGAAAATCATCGGTTGGCCATGCCGAAGGTAGATCATGCGGTCCGCCCTTACGTCGCGGGCGGTGAAATCCTCAAATGCGCCATCGTTATAAATGTTGCAGTTTTGGTAGATTTCCAAGAAAGAGGCTCCGCGGTGCTCGTGCGTACGCGTCAGCATATCGACCATATGGCGAGGATCGACATCGAGCGAGCGAGCGACGAAGGTTCCTTCGGCGCCCAAGGCCACGGCGAGCGGCCGCAGCGGCCAATCGATAGCTCCCAAAGGCGATGATTTGGTCACCTTCGACAGCGGCGATGTCGGCGAGTACTGGCCCTTGGTCAGGCCATAAATCTCGTTATTGTGCAGCACGATCTGAAGGTCGATGTTGCGGCGTATAGAGTGGAGGATGTGGTTGCCACCGATGCTCAATGCATCGCCATCGCCGGTGATTACCCAAACGCTCAGTTCTGGACGAGTTGACTTGAGTCCGGTGGCGATTGTGGGTGCCCTGCCGTGGATGCTGTGAAAACCGTAGGTGTTCATGTAGTAGGGCAGCCGGCTAGAGCAGCCAATCCCAGAAATGAAGACGATGTTTTCCTTGGGAACGCCGAGGTCTGGCATCACCCGCTGTGTCTGCGCCAGGATCGAGTAATCCCCGCAGCCAGGACACCAACGGACCTCCTGGTCTGAGGCGAAATCCTTCCGGGTCAGCAACTGGATGGGGTCACCGCTCTTGTCCGTCGTAACCATAGCTTTGCTCCTGCGTATTCCTAGTCGACTAGCTCGTAAATTTTCGCTTCAATTTCAGCGATTGTGAATGGCCGGCCAGTGACCCGGTTGAGGCCTTGCGCATCGACAAGGAACTCACCGCGAATCAGCAGGCTCAACTGACCAAGGTTGTTTTCCGGGATCAGCACTTTCTTATATCGCCGAATCAAGTCACCAGTGTTTTTGGGCAAGGGATTGAGATATTTCAGGTGCGCCTGAGAAACGCTCTTGCCCTGGGCCCGGGCCCGTTGGACGGCGGTTCGAATAACGCCGTAGGTGCTGCCCCAGCCGAGAACCAGCAGGTCACCACCTTGCTCGTCGCCGTAGGCTTCGAGCTCCGGAATATCATTGGCGATGCGCTGGATTTTCTCGAAACGCAGTTTGGTCATTAGATCGTGGTTTTCTGCTTCATAGTTGATCGCGCCGGTGATATCTGCCTTCTCTAGGCCGCCGATGCGGTGCTCCATACCTGGGGTGCCCGGAACGGCCCAGGGGCGCGCCAACGTTTCGGGATTCCTCTCGTAGGCCTGAAAGGTCTCCGGGTCGGTAGCTATATCGGCATCGATCTTTTCCATGCTGTCAAAGTCGGGAATCAACCAGGGCTCCGAACCGACACCGAGATATAAGTCGGATAGAAAAATGACCGGCGTCCGATACTTGATCGCCAGGCGCCATGCTTCTATGGCCATGTCGAAGCAGTCTGAAGACGTAGATGGGGCGACGATCGCAACCGGCGCTACGCTATTGCGTCCAAACATGCATTGCAGCAGGTCACCCTGCTCGGTCTTGGTGGGAATGCCGGTGCTGGGCCCAGATCGCTGCACATCGATAATGACGAGCGGCAGTTCAACCATTACGGCCAGGCCAATCGCCTCACTCTTGAGCGCGATCCCGGGGCCACTGGTGCCAGTCATGCCCATGCTGCCACCGAAGGCGGCGCCAATCGCGGCGCCAATGGCGGCTATTTCATCTTCGGCCTGGAAGGTTCGCACACCAAAGTGCTTGAAGGCGGCCAGCTCATGCAGAACGTCGCTAGCCGGCGTAATTGGGTAGCTGCCATAGAACAGGGGCAGGTTGGCGAGTTTGCTGGCTGTAAGAAAGCCGAGAGCGGTCGACTCATTGCCGGTGATGTTGCGGTAAACCCCGGGATCCAGCTTCGCCTTGGGAACGTGGTAGTGCTGAGCAAACATTTCATTGGTTTCGCCGTAGTTGTAGCCAGCCTTCAGCGTCTTCAGGTTGGCTTCGGCGATTTTTGGATTGCGGCTGCCGAATCGATCATCGATGTACCGGACGGTTGTGTCCAAGGGACGGCTGTACATCCAAAACATCAGGCCCAGGGCAAACATGTTTTTGGATCGGTCCATCTCCTGGGCCGAGAGGTCCAAATCGGCCAACGCTCGGGTATTGAGCGTGCCGATTGGCACCTCAAAGGCGCGGTAGGAACTAAGCGATTTGTCCTCAAGCGGATTACTCGTGTAGCCAGCCTTCTTGAGGTTGGTTTCGGTAAATTCGTCGGTGTTTATTACGACGATTCCGCCGCGAGGCAGGTCTGGTAGATGCACCTTTAGTGCAGCGGGATTCATTATTACCAGCACGTCTGGAACATCGCCGGGTGTATAGATATCAAAGCTTGAGAAGCTGACCTGGAAGGCGCTCACACCGGGGAGCGAGCCCTGAGGCGCACGAATTTCGGCCGGAATGTCGGGCACCGAGCTGATGTCATTGCCATACACAGCCGAGGTTCGGGTGAACTGAGTCCCGGTAAGCTGCATGCCATCGCCGGAGTCTCCAGCGAAGCGGATCGTTACACGATCAAGCTCGGTAACGTTTGGTTTTGCCTCATTTTCGGTCGCTGTTGTCACTTATCCACCCTCCGGTTTTGGCATTGTCTGGTGAGGTTCCGGCGGCAGGTTGAGTAGCTCCTCCGGGAAGGCCTCGGCCAGGAAATGAATAACATCCAGAGCTCTGAGAACGGCCGTGGCTTTTCCGGACGCATCAACGACTGGGATGTTGTCGATGCCTTCCGAAGCCATTGTTTTCACCGCGTGGGCAATTGTTTCTGAATCCATCAAGACCACAGGTATCGGTGAAACGAAGTCCATGACCCCGCTGTCGTACTTCACGTCGCGGGCGACGACTTGCATCAACACCTCGCGTTCGCTCATGAGCCCTCGAGGCATACCGTCCTCGACTACAAGGACGTAGCCTTGGCCTCGGCTCTGGACAGCCGCCAGCGCGGTCTTTACGTTTGAAGTTATCGTGATAGAAACGGGGGATGGCAAACCTAATGCGCTTATTGGGTCGGTCTCGAAGGTCCCTTTGACGATGTTCGTCTGTTCTGCCAAGGGTCCTCTTATGTCCTGGCGGCAGGCACAAACCCGCGGCCGGCTGCGTTTAGTTTGCGCTTTGAATTGTACTACAACGAGCCGTCGTGTGCAGAGAGAAGCATAAGGCCTAACCCGCGATTTCAAGCGGGCGCGGCTTCTGGATGAATAGCGATTGCGGCACCCGTCTTGGCGGTTTCATGGCTCTTGGCTGGTCAGGGCGAGATCGACGGATGACTACAAGTTCCGTAGGCCTTAAAATTCTTAGAGTTGACGAGGTTCGCGTGAGAGGAGCAACGCCCCAATGGCCATCAAAGCATACATATTGGTAGTGACCGATCCGGGGGCGACCAAGCGAGTATTTGACGTTCTTTCCCAGGTGCAAGGGGTTGTGGAGATTCACGAGGTCATGGGTCCCTATGACATCGTGCTAGAACTCTCTGTGCCCGGCCTCGTGGATGTGCCGCCAATCCTAAGTTCGCAAATTCGAACCATTGACGGCATTCAGAGCACAACCTCGCTAGTTTCGTTCCCGGCTAGCTAGCAACTGATCCGAATCAAAGCTTGGGGCTACTCCAGTCCGATTCTCAAATCAATCGCGTCCAAAAGGTCCTCGGCGTCCGCCTTGAGGCCCGGCTCAGGGTCCAGGGCAACGCACCTTTGAAGGCGCTCGGCCGCTAGCTTGTACAAGCTGACCGGATCCCTGTACGGACGCTGAGCCTGCTTCTGGAGACGATAAGCGACGAATTCATAGCACCAGCCCAGGCCGTAATTCACGCCAGGGTCGTCGGGGGCCAACTCCAGAGTCTTCTCCAGCGCCTGAAGACCCTCCGCGAACTCAAGTCTGCGCGTAATCAGAGTCGTGCCGAGATAACTCCAGGCATCGACGAAATCGCGAGACTCCTCTAGTGCCTCGCGAGAAGCCTTCAGGGCTGAGTCGATATCGCCGGCAGCGTGCATATCCTGGGCCTGGCGCAACAACTCGGAGGCACGCTCTCGGCTCATCTGACAAAGTCTAAAGGCAATCAGACGCGTTTGGCGGCTCCGGCATAAAAGCTACTTCTGGTCTGGGATATGCTGGGAGGACAAAAGCGAGGTAGCGAGATAAAGATGAAACTGCCGGTTTATCAGATTGATGCCTTCACCGAATCGGTATTCGCTGGCAATCCGGCCGCCGTGGTTCCCCTGGAGGACTGGTTGCCCGACCAGGTCCTGCAGTCGATTGCGGCGGAGAACAATCTTTCCGAGACAGCTTTTTTCGTGGCCGAAGGTGACGTTTGGCGATTGCGCTGGTTTACGCCTAGTGTCGAGGTCGATCTCTGCGGCCATGCAACTTTGGCAACGGCACATTTGATTTTGGGCGAGATGCGGCCGGATCAGCAGGAAGTTGAATTCCTGACCCGCTCCGGCCCGGTTTCGGTGGTTCGCAGCGGGGACTTACTAGCCCTCAACTTTCCAGCGATGGCTCCTCAGAGGGTCACTGACGGCGCAGTTGTCGAGGCGGTTAGTTCTGCCTTGGGGCGAAAGCCACAAGAGGTTTGGATGGCACGGGACATAATGGCCGTGTTCGACACCGCCGAGGAAGTGGCTGGGCTAAATCCGAACATGGATGCCGTCAGCCAGCTAGAAACCTTCGCTCTGATGGTGACCGCGCCAGGTGAGGCCCCAGGTGTCGACTTTTGTTCGCGCTTTTTTGCTCCAGCCAAAGGCATTCCTGAGGATCCAGTCACGGGTTCTGCGCACTGTACGCTGACGCCGTACTGGTCTCAACGTTTGGGCAAGAAGGAGCTCCTCGCTCATCAGCTGTCGCGTCGCGGCGGCGAACTCAGGTGTGAGGACCTTGGCGACCGCGTCTCGATCGCCGGCCACGCGAAACTGTTTCTGGAAGGCACCATTCATCTCTAGAACCCAGTCGTCAGGCTCTTGCTTAATTGACATAAGTAAGACGGCTCACGCGCTGCTAATCGCAAGAATCAGCCTCGGCTAAATCCTCACTTTGGATTTTAAGCTCCTGACTGATGTTTGGTGCCGCGAGCTTCGCTTTAACAAAAGCTTTGTGGAGCGAAGGCAGAGCGGGAAGTCTTCGATGGAGAGGAGGCTGACTTAGCAGGAGCGGGGTGCGCCAGCAGAAACCAAAACGGATGGTGGAGGCGGCAGTATTGCCATCGGCGCCACGAAGTGAATGGGTCGACTAGGCTGGAGCGCCCGAAATGGCGAAAATTTGTTGTTGTGAAGTGTGATTGGAGGCTCACCTCAGGGCCGTAAGCCTGAGGGCAAGCAGCGAATAATAACTTCGCACTATATATGTTATGTAATGACACTCGGCAGAAAGAGGCCAAACTGGAGGGGGCCTAAGCAAAGCGGGTGGATAGCGGCTCATAATGGCCCATGCTAGACTTTTACCAATTGAGGGGGGTTGGATGTTGGAGGACGCGTCAAGTAAGCCGGGCAAGACCTGGCTGACAAAGATTCTTATCGCCAGCGCAGCCGTCCTGCTTTTGGCGGCACCTGTTCTAACCTTCTTCATTGGCCGTGAGACCGCTGCGAGCGAAGAACCCCTGGTCGTCGAACGGGTCAGCGACTACGATTTCAATGTTCTCAACGAAATTCTCGAAATTCTCCATGATGATTATGCCAGGCCGGATAATCTCGACGACCAGACCCTTTATGAAGCGGCAATTGATGGCTTTCTCGGCGTTCTAAACGACTCCGGCACCTATTATGTCGACCCCGAAACCTATCGCGTCAGCACGACACCGGTGCTCTCGGGCGGATTCAATGGCATTGGCGCCACAATTTCCGTTCAGAATGGTGAAATCGTTATTGTGGCGCCGATCAAAGGAACACCTGCGGAACGCGCCGGGTTGATATCCGGGGACGTAATCACCGCTGTCGACGGTGAGTCAATCGCCGGATGGACCCTGGAAAAGACAGTTTTGCAGATTCGTGGTGAGCGCGGCACCGAGGTTGTGCTCTCGATTCGACACGCGGATGACTCGGAGGAGGACATTCCGATTATCCGCGATCGAGTGGAAATCGAGAGCGTGATTACCGTCCCTCCGGGTGGAGCCCTGCGTGACGCCGATGGCAACGTGGTTGAGGCGATCGGCTATATCCAGATTCGCGAATTCAGTCCCAAAACCGCTCAGGAGCTGGACGCCGCGGTCCGGGACGTCGTCAGTCAGGGTGCTCAGGGCATCATTTTGGACGTTCGCCGCAACCTGGGCGGCAGTCTTTCGGCGACCATTAGCTCCGCAGACCTGTTTCTCGATACAGGCACAATCGTGATCCAGCGCGAAAGTGACGGTGAGGAGACGGCATTTGTCGCTCGTCAGGGTCAGGCGGCGCCCGGTGTGCCCATAGTTATTCTTATGGATAGATTTAGCGCTTCGGCTTCGGAAATTCTAGCCGCGGCTCTGCAGGAAAATGGCCGTACGATTCTAATCGGCGAAACGACCTTTGGCAAAGGGACGGTAAATTCACCGCGCGAACTCAGCGATGGTGGCGTGCTGTTTGTGACGATTGCGCAATGGTTGACTCCCAGCGGTATCCTGATTGATAAGGTTGGCATCCGGCCTGATATAGAAGTGCTGCCAACGGATGAGGAAATCGACATGCGTCTTGATGTCCAACTCTTCCGCGCCATCGAAGTGCTTCAAGGCCAAGTACTGGCGCCCTAACCAAGACGGCTGATAGTTCCGATTTAATATGGCCAAGTCAGCCAACGCCAACGGCGCCAGAATCAAGGATGTTGCTGTCAATCGGCGTGCCCTGCATGATTACGAAATTTTGGAGCGGATCGAAGCAGGAATCGCACTGACCGGCAGTGAAATCAAGTCTGTGCGGGCCGGCAAGGCCAGCCTTCAGGAAGCCTACGCTCGTCCCGAAAAAGGCGAGATTTGGCTTCAAGGGGCACACATCGCGGCGTATCAGCCAGCGGCCCAGTTTGGCCATGAGCCCCGGCGTCCCAGGCGGCTTCTGCTACACAAGGCGCAGATTCGCCAGATTGCCGCCCAAGTGGACCAAAAAGGCTTGACGCTGATTCCTCTACGTATGTATCTCAAAGACGGCAAGGCCAAAGTGGAGCTCGGGGTCGCGCGCGGCCGCCATCAGTACGACAAACGCCAAATTATCGCCAAAAGAGATGCTGACCGCGAAATGGAGCGGGCGGTACGCCAGTCTTCGCGATAATTATGTAAAGTGCTACCTGTCCCCGGGAGCTCCGACTGATCATCACCATCTGGTGGATCCGAGCAAGCGTTAAACTAAGTCCATGCTGATTCAACGAATCATCCCATCCCTCTTTCTGGTAATGATTCTTGCGCCTGCCTGCTCCGATGACGGCGACGACCCTGCCCTGGCGGGTGATACTCCAGCAGCTACGGCACCGGCGAGTCCAACGGCCGCGGCAACTGGGCTTGCTCCGCAGGCCACGGCGACCACCCCTCCGCCAGCGGCCGACACGGCAATATCTCATCCGCCGGGCGGCACCAACCCGGTTAGTGTGGCCCGAGTGCCGGCGCCGCCCACCGGCGCCTCGATTTTGACCGATGTGCGGGTCGGCGCACATCCGGAGTTGGGCGGCTGGGACCGAATTGTTTTTGAGTTTGAGGAAACTTTGCCGCCAGGACAGATCCGTTATGTCGCATTGATCGTTCACTGCGGCTCAGGTGAGCCAGTGAACCTCAAAGGTGGCGCTATTTTAGCGGTGACTTTCACGGCGGCCCAAGCACATAACGAAGCCGGCAACGTGACCATCGATGCGACAGAGCTGGATGGGCCGGGCTTTGCAATAATTGAGTCTCGCCAGATTTGCGATTTCGAAGGACAGGTGACGTGGGCGATCGGAGTAATAAGCCCCCAGTCATTCACGGTTGTGACGCTTATCAACCCGGCTCGAGTTGTGATTGACGTTAAGCAATAAGAATCGGTGTCGGATCGACTCTTCAGCCTTGACGCTGCCAAAGCCGCCCTGCCTGACGCCGCGCGCCTGCTGGCGGAGATTCAGACCGCGAAAGCTGAGTTAGAGCAGCTTAGCGCGGGGCTTGAGCGCCTGCTGAGCGCGATTGGCGGCAACGGCCATCGGGCGGAAGACATCGCCGAAGCCCGGCGCCAGACGCACGATGTCGCTAAGGAGTTGGACCAGCTGCTCAGTGAGATTGACGCTACGGGAGCAGAACTCAAGAGTATTGACGACGGATTGCTTGACTTCCCCTCGGAGCTCGACGGCCGCATCGTTTATCTCTGCTGGCACCAGGGCGAGGCTTCGATCGCCTTTTGGCACGAGCTGGAGGCCGGTTTCGCCGGGCGGCGACCGCTTTAATCTCCCTTCTCGACCCACTTCCGGGAGCTGGCGGCCTGAAGCGATGTTGCGGGTGACGAGATCGGACCAAGTTGCCGAAACTTACTTAGGTCTATGAACGAACCGGAGATCGGAAATCTGCTCGTCGAATTCTATCTCGCCAACGCTCACGTTTTTGGCGTTGTTCTCCGAGTTCAGGTTGAAGAGGGCCAGCGACTGATTGATGTCCTTGGATCCGGCGATGAAATGCTGGAATTGCGCGCCGCCAACGTTCGGTTCGCGGCGGGCGGCGACACTCGAACGTTTGAGACCTTTGTTCTCAAGAAACCAGAAATTTTGATTGCGATTCCGCGGGAAACCAACGAACAAATTCACCATCGCGCCATGTTTCGCACGGGAATCAGTTCTGCAACTTCTGGTTTGTGGTCGATTGGTCTGCTGCTACCACCGCTCTATATCGAGGGAGCGGTGACCAAACCCTCCGTGATGGCAAAGCGGTTGTCCGTGGATTCACTTGACCGCTTCTTCATTGTGACGGGGGCTGACGTTTGGACTCCTGGAGGGGTCCGGCAAGCGGAGCCATTCGGGTCGCCAACCGTGATGGAGTCTCAGCGGTAGGACATCTTGATGAAGCGAATGCTGACTTCAAAATGGAAGCACCACTGAGCTACGCACCGAGGCGCGAGGCTTAGATTCCCCAAGCCGCTTTTCTCAACTCGGTCTAGGCATTGCCAGGTGACTTGGTTTTAGGTTTCTGTTTTCCAGCGCAGGATTGGTTTGCGGGCCGCTTTGGCCTCGTCGAGACGGCGAACCGGTGTCACATGCGGCGCTGAAGTCACCAACTCCGGGTCAGACTCCGATTCCTGAGCAATCGCCAACATCGCATCACAAAAAGCGTCGATCGCCTCTTTGGACTCGCTCTCGGTTGGCTCGATTAGCATCGCCTCATCAACGACCAGCGGAAAGTAGATGGTTGGAGCATGGTAGCCATAATCCAGCAATCGCTTGGCGATATCCAGGGTGCGCACGTCATTCTGACGTTGCTTTTTTCCGGTCAGCAGGGCTTCGTGCAGGCATCTGCGGTCAAACGGCACGTCGTAGGCGTCTCTCAGTCGCGCCAGCAGGTAGTTCGCGTTGATTACCGCGGCCTCGCTGACCTCGCGCAGGCCGTCAGAGCCCAAAGTGCGGATATAGGCATAGGCTCGCAGCGCGACGCCGAAGTTGCCGTATGAACCGGAAAGCCTGCCGATGCTGCGGGGCGGATCGCTGGTCTCGAAGGCTCCGTCCTCGGTGCGCACCACGACCGGTCCGGGCAGAAAGTCTGACAGCCGTTCTCTGACCGCTATCGGCCCGGCCCCCGGGCCACCGCCGCCATGCGGCGTACTGAACGTCTTGTGCAGGTTGAAGTGCATTATGTCAATTCCAAGCACCCCCGGCGCCGCCCTGCCAACCAGCGCATTAAGGTTGGCGCCGTCCATGTAGAGCAAGGCGCCGCAGTCGTGGACCTGGCGGACGATTTCTTCGATTTGGCTCTCGAACATGCCGAGAGTACTTGGCAGGGTCAGCATGAAGGCAGAGACGTCGGGGCCTAGATACGATGAGAGTTGGCTAACATCGACGTTGCCAAGGCTATCTGAGGGCACTTCGGAGACCGTATAGCCAGCCATTGCCGCCGTTGCCGGGTTAGTGCCGTGGGCGGAATCAGGAATTACCACCCGCTTGCGTTGCTCACCCTCTCCGCGAGATTGGTGATAGGCCCGACTGATTAGAATCCCGGCCAGTTCACCCTGGGCGCCCGCGGCTGGTGTGAGGCTGGCGGCGTCCATGCCGACGATGGCCGCGAGCCAGTCCTGCAACTCATACACCAGCCTCAAGGCGCCTTGGGAGTCGGCATCATCGGCCAGAGGATGCAGGTCGGCAAAGCCCGGCATGCGGGCAATTTCCTCCTGCACTCGTGGGTTGTACTTCATCGTGCAGGAGCCGAGCGGGAAGAAGGTTGTATCGATCGAGTAGTTGAGTTGAGAAAGACGGGTGAAATGACGCACCACATCAAGTTGAGAAAGCTCCGGCAAATCCAAGTCTTGTCGCAGCATCGATGCGTCCGGCAGTGGCGCGGCAGGGACGTCCGACTCCGGTAGATCACAGCCGACCCGGCCGGGTCGGGAAATCTCAATCAACAATTCTCGGTCTGAGGAAGCGCCGTTCACGCCGCACCGCCGATCTCTGCCAGTGCTTCGACGAGGCGGTCGATTTCCTCGCGGTTGTTGGTTTCGCTGACGCCTAGCAGCATTCGGCTTTGACCTGCACTGGAAACGTCGAGGCCGCCGACGATTCCCCGATCGCGGAGCATTTTGTTCACATCTGTTGCTGGCAGCGGACAAGCCACGGCGAACTCCTGGAAAAACTCCGCTTCTGGATGGACCAGGCTCCAACGCGGCAAAGCCGCCACCTGAGTGGCGGCGTAATGCGCCTTGTCGTAGCAGAGCCACGCGACTTGGCGCAGTCCGCCTTTGCCCATACAGGCCAGATAGACGGTTACGGCTAGTGCCAGCAGTTGCTCGCTGGTGCAGATGTTTGATGAGGCACGTTCGCGGCGGATGTGTTGTTCGCGGGCTTGCAAGGTCAGCACGAAGGCGCGTTTGCCATCGAGATCAGCGGTTTGTCCGACGATTCGGCCTGGCATCAGCCGCACGTATTCCTGCTTGGCGGCGAAGAGGCCGACGTAGGGACCGCCAAAGCTCATGGACAAGCCCAGTGACTGGCCATCGCCAACGACTATGTCAGCGCCCAGATCCCCAGGTGACCGGTATAGCGCCAGGCTCATTGGATCGGCGCTGACGACCAGCAGGGCACCGGCTTCGTGGCACATTTCTGAAGGACCCGCATCGGCTAGTGCGATCCGCCCATAGTAGTCCGGGCTTTGTAGTACTAGACAGGCATGCTCGTCGCCTAGCTTGGTTATTTCGGAGGGAAAGAGATCGATAGCGATGCCCTGCGGCCTCGCGTAGGTTTCGATTACCTTCAGATAGCGCGGATTGATCGTGTCGGCCAGCGCCAGCCGTCCGCGGCCGGTGGTTCGGCATGCCATCAAGCAGGCCTCCGCCAGAGCGCTGGCACCATCATACATGCCGGCGTTGGCAACCTCCATGCCGGTCAGGGTGCAGATCATCGATTGAAATTCGAACGCCGCCTGCAGCGTGCCTTGAGAAGCTTCTGCCTGGTATGGGGTGTAAGAGGTCAAGAATTCACCGCGGCGAATTATTTCGCCGACGACGGCTGGGACGAACCGACGGTAGACTCCGCCACCGCGAAAAAAGGCGGTCTCTCCGGCGGATTGATTGGTTGCTGCGATGGCCTGCATCTCGGTCACCAGCTCCAGCTCAGACAAAGGCGGCGGCAGCTCGGGCACGCCGTCGATCAAAGCGATGCGAGGTATGTCATTGAACAATTCATCAATGCCGCTAGCGCCGATCGTCCCGAGCATCTGTTCGCGGTCGGCGTCGGTCATCGGTATGTAGGCGCGGGCCACTAGTTTTCGCCCCGCTCCGTGCGCACGAGGTCCGCATAGGCTTCGGGTGTCAGCAGTCCGTCGTCGGCCCCCGGGCTGGATAACCGAACCAGGACCAGCCAACCTTCGCCGTATGGGTCCTGGTTCACTAATTCGGGGGCCGCATCGAGTGCGGCGTTTATTTCGATAACCTCGCCCGAGACCGGCGAGAACAGCTCCGATGCAACCTTTACCGATTCGATTTCACCGAGTTTTTTCATTGTCGAGAGCTGGCTGCCGAGTTTTGGTAGCTCTACGTAAACGATGTCGCCCAACGAATTTTGGGCGTAGTCGCTAATGCCAACCCGGGCGTTGCCCTCCTCGAGACGTAGCCACTCGTGCTCAACCGTATAGCGCAGATCGTCCGGAATTTGATTGCCATCGCTTGCCAAAATCGCCTCCTTGGCGCTTTGAGTTCGTCTTTGAATCCGACGAGTGGGCGTAGAAAGGTCGCTTAACCGTGTGACAGGCGAGGGAGCGACCGCGCACGTCCACCTCCAGGCTCACGCCGGCTTTCGCCAATGGCCGCGGCAGATATGCCAGCGCGATACTGGTTTCGAGCATAGGTGAGAAGCCGCCGCTGGAAATCGTGCCGACCTCCCGCGAATCGCTCATAACCTTAAAACCGGCACGAATTACGCCGGAGTTTTCTGCCACGATGCAGGCGAGTCGCATTTCGGTCTTTTCTTTGCTTTGAATCAGCGCATCTCGGCCGTGAAATTCGTGGTCAAGCTCCACCGCCCAGCCAAGCCCGGCTTGCCAGGGCGTGGTGGATTCGTCGATGTCGTGGCCGTGCAAGGCGAGAGCTGCTTCCAGTCTAAGGCTGTCGCGAGCCGCCAGTCCGCAAGGCTGGCAGCCGACTTCGAACAGGTTTTCCAGCAGTTTGGCGCCGGCCGCGGCCGAGGTCAGGATCTCAAACCCGTCCTCACCGGTGTAGCCGGTTCGCGCCAAGAAGTAATCCTCTCCAGCAGCGCTGATGCTGGCGCAGCGTCGCCGGTCAATTGCGAATTCGTTTGCTCCGAGTGTGCTTGTGACCAGCGAAACCGCGGTTGGGCCCTGGACCGCCAAAAGGACGGTCTCCTGCTCGCGTAAATCGACCATCTTGGCGGTGCGCGCAGGCAGAGCGGCGTCAATAATCGCCTCGATACGGCTGGCGTTCCCCGCGTTGCAGATGACCAAGAACGTTGCCAAATCGAGACGATAGATAATCAGGTCATCGATGATGCCGCCGGCATCGTTGCAGGCGAACCCGTAAGCGGTGGCGCCAATTTCGAGAGTTCCTGGGTCTCTAGTGAACAAGGATGCCAGCATCGCGGCGCTTTCCGGGCCATCGATACGGAGCCTGCCCATGTGGGATATATCGAAGACGCCAGCAGACTCTCGCACCGCCATGTGCTCTTGAACGGCGCCAGCGTACCAAAGTGGCATCTCCCAGCCGGAAAAAGGCGCGAACCGCGCCCCGAACGAAACATGCTGGGAGCGCAGTCTAAGCGGGCGGGCGGCGGTTTCTTCAGTCTGTGTCACTTTTGCCTGCGACGAATTTATTGGCTATGCCGGTGCGATCAAAGTTGGGATTCTGGGCTGGGAGCCCATTTCGCTTGATCGCCTCCCGCAGGCCTGACATGGTTGGCTACAGTCTGATGATTCTTTCTAGGGAGGGCAAATGCCGGAGCAGATCGACGTTCTCGAGGCAATTTAAACAACCAGGGCGATATGCAAGTTTCTGCCCGATCCAGTGCCTCTTGATCCTCTAGCTAAGGTAATCGAAGCGGCAACCCAAGCTCCCTGTGGTCGCAACAGCCAACGCTGGCACTTTTAAATTGGTGAACTGCTTGGCATTCCCGAGGATCAGATGATCTTTGAGGTTGTGCCGTTGGGCTATCCGGCACAGAACCATGGCAAGAAGACCCGCAAGCCGGTGCGGCGGTCAGTTCGATTACCCGGTCGGGAGAGGCGGTGGCCGGTTAGGGGCGCCTATTAGGCAGGATCGACGCCGTCGTCCGGCGCAACATCGTCCAAGGCGGGTGATATTTCCTCAATCAACTCGCTAGGTTCAATCACGACGGCGATTGGCGCCGGGTTGTGGATCAAATCGGCGAGCAGCCTGGGGACGAGGTTGCCGGTAATAACCAAATGGGCGACCAGGAAGAAAAACAGCACGTCGACAGCCAGGTTGACTCGACCCCGACGATAGAATCCGTTCAACATTGCCAGCTACCTATTCACGAACCCATTCACTCCGCTGATGAATCGAAATGATACTGCTATGACCGGTCTTGTACTAGATCAAACGTTTTAAATGGCGGTTTAGATCTCAACAAATCGGCTTTTGAACAGTTTTTGGGTCACTTGAACAGGGTTTGGCTGGTTAAATAGTCAGGGCCATCTGGCGATGCTCGATGCCGGCCTCCAAAAACACATCGCCATGTGCTTCATAGCCTAGCTGCTCGTAAAACGCCATCGCGTGCAGTTGAGCCGACAGCAAGATTGTGGAATAGCCTTGATCTCGGGCCAATTGCTGCAACGCCGACATCACGGCGCCGCCCCAGCCCTGGCGCCGGTGAGCCGCCAGCACGGCGACGCGGCCTACATGCGCCGCATGAAGACCCTTTAAGGGGGTCTTCATGCTCTCTTCACTCGCCTTACGGCTTTGTTCGGCCGCTTTTCGGCTTCCTTCCGCCGCGTGGGAGGTCTCAGTAGCGAGCAGCAGCCGGCCAGTCGCTACTGGCAGGCCGTCGCTGCGTCCGAGCACGTGGAGCGCGGTTGAGACCAGGTTCGGGTCGCCGTCATGCTCATCGATCTCAATCTCGATCGGCACGTTTTGCTCCTGGACGAACACGGCGCGGCGAATGGCCAGGGCTTCGTCCATTTCCGGAGCCGTGGTGATGCGAAATACTGCCAAATCGGTCATGGCCCAAGTTTAGCAGCGCAACCTGGTGAGTCTGCCATGGTATCGGGCGCCGGCGCAGCCCGGATGCTTCGCAGACGCAAGGCGTCATTTACCCCCCGGCCAAGCGTCACACGCATTGGAGGTGTTCAAAAAAACGGGCGCAGCCTATCCGGCTACGTCGCAGACGCAAGACGCCATTTACCTCCCGGCAAGCGCCACACGGACAAGCGCAGCCTCATTGGAGGTGTTAAAATATATCACCAAGGGGACGACAGGATTCGACAGGGATCGGCGTACCTGGGTTGCAGGCCGAGGTGCCATCATCTCGTTAATCAGATGGCAAATTGTAACTGGCGAAAAAGAACTCGCCCTCGCCGCTTAACAGCGGTGACGTTGACCCTCATCTCGCCCTGATGGGTGGGGAGTCAGCGACGCAATGTCAGGGTGCCGCGACGCCAACACTGGTAAGCGCCGCCTAAGATAACCGGTAGTGCTGGTCATTAGCCTGCTGGCGCGGCGAATGACCGAGCGAGATTAAATGCCCAGATAAGCTTGTAGTAAATCCTTGACGTGCTTTTTCTGGACGGGGAGTTCGATTCTCCCCCGTCTCCACCAGCAATAAGCGGCCTTTTGAATCTGAAATTAGAGATTTGAGAGGCATTTTCTTGAATTTGACAGCCCGAATGACGGCCTGGCGTTTATTGCAACCTCCTCCATGAGCACCTACCTGGTACCGAAGATGCGGTCCATTGCGTTCGCTGCTTGACCCTGCGTGCTCGGCAAAACGTGCTGATAGATGCGAAGCGTAGTCGTTATGTCACCATGCCCTAGCATTTCGGAGATAATCGTTAGTGGTAGTCTCTCCCGTCCGTTGATGATCAGGTTGCTCCGTAGACAAGCGTAAACTATCTGCACATCTCGTCGCAGCTAGATCCACTTAAGCGTGAGGAGGAGCCGTGCGTACAGATCTCGTCGAAGTTACAACGGCAGACGGGCTTGGTTTGTCGGGCGCATTTTTCGCTGCAGACAGGACGACCTCAGGCTCAATTGATGCATTCGTCTTTTTCCACGGTGATGGTGGTCATTTTTATCGGTCGCTCTATCTTGGGATGGGCCAACACTTCTCCGAACGTGGCGTCGCGTTTATCGCCGCGAATCGACGTGGACATGATATGGTCGCCGGCGGTTCGCCTGGCGGTCCTCTGCAGGGCTATGCGTTTGAATCTGTCTCCGAATCCACTTTGGACTATGAGGCCTGGCTGGACTTTCTGCGCAGCAAGGGCTACACCAAGATTGCGATCGGTGGTCACAGTGGTGGTGCGGTCCGCGCCATTTACACACAGGCCACAGACCCGCGTCCAAATATCGTCGCGGTCGTCTCAGTTTCCCCAGGTGAATACGACCATCAAGGGATCATCGCCCTCCATCATAAAGAATTTACTGGACCGTATGAGCAGGCAAGGCGAGATGTCGAGGCGGGTTCTCCCGATACTTTCCTTAGACCAGGTGTTCCGTGGGGATCAATGTGGACGGCGCAAGCGTATACCGAGTGCTTCCATCCGGACAACCGGTATAGCGTCAGTCGCCATGCCGCAAACACTAACTGCCCAACTCTCTTTGTGTTTGGATCTGAAGAATGCGCAGGGTCGCAGATTCTTCCCGTTTGCGGCGCGGCACGAAAGGCACTCACCGAGGCAGGATATCCCCATGTGCGCGTTGAAACGGTCGAGGGAGCGAATCATGGGTATAACGACCGGGAGATGCGGTTGTATACCATCATCTCTGAGTGGATAGATACAATCACGTAGATCCGGGAAGGGTAAGAACGACACTCCTCACCCTTGGTTCCGTTGGCTAGTGGAACTTATATAACTGCTAGCGCAGAGGCGTGAATTTCGCCGAATCGGGTGGTCCAATTTTCGGCGGAATCGGGTCCGGACGTTAGCTTTTCGACTTGCGCCACGAATTCCTGTCGCGGCAGGCGTTCTGCGCCCAGGCTGATTACGTGCGGGCTCTCCATTTGTGCGTCGATCAGTGGCCAGCCCCATATTGAAAGGCCGTGAGCCAACGCCGCCAAGGCAATCTTGGAGCCCCCGGATTTGCCACTGAACATGCTTTCGCCAAAGAACATCCGCCCAATAGCGATGCCGTAGATGCCACCGACCAAGTCGAGGCTGTCAAAGACCTCGACTGAGTGAGCGTGACCTGAGCGATGAAGGGAGATATATGCCGCTTCCATCTCACCAGTGATCCAAGTGCCATCCTGTTCAGGTCTTGGCGAGCTAGCGCAGGCCTTGATCACCTCGGCAAAGGCCGTGTCAGCGCGAATCACCCAGGTTGACTTGGGCAGTGAGCGGCGGAAGCGAGACGAAAGCCTGATTCGATCGGTTCGAAAGACGACGCGGGGATCTGGAGCCCACCAAAGGATGGGCTGGTCATCCGAGTACCAGGGGAATATTCCAGCCCTGTAGGCGTTGAGGAGCCGGGTTGGCGAGAGGTCGCCGCCAATGGCCAGCAGACCGTTCGGCTGGCGCATCGCCAACTCGACCGCAGGGAAAGGAAGCTCTGGATCATCGGCAAGTAGGTGGGGACGCAGGTTCACGACACCGGCCAATTCGTTAGTTACTAATCAGAGTTAAGACGTTGTTTTCGCTGGTTCAAAGCTAAAAGACAACCCAGGTTGGTCCGCGTCATCCTTCTCGATCGATACCTTCACGGTGCCGCCGTTTGCCAGGGCGCCGAAGAGAATTTCATCTGCCAAAGGTCGCTTGACCTCATTTTGAATGGTCCGCCACATGGACCGAGCGCCAAAAAGCTTGTCGAAGCCTTTTTCGCGGAGCCAGACTCGGGCGTCCTCGGTAAGCTCCATGGTGACGTTCTTGGGCTCAAGCTGATCTCTCAGCTCGCCAATAAACTTATCGACGATCTTGTCCACGGTCGCGGTGGCGAGGGTGGAGAACGTGATCCAAGCATCGAGACGGTTGCGAAATTCGGGGCTGAAGGTGCGTTCGATGGCGATCTTATCGGTCCTATCCCCCGCCTTCGCGGCAAAGCCGATCGCTTCGCGGGTCAGTTCTTGGGCGCCGGCGTTTGTTGTCATTACCAAGATGATGTTGCGGAAATCGGCCTGGCGGCCGTTGTTGTCGGTCAGTGTCGCGTGGTCCATAACCTGCAGAAGAATGCTGAATACGTCAGGATGAGCCTTTTCAATCTCATCCAGCACAAGAACCGCGTACGGCGTGCGGCGGATTGCGTCGGTGAGTAGACCTCCCTGGTCAAAGCCGACGTATCCCGGCGGCGCGCCAATCAGCCGCGAGACCGTGTGTTTTTCCATGTACTCACTCATGTCGAAGCGGATGAACTCGACGCCGAGGACGTGGGCGAGTTGTTTGGCAAGCTCTGTCTTACCAACCCCGGTTGGGCCGGAGAACAAAAAAGAGCCGACCGGCTTTTCCGGCGCGCCAAGACCGGACCGCGACAGCTTGATCGCCGAGGCTGGAGTTTCGATCGCCTGATCCTGGCCAAAGATCAGCGCCTTTAGTTCGCTTTCGAGCACGGATAGCTGGTCTTTGTCTGAAGTCGAGACCGTCTTGGTCGGGATGCCGGCGATGCGCGAAACCACGATTTCAATCTCATCGGTTGATACGACGCTGCTGGGTGCCTCATCGCGCAGCCGGACGATGGCGCCGGCCTCGTCGATCACGTCGATGGCTTTATCGGACAGCAGGCTCTCGTTGATATGGACCGCCGAGAGCTCGGCGGCGGACCGGAGTGCCTCGGGCTCGTAGGTGACACTGTGATGATCCTCGTAGTGCTTCTTCAGTCCGGTGAGGATTTCGATAGTCTCCTCGACCGTCGGTTCGAGAACGTCGATCTTCTGGAAACGGCGCGCGAGGGCACGGTCCTTCTCGAACACGGCTTTATAGTCGGTGAAGGTGGTCGAGCCTATGCAGCGCAGTTTTCCGTCCATAAGCGCCGGCTTTAGCAGATTCGAGGCGTCTAATGAGCCGCCCCCAGCCGCGCCGGCTCCATAGATCGTGTGGATCTCGTCGATGGAGAGGATGGCTTTTGGCTGGTTGCTCAGCTGACCAAGCACAGCCTTGAGCCGCGCTTCGAACTCTCCTCGAAATTTTGTTCCGGCGATCAGGGACCCCATGTCCAGAGCGTGAATCGTGGCGTCCTTGAGGACGGCGGGTACGTTGCCTTCGTCGATGCGTTGAGCCAGGCCTTCGACGAGGGCGGTCTTACCGACACCGGGGTCACCGACAAAAATGATGTTATTTTTACGGCGCCGGCTGAGGACATGCACGGTCCGCTCCAGCTCATTTTGGCGACCGATCAGCGGGTCCAAATAGCCGTCATGGGCGCGTTGCACAAGATCGGTGGCGAAGGCTTCGAGTGCCGGTTGATTGCTGGACTCATCAGCTTCGGCGCCCTCGGTTTCGTAGCCGAGTTGGGATGATCCCGGTGTTTGCGTCTCCGAACCTGGCGCCGAGATGCCATGGGCGACGTACTCGAGGACGTTTAGCCTGGTGACACCCTGCTTTTGCAGGAGGTAGACGGCGTGAGAGGCGGGCTCCAGGTAGAACGCCGCCAGCAAGTTGCCAACACCGATGGTGTCTTTTTCGGCGGCCTGCAACTGACGAGCTGCACGCTCGATGACGCGCCTGAGTGTCGGAGTGTACTTCGGCCTCTAAAGGTTCGATGCTCTCGGCAAAGAATTGCTCAATATCAGCCTGCAGCGTTGTTAGGTCGACACCCAGTGCGCGCAGAATAATACTGGCGTCCTTGTCTTCGGCCATCGCGAATAGCACGTGCTCGAGGAGTAAGTATTCGTGCCGGCGGCGTTGGGCTTGGTGGACGGCGGTTGCCAGCGTTTCCTGAAGTTCGTTGGTCAGCTCCATAGCTTGATTCTATTGGAATTCTGCTACTCAGGCTCAACAGAGCAGCGCAAAGGGTATTCGTTCTCCTGAGCGAGAGAATGGACCTTCTCGACTTTAGCCTCGGCCGTCTCGTAGGGGAATAAACCGGCTACGCCAACACCACGGTTATGCACATGGAGCATGATCTGCACCGCTGTCTCCCTGGAGTGGAGGAATATTGTTTCGAGGATCGATACAACGAATTCCGTTGTCGTGTAATCGTCGTTGTGCAGCAAGACCTTAAAGAGCGTTGGCCGGCGCGTCTCAATCCGGGTTTCAGTAGCGACATCTCCCGCTTCGTGTTCAAGCGGTTCATTGCTCATGGGCATCGGACTCCTTGCTCCGATTCTTATCGATAGGGCGACTCGGGGCAAGGTTTTATGGCGTTATGGTCACAAAGCGCGGCAAGCGATTGAGAGTCAGAAAGACGGGCATCCTCGCGGCATGGCGAGCAACGCCCGAAACAGACTGCAGGAAGTCCGACACTCTTGCTTGCTGAATCATCCTCAGGCCAGAGCGCTTGTCGAAATTCCCGGGCAGAGTGAGATCCAAAATATGAAATCACGGGCGAAAAAAACAATATGGAAGGTCCGAATCCAAGTCAGTCTGCGATCTGGGTGACACTATGAGTTGCTCGTGTCAGTTTGAGCATCGGACTTTTAATCTCGAGCGGCATGGAACCGGTTGATATGGGGAATGTCGGTTCAATAGTCACGCAAACACCTCTCGTGCTGATAGGCTGATAGCTCTCACGAATAAAAGCACCCGTGCCGAGGATTGTCATCGTTACAAATTGGCTGGATGCAGGTGGCAGTATACTCGCGCCGGACTTCTCTGGAGGCAGTAATGAATCAGCCGGCATGGGTTCCCGAATTCCAAGCGTTTAATCGCGAGGTGATGGCCGAGAGCGAGACGCCGGGGCTCGCGGTCGCGGTCGCACTCGACGGTGAGACTGTCTACGAGGATGGTTACGGGCTCCGCGACCGGGAGCGAGGATTGCCGGTAACGCCGGAGACTATCTTCGGCATCGGCTCGCTGACGAAGTCGTTCACAACGCTATCGATCATGCAGCTGGTGGATGCCGGCAACCTGTCAGTCAACGACCCGGTGGTCAAATTCCTGCCGGAGTTCCGGGTGCCGCGACCGAAATCGGAGGCGCCGATCACCCTCCACCACCTTATGTCTCATTGCAGCGGACTGCCCGAGGAACCGCTATTGGTGCATGCCCGTGGGCCAAGCATGCGTCGCGACCCGGACATCAAGAAAATTCGCGGCCAGCAGCTGCCGTCGGCCTTCTTCACACCTGAGTACGCGGCGAAGGACATCACCAACTACAACGGGCTACTTGCGCTTCTTGCCGAGGCGTCCTTTGAGATGCTGGGGCCGCCGGAGAACCACCACTCTTACTCCGATGAGAGCTTCGCGCTACTGCAGGGCGTCGTCGAACGGGTGAGTGGCAAGCCAATGGTGTCGTATCTGCGCGAGAACATCTGGCAGCCGCTGGGGATGGAGCACACGGGAACCCAGGCGGAGATGGTCGCGAAACACGAGAACACCACCAGCCTCTTCGCGCGCGGGGACGCCGGCGTGTTCCAGTCACCAGCCTGGCACGACATCGGCGAGATCGTCGGCAACGGCGGCCTGGCATCCAATACCGGCGACCTTTTGCGCTACATCGAGGTCTACCGGAATTTAGGCACGGTAAAGGGTGTTCGCGTCGTGTCGCCTGAGGCGGTCGAGATGATGACCAGCCCCCAGATGGCGACGCCGCTCGATGCCGCCTTCGGCTACGGCTTCCAAGTGCTCAAGGACTACCACGGCGTCGATCTGATCGGGCACGGAGGTGGCAACAAGGGGATCGCAGCGGACATGGCCTTGGTCAGAGAAAGAGGCTTCACCGCTGTGGCGTTGACGAACCTAGCGGCTGCGCCGGCGCCGCGAATAACCACCGGCGCTCTCAACGCCGTCCGCGGACTTCCATTTGGCACGCCGAGGGTCGAGTTCTCTGAGTATGAGATGGAGGCGTCGGAGTTGGCGGAGTACACGGGCGTGTTCTGGACAGAACGCCAGGCACCGCAGTTCTCGGTCGCGGAAGGCAGCCTGCGGATGACACGTGATGAAGCCACCGTGACTCTTCGACCGGTTGGACGGGACAGGTTCCTGATACCGGGGACGGGCCCGCTCCGCTTCCTGCGGGACACGAACGGCGAAGTTTGGGCCGTGTACCTGGGGTCCCGGACGATCCCGAAGAAGAAGTGAGGCCGCAAGAGCACAGAAGAATCGACTTTCACGGAACAGAGCACGAGCCGAGACGTCAAGAACATTGGCGGGCTGGAAAACATCCACTACCACGACCTCGGCCGGCTTGGATGCCAGCTCTGGGCGCGTTCCCAGGCGAACGCTCGCTGAGACATCTTCGGATAAAGGGCCAACCGTTATAGTGGTAACCGTTCGGTGCGTGATGGACGCTTTTTTGAGATAGCTCGAAAGGTGACGAACTGCTCATGACAGAAGAACCTACCTCAGAGGAAATGACTATCGAAACCCTGGGCGAGCTCGCGAACCGGACGGGGCTGGAGATCCCCGACGATGAGTTGGCTGACATGATGCCGGGAGTTTTGCGTAACTTGGCGATGGCGAAGGCGGTTCGAAAATGGGCTGACGCTAGCGTCGAACCTTCGACCGCCTCGCTGGCGCCGCGCTCTTAGGGTCCAGGGGTTAATCATGGCAGCACCCGACATTCGCTTTCTCAGCATCGCCGAGGTTGGCGCCCTGCTGCGGCAGCGGGAGATCACCTCAACCGAGGTCACGCAGGCCTGTCTGGACCTGATCGATTCGATTGACAGCAAGCTGCACGCCTTCATTCTGGTCACCACTGACCTGGCACTGGCGCAGGCTGCGGCGGCCGACGCGGATTTCGCCAAGGGGGTTGATCGCGGCCCTTTGCAGGGCATCCCGGTGGCGCTCAAGGACCTCTACGCAACCAAGGGGATTGCTACAACCGCCCATTCGCGGGTCCTGATCGATTCGATTCCGGAAGAGGACGGGGCGGCCGCAGAATCGTTCCAGAACGCGGGTGCGGTCCTGATGGGCAAGCTGGCGATGGATGAATTTGCTTTTGGGGTTTACGACGAAAACGTTCCCTTTCCGCCGGCGCGCAATCCCTGGAACCTGGATCACGTGCCCGGCGGGTCGAGCTCCGGTTCCGGCGTTGCCGTGGCCGCCGGTCTTTGCTTTGGCGCGCTTGGCTCCGACACCGGCGGCTCAATTCGCTTCCCGGCGGCCCATTGCGGCATAGTCGGCATCAAGCCCACTTTTGGGCGGGTAAGCCGCCGAGGTGTGGTGCCTCTGAGCTGGTCGTTGGACCACGCCGGCCCCTTGACCCGGGGCGTGGAGGATTGCGCCCTTGTCCTGCAGACGATCTCCGGTTTTGATCCAGCCGATCCTGCCTCCGCAAACGTAGCTGTGCCCGACTTCGCAGCCGATCTCAAGGCCGGGATCCGCGGGCTGCGCCTTGGTGTGCCGCGTGACTGGTTCAACGAGGGGGATGGTACGGCTCCCGAAGTCGTTGCGGCATTCGAGAGCGCGCTCGAGACCCTGACCCAGCTTGGTGCGGTGCTGGTCGACTTGCCTGGTGAGCCATTTATCGATGCCCGGCCCGCCAATTCGATCATCTCGATTTCAGAGGCCTTTGCTTATCACGAGGAAACGCTTCGGACCCGGCCTCAGGACTTCACACGGAATGTGCGAAACCGGATAAGGGAGGGCGCCTTTGTCAGCGCGTCTGACTATGTGCAGGCGCAACGGGCGCGAGTGGCTTTGCGCGCGGAAATAGGCGAGATTTTGGACGGAGTCGATGCCGTTGTTTCGCCGACGGCGGCCGCGACCGCCGAACGATTTGATTCCCAGGACGCGCCCGGACGCTTCCGCAAGCCGTCGTTCGCCAACCCGGCCAACCTAGCCGGCTTTCCTTCGATTTCGGTCCCCTGCGGCCTATCCGAAGCGGGATTGCCCATGGGGCTGCAATTCACCGGCCGCGCCTTTGATGAGGTGATGATGTTTCGCCTGGCGAGGGCCTATGAAGGTGCTACCAACTGGAGCGCGGCACACCCGGCAGTGTAATTAACCAGGTGCCCCCCACGGTGTAGGGCTGCCGCCGGACTCGGAAGGCTATCCCGTTATGTCACCTTCTCGGCGGCGACGAACTGCCGGCAGGCCTCGTTGAAGACCTCGGGGTTCTCCCAGTGGGCCCAGAAGCCGGTCTGGGGCAGCAGCTTGAACTGGGCGCCGGGGATGATGCCGGCGAGGCGTTCGCCGGCATCGGGACCATTGCCCGCTGACCCGTCGCACCAGAGGACCAGGACCGGCAGTTTCAGCGTCGCCATCTCCTCCTCGGTAGCAAAGTGGGTAGCCGAGCTGCCGGAGTTGAGGCTCTCGTACATTCGAGTTTGGGCTTCGCGGGTGTGGGGCCGGTTGTAGTGGATGAAACGCACGTCGACTAGCTCGTCGGTGACGTGCTCCGGGTGGTCGTAATGCATCACCATCAGTAAGCGCTCGCGGACACCTTCCCAAGTAGGGTTTTTAAGCAGCTGACGGGTACGCTCAACCATGGGAATGCCGCCCACCGGCGGCAGTGGCGGCTTGACCGAACCTTCCTTGAACTTCATGCCGACACCGCTCTCGAAGATGACTCCTTTGAGACGGTCGGCGTGCTTGCGGGCCATCCAGCTAACGGCGTTGCCGCTCATTGCCTCGCCGTGTACCCAGGCTTTTTCGATGCCCAATGTGTCCATCAGGTCGATGATCTGGTCGGAGATCTGCTGGGGAGGGTTATCTTCCATCGCCGGCGCATCGGACCAGCCGTGCCAGAGGATCTCCAGCCCAATGGTGTGCATGTGTTCGGCGAGCGGGACAACGTTATAGGCAAAAGTCTCCAGGTGACCACCGCCGCCGTGGGTCATGATTAGGGTCTCAGGCTTGCCCTGCCCGGCCTCCGCGATGCGGCTGCGGTACTTCTTACCTTGCACGAAGCGAATGTCGGCACCCTGCAAGGCGTTCCAGATCGTCAAAGGCTGGCTCAAAGGCATGAATGTTCCCTCCTGATTCGGTTGGCGGTTTTGGTCCTCGCGGGAATTAACTTATGTAAGAAAAGTCACCGTTTCGAAAGCCCGGGCGGGTTGAGACTCGATTGTTCCGCCCCGGTTAATTCAATCAGTAACCCCGCTCCCAGTCGACGGTGTTTACCAGCGGCTCACCGCGCAGCAGGCGGTCGAGGTTTTCGCAGAGAATGTCGATACCGCCGCGATAGTTGCCATCGGAGCCGTTGCTGACATGCGGAGTGATGATCAGGTTGGGCGCCGTTAGCAGTTCGGGAATCGGTGGCTGGTCCGTGTCATTCCACCAGACATCGATGTAGGCGCCGGCGAGGCGGCCGCTCTCGAGCGCCTTAACCATTGCGAGTTCGTCGACGAGTTCACCTCTGGCGATGTTGAGAAAATAGGCACCGGTCTTAGTCGCCTCGAACGCCGCCGTGTCCAACATTTGCTCGGTCTCCGGTGTCCACATCGCGCAAGGGGCGACGAAGTCGGATTCAGCAAGAAGCGCGTGTGTTTCCGAAGGTGGCAACAGCAGGTCAACGCCATCGACATCCGTCTGGCGCTGTTTGGCCGAGTGCCGGGTCGCGATCACTCGCATACCGGCGCCGCGGGCGAGGCGCGCGAGCTCCCTACCAATTCCACCCAGGCCAATTATTCCCATAGTTTTGCCATTCAAGACGCTCATGCCGGTACGGTACGCGTCGGCGTCCAGATTGCTCGCATCCGTCTGGCGCACGGCCACGTCAAGGCGGCGAGCCAGCATGAAGGCGCCGGCCATTGCCGACTCGGCGATCGGTATGGCGCCGGTGGAGCCACGGGCGCTGGTGAGCACGGCTTGACCGCCCCACCAGGCGCTCTCCCTGAGGTTGCTGACCCCGGCGAAAGGCAAGTGGGTCCACGCCAGGTTTGGCATGCGGTTGGCGGCGGTTTTCGGCCAGGGCACACCCACGATTGCCACGATGGCCTCGTGGATCAACTCTTCGAGCTGCTCGCGGTTGCGGCCCGGCGGTCCGACATTGGCAGCACGGCGTTTCATCGTCTCTGCGGGCCACTCCTCGGCCAATTCCGGCTGAAAGTCCTCCCAAACCGGGTAAACCTTAACCCGGCCCGGAGCCACGGCTTCGATGCGCTCGGCGGTCGCCGAGTTCATCGGCATGATTGACAGAACCGTCAGCACCTCTGGGAGTTCAACCGGCACGTTTCACCTCTTTAATTTTTCTTGGCCCGGCGCGATCACCACGAATCAACCTTGAACGGGACATTGATGACCTTGATTCGATGGCTCTTAGAGTACGCCCTCCGGGGTTGAATGATTGGCCTTGAGCTCGGGCCAGCTTTCCGCTGCCATGAACTCCGACCAGGAGCGATAGTGCCAGAGTTGGGCGTGTTCGTTGTAGCTGGTCTCGATCCTGGTCGGTCCGAGTTCGTCTTGAATGACTTCACCATGTCCCAGGTTCATCGCGTAATGCAGCGGGAATTCACGGCTGATGACGCCGCGGGTACCGCGGGTGCTCTCGTTCCAGTTCTCTCCGTCATCGATTTCGGTCAAGCCGGCTGGACCGTTGTGCCCAGATGAGCGCCTGACAATTGCGCGGCGGTCCTCCGGACTCATCTCCTCAGGTGTGAAAGTGAACCAGCAAATTTCGGTTTTGGTCGCACCCTTGGGAACCCTGAGGGCGACCATCCAGTAGTTCTGCTGAATCCACATGTGAGGAAAGATGTGAACGTTGCCGCCGGCTCGAATGCCGACTTCGCCCAGTACCTGCTTTGCTTCCGGCCACTTGCGCCATTCGTTATGGTAGGCCGGGCGCAAGGCGGTTGCTGCTTCACTGACCTCCGGACCGCCGATCGCATGGCCGTATTCGCCCAGCACGGCCAGATTGGGCGCGCTGAACCGCGCGGAGCTGTTCGACGGCCGCGAGCTGCCCGGCCTCTGGTTCCAGCCGGCCATCCCAGCCGAGGCGTGGGTGATTCCGGCGTGGTAAAAGTCCCATACATTGTCGGCGGCAAACTTCCAGTTGCAGGGAATCGTGTACTTCTCGACTCCGCCGGCTACTTTGAGCGTTCCTCGTACTGCAATCAGGTCGATATTCATTCGACCGACTTCGCCGAGAAATTCGTCCAGCGAGGGAGCCTCGGAGTCCATGGTGGCAAAAATGAAACCTTTGTAAGTATCAACCTGGCCGGCCTTGATCAGCCCCCAGCTTTCGCGGTCCAACTCCTCGTGATAGACCTCCTTGAAACCGGGCACGCCAACAAGAGCACCCGTAAGGTCATAAGTCCAGCCGTGGTAGGTGCACATGAATGATGTAAGGTGGCCCTCGTCGGCCCGGCAGATGGCATTGCCGCGGTGGCGGCAGGAGTTGACCAGAACTTGAGGTTGGCCATCGTTATCGCGCACAACAATGACTCGATCTTCACCCATGAAGGTCATGAAGAAATCCCCAGGGTTGGGGATCTGGGAGTCGTGGCACATGAAGAGCCAGGCGCGAGCAAAGACGCGCTCAAGCTCTAATTGATAGATGTCCTCGTCCGAGTAGATGCGACGGTCGACCAGTCCCTGTTCAACGTCTACGAGCCGCAGAAGATCTTCTGGCTTTGTCGAATGCTGTTGCATGGCTGCTCCTTCTCCGCTTTTTCGGCTACCAGAAGGGCCGGCGGGCGCTCTGGCGCTAGCACCGCCTTCGAGTCGCTAAATTTTACATCTATTTCAAGCGATCTCCGTGAGGAGGTTGGCGAATAGCAAGTCAGGACTACACCGTTTGCAGATCGGGGACGCTGAGCGGAGGGCGCCGAACGCGAGCCTGCGTCTCGAAAGCCTGCGCAAAGCGCAGGAGCATGGGCTCAGTCCAATCCAGGCCGAGAAGCTCGATGCCGACTGGCACACCAAGAGGCGCGGTCTCGCTAACAGATGAAAAGCCGCCGGCAAAGGTCACCGCCGGGAAACCGGTTGAATTCGAGAGAACACCGTTGCGTTCGAGCTGCTCTTCACCGATCGCCACGACCAGGATCTGCTGGTGAGGGTAGAGCAAGGCGTCGAGGCGGTTTTCCGCCATAACGACGGCCACGGCTTCGCGGAGAGTCTGACGGCGCAGAATTCTGCTCATGTACTCCTCGCTTTGGCGCGGATTCTCCCGCGCCGTGTCGGTCTCGAGGCCGGGGCGCAGGCTTGGCAGGAAGCGGCCATCGGCAATGAACTCATCCAGGTCTTTCACCGCTCCGGGCTGGGGCAGGGAGGCCAGGTAGGCGTTGAACAGCTCCTTGTACTCGAAGCTCGCGGTGGCGATGTTTGCGGTTAGTTCGTCCAACTCGGGGATAGACACCTCAACGACGGTCGCACCGAGGGCCTGCATCGTTTCAACGGCCGATGAAAGGACGCCGTTGACTTCCTGGTGGCGCTCTTCTTCGCCAACAAAGTCGGTCAGGAGGCCGAATCGCGCCCCCGCCAGCGTGGCGTGTTCGAGGCTTTCGAGGTAGCTGGCCGGCTGCTTCCCCTGGCTGAAGGCGGTGACCGGGTCGGCCGGGTCGTAGCCGGCCATGACGTCGAGCATTCGAGCCGCATCGGCGACGCTTCGGGTGATTGGTCCGGGTTCGTCCTGGGTTCCGCTTAGAGGGATGATGCCTGCCCGGCTCAGCAGTCCCTTGGTTGCGCGAACGCCGACCAATGAGCCTGCAGATGCCGGTGAGCGGGTCGATTGACCAGTGTCGCTGCCGGTGCCGAGCACGCCGAAATTGGCGGCGATCGCGGCACCGGTGCCGCCGCTCGACCCGCCGTTGGTGCGGGTCAAATCGTAGGGATTTTTTGTCTGGCCGCCGAGTGAGCTCGCGGTCACGGCGTTGCGGGCCAGCTCACCCAGGTTTGACTTTGCGAGGATCACGGCGCCGGCTGCGCGCAGTTTGCCTGCGATAAAGGCGTCGGAATCTGGCCGTGAATTCTCGAGGATGACCGAACCGCCCGTGGTAACGACATCCATGGTGTTGTAGTTGTCTTTGAGGATCACGGGAATACCGTGCAGCGGCCCGATGCTGGCTGGATCATGACGAAACCGGCCATCCAGCTCTCGGGCAATTTCGAGGGCATGGGGATTCAGGTTGATGATCGCATTTAGCTCCGGCCCTGCCCGGTCGTAGCGCTGAATGCGGTCAAGGTAAAACTGAACCACTTGCTCGCAGGTAAACGACCCGCCGGTGTAGCCGGCCTGCAATGAACTAACGCTGGCTTCCATTAAATCTAAATCGAGTGCCATTGCTTCCTCCATAGGCTGGCTCAACGGCAGCAGTTGAGACGTCATGCAGACGCCTAAGTCTCCGAGAATTCGAGATTCTTCGCAAGAATCTGAGATAGTTCCGGTGCACGTCAGCCATTTGGGTCAGTTTCACTCTTCTGTCTTGGGGTTTGCGCCAACCGAGCTCCTGGCCGATGCTCGGTGCCTGTCCGATTGACTCGCCCTTGGGATGGTCGTAGGCTGCTCCCAAACTCTGGTTCGTTTTTAAAGTAGGAGGCCATCGTGGTCGCGACCGGAAAAAAGTACGACATCATCGAGCCCGAAACTGGCAAACTCGACCGCAGCATCTTCGTCGATCAGGAAATCTACGATGAGGAAATGGAAAAGATCTTCGGCCGGGCCTGGAACATGGTCGCTCATACGAGTCTGGTCCCCAACCTGAACGACTTCTTCCTTTCCTACATCGGCCAGGACCCGGTAATCGTCACCCGCGACGCCGACGACAAGGTCCACGTCATGCTCAACATGTGCCGGCACCGCGGCAACCGTCTGACGCGCGCCGATGACGGCAATACCAAGAGCTTCATGTGCACTTATCACGGCTGGACCTTCGACAATGATGGCCGCCTGACCAACGTTCCTGGCGAACAAGAGGCCTATTACGGGGAGCTCAATAAGGATGATCTGTGCTTGATCGAGGCCAAGGTCGACACTTACGCCGGCATCATCTTCGCCACCTGGGACCACGAGGCGCCATCGCTGGAGGCTTACCTGGGTGATGCGCGCTGGTACCTCGACACCACCTTCAACTACAACGAAGCCGGTCTCGTTGCTCTTGGCCCGCAGAAGTGGATCGAGAACTGCAACTGGAAGACGCCGGTCGACAACTGTTCCGATAACTACCACCTGCCCTTCACCCACATGTCGCAATCGCTTGCTCGCCACAAGATAACCGGCGCGCCAATCCGAGATCTTCCCCAACTGCTAAAGCACCCAAACCAAAACCACCACGCCCTGGTCAACGGCCACGGCCTGACTTTCAACGTCATCGAGGAAGGACAAGACCCTCCGTTGCGCGGTCAGCTCGATCCACGCCGCCTTGGCGCTAATGGCAAATCACTTGCCTTCGACTTCCAGAAGTCAAAGGAATCGGAGGTCGAGCGCCGGCTGGGTAGCTACAGGGCCAAGCGCCTGCGCATGGGCAACCACAGCCTGTTCCCCAACGGTGTGCTGGGATTTCGCCTGGCCTTGCCGCGGGGTCCCTACAGGACAGAGTTCTGGCACTTCGCCATGGTCGAGGCCGATGCGCCCGAAGAATTGAGAATGGCCCGCTCAGCCGCCAGCGCCGCCAACAACGGCGCCGCTGGTCTGAACGAGCAGGACGACATGGATAACTGGGGCCAGGTAACTCACGCTGGTGACAGTTTCATTGGCCGTCGCAGCCGAGCGGTCGTAGCCATGGGTATCGGCCGTGCCGGTCGAAGCGAAGAGTGGCCCGGCATTGTTTCGGACCGCTACATCTCGGAGAACAACCAGCGCGGCTTCTACGACCGCTGGATGGAGTTCATGAACGCTGACAGCTGGGCCGATGTTCACATCGATCCTATCACCGTGAAGTTCGAAGGAACCGCGGGCATGACCAGCTAGCCGGGATCATTTCTAACCGGTTTGGAGGCGGAGAAAGCTATTAGCGCACCTGGCAACTAAGCGGAACCCGCTTTGAACGGCAAAGACGAATTGCCGGGCATTAAAAAAAATCCGGGCCCGGGGGAGCCGCAAACACCGAGGGCAGAATACAGTGCCTGCGCTCCCGGCAAGGCGCTCAGCGAACAGCGAAGCAGCATTGCCGGTATTTAAAAAATCCAGGCCCGGGCGGAGCCCGCAAACACCGCAGGCAGAAGACGCTGCCTACGCTCCCGGCAAGGCGCTCAGCGAACAGCGAAGCAGCATTGCCGGTATCTAAAAAATCCAGGCCCGGGCGGAGCCCGTAAACACCGCAGGCAGAGGACGCTGCCTACGCTCCCGGCAAGGCGCTCAGCGAACAGCGAAGCAGCATTGCCGGTATCTAAAAAATCCAGGCCCGGGCGGAGCCCGCAAACACCGCAGGCAGAGGACGCTGCCTACGCTCCCGGCAAGTTGGCGGTAAACCGCCTTCATTGCCGGTACTCAGAAAGATATAAAAACATGGCTTTTGTCACAGCTGACGGACTGACTGAAAAAGGCACCAGCAAGACCATCAAAGCCGGCGGCATGCCGGTTCACTACCACGACATTGGTGCGGGGGAGCCGATCCTCTTCTCCCACTCTTACGGTCCCGGCACGACTGCTTGGATCACCTGGCACAAGGTGGTTGCCGAGTTCGCGAAACACTATCGCTGCATCCTCTGGGACATGCCTAACTTTGCCAAGTCTGGTCCGATCGTCTTCGACGAGGGCATTCACTCGATGCAGGCGCGGGTTGGGACACAGCTATTGGACGCGCTGGGCATCGACAGCGCCTATTGGGTCGGCAACTCGCAGGGCGGCCAATCCAGCATGGTCGCAGCGCTCAATCACCCGCAGCGGGTGCGCAAGTTCGTGCTCGGCGGTGCCCACATCGGCACCGGCGGAGACCGCTACCTGCTGGGCAACATGCCATCCGAAGGCTGGCGGGCCACCGTGGAGGTCATGGAGAAGCCGACAAAGGAGAACGTGCGGCGCTACCTCAGCGTGCACATCGATAACCAGGAGTTGGTCACCGATGAGCTGGTCGATTACATCCATCACTGGGAAACCTGGTCGCCAGAGTTCATCGAAGCGCGGGAAAAGTCCACAAGCCCGTCGCACGACTACACCGCTCAGCTCGACGCCATCCAGGCGCCGGCGATGATGGTCTGGGGCCGCTACGACCGCATGGTCGTGTTCGAAATGGGCATCGCCATGCTCAACCACCTGAACGATGCCCGCATGGTTCTGCTAGATGGAGTCGGCCACTGGTCACCCTTCGAGAAGCCGGCCGAGTACACGGCCCACGTGCTGGGATTCCTGAAAGGCTACGATGATTTCGGACCGAAGTAGCGTAGACGCGAGTCTCGAACGGCCAAGGGGGCTTGGCCGGAGCCCGTCAACATCGAAGGCAGAGGACACCGCCTACGCGGCGGGATGTGTAGGTAGCTGATTCACAGCTAATACGTCATTGCCGGCCTTTTAAAAAACCCGGGCCCGGGCAGCGCCCGCTACCTCCGAGGCAAAATACGCTACATACGCACCCGGCAAGGCGCACCGTCATTGCCGGCCTTTTAAAAAACCCGGGCCCGGGCGGAGCCCGCTACCTCCGGAGGCAAAATACGCTACATACGCACCCGGCAAGGCGCACCGTCATTGCCGGTCTTTCAAAAACCCGGGCCCGGGCGGAGCCCGCTACCTCCGGAGGCAAAGTACGCTACATACGCACCCGGCAAGGCGCACCGCCATTGCCGGTATTCGAAAGGATAAAAGCATTGAAATTCGGCGTTAACATCGTCAATTTTGGCCCGGGAGTGCGCCCCGATACGTTCCTGGAGTGGGCGCGCCGCTCCGAGGATCTCGGTTACCACTCGGTAATGATCTCTGACCACGTGGCCGTAACACCCTCGGTGGGTCAGCGCTACCCCGAGCCGTTCTACGATCCATTCACCGTCTTAGCCTGGCTCGCTTCGGCCACTACGAGGATCAAACTAGGCACGACCGTTTGCGTGCTGCCCTACCGCAACCCAATCTTGATGGCGCGGCAAGTTGCCAATATCGACCATCTCAGCGGCGGCCGGTTCATCTTCGGCGTCGGGGTTGGCAACGCTGAAGATGAGTTTGCCACGCTTGGCGTTCCTTTCGAGAAGCGTGGCGCTTTGGCGAACGAGCAGCTCGACGTCATCGTCAAGTTGTGGACCTCGGATGAGCCGGTCAGCTACGACGGCCGGCACGTGCAAATCAAAGACGTCTCACCGATCAAGCCGCTGCAAACACCACATCCACCGATATGGGTTGGTGGCGGCAGTGAAGCTACGCTGAGGCGGACGGCGCGGTTTGGCGACGCCTACCACCCCCACGCGCGATGGCCGGAAGCGCTTAGAGGCGAAACAATGCCCAGGATTCGCGAGATGGCCGCGGCGCGAGGGCGCTCAGCGCCGGCGTTTTGTCCGCGAATCCGCCTTGACATCCGCGAGTCGCCGATCGATGGCACCAGAGCGTACGGCGAAGGCAGCATCGACCAGATCAGGAGCGACCTGCAGCATTTCGAAGCTCTAGGTGCGGAGGAAGTCCTGCTTGACTGGTCCACCGGCGACCTCGAGCGCACCAAGGACCACGAGCACGGCTGGCGCATGCTTTCGCAGATGGCCGAGCAGGTCCTCGACTTGGAGGGCGAGGGCCTGCGCCCATAACGAGAAACCAGCGGAACGCACGGCTTAGCAGAGGCGGTCCCGCGTGCCCCCAAGAGCACAAACCTCAGGTCAAGCCGGCCAACCTCACAAACGCATCACCAGGAGGCCGACGGCCAACGCTACCGCAGCGCCGGCAAGCAGTTTGAGAGGGCCTTCCCAAGTGGAGAGCAGGTACTCACGTGACCATTGTTCCACTTCGCCCGGCCCCTCAATACGCACCGATGCGTCGAACGCGGTTCGCCGAAGGTAACGGGCCGGCTTGCTAAGAGCGCGCTGGGCAAGGCTCAGCAGGGTCGCCATCAGTGCAACGATAAGGACACTGATCTCAAACTGTTCTGCCTGCGCCCAGTAGCCGGCCAAAACAGGGAAGCCTCCCCAAGCCAGGCCGAAGGCTAGGTCCGTGTGGAGCAGACGTTGCCACTCGAGTACATATCCAAGGGCCAGGAAGACGCCAACCGCGGCCCAGACCAACGTCCAGGGAGAGATGACAAAAACGCCGGCCACGGCGATTGCCGCAGCTCCCGTGAGGCCTCCGGCGCCGAGCACGAACAGGCTAGCGCTGCTGATCCGCGTGCCCAGGGGGCGAGAATGCAGCTCATCCAACGCGTGCGCCGCGATGCCGGTGCCTAGGAAAAATGCTGCCAGGGTTCCGACGAGACGCCAGCCGTCCAGCTCGTTAGCGAGGGCCGCGCCATAGATGACGTAAGAGAGGTGCCAGGCCGTGTATGGAGGATGGAGGAGGGTTAGCAGATCGCCAAACCGGCCGCCGGTCCGCCCGTAAAAAGCCGGCTGCAAGCGTCCGATTCGCCGGTGCATGAGGGCGCGTCAGCCCCGCCGAGCCCAGACGATTAGCCCGCCACCAAGCGAGCGTTGGACAGAGCGCACTTCCGTCAAGCCGGCTGAGACCCACAGATCGGTGACCGTGTTACCAGGATGATGGCGGTAGAAAAGATCGATGCTTGGGCCCAAGCAGCGACCGACACGCGCCCAGCCCGGCCCGGCAAGGAGGCCGGCCAGGGGCAGGCCAATTCGCGTGTAAAGCCACCAGAATGGGCGCCAGAATCCACGTGGACGGCCGAATTCGACCATGCCAATTACGCCACCCGGTCGCAGGACACGAGCCAGTTCGCGCATCGTTGCACCTGGGTCGGCCACGTAGCGTAGAAGATAGCCAAAGGTAAGCCCGTCGAAAGACGCGTCCGGAAATGGCAGGCACTCGGCCGCCGCGCACACTACCGCAGTGCCCTGGGGCCGGGCTCGCTCAAGCATCTCGGGGCTGAGGTCGAGAGCGATGACTTTGCGCCCGTGCCGCTCAAGCAATCGAGAAATCAGGCCGGTACCCGAGGCTACATCGAGCACTCGCGCACCGTCGCGAAGATCGAGACTCTCAACCATCTCACCGCGCCAGCGCGGGTCCTGTCCCAGGCTCAACAGCCCAGACCAGCGGTCGTAATTGGGGGCGATCGGCGCGAACAAACGCAGTGCGGTGCGATTCAGCGATTCTGGCTGGGGTGAACGGGAAGCTGACATGCATCTATCCTGCCACGTGGGACGCCGCAACGGACGATCCTTGGCTGGAACCAAGCAGTGGCACTGCTTCGGCGAGGCCCTCATCGGCCGCGTGCGTCGGACACCCCGGGGCTGTTCATGGTTTGCGACTGCTGTAACCAGCGGGATCCTGGTCCTACGTCTCCTGGATCCCGGTCGCCTGGGACCAGACTACTTGCCACTGCCCTTCGCGTCGCTCGTAGACATCCGTGTGCCAGAGACGCCGGCGCGGAAACTCGCGTCCGCCGACCGTGATCTCCATCTCCGCCCGATAACGGACCACCGCAATATCACCGTTCAGCCGCACGGCGATCGTCTCGGGCTCCCAGATGTGGTAATCGATCTCGCCGGAGGCAATATCGCCCATGTATTCGGCCTTGGTGTAGGTCCGGCCGGCTGGGTTGACCAGCTGAAAGTCCTCGGCGTGGAGCTCTCCGGCGCGCTCGGCATCGCCCGCCACCATAGCGCGCAGCCGCTCGCGCTCGAGAGTGCGTATTTCGTCGGCTTCTGCTTCAGCGTTGGTCATGATCAATCCTTCCTGGCGTTTGCAGGTTTCCTAGAAAACGACCGGGAAATGTTGGTGGATGTACTTGGTAGTCTCCTGCACGTCGAGGATCTGAGTTGTGTTCCCCGAACGGATATGGAATTCGGAGGTCGGGCCGTCAGTCAGAAAGATCGGCTTTAGGCCTGGCTCAGCACGAACGATGGCGACCGTTTTTTCGTGAAACTCGGTAAACGATAGTCCTACCAGTGCGGCAACTTCCTTCGTCAAGTATTTGTTGAGAACGTTGCGGAAATGCTGCTCCCATCCGTCAGCGTCTGGCCTGTGCTGGAAGGTCTTGAAATCTGCTTCCAACCCGAGGGCCAAACCTTCATCACTCACGCCGATGATCAGTGTCCCGCCCTTCGAGTTCATGAACGCGGCGATCGTCCTCGCAACGACGTGCTCAAGCGCCTTGTTTACTGTTTCCTGCTTGAAATCCCATCGCAGCGCGCCTTTGAACTCGACGGAGTCGCCTTCGCCGATTTTGATGTAGTCATCGATCGTGGATTCGTGAGGGACTTGTGCGGCTAATAAGTCATCGAGGAAGTCGTTGATTGACTCCGCGATGCTGTGCCGACGTTCCGCTCGGAAGTCTTCGAACCTTTCAAATCCCCAGAGCGCAGCCAGTTCAGGAACAGCCTGTTGAGAAAGCGCGTCAGGATAGTCGTTTAATACCAGGGGCAAGTACTCGGATGGCTTTTTTCGTGCCTACCTGCTTGTTGCTTATGCTCGTCAGATACGCAATATTGGCAATCTCGTTTACCTTTTGCCTGTCTGGAGGTGACTTGCTGTCATACAACGAGCTCTTGTAAAGCATGTCCTGATTAAAGATGTGGTGGTATTCCAGGCCGTTGCTCTTACCAATATTTCTAACGTAGAGAGGCTGACCATTGAACCAGTCCAGGGCTCCTCGGCTACGAGCAACAACGTAGGCCATGGTCGACCAAGCAGTCCGAGTACTTGCCCCGACTAGGTCCCTGGCTTCGACCTTAGTCCTACCGCGTTGATCCACGATGTTGGAGCGCAAGCGTTCTGGGGGATTCTCTGCCTTCAGAGCCTCCAAGTCCTGCTGCAGGGAGGTCTCCGTCGAACCGCTATAACGAGTCCACATGAGCGCCAAGTACATCCAGTTCAGGAACTCCTTCTTCTCACGGTCGTCCTTGAACTTTCCGGCCCCGTTCGCTAGAAATACGACTAATGGAACCAGCACATAATCGCTCACAAGTGCGGAACTGCTATCGATGTAGGCATCGTTTCGAAGGATGTTAAGGAGGTACTCGATGGCCTTTCGCGCCCGCTGCCAGGCTGTCTTAATCTCTTCTACCGGATTCTCCAAGCGATATAGCGGTTCAAAGGTACCGGCGTTGGTGGCCACGGCTGCGGTGCAACGGACGTAGAAGCTCAGGTCAAAAGCGAAGCCTTGGCCCGCGAGCTCATTTTGAAGAGTGCGCATCTCCTGACGTGCCTCCGGCCACAGCGCGCAGATGTGAGACAAGGCAAGGTCGGACTTGGAAAGAGGCGTACCCTGCTTGACAAGATTGAAGATCTTGACCACTTGGTCCATATTTCGTTCGCTGACGATATCAAGGTAATAGAGGTAGTTCTTGATGGCATCCAGCCGGTTCAGCTTCTCGAAGAACTGGAAGAGAAATGCTGACTCATCTGCGCTGAGTACTCCATTGCCGACAGCCAGGTAGTCGCCGATTCCAGCCCTCAAGAACTGAGTCACTGGAATCCACTCTGGGTGCCCTTTCATGATCGAGGATTTAAAGTAAGAAAACTCCTCCGTCTGAACGTTGAACCAAATGTCGAAATATAGCTTCTCACCTTCGTAGAAGGGAGGCGGCTTCCCCTCAACGAGAGTGTAGATGCTGGTCAGGTGCTGTTGGCCATCGAGTATGAGCTGAAAAGAGCCGCCATCACTCTCGGGCACGCCGCCACGTACAAGACCTGGATTGGGAGTCTTCCAAATTAAGAAGCTGCCCGTTGGGTAAGCGCGATAGAGACTCGCTAGATATTCTTTGACTTGGTCGCGGTTCCAGACGTACCCACGCTGAAATTCCGGCAGAAACACCGCGGTGAATGTCGCTTCGAGCGCCAATATTCCGGTTGCGGCCCACGCCAACACCACCGAGGGGATGCGCCGGGCGGCAATTGCCGGAGTCAACACGATCGAGCACGGCGACGGCGGCACCGCCGAAGTATTTCGCCTGATGAAGGAAAACGGCGTTGCCCTTTGCGCGACACTGTCGGTGGCACCGGGCGCGCGCCGAGATAAAACGGCGCATGTTTGAGACGGCGCTGGAAACCGGGGTGTCGATCGCCAGTGGCAGCGATGTTGGCGTCTTCCCCCACGGCGATAACGTTAGAGAGCTTGAGGCGATGGTCGCCGCCGGCATGCCGGTTTTGGACACCGTGGTGGCTGCCACATCTGGCAACGCGCGCATACTCAACCTCGACGTAGGGCGGGTCAAAAGCGGACATTTTGCCGACTTGATCGCGGTTCAGGGCGACCCTACGCATGAGATAGCCGCCCTACGCCGGGTGGAATTTGTCATGAAAGAGGGAACCGTCTACAAATCGCCGTAATGGCTCGCCTTCGGCTCACATCTAAGCCCCGGCTTCAACGCGACCGCCGGAAGCAGGCGCGTTCGATGAAAGCGTCAGCCAGGCGACCGGAGTTAAGACTCGCTAGTGGCCTTGGACGGGTTTTTGAATACGGCTCCTACCTCGATGCCGTTTTCGGCCGCAAGCTCGGCGGCCGGCTTAGCGCCAGCGTCGAGACGCAGCTTGCGGATTAGTAAGGCCCCGTCCGCGGCGCCGATGACCATGCCATCGTCGCCGACAGCTGACACGACACCTGGCGCCGCTTCGTGTCCTGGCAGGGGCGTCGCGTCGAGAATGCGCAGTTTTTGGTCATCCCAGCGGGACCAGGCGCCGGGACTTGGGTCACAGCCCCGGACCAGGTTGTAGACCTCGGCCAGCGGCAGCCGCCAGTCGATGCGGGCGGCCCGATCTTCGGCGGGCTTTTCATAGGTCGCTCCGGCTTCGTCCTGGACCGTTTTCGGCGCGGCGCCGCGGCGCACCAGCTCAACCGCTTCGGCCAAGGCATCGATGCCGACCGGATAGAGCCTGTCGGCGTACAGAGAACCGGCGGTATCGTCAGGTCCGATTTCAACGTCTTTCTGCAGCAGCACGGGCCCCGTGTCCATACCCTGGTCGGGCCAGAAAATCGACACGCCAGTGAGCGTCTCACCCTGAATAATCGGCCAGTTAACCGAGCTGCGCCCGCGGTGCTTTGGCAGCAAAGACGGATGGTACTGGATCGTTCCATGGGCCGGCAGGTCCAGGGTCTCTTGGCTGATGAATTCTTGGACAAAAGCCATCACACCCAACTCGGGTGCGGTTTCGCGCAGAGCTTGTTCGACCTCGGGCTCCTTGAGCTGATTCGTCTCGAAGACCGGGATCGAGGCGGCTTCGGCGTGCGCCCAGAGACGGTCCGGGCGTCCGCTTAGCGATTGACGCGGCGCCGCCACGGCAACGATATCGTCGCCTTGCGCTTGAAGTTTCGTTAAGGCATCGACGCCAAAGGCGCCGATGCCGTTAAGGAATATCCGCATGCCGCTTCAGCACCCCTGTCTAACCGCTACCGGTGTTACCTCTATTCAGGCCATTCGCTAGCGCCGGGCGGCTACCGCGCCCGTGTTCCAACTAAACTCCTGTGGACGTCGAGCCGCCTTGTTGTCGAGGACGACGTTGATTACGGCCGGGCCATTTGAAGCGAATGCTTTCTGAATCGCCGACCCGAGGTCATTGGGGTCGTCAACGTAGATTCCCAGGCCGCCGAAGGCTTCGATTACCTTCTCGTAATGAGCGTCAGGGATATAAGCGCTAACCGGGATTTCATCGATGCCGAGCAGCTCGGTCGGGCCGCCACCGATGCCATTGTTGTTGAGAACAATGAAGACAATCGGCAGCTTGAGGCGGCAGGCCACTTCAACCTCCATGCCGCTGAAACCGAAGGCGGAATCACCTTCGATATCGACTACACGCAGGTTGGGGTTGGCGATTTGGGCAGCGATCGCCTGTGGCAGGCCGACACCCATGGTACCCCAGGTGCCCGCGTCGATGCGGTGCCGCGGCAGGCTGTTGTTGATCACCTGGCGGCTGATGTCCATGGTGCTGGCACCCTCGGCGATCAGCATGACGTCATCCGGCAGCAGGTCATCGATTTCCCGCAGGGCCCGGTAGTACCCCATCGGCTTTGCGTCATCGACCAGCATTGGTGCGGTGGCCGCGACGTTTTCCTCGATCTTCTTATTGATGCTCGTGCGCCAGGTGCTCTCCTCGGGGTACTGCCACGGGTGCTCCTTGAGGTAGGCGTTAAGCTGGCCGGTTACCGCCTTGGCGTCACCAATCAGCGGCACCTCGGTCGGGATGTTGGAGCCGATTTCCTCTGGAGAGATGTCGAGCTGGATCACTCGCACTCCCTCTTTGAAGCGCGGCGGCTCACCAAAGTGCATGATCCAATTGAGACGCGCGCCGATCAGGAAAATCAGGTCAGTGTTCTGCAGCGCCAGGGAACGGGCGGCGCCGACTGACAAGGGGTGGTCGTCAGGAACGACACCACGGCCCATCGGCGAAGCAAGAAACGGCAGCTGCGTAGTCTCGATGAACTCCCGGACTTCGTCCTCGGCTCTGGCGTAGGCCGCGCCCTTGCCGACAATGACCAGCGGCTGCTTGGCGCTCTGAAGGGCTCCCATCGCGACTTCGACCGACGCGTTGTCAACCACGGGGCGAGGCGCGTCCTTAACGGGAGGCGGGAACTTGATCAATTCTTCATCGACCGTACCCGAAATCACGTCGTCCATCAGGTCTAGATAAACCGGGCCGGGCCGGCCGGAGATTGAGGTCCGCACTGCCTGCTCGATGTAGAAAGGCAGTCTGCCGGTAGACTCGGGCCGCATTCCGTACTTGACGAAGGGCCGAGCGGCTTCCAACTGAGGCGCCTCCTGGAACGCGCCTTTGCCCATGAGATCGCTGCTGTTGGAGCCGCCAAGCAGGATCATCGGCCAACAGTTGGACCAGGCGTTGCCAAGACCGGAGATCGCGTTGGTCATTCCGGGACCGGATACGACCAACGCCGCACCGGGCCGCCCGGTCAGATAGCCGATGGTCCCCGCGGCATAAGCTGCGGACTGCTCGTGGCGCATGTTGACGTAGGTGATGCCTTCCTTGCGCATCGCGTCCGCGATTGATCGGACTGGAATGCCGACGATACCAAAGGCGTATTCAACGCCGTGGGACTTAAGGCTTTTTGCAATAATCGTCGCGCCATCAATTTCCGCCATGTTTTTCCCTCCTAAGGTGCTGTCTACTAACTGGTGCTTTCGACGGTTGGCCTGGGGCCTATGGCTCCAGCCTCGCGCAGTTCCGTCAGGTCATCCCAGGTAAACCCGGCTTCCTGCAGAACCTCCTCGGTGTGCTGGCCGAACTCGGGGGCAAGGCCGCGGATATGACCCGGAGTCTTGCTAAAGATAACCGGCAGGCCAACCATCTTTACCGGCGGCCCACCGTCTCCCGGTTCGACGTCTGTAATGTAGTCGTTGGCAATTACCTGCGGGTCTTTCGAAACATCCTCGTAATCGTTCACCGGCGTCGCCAGGAGATCGGCGTCGGCAAAGCGGCGAATCCACTCTGCCGCGGTTTCCTTAGCGAAAATCGCGTCGAATTCGGCGAACAACTCGCTGGAATTATCCAACCTTGCCGGGAGAGTTGCATATTTCTCGTCGGTGGCCCATTCCGGCCTGCCGACCGTGGCGGCGATGCGGGGCCAGTAGTGCGCAGCACTCATCCCCACCGCGAACCATTTCCCGTCGCTGCCCTGGTAGGTGCTCCAGGTCGGGTTCGGTCCTGACCTCTTGACGCGACCGCGCTGGGTGCCACTCCAGAGATAGTCCGTTATGTTAAACGACTGGACACAAAGTTGACCGCCCAGCAGGGATGCGTCCACCTCTTGGCCTTCGCCCGTCTGCTCACGATGGCGTAGCGCCACAACCAGTCCAAAAGCCATGGTTATCGCGCCGATGTGATCGGCGATGGCCACGCCGGCTCCTTTTGGCCCGCCTTTCGGATCACCGGTCTGGCTCATCAAACCGCCGCGGGCCTGTCCAAGTATGTCCATGCTTGCCCGATCGGCATCCGGGCCCTCCGGTCCGTAGCCGGAACCCCGGCCGTAGATGATGCCTGGGTTGATCTCACTCAGGGTCTGGTAATCGCAACCTAACCTGGCTAGCGCGGGCCGCCGGTAATTGGTAACGAATATATCGGCATCTTCGACCAGCTTATGAAAGGTCTTGCGACCCGCTTCATCCTTCAGATCGATGCAGATGGCGCGCTTGCCGCGATTGAGGGTTTGGAAATAGGCATTCATCGGTCCTCGAGTGGAGGTTGCCATCGTAGAGCGGCCGGGGTCTGGTGTGTCCGGTCCTTCGATCTTGATTACGTCGGCACCGAGGTCGGCAAGCATCGCGGTGGAGTAGGTACCTTGCTGGAAAATCGTCAGATCCAGGACCCGGACGCCTTCGAGGGGAAGATCCATTGTTATCTCCTGACACTGAACTAAATCAGGTGCAAAGTAACACCTGCTTCGCCACCTGGTCCAGCCTCAATTTTGGCGGTGGCACGAGAGGGGGAAAGCCAGCGTTCACATTCGGAACCGCTTCGGCTGATCCTGCCGGTTTCGCTAATCGCCGTGTCTCGCCTACCCTAGACGCCCCTAAACTCGGGCTGCCGCTTCTCGGCGAAGGCTTTGCGGCCTTCGACATAGTCTTCGCTGGCAAAACAGTCAGCGATTAGGCTTTCGATATGCTTGAGATCACGGTCTTTCTCGTCCTTGACGGCCTCGTCAATCGCCGCGCTCACCGCTTTGACCGTTAGCGGAGCTGCGCGTGCGATCGTGCCGGCCAGCTCTCGCACTCGCGGCTCGAGCTCATCTACTGATACGACCTCGTTGATCAAACCCATGCGCAACGCTGTCTGAGCATCGACTCGGTCACCCGTGATCAGGATCTGGCGCGCATTTGCCGGGCCAATCAGATCGACCACCGGCTTGACTTCGGAAAAGCCGTAGCCCAGGCCGAGACGAACCGCCGGGATACCGAACTGGGAGTCGTCCGATGCCACGCGCAGGTCCGCTTTGAGCGCCGTGAGCAGGCCGCCACCCACCGCGAAGCCACGAATCATGGCGATCAGCGGCTTGTTGAGGGTTTTGTAGCTGGCGCTGGCGCGGGTGCCAACCTTGTTGTACTCGGCGATTTGCTCGGGCGTGGCCCGGTTGCTATCGAACTCCGAGATGTCGGCACCGGAGACGAACGACTTGTCGCCGGCACCGGTCATCACGATCACCCGCACCTCGGGGTCGTCTCGGAAAGACTCGAGAATGACAGGAATCGCTTCGCGCATCTCCCTGTTGACCGCGTTGCGGCGTTCCGGCTGATTGAAAATCATCCAACCGACGCCGTCCTCTTTGTAGCCGATCATTTTTGGGGTTTCGAGTTCAATTTCTTGCTTGGACATAGTGCTTATATGGCTCCTTGCTGGTGGAATTCACTGATTGCGTTCGAGTCGTAGCCCAGCCATTCGAGCACCTCGTCCGTATGCTCGCCCATCTCTGGAGTGGGCCGCCGTATTGCCGGTTTGCCACCGGCGCTGCTCAGACTGATTGCCTGACCGACGACCTCCTGGTCTCCCAATCGCGGGTGCTTTATCGGACTGGCCATGCCCAGGTGACGCACCTGGGCATCGTTCATCGTCTGGTCGATGCTCAAGATCGGCCCGCATGGTACGCCGGCCTGATTGAGGATATCAACCCATTCGTCTGTCGGCTTGGTCCTGGTGTATTCAGATATGGCTTGGTTAAGGGCCGCCCGATTCTTGGAGCGGCTGGGACCGTCCTTGTAATCCGGGTCATCCGACCAGTCAGGCGCGCCGAGTGCCTTGGAAAGCCGGGCCACGCCCACGTTACTGCCGGAGGCAATGTTCATATAGCCGTCCGCGGTCGGAAATACGCCGGTCGGAATGCTGGTAGGGTGATCGTTGCCGGCCTGGGTCGGCACCTCGTGGCCGAGCAGCCAGCGTGCCGCCTGGAAGTCCAGCATCGCGACTTGTGCCTCAAGCAAGGAAGTGTTGACCCACTGACCCTCACCGGTGCGCTCCCGCTCGTGCAGCGCTACCAACATCCCCATGGCCAGGAACATGCCGGCTGTCAGGTCGGCGACCGGTATTCCGACCCGCATCGGTCCCTCGCCGGGTTCGCCGGTAACAGACATTAGTCCGCCCATGCCTTGAGCGATCTGATCGTAGCCCGGCCGGTCAGCGTAAGGTCCGGTCTGACCGAAGCCGGAAATGCTGCCGTAAATGATCCGTGGATTGACCTTGCGCAGGGCTTCGTAATCGATTCCGAGGCGCGTCTTTACGTCCGGCCGGTAGTTCTCCACGACAACGTCGGCCTTGGCCGCGAGCTGAATAAAAATCTCATGGCCCTGCTCTGATTTGAGGTTTATCGTCATGTCGCGCTTGTTACGGTGCAGATTCTGGAAGTCAAAGCCGTCGCGAGCACCACCAAATGGGTCCGCGCCTTCCTCGGCCGGCTCCTCGATTTTGATCACATCCGCACCCCAGTCGGCCAGGTGCCGCACGGATGTCGGCCCGCTGCGGACCCGGGTTAGGTCCAGCACTAGCAAGTCGGAAAGGGGTAGGCCGTCTGGCATCGATGGCTCCTAATCGGGGTAGTTGGCCGACTTTCGAGTGATCTAATGCTGCCAATTTGACAGGAGCGAGTCACATGGCGTCAAGGGCCACGGTCCAGCGAGAGCGGGTTTGCCCGTACGGGGTTGGTGCCTTTACGGGAGGTGCTTGCAACTAGCTTGGAATTAGCTCGTGAAGATGTCCTCCGGGAGAAACGCCGAGACTGTGAAATTTGGTATGTCGACGACGTTGGCCATGCGCAAATCGACAGCGACGCTGCAAATAATGTAAGCCTGCTCGCGGCTCCAGCCGCGCTCTTGCAACAGGTCGATCATGTTGATTAGTGCGTTTCGGGTTGCCAGATTGAGGTCGCCGTCCTCCTGGGTGCCGTCGTCTCTAATCGGCATACCGGTTGTGGCGATAAAGTTGCGCGGCGCCGCCCACTCCGGCGGCAGGAAGTAGCCAGGGTGAGCGAAACGCGGCCAGCGGATGTTGTGACGCGCCGCCTCGCCCGAATGCAGGTGGAAGCGCACGGCGACGGTGGCGCCGATCTCGATTGCGGTGATGCACGCTTCGCCATCGCCCTGGGCGAAGTGGCCATCGCCGGCGGAATAGAGCGCACCGGGAACCTGCACCGGCACAATCAGGCGCGAGCCCTTGGTTAGCTGCTTGGCGTCGATGTTGCCGCAGGTTTCGCGCGGCGGCATGGTACCCGCGGCCTCTTTGCCGAGGTTTTCCGGCACCGCGCCATCGGGGTCTGGCTTTGCCGAGTCCTACATGGTTCAGTGGGATATCAAGGACGGTTGGGCTACTTCACCCAAGTTGCCGGGTGTCCGGATCCCGGACGGGTCCTTCATGGGCACGGCCGGTGTTGCTCCCTCGCACGAGATGCTGGCAACCTGGAACCGTCGTGAGGCCGACCTGGTGGAGCGGGGCGGCCGCGCATTGCCTGGTCTGCCAGGAAACCGCCGGTCGGGCCGAGACGGGTAAAGCCCCAGTTCTGCGGCGTGATCTCCAAGTACTCGATCTCCAAAAGATCGCCGGGCTGCGCCCCGTTTACGTAGACCGGACCGGTGAGCGGATGTACGCCGCCCAACCCCTCGCCGACCTGTTCTGAGCCGTAGACCACGTTGCCGTCGACGGCGTCACGAGTCTCGAGAACAACCTCTTCGCCGGGGTCTGCCTCGACGATCGGTTCGATGTCAGGATGCCAGCGGTTGTGACCGGTGCCTGGGTCGTCTTTTAGCCGCTTGGAGCGATCAATTGAGATACTTTTCATCAGAAAGCCTCGATTCTCTTCTTGCCGTAGCCGTGTCGAGAGCCTACGCCAAAATCAGTAAATGGGCGACAAGTCCGGTGGGGGCGGATCGCAGGTCAGGCAGAATTGCGAATCGGGTAACATGTCTCACGAAAATGATTAGCGACGCGCAGGTTCATCTTTTCGACGCCGACACGTCATCGCGGCCGTGGCCCACTGACGGTCGCGCCGAGCCGGTGACCAAACTGCCAAGCTTTAGCGGTGAGCACATGCTTGGCGCTATGAAAGCCATTGGCGTTGACCGCGCCGTGATCGTTCCGCCGGTATGGGCCGGTGACCATAACCTGACGGCATTGGAAGTTGCCGCTGCCTACCCGGATAAATTCGCGGTGATGGGGAGAATCGATCCGTGGGCCGATGATTCGCCTGAACGTTTGGAGAGCTGGCTTACGCAGCCTGGGATGCTTGGCATCCGCGTTAGCTCGCGCTGGGGACCTCATCTGCGTCTCTTTGAGAAGATGGCCAACGCCCTCGAGCTTGGCTGGTTCTGGGACGCCTGCGAGCGGCTGCAGATCCCACTTATGTGCTTAACCCGTGACGGCATCGCCGGGCTGGAGCCAATTGTCTCGGCCCATCCGCGGCTACGGATCATCATTGACCACCTGGGGACAACGGAGGGGTCAACGCTCGAGTTGGCGTTCCGCCATTTGGATACGCTGGTGGCGCTTGCCCGCTCGGAAAACGTCCACATGAAAGTCAGCATGGCGCCCAATCACTCCCACGAGTCATATCCGTTCATGGACGTTCATCCGATTTTGCGCCGCCTCTATGACGCCTACGGCGCCCGCAGACTGCTCTGGGCGGCTGACATGACGCAACTATCTAAGAGCACCTACGCCGAGTGTCTCCGTCTTTGGCAGGAAGGCCTGCCATTTCTCAGTGCATCGGACCGCGACCTAATACTCGGTGGGGCTTTGGCGGAGGTTCTGCCCTGGCCGGAACCGCCGGTTTAGCCAGGGCAGAACCCACCCCACCGGGGCTAAAGCTAGGAGCTGCGAGGTATCACCGGCGCCATGCCGGACTTGCCCACTAACTGGTTGAACGCCTCAAGGTCGTTACGCAAGACCGCATCTAAGAGGCCGAGCTGCTGATCCAGCAGAGTTGAGTAGTGAGCCAAGACCTCGTAAGACTGCTTCGTGGGGACGAATTCGGCGCTGGAGACCGCGGCTGCCAAAACGCCGATCTTGTTGTTGAGCCGGCTTGGATGGTTGAGCCTGGCGTCTTGGGGGATTCGTGCCTTCTTTTGAATGAGCTGCTCCTCAATTGCCTCCAGCTTCTCCTTGACCTGAGTGGCAGCCTGAGCAATTGCTTCGGTGTCCGGCCTGCCCTCGGCGCGCTTGGTCCACTCGTCTATCTGAGTCACCACGCTACGCAGCTGGTTGATCGATCCGTTCGCTTTTGAAAGTGTGTCGCGAATGCTGGTTAGCAGCTCAAATTGTGCGTCGAGGTCTTCCTGAGTCGCTCTAATGCGTGGGTCTTTCAGAAGCGCAAAGCTCTGCTCCAGAACCTGATCGCCGATCTTGAGCTGGACCTTGTAGGTGCTCGGCGGCATAGCGGGCCCGTTGAGCATCGCGGCAGTGGTTACGTCACCGGGCACTCTGGTTGCACTGGCGCCCCGCAGGTTCCATTCGAAGCGGTTCAGGCCCTGCTTGGCTGGTGCCAGCGGGTCTCGTTGTTCGGCGGGAAGGTCGGAGGCAGTTGCTGCCTCTTTGCTTGAGAAGGACCGGATAACGCCGCCACCAATGTCGAGGAAGGTCAGGGTCAACTCCTCATCGACCTCTTCAGGCAGGTGGTAGTGGACCACGGCGCCGCTGGCCGGGTTCTTGCCGGCGTCGAGGAAGACGCGCTTACTCTCGCCACCTTCGGGCTTGGCCGTGTCATAGAAGGCAATCGGCAGGTTCACACCTAGTTTGTAGCTCTTGCTGCCTGCCGGCGGGGCCCTGCCAGTCTCCGCGGCAACTCGGAACTGCTTCTTGTTACGCGGGCGCAAGAGCTGCACTTTCGCCGTATCGAGGTCGAAGTAGGTCTGACGCAGCGTCTGCAGATCGTCAAGGATCCAGAAGGAGCGTCCGTGGCTTGCCAGGACTAGATCGTCTTCTTTGATCAGCAGATCGTAAACTGGGCAAACCGGCAAGTTCATCTGAAGAGACTGCCAGTTCTCACCATCGTCCAGCGACACGTGGACGCCGGTTTCGGTTCCGGCATAAAGCAGGCCGCGCCGGGAAGGGTCTTCCCGAATGACGCGGGTGATCTCGCCGACACCTTTGGTGATCGATTTCCAAGTCTTGCCGTAGTCATCGGTCTTGAACAGGAACGGCGCGAAGTTGTTGTCGACCTTGTAGCGGGTGGCCGAGACGTAGGCGACCCCTGCGTCGTGCGGTGACGGCTCGATCGTGCCCACCTGAGTCCACTCCGGCAGGCCGGGCGGTGTCACGTCCTGCCAGTCTTTTCCGCCGTTGTGTGAGATATGAATCAGACCATCGTCAGAGCCGGCCCAGAGCAAACCTTCCTGGAGAGGCGATTCAGCGAAGGCGAAAATGGTGCAGTAGTACTCGGCTCCAGAGATGTCGTTGGTGATCGGTCCTCCGGAGGGTTCGAGTTTGCTTACGTCGTTGCGAGTGAGGTCTGGGCTAATTGGCTCCCAACTGGTTCCTTCGTCGGTAGATCGGAATACCATGTTGCCTGCGCAGTAGAGAACGTTCTGGTCGTGCGGCGAGAGCAAGATCGGGAAGGTCCACTGGAAACGATACTTGGCGTCCTTGGGGCCGACGCCGCCAGCCAGTTCCGGCCACACTGTTACCACGCGTTGCTGCTGGGTGCGGTGGTCATAGCGCAGCAGAGCACCACCGCCACCCTCCGAGCTGCCAATGGCGCCGGAGAAAACGATGTTCGGGTCGTCCGGCAGGACCTGAATGTGACCGCTTTCCGATGTACCAACTGAGTAGCAGTCTTGAAGCGGTATTGCGCCGCGCGTGGATCGGCTGGGGGCGCTCATCGCCGAGTTGTCTTGCTGGGTGCCGTAAACGCGGTAGGGAGACTGAGTGTCAACGGCGACGTGGTAGAACTGCGCCGTTGGCTGGTTGTAGATTGATGACCAGGTTGCGCCACCGTTGAAAGAAACGCAGGCGCCGCCGTCATTGCCTTCGACCATCCGCTGCGGATCATTCGGGTCGATCCAGAGGTCGTGGTTGTCGCCGTGCGGTGTCGGCAGCGCGGTAAACGACTTGCCGCCATCGATGGATTTCCAGGCTTGGACGTTGAGGCTATAGACCGTCTCCGGGTCGACCGGATCGGCGAAAACGTGCTCGTAGTACCAGTGCCTTAGTTGCAGGTTGGGCTCGTCGCTAACCCGCTGCCAGGTGTCGCCGGCGTCTTCGCTGCGATAGATACCGCTGCCGCCATCGGCCGCTTCGATCGTCGCCCAGACCCGCTCAGGCTTTGGCGGCGAAACCGCGATGCCCATACGCCCTTTTATTCCCTGGGGCAATCCAGGATTGCCGGTAATGTCTACCCAGGTGTTGCCGCCGTCCAGCGACTTATAAATGCTGCTCTCGGGCCCGCCGCTGGTCAGCTTCCAGAAGGTCCGGTTCGATTCCCAGATTGTCGCGTAGAGGATGCGCGGGTTTGTTGGGTCCAGCGAGAGGTCGGCTGCTCCGGCGTCTGCGTGTCGAAACAACACCCGATCCCAGGTCTTGCCTCCGTCGCGACTGCGATAGATACCCCGGGCTTCATGTGATTCGGTCATGTGGCCGAGGGCGGCGACGTAGACCGTGTCTGGGTCCTTTGGGTGGATGCGGATTCGGGCTATATGCTGCGTTTCAGCCAAGCCCATGTTGCTCCAGGTCTTGCCACCGTCCGTCGACTTATAAACACCGTCGCCATGAGAGACATCACCGCGAATACAGGATTCGCCCATACCGACGTAGATAACGTTAGGGTCGGCCTCCGAGACGGCGATAGCTCCGACCGAGGCGGTGTTGAAGAAGCCGTCGGAGATGTTCTCCCAGTAAGTGCCGCCGTCTGTAGTCTTCCAGACGCCGCCGGCCGCGCCGCCAAAGTAGAAGACCATCGGGCGGGTTGGGTGGCCGGCTACCGCTACAACTCTGCCGCCGCGATGGGGTCCGATATTGCGCCACTCCAAGGTTTGGTTGAGGGTAGGGACGTCGAGCATGATGCATCACTCCTGTTCAGGCGGCGCGGGGGATTTCGACCGTGACTATAGCATCAAACATAGCTTTTTTTGCTGAAAAATCCCTGCTGCTGTTTCTCCGTCTCCGGATGGCAAGCTAGTCTGGAGCGATGCTGATAGTCATTGCCGTCCTGATCGTATCGGCGCTGGGGTTCACTCTCTCCGCTTCTGCTGGGCTCGGCGGTTCGCTGATAATCGTGCCTGCTCTGAGCGCGTTGCTGGGAACCAAAGAGGGAATCGCCCTGGGGGCGCTGCTGCTCGCAGCCAACAACGTCGCGAAGGTAGCCGTCTATCGCAAAACAATACCGATCCGGATCGCGCTCGGGGTTCTCGTCCTGACCATCGTCGGTGCGGCCATCGGCGCCCGGCTTTTGGTCGACGCTCCGGAGGGCTGGGTGGGACCGGCCGTGATCATCAGCTTCATTGTCGCCCTAATTTTTGAGCGACGCAGCCTCACTCAAGCCCAGAACGCTGCAGCGCCGCTTTTGGCCTTCGGCGCGGGCGCGACCTCCGGTTTCTCCGGCACCTCCGGACCTTTGAAGGGGATGGCGCTGCGAAACCTGCGTCAGGACCGTTTGAACTTCGTTGGCGCTGCTTCCGTAGTTTCGCTGGCGAACGACGCCACAAAGTCGGCGATCTATTCCGAGGCCAATCTGATCGACGGCGATGCACTTATCGTTCTGGCGCTCGCCCTACCGCTGATGCCGCTGGCCACGTTGACCGGCAGGAGGATCAACAGCAGCTTGGGCGAAAAGGCATTTGCCGTGGTGTTTTGGTTGGTTATGCTCGGCTACTCGGCGAGGATAATCCTGAATCTCTAGAGCGGCGGTTTTCATTGAGGCTGGACCAGCACCTTTACCATTGACGACCAACCAATGGTCGAATACGCTCGGGCCATGTTTGACACCGTGATAAAAAACGGCCAGGTAGTAACGCCGCAGGGTGTTGGCAGTTGGGATATCGGCATCGCCGGCGAGCAGATCGCCGCGGTTGGCCTGCCGGATTCGCTGCCAACTGATTCCGCACAGGTGATCAATGCGACCGGGAAGACTGTTGTACCGGGCGGCATTGACCCGCACACCCATCTCGCGCACTGGATCATGAGCAATCCTGACAAGCCCGAGTACACCCTGGGCCCGGAGGACGACACGCGTGGCATGGTGTTTGGCGGCACTACAACCCATATCGACTTTGCGTACGTTCGCCCCGGTGATGAGATTGCCGACGCTATAGAGAAAAGGCAGGCCCGCTGGGTCGGCAACTCTTACAACGATTACGCTTTCCACGTCGCGCTCTGCGGGCCGCTCGACCTTCAGGTATTCGAGCAGATTCCAGACGCGATCCAACAGGGATTTCCTAGCTTTAAGGTTTTCACCACCAACATTCTGCCGCCCGATCCGGACCGGCTTCGCAATCGCCTGGACTTCGGCCGTATCGGCTTTGCCATGGACAAAATCGTTGCTAATGGCGGTTTGTTGGTGGTCCACGGCGAGGATGAAGACATCGTCCAGTTCAATTACGAGCAGTTCCGGGCCGAGGAGCGGATGTCCGGTACAAACCTGCACCTGGTCCACAGCAAGCTATCGGAAATGCTGGCGTTTCGCCGCACTACGGCGCTGGCGCGCGCCAAAGATGCGGCGGTCTACTTCGTCCACACCTCGGCCAAGGAGGGCGTTGACGCCATCGCCGAGGCACGCTCTCTCGGTCAGCCGGTTTACGGCGAGACCCTCCACCAGTACTGCTGCTTCAACGCCGAGCACTACAAGACGCCACGGGGCTTCTGTTCTCACACCTATCCTTCATTAAAGTTCCCGGAAGATCAGGAGGCGCTGTGGGACGGGCTGGTTCACAGCGGCTTGGCCACGCTGGCCACCGATGAGTACCCGACTTCGCTGGCAGTGAAGATGAGGGGCGACATGATCGATAACGTCACCGGCGGCAATGTCGGCGCCGAGGCAAGGATGGGCATTGCTTGGAGTGAAGGCGTGGTCAAGCGCGGGATGTCGCTGCAACGCTTCGCCGACATAACCTCAACCAACGCTGCGCGCCTTTTCGGCCTAGATCCAGCCAAGGGAACGATTGCGACCGGCAGCGATGCCGACTTGGTGTTTATCGATCCCGACGTGAGCAAGACGCTAACGGTAGATGATTTTCACGTCACCGATTACAGCCCCTGGGAAGGGTGGACGGTTAGTGGTTGGCCGGTTCTGACCATGCTGCGCGGCCAGGTCGTCGTCGACCACGGCAAATTGGTTGGCAAACCCGGCGACGGCCGCCTCGCCACCGCTCGCAAGATTGGCGGACCGGTGTTGAATGGTCCGGTCCTTTAGCATCGCCGAAGCGCCGGATTTCAAATTAGCAATTTCTAGTCAATCAGTATTTCTGAGACGGCCGGTCGCCGGTCGAAGGTCACGAATGGAAAACACAGATGAATGACGGCCTGCCGCTTTCTGATTTGCTGGTTTTGGATCTTACGCGGGCCCGGAGCGGACCCACCGCGGTGCGGCAACTCGCCGACTGGGGCGCCGATGTGATCAAGATCGAAGAGCCAGCCGATGCCGGCGCTGACATCATGGGCGGCGGGCGCGACGGAGTTGACTTCCAGAACCTGCAGCGCAACAAGCGCAGCATGACCCTCAACCTCAAATCGGAGCAGGGCCTGGATGTGTTCATGCAGCTTGTGGCCAAGGCCGACGTGATCGTTGAAAATTATCGTCCCGACGTTAAGACCCGACTCGGTATCGATTTCGAGGCCGTGAGCAAGGTCAATCCGCGAATCGTTTATGGCAGCATCTCCGGCTTCGGTCAGACCGGCCCCTACAGCGGCCGGCCCGGCTACGACCAGATCGCTCAGGGTATGGGCGGACTGATGTCAGTGACCGGGTTGCCAGGACAAGGTCCCGTGCGAGTTGGGGTGCCGATTGCCGACCTCTCATCTGGCATGTACCTGGCGCTGGGCATGCTAGTGGCCTTGCACGAGCGAGAGCGCACCGGCAAGGGGAAGTGGGTGCACACTTCCCTGCTGGAGGCGCAAATCGCCATGATGGACTTCCAGATGTCGCGCTGGCTGATTGGCCATGAGGTGCCGCCCCAGGCTGGCAACGACCATCCTACCAGCATTCCAACCGGCGTCTTCCCAACCACGGATGGGCACATTAATATTGCTGCTGCCGGCGACTCGATGTTTAAACGTCTTTGCAACGCCCTTGGGGCGCCGGAATTGCTCGACAACCTTGACTACAAGGATTCGGAGAGCCGCTCCCAGAACCGAGTGGCGCTCAACCAGGCCTTAACAAAGTGCACCGAGACCCGCTCCACCGCCGACTGGATCGAAGTGCTGAACCAGGCTGGAGTGCCAAGCGGGCCGATCTACAGCGTTGACCAGACCTTCGCCGACCCCCAGGTCCAGCACCTGGGAATCGCTACGCCGGTAACCCACCCGCGACTGGGCGAGCTGAATGTGGTCGGCCAGCCGGTCAGCCTTGGCCCCGAAGGCCGGCCAGGAATTCGCCGGCATTCACCCGATCTGGGCGAGCACACGGAAGAGGTGCTGGAGTGGTTGGGCTATGACGCGGCCGCAATCGGCGAGCTACACGAGCAAAAGGCGATCTAACCGCTTGCCGCGCGCTCGATCGGCGTTTCTCCGGTAAGGAAGCGCCGCGGCACTTCCTCCATCATCAGCCGGATTTGATCCTCGGAAACGCCGTCGCTGATAAGCCCAGGGATGGCAACGCGCTTGAGGAATGTGTAGCGGACCGGGTCATCCTCCGGTTCGTCCACCGTATCCACCATGACCGACTTTGGCGGATAGTCATGCCCGAGCATGATGCGCGAGGCCCAGCCGCGATCGATCAGGCGTTTGACGGTCGCGTTGCGATCTTGCCACTGCAGGCCACCGGGTCCGGCCGGGTAGCGATCCATCGAGAGGTAGCAGCCCTCCTTGAGCAAGTCCTCAAGGAAGGCGTCATCGGTTGTGTCGGCGCTGTGGCCGATACAGACCAGATGCATGGGAACGCCCTCGTCTACCAGGACCTCCACTTGGCGGCGGCCGACCTCCTCTGGCGCCCATTGATGGGTGCTGATCGGCACGCCGGTTTCCTTGGCAACCCGAGCCGCGGCGCGCAGGGCTTTTTCGGCAAGCTCTGTGACGCCTTCGGCGTCGCTGGCCATCTTTATGACACCGGGCTTGACGGAGGTTCCGTCAATACCGTGCTCAATTTCGTGGAACATGAAGCGGGCGATGAAGTCCGCGTCTCTTTGCCAGAAGACGAAGGGAATTGGGCGCCAGAGGCCGGTCGCCGCGATGATATTGACGCCGGTAGCCTCGGAAATCTCTTGCATTACCAGGACCTCGCGACCGATGTCGATGGTCGAGAGTTCGATCAAGCTGTCGACGCCACCAGACTTCGCCGCTTTTAGCAGTCTGATGCCCTTGGCTACGCTCCCGTCTCGATCGAAGAGAAACGGCAGATAGCGCCAGGCAGCCAGGATCATCACGTGTTCATGGCTGAGCGTGAAGCCCAGTCGTCCTGAATCGACGGGACCAGTAACGGTGTTTACGTTCGCCATGCTCAGCCATTCCTCCTGCATTCCCCGGAGCAGCCGGTGAATTCGCCGGTCGCCGCGTGCAAACTAGACCGCCGCGGCGGGGATGTCAATTTGTCCACTCTACGCGGTGCTGGCCGGCGACTCGTGCGCTTCAAATCGGAACTCGACTTGCCATCCGCTGCTCAAGTGGTCAAAGTTCAGATCACGAAACCGGTTTGGGCTAAAACCTCGTTGGGCACTCTCCAGGAGAACGGCTTTGACAACCGCGTCAGATCTCACCGAAGCAGGGACGAGCAAGACGGTCCAGGTCGGCCAGGACAAGATCCACTACCACGAGGCCGGCGAGGGTCCACCGGTGATCTTCTGTCATGCCTACGGCCCTGGTACGACCGCCTGGATAAACTTCAGCAAGAACATCGGTCCGCTGTCACGGCACTTCCGTTGCCTGCTGGTCGACTCCAACGCCACCGGCAAAACCGCGGTGGCGCCGGTCGACGGCGAGACCGGACACGAGACGCTGGCCCGCACCGTTCTGCTGTTTATGGACGCTTTGGGGATTGAAAAAGCCGACCTGGTTGGCGAGTCGATGGGTGGCACAACCGTCCTGGTCTTCGCCTTCAAATATCCCGATCGCGTCGGAAGAGTTGTCACGGGCAGCTGCCACCACTCGACGCTGCAGTCCTCGCGCGATGGCGGCGAGCCTTACATGATCGCCAACCGCCCATCAGAGGGCAACCGGAGCACAGCCAGGGTGACGGCGGACCCGTCCAAGGAAAACTTTCGCGAATACCTCACGGTCCATCTCGACCAGGAAAGCCTGGTTACCGATGGGCTGGTCGATTACATCCACGGCTCCTATCACGAGTCCCAGGCCGATCGCCCGCCCGGTAGCCGGCGAGGGCCTAGCGCCACGCACTCCAACCTGCACGACCTCTGGGACGTGAAAGCACCGACCATGATCATTTACGGCCGCTATGACCGCATGTGTTCTTATGAAATCGGCCTGACAATCCTCAACTACGTCGCCGATTCGCGCATCGTAGTCCTAAACGACTGCGGCCACTGGCCGCCCTACGAACGTCCCGAAGAATACAACGCCTACGTTGAGGCGTTTCTGAAGCTGGGGTGAGCGAGCCGATCCGGCGGGCAATTCAGTAAGCGCTCCAGACCTCGGTTCAATTTGTGGAAATATCGGGTGAGCGAACCGCCTGACCCAGCGTCTAAAGGTGAACGGTCCTCGCCGCCAATGGCCTGGTAAATTGCTCGGACCGTGAGAGACCTACTCGTTTTGTTTGCTCAATTCAACGCGTTGGTCGAGCAGTACAATGCCAGCCTCGCCACTCGGGCATCTCTTTCCAGCCAGCACGACGCTTTGCGTACCGCGACCAACAGCCTAGTTGATCAAATTGCCTGGCTTCAGTGACGTGTCCCTTGACACTAATACGGCAGCCTTGGACACTTCGGAACATTGTTTATCCAGCCAGTCTCAGGGAGTCCAGCATGTCTGAATCCACGAAGATCACGATTTCCCCTAGTGATAATGGCCCCCTCCGGGTTGTGGGCGCGGTAACGGTTGTCGATGCGGAGGGAAAAGTTATTCGCGAGAGCAAAGAAACATACCTGTGCCGATGCGGCAACTCAAGCAAGAAGCCTTTCTGCGATGGCTCGCACAAGGAAGACTTCGAGAGCGTCGTTCGCGCTGAGTAACGGTGGGCAGCGAGACACAAGCGGGAAAGGGAAGCCTAAACCCGCTCTCGTTGGTCCGGTCTAAATCTGAGCTTAGGGGCTCGAACTTGTCGAAATTGTCCGTATGGCGCCGGGCTGCGGGTTGATGCACAACCGATCTGACGTGTCTGTAAGCGTAATACTAGTACGGCCACAGCGCACATCGTAGGCGGGATCGAGCGAACCAAAAGAAGAAGCGTTATGTCGAGTATCTGCTACCTTCTGCCGGTCCCGGCTTTGTGTTGACACCGCGACGTGCTTCTGAGACTGTTCTCTTGATTCTTACGTAAGCGTTAGCTCGATGATGCTCTGAGTCCGAATTGCTCTTCGGTCTTCGCGGCTTGAAAGTGGGAACTCGCACCAGTGACGGGGTCAGCGACTGACAATAGCCCACCCGAAAAGCCCGATGGCGGCGGGCGACTCAGGCAAGCCTCGCGGGCGGTCACGGGGCAGCCGCTGCACGTCAAGGCGCTGGGCCTGTACATGTTCCACACCTTCACCATGGGCGTCGCCACCATAAGCGGCCTGCAACTGGCGATTCCGACGATCATGGAAGATTTCAACGCCCCGGTCACCACGGTCGTCTGGATTTCCATCGCCTACTTCGTGGCGCTGGTTGGCGCCACCATGGCGCTGGGCGACGTCACGACCTATTTCGATCGCCGCGCCCTCGTCGTGCTGGGAATCGCCGTCGACATCCTGCTGATGCTGGTGATCTTCTTCACCCACAACATTTATGTCTTTATCGTCTGCCGCTTCCTTTCCGCCACATTCCGCATCTTTCCCTGGCTGATCCTGCAGGTGATCGGCATCGGCGGGTTTCCGCCCGAACAGCGAGGCAAGGCAATTGGCTATAACACGCTGGTCACCGGCCTCGGCTTCATGCTCGCTCTGCCGCTTACCGGCTTTTTCCTCGATCATTTCGGCTGGCGCTGGCTGTTTATGGCTTGTTCGCTTGTCTACGTGGCGCTGATTCCATTCGTATTTCTCCTGCTGCCAAAGCTGCCGCCCGATGTTGAAAAGCGCAAGCCACTCTCGGAATTCGATGTTCTGGGCAGCGTTCTCATGGTTACTGGCGCCATTTCGTTGCTTACTTCGCTGCAGCTGTTTGCACGCGGCCTCAGTTCCAACACCCTGCCGGTTGTTCTCGCGCTGCTGGGAGTAAGCTCTCTGGCCGGCTTTATTTGGGTGGAGCTGCACGCCAAGTCGCCGATCTTGAAGTTCTCGATTTTCCGGATCAGAAACGTCACCCTGGCGGCCTCGCAGGCCGTAATCATGGGCTTTACCAACGGCGCCTTCAGCTTAATGCTGCCCTTCATGTTTATCGCCGGCGTCGGCTGGAGCGCCGGGCACACTAGCAACGTCTTGTTCTTCCAGAATGTGACCCGGCCGCCCTCGGGCCCGCTGGCCGGCCGCCTGTCGGATAAATTCGGCAGCGCCGCGGTTATCCTGCCCGCGGCGGTTATTAGCGTGGCCGGTCAGGTTGGTTTGGTCTTGCTAAACGCCTCAACTGCGGCGCATGTCGTGGTCGGAGTCCTGCTGTTCTGGGGCACCGGGCAGGCCCTGATGCAGACCGCCAACCTGCGCCAAATTTACGCCGCTCTGCCGGCCAGCCAGTTGCACCTGGCGCCATCGGTCAATCTCACCATGCAGACGCTGGGCAGCGCGACCGGCGTTGCCTTCGCCTCTCTGGCGGTCGAGCGCGCTCAGGACCTTGGCGGCGGCGTGCCGTTTCTGGGCCGCATCGACGACGCCATGCTGGCCGTGACGGCGTTCTTCATTGTCGGCATTATTCTCACCCAGACGCTGCCTCGCCTGCTGCTGCGTCCGCAAGCAGAGCTTGCCGAGGAGCCGGAGACGGTCGACAGGAGCGGGGATTAATTTATACAGACGCGTGATACGCGTGAGCTGCGGCCGCTCAGCGGCCACAGGCGCTTCGCGATTGATTTACACACCGGCGCGAGACCGAAGGTGGCCGGCGTGCTGTAGGCGGTTGCCGATGACGTTCTTGGGCGCATCCTGGTCCAGCATCGTGAACCACCAGATTTCGGTGAGCATAGGGCCCTTGGGCAGGCGCAGGCTGGTTCGTGGTGAGCCACATGTTGGGGAAAATGTTGGGTGGCCGCCCTGGGCTATGCCCACCGGTCGCCTGGTCTGATCAATTCATCTCATTAAAGATTGCCTCAAACCATAGTTGTGTCAGCAACGGCTTTGCAGGGTCATTCGGCCCTTTTCGCGCCTGATTTGTCCGTTGGTGCAGCTCCGGATAGGCAAGGAGAGCCGGTGTTCCACGCCGGGGTAATATGGATCAAAGGCGGGACATAGCGAGAAACCCTAGCAAAAGACCTTCGGCTGACCCGAACTTAAATCAGGGTAGCTTCCTGGCGATTTGGGCGGTTGGCCTGATCAGTGCCGCTGGCCTTGTCCTGGCGTGCAGCGGCGGTTCCCCCAGGGACGACGGCGCGTCAGCCAGTTTCGAGGCCAGCCCTGTGCAGGCAACTCCGGAAGTGGTCGCGCCGGCTCCCACGGCGACGCAAGCAGCACCAGAGGCGACGCAGGCGATTCCAACGCCGGTTTCGTCACCGGCCCCAACGCCTACGCCTCAACTAAACGCTGGCGAGGCCATGATTGTCGGCGGTCTCGTGAGAACCCGGACGGAGCCATCTTCTCAGTCGAAGCCGGCGGGCACGCTCGAGGACCTGCAGAGGGTAAAGATAGTACGGCGCGTGGCCGGCGAAAACTGGCTTGTCGGCGACCAAACTTGGCTTTCAGCATCACCGGATTGGGCCAGCGAGTGGTTTGAACTGGAGGATGGCAGCTATGTCTTTGGAGCATTTGTCTTCATCCTGGCCGAAGGTGAGATTTCCCCGACGGCGCCGGCGCCGGAGGGGGAGGAGCGCTGGATCGACATCGACCTCTCAGAGCAGGTGGCGCGGGCGATGGTCGGCGACCGGGTGGTGTTCGAGGCGCCGATAACCAGCGGCCAGGCCCCTTTTGAGACGCCGAAGGGAAGTCTGGCGATTGAGCCGGACGGACGAATTGCGGTTGAAAAGATGACCGCGTCCCAGGCAGGGTACGCAGAGGAAGTTGCGCAATATGACGTCGAGAGGGTGCTATTCACGCAGTATTTCGACCTCATTGGCAACGCGCTGCATCTCAACTACTGGCGACCGCACTCCGTGTTCGGAAACACGCCAACCAGCCACGGCTGCGCCGGCTTGGAACTGCACGAGGCGCAGTACCTCTGGCTGTTCGCAACCGCGGGCACGAGGGTTGAGATTCACGATTAGCGAGACTGCGACATTTCACGGCCGCTTGCAGGCGGCCGCGCTCGTGACGTCCCTGTCTACGAACTCGAGTTGGAGCGGATCTTCGCGCGGGCCTGGAATTTCATGTGCCATGAGACGCAGATCCCCACCCTGGGCGATTTTTTCATGTCCTTCATCGGTGAGGACCGCGTGATCAAGTCGCGCCGATGAAGGCCATGCGACCTCATTCATGTGCACCTACCATGGCTGGACCTATGACCTAAAAGGCAATCTCGTGGGAGTGCCCGGGTTCAAGGAGGTCTACCACGAGGAACTCGACCGCGAGAATTGGGGCCTGATCAAGGCGGCCCAGGTGGAAAACTACCACGGCTTCGTTTTCGCCAACATGGATCCACAGGCTCCCGGTCTGGTCGATTACCTGGGTGATGTCGGCCGCATCGGACTCGACCTGCTGGCTCAGCGCGGCGAAGCGATGGAGATGGTCCCCGGCGTGCAAAAGTACACGATCCCCTGCAACTGGAAGCTCTCAGTCGACAACGTCTGGGACTGGTATCACGCCTAAACCAGCCACGCTTCCGCCTTCCAGTCTGGCTACGGGCGCCCGCGCGCCCGCGACGCCGCGGTTGATCTCAGCAAGCCGCCGCCGCCAACCGACCAGCTCAAATGGGATCAGCTGGTCTTGTTGGGCGAGTACGGGCATGCGATCAGTGGACCTCTGTACGGGCCCGACAAGCAAGGGCCAGGCATAATCAATGAGGACTGGCGAGAGCGTCCCCAGCGAAGGAGGCTCTGGGTTCGGTCGGGCTCAAATCGCGCGGCCACCCCAATATCTTTCCTACCATGTGGATTACAGCCAGCCAGATCAGCCTGCGCATCCCCAAGGGTCCCAGCAAGACGGAGATCTGGTGGTTCACTCTGATCGACAAGGACCTGCCTGCGGAGGCCCGCGGCCAGTTCGCCATGCGGGCCACTCACACCTTTGGTCCGGCAGGAATGCTGGAGATGGAAGATGGCGAGAACTGGGGCGAGAGCACTCGTGCGACGAAGGGTGTCATCGGAAGGCGAAAGCCTTTGCACTTCGCCATGAACCTGGGTCGGGGTGAGGTCATAGAGCCCGAGGTCGGCCCGCCGCACATCGAGACCAGCGTCAATGAGCACGCCAAGCTCTGGCTTTACAGGGCCTGGTCGGAATGGATGGCCGCGGACAGCTGGAGCGATCTCAAGTCGAACCATTCGGAGGTGCCGCGCGACCTCGTCTAAGTAGCGAAGCTGCTGACTTAATATCAATGCAAAAGGAGGAGAAGGTTCAGCCTTCTCCTCCTTTTTGTATTACTGAAGCTCAGGGTCTCAGGAGGCGCTTCTGATCGGGATCTGGCCCCCGGAGAAACGTTCTGGCTGACTGCCGACTCTGCCCTGCTTTGCAGCCCATTTGTAACCGCGGAGTTAGGTAGATTACTCGACAATCGCTGTTTCGATTTGTGCAGAAGGCCTCTGAGAGCACTAAGCGCGGGAAGGCGCCATGGCGATCCCGACATCGGAGCGTTTTCTAGCAGTAAGGTTGCCAAAGCGACGATGACGGAGAGTGACAACATCAGCAAGAACGCGGCGTGATAGCTTCCCGAAACATCAAAGAGTAGTCCTCCGGCGAATGCACCGAGGCCACCGCCCAGCTGATGCACGATCAGAACAAAGCTAGTGAGACCGCGAGGTTTCTCGGGCCGAATAGGTCCCTAACTAAAACCGTTACCAAGGATGCTGTGATCGGAAATGTGAAGCAAACCGAAGCCAAAAATGGCAAGGTCCGCCTTGACCAGGAGGAGCATCGTGAAAATAACGATGTGCAGGAGGAAACAGAGTACCGGGGGCGTCACCGCGCCGACCGTATTGGCCCTGAGTCCGGCGGTTAGAACGCCGGCTAGACGCCGATCACGGCCAACATGTTGCCGGCGGTGCGCTGGCTGATGTCCTGGTCGGTGACGAATGTGACCAGGCGAGTGGAAATAAAGCTGTCGTGAAACCGACAGATTACGTAGATGAAACCCAGGATCCAGGGCTTTCTGCTGCGCGCGTATCTGACAAGGCTTTGCGATCATGGGATCAGGCAAAACCTGCGTCAAGTAGATGAGGGTCAGGTTGCCCGGGAAGTGAATGAAAAAGAGGAGAAGGTGTCAAGCCTCTCCTCCTTCAGCAGCGATGTTTTTGGTGAGCTTGACTAGGCGTGGTCCTCGGGCGGCGGCGTGTGGTTAGCTTTGAGCTCTGCCCAACTGTCGGCCGCCATGTAGTCCGCCCAGGAGCGATAGGTCCAGAGCTGGGCGTGCTCGTTGACCTTGGCTTCGATATGAAGCGGCCCGCCTTCTTCCTCCAGGACTTCTCCTCGGCCGAGGTTCATTGCGTAGTGGAGCGGAAAGCGCTTACTAACTACGCCGGCAGCGCCACGTGTGCTCTCGCCCCAATTTTCGCCATCCTCCATCTCCAGCATGCCAGCGGGGCCGAAAACGTGATTGGCCATTCCGACGCGCTGCTTGAAGGCTCCTGGCTCGAGGCCTTTCTCTATGATCGTGAACCACCAGATCTCAGTCGAATAAGGGCCTTTGGGCAGGCGCAAGCTAACTTGGTTGCTCTCGGTAACCCAGAGGTTGGGGAAGATGCTTGGGTGGCCCATGGACCTCAAGGCAACGCTACCCATCTCTTGGATAACCTCAGGGCGCTGGCGCCAGCTCTCGTCCCCGGCCCATTGCTTAACAAACTCAGCGTACTCGGGCGTGTACTTCGGTCCGCCGACGGCGTGTCCGTACTCTCCGAGCATGACGAAATGCTCCCGGCCCAGTTCGCTCTTGATACCTGGAGTTGGACCGTTGCCGGCAATCCCCGACATCATCGCCGAGGAGTGGGTAATACCGACGTGGTACCAGTCAAAAAGGTTGTCCACTGCTAGCTTCCAGTTGCAGGGAATTGTGAACTTCTGGATGCCCCCCACACACTGCAGGTCACCGCGTTCGGCCAGGTAGCTGATGCCGAGCCGGCCGACTTCGCCAAGGAATTCCTCTAGCCCTGGTGCTTCAGCGTCCATCGTCGCGAAAATAAAGCCCTTGTAGGCATCGACTTGGCCCGCCTTGATCAAGCCCCAGCTCTCGCGGTCGAGCTCTTCGTGGTAGACCTCTTTGAAGCCAGGCACGCCGACCAAGGCTCCCTTCAAGTCGTAGGTCCAACCGTGATAGGTGCACATGAAGGAGGTAGCGTGGCCCTCCTCAGCCCGGCAGATCGCGTTTCCACGATGGCGGCAGGTGTTCACTAACACCTGAGGATTGCCGTCGTTATCTCGCACGACGATGACACGATCCTCGCCGATGAAGGTCATGAAGAAATCGCCTGGGTTGGGTATCTGGGAGTCATGAGCCATGAAGTTCCAGGCCCGAGCAAATATGCGCTCCAGTTCCAGCTCATAGATGTCCTGCTCGGCGAAGATCCGGCGATCAACCGTGCCTGTCTCAGGGTCTACCATCCGCAGCATGTCTTCGTTTCTATAGGCGATCGTCATGATTCGGCCTCACTTTGAAAGCTCCCCACTTAAAGGTCGACAGGTGTTGGTTGAATCTTCGGTCGCTGACATTGTAAACGGGATTTGCCAGACATGGGGAGCCAAAATGCCTGACCAGTCGATTTTTGGCTTCGTCATGATTCTTCCCAAATCGTGCTCCGGGGCGCTACCCTAAGGCCGCCCCGACGACTCCCGAGGCAATTGGGGGAACTCAGGCGTGTCCTGGCGTACGAGGCAGCGGTTGAGAAAAACCGGACGAACCAAAGAATCGAAGAAGGAGTTTTAGATGGGTTGGTTGGAAGGCGTTTCGGCGATCGTCACCGGCGGTGGTTCTGGAATCGGCAAGGGCATCGTGGAGCGCTTTGTCGAAGAAGGTGCTCAAGTCACCGCCGTAGACCGGGTTGAAGATAGAGTGATCGAGCTAGCCGGGAAATTTCCGGGTAAGGTCATCGGCGTTGGCGCTGACGTTTCCAGTTTTGAGGACAATGTCCGGTCGGTTGAAGAAGCGGTGAAGGCCTTCGGCAAGTTGGACGTCTTTATTGGCAATGCCGGGATATGGGACTTTAGCCGTGGACTTGCCGACACGCCGGGTGAGGACCTGGCTTCGGGTTTTGATGAGCTGTTTGGCGTCAACGTGAAGGGCAACCTGCTGGGGGCAAAGGCGGCATTGCCAGAGCTAACCAAGACCGAAGGCAACATGATCTTCACCACCTCCAACGCGGGCTTTTGGCCGGGCGGAGGTGGGCCGATCTACACGGCGTCGAAGCACGCTATGGTTGGCCTGATTCGCCAATTGGCGTTTGAGTTGACGCCGACGATTCGAGTCAATGGTGTGGCGCCGGGTGGAACTGTGACAGATTTGCGGGGCTTGAGTGCTTTGGGGCAGGCCGAGACTTCACTCTCATCACTGTTTCAAACGCCGAGCGGCGAGGCAATCCCGGGCATTTCGCCGCCGGAGGATCATGCTGCAGCCTATGTCTTCCTGGCTTCTAAGCAGAATTCACCAAACACAACCGGGGCCGTGCTGGACAGCACGAGTGGCATGCTGCCGACCCTCATGAAAATGGCCATGAGTGCGATGCGCGCCCAGATGAGTGGCCAGTAGCCAACGGCTATATTGAGGGCCTGAGGCGGTCGAAACGGGCATCGCAAGCTAGAGCGCCGGCCCTAGGTACTAAAACAGGGTGCCACGAACGTGGCTCCCTGTTTTAGGCTAGAAAAACTCGCGTCTTAGACGCGCTCCTCCGGGACAGTGTGGTTTCGCCTCAAGTCGTCCCATCCATCCGCTGCCATCCAATCGGCCCAAGAGCGGTAGTACCAAAGCTGGGCGTGCTCGTTTACGTTCGGCGTCTCGACCCGCGGCGGGCCGAGCTCGTCCTCGATTATCTCGCCGCGACCAAGGCTCATCGAGTAATTGAGCGGGAATTGCTTGCTGACAACGCCGTTTGCGCCCAGGGTGCTCTGTCCCCAGTTCTCGCCGTCGTCCTGCTCCAGCATACCGGCCGGTCCGAAGTTATGAATTCGCCGGTCGAGCCGGGCTTTGTAGGTGTCCGCCGGCGCCGCCTCGTCTAGCATCGTGAACCACCAGATTTCCGTCGTCTGCGGGCCCCTGGGAAGGCGCAGGCTGACCTGGTTCGTGGTTAGCCACAGGTTGGGGAAGATGTGCGGGTGGCCGCCCTGCATGATGCCGACCGGCCCCAAAGCGTCCTTGGCCGGCTGATTTTCGCGCCAGCCCTCATCATCGATGCCGGATGACCGGGTGGTCAGATCGCGTTGCGCCTCGGTGCTCTTGGCGCCGCTGACCACGTGGCCGTACTCGCCCAGCAATATCTGCTGTGGACGGGTCAGAGTGGTGTTGAGGGCCTGTCGGACTTTGGCGAAACCCGCCATCTGTTGCGAGGCGTGCGTAACCTGCGGATGGTAAAAGTCCCAAACGTTGTCAACCGCGAACTTCCAGTTGCAGGGAATCGTGTACTTCTGGATGCCCCCGGCAACCGTCATTTCACCGCGCTCGGTGGTCAGCATCAAGCCGATCTTGCCCGCTTCCCCCAGGTACTCATCCAGTTCCGGTGCCTCCGGGTCCATGCAGGCGAAGATGAAGCCCCTAAAGCTGTCCACCTTGGCGGCCTTGATCAGGCCCCAGTTTTCGCGGTCCAGCTCCTCGTGGTAGACCTCTTTGAAGCCCGGTACGCCGACCAAGGCGCCTTTGAGGTCGTAGGTCCAGCCGTGGTAGGTGCACATGAATGAGGTGGCGTGGCCCTCCTCGGCGCGGCAAATGGCGTTGCCGCGGTGGCGGCAGGTGTTGACTAGGACCTGAACGTTGCCGTCGTTATCGCGAACGACGATCACCCGGTCCTCACCGATGAAGTTCATAAAAAAGTCACCTGGGTTGGGGATCTGTGAGTCGTGGGCCATGAAATTCCAGGCGCGAGCAAAAATGCGCTCCAGCTCAAGTTCGTAGATGTCCTGGTCAGCGAAGATTCGGCGATCAACGATACCCTTGTCGGCGTCCACAAGCGCTAGCATTTCGTTTCGGTTGGCTAAAAGTGTCATCGTCCTGCCTTTCTCAGCATCGGAAATCATGAATCCTTGCTTGGGCAATTAAAACACCCAAACGAAAGAAAGTCGATGCTGCGTTCAGGGCAATCTTGAGAAATGAGAGATTTCTTGTCGAACTACGGGTTTAGATGGAGCTCTGTTGGCTTTGCAGGCAAGGGAGAGACAGCCGGTGTTGCGGGGCGCGACCTATCTTTGGCTGACTACTGCTTGAGCCACATTTCGTCTGAGTAGACTAGCCGTACCCGGGTAGGTCTAAAATGGTCTCGTCCGGGCGAAAGTATAGGAGCACAAATTGTGAGCATCTGGTGTGCGGGTTCGAGCGAAAAAGTCTACAGGGCGGTTAATACGGCACCTTGTCCGAAGTGTGGCAGGATCGTCGATCTTACCCGTCAAGGGCACATCAAGCCGCACGTTGGGACCAAAACCCCGGCGAAGCGCTAGGCTTGGACGAAGCTTCCGGTTGGCTCTTTTTACGCGTAAAGCCGGTTCAGTCGACCAACAGCCCTCAGGTTTGTCAGACTCTAGAATTCAATAGATCTGCAGAGCCCCTGCGACAGTCGAGGCTTGTGTCAGATCTCATCAGTGCGCCCCGTCAGGACCCATCACCTTGATCCGGCGAGCAAGGACGCGGGTCTTCCATGGCTGGTGGATAGTCATCAGCGGGTTCCTGATTCAGCTTCTGATCTCCGGGCTCCTGCAGAGGTCATTCGGCGCCTACCTCGTCCTGTTCCGTGACCAGTTTGGCTGGAGCAAGACAGCGCTATCCGGCGCCTTCTCGCTCCAGCAGGTGGAGAACGGGCTCCTGGGCCCTCTGCAAGGCGGGCTGATCGACAGGTTTGGACCGCGAGCCAGCATGCGAGTTGGTATCGTTTTCTTCGGTGTTGGCTTCATTACCCTGAGTCAGATGAACTCTCTACTGACTTTCTATCTTGCCTTCGCCTCGCTGGCAATAGGCAGCAGCATCTCAGGCTTCTTCCCGATCACGGTGACTGTTATTAGTTGGTTCGAGCGGCGGCGAACACGTGCCCTGGCCCTGGTTTCGCTTGGTTTTGCGGTGGGCGGCTTGCTGGTTCCAATCGTTGCGTTTGTGCTCGAAGAGTTCGGCTGGCGAGGAACCGCCTTCGCCTCTGGGATCCTGGTTATTGTCGTCGGCATTCCACTGACCCAGGTCTTTCGTAAGGAGCCGTCACGTCCAGGAGAGTACGTCGACGGGATTGAGCCAAAACCTGCGGCTGAGAACGATGCGCGCAGGGGACTGGCGAGTGAGGCCCGGCAATCTCGCGGGGAGGCTAGCTTTACCGCCCGGGAAGCGATTCGCACTCCGGCCTTCTGGTTGATCTCACTCGGACATTCGGCGTCTCTGCTTGTGGTGCAAGCGGTCAATGTTCATTTGATCGTCCACCTGAACGAGAGCCTGGGATATTCATTGGCCACCGCGTCCCTAGCGGTAACAATGCTTACGGCATTCCAAATAGTAGGAAACGTGATCGGCGGCGAGCTGGGTGATCGCTATAGCAAACGCTTGATCACCACACTAACCATGGTGTTGCACGCCAGTGGCCTGTTGGTGCTTGCTTTTGCCAGCAACTTGCCGATGGTGATAGCTTTCGCGCTACTGCATGGCATCGGGTGGGGTGTGCGCGGCCCGCTGATGCAGGCGATCAGAGCGGACTACTTTGGGACTCGCTCAATCGGAATGATCGTCGGCCTCTCCTCGATGATCACGATGATCGGCAACACATCTGGTCCTCTGATCGCCGGCGCCTTGGCTGATGCCACCGGCAACTACCAGCTTGGCTTTACCCTATTAGCGATTTTAGCGGGGCTCGGTTCGGGCTTTTTCTTCATGGCCAAGAAGCCGGCGCCTCCGGCACGAAGCAGCAGCCCAGGGCCGGGCGTTACTACTCCGCCAGTGAGCCACGAGGAGTAGGGCTTTCTGTTCTCCAACTCTTTGAAGCAGTAAAATTGTGGTCGATGCGACGCTCGCCAAAGCTGGAGATCGAGTACTGCACCCAGTGCCGCTGGCTCAACCGCGCCACCTGGGTAGCGCAAGAGTTACTGACAACTTTCGTCGATGATCTCAAAGAAGTCTCGATTGTGCCGGGCAAGGGTAGAGTATTCAACGTGAGGGTTGACGACGCTTTGATCTGGTCCAGGGCCGAGGCCCACCGCTTTCCCGAATTGTCTGAATTGAAGCAATTGGTACGTGACCAGGTTGCTCCGGGGCGCAGCCTGGGACATAGCGACCAAAAGAAAGAAGAAGCGTAGCCGGCACGCATTCAAATATCCGAGTGAGCTCGAGCCTGATGCGCGGCCGTGGAATTTCGCCTGCTACTATCACTGAATGACTATCCTCTCGTTTTCCACTATGTGGGCGCAGCAGGATCGATTCCGCGACCTGGAGTCATTCCGTCGCCAAGTCGCGTCGTATGGCTTTACCGGCATCGAGGTTAGTCATTCGACCGACGATGCCGGCCTGGCCACCTTGATGGGTGAGGGCGAGATTTCGCTGACAAGTTTGCACGCGCCGACACCGAGCCGAAAATTGGAAGATGGCAGACCAAACGGCGATGCCAACCTGGCTTCGACCGACGAAGCTGAGCGACTGCTGGCCCTGGTTGAGACCAAACGCACGCTGGATTACGCCGCGCGCGCCGGCCTGCCCTACGTCGTGATTCATTTGGGCGGCGTGGGAAATTACATGACCGATTCAGAACGGCAGCTGCGCCGCCTGTTTCAGGAGGGCAGTGCTGAAAGCGAAGATGCCGAGTCGCTGAGACACGAGCTTGCAGCCTGGCGGCTTGCCGGCGCTGAAGCTCATATTGAGGCGGCGAGAAAGTCGCTTAAGGAGTTGGTAGAGTTCGCCGCACCACACGGGATCGCGCTCGGCCTCGAAAGCCGTCTGCACTATCACGAGATTCCTCACCCGGAAGAGGCCGTGTATATCGTTTCCGACTTTAGCAACGAAGTGGCCGGCTACTGGCACGATGTTGGTCACTGCGAGGTTCAGGCCCGTCTCGGCATGATCGACCGTGACTCCTGGTTCCCTCGACTGACACCGATCACCATTGGCAGCCATCTGCATGACGTCGACGGGATCGCCGACCACCGGGCGCCGGCCAACGGCGATGTCGACTGGTCCTACATCGCCGCCGGCCTACCGGCGACGGCGCTACGCGTCTTCGAAATTAACCAGCGCGAACCGGACGACAAAGTCGCGGCCAGTATCGAATTCCTTCGCTCTCAGGGCGTTGTCTAGCTCGCACCCCGAATCGTTGCGATAATCGCCGGGTACCCGTCTGGATTCGGGCTGCCTTCGAAGCGAGAGAGAACGGGAGAACAGGTCTCTTGAGAATGTCGCAGTCCTTTGGCAAGACCCTGCGTGAAGCGCCGGCTGAGGCTGAGCATCTGTCCCACCAATTACTGCTGAGGGCCGGTCTGGTTCAGCAAGCCGCGGCTGGCATCTACAGTTACATGCCCTTGGGCTGGCGAGTCTTGCGCAAAGTGGAGCAGATCATCCGAGAGGAGATGGACGCCGCCGGCGGCCAGGAATTGCTGATGCCGCTTCTGGTTCCCAGTGACCTATTGGAAGAGACCGGCCGGCGCCAAACGATGTCGCCAATGCTGTTCTCGCTCTCGGACCGCCGCGAGCGAGAACTCATCCTCGGTCCAACTCACGAAGAAACAGCAATCGACCTGTTCCGCCGCAATGTCCAGAGCTACCGTGACCTGCCCCTAATGGTCTACCAAATCGAGACCAAATTTCGAGATGAAGCTCGGCCCCGCATGGGCCTAGTGCGCGGCCGTGAATTTGGCATGTTGGATCTCTACAGCTTCCATTCCGATGTGGAAGACCTCGACCGGGCTTATCAGCGCCTGTACGAGGCCTATGAGCGGGTGTTCCAGCGCTGCGGCGTACCGGCCGTTTCGGTGTTTGCCGATTCCGGTGCGATCGGCGGCAAGGAAAGCCAGGAATTCATGCTTCTGACCGGAATCGGTGAGGATGAGTTGGTATTCTGCCCCGCCTGCGGCTATGCAGCCAATACGGAACGTGCCGAACACCGAAAGACGGAGGGGCTGGGCGGAGAGCCGCACCAGTTGGAGGAAGTGAGTACTCCCGATCAGAAGACGATTGAGCAGGTGGCGAGCTTCCTCGACGCGCCTACTACTGAAACGCTGAAGGCCGTGTTCTACATGGCCGACGACGAGCCCGTATTTGTGGCGATTCGCGGCGACCTGACCGTGAATGAAGTGAAGCTGCGCAATGCCACCAAAGCGCTGGAAGTGCGGGCGATGACCGATGCAGAAACCGAGGCGGCCGGTCTGGTCGCGGGCTTCGCGTCGCCGGTTGGCCTTAAGAATATTCGTGTCGTCGCTGATGATTCAGTCGTGGATTCACCAAACTTGATCGCCGGGGCCAACAAGCCCGGCTTCCATCTTAAGAACGTCAACCACGGTCGCGACTGGCAAGCCGATTTGGTCACCGACCTATCGCTGGCCGGGGAAGGCGATGTCTGTATCAATTGTGGTGCTGCTATTGAAATCAAGCGTGGCATTGAAATGGGCCACATCTTTAAGCTGCTGACCGTGTGGACCGAGAAGATGCGGGCGACCTTCCTCGATGCGAGCGGTCAAGAGCAGATCCCGGTCATGGGAACCTATGGCATTGGCACCTCGCGCTTGCTGCAGTGCGTCATCGAGGCCAACCATGACGAAAAGGGCATCATTTGGCCGGCCTCGGTTGCCCCTTACGATTTGCACGTTGTCGGGCTTGGGCTGGATGCGGAAGAGACGGCGGCGAAGGCGGAAGCCCTCTATGAATTGCTGCTCGAATCTGGCTTCGACGTGTTGTTTGACGACCGGCTTGAGCCAACAGCCGGCGTTAAGTTCAATGATGCAGACCTAATCGGCCTGCCGCTGCGGGTCACGGTCAGCCCTCGGTCACTGGCGAACGGTGCGGTCGAGGTCAAAAGGCGGGGTGGTGGCGACCTGGAGCTCATACCTTACGAAGAAGCGGTCGACTACTTGAAGGTAGCCGTTGCGGCTGACTGAACCGTCTTCAGGCTCGTCGAGAAATAGCCCCCCCTGTTAAACTAACCTGTCTTCGGCCGGGGCGTAGCGCAGTCCGGTAGCGCACTTGACTGGGGGTCAAGAGGTCGCTGGTTCGAATCCAGTCGCCCCGACCATTTCTTGAATCCAGAACCACCCTCTTCAGAGGGTGGTTCCGTTTGTCGCAAGCGAACTGACAGCCACTGTGACAGCTACCAAAGGGAATTTGCTCAAATTGCCCGTGCTGGACCCTCGCTACCGAGTAGGCTATTCATCTTCTCAGCGGCCTCGTCTTGTAGATGAGGTAGAACATGAGAATACGTATCCATTGTCATGCTGATTCGAGAGTGGCCAAGCATTTCGGCCACGACTTTAGGCTGCACGCCAAGGGCGAACGTAAGGACCAATCGACATGAGTCTCTTATACCTAATCAGGCGATTAGAAAAAGCTAGTGCCTTTGAAGGCGGGTCCCCGAAACCTTGGACAGACTACCACGGTTGATGATATGGAACGCGACTGCCACGGAAGGTTCTCTAGGCAAAAAGAAGCGAGCCGGGATGGCTCCTCGGCTTCCTTTAGGCGAGGCAGCCAGTCATTAAGTACTAGGGGACCAGCAGCATGCGCTCACCATTCAGAGGAGCGGCACAGGGCGCAGAATGGTGCATCTCGAACGCGGGTGCTTATGCACTTAGACGGCGCAGCCGCCTGGGAATGCAAATGAAATATGAAACTCTCGCATCCTCTCCAATGGAAACCGTTTCGAAGGCGTTGATTAGTCTAGCGCCGGAACTTTATCAGGACAACGACGTTGAACCAAGGTTGAGTAAGGTTGAGTAGTGGTACGGAGCTAGCAACCACTCATACAGTAGCCGGAAATTCCATGCGTTTTGCAACTGGGCCGCTTCGAATCGAGGAAGACGTCGAGTGGAAATCGCGGCTAGGGACATTTCATTACTATCTGGTCACATTCGTCACCTTGCCCCTGTTAAAGGCCTTTGGTTATCCCATAAGAGCGACATGAGCGAGCCGGACTACTTTCCCCAAATCCAGCATCGCAAAGTTCCACTTTGCAGATTTGAAGTGGGATAACATTCGATCATGCCTGATGAAGCAGATTCACAGCGGCCAGCCGCCGAGCCCGCTCTGCTTACCGCCGCGAAAAAAATCGAGTGGGTCCGCTCCCTGACCAACTCTCCAAAGCCCGGTTTGACTCAAGCCGCAATTATTACTCATCAGGTCTCGCTGCTGGGGCGACACTGGCCCTGGCAAAGGGGCCGTTCACCAAAGAGCCTCTCCTTTGACATCTGTCGCAAAACCTCGAACGGGGCCGCGATCACAATGGCTGGCCTCCGAGGGATCGGTGGCGCCGCGATCGCGGTGGCAATTGAGGAGATGGCTGTTGTTGGCGTCGAAAAGCTAATTGCAGTCGATATTGCCGGAAGCATCGACGGAGGTGTTCGGAGCGGCGATACCGTTCTTGTTGATGGTGCTATCGCTTCCGATGGAACGTCTTCGCACTATGGCAGTGAAACCTTGGTACGCCCTGCTCAAGAGCTGACTGATGACCTCGAGGAAAGCCTGAAATCGAAGGGTATTCAGTTTTCTACCGGTCTGGTGTGGTCAACCGACGCCGTGTACAAGGAAACGCCGTCTCTGATTCAGGGGGCACGAATCCAGGGTGCCGTCGTCGTCGATCTGGAAACGGCTCCACTGCTGGCTGTAGCCAGGGCCGTAGGGATTGAAGCGGCGGCGGTACTGGTCGTGGCGGACGAACTCTTTGGCGGTTGGCAGCCACCAACCGACCCACAACTGGTGCAATCCCGGCTGCAAGGCCTGGTGTCAGACGTAACGGCACTGCTCCTGCGGTGACTCCTGCTATCGTCGTTCTCGCTTATGACCGGACGGACGCTCTAGAGCGGTTGCTTAATTCGCTGGATCAGGCGTTCTTTCCCGAAAATACGGAAGTGCCGTTGGTCATTTCCTTGGATTATTCGACCAGCCCGAGTGCGCGCCGTGCCGTTGACCTGGCAAGGGCACGAGAGTGGCGCTTTGGGCCGAAAACAGTTATCGAGCGGAACGAGCACCTTGGCGTCGTGGGTCACTTTCGGGCAGCCGGAGAGCTAACCCGCGAATACGCCGCTGCAATCATGCTTGAAGACGACCTTACCGTAGCGCCGCCCTTCTACGAATACGCCTCGCAGGTTTTGGCGGCCTACGACAGCGATGAACGTGTTGCGGGCCATTGCTTGTACGGCTTGCGGTTCAACGGCTTTACTCAGGAGCCGTTCATTCCGCTCGAGGACGGCAGCGATGTCTTCTTTCTTGGCGTGCCCTACACCCAGGGCCTTTGTTTTAGCGCTCGGCAGTGGCGCAATTTCGAGGTATGGCTGGAAAACCATCAGGTCGGGCCAAATCGCGACCTTCATCCGGCATTTTTGTCTTTTGGTCCCGAGGAGTGGTTCCCTGACTTGGCAACCTACATAGCAGAAACTGGGAGATTCTTCAGCTTTCCCAAGGTTTCACTGTCCGTCGGCTGGGGTGATGCGGGTGCTCATTTTGCCGAGAGCACGGCCTGGTTTCAGGCGCCGATTCAGCTAGGCCGGCGCCATTTTCAGTTCCCACTTTTGGATGACGCGGGCTCTGTCTATGATGGTTTCTTTGAGCTGCTGCCGGGAAGACTCGATTCCGCGGCCCTTGACCGGCTTGAGTTCGATGTCGACCTCAATGCCACCAAGCACCCTGGTAATCTGAGATTCGATTGGGTCCTGACGACTAGGCCGGTGAGCAAGGCGAGGATGAGCTTCGGACTGACCATGTATCCACCCGAGTCAAACATCAGGTTTCGTGTGCCTGGCAGGGATATCTCACTGGCGCATCGAGATGACGTGCGCTGGGATTCCTGGGCCGTGACCGAGGCACGTAGGCGGTTGCATAGGTACTACTGGCGCCGCCATCGCTCGAGCCGCCGTCGATCACTTCTCTTCCTCGCTGCACAGGCGATCGAGGCGCTGCGAGGCCGCCGGCCTTGAAGGTTACAACCAGACGCTATTCTCAGAAGACGGGAGTGATCGATTAGGTTCATGGTAGACGAATACCTAGTGTGACCAGATTGGATGCCATTGGATCGAAGCGTCTGGAACTGCCATCGGTAGCGGGACGGACCACAGTTCATAATCGCCAGCCCGAGCCGCACATTTTCTACCATGGATCCAAAAGGCTGCTCGATGTTTCCCTGTCTCTCGTCCTGATCATCCTCTCGCTTCCGGTCCTGATTTTTGCTTCGAGCGCAATCGTCCTTGCGACCCGCAAGAACCCGATTTTCCGACAGGTTCGCACCGGACGGCTGGGCTGCGAGTTCAGGATGCTGAAGCTTCGCACCATGCAAGCAGACGCCGACTTTGATAGTGGAGAAGGTGAAGTTTCCGGCGAAGTATTTGTCTCAAAGACTCGCTACGACCTGCGAGTTAGCCGGATTGGACGGCTGCTGCGACGCAGCTCTATTGATGAGCTGCCGCAACTGCTTAACGTGCTGGCCGGGCAAATGAGCCTGGTCGGACCGCGTCCCAGTCTCCCTCAGGAGGTGGCCAGATACCCTCACTCCTGGCGGCGGCGCCTCGCTGTTAAGCCGGGGCTTACCGGCCTCTGGCAGGTCAGCGGCCGGAGCGAAGTTGCGCCGTCTCGTCGCATGGCGATGGATCGCCACTACATTCGCCACCGCTCGTTGGCCGCCGATTGTCTCATCCTGCTGCGAACGGTTTTTGCCACCATTTCAATGCGAGGTGCTTGGTAGGGCTAATGAGAGATGCGATTCCATCTGGTTTCAGGCGCGTAAGTTTTGTTCACGATTACATGACTCAACTTGGCGGGGCGGAGCGCGTTGCGGGAATTCTAGCCAGCAACTTGTCCTCGGCCAGCCTAATGACTTCGGTGCATCGTCCCGAAGTCGTGCCGGTTGCCACCATTGGTGGACGGCCATGGAAAACCAGCTTTCTTCAACCCTACGCCAGCCACGTGCCGCTGAAGGTGATGCTGCCCGCGTTGCCTAGAGCTGTCGCTTCACTCGATGTTGCGGAAAGCGATCTAGTCATCTCAAGCTCCAGCGCCTTTGGACACCACGTTCGCCCCTCTCAGGGCGCCAAGCATGTCTGCTACTGCTCCACGCCCGCCCACTTCCTCTGGAATCAAGCCGACTACTTTCGCGGCCGATCCGGGCTGAAGAAACTCGTCTCACCGCTGCTCCGGAAGCTGCGCCGTCTAGATATCGAATCGGCTCAGCGAGTCACTAATTATTTCGCCAACTCCAAATACACGGCGGAGCGCATCGAGATGGCCTATGGGCGGTGTGCCACGGTCGTCTATCCGCCGGTGGAGCTTTCGCGTTTCCGGCCCGGGACCGATTGGTCAGATCGCTTCCTCGTAGTATCCCGCCTGGTGCCGTCAAAACGGGTGGACTTGGTCGTCAAGGCAGCAAACCGGTTCGAACTTTCGTTAGATGTAATCGGCACCGGTCCAGAGCTCGGCCGGCTGAGACAGATGGCGGGACCGTCGGTGCGAATTCTGGGCTGGCAACCCGATTTTGTAGTCAGACGGATGATGGCCGAGAGCGCGGCGGTGGTCGTTGCGGGCAGAGAGGATTTCGGTCTCGTTATCGTGGAAGCGCAGGCCAGCGGCCGGCCGCCGGTCGCGTTTGCAGCCGGTGGCGCCTTGGAGATCATTGATGACGGGGTCACAGGGTTCTTATTTCAGAGCCAAACCCCGGGGGCGGTCGGAGAGGCCATGACCCAAGCGCAGAACCGCGAGCTGGAGACCAGCGATTTGGCAGCGTCTGCCGCCCGCTTCGATGTCCCCAGGTTCATCGAAGCGTTTCACAACGCGATCGAGTCCTGCGACGCGCCGTGACAGTCATGCTTCCGGGCCGCCAGGAAAATAGCCGAAGGCGTGGTAACGAGAAAGCTCTATGGCGTTAACTGAGGTGAGGAGCCTCTCCGGATCGATACTCACGGCAGAGCGACGAACGGAGTTGGCCGCCGTGGCAGCGACCGCGGCTGGTTTAGCGCTCAGCGGAGCCATCGTTCTAAGCCCGTTTCGCGCTCGAATTCTCCTGAGTGAGCGTCCGCTGCCACCGGTTTTCGCTGACTTCCGTGACCTTCTCCTGTTCTGGAATGAGCTGTTCGTGATTGGGGTTCTGGGTTTTTGGGGCGTCAGCATCCTCTTACGGCCACGCAGGGTTGAATTCGGACCTCTTCTCGTCCGAATTCCGGTAATTGTGCTTGCGGTGGCAATTATTCTCTCGGTTCCATTCTCGCAAGACCGCGGCCTGGCGCTGTTTAACGCGGTCACGCTTCTAGGGTTCATGGCTCTGGGCCTCTATGTGGTTAACGAGGTTCGGAGTGCCCTAAGCCTCGCACCGGCGATAGCCGTAATGATTATGTTTCAAGCGATTTTGGCGATTAGCCAAGTCGTCAGCCAGCAGTCATTTGGGCTGGCAGACTTAGGCGAGCTTGATCTCGACCCGAGCGTCAACGGAATTAGCATAGTTTGGACGGAAAGCGCCCCGGCCATCTTGCGAGCCTAGGTCTGAGCGATCACCCAAACATTCTTGGTGGTGTCATCGCGGTCTCGCTGCTAGTGCTGGCGGCGAGCCTGAGCCGCTATCGAGAAGGAGCCCTGGCCGTGGCATGTGCGATCTTCGGACTCGGCACGGCGGCACTGTTCGTGACGTTTTCTCGCTCGGCAGCACTGGGACTCGGCACAGGCATTGGCCTCGCTCTTGTGCTGTTCTTGGCCCGCAGTGACTGGCCGGCGCTGAAGGTTTGGTCGGCCGCATGTCTTGTCGCGGTCGTCATCACGGCTCCTTTGATCATGCCGTACTCAGACTATCTCGGCGCGCGTCTCAACCCGAGCGCCCCGGCGGTAGGAAGCCCGGAGCAGCGGTCGCTTGGCGAACGTGAGTCGCTGGCCCGGAACACCAATGAAATATTCGTCGACAATCCGCTGGTTGGCGTTGGTGCCGGTGTCCTGCCCACTGCAATGAAGGAGGACTTCCCCGACTTCCAATACGACTACGCGCCGGCCCACATCGCCATTCTGGTTGTAGCTGCGGAAACCGGCATCCTGGGAGCCTTTGCCTATGGCGTTATCATGCTGGCGCCCTTGATCTTGCTTTGGCTGCGGCGGGATCGCTTGACTCCGGAATTAATCGGCGTTTCCGCTGCCTTCTTGGCTCTGCAGATTATCGGGCTGTTCGACTATTACACCTGGAGCCTGACAGCGGGCCGTATCTGGTTTTGGCTGATTCTCGGACTCTGGATCGTCACCTATCGCCGGGCGGTGGATCGGGTTGCCGATGCTTGACCTGTTTTTCATCCCGCTCTTGCTGGTCTACTTTGGCATCCTTGCCGCGCTTTTTGTCTACGGCGCCAATTTTTTTCACCTTACCTTTATCGCCGTGCGGACACGGAAGGCCTCTCCCCCCGAATTGGTGCCCGAGGAGTGGCCGAAGATTGCCGTGCAGCTCCCCGTCTTCAACGAGATGTATGTGGCCCGGAGGCTGATAGACGCCGTGGCGCGTTTCGATTATCCGCCCGACAAGCTCGAGATTCAGGTTCTCGACGACTCGACAGACGAAACGCGAGCGATTGTCGACCAGGCCGTCGAATTTTGGCGGAGCCGCGGCCTTGAGATTGCCGTCCTGCGACGGCAGGACCGTGCCGGCTACAAGGCCGGTGCGCTGGCCGCAGGTCTAGAGAGGACTGACGCGGCGTATATTGCCATATTCGACGCTGATTTTATTCCTTCGCCAGACTTTCTCAAGCGCACCTATCCGGTGCTCCATGCCGACGCAGGATTGGCGTTTGTACAGACCCGCTGGGGTCACACGAATCGAGGGCAGTCTGCACTTACCTTCTTGCAGTCACTTTCGATTGACGGACACTTCTCAGTCGAGCAACAGGCCCGATGGCAGGCCGGATATTTTTTCAACTTCAACGGCACAGCCGGGATTTGGCGTCGCAATGCGATTACCGACGCCGGTGGCTGGAGCCACGAAACGCTGACCGAGGACCTTGATCTGTCTTATCGAGCCTTCCTGAAGGGCTGGCGCGCCGCTTACTTGCGGAAGGTTGAATCGCCCGCCGAGTTACCAGTCAGCTTCCATGCCTACCGTAGGCAGCAGCAGCGCTGGGCTCAGGGAAGTCTTGAGTGTGCCGCGAATTACATTCCGCGTGTTTGGCAATCGGGCCATTCCTTGCGCCTCAAGATTTCGGCGACACTGCATCTTTCGGGCTACGCCATTCATCTGCTGCTGCTTTCCCTGTCATTGCTTTATCCACTGCTGCTAGCGGAAGCGACGCGCTATCCAACACTGCTTTCGATTTTTAGCTTCTTGGCATTGACCAATATCGCCGGGTTCGCTCCGCTGGCGTTGTTCACAGTCGCACAACAGCAACTCGAGCGCCGTTGGTGGCGTTTGGTGCCATTTATCGTACTCCTGAGCCTGCTTGGCGCGGGTATGATGCTGACAACGGCTCGAGCGGCATGGCGAGCCGCGTCTGGCAGGCGCGGCGTTTTTGAGCGCACGCCAAAATTCGGGATTGGTAAAGAAAGCAAGGACTGGATGCGGCTGCGCTACCAAAGCCCAATTGCCCTGATCGTCATCCCCGAGATCGCGCTGGCTGCGCTTAACTTTCACACTAGCCAGACCGCGGTTAATGCCCATGCCTGGCCAATTGCCGTCTATACCGCCATTTTTGGCCTCGGGTTGACGTTCACGGCTGGCTGGACGATTTTCCAGGCGCTTGGACGGCGATTGAAGGCACCTCACCCGCAAGAATTATTCGAGCCGTCTCGCCCCCACTTTCAATTCTCGAAACGGCGGTACTGGAAGCTGTTGTTTACTCCGACGTTTTTGATTATCCGCTTACGCCGACTGAAATTTGGCACTGGCTGCCGATAGAAGCCACGCTGACTCAAGTGGAGGAAGTGCTGGAAAATGGCAGGCTTGTGCCGGATGTGCTGAGTAAAGTTCCGCCTTATGTCACGTTGCAGGAGCGCGAACATCTCGCCGGCATTCGAGAACGCCGTCAAACGAGCTCTGCGACGCTGCGGGGTACGGCGGAAGGCTACAGTCGCCTGATTTCGCGGCTGCCTTTCGTGCGTATGGTGGCGCTCACCGGTTCCTTAGCCGTGCAGAATGCCGAGCGAGATAGTGATATCGATTACTTGATCGTAACAGGGCCTGGCCGTGTGTGGCTAACGCGGGCTATGACCATGATTGTGGTTCGCATCGCCGCGGTACAGGGTGTCACCCTCTGCCCCAATTACCTGCTTTCAGAGGCCGCCTTGGCCCTGCCGGAGCGCAACCTTTACACGGCTCGGGAATTGCTCCAGATGGTCCCGGCTGGCCCCACCTCCGCTTACGCCAAGATGATGGCCGAAAACGTCTGGTGCCATGATCAGTTGCCAAACGCGCCTATGCCCTTCTTAACAGAGAAAATCGAACCCGTATCAACTATTCGACGAGTCGACGAGTCGCTTCTGGGAACGAAGCCTTTTGACTGGCTGGAAGCTTGGCTGCTCTCACACAAAGGGGCTGAGCTAAGGCGGCAGGCTGGCAGCGAAGCAGCATTCGACCAAACGAAGTGCAAGGGGCATTTTGAAGCGTGGGGCGAACGCACTCGCGGAATGATTGAAGAGCGCCTGCAGCGATTAGTCGGGGCCAGTCAATGAGCCGCGTGCTGGTCGGCCACTCCTATTTCTTGCGATTCGATCCCAAGCTCTGGAAAGCAATGCAGCCCTACCCGCCAATCGGCACGTTGTATGCCGCGGTAATGCTGCGAGAGGCTGGCCATGACGTTGGATTGTTCGATGCGATGCTGGAGACCTCAACCGAGGGCTGGGCGCAGATGCTGGACACCGGCGCTCCCGATGTCGCGGTACTGTTTGAGGACAACTTCAACTACCTCTCAAAAATGTGTCTGCTCAACATGCGCGAAGCTGCCTTTGAAATGATTGGAGCGGCCAAATCTCGTGGCTGCCCAGTCATCGTCTGCGGTGCCGACGTCACTGACAATGCCGAAGCCTACTTGGCCCGCGGCGCCGACTTTGTTGCCGTCGGTGAGGCTGATGAGACCGTCGTGGAACTGATTCGAACTCTGGAATCGAACAGTGCGGACTTTGCATCCGTCACCGGGCTTGTTTATCAGACCCGATGGGGAGAGACCGTGACTACAGGCCGCCGCCCGGTGATGCGCGAGCTCGACTCTCTGCCGGAACCAGCACGCGATCTCCTCGACCTTGACCGCTATCGTGCCGCCTGGCAGCGTCACGGGCGTTTCTCAATGAATCTTGTCACTTCCCGGGGCTGTTCGTTTCATTGCAATTGGTGCGCCAAGCCAATATGGGGCCAGCGCTACAACGCTCGAAGTCCGGCTAGTGTCGCGGCCGAAATTGAAACACTTCGCGATTTGGGCGCAGATCACCTCTGGTTTATGGACGACATCTTGGCTATCAAGCCAGGCTGGCTGCCAGAATTTTCCGACCTTATCGAGCGGCAAGGTCAGCCGATTCCATTCAAATGTCTGAGCCGAGCTGATCTCCTGTTGCGGCCTGGAGAGATCGATGCCCTCAGTGTGGCGGGTTGTGAGACGGTTTGGATCGGTGCCGAGTCTGGCTCGCAGAAGATCCTCGATGCCATGGAAAAAGGGACAATAGTTGCTCAGACGCGGGAAGCGGCGCGTGGGCTTCGAGGCCGGGGCATTCATGCCGCTTTGTTTCTCCAATTCGGCTACCCAGGCGAGGACTGGGCCGACATCCAAGAGACGCTAGAGCTCGTCCGCGACTGCGAGCCTGACGATATCGGCATGTCGGTGTCTTACCCCCTGCCGGGAACTCCGTTTTACGAGCGGGTCAAGGATTCCATGAACCAAGGTGGCAACTGGACTGACTCGCAAGAGATGCCGATGCTCTTTGACAGCCCGTATTCGACGGCTTTCTATCATCGATTGCACGATGCTTTGCATGCGGAGTTTCGCATCCAGAAGGCGACCCAACGGGGCAGCGCTGCCACGACGGCGTTCGGATTGGTATGGCACGGCAAGTTTAGAAACGCGCTTGCTCTCGCGCGAGACGTTTTGTGGCTGCCAGTGCATCGTGCACGCGTCGACCTGGAGCGCCGGCGAGCGAAGCACAATGAAAGCTCTGTACCGGTAAGACTCAGCCGCAGCGAGGCCGGCAAACCGTCGACGCAAAAGGAGGAGCTTGACCTGGCCGCTGGTACAAGCTCAACAACAACTGCGAATGAACGGCAGCGCTAACGCTTCGATGTCTTCGTCAAGTCCAACCGACCTTGAGGCTATCAAAAGCGGCTTTTCGGCTATGGCTTCAGAGTACGACGCGCTGGCCGAGTCTCATCCCGTAGTCGCCTGGATGCGGGCTCAGATTCGCAAGATGGTGGAGCAAGAATTGCCAGAGAGCGGCTCGATCCTTGAGATCAACTGCGGGAGTGGGCTGGATGCGGCTTTTTTCGCCGCCAAGGGCTACCGGGTTCATGCAACAGATGTCGCTCCAGGCATGCTGGACTCACTGGCTGAGAAGGCGCGTCAACCGGAAGTTGGGGGACGAATCACATTCGAAAACCTCTCAAACACTGAGATCGGGGCTCTGGGTCAGGGACCTTACGATCTCGTCTTCTCCAATCTAGGTGGGCTCAACTGCGTCTCTGACCCTGGGTCAGTGACACGCCACTTCTCTCAGCTGCTTAAGCCCGGTGGGAAAGCGGTCCTGGTCGTCATGCCGCCACTCTGCCCATGGGAGATGCTACAAGCGTTTCGAGGTGAAATTCGTACAGCGTTTCGGCGATTTTCGCGTGGCGGCGCTGAGGCGAATATCGGCGGCAGTAAGGTACGCACGTGGTATCACGGACCGGGCAAATTAGAAGCAGCGATCGGGTCTGATTTCGAGACTGTCGCCCTGCGCTCGTTCTGTGTCTTTGCGCCGCCGCCGTACTTCAAGGGCTTCGCAAAACGCCACCCAGGCAAAATTCGAACTCTCACCAGCCTTGATGATCGATTTGGCTCAACCTGGCCGATTAATCGGCTAGGAGACTTCTACGCGCTGGTGTCCCGCAGGGTTGTCTAAGAAAACCGGGCCAAGAAGCTTCCTGACCAGCTGCCATTGGTCCCGAGAACGTATCCCAAGATACGCCGAGGCACTGACAGTGTTTAAGTATGCAGTGCCGGCTCTTTGGCAATTTTCTTGGAGCAGAACTCATGATATTTGATCAGGCACGACAGTTCGGGCTGCGATCGAAATTTGACAAGACGGCTCAGCCGTTATGTAATATTCCGGTATGACTCGGCGTATCCCTTCCCTGCCGCCGTTCCGTTTGAGCAGAAGGAATCTGTTGGGCGCTTCGCTCGCCGCCGGGCTCGGTGGCCTGTTCCTCGGCCGAGACGTCAAGCCGGCTCAAGCCCTGTCCGCCTCATCCGGACCGAAACATCTGGTCTGGGTTTGGCAGTTTTCCACTGACGCGGAGCCCAATGAGATTGCCCTTAGCCTGCGCGACTACGGCCTTGGCATTGTGCTCAAGACTCATGACGGTTTGCAGTGGATGTCGGAGTACGACCAGTCGCCTTTTGCGGTGAGTGGCCCAGATCAGGTTCGGGTGCTGGCGAATTACTTCAAAAGCGCCGGCGTGCCATTTCACGCTTGGACCGTGGTTAACGGCTCCCACCCGATTCGTGAGGCAAGGATGGCGGCTGACGTGCTTGAAGCCGGTGCTCAGAGCATTCACCTGGACGTGGAGCCTCATTCCGGTTTTTGGCGGGGCTCAGATGCCGATGCCGTGGCGTTTGGGCGCGAACTGAGACGGCTCCAGCCGGACGCCACTGTCGTGCTATCGATCGATGCCAGGCCCTGGCTCATCGATGCGATACCGTTGCAAGAATTCGCGGCCTTTTCTGATGTAATCGCACCGCAACTTTACTGGCGCACTTTTGATACCTCGGCAAATTACACGAAGTTCGGCGAAAGCGGCTACCCAGTGCCGACTGGTGGAATCACGCCGGAATTCCTTCAGACGGTTTCCCATGAACTCTTGTCTGACCTCAATCTGAAGGTAGTGCCGGTTGGTCAAGGAGCGTCTTCAGATCAGGATGAATGGCGTACTTTTGTCGAGGGCGCGTTTGCCAACGGCAGCGAATTCGTAAGCGTCTGGCGCTACGGCGTCACCGGTGGCGATATTCTGTCGCTTCTGCGTGACCTGCCGCCACCGGTGACGCGGGTGGTGGTCCACGTGGTCCAAAATGGTGACACGCTGGGTGCGATCGCCGAGGCCTATGGTTCGAGCATCGAAGAATTGTCCTTGCTCAATGGATTGACCAATCCAAATTATATTTACATCGGCCAAGAAATCACTCTTCCTGGGAGCAGCATTGTTGCTGCCAGCGGCCCCAATCCTTCGGCGGGTTCTTCGGGCCAGCAGTACGAGGTTCAAGCGGGCGATACTCTGTATGGTATTGCCGGCCGGTTTGGCACTAGCGCCGACTCGATCGCCCAGCAAAATGGACTGGACGATCCGAACCTGATTTATATTGGCCAAATTCTAACGATTCCATGACTGACACGGTTGGACGAGAAAGCAAAACAGGTCGCTGCGGCGACCTGTTTTTTTTGCTGTTAGCCGTTGGAATCAGGCGGACTGGTCAAGCTCGAGTTTCGTGTCGCTCGGCTCTTCGTATGCCTCTTCATCGAACACGAGGTGGTCGCCGACTTTGCTTTTTGATCGGTGAATTGCGCCTTCGGGAAGCTCCACCGCGTAGAAGGAGCGAAACGGCGCCGCTACCAGCTTGAACGGGCGGACGCCGGGCGCTAGCTTCAACACCTTCCCCTTCTTGTCGGTGTAAATGATGTCGATGGGGAAATGCATGAAGAAGGTGTGCATGGATGAGCAATGCTTGAACAGCAGGCCCTGGCCATCGGCCAGAGCGTCACGGCCGAGAAGCCCTTTGACCCGCTGCGCGGCCGTCTCAGCAACCTCGATGGCCTCGCCGAGAATAGATTCACGTTCGGTATTGCGTACAATCATGGCCTCATCCCTTTATCAGCTGATCGTAGACGCTCAGCGCTGCCGGCCCAAGAATTACGATAAAGAGGGTTGGGAAAATGCAGAGCACAAGGGGAAAAATCATTTTCACCGGTGCTTGTTGGGCCTGTTCCTCCGCTCGCTGCCGCCGGCGGGTTCTCATTTGATCGGCTTGGACTCTGAGCACGGTGGCGATGCTTGTGCCCATGGATTCAGCCTGAATAACCGCGTTTACAAAGGTGGTGAGGTCATCGATACCGCACCGGTCAGACAGTTGTTTGAGTGCGTCACGCCGGAGCTTTCCAAGCGAAATCTCCCGTAGCGTGATGGTCAGTTCCTCGCCAAACGGTCCATCTTCCTTTTCGGCCACCCTCGCAAGTGCCGCGTCAAGGCCGAGACCGGCCTCCACACAGGTGGTTACCAGGTCAAATGCATCTGGGAGGCTCTTGAGAATGATCTTTTGGCGGCCGCGTACTCGGCTACTCAGCCACATTTTCGGCATGTAAAGCCCGAGCCCCGCCGCCGCTATGACGGCAATAATGCCTTTCATGCCTTGGAGATTGCCGGCGCTCAGAATGGTTAGCCCGAACAATAGCAGGACGGCCTCGGTCAAGAATGCTGCCACCAGGAAACCCTTTAACGTGATTGGTTCACCGGCGCTTATCAACTGGCGCTCAAAGCTGCGCACCCACGACGTTGGCAGGACATTTTCTAGCTTTTGTCCGAGCGATCCGGCCAAAGGCCCGATTACGCGCGTACCCACGGAGTCCTGCTGGACGGACGCGCGATAGGACTTGGACGATTCGTCGCCGCGAAGCTTTGCCATTCGAGAGTCAAGAGCAGTGTCATTACGCCAACTGAGGCCGACTACGAGGGAAAAAATAGCGGCGAAGACGAGCAGACTGGCAACGACTAATAGCATCCTTTAAGCCTCCATCGCCTAGATTTCGATTGCCAGGATGCGGCGAATCAGCAAGATGCCAAAGAATTCAAGGATAGCGGCGCCTGCAAGCATCACGTGGCCGGCTGTCTCTGTGAACAAGGGCTTCATGTACTCCGGGTTTATCATCGAGAATAAGCCGACCATGGCAATTGGCAGCCCGCCGATGACAAATCCAGTAAGCATCTGTTGCGAGGTCAGAGTTTTGATTTCGCCGCGGATACGGGTTCTCTCACGCATCGTGTGGGCAACGTTGTCAAGAATCTCCGATAGGTTGCCCCGGAGGATTGCTGAATCAGCATCGCGGTGACCACGATTTCCATATCCTCACTGCCGCAACGCTCTGCCATGGCCTGAAGCGCATCGCCGCTGGCTGCGCCCACGTTCATGTCGTAGAGGGTTCTGCGAATCTCTGTGGAAAACGGATGGGACAGTTCTTTACTGGCAAGATCGAGGCTTTGCATGAGGCCAAAGCCTGCTTTGATTGAATTTGAAATCAGGGTAAGCGCATCCGGCAGTTGTTTGTTTAGCTTGCTGGCCCTTTTACTTGCGGTTCTGCCGACATAGAGCGACGGCAGGGCATAGCCGATCAGCCCGCCGGCGACAATTGCTCCAATCCCGGCGGGTCCTGAACCGATCACCAGAAAGCCGATCGCCGCCAAACCCAGTCCCAGGAAAATCCGCAAGCTGACATATTCGGAAACAGTAAGACGAATATCGGCGCGCTCAAGCCGCTTGGCGGTTTCCTCAGTCCAGGCTTTGCCTTCCAGCAGGCTGCTGACGATTGGGAATTTGCCGGCCCTCTTTGGCCTGAGGCCGACAAATTGGTCAACGGTAACCTCCAAGCCCGAGGACTGTCCGAGCAGGGATCCGAGCCGGCGGTCAGTAGCCTCTCGTGGTTTGGCCGAGGACTGATAAAACGTCAGAACGCCGACGATGATGGCGCCCATGACTGAAAGGGCAGCGGCGAGCGCGATTATATCCACGTTAAGCTGCCATCGTTCCGGAAAAGATATTTGGAGACAAATTGATTCCTAGACTCTGGAATCGTTCTGCGAACAGGGGCCGGATGCCGGTGGATTTAAATTCACCTAGAACCTGACCTTCGGCGTCAACGCCGGTTTGCTGGAAACGGAAGATGTCTTGCATGGTGACAACTTCCCCTTCCATGCCAGCCACCTCGCTGATGTGGGTCAGTTTCCGGGTTCCATCGCTCATTCGTGATATCTGAATGATCAGGTTCAAAGCTGAGGAAATCTGCTCTCTAATGGCGCGTGAAGGGAGTTCAAGGCTCGCCATCAAGATCATGTTTTCAATGCGAGCCAGGGCATCACGTGGCGTGTTGGCGTGTACCGTACTGATTGACCCTTCATGGCCGGTGTTCATTGCCTGCATCATGTCGAAGGCTTCTGAGCCGCGGACCTCACCAACGATTCTCCGGTCTGGACGCATGCGCAATGAGTTCCGAAGCAAATCACGTTGAGAAACCTCTCCGCGTCCCTCGAGGCTCGCCGGCCCCGCTTCGAGGGTAACGACATGGCTCTGTTGGAGCTTCAGTTCTGTTGGATCCTCAATGGTAACGACGCGCTCCGCATCGGAAATGAATCCGGACAGGGCGTTGAGCAGCGTGGTCTTTCCTGAACCGGTACCACCCGAAATGATTAGGTTCAGTTTGGCTTGAACACAGGCGCGCATGAATTCTGAGAGCTCAGGCGTGAATGAACCGGTTCCGACCAAGTCGTCCATTGTCATCTTGTCCGAGCGGAACTTTCGAATGGTCATGGTCGGGCTTTTGGGCGAAACCGGCGGGACGACAATATTCACACGTGAGCCGTCAGGCAGGCGCGCATCCACCATGGGTGAGGATTCGTCGACGCGGCGGCCCAACGGGGCGAGGATGCGCTCGATAATCCGAACGATGTGTGTGTTGTCTCGGAACCGGATTGGGCTGAGGTAGAGACGGCCTTCCTTTTCGAAGTACACCGTGTCTGGGCTGTTAACCATGACTTCTGAGACAGACGCGTCTTGCAGCAAGGGCTCTATCGGCCCGTAGCCGAGAATCTCGTCGGTTACGGCGGAGATGAGCTCATCACGGCTAAATCCGACCACGCCCGGCATTTCGGCGGCAATGATCGCGCGTGAAGCCCCTTCGACAAGCTCTCGCCCTTTCGGGGAATCGCCAGCCTCGATCTTGGAGGGATCTAGCTCCTCGATCAGTCGCTGATGAAGACGAAACTTGAGCTCGTTGAACGCTTCGCTCGATTGGAGCAGCGGATTACGCGTGGCTTGGCCCTTGTTCGCCGGCGGCGATGTAAAGACCGGTTTTTGCGCTCCGGAGTCGTTCACGCTGAAATCCCCCTCAAGAATGCCGAATTAACGGCCTAAAACCCGATTTAGGAAGCCACGGCGCTCTCGTCTCAGTCCGGACAAGGCCAAGGAAATGTCCGTAATGGCGCGTGAAGCGCGAGCATATGGCTTTGCAAGAACAATCGGCTGTCCCAATTGGTTGCTGTTGCTTACGGCAACGTCGTGAGGGATTCGCCAAAACACCTTGTAATCGAGGACCCTCTCCACGTCCTCCGGACGAAGACTATTCGCCGAAGTTGAGTGATTGATGATCAGTTTGATTTTGTCCTCGGACACCGAGGCAGCGCGCAACATTTCCAGAGCCAAGGCCGTGTCTTTGATGCTGGCCAGGTCAATGCTGGTCACAAGCAAGATGATGTTCGCGTCTTCCAGCGCTGTAGCCACTAGCTCGTTAAAGGCTCCCGGCGTGTCAATTACAACGTAGTCGTGGGTCTGTGCCAGCAAGTCGACAATTTTCGAGATATGTTGACGGCTGATCGAGCCCCACTCGGTTGGATGAAGCGGTGCGGGCAGAATTTCAACTCCGCTGCTGTGTTGGACCAGATACTCGGAAATCGACTCACGCCCAACGACATCCATCATGATCGCGACATCACCAAAACGAGTGTCCATATCAACGATGGCAACGCTGCTGTTGGAATTTTTAGCCAGTGCAGTGGCAAGGTTTGTCGAAATTGTTGTCTTACCAATGCCGCCCTTGGCGCCAAACACGGTTAGAACCGTGCCGCGGGCGGCGCTCGAAGCCGTGTCTCCCAACGCTCTAGAACGGCGTCTCTCCTCTTGCTCAAGCACGCTGTAGATGGCGCGAGCAAGCTCTTCAGGACGAGGCGGCTTGACCAGGTAATCACGAGCGCCAGCCACCATTGCCCGGCGAACGGAGGCAGCATCTGAAAGGCCGGAGTAGACGATTATCGGCGTGTCCGGCAGTGCGTCGGCGATCGAACTCATTGTCTGGGTTGCGCGAGCGATCGGCTCGTCCATGCTCAGAACCACGATTTCCGGGTTCTTGTCCTTGACCATGGTCACGGCGTCAATGCCGTAAGAGGCCTCCCCAGATACATTGAAATTGCTAAGCGCTAGAGCCCGTGTGGTGTCGGCCCGGCTGTTAACGTCTGGGTCGACGACTACGATGTCAAGATTTTTGGGCAAAAGATCGGCCTCCTATCCCCCCGAATGACCTTCGATGGCTTACAGCTCGAACGGATTCGGAATGTTCGGCGGGAAGATGTCAGGCTCAATCAAGTATTCGATTGGCTGTTCATCGGCGTCACCGAATGCTCTAACCGAGAGGCGAATGCGGCCGTTGCTTTCGGCCAGATAGAGGAGCTGAGCCTGTTCGGGTGTCACGGACAGGGTTACCGTTACAGCCTCTGGCAAGGCTGCTGCCTTACTGTTACGAACTCTTTGGCCGCCAGCTGTCGGTGTGGCATCAGGAACCGTGTCTACAACCGATTGCGAAACGGACAGGACTTCAATATTTTGCAATAGAGTCTGGACGAGGTAAGAATCAACCGTTTCACGCTTGGTCGGATCACCGCCAACGACGAACTCCAGGTCATAAACGACCAAGATATCGACGTAGTCACCTGGCAGGACTAGACCGCCGGCGTTTTGGACCTCAGAAGCGTTGATAGCGATACCGCGCATCCCTTTGGGAATCGTGAAAGAGAGGGAGCGGCCGGTGCCCAGCGTGCCGTCAATTGGGATCAGGGCTGCCCGACAGAGCGTTGGCGATGTCGGTGAACGTGTTGGTGAGCTCAGGCGCCAAGATCGCCACAAGACCAATAACCAGTAGAGAAATCAGAGCGATGATCAGCGCGTACTCAACCAGAGTCTGTCCTTCTTCACGCTTCTCTTCGATGAATGTGGACATCCGCGTCACTAGGTTGTTTAGGAAGTTGTTTACAAGCTGCAAGTTAGTTCTCCTTGTGCTGAGAGTTTTGTCCGCTACGGAGAACAGACACCATCCTGGCCTGCGCCCCTACTGGCAACGGACCTGCAAGAGGGCAGATCCGGAACCCGGAATCCAGTTCCGAGCTCTTACGGTCATGATGCTTATCTAAAGCTATCTCTAGGCGCTACCTCCGTTGCTGGCACCGCCCCCGAGGGCGACCGCCTTTTCTTCCTATCTTTAATCGGCACTCCGTGGCGCGACCTAAAGGGTTAACCCTTATATAGAAAAAGTTTTCTTTGCCGAGGCTCGCGGTGACATCGCTCCCGTGAGTCACTGGGCACGGACATGCCGAAATCAGGATTGCGTATTGAAAAAAACGCACCAGGGAATCCGACCGCCAGAAAATCGGCGGCGGCTGGCACGAATACTCAAAGGGGTGCGTGTGACGAGTCTGGATATAAGAATGCAGCTCGTGCTTAGCGCCGCGGCGCTTAGGCGGCTTTGCGGGAGACGTGGATTTTTTGAGAGGTCAAACGTGAAAGACGCTGGCGTGTCTGTCTTATGAATCGAGCGGACGGCGTCACCGTACTCGGCAGCGGCTGAATTTTCTCGGCTACCGCCCTCACGTCTGCTTCAGCGTCAATTTCAGCGGGGAAAAGTTTGTTTGGTTTCATGACCGAAAGGCCTTCCTCTTCGTCGTTGTACCTTTAGATTCGACGGCAAGCTAGAGATCCGCAGCTAGGCTGTCATTATTTTTCGCAGGTTGCCCAAGGCACGATGCTGAATAACCCGCACCGCCGGTATGCTCTTACCAATCAAGTCGGCGACTTCACGGTAGTCAAGCTCTTCAACAAACCGCAGCAAGATTACCTGGCGTTGCTCATCCCTGAGCTTGAGTACCGCGTCACGGACACTTTGCTCGTCCGTCGCCAGGTCGAGTGCCTGTTGGGGATTGCCGCGCAATTTCTGGTCGACAAAGGCGTCCTCAAGCGTGCCGTGGTCTCTCTTGGAGCGTAGATAGCTCACCGTTAGGTTGTGGGCGATACGCAAGAGCCAGACAAGGAAGGGCGCTCCGCGTTCCTTATAGCGAGCGATCGCCTCCCAGGCTTTAAGAAAATTTGGGCTGTAAGGTCCTCGGTTTGCTTTACATCATGAACGAGGTAGTAGATGTGGCGGTAGACCCGCACCACGTGGAGGTCGTATAGCGCTGAGAACGCGACCGCATCGTGAGCGATTGCGCTCTGAACCAGGCGTCTTTCCTCTTCACGGGCTTGCCGGACCTGTTCTTCTGCTGCTGATTTGTCATCCGAAGGGGCGGTTGCCTCCAGAGAGCCTGATGCCATGTAAAACTCCTCAATGAGAAGGTCGGTCGCAACGGTTAGAACTAAAGACTTACGAGCTTTGCGGGTTTAGCGACGGGTCGTCGGGTGGTGGCGGCCAAGTCTGTTCTGGGACCAGCGTGTCTGGCTCGACCTCTGGAGACAGTCCTAGGTTCGGTGGGTTCAGTTGAACTTCTTGGTCAGCAACGACCCCATCGCTTGCCGTCGTTCCTGCTTCGGCTTGAAAAAGGAGACGGTATTCGCCGAGGCGGATTTCCTCTCCGTCTTCCAAAAATAGCCAGCCGCTCTGCACGCCGGTGGTTGCCATTGCGCTAAGGGTGGTCAGCTTGTGGTAAACCAAGCGCCCGCGTTGAATCCAGAGGCGGGCTTCGTCACCGGCAATTTCGCCTGCCTCGTCTTCGACTCTGATTTCACAGGATGAGGCCGTGCCTAACGTTACGGGCGCCCCGCCGACCTGGAAGTCGTGAATAGCTGACAAATCGCCATTGCGAATTGCCGCCTCGTTCATGACCACAAGCCGGCCAAGTTCTTGAACCGGAGCAGGAGCCACTGCCCGTTTCGCCTCCGGCCATTCCTCTATCGACGAGGAAGAAGTAGCGTCTTCAGCAACTTTCCCTTCCCATGGTCTTACGCGATCGACGAAGGATTCGGTTCGCGGTTTTCGCCGACTAATGAGGAGAACGATCAGGAGGACGACGAAGATAACAGCGCCGCCGATGACAAATGTTGGTGCCAACTCATCGAATTGGCTGACAGGAGGTGGGAGAGGAACGGCAAAGGCCACTTGGGTGCCGCCGACTCGGCCACTTGTGTCGGTAGCCTCGATCCTGAGCAGTTGGGTGCCCGATTCGAAAATCGATCCATCCAGTTGGAAACTAAATGGCGCCTCATTCGCTGTGAAAACCAGTTCGTCGCCCACGTAGTAATCGACCTTGGCAATCGTGACCTCCTCCATCGGATCGGGCACCACTGTGACCGTGGAATTGATCTCCTGACCCGCGACAAGGCCACTCACCGTCAAGGTAAAGGGTGGAGAGATGGCGCCCGTCAGCGGCTCGAGAACCACCTCCGCGACGGCGCTCTCAACTCGTACCCCAATCCGGATTGATAGAGTAGCGGCGACGGTTCGGTCTACGGATGGTGGGACGGCAATGTGAAGCGTGTACTGATTACGTAGCGACACCGCGAGGTCTATATATTCCTGGCGCAGAGCAGCCGGCGTATCTGCCTCCAAAAGCAGGCCACCGCTAGCCTCGGTTATCTCAGTGAGGTATTCGACGTCGACGCCGTCGCCTAGTCCAACCGCCACGATGATGGCGCCGCTCGTGGCGGCGGCAATCACTGATTCGGCACGCTTCTCTTGGTTAACCGTGGCCAAGCCATCGCTGAGAAAAACCAGCATCTGACGGGCGGTCCTAAATTCGGAAGCCTTTCTTGTGCCATCTATTACCGCGTCGTAAAGGGCCGTGTTACCAAGAGGTTTCGAGGCTGTCGATAGCTTGAAATAGCAAGTTGCGGTCGGTAGTAAAATCTTGGATTTCCGTCACTTCCGAGGCGAAGTATGGCGACTTCGTCTTGGGGATCAAGATTGAGGACGAACTCCTGCATTGCCGCCTTGGCTTGAATCATTGGTTCGCCGAGCATGCTGCCGCTAACATCCACCAGCAGCACGACCCCGGTGGTGATGCGCTCGGCTGAGTCGATATCAATCGATAAAATAGAGAGCGAGGTTTCGTCCAGGGCTGCCCGGAAGTTTGCCGGGGTCAGGTCTGCGAGTGGGTTGCCATCGCCGTCAAAGGCGCTGACGACAACGGTAAGTTCTCCTGGCTCTTCCTTGACTGCTGCTATTTGCAGGCGGAGCTCTTCATCCGCGCTCACGGAGGCCGCGAGGAGGACACTACCGAGCAAAACGAAAACGGCCAGGAATCTCAACAAGCACCTCTTTAAGCTTTTGTCTACTATTGTTTTCGGCCGGTTTCTTCGCGGCTTTTGGGTTGTTGCTCCAAGGGCAGATTTCGATCGAAGATCTTCCAGCCCTGAAACAGCCATGTTTTATGGCTTCGGTAAGTTATCCAACCACTGCCGGAACCCGCCCAGTGAACCTGAAGATTGCAATGGTTGACTTGAATCCAGGAGAAACTGCGTCCATTGGCTTGACTTAACGCGAAACTTTATGCCACCATTGCGCCTAATACCAGCGATTCACTAGATAAGATCGGCTTGCGGGCCCGCAGTCTTGAGCAAACTGAAGCTCAAATAAAAATCGAATATCTGCCGTCCCCCTAATCTGGGGGATATGTCCATCGGGAACGGACCGGAGGATCGAGGAACAGGAGGCGGGGCCTGGGCCGCGACCTCCGGTCCCGGACCCGTCTAAAGCATCAGTCCTGTTAGGGTTTCGATCGCCGGCACTTCAGCTGGATTCCAAGAGCTTGTCTCGCGCAGCGTCTCCTTGATTCGACCCACGCCTACGGTGCAGCCCGATTTGGCCGATTATTCTTCAAGGACCAATCGCCGAATTAGGAGACCTTGGTTATATGGAGGCACTTGCCCGCCAAGAGGACACCGTTAGCGGTGTGCCGTCAGAGTCGTCTTATCAGACTCCATTTCGTCCACAGCCGACCACGGTTGATGACACCGGCGTGGACTTTGGTCAGTTGGTGGATCTTTGCGTCAAGACCATCCACTATCGCGGACGGCCATCCGCCCGTGAGATTTGCGAGGCCATGGCGCTGCCCTTCAGCGTCATGGAGGATATTCTCGGCTTCCTGAAGCGGGAAAAGTTCATCGAAGTCATCGGCTCGGTTGGTCTGGGTGAACAGCAGTATCAATACTCGCTTTCGGATAAGGGCGTCGGCAAGGCTGATGAGGCACTCGCGGGCAATCAGTACCTTGGCCCGGCACCTGTTCCTTACGAGGACTGGCTCCAGGTCGTTCATCAGCAATCGATTCGCAATCTCAGTGTCGATGCTGCGACCGTCAACGAGGCGATGTCGGAGATGGTGCTGAATAAGACGACGCGCGACCTTGTCGGCCGGGCCGTCAACTCCGGGCGCTCACTGCTCCTCTACGGAGACCCTGGTAACGGTAAGAGTTCGATCGCCAAGGGCATCGGCCGAATGCTCAAGGGAGAGATCCTTCTTATCCCCCACGCGATTGATGTCAGCGGCCAGACAATCCGTGTTTTCGACCCAAGGGTTCACCAAGAGGCTGAGATTCCTGAGACGCCCGAGGTAGCCCCGGGATTGCTCTCCTCAACTCGCCCCGACCATCGATTGGATCAACGCTGGGTACTTTCACACCGGCCGTTGATTATCACTGGCGGTGAGCTGACAATGGCCGATCTTGAGCTGAAGTATTCAGAGCAATCGCGATTCTATCTTGCCCCGCTTCAGATAAAGGCCAACGGCGGCATTCTGGTGATTGATGACTTTGGACGCCAACTCGTACAGCCGAAGGAGTTGCTCAACCGTTGGATTGTTCCGATGGAAGCGCGCATTGACCACCTTTTTCTGCTCAGCGGAGAGACAATCGAGATTCCGTTTGAGTTGCTGTTGGTGTTTTCAACCAATATCCCGCCCCAGAAACTTGGTGATGAGGCTTTCTTCCGGCGCATACGCCACAAGATTGAAGTTGGTGATCCAGATGAGGCGAGCTTTCTTGAGATCTTGAGCGGGGTCTGCGAAAAGAATGGAATTGCCTTCGCACCAGAGAACGGGCGCTATCTAATTGACCGTTACTACTGGCCCAAGGGGCGCAACTTTCGTGGCGTTCATCCGAGAGACATTATTGACCTGCTGCTAGATATCAGTAGCTTCCAACGGCGGACGCCTGAATTTACCCCAGAGTGGATAGATTTGGCCTGCGCCTCTTACTTCATCGAAGACAACCAAGAGATTTAGAAGCTCGCGCAGCTGGAGAGAGCATGGTATGGGAGCCATGCTCTTTTTTGGTTTTTCTCTGGCCTTTTCGAGAAGGGCCATGACTCGGCCGCTTAGAGTGCCGCTGGTTGGGCGAACATGTAAGGCGGCTGCTCAGACCAGCCAGTGTGTGACCTAATTGCCAGCGAATATAATGGCAAAGTATTTCATCCCCGCACTGTCAATCACCAAGCCAACGCCGACTTTGTTGAAGCGATCGTCCAAGATGTTGTCGCGGTGTCCCTGACTATTCATGAAGCCATCCATTGCCACACTGGCAGACTCAGCATTTGGGTAGTTGTTTCGAGCGATGTTTTCGCCAGCAATTAGATAGAAATAGCCAAGCTCGTTCATGATGGTGAACGCGGTTTCACCGCTGGGTGACGCGTGCGCAAAGTAGTTGTTGTCCGCCATGTCTTGTGCCCTCTGACGAGCGATCTGAACCAGTACGGGGTCCAGTTGAAGAGAACCAACGCCAACCTTGGCGCGTTCGACATTGTGGCTTTGGAATAGCTCCAGCTCCAAAGCACCGAGACTGACCGATTGCGGCGGCGGCGCCACGACCGTCGGAGGAATCGCCGTAGCCGTCGCTGGAACGGCGGTTGCCGGAATCGGCGTGGCTGGTGGCGGGATGATGGTAGGAATCGATGTCGGGGCAGGCACGGGTGTAGAAGTTGGTGCCGGCGCCGCGGTGGCGGTTGCGATTGGTAGTGGCGTGGAAGTTGGCGCTGGGACGGGCGTGGACGATGGCACCGGCGCCAACGCGTTCTGAGTATCTGCGGAGTCTGCCAACCCCGATGCTTCCAGCGCGATGGACGTGTCAAGCGGCGCTGCCGGAGGTAAGGGATTTTCATCGTTAAGGATCGAAGCGGCGGTTGTCGCCGTCGCTTCGATCTTGAGAAACCCGTTTTGCTCGGGTTGAGGACTTGGGCTATTGCCCAGGATGCCGGTTGAAAACAGCAATCCGGCACCCAGAATGATCAACCCTGCGACCAAAAACATGTAACTGACGCGTTGAATCTGCGTGATGGCGCCTCCGGTACCAGATCTCTAGTGCTGGTTGGGCCCGGGAGCGCCTCGTGCGGCTTCGCCTGGCAGGTTCTAGATTTAAGCCCTTATCCCTAAGGGACTTCCCTAATGCATATTCGTCAGGTCGAACCACTAGCTTTAGCCCGGCAGGTCTCGTAGGGCCGCCTGAGATGAGATTAGGCGGACCCTGATTAGTGGCGAGAACAAATCTAGAACCACAACTTATCCAAGACGCGCTAACCTAGCGGCGTGTTAGTTGCCGGTGTTGATGGTTGCCGCGCTGGCTGGGTGGTTGTTTTGGCCGACATCAGTGAGCCGCAATCGATCGATGCCGTGGTCGTGGTTGCGAATTTCGCGGCGGTTCTAGCGCTAACCGAGGCGTGTGAGGCCGTTGTCGTGGACATCCCAATCGGCTTGTCATTGCGGCTGCCACGCCAGGCCGATGTGCTGGCTCGCGCCCTGCTCAGGCCCAACCGGGGCAGCAGTGTCTTTCCTTCCCCGGTTAGAGCTGTTCTTCAGGCGACTACGTACGAATCAGCCTGTAAAGTGTCACGTGGCGCCTGCGGCAAGGCGATCTCACGTCAGACCTTTGGCATCCTTTCGAAAATACGCGAAGTCGACAACCTGATGACCACCGATTTGCAGTTGCGTGTCGGAGAATCACATCCTGAACTAAGTTTCGCGGCGCTGAATCAAGGCCGGCCAGTTGATGGGAAGAAGAAAACGCGCCAAGGACGCTGCGAGCGTGCCGAGTTGCTAGGTGAGGCTCAGCGGACCGATCTGGCGCATCTCACCGTCCCGGCGGGTGCGGCTCCTGACGATGTTTTTGATGCCCGCATCTTGGCCTGGACAGCGCAGCGGAAAGCGGGCGGCCGGGCTCGACGCCTGCCTGAATCAGAACAACGCGATGCGCGAGGACTCAAGATGGAAATCTCTTACTAGCGCGATTACCAGCCATACGCTCAGCGTCTGCTAAATCTCTTTGCTAGTTCATCAGAACTGAGATGGAGTATGGTGGGCCGGCCATGCGGACAGGTCTGCGGCAGTTCACACGCTTCCAATTGTCGCAGGAGGTCACGCATTTCGTCGGTCGAGAGCGTTTGTCCGGCCCGAACGGCCGCATGACAGGCCATTGAAGCTGCCACGCGGGCATTCGGGTCCACTGGCGAGTCTTCCCGGTTTAGCAGATCAAGCAATTCTGCCAGAGCGCGCGCCGGCTCCTCACGCCGCAAGGCGGGTGGCGCGGCGCGCAACAGATAATCGCCGGGCCCAAAAGACTCAATTTCAAAGCCATGGTTTCTCAGCGCGTCGGCGTAGGTTGAGATTCGAGATTGCTGTGTGGGAGTCAGCTCCAGCGCGATTGGTGAGAGGAGCGCTTGGGTTGGCTTTTCGTTCTGCGAGCTTTGTTGGGCGGAAATGCGCTCGAACATCACACGCTCATGGGCCGCGTGCTGATCCACCAGGTAGAGGCCGGTGGGCCCCTCGGCGATGATGTAAGTCGTGCCGGCCTGGCCGAGCGGGCGCAAGATTGGCAGCGCCGCCGGTAGAGATGGCTGAGCTTCCGCTGGGGTCTCATGTGTTGTTTCGGCCGGGGGAGCAGGGTTCGGCCGGCTCAAAAGCGGCGGTGCCTCAATTGGGATTGGGGTCCCAAGGGCCGAGGTCGCCGTCAGGGCAGGTGACACTTCCTCGGTTCTTGGCCAGCCGACAACCGGGCCCGACCCAACTGGGGCCAGGCCGGAAAGGACGCTTCTGATCGGCCTTTGCACGTAGGTGAAGACTTGCCGTTCATTTCGCAGCCGGACCTCGGTCTTGGCTGGGTGGACATTGACGTCGACTTCTGCCGCCAGCAGCCGGAGATCGACAATTGCTAAGGGGAAACGTCGCACTTGTAAGAGGCCTTGATAGGCTTCCTCTACCGCGAAAGAAAGCGAGCGGCTGCGAACCCAGCGACGATTGATAAATATCGTTATGTAAGATCGGCTTCCTCGGGAATGAGATGGGGGCGCAACCAAGGCTTCGAGGGAATGCTCTTCTGACTGGTCTCGTACTTCAATCAGCGCCGCGCCGAGTTCTGCGCCGTAGACGCTCGCCGCCGCCTCCCGGCGTTTGCCCTGGCCCGTGGTGGCGAATGTCTCTCGACCGTCCTGTCGTAGCGAAAAGGCGACCTCGGGATACGCCAAGGCGTAGTGGCTGACCACGTTGGCGATTTGGCCCGCCTCCGAGCCCTTCGAACGCAAGAATTTGAGACGGGCGGGCTGCTGCTGGAACAAGAACCGAACCGCAATTGTTGTGCCGGCCGGCGCACCGCGAGCGCCTTGATCGACCAGCTCGCCAAAGCGAAAGTGAGCCCGTCCCGCCGTGGGTTCTTCAATAGTTCGCGAGATCGCTTCGACATCGGCCACCGCGGCGATGCTTGGCAATGCTTCGCCGCGAAATCCCAGGGTTGTGACGGCCTCAATCTCGCCGTCATTCGGCAACTTGCTGGTCGCGTGCCGGGAAAAGGCCAGAACCAGCTCCTCTGGATCGATACCATGGCCATTGTCGGTAACGCGAATCAACGATGCGCCACCGTCTGCAGCCTCCACGCTGATCCTCGAAGCGCCAGCATCGAGTGAATTCTCAACCAGCTCTTTGACGATCGAAGATGGACGCTCGACGACCTCGCCGGCGGCAATCCGGCTTGCAACTTCTGGGGGAAGGACGACTATCGACACGTAATTAGATTCTAACGCCTGAAGATCGCCAGATTCCGGGAGGCCAAGTTGGACTTTCGGTCAAGAGATCGTTCTGTCGCCAAATGGGTGCAGATCTAGCTGGACGGTCAGCTTGGCGTCACCATACTATGAAACCATGACGATCAAACCAGGCTCCCGTCCCGAACCAAAACCCGAATTGATTCTCGCCAACTGGCGAGCCGAGCTCGACAGTGCCGATCTTTACCGTTTCATGGCCTCCAAAGAGCGGGAGGCCGCGCGAGCCACGCTGTTGCGTGACATGGCGGCGGCGGAAATCCGTCACGCTCAGGTCATGGAGCACGGTCTCAACGATCTCGGCATTCCCCTGCCGACCCATCGGCTGAGCTTCCAGACGCGAATTCTCAAGACAATTGTTCGCTGCTGTGGGCCGCGCCTGATTTACCCACTGCTTCATGGCACCGAGATGACTGCCGGCACTGACTACGCGGCTCAGGACGCCAGCACGGCGGCATTAGCGGCTGAAGAACGCAGTCATGCCCGTGCTCTAGGGCAAATTACCCAGACGACAACTTCCCGGACCGAGAGTTGGCACAGCTCCGGTGGTGGTGGCACCTTGCGCGCGACCGTGTTCGGCGTAAATGACGGACTGGTTTCCAATGTCAGCCTGATCATGGGCTTCGCCGGCGCCAGCGCGGACGCGAAGTTCGTGCTGTTAGCCGGCCTGTCCGGTCTTTTGGCCGGTGCCACGTCAATGGCGGCCGGCGAATATGTTTCGGTCAAAGCCCAGCGCGAGCTCTACGAGCGCCAGATCGAACTTGAGGCAGCCGAGCTGTCGGTTACTCCGGAAGAAGAGGTAGGCGAGCTAGCCGCGATTTATGAAGCCAAGGGTCTGACCACAGAAGAGGCGGAAGCTGTCGCGCGTCGCCTCACGGCTGACCCGGCTGTTGCCCTCGACACGCTGGTGAGGGAGGAGCTCGGCCTTGACCCCAATCAGTTGGGCTCACCTTTGGCGGCCGCCGTCAGCTCCTTCCTGGCTTTCGCCGTCGGCGCCTTCCTGCCGGTTGTGCCCTACTTTTTTGGCGCCTCAGCCGTGCTCGTCGCATTGAGCCTGGTACTAACTGGTGTCGCCCTGTTTAGCGTCGGAGCCATCATCTCCATATTCACCGGCAAGAGCATCACCTTTAGCGGTGGCCGCCAACTTGTGATCGGTGGCGTGGCCGCCACGGTGACTTTTGGGCTAGGCAGTCTGATTGGCGTGGCTACAGGGGTTTAGTCCTGACGGCCGTCGCCAAAGTTTGCCTTGAGCTCGTAGAGCTTCTCGAGCGCCTGGAGGGGGGTCAGGGAGTCTGGCTCTAGTGCTGCGAGGGCGGCTAAGATTGGTGATGGAGGCGGAATCAGGGAGAGTTGCGGTGCTGGCTCGCTGGTGAAATCGGTATGATTCGCCTTCGACGCGTCTTCCAGCGATGCCAGCACTTGACGGGCATTTTCAATGACGGCAGCTGGCATCCCGGCAAGCTCCGCGACATGAATCCCGTAGCTGCGGTCGGCGCCGCCGGCGACGATCCGGTGCAAGAAGACAACTTCACCATCCTGCTCGGAGACTGCGACGCTGAAATTACGCACCCGCGGCAAAACAGCGGCCAGTTGGGTCATTTCGTGGTAGTGAGTTGCAAAAAGGGTTTTCGCGGCGTGTCGAGGGACGGCGTGTAAATACTCAACCACCGCTCTAGCTATGGCCAGCCCGTCATAGGTGCTGGTACCGCGGCCGACTTCATCAAAAAGCACAAGAGAACGCCGGCTTGCGTTGCGCAAAATCGCCGCGGTTTCGAGCATCTCAACCATGAATGTTGATTCGCCGCGACTGACATCGTCCTGCGCGCCGATTCGGGTAAAAATGCGGTCGACTACACCTATACGCGCGCTTACCGCTGGGACGAAGCTGCCAGTCTGTGCCAGCAGCGTGATCAGGGCAACCTGGCGCAGGTAGGTGGATTTTCCCGCCATGTTTGGGCCCGTGAGGATGACGATTTGGGCATCGTCAGAATCGAGTTCGCTATCGTTTGGCACGAAGCGGCCCTGGCCAAGGGCTGTTTCGACTACCGGATGTCGCCCGGAGCCGATTGTGATGCCACTTTCCGCATCGACAATTGGCCGCCGGTAGTCTTGTCGCGCCGCGGTTTCGGCTAGCCCGCTAAAGACATCGATTTCTGCTACGGTTCGGGCGATGGACTGCAGTCCATTGCTCGCCGCGGCAAGCTGGGCGCAAACCTGGCGAAAGAGAGATGCCTCAAGCTCGCCAATCTCTTCCCTCGCGGCCAGGATGCTGTCTTCCAGTTCTTTGAGCTTGACCGTCGTAAATCGCTCGGCGCCGACCAGCGTTTGGCGGCGCTGGAAGTCATCGGGAACGAGCGCGAGGTTGGAGTTTGTGACCTCGATGTAGTAGCCAAAAACGCGGTTGTAAGCTACCCGTAGGCTGCGGATGCCAGTCCGGTCGCGTTCTTCGGCTTCCATTTCAGTCAGCGCTCGCCGTACATCGCTGGTGAGCACCCGCGCCTCATCCAAATTCTGGGAAAATCCGTCGCGGATCACTCCACCATCGCCAATCTGCGGTGCCGGTTCGTCGGCGATCGAAGTGTTGAGCAATGCCAGGGACTCGGACGCGGCGGCTATCAACGGGTCATCGCGAGAATCGCTGTTTTCGTGCATTGTCTCGATCAGCGATGGATACGTTTCCAGTCCCCGCCGTAGGCCAGCCAGATCGCGAGGAGCGACCAATCCGGTGCTAATCCGGCCGACTATCCGCTCGATGTCGGGCATTTCCTTGAGCTTCTCTCGTGTCGCGGCCCGGCGAATGCCATCGGAAAACAATTCCTCAACCCTGTCGAGCCGGCTGTTGATTGCCTCCGGATCCAGAAGCGGTTGCCCCAACCAACGCGCTAAAAGACGGCTTCCCATTGGTGTTTGGGTCGAATCGATTGCCGCTAGCAACGAACCCTTCTGCCCGCCCTCCCGTGACGATGTGAAGACCTCGAGATGACGCCTGGCGTTGCCGTCCAGGACCAAAAAGCGCGAGGGGTTGTAGATACTGAGGTCTTTTACATTGGCCAGCGCCGCTTTTTGCGTATCGGCCAAGTATGCAAGCACGGCACCCGCCGCTGCCGTTGCCAGGGGCGCGTTGCGCAGACCAAAACCCTCCATGGACGCAACCTGGAAATGTTCGCGCAGGCGTTCATCGGCGGCGTCGTAGCGAAACAGGCGTGGATCGACGCCGCTCAGCGGCGTGTCAGATGACTCCGCGAATTCCGTACCTTCGGGGGCTAGGATTTCTGACGGGTTTAGGCGTGCCAGCTCAGTCTTGAGATCGGCGGCAGATGTTTCGGCAGCGGCAAATTCACCAGTTGTTATGTCAATGTATGCCAGCCCCTGATTTGTCTTGCCGGGGGCGATGGCGGCGAGATAATTGCTGGCTGCCGTGCCCAGTAGCTCTTCCTCGACTACGGTTCCCGGGGTTACCACCCGAACCACGTCGCGGTCAACCAACCCCTTGGTTTGTTTCGGATCCTGTAATTGCTCACAAATCGCGACCTTAAAGCCGCGCCCGACCAGGCGGCGCAGGTGAGTTTGCAAGGAGTGATGAGGGACGCCGGCCAGGGGTACGCGCAGGTTTTTGCCCATGGTTTTGGAGGTCAGAGTTATCTCCAACTCCCGCGCCACCAACTTAGCGTCCTCGTCAAAAGTCTCGTAAAAGTCACCGAGACGGAAGAAAACAATGGTCTTTGGAAAGCGACGCTTGATGTCGAGATATTGCCGCCGTATTGGTGTGGTCATTGGCTCTGGGTCATCGTACGCGAACCAGCCAGACAAAGGCAGAACCTGACCGGCCGATGAGCTGGGTTTGAGGTGCAGGAAGTCATCGTCAAATGTGAGCTAGGTCAGCGGAACTCGTCGGGCCCGCCGAAGTCTGGCGCCGGCGGTAAGTGGTTTTGCGATACAGGAGTAGGATCGTCAGGCGTGGGCAGGCTGAACCGATATCAGTTCGGGAGATGCACCCAAACCGGGCTCAAAGGCATCCACAATCTGAATGGATTCAGGTGCCAGCTCGCGGCAGGCATTGCAGCGGACACAGATTGAGTCGTCAATGCTAAAGGCGCCGGCGTCTTCTTTAATCGCCCCGGTTGGGCAGTAGTCGGCTGCTTTCACGAGTTGACCCGAGTTGGCTGGTCCGGCCGGGTCAATTTCGTAACGGATCAAGCCTTTGCAGGCTCTCGCCTGGCAATGATGATTGAAAATGTGGTCGTTAAGCTCTTCGCGGAACCAATCCAGCATGTTGGTGATGATCGCCGGAGCTGCCTGCCCGTGAACGCAGTTTGAGTAGCGCAGGGTCTCAGCCAATAAGGCGAACCTGCCGACATCGGACTCGCGGCCGCCACCGTTTTGGATGCGGCGCAGAATTTCGACCATGCGCTGAGTGCCGCCGTGACAGGTTGTACAGCGGCCGCAGGATTCGTCTTCGAGAAACCACTCAAAGTGGGCGCAGAGGTCGACGATGCAGGCCGTCTCATCCAAGAAGACGAAACCGCCACCACCGAGACTGCCCATGCCGACTTCGCGAAATTCCTCTGGCTCTATGCCCAGATCGAGCGACAAGAGTGGCATGACGCCAGTAAGAGGACCGCCGGGCTGAGTCGCCTTGAATTCATGCCCAGGCAGGGCGCCTCCGGCGCAGACTTCGTAGGCATCACGGACGGTGGTGCCAAAAGGCAATTCAAAACAGCCGGGCTGTTGTACCTGCCCGGAAAGGGTGAACATCATCGAGCCAGGGTTCCGCTCTGTGCCGATCTCGCGGTAGCGCTCGAGGCCGTGGCGCAGAATCCAGGCAGCGGTGTGGTAGCTCTGGACGTTGTTGACGTTGCTGCCCTGGCCAAAGACGCCCGACCCGGCGGGGAATGGTGGCCGAATCTTGGGCATGCCGCGACCGTCTTCGATCGATGCGATCAAGCCGGACTCTTCGCCGCAAACGTAACTTCCGGCGCCGCGCACAACTTTGATCTCGAAGCTGAAGTCACGGCCGAGAATCTTGTCACCGAGCAGGCCGCGTTCGCGGGCCTGATCGACGGCTTGGTTCACACGCTCGAACGCCAGCGGATACTCCTCGCGAATATAGATATAGCCTTGTGCGGCACCGGTCGCCCAGCCGCCAATCATGATGCCTTCGATTAGTGAGTGCGGGTCGTTTTCCAGGGTCATGCGGTTGACCCAGGCGCCGCCATCGCCTTCATCGGCGTTACAGACCATAGCTTTCGGGGTTGCTGGCGAGGTTCGTAGCAGGTCCCATTTGCGGCCGGTGGGAAAATAAGAGCCGCCTCTGCCCCCAAGGCGCGAGGTAGTTACTTCGGCGATAACCTCTTCTTGGCTGAGAGTCAGGGCCCGGTCGAGGCCGGCGTAGGTGCCGCGGGCAATCGCTTCGTCGATGTTGGCGGGGTCGATTATGCCCATGTCCTGCATGAGACGGCGCTGCTGAATCGCCCACCAAGGATATTCGTTCATTGATCGGAGGGTGAGGCCTTCTGGTGATGCCAACGCTCCCAGGAGCCAGCGGTTATTGAGATCGTCGCGCACCAACGTGGTTTCGATGAATTCGGCGGCGTCAGCCGCGCTGACCTGTTTGAACAGAACCTGGGCTCCGTCCGGCCGGGCCAAGAGAACGGTTGGGTTGGCAAATGGAAGGCCGTTGCCGCCGGTTTGGCCCACTTCAACGTCGAGCGCCAGGCGCTGAATCTCGTCGCTCAGGGCCGCCAGCGTTTCGCGCGCGCCGAGTGGCACGCTCGACGTGTCGATCCCGACCGTGATTCGCGGCCGGTCCGTGGCTTCGAGCCGGAGTTTGGCCGATTGAGCCTGGGCTACGAACTCGTCATAGGTCTGCATCGCCTAAGGCAGCTTCCCTTCCTTGAGATCGCGGACCAGTTCTACAGTCTTCGTCGCATCAAGCGGCCCGACGACCTTGCCGTTGACCCAAACCTGGGGCGCCGTGTGGCAGGTGCCATTGCATTGGCCGAGATGTAGGCCTAATTTATTGTCGGGTGTGCTTTCGCCGATGTCACAGCCGATCAGGTTTTCCAGGACCAATCTGACATTCGCCCCGCCCTGGATAAAGCAGGCGGCGCCGCTGCACCAGGATACTACTGTTTCCGCGGGTGGAGTGAGGCGAAATTCGGAGTAGAAAGTGATAGCGCCGAAAACGCGCGCCTCGGGTAGACGCAGATGGCGAGCGACTCCGGGTATCGCTTCGCGAGGTATGTAACTGAAGCGGTGCTGGATGCGGTGCAGACCCTCAAGCAGGTCGCCTTCGCCAGGAAGCAGCCCATCAAGCAATGCGGCCACTTCTAAAGTTGCCTCGGTATTGGTGCCGCCGTGAGCGCTTGTCATCTTTAGCCAATATACGGAGACCCAGTGATTGGGTAAAGGATTTGGGCGTCCGGGTTAACGATCTCAGATTTGGATGCTATAGGCCCATGTGTCTGAGGAAGGCGTCACTGTTTGGTTCACGACCGAGAAAGTCCCGCACTAGGACATCGCCATCCACGGCGCCGCCTCGTTCGAGAACTAGCTGCCGGTACTCATTTCCGAGTTCTGAATCGAGCGGGCCCGCAGCTTCGAATCGGGTAAACATATCGTCGGCATAAACCTCCGACCATTTGTAGCCGTAGTAACCGGCGTCGTAGCCAAACAGGTGGCCGAAACCGGACTGCCAGTGGGTATCCGCGGGCGCCTCGAAGCCGGAGATATTGTGCATCCTGCTGGCGATTTCAGTGGTGTTCTTGCCACGTCCGGCGGCGTGGTAGGCCATGTCCAGTTCGGCGAAATAGAGCTGACGCATTGCCATTACTCCGGAGTCGAGATTCTTGGCCGCGATCATGGAGTCGAGCAGCAGCTGCGGCAGCGGCTCACCGCTATCGACGTGGCGTGAAAATCCGGCGAGCACATCACTCTGCCAAACCCAGTGTTCCAGCATCTGCGATGGTGCTTCGACGAAGTCGGTCTCGGTACGCGTGCCGGAGAAGTGCAGGCGGCTGGCGCGGGTCAGGGTCTGATGCAGGATGTGGCCGAATTCATGAAATAGGGTTATGACCTCGGTGTGGCGCAAAAGCGACGGTTGGTCTGCGGTTGGTTTGGCGAAGTTGGCGACGATGGCGCTGACCGGCTGCTGATAGGCGCCGTCTGGCATGCTGCGCCCGCCGACCAGCGTGAACGCGGCCGCGTGGCCAAATTTGTTAGGCCGCGGAAACAGGTCCATAAAAAAGAAGGCGAGCTCTTCGCCACTAGGTTGGTCCAAAACACGAAACAGCTTCACGTCTGTGTGCCAGGCATTTGCTGGTTCCACGGCCTCAAAACGCACGCCAAGCATTGTCTGAGTGACACCAAACAATCCTTCCAAGACCGCATCCAAAGGGAAGTACTTGGCGACTTCGAAGTCATCGACCGCGAAGCGAGTCCTAAGCAGGTAGTTGTGGTAGAAGCGCCAATCCCAAAGCTCAACCTCAGCCGTAGCCTCTCCCGTGTGCTCTCTTTTTGCTTCGCGAAGCCCATCCAGGTCACTCCGCAGCTTTGGCTCAATCCGTTGACGAAGATCGGTCAGGAAGGTATCGATGGCGGGGGTGGTCTTAGCCATACGCAGTTCAACGACGTAAGCGGCCCAGGAGTCATAGCCGAGCAGACTTGCCAATTCGTCCCGCAGGTCGATCGCTTCTTCCAGCACGGGTAGGTTTTCGCTGCCGCCTTTTAGATAGTTCTTGATCATGAGGGCGCGGCGTAGTGGTTCGGATTCGGCGTTGTCGAGGAAGGGGTACATCTCTGGGTAGTCGAGTGAAACCCGGTAGAGGGTAACGTCATTGCTCTGCCCGGTGCGCAGGTTTTCGATGTAGGCCTCGGGCAGACCGCTAAGCTCGTCTCGCGTAACCAGAATGGCGTCGTCCCATTGGTCGACATTGCGCTGAAAGGCGACGTTGAGCTCAACCAAGCGCTGTTTTAGCTCACGCACACGCCCGCGTTCTTCGGACGGCAGGCCAAAGCCGTTGCGATTGAAATCGCGAAGCGTCTGATCCAAAAGCCGCTTCGATTCGCCCTCCAGCGCCTGAGCCGGGGCTGATTCAGCGAATTTGGTCACCGCCTGGTAGAGGTCCTCACGAAACCCGAGCACAATTTCGTACTTCTCCAGCCCTTCGCGCAGTTCGTCGGCCGCGTCGCGCGTGTCGGCGCCCTCGGCCACGAAGGACATGAAGCCGAAACGTCCCTGAGCGCGTTCGAGCAGGTCGCTGACTTCTTCCAATGCCAGGAGTGTGTTCTCGAAGGTTTTGGCGCTGTCGGGTACGCCGACAATGCCGGAGACGATTCTGTCGGCGTTTTCAATGGAGAGGCGCTGGGCGTCACTGATTTGCAAAACGGTAGGAATGGTGAAATCTAGCAACCAATGAGCCTTTCTGTGAGAGGTTACGATTTGGGCAACTTGTTTGCGCCGGATCATAGCATTGTATGCGCCTAAGGAAGCTCAGGTGGCCGGCAATGGCATCTGGCTACGCCGAGACCACGCCTCCTAAGTTTGATGCAAGGCTTCGAGATAAATGGCTTGGGTTTGAGGAGCGGGATCGACTCCCAGCTCGCTACTGATTAGCAACCGGCAGCTTTCATAGACCCGAAGCGCTTCGGCTCGATTGCCAGCATCGAGGTGAATTTGCATCAAGCGGCGGTATGCCGCCTCGCGGAACGGCTCCAAAGAGATCATCTCTTCGGCAGCCACAATCGCGTGAACTGTTTCGCCAGTTTGATTGAAAATGGTTGCGAAGCAATCGAGGCCTCGGTATCGGATGCCAAGGAGGCGTTCACGCTGACTTTCAGCCCAGGGCCCGGTTTCCCCCGGCAGGAATGGCCGGCGCGTGACCGCCGTGACCACACCAGCAAAGTTGTAAGCTCGCTTGGAATCGCCGGCGTTCAGCGCGCCTTCCGCTTCGTCAAGTGCGTGGGCCGCCGCGTCGACATCTACCCAGGCTGACTCCGGCAGCCGCAGGTAGTAACAGCCCGTGACCATTTGGATAGCGTCGCGGGGCAGTCCGCCTTCGGTCAACAGGCTTCGGAGATGGCTAATCAAAGCGCTCAAGGCGCCGTCCCAGGTGGCTGGCAACTCTTCAGGCCAGAGGATTTCGGCAAATTCCGCTCGTGTCACCGGCCGGGCCCGTTCAAGTACTAGGGCGGCGAACAGCAGTCGGCCTTGGCGGCCGGGAAAGGCTCGCTCATCGAACAACCTTTCACCGGCTTCTATATAAGTGCGTCCGGTAAGGTAAATTCGTAAAGCTGGCGCCAAGGTTTTTCCAAACTGGGGACCGGACAATTCGACCATCGCTTCAAAGTAACGAATTCAGGAGGACAACATGAAGAAGCTTATCGTTTGCCAGTGTGGCGAGACAATCCGCGGGAAAGACGATGACGAGTTAGTAGTCAACGTGCAGAAGCATGCCGACGCCGTTCACGGCGGCATGGAGGTCAAGAGAGAGGAAGTAATGGGGATGGCTCAGCCTGACCCGGAGGCGTAGTTCGCGAGATCGACTAACAGTTGAATTAATGACCGTGGTTGTAGGCGCCCTCGTATCCGAGTCCCGCGAGTAACTCATCTTCGCGGGTACGCATCGCCATCGATGCAGTGTCTTGCTCATGGTCGTGGCCAAGGATGTGTAGGAGTCCGTGAACCAGAAGGTGAGCGACCGCGCCGCTCACATCGCGCTTGGCAGCTTCAGCCTGAGCCTCGGCAACCGGCAGGCAGACGATTACTTCGCCCAAAGACGGCGCCTCCTCCGGTGCCTCAAGAAAGGCCCCTCCCTCATGGGCGGCAAAGGAAAGGACATCAGTGGGTTCGTCGCTACCCCGGTAGAGGCGGTTCAATTCTTGGACCGTATCGGCGTCGGCTAAGACAACCTCCACTTCGACCCCCGGTGCTACATTTTCAGCTTCCATTACCGAGGCGGAGATTCGGCGCAACTCACCTGCGGTAAGCCGGCCGCGGCAGCCTGGCAAGATGCGGACCGGAATTCTTCGTGGCATCGGTTAACGAAATTACTGGGAGAAGAAGGCCGCGGCGCTCTTGGCCGCGTCCAGCAGGGGTGAGGGAACGACACCGACAAAAAGGATGCCGGCCACGGCGACCCCTAGCGTCAGCTTGAGTCCTGTAGAAGTCTGGACCGGCTCCGCATTTTCGGCAGCGCCGCTAAAGAGCGAACCGGCAATCCGTAGGTAGTAGAAGGCCGAGACGACGCTGTTTATCACCGCCACGATCACCAGCCAGATCAGGTCACTCTCCACCGCGGCATTAAATATGTAGATTTTTGCGACAAATCCGGCTGTGGGTGGGATGCCGGTCAAGGAAATCAGCGCCAATGCCAAGCCGCCGGCCAGCAACGGCGAGCGACGGTAGAGGCCGGCGTAGTTGGCGATCAGGTCATCACCTGTGTGGGTCGAAATTGCAATGACAACGATAAAGGCCGCCAGGTTGGTCAAGGCATAGCTAGCAAGGAAGAACAAGACGCTGCTAGCGCCCAAGCTCAGTCCGCCACTCACGGCGGTGACCGCGGCCAAGCCAACCATGATGTAACCAGCCTGGGCGATTGAGCTATAACCGAGCAGGCGCTTGATGTTACTTTGCGCCAAAGCCAGCAAATTGCCCGTGCTCATTGAAACGGCGGCCACGACCGCGAAAATTATCGACCAGTCGGCGCGTAGGGTCTCGTCTGGCAGCCCTTCGAAGAAAATCCGCATTACTACCGCGAACGCCGCGGCCTTGCTGGCGACACTGAGAAATGCGGCGACCGGTGCCGGTGCGCCCTCGTAGACATCCGGCACCCACATGTGAAATGGGACCACTGCCATCTTGAAGCCCAATCCTCCAACCAGGAACACGGTTGCCAAAAGCAGGCCGGCCTGCATATCCGCGCCGCGATCGGCGACCACACTGGCAATGCTGATGCCGCCATCGGGCGCGACCAAGCGAGTAGTGCCAGTGAGCCCGAAAAGAAAGGCCATGCCGTAGAGAATGACCGCCGACGCGACAGCTCCCAGAAGCAGGTACTTAATCCCGGCTTCAACCGAGCGTTCGTCTTTGCGGATCGCCACCAAGACGTATTGAGTAATGCTGGCCATTTCCAGGGCGACGAAGATCAGGATCAGGTCGCGGCTGGCGGCCAGCAGCAACATTGCGGCAGTGGCGAGCAGAATCAGAGCGTAGAACTCCGCTTCGTACTTTCCGAAGTGTCGGGCATGCTCTTCGGAAGAGAGAATAACCGCGGCGGCGATGGCGGCGAATAAAAAGTAGAAGAAGAAACTGAGATTGTCGAGCACAACTGAATTGGCGAAGCCGAAACCTTGCTCATCGCGCACCAGCAGCGACAAGGCCCAAAGGGCGGCTACTGCTGGGCCAAGCAGGGCGAAGGCCAGCAGGGGCTTGCCGCGCGCACGGGGAATACGTCCGGAAACGGGCAGAAAATCCCAAATTAGCGTCATAGCGGCGACAGCCACCATGACGAGGACCGGGCCAATGCGATCGAGATCGTCCAGCATGGCCTAACCCAATCCCAAGGTGCGCTGCACACCATTTTCAAGAACATCGAGGACGGTCGAAGGATAGATGCCGACGCCGATAATCACCGCGACCAGGCCGGCCATGCTCAACTGCTCCCACCACTCGGTTGTGTCTTTCAGTTCTGCCCAGCGTTCGGAAGGCGGACCAAACAGAACCCGTTGTATCGTCCAGAGGATGTAGCCAGCCGATAGCAAGATGCCAAATACAGCAATAATTGTTGGCGCCTCAAAGCGCTCTATGCTGCCAAGGAATACCAGCAGCTCAGCGACAAAGCCCGACATTAGCGGCAAGCCCAGCGAAGCCAAGCCGGCGATCACGAACACGGTCGCGGCGATTGGCATCACGTGGGCGAGACCGGAAAGGTCGCGGATTTCGCGGGTGCGGGTGCGGTCGTAAACCAGACCAACCATGACAAATAGCAGAGCGGTGATGGTGCCGTGAGTGAACATTTGTAGAGCCGCGCCGGTCAGGCCGACTTCGCCGAGTGCGGCGACGCCAAGCAGGACGTAGCCCATATGGCTGACGCTCGAATAGGCGATCAGCCGCTTGAGGTCGGTTTGGCGCACCGTCAAGACGGCGCCGTAGATGATGCTGGTGGCGGCCAATGCCGCTAAGTAGACATCAAATTTGCCGAATTGGTCCGGCATGATGCCAACCAGAATCCGGATCAAGCCATAGCCGCCCATCTTAAGCAGCACACCAGCCAGAATTACGCTGACCGCCGTCGGCGCGTCGGTGTGGGCGTCCGGCAGCCAGGTATGAAAGGGGATTACCGGTAGCTTTATTGCGAAGGCTGCCAGAATCAAGAAGAAGATTGCGTTTAGAGATATGGCCGCGCTGCCAATATCGGCCGCGGCCAATTTCTCCATGTCGAAGGTGCCCTGGGAGAAGCCGAGGACCAAGAAGCCGACAAGCATCAGCGCGCTGCCGGAGAGCGTGAACAGAACAAATTTCATCGCCGAGTATTCGCGACGTCCGGTGCCCCAGATTGAGATCAGGAAGAACATCGGCACCAATTCAAGCTCCCAGAACAGGAAGAACAAGATCAGGTCCTGGGCCATAAAGACACCAATAACCGCGGTTTCCAGGGCCAGGAGCCAGGCGAAGTACTCGCGTTGTCGCAGGCTAACCTGCCAGGAAACCAGCATTGCGACCAAGAACAGCAGACCGGTTAGCAGGATCATGGTCGCGCTCAGCCCATCGATGCCAATGAAGTACTGAAGGTCGAAACCAATGTCGGCGGCGGATATCCAGGTGACACGTTCGATGAACTGCAGCGCCGGGTCGGTCTGGTCAAGAGAGCCGAACAAGAGAACCGCCAGGCCAAAGTTCAGCGCCGCCACCGCTGTGGCCAGGATCCGGGCGTGCTGCTCCTGATGGCGCGGCAGCAGCATCAGGGCGATGGCGCCGGCAACAGGAAGGAAGATCAAGAGTGAGAGCAACCGCTACTCCTACAAAGGATTCAGAACTAAGCCGATAACGGCGGTCAAAACCAGTCCACCAAAGGCCAGTGCACCGTAGGTCTGAAACTGACCGTTCTGTACGAGGCGCAGCGCGACACCGGCCTGGCGGGTCGAGTGTCCGACTCCATTCGCCACCCCGTCGACAACCTTCGAGTCGAATGCCGCGGCAGAGCCGCCGAGCAGCCGAAAGAACAGCCGGTCGACGATTAGCCGCTCGTAAAGGGTGTCAAGGTACAACTTGTTCTCAAGCAATCGGTGCAAAGGGCGGAATATGCCTGAGAGCAATTCGGCCGGGATCACTTTGGCTGAATAGATTGCATAGGCGAGCAAAATTCCGATCAGCGGCAGGGCTGTGGAAGCCAAGGCTACGCCGATACGAAACTTCGAATCTTCGAGATGGACGCCAATCAGGTCAAAGTTACCGACCAGTAGGTGCTCGATGTCCTTGTCGATATTGGCGAAGCCGATCAAGACCGCCGGGACTGCTAGAACCAAGAGCGGGATCGTCATCGAGGCCGGTGATTCATGCGGCTCGGCTGAGTGTGAGTCCTCGCCTACCTCCTCAGCCGGCCCGCCGCCGCGGTAAGTACCGCCGAAGGTCATGAAAATGACGCGAAACATATAGAAGGCAGTAAGGCCGGCGACTACTAGGGCGATGTAGAAGAGGTAACGTTCGTGCGCCCATGCGTCGCTAAGAATCTCGTCTTTGCTCCAGAATCCGGCGAATGGAAAGAGACCGGACAGGCTGATGCTGCCGATTATGAAGGTCCAAAACGTGATTGGCATCGATTTTCGCAGGCCGCCCATGCGTCGCATGTCGAAAGTGTTGGTGGCGTGATTGACACTGCCGGCGCCAAGGAACAGAAGGGCCTTGAAAAAGGCGTGAGTAAGGAGGTGGAAGATAGCGGCGACGTAAGCGCCGATGCCGAGCGCCAGCATCATGTAGCCGAGCTGGCTGATCGTCGAATACGCCAGAACGCGTTTGATGTCTGTCATTACCAGGCCGATCAGCGCGGCGGTGATCGCGGTGATGCCGCCGACGGCAGCGACCACGGCCATGGCGTCTGGCGACTGCTGGAAAACGGGGAACATGCGCGCCACCAAATAGACACCGGCCACGACCATGGTCGCGGCGTGGATCAGGGCGCTAACCGGCGTGGGACCCTCCATGGCATCGGGAAGCCAGACATGAAATGGTACCTGGGCCGACTTGCCGGCGGCGCCGGCAAAGATGCCGAGTGCGAAAAAGGTCAGCGTTGTGCCGCCGATGGCGCCGGTGACAGCCAGGGTCTGGATTTCAGCGATGTCAAAAGTGCCCGTATGGGCGTAAATCAAAAGGATTGCCAAGAGGAAGCCAATGTCGCCCAGACGGGTGACGAGAAATGCCTTCTTGGCCGCGGCCGCGGCGGCGGGACGGTGGAACCAAAAGCCAATTAAGAGGAAAGAGGAAAGGCCGACTAGCTCCCAGAATACGTAGACCAGAACCAGGCTATCTACCAGCACGAGGCCGAGCATTGAAGCCGTGAACAGCGACATATAAGCGAAATAGCGCCAGTAGCCCGGATCGCCTGCCATGTAGCCAAGCGAATAAACCTGAACCAAGAAGGCGACCGAAGTGACTACTACCAACATAATCGCGGTCAGACCATCGACGTTAAGACCGGCGTCAATATGCACGGCGCCCACCGAAAGCCACTCGCGGCTGGCGAAGGTCAACCTCTGCCCGTCTGCCTGGAAGGCGCTATCGAGCACCCAGAGCGAGAGCAGAAAGGACAAGCCGATGCTCAATGCCGCGACCAGGCCGGCGCGCTCCGACCGGTTGAAGACGAATATGATCGTGATCAGCGAGATCACGGGCAGGAAGAAGATCGCCCAGACGGCTGCCTCGGGCACCTGGCTTAGCACCGGCGCTTCTCGACTCTTTGACTTTTTTCAGCGCAGGCTGAGATCGCGGCCGGCACCTACACCTTCCTCATGATCTCGACCGCGACGTGCGTCTTTGAGTCGGGCACCCAGATCTCGCGGGGTTCGGCCAGCGAATGGGCGGCGGTGAGCGGCGGCACGACCCTCAGCCCGACGCCTTCAGCGTCAAAGAGGTCTTTCCAGACCTGAGCCACGTGGCCATTTTTGACCGTCATCAGCTTAGCCCACATCGAAAATCACCACTTCAGGAGATTCAGCTTGTCGACGTCGATGTTTTGGCGCAGACGGTAAATTGCCACCGCCAGAGCCAAAGCGACGGCAGCTTCGGCGGCTGCCACCGTGATCACAAAGACGGCGAAGACCTGGCCGTCAATCGGCCGGGGGGATTCGACGAAGCGGGCGAAGCCGATCAGGTTGAGGTTAATCGCGTTGAGCATTAGCTCGACGCCCATCAGTACACCGATCGCGTTGCGGCGTGAGAGCGCCACGAACAGTCCAATGCTAAAAAGCAGGGCGCCGACAACCAGAACGTGCTCGATATCGACCACCTAGCCGCCCTCCTCTTTGCCAGCTCCAACGATTATTATCGCGCCGACCATTGCCACGACCAGGAGGACCGAGGCGACCTCGAAGGGCAGGACGAAGGGGTCCAGCAAGGCGGCGCCAATTTGCTCCGCGGTGGTTTCGAAGCCGCCGTTGTCGGATTTGGACCAATTCGTCTCTAGAGCAACGAAAACAATGACTGCTCCAAGCATGCCTGAAATGACGCTGATCGGCGCTCGATAAGAAACGGCCGCGTTGTCTCTTGCGGAACGCGGTGTCAGCAAGATCGCGAATAGCATCAATACGGAAATTGCTCCCACGTAGATCAGGATCTGCACCACGGCGACAAAGTCGGCCGAAAGAGTTATGTAGAGTCCTGCCACGCCGACAAAGGAGAGGATCAGGAACAAAAGCGCATGCACCAGGTCCCGGACCAAGCTAACCATCAGCGCGCTGCCTAGAGTGATCACGGCCAAAACCCAAAATGCCGGGACGACCACGGTGTCATCCATCAGCAAGACGCTCCCGGTCTCACGATGGGGACGCCGTTTCTCGCGACGGCGCTGGTAGTGACGGAACTGAAATGTCGGGCTCAAGCCGGACTCGCCTGGGCAAGCGATAAAAGTCGGCGGTCAACGAGCGGAAGAAGACGCCAAACAAGGTGACGGCCAGAGCGAAATTGATCACACCAAAGGCTGCCAGGACCCAGTTGGTGAGTTCGAGTTCGCGCCAGATCAGGACTTCGGTGGCGACGATGGCGATATTTATCAGTGCCAAGGGGATCAGCATCTTCCAGGCGAAGGCCATTAGTTGATCGATACGCAGGCGTGGCAGCGTGCCGCGCAGCCAGATCAGACCTAGATAGAAGAAATAGATCTTGGCGATAAAGATGATCCAAGGTGGAATAAACTCCTGCAGGCCAAAGAACGTGTAGCCACCGAAGAAGAGGCTGGCCAAAATCGCGGCCACGACCAGGGAGTTGATCAGCTCAACCGCGTAGAAGAGCCCAAACTTCATGCCGGAGTACTCGGTGTGAAAGCCAGCAATGATCTCGGATTCGGCCTCGGCGATGTCAGCTGGGGTGCGATTTAGTTCCGCGGTCGCCGCCATGGCGTAAATCAACGCCGGCATTGGCAGAAGCAGAGCCAGCCAAAGGTTGTGTTCCTGTTGCCAGAGGACAATTTCAGGAATGTTCATGGTTCCAGCAAACAGAACCGGCGCCAGCAGGGCAAGCACGAGCGGGATTTCGTAGCTGATTGCCATTGCGATGACCCGCATCGCACCCATCAGCGCGTACTTGTTGTTTGAAGACCAGCCGGCGATAAAGATGGCCAGCGACGTGACGGATGAAAGGGCCAGAAGGTAGAGCACGCCGACGTTGAGGTTGGCGTAAATCAGGTCTGGAGCCCAGGCGATAACAGCGAAACTTAGCATGGCCGGGATGAACACCAGGATTGGTGGCAAGCTAAACAGGGCGCCATCGCTGGCGCGCGGCTGCAGGACTTCCTTCTGAATAAGTTTTATGGCGTCCGCGACCGGCTGGAGCAGGCCCCAGGGTCCGACCCGGTTCGGCCCCCGACGAACCTGGATCCGGCCGATGATCCGTCGTTCCAGCCAGACGTTGAACAGTGAGCCAAGCCCAACAAAGCTCAGGACCCCGATCGCGCCGACCACGGCGCTCAAAATGAACACAACCTCAGAAGAGGTTTTGTCACCAAGCCATTCGTATAATTCCCGGATCGGGTCGAAATCGTACCAGGCGCCAACCAGGGGCGTCATCGATCGATTTCGCCGACGTTGATGTCGAGGCTACCTAGGGTCACGATCGCGTCGGAAACCGAGGAGCCTACAACCATTTCCTTGAGGACGCTGAGGTTTATATAAGAGGGGGAGCGAACGTGGAACCGATATGGTGTCGGCGCGCCGTCGCTCACCAGATAAAAGCCCAATTCACCTTTAGGCGATTCGATGCGCACGTAGGCCTCTCCCGGGTCCGGTTTGAGAGCCAAGGGCACCGGCACGTTTATGGGGCCGCCGGGCAGCTGGGCCAGCGCTTGTTTGATGATCCGCGTGCTCTGGCGCATTTCCTCGAGACGAACGATGAAACGGTCGAAGCAGTCGCCGTTGTGGCCGACCGGAATGTCAAAGTCAAAGCGCTCATAGCCGGAGTAGGGTTCGGCCTTGCGCACGTCCCAGGCGATGCCGGAACCGCGCAGTAGCGGCCCGCTGCTCGAAGCGTTGATCGCCAGATCCGGCTTGAGAACGCCGACGTCGCGGGCGCGGGCCAACAAAATCTCGTTATCCAGCAGCAGCTCTTCGTATTCGGAAATGCGGTCCGGCAGCTCCGCAACCAGGCTTTCGATCGCCGGATACCACTCGTCCGGCACATCAAACGATACGCCGCCGATTCGCATGTAGTTTGTTGTCAGGCGTGCGCCGCAGGTCATTTCAAACAGGTCGAGAATTTTCTCCCGCTCTCGGAACATGTACATGAGCGGTGTTTGCCAAGCGCCGCAGTCATTTACAAAAGTCCCGTTGGCCATCGCGTGAGAGGCGATGCGCTGCAGCTCGGCAAAAATCACCCGCAGGTAGGAGGCTCGCTCCGGCACCTCGACATCAGCCAGCTTCTCCGCGCTGAGACAGTAGGCCAGGTTTCCGGTCATCGCCGCCAGATAGTCCATGCGGTCTGTGAAAGGAATGTTCTGGATGAAAGTCCGTTCTTCGGCCAATTTCTCCATGCTGCGGTGCAAATAACCCAGGATCATCTCGGCATCGATGATGCGCTCGCCGTCGAGGGTTACGCGCATGCGAAAAACGCCATGGGTCGAAGGATGTTGCGGCCCGATGTTGACAACGTAGGGAGGGGTTTGAAGCTCGCTCATACGAATCTGTATTCGCCGCTACGAGCCGAGGCAAGCTGCGGCCTGATCTTCGGGACAGAGGGAGATTTCTGAAGCTCGCTCATGCGAATGAGGTTGGATCGCTGTCGGCAGGTGTGGTTTCGGCCGGCGTTGCTTCTTGACCCGGGAGTGGTACGGCCGGGGCGCTTGGTTGGTCGGTGTCTTGCAGCTCGGGGTAATCCTGTTGGCCCGCGGCAAATTCGTTTGGAAACCGTGGTAGGCCGGGCCTCTCGCGGCCGGGTAGTGAAAGGAAGTCCTTCCGCAATGGATGGCCCGGAAATCCCTCCCAGAGGAAGATGCGTTTCATCGCCGGATGGCCTTCAAAGGGGATGCCCATCAGGTCAAAAACTTCTCTCTCCTGGAGGTGGGCCCCAAGCCAAACTGAACTGACCGAGGGCACAACTGGCTGGGCGTGGTCGGCGCGCGCTTTGATGACAAGAGCCTGATTTTTCGCCAGTGAAGACAAGTGGTAAACGATATCGAAGTGCTCGATCCAGTCCACGGCGGTGAGACTGTTGAGGTATTTGCAGTCCAGTTCGGTATCGTCTCTGAGGAAAAGAGCAACCTCTGCCATGCGGCTGGCTAAGACCAGAACAAAGCCTTCTTCCGCTTCGATGATGGCTCCGGGTACTTCTGCTTCAATGCGCTTGGCAACATCCAAGCCGGAGATCAGCGCTGTCGTCATTGCCACTCCAGCGCGTGTTTTCGCCAGGCATAGACGTAGCCGACGGCGAGGATGGCAATGAAAGTTAGAGCCTCAATAAAGCCCACCACGAGCTTTTCTGGGAAAGCCACGGCCCAGGAATAAAGAAATACGACCTCAACATCGAAAATCACGAAAATCAGCGCTACCAAGTAGTAGCGGAAATTGAATTGTACCCAGCTATCGCCTTCGGTCTCGACGCCGCATTCGTAGGTGTCTAATTTGACTGGATCGGGAGCATCGGGACGGAGATGAAGCTGGCGAAACAGAAATGAGATAGCCAGGGGAAGGGACGGAAAGAGTACGGCGAAAAGCAGAAGAATTCCTGTGCGTCCGAACTCGTTGAGCACGAGACCTCCAGGCCATAGTCGCTTGTGAATTTAATCCCGAATAGCCCCGCCAATATAGCAGTAATCATCCCAAGAGCAAAGACCGCGAACCGAAGGAAAATCAGACTTTTGAATCTGGATCGATGAAGAATCAGCTCTGCTCTGCGACATTGAATTGCGTCGGGCTGAGTCGCGCTTGCTAGAATTGATTAGGCAGGAGGACGGGCGGTCGCCCTGGTGAATGCCGGGGAGGAAAGTCCGAGCTCCACAGGGCAGGGTGCTGGGTAACGCCCAGGCGCGGCGACGCGACGGATAGTGCCACAGAGACAGACCGCCTTTCCGGCAACGGAGGGGTAAGGGTGAAACGGTGCGGTAAGAGCGCACCAGCGGCCCGGGTAACCGGCCGGCTGGGTAAACCCCACCTGGAGCAAGACCAAATAGGAGAGCCATAGGGTGCCCGGCCTGCTCTCGGGTTGGTCGCACGAGGCCGTGAGTAATCGCGGTCCCAGATGGATGGCCGTCGTTCCGGTTGATGCAGGATTTGCCTGCGGAAAATTGGGATACAGAACTCGGCTTATAGTCCTGCTGTCGAAAATGGCGCCCTTCCTTGGAAGGGCGCCAGCTCATTTCTAGGACTTAGACGAAACTTGAAGGATGGATGGCTGATCTCAGCCAGCGAGCCAGAATTTCCCGGCTAGGGTGCGATCAATATCTCGATAGTTCCCGAGCGTCCGACGCTGGCTTGCCAAGCCTGCGGCGGTTGCTGGGCCTACTGCGATTGCAATGGTTGGTTGAGGGGTGAGCAGGGCAAAAGCACCCGCCCCGGCCGCGCCTGGATTGACGCGGTCAGGCTGCTCGAAAATCGACGGCCAACGGGTTTCAAAGGCGATTCTTGGGACCGAGTCAGATGTCTGGAGTCCGGGGTTGGGAGTCGCCGCTACGAATGCGACCACCGCCACTCCAATAGCTATGGTCAGGGATGAAAACCCAACCCTGGCGCTGACCAGGAAGTGGCGTTTGAGAGACCTGTGCCAACCATGAATCCCGCGACGTTCCTCGCGGATATTGGCGGCCTTGGGGCGCGTCCCTGCCGAGCGGTTCGGTTGATGAACTTTTTTCATAAGAACGGCAGCATCTTGCTACCGCCGCTTTAAGTATCGGCTCATTTCCCGCCGAAGTTAGCCCGGGTCGCCCGAGCCCTTGTCGCCTAAGATAGGTTGATGCAGTGGTGGGAAGAAATTGCCGGAGCCAAAGTCCTGGGGCAAATCCCGCTGGTCTCCGGACTGACGTTGGATTCTCGCTTGGTTGAGCCGGGTTGGGCTTTCGTTGCGGTTCCGGGCACGAACACCGACGGCCACGATTACCTGGAGGAAGCCGTCAACGCGGGAGCCGCGGCATTGGTGGTCGAGGAGCATCGCACTGATATGTGGACAGCGTTCTCCGGGCAAACGCCGATTTTGGCCGTGGCCGACAGCCGTGCTGCAGTCGGTCCATTATCAGCGGCGGTCTACGGCTTTCCTTCTAAGTCGCTGCGTCTGATCGGTGTCACAGGTACGGACGGGAAAACAATGACAGCCCATCTCGCTTCCCATGTTCTCGAGACTTGTGGACTCGATTCCGGCTATCTCAGTAGCGTTGGGTTTGAGACCGGTCAGGGCTTCAAAGCCAACGCCAGTCACATGACGACACTGGAAGCGCCGGCAATTCAGTTTTTGTTGGCACAAGGCAAGCTTGGAGCGCGCCAAACCATGATTGTCGAGGCCTCCTCTGAGGGGCTAGCGCAGCATAGGCTGGACGGTTGCGAATTTGACGTCGCGGTTTTCACCAACCTGACCCGAGATCATCTCGATTTTCACCTAACGATGGAGCGGTATCTGGCAGCGAAAGGATTGCTGTTTGAGATGGCCGCTAAGTCTAATACCAAGAATTTCCCCAAAGGAGCGATCCTCAACAGCGATGATCCGGCCTCGAAACAATTGGGCGAGCAAACCGCTCTACCAAGTTTGTCCTATGGCTTCAGCGCGGCTAGCGATCTGCAAGCAAGCGAGGTTGAAGCGGCTGGTTTTGGTCTTCAGTTCAAGGTCAGGTACTCAGGCAACGAATTCAAGGTCCGTGCGCCTCTAATCGGCGAATTTAACGCGCTAAATTGCCTTGCCGCCGCGGCTGTTGCTGTCAATCAGGGGGTCGATTCCGCGCTGGCGCTGGCAGCTTTAGAGAGTTTTCCCGGCGTGCCAGGACGGCTCGAACGCATTGACCGCGGACAGCCGTTTCAGGTGTTTGTTGATATCGCTTCGACGCCGGCGGCGCTGGAGAATGTTCTGAATGCGCTGAAACCGGCTACGACTGGACGTTTATGGCTAGTCTTCGGCGCCGCGGGCGGACGTGATCCAGCCCGGCGTGACGGAATGGGGCGGGTGGCAGGCCAACTGGCAGACCATGCTGTTCTGACCAATGAAGACCCGCGTGACGAGGACCCGGAGGCAATAATTGAAGACATCGCCTCAGGCTTGCGCGAATCTGGGCGCCAAAAGAATCGGGACTTCTTTCAGATTCCGGACCGTGAAGATGCGATCCGCTTCGCCTTCAATCAGGCCGGCAACGGCGACACGGTGTTGTTGGCCGGCAAGGCTACGGAGACGACAATGATTTTTGGCCATGAGGCACGCGGCTGGGACGAGAGGAGAATCGCTAGCAATCTGCTGACCGGCGAGAGCTGAGGCTTGGCATCAGACCGGAAATTTAGCCCTGCGAAATCATTCGAATCGGCCGCTCATGCCACGGGCGAGGCGCTGCGGTCTAACAAACATGCCTATGATCAGGCTAACGAGGCTAATTATCAGCGCCCCGAGCAGCGCCGAACCGGCGCTATCAACCTCGAACTCAGCCAGGTTGGACCAGCCCGCTATCCAGGATGTGAGACCCAGAAGGGCGGCGTTGATAACGACCAAAAACAAACCGAGGCTGACGACCGTCAGTGGCAGGGTCAATAGCGTCAAGATTGGCCGTAAGTAGAGGTTGAGCAGGCCGAGAATTGCGGCGACCAGCATGGCACTCTGCCAGCCGTCGGTTCGAATGCCGGTGACGATTTCGCTGGCAACCCAGACTGCCAGTCCGAGAATTGCCCAGCGAATCAATAGCAATAAAATTCGCTCGGACGACATCGACGACGTCATGGAACCTGCCTTAAGTGCATTCGGCCGCTCTGCTCAAGTTGAACACTAACTTCGGATCGTATCCTACACGTGACTGCTCATGGTGTTCACCTTTCCAAAACCTCTAGAAGAACCGCTCTCAAGGCTGCGAACATTTGCCAGGGAGGTTGGCGACGACGATCTTTCCGGTGCCGCCGCTGAGCTTGCCTATCGCCTGTTTTTGGCGATCTTCCCGTTTTTCATATTCCTGGCCGCCCTCGGCAGCTTTGCCGCTCATGTTTTCAACGTGGCGAATCCGGCTGAAGAAATTGTCGATGCGCTAGGGGAGTCATTGCCGCAGGATTCGGCAAATGTCCTGAGGCGTCAGATCGATAGCGTGATCGAGGGCCGAAATGCTGGCCTACTCTCGGTCGGCATCATCGGCTCGATCTGGGCCGCATCGAGCGCCATCGGCACGATCATGAAGACGATGAATCGCGTCTACGACGTGAAAGAATCGCGACCCCTGTGGAGGCGCTATGCGGTTGCGGTTGGCCTGACGATTCTTGGCGGCACTCTCCTCCTGGCTGCCGTAGTTTTGTTGGTGCTCGGCGAAGCCTATAGCCGAGATTTGGCGGACGCGATCGGCCTCGGACCTGCCTACACGGAAGTCCTCTACTTTGGCCGCTGGCCGGCAACGATCGTAGTAGTCATGCTCGCCGTTGCTGTCTTGTACTGGGCGGCTCCGGCGGTAGCTCTACCGTTTCGGCTGATCTCCTATGGATCGACATTCTTCACTTTGGGTTGGTTGCTGGCGAGCTTCGTTTTCGGGCTCTATGTAGCAAATTTTGGTTCATACAATTCGACCTATGGGGCACTCGGCGCTGTCGTGATTGCCCTTCTGTGGGCGTACATCACCGGCTTTCTGCTTCTTCTTGGTGCTGAGATCGACTCGCTTGAGTTTCAGAACTCGGACGCGGCGCCACGGCCAGATGCCGAGGCCACGATTGAGGCCAACCAGGCACGCGCGCCACTGCCGAGCCGGATGGCCCGTCGCGTTGTTATTTTCGCGTTAGCTACAATGGTATTGGCAGCAGCGGCGCGGATATTGCGTCGCGGGCCTAACGATGGCGCCTCCGAAGCCGATAATGGCTCTTAGTCCCACTAAAGGAGAACAGCGATGTTTGTATCACCGGACGAAGAGCAACCGCAAGCGGAGAACCAAACCGAATCTGGCGAGCCTTTAAACCCTGAGGGCGCCGAGGAGAAAGTGATACCAATGAGCAGTGAAATCGAAGTTGGGACGAACGAACAAGGCGGCGGTCCCCGAGAGGCCGCCGAGGCCGCGGTTTCCCAAGCCAAAGTTCGGCTTGAGGACGGGCGCGAAGAAGTGGCGGGACGCCTAGAACGCGCCGCCGATGGCCTTCGCGAGCGCGCCGCCGGAAACGCGGGCGGTCCGGCGATAGAGCGAGTGGCTAAGTCCATGGAGTCAACTGCCGGCTACCTGCACGAGCACGAGACCGCGGCTATTGCAGGCGATTTGTCGAGCTACGCGAAACTCCATCCTACACGGATGCTGATCGCCGCCGCGTTCTTAGGATTCCTGCTGGGCCGGCTTCTAAAGTAGATTCTGCCTCTTGAACAATGCCCCCCGCGGCCTTAGCCGCAGGTCTTCCCGTATCAAGCGACGTGTAGTCCGCATAGCGGTATGATCGTTTGGATCGCAGAGGCCGGGTAGTGCGATGCTCGTTTTCTGGGGCTAACACTAGCCGGGCGGAGGCCGCTTGACGAAGACTCACGCCAAACAATCCAATTTCACGCTACTGGTCATGACGGCGGCGCTCGGGAGCATGCTTGCGCCCCTGAATTCAACCATGATTGCCGTTGCCTTGCCTGGAATCCGCGAGGCGTTCGATGTCAGTCATAGCCAGGTGGGATGGCTGATTACGGCCTACCTTATTACGATGGCCGTCGCTCAGCCGGTGGGAGGACGCCTCGCCGACCAAATCGGCCGTGGTCCCACTTTTAGGTTCGGACTGATCGCCTTTCTTGCATTTTCGCTGGCAGCTTTTGCCGCTCCCAGTTTCCTGGCGCTGGTTTTTTTGAGGACCGGACAGGCGCTAACCGGAGCCGTCGTGATACCCAGCGGGATGGCCATGCTCCGGTCCGCTTCAGGTGAGCATCGATTTGGTGAGGCTGTAGGTTTCCTGGGAGCCGTGATCGGGCTTTCTGCTGCTGCCGGGCCGGTCATAGGCGGCGCAATTCTCGAGCTCGGCTCCTGGCGCTTGATTTTCCTGATGAATATTCCCCTTGTGGTGATGGCGCTGGGTTTCCAGGCGCTCTTAGGCTACAAAGAAGAGCCGGCCAGCCAACGGCTGAGCCTTGATTTGCGCGGTGCTCTGGCGTTAGCCGGAGTTCTGGTCTTGATTACGTTCTTTCTGAGTTCGACTGGGGCCGCCTCTGTTTTCGAACTGGCTATAGCGGGTTTGGCGCTTGCGGTTATTAGCGCGTTCTTTGTGCGCGGTCAGCTCGGCAGCAAGACACCGGTTGCGGAGTGGCGCTTATTCAAAAACAGATCCTTCGCCGCGGCAACCGGCTTCATTCTGCTCAGCAACATGGTTATGTATACAACTCTCCTTTCGATCCCATTCTTCATCAAAGAGGTCCAGGGTCGCGGTGAATCCGCCGCCGGAGTTCTGCTGGCGTCGATGTCGATTTTCATGGCCTTGCTAGCACCGATGGCTGGCCGCTTCTCCGACCGGCATGGCAGGCGGCTGCCGACTATGATTGGTGGCGCCGCCCAAATTGCGGCGGCGCTCGTGCTGCTGATTGGAATTAGTGAAGGGGCGTCGCTTATTTTCTTGGCCGCCAGCTTGGCTTTGCTGGGCCTCGGAATCGGTTTGGGTACCGGCCCCTCGACCACCGCTGCCGTTGAAGCGGCGCCGCGAGATTCGGCCGGCATCGCCGCCGGTACCGTTTCGATGACACGCTATTTCGGCAGTATCGTCGGCGCTGGCATTCTCGGTTCCTTTCTAAGTCAAGGAGACCCGACAGGCGTTGCAGTATTCCGAATCCTTTTCGGCGGCATGATTGGCATCGCCGTCCTGGCTACAATTTTCGCCAGCCAAATCCATGATTTTGCTGCCAATTCCGGGGCCGAAGAGCAGAAACAAACCGTCTCGACCCACTAAGCTAGACGAGCAATGAGCCGCCAGCGACAACCACAGCCCCAACCAAATCCGTTCCTAGTGTTGCTGAACATCCGGTTTCTGGCGGTGGTTGGCTTCTTGGTCGGCATCTTGTTCCATGCCTGGGTGGTTTTTGCGGTGCTCGAAGACAGCAGCGAAACGGCCGCCCCAGCCGTGATACCAAGCGCCACGGCGGCCGCGGTCACGCCTACGCCCGAGCCCACTGTGCTGCCGGACCGGACCGATTGCGAGGCAATACGTGGCACTCAGTATCGATCCGCGAGCGAGCGCCAGTATTTCTTAGAGAACTGCATTTAGCCTAAGGCCAGGACGAGAGTTTCATTTCAGTTCTTCTGAACTTGAATATGCCGCGTAGGCGGACGTTTGCCGATCAGTCGAGTGGCAGAAGCTCCAAGCGATGCTGAGTCGACGCTTCCACGGCTGAGGGTGACCAGGCGATTTGCACGCCTTCACCGCGCAGCCAATATGGCAGCAAGTCATCGTAGTGAGGTGAAAACGGGTTTCCAGATTGGCCGCCCGGCATGGAAAAGCGAGCATCCTCCCAAGAGCCGACCTCGACAACCATACGCATTGACGCTATCGCCAGGGCATTGCCATCGGGTCGTAGCGGTGTCGTGCCGGTTTGGGAAATCGTGTTGCCATCTCCGCCCAACGGAAATGGCCCTCGGTTAAAGGTTGATGCGAGGAAGCCGATCCGTCCCAAGGGATGCTCCAGTGTCAGAGGTCGAACGGCGCCCCAGGACCACTTTGAATTGTCAGAACCTTCCTTGACCTTTAGTTCGGCGACGATGCCTGAGAGAACCTCGGCGATGACTGCGGGCCAGGGTTGATCGAACCAGCCTTCGGGTTGCGCCCGAAGCAGACGCAGCAGTCGGCTGCTGCGACCGGCGGCGAAAGTTGTAAGTGGCAGCAGTTCAGAAAAACCGAGGCCGAGAGCCCACCGCGAGGCTTTTGGCGCCCGCGCTTGAGCCGCGCGCCGCCAGATCTCCGACAACAGGCGCTCGTAGATAGTTGCGGCTGGGGATGCCGCGGAGAGAACGCCGTCCCAATTTTTCAGCAGGCTGAGAGCTGTTCTGGCGTCTGGGTCCGCCGCCGGGGTAGCCAGGATCGCGTCCTTCACCTCACGCCAGGCGAGCGAGGTCTGGTCGATCTGTAGGGTTAAGTTGGCAGCGATATCCCAGTCATCCCTGGAGCCGAGCACCTCATAGATACGCGCGGCACGGTAACCATCCAGCCAATCGACTCCAAGGAAGGGGCCACTGTCGTCCGTGGACGGCTTGTTGTTGGCGCTGGCGATCAATCCGGAATCTGGATTGACCGAATGGGGCATGTCGGAAAAGGCGACGCCAGAGTCGAGCCAGCCCGCCTCGGAGTCCCAGCCGGCTTGAGGCAGCGTGCCCCAGCCTTTGCGTCGGATCGGCACTTCGCCGGCTAGCTGCCAGCCGATTGTTCCGCTAGTGTCGGCGTAAGCGACATTCTGACTCAGTAGCGGCCATTGTTCGAGTTCCCGTCGGAATTCTTCGAATGACTGGGAGGTGTGAACGCTTAAGAATCCGCGGGCTGGCTTGGCGTCAAGCCACACAGCTCGAAGCGATAACGCCGGGAACTCGCCTTCGAGAGCCGGACTGATTATCGGGCCGCGGGGCGTGACCAAGACCTCCTCAGTAATCGAGGCCTTGCCACGTATATCGATCGTCTCGCGACGTAGCTCGCAGGGTTCAAATGAATCCTCGCGGCGCACGCTTCGTCGATCCGGGCCGACCTCCTCGAGAAACAAGTCGGAAGTGTCTGCAAGGCCGGCGGTGATGCCCCAAGCCGCGAACCCGTTATGGCCTGCCCCGATCGCCGGGGAACCGACCAACGCGGCGCCGGCCGCCGCCCATTCTTTGGTTTTCAGGTGAGCCAGATACCAGTGAGGCGGCAGAGCAGGGTCAAGGTGGGGGTCGTTCGCCAGAATTGGACGTCCAGACCGCGTGTGAGAACCGGCGATCGCCCAGTTGTTAGACCCCCCGCCAAAGCCGGCCAGGGATCCAAGAGCTGCCAGGTCTTCGCTGAGCCGGTCGATCACCGGCCCAGCCGTCGCTCCTGGCGGCAGCGACACCGGATGGTCACCAGGGTAAGCCGGGTTGAGGTCTGCCAACGCTTCGGGACCGTCTTCGATTAGAATCTTGAGACGTGCCAGCTCCACATCCCAATTGCCGACCAGCAAGAACGACATTAGCTTGCCCATGCCTAGGACATCGGAAGGTTGCCATGGTGTTGGACGTGATCGGAGCAGGACAAATTCATGTGGGCGTGCACGCAAGCCGGCAGCATAGGCGGCGTTTATTCCGCTGGCGAAGGCTTCGATCTGTTGACGAATGTCGTCCGCCAGCACGGGTAGTTGGCGCTGCGATGATTCAAGGAAGCCAACTCGGCGTGAGAGGCGGTCAATTGGCAAGCCCTGCTCTCCCACCAGGGCTGCCAGGGTGCCACGTACGGTTCGCAAACGCAGCTCGAGCTGGAAAGCCCGGTCCTGCGCCTGGCAAAATCCCAGGCCGAACCAGGCGTCCAGGTCGCTCTCCGCCTCGATGTGGGGTATACCGAAATGATCCCTTCGAACCGTTACGGCCTCCTTCAAGCCGCGCATGCGCAGGGTTCCACTGGTGGTCGGCAGCCTCGATCCCAAGGCTAGGCGCAGCAGGAGACGCTTTGGGTCCAGCTTCAAGGGGTGATAAAGCGCCAAGCGGCTTCGATGGCCTCGGTAGTGGTGAAGCTATCCAGCCAGCGGCCGTAATGTAGCGCGTACTCTTGAAACATTTTCAAAGCGAGCATAGCAAGAAGAAGCGCGGCCAGTGGCCTGCCCGAGAGACGGGTCTGAAGATTGAATTGCACTCTTCCAGCCATGACAAGAAACCAAGATTCGAAGAGATTTGGGAAGATAAGCAGAATCCAGCGCTCCTCAAACGTCTCGAAAGCCACGAATCCGACGAAACGGAAGGCGAACAACCCCACGGCAACTGATCGAGGCAAACCGTGCCAGCGCAAGGCGACAACCAGGAAAGTGAGCAGATATGCCTGGTCAAGGACCTTGTCAAAGGTCTGATAGTCACCAATCCCGCCCAGGTGGATCAGATTCATCAGCAGCAGGTCGCTTTGGTCGACTGCCAGCGCCACGAGGGCGCCGTAGAACGGCCAGCGCAAAACTGGAAGCGCACCAAAAATGCGAACCGAGGCGATGATCAACAGTTCGATGGTCACGGCTTACCATCGTAGACCGAGGGCCGAACTGGTCAAGGCGCAGACTCGAGGCAAAAACTCGGTCGTTTAAGGATTCTGCAGCTAGGTTGTTAGCTGGTCGTTAGCTGCACTGGATTGGCGTGAGCCTCGTCACCGCTCTCAAGAGCCGCCACGATTTTTGCGACCAACTCGCGCGCCGACTCGGCGCTGATCTCGACCGCGACGCGTGTTTGGGCGCCTTCGGCTTCGTTGACGAAGTCGATGTTGATGGAGTGGTCCAGTGGCGCATGGTAGGGGTGGTCAAAATAGACATTGGCGGTGTCGACGCGGACCCAGCCCTGCGGGCCCTTGGCGCTGCCGAAAATCTCTGCTTTTTCCGTTATGTATGAACACATGGTATGTCTCCCTTAGCGGCTGGCGGCGACGGCGGCGGTCATGAGGTGAGCCTCGTAGAAGGCAAAAACCTTTGTCCAACCATCTACGGCTTGCTCTTGGCGATAGCCGGACCGGTCGGTGGCAAAAAAGCCATGGCCGGCACCATCGTAGCGGTGGAACTCGTAGACCTTGCCTTGCTGTTTGAGAACTTCCTCGGTTCGGTTGACCTGATCCGGAGTTGGGCTGGCGTCATCGTTGCCAAAGATTCCCAGCAATGGGGCGCTAATCGTGTCGGTTAATTCGATCGGCGCCACGGGCCGCTTCTCCGAGATCTGAGCTGGGTCATCGACGATAACCCAGCCGCCCCAACAATCGACTGCGGCGTCGATGTTGCCAATGCGGCAGGCCGCGAGGTAGGTGTGACGGCCGCCGGAGCAGAAGCCGATGACACCAATCTTGCCGCTGGAAAGCGGTTGAACTCTGAGGACGGCCATCGAACCTTCAACGTCACCCATAACCTGATCATCGGACACGCCGCCCTCAGCGCGGGCCCGAGCGGCCATATCGTCGGGGCTCCCCGGTCCCATGCGGGAATACAAGTGTGGAGCGATGGCGGCATAGCCGTGACGGGCGAGCTTATGCGTGACTTCACGCGTCCATTCGTCCCAACCGGGCATGTGGTGGATAACCACGATTCCAGGAAACGGTCCGGCGCCGAGCGGTCGAGCGTAGTAGGCCTCGATATCATCGCCGTTGTGGCCGCTCACCGTGATAGTCTCAGCCATCAATCCTTCGTACGCCATGTTCCGGGTCCTCCGTCAAACGCGCTTTGAAATAATTGCAGCGTCCTGGAATATACCACTCGGCGACGGCCATTTATAGCCTGGGTGAGGCGGAGGAATCAAAGTACGAGAGGTTTGTCGAGGTTAGGCGGCGGCGAAAGGAGAGGCGTTCTCTTGGTCCCAAAGAACGACTTTGTTGCCGCCATTGGCTTTTGCGGAGTACATCGCGTGGTCGGCCAGCGAAACCAGATCGGCAAAGTCCGAGCCATGGTTAGGGACTAGGGCGAAGCCTCAATGACGCGAATTGGGTTGCCACCGAGGAAGGCAACGATGTTTTCTAAAGCATCCTGGTAGAAAAGCTGGTAGTTCTCAGTGGTGACATAGCCGATGTGAGGTGTGACCAAAACATTGTTCAGGCTGCGAAAAGGGTGCTCGAGCGGCAGCGGTTCCTCATCAAAGACATCGAGCCCGGCGCCGGCGATTCGTCGCTGCCGCAAAACGTCCATGAGGGCCTGTTCTTCAACAATCGGACCGCGCGACGTGTTGACGAAAATAGCAGTTGGCTTCATTCGGGCAAATTCGGAGGCGCCAATCAGTCCGCGGCTGCGCTCACCGAGGATGAGGTGAACCGAGATGAAGTCGGATTCGGAGAAAAGTTGATCTTTGGATACGAGCCGGGCGCCTGCCTGCTCTGCGCGTTCCGCCGTAAGGTTTTGGCTCCAGGCGACAACGTTTATTTGTAAGGCGCGTCCAACGGCGGCAACTTGGGAGCCGAGATTGCCGAGTCCGATAACGCCAAGTGTCTTGCCTTCGATGCTAAGCCCAATCTGGACCTGCCATTTTCCTTCGCGTACTGCACGATCCTCTTCGGGGATGTGACGGGCAAGCGAAAGGATTAAGCCCCAGGTTAGCTCGGCGGTGCCGGTGCGCATGCCGCGGGTTCCACACACGGAGACACCAAGCTCGCTCGCGGCTGAAACGTCGATGGAGGCGTTGCGCATGCCGGTCGTGACCAACAAACGGAGCCGCGGCAGGCACTCGAGTAGAGTGCGAGGGAATGGCGTGCGCTCTCGCATCGCGACGACGACGTCGAAGTCTTTCAGCCGCTCGACAATCGCACCCTGATCGCTTAAGTGGTCGGAGAATGCCTCAAGGCTGACGCCGGCCGGGAGACTGCCCCATTCGGTCATCTTCAGAGCCACGGACTGATAGTCGTCAAGTATCGCAAATTTTGGTCATCTGATCCCTTCTTTTGGCAAGCGGAGCGTTTTGGGGGCCCGAGGCTGGCAGGCTCAGGCGACGCGACACTTGGCTGCGACCACGCGGTGCCTGAATCGCCGGGATTTTATGGATCTTTGGCACCGATCCTAGCGCCCGGGGGACAAAAAGGAAAAACAGCGGACGAAGGGTTACCTCGCTGGTAAACATCGGTTGCCGTGGTAGTTGGCACTAACCATTTCTGTATTCTTTCTCTGATTTCCCAAATGGTGTTTGGCGACCGATCGATTGCGCATCGAGCCATGTTCGGCCGCCGCTAGCCCGGCGGCGAACGCGGCCAAACCAGGTGACTGCATCGTGTATCCCGCAGTCCTTGATGAATTCCACACAACGCTGCAATATGCTGAACTGAACTTGAGGTTCGCGGACGAGTGTTCAACCATCGGAACTGGGGCGACAAGATGCCACGAGAGACCTTTATCGCGCACCGCCGTGACAACGGAGGGGAAGTTGAATTCGCGGTTGATTGGCCGGAAGCGGCCGACTCGAAGCTAATTTGGCGTTGGGACGCGGAACACAATGCATTTCCAACCACCCCGCTTTCGGCCGATCTCGGCCATGGCCGCTTAGGGATTGCTCGCGCCCTCCAAGCCATGGTCGGCGAGCCGCCGCCCGACCGAGGAGTCACGGTGCACGGCTATCGCTACGCGTTGATTGGCGGAGCGATGCCACCTGAGTCATCTACGCAGATCCTCCGTGAAACCCTCGCTGAGCTTTCGCCTCAGTTGGATCAGCTCTGGTTTAAGACCTGGCGGCCCCAGATCGAGTCCGAAGCCATGGAAGTATGGGTGCGGGATTATGCGGACTTGTCCTGGGCTGAACTGGTTGACGTCCTTGGCGGCCTCGCAGAAGTTGGCGCGAATCACGCCGACCTGATGTTTCGAGCCCGAAATTTGGTGACCTTCTCTCGCACTCAGCTTGTCGAGTTCTGTGCCTCTCGGTTTGACTCGGACCCGGAAGACTTGGTTAACCGACTGCTTCAAGGAGTCGAAAACGTCAGTCTGGACTCCGGCGCAGACATGTGGGCGATTGCCCAAAAGATCAAACAGCATCCCGAGTTGCTGGATTTGATCGGTTCGAAGCGCCCGACCGAAGCTGAAATCATTTCCGTGGAGGGTGGTCCGGCGTTTCACGAGGAGATCGGCGAATGGCTGGACAAGTATGGCCGGCGCAATGGCTCCTTCGCCGAAATTGGCGAGCCGAGCTGGATTGAGGACTGGACGGTGCCACTCAACATCCTCGCCGGCTACCTCGAAGTTGAAGATCCGCGGGCTGCTCAAGAATCGGCTATCAGGCAACGTGAGGAGCTGACCGCCAAGCTGGAAACATCGCTTTCTTCTCAGGAAGAGCGCCAAAAATTCCTTGAATTGCTGGAAGCCGCCTTGCCTTATCTCGCGGTTCGCGAGAGCCGCCCGTTTGCTTTGGCAATCTCTCGCGCCTCTTTTCGGATGCCCGTGCTGGAAGCCGGGCGGCGATTGACCGAGCGAGGCATTTTGGCTAAGCCTGACGATATTTTCTTCCTCTCGCTAGAAGAAATCCGTTCAGGTGATGAGAGCCAATCAAGCGAAACCAGAAAAATGATCGAGGACCGTCGCCAGGATTACGACCATTGGCGCAACATTGTGCCGCCGGCGGAGATTGGCGGCGGCACTGGTGGCAGGACCTTCACGTCCGGGCGTTTGGAGGGCATCGCTGCCAGTGCTGGGAAGGCTGAAGGTTTGGCAAGGGTTGTAATGACCTTGGATCAGGCTGATCAGCTACAGCCTGGAGAAATCCTGGTCACACGGAGCACAACACCGCTATGGACCCCGCTGTTCGCTATTGCCGGCGCGGTTGTAACCGATGGTGGCGGCATCCTTTCCCACTGCGCCATCGTGGCGCGCGAGTACGGCATACCGGCCGTTGTAGGCACGAGATCGGCGACGCATCAGATACGTGACGGGGCGCGGATCAACGTGGACGGAACTGAGGGCGTGGTTCAGATCAGTAGCGCCCCTGCGGGGTAGCCGCGACCATGCCGGTTACGAAGTCAGGACTCGTAAGGCGCGACCCGCTGCAATGGAGGTGAACGAAGCGGCTCGGCTTTTGCCGCCGGGCTTTAGCCCTTTCTTTCGAGAGCAACGACCGGAATTGTGCGGCTGGTATTTGCCTGATACTCGCCGAACTGCGGGAAGCGCTCTGACTGCGTAGCGTACAAGCGGTCTCGCTCCTCGCCCTGGGTCACTTTAGCCAAAACGGCAACTGATTCAGCGCCGACCTCAATTGTGACGTTGGGATTTGCGACCAGGTTGTGGTACCAGTTTGGGCTGGTCGGGGCGCCGCCTTTGGAGGCGAAGATTACAAAACGGTCACCGTCTGACAAATACAGTAACGGCGTCGTGTAGCTCGTACCTGTTTTGGCACCGGTTGTGCTGAGCAAGAGCAAGGGAGAGCCGTCGAATGGCCCGCTTACCTTGCCAGCATTGGCGCGAAACTCTTCGATAACGGAACGGTTACGGTCGTTCACTTTCGGTGCTCCTCAAACGTCGGTACTGAACGCAGGCGGTTGGGGCTTACTAGTCTCAACCGGTTTCACTCAGCAATGTGTAAACCAGGCAGGTGCCGCGCAGAACCTCGGTTCCATCCTGATTACGGGCAACGCATTCCAGGCTGGTAATGGGCTTGTCGGCACGCGCTTCCAGGACCACCGCCTCCGCCGTGATCGTATCACCGATGTAGACGGGCGCGGGAAAGTCCCACTCTTGGTGAAGAAATACCGATCCGGGACCAGGTAGCTCCATAGCAACAAGGGCGTGGAAGAGACCGGTGGTGATTCCGCCTTGGCCGATTAAGCGGCCGAAACGCGTTCCGGCGGCAAATTTTTCATCGAAGTGAAGCAGATTTCGATCACCGGTTATCTCAGCGAATAACTCGACATCACGATCGGTGACCGTCTTGGTTCTGCTTGCCTTCTCACCGGTTTTCGGCGGGTGCCATCCTGCGGCCATCAGAATTCCTCCTTTTATCCTCAGCAGCATACATTTGGAGGTTGATTGATCCATCAGCATGGCCTGCGGCGGCCGATTTTAGCCAGTATGGAGGTGATGGCGTTGGAAAACTATTTGGAGCTGGAAGTCGATCGAATCAGAGCGGTAATCTTCGATTTCCATGGCGTCATTTACTACCGGAGCAAACCCAGCCGTCGTGAATTTTTTGAGCACGTGGCGCAGGAGTTCGGTACGCCTCGTGAAACCTTAATGAGAATGGTCCCAGATGTGCTGATCGGCAAAATGAAGCCGCATGAAATCATCCGGCTTATGCGGTCCCGGCTGAATTCGCGCGGTGCCAAGATTTCGGTGGACGATATTCCCAGCCGATCGCGGCTGGTTTTGATCGAAGAAACTGTCGCCCTCGTTCGGTCACTAGGCGACAACTACAAAATAGGGATGATCGCCAACAGTGACGGGACGGCGGAACAAAGACTGGAAACCCTTGGGCTCAACCGATTTTTTGACTGCGTGGTCGATTCGGAACTCGTTGGTTTTAGAAAACCAGAAGCGGAAATTTACAACCTGGCCGCCGCCGGCTTAGGTTGCAAGGCTGCTGAATGCGTCTTCATTGACAACCGGGCGGATAACGTTCAAGGTGCTCGCGCCGTGGGAATGTCTGGGATTCTTTACTCACGCGACGCTGACGCGGGCCTGGCCAGGCAACTCCGGCGACTAGGGGTGAGCGTTGGCAAGATCACGACCGAAACCCAGGCCGGCCTGGCGAGCTGACTCGCAGAGGGCCGCCACGCCGGCCTGTCGGGCTCTCGTTGTAAACCGGCGCGCGCTGGCGCGAATGTTCTAAAATAGCTAATCGCAACGATGGCAGTACTAAATACGTTTCCGGTTGAAGAAGCTTGTGCGCATCTGCGACGCGCTGACCGAGCCCTGGCGGCGGTAATGGACCGCACCGGGCCTTACACGGCGCAGCTGCGCGATGGCGATCCGTACGAAGCGCTCTTGAGGACGATCCTGTTCCAGCAACTTGCTGGCGCCGCCGCCAACGCGATCTTGAAGCGGTTCTTGGCCTTGTACGGTGACGCCGGTCTGTCGCCATCTCCCGAACAACTCATGACCACTCCCGACGAGCAGTTCCGCGGCGCCGGCGTTTCGCGACAAAAGGTTGGCTATATGCGCGACCTGGCGTTGCACGTCTCTGAGAGCAGGCTTAAGTTTGATGATTTTGGCGATATGGACGATGAAGATGTCATAAGTCAGCTGGTGTCGGTCAAAGGGCTTGGAGAATGGTCGGCGCACATGTATCTCATGTTCCAGCTCGGCCGGCCTGACATCCTGCCGTCTGGTGACCTTGGCGTGCGAAACGGAATGCGGGTTACCTACAACCTTGCCGGGACGCCGACACCTGCTATGGCTCGTGAGATTGGTCTGACCTGGGCTCCCTTTCGCTCGGTTGGCTCCTGGTACATGTGGCGGGCAGGAGAGCCGACAGCGCCGGACATCTAACCGACAACAAAAATTGTTCCGGGCTTGATTCTCAAGCTGAGCCAACTCTGGATAAGTGACTTATAATCCCGCCATGGATGAGTCAGAAATCACCGAAGAGACAGCATCGATAATTATCGTCTCGGATTTCGTCTGACCCTGGTGCTACATCGGCCTGGTCGAGGTCGAAAGGCTCAAGGAAGAGTACGAATTTGAGGTGCACTTCGCTCCGTTTTTGCTGAGGCCGGATACTCCGCCTGAAGGCATGCCGGCGCGCCACTCAGTGCCCGCCGACGCGGAGCCAACCGCGATGGAGCTTCGCGGCGAGGCCTTGGGGATCAAGTTCTCACGAGGACGCACGCACACATCGAATTCTCATTTTGCCCTGGAAGCAGCTGAGTTCGCCTTCGAATACGGTGATTCATGGCAGTTTCACCGGGCCATGCTTAAGGCCTACTTCGAGGACCTGAAAGATATTGGCGACATCGAGAATATCGTAGAGGTAGGCAGCTCGACCGGTTTGCCCGCGGATTCGATGCGCGAAGCGCTCACCGATGGCCGCTATCGTGATCGAGTGGACGAAGGGATTAGCTGGTCGAAGCAGGTCGGCGTCTCGGCGGTTCCCACGTTTGTGTTGGATCAGCGCTACGGCATAGTTGGCGCCCAGGAACTACCCGCATTCCGGGAAATGTTGCAAAAGCTCGGGCATCCACCCAGGGCATAGCTTTCCTTTTTCCGAAGCCTTACTGACCGGAGCTAGAATCTGCTGCTTTCTGTAATGGCGGCCAAGGCCCAGCGCTTTACCTTGTAGGCCTTAACGCGCCTGCACCAAGGCTGAACCCTCGCAAGGATGCGAACATGGTCGCCGCTCGCAGAAATCGACGGCAGAGGACCGGCGCCTCGCCGTCCGCGAATGCCGCCAAAGTTCGAACTCATGGCCTTTTGCCAACCCTGCTGACCAGGGTCGGTTTGGCCGTAATTTTTCCCATGCTGCTCCCCCTGTGGCTTTTCAAGCGCCTCTGGGGCTTACGGGCGGCTGGCTCCGAGCGACGATGGGACGAGGGCTTTGTTTCGCTGCAGGCGCGCCTGGATGCGCTTTCGGCTCAAGGCCGAACCGTAACCTACATGCTTCAGTCTTGTATTTCTCAGCTGGACGTCTTGCTTGGGGCGTGGCATCCAACCCGGCCCAACGCACCTCCATCTGCCCTGCCAGGCGCCGGACGAGCTCTGATTCAGAAGAAGCGCGTTCCCGGTAAAGGCCCGGTAACGGCGAGGAGGGCTCTGCCGTCTCTTTTAGCTCTGACGCTAGTCGTTCCGGCAGTGCTAATCGCTACCGCTTTTGCGGTTTCCTCTGTGTATGAATCCTATGTCGGATATATTGCCGCTCCGAGCGAATTGGCGATCAATGAAGCGTCGCAAGGTTCGAAAATTTATGACCGCAACGGTGTGCTGCTTTACGAATTTGTCGACGACCGTGATGGGATTCGGCTGCCGGTGAGCCTAGATGAAATATCTGACGCACTCCTTGCCGCCACGATTGCGACTGAAGACGCCAGCTTCGACGCCAACCCGGGGATCAATCCCCGCGGCTTGATCAGAGCAGCCTGGGAGAACCTGAGCCCGATTACCACAGCGGAGATCCTTGAGGGGTCCGGCGGCAGTTCGATAACCCAGCAGCTGATCAAAAACGTCTATATTCCGATCGAAGAGCGCCAAGAGAGGACCTTTGAGCGAAAGATCAAAGAGGTCGCTTACGCATTGGAGCTGACCCAGAATTACAGCAAGGACCAGATTCTAGAGTGGTATCTAAATCAGATTAGCTATGGGGGCTTGTACTACGGTGTCGAAGCCGCGAGTCAAGGTTATTTTGGCAAGTCAGCAAATGAACTAACCCTGGCTGAAGCGGCCTTGCTGGCTGGGATCCCGCAGTCGCCGGCCAAATACGACCCGCGAAACGAAGCCAAAGCTGCGCTTGCTAGGCGCAACGAGATTCTCGATCTGATTGCCGGCCATGCCGAGATTTCACTAGGCGAGGATCAGGTTTACGCGGTCTGCCATGGCAAATCGAAGCCGCAAAGGCGGCGCCACTGGGCGTGATTGAACAGGTATATCCGATCGAGGCGCCACATTTCGTTCTCAATCATGTCACGCCAGAGTTGGAAGCATTGTTTGGTCGTGAAGCTTTGCTAAGCGATGGTCTGATTATTACAACCAGCCTAGATTTGGAGTTGCAGTACAAAGCACAGGAGCAGCTGGAACATTGGATTAGCGAATTCGAGGATATTTCCAACAGCCGCAACGGAGCCCTGATCGTTCTGGATGCGCCTACCGCTGAGATTTTGGTGCTGATCGGCAGCCGGGACTACTATCGTGAAGACATTGACGGCAACATCGACAACCTTACCGCGCTCAACTCACCGGGTTCAGCGTTCAAACCTTTTATCTACCTGGCTTCCTTTATCGAGCTGGGCTGGACCCCTTCGACGATCATTCAAGACACGCCGGTCAGCTTCCGAGAGTCAGACGGCACGATCTTCGAACCCCGCAACCCAAATCCGAACAGCTATTTGGGCCGAATCGATATTCGAACCGCGCTCGGCAATTCGCTAAACGTTCCGGCCTTCAAGACGGCGTTGAGCCTCGGCGTTGGGCCAATTATCGATGTCGCAAAGCGCGCCGGCTTCACCACGCTTGACGGGCAGTACGGCCCGGCGATTGCGATTGGCGGTGTGGACCTTACGGCGTTAGATTTGGCCCTTGGCTACAGTGTCCTGGCAAACAACGGCCGCCTGGTGGGCCAGGCCGCAATCCTGCCGGTTGAGGACGATGAACGGCAGATTGAACCAATTTCGATTCTGCGAGTTGAGGACGCCGATGGACGCGTGCTCTATGACGCTAATGAACGCCGGACTGAACAGCAGGTGATCCCGGCGGAGCAGGCATACATGGTCACGAGCATCCTCTCGGACTCAAATGCCCACTGCATCACGTTTGGGTGCGGCGGTGTTAGCATTCCCGGCCGCACGGCCGGGGTCAAGACAGGAACAAGCGAACCATTTGACCCGGACGGACCGAATGCCGGAAAGATTGGTGAAACCTGGGCGTTTGGCTATACACCTGACTATGTAGTCGGCGTCTGGGCTGGGAATTCCGACAACGAACCGATCGTCAACATTTTTAGCACCTCAATTTCATTCAGAGCCATGAGGGATACTCTAGAGGTTCTGTATGACGGACGTTCATCTGCAGCATTTGCCAAGCCGCCAGGCTTCGGGGACGACCCGCTCTGTTCCCCCGAATCAAATTGCGAGAGCGACGTTAAGGCAACGGCTGACGCGCCAGAAAAGGAAGCGGACCAAACTGGCGTGGATGCACCTCTTGCGCCGATCGCATTAGTCACCTCGCCGAGTGGAACCGTCTCCGGCACGGTACGTTTGATTGGTTGGGCATGGTCCAGTTCGATGCAGTCATACACGCTTCAGGTTGGATTTGGCGCGGCGCCATCCTCTTGGCGCAATCTCGGAAGCTGGCGGTCGCCGGTTCAAGGTGGCGTGCTGGGGTCTTGGTCTACGGCTGGATTTGTGCCCGGGCAGTACACGATTCGTGTGTTGGTCCAGGATGCCGTGGCAGGGACTGTGGCTTCGCCGGGCATGACTCTGACGATAGCGCCGTGACTGACTAGCCGATCCGTCTGGCCCCGAATACGCAATGGCAACGAAATCCCATGGCCCTAAAAGAGGCTGTGCTAAAATTGCCGCTGTCATCCCAAATCCGGTTTTCGCCCTAGGAGGCGACTGTGAAGGTCCACGAGTATCAGGCCAAAGAGTTGCTTGCCCGCTACAGCGTACCGATTCCACGCGGCCAGGTAGCGTCAACCGCGTCGGAAGCCCGTCAACAAGCCGAGGAACTCGATGTTCCGACCGTGGTCAAGGCGCAGATCCACGCCGGCGGGCGAGGCAAGGGCGGCGGCATCAAGCTGGCTGCCAATCCCGCGGAGGCCGAGGCGGCCGCGCAGCAAATAATCGGCATGACGCTGATAACACCGCAGACGGGTCCGGAAGGCCGTCTGGTTCGGCGGGTTTTGGTTGAGGAGCAGACGCAAATAGCGCGTGAGCTCTACCTGGCCGTTTTGATCGATTCGTCGATCGGCCGGGCGATTCTCATGGGCTCGGCGGCTGGTGGTATGGAAATTGAAGAGGTTGCGGCATCGACGCCGGAGGCAATCCACCGCGTGCCTATCGACCCGGCCGTGGGATTCCAGCCTTTCGAGGGACGCTCTCTTGCCTTCAAGTTGGGGCTTGATGGTGCCCTTTTACGGCCGGCCGTGGGCTTGATGGCCAGCCTCTACCGCGCATTTATAGAGACGGACTGCTCTCTAGCAGAAATCAACCCCTTGGTTGTGACCAAGGACGATCGCATCCTGGCCCTCGATGCCAAGCTCAGTTTTGATGACAACGCCGCCTATCGGCACGCAGAGATCCTCGCACTCCGTGACCTCGATGAGGAGGACCCGCTCGAGGTTCGAGCCCAGGCTGAAGGCATTAGTAATTATGTAAAGCTTGATGGCAATATTGGCTGCGTTGTCAACGGGGCTGGCCTGGCGATGGCGACAATGGATGCGATCAAACTGGCCGGCGGCGAACCGGCCAACTTTTTGGACATTGCCACTGCCAATGACCCAAAAACTGTAGTCAATGCCTTGGCGATTATTCGCTCTGACGCCAGCGTTAAGGCGATTCTGTTTAACATTTTTGGAGGCATGGCCCGCGTCGATATAATCGCGCAGGGGATTATCGAAGCCAAGGAGACGCTGAATCTGAATATTCCGATTGTGGCGCGTTTGGCAGGGACGAATCTTGAGGAAGGCCTGCGCATGCTTGAGGAATCTGGCATTCAAGTTGAGCGCGCTGAGGACCTCGGCGATGCGGCCCAGAAGGCGGTGGCGGTGGCGGCAGAGGTGAAATCTTGAGCGTTCTGGTTGACGCAAGCACGCGCGTTTTGGTCCAGGGAATCACCGGACGTGAAGGCGGGGCCCAAGCCGAACGCTGCATTGCCTATGGCACCAAGGTTGTGGCCGGCTGTACTCCGGGGCGTGGGGGGGAGACCGCGTACGGGGTTCCGGTTTTCAATACCGTGGCCGAGGCGGTCAGCGAAAGCGGCCCAATTGACTGCTCGCTGATCTTTGTTCCTGCGCCTGGCGCCGCGGATGCGGTTTTGGAGGCGGCAGCATCCGAAATCAAGGTGATTATCTGTATTACGGAGGGCATACCGACGTTGGACACGATGGCGGTTAAGCGGTCGCTTCAGGGCAGCGACTTGACCCTGATCGGTCCAAACTGTCCCGGGGTGATAACGCCCGGCGAGTGCAGGGTTGGGATCATGCCGGGCAACGTCTTTAAGCCTGGAAAAGTTGGCGTCGTTTCGCGCAGCGGCACCCTGGTTTATGAAGCTGTCGACCAGCTTTCGCGCCAAGGAATTGGGCAATCGACCTGCGTTGGCGTGGGCGGCGATCCGATTATCGGCACAAGCCAGCGCCAGGTGGTTGAAATGTTCAACAACGATGCCTCGACGGAGGCGATTGTGATGATTGGTGAAATTGGCGGCACGGCAGAGCAAGAGGCGGCGGAATACATCAAGGCTGAGGTCAAGAAACCAGTTGTGGCCTTTATTGCCGGCAGTGCCGCTCCGGCTGGACGGCGCATGGGCCATGCCGGCGCGATCATCGCCGGCGATACCGGAACTGCGGCTGCCAAGAAGGCGGCTCTTCTCGATGCCGGCGCCGTGATCAGCGACTCACCGGCGGAGATCGGCTTGACTATGGCACGAGTCCTCAAGGAACGTGGCCTGGCGTAGCTGACCCCCAACCCTGACGGCTAAGAGCAGTCCCTAGGTTCTTCTGCCTTTGAACAAAAGGATTCCGCTGTGCCAGGCACTTTTAAAAGGCCGCGTGGCTAAGGTCATGGCCGTGGGGTAAGGGGTGGTATCAGCGTTCCTGTTGCCGTCGCCACAGGGATTGGCGTGGCCGTGTTCTGCGGCGTCGGTGTCCATGGCAGGATCTTGGTTGGCGTTGCGGTTGGCGGCGTGCCGGTCAGGTTGGGCTCGATGTTGGCAGCGGTGTTGGCGTATCCGGTTCAAGAGTGGGTGCCAGCGGAGGCGCGCTTATCGTGGCAGTGGGCTCATCTGCCGAGATTGCCGGTGTTTCGCTGGGCGCCGGCGTCATGGTTGGCTGAGGTGCTTCGATTCCCTGGACAATCACCCTGCAGGGAATCTCTACCGTTTGGTTGCCACGGGCAAATGTCACCACTAGCTGATATTCTTCGTTTTGCCCGGTCGAACTAGGCAGAGATTTGGCGATGAAAAGGACCGATTGGTCTGCTTGGGCCAGAGTATTGATGTTCTCGACCGAACCACCGCTGACCGCAATGTTGGAGATATCATAGCCACCCGGGGCCTCGGGAAAATTCAGATTGAGGCTCGTGCCCATATCCAGTCTTACCGGGACCGTACTGCAAACTCTGCTTTGCAACGACCCGTCCGGTGTCAGAAGCGGCGGCAACGTGGACCCGCTGCTTTGGAGGGAGTCTCCCACCGCAAGACCGAGGTAGGCGGCAAAGAGAGTGACGGCCGCAACAGCCGCATAAAGCAGGTAGCGCTTACGCTGCTCGTCCTCTGACGAGCCCATGCCAGGTGGCCGCGGGCCCTCTGGCGGCGAGCCCCGGCCGCCCTGCCAATCGGGCCCGTCCGGCTCCGGCGAAGTCACAAGCAAGGCAGCGTCAACCGGTACCGGTACTGGAGCTGGGACCGGTTCGGTGGGCTCGACGTCCTGATCTGCTGCGAGCAACTCCGCACGAGCCCTTTCAAGGTCATCGCCGCTGCTCTTGGCATCGGCATCAGTGACAGTCTGGTCTAGGCCGTCCGGGTGTTGTTCAGACTCAAGCTCAGCCGGCTGACCGGCGACAGAGTCCTCAAATGTCGCCTGTCGATCGGCATCCGGGGGCTCTCCCATGTCGGGAGCTTCGATCTGCGCTTCGCCGGGCTCAATTTCGATATCGTCTGCCTGTTCCGAACCGGCGGTGGACATTGGCTCACTTGTGAATTCGTCCGAAACGGGCGCCGCTGATGGTGGCTCGCCGGGCTCGACTTCGCCGGTTTGCTGCGAGCCGGAAGCGAACATTGGCGCGGCTGCCGCCAGGCCTGCTTCGTCACCCGGGGCTTCGGCTTCGTCGTCGGCGTTGAGCGTGGCATCGGCTTCGTCGTCGCTGGCACTGGTAGCGGCTTCGCCGTCGCTGGCGACAATAACGGTATCACTGGGCTCAGTTTCAGTGGTGACGGGTTCGGGCACTTCGCTGGTCTGCGGTGTTGCGAATAAGGCGGAGCGCAATTGCTCAACGACTTTTTGGGGCAGATCCACGTTCCTTAGACTTGCGAATAGGTCGGCGGCAGGCGGCAGACCTTGGCGAGTCTCACGACAGTGCTCACAGCCTTCGATGTGGCGTCCGACCGCCCGACGGGCAGCGGGCCCAATCGATTCCTGTTGCGACACAAGTTCGTCCAGTTCTAGACAAGCTTCGCGGCCAATTTCAAAGAGGGCCGCCGCCGCGTAGGTTTCCTCGAAGACACCACGTAGACGTCCCAAAACGGCATAGACACCGTTGTGAGATAAGGCTGCGACTTCGGCAACTTCTTCCGGCGTCAACTGCCGGCGCAGGAGGAGATCGAGGATGCTGTAGTCCCGTGGGCTCTGGCTTAGGACTGCCTGCCAGGCCCAGGACGTGGCCTGGGCTTGCGACGCCGGCAGATCTGTTTGGAGAAAGCGCGGGTCCAGGACAGAGAGGGTGTCGGCTCGTGAGTCCTCCGATGGCGCGTCTGATTGAGAAGGCTGGTGCAAGCTATTGAGCGACTCATCGCGAGTGATTCCGAAAATCCAGGAGCCGACATTCAGCGCGTCCGGACGAGAGTCAAATTCCTCGCCAACGCGCCTCAGGACATTTACGGTCGCGGCTTGGGCGGCAGCTGGGTCGAGAGTTGCCCGAATCGCAAAATCATAGATGCCCGCCACATAGCGCTGGGCGAGGGCCGCGCCTGCGTCATGGGCACCTTGGGAAAATTCAAGTGCGAGGTCTTCGTCCGACCTCTGCTCCGGTGAATTCATTGTTCAGCACCGATTGTAACGCAAGGGCTTGGCAGGTTCCACAGCTGGAGGCGTACGGCAAACGGACGCCGATAACGGCTATTCCGCGAGCCGGACTGGCTCGTTATCACTTGGAGGTGGGATGTCCGCCCCGGTCTTGGGCGTTCCCTGTCGAGATTGCCCACGTAGTCGGTTAGCCTTCGGACGCTCCCGGGTCGGTCACATCCGTACTGCGATTATCAACCAATCTCCAGGACCGTAAATTGGGGATTACCCTAATAAGCCGAGAATGCAGCCGAAGTCTACAAATGTCACCGCATTTCGTGACGCCTTCGGCCCTTCGATAGGCCGCTTGCATTTTTGGGCTGATTGACTCTTACGGTGACCGACCTTAAGTGGTATTTTTCAGCTACCCGCCGATCGTCGTGAGTTGAGGAATGGCTCTGGGGCATTTCCGAGGAGGCCCGTAGGTGAAATCAGTTGAATGCTTCTTGACTCATGAGGAAGAGGTCTTGATGCTACGAGGCGATGATCAGATGCTGACTCCCCTAGTAACCGAGGTGAGGGCGGGTGAGTCTCCAATCGAGGCATCAGTGAGAGTGATCTTTGAGCAAACCGGTCTGCACCTTTCTCCAAGCTGCGCTGGGCTCTACTTTCGACTCAAGCCTGGCCATTTAACCGAGGATGGGTTGGCGTTTGTGGCGGACGTAGCCGACAAACGGACCGTCACCAGCGTAGCCGCTGGCAAGCAGGAATGGGTTGGGGTAGAAGGTATTTCCTCCAGATCCGATGTATCACCTTCATACCAACAGCAAACCGCGCGTTTTCTCGCCGCGGACCATCCGCTGGCTGTCGTGCTGGCGGAGGGAGAGGACAGCGAGACGAGCGGCGGAAGCAAGGTAGCCGTCTCATCCCTGGACCCGGCGGTTCTGAGCCCGCTAGTTTTCGCGGTCCAGTCCTAAGGTTCTGATATTAGACCCGCAATCCGTTTGGCGCCGGCTCCGCATGGAAGCGATGCATGCGGGACGTGATGGTGGGCTCCAGTGCTCAAGGATGGGGGAATTTGTTTGTTAGTCTCTGGTACCGCCTGGTTCGAGCCTAGACCGAGGCGGCGCGGCTTATTTTGGCCAGGATGCCAGGCCCACTTTGAGAGATGCCGGAGTCGTTCATGCCGGGACACCCTACTTGTGTTGCGGTGCTCTCCGGAAGCCGCAAATCATTGTGAGGTTGCGGGGTTGGTGAAGCGCGGCAATTCCGGCAAGGTCAGCCCAACGACGAATCGGTAATTGTCGTAGGCGAATTCGAGTGGGTCCTGTACGGCTAGATAGCCCGGCCACCAGGCGGCGTACGAAGCGTCGTCGAACACAGACGTAGCCGTCTTGCTGTACTCGAAAGCGGCGTATAAAGCGGCTCTTAGCTCGTCGTGGACCTGGCGGAATCTTGGCGGGGCGGGCTCAAGTCCCGCCATTTGGTTGGCCCATGTGGCACCTGCAACACCGAAGGCTAGGTGTCTGCCCACGGTTCCGAGACTCAGATTATTGGCCGCCTGATTTACCTTTACAACGGCTGACACAATCTGCACCTGGGCCTGAACCCGGTACCTGCGCTCGGCCTCGGTCTCTTCCTGGGCATTGGGCGGGGTTGTCGCCACAGGTGGCGCCGGTCCCGCCGGCGTGGAAGTTGGGACCGGTGGCCGTGTCGATGTTGGCGCGGGTTTGGTCGCGGTCGGGGCAGCCTTCGTAGAAGTTGGCTCCGGTTCGGGCGCGGTCGAGGCGGGTGAGGTTGCCGTCGGGACCGGCAGGGTCGCTGTTGGAGCCACGGCGGTGGCACCTAAGACTGTGGCCTCACTGCCGGGATCGTCACCGCTGCCGGCAAGTATGAGAACCACAAGGATCACAATAATGCCGCCAGCAGCGAAACCAATAAATCCAAGATGCAGAGGCTTTAGAGTTAACTGCACGGCTTGATCCCTTCAGGCGGTGGAGTCGTGAAGTCCTGACTCCGGTCGCTGCCTGGTTTGGGCCAAGCGTAGAATTTTTTTGCCGGCACCATTGTCAGACAGTTCTACCGCTTCGCATACATTTCCATCACCGCGGGGCAGCTTCGCGAGCCCACGAGTTTTGCTTGATGACAATTTGAGCTTCCGTAGTCTATCACAGTGGCAAATTTGTCCATACGAAGAATTCAAGCTTGGCGGCCACGAAAGGTAGGCTTGGTGGCTTTGCCGTTGCGCGGCATACGCTGACCACCTATCTCGGCCTCGGGCACGAGCTGTAAACCTGGTCGGGTTCGAATCAAGTCCTGACGCCGTGCAGCCGTTGAGCGCTAGCCAGTGCCCCTAGACCAGCGGGGCCATCTAAGCTGAGGTTAGTTCTGAGAGGGGATGTCGCGGCGTTGAATCGAGGTCGTCCCCACTTGCGGTGGAGATGGCCGAAGAAGGGATTTTTCTGGTACCCCCGGCAGGACTCGAACCTGCGCCACCGGCTCCGGAGGCCGGTGCTCTATCCGCTGAGCTACGGGGGCACGAAACTCATTCTAGCTGGCCAGCAGGAGGAGAAGCCAGCCAATCTCAAGAGACGGTCTGTGAGGCGTCTTTCGGATGAGAAGTCGCGTGCGTCAGCGTTTCAAGGTTCTCATCGAATGACGAGTTACGTCTTTAGGGCTACTTGTCGTAGCAGTAACCATCAACTAGCATAGTAATCGCCCTTACTCGCTCGAGGCTCCTTGTGGTGAATCCAAGGGCCTGTCAAGCTTCCTGGTGACAAGGTTGCAGAAAACCGACGCCATCTTGTGGCGTCCCGGTGACGCAATCGTTAGCCTCTCTGACCCAGCCCAGCAGGCCGGATTTGACGCCCTGAAGCTGGCCCCCTACCGTCAGATATAAGGTTTCTAACGGACAGGCAACAGAGAGCGGCCTTTGACTAAAAATTCCCATACTGCCTGGTTCTCACTCTTGTTTGGTGAGGACCACATATTCGTACCTCATCGCGTATTCCGCGCCGCACGCACTTTCGTTGGCATCGAAGCAGCTAGTGGAATCGTGCTGCTGCTGGCGGCGTGGGTTGCCCTGGTCTGGGCCAACTCCCCTTGGGACGAGCAGTACTTTGATTTGCTGCATACCGAAATCGGTATCGACCTCAACTTCATAGTTATTCAAGAAGACCTTCAGGACTGGATTAACAGCGGCCTGATGACGGTTTTTTTCTTTCTGATGGGGTTGGAAATCAAACGCGAACTGGTTCACGGCGAGCTTTCGACGCCGCGACGTGCCTTGCTACCGGCGGCGGCGGCGCTGGGCGGCATGGCGGTGCCGGCGCTAATCTTCGTTGCCTTTAATGCCGGTGGTGTCGGCGCCGACGGCTGGGGCATACCGATGGCGACCGACATTGCCTTTGCTCTAGGCGTGCTTTCCCTGCTTGGCCGTCGCATTCCGTTTGGAGTGAAGATTTTCCTGCTGGCGCTGGCGATCGCCGACGACATCGGCGCGATTCTAGTAATAGCGATCTTCTACACCTCGTCGCTCGATTTCGAAGCTCTGGCCGTCGCCGGCGTGATCCTTGCCGGAATCATGGCGATGAGCCGCGGCGGTGTCAGAACGATCAATATCTACATCGCGGCCGGGGCCTGTCTCTGGCTAGCGGTCCACGAATCTGGGGTTCACGCCACTCTGGCCGGCGTCGTTCTCGGTTTACTCACGCCGGCCAGATATTTCTACAATCCTCAAACTTTTACCGAAACCGCCAACGGCCTGGTGGTTCGCTTTCAAAGCGCCCTGGTATCTCACAATGAAGAAGCGCAGCGCGGCATTCTGGAGCAGATTGAAGACCTCAGCCAGGGCACAGAGCCGCCGTTGGAGCGCATGGAGCGGGCGCTGCACCCGTGGGTCAGCTTTGGTATCGTGCCGATTTTTGCCTTGGCCAACGCCGGCGTCGCGATCTCCGGGGACGTTGTCAGCGACGCGCTTTCCAGCCCAGTCTCGCAGGGCGTTGTTTTAGGGCTGATTCTTGGCAAGGTGACAGGCATTTTCGGCTTTACCTGGATCGCTGTCAGGTTGGGACTTTGCGAATTACCGCGAGGGGCGCGCTGGCCGCACATCCTCGGCGTTGGCTTGCTGGGCGGTATTGGTTTCACCGTATCGCTGTTGGTCACCGATCTTGCTTTTGCCGATGTGGTGCTGGCGGACCAAGCCAAGCTTGGTGTTTTGGCGGCCTCAGCCGCCGCCGGTGTTGGCGGCTTCGCCTATTTGAGGATGACCAGCAACCGCCCTGCCACATGGTCTTGAGTTTCTAGACTGCGCTGCTTCTAAACCGAGCGGGTCCTCTGGCGGTACTGAACCGCCTCGGCGACGTGGGCCGAAGTCAGGCCATCCGAGCCGGCAAGGTCGGCGATGGTTCGAGCCACTTTGAGGATGCGATGGAACGCCCGCGCTGAAAGCGAGAGCTGATTGGTTGCCAGGCGCAGAAATTCGGTTGCCTGCTCATCGGCTTTGGATTGGCAGAACTCACGTACGTCAGCCGGCAGCATATCTGAATTGGACTGTGCCGGGCGGTCCTCGAAACGCTCCGTCTGCAGGCTGGTGGCCGCGTCAAGACGCTGACGCACGCTGGCCGACGATTCTGCTGGCGCCTGAGCAATGGCCCGGAAATGCGGCGCTGATAGCGTGAGACGATCGATTCAGAACAGACGCAGGCCTTAACCGGGTCGCCGTAATTGCCGCAGGGGCAGGGGTTCATGGCCGCGACCAGCATGAAGTTGGCGGGGAAGGTAATCGAGCCCTGGGCGCGGCTGATTGTGACTACGCGGTCTTCGAGTGGCTGACGCAGGACCTCGAGGGTTTGATGGCCGAACTCCGGTAGCTCGTCGAGAAACAAGACGCCGCGATGCGCCAGGCTGATCTCGCCGGGCCGGGGTAGCCGGCCACCACCGACAAGGCCGGCCTGGGAGATCGTGTGATGCGGTGCTCGGAACGGTCGCTGGCCGACGAGCGGTGTCTCACGCGGAAGCAGACCGGCAACGCTGTAGACCCGCGTGACCATCAGCGCCTCGTCCGCGTTCATCGCCGGCAGAATCGAAGGCAGTGCCCGTGCCAGCAGGGTCTTTCCAGCCCCGGCCGGGCCGATCATCAAAAGGTTGTGTCCGCCCGCGGCAGCGACTTCCAGTGCCCGCTTGACGTGCTCTTGGCCGCGGACTTCGGAGAAATCTGTTCCCTCGAACAGTGAGGCCTGGGGCGGGGCTGCTTCGGCCCGATCAAACGGCGCAATCGGTTCTTCGCCACGCAGATGGCTTATCAGCTCGGCAAAGGTCTCTACCGGATAAACCGTCAGCCCATTGACCAAGGCTGCCTCTTGAGCCGCGTCGGCCGGGACATAGACTTCGCTCAGTTCGCGGTCGCGCGCCAGAGTGACCATCGATAAGACGCCATGGGTGGCGCGCAATCTGCCATCGAGTGAAAGCTCACCCAGAAACAGAGCTTTGGATGTATCCGCGACAACCTGCTCGGAGGCAAGGACCAGACCGACCGCCATCGGCAAATCGAAACTTGGTCCCTCTTTGCGAATATCCGCTGGCGCCAGGTTGACGGTGATCCGGCGCATTGGGAACTGGCAGCCGGAGTTGCGCACCGCAGCGCGCACCCGTTCGCGGGCTTCCTGGACGGCGGCGTCCGGTAGCCCGACAACCGTAAAGGCAGGCAAGCCAGAGGCGATATCGACCTCGACCTCGATCAACTCGCCATCGAGGCCGACGACCGCTCCGGAGTAAACTTTCGCAAGCATGTTCGCATTATAGGGCGGTCGCGAGATGTGACAAGAGGGCGTTAGCGGTGGTTGAACGCTTACCGGACCCGCTCAAGACTCTCTAGGGTGATGTGAGATTCCTTTTCGGCTTGATGTCAGGCTGGCCAGCGGGTTAGGGTGACGTGGCGCTGGAGCCAGGAATATGTTCAAATGCCGGCTCCCCTCTGCACGGGGGTTCTTCGATGTATGACCAGATGCCTTTTACCGGCAATTCGCTCAATCGAGTCAGCGATCTGCATCAGGATAAGGATTGGGTTGCTAGCCAGCTCGCCTCAGCTGAAAGCCGGTTTCTGCCGCTGAGGAAGCTGAATCCGCTGGCGGTTGAGGCGTCCAGCCCCGCCCTGCTGTGGTTGGACGCCGATGCTCGGGCGCGGCTCGATCCGGACCAGCCGCCGGTCCTGCTGGGGACGCAAGACGGTGTCGCTCACTTCGCGGTCGACCTCGGCGATGCCGAGATCGACGACGTCCTAGTCGCTCAGCTTGGGGTTGAAAGCCCGGAGTTCCCGGAAGCGCGGTCTATCGCTACTGGTCTGAGTGCCGCTGAGGCCGGGATTCTGGCGCAGGCGCGATCACTGATCGACTGGCATCGGCGGCATCGATTTTGCAGCAGCTGCGGCGCGGCGACCGAGCCGGACCGCGGCGGGGCGATACGGCGCTGTCCGGCTTGCCAGGCTCAGCACTTCCCGCGCACCGACCCGGTGGTGATCATGGTGGTTTGGAAGGGCGATCAATGCCTGTTGGGGCGCCGCAAGGGCCGGGTAGGTGGCATGTTTTCCGCCTTCGCCGGCTTTATCGACCAGGGCGAGACGATTGAGGCCGCGGTGCGGCGTGAGGTTCAAGAAGAGGCGGGATTGGTGGTGGACGAAGTGGTCTATCGGGCTTCGCAGCCCTGGCCCTTTCCTTCGTCGCTGATGATCGGCTGCTTCGCCAGAGCGACGAGCCATGACTTTCAGATCGATGACGACGAAATCGGCGAGGCCCGCTGGTTCAGCCGCGACGAGTTGCTGCAGGCGCTGGACTCTCCCGGCCCAGAGTTGGCCGTGCCAGGCCCGGTGGCAATTGCTCATCACCTGATTCGCGATTGGTGTGCCACCGGCCCTTCAGGGCCCGGCTCTACGAGCGCCGCAGCGCCGCAAGGCGCAACTCCACGAGCGCCGCAGCGCCGCAAGGCGCAACTCCACGAGCGCCGCGGCGCGATAGGCGGAACCCAATGCGGGCGGTTAGGCTGAAAGCCTAGGTCTTGCGGCTGGCGACGAAGAAGATGCGTTTAAAAGGGTAAATCGTGCCGTCGTCCCTGGTTGGGTAGGCGTCTCTCAAGGCGGCGCCGTAGGCCTCGCTGAACTCGGCCTGCTCGGCTTGATCCAGCAGCGAGAGAATTGGCTGCATCGAGGTTCCCTTTACCCATTCGAGCACTGGGTTTGGCCCCCTCAAGACGAACAAGTACTCAGTTTCCCAGGCGTTCACTTCCATGCCAACACCCATCAGCAGGTCGACGTACCAGCGAAGCGGCCTTATCTGCAGCTTGTACCAGTCGGCTAGCTTGTTAGCCCAGGGACCGGATCGGGCGGTTTTTTCCAGGAGTACATGGGAGGGCTGGTCAAAACTGGCCGGCATCTGCACCGCCAGGACACCGCCCGGCTTTACCAGGCTTGCCAACCTGGGGAACAGATTGTCATGGTTATCGACCCACTGCAGGGCGGCGTTGCTGAAGATCAGGTCGGCCGGTTCGTCGAAGTCGTTGATGTCACTAAGCTGAAATTCGAGCCAGCCGGCCTGGGTGGACTTCTTTGCCTGCTCGACCATCTCCGGCGAGTTGTCCACGCCCAGGACCATGGAGCCGGTCCAGCGCTCCGAGAGCGATTTCGTAAGTTCGCCGGTGCCGCTGCCCAGATCGACTATGTGCTGGTAGGCGCGCTCAGGCACCTGGGAGAGCAGCGTGTGGAATGGTCGCGAGCGCTCCTCGCTAAATCGGGCATATTGGACGGGATCGCGCACGGGGGGATACCTCCTGAATTTGTTGAAGGCTAGCACGCGAGGCTGCATGGAGCGAGAACTGCTGCAAGACTCTCGCTTGAAGCCGAGTCCGAGGGAACCAACAGGCCGAGAGTAGCTACGTGGCTACCGTAGCGGAGAAAAATCGGTTGGCGTCATGATCCGATTTTCGATGTGATGGGCTAACGGTCCGTCGGCTTCAGACTCGGCCCGCGCCTTCTGCCATTCAGGGTCGGCGGCAAAGGCGGCCCAGGCTGTCTGGCGTGCGGCGAGGTCGTCGTAGGAGAGCATGTACCAGAGCTCATCGTTGCGGCCGCCGATTGTGTTTACCCAGTAGCCGACGTTTGTCATGCCGTGCTTCTCGAACAGTCCGACCGTGTGGTCGCGAAAGCGCGCCTGGAGCGCCGCCATCTTGCCCGGATGTGCCGTGTAGATCCTGAGTTCGTAAATCATCTTTTTGGAGCCTTTCCAATGTTTTCTGGCTGTCTTAGCGCATTCTAACCTCCGCGACGCTTGGATATGTGGCTAGAGCAATCTCCCCGGGTCCAGTGCAAGACCTGGTCGCCTGGGCGGCGCGTCTTTCTTATCGAGCGCCTGGGCGGCGCCCAGTAAGGCGCGATTCTCTTGTGGGAGTTGAAGCGACGATCCGGCGACCCGCGATCGATGTCACCGATTTGTCACTAGCGGAGAATCTAGTGCTGTGAAGCTTTCGGCGCGTCTGGTCCGCTATCGGATGAAGGCAGCCGGCTGCCACATTCATTACAGAATTTCGCCGTCGGCCGATTGAGGAGATCGCAGACCGAGCATTTCTTCTCAGCCATCGGTACAGACTGAGATCGGTCCGGCCTTATGGCTTCAAATACGAGTCGCAATGGGCCTGGAAGCCGGTAGCGGGCGGCAGTGCTCGCCGCCTGCTTGATTTCCCCTTCATGTTCGCGGACGTAACGGGCCGCGTCCTTGCCCGCCTCCTCGACCTTCGGTTTAGCACGGCTTACAAGCTCGTCGACCTTTGGCCTGGCGCGAGTGACGAGTTCGTCGATTTTTGGTTTGGCGTCTTTATACAGCTCGGCGGCTCGAGCGGCGAGCTCGTCCTGGGTTCTGCTTTTTGGTGCTTGTTTGGGGGTCTCCTGGGGTTCTTCCATTAGCTCTCCAGGTTAAACCAATCAGATCCGATTCAGAGCGCGACGGCGGGTTATGTTCCCGCGGATTGCCTCTGGGCCGCGGTCTGATCCAGGAAACTTGCAAGCGACCCCCCCCCCCGATGGTCAGCAGGGGAACACCAGTTAACCATCGTAGCGGTCACCGTTTTTCTGTACAAACCATATCGCGGGGCCTTCCAGGCCGAGCCTGGGCCGGCCTGGAAGGCCCCGCCTTGCTAGGCAGGATTATTCCTTACCGACGGTTGTCTTGGCGACAACCTTGACGCCCTTGATCGTACCTTCGACCGAGCGGCGCACGCGGTGAGCCGCGGCCTCGCCGATCTGGCCGGCAGCCTCGATGGCGCCGGTTGCGGCGGCCGCTGCGGCCTCCTCAGCGGAGACGCCGACATCCTTGGCGGCCTCAATGGCGCCTTCAACGGCTCCAACCGCTGCCGTGGTCAGGTCTGCACCAATCTCGGAGGCTTCCTGGACCGCACCGCTGGCGGTTTCCTGAACGGCGCTCATCGCCTCACCACCGACGTCTTTTGTGCCCCGGATCGCCCCGATGACAGCTCCCTTGGTGACGCTGCCAACTTTCGCGCCGACCTTGGCGGCTGAATCGACGGCGGTCTCGATGCTGTCCGCGGCTGTCTCTGTGGCCTGGCCGCCGACCTCGCCGACGGTCTCGATTGCACCCTTGACTGCGCCTCTAGCAAGGCCGGCGACGGCCCCACCGGTTGCACCGGCACTCTTAACCGTCACCTGAGCGGTCTCAGCCACGGTCTCCACGACGGCTTGGGCGATCTCACCGGTGCCACGGATAGCGCCGATGATTCCGTCCTTTACGCGGTTTCCAACTTCCTTTTCGTCTGCCATTTTCGCCTATGTCCTCTCTGATTCTGGTTCCAGATATATTCATATAGTATCACTTTTGGCGTGGCAACCGGCCCAGAGGACTAAGCCTCCTAGGTGGCGGGCAGTCAGGGTGGATTCAGTTCGAGTTAACTGGCCTCGGTCATAAAGACCATTAGGTCCAGGTCACCAGGCGAGCGGTTCATAACGGTCAGAATCTCAGCCGCTTCGCTGCGGTGTTGGGTGCTGTGATTGGCCATGTGGGCCATCAGTTTCCAGAGCGGCAGACTGGTTTCGCCTGAGGGACGGCGCAGAACCACGTCATTGGCCAAATCGATATCGGTTAGGCTGCCGAGGAAGGTTTGCATTTTGGCTTCCTCTTCACGCCATCGCGCTGTGAGCGAGGTGAGGTCCGGCAGGCTTTCCTCGCTAATTCTTTCTCCCGCTTCAGCGCCGGTCCAGCGCCGGAGCCAAATTGATTCTCCCATTAGTAGATGGGTCAGAATCGCCCGTAGGCTGCCGTAGTTGGAACTGTTTGGGCTGGCGTAGTCGGCCTCGCTCATCCCCCCTGTCGCGGCCAAGAGCCGGTCTCGGGCCCAGTAGTTGTAGTTAAAGAGAAACCGAAAGTATTCCGCGTCCATGGCAAAAAAACACCTCTCATTTGATGCGGATCGTTGCAGTCGCGTGGAAGCGTAGATTACGCAGATTTCCCGGTTTTCGCCATGCGGCCAGGATTATTCCATCAGTGAGGTCCAGGTTGCAGGGACATCGCCCAATCATGGTCAACGCTGCTAGCCATCATAGTCGAAGCCAGGCCGGCTGATATCTCGATTCGATTGGCAAGGCGTCAGGCTTGTGCAAGAATCAGGTTCAATTAGTGAGCACCTCTTTTTTTACTCTTAGCCAGAGTTTGCCAGGGGTGGCTGATTTCCTTGATCGCTTTTTAAAGTCCTTAGGAGGGTGCGTAGTGACTTCAACCACGAGCCGGGAAAGCCCACTAGAGGCGGCGCTCGCTCGCCGCGGCGGCAAGAATCAGGTTTTAGGCTCAAATGGCAAGCCGTTGCTCGTGATCGTCGAGGGTCGCGACCTGGATGCCATGATCGATGCTGGGCTCGGCGCGATCGGCGGCATTGGCCGGGTGGTCGGCTCACATCGAGAAGTCCTGCTGAAACCAAACACAAACCAACACGACCCATTCCCTTCGATCTCCGACCCGGAAACGATTCGTGCGGTTGTGCGTCACTGCCGAGCTGCCGGGGCCGAAAGAGTGATCGTGCACGAGGACCACAAGGTGGAAGGAGAGGTGTTTTTCGAATCCTCGCAGCTGCCGGGGGTGGACATCCAGAGCTCAGACGCGGCAACCGCGGAGGATTTTGTGGCGGTCGAGTTTCAGGGTTGGATGGACGAGTCGGATGTACCCACCGGTGCAGAGGGCGATCGGACCAAGCGCATGATGGAGCACCTGCAAGACTATGAGCGCGAGGCAGGACCGCGTCTACGGGTTGCGCGCCAGATCCAATCGGCCGCGGTTGTGATCAACCTCCCCGTCCTCAAGCGCCATTTCGCTGGTCAGATTACCAGTGCCTTGAAGAACCACTTCGGCTCTGTGTATGGACCTCAGCGCTGGCTTGGGCATGCCACGCTCGAGAACGAACGTGATTTTTTTGACCGCCGGCTGGTGGAGTTCGCCTCCGCGGTTCGGCCTGAGCTAACGATAACCGACGTTCGCTCGATTCAGGCGGTTTCCGGGCCGAACCGAGGAGATGACACGCGCATTGTCGAAGGCGTTAACCGAATGATTATCACCGGCGACATGGTTGCAGCCGATGTGGTCGCAATGGACCTGATGAAGCGCCACGACGAGACCTTCACGAAGGCCAACGAAGCGATCGTTCGGCGGCAGCACGAGCACGCCGAGCAACTTGGATTGGGCTCGAGTGACCTGTCCAAATTCGAAATCGTCGAAATCAACGTTTGATGCTTGGTGCGTCGCATAGTTGATTTTATCTGAGCGGAAATCCTTGGAAGATTGAGTAGCCAGGCAGGTTGGTTGTATCTTCTGGATCTACTGAAAAAAGTTTTACTCACTTTGGAGGTCCAAAATGACGCCAACTCCGATTAATGAGCGAGGCTACACCCGTCCCGAGCTCCTTGCGGACGCCAATTGGGTTGCTACGCATCTTGATGACCCGCAGGTCAGGATTATCGATGCAAGGCAGGCTTTGCCGTACGAGGCCGGACATATTCCCGGCGCCGTTAGTCTGGTGGCTCATGGTGCGATCCCACGGACAGACACCGCGGACATCGGCAGCCAGGAGCAGTTTGACGAGCTGGCTCGAGAACTCGGAATCAGCAAAGGCATGACCGTGGTTACCTATGACACGCCTTCGGCCGCGATGGGAATGCTCGCCTGGGCATTTCTCTACTTTGGCCACCCCGATGTCCGCATGCTCGATGGCGGTTATGACAAGTGGGAGCGGGAAGCCCGCCCTATTTCGACTGAAGTGCCTGACTACCCGGCCGGGAACTTCGCCGGCAGTTTGGAGCCCGGCTTGCTTTGCACGCTGGACCAGGCCAAGGGCGCGGTCGGCCGGGCGGGCACGGTGCTCTGGGATACGCGAACCGAAGCCGAGTACGAGGGAACTAACCCGCCGAATCCAAACTCGCCGCCGCGGCTCGGCCGCATACCTGGCTCGGTTCACCTCGAGTGGGTTGACCTGCTGGATCCAGATTGGAAAACCTTTAAGCCGGCCGGCGAGCTGATGGATTTGCTCAATTCACGAGGCATAACGCCGGAGTCAGAAATCGACTGCTATTGACAAGGTGGCGGGCGAGGGTCCCTCGCCGCTGTCGTCCTCAAGGTCTTGGGTTACGAGAAAGTCAGGTCGTATGTCGGCTCCTTTGGTCAGTGGTCGCGACAGCCGGACACGATTGTCGAAACTTAGTCTGTTCTGAATTCATTTAATCTTTGCCAGGCTCCGCCCGGACGGCGGTTCTGCGATTCCAGGAGATAGAAGCGTGAGGCAGGTCAATCTTGGTGGCAAGAGCACCTCCGTTGTGGGTCTTGGGCTCTGGCAGTTTGGCTCTCCCGAGTGGGGTTGGGGTCCCGATCTCGGTGAGGCTGCGGCTATCGAGATCGTCAACCGCGCGCTCGATCTCGGGATCAACCTGATGGACACTGCGGAACTTTATGGTGACGGCAAGTCCGAAGAAATTCTCGCCAAGGCGCTGGGAAGCCGCCGCGAGGAAGCGATCATTGCGACCAAGGTCAGCCCGACTCATGTCACCCGTTCCCGCGTGAAACAGGCCGCCGATCGAAGTCTCTCCCGGCTAAAAATCGACACGATTGATTTGTATCAGGTTCATTGGCCGAACCGTTTCATCCGCCAAAAGTCGACGATGACAGGCATGAGGGAGCTTTTGGAAAGCGGAAAGATCAGCGAGGTCGGTGTCAGCAACTATCCGCTAAAGCTTTGGCAAAAATCCGAAGACGCACTTGGACGGCCGGTCATCGCAAACCAGGTGGAGTTCCATCTTCTGGATCGAAGTCCGCTTCAAGACCTGGTCCCCCATGCTCAACGGACCGGTTCGGTGATAATCGCCTACAGTCCGCTCGCCCAAGGTGCGCTGGGAGGCCGTTACGACAGCGGAAACTTGCCGGCGGACTTTCGCAGCAGCAACCCAATGTTCTCAAAATCTGGCTTTGAGACGATCGCGCCGCTGGTGGATGAGCTCAGGGCCGTAGGAGAGGCTCACAACGCGACACCGGCCCAGATCGCCCTGGCCTGGCTCCTCCATATTCCTCAAGTGGTCGTTATTCCCGGAGCCCGCAGTGTGGAGCAGGTTGAGGCAAATGCCTCGGCGGCTGACATTGAACTCTCAGACGCTGAGTGGACGCGGCTCAAGGAAACAGCTGAAGCAGTCACTCCGGCGGCGTCGAGACGCAAACTGACCCGAATTGCGGCCTGGTTACTCGGTGCTCGTTGAAATTGCGATTTTTGGAATTCTGGTGCGATGCGAATCCGGCCCCAGCTCTCGATGGGGCAAACGGCTAGCTTGCCGTGCTTGCCTGGACCAGAGGCAGGCGGAAGCTGAAGACGGAGCCTCTGCGCGCCATTGATTCGGCATTGACCTGTCCCCCATGTGCCTCGACGAATCCTCGCACGATTGCCAGACCGAGGCCGGCGCCATCGCCGCCGGCGTTAGCGGTCCTCGCCCGCGAAGCCTCGGCTCGATAGAAGCGCTGCCAGATACGGGAAAGTTGATCCGGTTCGATTCCTTGACCAGTGTCGGAAACGGATAGAGCTACCCATTCGTGCTCGTTACGGATGCGCACTTCGATCTTTCCCTTGGCCGGCGTGTGCTCCAAGGCGTTGCGCAGCAGGTTGGCGATGACGCGCTCGATGCGGTGACCCTCGATCATGCTTTTGGGCAGGGCGCCGTCAACTTCTAGCACCAGTTCCACGTCTTGGGATCGGGCTTGGGCCTGCATTGCTTCGACAACCTCAGCTGCGATTTCCTCGAGCGGGAGCAGCTGCTTTTGCAGAGCAAAGACGCCGTTATCGATTTGCGAGAGGTCAAAGAGGTCATCCACCATCCGCCCCAACCGGTCCACCTCGCGCTGCATTACGATGTAGTAACGCTTTGCTTCGGTCTCCTCTGAGACAATTCCGTCTGCGAGGGCTTCAACCATAGCGCGAATGCTGGCAAGTGGTGTTCGAAGGTCATGTGAAACGGCGGCAGTGAGTTCCCGCCTCTCCCTCTCCAGCAGTTTCTGGCTCTCCTCGGCGGCCTCCAGTTGCTGAGCCAGCAGGTTTACGTTCCCCGCCAGGTTGGCGAGCTCATCGGTTCCAGTTGCGTCGATGCGACGGTCGTAATTACCGGCTGACAGTGATCGGATCGCCTCGGTGATGAAATCGACCCGGTTTGAGACCGACGAGGCGATCAGGGCGCCAAAGCCCGCCATGATGAAGACATTGAAGCCTAGGGTGGCGGCTAGTAATTTGAGATCGTGGGCGGTGGATACGAACATGAGCTGGGATACGACCAGGACACTGAGCAGACCGGTTACCGTTCCTACGAGCGAGATCAGGAATGCTTTCCGACGTAGTGTGAGTTGCGTGGCCGCCTCCGCTCGTGTTACCGCTACCCAGCCGAGCGCCATCGACGCCGCGCCGGTGGCAGCCAGGTAGGCAACGAGAAGCAACAGATCGCCGATCTTGATCGACATTGTCAGGCGCGCTAGCAGTACCGCGACAGCTAGTCCAGCGATCAAAAACAGGGCAGCACTCAATAGCGTCCTGCGCAGCGGGGCGGAACCGGTTGGCAGCGTGATACTACGGTTCAAACTTGTACCCCACCCCCCAAACCGTCTTGATGTGCCTTGGACGCGAAGGATCTAGCTCTACCTTGCTGCGCAGCCGGCGCATGTGGACAGTGCTGGCATCTCCGGCAAAATCGAAATCCCATACGGAATCCATCAGTTGGTCGCGGGTAAACGCCTGGCCGGGATGCCGGGCCATAAACAACAGCAAATCGAATTCTCGGGCGGTAAGGCTGATTTCCCCCCGGGAATCCTCTACACGCCGAGAACGCTCGCCAATTCGTAAGTCATCAAAGCGGATCCAATCGCTATCCACCGCCGGCGTGCTCTTTGCGCGGCGCAAGACTACCTTGACGCGTGCGGCCAGCTCTCGAGGGCTAAACGGTTTGGTCACGTAATCGTCCGCCCCGAGGCCAAGGCCGACGAGTTTGTCCGACTCTTGGCCGCGGGCCGTGAGCATGATTACGGGGGTTTCGCCGCGGGCCCTTACGCGCCGGCAAACCTCAAGGCCGTCCAATCCCGGCAACATCAGATCGAGGACGATCAGGTCAGGCATAAAGCGGTCGAGCGCCTGGAGGGCGTCATTGCCGTCGGCGACGAGGAGCGTGTCGAAGCCATCATGGCGAAGGTAGCGGTCTACTACCTCAGCTACGATTTGCTCGTCTTCAACGATCAGGATGCGATCGCTACTCAAAGAGAGTCGCTCCTTTCCCGCCTAGGTAGATTAACGTCTATTCCTTACGAAATACTTACATCTGGGCGTGAGGCAGAATGCCTCTTTGCCCAGTAGAGGTCAGTGCAGGTACATCTGGGTTTGGAGTCGTGGGATGACCTTGCCACCATCGGAGCGGTCTTAGTCGCGCTTACCTTTGAACAGGCCTGAGATTCGGTCGAAGATCGAGCTTTTTTCGCCACGTAGGCCGCCAATGAACCCAGCCCAAGCCGTTTCGGCATCAGCGGACCGAGCAAGGTCCTTCACTCTCTCCTCGATGATGTCCTTAACCTTGCCGCCTTCGCCGGCGTCGAGCCAGAAGCCGTGCTCCTCCGAGCAAGTGTCGATTTCAAGGTTGTAGGCGCGGTAATTGAAGGCGACCATCATCGTTTTGCAGACTGGACATTCCAGGTCGCTCTCGCGCTTGGCGTACTAAACCGTCGCCCGGCGCTGCTCAGGGGTCGATGGAACTGTCGCCTCCAAGTGGTCCAACTGCTCGGGGTCGAGCCAGCGTCCGTTGCACGAAGGACAGTGGTCAACCTCAATCCCATCGTGAAACTCGACGTTTAGTTCTGTCTGGCAACGGGGACAGTTCACACTTTTTCTCCTGGTTTTTTGGTGCGCATAGCTATATTCAATCTAACGGCAGGTGTCGGCAAACATTAACTGAAGAATATTTCCCGTAAACTCCAGCCCGGTCAGGTCCCAGTTCCCAGCGAAGGATTATTTATCTCCAGTTGATTGCGGATCAGAGCGGCATATCGATAGACGACGTGAGCGAACTTGCTGTAAGGGAGGGTTAGGTAAAGGGCGGCGACGATTCCAAGGTGAATGGACAGAAGAGTCCCCAAGGCGGCGGTCTCACGCAGCCCCAAAAGCGCGATGCCGCTGACGCTCGTTAGCATAAGCAGTGTAAGGAAGGCGTTGTCCATGCCGATCATGCGCTGATCGGTCGGAACCGGATCTGCCCGTGACTTGAGCCAGAGGAGGCCGGCAACACCCAGGATGATCATTATGCCGCCAATGGTACCAAGTAGAACCGGGAGACTTGTGTAGGCGTAAGGTGCGTCGCGGTCGAGGAAGTTGTGATAGATAGCGGCGACGGTGGTCGAAGCCAGGGTGAGCATGAATCCGTAGAAAACCAGATGATGTGCCCAGCGGCGTGAGTTAGAGGTTCGCCAATCCGGGTAGTTGCAACCTTCGGCGTTACCGCCCTTGAGGTATTCAAGGCCAAAGGCATCATGGCTAGCCTTCGACAATGAGCGTAGGTCCAGCAGTTGACGCAGCGAGGCTCCAGAACCGCGCCAGAAGCGCAACCCGCCGATTGTCAGTGCCAACGCGCCGTAAGCAGAAAGGGCAAGCGCCGGGATAACCATGGCGTAATAGGGGACAAACTCATAGAAAGCGCCGGGCTGGGTGTTTGCGGAAAACAGAACGTCAGATCCCTGGACGGCAAGCACAGAGCCGAAGACCAATGCTATGGACACCGAAACGATCAGAGCGATCAGGGTTCTATTACCCTGGAGCACGCGGGAAAGGACGCTGGGCCAGGTGAAATCGCGATAGGTCTCAACCCGGACGGAGGCAAGCACTTCCGGGATGTTGATGGCGAATTCATGTGGTGGTGCGTACTGACAAGCGTAGTAGCAGGCTCGACAGTCAAAGCAAAGGTTTGCCATAAAGATGAGGTCTTCGGTGTTGAAGAGACGCCGGTTCTCCATGGCCGGAAACACGGCGCAATAGCCTTCGCAGTAGCGACAGGCGTTGCAGATCGTCATCTGGCGGTCTGCTTCTTTGATTAGCTCAGCCGAGGGCACGTTGGCCAGCCTCCCTTCCGGCAATGCGGCCGAAAACGCTACCGATGGTCATTCCGAAACCGCCCAGGTAGCCATGCCCGAGGATGTTACCGGACATTACCTCTCCGGCGGCAAACACGTTGGTCATTGGCTGACCAGAGTCAGAAAAAAGAACCTGAGTTTTTTCATCCACGCCGAGCCCATAGTAAGTGAATGTAATGCCTGGCCTCAGCGGGTAGCCAATAAATGGCGGCGTGTCGATCGCCAGGGCCCAGTGGCTCTTGGCCGGGTCAAGGCCGTCGGTTTGGCAGTCGTCCAAAATCGTCGGATCGAAACTTCCGGGGCGCACGGCAGAATTGTACTCCGCAACGGTCTGCGCGACGATTTCGGGATCTAATTCGAAGGCGACGGCGAGTTCATGTAGCGAGTTGAATTGCATGGCAGGGAAGGCCGACGGCATAAACTCCGAGGCCATCTTGGAATCAAGGATTGAGAAGGCGAGTTGGCCGGGCTGGAGCGCGATTAACCCACCCCAAACCGCGTATCTTTTGGGCCACATGTCCAGGCCTTCGTCCGCGAAACGTAAACCGGACTTGTTGACGACTACGCCGAAGGGCACGGTATCAAGGCGAGTCACGATGCCGCCATCGAATTGAGGCCCGCGGGCATCCACCGCCACAGCGTGGAATTCACGTTCATTGCCCACTGCTTTGGCCCCTTGATCGAGCAAGATACGAAGCAGCGCACCCTTGTTGAAAGGGGTGCCACGAATTGCGAAGTTGTTCACCGCGTCACCCCAGTACTGCCCCATCCAGTCCAAATTTGCCTCGAACCCGCCGGAGGCCACGACGACGGCGGTGGCCTGGACTTCTCTTCGCTCCGGCTCGCCTTCGAGAATTACCAGGTGTGGGTTCTTGCCGTCATCGCACAGTTCCAGGTCCGTTACGCCTGAATCGTAGGAAACATCGATGCCGAGATTGGCAGCCGTCTCGTAGTAGGTGTTTACCAGGGCTTTGCCACCACCCAAAAAGAAGGAATTGGTCCGCGAAAGTTGCAATGTGCCCTTTAGAGCACTCTGCCACCGAACGCCATGGCTGGTCATCCACTGACCCAAGTCAGCTGACGACCTGATCGTGTAGCGGGCCAAATCTTCGTCCGTTTCACCTCCGGTGACTTGAAAGAGGTCCTGATAGAACTCCTCTTCCGAGTAGATACCGGTGAGGAAATTGGAATCTGGACCGTGCATGTAGCGCACGTTGCGGGTGTGGCGGCTATTGCCACCACGCATGTGTTGCGGCGCTGCTTCAAGAATAAGAACGCTGGCGCCGGTATGCCGAGCCTCAATGGCGGCACAGAGGGCAGCATTGCCGCCGCCGACTACAACGACATCGTAACGCGGCCTCATGCCGCGTACACTGTCTGCAGAGCATTCATTGGGTCGATATTAGTTAGCCTGCCTTGCCAGGGCAACTCGCAACGCCGGCAAAGCCGAAGGGGGAGAATCCGTATGGCAGAAAGCACACCACCAGCCAGGCCGGCACCGCCACCGCCGCCGCCGATAACTGAGCTTGAATTGACCGATGACATCAAGCAGGCAATAAACGGCGCCCTCGAGAATGGCACGCCGATAATTATTTCCTACGTTGACGCGGACGGCCAACCTAGCCTGTCTTTTCGCGGCAGTATTCAAGCGTACGGCGACAAGCAGCTCTCGCTCTGGGTGCGAAACCCGGAAAGGCGGCATACTGAAGGCGATCAGTTCAAACCCGCGTATAAGCACCTTGTCCCGCGATCCGGCGACTCGAATGATGATCATCACGCGCGGCCGCGCCCATGCTGAGAGTGATGAGAAAATCCGCAAGGCAGCTTATGAGAATGCGCCGGAAGCGGAGCAGAAGTCGGACGCGGATCGAAAGGGAGTTGCCGTGATTGTCGATCTCGACGGGGTCGATGGACGTTCACAGGCGGGTGCCTTCAGCATGCGGAAGGGTGGAGCCTAAGCCCATCCAACGACCTGAGGCTAAGAAAAAAGTGCGGACCGACGGGTCGGCGCCTCTTCTTTTTCCAGCAGCTTAGACTCTGGCGATGCCATCAATATCCGGTGTCGGCTCGCGCCCGAGGATCTTAAGGACAGTGGGGAACACGTCCGCGGTGCGGAAATGATCAGCCTCGAGTGGATGACTGAAAATTACCGGCACGTGCATTTGGTCTGGCATGATCGCTCCGTGGGTGGAGCGATGCTCGGGAAGCTCCCATCGGGCCCGGAGGTCGAACCCCTTCTTGGCGCTAACAAGCAGGTCACCGCTGCGCTCGGCGCGAAACAATTGTGGTAGCTGAAGAAGCGCATCCGGTCGCGCGGAGTCAAATGTTAGCTTCAGGACCGCGTCTGAATCGAGGTTGCTGAAGGCGCCGCAGCCCAGGGGATCACGGTCCCGGAAGCCGTAGGAGCAGAGGTCGCCGTCCCAATTGATCACTCCCTCGCCGTCGGCGGTGCGCACTTTGACGCTGCCGTCCCAACTCCTCCCGGCAACCAGGTCGACGCCTTCGGTTGCGAGCAGGGCTTGAGGCACTTCTTTGGCGGCCAATTCCTCCCATGGCTGACGGCCGTTCCAGCCATCAGAATCGCGAAAATATATCTGGGTCATGCCGTTGCCAGACACCATTTCGGCGCAGTGCGCATCCTGGCGCCAGAGTCGCGGGTAATACATACACGAGAAGCCGATTTCATCTAGTAATCCGGCGGTGTCGATGTGGGTGTGTGTGGCTAAGTGGCCATGATCGCTGCCGATGACCCAAAGGGTCTCCTCGTCACGGCCCTTGGACTTGAGTACTTTGCGCGCCTCACCAATGGCCCGGTCGATGGTCTGATAGGACTTGAGAACTTTCGGTGCTCGCGAATGCTTCTCGTGAGAGTGGCCATCGACGCCGTTGAAGGCGCAGGCGATAAATTCCGGACCTTCTTTGACTGCCTGGACCAGCGCGCGCGCTGCGACCTGATCGGCAATTTGCCACTGGTGCAGATAGTGGCCGATGGCGTAAATCAAGGGTTTGATGTGGCGAGTTACGTTGTCTTGTGGGTCGCAGCCTTTGGTGAGTAGGTTGAGAATATTTCTGCGGGAGCCGAAATGATCGAACCAGGTTGGGCTGCCTGACGGGAGGTCTTGGTCGAAGCTGATCGCTTCCCTACCGCTGTAGCTCGCTAGAGCGGGACGAGTCCAGCGTGATCCTTCAGAGTTAAAGTTCGCGCGCGAGAGCCAGCGATAGCCAGGTACATTGGCCGTGCCGGGGAACAAGCCCATGAAGTAGGGAATATAAGCCGGGCCGGTGGTTGAGGGGAAGCAGGTAACTGCTTTTTTGACACCCCCGCCCGACTCGGCTAGCGCGGCGAGTGCGGGAAGGTTGCCAGCGTCGATCTGCTCTTGAAGCACGTCATAAGCCGCGCCGTCGATCATCACAAAAATTAGCCGGCGATAGGCGCTGCTGCTCATTCGTCAGCAATCCTACCTCAATCGTGGCTACAGACCAGCCTGGAGGAAGGTCAACTGCAGGTCAGGGGATATCTAGATCACGGAACCTGGGCTGTTGTCCCCGGCCGGCGTTGAATCCGGGCGAGGAGTCGCGCCTGAATATTTGGCCAAACCCGATAGAGCCATTTGGCAAGCAGGAACGCCAGGACCGCAAGAGTGCCGCCGGCGATTCCGTCGATGAAGAAGTGGTTGCCGGTAATCACGGTGGCGAGGAGCATCGTCGGTGGCAGAAGAATTGCGATGATCTGCAAGGTTGGATTGCGAGTGGCATAGAACAGGCCAATGGCGATCAGCAGGTTCCAGCCGACATGCAGGCTCGGAAGAGCTGCATAGGGATTGACCAGACGCGACTGGTCCAGCGATATAGGCACAGTGAGTTCTAGCGTGTCAATCACGCCCTCGGTGGCCAGCCGCGGTGGAGCCACCGGGTAGAGCGCGTAGAGGATGAGGGCAACCGCACCGGAGATCAAGAACGCATTGCGGGTCACGGTATAAACGTGTGGGTATTTGAGGAAGAGATAGACGCCGATGGCGATAATTACCGGCCAGTGTCCGTAAAAATAGATGATGTTGAATGCGTGAACCAGGATTTCATAGGAGAAGGCAGCGCTTTGGAGGGAGATCTCCTCAAAAATACCGAGCCTGGTTTCAAGGCGAACCAGGTCGCTGGCGTTCTTAAATGCTGCTTCAGCGTTCTCCACGGCGCGCCCACGCGCCAGGAAATATGGGATATAGGCGAGCAGAATGATGAAGGGCTCTCGCAGGTGCCGTGAACCAGCCGCCCGGGCGAGAATGGAAGTGTTTGAGGACGGGTTTGTTAAGTGCATACTCGGAAGGTCAGCAACTCAATACAAATAGCCAACAGTGAAACGCTAACGCTCCCCCCGGTTCTCGTCAACCCGAAGCTCTTGAAGCCGGCAAAACTAACCGATGAGGAGTGGGTGGCGATGAAGCAACACCCGCAAATCGGCTACAACATGCTGCACCAGGTTGATTTCTTGCGCGGCCCAGCGGAGATAATCCTGGCTCATCACGAACGCTGGGATGGCAATGGCTACCCCCGCGGTCTCCGAGCCGAGGAGATACCGATGGGCGCCCGAATTTTCGCGATTGTAGACACGTTCGATTCAATGACTTCGGACCGGCCCTATCGTAAGGCTCTCCCGCCCATTGATGCGATGAACGAAATTCTCCGCTTCAACGGCGAGCAGCTTGACCCGCCGGTAGTCGAGGCATTTCTTGACATTTATGACAAGTGGGTTGAAGAAAGAAACAGGCTTATCCAGTCCGTGGTTAAGGCTGCCTGAGGAATGGAGAAGAGAAGCCGAAAGGAGCGCTGGAGCGTCGACTAGACCACTGGCAAGAATTGGGAGAGGCCACCACTGGTGACCCCTCCCTCCCTTATTGGACTAGATGCCCCAGTCGAGAATCATTGCGCTCCTCTTTGAGCAAACCCCCTAAGGGTGCCGCATCATTGCGGCCCGTTGGTGGACATTTGGCTTTAAGCCGACCGGAAAATGTCCACTTTGCATAATCTATTGATTGACGCGGCCGTGTCAAGGCTAATCGGCTCCCCGGGTCAGGCTGTCAAAGGGCCGTTTGGCCTGGTTTTCTAGCTCTCGGTACCTTGTTGACCCGCTACCCGCAAATGGCTATCGATTGGTTTGACAGTGGGTTGGCACGGGCTATGATGAAGTAGGTTTCCAAGCTTTGGGGGAGTAGTAAATGCAGATCGACTGGGTCAAAGCTATTGAGGACATATTTGCCAACGAGATCAGTTGCCCTCGTTGTGGTGTCATAACCGCCCAATTGGTCGCGGGCTACTCGCGCGCGCCGTGGTCCGCGGACTTGGCCCCCCGATGCCAGAATTGCACTGACAAGGATGGCTGCGAGTCCCGCAAGCTGGTATTTGTCTGCGAAAATTGCGCCCACGAACTGCGCTTGCGCGCTCGGCCGGTTGATCAGGAAGGCATGATGAGTCTCCTGATCGAGGACGCGCGCAGGGACCTTGAGGAATGCCTGAGCTACGTTGCCGAGTATTGGGAAGAAGATCTCGACATTCCGCCAGAGGACATGGGCTCTCGCCTTGAAGAACTAGCTCCGGACGTTTTCGAGGATGAGACTGCAAGGCGCACCCGGTTCGAGGAAGAGTATCTCAGCTACCATCGATGGTTCCGAGAACACAAGACGCGGGTGCCGGACCCCGAGTGGCGCTCACACTACGTTGAGGAAATTATTGCCCTCGGTTACACGACCGCCCTCGGTGATTAGGCTAACGAGCCAAAGTATCTTCAAGCCGATTTTCGGATAACCACAATGAGTGGCAAGGTTCGCCCGCTCTTACTGCTGATCATGGGCATCGTCGTGCTCGCGATAGCTGGTGGAGCCGCCGGTTACCTAACTAAAACCGAACCAAAGCAAGAAAGTGAAGCCTTTGTGCCGACGTTAGGAAGCACCGGCACGCGAGGTGTTGTGCAATCGATAGAGGGCGACGTGGTCACCATATTGACCAATTCAGAGACCCTGACCTTCCGGTTCACCCCTGAAACGATAGTGGAAAGACTACGCCCTATTGATGAATCGGCGATATCTGTTGGTGATTGGCTCAACGCCGGGGCCATACCCCACAGTCAGACGACGATCACCATCGTTGGGCTGACTGTTATCCCTGCTGGTCTGCTACGAGAATGATGACTGCCTATCCAAAGTTGGCCCTCGCCCTCGCTTTGGCCATTGCTGTCCTCGCAGGTGGCTTCATTGGCGGGCGAGCGCTCAAGCCCGCGGGTGAGACTAGCTTCGAGTTTGATTTAGATTCACCGGCATACGAGGCATCCTTGGCGGAGCCAGGCCTTAGCAAGGGTGGCTTTGGCGGTTTTGGCGAAGACCTTGGCCTGGAGGGCGCAACTCTGCTTTCCGGCAGAATAACGGCAATTTCGCCGGAGGAGATCACGATTGAGTTGAGCCGCGGGACATTACAAGCCGTCCGCGTAGGCGAAACGGCATCCGTAACGCAGCTTGAAGCAAGCAGTCGAGACGCCTTGAGCACCGGGTTCACGGTGGTCATCCTTACAGACGCTGGAGAGGACACCGCGACGGCAATTCTAATAATTGCCGAACCTTAGCGGGTCAGTCGCAAGATTCGGCTCACCGGCAGCCTAAGGAAGTAGCTGGCCAGTGCAATTACGCCGCCCACGAAGACGAGGAAAGTTGTTCCAAAGGCTACAAAGACCGTGGTCCAGTTTGTGTCCAGGGCGAATGGTGGTAAAACCCGGCTGCCGTCCTCAGTGACGTTGAGAAATCCAAGCATTGTCTCCGAAATCCGTAGCCCGGCGATGGCTCCAACCAGCAGACCGACCACGGCGATCAATAGATATTCCAGGCAAATCATCGTGAAGATTTGACGCCCTGAGAGACCGACTGCTCTGAGTACTGAGACCTCTACTCCGCGAGTTTGCCCGCCGAGGTAAAGAGTCAGAACGAAGCCGAGTCCGAGGATCATGAACGCGGCGACCAGCGCAATCAGCAGTACACCACTGCCGCCTGCGCGAATGATCGGGTCGGAACCAACCGCATTTAACAGCGCGGCCGCATCGACCGTGTCGCTGCGACTTATGCCAAATTCTGTGAGCAGACCTTCAATGGCCCTGGCATGCTCCGCAGGGTCATCGGAAACCTCCAACCAGGCCTCGTTGGGACGATTTGCTGCTCGCTGGTTTGCTGCCTTCGAGAATTTGAAAAGCTGTTCCTGGTTGAGAATGACAAATCCGGAGCCGGTATCATCGAAAGACGGAAAGAAATCCACCGAACCTCGAATCGATAGAGGCAGCAAGACGTTTCCGAGAACCACGGTAATTTCGCTGCCAACTCGCAAGCCGTATCTTTCAAGAAACCGCGTGCTGGCGATCGCGGACAGAGGCACGTTTGGATCGTCGACCATCATGCCGCGGACCGGCGTTGCGGAACCGGCTAGAAAAAGATACCTTCCGGCTCCAGTGCCGCTGTGGGCTTCGCCGTCGACAATGGCCACATTGTCTTGACCTCGGGTTGGAGTGCCCAGGGCGTGCCAGCGCAGCGGTCCCTCAAATCCCTCGACAACCGTTTCATTGCCCTCGGCATCGAGCACGGCGAGGTCATCAATGAATAGTGCGGCGCGACTGATGTCCGTTACGGTTGGCTGGGTCATGATCAGCCCGATTACTGAAAGCGGAAATTGGATGCGATCCTGCTCGGTAAACCTGACCTCCAGCCTTCTGTAGCCAGTGAAATCTAGACGAGTCAGTTCATGCAGGCGGTATGTGCCGCCGGCGTCAAGCGTCCGTAGCCAGATCAGCGTGTGTTGGCGGGGGACAGCCGGGTTTATCCAGATCGAAAAACCGGCCGGAGAGCCGAGCATTAGACCAGCCTGCCCCGTATCGGTTGTTGTCAACTGGCCGAGCAGCGACGCAAGAGTTTGCTCGGAGAAGTCATCACGGAACCATAATTGGGAAGTGGCGGCCTCAGGATCGAGGGCCAGAACTTGTACGCTCTGACCGCTGGTGGCAAGCGGTCCTCGGTTGAAAGTGCCTCGAAACGCGGACGAAGCCTGAATTACACCGGGGAGTGCCGACAACTGTTCCTCCAGGGCGTCGGCTCCCAATCGATCGAGACGTCGTAATTTTTCAATTCTGACATCTACGCCGGACTCGAACAGCGCTCGTTCCTCAAAGCTGCGCTCCGTGGTCGCGCTGTAGGTGGCGGCGAATGTGCCGACGGAAGCAGCCATTACCACGAGCAAGGCGAGTTGCGTATAGCGCGACGGACTTCGTGTCATCTGCCACAGTCCCAGCGTGAGGGCTGATCCACCAACAATGGCGACGACTCTGCCAATCAGACCAAGCAAGAAGGGCAAGAAGCGAGCCAAGATTGCGCCAATAGCGGCGATCAGAAGTAGAGGTGAAAGCAGAAGCAATGGATCGGCGGACCAACCGCCAATGCTTTGTGGATCGAAAACGCTGCCTTTCTGATTTACCTGCCATAGGGCCAGGGCCGCGAGGCCGACAAGTGCGAAATCCAGGTAATAGCGCTGTAAGAGTGGCTTACCCGGCCGTGCACTACCGCGAAGGAAGACTATAAGGCCGCTGCGCGCCGTGAAGTATGCCGGGATGATTACGGCAACTCCGGAGAGAGCCGCTCCAATGAGGGCGAGAAGGAAAGATTCTGGCACCAGGGTAAAGGCTAAGAAACCGCCGTCGGAGACGTTGTCAAAAGTTGAGGTTTTGCCGAGTGCGGATACGGCCGCGCTGGCGAAGAATGGTGCAATCAGAGCCACGCCAAGTGCCAGACCGGCTGTTTCCGCTGCTGACAGTCCTACGACCTGGAAGATGCTGGCGCCGCGGCTGCGCAGCATCGCGATTTCCTCCGAACGCCGCTCGACAATCAGGGAAGCAACCAGCAGCACGTAATAAATCGCGATGCCCACAACTTGGAGCAGCAGCAGCAACAAAGTCACCTGGTTGAACGACGCTCGCTGCTTGAACCCGTCGAGTGCGTCGGCCATCGGCGTTTCGCTCAGCGCTCCATGATCCTCAAGTCGCTGCTTCATGGAGTCGATCGATGCGCGGACCGCATCGATTTGGGCTGAATCCAATTGGTCGATCGCCGCAAAGCTCGAGACGATGAATGAGTAAGGAAGCCTGGGCAAGAGCGCGGGAAGCGCCCAGTAGAAGGATGCTTCGGGCAAAACCACCGGGTGAATCGGCCCCATGGTTTCGGTTGCGGCCGGGGTGGAGAAGGAAATTCTCGCGGAGGACCAGTAGCGGTCGTCCGGGTCGATCTGTTCGACGATGCCGACGATTATGACGGTGGCTTGTAGGGTGACTCTAACCCCAGGGATGCAGCGAAATTCGCGCCGCGCTGCTGCCTCCTCCGGCGAATCCGCCGGCGGCGGTTGATTGCAGTCGTTGTAGGTCTCAATTCCGGTGATACGATCACCCGGTTTTATCCTCAGAACCCGCGCTGAAGCGGCCGAAATGACGGCTTCTATAGCGCTGGGATCATCAGTTGGCTGGGCGTGGCGTCCCTCGATGATTCGCGTGTGGTCCTCAAAGTTTGATGCGGTCTGGAAGGCTAAGAAGGGGCGATCGGGGACGTTTGTCACCGTCAGGCCCTCTTTTGTGTATGTCATGGGAGCCAAGACTGCGTAGCGTTCTTCGGAGGCGGTAAACCAGCCGATTTCGTCTTCCATTATCTGCGTCACGCTTGCGCTTTCGGTCGTGCTTTCGGCTGCGCCAAGCGGCAGGCCAACCTGAACTGCCGAGTTGCGACTAGCGCTTCCGAGTTGCGATTTCAGCGACGAAGCCAGCCCCAAGTCGTTCATGACCCTGGTGTAAACCGGAGCCGCCGCCGTGAGAGTCGCAGCGGTCAACATTCCGAAGGCGAGGACAGCTAGCAGCCGCCAACTGGCGGCGAATCGTTGCCAGATGAGGGGCCCAGTGCCGGAAATGTTTTTCATTCGACTATGACCATCGGTGGTCTTGCCCGCGCGAACGGTCTTCTGTCTTGCGTTGGTCGAGCATCAAAAGTGGACTCAGTTCGGGACAGCGGTAAATCTACCAGCTGACGTATCTTGTGAGTCTAGCTCAGTTAGCCTGGCTTCTAGCACCGATAACAGCCGTTCGACGTTCCAGGATTTGGCCGCGGAAATCAGAACAGCCTCAGGATGGTCCTCTTGTAGGCTGGCCTCAATTTCACTCGTGGCCTGCGGAACGTGCTCACCGGGAACCAGTAGATCGACCTTGTTGAATGCCACGACTTTTGGTTTTTCCGCTAAGCCAAGCTCCGACAAGGTGCGCTCAACCGTGTTGTGCTGCTCCTCCGCATCTTCGTGCGTTATGTCTACAACATGCAGCAACAGGTCAGCCTCAGACAGCTCTTCAAGAGTTGCCCGGAACGAATTTACGAGTTGGGTTGGCAGTTTTTGGATGAAACCCACGGTGTCAGTCAGAAGCGCCTCGCCACCGGATGCGAAGTGGATGCGCCGGGTGATCGGGTCCAACGTGGCAAACAGCAAGTCCTCGGTAAAGACCTCGGCGTGAGAGAGGGCTCTCATCAGCGTGCTCTTGCCGGCGTTTGTATAGCCGACCAGAGCGACAACGTTGACGCCCTGCCGGCCACGCCGCCGGCGCTGGAGCCGGCGTTGCTGACCAATCTGGTCAATTTCTCCGCGAAGCTTGGTAATGCGATTGCGCACCAGGCGCCGGTCGGTCTCGATCTGGGTCTCACCCGGCCCTCGGGTGCCGATGCGGCCCTCGAGTCGCTCCAAGTGGCTCCATTGTCCGGCCAGGCGCGGCAGCAAGTATTGAGACTGAGCCAGCTCAACTTGTAAGCGCGCCTCTCGGGTGCGGGCCCTACGCGCGAAGATGTCGATGATCAGGGCGGTACGATCAAGGACCTTTACGCCGAGAGCATTCTCAAGGTTTCGCTGCTGAGAGGGACTGAGTTCGTCGTCAAAGATCACCAAGGTGTATGCGGCGGCTTGGTGCTCAGCAATAATTTCATCCAGCTTGCCCCGGCCGATGTAGGTGGCCTGATGAGGGCTTTCGCGGCGCTGAATGGCCCTGCCGACGACACCCGCCCCTGCCGTGTGGGCGAGCAAGGCTAGCTCGTCGAGCGAAGCTTCCGTGTGCAAACCACCTGGTTCGCCAGGCATCTCTACCGCTACGAGAAATGCACGTTCAGGCTTAGGCGCGGTTGAATGGAGAGCCGTTGATTTACGTTGCCCCTGCTTCAGCTACCGGCCCCCCCAGCATCTACCGTGTTGATGTCATTGTAGACGCGGCAAACCAAGCCTGACAGACGCAATCTGCCAGGAAAGTCTACTTGGCAAAGACTGACCATTCACTTATCCGCCGAACGCCTTCCTCAAGGCGATCTTCTGGGGTGGTAATCGATAGCCGGATAAAACCCTCACCTTGGGCGCCGTAGCCCGTGCCCGGAGTGACGACCACGCCGATTTCGTCAATCATGCGGCCAGCAAGTTCAGCCGAGGTGAACCCTTCGGGAATTCTGGCCCAAACGTAGAGGCTCGCTTTGGGTGGCTGGATTCGCATTCCCGCGGTCTGCAGTGCTTCCACAATCCGATCCCGACGGCGTTGGTAGATGGCGTTGTGCTCATCGATGGTATCCTCTGGGCCGTTGAGCGCGGTAATTGCCATGAGCTGAATCGCCTGGGGTATCCCGGAATCAACGTTGCTTTTCACCCGCATCAACGCGTTGATCAATGTCTGGTTGCCAACCGCCATGCCGATACGCCAGCCGGTCATGTTGAAGCTCTTGGAGAGCGAATGAAACTCAATTCCCACGTCGCGGGCGCCTTCTGCCTGCAGAAAGCTGACGGGCTTGTATCCATCGAAGGCGACCTCGCTGTAGGGGCCGTCGTGACAAATGGCGATGTCATATTTCTTGGCGAATCGAACCGCTTCTTCGAAGAAGGCGAGATCGGCCACGGCTGAGGTTGGGTTGTTGGGGTAGTTGAGCCACAGAAGCCTGGCGCGATGCGCAACGTCCTCCGGCACAGCGGAAAGGTCCGGCAAGAATCCGTCTTCTTCTCGTAGCGGCAGGTAGTAAGGCTCACCGCTGGCAAGTTGGGTGCCAACCGTGTAAACCGGATATCCCGGATCGGGGACCAGGGCAACATCGCCGGGGTCTATGAGACAGTAAGCAACGTTAGCGATCCCCTCTTTTGAGCCGATCAAGGGCTGGATTTCTTGTCGCGGTCTAAGCCGACGCCAAAGCGGCGTTGGTACCAATCGGCAACTGCCTGGCGGAATTCGGGCAGACCTTCTGATTCGGGGTAGCGATGGTTGGCCGGATTGTCGGCAGCCTCATGGAGTGAGTCCATGATGTGCTTTGGGGTCGGAAGATCCGGGTCACCAATGGCGAAGCTGATGATGTCCACACCCTTAGCGCGCTTGGCGGCGATTTTCTTGCTAATTTCGGTGAACAGGTAAGGCGGTAGCTTTTCAATCCGGCGTGCCAGGCGCATCTTTTTCTCCATGGACTGGGTGACAGGGTGGAAGCTTGCCTAACATCCCATAACCAAGCCTGTCGGGGAAGGCTTGAGATCTGGTTTCAGGGCTTGCGCTGATCGCAAGGGCTAAGAAGCTTCAGCCATTCCGAATACAAGCCCACTAGGCCGCGGTCTTTCGCTGGCGGATTAGGTCAGCGCCAGTTGCCGAATTTGATCCTGCTGCCGTGGGTCTTGCGCTCTTCGATCAACGAGTCAACTTCGTCGCGATCGGTGGCTTGAGTGAAAGTTACACCGGCTTCCCCGGGCAAAAAGCCCGTGCTCTGCAAGCCGGCTATTTCGACACTGTCGCCTAGTGTAACCTCGCGGCGAATGCGCCTCGACCGATGGTTGCGGAGCCAAGCGATAGCCCAGCGCAAGACGGGAGCGCTGAGTTGCTCGGCTGATTCTTCGTTGAGGACCAGTTCTTCAATCACCCCCCAGCCGCCTGGTTCCATATGCAAACTCAGGTAGCCCACGGCAATGCCTGCATCATTGACGATTAATTGCAGGCAGGCGGAGTCCTTAACCAGGCTGGCTATTCCTGACTCTGTGAGGGTGGCAAGTCCGAGAACTGAGGCATCCAAATCCGAGACCGCGGCGGCATCTGAAGACGTGAATTCTCGAACCAGGAAGCTGCCGCCCAAGTCTGAGTCAGGCTCTGGCTGCTCTGGTACGGATGAAAGCGTCATCTCTACCCATTCACTACCTGCCTTAAGCCCCATCGACCAAAATAGTGTGTCCGCGAGGGAGCGGTTGGAACGATCGCGAAAGGAAAGCATTACGCCTCGGGGAGTGCCGGCCTTGCTTGACGCGGCCGCGCACTGGTTGAACAGATCAGCAAACCGGTCCATGAAGGTATCCAAGATTGGAAAGGAATAATGCACCATTAGGAAGTCGCGGTAAGGCATTCCGATAACCGCTGATTCGTCCTCGGTGACGATAAGCTCAGGGTGATTGGAGCTTATGGCCTCGTATTGGGCTTCCGAGAGACTGAAGCTTTTGGCGGGATTCTTGAGCAACTTTTGATACGGTCCGGCGTTCGCCAGCGGGTCGAGCCTTCTTAACTGCATTCTTGTCACCTCACAATTATCTGGGGTCCCTTAGCCGGACATAGCATGAGGGAGACTAAGATCGATACAAGGAACTCGGTTTTGGCTGCTTGCCTTGAGGCCCCTACCAATTGATGGGGCGTTATAGTTCGGCCTGCCATCAAGAACCTTGAACGGCGGATCGAGTTCCAGGAATCCGCCGGCTTCGTAGAGTCTATCAAACTCGATTCTTACGCTGTCTAAAAGAACGAATGGCGGATGATTCCATTTCGGCATATGAGCGTTTGCAGGCGAATGTCGATGCTCTCAGGCAGGCTTCACGTTGCCGGCGGGTGAGCTCAGCCACTCTCTGACGGCGGTGGAGGCTTCGCTCGCCGGTTTCTGGTCTGCCATCAACCAACGAATCCGGGTATCTTGCTCCCGAAACCAGCCCGCCTGCCGCCGCGCCAGCCGATGATGGGCGTTTTTGGTGCGGCGGATTGCTTCCTCAAGTTCATATTCGCCATCTAGATAGGCGCTGACCTGGCGGTATCCAACTCCACCACGGATCCGCGTGGAGTCGGTGAAGCCGCTCGCTCTCAGTTTCTCGACTTCGGTTACGAATCCGGCCGCGAACATTTGATCGACCCTTGAATCCAGCCGCTCATAGAGCGCCGGGCGAAGATGGCCCAAGCCGATAGTTAGCACGTCGGCGTCTATGGGGTCTCGCTTTTGACTGGCAGCGAGAGATAGTCCCGTGTGAGTAACAATTTCAATCGCCCGGATTAGGCGGCGGGCGTTTTGTGGATCAAGCTGATCTGCCGCATCCGGGTCCAAAGTCCTCAGGCGACTGACAATCGCTTCCGCGCCGGAGTGCGCGGCCTGAGTCTCTAGTTCCTGGCGCAGTTTTGTATCGGGTGGTACGCGAGGGACTTGCCATCCCTCTAGAAGCGCCCAAATATGCTGGCCGCTGCCGCCGGCCAGGATCGGCAGCATTGCGCGGGCCCAAATGTCATCGAGCGCCGAGTGAGCCGCGTCAAGATAGAGTGCCAGGGTAAAGGGTTCGTTTGGCTCGGCAATGTCGATCAAGTGATGAGGAACGCCCGAGCGGTCTTTTTCGACTACTTTCGCGGTGCCGATGTCGAGCCCCCGAAAGATCTGGTAGGCGTCGACGCTAATTACTTCGCCATCGAACTCTTGGGCGAGAGCGATGGCGAGATCGCTTTTGCCGGTCCCGGTTGCACCGACGACCGCCACCAGCCGGCGGGCGGACATTTTAGGAGTTGACGAGGTTGGCGACGCGGCGGAGCATTTCCAGGAAAGAACCAGCATCGAGAGAGGCGCCGCCAACCAGCGCGCCGTCGACTTCGGGCTGCGTGACATATTCGGCCACGTTGGCCGGCGTCACGCTGCCGCCGTAGAGAATGCGGACTTGGTCCGCTATCGATTCTCCCTGCAGCCTGGCAAGTTCTTGGCGGATGAAGCCTATCGCCTGGTTGGCGTCATCGGTTGTCGCGGCGACGCCGGTGCCGATCGCCCAGACCGGTTCGTAGGCGATCACCGCCGATGGTGGCAGAGAAACCCCAGCCAAGGCGCCCTCAACTTGGCGCTTGAGCACTTCCAGGGTCTGGCCGGCGTTGCGCTCTGCGCCGGTTTCACCGATGCAAACAATTGGCACGAGGCCGCCTATGAGGGCCGCCTGCAGCTTCTTGTTTACGGTTTCATTGGTATCGCCAAAATAGGCTCGCCGTTCCGAGTGGCCGATTATCACGCACTGGACCAGGTCGCTCAGCATCGCCGCGCTGACCTCTCCGGTAAAGGCACCCTTCTCCTCCCAGTGGAGGTTCTGAGCCCCGACTCTGATCGACGTATTCACGACGCTTTCCGCCACGAGGCCCAGAAAGGGGAAAGGGGGACAAATGATCGTTTCGACGCCGTCGAAGGCTCCGCCCGCCGCTATTGATTCCGCTAAATCTTTGGCAGTTGCCATGGCCGTATTCATCTTCCAGTTGCCAGCAATGATTGGTGTGCGCGCCACTTTAGGCTCCGAACTTCATTAAACGGCCAGCGTTGGCCATTGCGAGAGCCAGGGCTTCTTTGGCAGGAAAAACGCCGAGCGACCCAGCGATGCAGCCAGACTCGCTGAATTCTTCAACTCGATCACCGACTCCTTCGCGTGACCAGAGCAAGAAGGGCACGGGATGCCAGCTGTGGGCCGCCCACTTCGATGGTGTCGAGTGGTCTCCGGCGACCATCATGACATCGGCTCCTAGCGAACGAAGCTCGGGGACAAGGCTGTCGAATTCTTCCAGCGCCGCCACCTTGGCGGCGAAATCGCCATCCTCCCCGGCCGCATCGGCTTTTTTGAAGTGGTAGAAGAAGAAATCGAATTCGTCCCAGCGCGAGGCCATGGCTTCTAGTTGGCTTTTTTGGCTGCCGCCACCCGGGGCTACTGTCATGCCCACCAGTTTGGCCAGGCCCCGATACATCGGGTAAACCGCGAAGGCGCCGGTGCGCATTCTGGTCGATTCTGGCAGGGGCGGGAAGTTCGGGTGTTTGGCAAAGCCGCGTAGGAGAATCCCGTTGGCCTTGGGCTGGCCGGCAACCTTTTCGCGCGCCTTGGCGACGAATTGATTGACCAGGTCGGCGCTGGCCTGGGCCTCTGGTGCCAAAGCTCGCGCTTCAAACGGCTCAACTCCCTCACGTTCGGGATCGGTCTGGAAGATCCGGTCGTCAAGACCATTTGCTCTCAGCACCAAGATGAAACGATGCTCGCGAACTGGTTCGATAATAACTTCGACTCCAGGCAACTCAACTTGGCTTAAAAGTTCACAAACCGGAAGCACCTCTTCGCTGGAGATTCGTCCGGCTCGCCGGTCGGATATAAGACCGTCAGAGTCCAAGGTGCAGAAATTGCCACGAGCGGCCACGTCGGTCGGCTGGAGGTCGAAATCGATGCCGAGCGCTTCGAGGACTCCGCGCCCGACCTTATACTTCAGCGGGTCGTAACCAAATAGCGCCAGGTGGCCGGGGCCGCTGCCGGGTGTAATGCCATAACCAACCGGGATCGACATGCCACAGTTGGAGTCGCCGGCCAGCTGATCGAGATTTGGCAGAGATGCGGTTTCCAACTCTGTGAGCCTAGTTTCCGGATCGGCCGTGCCGCCCAAGCCGTCTACGACACAGAGCAGGATTTTGGTGCTGCCAGGCGTTGCGAGCGAACTTAAAAGTTCAGTATCCATGACCCAATTCTATGCCTTCGGCCGCGGGCTGCTCCAGTCAGGCTTCTTCAATGCGCCGCATTTAGCGACGATTGGACTAGCCGTCACTGTCCAGCAAAGCCTCAACCCCTGGCAGGGTGCGTCCCTCGATAAATTCGAGCGAAGCGCCGCCACCGGTTGAGACGTGGGTGTAGCGATCACGCAGGCCAGCTTGTTCGATTAGCGCCGCGCTTTCCCCGCCGCCGACGACAACATCGGCGTCGATTTCGGCCAGGATTTGAGCTAGATCCAGTGAACCGATCGCAAAGGCTGGAAATTCGGCGACGCCGAGAGGACCGTTCCAGAAGACGGTGCGGCATTTTTCCAGGGCCTCGCGATAGGTAGCCAAGGTTTTCGGGCCGGCATCCAGAATCCGCCAGCCAGCCGAAACCTCGCCGACCGGGATGGTTTTTTTCTCAGCGTCGGCGGCGAAAACGTCGGCTACAACGACATCAGAAGGGAGCAAGACAGGTACACCGAGCGAAGCGGCCTCTTCAAGAATGTCCCGAGCCAGATCAAGAAAGTCGTCTTCGACCAAAGAATCACCAATCTCTCCGCCTCGTGCCTTGATGAAAGTGGAGGCGATGCCACCGCCAAGAATCAAGAAATCGACCCGCGGCAAAAGATTGTGCAGGACCGTAATTTTGGAGCTTATCTTGGCGCCGCCAAGGATAGCCGCCATCGGCCGGGCCGGGTTGCCGAGAATGCCACCCAACTGCGCAATTTCCTTGATCATCAAGAGTCCAGCCACCGCGGGCAAGAAATTGGCCACGCCGGCGGTTGAGGCATGGGCTCGATGGGCGGCGCCAAAGGCATCGTTGACATAGAGGTCCGCTAGCAAGGCAAGTTGTTTGGAAAACGCCTCATCGTTGAGTTCCTCTTCGGCGTGGAAGCGCAGGTTTTCTAGGAGCAAGATGTCCCGCGGCTGTAGTGCCGCGGCCGCGGATTCAACTTCGGCTCCAACGCAGTCGCTGGTGCTATTTACAGGCTGGTCCAGGAGTTCAGCCAGCCTGACCGCTATGGGCCTGATATGCAGGGACTCGACGACCTTGCCGTCGGGCCGGCCCAGATGTGAGCAGAGGACGATGCTGGCGTTTTGTTCCTGGAGATAGCGGATCGTTGGCAGCACGGCGCTAATGCGGCTGTCATCGGCGATTCCGCCCTCGGAATCAAACGGTACGTTAAAATCGACGCGCATCAGCACGCGCTTGCTGCTGACATTGACGTCTGCGACCGATTTCTTCACTCTTTGGCGGCATCTCCAACCACCGAGGCGAGAGCCTTGATCGATTCTTTCGCCTCGGGTGAGATCGCGGCAAGTGAAAGTGGCGTTGAATTGGGAGCCAAAACGAAGTCCGCGATTGCGCCCCGATCGGCGGTCGAAAGACCGGCCAATCCGGTTCCCAGTTCAACACCAAGTTTTATTAGTTCGGTTGTGGCGCAATGCGTTCCATCGCCGCTAATCAGAACCTGCATGACCTCCTCGCACCAGGCCGCACAATGCCTGTCGATCAGCGTTGTCGCGGTTAAGGTTTCCTCCGTGCCCAAACCCTCGGCGCGAAGGTCCAGAAGAGCGGCATGCGCAAGGGCAAAGAAGCCGTCCGCCGCGTTGAGAGTGCGTGGCTTGCCCCAAACCGCGATCAGGCTGTTTGTGTCCGGCTCCGGGTCTTGTTCAGACGCGGCGAGCTCGTTGATCAGACTCGCCGTCGCTTCCAGCAGGGCAATCGCGCAGGCACCTGCCAGCGCTTGTCGCTGCTGAACGCCGAGAGCGTCGGCCGTGGCGAAGCAGACTAGCGCCGCCAGCCAACGCGAGGAGCCGTCGTCCTGAGTCTCAATTCGGCCAATTTGTTTGTGCAGGAGTTCGATCTGACTAAAGTGCAGGCCGTCAATCGTGGCGCGAACCGTATCGAGCAGTGGCTGGCGCAAAGCACTGAAGGGGTCGAGTCCAGGTGTCATTCGGCTTGTTCCAACTTTTTGATACGACGCTGGTGGCGGCCGCCTTCGAATTCAGTGCTCAGAAAGGTATGAACTACGTCTCGCGCAACGTCAATACCGACCACGCGCTGGCCAATGGCCACGACGTTGGCGTCGTTGTGGAGTCGCGCCAGTCGCGCTGTGGTTACATCCCAGCAAAGCGCGCAGCGAATGCCGCGTACTTTGTTCGCCGCTATTTGCTCGCCATTACCGGAGCCGCCAAGAACGATGGCCCGATCGGCTTCCCCAGCCGCGACAGCCTGAGCCGCAGGCAGGACGAAGTCCGGATAATCGACTGAATCTTCAGACGAGGTTCCGAAATCCTTAATCTCGTGGCCTAGCTCACGGACCAGGTCGATCAGCTGCGTTTTGTACAAGAAGCCGGCGTGGTCGGAAGCGACGGCGATAAGCATCAGTCGCTGCTCCGGATTTCTAGTTCGGCTAACGCGGTTTCGATCTCAGCGTCACTGATGGCGCCGTAGCGCAGAATGTTTAGATCTTCGCCGGTGCAGTCAATTATGGTTGAGGAACGTCCTGCGGTGCTTCCCGCGAAATCGACAACGAAATCGATGGCATCACCCAACTGCCGCGTGGTTTCCTCCGCCGAATTCGGGTCCGGGCCGCCGCTGAGATTGGCGCTAGTCCCGGTCACCGGATGGCCCAACTTTCGGATGATCGCCAGGGCGGTGTGCTGATGGGGGATGCGCAGAGCGACGGTTGTACCGCCGGCGAGGGCGTGTGAATCAAAAGACGGCTGTTTGGCTAGAACAATTGTCAGCGCCCCCGGCCAAAACTTGGCTGCCAAGTGGCTGGCTGTTTGGTTGAAGATCGCCACTTCGGTGGCGCTCTTCAAGTCAGCGACGAGTAGTGGCAATGGCTTGCCCATTTCTCGTGACTTGATAGCGTAAATCTTGTCGACCGCCTCGTCATCGGTAGCATCAGCCACCAGCGCGTACAATGTATCGGTCGGCATTGCAATCACGCCACTGGCCCTCAAGACGTTTACTGCCCTGTCGACATCGCTCGGGATTTTCATCAAAAGTCGCTGATTGACGCGAGTATAGCACGGTGATAGCTTCAGACTATTCAGTTAAAGGCTTAGGCTCTTGAATCTATCTTCGACCGAAAACAGCACGCCTTCCTCACCTCAGGATCCTGGCGAAGACAGCTGGACTGCAGCGGCCTTAGCGCGTGCCGCCGCTCAGACTAGCCGGGTCCTCGAGTCAGTCGTGATCCTCGATTTCGGATCTCAGTACAGCCTTCTAATTGCGCGCCGGGTGCGGGAGGCGGGCGTTTACTGCGAATTGCTGCCTCATGACGCGCCTCTAAGCCAGGTCGCGGAACTCAACCCCAAGGGATTCATTCTCTCCGGCGGACCAGCCAGCGTTTACGACGATGGCGCCCCTTTAGCCCCGTCCTATGTCTTTGAGTCAGAGTTGCCGGTGCTCGGGATCTGCTACGGCATGGCGCTCCTGGCGCACCAGTTGGGCGGGCGGGTGGAATCATCAAGCCAGCGTGAGTTTGGCCCGGCGGTAATCGAGCTCGATGATCCATCACCGTTGTTTGCCGACCTGCCATCGAGTCTGGCGGTTTGGATGAGTCACGGCGACAAGATTACCGAAATGCCGGAGGGTTTCCATAGCCTTGCGCACTCGGAGAACTCTTCTTACGCGGCCATGGCCGATAACAGCGGGCACTTCGGCCTGCAATTTCACCCGGAAGTGGTTCACACGCCGCAAGGGGCAGAGATGCTCAGTAACTTTCTGTTTACGATCTGCCGCTGCCGCGGTGGCTGGACGGCACAAGCCATATTTGAGCGGGCCGTGGAAGACGTAAAACGCCAGATTGGTGACGGCAATGCCCTTTGCGCCCTATCCGGAGGAGTTGATTCGGCGGTGGCGGCGGCAATTACCCACGCGGCCATCGGCGATCGATTGACTTGTGTCTTCGTCGATAACGGGGTAATGCGGGGCGGCGAGCCGGCGCAGGTCGAGGAGAGTTTTCGCAACCACATGGGCATGAAACTGATCTCGGTTGGGGCCGGCGAACGCTTTCTCGAGCGGCTGCAAGGAGTCACTGAGCCGGAAGAGAAACGGCGCCGCATCGGTGAAACTTTTGTCCGTGTCTTTGAAGATACAGCTGCGGAATTCGGCCACATCGACTTTATGGTTCAAGGGACCACATATCCCGACGTGATTGAAAGCGGCCAGACGGCGTCAAAGGGATCCGCGACCACGCTGATCAAGACTCATCACAATGTCGGCGGACTGCCGGAGGACATGGCATTGGAGGTCGTCGAACCGTTGCGCTACCTGTTCAAGGACGAAGTCCGGCGGGTTGGCTACGAGGCCGGTCTGCCAAAAGAAATCGTTGGTCGTCAGCCGTTCCCGGGACCGGGTCTGGCGATCCGGATTATTGGTGAGGTGACAGCAGAAAAGGTCGCGACCCTGCAGGCCGCAGATGCGATCGTTATGGAAGAAATCACCGCGGCGGGCCTGTATGACGAAATTTGGCAGGCGTTCGCGATCCTCACGGATACCTTGAGCGTTGGGGTTCAGGGAGACTACCGCACCTACGGTCAGGTCGTGGCGCTTCGCGCTGTCGTGGCCGATGATGCCATGACTGCGGACTGGGCTCGTCTGCCGTATGACCTCCTGGCCCGAATCTCTAATCGCATCGTCAATGAGGTCGCGGCCATTAACCGCGTGGTTTACGACATCACCTCAAAGCCACCGGGAACAATTGAGTGGGAATAGCTTGAACGTACTCGTAATCGGCGGCGGCGGACGCGAGCACGCCATCGCCTGGAAGCTGCGTCAATCACCGCGCCTGACCGACCTCCACATCGCGCCCGGCAACGCCGGCACGGCTCAAGTTGGACACAATGTTGACCGGCCGATTCCGAAGACCGGCTCGGCGCCGGCCGAAGTAGATGCGTATCTGGCAGCGGTCGTAGAAACGGCGCAGGAGTTGAAAGCCGACCTGGTTTTCGTGGCACCTGACGATCCGCTGGCGTGGGGACTTGTAGACCGGCTCGAAGCCGCCGGCATCGCCGGATTTGGGGCCAGCGCCGCCGCCGCCCGACTCGAAAGCAGCAAGGCTGAGGCAAAAGAGTTCATGGCGAGCCAGGGAATTCCACATCCCCGCACCGCGACATTCGACGACTATACGAGCGCCTGCAGATACGTTATGTCATCCTCTGTTCCCCTGGTGGTGAAAGCCGACGGCCTTGCGGCTGGCAAGGGCGCGATCGTAACCAGTTCGACCGCGGAAGCGCTGGACGCCGTGAATGAGTTGATAAAGATAAAGACTGCCGGCGATGCCGGAAACCGGGTTGTCATTGAGGACCGAATCAGCGGCCGAGAGGTTTCGCCGCACGCTTTTTGTGACGGCAAGACATTCGCGCTGACTCCCTTATCCTGCGACCACAAGGCCGTCTTCGACGGCGGAGGCGGCCCAAATACCGGTGGCATGGGCGTTTACAGCCCTCCCTGGTGGGGCGGCCCGGATCTGGCGCAGCAGGCTCGGGACCAGGTTGTACTGCCCACGATCGCGGGGATGCAAGATAAGGACCGCCCCTTCAAGGGCATCCTGTATCCAAATCTGATGGCGACCGAGAACGGGCTTCAGGTGTTGGAATACAACGCTCGATTTGGTGATCCTGAGGCGCAGGCCTTGTTGCCCTTACTCAAGTCAGATTTGTTGGAGATCGTTACGGCCTGCGTCGAGGGCCGCCTGGCGGATGTCCTGGTCGAGTGGGAGGACAGCGCCTCGGTCTGCGTGGTTTTGGCATCCGGGGGTTACCCAGGGCCGTACGAAACCGGCAAACCAATTTCCGGGATCGAAAACGTCGCCCAAGACATCCTCGTTTTCCATGCCGGGACCCGAAATCAAGACGATGGACAACTTGTAACCGCTGGTGGCCGGGTCCTTAGTGTCGTTGCGACTGCCTCGACGCTTGAGGACGCCAGAGCTTTAGCCTATTCAAACCTCGCCCAAATACAGTTTGAGGGCAGGCACTATCGCACAGACATCGCGGCAACCGAATAGAGCCAGTGGATTGAATACGGATTTGGCGGCGACACAGTTTTGCTATCTCACCACCGAAGGGCGCAAGAGCCGCAAGCCGTACACTATTGAAATTTGGTTTGCACTGGTCGGATCGACGTTTTATCTCTCGGCCAAAAGCGGCGAGAAAGCCGACTGGGTGCGCAACCTGCGCCAGAGCCCGGAAGTCAGCCTGCGTGTCAACGATGTCATCTATGCCTGCACAGCGCGGGTCGTCGAGGATGCGGGGGAAGACAAACTGGCCCGTAAACTCCTGGTCGAGAAATATCAGCCCGGCTACGAAAAAGATCTAACGGACTGGGGCCGGACTTCGATGCCGGTGGCACTCGAAACGGAGTTGCCTCTGCGGTAGATCAGGGCTCAAATTGTTGACAAAAACAGTCGTCAATCGATAGAGTAGATTGATCCCGAGGAGGCTCATGATCGACGCAGTAATCCGCGCTGGCGGGAAGCAATACCGTGTGCACGAAGGCAGTGTGGTAGAAGTTGCCACGATGGACGTTGCCCCGGGAAGCAGTGTTGAGTTGCGGGACGTGCTTCTGGTGTCTGACGATGGTCAGGTTACGGTTGGCGAACCCACCGTGGCGGACGCCGTTGTTGTCGTCGAAGTCGTGGAACATGGCCGGGGCCGCAAGGTCATAAATTTCAAGTTCAAGGCCAAGACACGATACCGGCGCAAGCGTGGGCATCGTCAGGGCTACACAAAGCTTGAGGTACGCGAGATTCGCATCGGCAGCCCGGAAGCAAAGGCTGCCGCGCCGAAGCGTAAGTCACGAGCCAAACCCAAGGCCGAGGCAGCACCAGAGGCAGAGGCGCCGGCTCAAGAGGCCGAGAATGTAGAAGTCGAGAGTGTTGAAGCTGAGATAGCAGAAGCTACTTTTGAATGACAGCTGGCGAGTAACACTAACTTAGGAATTAGAAATGGCACACAAGAAGGCCGGCAGCAGCACCAAGAATGGAAGAGACAGCAATTCAAAGCGCTTGGGTGTCAAGCGTTATGACGGAGAGTTGGTTATCCCGGGAAATATCATCCTGCGGCAGCGTGGGACGCGTTTTCACCCTGGTAACAACGTCGGACTCGGCCGCGACTACACAATCTTCTCGCTTGTGACTGGCAAGGTGAAGTTTGAGCCCTATGCCAAGGGACGGCGCAAGAAGGTCAGTGTTTACGCCGAGGCGGTGTCTTAGTGAAAGAGAAAATTCACCCGGAATACGTGGAAACCACCGTGTCTTGCTCCTGCGGCAACTCCTGGAAGACACATTCCACCAAAGAGACCTTGCACCTTGATGTCTGCAGGAACTGTCACCCGTACTTCACCGGGGAGCAGAGAATTGTTGACACGGCCGGCCGGATCGAGCGCTTCAACCGGCGCTACGAAAAGACGGCTCCAAAGAAGTAGCACTCAGCGGGGCACCGAAACACAAAGAGGCCGGGCGAAATGTTCGGCCTCTTCTTTATTTCAGCCCTAGTTTGGCGGCGTCGGCGGTTAGTGGCCGGAGCCGTGGCCCTTGAAGCGGTCCACGAGTGTCCAAGCGGCGGGTAAGGTCACTGCCGCCAGCATCAGCTTCATCATGTCACCGATGATGAACGGATAGAGTCCGCCCTTGAGCGTTTTGTCGAGAGTGTCGGAGCCGGATATTACCTCGCTCAGCACAACCTCGGTGCCTGGAATCGTCCAATCAGTGGCGATCAAAATGCCCAGCCAGAGCAAGCCGGGGATGTAGATCAGCAGGTTGCCGAGAAACATTCCGCCATGTATCCAGGGCCCGCGGTCCCACTTGCGTTCCGATAAGTAGCCGACAAAGCCGGCCGCAAGAATAAAACCAACGATGTAGCCGCCGCTTGTGATATTCCAGAGATAGGCTTCGGTGCCACTCCAGGGCAGGATGAAGTGCAGGTCCCAGGAACCCGCCGTGGCCGAACCGGTGGGTGTAAAGATTGGCAGGATGAACATGCCGATAAGCGCATAGATCGCCAGTGAGCCCATGCCACGTCGCGCACCCAGCGCGCCGCCGGCCACGAGCACGGCGAAGGTCTGGCCGGTTATTGCCACACTGGTCCAAGGCAGCCGAACTTGGATCTGAGCGAATAAAGTCACAAAGGCGGCGAAACCAATCATTAGTGCGAAGTCACGGGCCAGGGCAAGGTTCTTATCGTCGCTCTTGAATCGCGGAAAGACCGCATCCACCAAAGTTGTTGGTTGGGCGATTTGCAAAACAGATCCTCCATGGAAGGCGATTTAGAAGTCCCGCATATCATCGCTCACGCGACGGTTAGAGTGAAGAGCCGTACTCTGAGGCATCATATGCAACGCGGCGCATTTCTCGGAGAGATAGAAGGGGGTTGCCATGACCCAGATCGAGCTCGGGGTACACGCTGGTCCGCAGGACATCGAACTCAATGAACTGCGGCGCTTCTGGCGTTTCTGTGACGCCAGCGGGTTCGACTGGATCTCGAACTGGGACCACTTTCACGAATCGCCACCGCGCGATGGCAATGGGCCGGCATTTGAGGCGATTGTCGCGTTGACCCTGCTGGCCCAGGAAACGGAGCGGGCGCGAATTGGCTGTCTGGTCTTTTGTATGAGCTACCGAGATCCGGCCCGGCTGGCGAAAGCGCTGACCTCTATCGATCATGCCAGCCGATCATGCCAGCCGAGGCCGTCTTGAGATTGGCCTTGGCGCCGGCTGGCACGAACCGGACCACACTAGCTACGGTTTCGTTTTGCCACCGGTTAAGGAACGGCTGGACCGGCTGTCAGAGGGTATTCGCGTGATCCGTCTGCTTTTGACCCAGGAACGCAGCAATTTCAGCGGCCGCTATTACAAACTCGAAAATGCCCCGAATTTTCCTCGTCCAGTGCAGGAGCGCATCCCGATTATTGTTGGCGGCGGCGGCGAGGCTCGCTCGCTGCGTATCGCCGCCCTGCGCGCCGACGGCTCCAATCAAACCTATCTATCGCCGGAGGTGTACCGGACCAAGAACCAGGTTTTTGGATCAGTGGTGCGAACACTATAAGCGCGATCCCAAAACGATCGCGCGGAGCATCAATCTGCACTTTCAAATGACCTCCACTGATGATCCCGACCAGGAACCAAGCCAACGGGGTGGACTCTGGGGCCGGCCGCAGCAGGTTATCGATCAGATGGCCGCCTATGTTGATGCCGGGGCACAGCGGGTGAACATCGCGGTGCGGCCGCCGGTCGATTGGCAGGCGATGCAGTCTTATGTCGAGGACGTGATGCACGCGTTTCGCGATTAGGCGCGAATATCCGGCGCGAAAAGGCGATTGCACAATGCTCAGTTGAGGTTGCGCCTGAAAATCGATGCGCCGCCGGCGCGGGTTTGGAGCGCGCTCTGCGATCCAAGGCAGGTTAGCGAGTGGGATAGCGGCGTGAGCGAGGCCCTCGATGCGCCGCCGGACTATCCGCGGCGCGGCCAGCAGGTTCGCTGGCGGCTTCGAGGCGGTCTGCAGCGAGTTCTGCACGATCGACCCCAGGAAGTGGTGCCGGAGCGAAAGTTACGCTCGCTACTGAGGGTTGGTCTGGTTCGCTATGACGAGACTTACATTCTGGAGCCGGAGGATGGCGGCACTATCCTCCGCCTCGCGCTTGAAGTTTCCGTAGGGATACCCGTAATTGGCGGGCTCATTGTCCGGCTCAGAGCCGCCGAAGAGGCGCGGCGTGGTTTTGAGAACTCATTAGCCGCGCTCAAACAACATTGCGAACAGACCTCTTGATCGCTTGATTTGCCACCATAGGCTAGGCTTTAGCGACATTGAGCAAGATTGTAGGAGAGGGTTGATGACTGAGCCTAGCCAAGCACCTTTTGGTTCCTGGAAATCGCCGATTACATCAGAATTGATCGTTTCCGGCAGCATTCGAATTGGGCTGGTCGCCCTCGATGGCGAGGACATTTTTTGGACCGAGGGCCGGCCGACCGAAGGCGGCCGCCAGGTTGTCGTCAAACGCCGGCCGGACGGCTCAACCACCGAACTCAACCGCGCCCCTCTCAATGCACGCACCCGGGTGCACGAGTATGGCGGCGGTGAGTTCCTGGTCGACAAGGGGACGGTCTATTTCTCCAACTTTTCCGACCAGAAACTCTATCGAGTTCGCGACGGAAGTGATCCGGAAGCTCTGACTGACTCAGGGTCGATGCGCTACGCCGACGGCGTCATCGACGCTGAACGAGGTCGTTTGATCTGTCTCAGGGAGGACCACGGCGCCTCCGATCAGGAAGCGACGAACGCTATCGCAGCTATCGATTTGGAGACCGGCGCCGAATCTGTCCTGGTTTCCGGCTCAGACTTTTACTCGACGCCGCGGTTGATTCCAGACGGCGGTCAGTTGGCCTGGCTGCAATGGAACCATCCAAACATGCCCTGGGACGGTTGTGAGCTGCGAGTCGCGAAGATCGACGCCAGCGGCGCCCTTGGGCGAGAAAGCATCCTGGTCGCCGGTGGTATCAAGGAGTCGATTTTCCAACCACAGTGGTCGCCGGATGGCGTGCTGTACTTCGTTTCCGACCGCAGCGATTGGTGGAATCTTTACCGCTGGCAGAATGGGACGATCGAGCCTGTCGCGCCAATGGAGAGCGAGTTTGGCGCGCCGCAGTGGGGTTTCGGCATGTCGACTTACGCGTTTGCCTCAGCGGACCGCATAATTTGCACCTTCAATCAGCGTGGAACCTGGAGTTTGGCCACGATCGAAACAGGTTCGGGAACGCTGAGGCCGATCGAAACACCGTTTAGCGACTTCCATCAGATGCGGGCCACGGCCACCAAAGCGATCTGCATCTGCGGCTCTCCCTCCAGGTCAACCGCACTGGTATCGATCGATCTCGACTCCGGCTCGATTGAAGTCTTGAAGAAGGCCAGTGAGGTCGAGGTTGGGGACGGATACATTTCCCAGCCGGAGACAATTGAATTTCCCACCGAGGACGGCGTAAGCGCCTACGGGTTCTTCTACCCGCCGCGAAACGCCGATTTCATCGCGCCGGACAGTGAGTTGCCGCCGCTACTGGTGATGAGCCACGGCGGGCCAACCGGGGCGACCTCGCCGACGCTCTCTCTGAGGTCGCAGTACTGGACTAGCCGCGGCGTGGCGGTTTTCGACGTGAACTATGGCGGCAGCAGCGGCTATGGGCGCCCCTACCGCGAACGGCTTAACGACAACTGGGGCATCGTTGATGTAAACGACTGCTCCAATGGCGCCCGCTTCCTTGCCGACCAAGACCGGGCTGACGGCGACCGGCTGGCGATAACAGGCGGCAGCGCCGGCGGCTATACGACGCTCTGCGCCCTGGCGTTCCGCGATGTATTCAAGGCCGGCGCCAGCCACTTTGGTGTGGCTGATCTCGAATCTTTAGCCCTGGACACGCACAAGTTTGAGTCACGCTATCTTGATGGTTTGATCGGCCCCTATCCGGAGCGCAAGGACCTCTACGACCAGCGCTCGCCGATTCACAATGTTGACGGACTTTCCTGCCCGGTGATTTTCTTTCAGGGTCTTGAGGACGCGATCGTACCGCCAAACCAGGCTGAGACCATGGTGGCGGCTCTTCGCGACAAGGGCCTGCCGGTCGCTTATTTGCCGTTTGAGGGAGAGCAGCATGGCTTTCGCCGAGCCGAGAACATTCAGCGCTCTTTGGATGGTGAAATCTACTTTTATAGCCGGGTTTTTGGATTCGATCTGGCCGATGACGTCGAGCCGGTGATGATCGAAAACCTACACGCCTAGCGTAGACCGCAAGAAACGCCGGCTCTCGTACCAAAGCGGGCTGGCAAATTTTCCGCGTATTTCTCACCACGCCTACCCAAGGAGGCAACCATGGCCGGTCCGCTCGCCAACCTGAAAATTCTCGACCTAACCTGGGTTTTGTCAGGGCCGTACTGCAGCATGGTGCTATGCGACCTTGGTGCGGAGGTGATCAAAGTAGAGCGTCCGCCGTACGGCGACGTGGCGCGAACCTCGGGGCCATTCCTGAACCAGGAGAGCGCCTATTTCTTCAGCATCAACCGCGGCAAGAAGAGCGTGCTCCTCAACCTGAAGACCGATGCCGGGCGCGAACTGTTTCTTGAGCTGGTCGACAAGGTTGATGTCGTGATGGAAAACTTCACGCCGGGCACGATGGACTCTTTGGGCCTGGGCTATGAAGCGCTCTCTGAACGCAATCCGAGAATCATTTATGCCGCGACTTCTGGCTTTGGCCAGACCGGTCCGGACCGCAATCGGCCCGCGTTAGACATCGTTGTCCAGGGCATGGGCGGTGTCATGAGCATCACCGGCGAGGTGGATGGTGGACCGGTGAGGCCGGGTTTATCGCTTGGCGATATTTCCGCCGGACTTTTCACCGCCATTGGCATTTTGTCAGCGTTGCACGAGCGTGAGAGCAGCGGTCACGGCCAAATGGTGGACATTTCGATGCTTGATTGCCAGATCGCGGTGCTTGAGAACGCATTCGCCCGCTACTCGGCGAACGGCGAGGCACCGAAGGCTCTTGGCACCCGTCACCCGATTTCCACACCGTTTCAGGCCTTCCCTACCAAGGACGGACACATCGTCATCGCCCTTGGATTCGGGCTGGAAAACGCCTGGGCCGTGTTCTGCGCCATCCTCGGCCTGCCGGAACTCCTCGACGATCCGAGATTTGAGACGCCGGGCCTGCGCACGGAGAATCATGCCGACCTGGAGCCGATCTTGATCGGCGCTTTGAGGGAACGAACGACTGACGAGTGGATTGCCGAATTAGAGCCGCTGGGCATCCCCTGCGGGCCCTTGCACACGATCCCTGAAGCAGCCGCGTATCCCCAGGTTGAGGCCCGCGAGATGCTGGTCGATGTCGAAAGCGTGCGCGGCAACCGCCTGCGGATCCCCAATTCGCCGGTCAAGCTGTCACGTACCGCAGCGGCGATCAAAGGCGGGCCGCCATCCCTGGGTCAGCACACGGCGGAGATTTTGAGCTCCATTCTCGGATTCGACGAAGACCAGATAGAGCGGGCTTTTGAGTCTGGCGGGGCATCAAGGGGAGAAGATCTGCCGCCGGAGCTCACCGGCAGCTAAATCGGCAAAATTGACACGTTAGAAGCCAATATCTAGAATCAAAATGTCATCACGGCCCCGTGGTGTAGCGGTCAAACATGCCACCCTGTCACGGTGGAGATCGAGGGTTCGAATCCCTTCGGGGTCGCCATTTTCGGTTCAACGGCACCTCCGGCGTTCGCGCCGGGAGTGCCGGTTTTTGTTTTTGTGCTGATCGGCAAGAGCTATGCACAACGCCGAACTATCCTGATACGATGAGCTCGAAAGGGAGCCTGATGTGTCCGAAAAACCGCCGGTAACCGATCCAGCCTTCAACCGTTTGAGCAAGCCACAAAACCAGAGCCGGGTGGCGATTGTCACTACCGCGGGGCTGCGCCTTTCGGATCAGGAGAAGTTTTCCGGTGGCGATCAGAGTTTCCGCGTGTTGCCGCCGACGACGGACGGCTTGATCATGGACCAGATCAGCCCCAATTTCGACCGAATCGGCTTCACAATCGACTCTAACGTGGTCTTTCCGATCGACCGGCTAAACGAGATGGTGGATGAGGGCCGTATCGGGTCTCTAGCTTCGCGGCATTTGGCCTTTCTAGGGGCCCAGGGCGAATCACTGACAACGATCCTCATGGATTCTGGTCCGGCCGCCGCCAAGGTTCTGTTAGAGGACGGGGTAGACGTCGTCATTCTGACACCGGTCTGACCAGCCTGTACGCGTACCGGCGGTACGCTCGCGCGGGTTTTGGAAGAAAACGGTCTGGTCACTGTCAATTTGTCGTCTAACCGTGACATGGTTGTGGCGGTTCGCCCGCCGCGCTCACTTTATTGCCGCTTCCCGCTGGGCCGTCCGCTTGGCAAGCCAACCGATCCGGCTTACCAACAAACGGTGCTCGATGCGGCATTCGCCTTGCTGGAACGAGACTCCGGGCCGATCTTGGAGGAGTTTCCCGACGTTATCGAGGGAGAAGGCGATGACCCGCTGACATGCCAGCTGCCGCCAGTCGACAATTCGGCTCTGCCAAAAGAGGTCGACGAAGCTCTGGGCTTGAGGCCGGCTTACAATCGTCAACTTGCGGCCACGGGACGGACCGTGGTAGGCAAAATCGTCGACCCAGACGGTGTGCCCGATGCGGTTGGCTTGTTCCTGCGGGTCGCCAATGACGAAACGCCTTGGGAAGAGGTCCACAAGCTGGGCGGTCCAACCCTTTTGGCCCAGGATGTCAGCGGCTACTACGAGGAGGCCTCGATGGCGCTTGTCGATCACGATCCGGGAGCGCAACAGGCAGCCGCCTGGTTTTTCCGCAAAACGGCATCTGGTGCGCTCTTGACCAGCGTGGCGCGAAAGCTGCGAGACAGCGGAGCGGAACGATCCGAATGGGGTTTGCTGGTCCCACGCGCCTATCTCGATTAGTTTCGCGGGCCCTCCGGATGGCTCATCCTGGAAGGCACTGACGATTTGGCGCTGAGTGTGTGTTATCAGGACCCAGCGCGACTTGAAGTACATTGGACTGGCTGTTAGCCTGCGGGGCATAGCAAAGCAAATGGAGCGTCAACTATGTCCCTTCCCGTGAGTGAGCGTAACTACCCTCATCCTGAGTTCCTGGCTGAGACCGATTGGCTCGCCAGCCGCCTGTCAGACCCGACGGTTCGGGTTGTCGATGCTCGCCCGGACGAGGACTATGCCCGCGGCCACATTCCGGGGGCCATTCACTTCAGTGGATTTAGCCTCGGCGGGTTGGAGCGACCCGATGCTGATATGCCGGGGCCCCAGGCATTCGCTGACCTAGCCGGACCGCTGGGAATCGACGAACACACTCCGGTCATCGTCTACGGCAACGCCGCGGCGAACGCTTTTCCGCAGATGGCTGGGTTTGTCGCCTGGACGTTTCTCTACTACGGCCATCCCGATACGAAGCTCCTGGATGGCGGGTTCGAGAAGTGGACAGCGGCCGGGCTGCCGCTTTCCAGCGACGCACCGGCCCCCGAACCGCGAACCTTCGCCGCGCGCCCTGTTGAGGACCTGTACTGCTCTTTGGAGCAGGCAAAAGTCAACCTGGATGATGATGACTCGGTCTTCTGGGACATCCGTACACTTGGTGAATTCGACGGAACGACGAAAGGGTTTCAATCCCCAGCCCGGCTCGGGCACCTGCCGGGGGCGATCCATTTCGATTACACCGAGCTCTTCGACGCCGACGATGGAACTTTGAAGCCCGCGGATGAGGTCAGCGCCCTCCTACGAGCGAAAGGGATCAAGCCGGAGGTCGGTGTCGTTACCTATTGAGGCGGTGGTGCGCGCGCGGGTCTCGCTGCGCTTGTCTTGAAAATCTTGGGTTACGACCAAGCCTCAAACTACGCCGGATCGTTCAACCAATGGGCGAACCAGCCCGACACCGAAGTGGTCAGCTGATTGATGTCTGTCAGGCGTTGACTTAGCAGAGCGCAATCGGCTGGGCGGGAGGCGAACTCTCAGAGCGCAGTCTTGTCCAATATCCGTTGACAGGTTTGGCCTGGTTGGCTAGATTACCCCGGCACCAGATTGCGGTGCGTTGGTGCGGCTGATGCTGAAACAGGAGGGGAAATCGTGGCATTCGTTACCGCGGATGGCTTGACCGAGGATGGCACTAGCAAGTCGTTCAAGGACGACAGAGGAATACCTATCCACTACCACGAGATCGGCTCCGGTGAGCCGGTTATTTTTATCCATAGCTACGGCCCCGGCAGCACGGCCTGGATTACCTGGCATAAGGTGGTCGCCGAGTTCGCCAAGCATTTCCGCTGCATCCTCATGGACATGGTCAACTTCGGCAAGTCCGGTCCCGAAGTTTTTAATGAGCCGGCCCACTCGGTGCAATCGCGGGCGGCGCGCAATTTGATGGACCACCTCGATATTCCTTCGGCGATGTACGTTGGCAACTCGATGGGTGGTACGACCTGTCTGGTGCAGGCGATCGAAGCCCCGGAGCGGGTTACACGGATCGTCTTGGGCGGCTCGCACGCCTCAACCGGCGGCGACCCCTACATCATCGCCAACTTCTCTTCGGAGGGCAGCCGGGCCACTCAAGCGACCTATGCCGACCCCTCCCGCGAGCAGTTCATCCGCTACCTCAAGGCGCACGTTCACGACGAGGCCATGGCGACGGACCCTGATCTGGTGGACTACGTGTTCAATCACTGGAACAACGCGACGGAGCACCGCGAGGCTCAAAGCAAGTCCGCCAGCGTAAATCACAGCAATCTGGGTGAGCTACACACGATTAAGGTGCCGGTACGGGTTGTGCAGGGCCGCTTCGACCGCATGGTAACCGTGGAGCAGGCGTTGATGCTGATCGGGTATATGCCGCAGGCTGACCTGGCGATTTTGAACCGCTGCGGTCACTGGGCACCTTTTGAACGGCCGAGAGAGTACGTGGCGCAGGTTTTGCCTTTCCTGCTGGATAAATCGCCCGACGGCGTCTAGTAAACCGGGGGTTTTCAACCTTCGCCGCTCCGAGGATCGGCAGATTTTAGGGTATGGCAATTTCGATCCAGGCTGCGAGTGCCGGCTTTGGTACGCCGTTGCCCTGCCGCAGTCCAATTGACTGGAAGACAGCAGGGTCAGCAGACCCGAGATCGAAGGGAAAGGCCCAGAGCGCAAGCCGAAAATCGAGACCGCGGGTTGGTTCGGCGAAGCGCCGGATAAAGCCGGCCTGGTCCGCAGGATCTCCCCCGTATGGCGATGTGGAGGCTCCACGTGACAGGAGAAAGACAATCAGAACGGCCGCCACGACTTTGGTCGTGATCAAGTGTCGTCATGGCGGCGGACGAGTTGGACCGGCGAAATACTCCGGTCTCCATTCAACCGTTAAGGACCACCGGTGAAGAGAGCTTGTCGCCAAAGAATCGCGCGAGAGAGGGCCCAATAAACTGACAGATTTACCAACAATGCACCAGAAATGGTGTAGGATTTTCCACGGAACACGGCCTTGAAAGACAAGGTTGGGCAGCTGAAACAGGTTTTAATCAGGTTAGTGTAGGAGGCTTCGATGACCCTAGCGTACCAGCCCCTTGAAGTGCTCGGTATGGTTGACTCTGAGAAAGGTCTGATCGATCGACGGATCTTCTCGGACCAGGGCATTTATGAGATGGAGTTGGAGCAGGTTTTTGCGCGTGCCTGGAACTTCATGTGTCATGACTCGCAGATCCCCAACCCAGGCGATTTTTTCATGAGCTTTATCGGCGAGGACCGGGTTATCTGTGTCCGCGATAATGATGGCAACCCTCAGGTTTTGATCAATACTTGCCGTCACCGCGGCAACGCCATCTGCCGCGCTGACGAGGGCCATGCCACTAGTTTCATGTGCACCTACCACGGCTGGACCTACGACTTAAAAGGTGCGCTTGTCGGCGTGCCAGGATTCAAAGAGGTCTACCACGAGGAGCTGGACCGTGAGAACTGGGGACTGATCACCGGTAGGGCAGAGTCCTACAAAGGCTGGATTTTTGCCAATCTAGACCCGGAAGCACCAGGTTTGTACGACTACCTCGGCGACGTCGGCCGTATGGGAATCGACCAGATTTACGCTCGCGGCGATACGGAACAAGTCATGGGCATCCAGAAATTCACCATCCCCTGCAACTGGAAGTTCGCCGTTGATAACGTTTGGGACTTCTACCACGCTCTAATCACGCATTCCTCTGCCGGTATGGCGGGCTGGCGTGGCGGCTACATAGTCGAGCCGGGTGAGCCGGAAACCGGGCCCAACATTGCATTGCAACATGGCAGCATCTCGGTTTTGGGCCAATACGGCCACGCAATCGGCGGCTGGGCCTTCGACAATGAAGCCGCGAAGGATTTCAACTTCGGAAATGTCGATCTACGCTGGCGGGATAAGCCGGAAACCGAGCAGTTGCTCGGTGACGTTGGCGTACGCTCGGCCAACGCTCACCCCAACATCTTCCCCAACCTGTGGATCTTCAACATGATGAGCAAGGTGAGCCTGCGTATACCCAAGGGCCCTACCTCCACCGAGGTCTGGTGGTTCATCTTTAAGAATCCGGAGCAGACGGAGGAGGGTCAACAGTATCTGACACGACGGGCATTGCGTCACGACGGTCCCGCCGGTGTCTTCGAGCAGGATGATGGCGAGAACTGGGGTCTGAGCACGACGGGCACGAAGGGCCTGGTCGCCCGCAGGTATCCGCTGAACTACGGCATGAATGTCGGGATGGGCGAGGTGATCAACGACGAAGCCTCGCCGCCGCACATCGATGGCAGCGACAATGAGCACCCTCAGCTCTGGTTCTATGAGTCCTGGACTAAGTGGATGGCGGCCCAAAACTGGCATGAGATTGCCGCGATGCGGTCAAAGCCGGAGGGTAACCGCTAGCGCCAGGCGTCGGGCCTCCGCTAGACGGTTCTTCTCCCTGGCTCGTCCGGTCGTCTTGCTCAACTATTCGGACGCTGCTGACTTGAAGGAGGAAGCGAATGACATCTACCCAAGGCAAGGCTGAGGTCTATACCGTCGATGATTTCGTACAGGTCGATGCGGCGACGGAGCCAACATTCTCGGCGGACGCGAAGTCGATTGTGTTTCTTTCCGACCGATCAGGAATTAGGCAAGCCTACGTGGTCGGACTCGGTGGAGAGACCGTCGTCAAGGCTCGGGGATTAACCGCAACCGAAGGACTGGTCTACCACGCCGATACACGCCCAGGTCACGCCCAGGCACTTTTTGTAACCGATGACGGTGGCGATGAACAGTACCAGGTCAATCTGCTCGAACTGCAAATCGGCATCGTGGAGACCAAGGCAATCGCGGCGAGCGCCAAAGTGATCAATACCTATGGCTGCTGGTCCAGCGATGGCCGCTGGCTTTCCTTGGCTTCTAACAAGCGCGACCAGCGGTTTAGTGATATTTACGTTCTCGACCTGGAATCTGGCAGCGAACGCTTGGTCCTCCAAGAGGACTCGCCGATGATTCGGGCGGGTGGATTCAGCCCGGATGGTACCAAGCTGATCTGCTCCTGGCCCAACATGGCCCTGGCTGGGGACAACGATCTGTATGTTATCGATTTGAATGCGCCGGGCTCGATGACCAAGATCACTGAGCACTCCGGCACGGCTCAATGGCCAAGCTCGCTGCGTGAAGCGCCTAGCGCCTGCTTCATTTCTAACGACGTCATCCTTGCCCGCAGTGATGAGGTTCGAGATTTCATCGGTTTGCAACGCATTGAGTTGTCTTCCGGGGTTCGGCAATTTGTTCTGGCGCCGGAATGGGATGTTGAGGCTTTTGAGGTTTCAGCCGACCACGGCCGGATTGCCGTGGTGATCAATGAGGATGGTTATTCACGTCTTGCCGTCTATGACCTCAATTCCGATGGAAGCCTGGGCACGGCAGCTGAGCTACCCTTGTTGCCGTCTGGGCAGATCGCTAGCCCGGCCTGGAATCCAGACGGCAGTGCACTTACATTCTCGCTCGAAGGACCGTTGAATCCTTCAGCCGTGTGGCTGCTAGATTTTGTGTCTGGTGAGCTGCGTCAGATGACGCAAAACAAGATGGCATCACTGCCTGAGGACGGCTTTTCCGAGCCCGAGTTGGTGCGGTATCCAAGCTTTGACGGACGGCAAATCCCCGCTTTCTTCTACCGCCCGCCGAACAGGACTTCGGACGAGCCGATGCCCTGCATGGTGCTGGTGCACGGCGGCCCTGAGTCACAGAGCCGCCCCTCGCTTTGGGGACGCTACGCGGCGGCGGCGTACCTCTTGGCGAAAAATGAAGTTTGTCTACTGGTGCCAAACGTGCGAGGCTCCACCGGCTATGGCAAGGAATACTCCCACGCCGACGACGTGGAGAAGCGGATGGATTCGGTGGCGGACCTGCTCGCCAGCCTCGATTGGCTTTCTGAGAGCGGCGAGGTCGATCCGAAAAGGATCGGCGTCATGGGCGGATCTTACGGCGGATTCATGACCCTGGCCGCGATTACCGAAGCGCCGGACAAGTGGGCCGTCGCGGTCGACATGTTCGGAATCGCCAACTGGGAGACCTTTTTCGAGCATACCGGCCCCTGGCGGCGCGAGCAGAGGGCACGTGAATACGGCTCCGATCCAACCTTCTTGCGCAGTATTTCACCGATTTACAAGGCGGACGCCATTACCGCCGCTCTGCTGGTGATTCAGGGAGACCATGATGTCCGAGTGCCGCCGGAGGAATCAGAACAGATCGCCGACGCGGTCCGCCGCAACGAAGGGATCGTGGAACACGCCGTCTTTGAGCGAGAGGGTCATGGCATTCAGCGCCTGCCGAACCGCCTGCGCATGAACCAAATGATCGTCGATTTCCTGACGGAGCACCTGGTGGGCAAGAAGAACTAAGCTGTCGTCCGCTCCCTACGTCTTGCGCTCGACGGGTACGCGCTCAGTCTTCAGAATAAGAGCCGAGGCGGCGTTCGAGACGCGCTGAGCGATGTTCAAGGTCGCCGAGGGTCACGGACAGCGGGCGCTCATGACGCGGCAGTCCGATCAAAATTTGGTTGGCGACCAGGACCTGGCCAAAGGCCGCGACGAAATCGCGCCGGCGGTGCTCAAAGATTTTTGCCAGCTCAACGGCGGCAAAGATTTGCCGCTGAGGGGCGGTTGTCGTCTGAATCTCTGCCTGCCAAAGACGCTCTGAATCTTGCCAGTCGCCCCTGCGACGGCTGAGTCGCGCTAGCCTGCGTACCGCCTCGCCGCCGGCGTCCGCAGCCGGGTCGGAGTGCCAGGCCAGGTCATAAAGCCGCTGCGCTTGATTTAGCCTGCCTTGGCTTTCATCCCAGACGCCAAGCGCCAGAGAATGCTCGGCATCGCCAGTGTAGTCAGTACCGGCAATGTCTCCCAAATAGCCAAGAAAGGTCACCAGCGAAAGCAGATCCAAGGCGTTGTGCTGGAAGACCGGGCTAAGACCGAAGGCTTGGCCGCGCTGGATATAGCTGAAGTAGAGGCTGGGAATCAGCCACCCAGGGACATCATCATGGCGCTGCAAACCGAGCAGGGTTTGCTCGAGCACACCGAGGCGGCAGGAATCCAGACGCCGCCGAAAAAGGCGACGGGCCGGGAACAGGAGGTCAACATGCGGCATTTCGGCTGCCAGTGGCGGCAGGCGGTTCAGGGCGTATCTGGTAGCGAGCTGGGGGAGGTCAAAGGTGCGGCCGTTGAAAGAGACGATCATGGTTTTTCGGTCGATGGTGTTGGCGACGGCTGACAGCATGGCTGCTTCCTCAGAAAGGTCAGCTAAGAAAAACTGACGAATGCGAAATGCGAAGCCCTCAAATGTGCCAACGCCGATCATGAAGGCGTGGGTGCCGGTGCCGCCCGAAAGCCCAGAGGTTTCAATGTCAATGAAGGCGGCCTCGCGAAAATCGGACGGCAAGAGCGAGGACCCGAGGCGTTCGGCGATTTGGCTATCGAGGTTCAAAGCGTCTTCGAGAACGATCGCTCCGTGACGGTAATCAAGCGGCCAGAACTGTTCGGCGAAATAGACCGGGCCTAACGCAGACTCGGACCGTTTGACCGACGGCGGCAGAATTGGTTCCCCTCGCGGCTTTGGTGGTGAGGGAGTTTCGGCCTGGATGTAGGCAAAGCGTTCACGCAGCTGCATTGGTACAAATGCGTCTCAATATGAGGATGGCATTTTCCTTGGCATATGGCGATTCATCGACACCGGGCCCGACGCAGGATGGGCAACCGCCTTGACAGGGACATTCCTCGGCCAGCGATAAGGCTGCATGCAGGAGGTCGGCGTGACAATCGTAAAGGCCCTCGGCGAGGCCGACACCACCCGGCCGGGTTTCGTACAGGTAGATGGTTGGCGCCTCGGTAAACGGCGCCTTTACCTGGGCCACGACTTGAAGATCTTTTGGATCACACATAAGGAACAGCGGGGCGACGCCGGCCAGCAGATTGGCCACCCCGGATAGTCCGGCTTGAAGCTCGGGCGGACTCATTCCAGCTTTGGCGTCATCGCCAAGAGCGAGCCAATAACTGGTCGTATGCATGTCTTCTTGGGGAATGTTTATCTTTCCCCAGCCGACGTTTTCGTGTGTATCGAGCTTGATTTTCTTGAAAATCGTCGCCAGAAAGGTGACGGCAACATCGCCGTGTGAGCGTGCGGCGGTAGCCGGTTCTGAATCGGCCACGTCGAGCACTTTGAGGTCCACGGCAAGATTGGCGTCGGTGTAGTAGTCGACGTCAACGGGGTGGACGAAAGCCTTCTTTTCCTGCCAATCGAGGCGATCGACGTGATATTGCTGGGCACCGTGCATGTAGATTGCTTCGTCGTGGACCAGCAAGGGAGCCGATGGCCGGTCCACTTCGCCAATTACCTTTGGCTGCGGACCGGTCTCGACGATGACGAAATTGTCGATTGCGGCGCTGCGCAGGCTCACCCCATCCGTTGGGTATGAATCCGTCATCCAGTGATATCGGCCGCCGGCCGCATGAAGGATGTTTTCGCTGTCCAGCAGGGCAAGGAGTTCGGCGGTTTCCGGGCCAAATTCCTCATCGGCTTCAACCGGCAATTCGAAAGCTGCTGCTTTGAGATGACTGATCCGTATGGCGAGGTTGTCGCGGTTGATCAAGGCTGATTCCGGCGAATTCTGCAGGAGGTACTCGGGGTGGCGGGCAATGTATTGGTTTAAGGGGGTCGAATTCGTAATCAAAACCGCTAGCGAAGGTGTGTCGCGCCGTCCGGCTCGTCCGATCTGCTGCCAGGTGCTAGCGAGGGTGCCGGGGAAGCCGAGCAGAACGGCCGCTTCTAATCCGCCGATGTCGATGCCAAGTTCCAGGGCATTTGTCGTGACTACTCCACGAATTCTGCCCTCGCGCAGGCCGGTCTCAACGGCTCGTCTTTCATTTGGCAAATAGCCGCCGCGGTAGCCTTCGACGATTGGAGGCTGGCCCGGCTTGGTCTTCAGAGAATCGCGAAGGTGGCGCAGAAGCAGCTCAACGGTCTGGCGGCTAGGAGCGAAGGCGATGGTTTGAGTGCCGGAACGTAGTAAGCGCTCGGTGAGCTTTTGGGCAGTCCTCAGCGCGCTGCGGCGGATGCCAAGCTCCATGTTGATCACCGGTGGGTTGTAAACCGCGATCGTCTTTTCACCCTGGGGCGCGCCGCTGCGCCCGACAACGTGAACCGGCTGATCAATCAGCTTCTCTCCCAGCTGGCCTGGATTGGCAATGGTCGCCGAGCAACATATGAAGACCGGGTTTGAACCGTAAAAGCGGCAGATGCGGTGCAGCCGCCGAATGACATTAGCGACGTTGCTGCCAAATACGCCGCGGTATTGGTGCAATTCATCGATAACAACAAAGCGGAGGTTCTCAAACAATTTCATCCACTTTGTGTGGTGCGGAAGGATGCCGGAATGGAGCATGTCAGGGTTGGTGACGACGATGTTGCCCGCCGTTCTCACCGCCCGGCGGGCATCGGCGGGCGTATCGCCATCGTAGGTGAAGGCCTTGAAGCCTCCACCAACCGCTTTGTTTAGTTCGGTCAGCTCAGCCAGTTGGTCCTGGGCCAGGGCTTTGGTCGGGCACAGATAGAGGGCGCGGGCCTCTGGGTCACACAGAAGCTCGTCCAGAACCGGCAGGTTAAAACACAGCGTCTTGCCGGATGCGGTTGGTGTGACGATGACGACGTTCTGGCGTTTGAGGACGTGATCTACAGCCTCTGACTGATGGCTATAGAGGTCACTGATGCCGCGAAGCTGCAGGGCTTCCTTCAGACGACGGTCAAGATTGGCTGGAAACGGTCCAAACACCGCAGGTTTTGCTGGCTGGAGATGCCAAAGGGTGAAATCCTTGGCGAAATCGGGGTCAGCTTGGAGGGCATCCAACGGCTGGAGCAGGGTCATGACGAGGGTCTCCCGGCTCTTGCCACCTAGAGCCTCGGAAGAATATACGTTCCGAACGGGTGTACGTCAAGCCAGAAAGAAATGTGAGGTGATGCGTCGGCCGCCCCTGCAGCCGCGCCCGGGCGGTCGCCAGTTTCAAGGCAAAAGGAGGGGGAAGAGACGGCAACGCCTGCGTCTCTTCCCTCTCATGGTTGGCTGGCCGGCTGCTCAGGCCCTTCAGGGGCAGGTTTGAGGATCGGCTAGGCGTAGCCTTCCGGAGTCGGAGTGTGGTTGGCCTTGAGGTCCGCCCAACTCTCGGCGGCCATCCAGTCTGCCCAGGCACGGTAGGTCCACAACTGACCATGCTCGTTTACGGCCGCTTCAATGTGGGGCGGTCCGCCCTCTTCCTCGAGGATTTCGCCGTGTCCCAAGTTCATCGAGTAGTTCAGAGGAAAGCGTTTGCTAATGACACCCCTTGCCCCTCGTGTGCTTTCGCCCCAGTTCTCGCCGTCCTCTTGCTCAAGGTTGCCGGACGGGCCAAAGATGTGGATTGCCCTGCCCACGCGTTCTCGCAGGGTGTCGGCTGGCAGACCCTTGTCCATAATCGTAAACCACCAAATCTCGGTCGAGTGGGGCCCCTTGGGCAGTCTCAGGCTGATTTGATTGCTCTCTGTAACCCAGACGTTGGGGAAAATGCTCGGGTGGCCGCGGGATCGAAGAGCGACGTGGCCCATTTCCTGAATGACTTCTGGGCGTTCGCGCCAGGTCTCATCGCCGCCGCGGGATTTGGTCAGTTCGGCATACTCCTCCGTGTATTTTGGTCCGCCGACCGCGTGGCCATACTCCCCGAGCATGACAAAGTGCTCGCGGCTGAGGTCAAGGTTCATGCCTTTGCTCTTCATCGGTCCGGATACACGCGACATTTGGGCGGATGCGTGAGTAATGCCGACGTGGTACCAATCGAAGAGATTGTCCACGGCAAGCTTCCAGTTGCAGGGGATCGTGTACTTCTGAACACCGGGAACTATCTGCAGTTCGCCGCGCTCAGCCAGAAAGCTCATACCCAGACGGCCGATCTCACCAAGAAACTCTTCCAGGCCAGGCGCCTCGGAATCCATGGTGGCAAAGATGAAACCCTTGTAGGTATCAACCTGCCCGGCCTTAATAAGCCCCCAGTTTTCGCGGTCAAGCTCCTCGTGGTAGACCTCTTTGAATCCAGGCACACCGACCAGCGCGCCTTTTAAGTCGTAAGTCCAGCCGTGATAAGTGCACATGAAACTAGTGGCGTGGCCCTCGTCGGCGCGGCAAATGGCGTTACCGCGGTGGCGGCAGGTGTTGACCAGCACCTGGGGATTGCCATCGTTATCGCGAACGACGATGACTCGGTCCTCGCCGATGAAGGTCATGAAGAAATCGCCCGGGTTGGGGATCTGGGAGTCATGGGCCATAAAGTTCCAAGCGCGAGCGAAGATGCGCTCCAACTCCAGCTCGTAGATATCCTGGTCGGCGAAGATGCGCCGGTCCACGGTTCCGGTTTCGGCGCTGACCATTTGGCGCATTTGATCGTTTTTATAAGCAATTGTCACGGGAGCTCCTTACTTTGAAAGACTTTCACTAAAGGGGGTTACACGTGTTTGGTGAGCTTAGGATTCCAATCTTTTTAGTGGGAGGTCGCGGATGTTGAGTGCTGGCTTGAAAGATTTTCACTGAAGGGGGTTATAAAGGTCCGGAATAGTTTTGGTTCTCCGTATTGCGAAGGTGACGTTGCAAAAACCGAACTGATTGCTATCAATTATAGATGCATGGTCAACCATTGGCGAACTGAGGTTGATCATGGCGCGCGATGCTCAAGGCGTAGGTGGTCCGTGTGACATCGAGCACTGGACTCTCGAACCGAGATATGCGTTGCTAACCGAATGAAAACCATCTTTTGGTCGCTTAGATATCCCGGCTTCCGGACGCTGTGGAGCGCCATGGTTATTGCCGGTGTTTCTCAGTGGACGATGACGGTGGGCCGAGCATGGCTTGTTTTCGAATTATCTGGATCCGCTTTCGCGGTTGCTCTGGTTACTTTTTCCGGCATGGTCGGCACATTTGTGATGACGCCGCTTGGTGGCGTCCTTGCCGACCGAAAGGACCGCAGGGTGCTTTTGCGTATCAGTATGATGGCACCGCTCATCGTGACCTTGCTACTGGCCGGGCTCACAGTCAGCGATACTGTCGATGTCTGGCACGTAGTGGCGCTCTCATTTGCTGCCAATCTTGTGCAATCGATGGGCCAACCGGCCAGCCGTGCCCTGACGCCGAGTTATGTACCTGCGGAGCATCTGCTGAACGCGGTATCGCTGAGGAACGCTGCCATGCGAGGCCCGCGGCTATTCGGCCCGCTATTAGCGGCTCCTTTGCTGGCGAGCATTGGTCCAGAGGGTGTATTCTTCGCCGCCGCCATCTTGTACTCACTCGCGAGTGCCAACCTCTTGAAGTTGCCAAGAGTCGAGCTAGTAAGAGAAGGTGTCTCGACAAGCATGGTCAGCGACTTCGCCGAGGGCGTCAGATACGTAACTCGGGTTTCGCCGGTGAACATATTTGTCGGGCTGGTGGCGACGCATTGCGCCATGACTATGGCATTTGACTCATTGCTCCCTAGTCTCGCCAGTGACGCACTAGACGGAGGATCCAGCCTGTTCAGTTACCTGTTTATGGCCGTTGGCGCCGGTGGACTTGCCGCCGCGCTGGCAATGGCCTCCGTGAGAGGATTTTCCGTCCGGGGCAATATTCTGTTGGCCACCGGCTTGATGAGTGGCTTGTCACTCATCATCGTGGCCGTTTCGCCCACGGCTATCGCCGCGATGGTTGGCTTGGCTCTTGCAGGCGGCAGCCAGGCCGCGTTCATGTCTCTTACCGAAGTCATGCTGGTCGAAACGGTTCCAGACCGGCTGCGGGGGCGGGCAATGGGCGTGTATACGATGAATAACACCGGGCTGATGGCGGTCTTTGCGCTGGTGAATGGCTACGTTGCCGACCTCTGGGAGGTTCAAAACCTGTTCCTGGTACTGGGGCTGATGTTCGTTGTGTTTGCGATTGTAACCTTTGCCCTCAGCGGCAAGCTGCGTTTGATTTACCGCTCCGGCGCGCTGGCATCGGCTCAAGCCGTCCCCGCCTGATTTTTTAAAGATTTTACTTCTAAAGTTTTTCACTAAAGGGGGTTACAGGCCTTTGCTGAAATCCGGATTCTAAACATAGATAGCGGGAGGTCAGGGATGCTGAGCTGTGGCCTCAAAGTTTTTTACTAAAGGGGGTCACGAGCTCTCGATGAAAGCTGGTTTGGACCGGCACCTCCAGGCCAAATTCCATCCGAGCGGCGGCCGCGTAAGGAATTCGTAATCTCTGTAATCTTGGTGTCCGAATAGGGGTGCAAAGTCGTCCAGTAGTGGCACTGACTTTTGCGAAGTGCTTGCAGGTTAGGACGGGTGCGCCCGGATATGGAGGAACGCCATGAAGAGAATTTGGTTGGGAGTTTTTGGGCTGTTTGCGCTGCTGGCAGCGTCGGGCCTGTCGCTCAGCACCGGTGGTGGGGCCGCGCTGGGTGCGAGTAACGGGACCACCTACCGGGTTGAAATTGAGAATCTGACCACGGGTCGCCCTGGCTGGCATAGCGCTTGTGGCCACGTCGATCGTTTCAGTTCGCTCCGCTCGCCGGAGCTAAAAAACGCGGCCAAGACCCGCCCAAGGGCGCAAACCGCGCCTTTCCCCCAGGCCTGCCAGGTTTAAACCTGGCAGGCCTGGGGTCTTAGTTTCTGCTAAATGCGTGACCAAGTTTCACCGGACTGAACCGAACGCCTCTACGAGGCGGCGAAGCGCTCCACTCGGTATGGGGTAAGGGTCTCGACCCGGACACCTTCGAGAATCTCGAGCACGGCCAGTTCACCAACAATCGGGGCCAGCGTGACACCGCTGTGCATCAGAGCCAGGTAAAGATTCGTTGCCTTTTCCGCGAAACCCAAGACCGGCAGACCATCAGCCGGCATTGGGCGAAATCCCACTGGTTCCGCGAATGCCTTGGCGCTAGCCAATGCCGGCAAGAAGTAGGCGGCTCGGCTTAGGAGGTCGTCCGCGTGCGCCTGAGAGTCATCGCGATTGAGACTTTCCTGTGTCCCCTGGCCGATTCGCACCGTTCCATCGAATGCTTGCCGCAGATGGATCTCCATTAGCTCTGCGGTGACCGCTGGCAAGTGAATCACCGACAGAGATTTGAGCAGTGGCGGCAGTGGGTTTGTACGAATGACCACGCCAGGGCTCTCTGGCTGTGGAATTGGAACTCCGGCAATCGTCGCAAGCTGGGGTGAGCCGGTGCCGCCGGCAACGACCACGCAATCGCATTCCAAATCACCAGAGTCTGTGATTACAGCCTCGACCGAGTTGGCTTCATTGAGCCGGAATCCTGTGACGCTGGTTTGGGTCAAGAGCAAAGCACCAGCGTCTTTTGCGCGCCGCAGACAAGCATCAATTACTGAAGCAACGTCGACATGGCCGTCGAGCTCAGACAGAGAGGCTGCCGTAATTGAATCGGCGACAAGTGCCGGCTCTAAAGCCTGTGCCTCTTGCCAACTGATCAGGCGGCAAGCGTAGCCCCAGGACTGAAGCCGCTTCACATGTTGAGCGAGAAAATCTGCCCCAGCCGCGGTGTTTTCCAGGCGCAGCTCACCACCGCGGTGCAAAGCTTGCTCCACCCCCAGGCGTTGGGCGAAGCGCGGCCAGATTTCCATGGAATTGCGGTTCAGCTCGTTATATTCTCGAGGTTTCTTGTCGAATGCGTTGGTCCAAGCAAAGGAATGAGCTGAAGCACCGCCGCCGGGCTGGTCGCGCTCGACAATCGTCACATGGGCATTTGCCCGCTGGGATAGGTTATAGGCGATCGCTGCGCCGATGATTCCGGCACCGATAACTACGATCTTCAAAACACGCTCCTACGAATACCCCGCCTTCGGGGAGGAGCTCGATTGTACCAGCGGGCGCGTGTTGTCGGAGGAGATGCCTGGCGCGATTGCAGGATTGTGCTCGTGCTAAGCTTCCTTTGATGGACAACATCATCGAGCTAAAGCCAGTGGATCAACTTCGTGATCCGGTCCTTGTGACCGGTTTCTCCATGCGGCGACGGGCCGGAAGGTTGGCCTCGCGAACCATCGGCTATCTCGCCGATAACTGGGGGGCCGAGGAGGTCGCGAAACTGAAGCTCACGGAATTTGTTAACTCCACAATCCAGCGGCCTCAGGTGCGCCGGGACGACAGCAACGTGGTAATCGACTGGCCCGAGGTGACGTTTTACCTTGCGCGCCCGGAAGGCTCCAATCGGGATATTATTTTGCTCACGGGAGCCGAACCAAATTTTTACTGGGCTAAATTTGTCGAGACGATTGCTGAATACATGGAAAAGGCAGGCGCAAAGACGCTAGTTAGCTTGCGAGCCCGGCCGGGTGAGGTGCCGCATACCCGTACATCTCCGGTCTATATCACCGCGTCTGACGTTGAGCTGGAGCTTCAGTTCGGTGTTCAGTCAAACAGTCAAAAATACGAAGGACCAACCAGTATTACTGGTGTACTAAGCGCTCACGTCCAAACCCTAAACTGGCGAACGGCTGACCTCTCTGTCGTGCAACCAGACTACTTTCCGAGGATGCCAAACGCGCAAGCCTCGCTCAGCTTGATCAAACTCCTGGACAAGGCTTTTGGTACCACGACTCCAGTTGATTCATTGGAGCAGACTGCGAAAGAGCAGCGCCAGACGATCGATCAAGGCATCTCTGATGATGAGACCACCTGGTCAGAGATTCTCGAACGCGAAGGAACATACGATAGTGGCCTCGAGCGGCTTGAATTCCTAGCCCCGGGTGAGGTACCGGCAGATACCTTGCCTTCCGCGGAATCCGCCATCGAGGACATAGAAAGACTGTTTCGCACCGGAAACGATGACGGCGATGCTGACCAGTAAGCCAAACTAGCGTTCGTCTTGGCGAGCTCGGGCAAAAAAGCGGAATTGCCGCTTGCCCCAAAGCCTCTTGTCTGGACCTCTAGGGTTCCTCGCCAAAGTTCATGGCATAGAGCTTTGCGTACAAACCCTGCTGATTCAACAGGTCCTGGTGAGAGCCTACCTCAATGATGCGGCCGTTCTCCAGGACGACGATCCGGTCGGCGCTGGTTATGGTTGAGAGGCGATGAGCGATTACCAGCGCGGTTCTGCCGCGCAGCACAGTTTTCAAGGCGTCCTGGAGATTGTGCTCGGTGACGGAATCCATGCTGGCAGTGGCTTCGTCCAGAATGATTACCTTTGGTTCGGCCACGATGGCACGGGCCATGCTAACCAGCGCTCGCTGTCCCATGCTCAAGTTGGCGCCACGCTGCTCCAACACCGATTCGTAACCTTCGGGTAGCCTCATGATGAAATCATGCGCTCCCACGGCGCGAGCCGCGTCCTCGATTTGGCTATCTGAAACCCAGGCGTGGTTGTACCTGATATTTTCCTTGACGGACTCCGAGTATAGGAAGGGCTCCTGCAAGACCATGCTTAGCTGGCTGGCGAGGGACTCACGAGTAACATCGCGGACATCGATGCCATCGACCAGCACTTGTCCCGCCGTGACATCGTAAAAACGCGGTACAAGGGACACCAAAGTGCTCTTTCCGGCACCGGTGAGCCCGACGAAGGCGACGGTCTCGCCGGCCTCGATCTGAAGGTTGATATCCTCGAGCACATTTACGCCTGGATTGTAAGCAAAGCTTACATCCTTAAACTCGATGCGACCGTCAATCGGCGGCATGGTCTTGGCGGCGGGCTTGTCGGCAATGTCTGGTTTTACGGAAAGCAACTCAAAAATACGAGCTCCAGAGGCCATCGCCTTCTGAAACATGGTGAAGTCCAGGGTCATGATCCGGACTGGCTCGTAAAAGCGCATCAGGAAAAGGACAAATGCGGTCAGGAGGCCGATCTCCAGCGTGCCATTCAGGACGCGGCTGCCGCCGACCACCAGCACCAGGCCGACCGAGCCCATGGTGACGAATTCGATCGGCGGCATGAGGATCGCCGAGAGAAGAGAGCCCTTTACGGTGGCATTGCGATGTTCCGAGTTCAGCTGGTCAAAGCGCTCCAGGTTAATGCCCTCTCGGTTTAGGCTTTGGGCGACGCGCACACCGCTGATTCCCTCTTGCAGATTGCCGTTGACAGCGGAAATTGCGGTGCGGATGCGGACAAAGGTTGGCTTGGCATAGCGCTGCCAAAAGATGAGAAGCGCGAGCAGCAGCGGAAACGGCAGCAATGCGATCGCTGAAAGCTGCCAATCAATGGCGAACATCACGACCGCGATAACACCCAACATCAGCACATCGCCAATTGTTGGAATGCTCATTTCCATGAACTCTTGCAAAGAGAGTGTGTCATTTTGAATACGTGACATTAGCCGTCCGACTTCGTTTCGGTCGAAAAAGGCGGGAGACTGGGACTGGGCATGGCTGAACATGTCTTTCCGAATGTCAAAGAGGATACGGGTTGTCATCCGAGTCAGGCCCCTGAACTGGATAAATTGAGCGGAGCCCAGGAGTAAGGTATCCGCGAAGAAAATACCGACGACAAGTGTGAGACTGCCTGAGTGACTCTCTCCGGGCTCGGGCGCAATAAACGCATCTATCGCCCAGGCGACGATAAGCGGCTGAGCGACGACCGCCGTGATATAGCCAATGATGCCTGTAAGGGCAAAGGCAAACAGCAGCTTGTAACGGAAGGCGTAACTTAGCAGCAGACGTACCACGGTCGCGTCATAGATGTTGCCGAGGAAAATCTCGTCGAGATTGCCGCGGTGTGGCTTGGCTGGCGCTGGAACCGGTGTCGTCTGAGTTGCCACTTTAGCCGGCTCCACTCTTTGATACAGGGTCGCCGCCAACACCGGGGCCGACGGTGTCATCGCCGGCCATCCGTTCGGCTGACACTCTGGCCTCTTCTGCGGGCAGCATTTGGGTCTCGTAGAGTTCACGATATTCGCCGTGAACGGAGACCAGGGACTCATGGGTGCCGTGCTGAACTATCTCTCCGCCTTTGAAGACGAAGATTCGGTCTGCCTGGGCGATGGCGTGAAAGCGGTTACTGATGACAAATGTCGTGCGGGTGGCGACTACCGATTCTAGAGCCTGCTGGATCTGCCTTTCAGTATGAACATCCACACTTGAAGTCGTGTCATCCAAGATTAGTATTGGCGGGTCAAGCAAGATTGTCCTGGCAAGGGACAGGCGTTGCTTTTGGCCACCGGATAGGCCCGCGCCCCGTTCACCAACAACACTGTCATAGCCCTCTGGCAATTCGGCAATGAAATCATGCAATTGGGCGATCTGAGTCATCTCGATGATCTGGTCGTCGTCCGCGGCGATGTTTCCGTAGGCCACGTTATCCCGGAGCGAAGTTGAATGGACAAAAACGTCTTGTTGGACCACGCCGACGTTGCGACGCAAGGAGGCAAGCGTAAATTCCCGCAAATCATGACCGTCGATCAAGATCTCGCCCTCGGTCACGTCGTAGAAGCGCGGGATTAAGTGAGCGAAGGTGGTCTTGCCACTACCGGGGCGGCCGACAAGAGCAACGCGCGAGCCGACGGGTATGTCAATATTGATCTTGCTTAGCGCCTGGTTAGCCCCGTCGTAGCTGAAAGAGACATCGCGGAATTCGACGTGGCCTTCAACCCGGCCGAGGTCCTCAGCATCAGGAGAGTCGTCTACCGGCGACTCGGCGTCGAGAATTTCGAATAGCCGCTCTCCGGACGCCGCCGCTCTTGAGAAGCTGTTGACGATCCGTCCGAGCATGAGAACAGGCATCACCATCATGTTTAGGTAGACGAAGAATGAGGCAAGCTGTCCTGGGGTGAGCGCCGAGTACACTACCTGGCCGTCGATCACGGTTCGACCATCGATGACACGGTTGCCGCCAAACCAGAGGATGACGGCAAACGTCAGCATGAAACCAAAGTCCATGATCGCGAAATTTCGGGCCCAGGTCTTTTCTGCCAGATAGGTTTGGTCGGCGACGTCAAGCGATCGCTCGTCGAACTTCTCGATTTCGTGCTGTTCGGCGGCAAAGGCTTTTACGACGCGGATGCCGGTGAGGTTTTCCTGCAGGGTGGAGACCATGTCGCCGGTCATCTCCTGAACCCGGGTCCAGAGTTTTCGCAGTTGGCGACTGGTGTGAACGCCGCGAAAGGCGAGGAAGGGAACGAATGCCATCGTAATTAGCGCCAGTGTTACGTCCACGAGAAGCATCGCGATGCCGGAGCCGATCAGCATGACGACAATGAAAAGCGACCGGACAACGCCCATATTTATAAACATGCGAACGCCTTCGACCTCGGCGGTGGCAAGGGACATTAGAGAGCCGGTGCCTTGCTTATCGTGGAAGGCAAACGACAGTTGCATAAGCTTGGCAAAGTAATCGTTTCTGATGCGGTAGGCTAGCCTCTGGGCCAAGCTCTCACCGCAAAACATCTGGGCGCCCTGAAAGAACCCTCTGGTCAGGCCCAGGACTGCCAGCATGATGCCAAGGGTGAGAAGGGCGTCGGTCCCACGGCTTTGATTAGCCGGGTCGAGAATTCGGTCGATGCCGGCGCTGAGGACACGGGGAACAGACAGGGCCGCGGCGCCCGCAAGGAGCACAGCCAAGTATCCCAACAGCAAGAGCCTTGGGTGAAGGCGAAAAGCCATCATGTAAATACGGGCAATAGCGCGCATTGGCCTCCGGGGCACCTTTGCAGGATGATGCTGAGTTCTACCCTACACCATGCCGCCCTGACCGACGAATTGAGGGTTATTGGTCGCTGATTTCGACTGGGCTGGGGTGGCGATCAAACGCAGCGGAAAATGGAGGCCTGCGCAGGGTCAGACGTTTGAATTACGCCTGACATTGTCGGTCTAAGTGCGAAAGACACAGAAAGAGATCAGTGCTTTGGTAGCAGGCAAAACGCGGCTAATTAAGAAGTTAGATGTCAGACCTGCCCTTTTGGCCGGCGACACTCTTGCCTTTCTTGCTTTCGCCTTAATCGGCCTAAGCAGTCACGAACGCAATCCGTCTTTTGCCACGTTGATGCGAGCTGGACTGCCCTTTCTGTCAGCTTGGTTGGTGATTGGGACGGTATCGGGCGTATTTCGTTCCGATGCCGCCGCCAGTTCATCGGTGCTGCGCCGCGTGCTGCCGACCTGGGTTCCAGCCTGGGGGATTGGCCTCCTGCTGCGTGCCTTCGTCTTCGGCCGGACAGTCGAGCCGGCTTTCGCGCTCGTTTCTCTGATCGCCAATGCGATTCTGCTGGTCGGGTGGCGGTCGATTTTTGCTCTGGTATCTAAGCGCAAGGGCAACGGCGCCGGATAGAGGCTTGGGATACGGCGTTGGGGTTAGGTTCCCACGTCACGGAGACGACTCAAGAGTCTCATTCGCGCGGCCAGTGGGTCCTCGCCGTAGCTTTTCACCGACTCTTCTATGTCAATCCGACAGGCATCACAGAGGACCAGGGGGATTCCCAGGCCGGGCCACGTGTAACCGTCCTGGAAGTGCTGGCGATATCTGTCGCACACTTCAGATCGATTTCGGGAAGCCGGCTCCACCTGCCATTTGTTCATTTCTTAAGACGGCCCGCTTTTCAAGAGTGAGGATTGCCAGCCGGCATTCTAGCAAGATTGGGCTGAGGCATTGACTATTCCTGGCGCGTAAAAAAAGCGTAGATAACTTCGGAAAGCTGGCGAATCAGGGCAACGTCGCCATCAATCGAAAGAATCACAACCAGATAGGTTTTCGATGGCGCAAAAACCAGCCCGACATCGTGCCGCGCTTTGGGCCAGATGCCAGTTTTATGGGCGACATCGATCTCGATTGGCACGCCCGCGCGCAGCCCATTATCCACCTGCTCCATCCTCAGCAAATCGATCATCGCCGCGCTGGCATCTGGGCTTACAGCCTGGCCGCTCCCAATGATCTCCAGCAAGAGGGCGATGTCGTGAGCTGCTAAGGGCAAGTCATCGGTCTCAAGCCGGCTTTCAGTAAGTCCGAGCACGGCTAACGAGTTGTTGACGTTGCCGGCTCCGACGAGATCCTGAAGCAGCACAGCCGTGGCGTTATCGCTTATCGACATCGTTGCCTGCAGTGCCTGAGCTACGCTGAGCTCCTGACATAGCTGGGTCGAGCGTGGGCCCAGGCCAAACGACTCATAGTACGGGCTGATCACGAGCGAGTCAGAAAAACTCAGCAGACCTAACGATTCCTGATGGAAAACTTCAAACATGACAAACACTTTGAAGATACTTGCGGCGTAGAACAGGCTATCGCCATTGATTTCCGCGCTGACGCCAGTCTGGAGGTCCTTGGCAATGACGGCAAAATCGTCAACATCGTTGCCGAGCAGACTTCTCAATTCAGTCTCTAATTCGAGAGCGACGATCGAGGGTTTTGGCGTGTAGGTAGCCGGGGGTTCTAAACCAGCCGGAGCTACCAGGCGCGGATTCTCGGCCGTGCTGACAACCCTAGGATTTGCTGATGTGTTCGACCCGGCGAGGCATTCTTGGGAGAGCAGCGGTTCGCTGGGAGTCGGCGTTGGCGCTGGAACGGTCGCGGTAGGAACTGGGCGCGATGCTGAGGCGCTGGGTTGAGACGGGTCCAATGGATTCACGTTAACGCAAGCAGCAAGCCCAATCGCTAACGCTAGCGCTGCTATAGAGAGAGAGGATTTCGGCTGCCGCCGCGACATAAACTCCGCCACCTCGCCGCCGCCGAACCAACTGTAAGCCTGGAATGACCAGATTTCAACTGATCACCAGGGGTGGCAATGCCCGCGATTAGCTACCCGGTCCGGTAATCAACCAGGCGTCGCCGCGCTCACGCCAGGCCATTACGATCAGTCTGGCTATCATCCAGCCGCCGAGCGCCCACCAGAGCGCGTTCAAGCCGAGATCAAAAATCAACACCGTCATGGCCAACGGCGCGAACACGACCAGCGTGAGCACCTGAGCGACCGCGATGTAGCGAGCGTCACCGGCGCCGATCAGGACACCGTCAAGGGCGAAGACCCACCCCGCCACCGGCTGCATTACGGCGACGACGATTAAGGCAGAGGCAAGCAGTCTCTGAACCTCAGGATCGGGGCTAAACAACGAAGGGATCACTCCATGAGCGGCAATCAAAATTGCCGCAAAAACCACACCGGCGCCAATCGACCACTCAACCATTCTGTTGGTCGCGGCGCGCGCGCCGTTAACGTCGGAAGCGCCCAAGTAGCGGCCAACCAAGGCTTGTCCAGCGATCGCAACAGCATCGAGAGAAAGTGAAAGCGTTGTCCAAATTGTGAAAGCCACCTGATGCGCCGCAAGCGATTCCGGCCCTTGCCTGGCGACAACCACCGTGGAGAGAACCAGGACGCCGCGCAAGGCGACGTTTCGAACCAGGAGAGGCGCGGATGCCATCAGTCCTGCGCGCATGCCGCCAAGGTCCGGATTTAGCCTTACGTTCAGCCTTTTGGCGGAACGTACAACCACCAGGACGTAAACCGCAGCAGCCGACCACTGCGCGATCACGGTGCCGAGAGCCGAGCCGCCAATTCCAAGCCCGACGCCATAAACGAGCCCAACGCTAAGACCGATATTTGCCAGGTTTGCCGCCGCGGCGACGAATAGAGGTGTTCGCGTGTCTTGTAGGCCGCGTAACACTCCGGTCATGGCAAGCACGATCAGGATCGCCGGTATGCCGCCCATGCTGATCCGCATATAGGTCACAGCGTGTCTGGCAGCCTCTGCGTCAGGGCCGAACCAGCCGACCATCGTCGGCGCGCCAGCCAAGCCCAGGGTCGCCAAAAGCACACCGATAGACAGGGCCAGCCATAGCCCATGGACACCGCGCCTTAGAGCTCCGGCGAAGTCACCGGCGCCAATCATTCGGGCCACCACTGAGGTTGTGCCGTAGGCGAGAAAAATACAGAGACTGACGCCCGAGGCGATGACCGTGGCGGCTACACCAAGGCCGGCCAATTCCGGTGTTCCCAGGTGCCCGACGATTGCCGCGTCAGCCAGGAGAAACAATGGCTCAGCGACAAGCGCACCGAACGCCGGCACGGCGAGTCGCAAGATTTCTGAATCGTTAGGATGACGCAACGGTGGGGCTGGTAGACGCATATGCTCCTAATGAGGCTCGCTGACTTGACTCAGCAGGAGTTCACTTTAGGTTGCCTTGACGGCGGACGGGTGCATCAATCGCGCTTTTAGATTTTGCCGTGAATCGAGAGTTTAGGGCGAGTCGACGGAGATAATCGGCAAGGGCCGCGTTGACTTTGAATCGAATTGATCATAGATTCATCTCCCCAACACGTAGTGCTACTTCATTGGTCTGTGAACGAAGAGAACGACTACCTGTCCCTGGAAGAAGCGGCTCGATACCTCCGCGCGTCAACCGATGATCTGCTCGCGATCCTAGAGGAGCATGGTTTGACCAGCTTCCTCAGCGATTCGATCGGCAGGGATTTCACCATTCGCCGGGGCGATCTGGCGGGCCTGCGCGGACATATCCGCGAGTCAGCCAAATCACGAGGTGTCGCGTAGCCTGGACCGCCAGGGCTCGGATGGCCGCCTCAGCGGCGATCACCTGGAGAAGGCGCCTCAGGCTCGAATGTTCCATTTTCCATCGCCGAGTAGAGGCGTTTGAGTGCTCGATGGTGGCACCGACTCCTACCCTGAGGGCACGACACACCGGGTTAGAATAACCACCGGCTCAGACCGGGCCAAGGAGGATTTTGGTGACTGAACCGGCAAAGACGATCACGCAAGACGAGGTCCATGCGATTTTCGAGCAGGTTAGCAACTGGGGGCGTTGGGGCGACGATGACGAGCGAGGCACGCTGAATCTGATCACGCCGGCAAAGCTGATGCAGGCGGCTGCCTTGGTCCGGGAGGGTGAAAGCATAAGCTGCTCACTCCCACTCAACACTCAGGGCGGCGCAGAAAACGCCAATCCTGTCACACATACGATGATCCGGGCCGGGGATATCGAAAACTCGACCGGTTCAACCGATTACTTTTCGATTGCTTCGCACGGTCTGGCACACACACACCTTGATGCGCTCTGCCACATTTTTTATCGGGGCCAAATGTACAACGGCCGGCCGGCGTCGCAAGTAACCTCGGCCGGCGCTTTGGCTAATTCGATTGAGGCCGGGCAGAACGGCATAGTAAGCCGCGGCGTGTTATTCGATATGCCACGGCTGCTTAAGAAGGATTGGATGGAACCAGGCGAAGCAATCTACGCTGAGGACTTGGCCGCCGCTGAGGAAGAAGCGGCCGTCAAGATCGAGCCGGGTGACATACTGTTAATCCGCACCGGCCGCCACGCTCGACGGGCTGCTCTCGGCCCAGGCAATCCTACCCTTGATCCGGACAGACCCGGCGACGGCCTGGCGGGATTGCATGCGACTAGCCTGCCGTGGCTGCACGAACGTGGGATAGCAGTGCTGGGCTGCGATGGGGTAAGCGACGTGGCGCCTTCTGGAGTGGAGGGCGGAGGCCTACCGATCCATTCAATCATTATCCCTTCGATGGGTGTTCATCTGCTGGACAACGCCCAATTCGACGGCCTCGCCGCGGTCTGCGAACGCCACAAGCGCTGGCAGTTCATGCTATCGATGTCGCCATTGAGGCTGCTGGGCGGTACCGCTTCGCCGGTCAACCCTGTCGCCATTTTTTAATGCCCGCAGCCGAGTCTCTTCCAGCGCCCGAGGGTCAGCGCACTTCACTTGTCGCCGACGTACGAGATGCGAAAGATCTGCCCAAGCCCGTAATCCAAGACTAGCAGGCTGCCGTCACGGTCCTGGATCACATCGATCGGGTGCGTAAAGCCGGTCGCGAATTCGCTGAGCACCCCGGTCACGCGTCCATCGATCTCCTCAAGCCGCACGTTCATGAGCCGGCGGCCGGTTTCGATTTCGAAGGTCAATGTCCCCCAGAGGCTGACAAACAGGCTGTTCTGGAAGATGGCAGGGAAACTAGCTCCGGAATAGCAGACGATCCCGGTCGCGCCACCACTGACGGGCAGCAATGCGATTGGCGACTCCACCCCAGACCAGGCTGGTGCGTAGCCGAAAAATTCTGGGTAGCCGTAATTACGGCCCGCGAGAATCAAGTTGACCTCATCCGGCGGGCGGAAGATCAAGCTGTCATCCAGTCCGTCGGGGCCATTTTCGCTGGCGAATAGCTGACCGCTCGGACAAAAAGTTAGGTCATAAGGATTTCTAAATCCGGAGGCATGGGTTGTCAGATCACCGGTGGTGAGGTCCAAGGCCAGAATGACGCCGGCGTTGGCTACAAGTTCAGGACCATGGTCAGATGTACCACCAACGGTCATGTACAAGCGTCCGTCTGGGCCGAAGGCCAGACCGTTGTTGGAATGGCCGCCATAGAGATTGGTGGGTAAACCCGCGAGCATGACTTGGCTGACGTCGGCCACCGTGTCGCCGTTGGCGTCTCGAAGTTTCAGAAGCTTGCCGCCATCGGCGGCGTAGAGGTTGCCATCCCGGTAGGCCAATCCAAGCACCCAGGCGCCATCCAAAGCGAAATGGGTCACGCGATCAAAGCTGCCGTCCGCGTTCGAATCGACTGCGAGCTCAATTCCGTTGGCGTTGGCGACGTAGATTTGACCGGCTTCGCCAAGAGCGAAAGCGGTTGGCCGGTCGAAGGCGCCTGGCGCTGTGGCTGGCTCTACTCGGAACTGACGGGGAATTATTATGTTAAGTGCCTGAACATCGGACTCCGGTGTCCGTGGCAGGACAACTTCTGGTGTTACGACCGGCATAATTTGTTGACCGGCTGTCGGCGTGATTAGTGATGTTCGGAGTGGCGTTGTGACAGCTTCAACTGTAGTACTTGCTGGCACAGTTGTTGGTTCGGTTGGGCTAACTGAACTCAAGCCGGCCGCAGCCGGGCCGCTCTCGGCATCCTTCAAGATTACGGTCAGCCCTGTCAGGATCATTCCGAGACAAAGGAACGTCACCAGTACGAATCCGGCTCGCATCAGCATTCCGATCTCCGCGCTAGGTCAATGCCCTGATTGGGCCGAACTCACAAAAACGATGCCCTGAATTCGTCTTAAAGTTCAAGCCCCCGGCTATTCGTCGTTGTGGCCGAGTTCTCTCAAGGCCGAGTCTTTACCGGACAAGAGCAGGACATCATCGGCCTGGAACTTCTCGCCAACCGAAGCGCCGAAAAGCACTCGGTCACGTCTGATGATGGCGATCAGGCGGACATCGAAGCGCCGTTCGAGCTCGGCTTCGCTGTAGGAGAGCCCGATCAAGTGTTGTGGAACCGTGAGCTTGCTGATGCCCATGTCTCGGGTGATGCTGAGGTAATCGACGATTTCAGGGACGGCGATGCCATGGGCTAGACGCGTGGCCATTTCCTTTTCGGGAAAGACAACCCGATCGGCACCAACCAGCCGGAGAATTTCGCCGTGCATTTCACTGCCGCTTTTGCGATCACATACGGCACGCCAAGCTTCTTGAGGAGTAGGGTGATCATAATGCTGTCTTCAGAGGCACCAATGCCAACGACGGCAGCGTCAACGTTTGCAACGCCCAAGTCCCTCATTACCGCTTCAGATGTCGCATCAGCTTCGATAACATCACGGACTTCGCCTGACAATTCCTGAACCGTCTGCCGGTCGAGGTCCACACCAACGACCTCGTTGCCAAGCAGTTGCAGCTCGGTTGCCAGGTTGCGGCCGAATCTGCCCATTCCAATGACAATGTATTCACCCATGTTTAGGCCTCAATTTCCCTAACCAATGCGCACCCGGTCTTCGGGCAGTCTCCTTCGGGCAGGCCGCGAGCGCTGCACCAGCGCTATCGCCAGCGTAAGCGGTCCTAGCCGGCCAATAAACATCAAGCTAGTCAAGATCAACAAACTCGCGTCTTTTAGTTCGCGTGTTATGACGGTAGACAAGCCTGTGGTGCCAAACGCCGACGTCGCTTCGAACATGACATGAGAGAAAGGCGCCGGCTCAATGCGTGCCAGCAGCAATGAGAAACCAATCACTAAGAGCACGGCGAGAAACGCGAGAGCGAGCGCGCGGTCAATATCCGCTCTCCGCAGCTCTCGACCGGCGGCCTCGACCTGTTCGCGGCCAGCGAGGGCTGAGATCGCCGCCGCCACAAGAATGCCAAAGGTCGCGACCTTGATGCCTCCGGCAGTCGAGCCGCTGGCGCCGCCGATGAACATGAATCCCATGGTCGAAAACAGGCTTTCGTCAGTAAAGTCCGGCGTCGGCAAGGAGGTAAACCCGGACGTTCGAGATGCTAGCGCCTGAAATCCGGCCTGCAGCATCTTGTCGGGGAAGCTGCGCCCGGCCAGGACTCCGTCCCATTCAAGAATCAGAATCAGCAGGAAGCCAGCGACGACCAATGCGGCCGTGGTTCGGAGGACTATTCTCGTGTCCAGAGTGACGGGAGACCGGCCACGAAGCCTAATATCCTCGAAGACCAAATAACCGATTGCTCCTAGGAACACAAGGAAACTAATGGTTATGAGGGTCAGAGGATCGTCGTAAGTTGTCAGACTGCTGAAGCCACCGAATAGGTCGAAGCCGGCGTTATTAAAAGCGGAAACGCTGTGAAACAGACCGCGCCAGACGGCCTGGCCGAAAGAAAAATCAGCCAGGAACCGGGCTGACAAGATTACAAAGCCGATGGCCTCAGCCACGAAGGCGAAAACAACCATGCGTCGAATCAATCGGACAATGCCGCCCATCCGGCCGAGGTCAAGCGTCTGACTGAGAAAGAGACGCTCTCTAATGCCCAAGCGCCAGCCAAACAGGAGGAAGAGCAGCGTGGCGCTGGTCATGAATCCCAACCCGCCGAACTGGACCAGGACCAAAATCACGGTCTGCCCAAACCCGCTCCAGTAGGTTCCGGTATCTACGGGGGTTAGGCCAGTCACGCAAACCGCTGAGGTTGAAACGAAAAGCGAGATGACCGGTGACGCCCAGCTACCGTCGTGAGACGAGAAGGGCAGGCTGAGCAAGATCGTGCCAATTAGAATGGCGAGTGCGAAGCCGCCGATCAGGAGCAGCGGCACGGACTGGACGCCAAATTTGCGTGACCGGCGGCGAGGCTCGGGCTCAATTTCCACCGCCTGGGGAGCGGTGCGTCGAATCGTTCGGGGGTAGCGAGGGGCACCGCCTTTTGCCATAAGCGGAGTGTCGCACGTGATAGGCTAATAGCGCAGCAACAAATCGAAAGTTTCTCCGTGGCTGGTGCAGTCTGACATTGCCGCAACCGACCGATAGTCTGATATCGGAATTTCTCTTGCAGCTGGCTTCGCTCGGCCGGCAATAACATCGAGCTGGACTGTTTCGCGAATAACTACGCCAGATACGAACAATCCCTACTACTGTTTCCAAGGGCAATGACGACCATTGTCCAGATACGGAATGCAGCACGTAGCTTGAGGGAGCACCAAATGATGCCATCTTGGCGTGAAATGCAGTTTGAACCGGGAAGTGGGGCGAGTGCCTCTGCCTTTAGCCAAGGACATCATGCAAGCTTCGAATCGCTGGCCACCCAGTTGGAGAACAAAGATACGATTCATCTCAATTCGACCCCCGAGGGTGGCGGTGTTGCGGAGATTCTTTCTAGCCTGATCCCGTTGAGCCGCTGGCACGGCCTTGGCGCTCGCTGGATGGTTATTCCGCCAAATCAGGACTTCTTTGAAGTCACGCGAAGAATGCATGACTACCTGCAAGGAAAACCGGGAAACTTCACTGACGAGGAGTGGGAAGTCTTTTTCTCACACACGCGAGCATCGGCTGGGTTGCTGCCAACCGATGACACAAATATTCATGCCTGGTTCGTTCACGACTACCAATTGCTGCCGATCGTGGAATTGCTACCCAAGGACGTGGCGAAAGTCTGGGTCTGCCACATCGATACCAGCCAGCCGAATGAAGCTGTTGTTGAACGGCTACTGCCATTCATTCAGCAGTTCGACCATGTAGTTTTCAGCCTTCCCCAGTACGTACTACCAGGCGTTGACCCGAGTAAGGTAACGATCTGCCCACCGGCAATCGACCCGGCAAAGCCGAAAAATTCCGTACTCGACAAAGTGACAGCCCGACAGTACGTTGCCGGCCACGGCATCGACATCGACAGGCCTTTCATCGCCCAACTATCGCGGTACGATCACTGGAAAGACCCGCTTGGGGTCATCGATTCCTACAGGCTAGCCAAGAAAAGGGTGCCTGGCCTGCAGCTGGCGTTGGTCGGCGCTCTGACGGCAAGTGATGATTCGATGGCGGCTGATGTTTTGGCCACCGTTAAGGCCCACGCCGGTGACGACTTGGACATTCACCTGTTCTCGGACGCGGCGATTATTGACGATGAGTTTGTGAACGCGTTTCAGACAGCGCCGGACGTAATGCTGCAGAAGTCCACCCGCGAAGGCTTTGGTCTCACGGTTACGGAGGCGATGTGGAAGGGTCAGGCGGTCATCGGCGGCGACGTCGGTGGAATTCGTCTGCAAATCAAGAATGGTGAGACTGGCTTCTTGGTCTCTGACATGGCTGAGTGTGCTGATCGACTGGTTGAGCTTCTAACGGACGCGGCGCTGCGCGAGAATCTTGGCGCCGCGGCTCACGCCTCGGTCGAAGAGAATTACTTGTTGCCGCGCTTGATGCATGACTATTTGAGGATCGTCGCCTAAAGCAATTGCCAATGGCCGCGCCGCAAATCACTATCAAAAGCGCATAGGGGATCGCCTCGCGAAAAACGCCAACTCTGGCGATCGCGAGGCGATTCGCGTTTGGCTGCCGCGTAGGTTTCTAACGCGTGATGATCAACTCGGAGATAGAGTCGCCACTGCAGCAATATCTACCCAGCACAAGCCTGAGCCAACTCCTGACGGCCTCATTACAGAACAGGGCTCAGTCGCGTGACCCAGGCCAATAAGGTGGCCAACCTCATGCAATAGGATGTGCTGAAGGACCTCAGAAAGATAGCCGCTGGGGTCGTCGAGCGACTGAGGGTGGCGAACGTCAACTATTATGTCCATCTCATAGATTTGGCCATAGCTGTCTTGGCGCAGGAATGCGCCGTGGGTGGCGTTCCAAGTGGCCACTCCTGCTGCTTGCCCGAAAAGCCATCCCCAGCCAACTGTGTTAATGTTAATGCCATCTCCTCGATCCCCCGGGTCGCTGGAGCAAATTCCCTGATATACAAACCTGATGCTCGATTCTGGGAGGGATTCCCAGGTTTGAAATGTCTCCGTTACGGCCGCGACGAACTGGTCCGGACTAAGAATTGGACCGCCGCCCGTGCCAATTGGAGGATTGTCGGGATTCACGCCATAGGTCACGGGTATCGAGCTCTCGGCCCAAATTGCGCCGATGAATTCGATGCGGCCTTCGAGGTCTGCGGGCGGAGCAGGGGCGGCTATTCGGCGACCACAGTCGGGTCTGGGTCTGGGAGGCAGTTTTCTAGGAAGAAGCGCTTCTCGGCCTGACTAACGTAAACGCCGCTATCGAGAATGACCTCACAGCTACGCACAACTGGTGTAGCCGTAGGATCAGGATCAAACGCTGTTTCCGTCGCGAGTGGCGGGACAGGCGACGAGGTGGCGGTCTGATCGGCGACCGCTCCTGATTGAAGTTCTGTACCGCCTCCATCACTCAAGAGCGCGGCCACGGCCAGAACGCCAAGCACACCGGCTATGAAAACGGCAACGAAGGCCAGATAGATGGGCTTGAGAGTAATTGTCAACTTTAGCTAGACGCCGGGAGATGGAATTGTGTGTAGTTCGCCCGAGCGCCAGAGACGATCCAAACTTGCCCGGCCAGGATCGACGAGTCTTTAGCCTCCAATCCAAATCCTAACCTGGGCAACTCAAGGCGCCCTGACGAGGTCCGGTAATGAGATTCCGACCACAAGCAAATAGTCATCGTAGGCCAAAACCATGTCATCGAAGGTTCGATCCCAGATGGCAAACCAGGCATCGAGCTCCGCCTGTGTAAAGGCATCCACAACCTTCTTACCCTGATCGTCGAAGGCGTAAAGTGCATTCCTCATCTGATCATGGGCTTGGCGAAATCGCGGCGGCGCGGGTTCAAAGCCGGCCATTTGATTCGCCCAGGCGCCGGCAATGCCTCCGTACTCCAAGACATCGTTTTTGTACCCCAAAGATGGGAGGCCCCAGTACTGGTTGAAACGGTTGATATAGACCAGAAGCTGCGCTGAGGCCTTCACTCGATAACTTCGCTCGGCCTCAATTTCTGCCGCGGTTGGGCCCTGCACCACGGGGGTGGAGGTGGACGCTGGCGGGCCCGGTGGTGGTGGCGGTACGGATGTATTCGTCGGCACCGCCGTTGCTACCGGTTCTAGAGTCGGCGCAACGGTTTGGGTATTGGTTGGCTCGGGAGGTGGCTCGTCCCCATCAGAATCACTGCCCGGCCTCGAATCATCCGGTGTCTCAGTCTGAGTTTCGGTGGCAGACGGCCTTGGGTCGCCGCCGGCGGTTTCCGTGCTCGGATCGTCACTGCCTCCCCAAAGCACCAAAACAAGGGCAGCCACAATTATTCCGCCAACAAAGAATCCTAGGAGCGCGATGCACCGGCTTTAGAGTTACGGTCATTGTCTGATTTCTTTCGAGCTCCAGGCTCGCGGGAGGAACGGACTCCGATTCGCAATAAGTATGGCGTTGAAGCGATTCTTTTGCAATAAGCCATGGTTCTATGAGCTACCAATCAGAAGAAACGGCGCTTCGCAATTGGGGCTGAATCGCGTCGCGACGACCCGAATCAACGGCACATATAATCGACCAATGCCGCGAATTTCGGTTCTTGTTGCTGAGCTTTTGGTAATCGCCGGACTCGGCTTCATTGGCTTTATGCTTCTGGTCGACGACGGCGAGCGGTCTGCCGCCTCGGGTTTAGCGCAAAGCACCGGACAGAGTGACGTGCCAGCAGGAGAGCTACCGGGATTGCCACAGATCGCAGGGACGGATGCACCGATCTAGGGCGCGACGCCAAGCGGTGCCCGGGTCGCGCGTCTGCTGATTTCCCGGTTGGCTATTAACGCGGCTGTTGTTCCCCTGGGTGTCGATTCGGACGGAGTGATCGAGGCTCCGCATACGCCGACAGACGTTGGCTATTACGGCTTCTCGGCATAGCCTGCAGCTAATGGCAATGCCGTTTAACAGACTGGCATGGTCCAAAGTCCCGGCTAATCGTGCTTCGTCGCAGCGACACGCCCGGAGAGCAGCAAGACCCCGCCTAGTGCCACTAGACCGACGCCAACCAGCCAATCGAGCAGGCGTGACTGATTGGCGAGGCCACCGGTTCCGGTGCTTGGCAGCGAACTGACCACGGACTGAACTTCGGATGTCAGGCCTGGATCATCAACCGCGCCGGCAACCTCGGCGATTAGGTCCACAGTCGGTGTGGCGGTTGCGGTATTTGTGGCGGTCTCAGTCGGCGGAACCAAGGTCTCAGTCGGCGGAACCAAGGTCTCGGTTGGCGGAACCAAGGTCTCGGTTGGTGGAACCAAGGTCTCGGTTGGCGGAACCAGGGTCTCGGTCGGCGGAATTGGGGTCTCGGTGGATGCGATGACAACGGTAAAGTCAAGGTGGCTTACAGCGTGGCATCCTTCGCCGGACGTCACTGTTACCACCTGAGTGCCGATGCCGCTCACCGTGTAGCAATCACTGAGACCATAGCTGCCGTCGCTTGTTATGACGCCGCTGTGTTTGAGATCGCCCGCGAATGCGCTCTCACCGGTCTTGATACAGATTTCGTCGATCGTATTGCCTGTGCCAGCATCGATTTGCACGCTGGTGGTTTCGGTAGGGTTGTCAACGTTGCCGGTCATCGCCGAGCAAGCCGGAGGGCTGTCGATGCCGTCACCGCGAACCATGCGCGGCGTTTGGACAGCCAGCATTATCAAAAAAGCAACGCCGACCAGGCCGATCGCGATGCCGCCGCCAGACAGGGCACTTCCCTGATTGTCGGAAGGCCCGTGGAGTTTTCTTAAAATAGCCAATATCCTGGCCCCCACCGTGATCCTCTCTAACCAACGAGATTCCTGGCGTTTAAGCGGGGTAGTAATTATTACATGAAGAGTATGTTACGTAAAGTGAGCCCAATTTTGCGGCGTACTTGGTGCTCATGCCCGGCTAAGTCCCAGGCCCAGCAGAGCTTTCAGCGTCGTTAGCTTCCGGGTCTTGCGGAAGGACGCAGAATATTTCGATTTCGTGGCGGAACAGACCGTTCAGGTAATCGAGGCGCACTTCCTGGGCTTCAATAACTTTGTCGTCCGGGCAGGCAAAAGGCGGCGGCGGAAATCGCAGCGTGGAGACGCCCGAGAAGGCACAGAAGTCGCGGAACTCGTAGGAAAAGGCTTCCAGGTTGGAACGATGATAGACAGTATGGCTGACGAGGCCGGTTTGGCAGATGGCCGTATCCACGGTGAATATCTCCATCACCCGTTCGCCGATGCCCGGCACCTCGCCGTAGGCAATCCAGACCGCGGGCCCGATCAGACAGTTATCGATGAACCAATTGCGCTCGGCAACGTGAAAGAACTCCTGGGAAGCATCAATTACGTCGCAATCCATCCGGAATGGCGGCGGCGTTGGCGTTGGCCGTGGTGTCGCGGTTGAAGTTGGTCTCGGGATCGGCGACCTTGCCGGGTCGACGTCAAGAGTGCCTCGGCAAGCAATCAGTGGCAGGCCGATTAAAAGAATGAGCCCAGCCCAGAAACCAAGGCTGTTCGTCAAAGGCCCTAGTAGTGGCATTCTTGGCTCATATTTAGAAATCCAAGCTCGAACCAATCTACGGGAACGGCAGACCGCGATCCTTGTTTAGCAGAATGGCTGGCCGCCTTTGCGCTTAGATTACCCGACCCGGCTGGTCAGCCCGTAACACACCCGTAAGAATTCATCGCTACACTGCTTGTGCAACTATCAGCAATGAGCGGAGCAGGGAGCTTGCCTGACTCCCAACAAGCTTTGGCTGGTGAGGTGTAGCCCGTGTTAGAAACGCTAGCCGCCCGGTTCCCGCTTTACCGTCTGTGGCCGGCCCTGATTGCCGGCCTGGTTGGTGCGGCGGCGTCACTGGTGGGGAGTTCATTCACCGGGGTGACTTTGTTCGCCGATCTGGTCACCGAGGCCTCAACTTTCTTCCTCGGCCCGCGAGGCTTTTCTTTCCTGCTAAGAGAGTTTGGTCCGAACGGTAAGCCGCTACTGTTCCTGGGAATACTTGCCGGCCAGTTTACGATCTACGCAGTGGTGTCGTTCCTGCTGGCAAAGAAAGCCGCGGCGCCGGAATCGGAGAAATCATCAGATTCAAGCGTCCTGCCGCCGATTTGGCTGCAAATAGGCCTGGTTACAGCCATCTTCCTTGGCATCAGCATTGTACTGACCACGTTTGGCGAGGCGGAAATCTCAACCCGAAGCGCCTGGGCGGAGTACATCATGCTGACCGCGACCGTCAGCTTTTTTTACGCGCTTACCGATCGACTTTACAGGATGATTCTGAGCGCGGCTTCGCCGCCTGCGGAAACTGCCGCGTCAGCGATTAACTCTCGGCGAAGCTTTCTTCGACTGGGAGCCGGCGGTGTTCTGGCGGTGGGCGCGATGCTGATCATCGGTCGCCGGGTGGTCGGGACCGCCGGCGGTGGTGTGCAGCGTTCACGCCGGGGCGAACAGACTTCTGAGATCACTTCCAATGATGATTTCTACCGCGTTTCCAAGAATCTTGTTGATCCGCGGGTTAATGAGGCCAGATGGAGCCTGAGCCTTAGCGGCCTGACGGAGCGTGATCTTTTGTTCCATTACCAGGACATCCTGGCAATGGAATCAGAGGATTTCTCTGCCACGCTGCAGTGCATCAGCAACGAGGTTGGTGGCGAGCTGATCGGCAACGCTATCTGGACGGGATTCCGGCTAAACACGTTGATCGAGAGGGCGGGACCGCTACCGTCGGCCAAATTCGTAGCTTTCCGAGCCCATGACAACTACACGGAGAGTCTGCCCCTGGACTTTGCTCTCAGGGACGAAATCATGCTGGCGCATTCGATGAACGGCGAGGTGCTGCCACACGCACATGGCTTTCCGTTGCGAATGGTTACACCGGGTAAGTACGGCATCAAGAACCCGAAATGGCTGACCGAAATCGCGTTGGTTGAGAACGAATTCTTCGGCTTTTGGGAGCAACGAGGTTGGTCACAAGAAGCCCGGATGAATACCAGCTGCCGGATCGATTCCCCGATCCGTTCGCAGATCGTTGACAGCAGCGGTCCTGTCTTGATTCATGGCATTGCGTTCTCTGGCTCGAGGGGTATTAACCGGGTGGAAGTTTCCACCGACGGGGGACAAAGCTGGAATAATGCGACCTTAACGCGACCGCTTTCGCCGTATTCCTGGGTGCTCTGGCATTACGACTGGGATCAGGAGAGGACCGAAGGCCGAGTTGAGATAGTGGCGCGGGCGACAGACGGCGAAGGCGAGGTTCAGCCGGTTGAAGAGCGCCCACCCGAGCCTTCGGGAGCAACCGGCTATCCGAGAGTTTCGGTCAGAGTGCCGGCGAAATCGGCATAGCACGCCATTCGGTGGAGTGAGATCCGCCGGATCAGCTGCGCTCGGGCTGTGACGCCTCGGAACGGGTAGAATCGTCGCCTTGCGGCTCCTGCGACGGCGAGCAAATGACTTCAGTCTCAATACGAATAAAGTTGATCACCCAAGCGAGGCTAACTTCGACAGCTTCGATGACCTCTGAGTCCGGGCAGGAGAAGGGTGGCGGCGGAAACTCCAGCGTGATCGGATCGAGAGGGGAACAGAAGTTGCGGAACAGGTAGGAGAAGATCTCCAGGTCGGGCTCATGCAGAACAGTGAAACTGACGAGGCCGGTTTCACAGATTGCGGTGTCCACGCTGAAAATTTCCATCACTCGCTGACCGATGCCGAGTCTTTCGTCGTAGGAAAACCGCACTTCAGGGCCTCTCAGACAGTTAGCAATAAACCAGTCCTGCTCCGCGGGGTGGGTGAAGAGCTTGGACGCCTCGATTTCGGCACAATCCATGCGGAACGGTGGTGGTGTTGGCGTCGGCCGCGGCGTGGCGGTTGGAGTCACCGTCGGCAAGGGAGTCCTGGCCACCTCGACGTCCAAGCTGCCTCGGCAGCCAACCAAACCTAGGGCGAGTGCCACCAAAGCGATGAGCCAAACGGAAGGCTGACGAAGCGTTGCGGTCACGGTTTTCTTGGCATCAATGGCTCAGACCCCAAGATCGGAAGTCGATCTGCTTTGCGACATAAGAAATCAGTTGGGCAAAAAGCGCAGGCATTCATCCGTCAGGTTTCTGAGTTGGGCAGGCGCCAGAAGGGCCAAATTCGCGACAACTTTCCCGGAGGCGTATTTTACAACAGGCTAGAACTTGAGCGAATCCGACCAGGGTCGACTTCGACGCCGGCGACCGCATTCGCCCCAGCAGGCAAATGAGAATTTGGGCCTTCGACGTTTACGACGGCCGGACCGGTCCCGGCGCGAACAGCGGCGAGCACCTGTTCTAGTGAGCCTGGTTTCTCTTCTCGATACAGCATGTGAGGTCGAACAAGAAAGAAATCTCCGGGGCCGCCCGCCAAAGTTTCGCGACGATCGGGACTAAATTCGACCCTGACCGTCCCGGATATGACATAGCCGCAGGTGGAGTGTTCCCCGTGGTGATGCCAGCCCGAAATCGAGCCGGGCGCAGTGCGCACTTCACCCAGCCACGCAGTGTCGCTTGAGAACGCGTCCTTCCTCACCCTGCCTGAAGTCTCCGGTCCGGCTGCCAGGTCATTGCTCTGAATTACGCGAATACGGTCCGACCCGGCAGCCTGCCGAACGATGAGGTGAGATTTTTGATTTGGAGCGGGGGACGAGACTCGAACTCGCGACAACCTGCTTGGAAGGCAGGAGCTCTACCAACTGAGCTACCCCCGCTGGGTTTTGAATCTGCCTACAGCCGATAACCGGACATTTTCAAAGGAGTCGCTTGACGCCCGCCGCTCGGAAAGCCTATAACTGACACAAGGCTAATTGCGTTAGTAGAGAAGGCAGGGCATTGAAACGTCAAACGACTCATGGCGCCATTCTAACAGGCACGGGCATGGACAGCAGTGCCTCAACCGGACCACTCCTTGAGGAGGCTGCGCGTTACTCACGCTCGCTCCACGCCGGAAATAAGTCTGAAAAGACCATCACGACGTACATGGAGGCGATTCACCAACTCGACTCGTTCCTTGTTGCACAAGGCATGCCGCGCACCCCAGAAGCCCTCAGCCGGGAACACGTCGAAGCATTCATCGCCTCCATCCTGGAGCGCTGGAAACCCGCCACCGCCAGCAACCGGTACCGGGCCCTCCAGAGCTTCTTCAAGTACCTGATTGAAGTCGACGTGATCGAGCAGAGCCCCATGGAGCGCATGAAACCGCCGATTGTGCCCGAAGAGCCGCCAGATGTCCTGAGAGAAGACGACGTCAAGGCACTGCTCAGTGTTTGCGCGAAGGACCGAACCTTTGAGGGCTTCCGAGACTCAGCTCTCTTCATGCTCTTTTTCGATACTGGCTGCCGCCGTGCAGAAATCGCCGGCCTGCGTCTCTGGCGTGAATCAGACGAGGGCGAACGCAGCGAGGGTGATGTAGACCTGAACCGCGGCGAGATATATGTGCTTGGCAAAGGCCGGCGGCCACGTCGGGTTAGCATCGGAAGGAAAGCAGAGGCAGCGCTCGACAATTACCATCGGCGTCGCGACCGTCACCCTTATGTCGAGCTCTCCAATCTCTGGATCAGCCGCAAAGGCGCACTCGCCGACCACGGGATCGCGCAAATGATCCGCCGGCGTGGCAAGGAAGCTGGCCTTGGCGATAACCTGCACGCTTACCTTTTCCGGCATACGTTTGCTCATAACTGGCTGAGTAGCGGCGGCAAGGAAGGCGACCTCATGCGCCTCGCTGGTTGGCAATCCAGGACGATGCTAGGCCGGTATGGTGCCTCAGCAGCGGACGAGCGGGCCAGAGCGGCGCACAAGCGCCTGAGCCCTGGAGATAGGCTATGAGGCGGTTTGACGTACCTGATGAAGTTTTCCTAGCAGAACCGCCAGCGTCTCTAGGTGGCGAATTAGTAAGTGCAAAGACGCCAGAGTCGCCATCCTGGGTAGAACTTCGCGTGCCTCAAGATGATCTGCTGCAGGTCTACAAGTTCCTTTATGGCTTCAGCTCTGCCATTATTTCCTTGGCGTCATGGTTCAGATGCTCAAGTGTGACGGATCTGAAGCGCAAATTCAACAACGATACCTTAGCGAATCTGACTCGCGCTCATTGGGAGCGCAAAATTAGTCCTGTCTTTCTCCACTCTGCGGGCGTCCAAGCCGAAGCGGACAAAGCCGTCGTAGACGCAGAAATAGAACGTCTGAAGGAAGAGAGCCTCGCGCGTTTTGTTCGCACTCATGCGAAAATCCGAATCCTGAAGCATTCAATTGTTGGCTGGAATTATAAGAATCTGGCCGGAATTCCGATTCCCACGGGCGATGAGTATTGGGCGTGGGAAGAGCGGATTTCTCTATGGCCGAGATTTGCGCCATGGATTATTGCTCGGGTATTCGACCTTCAAGGGGATGAAACCGATCGGAATCCTCTGCTGAGAGAACCGACGGAAAGCAACCCACACCGAAAGGTAGTCCGCAAAATGGCCGGCCAAGGAGTGGGCGACCGGGATTGGCCTTCTGGCAGGATCTCGACGTAGAACAAGCGCGGGCAGCTCTGAGTTACGAGAGAAGCCTAATAAGGCACGGGAAGAAAACGAAGGCTGCAAAGGAAGCAAGCAGCACTCATTTATTTGACTATCGAACACTCGAACGCTACCTCAGTCTGCCCGGACGGCCGCAACAAACCTAGGCTGTTAAGTCCCTCATTCGATAATTTTTCGAATCTAAAAACCAGCAGTAAATTCGTGACCTGAATTTACTGTTTTTTTGTTCGCTTAGCTTATCAGTATGGCAGTCAAGCGAAAACTTCTTGTAGTTCTCCCGGCGCCGGATTATCGGATACTCGCCGCTCTCGCACGTCGGGAGGATAGGACTCCTGATCAGCAGGCGAGCCACCTCCTGAAGGAAGTGATCCTAGGGACGGGTCCGCTCGCCGAGAACCCAGAAGAAGCGGTGGCAGGGTGACATCACAGCGCTCCCTCAGTGCCCGCATTGGCGGCCACGCTTACCGCGCCAAATATGGCGACGCAGAGATTGCCCGCATCGGCGCCGATGCCCTTCTAGCACGTTTTGAGCGAGAGGTTGACCCAGAAGGGTTACTGACCGAGATGGAACGCCGGCGAAGGGCTGAATCGGCCAGGCGAGCTCATATGACACGGCTTGCACTGGCATCGGCAAAGGCTCGGAGCAACAAAAAGAACGGCGGGCGCAAGACATGACTGCCGCCACCCATCCCAACTACGTGTCACGCGAGGAGATCTTGCGTCTACACCGCGGGCCATGGAAGAAGAGCGGCGCGTGGATGATGGCGCTCTGCCCGGTGCCAGCTCACGGTGATGGCCAGAAGCATGGCGGCAAAGGTGGGGAGTCATTAGGGATCTCTGACCGGGGCATTCTCAGTTGCTTTGCGGGCTGTGACTTCCGCAATGTTATGACGGCGCTGCGGGCCGGTGAAACGGCGATTCGATGACATCTTTAGGACGTAGGCCGACGAGCTGGTACGACGAGCCGATCACGGACTGGTATGACTATCAGGACGAATCCGGCGTAGTTCTGTTTAGCGTTGCCCGCACGCCCAGCAAAGAGTTTCCCGTTTATCACCCGGAAGGCACGAAATGGGCGTCGGGATACGGCGCTCTGCGAGTCCTCTACCGACTACCCGAACTATTGGCGGCAGATCCGTCTGAGCCGGTTGTTTTGACCGAGGGTGAGAAGGACTGCGACAGGGCTCGGGATGAAGGGTTCATCGCCACCACGAGACCAGGCGGCGCGAAGGCTGCCAACCTCTGCGATCTGAAGCCGCTCGCCGGCAGGAAGGTCGCGATCTTCCCAGACAACGACGAGCCGGGAGCAAAGTACGGGGCCACGCTAAAGGGACTGCTGACCGGCAAGGCAGCCGTCGTGAGAGTCATCGAGTTATGGCTATGACCGATCAGCCTCAAAAGGATATTAGTGATTGGTTTGACGCCGGCCACACAGCCGAAGACCTCCGCCAACTTCTCGAAGAACATGCCCCGCCAGCGCCCGCACTGCCCTCGTCGCCAGCAAGGTTGCAATTTCGGACACCGCGAGAGATAGCCCAGCTCGCACCGGAAACCCCGGACGCGGTGGTTACAGGCATGCTCGTAAGAGGCGCAATGACGGAACTAAGCGCGAAAATCAAGACCGGCAAGACGACCTTCATGGGGCACCTAATCGCGTCTGTTCGATCTGGGCACGACTTCTTAGGCTTGAAAACGAAACGCACAGCTTTTGTTGTGCTAACTGAGGAGCGAATTCAAACAATGCGAGCGGCCCTCGGGCGCGTCGGCCTTTTGGATGCGGACGATGTCCACATTCTCTCTCTGTACGACGCTGGCAAGCTCCCATGGCCCGACATAGTTGCCGAGGCGGAGAAATATGCCAAGGAGGTTGGCGCCGGCGTTATTGTCGTGGATACGCTTACTCGCTGGGCGCGCATTCCAAGCGATGATGAGAACAGCTCTGGCGCCGCGGCTGAAGCTATTGAGCCCTTGGAGGCGGCCGCGGCTCATGGGTTCGCTGTTCTTGTCATTCGTCATGACAGAAAAAGCGGAGGGGAGCTCGGAGACAGCGCTCGCGGGTCGTCGGCATTCGGTGGTGCTGCCGACATCATCCTCAATCTTCGTAGAGCGAATACCGAAGGCCATGAAAGTCGCCGGACATTGTTAGGCGTTGGGCGCTTTGACGACGTTCCCTCTCAGTTGACTATCGAGATTCAAGGCGGTCACTACGCGGTACTTGGCGACACAGCCGCTATAGAGCGTGACGAAACAAAGAGTAGGCTCCTGGACGTATTGCCAGGTGTAAGCGCAGACCCTATTCGCGAGGACGATGTCCTTGCTCGGCTCGGCACTGAAGCGAAGAGATCGACTGTTCGGCGTGCTCTAAATGACCTGGTGGGTGATGCGTCTGTTGAACGTATCTCAGGGCTTGGCACACGTGGCACAGCGAAAGGCTACCGTTTAGGCTCCCGTTACTTTAGTGACCAGCCCCATACCCCTGGTCAGAAACATAGTCCCCTACTCAACGGAAACTCTACTGACCAGCCCCCATTTCCTATAGGTGGTCAGTTGGGTAAGAACGACCTTTGCACAGAGCTTGGGTGTGAACTTCCAGGCACTCACGCCAACCCGTCCGACGGTGAGCTTGTTTGTTTCCTCCACTTCACGCGGATGACCGCTGAGGTGACACCATGAACCGCCAGGAGAGGCGCCGGACCGGCAAAGCCGAGAGGGCCCGTCTCCTAGACCGGGGCCTCCTCGCTGCCTATTGCGCGGCCTGGAGCCCTGGTGAAGGCCGGCGAGGCTGAAGAAGCGCTTGAAGGCTTCATGGACGAGCTACGTGTTGCCGGTGTTCGGTTTCTCGGCGCCCTTGGCCAACCCATGCAATTCACCCCACTTGGCCAGCCGACAGCGGAGAATAATAGACTCGCGAATTGGCTTTCGGAGGCTGTCGAGTACGGCTACATCAACGCTGGTGACATTCCATCGGCTTGGCGCGAGAAGTGGGGCAAGCCCCTGCCATGGGAGCGCAAAGCCCCGCCGCCAACGCCTGCCAAGCCGAACCCTCGACCAAGCGGCGCCGCGAGAGTCACCGGGTGGATCTTGGGTGATGGCCCTGACGACGACGACTAAGAAAGCAAAGCGGGGAAAGCTAGGAGACTAAACGTCATGACTGTGGAGTACACAACGCAGGTACACGAACGAAGAGATGGCAAGCCGGACAGTTACCGGGCTTGGGTAAGGGACGGCAAGCCGGCAAGCGCGGCCGACGGAACCAGCCCAGATGGCACGGCTCGCCGGATAGCAGCGACCGGTCAGACCGCTACGGCAGTAAAGCCAGCGCCCACCAGTCAGAGAGGCACGCCACTTATGGAGGTAGAAGCCGACGTCGCGGAGCTGGCATTGTGCCAGGAACGTGGGCGCGACCTCGGCCGCCAGTGGCGCGGAGATGCGTTCGCGTATGCGCGTGCGGAGAGGTTCAGCGTTGACGTTGTGAGCCGGGAGGAAGTGGCACGAAGGGCGGGGAGCTCCGGTATTGTCGGCTGCATTTCCTTCCACACACGAACCATATCTGTGGCGTCAGACATCAGCCAGAGAGAGCAGCAGATCACCGTCGCGCATGAGATGGGACACTGTGAGCCTGTGGGCGAAGGGATAGGCGACGCGGCCAGGAAGGAACAACTTTCCGAAGCCTTTGCATTGGCTTTTGTGGCGGCCGGATCCGCCCGCAATTAGGCGATGGTTTCTAATGCCAACCAAGCCCCGCTTGCCGTGCCGCAATCCAATCTGCCCAAAGCTTCAACCCTGCCCCGACCATCGGCTGCCGGCGCTATTTGCCAGAGCTCGCCGCTCGTTATCTCTCTATCAGACGCAAAGATGGCGGAAGGAACGCAAGGCCTTTCTAGCGCTCCATCGCTACTGCGCCGAGTGCGGCCGCAAGGGAGCGATCACCACAGCAACATTCGTGGATCACGTTCGGCCACACGGCGCCAACGACGCGATGTTCTGGAATCAGGGCAACTGGCAGCCGCTCTGTCGGCGCTGCAGCAACGCGAAGACCGGGCAGGAGATCCAAGCTCGCATCAAGTCACGAGCCAGGCGAGGTGCGGAAACCGTGGAGGCTAGCACGACCCAAGTAAAGCCGATGTTCACGATTCCGGTCACCGTAGTCTGTGGGCCTCCCGGCGCGGGCAAGACCACCTATGTCACCGAGCACGCGGAGCTGGGCGACCTAATCATCGACGTCGACGGCATCTACATGGCGCTGAGCGGTCAGCCGATGTACTCCAGGCCCCAAGAACTGCTGTCCTTCGTATTGCACGCCAGGCAAGCGATCATCGAAAGACTTCGAAGCCGAAGCAACGTGCGCAAGGCGTGGCTAATTACGACCGCGGCGAAGAAGCCAGAGCGCGAGGTCTACGTCAGGGACGGCGCTGACGTCGTGGTGCTAGCAACCCCTGCAGCCGAGTGCCTGAAGCGCATCGCGGCGGACGAACGGCGCAGCACATGGGACGGGTGGACCGACCTCGTGACGGAGTGGTGGGCATCCTATGAGGAATAGGGTAGGGCCGGTCAAAAACTTTGGAGTCGAAGGCACGGACACCGCTGGCGAACCACTTCTCGCATGACCGCGAAATGAATTAAGGATTTTTAAGCGTGGCTGGACGACCTCCGAAGCCGACGGCGTTGAAGGTACTTGAGGGTAACCCCGGCAAGCGGCAGCTGAATGATCGTGAGCCTCAGGCTTCGGCTGGCAAGCCCAAGCGCCCTACATGGCTGGCGGTCAAGGCACGGCCGCATTGGCAACAGGCCATCCAGGCCCTCGAGGGAATGGGTGTGCTCACGGTGGCTGACGGGCCGGCAGTTGCCCTTTTGGCCAACGCCTTTGTCGAGTACATAGATGCAGCGCAGGAAGTAGAAGACCGAGGGCTGACGTTTCTAGATGAGCGGCTGGACAAAGACGGCAACGTCATCAGTAGTGTGATACGACCCAACCCCGCAACCACCGTGCGGGCCGACGCTTGGCGTCGTGTCAACTTGATGCTGCAGCAGTTTGGGTTGACCGCCTCCAGTCGCTCGAAGGTCAAGGTTGAGAAGCCGGACGATGACGACGAGTTTGGGGACTTCCTAAACCAAGGGCGCGCTAAGTGACAACGGCAGCGCCCGCAAAGTCGCCCGTTACCACATATGCCGAGGACGTAAGCGCCGGCCGTGTCCTTTCCGGAAAACTGGTACGCCTAGCTTGCCAGCGGCACCTTAGAGACCTAGACCACGGCCCCGACCGAGGCCTCAAGTTCAATGATGACGCAGCCATGTACGCCATCAGGTTTTTCAGCTACCTCAAACACACCAAGGGAGAATGGGCCGGGCAAGCGCTCGTGCTGGAGCCCTGGCAACAGTTCATTATCGGATCGCTTTTTGGCTGGCTACGCGAGGACGGCACCCGCCGCTTCCGTGTCGCTTACAACGAAATCGCTCGCAAGAACGGCAAATCCTTGCTTGCCGCCGGCGTCGGTATCCTTTTGGCGTTCTTCGACAAAGAGCCCGGCGCAGAAGTCTACGCCGCGGCGACCAAACGAGACCAGGCCAAGATCGTCTGGGGCGACGCTCAGGCTATGGTGAAGAAGTCAGCAGACCTCAGGAAGCGCATCAGCGTACTGGTCGGCAACTTGCACCAGGAATCCTCGCGTTCAAAGTTCGAGCCGCTGGGCGCCGATGAGGACGGCATGGACGGCCTTAACATTCACGGCGCCATCGTTGACGAGCTCCACGCCCACAAGACCCGGGTGATGTGGGATGTGATCGAGACCGCAACCGGTGCCCGGCGGCAGCCGCTCACCTTCGCCATTTCGACCGCCGGCCACAATCGTCACTCGGTGTGCTACGAGCAGCACGATTACGGAATCAAGATCCTTGAGCAGATCATCGACGAGGGTGACGATTGGAAAGATCCAGCCGTCTGGGTGAAGGCAAACCCCAACCTCGGGGTCTCTGTGAAGCTGGACGACCTTGAGCGTAAGTGCGAAAAAGCCAAGCAGATGCCAAGCGAGCAGAACGCTTTTCGTTGCAAGCACTTAGACGTCTGGACCGAGCAAGCGGACCGCTGGTTGGACATGGACCTCTGGGACGAGAACGCGGGCCCACTCAGCCACGAGGAGATGCGCGAGGCCCTGGCGGGTCGCGAATGTGTTGCGGGCCTAGACCTATCGCAGAAATATGACCTGACTGCCTTGGAGCTTATATTTCCGGACGATGACGGAGGCTACGACGTTTTGAGCTTCTGCTTCGTCCCGGAGGAGAACATCCTCAAACGCGCCGAGCGCGACCGCGTGCCATACGACCAGTGGCGTGACGAGGATTTCTTGATTGCCACCGAAGGCAACGTTATCGACTACGACTACATCATCAAGTTGTTGATCGAGCTGGCTGACGTGTACGAGATCCGAGAGATCGCCTATGACCCGTGGAGCGCAACGCAGACGGCGATCAAGCTTGGCGAAGAGGGCTTCACCTGCGTGCCAGTTCGACAAGGATTTCAGTCGTTATCCGAGGCGACGAAAGAAGTCGGAAAGCTCCTTATGAGTAAAGACCTGCGCCATGGTGGACACCCTGTGCTGAGGTGGGCGGCGAGCAACGTGGCGGTAAGCCATGACCCTGCTGGGAACATCAAGCCTGACAAGGCCAGAAGCACCGAGCGAATCGACCCAATCACGGGGTTAGTCACCGCGACCGCTCGCGTGATCGTGCTGCCGGCGGACGATGAGGAGTCCGTTTATGAGAAGCGGGGCGCACGGTGGCTTTAGCTCGACGTCTCGCTGCCCGGCTCAAGCTCCCATCGCGGGCTCATCTGGCACTCCCTATCGCTGGCTTAATGCTCCTGTTTGGCTCGGCCATTGTCGGCGCTGGCCTTTGGGGCTGGCTCGGCTGGCAGGCGGCCGCGCTCTGGTGGGGCGGATGTCTGCTGCTGGCGGGCTCTCGGAGGTGCTGTGACCACCCTCGAATCAGCAACGCCGAATCTACCGCCTGCGGTCCAAATCAAGCTGGGGGAATTCTGCGCAACAGCCAAATCGGGCAGCATGACCCTTGAGATTAAAGATGGCCGCGTTATTAGTTGGAAGCTGACGGAGTCAGGAAGAGTTGACAAGTCTAATCGCTTAGCCTAATTATTATGGTGTAGGTTTCTTCAGGGAGACCAGCGGCCCCGCTTTAGCGGACTACCAAGAGAGCCCCTGAACGCCAATACGAGCGTTGGGGGATTTTCTTTTGGGTCTCGTAAGCCGTCTTCTCGGCACCAACCTCGAAATCACCTCGAGCTCTGAGCTCGCTGCACTCCTGCGCGGCGGTCGCGAGACCTGGTCTGGCCTAGATGTCAGCGTCTCGGAGGCCATGAAGGTCTCCGCCTGGTACGCCGGCCTTGCCAATGTCGCTGAAGACATCGGCAAGATGCCCTTCCTCCTTCATCACTCCGGAGAAAAGCGCGAACGCGCCACTACCTCCCCTTACTGGCGGTTGGTTCATGACCGTTGGTCATCGCGCTGGACCTCACAACAAGGGCGAGAGTTCATGACCTTCTGGGCTCGCCATGACGGCGACGCCTACGCGTTGAAGTCCCCTCGTGGCGCATCTGTTCCAAGAGAGCTGATTCCATTCCCCCGCGGCAAGGTCGAGAAGGACGAAATCGACGACGGCGAGTTCATCTATCGAGTCAAGCTCAACGGAGAAAATGAGCTTCTAACGCGGCGCGATGTTTTTCACCTTGAAGGATTCGCCCTAAATCACGACTCTGGCGCCAACCTTTTCAAGATGTCTCAAGAAGACATTGGCTTGTCCTTGGCTACGGAGCGCCATGGCGGCACCTTCTTTGGCAACGGCGCAGTGACTTCGCTGATCGTTTCGCATCCGGGCGAGATGAGCGACTCCGCATACGACCGGCTAAAGCTTTCGCTCAACGAAGATCACACCGGAGCGAACGCGCACCGGGCCCTGCTTATCGAGGAAGGTGCAAAGGCAGAAAAGGCCGGCGCCACAAACGAAGAGAGTCAGTTTCTCCAGACCCGCCAGTTTCAGGTGACAGACCTGGCGCGTAGATTGCGGCTGCCGCCGCACAAGGTCGGCGACAACAGCCACGCTACGTTCTCGAACATCGAGCATCAGACGATTGAGTACCACGTCGACACTCTCCTGCCGTGGGCGTTGCGCTGGGAGAACGCCTTCAACCAGCAGATCATCGGGTCCAACGCGGTCTACGCCGAACTGCTTCTCGATTCCCTGATGCGAGCCGACTCCAAGACGCGGGCCGAGTTCTACACGATGGCAATCAACAACGGGTGGATGACCGAAAACGAGGTCAGACGCCGCGAGAACCTGCCGCCCGTAGAGGGCGGCGACGATCTTTATACGCAGCTCAATCTCGCGACGCAGCGGGACCGTGAGCTCTCGCAACTCAAGCTGCAGACCGAATCGCTTGGCAATCTGATTGGCGCCGGATTCGAGCCAGAGGCCAGCCTAGACGTCGTCGACCTGCCGAGCATCGCTCGTCGCGAACCGGTGGTGGTGTCGTGAAATTTAACCGACAGCACATCCCATTGATGCTTGCTGCGCAGAACCAGGCGCACAAGGATGGCTGGTACTCGATTAGCAACCTTGCCAAGGATGAGGCTGAGGTTTGGATCTACGGGGTGATCGGCGGGTCCTTCTTCGATGAGGGGATCGAGGCGCTGCAGTTCGCTCGAGACCTCAAGGCATTGAACGCTAAGACGATCCACGTTCGCGTAAACAGCCCAGGCGGCAGTGTCTTTGATGCGCTTGCTATCCGCAACGCGTTGCAAGAACATCCTGCCCACATTCGCACCCACATTGACGGTGTAGGCGCTTCGGCGGCCGCTTGGGTCGCGTCTTTTGATGACGTTGTCATGGCGCCAAAGTCCCGTCTCTTCATCCACGAACCACACGCGATTGTGCTCGGTAGCCCGGCGGATATGCGCAAAGAAGCCGAGGTGCTGGACAGCATGGGTGACGACATCGCCGACCTGCTGGCGGAGAGGGCTGGTGGCTGGCAGGAATGGCGCGACAAGATGCGAGACGAAACCTGGTTCACTGACCAGGAAGCCGTTGACGCTGGACTGGCGGATGAGATCGCCGGCCATGCGACAGAAAGAAACACGTTCGACGTATCGATTCTCGGTATTTTCAAGAACACACCAGCTGACCTGTTGAAACGACGTTCGGACGACCGCGGGAAGCCGTCGATCCGAGATGCAGAGAATGCCCTGCGCGATGCCGGGTTCTCTCGCAACGACGCCAAAGCAGTACTTAACCATGGATGGAACGACCTGGAGCAGTCACAGGATGTGACGGCAGGCCTAGAAGAGCTCTTGGCAACAGTTAAGGCCGCGAGCTAAAGGAGCACCAAAAAATGACTATGCAAGCGATTGAAGATCTCAAGACCGCCTTCGAGCAGTTTAAAAGGCTCAATGACGAGAAGCTCGGAGAGATCGAGCAAGGCGGTAGCGCCTCGGCAGCTTCTTTAGCCGCGGTCAACACGGCAAATGCTGCAATCACTGAAGCGCAGAATCGACTCACCCAGCAGACAGACAAGACTGAGCAGCGCCTGGTAGAGGTCGAAGACCGGCTAACCCGCGACCGAATGGGTGGCCTGGGCCAAAAGGTGAGTGACGAGACCCTTCTTGGTTATGCGAATTGGCAGAGCGTCATCACTGGCAGGCACGTCGACCCGGCCGGCGTGGACCTTGATGTCGTTCGGAACTACTCACGTTCCTTCCAGGACTGGTTCCGTCATGGCCAGAACAGTTCCCCGGAAGCGTTGCGCATTCTCAACGAGATGAGCGTCGGCTCTGATTCAGATGGCGGCTACTGGGTCGATCCAGACACGAATGGCCGCGTGGCAACCCTCGTCTATGAAAGCTCTCCCATTCGGCAGTTCGCCGGCGTTCAGGAGATCTCGACTGACGCGCTGGAAGGCACAGTCGACCTGGATGAGGCGAGTACTGGTGGCTGGGTGGCGGAGAACGCGACACGCTCGGGCAACACCGGCACTCCTGAAATAGGGACCTGGCGCATCCCGGTTCATGAACAGTACGCCGAGCCAAGAGCGACCCAGAAGCTTCTGGATGATGCCCTGATCGATGTTGGCGCCTGGCTGGGTGGCAAAGTCGCCAGCAAGTTTCGCAGAGACGAGAACACGGCCTTTGCTACTGGCTCGGGCATAACGCAACCCCGCGGCTTTATGACCTATGACGCCGGAACTCCTAGCGCGGCAGACTGGCAGAAGATCGAGCAGGTGGTCTCGGGCAACGCCTCAACTTTGCTTGCCGATGGCCTCGTCGACTTGATTTTCGCGCTGAAGAGTGCCTATCGCCAGGGCTCGGTGTTCGGTATGAATCGCACCACCGAGCGCGAAGTGCGCCAACTGAAGGACGGTAACAGCAACTACCTCTGGCAGCCCGATTTCCAGCAGCGCTCATCGGCGTCTCTTCTCGGTTTCCCGGTCGTCGAAATGGCTGACCTGGCCGACATTGCCGCCAACGCGCTGCCAATCGTGTTTGGCAACCTTGGCGCCTCCTACCAGATCGTCGACAGGACCGGCATTCGGGTGCTTCGTGACCCCTACACGACGAAGGGCTACGTGAAGTTCTACACCACCAAGCGCACCGGTGGCGACGTGATCAACACCGAGGCGATCAAGATTCAGAAGGTTTCGACCTAACGGGAAGGAAACAGAGAGATGACCACAAGAGAAAACTTCGCCAATCAGGGCTGTGTAAAGGCGCTAATAGCCGCGACCAAAACGGCTGACGAAAACGGACCTGGTATCGACCTGCGAGGGTTTGATAGCGCGGTTATCACCGCAAACATCGGTGCCAGTGGTGACACGCTCTCGAGTTCGGTGAAGATCGAGCTCGAGGTCGAAGAGTCGGACGACAACACGACCTACACCGACGTCGCCAACGCCGACCTACTTAAGTACGTCACGGGCACCAACGTGGGCACCTTCGCCGTAGTCGATGACGCGGCGGAGGACGATGCCGTATACATCACGGCCTACCGTGGTTCCAAACGCTACGTGCGCGTCGGCGTGAACCTGACCGGGGAGCACACAAACGGTACGCCTATAAGTGCCGTTGCAGTCCTGGGCCACTCTCACGTCACACCCGTAAACCGGCCGACTGATTAGGAGGCGGTGTCATGCAGGTGAGACTCAACGAGCGGCTTCGCTTCAACCCAGATGGCTTTAGCCGGGAGATGTGGGAGTTCGAGCCTGGCGAGCAAGAGGTTCCTGACGTGGTTGGTGAATTCATTCTCGCCAACCCGTCTCTGGGTGAGGTGGTGCAAGACAAGCCCAAGCGCGGCAAGAGGGCATCCAAGCCATCTGGCGGCGTGGAGCAAGCCATCGATTTCGAAGAGGCAGACACCGGTGACGAAGTCGAGGGTGACTAAGCTATATGGCTCTTGGTGATCCCTATGCGACCGTGACCGAGTACAAGTCGGCAATTGCAAAGAGTGGCTCCGGCGACGACACCGAAATCACTCGGCAGCTGCTTATGGCGTCGCGTTGGTGGGATCTGAAGCTTCGCCGCAAGGTTGGCTTCGACCAGAGCGCAAGCGCGACAGCTCGGCTCTATCGAGGGCAGCGCTCGGCAAAGGGCGAAGGATGCCGACACGGACCAGGCGGCCGACATCGCTTCTTCGTTCGAGCAGGCACTCCACGTAGCTTTCAACGCCGATAAGCGGCTCGGGAACACCATCACTCGCCAAAGCATCCGAGGCAGCGACCCGACGCTGTCATTGCTTGAGTACGCGAAAAAGACCTACGTCGGACTCGACCTCTTTATGGACATCTGGATGAATGACGACGTGACTTTCGACGCCTAAGGAGGCAGCTATGTGGATATGGGTTGGTGAAAAGAAAGGCAAGGCGCCGCTCTCAGGCGTACCTGGCCGGGACCTGACAGACGTGGAGTTCGACCACTACCGGGGCAAGGTGGACGCCGACAACCCGGCTGACTTGGATGGCCTGGAGCGGTCAGGGTTATACGAGCACACCGGGCCCCGCAAGAAGGTTGCCGGTGAAGCCACCGAGGAGGTGAGCGATGGCAGGAACGATTAGGGACCTCGGTAAGTTTCAGTGGGGCATCGATGCAACGCCGGGGACGCTGGTCGCGGCGACCTCAATCGTCGCGGTCGAGGACATAGCCTTTACGCCCGAGGACACGGTTGAGGCGCCGAGGATCGCTCAGGGCCTCGCTATCGCGACTCCTGGGCAGGAGTACATCCCGATGCGGGGACGCGGTTTAGCGTCCCCGACCACCCGGTCTTCTTTGAGCAGCTGCATGACTGGCTCAACATGGCGCTCGGTCTCGACGCCGCGCCCACGGGTACTGGTGCCTACGTCTGGACTCACATTCGCGACATCACCGCCGCCTACTCACCGCAGACGCGGACGTTTGAACGGCGCAAGACCAACGGTACAAGCCCCCTCGATCACAAATGGGGCTATGCTTTCCTGGAGTCTCTGCGGTTCAGCTCGACCATTGATAACGCGGTGCAGATGTCGGCTACGGGCTTTGCCAGGCGCGTTCAGGCCTCGACCCTCACGGCGGCTCAGTCGCTCCCCTCGGGTTTGCAAACCCTTCTGGGCGAACTCACGAAGGTCTACATCGACGACAGCTGGGCCGGGCTAGGGACGACTGTGATCACGGCTAAAATCCGCGGCTGGTCCTGGGAGTTGACAACCGGACTAATGCCTTTCCGGGCCGCCGACGGCCGGACCGACCTCGACTTTTCTGGCGTTTGGCTCGACCCAACAAAGGTCGGCCTCAACCTCGAGCTCACAGCAGTCATGGACTCGCTGTTCACGGCTGAGAAGGCCAAGGCGGGAGGCCGCCGCCCTTCGGGCGATCCGCATCCAGGTCGACGGTGGCGATGCGACGCGTCAGCTACAGCTAGACGGCCTCTACAAGTACAGCTCAGGCTCAATCTTCGAGGCCGGCGAGCAAGAGGGCCAAGACATCGTGACGCTGTCGCTACGGCAGGCCACTGACGCGACCAACTTCGCCCAGGCCAAGGTAACAAACAATATATCCGCCGCCGTCTAAAGGGCGGCGGGAAAGAGGAGGACTTATGCCACTCGTAGGAAGACCACAACCGATCCAGCATCCACACGAGCCGGGGGTGATGTTTCAGATTCGGGCTCTCTCTGGCCATGGGCTGCGCCAGGCAGAGTTGGCGCACATAAAGAAGAAGCTACAGCTCGCCCAGGACGCCGGGTCTGCGCTCGAGGCTCTAGGTGAGATCGAGGACAAGGTAAGGGAACGAGTAGAAGCCGCCAGAGAAGCGCGTGGCGAGTCGCCAGGCTTTCCAGCCAAAGGAGCCTATGCGAGCTATGACCTCGAAACAGTGATCGAGCTGGGCCTAGTCGAGTGGTCCGGGCCGGGCTTTGACGGCGTAAGGTGACAGACGCTAATCGGCGCGACCTTGACCCGGTTACCGAGGCATTCCTCTTCGAGGAGATCATGAAGCGGAGCAAGCTTACGCCGGGGGAAGAGACGAGCTCTTCGGCAGAGCCTACGCCGCCCTTAAACACGGCGGAGGAAAGCTCCCCGGAGAGCTAAGAGAAGCCGTGCAGATTATCAACCTTGGTGTCGCCATGAGCCTTCAGGACTTCTACGAGGCGCCCCAGCGGCTCAAGGACGAGATAGAGCTGATTCACCAGGCGTCTGACAAGGTGCGGCGCGAAGAGGCGGAGAGGAAAAAGAAGTGAGGGAGCTGTCGCTGATCCTGAAGGTCAAAGACGAGGTCTCCGCCACGCTAGACAAGCTCTCAAAGAAGGTTGGTGGCCCATGGAGATCCTGAGGCAGGGCTCTTACGTCGACGTACGCATCGGGCTCTCACCGGGCGAGCTCCTCGCCGCCATCCCGGAGTACAACGCCCTCGTCGTGCGGAGCGAGACGCGCGTAACAAGCGACGTGATCGACGCCGGCCACGAGCTCGCCGTCGTCGGACGCGCCGGTGTCGGCGTCGACAACATCGACGTCGACGCGGCGGAGCACACCATGGGCCTCATCCTCGCCCTGGCGCGCCACATTCCCGGCGCCAACCTCTCCCTGAGCGAAGGCCGCTGGGAGCGCGGGAAGTTCGTCGGCGTCGAGCTTCGCGGCAAGACGCTGGGCATAGCCGGCCTCGGCCGCATCGAGTCGAAGGTCGCCCGCCGCGCCCGCGCCTTCGAGATGCGCGTACTAGGCTACGACCTCTTCGTTTCGCCCGAGCGCTTTCAGGTCCTGGGGATCGAGGTCTGCACGAAAGAAGAGTTGCTCGCCGAGTCCGACTTCATCACGCTCCACCTGCCGCTCTACGACCCGACGCACAGCTCCCCCACGCATCACTTCCTCGGCGAGGCCGAGCTCCAGAGGCTGAAGGCCGGCGTGCGGGTGATAAACGTCGCCCGCGGCGAGCTGATCGACGCGGCCGCCCTGCTGGGTGCCCTCGATAGCGGCCGCGTCGCCGGCGCCGCCCTCGACGTCTTCGAGACCGAGCCGCCGGCCGGAGACGCCACCATCCTCAAGCACCCCAACGTCGTCCTCACGCCCCACCTCGGCGCATCCGCCGCCGAGGCGCAGGAGCGCGTCGCGATCGAAGTGGCGCAGCAGGTCGTCGCCGTTTTGCGCGGCGAGCCGGCTGCCTACGCCGTCAACCTGCCAGCCGTTGGTGCCGAAACCTTCAAGGTCATCGCGCCCTACCTGCAGGCCGCGAGCCAGGCTGCCTCCCTCGTCACTGAGCTCTCCACGGCCCAGTTCGAGAGCATTGAGATCGAATATCTCGGCGACCTTGCTGACCTCGACCACTCACCTCTGAAAGCGTCCGTCGTCAAAGGGCTCCTGGCGCCGATCAGCGAGGAGAACATCACCCTGGTCAACGCCGGCCTCGCCGCCGAGCAGCGTGGCCTGCTGATCACGGAGCGCTGGGCCGCTACAACGGCATCTATAAAGACCTGATCCGCGTCCACCTCAAGACCAACACCGGCAGGAGCAGCGTCTCCGCGACGGTGGCCCAGGACGGTCCTCACATCGTCAAAACCAACTACTTCTGGGTCGACGTCTCCCCCCCCGCGAGGGCTACCTGCTCTTCTGCGAGAACGAAGACCGGCCCGGCACCGTTGGCCGCGTCGGCACGTTCCTCGGCGCGAAAGACATAAACATCAGCTTCATGCGCGTCGGCCGCGAGAAGGTGCGTGGCCGCGCCCTCATGGTCCTCGGCCTCGACGACCAGCTTGACGCCGAGACGCTGGCGGACATCAGCCGCCTGCCCAACATCTCCACCGCTTGCGTCGCCCGCCTCTAGGCCGCGGTCTCGTTGACATCTCCCGCCGCCGCGCCTACGGTTTTCAAGACAGAGTCATGCTCATCTTCCTCCGACTCCTGGTGGTGACGCTGGCCGCCTTCGCCTTGAGCTACGCCCTAAGCCAGGCGCTAGAACTCGACTGGCCACGGATTGCCGCGCTGTTCTGGGAGCTGCTGATTGCCCTGCGCTGCATGGTGATCGTTGGCGTAGTCATGCTCGTACTGATCCTGTTTTTCAGCACAAACTTCCGCGGCCAGGCTCACTGATTCGCGCGCTCAGCAGCGCCAGCGTGCCAAGCTGACGCCGTAAGAGGCACTGACATCGCCACGAGCACGCCTGCCCAGGTTCTTGCACGTGCCGGCTTCCTCCGCGAGGCCGAGCCTGACGTCCTGGACCCCACTCCCGAAGCCGTTGAAGCGCACCTGCGCGCGGTAGCAGAGTTCCTCGCGTTCGCCGCCGAAACGGGAGGAACTCTGGAAGACGCCCCTTTTCGCTATCTACGCGAGGCAGCATCGAGGCAGGCCCGCCTGGCGCGGGCTCGTCTCGATCTTAGTCGCCACGCCTCGCTCGAGATTTCCAGCCGCCTCTTCCGCATGGGCGCGCTGCCCCGCCCGCACGGCCGCCACGAGGGCGAGCTCATCGCGATGTCCACCGGCCTGCTCTCTGATCCCTTCTTCGAGTGGTTGACCCGCATCTACCTGCCCTAGCTCGGCAAGACCTTCGAGGCAAGCAGCGAAACCGGCGACAACGTCTTCGTCGATAACGCCTGGTCGAAAGCGACCGGGAAGCTGGGCTGGCCCGAGTATCGCGTGCCGGGCGACGATGTCCCGGGCACGGTGCAGGTCTTCCCCTTTCGCACCTTCCCAGGGCGCGGGATCGAAGACCCGGATGTCGAGGTGCTCAAGCTCGACTACGCCAACTCACCCAACCCGCTGCCTATTCGTAGCATCGTCGACGAGATCGTCGAGCTGCCAGGCGGCTACATTCTCGGCAAGGCGCACATGCGCGGCCTGCGCGAGTTCCGCCGCGTCGCCTTCTTCGGGCTCCTCAAAAACGAGTAGGCGCCGATTCGCTTAAGCTCAGGTCGACGGCACGGACGGCAGACGCCGGGCCACTATAGTCGCCCTGTCGCACGCCGGCACGATGCGCCAGGCCAAAGAAACCGCCGGCGGGCGGTCACCATCGCCGCCCTGTAGCTGCAGCCAGCGCTCCGCGCGAGGTCAAGGAGTGGTGGGCCTAAGTGTACTGAACTGCGAACTTTTCGCTGGGAAGTCTCGTTGTAGACCAGAGGAGCCCAACCGGCCCGTAGGCCCGACCGAGCCGAATCCAAGATTATCCTACACCTTTGCCTTGAGTGTCCTGTCCTGCTCCGGGGTGAATCGCCATCGAACGACATAGACTCAGGACTTCCTGCTCCCCCGGCGTGCCATTTGACGGCCCCGACCTCCCGGAATCGGGTGCATCGCCCGCAGGCGCGAACACGCCGTAGCGTTCAAGTCCATGCTCAGGCGCAGGGGAGTCCACGTCGCCTTTGTCACCGAGCAGGCCGACGATACCCCGGCCGGCAAGATCATGGAGGCCATCATCGAGAGCGTGGACGAGTTTTAGTCGGAGAATTTGGCCCAGGAGGTCACCAGGCGGATGCGGGGGCAGCGTCCAGAGGCTTCTGGGTCTGCACGTCATGCAGAAGGCGCTGCTGGGGCATATGACGCATCGCGACACAGATAGACGAGTGAGGCGCAGGCTTACCTATTTGGTGTGCTGCCCCCCGCTCTCCATGGCTTGATGTCGCTACAGCTTGAAGAACAGCGTTGTTGGTGGGCACAAGTGTACCGTACTGCGAGCTTTCGAGTTGGTCGTGGCGCTATGAGTAACGGCCGCGGGATGTTCCTCAAGTGTCAGTCTTGACCGGGTGGCTGCTAAGACTTCTTCCCAGTCCTATCTCCGGCTACGTAGCACCACAATTATGAGAACGACTCCGGCGACTACCCCGATCACTACCGCGACGATAACCCACCAGGGAAATCCTTCGTCTCCGCCGTCCGCCTCGGACGGCGCTGGCTCCGCTGTGGGTGTGGGCGCAGTTAATGTTGGAGTTGGAGTAGGCTCAGGCGCGGGTGTGTCCGTCGCCGTGGTCGTCGGTGTCGCCACCGGTTCGGGGAGTCCCTGGACCGGGTTGTTCAAGACGGCCTGTGTCTGCTTGCCGGAACCTTCGCCGTCAGCGTAAGACGCTGTGACCCGCAGATACTTGTCCGCGTCCAGGTCAACAGGGGTATAGGTGAAAGAAGACGCGCCGGCCATATCTTGCCAGTCCGTGCGATCTGAGGACCTCGCCCACTGCCAGGAGATGTTGGAAACCAAGCCGTCGGGATCGCTCAGGGAGACGACCAGCGCGGTCCCGACCTCCGGTTGTTCCAGGAACACCGACACCGTCCCGGCTTCATCCACGTTGCTGACGTAGATGCTCACTTCAATGAGGTCGTCGATGGTGGAGTCGTCGTCGCCGTAGGCGCCTCTGCCATCGTGGACGGAGACGACGACCGTGTACCTCGTAGGCCCGGACTCGTAGTCGAGCAGGGTCCCGGAGCCGACGGTGATCTGACCGGTGGAACCGTCTATGACGAAGGAAGACGCGTCGGTTCCTGACAACGAGTAGGTCAGGACATCGCCATCCGGATCCTTCGCGGTGATAGCGTCTCCCACCAGACTGCCCGGCGGCGTGTTCTCATCGACGGTGAACGTGACGCTGTCACTGCCAATAATGAAGTAAGGTGCTCGGTTGGGCGCGGCCGGTTGGGCGGTCTGCCGTTCCATGACCGCGTGTGCGGACTTGCCCGGGCCGTGTCCGTCCGTATAGGAGGCCGTTGCCTGGAGGTAGATGCCCACATCGTCCGCGACCGGGGTGTAGGAGTCCGAGTTGGCCCCGGAGATGTCGCTCCAGTCCGTGCGATCTGAGGACCTCGCCCACTGCCAGGAGATGTTGGAAACCAAGCCGTCGGGATCGCTCAGGGAGACGACCAGCGCGGTCCCGACCTCCGGTTGTTCCAGGGACACCGACACCGTCCCGGCTTCATCCACGTTGCTGACGTAGATGCTCACTTCAATGAGGTCGTCGATGGTGGAGTCGTCGTCGCCGTAGGCGCCTCTGCCATCGTGGACGGAGACGACGACCGTGTACCTCGTAGGCCCGGACTCGTAGTCGAGCAGGGTCCCGGAGCCGACGGTGATCTGACCGGTGGAGCCGTCTATGACGAAGGAAGACGCGTCGGTTCCTGACAACGAGTAGGTCAGGACATCGCCGTCCGGATCCTTCGCGGTGATAGCGTCTCCCACCAGACTGCCCGGCGGCCTGTTCTCATCGACGGTGAACGTGACGTCGCCTTCGAAGGACGGGCCTCTTTGGGCGGTCTGCCGTTCCATGACCGCGTGTGCGGACTTGCCCGGGCCGTGTCCGTCCGTATAGGAGGCCGTTGCCTGGAGGTAGATGCCCACATCGTCCGCGACCGGGGTGTAGGAGTCCGAGTTGGCCCCGGTGATGTCGCTCCAGTCCGTACGATCTGAGGACCTCGCCCACTGCCAGGAGATGTTGGAAACCAAGCCGTCGGGATCGCTCAGGGAGACGACCAGCGCGGTCCCGACCTCCGGTTGTTCCAGGGACACCGACACCGTCCCGGCTTCATCCACGTTGCTGACTTTGGGCGTGGCTCGAACGATGTCCGAGGGCAAGCCTTCACTTTCGTATTCGACAGCGCGGACCTGGAAAGCGTACTGCGCACCGTTGGTCAACCCTCTCACGGTGGCGGACGTGGTCTCTGCTCCGCTTGCCAAAAAGGCCCATTTCGGGATGTCCGACACGTAGACCGAACCGAAGCCATCGTTCCCCTCGGGTGCCCCGACCACCATGCTCTGGCCGTCCAGGGCGACGGAGTTTCCGAACTCGTCGCTCTTTTCTTCTTCGTCGGTGGGTAAGGTGAGCTTGCCCGACTCCGTTCTGTAGTCTTTGTTTGGATCGTTGGCCCAGTCAACGTTGGCCGGCTTGGTGAAGACGTAAGCCGCGCCGGAAAGAGCGCCATCATCCTCACGGTCGATATCGGCGGCGTACGCCCCGACCACGATGGTGCTACCTCGTATGGCAACGGAGGCTCCTAAATAATCACTTGCGCCGCGGTCGGAAGCGGCGAGTCTGGCCGTCTCAGTATTGTTGGCCCAGTTGTCCCCGGTGGGCTTGGTAAAGACGTAGGCTGAACCCCTTTTTCTGTCGCCTTGTTGGGCCCCGACTACGACGGTGTCACCGTCCACCGCTACCGATTGCCCAAACTGGTCGTCATCATCGGCGTTGGAGGCGGTGAGCTTGGCCTTCTGGCCCCACACACCGCCGACCTCGGTGAAGACGTAGGCCGCGCT